>CAVVME010000001.1:0-130615 GCA_963749365.1 uncultured Solirubrobacterales bacterium
CGGCGACTGCCGAGCGGGTTCCCGGCCGCATCGGACCAATTGACGTCGCCGCCTGGGTAAGGCGATGCATCCACCCACGTCCCCAGCGCGCTAGAAAGGCCGAGCGGCGCGTGGATCACTGCGTCTCGGTGAAGTAGATCGTCGAAGGCGTCCAGATCACCCGCATCCCCGGCAGCCAGCCATTGAAACACGATCGTTTGGCGAGGATCGAACATGCCTCGAAGGTAGCCCTTCGGGGGGCGAAGGTCCGATAAATCGCGGCTGCTGCTGTCACAATCTGCCGCGCTATGTGGGAGATCGCCCTCTTTGGCCTCATCTTCTTGGGGATCGCCGCCGTCATCTGGATCGTCTTTGCGCTCTTGATCGGCATCCCGAAGTCACACTTCGACGGATACGACGGCAAGTAGTCCTCGCTTGCTGCCACAGTCAGACGAGCTCGCGGCCGAGCGGGTGGCGGCAGCGCTCGAGAGATGACGGCGAACGTCAAAGCATCACGTTTGACGCCGCTGAAGATGCAGGCAAAGCACGTCATTCTCTCCGTCGCCGTCGTCGGCTTTTTACTCCTGGCTGTCCCCATCGACGGGCAGAAGGCCCAGGCATTCCCCGTCCCGGATGCGCTCTCGAGGGTCGTCGGTGCCCCCAAGGCCACCTGCACCCCGCGCGGCTGCCGCTACAAGGTCACCTGCGAAGAGCCGACGGGGGAGTATGGCTGCGCCTTCGCGCTATCCCTCAGCCGGAGGAGGGGCGGATTTCTCACCAGGATCCCGGTCTGCATTCTCGACGAGGATGGCGAGGGGGAGTGCCTGCCGGAAGCCAAGCCCGTCTACCTCGGTTCCGGCGAGACCACGACGCTCAAGCTCAAACTGCTCAAGGTGGGCCGACAGGAGGTCAAGCGCCGCCTGAAGCGGGGCAAGCGAACGATCAAGGGCAGCTGGGAAGCCGTTCGGATCGACCTACTTGGACCTGACAGCGAGGCCGAGGCCGAGGCCTGGGATGCGGTCCCAGGCTTCTACACCTACGAGGTGCTCGGCGGCTGGATCGTTTTCCAGTTCGACGAGGACACGAAGATCAGGCTGAAGAGGTGACAAGCGAGGCCCTCGAAGCCACCGGGCTTGAGCAGTACGGAAAAGCCCTCGAAGCCGCCGGGCTGTCGGAGTAGGCGATGTCGCAGGAGAACGTCGACAAGGCCCGGGAGTTCATCGCCGCATACAACCGGCGTGACTTCGATGCTGCCATCAAGGACTTCGATCCCGAAATCGAATGGGTGATGCCCGCGCGCCAGCGCTCGGACTCCGGCCGGGGCCCGGACGCGGCCATACGCTTCTTCGAGGACATCGACGAGACGATGGAGGAGCTGAGGCTGAAGCCGCAGGAGTTCATTGACGCCGGTGACCGCGTGGCCACCCGGCTTCGCCACCACGGGCGCGGCAAGGGAAGCGGGGTGGAGATCGACGAGGAGCTGTACCACCAGGTCGCGACCTTCCGCGACGGGAGGATCGTGCGAATGGAGTACTTCGCCGAATGGGGCGAGGCGCTCAAAGCCGCAGGGCTCTCGGAGTAGGCGATGTCGCAGGCGAACGTGGAGACGTTCGAGTTCGTCCCAACAGCACAGACCCCCGCGTTAGCAGGGGCTTCGTGAGTAGCGGGGGCCCGATTCGTCTCTCGCTCCCACCCACGGATCGTCGAGCGGGCACGCCTGAAGGCCTGAGTCAGGAAGTATCGCTTTGCATGGAAAGCGGCTATCTGGCCAGCCCTGGCTAGGCTGCGATCCCGCAAACCGCAATTGCTTGGAGGACGCTGATGGCGGACACCACCTGCCACATGTCGATCTCGCTGGATGGCTTCGTCGCCGGGCCGGACCAGAGCCGGGAGAATCCGCTGGGGAAGCGCGGCAGGGAGGTCCATAGCTGGCACCTCGGCGACGAGCGCGCGAACGACGCCGACGCGACGGCAGAGGGCTGGCTCATGCGACCGCGCGGGGCCTACGTCATGGGCCGCAACATGTTCGGGCCGATCCGCGGCGAGTGGGATGAGGACTGGGATGGATGGTGGGGCTCCGAGCCGCCCTACCACGCGCCGGTCTTCGTGCTCACCCACCACGCCCGCGAGCCGATCGAGATGGAGGGCGGCACGAGCTTCCACTTCGTCACCCAGGGCTTCGAGGCCGCCTACGCGCAGGCGCGTGAGACGGCCGGCGAGGATGGCATCGACATCGCGGGCGGCGCCTCGACCGTCCGTCAGGCGCTCGCCGCCGGAGTGATCGACGAACTCACGCTCGACGTGGCCCCCGTCCTGTTCGGGTCCGGCGAGCGGCTGTTCGACGGAGTCGAGTCCTTCGGGTTCGAGCCGGTCGAGGTGCTCCACTCTCCGCTCGCCACGCACATCCGCTACCGGCGGGCAGGGTGAGTGAGATAGGCAGAAGCGCCTCAGCGCCGCGGCCGGCCCCATGAGCCAGCCACGACCCACCGATCCGATCGGATCCATTGGATGGACCGAACGCACCGGGGGAGTGCTGACCGCTCGGCAATGCCTAACACTTGCCCGGCCCCTGCTGCGGGGGGAGCTCGGCATTCTTGCCGGCCGTCTCGCGATGGTGCTCCGAATGCACTCGGGACGCCGGAGTTCCATCGATCCGGCGAGCCTGGTGCCTCCCGACTCCCCTCTCGCAAGAGATGCCGAGGTCGCGGCGCAGGATCTCTTGACACCGGCACTCCTCAACCATTCCAGTCGTGCCTACACGTGGGGCGCTGCCATCGCCGCACTTCACGGGATCACGTTCGACCGTGAGCTCCTGTACCTGGCTGCAATGTTCCACGACACCGGGATCCCGAGCCCGGTGCCCGACGTCGACTTCACGGTTCGCAGCGCCGCGTTGGCACGCGAGTTCACCGACAGCCGCCGCGTGCCTGCCGATATCCGCGAGCTCATTGCTAACGCGATCGCCATGCACCACACCCCCGGCGTTGGCCTCGAATCCGGTGCCGAGGCCTATCTCCTATCTGCCGGCACAGCCGTCGATGTGTTCGGCCTACGCAGCAACGAGGTACCCGATGCAGTCCGCCAGAGAGTCATCCAGGAGTACCCGCGGTTGGGCTTCAAGCGGGAGTTCGCCGGGCTTCTCCGAGCCGAGGCCAAGCAAGTCCCTCGTGGCCGCGCCTGGTACCTGCACCGCTTCGCCATGAGCGACCTAAGCATTCGGCTCGCGCCCTTCCGTGGTTGAGGCCGTCGCCGATGCGTTCGAGAACGCGAAAGCCCTCCAAATGGAGGGCTCGAGCGTGGTAGTGAGAGACATAGCGGGAGCCCGATTCGTCTCTCGCTACGACGCACGGATTGTCGAGCGAGCGCGCCTACCGGCCTGATCGCGGGACTACCGCTTCTCGTCCTGAGCGCTACTCCGCAGCCCGGCGGCTTCGAGGGCGGCGGCTCGGTTCGAGTGCACCTCCAGCCGCACCGCCTTTCCATCGCGCATTCGCCAGACATGACCGCCGTCGAGCTCCGTGTGGACGCCACTTGCCCGACCAGTGCCGGTCTGGTGGTACATGGCGACGATGGCTTCGCCGGCGGGGATCAGCTCGTCGAGCTCGAAGCGGAGGTCCCGCCAGCTCTCCAGCCAACCGCGAAAGCCCCTTTCCAAACCCTCAAGCCCCTCGTATATCCCGGGCTCGGGAAGGCTGTCTCCGAGGACGAACACGATCTCGGGGTCATAGATGTCAGCGCTCCAGAGTTCGCCCCGAGCCCACTCGTGATAGACCCTGCGCAGCCTCTCCATATCGTCTCGCTGCGACATCGCCGGTGAGTATCTCGCGCATCCACGGGTCGGGCTCGGCGCGCCGCGGTGGACGAGGGAGAGGTCCTCGCTTTTCGGACAAACGCATCGGCCTACTAGTGCGCGCAGCAGGTATCGCCGCGCCACGCTTCGCGACCCTCTTGGATCGATCAGCAGTCCGACCATCGGATCGAGCCACCACGCGCCGAATAGCGCGTTGCCGAGCAGCCCGATTAGCACGGCCCCGGCAAGGTAGGCGCAAGACTTTCCTCGGCGTGAGAGCCGTCGATCAGGACGCGAACGGACTCAAACGCGACGTAGGGGCGCGAGGATGAAGAACTGGATCGCGACCAGCTTCTGGGCGCGGTCCTCGGCCTCATGCGAAAGCGTCCTCCGTCCGGTGAAGCGCCAGACGATCACAACGCTCGCGAAGCCCTCGATGGCGAAGTCGAGGCCGAACCCGATCAGGGCGATTGATCCGGCGACGATGCCCGCGATGATCGCCACCGCACCCTCCGTGAAGGCGATCTCGTCGAGGGCCGCCGACTCGCTGGCTTGCGAACGAGCAATGACAGCGTGATGAGCTTCAATGTCTGGGATCCGCCCGACCGTCCGTCGTGGATCGACCAAAGCCGCAATGACGCATCCAGCTAACGCCGTGGACTACCGCCACGTCGATGTCTTTACCGACCGGCCCTACGCCGGCAATGGTCTGACCGTCGTATTCGGAGGAATCGATATGTCGGCGGACCAGCTGTTGTCCGTGACCAGGGAGCTGCGGCAGTTCGAATCGATCTTCCTCGACGTCGATGCCGATCGTGACGTGGTCGCCGCGAGAATCTTCACAGCTGAGGAAGAGCTTCCGTTCGCAGGGCATCCGGTGATCGGCGCCGCGGCGGCGGTGCATGAGCGCGTCGCAGAGATGGACGCCGAGCGGCGGTGGGTCTTCGGCATAGCGGGGAGGAAGGTGGAAGTCACCAGTCGCCGCAACGCCAACTACTACGCCGCCGAGATGAACCAGGGTCGCGCAACGTTCTCAGCGCCCGTCACAGGCTCGACAGCCACGAGTCTCCTCGACTCGCTGAACCTGGACCCGGGTGACCTGCGCCCAATTCCGTTGCAAGTCGTCTCCACGGGCCTCCCCTACCTGATCGTTCCCGTGACTGCAGGAGGCCTTGCCGACACTCGGATCGTGGCCGACGACCTGGAAGCCCGTCTGACCGCTGTCGGCGCAAAGTTCGCCTACGTCTTCGATCCCGAGAGCCGTGAAGGACGCACCTGGGACAACTCCGGTGCCGTCGAGGACATCGCCACGGGCAGCGCTGCGGGGCCGGCAGCCGCCTACCTCCTCGAGCATGAGCTTGCCGAACCGAGCGAGGAGATCCTCCTGCACCAGGGCCGGTTCCTCGACCGCGCCAGCACCATGTCAGTAGTGGTCCGCGCTGACGCGCAAGTCTGGGTCGGAGGGCCGGTCGCTCCCGTTGCCCGGGGCCGGTTGGACGCAATTCGCGGCGTGGGGCACGGACGGGCCTAGGGGCTGTCGCTCCGCGCGAAATGAAGCAGCGTCCGCCGTGCCTGATCCCAACTGCCGCTCCTCGTTTCCGAGCAGCGGTAACCAACCTGTTCGCGACACCCCGAGCTGCGCTCGCGCCTTCACGCGAAAGCGGGAGCGGCGGTTCATGCCGCCCTGTCCAACCTGCGGCGGGCGGCCGCGGCCAGCGCGGGATTCGTCCACCCGGCGTCTGTCGGGTTGATGGTCGTCCCGGGCGCCACGACCTCGTCGATGCGGTCGAGGAGCGCGGTGTCGAGCCGCACGGCCGCGGCGCCAAGCTGGGACTCGAGCTGTTCCATCGTCCGCGGACCGATGATCGCCGCCGTCACAGCCGGATGGCAGATGACGAACGCGAGCGCCATGTGGATCAATGACAGACCCGACTCGTCGGCCAGTTGCGCAAGCGCGTCGGCGGCCTCGAGCTTGGCCTGATTGGCCGGAATCGAGAGGTCGTATCGCTGGGGGATCATTGCCGAGCGCCGGGAGGTTAGATCCTCGGCGCCCTTGCGCCAGCGCCCCGACAGCCAGCCGCCCGCCAGGGGGCTCCACGGGATGACGCCCATTCCGAGGGCCTGGCAGGTCGGCAGCACGTCGGCCTCGATGCCACGAGCGAGGATCGAATACGGCGGCTGTTCGCAGACGAAGCGCTGGAGCCCGCGGTCACGGGCGACCCATTGGGCCTTGACGACCTGCGCCGCCGGATAGGTCGAGGAGCCGATGTAGCGCACCTTGCCTTGCGCCACGAGATCAGAGAGAGCGCCAAGCGTTTCCTCGTGATCGGTCCAGGGGTCCCAGCGGTGCACCTGGTAGAGGTCGATCCAGTCGGTCTGCAGGCGCTTTAGCGAGGCTTCGACCTCCCGCATGATCCACCGCCGCGAGTTGCCCGCCTGATTGGGGTCGTCGCCCATCGCGCCGTGAAACTTCGTTGCAAGCACGACGTTCTCACGCCGCCCGCCGCTGAGCGCCTTGCCGACGATCTCCTCGGACTCCCCGCGCGAATACACGTCGGCGGTGTCGATGAAGTTGATCCCGGCATCCAGAGCCCGGTGGATGATGCGGATCCCCGCATCGTGGTCGGGCTCCCCCCACGCCCCAAACATCATCGCGCCGAGGCAGAGCGGACTGACGTGGACGCCGGTCCGTCCGAGCGCTCGCTGCTCCATGTCTAGCACCGTACAGCCCGTACGGGGGCACATCGCGAGGCTCGGGCCAACCCCATGGGCCGCGACGCTAACGAACGCCCGCTAACAGCGAGTCCCGCGGCCGGGCTGCTCCCGGTTCCTTTTCGCCCGGAACCAGAAGCGCCGCGATCGGGTGACCCATCCGGGACCTCGGTCAAGACGTCCAGCGAAAAGAGGGGAACCCGCGCCCAGACTTAGGTCCCCTCGCTGCGATACGAGCTCTGCTCAGCCTCGCGAAAGTAAGCAATCCGCTCGGGGTTGACGTAGACCGCTGTCGGCTCGACCTTGTGCCCTTCCCCAGCAATCTGGGTTAGTCGGACCATCCCCGAGACTCGAGCTGCGGGCCTCATTGCTGCCATAGCCGACGTGAGGCCCCCCTCGACGTGGATGTGGTCGCCCCGGTTACCTGAGAACGCGATGAACGCGGGCATTGGGAACTCCATTCAGTTGGTCTCCGCGATTGTTTCGCACCGTCACCGTCGGCGGGGCGATCGCCGCTGGCGTAATCGCCGCGGACGCGGTGCTCCACTGCAGTCGCCTATCACGCCGGACTTCAGCCTTCGTCGTGCCGTCGCGAAGCAGAAAACGCTGAAAACGCCGAGTGCTTGGGCCCGGATCAGGCGCCGGCCAATGGCTGTTACGTTTCGCGCAGCAACATGACCAGGCACAGCCCGGCGAGCCGGGCCGACGACCATTCCGATCGAAGGGGACGATATGAGTAAGCCGTTCAGACTCGGCGGATACGGAGCAAGCGCCGTTCTGGTGCTGCTCGGGATCGCCTGCATTGTCGTCGGCTTCCTCGGCCGCGCCGAGGTCAGTGACCGACTCCAGCAGGAACAGATCGTCGGCACGCCCGATTCCTCGATTGCCGGTGAGACCGTGGACACCGGAGGCGAGGCCAAGACATTCGCGGACACGATCCGCAAGCACACGCTCGAGGCCACTGGCGGCCTAACCTACGCGGAGATGCCGCGGGCGGTCTTTGCGGCCACCGACAAGCCGGTTCCCGAGGACCAGGTCGACCAGGCGCTGGCCTCGGGTAAAGCGATCGACAATCCCGAGCGGCAGATCTGGATCACCTCGACCGCCCTCAGCACGGCGCTCAATACCTCGTACTTCGCAGAGAGCGTCGCCACGTTCACGATCGTCATCGGGCTCGCGCTGATCCTCGTCGGCATCGGCCTCTTGGTCCTCACGCGCAATGCCACCCGAGTCGAATCTCGAGCTGGCGCGCCGCCTGGCACTGGCTGAGGGCACGCCTGAAGACCTGATCGCGGACTATCGCTTCTCGTCCAAAGCGGTACTTCTGCTCTCACGCGGGAGCAGAAGCGAACGGCCTTCCCGGCTGCCACGTAGGGTTCGGCTCTATACGTTCCCCGCGATGGGTACCACCACCATCCTCGATCGGTTGCGCTTTCCCGAGTCGACGCGCTGGCACGACGGGCGGCTGTGGGTTTGCAATTGGCTCGCCTCCGAGGTCTTGGCCGTCGATCCCGCGGACGGCAACGCCGAGGTGGTGGCGAGGGTTCCGGTGCCGATCCCGTTCTGCATCGACTGGCTGCCCGACGGCAGGCTGCTTGTGACCGGCGGCGGGGAGCGCACGCTGCTCGTTCAGGCGAGCGACGGAACGCTGGAGCGGTACGCGGATCTCACCGGTGTCGTGACGAAGGGAGCGATCAACGAGGTCGTCGTCGACGGGCGGGGGCACGCGTTCGTCAACGGCAGCGGCTACGACATGATGGCCGGAGAGGCTCCCGCGCCTGGGCCGATCGTCTGCGTAACGTCCGAAGGCGTGGGGCGTGAGGTTGCCGACACCATCCACTTCGGCAACGGCATGGCCATCACCCCCGACGACTCGACGCTCATCGTCGCCGAGTCCCACGCGGCACGCCTGACCGCGTTCGCAATCGCTGTGGACGGCTCGCTCGACAACCGGCGCGTCTGGGCGCACCTCGGCGATGACGCAGCGCCCGATGGGATATGCCTCGACGCGGACGGCGCCGTCTGGTACGCCGACGTCCCGAACCAGCACTGCGTGCGCGTTGCCGAGGGCGGGGAGGTGCTCGACGTCGTCGAGGCCGACCGGGGCTGCTTTGCGTGCATGCTCGGCGGCGCCGACGGCCAGACACTCTTCATCGCCGCCGCGGAGTGGGACGGCGACGCGGGCATGGTCTCGCCCGAGACGGGCCAGCTGCTCGCGGCACGAGCGCCGGCACCGCACGACGGACGCCCCTGACGCCCTACTGCTGTGCGCGAACACGAGCAGCCGATGGCTAGAGGAGCAACCCATCAGTCGCGGGCATCGTCGGCGCTCGGCGCGAGTGGACCGCGCTGATGACCTCGGTGTTGTCAATTCCCTGCAGATAGACCGACGTGACGCCGAGGTCGGCGTGGCCGAGCTGGCGCTGGATGACGTCGGCACGCAGCGGGGCTCGGACGCGGTTTGGCCGCTGCCACGCGATTGCAGAAGTGCGATGCGCTCCACGCGAGACGCCTCCTGCTCGTCCCAATCAGCGACGAGATTCACCACGAGGCTGGCCGCTGCTCGCCAGGGAACGCAACACGGTGTTGCGGTCCATGTTCATCCGCCCTGGGGCCGCCCCATCGCGCAGACCGCGGGGACCGGGCGCAGGTCCTCGACCAGCACCCTGTCGACGGAGAATCCGCCCTCGCGTAGCCGGTCGGCCAGCTCGTTCCCGAGGTCCCGGGCTCGCTCCGGCGCGTAGTGGCGCGCGTCCCAGAAGAGGTAGACGACCCCGTCCCGGGCGAGGTGCGCGCGGACGGCACCGAGCGCCGCCTCCGGCTGCTGCCAGAAGGGAGCGACGTTGAAGGCGAAGACCGTGTCGAAGCGCCGATCGCCAAGGTCGGCGTCCTCCAGGGCGATGGCCTCGAGCACAGCCCTGCCCGCGTCGACGTGCTCGCGGTTCCTCCGCGTGGCCATCTCGATCATCTTGGGCGAGCGGTCGATCGCGGTGATCGTTCCCGTCGTCAGCCTCTCGCAGACCAGCGAGACCGCGACGCCGTGGCCGCAGCCGACCTCGAGCAGGCGGTCGGCCGGGTGAACCTCCAGAGTGTCGACCGCCCAGACCAACCGCTCCGATGCCTTGCCCGCCATGCCCCAGCAATAGCATCACCGCACGCTCGACCGCGTCCAGGGCAACGCCCGGCTCGCCGAGGCGCCGCTCGCCGAAGAGGTCGCCGCGGCACTCGACGCGGCCGGCAAGGACGTTGAGATCGGCGGCGCCGGCCTGGCCGCGGCGGCGATCGAGCTCGGCCTCGCTGACGAGCTGTGCATGTTCCGCTATCCGGTCGTCGTCGGTGGCGGCACGCCGTTCCTGCCGCCGATCACCGAAGGCATCGCGCTGGACCTGATCGAGACCAGGACATTCGGCTCGCGCGTGATCTACGAGCGCTACGGGCGCGCCCGCGATGACGCGAGCTGATACGGGACACCGGTCCTGCTCCTGCGCTAAGGCAATCGTCCAAGCCCGCCGCTATCCGGCTCTCGCCCTGACGACTAAGGGAGTCTCGTCCGGTGCCGCTCCACTGTCGCTTCGCGCGAAGAGCGGCTCCCAACCGGATAGCTCGCCTTGGGCGCCCCTAGATGGCGGCGGGCTCCGGCGCCTGCTCGGGCTGCCGAGGTTCCTCGGGCGCGCCGTGGGAGACGAAGTCGCTCTGGCGCACCAGCGCCAGCACCGCTATCGCGCCGCTGAACAGGATCAACGCCCCAATCAAGAGGATGTCGTTGAAGGCGTCGGTAAAGGCGATGCCCGCCGCGTTGACCGCCTGGTCGTGGAGCGGGGGCGGCGCCTGGCTCGCAGCCTGGGTGCCGCTCGCCGCGACGCCGTCAGCGAACCCGCTTGGTGCCTGGGGCAGCAGCTTGGCGAGCTCGTCGGAGATCTTGCTCTGAAAGACCGCGCCGAGGGCGGCGATCCCGGTCGCCACGCCTGCGATCCGCATCGTGTTGTTGATCCCGGAGGCCATGCCCGACCGCGCCGCGGGCACGACCCCGAGCGCGGTCGAAGCGATCGACGGATTCGAGAGCCCGATGCCGAAGCCGCTGACCATGAACCCGGCGAGCAGGGTCGTCCACCCCGAGTCGGGCTCGGCCCCGCGCATCAGCAACAACCCGACGCCGACGAGCGCCAAGCCAATCGTCAGCGGTAGCCGCGCCGGGATCTTCGCGACAAGGTTGCGGGTGGCGAGCGGCACGATAAAAGCGAACAGGGTCAGCGGCAGGAAGCGGACGCCGGCCTCGAGCGGCGTCATCCCGATCACGCTCTGCATGTAGATCGTGATGTAGAGGAGCATCGCGAACATCCCGGCGCCGATTGCGAAGGTGCCGTAGGAGACGCCCGAGAACGCGGGCTTGCGGAACAGGCCGAGGTCGAACATCGCATGCTCCTGGCGCCACTCGAAGAGGACAAACGCCGCGAGCAGGACGGCCGCGCCGACCAGCGCGCCGACGATCAGCGCGCTGCCCCAGCCCTCGGCGTTGCCGCGCAGCAGGCCGAAAATCAGCGCGAAGAGCCCGAGCGAAAAGGTGATCAGGCCCGCCCAGTCGAGGCGCTTGGCCTCGGGGTCGCGCGACTCACCGGCGTGGGTCTTGGCGAGGATCATGGTGCCGATGCCGATCGGCACGTTGACGAAGAAGATCCACTCCCAGCCGAGCCCGTCGGTGAGCGCCCCACCGACCAGCGGCCCGACCGCGACCGCGCCGCCGATCGTCGCGCCCCAAGCGGCGATCGCGGTGCCGCGCTGGGGGCCCTGGAACTCCTGGGCGATCAGCGCCAGCGAGGTCGCGAACATCGCCGCCCCGCCGACGCCTTGCAGGCCCCGCGCGAGGTGTAGGAAGGTGGCGCTGGTCGCCAGCCCGCAGAGCAGTGATGCGACTGTGAACACCCCGACCCCGATCACGAACAGCCGCCGCCGGCCGAAGCGGTCGGCGAGCGTGCCCATCGTCAGCGTCACCGCCGCGATCATCAGCGTGTAGGCGTCGACCACCCACTGCAGCCCGGTGAGGTCCGTGTCGAGGTCCTTCTGGATGTCGGGCAGCGCGACATTGACGACGGTGATGTCGAGCAGCAACATGAACGTCGCCAGGCAGACCGCGAGCAGGCTCCACCACTTACGTTCCACTGGACATCAACCTCCTACTTCGCGTGGCTTGCGGAGGAGACCGTCACTAGGACGACATACCGGCGCGCCCGAAATCGACTGCCGGTCACACTGCTCGGCCGCGTCGGCGTACGCCGGCGCCTCCGCTCGAGCTTAGTGGACTCGTGCGTCGGGCAATCCTGCGCGACTCCTCCTCGGTTGTCGCTCAGCCGAGTCCCTGCATCCGCCTCGCGGTATCGCTTGAGTTCCTCCGCGCGATCGACTACGAGTTCCCGGCCTGGGCCGAGGACTACATGACCGCAGTCCAGGCCGCGCTCGGCGACGCCTATGCGGAGCCGGTCGAGGACGTGGGCGGGTTCGTGGCCTCGGTCAAGTAGAGGACAGCCGGCGATTTCGCTTTGGCCCACGCCTCGTCGTGCTGGATGGTGGTCGGAGCGCCCTCGGCGAATCGATCTGCAGAGGCCACGGCGTGCCAGAGCCGACCTCCGGGCGGGGGTGGTCCTCGGGCGCGGCGTGTTCGGGGCCGTGGAACGAAAAAGACCCGCCTGAGCGGGCCTTTCTCGTATAGCGGGGTCGGTTTTGAACCCACGACCTCCGGGTTGTGAGCGGGAGAGCAGGTCGAGAAACTGGCGAGGTTCGCACGATCTCCGTCTCAGTCGTAGGCTGCGATCGCGTGCGCCCTGGTCCGGCGCCGCCCCGCACCGACGGGGCTCCTCGTCCATCACCGCACAAGAGCATGGCCGCCGCTTGCCCCCCGTGGCCATCGAGCTCGCTCGGACGAGATTGGGCAAGCGATCCGGGGGTTCGCCTACCGCCCGAGGACACCGCAACCGGACGAGGGTTAACCGTTAGATTCAGACTGACTCGATCAGCGATCCGATCAAGGATGTAAATGCCCCAGCAATCTGGTTCCACGGCGACTGACACCCTGCATCCCGGGGGCCACGTACATGTCCTCGGCGCGGGACCGGTGGGCCTGATGCTCACGGCTCTGCTGCAGCCGGTCGACGGAATGTCCGTCCATCTGTATGAGAAGCGACGCGAGTACACGCGCACCCGGATGGTCCAGCTGGCGCCGTACCTCGTCGCGGACTCCGTCGAGAGCTACCGCACGGACTACATCGACGGAGACACCATCGCGGCCGTGTTCGAGCCGGCCGAGCTGGACGAGGGCCTCGCGTTCAGACAGTCCATTCCGGCGGATCTGATGGCGCTGCTTCGCGACTGGTCACAGGGATTCTGTCCGCTGAACGCGATCGAGCGGTCGCTCAGCGACCTGATCGATGCGCGCAAGTCGAACGCCGTTGAGCGCACAGCCGAGGTCGTGACCATCGAAGAGGCGATCGGGATACTCGAGCCAGGAGACGCGCTGATCGACTGCACGGGACACCGATCCGTGCTTCGAGACCACCTCGTGCCGGGAGCGGATGACGTCGAGAGCGCGAACACGCTGAACATCAGACTCGAGTACGCGCTGGTGATCACGTTCCTATACGGGCAGAGGTACGACTGCAACGAGTACTGCAAGTACTACAAGAACGAGGGCAACGTACAGTACAAATTCATTCCGGCCGTGCACCGCACGTACTACGACGGCGGCATCACCCATGTGACGGGGATCGTCAGGATCACCGCGGAGGACTTCGAGGCGATGCCGCCGCAGTTCGACGGCGAGTGGCTTCGTGACAACTTCCCCGAAGTCGCAGAGTCGATGGACCGTTTCATCGACAAGATCAAGCAGGAGACCCACGGCGAGATCGTCGGCGACCTGGAGATCGTCCGTATTCCTTTGAATCTGTACCGGGCCCGCAATGCGACCAGTCGGAAGTGGCGCACAGAAGGGAATGCCGACCACCCGTTCTCCACCTCGCCAGTGTTCCTGGCCGGCGATTCGGCGATCGGCTCGCCCTACTTCCAGTCGATCTCGCTGGGCCTTGAGTGCGCGATGGTCCTTGCGGGACTCATCGCGCACCGGGACCTGCCGCTGAGAGACATGCTCGACCGCTATGAGCTCTACATCTACAAGCAGTGGCTTCGCGTCTATATGCGGAGCAAGATGATCAAGCACAACAAGGATCTGCTCGAGTGCGTCGACGACAGATACGCGCTCCTCGACCTGTTGCACGTCTATTGAGGGCACTCCGGCGTCCGATCGGCGCCAGCGAGGCCGTGGGATCGCCGACAGCAACGGATCCGCCCGAGAAACCGAAAGGCCCGCCTGAGCGGGCCTTTCTTCAATAGCGGGGGTGGGATTTGAACCCACGACCTCCGGGTTATGAGCCCGGCGAGCTACCTGACTGCTCCACCCCGCGGCGTGCGTTCAAGGTAGCAGGCAAGCGCTCGCTCGGCTAGCGCAGCGAGTCGATGATCTGCTGCACGTCAGCGACCGTGGTCGCGGGGTTGACGAAGCAGAAGCGCAGCACGGTCTCGCCGTCCCAGCTCGTCGGCGCGGTCAGGGTCAGCCCGTCCGCGAGCGCCTTGCCAGACCACGCTTCGTAGTCGCCGGATTGCCAGCCTTTGCGCCGGAAGACGACTACCGACAGCTCAGGCTCGAACAGCAGCTCCAGGTGAGGCGCCGCGGTGATCAGCTCCGCAGCTTGGCGGGCGAGCGCGAGCCCGTATTCGACCGCCTCGGTGTACGCCCGCGCGCCGTGGGCGGCCAGCGAGAACCAGAACGGCAGGCCACGGGCGCGTCGGGAGAGGTGGACCGCGTAGTCGGAAGGGTTCCATTCGCCGCGGCTCTCGATCGGGTCGATGTACTCGGCCCGCTGGGTGAAGGCGGCCCGGGCCTGGGCAGGATCCCGGTAGAGCAGGGCGGCGCAATCGAGCGGCGCGAACAGCCACTTGTGCGGGTCGACGACGAACGAGTCCGCCCGCTCGACGCCCGCGAACCGGTCGCGGACGCTCGGCGCCGCGAGCGCGGCGCCGCCGTAGGCGCCGTCGACGTGAAGCCACAGCTCGTGCTCCTCGCAGACGTCGGCGATCCCGGCGAGGTCGTCGATCACGCCGATGTTCGTCGTCCCGGCCGTGGCCGCGACCACGCAGGGCTCGATCTCCGAGGCCGAGAGCGCTTCGCGCAGGGCGGGTCCCAGCATCCGACCGCGATCGTCGCCGCGGACCTCGAGCACGTCCAGGTCCAGCACCCGGGCGGCGAGCCGCAACGACGAGTGTCCCCCGGCGGCCAGCGCGACCGCCGCCGGCCGCGGGTCGCCGGCATGCCGCCGCCGATGCGCGTCGCGACCGACCGCCAGGGCGCTCAGGTTGCCGGCGGTCGCGCCGCTGACAAACACGCCTCCCGCCTCGGCCGGCCATTCGAGCAGGTCGGCGATCCAGCGCAGCGCCTGGTTCTCGGCGTGGATCGCGCCGGCGCCCTCGATCCACCAGTCGGCGAAGATCTTCGAGGCCGAGACGGCGATGTCGAACAGCGTCGACGCGGTCGTCGGCACGTTGGGGACGAAGCTCAGAAAGCGCGGATGGCTCGGGTCGACGCAGGCCGGCGCCAGCACCTCGCGAAAGATCCGCAGCGCCTCCTCGGCGCCGAGCCCTTCCTCGGTCACGGTCGGCCCGGTGAGCCGTTCGAGCTCCTGCTCGGAGGCGGGCGCGTTCAGCAGCGGAGCCCGCCCGAGGCGATCTCCGACGTAGTCGAAGATCCGACCCGCGAGCGCCTCGGCCTCGGCGTCGAAGAGGTGCATCTGGGCCCCTTCGGCGGCCGGATCGCGATCCGCGCCTTCGGGGCTCGGGCTGCCGTCCGTGGACATGCCCTGCAACCTAACGTCAGCCCACCCCCGTCCGCTTCGGGCGTCGTCAGAACGGATCGCCGCTCGGCTGCACCGCGAGCCACAGGCCGCCGAACTCCTCCACGTTGTGGCAGAGGATCTCGCCCGGCGGGTCGTCGACGTAGTAGTAGAGCGGCCGGCCGGCGTAGGTGACCTGGCTCGTCCCGTCGTCGCGCTCGGTCGTCCCGAGCAGCTTCGACTCCACGGCGCCATCGGCGACCGGATCGCCCTCGGTGAGCACCGGCGGCCACGCCTCGGCGCAGGCGCCGTAGCACTCGCTGCGCTCGCCCGACTCCTTGTCGAAGTAGTAGATCGCTCGCCGCTCGTCGCCGAACAGCGCCTCGCCGAACTGTGAGTCACCGGTCGCGATCACCGTCCCGGGTCGCTCGGCGTCGGGGTCCCCGGCGTTGCCGCCACCCTGGCCACCGTCACCGGTGTCGGGCGCCGGTGCCTCGGCTTGCTGTTGCTCCGCCGCGGCCGGCTCCTCGCCGTCATCACTGCCGCAGCCCACTGCGAGCGTGAAGACCGCGATCAGCGCTGCCAGAAGCGTCGTCCGTCTCAAAGAGCCCATCGCGGTCAGGTCCAGTGAACAGCGACTTCGTTACGGGCTGCTAAACGCCGGGGCTCACGGCTGAGCCGAGGCGGTCCGCGCCTCACCGAGCAGCACGCCCTCCAGCTCCTCGACGGCCTCGCCCATGTAGAGCGCCAGTCGCTGCAGGTGCGGGAGCGTGTCGCGGGCGCCGGTGAAGCCGAAGTTGAGCATCCCCGCGTAACTGACGCAGGTGATGTTGAGCGCGTTTCCATGCAGCAGCAGCGAGAGCGGGAAGACCGAGTCGAGATGGGCTCCGTTGAGGTAGAGCGGCTCGGTCGGTCCCGGGACGTTCGAGATCCCGACGCTGAACGGCAGTGGCGCGCGGCCCTTCAGCCGCCCGATCAGCCCGGCGATGTAGGGGCCGTTGATCAGCAGCGTGTACGAGGTCCGCGCCTCGGGCGGCAGCTTGCGCAGGTGGGCCTTCGCCTCCGCGGTCGAGCGCTTGATCGCCGCGAGCCGCTCGCGCGGGTCGGCGACATTGGTCCCCAGCTCCGCCACCATCATCCCGATCGCCGTCCCGGTCGAGGTGTCGCCCTCCTCGCGCAGGTTGACCGGGATCCCCGCGCTCAGCGCTCGGTCCGGCACCCGCCCGTGCTCGATCAGGTAGCTGCGGAGCGCGGTCCCGCTCAGGTAGAGGACGACGTCGTTGAGGGTGCACTCACCCGCTCGGGCCAGCGCCTTGATCCGCTCGAGCTCGTAGCGCTGGGTCGCGAAGCGCCGCTGGCCGGTCAGGCTCCCCGCAAGCGCCGAGCCCGGGGTCCTGTAGGGGGCCTGGAGCCCGCGGTCGTCGAAGGCCGCCTGGCCGAGGTCGAGCGCCGCGCGCGAGAGGCCGGCGAACGCCTTCGCGCCATCGACGGCGCTCGCCACCGCGTGTCCGAGCGCGCCGCCGGCACCGTTCTCGCGTCGCGGCCCGCCCCCGGCCGGCGTCGCCCAGACCGGCGCCATCCCGCGCTCGCCGGGGTCGGTCGAGAGCGCTCGCAGGATCATCCGCATCGCCGCGACGCCGTCGATCAGCGAGTGATGGACCTTCACGTACATCGCGAACCGGTTGCCCTCCAGCCCCTCGATCAGGTGCGCCTCCCAGAGCGGGCGATGGAAGTCGAGCTGATGGCTGTGCAGGCGCGAGACCAGGATCCCGAGCTCGCGCTGCCCACCCGGATGCGGAAGCGCCGAGTGGCGGACGTGGTAGTCGAGGTCGACGTCGCGCTCCTCGCGCATCAGCGGCAGGCGGTGTCCGATCAGCGGTCCCTCGACCAGCCGCAGGTTCCACGGCGGCGGGACCTGCTGCGGCGCGCGCATGCGCTCGAACTGGCGCTTCAGGTAATCCGGCGGCGCGTCCGCGGGGAGCGTGAACTCGAACAGCCCGCCGACGTGCATCGGCGTGTCGCGCGACTCGAGCGCAAGCCAAGCCAGGTCCAGTGGGGGTACCTGCTTGAACGCCACGCCGCGACCTCCTCGGTTCTCCCGGTGCGCGTCGCCAGCCTACCCCCTCGCGGGGGCCGCGCAGCGATAGATTGAGCCGCGCGCATGTCGAGCAGCAACGGAGACTCGCGCCCGCTCTCGGTCGGCATCATCGGGGCGGGTTTCGGCGGAATCGGGATCGCGATCCGGCTCAAGCAGGCCGGGATCGAGGAGCTGACGATCTTCGAGCGCGGCGAAACCGTGGGCGGCGTCTGGCGCGCCAACACCTACCCCGGCGCGGCCTGCGACGTGCCCTCGCACCTGTACTCGTTCTCGTTCGCCCCCGGCCACAACTGGTCGCGCCGCTACGCGCCGCAGGCCGAGATCCTCGCCTACCTCGAGGACTGCGTCGCCGAGTTCGGCCTCGCCCCGCACCTGCGGCTCAGGGTCGAGGCCACGGAGGCGAGCTTCGACGCGGAGTCGGGGCGCTGGACCGTGGTCACGGCGGACGGCGAGCGCCACGAGTTCGACTTCCTGGTCACCGCCTGTGGCCAGCTCGGCTGTCCCGAGATCCCGGCGATCCCCGGGACCGAGGACTTCGAGGGCCCCGTCTTTCACTCCGCCGAATGGGATCACGAGGTCGAGCTCGCCGGCAAGCGGGTGGCGGTGATCGGCACCGGCGCCAGCGCGATCCAGTTCGTGCCCGCGATCGCCGACGTCGCCGAGAGCCTGGCGATCTACCAGCGCTCGGCCCCCTGGGTGCTGCCGAAGCTCGACCGCGCCTACCCGGCCTGGGAGCGAAAGCTGTTCGAGCGCTTCCCGGCCCGGGTCGCCGCGGCGCGGCTCGGGATGTTCGCCTTCTTCGAGACCGCGACCTACGGGTTCACCGGGCACCGGTGGCTGATGGCGCCGTTCCGCCGGATCGCCGAGGGCGAGCGCCGGCGCGGGCTCGGCGACCCGCAGTTGATCACCAAGGCGACCCCCGACTACGAGATCGGCTGCAAGCGGATCCTCTTCGCCTCGGATTGGTACTCGACCCTCGCCCGTCCCGACGTCGAGCTGATCTGCGGGCCGGTCGAGCGGATCGAGCCCGCCGGCGTCGTCGGCCCCGACGGCGTCGAACGGGCCGCCGACGTGATCATCTACGGGACCGGCTTTCAGGCCCAGAACTTCGTCGCCCCGCTGGCGATCCTCGGGCTCGAGGGGCGCGAGCTGAACCGGGTCTGGGACGAGCGGCCCGAGGCGTATCTGGGCACCACCGTGTCGGGCTTTCCGAACATGTTCGTCCTCTATGGCCCGAATACCAACCACGGCTCGGGCTCGGTCCCCTTCACGCTCGAATGCCAGTACAGCTACGTGCTCGACGCGATCCGCCGCCTGCGCGCCGGCGGCTATCGCTGGATCGACCTGCGGCCCGAGACCCAGCAGGCGTGGCGCCGCGAGATCGACGCGCGCAGCGCCTCCACCGTCTGGGTCACCGGCGGCGGCGACAATTGGTACGTCAACGCCCGCGGCGAGAACACCAACAACTGGCCCGGCGCCTGGCTCGAGTACCGCCGGCGCACGAAGCGGATCAACCCGGGCGACTACCGGGTCGCTGTGTGACCTAGAGGCGGTATGGGGCGTGAGCGGCCGCACGATCGCCTTCTTCCCCGAGAGCGCCTACGGGCCGACCAACAACTGCATCGGGATCGGCGACGTCCTGCGCCGCCGCGGCCACCGGGTCGCCTTCATCGCCGAGCAGTCGTTCGAGGGCACGCTGGCCGAGAAGGGCTTCGAGGAGCGCCTGATCCGACTCGCCCCGCCTTCGGAGGCCGACGAGGACCCGGGACAGTTCTGGAAGGACTTCATCCGCGACACGGCGCCGGTCTTCCGCCGACCGACGATCGAGCAGCTCGAGGGCTTCATCGCGCCGACCTTCGAGGCGCTCTGCGACGGCGCCCGCTACGTCGACGAGCGCCTGGTCGAGATCATCGACGAGCTCCGCCCCGATGTGATCATCGAGGACAACGTCGTCTCCTTCCCCGCCCTGCCCGCCTGCGGGCGTCCCTGGGTGCGGATCGTCTCCTGCAACCCGGCCGAGCTCAAGGACCCCGACGTCCCGCCCCCGTTCTCGGGCTATCCGGTCGGCGACCGCAGCGGCTGGGACGCCTATCGCGACGAGTACCGACGCGCCCTCGGCCCGCTGCAGGCGCGCTTCGACGAGTTCTGTCGCCAGCGCGGAGCGCCGGCGCTGCCCGAGCTCGAGTTCATCCACAGCTCCCCGCAGCTGAACCTGTGGCTGTATCCGAGCGAGGTCGACTACCAGCGCCGCGAGCCGCTCGGCAAGCGCTGGCACAACCTCGAGTCGAGCGTGCGGGCGACCGACGCCGCCTGGGAGCTGCCCGAGCCGCTCGCCTCGGCCGACGGCCCGCTGATCTATCTCAGCCTCGGCTCGCTGGGCTCGGCCGATGTCGAGCTGATGCGGGCGCTGATCGGCTCGCTCGCCGACTCGCCCTACCGGGTCGTCGTCTCGATGGGCCCCCAGCACGAGCAGCTCGAGCTCGCCCCGAACATGGTCGGCGAGGAGTTCCTGCCCCAGGCCTCGATCCTGCCCCAGGCCGACCTTGTGATCACCCACGGCGGCAACAACACGGTCACCGAATGCCTCGCCTTCGGCAAGCCGATGGTCGTCCTGCCGCTGTTCTGGGACCAGTACGACAACGCACAGCGGATCGACGAGACCGGTTTCGGGGTCCGGCTGCCGACCTACGGCCACCAGCCCGAGGAGTTCCGGGCGGCGATCGACGGCCTGCTCGCCGACCGGGCGCTCGCCACCCATCTCGACGCGGTCTCGCGCCGGCTGCGCGCGGCGCCGGGCACCGAGCGCGCCGCCAAGCTGATCGAGCGCCTGGCGGCGGACTCCTCGGCCGCCGCCTGACCTCAGCCTGCCGCGGGGCCGGGACCGATCACAGGGTTGCGCAGCGCACCGATCCCCTCGACCTCGACCTCGACCTCGTCGCCGGGCCGAAGCGAGCGCTTCGGCTCCATGAACTCACCACACCCCCACGGGGTGCCGGTGAGCAGCAGGTCGCCGGGCTCGAGCGTGAAGCTGCGCGAGCAGAACTCGATCAGCTCGGCGACCCCGAAGAGCATCTCGGCGGTCGAGGAGTCCTGCATCGTCTCCCCGTTGACCGTCGTGCGCAGTCCGAGCGCCTGCGGATCGTCGACCTCGTCGGCGGTCACGACCACCGGGCCCAGCGGGCAGAAACCGTCGATGCTCTTCGCCCGCACCCACTGACCGTCGGAGAACTGCAGATCGCGCGCCGAGACGTCGTTGGCGACCGTGTAGCCAAAGACGCCGTCGAGCGCCTCCGCTGCCGTCGCTCGGCGTAGCGGCCGGCCGATCACAGCCGCCAGCTCGACCTCCCAGTCGACTCGCTCGCTGAGCGCGGCGTCGACCTCGATCGGCTCGCCCGGGCCGATCACCGCGCTCGGAAACTTGGCGAAGATCAGCGGCACCCGCGGGCGGTCGGCCTTCGACTCGCGGATGTGGTCGAGGTAGTTGAGCCCAATGCAGACGATCTTCCCCGGACGCAGCGGCGCCGCGAGCTCGGCGCCGGTGAGCGGCTCGCCGCGATCGGCGACGGCCGCGGCGAGCGCCTCCGGACCGGCGGCGATCAGGTCGCGAAGCGTGCCTCCCGGGTCGACGGCGAGCGGCTCCAGCCCTGCCTCGGTCTCGATCGCGGGCAGCAACCGGTCGCCGCCTACCCGTGCCGTCGCCAGCCTCACCTGACCGCTCCCCGGGCGAGCACCCGCATCTCCGCTTCGACCACCCCGCCGCGGACCCCGTAGAGGAGGTCGTGGAGGTTGACGCAGGTGCAGGCGTGATTCGGGATCACCTCGACCCGATCGCCGACCCCCAGCGTGACCTCGCCCCCGGCGGCGGCGCCATGCCCGTGCTCCTCGCTCAGCGCCACCAGCTCGAGATCGTCGTGTCCGACGATCGCGCCGTAGCCACCGAGGCCGGGTGGCGGGCCGGCCTCGCTGAGCGTCTTCGCCCCGGCGTCGATCACGAACCTGCCCGGGAGGCTGGTCGAGACGACGGTCGCGTGGACGCGAAGCGCGCAGTCGGAGAGCGCGAACTCCCCCCGCGCCTCGGCGCGGTCGAGGAGCGCGTAGTTGCCGGGGCGCAGCTCGGTGATCGGGGTCCGGTGCGACTCGAACAGGGTCGCGGTCGAGCCGCCCGAGACCCGCGCCCGGCTCAGCCCGGCGCGGTTGAAGAGCTCGATCGCCTCGGCGAGCAGGGCGGCGACCTCCGCCATCCCCGCGGCAGGGTCGGCAGCGCCATGCCGCAGGTGTCCCGGATAGCAGGAGAGACCGGCGACGGCGAGTCCGCCGCCAAGCGAGTCGATCGCCGCGGCGAGCTCGGCGGCGGCGGCCGGGGTTGCGACCCCGGTTCGGGCGAGGCCGACGTCGAGCTCGATCAGCGCCTCGGCCTCGATCCCGCGACCGCGAAGCTCGGTCGCCAGCGGCTCGGCCATGGGGAGCGAATCGACCGCGACCGTGAGCGGGACCTCGGAGGCGACCCGTGCGACACGCTCGACCTTCGCGGCACCGACGATCGGGTAGTGAAGGACGAGCGGCGCCCCAAGCTCGCGGGCGAACAGCGCCGCCTCCTCCGACTTCGCCACGGTCAGACCGGCAGCCCCGGCGTCGAGCTGGCGGCGCGCGATCTCGACCGTCTTGTGGGTCTTCAGGTGCGGGAACAGCGCCAGCTCGTGGTCGCCGGCGTAGTCGGCGACGCGGGTGAGATTGCTCTCCAGCCGGTCGAGGTCGACGACCAGTGCCGGGGTCTCGAGCTCGGTCGCGGCGCGACCGACGGCGCTCGGCGGCGATGCTGCCGGCTCCGCCCTCATCCGCCGACCGGCGCAAGGCTGCCGTCGATCTCCAGCGCGACGCCGCTGCTGCGATCGAAGAGGTGGATCTGGGCGGGATCGATCGCCAGCTCCACTGATCCGCCCGGTCCGACCGGAGGGCTGCCGTGGATCCGGGCGGTGAACCGCGCCCGGCGGTCGTCGGCGAGCAGCCTGCCCTCGTCGGCGCCGCTCTCGCCGCCGATCGCGGCCTTGACGTCCTCGGTCGCGACCGCGGGCGCGTCGACGGTGAACAGCAGGTTGCACTCGGCACCCAGGGCCTCGACCACGTCGACTCCGGCGCTCAGCCGCGGCCAGCTCGGGTCACAGCCGGGACCGGGGAGCACGAAGCCGGTTGGCCGGATCCCGAGCACCACCTCGCCGGCGGCGAGCGCTGCGGCGCTCTCGATCCGTAGCGCGGTGCTGCCGAAGGAGAGCTCGGCGCGATCCGCGCGCGCCTCGACCAGGTTCATCGCCGGCGAGCCGATGAAGGCGCCGACGAACAGGTTCGCGGGCCGCTCGAAGAGCCGCTGGGGGGCGTCGCATTGCTGGATCGCCCCGTCGCGCAGGACCGCCACCCGCTCTCCCAGGGTCATCGCCTCGACCTGGTCGTGGGTCACGTAGATCGTCGTCGTCGGCAGGCGTTCGTGCAGGCGGCCGAGCTCGCCGCGCATGCTGGTGCGCAGCTTCGCGTCCAGGTTCGAGAGCGGCTCGTCCATCAGGAATGCGCGCGGCTCGCGGACCAGAGCGCGCCCCATTGCAACCCGCTGGCGCTGGCCTCCCGAGAGCGCCGCCGGTCGTCGCTCGAGCAACTCGTCGAGGCCGAGCATCGCCGCCATCGAGGCGACGCGGCGCTCTATCTCCTCCGTCGCGACACGGCGGCGGCGCAGGCCGAAGGCGAGGTTCTCGCGCACCGACTTGTGCGGGTACAGGGCGTAGCTCTGAAAGACCATCGCCAGGTCGCGATCGGGGGGCTGGAGCGCGGTCACGTCCTCGTCGTCGATCAGCACCCGGCCGCGCGTCACCTGCTCGAGCCCGGCGATCACCCGCAGCACGGTCGACTTGCCGCACCCCGAGGGCCCGACGAGGACCATGAACTCGCCCTCGGCGACGTCGAGCGAGATATCGTCGACCGCCGTGACGTCGCCGTCGTAGACCTTGGTCACCCGCTCGAGCCGCACGCCGGACATCAGCCATCCGCCTCCGGGAGCACCGCGACACAGTCGATCTCGACCTTGATCTGAGGCAGCGACGCGCCCACCGTCGTCCGCGCCGGAAGCGGCTCGCCGAAGGCGTGCGCGTAGACCTCGTTCATCGCTGCGAAGTCGTCGAGGTCGGCCAGGAAGACGCCGCAGCGGACGACGTCGGCGAGCGACGCCCCCGCCTCGGCCAGCACCGCGGCGAGGTTCTCGAGCACCAGCGCGGTCTGCTCCTCGATCGTCCCCTGGACGACCTCGCCGTCGCGCACCGGCCCCTGACCCGAGACGTAGACGAAGCGGCCCTCGGCGATCACCCCCGGCGAGTACGCCCCTCCCGGGGTCGTTCCGAACACGGCGCGTTTCATCTCATCTCCTCCTATCCCTTCACGGCGCTCGAGGTGAGCGATTGGATGAACGTCCTCTGCGCGAGCAGGAAGGCGATCAGGACCGGTGTCACCGTGATCACGTTCCCGGCCATCACGGCCGAGAAGTCCTGCGTGTGCTGGCCCTGGAAGGTGGTCAGGCCGAGGGGAAGGGTCGCGTTCTGGTCCGAGGTGATCGCGATCAGCGGCCACAGCAGGTCGTTCCACATCAGCAGAAAGGTGAGCGCGGCCAGGGTCGAGAGCGCCGGTTTCGCCAGTGGCAGGGCGATGTGAACGAGCACGCCGAGGTGCGAGCAGCCGTCGATCCGCGCAGCCTCCTCGACTTCGCGTGGCAGGTTGACGAAGAACTGGCGCATCAGGAAGACCCCGAGCGGCAGGACCAGAGCGGGGACGATCAAGGCCGCGAGCGTGTCGACGAGCCCGAGCTTGTCCATGACGATGAAGGTCGGGATCATCGTCAGCTGGAAGGGGATGATCAGGGTGAACAGGATCAGCAGGAAGAGCGCGGTCGAGCCCCGGAATCGCAGGCGGGCGAAGGCGTACCCGGCGAGCGAGCAGAAGACCAGGTTCGAGATTACGGTGACGCCGGCGACGATCACTGAGTTGAGGAACCAACGCGGGAATTCCGAATCGCCGAAGACGGTCCGCCAGCCGTCGAGATGGACCGAATCGGGGATGATCGTAGGCGGGAACTGGTTGATCTGGGCGTTCGACATGAACGAGCTCAGGACCATCCAGATCAGCGGCAGAGCGAAGACGATCGCCACCGGGGCCAGGACCAGGTGCCAGGGATCGAACGGCAGACTCCGTTCCCTCGGCGGCTCGGCGGCGACAGCCGGCAAAGGCCTGTCGGCGATCGTGCTCATGCGCGCCGTGCTCGCAGCCGGTTGTAGAGGAGCTGCGTGCCGACCAGCAGGAGGAGGAAGACCGCGACCACGTAGGCAACCGCGGCCGCGTAGCCAGCGTTGAAGAGCTCGAAGGCCTGCGTGTAGACGTAGTAGACGATCACCGCCGTCGCGTCGAGCGGTCCGCCGCGGGTGGTCGCGTAGACGAGGTCGAAGAGCTGCAGCGAGAGCAGTGTCTCCCAGACGGCCAGGAAGATCGTTACCGGCAGCAGCTGCGGCAGGATCACGTGCCTGAGCGTCGCCCAGCGGCGCGCGCCGTCGACGGACGCCGCATCGATCAGCTCCCGGGGGACATCCTGCAGCGCCGCCAGGTAGATCACGAGCGGAAAGCCGATTCCTCCCCAGACGCCGATCAGGACGATCACGAGCAGCGCCTGGTCGGGATCGCCGAGAAAGCCCTGGGTGGGAAGTCCGAGCGTCTCGAGGAGCGCGTTGGCGACCCCGAAGCGCTGGTCGAAGATGAACGAGAAGAGCACGCCCTGGGCGGCGACCGAGGCGATGAACGGGACCAGGATCGCGGTTCGGTAGAGCCCGATCAGCCGCATCTTCCGGTTCAGCCCGATCGCCACGAAGAGCCCGAGCCCGATCGAGATCGGCACGAACAGGACCGTGTAGATGACCGTGTGGGTGATCGCGTCGCGCAGCGCGGGGTCGTCGAGCAGCGCCTCGTAGTTCGACAGCCCCACCCACTGTGCGGGGGCGATCAGGTCGGACGAGTTGAACGAGAGCAGCAGCGACCAGCCGATCGGCACGATCGCCAGGCCGATGATGATCACAACCGCCGGCAGGACGAACGCCCAGGCCGTCGGGTTGTCCCCTAGGACCCGCTGGGCGAACGTCCTGCGCGGGGCAGCCGGCTCCGGGCTCATTTCGGCAACGCTTGCAGGCCTCGCCCGCTCAGGGGCCGGGCACCCCCAGCTCCGCGTTCGAGGTCTCGACCGCCTGGCTCAGGGCCTCGCTCGGCTCCGCCTCCCCGTACAGCACCGAGGCGATCGCCTTGCCCATCGCCTGTGAGATCTGCGGGTACTCGGCGATCGTCGGCCGGGTTCGAGCCAGCTCGGTGTTGGCGATGAACTTGTCGAGGTCGGTGAGGCTCTGCTCGTATTCCTCGAAGCCATCGGCGTCCTCGACGTCGCTGGTCAGCGGCAGGCTTCCTGCCTCCCTGATCCAGCGGACCTGCTGCTCGGGTTCACTGAACCAGTTCATGAACTCAATCGCCGCCGCGGACTCCGCCTCGCCGTTGTCGAGGATCGCCCAGGTGTCGGGGCCGGCGATCGTCGTGTGCTCGTCGCCAAACGACGGCATCGAGACGACGCCGTAGTCGACCTTCGCATCGACGTACTCGGGCAGGGTGTACGGACCGGCGATGTTCATCGCCATCTTGCCGCTGGCGAAGAGCTGCTGCATGCGCTCGCTGCCCGAGGTGGAGTCGATGTAGACCGACCCGTCGGCAGTGGCCTTCGCGACGGTCTCGAGCGCCGCCTCTCCGCTCGGCCCGTCGAAGCCGACCGCGTCGCCTGCTTCGTTCACGATCTCGCCGCCCTGTTGCCAGATCAGCGGCCAGATCCTCCAGGTCGTGTCCTCATCGCCGATCCCGGGCCAACCGAAGCCCGCGATCCCGGCCTGCGGATCGTTGAGCTCGGCCGCCGTGGCCAGGAAGTCGTCCCAGGTCCAGTCGTCCTTCGGGTAGGGAACGCCGGCGTCGTCGAAGATCTTCTTGTTGTAGACCACGGCCAGGTTGTCGATGAAGGCCGGCACCGCCCGCGGAAGGTCGTCGACCGTGACCGCCGCCTTCCCGGCTTCGACGAAGCGGTCCCAGTCGAGATCGCCGTTGTCGATCGCCTCGCTCAGGTCGAGGAGCTGCTCGCCGCCCGCCAGGTTGGCGAGGTCGGACCCGTAGATGTAGGCGATGTCCGGGTAGTTGCCCGACTGCAGCCCGGCGGTCACCTTCTGCAGCATCTGGTCGGAGTTGACCCCGCCGGAGTCCTTCGAGACGACGACGTCCGGATGGTCGGCGTTGAAGTCGTTGATCATCTCCTGGATCAGGTCCGCGACCCCCTGGGTCTGCCCGTGCCAGAACGTGATCTCAACCGGTTCGCCCGAGCTCTGCTCGTCATCGTCGGAGCCGCACCCGGCGCCAACCAGCGCGGCGAGCGCCAGGGCGGTGACCGCCAGCCACCTCATCCGAATATTCACGATCTCTCCTCTCCTCGCGATCTCTTACGCCCAACGACCAGGCACTTGCTCCCGGCCATTACATCCCCAGGAGCTCGCCTCCATCGACGACGACGTCCTGAAGCAAGATGTGCTCGCTCGACGGAGCGAGCAGAAAGCTGACGACGTTGGCGACGTCCTCTGGCCGCGCCACCCGGCCCCCTGGGATCCGCGGGCGCATCGCCTCGAGGCTCCCGTGGGCGAGGTCGTCGACGTTGGCGTGGTCGGCGGCGAGCGCCCGCATCATCGGCGTATCGGTCGCCCCCGGGGAGACCGTGTTGACCCGCACCCCGAGCGGCGCCACCTCCATCCCGAGCACCCTCAGGCCCTGTCGCATCCCGGCCTTCGAGGCGCAGTAGGCGGCCTGGCGCATGCGCGGCATCCGGGCGGCGATCGAGGCGACGGCGACGATCGCTCCCGAACCGCGCCCGGCCATCGCCCGCGCGTAGGCCTGCGCGACGAAGAAGGCGCCCGTCAGGTTGACGCCGATGATCCGCGCGAACTCGTCGGGCTCGACCTCGAGTGCCGGCGCCGGTGCGAAGGCGCCGGATGCGATCACGAGGCGCTCCGCGTCTGCGCTGGCGCCGACCAGCGCGGCGACCTGTTCGCGGTCGGTGACGTCGACCTCGAGCGCCTCCGCCTGCAGCTCGTTCGCCGCCAGCTCGCTCGCCAGCGCCCGGCAGCCGTCGAGCCTCAGGTCGGCGAGCACCAGCCGAGAGGTCCACTCCTCGCCGGCGAGCCGGCGCGCGATCTGAGCGCCGATCCCCTGGGCGGCGCCGACGACCACGGTCGTGCCCCCGGAGGCCTCGGCCGGCCGCGCGCCCTCGGCCGCCGGCGCGGTGCCGTCACCCGCGGGCCGGGCGCTCATCGGCCCTCCCGGGTGGCGAGCGTGGGTGCGCGCAGCCCCTCGGGGAGCGCATCGCCATGCGCCTCGGTGAGCTCGGCGACCAGCCGCTCGATCTCGTCGACGGTCAGCGACGCGGCGGTGTTCGGGTCCAGCAGCGCCGCCTGCAGCACCTGCTCGGGGTTACCCTCGATCGCCGCTCGCACGGTCAGCTCGGCGACGTTGAGGAAAGTCCGGTTGAGCGCCGCGAGCTGGGGCGGCAGCTCACCGACATGGACCGGGTGCACGCCGCTGGAGTCGACCATGCACGGGACCTCGACGCAGGCGCCACGGGGCAGGTTGTCGATCAGCCCAGCGTTCTCGACGTTGCCGTAGACGACCCGTGGCTGTCCGGTCTCGATCGAGTGGATGATCTGCGGCGCGTACTCGATGCTGGGCTCGATCGGCAGCGGCTCACCGGCGGCGAGCAGCTCGCGGGTGCGTTCGTACTCGGCCAGGTTTTCCTCGCTTTCGCGGACGTAGTCAGAGACCGGAATCTGCATCCGCTCGATCTCCTCGTCGTCGTGCATGAACCAGGGCAGGTACTCGGCCGAGTGCCTGCTGGACTCGGTCGGGAAGTAGCCGAAGGCGCGATACATCCGCACCCGGACCCGCCGCAGGAGCTCGGGGTCGCGCTCGATCGCCGCGTCGAGCTGCGGATAGAGGCTCTCGCCGTCGCGCTCGAAGCGCAGGATGAAGGCCTGGTGGTTGACACCGGCGCCGAGGAAGGTGACCGCCTCGAACGGCACGCCGACCAGCTCGGCAAGCTGGCGGGTCGTGTTCTGGACCGAGTGGCAGAGGCCGACGATCCGCTGTTGCGGGCTGCCCGCGTAGGTCGCCCAGCACAGCATCGCCATCGGGTTGGTGTAGTTGAGCAACCAAGCGCCGGGACAGACCCCGGCCATGTCCTCGCCGATCCCCTGCATCACCGGGATCGTGCGCAGGGCGCGGAAGATGCCGCCGATCCCGAGCGTGTCGCCGACCGTCTGCCGGAGCCCGAAGCGAGCCGGGATCTCGTGATCGATCACGGTCGCGCGGTGGCCGCCGACCTGGATCATGTTGAGCGCGTAGTCGGCTCCCTCGAGCGCCGCGCGGCGCTCGGCGTGCGCCTCGATCGCGGGCGATGCGCCGGCCTCCTGCGCGGTCACCTGAGCGACCCCGGCCGCCGTCTCGAGCCGCTCGGGGTCGATGTCGTGAAGCGAGATCGTCGCCGCCCGCAGCTCGGGATAGCTGAGGATGTCGCCGATCAGCATCCGGGTGAAGGTGGCGCTCCCGGCACCGATGAAGGCGATCTTTGGGCCTGAGTTCATGTATACGAACGAGCGTCTGCGCTTGCGAACGACGATAACATTCTCGCCGGGTCCATGCAAGCGCCTGTCGGCAACCCCGTCGCCCCCGCCTCCCGGCTAGCCAACCTGCCCCTGGCCGAGTACGCGCCGGAGGCGACGGTGGTGCTCGAGCGGACCGTGGTCGAGCGGCCCCGCTTTCCGGTCATCGACGCCCACGCGCACCTCGGCCGCTGGCTCGCGCCCGGCGAGGACTGGCTCGCCGCCGACGTCGCCGGGCGCTGCGAGGGCCCCTGGATGACTCCGGACGTCGGGGCGCTGATCGAGCTGCTCGACGCCCACGAGGTCGGCGCCTGCGTCAACCTCGACGGCCGCTGGGGCAGCGAGCTGGAGGCGAACCTCGACCGCTACGACCGCGCCCACCCGAGCCGCTTTCTGACCTTCTGCCAGCTCGACTGGACGCTCGCCGCCGCGGGCGACGACTTTGCCGTCCCGCTGGTGGCGAGCCTGCGACGCTCCGTGGCGGCGGGCGCCAGGGGCCTGAAGGTGTGGAAGACGCTCGGGCTCGCGTTTCGCGACGCTGCCGGGGAGCTGCTGCTGCCCGACGACGAGCGCGCCGCGCCGGTCTTCGCCGCCGCCGGCGAGCTCGGCCTGCCGGTGCTCATTCACACCGCCGATCCACGCGCCTTCTTCGCCCCGGTCGACGCTCGCAACGAGCGCCTGGAGGAGCTCCTCCGCCATCCGGAGTGGTCGTTCGCGCGCCCGGGCTTTCCGAGCCACGAGCGCCTGATGGCGTCGTTCGAGGCGCTGGTCGCGGCACACCCTGAGACCACCTTCATCGGCGCCCACCTGGCCGGCAACGTCGAGGACCTGCGCTGGGTCTCGCGGCTGCTCGGCGCATACCCGAACCTCTTCGTCGACATCGCCGCCCGGCTCTCGGACCTCGGCCGCCAACCTCGCGCCGCGCGGCGGCTGCTCTGTGAGCACCCCGAGCGAATCCTGTTCGGCACCGACGAGCTGCCGCCGAGCGAGGCCGGCCTGCGGGATTGGTTTCGCTTCCTCGAAAGCGCCGACGAGTGCTACCCGTACAGCGACGAGGTGCCGTCGCCCGCCGGGCGCTGGACCATCTCGGCGCTGGAGCTCCCGGACGAGGTCCTGAGGGCCATCTACGCTGACAACGCACGCCGGGTCCTGCGCCTGGCGGAGAGGAGGAACGGTGTCTGAGCGCTCCAGGCTTGAGGGCAAGGTCGCGGTCGTGACCGGCGCGGGGTCGGGGATCGGCCGCGCCGGCGCCGTCGCGATGGCCGCCGAGGGCGCCCGGGTGGTGATCGCTGAGATCGATGCCGAGCGCGGCGAGCGGGTGGCCGCAGCGATCACCGAGGCGGGCGGCGAGGCGATTGCCGAAGTCGCCGACGTCACCGACGCCGGCGCGATCGAGGCGCTGGCCGCGCGCACGGTGGAGCGCTGGGGCTCGATCGACACGCTCTTTCACTGCGCCGTCGACGTCCCGTTCGTCAACAACCACGACGCTCGCCTGACCGAGCTTCCCGATGAGGTCTGGGAGCGGATGCTCGAGCTGGTGCTCACGGGCACCTTTCACTGCTGCAAGCACATCGGCCGACGGATGATCGAGCAGGGCTCGGGCTCGATCGTGCTCACCGCGACCACCGACGCCCTGATCGGCTGCGCCGGGCTCGACGCTTACACGGCCGCCAAGGGGGGCGTCGTCGCGCTGACCCGCTCGTTCGCCGCCGGGATCGCCCGCGACGGCGTCCGCGTGAACGCGATCTGTCCCAGCTTCGTGAGCAGCGAGCCGCAACGCGAATGGCTCGCCGACGACGCTTCGCGGGCCTCGGTCGAGGCCCTGCACCTGCTGCCGATCCCAACCCCCGAACAGGTGGCACCGATGGTCGTCTACCTGGCCGGCGACGAGTCGGCGGCGCTGACCGGGGCGGTGCTGCCAATCGACAGTGGCTACATGGCGTTCAAGGCGAACCTCGACATCGTCGGCGCGATGCGGGTCGGAGAGGACTCGGGCTGATGGCGGTCCGCGACCAGATCGCGTCGGCGACCTCGGCGCCGGCCCAGTCCCGTGGCGAGCGGGTCAAGTCGGCCGACCGGGTGATGGCCGTGCTCGACCTGGTCGCCGAGCACGGCTCGATCGGGTTCAGCGAGATCGCCGAGCGGCTCGAGCTGCCGAAGTCCTCGGCCCATGCCCTGCTGCGGACGATGGAGGCGCGCGGCTACCTGGCGCTCGAGCCCGAGCGCCGCACCTACCGGCTCGGGAGCCGGATCTGGGAGCTCGCCCAGGCCTGCCATGAGATCGAGGATCTGCGCACGCTGATGATGCCGCTGATGGACCGGTTGGTCGAGCGGACCGGCGAGACGGTCCAGCTCGCCACCCTCGACGGCGCGTCGGCGGTCTACCTCGGGCTGTCGGAGTCGCCGCATCCGATGAAGCTGACCTCGCGTGCGGGCGCACGACTGCCCGCCCACACGAGCGCGATCGGCAAGGCGCTGCTGGCGAGCCTCGATCCCGACGAGGCCCGGCGCCGGCTCGAGGAGGCCAGCCTGGCGAAGCTCACCGATCACACGATCACCGAGGTACCGGAGCTGATGGAGGAGCTCGAGCGGGTGCGCAACCGCGGATACAGCGTCGATGACGAGGAGTTCGCGATCGGGCTGCGCTGCATCGCGATGCCGATACGCGACATCGAGGGCGAGGTCGTCGGTGCGATCTCGGTCTCGATGCCGACGCCGCGCTACAACCGCTCGGCCGCAGCGAACGCGCGCAAGGCGCTGGCCGAGACCGCCGCCGAGGCCGCGGGGCGGCTCGGGCGCTGGCGCGGGTAGTCGACTGCGATGGGCGCGGTCGAGGTCGTCCCCGGAGTCCATCGGATCGACTCCCGCCTCGGCACCCGCCGGCTCGCCCAATGGCTGGTCAGCGGCGACGAGGGAACGCTCCTGCTCGACACCGGGATCGCCGGAACCGTGACCGACCACGTCGCCCCGGCATTGCGCGAGCTCGCGATCTCGCCCGGCCGGATCACCGAGGTCCTGATCACCCACGCCGACGTCGACCACTACGGGGGCAACGCCGAGATCCGCGCGCTCTGCCCCGGCGCCCGGCTGCGGGCGCATGCGCTCGACCGGCCGCTGATCGAGTCCTGGGAGCGGATCGCCGAACAGCGCTACGGCTGGTATCGCGCCCACGGTCTCGACTACGACCAGGACACCTGGCGCTGGCTCGAGGACGCCGCCGGCCCCGACACGCCGCTCGACGGCGAGCTCGAAGCGGGCGAGCGGATCGACCTCGGGGGGATCGAGCTCGAGGTCCTGCACCTACCCGGCCACTCGCTCGGCCACCTCGGCGTCCACGAGCCGGCCACCCGCACCGCGATCGTCAGTGACGCCGTCATGGGTCACGGCTTCGACGCCGCCGACGGCGGCCGCGCCGGCCCACCCCCCTACGTCGATCTGACCGCCTACCGGGCAACGATCGCGCGGCTGCGCGAGCTCGCGCCGGAGCGGCTCGGCACCGCCCACTTCCCGCTCTTCGAGGGCGAGCTGGTCGGGCGCTTCCTGGACTCGAGCGAGCGGTTCACCGAGGATCTCGAGCGGGCCCTCGAGCGAGCGGAGGGCGGCGTCGCCGAGCTGCTTGGCCCGGTGGCGGCCGAGCTCGGCGGCTACCCGGAGATGGAGGTCGAGCTGGCGCGCTCGATCGGCGCCCACCTCGAGCCACTCGGGCGGCTCTGAAGCGCCCGCCTACGAGCAGGGCTCGAACGGCTGCGCGTAGAGCGTGTAGTTGGGCGACTTGCGGACCGAGTTGAAGCCGAGGCCCTCGGTCTCGGCGCAGAACTCGCCCCGCGAGTTCGTGTACTCGACGTGGAAGACCGGCTTGCCGGCGGCGATGAACGGGCGCAGCCGTTCGCATTCGTCGTAGGTGAAGCACTCCTCGTTGACGGCGAAATCGAACGCATCGACCAGGTCGCCGACCTGGCCGAGGTCGTTCTTGAGCCCGGCGGCCAGCCCATGGCGGTGCGCGATCCGCGCCAGGCCCCGGTTGTAGGCGAGCTGGTCCTCATAGCTCACCTTCCACCCGGTCACCCGGCGGCCGCTCGCCCAGGCCTCGACCACGTCGTACTCGACCGCGTCGAACCCGGCCCGCGCGCAGAGCTGCGTCCGGCGGCCCATCATCCGCAGCAGGAAGGCACGCTGGCGGGCACCGCCGACGTTCGCCCAGCGCTCCTCGGGGAAGCGCTTGCTGAACGGCTTGCCGAGCAGCGAGCGGTCGTGCTGGCGATGCCAGCGCACGAAGCGGCGGTAGTCGGGGCGGTAGTTCTCGATCCCGCCGGCGTCGATGTAGCAGATCGCGTAGCCGCCGAGCTCGTGCAGCGCCCGCACCGCCGGGCGGTTCGGCTTCGAGTCGACGCCGGGGCCGCGCTCGTCGAGGTAGAGGTCGAAGTCGATCACCGACGGGCGCACGCAGTCGGTGCCGCCGAGCGGCGGCGAGCAGACGCCGACCGCGATCCGGCCGGAGCCCTCGTTGCCGCGTCGACTCGCCTGGAGCTGGTAGTTCCAGCGCCCGTCCGGCGGCGCTTCGACCGCCGCGCCGCGACGCTCGGAAGCGCCTCTCGGCTCCCTTCCGTCGCCGCCCCCGGGATAGGTGGCCGCCAGCCCCGAGAGCGCCAGGGCGAGCAGAACTGGGGTCAGGTGTTTGTTCGCATACATGAACAGCGCTCCTCGTGTACGAACCGGACTCAACCTAACAGTCGAGCGCCGGTGGGGCAAGCCGGTGCTCTTCGGAGTTGGCCGGGCTGCACGCTCACGGTGTAGGGTCGATGCGTCCCACGGCAGCCGACGAGATCGCCGGCGGAAATGGAGGAGCGGTGTACGCAAGCGTGCGCAAGTACGGCGTCGATGCGGACCGCGTCGACGAGCTCATGCACCTGGTCGATGAGAAGTTCGCGCCCCGGTTGGAGCAGATGCCCGGGTTCGTTGCCTATCAGGCGATCGATGCCGGGCCCGACAGGGGCGGAGAGAGCCGGGTGTTCACGATCACCGTGTGCAGCGATCGGGAGGCCGCTGAGCGCTCGGCCGAGATCGCGGCTGAGTTCGTCCGCGACGAGCTCCCCGAGATGCGGGTCGAACGCCTCGAGGCGGCCACCGGAGCGGTGAGCGTCAATCGCGCCGTGTCCGAGGTGCTCGAGGCCGGTCACGCCTAGCCTCAAGCGACCCGTCGGCCGTCGGCCCAGCTTGCACCGTGCGCGGCGTCGTGATCAGCGGCAGCTCGAGTGGGATCGGCAGAGCCTGCGCCCTGGCCCTCGATCGCCACGGCTTCGATGTCTTTGCCGGCGTCCGCCGCGACGCTGACGGCGAGGCGCTGCGGGCCGCCGCCTCGGAGCGGCTCCAGCCGCTGACGCTGGACGTCGCCGACCCCGACTCGATCGCCGCCGCCGCCGAGCGTGTTCGCGAGGCGACGGGTGGCGGGCTCGCCGGGCTGGTCAACAACGCCGGCATCGTCGTCCCGGGTCCGGTCGAGGGGGTGGCGCTTGACGAGTTGCGCCGCCAGCTCGAGGTCAACGTCGTCGGCCAGGTCGCCGCCACGCAGGCGTTCCTGCCGATGATCCGCGCCGCCCGCGGCCGGGTCGTGCTGATGTCCTCGATCGGCGGGCGGATCTCGCTCCCCTTCCTCGCCCCCTACAACGCCTCCAAGCACGCGCTCGAGGCGATCGGCGACTCCCTGCGCCAGGAGATGCGCCGGTTCGGGGTCGAGGTCGCAATCGTCGAGCCGGGCTCGGTCGCGACGCCGTTCTGGGGCAAGGGCCAGGCCGAGGCGCCGAAGGCGCGCGCGGCGATGGGCCCGGACCTGCTCGAGCTCTACGGCGAGGAGCTCGACCGGGTGGAGGCAGCCGCCGGGCGGATCGGGGCGGGCGGGGTGGCGCCGGAGCAGGTCGCCGACGCCGTCGTCCACGCGCTCACCGCCCGGCGCCCGCGAACTCGCTACCTGGTCGGCGCCGACGCCCGGATCCAGGCCGCGCTCGCGCAAGCTCGTTCCCGACCGCGTCTTCGACCGCCTGATCGCCCGCGAGATGCGCAGCCAGGCCCGGCCCGGGTAGGATGCGACCCCGATTGTCGGGTGGCACACGCTTCCCCGTACACGAGACCTACAGGAGGCGCAGATGCCCACAGGTGTAGTCAAGTGGTTCAACGACGAGAAGGGCTACGGCTTCATCACCCCCGATGACGGCTCGAAGGACCTCTTCGTCCACCAGAGCGCGATCGCCGGCGAGGGCTTTCGCTCGCTGACCGAGGGGGCGAAGGTCGAGTTCGAGTCCGAGTCCGGCGAGAAGGGCCCGCGCGCGGTCAACGTCCAGGCGATCTGAGCGCGGCCGCGGGGAGCGGCCCGGTCACCGTACGCCCGGCGCCCGCCCGGCCGGGTCGAGCGGCGATTCCCGAGTGAGGGTCGCCGTCGTCGACATCGGCACCAACTCGACCCGGCTGCTGGTAGCCGAGGTCGAGGGCGGTGGGGTGCGCGAGATCGAGCGCTCCTCGATCGTGACCCGGCTCGGCCGCGGTGTCGACACCTCGGGCCAGCTCGCGGCCGAGGCGATCGAGGACGTCTGCGAGGCGCTCGCCGGCTACATCGACGCCTACCGTCAGCTCCAGGCCGAGCGGGTGGTCGTGATCGCGACCAGCGCCGTCCGCGACGCGTCGAACTCCGAGATGTTCCTCGCCGAGCTGCGCGAGCGGTTCGCGCTCGACGCGCGCATCCTCGACGGCGCCGAGGAGGCTCGGCTGACCTATCTCGGCGCCTGCGCCGAGCGCCCGCCGGCGGAGAAGGTGCTGGTGGTCGACATCGGCGGCGGCTCAACCGAGCTCGTGATCGGCGACGGGCCCGAGGTCGGCTTCTACGCCTCGCTTCAGGTCGGCACCGTGCGCCACAGCGAGCGTCACATCGCCCACGACCCGCCCGCGGCCGCCGAGCTCGAGGAGCTCGCCGGCGACGTGCGGACGGTGATCTCCGGTGCGCTCGAGGGAGCGGCGCTGGCGCAGGCCAACGAGGGGATCGGGGTCGCCGGCACGCCGACCTCGCTGGCCGCGATCGAGCAGGGTCTCGACCCGTACGACCCCGAGCGCGTGCACGGCTACCGGCTCTCGCTCGAGGCGATCCAGCACATGTGCTCCGAGCTCGCCGCGATGCCGCTCGCCGAGCGGCTCGCGGTCAAGGGCCTGCACGCCGGCCGGGCGCCGACGATCGTCGCCGGGGTGGTGATCCTGATCGGCGTCATGCGCGCCTTCGGACTCGACCAGATCGAGGTCTCCGAGCACGACATCCTCTGGGGCGCGGCGCTCGACGCGACGCACCCCTAGCCTCGCGCATGGCTACGTGGCGCAGGGCTCGGGGCTGAACCCGCGCACGCGGGCGAGCTCGCAGTAGGCGGGCTTCGGCTCGAGGTCGCGTTCGAGGACCCCGAACGGGTCCACGGCGAGCCCGATCGCGCCGTCCTCGACGAACCGGTGCGCGAGCGCCAGCTCGATCCCCGCCACCCGCCTGAAGAGCTCGTAGAGGTCGACCAGCGCCCGGCCCTGGGCGGCCGGGCTGAAGGCGCGCTCGCCCCCGGTCGAGACGCCGAACTCGGTCGCCCACAGCGGCCGCGCGGAATCGGCGAAGCGCGCCATCACCTGCTGGACCTTGCCGAGGTAGATGCGGACCTCGCCGACGTAGTCCTCGGCCGGGCCGACGCCCGGATAGGGATGGATCCCGATCGCGTCGGCGCTCTGAGCGGCGCCGAGCTCGTACAGGCGGGCGAGGAAGTTGCTGTAGCCCTGCGGGTTGTCGCCGGTATCGCCGAGCGGCGCCAGGCCGGCGCTGATCACCGGCATCCCCGGAGCCTCGGCGTGCAGGGCGCCGGCGACCTGCTTCAGCAGCTGCGCGTAGCGGTCGGGCTCCGGCGTCCCGCCCCAGAAGTCGGGGCTGTTGGGCTCGTTCCAGACCTCGATCCCGGCCGACTCGGGGTAGCGCTTCGCCGCCGCGACCGCAAACTCGGCGAGCTCGTCGTAGTGGGCGGCGGCGGGCCTGAGCTCGCTCTCGCCGCCGGCGCAGGCGGCCGGGTGCGGCTGCGCCCAGCAGGGCGCGTCGAGGATCGTCCACAGCGGCTTGATCCCGCGCGCGAGCAGGCGCTCGTAGAGGGCGTCGAACATCTGCCAGTCACGGGTCCCGCGCGAGCTCTCGACCCGCCACCAGGTGAGCCCGGTCCGCGCCACCTGCGAGCCGCTTTGCTCGAGCAGGTCGAGCAGCTCCGCCGGCACGAACTGGCCGAGCGCGATCCAGTCGTCGTTGTAGCCGAACACAGGCGGCGGGTTCGGCACCGCGAGCAGCGGCGCGCGTGGCTGCAGCCGGTTGTGACAGGGATCGACCCGCCAGCGCGAGCGCGGTCGCCGGTGGCGATTCCAGCGCGCCTCGCCCGCACACATGTAGGGCACCTCGCCGGGCCACATCCCCTCGGCGCGCCATTCGCAGACCCAGCGCGCGGAGTCGAGCCGCGCTCGCTTGCGCGGCCCGCAGCGGCTCACCCGCCGCAGCTCGATCGGGTTGCGCTTCTCGACCGCCCGCTCAGCCCGCTCGGCCAGCCGGTGGCGGTCGACTCCCTGCTTTGCCTTCGAGCCCGCGCTCGCAGCAGCCGTGAGCGCGACGGCGAGCGCCGTCGCGAGTAGCACCGCGATCATCCCGATCAGGCCCGCGCGCCTCATGCCCGACCTTCATCGGCGGCCGGGCCCGAAACGCCAACCGGTGGGCGCTATTGCTCAGCAGGCGTTCGAGGCCGGCGAGACGCCGCGGGTGCGGGCGAGGTCGCAGTAGGCGGGCTTCGGAGTCAGGTTCTGGCCGAGGACGCCGAAGCCGCCCTCGCGGCCTCCGAGCCGCGGGTCGTCGACGAACCGGTGCACGATCGCGAGCTCGACCTTGTGCACGCGACGCAGCAGCTCGTAGAGCTCGACCAGGGCACGCCCCTGATGGCCGGCATCGAAGGCGCGCGGGCCGGCGGTCGAGACCCCGAACTCGGTCGCCCACAGCGGCGTCCCGGCGTCGCCGTGCCGGCGCAGGACCCGCTGGACCTTGCCCAGGTAGACGCGGACGTCGCCGATGTAGTCCTGAGCCGGCCCGACTCCGGGATAGGGATGGATCCCGATCGCGTCGGCCTGCTGGGCGGCGCCGAGCTTGTAGAGGCGGTCGAGGTAGTTGCTGAACCCGATCGCGCGCCGGTCGCTGTCGGCGTGCGGCGAGAGCCCGGCGCTGATCACCGGCATCCCCGGGGCTCGACCGTGAACCGCGGCGGCGACCGTCTTCAGCATCTTCGCGTACTGGCTCGGCTTCGGCCAGCCGCCCCAGAAGCGCGGGTAGTTGGGCTCGTTCCAGACCTCGATCCCGGCCGAGTCGGGATAGCGCCTGGCGACGGCGACGGCGAAGTCGGCGAGCTCGTCGTAGTGCTGCGGCGAGGGGCGGAGCTTGTTGCGCCCGTTGGCGCAGGCGCCCGGATTCGGCTGCGCCCAGCAGGGAGCGTCGATCAGCATCCAGAGCGGCTGCAGACCGCGGGCTCGCAACCGCTCATACATCTGATCGACTCCGTACCAGCGATACGAACCGCGGTTGCCCTCGACGCCGAACCAGGCGAGGCTCGTGCGCGCGACCTGGGCGCCGGACCGGTCGAGCATCTCGAAGGCCTGCTCCCCCTGAAAGATCCAGTCGTCGTTGTAGCCGAACACCGGGTGCGGGTTCGGCGCGTCGAGCAGCGGCGCCATCGGCTGGAGCCGGTTCTTGCACGGCTCGACCCGCCAGCTGCGGCGCTTGCGCTTGTAGACGGCGCGCCCGGCGCAGTGGTAGGGCACCTCGCCCGGCCACACTCCCTCGGCGCGCCACTCGCAGACCCACTTCGAGAAGTCCGGCCGGCCCTTGCGCTTCTTCGGGCCGCAGCGACTGACCTTCAGCACCTCGATCCCGTTGCGCTCCTCGACCACCCGCTGGGCCTGCTTGGCGAGCCGGTCCCGGTTCACCCCGTGCTCGGTGTCGCCGGGCTTGCTCGCCCCGGCCGCGGGCACGACGAGCAGCCCCGCGAGCAGCGAGGCGACGAATACGAGGGCGGGCCTTCCGTAGCGCATCTCCGTACTGTGATCGGATCGGTGGCGGATTCGCTCAAGTGCCCTAGCCAGACGCCCGAGGCCGAGAACGGCGTAATCTCAGCTCAGCTTGGCGAGCGAGAGCGTCCATTTCCGCACCTGTCCCTTCTGTGAGGCTACCTGTGGGCTCGAGGTCACGATCCGCGGCGAGGACGTGGTCTCGGTCCGCGGCGACGATCAGGACCCGTTCAGCCGCGGCTTTCTGTGTCCGAAGTCGCAGGGGCTGAAGCAGCTTCACGAGGATCCCGACCGGCTCACCCGGCCGTTGGTGCGCCGTGACGGCGAGCTCGTCGAGGCGAGCTGGGAGGAGGCCTTCGCGGCCGTCGACGAGGGGCTCTCGCGGGTGCTCGCCGAAAGCGGACGCGACGCGGTCGCCGTCTATCTCGGCAACCCGGCCGCCCACAGCCTCGGCCCGATGCTCTATGGCCCGGCCTTCGCCAAGGCGCTGGGCTCGAAGAACATCTACTCGGCCTCGACCGTCGACCAGATGCCGAAGCAGGTCTCGGCCGGGCTCATGTTCGGCGCCGGGCTCTCGGTGCCGGTCCCCGACGTCGACCGCACCGATCACCTGCTGATCCTCGGCGCCAACCCGCTGGTCTCGAACGGCTCGCTGCTCACCGCTCCCGACATGCGCGGCCGGATCAGGGCGATCCGCGAGCGCGGCGGCAAGGTGGTGGTCGTCGACCCGCGCCGCAGCCGGACCGCGCGCGAGGCCTCCGAGCACCACTTCATCCGCCCCGGCACCGACGCCCACCTTCTGTTCGCGATCGCCGGAGTGCTGGTAGACGAGGGCCTCGCCGACCCCGGCGCGGCGGCCGAGCACGCGAGCGGCGCCGAGCGGATTGCCGAGCTCGCCGAGCCGTTCACTCCCGAGGCCGTGGCGCCGCTCTGCGGGATCGAGGCGGATCAGATCCGGCGCCTCGCGCGCGAGCTCGCCGGCGCCGAGCGGGCGGCGGTCTACGCCCGGATCGGGACCACGACGCAGCGCTTCGGCACCCTGGCGAGCTGGCTCGTCGACGTGCTCAACTACCTGACCGGCAACCTCGACCGCGAGGGCGGGGCGATGTTCCCGCTCGCCGCGGTCGGCCAGCGAAACTCCTCCGGCTCGGGCCCGGTCGGACGCGGGGTCCGGAATCGGGCGCTGGGCGAGCCGGGTCGCGGGCCGGCCGGAGGTCTTCGGCGAGCTGCCGGTGGTCGGCTTGGCGGAGGAGATCACGACACCCGGCGAGGGCCAAGTGCGGGCGCTGGTCACCGTCGCCGGCAACCCCTGCGTCTCGACCCCGGACGCGGCGGCGCTCGAGGCGGCGGTCGAGACGCTCGACTTCATCGTCTCGCTCGACATTTACGTCAACGAGACGACCCGTCACGCCGACGTCATCCTTCCCGCGCCCGAGCCGCTCGCCAAGGCGCATTACGACTTCGCCCTCTACCAGCTCGCCGTCCGCAGCGTCGCCAACTACTCGCCGCCGGTCCTCGACCGCGCCCCCGAGCAGCCCGACGAGTGGGAGACGGTGCTGCGCCTGGCGGCGATCGTCGCCGGCCAGGGCCCCGACGCGGACCTCGAGGCCTGGGACGAGCTGGTGATCAACACCCTGGTCGGTCGCGAGGTGGCGCTGCCCGGCTCGCGGGTCGAGGGGCGCTCGGCCGAGGAGCTGGTCGCTGAGCTCGGAGAGCGGCGCGGGCCCGAGCGGGTGCTCGACTTCATGTTGCGCGCCGGCCCCTTCGGCGACGGCTTCGGCGCCGAACCCGATGGGCTCACCCTGGCGCAGCTCGAGCGCTCCCCGCACGGGATCGACCTCGGCCCGATGCGCCCGCGCCTGCCCGATGTGCTGCGCACCGCCTCGGGCAAGATCGAGCTCGCACCGGAGCCGATCGTCGTCGACGTGCCGCGGCTTCGGGCCGAGCTCGAGGCGGCGGAGCCGCCCGGCAACGGTGCGATGACCCTGATCGGCCGCCGCCAGCTGCGCTCGAACAACTCCTGGATGCACAACCTGCCGGCGCTGGTCAAGGGCAAGGACCGCTGCACGGCCCAGGTCAACCCCGCCGACGCCGAGCGACTCGGCCTCGCCGACGGCGGACTCGCCCGGATCAGCTCGGAGGTCGGCGAGCTGACCGCGCCGATCGAGGTCACCGACGAGATCATGGCCGGGGTCGTCTCGATCCCCCACGGCTGGGGCCACGACGTCGACGGGGTCCGGCTCGGGGTCGCCTCCGAGCATCCGGGCGTGAACTCGAACCTGCTCGCCCCGGTCGCGGTCGACCTCCCCTCGGGCAACGCGGTCCTGAACGGGATCCCGGTCGAGGTCACCGCCGCCGACCGCGAGCCCGCGGTGGCCTAACCGGCCGGCGGATGGGCCAGCTCGAGTTCGACGAGCAGGTCTCGAAGCGGATCGAGGCCGCCTACGCCGGCCGCGACGTGGTCCACCGCCGGGCGCTGGTCCGCGAGGCGCTCGCCGCCGCCCCGGGCGAGCGGGTGCTCGACGTCGGCTGCGGCCCCGGCTTCTACGTCGCCGAGCTGCTCGAGGCGGTCGGCACCAACGGTTCGGTGGTCGGAATCGACAGCAGCGACTCGATGCTGGCGCTCGCCGCCCGGCGCTGCGCGGGACACGACAACGCGGCGTTTCACGAGGCCGACGCGACCGCGCTCCCGGTCGAGGACGACGGCTTCGACGCCGCGCTCAGCGTCCAGGTGCTCGAGTACGTCGCCGAGATCCCCGCCGCGCTCGCCGAGCTTCGCCGCGTGCTGCGGCCCGGTGGCCGGCTGGTGATCTGGGACGTCGACTGGGCGACGCTCTCGATGCGCACCGCGGAGCCCGAGCGGATGCGGCGCATGCTCGCCGCCTGGGACGAGCACCTGACCCACGTCTCGCTGCCGCAGGCGCTGAGCGCGGAGCTGCGCGCGGCGGGCTTCGCGGACGTGGTCATGGACGCCTACGCGTTCGCGACCACCGAGCTCAGCCCCGACAGCTACGGCGGCTTTCTCGTCCCCTTCCTCGAGCAGTTCGTCGTCGATCGCGAGGCCGTTGCGGCGGACGAGGCGCGCGCCTGGGCGGACGAGCAGCGCGGCTTCGCCGAGCGCGGCGAGTTCTACTCCTGCGTGGCCCAGTTCCGGTTCACGGCCGCAGCCCCCCGGAGCTAGAGCTCGAGCTCGTACTCGCGAAAGGTCGAGTACTTGGCCCCGACCCGGTCATAGACGGCCTGGGCGCGGCGGTTGTCGGTCGCGGTGAGCCAGTTCACCGACTCGCCGCCGTGGCGCCGCGCGACCTCGGCGACCGCCTCGATCAGCGCGTCGGCGTGCCCGGCGCCGCGGGCGTCCTCGGCGACGAACAGGTCGTTGAGGTTGACGATCCGCCCGCCGTGCAGGCTCGACCAGCTCCAGACGCAGACCGCGATCCCGACCACCGCATCGTCGTCGCCGGTGGCGACGAGCAGGAACGCCTCCTCCTCGGGCGCGGCGATCACCCCGAGCGCGACCCGCTCGAGCCCCTCGTCGCTGGGGCTCATCTCGTAGAAGTCGCAGTAGCCGCGCAGCAGCACCAGCAGCGCCGGCAGGTCGGCCTCGGTCGCCTCGCGAACCGCCATCACTCTGCCGCCGGCAGCGCCTCGGCGGCCGCCGCGTCGAGCTTCAGCACGACGCCGCGCTCGAACAGCTCCTCGACCTGGTCGGCGGCGACGAAGCTGCGCTCGCCGCCGAGCAGCCCGTGGCCGACCACCAGGCCGTCGAAGATGTCGCTCCCCTCGTCGGCGCGGATCTCGGCCACCTCGCCGATCCGCTCGCCGTCGGACGAGTACACCGAGGTGCCCGCGCGCAGCAGCAGGTACGAGGTCGGGTCGCCGAGGTCGTTCACGGCCCGCCAGCCTAGCGATCGCCCGCGGCCTCGCTCGGCGCTAGCCGAGACCGCTACCACGCGCGCCCCGGTCCCGAAGCGCGCGATCCTCGTCGGTCTCGGGCCAGGCCCTCGACTCCAGCAGGCCGCCGTCGACGGGGAGCGCGACGGCGGTGATCGTCCGGGCGGCCTCCGAGGCCAGCCAGACGACGGCATCGGTGACCTCCTCCGGCTCGATCAGCCGATCGATCATCGTCATCCCGGCAAAGGCGTCGGTCTCCTCGCCCGGCCCGGCCGCCTCGTCGGCGGATTGATCGAACATCGGTGTCCGGACCCAGCCCGGGCAGATCGCGTTCACGTTGACCCCGTCGAACCGCAGCTCGTGCGCGAGGGTGCGCATGAGCCCGATCACGCCGTGCTTGGAGGCGTTGTAGGCGCCGTAACCCGAGGACGCCGTCAGCCCGCAGATCGACGAGATCAGGACCATCGACCCGCCGCCGCGCTCGCGAAGCTGCGGGATCGCCGCCTTCGCGGTCAGGAAGGCGCCGGTCAGATTGACGTCGATCACCTGCCGCCAGGCGGCCGGGTCGAGATCGGCGATGTGCTCGCCGCCGAGCAGGATGCCGGCGTTCGCGACCACGACGTCGGCGGGGCCGAGCGCCTCGCGCAGCCTGCCGGCGGCGGCGTCGACCGCCTCCCAGTCGGTGATGTCGGCGACCGCAGCCTCCGCCTCGCCGCCCGAGCCCCGGATCTCCTCCACGATCCCGGCCAGCGCCTCGGCCTGGACGTCCCAGCAGCCGACCCGGTCGCCGATCGAGGCGAACCGCCGCGCGTGTGAGGCCCCCATCCCGCTGGCGGCGCCGGTGACCCAGACGGTGCGCGGCTCGCTCATCGCTGGATCAGCTCCACCGTGACGCCGTCCGGATCACTGGCGTAGAAGCAGCGCACGCCCTCCCAGGCGCCGGGATCGGAGATCGTCACCGGCTCGCTGCGGACGCCGACGCCGGCGTCGCGAAGGCGAGCGTAGGTCGCCTCGATGTCACTCACCTGGAGCGAGATGTGGGTCGCCCCCGGATCGTTCGGGTTCGGCGTGCTCGGTGTGCCACGCGGAGCCAGGTATTCGATCAGCTCGAGCACCTGCCCGTGCGGAAGCTCGAGGTCAGCCCAGCGCGCGCTGGCGTTGGCGACGCCGGTGATCTCGAGCTCCTTCGCCCCCAGCCCGTCCCCGCGCGCCCGCAGCGTCAGGCCGAGCAGGTCGCGGTAGAACCCGAGCGAGCGGTCGAGGTCGCCGCTGGTCACCGAGACGTGGTCGAGTCCGGTTACGCGCCACCCGTCCATGCCCTCGGAGCCGGCGCGCAGTCGCTCCGGGATCAGGTCGCGCCCGAAGACGTCTTCGATCGTCTCGTGACGGCGAATCAGCTCCGCCAAGTCGCCGCAGACCAGGGCCGTTCCCGGCCGGGGGAGCGCGTTGAAGTTGCTGGCGCTCGCGTCCTGGTAGGCGCCGGTGTCGAGGAAGGCGAGCACGTCGCCGACCTCGACCGGCGGCAACTCGGCGTCGGCGACGATCACGTCGAGTGCACACGTGCGCCCGGTGACGTCGGCGACGATCGTCGCCGGCGCGGCGGCGTCGGCGACGGCGAGGCAGGTCCAGCGGTTGAACTCGAGGTTGACGTCGGCCAGATAGGCATCTGAGGAGTCGGTCTCGACCCAGGTCAGCGGCATCGGCTCGGTCTGTCGCTTGACGTTGCCGACCGTCGCCAGGTGGATGCCGGCATCGGCGTAGAGCGCCCGTCCCGGCTCGATCTCGAGCTGGATCCCCTCGGCGGCGATCGCGAGCCGATCGAGAGACGCCGCGAGCGCGGAGCAGATCGTCGCCGCGTACTCGTCGATGCCCGGCGAGCGCGGCGGGGCTTCGCGACGCTGCGGAAGCCGGCGACCGAACGGATCCCGCGGCGCCGGGAACCCGCCGCCGAGATCGAGCTCGCGCGGGATCCAGCCGCCCCAGGCCCCCCGCAGCCGCTCGAGGATCCCCGCGAGCGCTTCGATCCCGGCGCTCCAGAGCGCCGGATCGGCGCTGTGGCGACCGAGGTGGAGCATCAGCCCCGAAACGTCGAGGTTCGGGTCGCGGACCTGGGCTTCGGGGATCGCGAACAGGTCCTCGCTCGGAATCCCCGCCTTGTAGCGCTGCACCGCATCGCGGATCGAGAGCCCGTCGGGCGACATCTCCGACGGGCCGTCCATGCCGGCGAGCTCGGGGCGACAGCGAAAGCGCACCTGGGCGCGCCTGCCGAGACGCGCGGCGACCGCGGCAGAGCGCTCGAGCTCCGCCCGGCTGTCGAGCGTGATCCGCACCCCGGACTCGATCGCGCGCTCGAGCAGCGCCTCGTCCTTCATCGCGCCGTTGAGCGAGATCGTTCCCGGCTCGGTCCCGGTACGCAGCGCCGCCTCGAGCTCATTTGGGCCGAAGACGTCGCAGCCGGTTCCCGCCTCGGTGAGGATTCGGCGAAGCGCGAGGGCGGAGTTGGCTTTGATCGAGGGCAGGAGCAGAAACGCGCCCGGCCAGCGACCGTCGAACGCGTCGAGGAACCGGCGCGCGTTGCGGCGCAGCTGATCCTCCGAGACGACGTAAAGCGGGGTGCCGAATCGGTGCGCGAGCTCCTCGGCGGCGCATTCCTCGATCTGGAGGGCACCGTCGCGAACCGAGAGGCAGTCGTCGAGCTTTCGAGCCTCGCCGCTCATCGGGCCCGCCCCGTCGCGATCGCGCTCGGCGCCTCCGTCTCCAGCGCCAGCCGGGCGAGGCGCTCGCCGGTCTCGGGAGCGAACTGAAACCCCTGGCCGTTGCAGGCGCTGCCGACGACGATCCGACCGCGGCGCTCGCAGATGAACCGCTCCCCGGGGGTGTTCGTGTACATGCAGGTCTCGACCTCCCTCGGCCCGGCGCCGACGATGCCCGGGTAACGAGCGCGCACCCACTCGGTGATCCGGTCGATCGCCCGTGGCTCGATCTCGTGCGCGGGGCTCTCCGGATCGGCGATCGGGCCCCGGGCGTGAAGGGCGGCCTTGAGCCCGCGCTCGGGGTCCCAGCAGGCGTACGGCTCGTCTCCCTCGAAATCGATCAAGGCGACCGGCGGTGGGGAGCGATCGAGGAGGTCGAAGTAGGCGACCGACTGCAGCGAGACGGTCAGCGGCAGCTCGATCCCGGCCGCGGCCAGCAGCGCGTCGCTCCAAGGGCCGGCGGCGACGATCGCCGCCGAGCAGCTCCACCGCCGGCGGTCGGTCTCGACCACGACCGCGTCGCCGCCGTCGGTCAGCGACCGCACGACTTCACCGTCGCAGAGCTCGGCTTCCGCGGCGCGAGCCCGGCCCAGGAGGGCGTCCCGCGCATGGTCGGCGCGAATGATCCCCGCGTCGGGTTGGTGGAGCAGGGGGCCGTTCGCGGGCGCCCGGACGCCGAACCGACGCGCCGCATCGTCGGCGGACAGGAACTCGGCCTCGACGCCCGCCTCCCGCAGAGCGGACATCTCATGCTCGGCGAACTCACCGTGGCTGAGCGCCCCCGTCGGCCACAGCAGGCGCTGACCGGCCTCGGACTCGATCTCGCGCCAGCGCTCGAGCGCCCTCAGCGCAAGCTCGAGGTAATCCTCGTCGGGATAGGCCGCCGGAGCGAAGATCCGCGCGCTGCCCTTGCTCGAGCCACGAGCCTTCGACAGCGAGCGCTCGAGCAGCGCCACCCGCACTCCCTCTCGGGCGACCGCCAGCGCCGTGGCGGCACCGACCACCCCGCCGCCGATCACGACAACGTCGGCCTGCTGATCGTGTTGACGTCGTGGGTTCAAAGGGTGTACGCTCGTACAGTACAAATGTACACCACAATTCCCAGCGCCGGCACGAAGCGAAAGCGCGACAACGAGCGCCGGCTGCTGCTCCTCGACACGACGCTGAGGTTGATCGCCAGCGGCGGCACCGACGCCGTCAGCCACCGCGCTGTCGCCGAGCTCGCCGGGGTCCCGCTCGGGTCGACGACCTACTGGTTCGCCTCCCGCCAGGACATGCTCCGCGAGGCGCTCGAGCACTTCGCCCGGGTTGAGATCGAGACCCTGCGCCAGCGACTGGCGGGAGTGCTCGGCAAGCGGCTCTCGCGCCGCCGGCTGGTCGACCAGTTCTCCGCCCACCTGCTCTCCCAGCTCGGCGAGGCCCGGTGGCGCACGGTCGCCCAGTACGCGCTGCTCCAGGAGACCGCCCGCGAGCCCGAGCTCGAGCGGGTCTGCCGCGAGTGGACCGAGGCGTGGGAGGAGGCGCTGGTCGAGGTCTTCACCTCGCTTCGCGCCGGCTCACCGGAGCTCGAGGCACGCATGTTCCTGGCGATGCTCGACGGCCTGCTGATCGGCGAGCTCGCGACGCCGAGCAAGGATGTCGAGCGGACGGTCATCCGGCCCGCTCTCGAGGCCTGGTTCTCGCGCGTCCCAACCACTGTCAACCGGACCTGAGGAGACACTCGTGACCAAGATGCGCAGACGACGGAGTCGAACCCGACCGAGGTGGCGGCCCGCGGCACTCGCGATGCTCGCGGCCGCGCTCGTCCTCGCCGCCTGCGGGGACGACGAGGGCGGCATCGAGGGCGACGAGGAGCAGACCGAGGTCACGACGGCATTGGCCGAGGGCGAGCCGTCGGGTGACCTGACGATCTCCAACTGGGCGCTCTACATCGACGATCAGACGATCCCCGATTTCGAGCAGGAGACCGGGATCTCGGTCAAGTACGTCGAGGACATCAACAGCTACTTCGAGTTCTTCGGCAAGATGAAGCCGTTGCTGGCACAGGGCGACTCGGGCGGTCGCTCGCTGATGGTCGCCGGCGACTGGCTGGCGAAGCGGATGTACGACCTGGGCTATATCCAGAAGCTCGACAAGGAGGCGCTGGCGCCCGCGTTCGAGAACCTGAGCCCGGACGTCAAGGCGCCGAGCTCGGATCCGAACTGGGACTTCTCGATCCCCTGGCAGGGCGGGATGACGGGGCTGATCGTGAACAAGGAGGAGGCGCCCGATATCCGCTCGGTCAACGACCTCTTCGATCCCCAGTACAAGGGAAAGGTCGAGCTGCTGACCGAGCTGCGCGAGGCCGTTCCGATGGTGATGAAGGCCGACGGCATCGATCCCGAGGACGCGACCGAGGAGGACTGGCTGGCGGCGATCGAGAGGATCAAGGAGGGAGTCGAGTCCGGTCAGATCCGCCGCCTCACCGGCGGCGACTACGCCAAGGACCTGGTCACCGGCGACGCGGTCGCGGTGATGGGTTGGGCCGCCGATGCGATCCAGCTGCAGGCCGATAACCCGCAGCTCGAGTGGCGGATGCCGACCGAGGGCTGCATGATCTGGTGGGACGACTGGGTGATCCCGGTCGGCGCCCCGAACCCGACGGCCGCCTACGAGTTCATCAACTACACCTATGAGCCGGAAAACCAGGCGCAGATCCTCGAATGGACCAGCACCGTGACACCGGTCGCCGGGGTCCAGGAGATCTTCGAGAAGACGAATCCCGAGGCGGCGGAGAGCGAGCTGATCTTCCCGAGCGCCGAGTACACGAAGAACTGCTCGACTGTGATCAGCCCCCCGGGTGGGCCCGAGGCCGAGCTGCGGGTCGAGGAGGCGTTCGCGAGCGCGGCCGGGCGGTGAGCGTGATCAGGCCGTCGCTGCCTCTGCGCTGACGAGGATCGAGAAGTGGCCGAAATCGGCGCCCGGCACCGGCTCGCCGAACAGGCCCTTCATCGGCGAGAGCCGGATCTCCCCCGCGGCCACGGCCTCGGCCGCGTCCGCCAGCTCACCGAGAAAGCGCGGCGGCACCGACGGCCGCAGGCAGTGGGCCGTGTAGACGACCCGTATCGCGCCCGCGAGCTCGTCGGCCAGCCGCCGCGCCGAGCGCGCGTAGGCGCGCAGGTCGGAGCCCTGCTCGCAGATCAGCTGCGGGCCGTAGTACGCCTGGTCCTGGGCGAAGAGGATCCCGGCGGCCTCATCGACGAGGCAGATGTGGTCGGGTGCGTGACCGGGCGTGTGGATCACCCGCAGGGCTCGGTCACCGAGATCGAGCATGTCCCCGTCGGCCAGCAGGCGGGTCGGAGGCGGAGGGTCAATTCGCCAGCCGAGCTCGTCGATTCCCCGGCGCGGCCACGGTCGCATCGTCTCGTCGGGCCCGACCAGGAACCATCCGTCGCGGTCCGCGGCGCGCAGGCGGTCCCAGCTCGTGGCCATGTCCTGGGCGAGCTCGTGGTAGCTGCGCAGGTACTCGTCTCGAGTGCCGGCTTCGATCCATTCCGGCCCCAGCGCGTGCATCTCGGTGTGCTCGAAGAGCTGATTGCCGCCGACATGGTCGAAGTGCACGTGCGAGTTGACCACGACTGTCGGCGCCGCGGCCACCGGCGCTATCGCGGCGGCGATGTCAGCCAGGCCGAGGCCGGTGTCGAGGAGGATGCTGCGCTCCGAGCCGGCGATCAGCCAGCTGAAGACGTGGCCGGGCTCGGCGACCAGATGCAGTCCGGGCTCGATCTCAGCGACCTGGAACCAGTCGCTTGCGTCGGCGACGAAGCTGCGCGGGGCCACCACTGAAGCGGACGACGGGTCTCGAACCCGCGACCTCGAGCTTGGGAAGCTCGCGCTCTACCAGCTGAGCTACGTCCGCGAAGCGCCCAAGTCTAGATGGGTGATTCGCCTCCGGGCGGCGATCGCGACCGCGCCTACTTCGCCGGCAGCGATGCCGCGAAGTCGGCGCCCGCGTCCACCCAACCCGCAAGGGCCTCGTCCTCGGCGACGCCGTCCGGGCTGACGACAACGACGCCTCGCGTCGGACGGCCGGTGAAGTCGAAGGGACGCGTGTCCGGCTCGGCGAGCGCCCGCTCACCCTCCTCGGGCCCGACCCTGACGATCAGCTCGTCGCCGAGCACCCCGCAGGCCATGTTGCCGTCGAGCATGAACACGATCCCGCCGAACATCTTGCGCTCGCTGACCGCGGAGCGCAGGAGCATCAGCTCGCGGACACGGTCGGCGAGTGCCTCGTCGTAGGCCATGCCGGGACCCTAGCCCGATCGGGGAAGCGCTCGCCTCGCTCTACGCTCCCGGCGATGAGCGCACGGACACTCGCCGTCTTCCTCGGCGTCCTCGCCCTCGTCGGCCTGCTCGGGTACGGGCTGGTGGCCAAGGGCGACGGCACGCTCGCGGTCGGCGACCCGATCCCGACCACCGAGCTGCCGGTGCTCGGCGGCGAGGCGTCGGGCTCGCTCGCCGACCAGCGCGGTCGCTGGGCTCTGGTCAACGTCTGGGCCTCGTGGTGCGTGCCCTGCCGCGAGGAGGCGCCGGCATTGCAGCGCTTCTACGAGCGCCACCGCGGCCAGGGATTCGAGATCGTCGGTATCGACACCCAGGAGCCCGCCGAGGACGGGCTCGAGTTCGTCGACGAGTTCGGGCTCACCTACCCGCAGCTTCACGACGGCCCCGGCGAGTTCGCCGATGAGCTGAAGACCACCGGGGTGCCGGAGAACTTCCTCGTCGACCCCGAGGGAGAGGTGGCCCTGCTGCGCCCCGGCCCGGTCACCGAGACGTACCTCGAGGACGAGGTCGCGCCACTGATCGAAGGGAGCGCGGGTTGAGGGCGCTTGCCGCACTCGCGACGCTGCTCGCGTTGGCCCTGCCCGCGGCGGCGACCGCACAGGAGCCGCGCACCTCGCTCGCCGACATCGAGGACGAGGTGATGTGCCCGATCTGCGGCGTCCCGCTCGAGCTCGCGACCGAGGCGCCGCAGGCGATCCAGGAGCGCGAGTTCATCCGCGAGCGGATCGCCGCCGGACAGAGCAAGGACGAGATCAAGGACGCGCTGGTGGCCGAGTTCGGTCCCGAGGTGCTCGCGATCCCCGAGGCCGAGGGCTTCGACCTCGCCGCCTGGCTGGTCCCCGGGATCGCGATCCTCGTTGCCGCGGTGGCGATCCTGGTCGGGCTGCGACGGTGGCGAAGCGCCGGCCGCGAATCCGAGGATCCGCCGGCGGAGGCACTCGACGAGGAGGACGCGCAGCGACTCGAGGCCGACCTGGCGCGCTACGACCGCTAGCTCGGGCTCAACCGGCCGAGATCGCGAGCGCCGCGATCGTCGGCGTCTCGATCCGCACGTCGGGGTCGAGCTCCCAGCAGGCGAGCGCGATCTCGTGCGAACCGGCGGGCAGCGGTTGCGGGGTGACCAGCGTGCGGGCGAAGCCGTTGGTGGCGCCGGCGTTGGTGCGCGCCACCTCCTCACCGGGGGTCGCGAAGGCAGGCCGTGGGAGCGCCGTCGACGCGGATGTCGCAGCCGGCCCGCGAGCCGTCGGCGCCGCCTGTTGCCGGTGTACTGGCCGCCAGTGGCGACGACCAGGACCCTCGCCGGTCGGTCGAGCTCGAGGGTCGTGGCCGCACAGTTGATCGGCGTGGTCGAGCTGGGATCGCAGTCGAGGGCATCGCCGACTCCCGCCAGCCGGGCGAACCCGGACGCGTTGAGCGTCGCCTCGCGCAGCTCCTTGCCGGTCAGCGAGTCGCGCTTGACGTCCTTGGCCTTGACCGCCTTGCGGTCGCGCAGGTCGGCGCTGCGCAGGGAGTCGTCGGCGACCTCGGCGGAGCCGATCCGCTCGATCGCGTAGGCGCCGCCGGTGGTCACGGCAACGAACAGGGCAAGGTAGGCGGCGACGGTCGTGTGGCTCGGCCTGCTCATCTCACACTCCAACACCCGTCGCGACACCGGGTTGCTCTCAGCGCGCCAGCACCACCACCGTGCGGGCGACCGACCGTATCGGAGCCTTGTACGGCCAGGCCTGCTCGCGCGCGACCTTGACCCGGAACTTGAACCGTGCGTCGGCCTCGTAGAAGCGCCCGAACCGGTAGCCGAGCCGGTAGCGGCCCGAGGCCTCGGTGTGAAACGCCTCCCCGACCGTGTTCCAGTGCCCGGCCGACTCGCGGACCTGGAGCTCGATCAGCTTGCCGCCGACCGGCATCCGGGCCGCGTAATGGCCGATCCGGCCGGCGAACACAACCCTCCCGCCCTCGCCGACCCGCTCGCGCGAGGTCCGGAAGCTCGCCCGGCTGCGGACCGTGAGCCTGCCGGCGACCTGCTCCAGCGGCGCGAACCGCGCCGAGCCGGCGAAGCTCGCCGAGACGGTCCGCGACGGCCCCGGCGGCAGCTTCGACTTCCAAGCCCCGCGCGAGTCGGTCGGGACGACCCGGACCCGGCGATCGATCAGCGCTCCGGCGCCGAACTGCTCGACCACGGTCACGTCGCGTCCGGCGAGCGGCTTCCCGTCGCGGTCGAGCAGCCGTCCCGATACTGAGGATCCGTGGCCGTAGCCGACCGTCCGGCGCGCGGCGCCGCCGGGACCGAGTCCGGCCACCAGCCGCGCCCGCTCGCGCAGCGGGAAGCTGAGCACCATCGGCGTCCCGTCGGTGCGCCGAGTGGTTTCGGCGGCGTTGCCGGCAACGTCGATCGCCTCGGCGCGGAGCTCGTAGTCGCCCGCCGGCACGGCGTCGGAGTCGACCCGCGCCCGCAGTTCACCGGGAACCCCCTCGACCCCGAGCGGCGTCCACACCGATCCCCCGACCGGCCGGTAGGAGATCCGCGCCGAGTCGAGCCCGGAGTGCGGCTCCGCTGACCCGGACCCGGATCAGCTCCGGGTCGCCGGCGTCCTGGCGGTTGGTGAACGCGAGCCTCGGGCGGCGCATTGTCGACGTAACCGTCCGCAACGCGCAGCCGCCGCGGTTGCCGGCGAAGTCCTCCGGGCAGACGAACAGGCTGTTCGCCCCGTTTAGGAACGGCGCAGCGGCGGTGTTGATGGGCACGATCAAGGTCGACGCCGATCGGGTCGAGACGGGACACGGCGCCAACAGGCTCGAGTACGGGCCGCCGAGCACCCCGCCGCAGGCCGGGTTCGCGCGGCCGACCTCGACCCCATTGACCCAGGCGCGCAGATGCTCGATCCCGCCGCCCGTGTCTGTCGCCTGCGCCCGGAGCTCCTCGGTCCCCCGCTTCCACCCCGGCTCGACCAATCCACCACCAACGGCCGTCACCCGCGGGTCGTAGCGGTCCGCGAGCACCAGCTCGATGTTCTGGACGTGGGCATGGGCTTGCGGGGCGTACGCACAGCCGCCGCCGTCGCTGCAGATCAGGATCACCACCAGGGCGACGTGGCGCAGGCCCGACGAGCTGTAGGCCTGGTATCCCTGACTCGAGTCGGAGCCGTTGGCGAGCACCCGCGTCCCGCCCTGGGCGTCGACGGCGACGATCTGTGCCAGGTGGTGGTTCTCGCGTCGAAGGTTCGCCCTCGCGTTGACCGCGACGATCTCGGTCCCCGGCGGGGCGTTGAAGCGCCAGAACCCGTTCTGGCCCGCGGTCGCGAAGCCGAGGTTGCTGAGCTCGAGCCGCCGGTCGGTGCCCGGGCAGCGGTTCTGGGTCGAGTAGGCGCCGCGGGACTCCGAGATCGCCTCGGCTGCCGAGCGGCTGTTGGCGTGGCACTTGAGCACCGTGTAGGTGGCGTTTGCCGCCAGGGCGGCCGGGGGGCTCGTCGTGGCCGCCGCCACCGAGGCGAACGAGATCGCCGTCAGCAGCGCCGCCCGCCTCATGGTCCGAATTCCTGCGCGACCGCCGAGCCTCCGCCGCCGCTGCTCGGAGACGGCGCGGGCGCGGCCGGGGCAGGACTCGGCGGCGCCGGCGCGCTCGCGGCGACGCCGAACTCGCGCTCCACCGGCGGCGTCGTCGGCGCCAGCGGCTGCTCGGGCTCGGGAGCGGGCTCCGGCTCGGGTTCGGTCGGCTGCGGCGTTGGCGCGGGTTCCGGCTCGGAGACGCCGGCGGAGACGTCCCCGCCGTCTGCGTCGGGCACAGCGACGACCGGCACCGGAGCCGCGGTCGACCTGGGCCGGGCGATCCGCGGCGGGGCGATCCCGCGATCCGCGCTCGGCCTCGCCGCCGAGCCCGAGCGGAGCGACGCCGGCCGCCACGCAGGCGGTCGCGGCGACGCCGCCGCCGAGGCAGGCGACCGCGAGCTTTCCGGTCGCGCCAAGGCCGGCGAGCTTCGCCAGCACACCGGCACCGGCCGCGCCGGCGCCGCGCGCCCCGCCGGCCGCCGCGCCCTGCGCCAGTCCCTCCTCGGCGCCCGCCGGCGCCCCGCGCGAGATCAGGCCACCGGCTGCGTCGCGGACCCGGTCGCCGAGCTCGAGCAGGCGGTCCGCGTAGTGGATCTGGCCGTCGATCCCGTCGATCGCGCCGGCGGCCGCAGCCGTGCCGCCGAGGTCGTGCAGGTGGCCGCCGAGCCGGGCGACGAAGTCCGAGCACTCGCGGCAGTGAGCCAGGTGCGCGCGTGCCTGGCGCTCCTGGTCGGCGGTCGCGAGGCCGCTGACCAGGGCGCGCAGCAGCGGCTCTCGGTCCGCGCACCACTCACCTCGTTCGAGCGCCCGCATCCGCTCGGTCAGCTCGGCGACGCCGCGTGTGATCTCCTTGCGATAGGCGCGCGGCGAGAGGCCCTCGACCAGCGCGCACACCTGGCGGGGCTCCAGTCCCCAGCCGTAGCGCAACAGCATCACCGCCCGCCGACGAGGTGGCAGCGAGGCGAGCAGGTCGCGGGTGACCCGCGACTGCTCGCGACCGCTGGCCAGCTCATCGGGCGGCTCGGCCGGATCGGCGACACCGCCGACCAACTCCAAGGGCGCGGTCGGCTTGCGCCGCCGTCGGCGCAGCTCCTTGCCCGCCTGATTGGCGACCGCAGTGAGTACATAGCTGCGCACCTCGTCGTCGCTCAGCCGCCCGGCGCGGTCGGCGAGCGCCCGCAGGGTTCCGACCCAGGCGCCCGCGTAGATGTCGTCGAGCTCCTCGGCGGAGAAGGCCCCTCCGAATGCGCGCCGGACCATCCTCTGCGCCGGTCGGCGGAATTCCTCGAACAGCCGGCCGGCACGCTCGTTCCAGCCCTGGTCGCGCCCGCCCGCAGACGAGACTCGCCTCAATCCGGCCGATGCTTTGACGGGCTTCATCCGGCGTCCCTCGGACGACAAGCCCGCTGCGGCGCCGGGCGCCCCCCGCGCCGCTTCGCGGCCGTCAAGCGACAGCGCAGAGCTGCGCGATCCGAGCCCCCGATGCCGGGCCCCGTTCACCGTGGAAAATCCATCTTCCGCGACCGATCGTATACGGCGCCAGGCTCCTGCGCCGACCGGCCTACCGACGCTCCAGCATCGCCTACCGACGCTCCAACATCACCTGCTCGTCCTGCAGGGTCCCGCCGACCGGCCTGAAGCCCTGGTCCAGCATGTAGCCGAAGAACGATCCAGGCTTCGTGCCCGGCTCGGGCGGGTTCGCCTGGTTGATGAAGATCTTCGTCCCGCCGGCCTGCTCGAGCGCGTCAAGAGCGCGGTCGACCTCACGCGGGGAGAGCAGCACCAGGGCCGTGTTGAACGGGGAGACGTTGGCGACCCCTGCCCGTTCCGCCAGCCGGTGGTCGGCCGCGGTGGCGAGCACCAGCACGCTCTCCCCCGGCTCGGTCCGCTGCTCGACGAAGCGCTGCATCTCGGCGTTGTCTGCCTCCGAGGCGCCGGACTGCGAAAGCCGCTCGACCTCGTCCCAGGGCGGGGAGATTGTCGCGATCGAGGCGATCATCACCCCGAAGCCGACCATCGTCGCCAGCGCAGGCACCACCATCCGCCGCAGCGACTCGCGGCGCTCGGCCGCCAGGGATCCGAGCACGGTCCAGGTCAGCAGCGCCAGTGCCAGCCCCCAGGTCGGGAACAGGAGCATCAGCTGCCAGGGAAGCGAGCGCCCGGCGAAGTACGACCCGGCGAGCAGACCGAAGACGCCGGCGTAGGCGAGCATCGCGGTCAGGGTCCGGTCCTCGCGGCGCTGGGCGAAGCGCACCGCGGCGGTCAGGATCGCAGCGACGAAGGTGACGTAGAGGGCGATATGAAGGCCGAGCGCCGGCATCGACTCGAGCCCGACCGCCTCGCGCGCGAACAGCCGCGTGTAGTAGATCCACAGCCCGGGGTCGGGCAGCTCGCCGCTGCGCACGAGGACGATCGCGACGACGAGTACGAGGGCGCCGACGAGCCCGATCGCCGCCTGGCGCACGAGCTTCCACAGCGCCCGCCCCCACCCCTCGCCGCGATCGACGCCGAGGGCGAGGGCGCAGAACAGCGCCAGGACGCAGATCGTCCCGAACTCGGCGTTGTTGAGCATCGCCAGCCCGGCGGCGAAGAAGACGACCCAGATCGGGAGCCGGCGTCCGCGCATCGCCACCGTCGCCAGCCAGGCGACGACGAACGGGCCCAGATAGCGGCCCGGAAAGAAGGCGTAGTAGCTGCCGTTGAACTCGTGTCGCAGTCCCTCGTCCGACCAGGGAAAGAGCGCGAGCGCCAGGAACGGGACGTAGAGGGCGAGCGCCGCCAGCGGGCGCCCGGTGACCCTGAGAAAGACCCCGTAGATCGCCAGCAGGGCGAGCACCGAGAGCACCACCATGAGCACCGATGAGGCGGTGATCGAGAGGTCGAACGGCTCCAGCACCGGCGCGAAGACGAGCGGCAGAAGCTGCACGTACTGGGCGATGTAGTCGACCATCGGCGTGAGGCCGTTGGTGACCGCATAGAAGTCCTGGGCCTGCACCGGCACGTGTCCCGACGGGATCGCCCCGCCCTCGGAGAGGTTGGCGTCGGTGAACACCGCGGGCAGCAGCCAGAGCGCCGTCAGCGCGAGCGCGATCGCGAACGCGCCCCATCGCCAGCCGCTCGAGATCCGAGCCGGGGCCGCGGCCACGGCGAACGGCCACCGCCGGGCGAGGGCGAGCGCGAACAGCCCGGCGCCGATCACGACCCCGGCGACCAGGACCGGCACCGAGAGCAGCAGCGGGGAGAAGTAGTCGGGGTCGAGCAGCGGCAGCTCATGCTCCTGCTCGAGCACGGCCCAGACCACGAGCGCCGCGAGCCCGAGCTGCAGCGCGATCGCCGGCAGGTCGAGGCGGCGCTGGGCCGGGGCCGCCGAGCCGAGCCAGATCACGATCCCGGCGAGCCCGAGCGGCGCCACCACCGCGAGCAGGAAGCGGGCCTGCTCGAGCGGCTCCGGCTTGATCAGCGGCTGCGCCTCGACGAAGAACTGCGTGCTCGGCTCGGGCAGCAGATCGGACAGTGGCGGCCCCAGCCAGGCGATCGCGGCGAGCAGCGCCAGCGCCGCGGGCCAGAGGCCGATCCAGGCGACGTCCTCGGCCGACGGGCGCATCCGCGTCTCGACCGCCCGCGGCGCCGGATCGCGGGCTGTACGCACCTCGGTCGTCATCAGTGCCGTCCCCGGACCGCCTCCGCGAGCCGGCCGGCGATGCTCCGAGCCCTGCCGCCGAGCGTCCACCAGGGCTGCTCGAGCGCCCGCTCGGTGCCGCCGGTGCGATCGAGGCCGTCGAGCCGCTCCAGCTCCTCGGCGCCGAGCTCGAAGTCGAAGACGCGGGAGTTCTCGACGATCCGCTCGCGGTTGGCGGACTTCGGGATCACGACGACCTCGCGCTCGAGCGCCCAGCGCAACAGCACCTGGGCCGGGGTGCGGTCGTGGCCGCGTGCGATCTCGGCGATCACCGGGGCGCCGAGCTGCTCGCCCCGGGTCAGCGGGCTGTAGGCCTCGAGCGCGATCCGGCGCCGCTCGCACTCGGCGAGCAGGGCGCGGCGGAAGGTGAAGGGGCTGAACTTGACCTGGTTGACGACCGGCGCCACGTCGCCGGCCGCGCACACCTGGTCGAGCTCGTCGACGCTGAAGTTGCTGACCCCGATCGCCCGCGTCAGGCCGCGTTCGAGCGCCGCCTCCATCCCGCTCCAGGCCCAGGTCGGACCGCCCTCGGGCCAGTGGACGAGGTAGAGGTCGAGCTGCTCGATCCCGAGCCGCTCGAGGCTGCGCTCGGCCTCGGCGACCGGGTCGCTGGAGCGGGGGAAGAACTTGGTGGTCACGAAGATCTCCTCGCGCGCCAGCCCGCTGGCGGCGATCGCGCCGCCGACGCCGGCCTCGTTTCCGTAGGCCTGCGCGGTGTCGACATGGCGGTAGCCGGCCTCGAGCGCCCAGCCGACCGCCTCCTCGGTCGCGCGTCCCTCGTCGATCTGCCACACCCCGAGACCGAGCAGCGGCATCTCGACGCCGTTGGCGAGCTGCTTGGCGCGGATCACCCGTCGGAGCGTACGCGGCCCAGGACCTGCTCGAGCTTTCGCAGGTCGGAGTCCGAGAGCGCTGCGAGCTCGGGCGGCGGCTCGGCGCGGCGACGGACGAGCTCGGCGCGAACCTCGCGGCCCTGCTCGGTGAGCGCGACCAGCCTCACCCTCCGGTCACCCTCGGCGGCGCGCCGCTCGACCAGGCCGCGTTCCTCGAGCCGGTCGACGATCCCGGTGATGTTCGAGCTGTCGCAGTGCATGTGCTGGGCCAGCTCGCCCATCGGCCGCGGCTCCTCGAGCAGTCCGAGCACGATCTGCTGTGGTGGCATCAGGTCGAACTCGCGCCAGATCTCGATCATCCGCGGACGGGCGTGCCGGAAGACGAAGTCGAGCATCAAGGTCCAGGTGCGACTGGCCGCGGAATCGGCTGCTGAGACGGAGCCGTGGCTTGTCGCAGTCATTGAGGACGAGGATACTCTATGCTGTGGATAGTTGATGCAGGCAAGTAATTCACCATCGTTGGGAGAGCCGATGAACGGCGACAACGGGATCGAGGTCGAGGGCCTCGTCCGCGAGTTCAAGAAGGGGCCGCGAGCGGTCGACGGGATCGACCTGACCGTCGCCCCGGGCGAGATCTACGGCTTCCTGGGCCCGAACGGCGCCGGCAAGTCGACCACCGTCCACATGCTGACCACGCTGCTGCCCCCGACCGCCGGCACCGCCCGCGTCGCCGGCCACGACATCGTCAAGGAGGGTCCGGAGGTCCGCGACGCGATCGGCGTCGCCCTCCAGGAGGCGGCGCTCGACCAGTACCTGACCGCTCGCGAGCACATGCGGCTTCAGGCCGGCATGCACGGGCTGCCGAAGTCCGAGGCCGTCAGCCGCGGCGACGAGCTGATCGCGCGGGTCGGGCTCTCGGAGGCCGCGGACCGCAAGGTCGGCGGCTACTCGGGCGGGATGCGGCGCCGGCTCGACCTCGCGCTCGCCCTGGTCCACCAGCCGCGAATCCTGTTCCTCGACGAGCCGACCACCGGGCTCGACGTGCAGAGCCGGACCGCGCTTTGGGACGAGGTCCAGCGCCTGGCGAGCTCGCACGGGGTCACCGTCTTCCTCACCACCCAGTACCTCGAGGAGGCCGATGCGCTGGCCGACCGGGTCGGGATCATCGACTCGGGCAAGCTCGTCGCCGAGGGCACCCCGGACGCGCTCAAGGCCGAGATCGGACGCCCGACCGTCGAGGCGGTCCCGGCCGAAGAGGCCGACACCGAGCGCATGCGCTCGACCCTGGTCCGGTTCGGCTCCGAGGCACCCGCGGGACCGGGCGGGATCGCGGTGCGCCTCGACGAGGGTGCCGGCGAGCTCGCCGACGTGGTCCGCGCGCTCGACTCCGACGGGATCGCCGTCGCCAACCTCGAGATCCACGCGCCGACGCTCGACGACGTCTTCCTCGTCAAGACGGGCCGCAGGCTCGAGGGCGCCGGCGACGACGAGGCCGAGGAGACCGGCGAGCACGAGGCGGTGGCAGCGTGAGCGACGGCGACACGATCGCGGTCGCGCTGCCCGGGCGGCCGGCCCGAATCCGCAGCGGCACCCTGAGCCAGGTCGGTTATCTGGCCCGCCGGTCGATCACCCGCACGATCCGCCAGCCGATCATGTTCGTGCCCAGCCTGGTCTTCCCGCTCTTCCTGCTCGCGGTCAACGCGAGCGGGCTCTCGGCGGCGACCTCGCTGCCCGGGTTCCCGACCGACTCCTACCTCTCCTTCGCCCTCGGACTGACCTTCATGCAGGGGGCCCTGTTCGCGACCATGGGCGCCGGCCAGTCGATCGCCGCCGACATCCAGCACGGCTTCTTCGATCGCCTCCAACTGACGCCGCTGCGCAGCAACGCCCTGATCGCCGGCCAGCTCGCGGGCGCCACCCTCCAGGGGCTGATCCAGGCGCTCACCTACCTGATCGTCGCGCTGGCGTTCGGCGCCCACCTGGAGTCCGGGCCGGCCGGGATCCTGGTGCTGTTCGCTCTCTCGGCCCTGGTCGGCGTCGCGTTCGGGTCGATCGGGCTTGCGATCGGGCTGCGCACCGGCAACGGGGAGGCGGTCCAGGGCGTGTTCCCGCTCATGTTCGTGCTCCTCTTCCTCAGCTCCGGCGCCCTGCCGCGCGACCTGATCGCCAACGACTGGTTCCAGACCGTGGCGACGATCAATCCGGTCAGCTACCTGATCGAGGGCTTCCGGAGCCTGTTCGTGGTCGGCTGGGACGGCGAGGCGCTCGCGCTCGCATTCGGAGTCGCGCTCGCGGTCCTCGCCTTCGGGATGTGGGCCGCGGCCGCGGCGATGCGGACGAGGATGGAGCGCACATGAGCCCGGCGCTGAGACGGTTCGCTCGCGCCGCGCTGATCATCGCCTGGCGCCAGATCCACGTCATGGTCACCAAGCCCTCGCTGATCCTGCCCTCGCTGATCTTCCCGCTGTTCTTCTTCGCCGCCTTCGCGGGCGGGCTCTCGGCGGTCGGCGATGCGCCGAGCTTCGACTACCCGGACTACACCACCTTCCAGTACGTGTTCGTGCTCATGCAGTCGGCGATCTTCGGCGGCGTGTTCACCGGCTTCGCGATCGCCGCCGATTTCGAGTTCGGCTTCGCCCGCCGGATGCTGCTCGCCACCCGCAACCGCTCGGCGCTGGTCGCCGGTTACGCGATCAGCGCGCTGATCCGGGCGCTGCTCGTGTGGACGGTGGTCACGGTTGTCGCCGTCGCCACCGGCGCCGAGATCACCGGCAGCGCCGGCGACCTGCTCGAGATCCTGGCGATCGCGGTGATGCTCAACTTCGCCGCCGTCCTCTTCGCCTCGGGCCTGGCGATGCGCTTCCGCACCATGCAGGCGGCGCCGCTGATCCAGCTGCCCGCCTTCCTGATCATCATGACCGCGCCGGTCTACGTCCCCCGCGACCTGATCGAGGGCTGGGTCGCCACGGCCGCCGACTACAACCCGATGACGGCGACGCTCGAGGCCGGGCGCAACCTCGTCATCGGCGCCCCTGCCGACACCCTGCTCGCCGTCGGCGTCGCCGCCGGCCTGATCGCGGTGATGCTCAACTGGGCGCGGACCGGCCTGCGCCGCGCCGAGGCGGCGGGCTAGCCGCGTCCGCAGCCCGCGGGGCCCGATCGCGAGCTCGAACTTCGAGTTCGCGCCGCATGTGGTGGTCAACTCGCAGCTCGAGCGGAAGGGTGCGACCAGCTCGAGCGGAGGGCGTGGCGTGAGCGCGTAGGCTTGCCGGCGATGGCCGACCGCACCGTGACCCTCGAGCGCGCCGACGGCGCCGCCCGGATCACGCTCAATCGCCCGGACTCTCTCAACGCCTGGAACGAGCAGTTCGGGCTCGAGCTGTGCGAGGCGGTCGCCACCGTGGCCGCAGACGACGCGGTCGGGCGTGATGATCACCGGCGCCGAGGCGCAGCGCGAGCAGGGCCGGACCGCGACTTCATCGAGGGCGTGCTCGCGTTCGCCGAGAAGCGCCCGCCGCGCTTCACCGGCGCCTGAGCCCGCGGCTCAGACCGGGTGGCAGGCGCGGAAGATGCCGTCGGGGTCGTATTCGGAGCGCACCGAGCGCAGGCGCTCGAGCGCCGGTGCGCTGAACATCGTCGCCACGTCCCAGGTCTGTTCGGTGAACGAGCCGTAGCGGCCGCAGTCGTAGGGATTGAGGGCCTCGCCCAGCCGCTCCAGCGCCGCCTCCAGCGGTGGAACCATCTCTGGCGCCATCACCGCGCCGACCGCGAAGGCCAGGTACTCGCCCGGCAGGGACGCCAAAGCGCCGCCTCCGGGCACCTCGCGAGCGAGCGCCCCGCCGCCGTGGCGAAGCTCGAACGAGAGCAGCGGCGAGTTCGAGCCCGGCCCTGTCACCGCGACCAGCTCGTCGATCGCCTGCTCGGGCAGCTCGCCGACCAGCGCGTGGCCGCTCAGGTACGGCACCGGGTCTACCGGATCCATGTGTAGCTCGGAGAGCGCAGCCGGCGGCACCATCGCGAAGGTGTCCATCTCGGGCCCGAGGTCGCGCAGCGGCGCGAGCAGCTCGCGGCCCTCCGTCTCGCCGCCGAGGAAGGCCACCTCGACCAGCGAGAAGGACTTCCCGCGCACGATCTCCGGGATCAGCTCGAGGTCGGGTAGCTGGATCAGCTTCCCGCACGAGGTCACCTCCTCGGGAACCGACTCGGTCCACGCTCGCCACGCCTGCAGCACCTCGCCCGCGCGATCGAAGCCGAAGAACAGGGTCCCCGCATAGAGCTCTCGCAGCGGCAGGAGCTCGAACTCGATCGCGGTCACGGCGCCGAAGTTGCCGCCACCACCGCGCAGGGCCCAGAACAGGTCGGGCTCGTTGCCGGCATCGACGCGGCGCTCGGCGCCGTCGGCGGTCACCAGCTCGATCGCGGTCAGCCGGTTGCACTGCAGGCCGTGCTTTCGCATCTGCCAGCCAACCCCGCCGCCAAGCGAGTAGCCGACCACGTTTACCTCGGGCGAGGAGCCGTGCAGGGCGGAGAGGCCGAGCTCGGAGGCGGCGGGGACGACGTCCCACCAGCGCGCGCCGGCCTCGACCCGGGCGCTGGGCGCGTCGGGGTCGAGCTCGACCGCGGTCATCCGCCCGAAGCGCAGCAGCAGCGTGTCATCCAACGAGCCCAGTGGGCCGGCGTTGTGGGCAGACCCCTGGGGCGCGATGCGCAGCCCCAGCTCGCGCGCCGCGCGCACGATCTCGGCCGTCTCGGCGGTGGTCGATGGCGTCGCCACCGCGACCGGCTGCTGGTCGACGAGCAGGTTGAACGCCAGCCGGGTGGCGTCCCAGCCCTCGTCCTCGGCGGTGGTCACGGCATCCCCGAAACGCTCGCGCAGGGCGACACCGGGGCTCAGGTCAACGGACACGTGGTCTCCTTTCAGTCGGTCGGGGGCTCGATCTCGCGCTTGAGGATCTTGCCGGTCGGGCCCTTGGGCAGCTCGTCGACGAACCAGACCACGCGCGGGTACTTGTACGCGGCGACCTGCTCCTTGACATGGGCGCGGAGTTCGTCCTCGGAGACCTGCTCGCCCTCCTTGAGCGCGACCGCGGCCCCGACCTCCTCGCCGAGCTCGTCGTGGGGGACGCCGACGACCGCCACCTCGCGGACCGCCGGGTGCTCGTAGACGACCTCCTCGATCTCGCGCGGGTAGACGTTGTAGCCGCCACGGATGATCAGGTCCTTCTTCCGGTCGACGATGAAGAAGTAGCCGTCGGCGTCGACGGTCGCCACGTCGCCGGACCGAAACCACCCCTCGGAGTCGATCGACTCGGCGGTCGCCTCGGCGCGGTTCCAGTAGCCCTTCATCACGTTGTGGCCGCGGATCACGATCTCGCCCGGCTCGCCTTGGGCGACCTCGTTGCCGTCGTCGTCGACGACCTTCATCTCCACCCCCGCGATCGGGGTCCCGATCGAGCCGGGCTTGCGCTCGCGGTCGGGATGATTGAACGAGGCGACCGGCGAGGTCTCGGAGAGCCCGTAGCCCTCGAGGATCATGCAGTCGAAGGCGTCCTCGAACGCCCTCATCACCTCGACCGGCATCGCCGAACCGCCGGAGGCGCAGAGCTCCAGGCACGAGGTGTCGAAGCTCTCCCTGCCGGGGTGGTGCAGCATCGCCGCGTACATCGTCGGCACCCCCTCGAACACGCTGACCCGGTCGCGGTCGATGATCTCCAGCGCCTTGCCCGGGTCAAAGCGCGGGATCAGGCTCAGACAGGCCCCGGCGCGGATCGCGGCGTTCAGGCCGCAGGTCTGGCCGAAGGAGTGGAAGAGCGGCAGCGCGCCGAGCACGACCGAGCTCTCGTCGATGTCGGTGAAGTCTGCAAAGGCCGCGACGTTGCGGGCCAGGTTCGCGTGCGTGAGCTCGGCCCCCTTCGGCGTCCCGGTGGTGCCCGAGGTGTAGAGGATCACCGCGGTGTCGTCGTCGTCGCGGTCGACGACCTCGAACGAGTCGTCGAACTCACCGACCAGTTGCTCGAACTTGCCCGGCTCGACCAGGATCAGCTCCGCGCCCGCCTCCTCGGCGCCCGCCTCGGCCGCCTCGGCGAAGCCGTGCCAGGCGAACAGCAGCTTCGCCTCCGGGTCGGTGAGGTAGAAGCCGACCTCGCGCTGCTTCAGCAGCACGTTCATCGGCACCACCACCCCGCCGAGGCGGAGGACGCCGTAGTAGCAGGCGGCGAAATAGGGGACGTTGGGGAGCATGATCCCGACCCGGTCGCCGGCCTCGACCCCCTTGCTCTGCAGCAGGTTCGCGATTCGCGCCGCGGCGCAGTCGAGCTGGTGGTAGGTGAGCTCGACCTCGTCGAGCTTCATCGCCACCCGGTCTGGGTGCTCGCTCGCGGTCCGGGTCAGGTTCTCGGCCAGATTCATCGCGCTCTCCTCTCGCGGCGCCGAAGCGCGAGTCTATTCCGCCGCGGCCAGGCAAAGCCGAGGGGGCCCGCAGGCCCCCTCGGTGGGGTTCCTCCTTCGGGTCGGCGACCCGGCTCGGCCGGGGCGTTACTCGACCGTGATCTCGCCTTCCATGCCGAGGTCCTTGTGACCGTCGATCGCGCAGTACATCTCGTAGGTCCCGGGCTTCAGCTCGACCGCGAGCTCGGTGCTCTGACCGCCGCCGATCGTGTCCGAGACCTCCTCGATCCCGTTGCCCTCGACCTCGAGGTTGTGCTCGGCGCTGCCGTCATTCTTGAGCGTGAAGGTGACCTCGCCGGCCTTCGCGGACACCGCGGAGGGGTCGAACTTGTACTCGGTCGCGCTGATCTCGACCGCCTCCCCGCCTCCGGCGGCCTCCGAGCCGCCGCCTCCGCCCCCGCTTTCCTGCTCGGTGGTGACCCCGCTCACCTCGGTCGCTTCGTCCTCGTCGTCGTCGCCGCCGCAGGCGCCGAGCCCGATTGCGAGCGCGAGCGCAGAGACGACGAGCAAGATCACGGGATTGCGGCGCACGTTGGTCCTCCTCTTCAGCCTCGGTCTTGACACCCTGTGGGGTGATACGGGCGAGGACGGCGATCGGATTGGACCAATCCCGCCGCTCGCCGCGTCCGTAGTACGGGATGTGGTCGCTATCCGATGAAGCACTGGTGGCCGGGCTCGCCGCGGGCGATCCCGGCGCCGCGACCGCGTTCGTGCGCCGCTTTCAGGCCCGGGTCTACGGCCTCGCGGTGACGATGTCGGGCGATCCCGCGGTCGCCGAGGAGATCGCGCAGGAGGCCTTCACCAGGGCATGGCGACACGCCGCCGCCTATGACGCGCGCCGCGGCCGGGTGGTCACCTGGCTGCTCTCGATCACCCGCAACCTGGCGATCGACCACCTGCGATCGCGACGGACCGAGCCGCTCGACCCGGGCGTGATCGCGGCCGGCGAGCAGGCGCTGTGGACGAGGACGGGAGCCGAGGCGGCCGGCGAGACCGCGGAGCTGCGCGAGGCGATCGCCCCGCTGCCGGTCGAGCAGCGCCGGGCGCTGATCCTGGCGGCGCTGTTCGGCTACACGGCGCGCGAGATCGGCGCGATCGAGGAGATCCCGCTCGGGACCGCGAAGACGCGGATCCGGGCGGCGCTGCGAAGGCTCGCCGACGAGCGCGCCCGCAGCGCCGAGGAGCCCGACGAAGGAGGGGCGCGATGAGCGGCGAGTGCGAGCGGGTGCGCGAGCTGGCGCCCGAGCTGGCGCTCGGGATCGCCGACGGCGAGGAGCGCGCCGGCGCGCTCGAGCACCTTGCCGAATGCCCGCGCTGCCGGGCGCAGCTCGAGCGACTGGCGGCGACCGCCGACGAGCTCACCCTGCTCAGCCCGGCGGTCGAGCCGCCGCCGGGGTTCGAGGGCCGAGTCGCGGCGACGATGCGCGCCGAGCCGGCTTCGCCGGGGCCCGCCCGCCGCTTTGCCAGACCGCTGGCCGCTGCGCTCGCCGCCGCTGCGCTCGCCGCGGGCGTGGTCTGGCTCGCGCTCGCCGACGACCGCGAGCTCGCCGACTCCTATCGCGACACCCTCGCCGTCGCCAGCGGCGAGTACTTCGACGCCTCGACGCTGGAGCTTCCGGGCGGGCGCAAGGCGGGTTACGTCTACGGCTACCAGGGCCGCTCCTCGTGGGTGTTCGCGGTCGTCTATGACGGGGTCGAGCCCGGCGAGTACATGCTCGAGCTGGTCACCCGCGGCGGCGAGCGGCTGCCGCTGCGGGAACTGGTGATCGAGGGCGACAACGGCAGCGCCGGAGCGGTGACGCCGGTTCCGTACTCGCGGCTGGCGGAGGTGCGGTTGCTGGATGCGGATGGGCGTGAGGTGGCTGACTCCGAGCTGCGCTGAGTCGCCGCTCGCCGGACCGATACCCCACAGGGGTATGTGCTACGTTCCACCTCCTTGGAAGCAGCAACGCACGAGCACCACGACACGCCATCCGAAGGGGCGGCGCTCACCGGCGTTGCCGTCAGCGCCACGCTTCACTGCCTCACCGGCTGTGCGATCGGCGAGGTCGCCGGGGTCGCGATCGGGACCGCGGCGGGGTTCTCGGACGGGGCGACGATCGCGCTCGCGATCGCGCTCGCCTTCCTCTTCGGCTACACGCTGACCAGCGTGCCGCTGCTGCGCGCCGGGCTCGCGCTCGCGGCGGTGATCCCGATCGCGCTCGCCTCCGACACGCTCTCGATCGCGACGATGGAGGTCGTCGACAACCTGATCCTGTTGGTGATCCCGGGGGCGATGGAGGCCGGCCTCGGCGACCTCCTCTTCTGGGGCAGCCTCGCCTTCGCGCTCGCGGTCGCCTTCGTGCTCACGGTGCCGGTCAACCGCTGGCTGATCGCCCGCGGCAAGGGACACTGCGCGGTCCACGAGACCGGGGTCCACGGCGGCCCGCCGGTAAAGCTGGTCGGCGCCCTGACCGCCGCCGCGGGGATCTTCGGCACCGCGGTCCTGGTCGCCGAGGCGCTCGCCTGAGCGCTCCCACGGCGCGCGCGGTGCGCGATTGAGAGCCGCCAGGCCGGGTACCAGCAGCACATGTCGACCTTCCTGATCATCGTCATCATCGTCGTCGCGATCGTCCTTGCCGTGCTGATCGCAAATGCGCTCCGCCGTCGGGCGGCCGCGCGCGAGGCCGAGCGCCGGCGCCTACGGAGCGAAGCCGGCGCGCACCGCGAGCAGGCCGACGCGAACGTCTCCCGGGCTCAGGAGCTGAGCGGCGAGGCCGACGTCCACCGCAGCCGGGCGGACGAGCACGCGGCGAAGGCGGAGGAGCACGCGGCGGCGGCGAGCGAGCACGGCGAGATCGCCGGGGACATCGAGCAACAGCAGCAGACGGCCGGCAAGGCCGCCGCCTTTCACGACGAGCAGGCGGCCGAGCGCGAGCGCAAGCTCGACTGAGCCCTTCCGCTCCGACTGAGCCCTTCCGCTCCGTCTAACCGCTCGCTGCGGCTTTTTATCCCGGCGGACAAAGGCCGGCCCGGGTGCGGCCTCTAACCTCTTCAGCTTCCGCGCCAGCCAGCCAGCAGGAGGAACGTCCGAACCGTGAGAGTCCGCCAGCAGAACGTCACCGCAACGAAGTGGAGCGCCAACGGAGGCGCGCTCGGCACCGTCGATTTGACCGACGCCGAGAACAACCCCTTCGGCCGCAACGTCTTCTCCCCCGACGTCCAGCGCCAGCGCCTCTCCAAGGAGACGTTCAAGCAGCTCAAGTCGACCCTGCAGCAGGGCGAGGCGCTCGATCCCGAGCTCGCCGACGAGGTCGCCGAGGCGATGAAGGAGTGGGCGCTCGAGCGTGGCGCGACCCACTACACCCACGTCTTTCAACCGCTGACGGGGCTGACGGCCGAAAAGCATGATTCCTTCTTCGAGCCCGACGGCACCGGCGGCGCGGTCGCCGACTTCTCCGGCAACGAGCTGATCCAGGGCGAGCCTGACGCGTCCTCGTTTCCGACCGGTGGCGTTCGGGCGACCTTCGAGGCCCGCGGCTATACCGCCTGGGACCCGACCAGCCCCGCGTTCATCCTCGAGAACCCGAACGGCGCCCTGCTCTGCATCCCGACCGCGTTCGCGTCCTGGACCGGCGAGGCGCTCGACGCGAAGATCCCGCTGCTGCGCTCGATGGACGCCCTCTCGAGCTCCGCCGTGCGGGCGCTGCGGCTGCTCGGCGACGAGGAATCCAAGCGCGTCTTCACCACCGTCGGCCCCGAGCAGGAGTACTTCCTCATCGACGAGCAGTACTTCTTCGAGCGCCCCGACCTGGTCACCACCGGCCGCACCCTGTTCGGGGCCAAGCCGCCCAAGGGCCACGAGCTCGACGACCACTACTTCGGCGCGATCCCCGAGCGCGTCCTCGCCTGCATGCTCGAGACCGAGACCGAGCTGCGCAAGCTCGGGGTCCCGGTCAAGACCCGCCACAACGAGGTCGCCCCGGGCCAGTACGAGATCGCGCCGGTGTTCGAGAACTCCAACGTCGGCTCCGACCACCAGCAGCTGACGATGCAGATGATGCAGTCGGTCGCTCGCAATTACGGGCTCGTCTGCCTGCTGCACGAGAAGCCGTTCGCCGGCGTCAACGGCTCCGGCAAGCACAACAACTGGTCGATGGGCACCGACACCGGCTCCAACCTGATGGACCCGGGCGAGACCCCGGCCGACAACATCGGCTTCCTGTTCTTCTGCGCCGCGGTGATCCAGGCGGTCAATAAGCACCAGGGGCTGCTCCGGGCCTCGGTCGCCAACCTCGGCCAGGACCACCGCCTGGGCGCCAACGAGGCACCGCCGGCGATCATCTCGATCTTCCTCGGCGGCGAGCTCGACAAGGTGTTCGCGGCGATCGAGTCGGGCGAGGGCGATCCGCACACGCCGGGGTCCTTCCTCGGGCTCGGCACCCCGGTGCTGCCGGCGCTGCCGATGCACGGCGGCGATCGCAACCGGACCTCGCCGTTCGCCTTCACCGGCAACAAGTTCGAGTTCCGCGCGCTCGGGTCGAGCATGTCGCTCGCCTTCCCGAACACGGTCCTGAACACGATCGTCGCCGAGGCGATCGACGAGCTCGCCGACCAGCTCGAGGCGAAGCTCGGCGCCGGCACCGACCTCGCCGAGGCGGTCGCCGAGGTGGTCAAGGACTCCTGGGCGGCCAACAAGACGATCTGCTTCGGCGGCGACAACTACGACGAGGTCTGGCACGCGGAGGCCGAGAAGCGGGGGCTGAAGAACCTGCGCACGACCCCCGACGCGCTGCCCGAGGTCCTCTCCGACTCGAGCGTGGGCGCGTTCGGCCGCTACGACGTGCTCTCCGAGCGCGAGCTCGAGAGCCGCTACGAGGTCTGGCTCGAGCAGTACATCGTCAAGGCCAACATCGAGGCCGAGACCGCGCACGACATCGCCAAGACGATGATCCTGCCGGCCGCCCTGCGCCACCTAGCGCGCTGCGCGGAGTCCGGGCTCGCCGGCGCCGGCGGCGAGGCGGGCACGCTGACCACCGAGCTGATTGCCGCGATCGACGAGCTCGAGCAGGCCAATTCCTACCCCGAGGGGGCGGAGGGCCTGGAGCTGGCGAAGTTCGCCCGCGACAGCCAGCTCGCGGCAATGGCGAAGGTGCGCGAGGTCGCCGACCAGCTCGAGAAGGAGGTCAGCGACGACCTCTGGCCGCTGCCGAAGTACTCGGAGATCCTCTTCGTGCGCTGAAAGTCTGGACCCGGGCGTCGGGCGCAAGCTGATTAGCCTGGCCACGCGGGGGTACTATCGCTAGTAGCGCGAATTCCGCGCCGTGGATTTACTCGCGCACCCCCCGAGGAGGAAGAGATGGCCCAGCAGACCAGCGGCCGTTCGAGCCGCAGTAAGAATGCGTCCAGTCGCAGCACGAAGAGCGCATCGAGCAGAGGCTCGACCAACGGTCGCTCGAAGACGCGCAGCTCGTCCACCAAGACGCGCAGCTCGGCCAACGGCCGTTCGACGGCGAAGCCGCGCTCGAGCTCACGCTCGCAGAGCAGCCGCTCGTCGAGCCGGTCGACCACCAAGGCGAAGAGCGGCGGCTCAAGCCGCCGCAGCCCCTCGAGCAAGGCGAAGAGCAGCGGCTCCAGCCGCCGCAGCCCCTCGAGCCGCAGCCGCAGCTCGGCGCAGGCGCAGAACAAGGGTCCGGTCGAGCAGGCCAAGGACTTCACGGTCGACAACGCCCAGAGCGCAGGCAGCGCGGTCGCGGCGACGGCGAAGCGGCTGAAGACGCCGGCGCTCGCCGCCGGTGCCGGGCTCGCCGGGCTCGCGGGTGGGCTCGCCCTCAGCCATCGCGATCGGCGGACGAAGGTGCTCGGCGTCCCGATGCCGAAGCTGAACGGGTCGAGGAACGTCGCCGAGGCGGCCAAGCACGTCGGCTCGTTTGCCGAGAAGGCGGGCGAGCTCGCATACGAGATGCGAAACACGCGCGAGGCGATCGAGCAGAATGGCAAGCGCCGCTCGCCGATCGAGGTCGTGCTCCAGGGCCTGACGTCGCGAAAGTAGCCGCACCGGAGCGAGGGCGCCCGGCGCCGCCCGGCCCAAGGTGAAAAGCTGGCGGCGATGAGCTACCTCGGCCTCGCCGATCGAAGCTGGCCGCTGCTGCGGCGGCTGATGGGCGTGCACACGTTCGCCTACCGCGCCAGCGGCGGCCTGATCGGCCACCGACTGCCCGGCGTCGGGCCGCCGATGCTGCTGCTCGACCACGTCGGGGCGCGCAGCGGGACCAAGCGGACGGCGCCACTGCTCTATCTCGCCGACGGCGATGACCTCGTCATCGTCGCCTCCAAGGGCGGCTATCCGAAGAACCCGGCCTGGTTTCACAACCTCGCCGCCCACCCGTACACGACGGCGCAGGTCGGCCGCGAACGGCGTGCGGTGCACGCGCGGGTGGCGACGCAGGCCGAGCGCGAGCGGCTCTGGCCGCGGGTGGTGGACTCCTATCCCGCCTACGCCGACTATCAGGCGCGCAGCAAGGGGCGCGAGATCCCGCTCGTGGTACTCGAACCGCACTGAGACGCGCGCTGCGGTCCAGGCCGGCGCGGAGCCTTCAAGCTTCGCTGCCCAGCTCCCGATCTATGCCAAGGAATGGCCGAGCAGAGCTACGCGGAGACGATTCCCGCCCTCGGACGGCGCGATGGCGCCCGCGCGAAGCGCGCCTCGCGGATGCCGGTGGTCGAGCACGAGAGCTCGTGGCTGTGCCCGACGCCCGCCGACCGCGAGCGGATGCTCGACATGGACCGCCGCCTCGCCCCGCTCCGCCGCGCGACGCTCGCGATCCTCGCCCTCGCGGCGCTGTTCGGCACCCACTGGCTCGGTTGGTGGACGCTGGCGCCGCTGCTCGGCGCCGCGGTCGTGTTCGCACTCGGCGCCCGGCTCAGCACCCGGGTCGAGCGCCCTGAGCACGTCCTCTTCGCCGCTTGGGTCGGAGCGGAGGTGGTGATCGCGGCGAGCGTCGCGATCGCCGGGATCGAGTCCGACCTGCTCGCCTGGCTGGCGATCCCGGTGATCACGCTCGGGGCCCGGTTCTCGATGCGGGGCGTGATCGCCGGCGCCGCGATCGCGCTGGCGCTGATGGTCGGGGTCGCGTTCGCGACCGACGCCTCGGCGGTCATCGACTGGCCGCCGCTGCTGGTCGCACCGGCGGCGGTGCTGATCTCGGTCGCGGTGCTCTCGACCGCACTGATGCGTTCCGACCTCCAGCATCGCGACGAGGCGGTGCTCGATCAGCTCACCGGGATGCTGAATCGCAACTCGCTCGCCCGGCGCGCGGTCGAGCTCGAGCAGCAGTCGGCGATCACCGGCGAGCCGGTCGGCGTCGTGATCGCGGACATCGACGACTTCAAGCAATTCAACGACGCCCACGGCCACGCGGCCGGGGACGCCGTGCTGACCGACGTCGCGTACACGATCCGCAAGCAGCTACGCGCCTTCGACCTCGCCTACCGGCTCGGCGGCGAGGAGTTCCTGATCGTGATCCCGGGCGCCGACCTCGAGTCCGCCCGCCGACTCTCGGTGAAACTCTGTCGGGTGATCGCCGCCGAGCGTCTCGGCGGCTTAGGGGTGACGATGAGCTTCGGCGTCGGCGCGACCCGCCACGGGGAACGGTTCGACTACGCGCGAGTCTTCGAGCAGGCCGACGCGGCGCTGTACGAGGCGAAGCGGACCGGGCGCAACCGCGTCGTCGCGGCCCCGCCGGCGGCCGACTAGCGCCGCTTGCTGGTCTTCGCGCCCGTGGCCGAGCTCTTGGGCTCGGCCTCGATCCGATGCCGCGCCTTCATCACCGCGGGCACCGAGCAGCGCACGACCTTGGCGATCTCGCCGTTGGGACGGTCGGGATCGCGGCGGATCTCGAACTCGATCAGCGCCTGGGCGCGAAGCTTCGCCCGCTCCTCGCGGGTCGCTCCCTCGGGAGCGGTCTCGTTCGCCGCCTCGGCGGCGATCGCGCGCCGGCACTGCAGGCAATGCGCCTTGTCGCCGCGTCGCGTCCACCCGGCCGGCGGGCCGCCCTTGCGCTCATACCCCGGCATCCACTTGATCTTCACCGCGCAGCGATCACAGCACCAGGAGCGGTTGTGACCGTTCTTGCGGGTGGGGGCGGCGGTGGCTGTCGACATGGGCGTGCGTTTACTCCTTGTGGGCGCTTGGGCGGGAAGTCAGAGGTCCTGGGACCCCGCAAGCGCTGACAGGGGCGCGCGGTGGTGCGGAACTCCTCGGGCGCCAGCCAGGCGACCCGACCAGGGCAGGATAGCAAAAACCAGGGATCGTGACATTTGTATCTAGCGCCGTCGCGGGCGCCGTCTGCGGGCGCCTCGGCGCTCGTTCGCGGTCGTCGAGGCGGGCGCTCCGCCCGTGACCCGGTGCTCGAACTCGGCCGACAGCCCAAGGCTGGAGGCGATCTTTCGCATCTCCGCGCGCTGGTCGGGGAGCACGAAGCTGACCCCGGCGCCGTCGGCCCCGGCGCGACCCGAGCGCCCGACGCGGTGGACGTAGGCGTCACGGTCTCCGGGGGCGTCGTAGTTGATCACCTGGGCGATCTCGTCGACGTCGATCCCGCGCGCGGCGACGTCGGTCGCGACCAGGGTCTCGACCCGGCCGCTGGCGAAGCTCGCCAGGGCGCGCTGGCGCTGGCCCTGCGACTTGTTGCCGTGCATCGCCACCGCCTCGACGCCCTGCTGGCCGAGCCGCCGCACGAGCCGGTCCGCACCGCGCTTGGTGCGCACGAAGACCAGCGTCCGGCCGCGATCGGCATCGCGCAGCTCGGCGACCAGCGCCCCGACCTTGTCGGTGTGCTCGAGGTGGACGAAGCGGTGCTCGACCTCGCCGCGGTCCTCGCGCACGGGCTCGTGGACGTGGCGGAGGGCGTCGTTGGTGTAGGCGCGAGCGAGCTTGCCGGCCGCGGCCTCGAGCGTCGCCGAGAAGAACAGCGTCTGGCGATCGCGCGGGGTCCGGGCGACGATCCGGTCGACGGCGGGCTTGAAGCCCATGTCGAGCATCCGGTCGGCCTCGTCGATGACCAGGACGCGGACGTGCTCGAGGCTGAACGCGCGGCGCTGGAGCAGGTCCTCGAGCCGGCCCGGGGTGGCGACGATGATCTGTGCCCGGGCGGCGCGCTTCGCCTGCTGCTCGAGCCCGACCCCGCCGTAGACCGGCGCGATCGAGAGCGAGCGCGCAGCGGCGATCTCGCTCAGCTCGTCAACGATCTGCAGGGCCAGCTCGCGGGTCGGGGCGAGGATCAACGCCGCCGGGTGGCGGTCGTCGGGCTCGATCAGGTCGACGAGCGGGATGCCGAAGGCGAGCGTCTTGCCGGACCCGGTCGGTGACTGGACGAGCACGTCGTCGCCGTCGAGGACGTCCTCGATGACGAGCTTCTGGATTGCGAACGGCGCGGTGATTCCGCGTTTGCGAAGGGCGCCCGCGACAGGGCGCGAGACGCCGAGATCGGCGAAAGACATGTGGTGCAACTCCTTATGAGTGGTGGGAATCCTGAGACCCGGACGCACTCACGAGTGCACGGAAGAAACGGAACTCCTCGAGCGCCAAAGTGGCACCCGACGCCGATCACGGTAGCAGGCGCCCTCACCGTCGCCGGAACTGCCGCGGCGGTGGGCGAATCGACCCACGCCCGTTCCCGAGTAGACTCCATGGACCGCCGGCTGGGCTCTTGACCTCCTCCTCTGCCCTCGGGAACCGGCTCAAGTGAGGGGGAAGGAGAGGGGTTTGCGATGAGCGAACCGACCGATGCGGCGCCGAGCGCCGGCAGCCGACGAGCTGACTTGAGCGAGGAGCTGAGCAGATCGCTGGGCTCGATCTGGCAGCGCCACGCCGGCGGGCGGCCGGAGACGACCAGCGTCGAGATCTCGGGTGACGTGGTCAAGTACGTGATGGAGGGTGCGGTGAGCAACATCGACACCGAGCCGTCCGTCGACGACTCCGGCGCCGAGGTGCTCCGCTCGCCGAGCTCGACCCGCTACCAGAACGAGGCGATCGCGGCGGTCCGCCGGATCACCAGGCGCCGGGTTCGCGGCTTCATCCCGAAGCGCGACGAGAAGTCCGATCTCGCCACCGACACCTACATCCTTGAACCGGTTCACATCGCGCGCTGAGGCCACGCGAGCCTGGATCGGCCGCCACCCGGTGGCGGTCACCGTCGCCGGCACGCTGCTGGTCACCGCCGCGCTCGCGTTCGGGCTCTGGGACAAGCGCGACGAGTTCGCGGCCGCGCTCGGCGACGCCTCGGTCTGGATCCTCGCCGGGGCCGCCGCGCTTCAGGTCCTCTGGCTGATCTCGCGCAGCGAGGCCTGGCACGTGTGCGTCGCCGCGGCCGGAGGCGCGGTCGATCGGCGCCGCCTGTACCGCGCATCGGCGGTCGGCTACCTCGGCAACCTCTTCAACAGCCACTTCGGCATGGGGGTGAGGATCGCGGCGCTGCGCCGCTCGGCCCCCGAGTCCAGCCCCAAGGTCTCGACCCTGATCACCGCCGAGATGCCGATCATCGTGATCGAGGTCGCGCTGGCCGCGATCTGCTCGTTCACCCTGATCGCCCCGCTCGGGCTGCCGTGGTGGGCGCCGGCGATCTTCCTCGGCATCGCCACCGCGATCGTGATCGGGCTGAGCAGGCTCGCCAACGGCCGTCGCGACGGGTTCTGGGCCGGACTCGCGGTGATGCGCGGGCTTGGCAGCCGCAACCGGATCATCGCCCTGGTCATGTTCGCGACCGGGGCCCAGGTGGTCCGCAACTGGCTCGTGCTCGAGGGGCTCGACGTCGACGTCTCGATGCTCGACTCGATCGCGCTCTTGATCGGCGCCGCCGTCGTCGGCCTGCTGCCGGTCGGCCCGACGCTCGGGGTTGCGACCGCGGTCCTGATCCTGGGCTCGAACGGCGTCGCACTGACCGCCGCCGCCGGGGCGCTGCTGACCGCCACCGGGGCGGCCGGGCGCACTGTGCTTTGCCGCCTGGGCGCTGCTCGACCGGCTGCGCCCGTCCTCGCGCCGCGGCATCGCGCCGGCGTAATCCCTTAGTCGACGGCCCCGGGAGGCAGCCAGCGCCTGCTCAGCGACGTCGCGCTGACGCCGTGGACGGCGATCGAGACGACCACGCAGGCGATCGCGGTCCACGCGATCAGCTTCGCGTCGGCCGCTGAGAGCACTCCCGCCCCGACCGCGATCGCGACGTAGTAGAGCGAGCCGATGCCGCGGACGCCGAACCAGGCGAGGAACGCCTTCTCGCCCCCCGGCAGGCCGCTGCGGGCGAGCGAGACGAGCACCGAGACCGGCCTGATCACCAGGATCAGCGCCGGAACGAGCAGCCACCCCGCGACCCCGGGCGCCCCGAGGCCGTCGAGCGAGAGCATCGTGCCGAGCAGCAGGATCACGACCAGCTCACCGAACTTCTCGACCACCTCGGCCCCGTCGTGGACCGCGAGGTTGATCTCGTGCGCGCTCTCGTAGCGACGGTAGGCCAGGCCGCCGGCGAAGGCGGCGATGAAGCCAAGCGCGCCGGCGATCTCGGCGATCGCGTAGATCGCGAGCACGCTCGGGATCGCGAGCCAGCCGTCAAAGGCGACGGCGAGCAGGTCGCGCTCGCGCAGCCACAGCGCCAGGCCCCCGAGCCCGTATCCGATCGCCACCCCGATCGCTGCCCCGACCCCGATCGCATAGAGGACGTCGGCGAGCAGCCATTCCGCGAACCAGCCGCCACCGTCCTCGGCGACCATGAACAGGCCGAGGAACAGGAACGGCAACGCGAGGCCGTCGTTGAGCCCGGCCTCGCCGGTGATCGAGAAGTTCGGCTCGTGCTCGTCCTCCTCCCCCGGCGGGCCGACGCCGATGTCGCCCGCGAGTACCGGGTCTGTCGGCGCCAGGATCGCGCCGAGGACGACCGCGGCGCCGAGCGAGAGCCCGACCACCTGGGTCCCGAACACGGCCACCCCGAGGATCGTCAGCGGCATCGCCACGCCGAGCAGCCGAGCGACCCCCGACCACGACGACCACTCGAGCGGCCGGTCGAGCTTGAGGCCGGTCGCGAACAGGGCGATGATCAGCGCGAGCTCCGACAGGTGCTCGATCAGCGAGGCGTCCTCGATCGGGTCGATCCAGGAGATGTCGACGAGCTGGACGACGATCGCGGCGCCGGCGCCGAGGCCGAGGTAGATGATGCTGGCCGAGAAGGCCCGCTCGTGCTGATGCGAGAGCGCCCCGATCGCGGCGAAGACGGCGACGGCGCAGAAGAGCAGCGCGATCACATACGGATCGGCGAACGAGAAGCCGCGCTCGGCGGCGATCGGCAGCGAGGACACGGGCGCCTCGTCTCAGCCGGATCCAGGCGCCGAGCCGGCGCCGTTCCCCTGCTGGTCCGAGCTCGAGTCGCCGCCGCCGGAGCCCAGCCGCCGATCGAGCCGACCCGCGCTGGTCACGCCGCCGCCGCGAAACACATAATCGACGCTGTTCTGGGTCAGGGGCGTGAGCTCGACCGTGCCCTTGCCCTTGCAGCTCTTGCTCTTGCCCCGGTCGATCACCTCGCGGAACCGGTACGCGGTGCTGGTCGCGCCGAGGAAGTCCCAGCTCCCCGAGCAGTCGATGCCGCTGTAGCGGACCGTGTTCTGCTTCGAGCGCTCGAGCGAGACGATGCTCGCCTCGACCTCGAACGGCTTGCGGCCCTTCTGGCGCAGCTCCCCCGCCCAGGGTCCGGTGATCTCGAACTGCGGCTGCTCCGCGGTCGTGATCACCGGCTCCTCGCGCTCGCCGCAGGCGGCCAGGGCCAGCCCGAGGACGAGCAGCGGTATGGCGAGCGCGGCGCGGACCATCGGTGGATGATGTTCTACAGCCCGGCGGCGAACCGACGCCGAATTGGCGTAGCCTCGGGCCCTGTGCCCGCCCTGCGCCTGAGCCGCTTCGGCTTCGTCAACACCTACCTGCTCGAAGAGGACGACGGGCTGACCGTGATCGACACGATGCTTCCCCGCTCCGGCAAGCGGATCACCGCCGCGGCCGATGCCCGCGGCGCGCCGATCGCACGGATCCTGCTCACCCACGCCCATGGTGATCACGTCGGCTCGCTCGACGAGCTGCACGAGGCGGCGCCGGACGCCGAGGTGATCATCTCCGCTCGCGACGCGCGCCTGCTCGCCAAGGACATGAGCCTCGATTCGGGCGAGCCCGACGACGAGCTGCGCGGCAGCTATCCCGGTACCGAGACCAAGCCCGATCGCGAGCTGGCGCCCGGCGATCACGTCGGCTCGCTGGAGGCGATGGCGGCTCCCGGCCACACCCCGGGACAGCTCGCCTTCCTCGACTCGCGCGACCGGACGCTCTACTGCGCCGACGCCTACTCCACCCTCGGCGGAGTCGCGACGAGCGCCAAGGTCAACCTGCTCTTCCCGCTGCCCGCGATGGCGACCTGGCACCGTCCGACCGCGCTCGCAAGCGCCCGGGCGCTGCGCGACCTCGACCCGAAGGCGCTCGCTCCCGGCCACGGCAAGGTGATGGAGAATCCGGGCGCCGAGATGGACCGCGCGATCGAGAAGGCAAGCTGACGAGAGGAGAGCGGATGACGACGAAGGCGGATTTCAACGCGGAGGAGTGGCAGCAGGTGGCCGGCGCCCCGGCGATCGCCGGGATTCATCGTCGCCACGGCCCAGAAGGGCGGCACGATCCGGGAAACGATGGCGATGGGCAAGGCTTACGCGGAGGCGAAGAAGGAACACGGCGACAGCGACCTGCTGGGCGAGATCGTCGCCACCTCGCCGCAGCCCGACCTGAAGGGGATCGAGAGCAAGGATGAGCTGCGTCTCGAGGGCCTGGCCAAGCTCCGCGAGGCGGTCGAGCTGCTCGAGTCCAAGGCGACGCCGGAAGAGGTCGACGGCTACAGGGCCTTCACCCTGACCGTCGCCCAGCGCGCCGCCGAGGCCGACAAGTCGGGCGGGGTCGTCGGGATCGGCGGCGAGCGGGTCAGCGACGCCGAGCGCGAGGCGCTGGCGGCAGTCGCCGAGGCGCTTGGCACCCAGCCCCCCGAGCTGCCGGCCGGGTAGCGGCGGCGCTCAGCCTCCTTCGCGCTCCGCCTCGGCTTCGGCCGCGGTCGCCTCGGCGGCCTCGAGCCGGCGCTCGATCAGCTCCAGGCCCGAGGCCCAGAAGCCCGGGTCGGTGAGGTCGACGCCGACGATCTCGCCCAGCTCCTCGGGCGGGCGCGAGCCGCCCGCGCGCAGCAGCTCGAGGTAGGAGCCGACGAACTCCTCGCCGCGCTCCTCGTAGCGGCGATAGACCGAGAGCGCGAGCAGGTGCCCGTAGGCATAGGCATACACGTAGCCGGGCGTGTCGATGAAGTGCGGCACGTAGGACCACCAGGAGCCGTAGTCGTCGCCGAGCTCGACCGAGTCGCCGAGCAGGTCGGCCTGGGTCTCGAGCCAGGCGGTCGCCAAGCCGTCGACCGAGAGCTCGCCCGACTCGCGGCGCTGGCTGTGGACGCGGTCCTCGAACCGGTTCATCGCCACCTGGCGAAAGACGGCGGCGACGGCGCCGTCGAGCGAGTCGGCGAGCAGCGAGAGCCGCGCCGCCGCGTCGGGGGCGCGCTCGAGCAGCGCCCCGAGGACGATCGACTCGCCGAAGATCGAGGCGGTCTCGGCGACCGTGAGCGGGGTCGCGAACTCGAAGATCCCCTGCGGGCGCGCGAGCGCCGCGTGCACACCGTGGCCGAGCTCGTGCGCCATCACCAGCACGTCGCCGGGGCGCGAGGTGTAGTTGAGCATCACGTAGGGGTGCGCTGAGGGAACCGCGTAGGAGCAGAAGGCGCCGCCACGCTTGCCGGGCAGCGGCGGCGCGTCGACGTAGGCGCCGCTGAAGAAGCCGCCCGCGACCTCGCCGAGCTCGGGCGAGAAGCCGCGGTAGCAGTCGAGCACCAGCTCGCGCGCCTCGTCGTAGGCGATCCGCTGCTCGGTCTCGGCGACCGGCGCCATCCGGTCGTAGTGGGCGAGCCGGTCGAGGCCGAGGATCCGCGCCTTGAGCCGATACCAGCGCCGGGCGAGCTCGTAGTGCTCGACGACCGCCTCGATCAGCGCCGCAACCGACTCGTCGGAGGCCTCGTTGGCGAGGTTTCGCGAGGCGAGCCAGTGCTCGTAGGAGCGCAGGCGGTCCTTGGTCGCCTTGTCGGCGAGCAGGGTGTTGAAGACGAAGGCACGGGTGCGAAGCCCGGGCTCGAGCGCCGCGGTGACGCCCTCGGCGACCGCGCGGCGCGCCTCGCGGTCGGGGTCCTGGAGCACCGCCAGCGCCTCCATCAGCTGCACCGGCTGCTCGGCATCGGGGAGCTCGACCGTGATCGCCGAGGTCTGCTCGGTGAACAGCCGCGCGAAGGCCGAGGGCCCGGTGACCGAGGTCTCGGTGAGGATCTTCTCCTCGGGCTCTGAGAGCTGGTGCGGGCGGTAGCGGCGCAGGGTCGTCAGGTGATGGCGCCAGCGCTCGAGCTCGGGCGCCGCGAGCAGCTCGGCGGCGCGCTCGTCCTCGAGCAGGTTCCACTCGAGGTCGAAGAACAGCAGCGTCGTCTGCAGCTGCGCCGCGCGCTCCTGGACGCGCTGCATCAGCGCCCCCGCCTCGGGCGACTGGGTGTCGACCGAGAAGCCCAGCGCGGCGTAGCCGCCGGCGCGCCCGACGAGGTCGGCGATCTCCTCCAGCTCGCTCATCGCCGCGGCGACGGAGGCGGCGTCGAGCTCGGCGAGCTTGCCGCGGTACTCGGCGGCAAAGGCATCGGAGCGCTGCTCGGCCTGGTCGAGGCGAGCGCTGACCCCCTCGGCGCCCTCGCCGCCGACCAGCGGCTCGAGGTCCCAGCGAGCCTCGGCGAGTGCCTGGTCGGCGGGCGGTGCCGCGGCGGCGGGTGCCTCGGAATGCATGCCGAGCAGGCTACTCAGGCGCGACGCGATTGCGCAGCAGCAGCAGCGCGAGCAGGAGCAGGAGTGCGAGCAGCGACCCGACCCCGAGCAACCAGAAGGCGGCGGCCGACTCGACCTCGCCCACCATCCACCCGAAGTTCATCCCGAAAAAGCCGGTGAGGAAGGTCAGCGGCAGGAATATCGTCGCCACGATCGTCAATCGGTAGCTGGTCTCGTTGAGCTTTACCTGCAGCGCGTTGGAGAGCGCCTGGCTCGCCGCGTCGATCCGGTCGACGGCGCGATCGAGCTGGGCCTCGATGCGCTCGAAGTACTGGTGTCGGTCGGGCTCGAGGCTGGAGACGTGCTCGATCTCCTCACCGACTCGCTCGAACAGGGCCCGCTCGGGCCCGATCCGCAGACGCAGCGTGGTGAGCTGGGTGCGCAGGCTGCGAATGCTCGCCTCGTCGGCCCTGCGGGGGCGCAGCCCGGCCTCCATCAGCCGGGTCTCGAGATCGCCGATCTCGCCCTCGATCGTCGCCAGCGCCTCGAGCACGGTGTTGGTCATCCCGTCGAGTGCCACATAGAAGACGTAGCGCTCTGTGCGCCCGGCCGGAATCTGTCCACCGGCGACCAGTTCGGGCAAGTCGAGCCGGTGCTCGTGGGCGGTGATCAGGAAGTCGCCGTGGAGGAGGACATTGACGCGTACTAGACGCAGCACCTGGTCCTCCTCGCGTCCATCCCCGAACCCCTCTGGGCCCGCATCACACCAGAACGGGAACACGATCAGGTCACCCTCGACATGTATCCGATGCGCGGGTGCGCCGCCGGGCTGAAAGCTTTCGAGCTTTTGAGCGGCGGCCTCCGAGACCCCGAACGCCTGCGCGATTTCCACCGCCCCGATCCCATCGGCGAGACCCAGATCGGCCCAGAAGAACTCGTTCCGGGAGCGATGCTCGGCGACCTCCGCCGAGTCGCACCGGTGCATGATCGGGATCTGCGGTGCGGCCACCTCGGCGCTGACTTTAGGCGCGGCTCCGGACCCCCCTCGCCGGATAGCCTGCGGCGGTCGATGCCACGGGACACGCCGGACACCGGGATCGTTGTCGAGCTACCAGGCCGGGAGGCGGGGCCGTTCGCGAAGATCGGGCGCCGGGTGCTGCTGGCGTTGGCGCTGATCACGCTCGTCGCGCTCGTCACCTACGCCGGACGCGACGGCTACGTGGACCCCGAGGATGACTCGATCAGCCTCCTCGACGCCTTCTACTACTCGACCGTCACAATCACCACGACCGGCTACGGCGACATCCGCCCGGTCACCGACGAGGCCCGCCTGGTGACCACGATCATCGTCACCCCGGCCCGGGTCCTGTTCCTGATCCTGCTCGTCGGCACGACATTGGAGATACTCGCCGAGCGAAGCCGCCAGGCTTACCGCCGGGCGCGCTGGAGGAGGAGCTTGGACAAGCACACGATCATCTGCGGCTACGGGACCAAGGGGCGGACCGCGATCGGGACGCTGCTCGGCAAGGGAGCGACCGCCGGGCAGATAGTCGTAATCGACGAGCGCTCGGACGCGGCCTCGGCGGCCAAGGCGGACGGCTACGCGGTGGTGATCGGCAACGCCTCGCGACCGCGCGACGCTCCAGCAGGCCGAGATCGAGCGCGCGAGCTCGGTCGTCGTCGCGGTCGACCGCGACGACGCCGCGGTCCTGGTCACGCTCACCGCCCGCGAGCTGAACGAGCGGGCGACGATCGTCGCCGCGGTGCGCGAGGAGGAGAACGTGCACCTGCTGCACCAGAGCGGCGCCGACAGCGTCGTCACCTCTTCGGCCGCCGCCGGGCGGCTGCTCGGGCTGTCGACCGAAACGCCGCAGATCACCGAGCTGCTCGAGGACCTGCTCACCGTCGGCCAGGGCCTCGACATCGTCGAGCGCGCGGTCGAGCCCGAGGAGGCCGGGTCGCCCGCGGGCAGCAGCGGACGCGACACGATGCTGCTCGCCGTCGTCCGCGACGGCGAGCTGATCCGCTTCGACGACGAGCGGATCGCCGAGCTGCGCGCCGGCGACCGCATAGTCGAGCTGCAGACCGCCGCTTGAGCCGGCGGGCGGTCGCCTATCCCCTATCCGAATCAGCGAGTCCAAAAGGGGTTCCCTCGGAATCGCGACAGATTGCCCATCGCTCACCCGGGTGGATGATGCTGCCGCCGAGCCTTTCCACCCGCTCCACGGCTGCGCCTAGATCGCCGACCTCGAAGTAGGGCAGCGAGAATGAGTCGCCGGGGCCGCGGCCGCGCGCGTGCACGCCGACCGCCGGCACACCGTTGCCCGTCTGCCACCCCTCACCCTGGCCCGCGGGGCGCGGCTCGAGCTCGGCGCCCAGCAGCCCGCCCCAGAACCGCCGCGCCCGCTCCGGGTCGTCGGCCGGGAACTCGATCAGCGATGGGCGCGCCTCGGGCACGCGGCCCACGATAGCCGCCGCTCGGCCGCCTAGCTTGCGGACGGTGCGACGGTTACGCGAGCGGGCGAGGAAGCGGCGAGCGAGCGCCCCGGCGCGCCGCCATCCCGCCTACTACCGGGTCGCCGGGATCGATCTACGTCGTGAGATGGAGCGGCTGCAGGCGCTCGCAGTATTCGCGCGCGGCCCGCTGGCCGAGAGCTCGCCGGAGCTGAAGGTGAGGCGCGCGAGCCGGCGACCGAACCGGCTCGGCTTCGCCATCCCCGGCGAGTCGCGGCTCTCGGTCACCGACTATCCCGGGATCAGGCCCGGCGACGTGCTCGAGACACTGCTGCACGAGCTCGTCCACCTGCAGGTCGGCCGCCGGCGAGAGGCACACGCGTGGCACGGACGGACGTTCAAGGACACTCTCGCCCGCGCGATGGCCGAGGCCTACGGGATCACCGTGCGACCGCCGAACTGCCGCCACGGCGTCTACGCCGACGCACTGGAGCGGCGGCGGCTGCGCCAGGGCGAGCAGCTCGAGCTGACGAGCTGAGCCGGGCTCAAGCTCGACCGTCACCCAGCCCAGACCGGGCGGCGCACGGCCCTGCGCCCTAAGGCCGCTCGCCCCCCGTCACCACGTCGCGCGCCAGCGGCACGCCGGGGCGATAGACCAGGTGCGCGTAGGAGGGCGCCTCGAGCACGACCGCGTCGGCGCGGGCGCCGGGGCGCAGGCGCCCGAGGTCGTCGCGGCGCAGGGCCCGGGCGCCGCCCAGCGTCGCCGCGAGCAGCGCCTCCTCGATCGTCATCCCGAGCTCGCGTACGGCCAGGGCGAGGCAGAACGCCATCGACGTCGTGTAGCTCGAACCCGGGTTGCAGTTGGTCGCGATCGCGACCTCGGCGCCCGCGTCGAGGACCGCGCGCGCATCGGGGTAGGGCTGGCGGGTCGAGAAGTCGGTCGCCGGGAGGAAGGTGGCGACGGTCTCGCCGCCGGCGAGCGCCTCCACGTCAGCCTCGGTGAGATAGGTGCAGTGGTCGACCGAGGCCGCCCCGAGCTCGACCGCGAGCGCCACCCCCGCCCCCGGGCCGAGCTGGTTTCCGTGCACGCGCAGCCCGAGGCCGGCGGCGCGCCCCGCCTCGAGCACGGCCCGCGACTGCTCGGGGTCGAAGGCGCCGCGCTCGCAGAAGACGTCGATCCAGCGGCAGTAGGGAGCACAGGCCTCGAGCATCTCGCCGCAGACGAGCGCGACGTAGTCGTCGGGGCGCGACTCGTAGTCGGCCGGGACCGCGTGCGCGCCCAGGAACGTGACCTCGTCGGTGAGCCGGGCGGCGACCTCGCACAGCCGCCGTTCGCCCTCGACCTCGAGCGCGTAGCCGGACTTGATCTCGATCGTCGTGATCCCGGCGCGACGCGCCTCGGCAAGTCGCTCCCGGGCGAGCGATTCGAGCTCCTCGGTCGAAGCCCGAGCGGTGGCCTCGCTGGTCACCCGGATCCCGCCGGCCTCATACGGCGCGCCCGCCATCCGCGCGGCGAACTCCTCCGCCCGGTCGCCCGCGAAGACCAGGTGCGTGTGCGAGTCGACGAAGCCCGGGATCACGCAGCGCCCGCCGGCGTCGAGCCGGCGGTCACCGGCGGCGCCCGCCCGCTCGACTGCGACCACCCGCTCGCCCTCGCAGACCAGGGCGGCGTCGGTGACGACCCCCAGCGACCCCTCGCCGAGCTCGGGATCGTTGGTGACCAGCTGGCCGATGTTGTCGATCACCAGTGCGCTCATCCGCTCACCCGGCCCGTTCCCGTCGACGACCGCCGCGATCGAGTCCCGCAGCTCGGCGGCGACGTCGATCTCGAGGTGGACGCCGTCGCGGACCAGCTCGCGCCCGCCGGCGATCACCCGCCGCACGTCGGCGGCGGTCGCCGAGTAGACCAGCGACTCGAGCGCCGTCTCCCTCTCGACGCCGGCGAGCCGCACCCCGTCGAGGCCCACGGTGACCAGGTCGGCGATCGCGCCGGGCTCGAGCCTCCCCGCCTCCGGCCAGCCGAGCGCCGCGTGTCCCTGCTCGGTGCCGGCCCGCAGCAGCTCACTCGCCGTGTGGTGACCGCGCTCGCCGGTCGCCAGGCGCTGGTCGAGCTCGACGGCGCGCATCTCCTCGAACTGGTCGATCACCGCGTGCGAGTCGGAGCCAAGCGCCAGGCCGGCGCCCGCGTCGGCGATCGCCCGGGCGGGGCCGATCCCGTCGGCGAGGTCGCGCTCGGTGGTCGGGCAGAGGCAGCAGTGCGCGCCGACCTCGCCGAGCAGGGCGATGTCCGGCGCGTCGACGTGGGTGAAGTGGACGGCCGTGAACGCGGGCGAGAGCGCCCCCGCGTCGGCGAGCAGCGCGGTCGGGGTGCGCCCGTGGGCGGCGAGGCTGGCCTCGTTCTCGGCCGGCTGCTCGGAGACGTGGGCGTGAAGCGGGCACCCGCGTGCCGTCGCCCATTCGGCGACCGTTGCCGCCGAGTCGGGGTCGACCGCCCGGATGCTGTGGATCGCGGCGCCCAGTCGCGCCCCCGCGCCGAGGTCGCCGAGCGCCTCGACCCGCTCCGCCCAGCGCTCGGCGTCGCCGTCCGAGAACCGCCGCTGGGCGCCCTCGAGCTCGGTGTCCGGGCCGCCGTGCAGAGTAGCAGGCGTCGAGCAGCGTGATCCGGATCCCGGCCTCCGCGGCGGCGGCGACGAGCGTTCGGCCGAGCTCGTTCGGGTCCGCGTACGGCACGCCGCCCGGATCGTGGTGCAGGTAGTGGAACTCGCCCACCGCGGTGATCCCGGCGAGCGCCATCTCGGCGTACGTCGCCCGGGCGAGGCGGAGGTAGCTCTCCGGCTCGATAGTCGCCGCGAGCTCGTACATCGCCGCCCGCCAGCTCCAGAACGAGCCGCGCCCGGTCTCGGCGCGACCGCGCAGCGCTCGCTGGAAGGCGTGCGAGTGGGCGTTGGCGAGCCCGGGGATGGTGAGGCCGGGCAGCCGCTCTGCGCCCGCCGCCGGCGCCCCCGGCTCGACCCGCGCGATCCGCTCTCCCTCGAGCTCGACCACGACCTCCGCCTCGACCCCCTCGCCGCCGAGCCAGGCGAGCTCACAGACGTAGGCGGTCACGAGCCCGCCCGCGCGTTGATCGCGCTGACCCGCTCGAGAAACTCGTCGCGGTGGAAGCGCTCGAACTGCTCCCAGGTCGAGAGCGTGGTCGGGTCGGCGACCCGATCGACGAACAGGATCCCGTCGAGATGGTCGACCTCGTGCTGGAAGGTGCCCGCGGTCAGCCCGCGCACGACCTGCTCGCGCTCGAGCCCGGAGCGGTCGAGGTAGCGGGCCCGGACCGCGAGCCGCCGGGGCACGTCGCCGCGCAGGTCCGGGACCGAGAGGCAGCCCTCGTTGATCTCGACCAGCTCGGAGTCGAGCGGCTCGAGCTCCGGGTTGACCAGCACCGTGAGCGGGAACGACGGCTTGTACGGATAGCGCGGGTTGTCCGGCTCGACCTCGATCACCGCGATGCGCACTGCCTCGCCGACCTGGTTCGCCGCCAAGCCGGCGCCGTGGGCGGCGCGCTTGATCGCGATCATCTCGTCGATCAGGCCCTGGATCCGCGGCGAGCCGAGCTCCTCGCGGCCGAGCTCGCGAGCGCGCTCGCGCAGCACCGGGTCGCCGATCGTCGTGATCTCGCGCTCGGTCACTGCTCTTGCATCGGGATTCGGATCCCGCGCTCGTCGGCGATCGCGGAGGCGCGCTCGTAGCCGGCGTCAACGTGGCGGATCACCCCGGTCCCGGGGTCGGTGGTCAGCACCCGGTCGAGCTTCTCCGCGGCGAGCTCGCTGCCGTCGGCGACGCAGACCATGCCGGCGTGGATCGAGCGCCCGATCCCCACCCCGCCCCCGTCGTGGATGCTGACCCAGGAGGCGCCCGCGGAGGTGTTGAGCAGCGCGTTCAGCAGTGGCCAATCGGCGATCGCGTCGGAGCCGTCGGCCATCCGCTCGGTCTCGCGGTAGGGCGAGGCGACCGAGCCTGAGTCGAGATGATCGCGCCCGATTACGATCGGGGCCCGCAGCTCGCCGCTGGCGACCATCTCGTTGAACCGCAGGCCGAGCCGGCGCCGCTGCCCGTAGCCGAGCCAGCAGATTCGCGCCGGCAGCCCCTGAAAGGCGATCCGCTCGCTCGCCATCCTCATCCACCGTCCGAGCGCCTCGTCCTCGGGGAACTCCTCCAGCGCCGCGCGGTCAGTGGCGGCGATGTCGGCGGGATCGCCCGAGAGCGCGACCCAGCGAAACGGGCCTTTCCCCTCGCAGAACAGCGGCCTGATGTAGGCGGGGACGAAGCCCGGGTAGTCGAAGGCGCGCTCGAAGCCGCCCAGTCTGGCCTCGGCGCGAAGGCTGTTGCCGTAGTCGAACACCTCGGCGCCGGCGTCTTGGTAGCCGACCATCGCGAAGCAGTGGGCGGCGATCGCGGCGCGGGAGCGGCGCAGGTACTCGTCCGGGTCGCGCTCGCGCAGCTCGGCTGCCTCGGCGAGCGAGACCCCCGCCGGAACGTAACCGGCGAGCGGGTCATGGGCGCTGGTCTGGTCGGTGACCACGTCGGCCTCGAACCCGCGCCGCAGCAGCTCGGGCACCGCCTCGGCGGCATTGGCGCAGAGGCCGACGCTCAGCGCTCGCCGCTCCGCCTTGGCGTCGCGACAGCGCGCTATCGCCTGCTCGAGGTCGTCGGCCTGCTCGTCGAGATAGCGGGTCTCGAGCCGGCGGGCGATCCGCTCGGCGTCGACCTCGATGCAGAGCGCCACCCCGCCGTTCATCGTGATCGCCAGCGGCTGCGCGCCACCCATCCCGCCGAGCCCCGCGGTGAGCGTGATCGTGCCGGCGAGCGAGCCGCCGAAGCGCCGCCGGGCGATCTCGGCGAAACACTCGTAGGTGCCCTGGACGATGCCCTGGCTGCCGATGTAGATCCAGGAGCCGGCGGTCATCTGGCCGTACATCGTCAGCCCCAGCGCCTCCAGCCGCCGAAACTCCTCCCAATTCGCCCACTCGCCGACCAGGTTCGAGTTCGCGATCAGCACCCGCGGAGCCCACTCGTGGGTGCGAAAGACGCCCACCGGCTTACCCGACTGGACCAGCAGCGTCTCGTCGTCGTTCAGGCGTCGCAGCGAGGCGACGATCGCGTCGAACGCCTCCCATGAGCGCGCCGCCCGTCCGGTGCCGCCGTAGACGACCAGCTCGTCCGGTCGCTCCGCGACCTCGGGGTCGAGGTTGTTCATCAGCATCCGCATCGGCGCCTCCTGGGGCCAGCCGCGGCAGGAGAGCTCGCTCCCGCGCGGTGCCCGCACCTGGCGCGGGCCGCTCACTCGAGCTCCCCGATCGCCGTCTCGACCGCGGCCGAGACGGCCCCGGACGCGACCAGCCCGGCCGCGGCCTCGAGCTCGGGCGCCAGCGGCCGGTCGGGCCCGATTCCGGGAACGGCGCCCCGCAGCGCGGCCAGCGCCGCCGCGGTCCCGGGCGCCGGCGCCAGCGGCGCGCGCAGCTCGAGCGCGCGTGCCGCGCAGGTGAGCTCGACCGCGAGGATCCGGGTCAGGTTGGCGAGCGCGAGCTGGAGCTTGCGCGCCGCCGCCCACGCCATCGAGACATGGTCCTCCTGCATCGCGCTGGTCGGCAGCGAGTCGACGCTGGCCGGAGCGGCGAGCCGGCGGTTCTCGGCGACCATCGCCGCCTGGGTGTACTGGGCGAGCATCAGCCCGCTGTCCACCCCGGGGTCCTCGGCGAGGAACGGCGGCAGGCCGAAGGAGCGACTCGGGTCGAGCAGCCGGTCGGTGCGCCGCTCGGCGATCGCGCCGACGTCGGCGGCCGCGATCGCGATGAAGTCACAGGCGTAGCCGAGTGGAGCGCCGTGGAAGTTGCCGCACGACTCGACCCGACCGTCGGCGAGGATCATCGGATTGTCGATCGCCGCCTCGAGCTCCGCCGCGGCGATCGCCTCCGCGTAGGTGGCCACGTCCCGCGCCGCCCCGTTGACCTGGGGGGCGCAGCGAAGCGAGTAGGCGTCCTGGACCCGGGGGTCGTCCTCGCGGTGGCTGGCGACCACCTCCGAGCCCTCGAGCAGGCGGCGCAGGTTCGTTGCGCTCAGCGCCTGGCCGGCCTGCGGGCGAAGTCCGATCAGGTCGGCGGCGAAGGCGCGGTCCGTGCCCAGCAGCGCCTCGACCGACATCGCGGCGCAGACGTCGGCGACCGCGAGCAGGCGCCCAAGGTCTTCGAGGGCGAGCACGAGCACGCCGAGGATCCCGTCGGTGCCGTTGATCAGCGCCAGGCCCTCCTTCGCCCGCAGGGTGACCGGCTCCAGGCCGGCGGCGCTGAGCGCCTCGGCGGAGGGGACGACCCTGCCCTCGCGGTCGCTGACCTCGCCCTCGCCGATGATCGCCAGGGCGCAGTGCGCGAGCGGCGCCAGATCACCGCTGGCGCCCAGCGACCCGTGCTCGGGGACGACCGGCGTCAGGCCGGCGTTGAGCAGGTCGATCAACGCCTCGGCGACCAGCGGACGGGCGCCCGAGTAGCCGAGCGCCAGCGAACGTGCCCGCAGCAGGATCATCGCCCGCACGACCTCGCGCTCGACCGCCGGGCCCATGCCCGCGGCGTGAGAGCGGATCAGCGCTCGCTGCAGCTGCTCTCGGCGCTCGGCGGGGATCTGCGTCGTGGCGAGCGATCCGAACCCGGTCGAGACCCCGTAGGCGGGCTCGTCCGAGGCGGCGATCCGGGCGACGATCGCGGCGCTCTTCTCCATCGCGGCCTGCGCTCGCGGATCGAGGGCCACGGGCGCCTCGTCGCGCGCCACCGCGACCACGTCGGCCGGCGCGAGCCCGGTGCCGTTGAGCTTCACCGGCGTCAACCGGCTCCCCCCGGCTCGCGGTCTCTGTCCGCCCCGCCGGCGTCCCGGGCGGGATCGAGCAGGGCTTCGGAGGCGCGCGCCGCCTCGCAGACGAGTCCTGCAAGCGAGCGGACCTCGGACTCCGAATGGCGGGCCGCCGGCGCGGCGAACCCGATCGAGGCCACCACCCCGGTGCCGACGACGATCGGGGCGGCGAGTCCCCAGGCCCCGACGTTGTTCTCCTCGTAGCTCGCTGCCCAACCCCGGGCGCGGATCTGCTCGAGCTGCTCTCGCAAGAGCTCGGGATCGGTCACCGTGCCGGGCGCGAGCCGCTCGAGCTTGTGCGCGAGGATCTCCTCGCGGATCGGCTGCTCGAGGAAGGCGAGCAGGGCCTTGGCCGAGGCGCCGGCGTGGATCGGGGTCACCCGGCCGATCTCGATCGCCAGCCTGAGGCTGTGGGCGGTCTCGATCCGGTCGATGCACAGCGACCCGTGCCGGCTCTCGTCATAGACGGTCAGCAGCGCCGTCTCCCCCGTCTTCCGGGCGAGCTCGCGCAGCACGCTGCCGAGCAGCAATCGCAGGTCGACCGACGCTGTCGCGCGCCGGCCGAGGTCGATCGCCGCGAACCCGAGCCGGTAGCGCGAGCCGACCCGGGCCAGGTACGAGCGAGCCTCGAGCGCGCGCACGAGCCGGTGCGCGGTCGCGGTCGGCATCTCGAGCTCACGCGCGATCTCGGTCACCGACCAGGACGGGCGTTCGACCGTGAACAGGTCGAGCACCCGCAGCGTCTTCTCGAGCACCTTCGGGCCGGCGGTCGCCGCGGGCCGCTTGCCCGAGCGGGCGGTCGTCCGGGGTGCGCTGCTCACCGGCCCGGGCGGCGCCGCGAGCGCCGTTGCAGGAGCCCGCGACAGGTGTTATGTTCGCAATCCATTCTGTGAACTATCGTTTCACATAGTGAACTACGGGCGCGGGAGCGCGGCTTGAGCCGGGACGAGGACACGGCGCCGACCCGCGAGCGCCCGCTCGATCTCCACGGCAGGGTCGCCGTCGTCACCGGCGCCGCCAAGGGCATGGGAGGCCCGATCTGCACCGCGCTCGCCGAGGAGGGAGCCGCGCTGGTGCTCGCGGGACGCGACATGGAGGCGATCGACGAGCACGCCGACGACCTCGAGCAGCGCTTCTCCGGCCTCGAGACCCTGCGCGTCCGTTGCGACGTCACCGACGAGCCGGCGACGCGCGAGCTCGCCGCCGCGGCGCTGGAGCGGTTCGGGCGGATCGACATCCTGGTCAACACCGCCGGGGTGATCGGGCCGATCGAGACCCCGGCCCAGGAGGTCGCGCTGGAGGACTTCCGCTTCGTCCTCGACGTCAACGTGGTCGGCACCTTCCTCCCCAGCAAGGCGGTGATCCCGGCGATGATCGACGGCGAGGGAGGGCGGATCGTCAACATCGCCGGCACCTCCGGCCTGCGCGGCTATCGCAACCGGGTCGGCTACTCGTCGTCGAAGTGGGCGGTCCGGGGCCTGACCAGGACGCTGGCGCTCGAGCTCGGTCCGCACGACATCACCGTCAACGCGATCTGCCCGAACGTCACCAACGGCGAGCGGATGGAGAGGATCGTGAGCACGAAGGCGGAGCGGATCGGCAAGAGCTACGACGAGGTCTACGCGGACTTCGCCTCGCAGACGGCGCTCGGGCGGTTCATCGACGAGGCCGACATCGCCGAGGCGGTGCGCTTCCTGGTCTCCGACCGGGCCCGGAACATCACCGGGCACGACATCGTCGTCGACGCAGGGTGGGACGTCTGAGGTGTACCCGCGCCCGTTCGAGTACGCGCGCGTGGAGACCGTCGAGGAGGCGATCGACGCGCTCGCCGGCGCCGATGGCGAGGCGCGACCGATCGCCGGCGGACAGAGCCTGGTCCCGATGATGAGCCTCGGCCTCGCCGCGCCCGACCTGCTGGTCGACATCGGGCGGCTGCCGCTGGCGGGCTTCGAGCGCACCAACGGCACCGTCGGGCTCGGGGCGCTCACCCGTCATCGCGAGCTCGAGCGCAGCGCGGAGCTCGGTGCGCAGCTGCCGCTGGCGGCGGAGGCGGCGCGCCAGATCGGCAACCCGCGGGTGCGCAACCGGGGCACGTTCGGCGGCAGCCTCAGCCACGCCGACCCCGCGGCCGAGCTCGGCGCGGTCGCGCTCACCTACGGCGGCGAGGTCGTGATCGCCGGGAGCGAGGGCGAGCGCCGGGTCGCGATCGACGACTTCTTCGCCGGCTTCTTCGCCACCGCGGTCGGGTCCGGGGAGCTGCTCACCCGGGTCGAGCTCGAGCTGCCGCCGCCGGGCAGCGGCCACGGCTTCGCCGAGATCGCCAACCGCGCCGACGACTTCGCCACCGCGGCGGCGACGGCGCTGGTGACGATCGACGACGCCGGCGCCTGCGCGGAGGCGAGGCTGGCGCTGGCCGGGGTCGGCGACCGGCCGCTGCGCTGCGAGCCCGCGGAGGAGATCTGTCGCGGCGAGGCGCTCAGCGAGGCCTTCCTCGACCAGGTCGCCGACAAGGTCGCCGAGACGGTCGAGCCCGAGACCGACGCCTTCACCTCGGCCGGGTATCGCGCCCGGGCGGCGGGGATCTGCGCCTCGCGGGCCCTCGGCCACGCCTGGCGCCGGGCCCGGGGGGACGGGCGATGATCGTCGGCTTCACCCTCAACGGCAGCCCGCAGCGATGCGACGTCCCGGCGCACTGGACCCTGCTGCGGATGCTGCGCGACGCGGCCGGGCGCACCGACGCCAAGCACGGCTGCGGCGAGGGCGTCTGCGGGGCCTGCGCGGTGCTGCTCGACGGGGTCGCGGTCAACTCCTGCTCGGTGCTCGCCCCCCAGGTCGAGGGCGCCGAGGTCGAGACCGTCGCCGGGCTCGCCGAGGACGGGGACCTTCATCCGCTGCAGGCCGAGATGGTCGCCAGGGGCGGTGTCCAGTGCGGCTTCTGCACCCCGGGGATCGTCCTCAGCGCGATCGAGGCGGTCAGGATCGGCGCCGCGGGCTCGGAGGCCGAGATCCGCCACAGCCTCGCCGGCAACCTCTGCCGCTGCACCGGCTACGGCAAGATCGTCAGCGCGGTCGGCGCCTACCGCGACGGCGCCGCGGCCGCCGGCGGGGAGAACGGGCAATGAGCGTCGAGGTCCGACCGGGGCGGCGGGTGGTCGGCGCCGACCTCACCCGCCACGACGCGATCGAGAAGGTCCAGGGCCGGACCGCCTACGCCGCCGACTTCGCGCTGCCGCGGATGCTGCACGCGATGCTGAAGCGCTCCGACTACGCGCACGCGAGGCTGACCCGGGTCGACACCGAGGCCGCCGCCGCGCTCGACGGGGTGGTCGCCGTCTACACGGCGGCCAACGTGCCCCAGAACACGGTCTGGGTCGACGTCCCCGGACAGACGCTCGAGGTCGGGGCGCTGAAGGCGCGCTCGAACGTGCTCGCCGACGAGGTGGTCCGCTACCACGGCGAGCCGATCGCGCTGGTCGCGGCCGAGACCGAGGACGCCGCCCTGGCGGCGCTCGACGCGATCGTCGTCGACTACGAGCCGCTGCCGGTGCTCGACGACCCCGAGCGCGCCCTCGAGCCCGACGCCCCGCTCCTGCACGAGGGCGGCAACCTGCTCGCCAGCTGGGAGCTCGAGGAGGGCGACGTCGACTCCGGCCTCGATCGCGCCGCGGCGGTAGTCGAGAACGAGTACCGGACCCAGTTCATCGACCATGCCTACCTCGAGCCCGAGGCCGGGGTCGCCTGGCGCGACACCGACGGTGTGATCACGATCCGCGCCGCGACCCAGGTGGTCGAGCACTTCCGCGACGTCGCCCGGATCCTCGAGCTGCCCGACAACCGGGTCCGCCTGATCACCCCCTACGTCGGCGGTGGCTTCGGCGGCAAGGAGGACATGACCGTCGAGCCCTACCTGGGGATCGTCGTCGCGCTCACCGGGCGGCCTGTGCGGATGCTCTGGAGCCGCCAGGAATCGCTGCTCGCGCGCCAGAACCGCCACGCCGTGCGGATGCGCTACCGCACCGGCGCCGACCCGAGCGGCGAGCTGGTGGCGATGGACGTCGACATCCTCTCCGACGGCGGTGCCTACGCGCTGCTCAGCGCCCTGGTGCTGCTGTACTCGACCACCTGCGCCGGCGGCCCCTACCGGTGCCCGAACGTCCGCATCCGGGCCCGCACCGTGTACACGAATCACACCCCGTGCAGCGCCATGCGCGGGTTCGGCGGGATGCAGGTCGCGCTCGGCTACGAGGGCCAGATGGACGCGCTCGCGCGCGAGCTCGGCCTCGATCCGCTCGAGCTGCGACGGCGCAACTTCGTCGAGCGCGGCGACACGCTGCCGATCGGCCAGCCGCTGGAGACGAGCGTCGAGCTGCCGGCGCTGATCGACGCGGTCGAAGAGCGGCTCTCCGATCCGCCCCCGCCGAGCGCCCCCGGGCGCGCGGTCGGGCGCGGCTTCGCCTGCAACCTGCAGCCCTACGGGCGCTGCATCTGGCTCAACGACTGGGCGAGCGCCTGGATCGGGTTCGAGCTCGACGGCTCGCTGGTGATCAGGATCGCGGTCCCCGACATCGGCGGCGGACAGGCGTCCTCGCTGGTCCAGATCGCCTCCGAGGTGCTCGGCGTGGCGCCCGAGCGGATCACGATCCACATCGGCGACTCGGCGCTCAACCCGCTGACCGGGACGACGACGGCGACCCGGCAGCTCTACATGTCGGGCAACGCGGTGCTCAAGGCGGCGACCGAGCTGCGCGACGCGCTCGCCGGGGTCGCCGCCGGGCTGCTCGAGATCGAGCCGGAACGGGTCGAGTTCGGCCCCGAGGGCGTTCGCGAGCGCGACGGCGAGCGGGCGATCGAGTTCGGGGCGCTGCTCGCCGCCTGCGCTTCGGTGGACGTGCCCTGGCACGTGCTCGCCACCCACCAGGCGCCGAAGGGGGTTCCCTGGCAGGCGGACGAGAACTGGCGCGGCCGGGTCTTCCCCGACTTCACCTACGGCTGTCACGCGGTCGAGGTCGAGGTCGACCTCGACAGCGGCCAGGTGCGGGTGCTGCGCTACCTGGCGGCTCACGACGTCGGCCAGGCGATCAACCCGCAGTCGGTCGAGGGCCAGATCGAGGGAGCGGTGGCGATGGGACTCGGCTACGCGCTCTCGGAGCGGATCGTCTTCGAGGACGGTCAGAACCTGACCGGCTCCTTCGCCCAGTACCTGATTCCGACCGCGGTCGAGCTGCCGACGATCGAACCGCTGGTCGTCGAGGGCGGCGAGGGAATGGGGCCGTTCAACGCCCGCGGGATCGGCGAGCCGCCGATCGGCCCCCCGGCTCCGGCGGTGGCGGCGGCGATCGAGGCCGCGACCGGGATCAGGCTTACCGAGCTGCCGTTCACCCCCGAGCGGGTGAGCACCGCCGTGCGCGAACGAGGGGAACGCGATGCCCAGGGTTGAGGGCAGCGAGCAGCTGGCGCTCTCGCAGGCGCGGGTCTGGGGTCTGCTCAACGACCCGGAGACGCTGGCGGCCTCGATTCCCGGCTGTCGCGGGTTCGAGCGCGACGGCGACGCCGAGCACCGCTACCGGACCGCGATCACGGTCGCGGCGGGCGCCGTGACCGGCGTCTATGAGGGCACGGTCGAGTACCTCGACGTCACCGAGCCCGAGCGCTGCACGATCGTCGTCGCCGGCAAGGGCGACAAGGGGGCGATCGATGGCCGTGGCCTGATCACGCTGGCGGCGAGCGGCGAGCAGACCGAGGTCGGCTACCAGGGTGACTTCAAGCTCACCGGGCCGGTCGCCGGGGTCGGGCAACGACTGGCGCCCGGGATCAGCCGCAAGCTGATCGTCGAGACGCTGCGAAACCTCGAGCGCCACGGCGACGCGCCCGAGGCGCCCCCGACGCCGGCGCCGCAACCGGCGCCGGTCGAGGGCGCCGCCGAGCCGCTGCCGCATCCCCCCGCGCCGACCGCGGCCGCACCGCCGAGCGAGCAGGCGTTCAGGCCGTTCTCGGTCTCGCCGCTCGGCGCCTTCGTCGCCGGCTGCGTGCTCGGGCTCGTGCTCGGGGTGCTGATCGGGGCGCTGCTGTGAATTCACGGGGCGAGATGAGTAGCTGTCGAAAGCTGAGAGCAAGCGGGTTACAGTGGCCGTTCGGGCGTTGTCCGAGGTCGCGGAAGAGGAGGATCGAATGGGCGTGACGGCGACGCGAGGCGAGCGGACGGCGCAGGAGCTGGCGCAGGCCGACCGGCAGCGGATCATCCATCCGTACCTGCCGAGCTCGACCGAGCAGCGGGTGGTGATGGTCGAGGGCGATGGATGCCGGCTTCGCGACGCCGACGGGCGCGAGTACCTCGACGCCACCGGCGGCCTCTGGCTCGCCCAGGTCGGGCACGGTCGGCGCGAGATCGCCGAGGCCGCGGCCGAGCAGATGCAGCGGCTCGAGTACTTCACCAGCTTCTGGGAGTTCTCCAACGACCGCGCGATCGAACTCGCCGAGCGCCTGACCTCGATCTCGCCCCCGAAGCAGACCCACGTCTACTTCACCAGCGGCGGCTCGGAGGGCAACGAGGCGGCGCTGAAGATGTCGCGCTACGCGCACTGGCGCCGCGGCGAGCGCGACCGGACCTGGATCCTCGCCCGCCACCAGGCCTATCACGGCGTCGGCTACGGGTCCGGGACAGCGACCGGGTTCCCGGTCTACCACGAGGGCTTCGGGCCGATGCTCCCCCACGTCCACCACCTGACCCAGCCGTGGCCGTACCGGGCCGAGCTCTTCGACGGCGAGGACGCGACCGACTTCTGCATCGCCGAGCTCGAGCGGACGATCGAGGAGCTCGGGGCGGACAAGGTCGCCGCCTTCATCGGCGAGCCGGTGATGGGCGTCGCCGGGATGCTGGTGCCGCCGGACGACTACTGGCCGCGCGTGCAGGAGCTCCTGCGCGAGCACGGGATCATTTTCATCTTCGACGAGGTGGTGAGCGCCTACGGCCGCGTCGGGCACTGGTTCGCCGCCGAGCATTTCGGGGTCGAGCCCGACATCATCGTCACCGCCAAGGGGATCACCTCCGGCTACGCGCCGCTCGGCGCGGTGCTGGTCAGCGACGAGATCGCCGAGGCGGTGACCGAGGAGGGCTTCCCGATGGGGTTCACCTACAACGGGCATCCGACCTCGTGCGCGGTGGCGCTCGCGAACCTGGAGCTGATCGAGTCCGAGGGGTTGCTCGAACGTGCCCAGGAGACCGGCGCCTACATCCTCGAACGGCTGCAGGGGCTGCTCGACCTGCCGGTGGTGGGCGAGGTCCGCGGGGTCGGGATGATGCACGCGGTCGAGCTCGTTGGCGACCGCGAGAGCCGCAACCCGCTGGCGATGGACTCCGCCCCCCAGGACGTGATCATGCGCGAGACCGGGGTCATCGTTCGCGACTGCCAGCACAACCTGGTGATCTCGCCGCCGCTGATCATGTCCCGCGCCGAGGCCGACGAGGTCGTCGACGCAATGCGCTCGGTACTCGAGCGCACCGACCCGGACGGCCGGATCGGGGCGATAGGGGCGACACCGTGACGATCTGGATCAAGCTGTGAAACCGACCACGAGCAGAGGAGAGCTGATGCACAAACGACCACGAAATTCTCGATCACCAGGCTCGGAGCGTTGCTCGGGCTGCTGGTGGCGCTCGCCTTCCTCGTCGCGGCCTGTGGCGACGATGACGACGAGTCCGACGATGCGGCCGGCGGCGGCGAGGTGACCGAGGTGTCGATCGGCACCCAGCCCTGGATCGGCTACGGGCCGTTCTGGATCGCGGATGACCAGGGCTTTGACACCGACCACGGGGTCGACATCAAGCTGGTCAACTTCTCCACCGACCAGGACCTCGAGTCCGGCTTTGCGAGCGGCAAGTTCCAGGCGGCCAACAACGCCAACAACACCCTGATCCGGCTCGCCGACCTCGGCCTCGACTACAAGGTCGTGCTGATGGAGGACGTCTCGCTGGAGGCGGACGCGGTCGTCTCCTGCAACCCGGACATCAAGTCGATCGAGGACGTCGAGGGCGCCAAGGTCGCGTTCGAGGAGTTCTCGGTCTCCGACGTGCTGTTCAACTACGCGCTCAGCGAGGCCGGACTCGACATCGACTCGATCGACTACGTCCCGCTCCCCGCGGCCGATGCGGGCACGGCGGCGGTCGCCGGCCGGGTCGACGTCGCGGTCACCTACGAGCCCTACCTGCAGGCGGCGGTCGAGGAGGGTGACAACTGCAAGATCATCTACACCGCGGCCGAGAACGAGGGGTTGATCTCCGACGCGCTGGCGGTCAACAGCGAGTTCGCCGAGAGCGACCCGGATGCGGTCGTCGGCGTCCTCCAGGCGTGGGGCGACGCGGTCGACTACTACAACGAGAACCCCGAGGAGGCGCAGGCGATCATCGCCGAGAACGTCGGCGAGAAGCCCGAGGCTCTGGGACCGAGCTTCGAGGGGGTCGAGCTGTTCGACCTCCAGCAGTCCCAGGACTTCCTCGAGAACGACTACGAGGCGCTCTGGAACGACATCCGCACGATCATGTTCGACCAGGGCCAGATCGAGACCGAGCCCGAGGTGAGCGACTACCTCGACACCTCGTTCGGCGAGCAGGCGCTCTCGGGCGAGTAGTCGCGGATGACGACCGCTTCGGATCAGACGACGGCCGGGGCCCGTGGTGGGGCCCCGGCCGCGTCGCCGAAGCGAAAGCGCAAGCGCAAGCTGTTTCGGCTCTACAGCCCGATCGAGCCGCGGACGTACCTGGTCATCGCGATCATCTCCTTCGCCGTCCTGCTCGGCGGCTGGTGGCTGGCGGCCGAGCTCGACCTGGCGAAGGACATCTTCCTCCCCTCCCCCGCCGACGTCTGGCGGACCGGGGTCGACGCGGTCAAGGACGGGACGCTCTGGGATGACGCGCGGACCAGCTTCGTGCGGATCACGATCGGGTTTGCGATCTCGACCGCGCTGGCGCTGCCGATCGGGATCCTGATCGGCACCTACCGCGCCGCCGAGGCGGCGATCGAGCCCTCGGTCGACTTCATCCGCTACATGCCGGCGGTCGCCTTCGTGCCGCTGACGATCGTCTGGGTCGGGGTCGACGAGTCGCAGAAGTGGCTGATCATCTTCATCGGCACCTTCTTCCAGCAGGTGCTGCTGGTGATGGACAACGTCAAGCGGGTGCCGCGCGAGTACGTCGACATCGGGCACACCCTGGGGATGAAGGACCACGCCGTGCTCCGCCGGGTGGTCCTGCCGGCGGCGGCGCCGGCGATCTGGGACACGCTGCGGATCACCCTCGGCTGGGCCTGGACCTGGCTCGTGGTCGCCGAGCTGGTCGCCGCCTCCGAGGGCCTCGGGCATTCGATCGTCGTCGCCCAGCGCTTCTTCCAGACCGAGACGATCTTCCTCGGGATCATCGTCATCGGGCTGCTCGGGCTGATCATGGACCAGGCGATGAAGTACACCGGCAAGCGGCTCTTTCGGTGGGCGGAATGAGCGGGCCCAGCGGGGGGGCGAAGCTCACCGTGCGCGGCCTGCGCAAGGTGTTCGAGGAGGACCGCGGCTCCGGCGAGGTCGTGGCGCTCGACGGGCTCGACTTCGAGATCGCCGAGAAGCAGTTCGTGACCGTGATCGGGACCAGCGGCTGCGGCAAGTCGACCATGCTCTCGATCGTCGCCGGGCTCGAGGAGGAGACCGAGGGCGAGGTGCTCGTCGACGGTCAGCATGTCGTCGGCCCCGGCCGCGACCGCGGCGTCGTTTTTCAGAGCTACGCCCTGTTTCCGTGGCTGACCGCGCAGAAGAACGTCGAGTTCGCCCTCCACGGCTCGAGCAGCGAGCGCGCCGAGGTCGCCCGCGAGCACCTCGACCTGGTCGGCCTCGACCGCTTCGCGGACTCCTACCCGAGCCAGCTCTCGGGCGGGATGCGACAGCGGGTGGCGATCGCCCGGGCGCTCTCCTACAAGCCCGAGGTGCTGTTGATGGACGAGCCGTTCGGCGCCCTCGACGCCCAGACCCGCCAGCTGATGCAGGAGCTCTTGACCAAGGTCTGGGAGGAGCACCGGCTGACGGTGATCTTCGTCACCCACGACATCGACGAGGCGGTCTTCCTCTCCGATCGCGTGCTGGTGATGACCGCGCGGCCCGGCCAGATCAAGGAGGACATGACGATCGAGATCCCGCGCCCGCGCACCTTCGAGGTCTTCTCGACTCAGGCGTTCTTCGACTACAAGGCACGGCTGCTGACCTCGATCCGCGAGGAGAGCCTGCGCACCGCCGAGGCGATGGAGGCGCTCGCATGAGCGACGAGGACCGGGTCGTCGCCGCGATCGACGAGCGCAGCGACGAGCTGGTCGAGCTCGCCTCCGAGCTGATCCGGTTCGAGACCACGACCCGCGGCGAGGCCGACGAGCCGGCGCGCCAGGAGGCCGCGCTGCAGGAGCAGCTGGCGGCGCGCCTGGCGTCGGCCGGCGCCGAGGTCGAGCTGTTCGAGCCCGAGCCCGGTGCGCTCGACCGCTGGGATCGCCAGGTGCCGGCGGGGCTCGGCTTCGCCGGGCGCCCGCAGCTGCTCGCTCGCTTCGGCGGCTCCGGCGAGGGCCGCAGCCTGCTCCTCAACGGCCACATCGACGTCGTCTCGGCCGAGCCGCGCGAGCGCTGGGCGAGCGATCCGTTCGAGCCCGAGGTCCGCGACGGGCGCCTCTACGGGCGCGGGGCGTGTGACATGAAGGGCGGGGTCGCGGCGATGGTCGTCGCGGCGACCGCGCTCGCCGAGGCCGGGGTCGAGCTCCCGGGCGAGCTGATCGTGAGCACGGTCACCGACGAGGAGTGGAACGGCGCCGGGGCGCTGGCGCTCGCCGCGCGCGGGATCGACGCCGACGCCGGGATCGTCCCCGAGGCGACCGGGTTTGAGCCCTGGATCGCCTGTCGCGGCGTGCTCAATCCGACGGTGACCGTCGAGGGCCGCCCCGGCCACGCCGAGATGCCGCAACCGGACTGGCGCGAGGGCGGCGCCGTGAACGCGATCGAGAAGACGACGGTGGTGCTCGAGGCGGTGCGGGCGCTGCGCGAGCGGTGGGGCGAGCGCGACGGCGATCATCCGCTGCTCGCCCCCGGCGAGCTGGTGCCGACCGTGATCCAAGGGGGCGAGTGGTGGGTCAACTACCCGGCCTCCTGCACGACGACCGTCGACGTCACCTATCTCCCCCAACAGGGCGATCACGGCAACGGCGATGACGGCGGCGGCTGGGGCAGCGGGCTGGAGCGCGAGATCGAGGCCTGGGTGCTCGAGCGCGCCCGCGAGGACCCGTGGCTGGCCGAGCACCCGCCGAGCTTCGAGTGGGGCACCAACCTGGCCCCCGCCGAGATCTCCCCCGAGCACCCGATCGTCGAGTGCGTCCTGGGGGCCGGTGCGGCCGTCGGGCGCCCCGGGAAGGTGGCCGCGCTGCAGGGCTGGCACGACGCGGCGACCTTCACCCGCTTCGGGACGCCGACGATCAGCTACGGGCCGGCCGGGCTCTCGAACGACGGCAAGACGATGGCCCACGCGGTCGACGAGTTCGTCCCGGTCGAGGACCTGGTCGCCTGCGCGCAGGCGCTCGCGATCGCCGCGCTGCGCTGGTGCGGCGGGAAGGAGGGAGAGTGAGACGCGACCTGAAGCTGCTCGTCGACGCGATCGACATGCACGCGCACACCCACCCGGCGCTGTTCAACCGCCCGATCGACGACGCCGACCTCGCCTCGCACGCGCTCGACTTCGGCATGCGCGGCTTCGTGCTCAAGGACCACGACAGCGACACCACCGGTCGCGCCTACCACGTCGGGCGCACGTTCCGCCAGGTGGAGCCGTTCGGGGCGGTGGTCCTCAACCGCTCGGTCGGTGGGCTCAACCCGTGGGTGGTCCAGAAGGCGCTCCACTACGGCGCCCGGGTCGTCTGGATGCCGAGCAACCACTCCAAGTACCACTCCGAGTACTTCGACACGCCCGACTACCCGCAGCTCGGCCGCAAGCGCAAGCAGCTCGCCGGCGACGGGGTGACGGTGTTCGACCAGCGAGGCGAGCTGAAGCCCGAGGTGACGACGATCTGCGAGCTGGTCGCCGAGGACGACGCCTGTCTGGCGACCGGGCACCTGAGCATCGAGGAGACCCGGGCGCTGCAGGCGGAGGCGAAGCGATGCGGGGTGAGCAAGTTCCTCGTCACCCACGTCAACTGGGCGCTGACCCGCTACGAGCTCGACGTCCAGCGCGAGCTGATCGCCGAGGGCGCCTACCTCGAGTACGTGGCGGTCTCCTGCGTCTCGCCGATCTTCTGGGAGCAGAAGCCCGACGAGCTCGCCGAGTGGGTCGGCGAGCTCGGCGGCGACAACCTGATCCTCAGCTCCGACCTCGGCCAGGCCTCGGCGGCGCCGCACCCGGAGGGGATGCGGATGCTGATCAGCTCGATGCTCGACGTCGGCGCCGACTACGACGAGCTGGAGAAGATGACCAAGGCGAACCCGGCCCATCTGCTCGGGCTCAGCGCATGAGCCGCGGCCCGCTCGAACGCGAACGAAAGGTGCGTCCATGCCGCTGATCGAAGTCAAGGCCTTCGACCGTCGATTCGACGACCCCGAGGCCACCGAGCGCCTGATCGCCGGCCTCACCGACGCCCTCTGCGAGGTCTTCGGCGAGGAGGTCCGCGACGAGACCTGGGTGATCGTCGACGGGGTAGCGCCCTCGCACTGGGGCTTCGGGGGCGAGGTGCGCAAGTAGCGATGGCCGCCTCCCGCGTCCTCGCCACCTCGCTGACCTCGGGCTCACAGCCGCTCGTCGTCCGCGGCGAGGGCATGTGGCTCGAGCTCGACGACGGCCGCCGGGTGCTCGACGGCACCAACACGGCGGCGCCGCTGGGCCACGCGCACCCCGAGATCGTCGAGGCGGTGCGCGGCGCGGCGACGGCGCCGGCGATCAACGAGGGCGTGCGCTGGGGCGGGCGCGACGCGGCCGCCGAGGCGCTGCTCGAGACCGCGCTCGAGGGCGAGGACTGGGCCGGCGCGGTGCGCTTCTTCATCAGCGCCGGCGAGGCCAACGACGCCCTCTGCTCGCTCGCCCAGGCGCTGACCGGGCGCCCGGCGCTCGCCACCCGCGAGCGCGCCTACCACGGCGGCGTCGGCCTCGCGCGCGAGCTGACCGTGCAGCCGCAGTGGCACGGCGGGCTCGCCTACCGCGACCACACCGCGGCCCCGCCCCGGCTCGCCGACGTCCGCGAGCTGCCGGCGCCGGTCGGCGCCCGGATCGCCGGGCCGGGGGCGGATGCGGAGGCCGACCGCGCCGCCCTCGACGGCGCCGCCGGCGAGCTCGGCGACGTCGCCGCGGTGCTGATCGACTACAGCCAGGGCGGCATCTACCACCAGCCCGGCTACCAGGACCGGCTCGCCGAGCTCGCGTCGCGACGCGGGGGCGCTGTGGATCGCCGACGAGACGGTGACCGGGCTCGGCCGGGTCGGGCACTGGTTTCAGTTTCAGGCCGGCGAGTCGCGCCCGGACGTGGTCACGATGGGCAAGGGGCTGGCCGCGGGCGGCGCGCCGGCCGGCGCCGCGGTGCTCTCGCGCGAGCTGCTCGAGCGGATCGAGGACGCGGGCTGGCAGTCCTACAGCAGCTACCGCGCCCACCCGATCACCTGCGCCGCGATCGAGGCCCACATCCGGGTCTCCGCCCGCGACGGCCTCTACCGGCGAGCGCTGGAGTTCGACGAGATGCTCGCCGGCGAGATGCGCCGGCTCGCCGACGCCCACCCCGGGATCGCGCGCATCGACGGCCGCGGCCTGCACTGGACGATCGAGTTCCACGGCCCGAGCTGGCGCGAGTGGGAGGGCCACGATCCCGACCCGCTCGCCTCCCGGATCGCGGCCCGCGTCCTCGACGCCGGGGCGATGATCGCGACCAGCGGCGAGCAGACCTCGCTCTTCATCGCCCCGCCGCTGATCGTCGAGGAGGCCGAGCTGAAGCAGATCCTCGCCGCCGTCGACCACGGGCTCGAGCTCGCCGACGCCGAGCTCGACCGCGCCGCCGCCTGAGCGGTCGCGTCGTGCCGAGTCAGTGGCGGGCGAGCGAGCGCGCGTGCTCGTAGCGCTCGCGCAGCAGCGCCGCGCCGCGCTCGACCCCCGAGGGCCCCGGCTCGAGCTCGACCGTCACCCAGCCCGAACCGGCCGGCGCCCAGCGATGCTCGCGCGCCTCGCCGCGCTCGATCAGCTCCGCCTTCAGCGGCTTCGGCAGCGGCATGTCAAGCGTCGCGGTTCCGTGCAGGTGCCCGAGCTCGCGCCGGCCGAGCATGAACCGGGTCGAGCCGAAGCGGCCGGGCTCCAGGGTGACGCCGTCCCAGCTCGAGACCTCGTCGATCAGGGTGGCGGTCGCGCCCATGCCCGAGAGAGTAGAGGGAGCCCGCTTGCCGCTCACCGGGCCGGCGGCGTTCGGGCTTCTCGGCTAGCCCACCTGCGCGACCAGTTCCGGGGTGACCTCTCCCGGGGTCGCCACGGTGGCCGCGGCGAGCGCGAGCGCGCTCTCGTCGGGCGGGTAGTGCGGGTTCGGGACCGCGATCACCGCCATCCCCGCCGCGGCGGCCGCTTGCAGCCCGTTGCTCGAGTCCTCGACCGCGACGCAGCGCCGGGGGTCGGCGTCCAGGCGTCGCGCGACCTCCAGGTAGACGTCGGAGGCGGGCTTGCCGCGCTCGACCTCCTCCGAGGAGACGGTGACCGAGAACGCGTCCGCGAGTCCGGCGAGCTCGATCGCCCGGTCGATGATCTCGCGGTTCGACGACGAGGCGAGACCGAGGGGCCAGCGCTCGGCCAGCTCCCGGACCGCGGCCTGGGCGCCGGGAAGGAGCGGCAGCTCGCGGTCGTAGCGCTCCTTCATGCGACGGACGACCTCGCGGTTGATCTTCTCCGGCTCAAGTGGCGTCCCAAGCTCCTCGTGCAGATACCGCGACCACTCGAGCGAGCTCATCCCCATCATCACGTGCGGGGCCTCCTCGCGCCAGGTCCCGCCACTGTCCCGTACCAGCGCCTCCTTGGCCTCGTTCCACACCTGCTCGGAGTCGAGCAGGACGCCGTCGAGGTCGAAAATCACCGCATCTGGCACCGGGTGGTTCTAACGCATGGAACGACCGCGACGATTCGCCAAGCCGGCTCGGCGGGCCCGGCTCAGTCGAACCGATCCATCAGCTCCCCGATCGTCGCCATCATCGGCTCGTCGTCGGGGGCGTTGTAGGTGACGATCCGGGTCTGCGGGTTGCTCGGCCGCCGGTAGCACTCGGGGAAGAAGACCGGGTAGCCGAAGCGGAAGCCGTACTCGGCCTGCTGGCCGGCGCGGCGGCTGACGTAGGCCTGGCGCTTGGCGGTGCTGAGCTGCTTGATGAACTGGCAGCCGCTGCTCTTCGTAAACGCGGGGCTGTTGCCGAGGTGAAAGTGGACCTGGACCTTGCCGGCCAGGCTGCGGACCGCGTTCAGGTTGATCCGGAAATCGGTGTCCTGGACCTCGAGGAAGTCGGTGTCGGCGGGGAAGCGGGGGTTGCGTGCGATCCCGAACGCGTTGCCGCCGATCCACTCCCCGTTGGCGTGCGCGTTGGCGACCGCGGCCCGCATCACCTTTGGCTCCTTCCGCGCGGCCGTGGTGTAGAAGTCGAACAGCCAGCCCTCGTTGCCGAACGCCGCCCGCACCTTCGCCATCATCGCGTTCAGCCGGCGGACCGTCGGGTACTCGAGCGCGTTGAGCTCGATCGCGAACTCCGCCTGCGGGCTGGTGGCGAGCACCGCTGCGCGGATCGTCTCCCAGGCCTTGACCTCGTCGTCGGTCACCCGCTCGCCCGCGGTGAAGCGGATCAGGCTCGTGACGTAGGTCGGCCGAAGTGCCGCGAGCGCGGCGCCCACCGACGCCGCCGTCTCGCCGGGCGCCGTCCACTTGCCGTGCTGGTAGACGCGCACCCAGGCGATCCGCGAGGCGTCGGGCGGGGTCCCCGCCGCGGGAACGGCGCCCGCCCCGCCGGCCTCGCCTCCCCAGCCCGCGAGCGCGAGCGCAGCGACAAGTGTCCCGACCGCGGCCCGGGCGCGGAAGTCGCAAGAAGGCTGATCCGACCCACTCATCAACTTGATCGGGCAGCGCGGGCAGATCCTTGACCGCGGAGAACCGGGATCCGGCGAGGGTCTCGACCGCACGCCTGCGTACTTAGCTAAGACGGACTAGGATAGAGGCCGAGAGCCAACCCAGGGGAGAGATCGATGTCCGAGCCGACTCAGTTCAACATGCACGACGCGAAGACCAACCTCTCGCGCCTGGTCGAGCGGGTCGAGGCCGGCGAGGAGATCGTGATCGCCCGCAACGGCCGACCGGTTGCGATGCTGGTCCCGGCACCGGGAGCGTCGCGGGCCGGGATCGAGGGCGCCTGGGCGGGCCAGGTCGAGATCGCCGGCGACTTCGACGAGCTGCCCGAGGAGCTCGCGCGCGCCTTCGGGATGCTCGACTGAACGCCCTGCTCGACACGCACGCCCTGCTGTTGCTGCTCAGCGGTCGTGAGCGACTCGGGCGGCGCGCCCGCGAGGTCGTCCTCAGCCGCCGCAACCGGGTCGCCGTCAGCGCCGCGACGATCTGGGAGGTCGAGATCAAGCGCGCGCTCGGCAAGCTCGTCGCTCCCGACGATCTGACCGAGCAGCTCGCCACCCACGGCTTCACCCAGCTGCCGATCCGCTGGGAGCACGCGGTCGCGGCCGGGCGGCTGCCCGCCCATCACCGCGACCCGTTCGACCGCATGCTGATCGCCCAGGCGATGCTCGAGGACCTGGTCGTGGTCACCGGCGACCAGTCGTTCGCGGACTACGACGTCCGCACCCTCGACGCGCTGGCCTGACCGCGGGCTCGGCTGCGTGGCGCGGAGCCACCCGACCTACGAGGCCGGTCGAAACGACTAGCGAAAGTCGCTTGTTTAGCGCGACGTTGCGGAGTAGACTTTTTCTTGCCCCGCCGCCAAGGTTTCTGGCCTCAGAGCGGTAGTACGCCGACACGCGAGCAACGCGACAAGGCAACTCACCCTGAGGCGCACAGGATCGACGGCGGGGCTGGTCGTTTTGCTCCCTCCTAGCCGGCGCCGGCGGCGTGCGCGGGGAAGATGAACGGGTAGGTCTCGACCGCGCGCAGCCACCCGGGGCAATCGCCCGGCTCGCCGAGCGGCGACGACCTGCCTCCCGCGCTCGATCGCGGCGTCACCAAGCGCCACCGGCCCCGCGCCGCCGATCTCGCCCGCGGCGTCGCGGGCGACGATCGTGATCCCGGCCCCGCGAGCCGCCCTGCCCGCCTCCACCGCGACGCTGAGTCGGCACCGACCGCGGTCGAGCGCCGGATCGCCGAGCGCGACCGGGGGCTTCGCACCTCGCGCCGGCTCGCGCCGGGCGACGACGTCGGTTCGGAATCGCAGCCGCTCGGGCACGGTCGCGGCGCCCGCGAACGGGCAGCTCGTCGACCACGACCCCGGTCTCGCCCGGCAGCAGCGTCGGTCGCCAGTCGACCTTGCCGCGTCCGCCAAGCTCGGACCACGCGGTCGCCGTCGCGGTCGAGCACCCTGCCGCGCGCAAACGCCGCCAGCGCGACCCGCTTCTCGCTCGTGTTGCGGACGACCGCGATGTAGCGCAGTTCGTCGCCGTAACGCACCAGCGCCTGCTCGATCGACGCGCAGCTTGCGCTCCGAGAACGCTCGCCCGAGGAGCCGAAGTCGCCGTTGATGACCGCGATCAGCGATCGACACCGCGACGAATGCGACGAAGCCGTACCAGAGGATCGCCGACCAGCACCAAGTAACCCCATCGCGGCGAGCCCACTCGCCGAGCCGAGACCTCCATCGCCGAGCCGAGGACCGCCGACCCGGCGGCGATGCTGCTCGGGAGTCGGCTGCTGTGCGAGAGCGTGGCTGCTTCGGGACCAGCGAGCGAACGACCGTCTTGCGACAGCCCGAGGCCACGGTCGCGGCAGTAGGCGACGAGGTCGTGAGGGTCGTCGACCGCGACCAGCTCGGCGTGGTACCGGCGAGCGACCCGGGCCGAGGATCCTTGCCGGTGTCGCTGTCCGGGCGGAACCCCGGCGACGGCGATCACGGTCGGCCGCGCGAACTGGGCCCGGAACCCCGCCTCGTGCACCTCGACCCGCCCCCACGCCTCGACGATTCCGGCGACCGCCGCCGGCTGGCCCGACACGCCGCCGAGATAGGAGAGCGCGGTCCGCGCGGCGTGCGGGTGGACCGCGTAGAGGCCGCAGCCGCAATCGGGGTCGGGCGCACGGTGGCGACCGCGGCGCTCCCGACCCGGTGTTTCCGTAGCTGCACTGGGCGACCGTCGGCCTGCCTCCAGGGACCCACCGCCTCCCGGTCACCCCGTGCAGGGACGCCGATCCACCCCGGAACTCGATCGCCCAGACCCGGATCCCGTGGATCCGCCCGGCGATCAACGGCGTCTCCTCGCTCGCCACGGCCGTTGCCGCGTTCAGGGCGCCTCGACCGGCTCGCGCTCGGGGTCGCGCTCGCGCTCGCGGTCGGGGCGTCGCGGGCTCGCGGCTCTGCGCTCGCGCTGCGGCTCCGGCTCGGGCGCCGGCTCAGGGGGAGCCGGCTGCTCGATCGGCTGCACGATGATCGTTCGCGACGGCCCCGGCAGAGTCATCCTCTCCTCCTCGGTCGTGTTCCTTCGGCGCGGGCTTGGCGCTGACGCGCCGCCCGCTCGCGGCGGCGGCGGTTGCGGCGCTGACGCGCGAGCTCGGAGATCCGGACGGCTCACCGGCGGCTCCGCGACGGCCGGCGCCTCCTCGGGAACGCAGCGAGCGCGACCACCTCCGGCGACGAGGCCCCAGCCGCGCCCCTGGCAGTAGAGGACGAGGTCGTGCGGGTCGAGCACCGGCACCAGCTCGGCCCGGTACCCGCGGGCGATCCGGGCCGCCGTCCGCGCGGGGTCACCGGACGCCGGCTCGGCGGCGACTGCGAACGCGATCGGCCGCGCGTACTGGGCGCGAAACCCAGACTTGATGCAGCTCGACCCTCCCCCAGGCCTCGACGATCCCCGCGATCGCACCGCGGCCGGGCTCGTCCTCCGAGATAGGCGAGCGCGGTCTCTGCCGCATGAGGATGTACGGCGTAGAGGCCGCAGCCACAGTCGGGCTCGGGCGCGCGGTGGCGGCGGAGTCGACGCCCGATCCCCGCCAGGTCCCGGTTGCAGACCGCGACCGTCGGCTCACCGCCGGCCTTCCAGCCGCCCCCGGTCACCCCGTGCAGCAATCCCGAGTCGCTAACAGAACTCGATCGACCAGACCCGGATCCCATGGATCCGCCCGGCGATCAGCGGCGGTCCGTCGCCCTCCACGATCGTCGCCGTGTTCAGGGAGCCTCGACCGGCTCGCGCTCGGGGTCGCGCTCGCGCTCGCGGCTCCGGACGTCGCGGCCGCGGCTCTCGCTCGCGCTCCGGCTCCGGCTCGGGCGCCGGCTCCGGGGGCGCCGGCTGCTCGATCGGCTGCACGATGATCGTTCGCGACGGTCCCGGCAGGGTCATCGTCTCCTCCTCGGTTGTGTTCCTCCGGCGCGGGCTTGGCGCCGACGCGCCGCTCGCTCGCGGCGGCGGCGGTTGCGCCCCTGGCGGGCGAGCTCAGAGACCCCGGTGCGGTCGAGGCAGGTGACCGCGACCGCGACCGGGAAGCGGCCGCCGGACTTACGCACCGGCAGCACCAGCTCCCCGTCATCGCCGACCAGCACGTAGGCGTCTGCGGGCTCTGCCCGCTGGCGCTCGGCCAGCCACGAGGGCGGGTCGGCGACGAGCCTGCCCTGCTCCCAGATCAACCGCGCAAGCTCGCGCGCGCCGACCTCGCGCTCGAGCGCCGGCCTGATCCGCTCGACGTAGCGGTCGCAGGCGTGGGCGCTCAGCTCGAGGTCGGTGAGCTCAATGGCGGTTGCGGTCGGCACCTCCATGTAGGCAAGGTCGCCGCCTCACCGAGGAACCTGACGCAGTTTCCGAACACTTCCGGGAGTCGCTCGTTTCGTCTGATACAAGAGGTACCCTGCCCGGCCCGCGCGTCAGGGGAGGCGCGCGTCCGACGACCAACTTCCTATCGATCCGAGACCTTGGCTGACCAATCCGACTTTGACTGCTTGAGCGAGCACGAGCTGCAGCAGCTCAGCTCCGATGACCTCATCACCCAGATCCGCAGGGCCACCGATGCCGGTCGGCCCGACTGCGCGAAGGCGGCGCTCGCGATGCTCTGCTTCCGCCACCTCGACAACGTCGAGCGCCGGATCAGCATCCGGGTGCCCGCCGAGGACGTCGAGGACGTCGCGATGACCACGATGCTCGCCGCCCTGCAGTCGACCTTCGACGGCACCTCGATCGGCGAGTTCGTCAACTGGCTCAACCGGATCGTCGACCGCCGCGGGATCGCGGACTACTGGCGCGGCAAGGAGCGCGAGCCCGAGACCGCCCCGATCGCCGATGAGCGGCTCGACGAGGAAGAGGCGTGGGGCGAGGAGGTCTCCGTCGAGGACGAGACGGGCACCGTCGACGTACAGTCAGTAATCGACCAGTGCCTCGAGGGCCTCAGTGAGCTCCACAGGGCCGTGGTCGAGCACAACGTCTTCGACGACCTCGATGCGAACGACACCGCCGATCAAGTCAACAAGGACCACCCCGACCTCGATCCGCCGATGAGCCAGGCGAACGTCCACAAGATCGTCAGCCGGTTTCGCAAGTGCGTTCGCAAGCGGCTCGACGGCGAGGCCGGCGAGGACTCGAATCCCGACCACGACCCGGACTGAGCGATGCCCGAAGTCCAAGAGCTCCTCTCGGAGTACATCGCCGAACACAAGGCCGGCGGCGAGGCGGACCCGCGGGTCTATCTCGAGCGGGTCGAGGGCCTCGACCGCGCCGAGCTGGCGACCCTGATCGATGCTTACCTCGCCCGCTCCCCGGGACGGGAGTGGGACGCCGACCTCTACAAGGGCTCCCCAGCCGAGCAGGTGACCGAGGACTTCGCCCGCTCGCTCGCGCACGGGTCGGCGGGCTGGTGGCCGACCCTGCTGCCGCAGCTTCGCAAGCGGATTGGAATCCAGCGCAAGCAGGTGGTCGCGGCGCTGAGCGAGGCGCTCGGGGCCGAGAGCCAGGAGGAGCGGGTCGCCGACTACTACCACCGGATGGAGCGTGGGACGCTCGACTCCTCCGGGGTCTCGGACCGGGTGCTCGACGCGCTCGCCCGCATCTACGGCACATCGGGGGAGCTGCTGCGCGAAATCGGAAAGCCGATCGGCAAGGGCCGCGCGCCGGGTGCGGTCCCCGCGATGGCGCGGGTCGCCTACCCAAAGTCCGCCAAACCTCCGGACGAGGCCGCCGAGCGGACGAGGCCCGAGCCGGTTGCGCCGGCGCGAGAACCCGACGAGATCGACGAGCTGTTCACGGGCGGCCCCTGAGCGGGCCGTCCGTTTTCTTGCCGGCGGGGCGAGTGTCAGGCACGGGGCGGACCGCACGACTACGAGGCCATGACCCGCCAAGCGGCCAGCCGCCCATTCCTGCTCTTCCGCTTCGCCCTGCGCGAGGGCGACTTCGTGCTCGCGCGGCTGATCGCGCGGGCGCTGTGGCGAGGGCGCCGGCGCGGTAAGGGCGGCGGGCAACCGGGCTAGGATCGGGATCGATGGAGGAGATCGAGTCGCGCGCCGAGGCCGTGCTCGCGGAGCTTCCCGACTACATCTGGTCCGGGAACCGGCCGCCGATCCCGATCCACGAGATCGCCGACAGCCACTTCGACCTCTACGTACGCCGGGTCTCGCCGGAGGAGATGCGCGACGCCCCCGGCTGTCCCGAACTGGCCGCCGGCGAAGTGCTCTCCGGCCTCCTGCTACCGAGCCTGGGCGAGATCTGGGTCAACGCCGAGGAGGCCGGGCTGTGGCCCGAGCGCGAGCGGTTCACGATCGCCCACGAGCTCGGCCACCACGTCCTGCACGCGACCGGCCAGCAGACGTTGTTCTGCCGCAAGCCGAGCATCGATCCCGAGGACAAGCCCGCCGCCGCCCGCGAGCCGCTGCCGGTGATCGAGCGGGAGGCGAACACGTTCGCCGCCGCGCTGCTGATGCCGGCGGAGATGATCGAGCGCTACTACCGCAGCACCGGCCGCGACTTCCGCAAGCTCTGCGACGTGTTCGAGTCCTCCGGTGCCGCGATGAGCCGCCGCCTGCGCGCGGTGATCTGAGCTTCCGCGCGCGCCTTCCTCGACACTCCGCGCGGCCTTGGTATGAGTGCAGCTATCATACTCAGCATGGTGCGGCGCACGATCACCCTCCCGGATGACCTCGACGTACGAGTCCGCGACGCCGGCGGCGAGCGCGAGTCCTTCTCGGCCACAGTGGCGCGGCTGCTCGAGACCGGCCTCGCCGGGCAAGGCGAACGGCTCGCCTGGATCGGCTCCGGCGACAGCGGCGACCCCGATCTGGGATTCCGGGTCGAGGAGGTGCTCGACGAGCTCGCGGCCGAGGCCGACCCGAACGATTGAAGGTCGTCTGCGACACCGGTCCGCTCTTGGTCTCCGCGGACCGCCGCTCGCGCGTCCATCCAACGATCGGCGGCCTGGTGAATGAGCTCGGGCGGCGGTTGGTGGTCCTCGACGTCGTGCTCGCCGAGGCCGACTACATGCTGCGCAAGCGAGTCGGCGCGGCGAGTGCCCGGGCACTGCTCGACGCCGTCGCCCGAGGCGCTCACTCGGCGGCCTTCCTCACCCCCGGTCTGCTCAGCCGCGCCGCCGAGCTCGACGCCCGGTACGCCGACCTCGACCTCGGCCTCGTCGACGCCTCGATCATGGCCTACGCCGAACGCCACCGGCTCCCGATCCTCACCTTCGACTTCCGCGACTTCCGGGCCACCACGTCCGTCCACGGCCCGTGGCGGCTGGTGTTGAGCGAACGACAGCTCGCGACCGCGGCCCGGTCCGGGTCCTAGGGCGAGCCGTCGGCAGAGCCATCCGACGCCTGGCCGAGACTGCCGCACGATCGAGGCGTCAGATCGCGGGCCTCCGCCCGACCTAAGAGGCATCGACATCACACCCCACACCTACTTCGCCTACGGCTCGAACCTGAACCGCTTCGAGATGCGCCGGCGCTGCCCGGAGTCGCGCGCGCCGGTCGGGCGCGCCTCGAGGGCTGGCGGCTCGCCTTCCGCGGCGTCGCCGACATCGAGCGGGCCGCCGGGCAGACGGTCCACGGGGCGCTCTGGTCGCTCAGCGACCGCGACCTCGCCGGCCTCGACCGCTACGAGGGCGCCCCGGTCCACTATCGGCGCGAGCTGGTCGAGGTCGTGACCGCCGACGGGCCGTGCCTGGCGATCACCTACGTGATGACCGACCGCTCCTACCTCGGGCTTCCGTCGCCGATGTACCTGGACCGGATCGTGGTCGGGTTTCGCGACTGGCAGCTGCCCGCGGAGGAGCTCTGCCGCGCCGTGCACGAGACGCGACTCGAGCTCGAGCGCCGGGGCGTCGGGCGCTACGCGCCCGAGGCCGAAGCGGATGCGCGCCGCGGTGGACGCCGCTGCCTGAGCCGTCAGCTTCGGACTCGTGCGGGCGACTTACCTGGTGTGAGCGTCCCCACCGTCTACATCAGCCACGCTCCGGAGTTCGACCGCCTCTACGCGCTGCCGTTCGGCGCCGTATCGGACGGCCAACCCCACGAGCGCTGGCGCGAGCTGAGCGAGGAGTTCGCCTTCTTCCTCGACCCCGGGTCGAGCGAGGAGGTCGGATTCGTGACCGGTGAGTTCGCCGGCCTCGACCTCGAGGACGAAGCCCTGGTCGAGCTCTGGAGCGGGCCCCGCTTCACCGCGCCGCTGCTCGGGCTCGCGGACGCCCCCGCGGGCGAGATCATGCTCGCCGCCCGCAGGCACTTCGGCCGCCGGCCGTCGATCAACCGCTTCTGGTTCAACGCCGCGGTCGGCATGGAAGGCGAGGAGGCGCTGCCGGTGTGGCGGGCGTGTCTGGAGTCAGGCGACGCGATGGCCCACTTCGCGCTCGGCTACACGCTGTACGAGCTCGGCCGCTACCGCGAGGCCTACCGCCACCTGCGCCACTACACCGAGATCTCCCCCGCCCACCCCTGGAACTGGTGCTGGTATCGGCAAGGCTGCGGAGGCGATTGGCGAGACCGACGAGGCGTGGGACGCATACGTGCGCGCGATCGAGCTCACCCAGGCGGGCGGCGACGAGACCGAGGCCGAGAAGCTACTGCCACGGCTCGGCATCTGAACATGGACGGAGTCGATCACAGCCTCGCCGACGCCCTCGCCCGGATCGACGACTTCGAGGCGGTCCAGGCCGGCGTCAGCGGGCAGGACCTGGTCGACGCCGTCGCCCGCCTGCAGGAGTCCGTCGGGCTCGACGACGAGGCACGGGCCCGGATCCGCGAATGGATCGGCGAGCGCGGCAGCGCATCGCGCCGAGCCCCCGGTCACCTCCTGCTCGGAATCATCGTCGGGCTGATGGCAGCCGAGCTCTGCGCCGGAACGAGCACACGGAGCACCAGCAGATGACGATCGAGGAAGCGCGTCAGTTCATCGCGCAGGTCCCGTGGCGCCACATCAAGATGGTCCCGGTGGGCGAGGGGCTGTCCGAGGAGGAGGCGCTCGAGCGATGGGGGGAGCATCGCCACGTGGTCCCGGACCCGCACGAGTACGTGATCCTCGGATGGCGCGAGGTCCCGAGTGACGAGTTCCGGGCGTTCTGCGCCCTGATCCGGCAGATCGGCTATCGGGGCGAATACGTCGCGCCGTATCGCCCCGGCTCCGTGATGCGGAACCACTACCTGGAGCTCGACGGCTGGTGCTACTGGTGGATCTACCCGCGGATGCTGAACCGCGAGCGCGCCGAGTTCCGCAAGCACGTGCCGGTATCGGCTCCCGTCAGATCGATCGCACCGCCCGCGACTTCCCTCTGAAGACGGACGAGACGGACGAGCGAGAGGAGAGCATGGACCACGACAACCTGAACGACATGATCGACGAGTGGCTGGGCGACGGCGACGGGCCGCCTCCGCCCACCTGGAGGGCGACGATCCGCGGCCGGCGGCTGATGCTCACCCACTGGGCGCCGTGGCTGGCCCAGGGAGGGCCGCAGACCAAGCTGCTGACCGAGCGCGAGGAGGCCGGCTTCACGATCGCCGACCTCACCGTCCACGGCGAGGACGACGACGAGGTCAGCGTCCGCTTCTACGCGGTCGGCGCCGAGCTCGAGCGAGCGGAGCAGGTGCTGGTCCGGTGGGCCGAAGCGGTCGGCTACCGGCGGATCTGGCTCAGCGACCGGCTGGTGACGATCGAGCCCGACCCCGAGCGGCTCGGCGCCGCGTCGGTCCGCTGCCCGACCTGCCGGGCGACCTGGAAGGACTCCTCGCCGGAGTTCTGGCTCACCGTCAAGCGCGGCGGGATGTTCCCGAAGTGGTGTCCGGTCTGCGGCTGCGAGCTTCCCCAGTGGGAGGTCAGCGACCGCCGTCGCCGCCGGCGAGCACGGAGGCGCGCCGGCGGCGAGGGCTGGTCGCCGTCAGAAACGCCGGCCGAGTCACGACCTAACAAGACATGAGCCAAACACAGACCCACCCCACCCCTCTCAATCCACCGCTCGCGAGCCTGCTCGCCGAGCCGCTGCGGGTCGGCGATCCCGATCTCGCCGGCGCGCTTGCCGTGTTCCCGATCTTCGGCCCACGAGCCGCGCCAGGAATACCGGCCGTTCGCCGCGGCCGTCAGCGACGGCTTCCGCGTCGGCGAGCTCGAGGGCGGCGCCTCGGTCAACGACCTGACCGTCGAGAACCCGACCGGGACCGCCGTGCTTCTGTACGAGGGCGAGGAGGTGCTCGGCGCGCAGCAGAACCGCACCTTCGACACCTCGGTGCTGGTCGCCGCCGGCGCCAAGCTGCGGGTGCCGGTGAGCTGCGTCGAGGCCGGCCGCTGGCAGGGCTCGCGCCACCGCGAGGCGCTGCGCCCGGCGCCGCAGTCGGCCTACCCGCGCCTGCGCCGCGAGAAGGCGCGCCAGGCGCGCGCAGCGGGTGGCGGCCGGGCTCGAGGCCCGCGCCGACCAGAGCGAGGTCTGGCGTGAGGTCGCCGCGAAGGCAACGCGGATCGGCGTCAACTCGCCGACCGGCGCCATGCACGACATCTACGAGGGCCGGCGAGACCGGCTCGCCGAGATGCGCACCGGGATCCGCCTCCACGATGGCCAGCTCGGCGCGCTGGTCGCGATCGGCGGCGAGCTGCAGGTGCTCGACCTGGTCAGCCGTCCCGACGCGTTCGCGGTCCTCCACGGCCCGCTCGTCCAGGGCTACGCGCTCGACGCGCTCGAGCATGAGGCCGTTGACGCGCCCGGAGCTCCCGAGCCCGAGACCGCCCGCGGCTTCGCGCTCCTGGTCACCGACTGCGCCCCCGACCAGCGCACGCCCGCGGCCGGGCTCGGCGAGGAGCTCCGCTTCGCCGCCAACGGCGTCACCGGCTCGGCGCTCGCCCACGAGGGCGAGCTGATCCAGCTCACGGCGTTCCCGGCCGACTCGGCGCACGCCGGCCGCGAGCGCTCGATCCCGACCACGCGGGTGCGGAGGCCGTCGCGGCGGCGGTGAGCGTGAGCCCAGCGTCCGCCCGGGCGACGGAGAATCCGCCCATGCGGTCGACCGGCAAGGATGAGGTGAGCGATCGAGTCCCGCGCCTCGTCGCCACCGACTTCTTCTCGCTCTACCGGCCCTCGGAGTGCGAGCTGCGGGTCTGGCTGCGCCAGCAGGGCGTCGAGGAGGCGCCGCCCGGGCCCGTACGCCCGGGTGCTGATGGACCTCGGCCTCGAGCACGAGCGCCGCCACCTGACCCGCTTCCCCGACCACATCGACCTCGGCAAGCTGCCGATCGCCGAGCGCGCCGAGCGGACCGCGCGAGCTGGTCGCCGAGGGCGAGCGGGTGATCTACCAGGGCGCCCTGCGCGCCGAGACGACGCTCGCCGGCACCGAGGTCGAGATCGTCGGCGTCCCCGACTTCCTCCTCCCCGCCCGCTCGGGCTACGCGATCCGCGACTCGAAGCTCGCCCGCCGGATCGTCGGCCGCTACCGCGCGATCGAGCTCCAGCTCGCCACCTACGGCTGGCTGTATGAGCAGACCTTCGGCGAGCCGCCGGTCGCGCTCCAGGTCCACAACGGCGCCGGCGAGATCGTCGACATCCCCTACGAGGGCGGCGACGAGGCGCTCGAGACGCTGGAGCGGATCCTCCGCGTCCGGCTCGCCGACGACGAGCCCCACGAGACCGGTCGGGATGGGCAAGTGCGGGGGCTGCGGGTTCTTCGAGCGCTGCTGGCCACCGCGCGGTCGAGCGCCGCTCGGTCGGCCTGCTGCCGTGGAGCGGCAGCCTCGCCGGCGAGCTCGAGCGCCGCGGGCGTCGAGACGATCGACCAGCTGCTCGAGCGCTACGACGCCGAGCTCGCTCGCCGAGGTCGAGCGGCCGTGGGGCAAGGGCATGAAGAAGGTCGGCGAGCAGGCGGCCGCGCGGATCCTCGCCGGCGCCCGCGCGCTCGCCGAGGACCGCCCGATCGTCCTCCAGCCGCCCGCGATCCCCGAGCACCCGAACTACGTCATGTTCGACCTCGAGGGAATGCCGCCGCAGCTCGACGAGCTGGAGAAGATCTACCTCTGGGGGATGCAGGTGTTCGGCGAGCACCCCGGGCGAGTTCCGCGCCGCCACCGCCGGCTTCGGCCCGCGCGGCGACCGCGAGGGCTGGGAGGCGTTCCTCGCCGAGGCCGCGGCGATCTTCGCCGAGCACGGCGACATCCCGTTCGTCCACTGGGCGAGCTACGAGCGCGCGAAGATCAACCTCTACCTCGACCGCTACGGCGACCGCGACGGCATCGCCGCCCGCGTCAAGGACAACCTCCTCGACCTGCTCCCGATCACCTACGACTCCGTCGCCCTCCCGCTCTCCAGCTACAGCCTCAAGGCGGTCGAGGTCCTCGCCGGCTACGAGCGCCAGCTCGAGGAGTACGGCGGCGACTGGTCGATGGCGCAGCTACATCGAGGCGACCGAGAGCGAGGACGAGGCGCTGCGGGCGGAGATCATGGGCCAGATCCTGGCCTACAACCGGGAGGATCTGGAGGCGACCTGGGCGGTGATGGGGTGGCTTAGGCGACTAGGGTAAGGCGGGGACCGAGACCATTCGTTGACTTCCTTCACCTCATACTGGGCGCAGAGCACATGGCAGGAGCGGCGATACCTGGGCGGCCAGCCTCTCGGGCACGCAGCTAGCAATGAGTTCCGAAAAGCGGGGTTGGACCCGGAGATCACGTGTACATCGTCGGCATGACCGACGCTGGCGAACTTCTCGCCTTCGGAAGTCGGAATAGTCGCGTCCAACCGCTTGGTCGAACGCGACGAATGGTCAGTCGTCAACGGGCTCGAACTTGCCTATGACGGCGTTAGGTCCTGGAAGCGCCCACACGCCGTGGCGATCGTTGCGAAATGGGTGGCGGCTCGAGAGCGAGGGGCCGATCAGCACGCCGACGCCGGGCCGCGGGGTCGTAGCGACTGCGCACCGTGACCCCGAGGCGGTGCGGGTGATGAGCTGGCATGCCCCTAACAGAGCGGGCGAGGGTCTCAAGATCAAGATGGCTGGCTACACCGCGATTATCGAGGCTGTACGCAACACTGACGGGCCGCTGATCGTCGAATGGATGCGAACCACGGATCTCCGGAACATCGCTTCAACCCTGTGATCCCGATCCGGATCATGAACACGCAATCGAGATCGGCTTCTTCAGCACCGACCCCGGTCACAATCTCTCGGACGCCCTCCTCGCTTACTTGAGCAATACCCCGCTCGCGCACGAAGATCATTGAACGCGCCAAGGACGCTCGAGGTCACCTACACACACGGAAAGACACCCGACAAGTACGACTACATGATGATCTAGCCTGAGGACGCGGTAGTCGCAGGTTAACGACTATTCCGGAGCATGCGCCGCGAAGTGATCACTTTCTTGGAGACGACTCACGGCGAACAACTGAGTACGGCCGCAGGCGGACGTCTCAGGGGACGGTCCGAGTGAAAGCGATAGGAAGGGCGCATGGCCCGCATGTACCCCCGCACCCTGCTCGACACCGAGGTCAAGAGCCAGGGCGAGAAGCGCGTCTTCGAGGCGCTGCGCGACGGCCTCGACGACTGGGAGGCCTTCCACTCGGTCGGCTGGATCGGCCGCGACCACGCCGAGGGCGCGAACGACGGCGAGATCGACTTCGTCCTCTGCCATCCCGAGCGAGGGCGATCCTCTGCCTCGAGGTCAAGGGCGGCGGGATCGAGTGCCAGCACGGCGAGTGGTTCCGGCTCGATCGACGGGCAAGCGCGAGCGGATCAAGGACCCGTTCACGCAGGCGCTCGACCACCGCTACGACCTCGAGCGCAAGATCGACGAGCTCGACGGCTGGAAGCGAGCGACGAGCTCTTCATCGTCCACGCGCGTCGCCTTCCCCGACATCACCGTCCACGAGCTCGTCCTCGCGCCCGACGCGCCCGCCGAGATCCTGATCGACCGCAACGACCTCGAGGACATCGACGACGGCGATCGAGCGCGTCCTCGCCTACCACCGCGGCGCACGCGAGAAGCGCGAGCCGCCCGGCGAGAAGGCGCTGCAGACGCTCCGCGAGCTGCTCGCGCCCGACGTCCGGATCGAGGTGCCGATGGCGAGCGAGTTCCTCGACGAGGAGGAGCAGCTGATCACGCTCACCCACGAGCAGGCGATGCTGCTCAGCCGCTTCGGCCGCGACCGGCGGATGGTCGTCACCGGCTGCGCCGGCTCGGGCAAGACGATGCTCGCGGTCGAGCAGGCAAAGCGGCTCGCGCGCGAAGGGCAAGCGACGTGCTCTTCGTCTGCTTCAACCGCGCGCTGCGCGACCACCTGCGCGAGCGCGAGGCGAAGTCCGGCGTCGACTTCCACACCTTCCACGGCCTCTGCATGCAGCTCGCGCAGCGAGGCCGGAGTCGAGCTGCCCGAGCTACCCGAAGGACGAGGCCCCGCCGGAGTTCTGGGACGAGGAGCTGCCCGACGCGCTGGTCGAGGCGATCGAGCGAGCTCGGCCCGCAGTACGACGCGCTCTTCGTCGACGAGGCCCAGGACCTCCACAACCACTGGCTCGACGCGCTGATGCTCACGCTCGCGCGACCCGGACGAGGGCCTCGTCTGGCTGTTCATGGACGACAACCAGCAGCGTCTACGACGCGCGAGCTCGACGTGCCCGACGGAGTTCCGTCCGCTTCGACCTCACCGTCAACTGCCGCAACACCCAGGCGATCCACCGCGAGGTGATGAAGAAGTACGAGGGCGAGGTCGAGCCCGAGGCGCTCGGGCCCGAGGGCCGCGAGGTCGAGCTGCTCCACACCGACGACCAGCCGGCGACGGTCGCGCGCGATCGATCGAGCGCCTCTGCGGCAAGGAGGAGGTCCCGCCCCAGGACGTCGTCGTCCTCTCCTCCCACGGCCTCGAGCAAGTCGGAGGTCGGCCGAGCCGGCTGCCGGGCCGTACTCGTTCGTCGAAGGAGCCGCGAGCCGCTCGGCCCCTACATCCGCTTCTCGTCGATCCGCGGCTTCAAGGGCCTCGAGTCGCCGGTCGTGATCCTCTGCGAGCTCGAGGACCTCGACGACGAGACGATCGACCAGCAGCTCTACGTCGGGATCTCGCGGGCGCGGAACCACTGCGTGATCGTGGCGCCTGGCAAGCCTCCCACGAACGAGGCGAGGAGCGAGACCGAGGATTGAGCATTTCGATAGGGGCCCGACGGGCGGCACCGCGGCATACGAGTGATGGTGAGGCGAACGCCTAGGCCACGGCTTTGTGGTCAACGAGGCTGCGGGCGACTCACAAGGCACGAGGCTGCGTCATGCGTCGTGCGAGATGCTCCAGGCACCCATCGATGCAGACAGGATCTCGTCACCCCGGCCGAAGCATCGCTCGACCTCACACTCATGGTTTGGCCTCCAACAAGCACGCGGGTTCAACAGGCTGCTCCGGTTGGCTCCGCGCTCACGCCTACGTCGAAGAGCAGGCCCGCCTCGCGCATGCTTGTGACCTTGTCGCGAGTCACGATCAGGTGGTCAACGATTCTTATTCCAAGTGTTGCGCCCGCGCGTTGCATCACCCGGGTCAACCGTTCGTCTTGGCTGCTGGGCGTCGCGTCGCCGCTCGGATGATTGTGCGCTAGCACAACTCCCGACGCATCGAGCCCGGAGAGCCGCATCATTACGTTTCGAGGGAAGGCGACGGCACGATCGACTGTCCGGTCCCGACAAGCTCCTCGCCCACGATCCACCCCGCTCCGTCGACCAGGATGGCCATCACCGTCTCAACCTCCAGCCCACCAATTCGGACGCGAAGTCCCCTGCCGGCGGTCTTTGCGTTGAATCGCGGCCGCGAGCCGCCACTCTCGTCACCCGCGTACCGAACCGCCAGTTCCCTTATGGCCTGGATCCGTCGAACCGTCTGGCGTGAGAGACCAAGACCGAGGAGATCTCTCGGCCTTTCATCGAAGAGTCGCCTCAGTCCGCCTGCGTGTTCGAGCAGGACCTCCACTTCCATAACTGTGACTTGCTGGTCCAACGCGCACGCGACCACAGCGGCGTCTTCGACGATCTCCTCGCTTGTCAAGAGTAAAGCCCACCGGGGTAATAAGCCCGTCGGTGTCTTGCGCGCCCCGGGGCCCGGAACCGGCGGGCCGTCGAGAGTCTCGGGTGACGTCAGTCCTCGGCGGACGTCTCCGGTTCGATGAGCCGCGGAGCAGCAGGATCGGTCGGTGGCTCCCCCCTTACCGCGACCACCAGATCCTCAAAGGTCCAGCTTCCAAGCCGTCGAACAGCGTTTGATTGACGCGCATGTATCGCCATCGGCGTCGCCATGCCCGGTCACCTGAGCGCACCAATGCTCGATCGCGGCGTCCTTCTGTTCTGTCCCCGGCCAAACTCGGCCTTTCGTTTCGATGATCCAGTGAATGGGGTCATCGCGGTCATCGCTGGTCGATTGCACCACAGCCCAATCGGGGAAGTAGCGGCCGATCGCTCCGGAGAGCTTCACGTAGTCGACCCAGAAGTCGGTTGCATACTCAGCGAGCGCGGCAAACCGATCAACATCACGACAAGCATCGAGGAACCCGCCGAACCTCCGCTCGAAGTCGTTCTAGGTCGCGACGTAGTTGAAGACGGTGCTCTCAGGCCTGCGTGCTGCGCCACCAGTTGAAAGGCTCGGTTCGAAAGCCTGTACGCGGCATGCTCAATCTTAGATCGCGTTGCTCAGAACCGTGTTCGCGATCCTGGCGCCAGGAAGCTCGCGATCTTCTGCGGGCCCAGCCGACTAAGGTACACGCCGCACCGCCTCGTCGTCTGACGTCGACCGGTTTGCCAAAGCATCGGTCGGCCAAGTACGGTGATCTTCGGGTAGAGCTCGGCGAAGTCCCCGGCTAGGCCCGCGGATCGTTGGTGACCCGAGCCGATAGCTCCGACCATCAAGGCGGTTGAGCACGTTGCCGCGCTTCATTGTGATCTCGCCGACCGCGTACTTCATTCTGAGCCGGTCACCGCGATTCGGATGCCTGGAATCGCCCGATGTCACCCTTTTCGAGGGCAGGCTTGAACGTCGACGGGGTCGAAGTCCCGCAAACGGCGCGCGACACGGCGAATCGCCGAATCGGTCCGCGGAATCTCGATGTCGAACTCGATCCGCTCCTGGATCGGCTGCAACCGTGATCGGCGGGCTGGGCGGCTCGTCGCTCGGTCCGTACGTGCACGCCTTCCTTCTCGAGCTCGCGCACGAAGTTCTCGAATGCTGGCGTGCCGAGCACCTCGAGGACCTGATCCGAGTCCGGGCCGACCTCCGCATGAGGCGAAGGCCACGACCGACCGCCTGCTCCGGAAGGATCTCGCCGCTGCGGTGCCGGGCGGAGTCCGAGCACGATGGTGACGTTGCGCACGTCCCATCCCTCGCGCAGCACGAGGACGCTGACGACGGCCCTGATCGGGTTGCTCGGGCTCGTCGATCTCACGGGCCAGACGCCGGAGCTCGTCGAGCTCGCCCTTCTTGATCTCGCCCTCCGTGTCGGTGTGGATGACGAGCACCTCGTCGTCCTTCAGACCTCCAGCCGAGCCGGTCGACGCAGCCACTCGCCGATCTTGTCGGCGTGCTGGATCGACTCGCACATGACGAACATCACCGGCTTCGCGTCCGAATGTCCTTGAAGATCTCTCGGTGCTCCTCGAACCGCTCGACGCCCGCGACGAGCCAGTCGCGGTACTTCTCGATCACGTTCGTCCGCGTCACGTCGGTCGGGGTCGACGCGGTCGACCATGTGCAGGATGATCGGCGACTTCACGATCCGATCCTCGACCGCCTGCGCGAGCGGGTAGTCGCAGACGATCCAGGGGAAGTACACGCCCGTCTGGAACTTCGGCGTCGCCGAGAAGTCGAGCCAGAGATCGAGCCCACGCGGCAGGCGCTGGTGCAGGCCGAGGAGCGTCTTGTTCCACTCGAGCTCGTCGTCGTGGACGTGGTGTGCCTCGTCGTTCATGACCACGAGCGAGTCGAGGCTCGCGTGATCCGCTCGAGCATCGCGCCGGCCCTGCGCTCGCATCGCCGGACGGCTTTCGGCCGAGCAGCGCGGTCGATGGCGTTCTTCGGCGTCCACTCTCGCGCCGCTCTCGTAGAGCTGCTGGATGTTCGTCAGGAAGAGGTTCCCGGCGCCGGCGGGCTCGGTCGCTCTCGCCGCGCAGGATGACCTGGAGATCGAAGCTGCCAGCCTCGGCGGAATCAGCGGCAGCTCGCGGAAGACGAAGCCGTTCTCGAAGTCCGTCCGCAGCCGCTCGAACACGATGACGTTCGGCGCGAGGATCAGGAAGTTCGTCGAGAGCGGCGAGTCCGACTCCCGGCGCGCGTGGAAGTACGACCAGGCGATCGACGAGCGCCATGACGAGCGTCTTGCCCGTGCCGGTGGCCATCTTCAGGCGAACCGCGCGAGGTCCTCGGGCGGGAGATCGATCGATGTCGACGCTGCCGTCTGCCTTCGCCATCACCACCTGCCGCACTCCGTCCGTGCGTCGTCTGAAACTCGATGCCCGGCTCGGTGAGGTTCGGATCGGGAACGTCCTGGTACGTGCTCGATGAGCTCCTTGACGTCGCGGCATCCTTCGACCTCGACGAGGTAGGCGAGCGTCTCGACCGCCTCGCGCTGGCCCCAGTACGGGCCGGAACGCCCGCCGTTTCGGCCTCCTCGAACCACCAGCGGAAGAGCCGTCTCGTCGTGTCGGAGGCGCCGTCGTACCCCGAGTCGCGCCACTCGTCGACGGCGTCGCGGAGCTTGTTGACGAGGAGCATCTCGGACGGCCGCCGCTCAGTCGACGAGCTCGAGCTCGTCGGTGCCTGGCACCTTCCGGACGAACTTCGATCTGGGCTGCGAGTAGGGATCGCGGTCCTCGAGCCCCGGGAGCTGGACGGTCGTAGCCGAGGACGGACTCTTCTCGCCACGTCAGCTCGACCTCGACGCGCAGGATCTTCGACGTGTCGTTGCCGAAGATGTCGATCACCTTCACCATCACCGCGTACTCGCCCGGCTCGTCGTACATGTGCGGATCTGAGTCGCAGCGTCGAGCGACCGGTCCTTCCGCGTGCGGTAGGTCACCCAGCCCTGCATGAAGGTGTCGTCGCGAGAAGTCCCAGTCGACGGCCCAGTAGTCGACGTAGTCGGACCACTTCGTGATCTTCTCGCGCACGTCGTCGGGGACGAGCTCCGGGTTCGGGATGACGAAGTTCTTCGAGCGACGACCGTGAACTCGCGCTGGTTGCCTGTCGCCTTTGACGCTCGCCTCGAGGTAGGCGAGCTCGAAGAACTGGACGTCGCCCTTCGCCGCGGCCTGCTCCTCCATCACCTCGCGCGGGATCTGGCGCAGGACGAGCTTGACGCCCTGCTTCTTCGCTTCCTCCGAGACGAGGTCGTTCAGACCCATCTCCCACTCCCAGCCGAGGACGTGCAGCTCGCTTCGCCTTGAGCGCGGCGCACTCCTCGACGCAGGCCGCGATCTCGTCGATGGTCACAGGCGCGTCGACCGCGCCGACATGGACGAACGCCTTGCCGATCTTGCCCGTGCAGATGCTGGAGCCCGGTGGTCGGCGCCGCGCCGTACAGCTTCAGGATGAAGGCGACGTACTCGTAGAGGCTGATCAGCGCCGTCGTCGTCGAGATCCTCGCCGAACGTCGCGACCTGCCAGTACTGGCGCTCGTACTTGCCAAGGTTCAGGACCTCGAACGGGCTTGCAGTCCTCGATGTCCAGCAGCCGCTTGCGGGTGACGTGGATGGCGAAGCGGCCGAGGTCGCACCCGATCCAGCGCCGGCCGAGCTTCTCCGCAACCGCCAGCGTGGTGCCGGACCCGCAGAAGAAGTCGGCGACGAGATCGCCCTCGGTTCGAGGATGCGTTGATGATGCGCTCGAGACAGCGCTTCCGGCTTCTGCGTCGGGTAGCCGAGTCTCTTCTTCGAGCGAGCTTGTTGATGCATGCGATGTGTCCAAACATCGTCCACGACCGCCGTAACCGCCATTGCTTCATCCAGGTACTGACGCGTTCCACACTCGCTCATCGAGACTATCCGCCTTCGACCGAGTCGCTTCGTCCGCTAACGCGAACGTCTCTCAATGTCCTTCAGGTTGTAAGGACGATACTGCGTTTGATTGTAATGCTGTGAGCAGTCGTCTTCGCGTAGAAGAGGATCGTGTCGTGGCTTCGATCGAAGTTGTTCTGCCGCGCTGAGTCCCGACATCCTGCCAGTATGCCCAGACGATCTCGTTCGGAAAGTTCTCCGCTCCGAAACACTTCGTCGAGCACAACCTTCGACGTAGTGACCAGCACTGCGCAGTCGAGGTGAACGTAGAGCGCCCCTGTTTCGCGAGAAGCAGCTCCCGCATAACGCAAGGCGCGGTCATACCATCATGTCGAGGTACGACGTCGAGCCCACGCCCCCACGTGTCTCGATAGGCCTTCTCCTCGATGAGCGACTGCTCCTTTATCGAGCTCGTCGCTCGCCTTCGCCGACCGCCAGCCGTCGAACGAGAAGTCGGCCCCGGTCGCAAACGGCGGATCGATGTAGATGAGGTCGATCTTCCCGGCGAACTGCTCGAGCAGGCTCGACATGACGAGCATGTTGTCGCCCCAGATGAGCTTGTTCCGCCAGCCCTCCTCGAACGTCTCGCCTTCGTCGCCCTCCCAGACGTCGAACAAGCGTGAGGCCGCGCTCTTCGCGCGCCTCGCGTGTGGCACGGCTCTCGTTGACGCGCTCGATGACCTGGAAGGGGAGGCTGACCCGCTCGACCTCGCGACGCTTGCCGTTCTCGTCGTACTTGCCGGGCCAGACGAGCTCCGTGCGGTGTGATCTCGAAGCGGCCATTCACGGCGATCGTCCTCTTCGAACGCTTCGATGATGCCCTTCGGCGATGCAGAGGCTGCGCAGGTCGCACTCCTTGCAGACCTTCCGCTCCGGGACGCGGACGATCCGAAGTCGGCTGCCTGGATCTTCCGCGACGACCTCGTCGAAGTGGCGACCCGCCTCGTCGACGTCGCTCGGGCCGGTACGGGAACTCCATGACGGCATCCTCCTTGCGCGGCTCCGCCGTCCAGTAGAGGAGCAGCCGGTCGGGCCGCTTGCCGTGCCGACGCTCGAGGATGTGCGCGTAGGTGCAGAGCTGCGCTCGTAGCCGGCGATCAGCTCGGCGTCGTCGGCGTCGCTCTGAGGTCTTGAAGTCGAGGATCTCGAGCTTGCCGTCGCCGCCGAGGAGCAGGTCGACCTTCGCCGGTGAGGATGTAGCCGTCCTTCTCGACCGAGACGTCGACCTCGGTCTCGATGACGCGCTGCATCTCGTCGCGGTTCTGGCGGAAGTAGTTCATCACCTGGCGAAACGCCGCCTCTTGCGCCGTCTCGCCGATCGGCCGGACGTCCTGCCTGAGCGAGGATGCCGAAGGTGCGCTCGAAGAGCCCGCGGATCGCTGTCTCGTCGAGCTCGTCGAGCTTGCCGTCGAGCACGAGCCGGTGGATCTCCTCGATCGTCTGGTGGACGAGCAGTCCGAAGAAGATCACGGCCGACCGGGACGGCGTGAAGTCGTAGTCGCGGAAGAACTGGTACTGGCGCGGGCAGGTCTCGTAGACCTTGAGGTCGCCGGTGAAGCTGTAGCGTCTTCTTCGACCGGCATGCGCTCCTTGAGCTCGAAGCGCTGCGCCGCGAGCAGCTCCTGCTGCACGTAGGGCCACTGCGGCAGGCCCTCCCAGATCGGCGCGAAGTGCGTCTTCGGGCGGCTCGTCGCTCGTGAGCACCAGCACCTTCTCCGGCCGCGAGAACGCGACGTAGTGCAGCCGCATGCGGTCGAACGCGGTGATCCGGCTCGCGGCTCGAACGGCGGCCGGTGGTAGAAGGGCCCGAGGTCGCGGTCGACCTGCTTCGGCGCTCGACAGCTGCGTCGTCGAGCGACTGCCGACCACGACCACCGGGAACTCGAGGCCCTTCGCCTGGTGGATCGTCATCACCTGGACATGGCCCTTCGGGAACGGCTGGTCCGGGTCCTCGTACTCGTTGATGCCGCCGTCGTGGAGCAGCCGCAGGAAGCTGTTGAAGAGGTGGAAGCGCAGGAACTCGCGGTTGCGGCGTGACGACGGTGTAGTGGTAGTAGCTCTGGAAGACGTTCAGGAGCTGCGAGAAGATCGCGAGGTTGCGGGCGCGGTTCTCGTTCCGCACGCAGCTGCGAACGGCTCGAGCGCCAAGCAGCTGGTAGAAGTAGTCGGCGGGCCGCAGGTCGAGGCTCTCGCCCTCGTCGAGCGCGTCGATCTCGCCGACGAACGCCTGCAGCCGCTTGGCCGAGCGGGTGCGGAGCCGCGATAGCGCGCGCCAAGCTCGACGATGGCACTCGTCCACGTAGCGTGCGAGCTCGGCGAGCGCTGCGGCCCGTCGATCTCGCCGCGGCCGTCCCCGTGCCAGCCGAGGAGCAGCGCGAAGCAGGCGACCATCAGCCGGATCTCCTCGTTCTCGAAGTAGCCGCGGGCCCGTGGGCAGAAGGCCGGGATGCCCTGCTCGCTCGAGCGCGTCGAGGTACGGCCCGCTGTGCTCTCGCGGACGCTGTGCAGGAGCAGCGCGACCTGGCTGTAGTCCTCGATGACGCCGTTCTCCTTCAGGAACGCGACGAGGTCGGCGAAGCGCTTCGCCTTCGTCGCGCGTCGTCGCGTGCCCCAGATGCAGAAGACCGCCGGGTAGTCGGGGAACTCGCCGTCCGGATCGGGCTCGATCGTCTTGTCGAACCGGAACGGCGGGCCGCCTGCGGGTTCGACCAGTCGGCCGAGGCCATCCAGCGGTCGTAGCGCTCGACGATCCGCTCGTGCGAGCGGTAGTTGGTCGTCAGCTTGACCTGCGTCGCAGTCCGGGAAGCGTCTGCGGGAACTCGAGGATGTTCCGGACGGTCGCGCCGCGGAACCGGTACAGGCTCTGGTCCTCGTCGCCGACGACGCAGAGGTTCCGTGTCGCCTCGCGTGAGCTGCATCAGGAGCTGCTCCTGGACGTAGTTGGTGTCCTGGTACTCGTCGACCAGGACGTAGCGGATCGCCTGCTGCGACGCGGCGCCCGACGTCCGGGTCGTCGAGCAGCGTCGAGAAAGAAGCGCTGAAGGTGGGCGAAGTCGACGCGGTTCGTCGTCGAGAGAGCCGCCTCGTAGCGCCGGTAGGCGCTCGCCGAGCGCTGCGAGGAACGGATCGCCGCGACGCGAGCGAGCTGCGTCGGGTCGACGAGCTCCTCGGTGATCTTGTCGAAGTAGCCGCGGATCGCCCTCGATGGCCGTCCACGGGTCCTCCAGCGGCCCGAGATACCGGTCCCGTCGTCGTCCGGCTGCCGACGATCTCGTCGAAGTGCTCGAAGATGAAGAGCAGCTGAGTCAGCTCGTCGAGGACCTCGTAGCCTGCCCGAGCGGCGTCAGGTGGCGGTAGCGGTCCACGAACTCGTTGCAGACTCCGTGGATCGTCCCGTTCGGAGCCCGCTGAGATCGCCGTCGTAGCCGGCCGCGGCGGCTGCGAGCGGAGCCGATCGCAGCTCGAAGGCCGCCTTCTCGGTGAACGTGCACAGCACGATCTCCTCGGGCTCTGCAAGCCCCGGAGCAGGATGTTGAGCGTCCGCCGGACGAGCGTCAGAGTCTTGCCCGCACCGGGACCAGCGATCAGGAGGACGGGTCCCTCGGTCGCGTCAACCGCATCGCGCTGGGCCTCATCGAGGTCGGCTGTGCGGTGGACTTCGAGCTTCCGAACGGCAAACATCGTTACCTGATCAACTTCGCTCACCTGGGCTCGCGCCGGCGGCGGACATCTCGAGACATTTGGACCGTGTGAGGCGTCTACGAGCGTCTGCTCGTCGAGCAAGTTAGTCCTCTGGCGTCCACGTCTTGCCCCTGCTCGCGCGGCGCTGGCCGTTGAAAATGCCTCCATCGTCAGCCAGCCGCCTTCCGAGCGCGGCTCGATGAACGGGGGGCGTCAAGGCGCCTTCGAGCCGAGAGTTGACGCTCCCATTTCGAGCCACCCCAACGTCCGGAGGTCAGATCGCGGCCTCAGTGGCCGCGACGGCAGCCAAATCGTCGTCGAAGCCCAAGCGCTCCCTGATGTCATTAGAATCGTCGTCAACGAGCAGGAAGTACTCGATAGCCCCGCGGAGCAGGAAGCGCTCGGCGTCAGTCAGAGCTATCCCGACGCTCGCAAAGCCCAGTAGGCGGTCAGCGCAATCCTCTGCCTTCTCCAAATCGAAGGCATGCTTCTTGGCAAGCGCGCGCAAGCCGCTCTTCCTCTTGACGATCTCTCTCGCTCGAGCTTGAATCTCGTCCGGCGTGGACGCCCGGCAGAGATGGCGAAGACTTCGTTGAATACCTCGCTCGCTGTCAACGCCCTCCAGCTCCGCAGGATCGGGCCAGATTTCGACATAGGCGGCCGACAGCAGGCTGTGGCGCGCGGAGACCTGCTCGCGCCGATCGATATCGCTCAGGCGTTGGGCTCGCTCTGAAGCGAGCTGCCCCGAGAGTCGCTTGGCGTTCTCTAGGTTCTTTGCCCAAACGGGGACGATCCGTTGGATCTCTGGCTCCTCTGAGACGGAGAGACGCTCGAACGTCTCACGTACCCGCTCGAGCTTCTTCTCCGCTGCGGCTTCCTTGTACTCGTAGAAGCGCTCGAGCTTCGATCGCTCTGCCTCAAGACGCTCGGCATTCGCCTCGGCAAGCTCGGCTTGGCGCTCCACCAGCCTCGACAGGGCGGCTCCGTCGGCCGTATCGACAGCGGCATCAAACGCCGCGCCCCGATCGGGAAGCACGGTCTCCCCGTGGTCCTCGCGCTTGCCGCTGGACGCCCGCTCGAGGAGAAAGCGAGCAATCTCATCGTCCCGCTTACTTTCCGCGTCTATGAAGATCGGGAGCAACTCGCGATCGCTGATGATCCCGTCGAGCTCGACCGTGTAGACGAAGAACCAGCCCTGAACCGGGTGGACCTCTCCCGTAAGGACCCGCCGGGACGACGCCCGCGCCCCGTACCCTTGGCCCTCACCCGCTCGACCAGGCCATCAACGATCTCATGCCCGAA
>CAVVME010000002.1:0-160670 GCA_963749365.1 uncultured Solirubrobacterales bacterium
TCGCCAATGGCGAAGATGTCGGGGTCGCGGGTGGTCTGCAGCGTGGGCGTCACCACCAGCTGGTTCGATTGGCTGACTTCGAGCCCGTCAAGGTCGCCCACGACATCTGGTCCCTTGACGCCAGCAGCCCAGACCACGAGTTCGGAAGGGATGAAGTGGCCACCGGCCAGCTGCACCCCGTCGGTGCGGACTTCAGTCACCTTGGCGCCGGCACGCACGTCGATGCCGAGGCCACACAGCAGGCGGGTGGTCGCTTCTGACAGCCGCTCCGGCAGAGCCGGCAGGATGCGTGGCGCTGCCTCGATCAGGGTAATCTTGATGTCCTTGTCGGGGTCGATCCGGTCCAGCCCATAGGCGACCACCGCCCGTGTGGTGCGGTGCAGCTCGGCCGACAGCTCGGTACCGGTGGCCCCGGCGCCGATGATCGCCACGTGCAGCTGCCCCGGACGCACCGGCTCGGCCTGGGTGTGGGCGCGCAGGCAGGCATTGACCAGCCTGCGGTGGAAGCGCGCGGCCTGGTTGGGTGTGTCAAGTGCGATCGCATGGTGGGCTACGCCCGGTGTACCAAAATCGTTGCTGCAGCTGCCGATCGCCATCACCAACGTGTCATACTCGAACCAGCGCTCAGGCGTGACCAGCCGGCTATCCTCGTCGTAGCTAGCGGCTAGCCGTACCCGCTTCGCCGCCCGATCTAGCCCGACCATTTCGCCGATACGGTACCGGAAATGGTGCCAGTTGGCCTGGGCCAGATAGTCGAGCGCATGGTCGTCTAGGTCCAGGCTGCCGGCAGCTACCTCGTGCAACAACGGCTTCCATAAATGGGTGCGCGCCTTCTCGACCAGCGTCACGTCGGCCTTGCCGCGCTTGCCCAGCTTGTCACCCAGCCCAGTCACCAGCTCGAGCCCGCCGGCACCGCCACCCACCACGATGACGCGATGGGCTACAATCGGGTCGATGGTGACGTTAGGCACCGGCCGCTGCGTCGCCTCATTGGTCACCGAGCCAGGGCCTACAGTCTCCTTGCGTTCCAGCGAGCCGAGATCTTTCTGCATCGCCAGGACCTCCGTCTGAGAGTGCTCCGCCCCGCGTGGCACTGGCCGATGCGGGGCGGCTGGCCGGGTTCAGGCCGTTAGCGGCTTGGGTCCGGAACCAGGAATGTGCGGCTCCTTGTCGATCTCGTCGGCCACCAGCACCGCCTCGGGATCGTCCGCTTCCTCGTCGGTCTCCTGATTGAGGTGCTTGCGCATCCTGGCCTCATCCAGGGCACCCTCCCACTTGGCGACCACGATCGTGGCGACACCATTGCCAACCAGGTTGGTGAGCGCCCTGGCCTCGGACATGAACCGATCGACGCCCAGGATCAGCGCCATGCTGGCGACCGGCACGGTGCCGAGCGAGGACAGGGTCGCGGCCAGCACGATGAAGCCCGAGCCGGTGACGCCGGCGGCACCCTTGGAGGTCAGCAGCAGGATGCCGATCAGGCCCAGCTCCTGGCCCAGGGTGAGGTCGGTGTTGGTGGCCTGGGCCAGGAACACGGCGGCCATGGTGAGATAGATGCAGGTGCCGTCGAGGTTGAACGAGTAGCCGGTCGGGATCACCAGGCCGACGACCGACTTGTCGGCGCCCAGATTCTCCATCTTGGCGAGCATGCGCGGCAGGACCGATTCCGAGGAGCTGGTGCCGAGCACGATCAGCAGCTCCTCCTTGATGTAGCGGATGAACTTGAGGATGGAGAAGCCGCAGAAGCGGGCGACCAGCCCGAGCACGCCGAAGACGAAGATCAGGCAGGTGGCGTAGAAGCCCAGCATCAGCGAGCCCAGCGACAGGAGCGTGCCGACGCCGTATTTGCCGATGGTGAACGCCATGGCACCGAAGGCGCCGATCGGGGCCACCTTCATGACGATGCCGACGATGCCGAAGAATACGTGCGCGGTCTGGTCGATCAGGTGCAGGAGAGGCTTGCCCTTCTCGCCTAGCCAATGGAGGGCGAAGGCGAACAGGATGGCGACGAACAGCACCTGCAGGATCTCGCCCTCGGCAAAGGCGCCGACCACGGTGGCCGGGATGATGTGCAGGAGGAACTCGACGGTGCTCTGCTCCCCGGCCTTGGCGGTGTAGGTGGCGATCGCCTTGGTGTCCAAGGTCGAGGGATCGACGTTCATGCCGGCGCCGGGCTGCCAGAGATTGACGACGACCAAGCCGATGATCAGGGCGATCGTGGTCATGATCTCGAAATAGAGCAGCGCCTTGAAGCCGACCCGGCCGACCTTCTTCATGTCCTCCATGCTGGCGATGCCGTGGACGACCGTGCAGAAGATGATCGGCGCGATCAGCATCTTGATCAGCTTGATGAACGCGTCGCCGAGCGGCTTCATCTGCGCGCCGATGCTCGGGTAGAAATGGCCGAGCAGGATGCCCAGGGCGATCGCGACCAGGACCTGGGCGTAGAGATGCTTGTACCATGGCCGGTGATGTGCGGGGCTGCCGGCCGTCATTGCGGGTGCTGCCATCGAACTACCTCCTTGTCTTGGTCACGCCTGGCGCAGGCTAGCTACGTCGACCGCGGTGAGCGCCGTCATGTTGACCAGCCGCCGTACGGTGCTGGTGGGGGTAAGAATGTGCACCGGCTTGGCGGCGCCGAGCAGGATCGGGCCGACCGTCACGCCTTGGCCGGCGACGATCTTGAGCGCGTTGAAAGTGATGTTCGCGGCGTCCAGGTTGGGCATCACCAGGAGGTTGGCCTCGGCCGTGAGCCGCGAGTCGGGGAATACCTGGTCCAGCACCCGCTTGGACAGCGCGGCGTCGGCGTGCATCTCGCCCTCCGCCTCGAGCTCGGGCGCGCGCTCCTGGATCAGGGCTAGGGCCGTGCGCATCTTCCTCGCGGTAGGCGTATCAGCCGAGCCGAAACTTGAGTGCGATAGCAGGGCCAGACGCGGCTCGAGGCCGAAGCGGCGCACCTCCTCCGCCCCGAGCAGGGCGATGTCGGCGAGCTGGGCAGCGCTCGGATCGGGATTGATGTAGGTGTCGCAGATGAACACGGTCTGCTTGCGGCAGCATCAGGAGATGCATCGCCGCCAGCTCGCGCACGCCTTCGCGCACGCCGATCGTCTCGACGATGTAGCGCAGGTGCGAGGCGTAAGGGCCCGCGGTGCCGCACAGCATGCCGTCGGCCTGGCCCTCGTGCACCAGCATGGCGCCGAGCAGGGTGCCGTTGCCGCGCATCTCGGCGGCGGCGTAATCTCGAGTCAGCCCCGCGCCGGCGGCCAAGCTGGTAATAGACCTCGGCGGCTCGATCCAATAGCTCGCGATCGTCGAAGCCGACTACCTCGTAGTCGTGGTCCGCCTTTAGCCGCAGGCCGAGATTCTTGGCCTTTTCCGCGATCACCTCCGGCCGGCCGACCAGGACGGGCCGCGCCAGCTTCTCGTCGACCGCCACCTGGGCCGCACGCAACACGCGGTCGTCCTCGCCCTCGGCGTAGACGATGCGCTTGGTCGCCTGGTCGGCTGCCGCCTGGAACACCGGCTGCATCACCGTGCCGGAGGTGTAGACGTAGCGCTCGAGCGACTGCCGGTAGGCCTTGACGTCGGCGAGCGGCCGCGTCGCCACGCCGCTCTGCATCGCGGCCTCTGCCACTGCCGGTGCTACCGTGGTGATCAGCCGCGGATCGAAGGGTGGCGGGATCAGGTACTCAGGCCCGAACTTGATATCCTGCTTGCCATAGGCTGCGGCCACCACGTCGGAGACGTCAGCCCTCGCCAGCTCGGCGATGGCGCGGACGCAGGCGAGCTTCATCTCCTCGTTGATCGTGGTGGCTCCAACATCCAGGGCACCGCGGAAGATGAACGGGAAGCAGAGCACGTTGTTGACCTGGTTCGGGTAGTCCGAGCGTCCGGTGGCGATGATGCAGTCGGGGCGCACGGCCTTGGCGTCCTCGGGGCGGATCTCGGGATCCGGATTGGCCATGGCCAGGATGATCGGCCGATCGGCCATCTGCGCCACCATCTCCGGCTTGAGCACGCCCGCGGCCGAGAGGCCGAAGAACACGTCGGCACCCGGGATGATGCTCGGCCAGCGTGCGGGCGCGCGTGTCCTGCGCGTACTGCGCCTTCTGCTCGTCCATGGATTCGGTGCGGCCCGGCGTAGACGACACCCTTGCTGTCGGTGACCCAGACGTTCTCCTTCCGCACGCCCAGGCCCACCACGATGTTCAGGCAGGCGATGGCCGCTGCACCGGCGCCGGAGCATACCAGCTTGATATCCCCGATCCGCTTGCCGACCACTTCGAGCGCGTTCAGGAGCGCTGCCGCCGCAACGATCGCCGTGCCGTGCTGGTCATCGTGGAACACCGGGATCTTCATCCGCTCCCGGAGCTTGGTCTCTATGTAAAAGCATTCCGGCGCCTTAATGTCCTCGAGATTGATCCCACCGAAGGTGGGCTCGAGCGAGGCGATGGTCTCGACCAGCTTGTCGGGATCGGTCTCGTCGATCTCGATGTCGAAGACGTCGATTCCGGCAAACTTCTTGAACAGGCAGCCCTTGCCTTCCATCACCGGCTTGCCGGCGACCGCTCCGATATTGCCCAGGCCCAAGACGGCGGTGCCGTTCGAGATCACCGCCACCAGGTTGCCCTTGGCGGTGTAGTCGTAGGCCTTGAGCGGATCCTTCTGGATCTCCAGGCACGGCACCGCAACGCCCGGGCTGTAGGCCAGCGCCAGGTCGCGCTGGTTGCTCATCCCCTTGGTCGGCGTGACGGCAACCTTCCCGGGCGTCGGGTACTGGTGATAGTCCAGTGCCGCCTGCGCCAGCGCGTCTTCCATGGCTTGCCTCCCACGATCCGAGTTACCGGTCAGCTCCCGGGAGAATGCCAGGGCCGACCGGCATTTTGTCTGTTCATCAATCAGGCCGTCAGCGGCCAAAGCCTACTGAAAGCGCTTGAGCGCCTCGGCCCAGCCCTGCTGCAGCTGAGCCAGCGCCTTCTCCGACGATGCCTGCATGTCCTTCCAGGCATTCTCGTTGGCCTCGCGTACCTGGCCAAGAAGCTTGGTCGCCTGCTCCGTGTTGTCGCGGAGTGATGCGATCGACTTCTCGTAGTCCGCCTTCGCTTGGGCGCCAGCCTGGCCAAGTCGCTCCTGGTAGTCCTTGATCTGACCCTGCCATACGGCAATCTGGCCTTGCAGCTGCTCGGCGAAGTCCTGCTTCAATGCCATCGACTAGCCCTCCTGTTGGCGAGCGCTTCCGCGCTCCTGCGTTGACGAACTCAGTGCTTCTTCTTGGGCGCGATCAGGTCGGTGATGGTGCCCTCGTACATCTCGGCGGCCATGCCGATGGTCTCGGACAGGGTCGGATGGGCGTGGATGGTGAGGCCGATGTCGCTGGCGTCGGCACCCATCTCGATCGCGAGCCCGGCCTCGGCCACCAGCTCGCCGGCATTGGGGCCGACGATGCCGCAGCCCAGCACGCGGTGGCGTGGCCTCGTCGAACAGTAGCTTGGTCGAGCCCTCGTCGCGCCCCAGGGCGAGCGAGCGGCCGGACGCCGCCCAGGGGAAGACGCCCTTGCCGTACTTGATGCCCTTGGCCTTGGCCTCGATCTCGGTGAGGCCGACCCAGGCGACCTCGGGGTCGGTGTAGGCGACCGACGGGATCACGGCGGCATCGAAGAAGCTCTTCATGCCGTTCGCCGCCTCGGCCGCGGTCTTGCCCTCGTGCACCGCCTTGTGGGCGAGCATGGGCTGGCCGACCACGTCGCCGATGGCGAAGATGTGCGGCACGTTGGTGCGCAGCTGCTTGTCGACCGGGATGAAGCCGCGCTCGTCGACGATCACGCCGGCGTTCTCGGCCCCGATCAGCTTGCCGTTGGGCTTCCTGCCGACGGCCACCAGGATGCGGTCGAAGGTGTCGGTGGCGGGTGCGGTGCCGCCCTCGAAGCTGACGACCAGTCCTTCGGGTTTGGCCTCGACCTTGGTTACCTTGGCCTTGAGGAAGATGTTCTCGTACTGCTTGCCGATCCGCTTGTAGAGCGGTGTGACGAGATCCTTGTCCGCACCCGGGATGATCTGGTCCATCAGCTCGACGATGGTCACCTTCGCGCCCAGCGCATGATAGACCGTCGCCATCTCCAGGCCGATGATCCCGCCGCCCACGACCAGGAGGCGCTTGGGCACGCCGCCGAGCTCAAGGGCGCCGGTGGAGTCGATGACGCGCGGGTCGGCGTGGGGGATGAACGGCAGGGTCACGGGCTCGGAGCCGGCGGCGATGATCGCCTGCTCGAAGCTGACCGTCTTCTTGCCGCCCTTGGCGTCCTCGACCTCGAGCTGGTTGAGCGAGGTGAACCGGCCGATGCCCGAGACGACCGTGACCTTGCGCGCCTTGGCGAGGCCCGAGAGCCCGCCGGTGAGCTTCTTGACCACGCCGTCCTTCCAGCCGCGCAACGCATCGATGTCGACGGTGGGTGCGGCGAACTTCACGCCGAAATGGCCCATCTCCTCGGACTCGGCGATCACCTTGGCGGCGTGGAGCAGCGCCTTGGACGGGATGCAGCCGACGTTGAGACAGACGCCGCCCAGGGTCGGCCAGCGCTCGACCAGGACGACCTGGCGGCCGAGGTCGGCGGCGCGGAAGGCGGCCGAGTAGCCGCCGGGGCCGGCGCCCAGGACCAGCACCTCGGCATCGTAGTCGCCCTTGCCGCCGCGCTGGCGGGCTTCGGGGTCGGTGCCGTGGCAGGTGCCGGGGGCGCGGCTGCGGCTGCGGCCACAGCCGGCTTCGCGGCGCCGGTCTGCAGGTGCAGAATTAGCGTCCCCTCGCCCACTCGGTCGCCGACCTTGACCTTGAGGCCGGTGACCGTGCCGGCGGCCGGCGACGGCACGTCCATGGTGGCCTTGTCGGACTCCAGGGTCAGCAGCGGATCCTCGGCCTTGACCGTGGCCCCATCGGCGACATGGACCTCGATCACCGGCACGTCCTTGAAGTCGCCGATGTCGGGGACCTTGACCTCGATGGTCTCGTAGGTGCCGGCACTGGAGCCATAAGTCGCGGGCTCGCCCGAACCCGGCGCCGCACCTTCCTTGACCTTCTCCTTGGGCGGGATGGCGGCCGCACCCTCGGGCTCCAGGAGCAGGATCACCGCCCCCTCGCCCACCCGGTCGCCGACCGCGACCTTGACCTCGGTCACCGTGCCCGCCTGCGGTGCGGGTACATCCATGGTGGCCTTGTCGCTTTCCAGCGTGATCAGCGGGTCCTCGCCCGTGACCCGCGCGCCCGCCTGGACGTGCACCTCGATGATCGGGACATCCTTGAAGTCGCCGATGTCCGGGACCTTGACCTCGATCGCCATGGTCAGGCCCTCCTCACAGCACCAGCCGGCGCACGTCCTCGAGGACGTGGCACAAATGACGGGTGAAGCGGGCGGCGAGCGCCCCGTCGATCACCCGGTGGTCGTAGGAGACGTAGAGCGGCTGCATCAGCCGCGGCTGGAACTCCTTGCCGTCCCAGACCGGGGCCATCTTCGAGCGCACCACGCCCAGGATCGCCACCTCGGGCGCGTTGACGATCGGCGTGAAGTCGGTGCCGCCGATGCCGCCGAGCGAGGAGATGGTGAAGGTGCCGCCCTGCATGTCGGCGGGGCCGAGCTTGCCGTCGCGCGCCTTCTTGGACAGCGTGCCCAGCTCCTTGCTCAGCTCGTCGATGCCCTTGCGGTCGACATCCTTGAACACCGGCACGACCAGGCCCTCCGGCGTGTCGACGGCGATGCCGACATTGTAGTAGCGCTTGTAGATCAGCGCGTCCTTCTCTGGGCTGAGCGAGCTGTTGAACTCGGGATAGGCCTTCAGCGCCGAGACGCTGGCCTTCATCAGGAAGGCCAGGAGCGTGACGCGGTAGCCCTTCTCCTTGGCGGCACCGTCGAGTTCCTTGCGGTAGGCCTCGACCTCGGTGATGTCGGCCTCGTCGCCATGGGTGACGTGCGGGACATTGAGCCAGGAGCGGTGCAGGTGCGGGCCGCTCAGCCGCTTGATGCGCGCGAGCGGCTTGCTCTCGATCGGGCCGAACTTGGAGAAGTCCTGGGCGGGGATCTCGGGAATGCCCATGCCGCCGCTGGGTGCGGCCGCTGCGGCGGCGGCCGGGATGGCCGGCCCGCGCAAGAAGCCTTTCACGTCGTCCTTGGTGATCCGGCCCTTTTCGCCGGTGCCCTTGACCTTGGCCAGGTCGACCTCGAGCTCGCGGGCGAGGCGGCGCACGCTGGGGCTGGCATGTACCGTGCCCGCGTCGGCGGCAGCGGCCGCAGCCGCGGGCTGGGCCGGCGGAGCGGAGGTCGGCTTGGGGGCGGGTGCCGGCTCCTGCTGGGCGATCACCGAGGGCGGCGGCGTCACCGGCGCATCGGCGGCGCTGGCCGTGAGGGTGATGACCGCCGTGCCCTCGCCCACCCGGTCGCCGACCTTGACCAGCACCGCCTCGACCGTGCCGTCGCGGTCGGCCGGCACGTCCATGGTCGCCTTGTCGGACTCCAGCGTCACCAGCGGGTCGTCGGCCTTGATGGTGTCGCCCGGCTTGACATGGATCTCGATCACCGGGACGTCCTTGAAGTCCCCGATGTCGGGGACCTTGACCTCGATCGCCATCGGCGGTTCCTCCCCTGCCCGGCCGTGAATTGCCGGGATCAATTCGTTCCGTGACTTGCGGGTAGCGTCAGACCTTGGCCGGGTTCGGCTTGCCTGGATCGATGCCGTACTTCTTGATCGCCTCGCCGACCTTGCTCGCAGGAACGACTCCGTCCAGCGCCAGGCTCTCCAGCGCCGCCAGGGTCACCCAATGGCGGTCGACCTCGAAGAAATGGCGCAGCTTCTTGCGATAGTCGGAGCGGCCAAAGCCGTCGGTGCCGAGAACCCGGTAGCGCTGCCGCACGAAGGGGCGGATCTGGTCGGCGAACATCCGGATATAGTCGGTGGCTGCCACGACCGGCCCCTCCCGGCCGCCGAGGCACTGCTCGACCCAGCTCTTGCGCGGCGTCTCGGTCGGGTGCAGCAGGTTCCACCGCTCGGCGTCGACGGCGTCGCGGCCGAGCTCGGTGAAGCTCGGCACGCTCCAGACGTCCGCGGCCACGCCCCAATCGTCGCGAAGCAGGGCGGCCCCTGCCACCACCTCGCGCAGGATGGCGCCGCAGCCCAGGAGCTGCACGCGCGGTGCCGCCTCGCCACGGCTCTGGCCCTTCTCGCCTGCCTGCAACAGGTACATGCCCTTGACGATGCCTTCCTCGGCACCATCCGGCATCGCCGGATGCACGTAGTTCTCGTTGAGCGTGGTCAGGTAATAGTAGACGTCCTCCTGCTCGCCATACATGCGGCGCAGGCCGTCCTGGACGATCACCGCCACCTCGTAGGCGAAGGTCGGGTCGTAGGAGATGCAGTTGGGGATGGTCGCCGACATGATGTGGCTGTGGCCGTCCTCGTGCTGCAGCCCCTCGCCGTTGAGCGTGGTCCGGCCCGAGGTGCCGCCGACCAGAAAGCCGCGGGCGCGCATGTCCCCGGCGGCCCAGGCGAGGTCGCCGATCCGCTGGAAGCCGAACATCGAATAGTAGATGTAGAACGGGATCATCGGCACGTCGTTGGTGCTGTAGGACGTGGCCGCCGCGATCCACGAGGCCATGGCCCCGGCCTCGTTGATCCCCTCCTGCAGGATCTGGCCGCTCTTGTCCTCCTTGTAGAACATGAGCTGGTCGGCGTCCTGCGGCCGGTAGAGCTGGCCCACCTGGCTGAAGATGCCGAACTGGCGGAACATGCCCTCCATGCCGAAGGTCCGCGATTCGTCGGGCACGATCGGCACCACGTGCTTGCCGATCTTCTTGTCGCGCAGGAGCGTGTTGAGGATGCGCACGAACGCCATCGTGGTCGAGATCGTGCGGTCGCCGGTGGCCGCGAGCTGGGCCGCGAACGCCGACAAGGGCGGGATCTCGAGCGCGGCCGACTTCTGCCGCCGGGTCGGCAGGTAGCCGCCCAGAGCCTTGCGCCGGGCCCGCAGGTAGTCGAGCTCCTGGCTGCCTTCCTCGAACTTGAGGAATGGGATCGTCGCGATCTGTTCGTCGGTCAGCGGCAGGCCGAACCGGGCCGCGAACTCGTGCAGATGCGTCTCGCCCATCTTCTTCTGCTGATGGGTGATGTTCTGCCCCTCGCCCGCCTCGCCCATGCCGTAGCCCTTGACGGTCTTGGCCAGGATGACCGTGGGCTGGCCCTTGTGGTGCTGGGCGGCGTGATAGGCGGCATAGACCTTGAACGGGTCATGGCCGCCGCGGACCAGCGCCCAGATCTGGTCGTCGGACCAGCCGGCGACCATGGCGGCGAGCTCGGGATACTTGCCGAAGAAGTGCTCGCGGACATACGCGCCGTTCTTCGACTTGAAGTCCTGATACTCGCCGTCGACTACCTCCTCCATGCGCTTGAGCAGGATGCCGGTCGTGTCGGCGGCGATCAGCTGGTCCCAGCCCGAGCCCCACAGCACCTTGATGACGTTCCAGCCGGCGCCGCGGAAGATCCCCTCCAGCTCCTGGATGATCTTGCCGTTGCCGCGCACCGGCCCGTCGAGGCGCTGCAGGTTGCAGTTGATGACGAACACCAGATTGTCGAGATGCTCGCGCCCGCCCAGCGAGATCGCACCCAGGCTCTCGGGCTCGTCGCACTCGCCGTCGCCGAGGAACGCCCAGACCTTGCGGTTGGCGGTCTCGGCGAGGCCGCGGCCGTGCAGGTACTTGAGGAAACGGGCCTGGTAGATCGCCATCAGCGGGCCCAGGCCCATCGAGACGGTCGGGAACTGCCAGTAGTCCGGCATCAGCCACGGGTGCGGATAGGAGCTCAGCCCGTCGCCATCGACCTCCTGGCGGAACTTGAGCAGACGCTCCTCGCTCAGGCGGCCCTCGATGAAGCTGCGCGCGTAGATGCCGGGCGAGCAGTGGCCCTGGACGTAGATCAGGTCGCCGCCATGGCTCGCGGTGGGCGCATGCCAGAAATGCATGAAGCCGGTGTCGTAGAGCAGGGCCGAGGACTGGAAGCTCGCGATGTGCCCGCCCAGCTCCGAGCTCTCCTTGTTGGCGCGCAGGACGATCGCCAGCGCATTCCAGCGGATGTAGCTGCGGATCCTGTGCTCGATCGCCCGGTCGCCGGGATGCGGCGCCTCGCGGTCGGGCGGGATGGTGTTGAGGTAGGGCGTGTTGGCCGAATAGGGCACCGGCGCGCCCTTGCGGCGCGCCTCGTGCATCAGCTCGTCGAGCAGGAAATGCGCGCGCTCCGGGCCCTCGAAGGCGAGAACCGACTCCAGCCCCTCCCGCCATTCGCGCGTCTCGACGGGATCGCTGTCCGTGATCCGGTCCATTTGTCCTCCCTGCTCGTTCGTACGGCCGCACGGGGCGGCTTTGACACCTTTTGTGCTGCCACCCTCTCACTATGCATGGTTTGTGCCAAGTAAAAAGATCGCCTGACCCGGTCGACTAACACTTAGAAATCCGAACAACTCGGCTCGATCGGCCGATACGCAGGTTGCACCCATGTGCGAACACTCGGACTGTCGAGATCGCACCTGTGCGAAGTTCCGCACGGGTGAACCGAGCCGGCCGCATCGTTTACCACACTTCCACATGTCAGCCTTTCGGTTCACACTAGACAAAAGGCATGTTTGATGTCGGAAGTGAACGAGGTGGTTGGCCATATGCGGTCTGGACCGCGGGCTCGCTGCAGAAAACGGGAGGTTCAAGCATGTCCTCAGTCGCGGTCATGCTCGGAGCATTGCTCGCCGCATTGCTCACACTAGGAACGCCAGCGCGTTCGGCGGAACCGGATTGGCCAGACGCGATAACCATTGCAACGGGCTCGCCCGGCGGCACCTATTTTGCGTATGGTGAAGGGCTGGCCAAGATTCTGACCCGTGTCTTAGGCATTCGGGTCGCCACGCGGCCGACCGAAGGGCCAAGTGAGAACATCAGGTTGATCGAGGACGGTCAGGCGCAGATTGGGTTCGTCACCATGGGCGTCGCCCAGCAGGGCTGGAACGGCATGGGCGACTGGACGCAAGGCAAACAATACCGCGCCATGCGCGCGTTGTTTCCGATGTACGACACGCCGTTCCACTTCATCGTTATGCAGGATAAAGGGGCACGTTCGAGCGCCGAGTTGGCGGGGAAGCGCCTTGGTGTTGGTCCACAGGGCGGGACCTCCGCAACATACACCCCCAAGCTCCTGGCGACGCTCAAGCTCGATGCACCTCTGAGCTATGGATCGTGGGCGGACCTCACGATGCAGTTGGCCGAAGGTAAGCTTGACGGGCTCGTCGTAGCCGCTGGCGTCCCGTTCCCCGCTGTAGCGGACCTCGAAGCCAAGAATAAGGTCCGCTACGTCCCGCTGACGCCAGATCAGATCCTCTTGCTGCGATTGGCCATCCCGGAGCTGAACGCCTCGCTCATCCCCGCCGGTACCTATCCCTCTTTGATGTATGGCTATGAGACAGTCGGGCTCTACAACTTTGCGGTAGCACGTCTGGATCTGCCTGCGAGCCTGGCCTACGAGATCGTCAAAGGGGTCTTCGATCATCACGAGGAGATGCTGGAAGTGCATCCCGCTGCAGCGTCGACGGTGCCCAAGAACTTCGTTCACAATACCTTCCTGCCGTATCATGATGGTTCAATCCGATACTATGGCAATACCGTTGCGCCCGGTGTCGTTCTAGGTGACTGAACACCGCGAACGGCCTTGTCAATTTGATGGCATGGGGGCATCGAGCCATCCACCACGGCCGATCACGCCGCGAGCTCTGCAGCCTCGCGCCACGCGGCGAAGGCCTCGGCTCGAAACTGGCGATGGGTGGCAGCGGAGATCAGGTGACGGCAGGTGGTGAAGGTGTTGGCGACGGCGGCGTGGGCAGCGAGGAAGCGTTGGGCCGAGCCCGGCGAGCGGAAGCCCTGCATCTTCCGCTCCCGCCGGCGGATCGGGACGTGCGAGCTTTCCGCCCGGTTGTTCTTGCGCTTGCGCTGGATGTGCTCGGCGCTCGAGGCCGAGCTCGCGGGCCGCGGCGCCGTAGGCGCGCAGCCGATCGGTCACGAGCTCCGTCGGGCGCCATGCCCTGGTTCTTCAGCAGCTTGCGCATCAGGCGCAGGGCTGCATGCCTTGTCGCGTCGGCTCTGGACCAGCATGTCCAGCACCTCGCCCTCGCTGTCGACCGCACGCCAGAGATACATCTGCCGGCCGGCGATCTTCACGAACATCTCGTCGAGATGCCAGATCCCACTCGATTGGCCGCGGCGGCGGCGCAAGCGCCTGGCGATCAGCGGGCCGAAGCGCGCGACCCAGACCCGGACGGTCTCGTAGGTCACGACGATGCCGCGCTCGGCGAGGAGTTCCTCGACGTCGCGCAGGCTGAGGGTGAAGCGAAGGTACATCCAGATCGCGTGCTGGATGATCGGCCTTCGGGAAGCGAAAGCCGCGGTAGAGGGTCGTCTTCATGCCGTCCCGCTACCGCCAGGCAACAGATCGGGCAAGCCGGACCTGACAGAGGGCGCTCGAGCGGTCGCTCGTCGACCTTCAAGCGCGGTCCGCGCCGACGGCTCCGTCGAGGTACACGGCCAGAGCTGCCACGACCTCGGGATCGTAGCGATGGCAGTTCTCACGGAGGGCCAGCTCGGGGACCAACCGGTCGCGATAGGAGCGCGGCTCGGTGCGGGCGCAGTACACGTCGGCCACGGCGAGCACGCGCCCGACACGGCTGATCGCACCGCCGGCGAGGCCATTCGGATACCCCGTGCCGTCGAGCCGCTCGTGCATCTGCACCAGGGCCTCGGCCACCGGCAGGTCCAGGCCGGCACCCTCCAGCACCCGCTGCGCGTGCCCTACGTGCTCGCGCATGAGCGCCTGCTCGTCGTCGCTGTGCCGGCCTGGCTTGACCAGGATCTCCCGTGGCACGAACAGCTTGCCGATCTGCGACAACCGTGCCGCCAGCCGCAGGGTCTGGGCCTCGTCCGCCGTGAGGCTCAGGCGCGTCGCGATGGCCAGCCAGCGCAGTCTCCTCGACCCGCCAGCTGTGGCCGACGAGATAGGGATCGGCCAGCTCGACGGCGCGGATCAGGGTCGTGGTGACCGCCTCGATCTGGCGGTCGCGCTGGTGCCGCAGGCGGGCCGCCTCGGTGGCGTCGCGCGCCACCCAGACCACGCCGCGCAAGGTGGCGTCCCCCAGCCGCAGCGGGACCTTGACGCTGTGCAGGATGCGCTCGCGGCCGTTGAAATCGAGCAGCTCGTCGTCGGCCACGACGATGCCCAGCGCCAGGGCCTCGCGGTCGGTGCGATCGAGCCGCTGGGCACCGTCGACACTGAACAGATCCCGGTCGCTGACACCGACTAGGCTCTCGGGCGAGCGGGCGAATGCCTTGGCGAAGGCACGGTTGACCCACAGGTAACGACGGTCACGCCCCTTGAGGCCGATCAGATCCGGCACGGTCGCCGCGATCGCCTCGACGAGGCCCTGCTGCTCCTCGAGACGCTCCGTCAGCTTGCGCCGCCGCGGCAGCCGGGCCGGCGGGCACCCGTGGACGACGGCAGTGGCCAGCGATCGATGCATGGATTCACCCTCCTCGGCGCAATGTCGTCCGATGTCGACGGTGTTGCCTCGGCATGAGCTTTCCCGGTCGCCGTAAAACAATTGGTGACCGCCGCGGCTCAACGACCCTCTCAGGGTACATTGATGCTCACGTGACCGCGTGCCGCCTCAAACTGCTCTTCCGGGACCTGCGCTAGCTGCTGCCGCCGCGCGCGAGATTTGCTTGCGGGCCGAGCGCAAGGCCGGTGAGTTACTGGCGGTCTCGGAGAAGATCTCGGCCAAGCCACAGCATGTGAATGCGTCACTGCACCAGCGGCTCAAGACTACAATCAAGCAGGGTAGGATCGATCTCGCGCTCCATGGAGTCGAACATGCAGTCGACGAAGGCAATCAAGCCGTCGGATGCAGCTACCGCGTCATCGACATGGCGATTCGCTATGGCGTTGATGATGGCGAGATGGCAATCGATCGTCGAGTCCACGCTTCCTTCGCTTTTATTGTGAGTGTGATAAATCCAACCGATGCGCCGAAAGATCGTGTGAAGCGGCCGCAAGGTGTGCTCAAGGAATGGCTCGCCGGCTGCCCGCAAGGTGAGCTTGTTGATGCGCCGGTCGATCACATTGAATTCATCGACCGTCATGGTTGCGCGCCGCTCGCGCAGGAGGCGCTCCATGTGCAGGAACTGGTTGCGGTGTGAAGCACCCGAGCGCTCGGCGGCCAGCCGGATCACGAAGCGCTCGATGTCATGGCGCAGGTGCAACAACATGCGCTCGCGCGTGAGATCGATGGGAGCGATCTGAAGCCCGTGACGTGGGCGGACGAGAATGAGCGTGTCGTCAGCAAGCCGGCTGACGGCCTGATGCACTGGCGTACGGCTGAAGCCCGTAAGCTGCCCGAGATCCTGAAGCGCCAGGAATTGACCCGGCTTCAGCACGCAATTGATGATCAGATCCTCGATCCGCTCGTAGGCAAGTTCGACGAGACTCACGCGGTTGCGGCGCGGGGGCACGGCGGCGCGGGGGACCTCCTCCGCCTTCACCAATTTCGGGCCGCGTCCGTTCCCGACCAGCCATGAACACCCCCTTGAAACTCACCATACGATCGACATACATCGTTCACTCACACATGCTAAAACATGTTGTGATATGTTAGCTTCGATGTTATGGCCGTACGAATGCTCGGGTGACCGGCCTGGCTGCCTCCGATCGCGTCGATGCACCGATCAGTGCGGACGATGGGATGGTGTCGGTGCCGTGAACAGGGCCAAGGCATAGGGAGGTGCACAATGAAGGCCTTTCTCAGGTCAGGCTTGGCAGTCGTCTTGGTGGCGGGCTCGATTCTGCCGATCTCCCTCGCATCCGCACAGGAGATCACGGAACGCTCGATCAAGCTCGCTTTCGTGAATGTGGCGGAATCGGCGCACGGTCTCGGCGCCAAGAGATTTGCCCAGATCGTGGATGAGAAGAGCGGCGGCAAGTTGACCGTCAAGCTCTACCCAGGAGGAACGCTGGGCGGCGAGGCGGCCGTGGCGTCGTCCCTGCAAGGGGGCACCATTGAAATGTCGATGATGGGGCCTGGGCTGTTGACCGGGATGGACGGTGATTTCGGTATTTTCGATACGCCCTTCCTCTTCGACGATTTCAAGGAAGTGGATGCCGTCCTTGACGGGCCGGTTGCAAAGAAACTGCTCGACAAGCTTCCGGAGAAAGGGCTGATCGGTCTTTCCTACTGGGACCATGGCTTTCGCGTTCTCACCAACAGCCGAAGGCCCGTAGCCAAGGTCGAAGACATCGAAGGATTGAAGATCCGGGTGCAGCAAATACCGGTCTTCATCGATATGTTTGAAACCTTGGGCGCAAATCCAGTGCCGATGCCTTTCACTGAGCTTTATACCGCACTGGAGACCGGGGCGGTGGACGGTCAGGAAAATCCTTTCGTCTCCATACTGGTCACGAACTTCTATGAGGTGCAGGACTACGCCTCCAACACCCGTCACGCCTACTCGCCTCTGCTGGTGCTGGCAGGCAAAAAGTTCTGGGATGAGCTTTCCGAGGATGAGCGCGGCATTCTTCTCGATGCTGCGAACGAAGCCAAGCCCTACGAGCGCGAGACGTCCCGGGCATTGGACGCGAAGGCCGTGGAGACGTTGAAAAGCAATGGCATGACGATCACGGACGTCTCGCAGGAGGAACGGGCACGCATGCGCGACATGCTGAAGCCTGTCATCGAGAAGCACAATGAGACGATCGATGAGGCCTTGGTCGCAGAGCTGAACTCGGAACTCCAGAAAGTGCGGGCGGCCAAGTAACAGGAGAGGTCGCTAGTTCCACCGCGGCTGAAGCACCCTTCGCCACGAGTTGACCGGCCGCGTCGCCTCAAGCATCGCTCCGCGCCGGAAGCGGAGCGTGGTTTTTCTGAGGAAGAGGTTGCAGATGAAGATCACCTCGATTGAGACGCTGAGAGTCGAGGAATTTGCCAACGTCCTCTGGGTCCGTGTTCACACAGACAGCGGGATCGTCGGTCTGGGCGAGACGTTCTATGGTGCGGGAGCCGCCGAGGCGCATATTCACGACACGCTTGCCGGGCGCCTGCTTGGCAAGGATCCGCTGCGGATCGAGGCGCTCAACCGGGAGATGGTCGCCCTGCCGATGGCGCAGTCGAGCACCGGTGCCGAGTATCGGGCGGCCTCGGCCGTGGACATCGCGCTGTGGGATCTGTTTGGCAAGGTCTGCAACCTGCCGGTCCATCAGATGCTGGGCGGACTCTGCCGCGACCGGCTACGCGTCTACAACACCTGCGCCGGCTACAATTACATCCGGTCCCAGAACATCCGCCCGGTCGACAACTGGAATGCCGCGGCCGAGGGGCCGTACGAGGATCTGAACGCGTTCATGTCGGACGCAGGGGCACTCGCCGAAAGCCTGCTCGAGCGCGGCATCACGGCCATGAAGATCTGGCCGTTCGACCCGGCGGCCCAGGAGAATCAGGGCCTCTCCATCACTGCCGAGCAGCTGAAGCGGGCCATCGTGCCCTTCGAGCAGATCCGCAAGGCGGTCGGCGACCGGATGGACATCATGGTCGAGTTCCACAGCCTGTGGAACCTGACGGCAGCGAAGCTGATCGCGAAGGCCTTGGAGCCCTATGCGCCCTACTGGTTCGAGGATCCGATCAGGATGAACTCACCGCAGGCGCTCGGCGAGTACGCGCGCGCCACCACCGTGCCGGTCTGTGCCAGCGAAACGCTGGGCTCGCGCTGGCCCTACAAGGACATGCTGGACCGTGATGCGATCGGGATCGTGATGGTCGACCTTTGCTGGACCGGCGGCCTCACCGAAGGGCGCAAGATCGCCGCCTTGGGCGAGCTCTATCACAAGCCTTTCGCCCCGCATGACTGCACCGGGCCGGTAGGTTTTGTGGCCTCCGTCCACATGTCCATGTCCCAGCCGAACACGATCATCCAGGAGTCGGTGCGCGCCTTCTACACGGGCTGGTACAAGGAGCTCGTCACCGAGGTCCCGGTCATCAAGGACGGCCATGTCTACCCGATGGAAGGGCCCGGCCTCGGCACCGAGCTCCTGCCCGCCGTCCTCGACCGCTCCGATCTTGCCGTGCGGCGTTCGGCGGCGTGAGGAGGCGACAATGTCCAAAGAGCTGTTCGATCTCACCGGCGACACGGCTCTCGTCACCGGCTCCTCGCGCGGTCTCGGCCGGGCCATGGCGCAAGGGCTCGCCGCGGCTGGCGCCACGATTGTCCTCAACGGCTCCGACGCGGGACGGCTTGCCGCAGCCGCGGCAGAGATGCGCGCTGACGGCTACACCGTTCACGAGGCCTGCTTCGACATCACCGATGAAGCCGCGATCGTCGCCACGTTCGCCAGGCTCGATGCCGAGGGCATCGCGATCGACATTCTCGTCAACAACGCGGGCATCCAGCTTCGCAAGTTGCTGGTCGAGCTCGCCACCGCCGATTGGCAGCGGGTCATCGACACCAACCTGACCAGCGCCTTCGTCGTCGGGCGCGAGGCCGCGAAGCGAATGATCCCGCGCAGGCGCGGCAAGGTCATCAACATCGGCTCGCTGACCAGCGAGCTCGCCCGAGCCACCGTGGCGCCCTACACGGTGGCCAAAGGCGGCATCAAGATGCTGACCCGCGCCATGGCCGCGGAATGGGCCGAGCACGGGATCCAGGCCAATGCGATCGGGCCCGGCTACATGCTGACCGACATGAACCAGGCGCTGATCGAGAATCCGACCTTCGACGCCTGGGTCAAGGGGCGGACACCGGCCCGGCGCTGGGGCAAGCCCGACGAGCTGATCGGGACGGCCGTCTTTCTTGCCTCATCCGCCTCCAACTACGTCAACGGGCAGATCATCTACGTCGATGGAGGCATGCTGGCGGTGCTCTGAAGGCAAGCGGTCGAGGAGCAAAGCAAGCCAAGCTGTTGCTCATCCGAGCGCGCGATCGCGGCGGAAGGACAGTCCATGCGCGGCGTCATCATCCATGCTCCGAAGGATCTTCGCGTCGAGGAGGTCGAGACGACGCCGCTCGGGCCGCGTGATGTCCGTGTCCGGATCGAGGCCGGAGGGATTTGCGGTTCCGACCTGCATTATTACCATCACGGCGGCTTCGGGACCGTCCGCCTGCGGCAGCCGATGGCGCTTGGGCACGAGATCGCCGGCACGATCGACGAGGTCGGCAGCGAGGTGTCTCGGGTGCAACCGGGCATGCGGGTCGCCGTCAACCCGAGCCAGCCATGCGACGCGTGCCGCTACTGTCGAGCAGGACAGCGCAACCACTGCCTCGACATGCGATTCATGGGCAGCGCCATGCGCTTTCCCCATGTCCAGGGCGGCTTCCGGCAGAGCATCACGATCGACGAGCGCCAGGCCGTCCCCATCACGGCCACGATGACGATGGCGGAAGCCGCCATGGCCGAGCCTCTGGCGGTCTGCCTGCACGCCGCTCGCCTGGCTGGCCCATTGGTGGATGCGAAAGTGCTGGTCACCGGCTGCGGCCCGATCGGAACGCTTGCCATCGTGGCCGCACGTCACGGCGGCGCTGCCGAGATCGTCGCAACCGATGTGAGCAGCTATCCCCTGACCCTCGCCCAGCGCGTCGGCGCGTCGCGCACCATCAACGTGGCCGATGCTCCGGACGCATTGACCGCATATACGCCCGAGAAGGGCACCTTCGACGTGCTCTTCGAAGCGTCGGGCAACGAGGCCGCGTTGCGCGGTGCCCTCGACGCCGTTCGTCCCGGTGGCATCGTCGTCCAGCTCGGGCTCGGCGGCGAGATGAAGCTGCCCATCAACGTCATCGTGACCAAGGAGCTGCAACTCCGCGGCACGTTCCGGTTCGATGAGGAATTCCGGCTTGCGGTCGAGCTGATGGGCAAGGGTGCGATCGACGTGAAGCCACTGCTCACCGACACGCTACCGTTCGAGCGTGCATCCGAAGCATTCGAACTCGCCTCGGACCGTTCCCGCGCCATGAAGGTACAACTCGCGTTCTAGCGACATGTGTCGTTGCGGGCGTTTGCTGAGCCGTTCACAGGCACCACCAGGAGGACCATGATGAGGACCAGGACAAAATGCGGGCTCTTGGGCCTGATAAGCTCGAGCTTGCTGCTCTTCAATGCCGAGGCAAACGCCGCCGACGTTCAAGAACGCACGATCAAGCTCAGCTACGGCACGGCCGCTGATCACCCATTCGGCCTAGGCGTGAAGAAGTTTGCGGAGATCGTGGACCAAAAAAGCGAAGGCAAGATCACCGTCCGCGGCTATGCTGAAGGTCAACTCGGCGCCGAAGTCCCGTCCATTTCCTCCGCCCAAGGTGGGGTTCTGGAGATGGCGGTGACATCCACCTCGGCAGCCGTCGGCAATGTGAAGGAGTTCGCATTATTCGATTTTCCGTTCCTGTTCGGAAGCGAGAAAGAGGCGGACGCCCTACTTGACGGGCCGGTCGGAACCCAGCTTCTCGATAAATTGCCCGAGAAGGGACTGATCGGCCTTTGTTACTGGGAAAGCGGATTTCGCAATGTCACCAACAGCAAGCATCCCGTCCAGAAGTTGGAGGACATGGAAGGGTTGAAGATCCGAACTATCCAGAACCCGGTGTTTCTCGACACCATCAACGCGCTGGGTGCGAATGCCGTACCAATGCCCTTCACCGAGCTCTACACGGCGCTCGAAACAGGAGCAGTCGATGGCCAGGAAGGACCCTACACAACGATTCTGACCAGCAATATCAACGAAGTCCAGGAGTATCTGAGCGCTACCCGACACATCTACGGGGCCGTCGTCGTTCTGGTCGGAAAGAAATTCTGGGATCAGCTTAGCGGGGACGAAAAGCAGATCCTGCAGGATTCCTGCAAAGAGGCGCGCGACTACGAGCGCAGCATCACCCGCGAAATGAGCCCGAAATCTCTGGTTGAGCTCCAGGCCCGGGGAATGGTGTTCAACGAGATAGCGCCGGAAGAAATGGCGAGGATGCGCGCCAAGGTCCAGCCGGTGATCGACAAGCATAGTAAAGAGGTCGGAGAGGAGTTGGTCGCGCAGGCCTACGCCGCAATCGAGAAAGCGAGACAGGCGCAATAGTCCTGCGCCGAATATGCAAGGCCAAGGGATTCCGCTCCGGCACCGTCAATCCGAGCCAGCCATGCGACGCGAGCCACTACTGCCGAGCGAGGCAGCGCAGCCATGGTCCGCTCGCAGGGCTGAGGCTTCGATCTGGACCCGTAGATCTCGCCTTCAATAGGAGCTGAACGGCCCAAGATCGCCTAAGAGCCGTCGAGATGGCGTTGTCAAGGTTACGGGCTAGCCCCCAGCCGTCGAGGATGATCAGGCAGACGGAGGGAACGGGAAGGCGGTCGGGACCCGGCGGGAGCGAGGTCATCGGGGCATCTCGCCGTTCGCCGCCTTGCATATCGCGACGAAGTCCTCCGGATCCAGCGATGCGCCCCCGACCAGGCCTCCGTCGACATCGGGCAGGTCGAAGAGCTCGGCCGCGTTCTCGGGCTTGACCGAGCCGCCGTAGACGACTCGGATCGCGCCGGCGGCTTCGGGATCGCGCTCGGCTACTCGCGCGCGAATCAGCTCGCATGCCTCCTCCGCCTGCGCGGGTGTCGCGGTGCGCCCCGTCCCGATCGCCCAGATCGGCTCGTAGGCGATCACCACCTCCCCCAGCTCCGCCACGGGCACCTGGGCGAGATCGGCGTCGAGCTGGGCGATCAGCACCGACTCGGTCTCGCCGGCGTCGCGCTGCGCCTCGGTCTCGCCGACGCAGAGGATCGGCAGCAGGCCCGCCGTCAACAGCGCCGCCAGCTTTTTCGCCAGGGCCTCGTCGCTCTCGCCGAAGAGCTGACGGCGCTCGGAGTGGCCGATGATCGCCCCGCCGACGCCGAGCTCGCGCAGCATCGGGATCGAGATCTCGCCGGTGAAGGCGCCCGACTCGCTCTCATGGACGTTCTGTGCCGCAACCTGCACCGGCGAGCGGCGGGTGCGCTCGACGGTCACCGCGAGCGCGGTGTAGGGCGGGCAGACGACAACGTCTACGGTCGCCAGCTCGCCGATCGATCCGATGAAGCGCTCGAGGAACTCATCGGCCTCGGCAACGGTCTTGTTCATCTTCCAGTTCGCGGCCACCAGCGGCCTGCGCTCCGAAGCCGAGTCGTGCGCCTCGCTCTCAGGCATCGCGCAGCGCCTCCACCCCGGGCAGTCGCCTGCCCTCCATCAGCTCGAGCGAGGCGCCTCCTCCGGTCGACAGCCAGTCGACGTCCGAGGCGAGACCGAAGCCGACCAGCGCGGCGACGGAGTCGCCGCCGCCGACGACCGTGACCCCCGGGGCCCGCGCGACGGCCTCGGCGACCCCGCGGGTGCCGGCCGCGAACGGCTCGAGCTCGAACGCTCCCATCGGCCCGTTCCAGAACACGGTCCCGGCGCGCCCGATCACCTGCGCGTAGTCGGCGATCGTGCGCGGTCCGATGTCGAGGCCGATCCAGCCGTCCGGGACCTCGGTCCCGTCGAGCTGACGACGCTCGGCGTCGGCGGCGAAGCGGTCGCCGAGCACCAGGTCGGTGGGAAGCATGAGCTCGCAGGCGCACTCCTCGGCGCGGGCGAGCGCCCGCGCCGCCGGCGCCACTCCCTCCTCCTCGACCAGCGAGTCGCCGGTCGCACCGCCGCGGGCGCGAAAGAAGCTGAAGCACATCGCACCGCCGATCAGGATGCTGTCCGCGGTCTCAAGGAAGGCGTCGATGACGCCGATCTTGCCCGAGACCTTGGCCCCGCCGAGGACCACGCAGAGCGGGCGCTCCGGGTGGTCGCGGACCGCGGTCAGCTCGCGCACCTCGCGCTCCAGCAGCAGCCCCGCGTAGCCGGTAAGCAGATGCGCGACCCCCTCGGTGGTCGCATGCGCGCGGTGGGCGGCGCCGAAGGCGTCGTCGACGTAGATCCCCGCGAGGCGAGCGAGCCCCTGCGCGAGCTCCGGATCGTTGGCGGTCTCGCCGGGCTCGAAGCGGCTGTTCTCGAGCAGCAGCACCTGCCCGGGCTCGAGCGCCGCGGCGGCGGCCTCCACCGACTCGCCGACGACCCCGTCGGCGAGCCCGACCTCGGCACCGAGCAGCTCGGCGAGCCGCGCCCGCACCGGGTCCATCGAGAGCCTCGGGTCGGGACCGTCCTTGGGCCGACCGAGGTGGGAGACGAGGACCAGCGCGGCGCCGCGCTCGCGGATCAGCTCGATCGTCGGCAGCGCCGCCCGGATCCGGGTGTCGTCGGCCACCGCCGGGCCGTCGTCGCCGTCCTCGAGCGGGACGTTGAAGTCGACCCGGGTAAGGACCCGGGCGCCGTCGAGCGGCGCATCGCGGACGCTCGCCTTCTCGAACGACTCCCGCTCGCTCAAACGGCGGCCGGCTCGCGCTCGAGCACCTTGGCGGCCAGCTCGACGCAGCGGTTCGAGTAGCCCCACTCGTTGTCGTACCAGGAGAAGAGCTTCGCGAACTTGCCGTCCATGACGATCGTCTGGTCGGAGTCGAAGATCGACGAATGCGGATCCTTGATGATGTCGGTCGAGACGATCGGATCCTCGGTGTAGAGGAGGATCCCGGCCATCGGCCCCTCGGCCGCTTCGCGGACCGCGGCGTTGAGCTCCTTGGCGCTGGTCTCGCCGCTGAGCTCGCAGGTGAGGTCGACCACCGAGCCGGTGATCACCGGAGCGCGGACCGCCATCCCGTTCAGCTTCCCGTTCAGGTCCGGGAGCACCAGCCCGACGGCTCGCGCCGCCCCGGTCGAGGTCGGGATCAGGTTTATCGCCGCTGCCCGCGCCCGGCGGGGGTCCTTGTGCGGGCTGTCCTGAATGCTCTGGTCCTGTGTGTAGGCGTGGATCGTGGTCATCAGGCCGCGCTCGATCCCGACCGTGTCGTTGATCACCTTGGCGACCGGCGCAAGGCAGTTCGTGGTGCAGGAGGCGTTGGAGATGATGTGGTGGTTGTCGGGGTCGTAGGCATCGTCGAAGTTGACCCCGAGCGCGACCGTGACATCGGGCTCGGTCGCCGGCGCGGAGATGATCACCTTCCGGGCTCCGGCATCGAGGTGCTTGGTCGCGTCCTCGCGCTTTGTGAACAGCCCGGTCGACTCGATCACCACCTCGACCCCGAGGTCTCCCCACGGCAGGTCCGCCGGGTCACGCTCCGAGAGCACCTTGGTCTCGACCCCGTCGACGGTGATCGACCCGTCGCCGTACTCGACCTCCGCGGGAAAGCGACCATAGGTCGAGTCGTACTTGAGCAGGTGGCCGAGGGAGTCGGCGTCGAAGACGTCGTTGACGGCGACGAACTCGAGCTCCGAGTCGGCCTCGTACGCGGCCCGGAACAGGTTGCGCCCGATCCGCCCGAAGCCGTTGATGCCCACCTTCACCTTCGCCATCCGTTCCTCCGTGTCACGCGTTTGGGTGTTCGACTCAGCTGCTCCCGACCGCCACCTCGACTCGGTGCCCGTCCGGGTCGCGCATGTACGCCGAGTAGTACGTCGCACCGTACTCCGGGCGCGGGCCGGGCGCTCCGTCGTCGATCCCGCCGGCGGCGATCCCGGCCTCCCAGGCGGCCTTCACAGTGGGGATCGCGTTGGCGGTGAAACACACATGCCCCGACCCCGAGGCGATCGAGTCGGCGCGCGCCGCGAAGAAGACCGGCTTCACGATCCCCCACGAGATCGTCTCCTGGTCATCGTCGTGGCGGCGCCAGCCGAGCGAGCCGAGCACCGCGTCGTAAAAGCGCCCGCTGCGCTCCAGCTCGCTGACCCCGACGCTGACGTGGTGGATCACAGGCGAAATCTATCCACCGCGGGGCGTCCAGCGAAAGTAGCGCAGCGCGAGCGCGAAGCCCAGCGCGCCCCAGGCGGCGACGATCCCGAGGCTGCCCCAGTCGAAACCGGCGCCGACGGTGGTCGGATCGAAGGCGGAGAAGAACGCCTCGAAGAAGTGGCGGATCGGGAACAGATCCGCGAACGCCAGCACGCCGTCGGGGATCTCGGTCTCGGGAATGAACACGCCGGAGAGGAAGTACAGCGGCAGCACGGCCACGTTGGCGATCGGGGCCGCCGCATCCTCGGAGGGGATCGCCGCGGTCAGCGCCACCCCGAGGCAGCAGAAGGAGGCCGCACCCACCGCCAGCGTCACCAGCACGGCCGGCAGCCGCTCCCACGGCACCTCGACCCCGTAGACGAGCCGGCCGATCGCGGTCACCGCGACCAGCAGCAGGACCGAGACCACGATCGAGTTGCCAACCCGGCCGGCGAAGAAGGCCCAGGTGGGCAGCGGCGTTCCGCGGCTGCGCTTCAGGATCCCGTTCTCGCGGTCCACGGTCAGGTTCACGGCGAGGCTCTGCAGGGTCGCCGAGACCACCCCCAGGGTGACGATCGCCGGCACGTAGTACGTGGTGGTCTTGATCCCTCCCAGCTCGTCGATCGTCTCGTTGCCGAAAATCGTCGCGAAGATGAGCAGGAAGATCAGCGGCAGCGCGACGGTGAAGAAGACCGAGGCCGGATTGCGCCAGAAGGTCCGCTGGTCAAAGCGAAACTGATGCAGCGCCAGCGCCGGCCCTGTCATCGCCCGTCCTCGGTGATCTCGAGGTAGATGTCCTCGAGGCTCGGGGCGCCAACCTCGAGTCCGACCAGCTCGAGCTCACGCTCCAGCGCCCAGCCGGTGAGCTCGTGCAGCGCCCGCTCGGGCTCGCTCGTCCGCAGCATCGCAAAGCTGCCGTCGAGCTCAATCCCGGTCACCGGCACGGCGGCGGGCTCGATCCCGCCCGGCAGCCGGAAGCGGATCTCGCTCGCCGCCGCGCCGCGGCCGATCCGATCGGGGGGGCCCTCGGCGACGATCCGGCCGCCAACAATGATCGCGACCCGGTCGGCGAGGCGCTGCGCCTCGTCCATGTAGTGCGTGGTCAAAAAGACCGTCTTGCCGAGGTCGCGCAGGCTCTCGATCAGATCCCAGGCATGGCGGCGGGCGGACGGGTCGAAGCCGGTGGTCGGCTCGTCGAGGAAGAGCAGCTCCGGATCGCCGACCAAGGCGACGGCAACGTCGAGCCGGCGGAGCTGGCCGCCGGAGAGCAGGGCGGCGCGCGAGTCCGCCTTTTCGGTCAGCCCGACGCGCTCGATCGTCTCCGGCACCTGTCGCGGGGACGGGTAGTAGCCGGCGTAGAGCTCGAGCGTCTCCCGCACCGAGAGCTCGGGCCGCATGCGGCATTGCTGGAGCACGATCCCGAGCCGCTCGCGCCAGGCGCGGGTAGGGTGCGCCGGGTCCTCGCCGAGCACCCGGATCTCCCCCGCGCTGCGCCGGCGATAGCCCTCGAGGACCTCCGTAGTCGTCGTCTTCCCGGCCCCGTTCGGACCGAGGAATGCGAACACCTCGCCGCGCTCGACCTCGAGGTCGATCCCGCGCACCGCCTCGAACTCGTCGTAGGACTTGCGCAGGCCCGAGACAGCGATCACCGGGTCGCTCACGGCGGCGATTCTAGGGTGGCGCCAAGGGGCGTGGCGGTGGAGTCAGCCGAGCTCGACATCGCGGTGCACGACCCGCAGCGCGATGTCCTCGCGCCCGGCGAGATGCCGGGCGACGCGGTCGGCGACCGTAACCGAGCGGTGGCGCCCGCCCGTGCACCCGATCGCAATCGTCAGGTGCGTCTTGCCCTCGGCGACGTAGGCGGGGAGCAGGAAGTCGAGCAACGACAGGAGGCGCTCGTAGTACTCGCCCGCCAGCTCGCCGGCCTCGACGTGCTCGACCACGGCCGGATCTCGGCCGGTCAGCGGGCGCAGGTCCTCGCGGTAGTGCGGGTTGGGCAGGAATCGCACGTCGAAGATCAGGTCGGCGTCGTGCGGGGGGCCGGACTTGAAGCCGAAGGTGAGGATCGTCAGCGCGAGCCTTCCGTGCGAGCGCGAGCCGAGCAGGTCGGTGGCGATCCTGCGCCGCAGCATCGAGCCGCTCAGGCCCGAGCTGTCGATGACCACGTCGGCGCGCTCGCGCAGGGGGCCGAGGATCGCGCGCTCCGCCCGGATCCCGTCCGGAACGCGGCCGTCGGGCGCCAGGGGGTGGCGCCGGCGGGTCTCCTTGAACCGGTTGACCAGCGTCTCCTCGTCGGCCTCGAGGAAGAGCACGGTCGGTTCCAGGCCGCCCGCCTCCAGCTCCCCGAGGACCGCGATCAGGTCGGCGAAGTAGTCGCCGCCGCGAACGTCGGTGACCACGGCTGCGCGCCGGACCCCGCTTCCCTGGTGGCGGAAGAGCTCACCGAGCGACGCGATCATCCGCGGCGGCAGGTTGTCGACGCAGAAGTACCCGGAGTCCTCGAAGGCGGCGATCGCCTCCGACTTGCCCGCCCCCGAGTAGCCGGTGATCACGAACAGGTCGACCTGCTTGCCGAACAGGCTCTCGACGCCGGCGGTCACTTCGTCCTAGCCCGCCCGGTTGAGCTGGCGGTGGATCTCGCGGGCGAGCTTGCCCGGGATGCCCGGCACCGCCTCGAGCTCCTCGCGGCTGGCGGCGACGAGCCGGTCCGGCGAGCCGAAGTGCTCGAGCAGCGCCCGCTTTCGCACCGGGCCGACGCCGCGCAGCTCGTCGAGCAGCGAGGCGGTCATCGCCTTGCCGCGGCGCTTGCGGTGATGCTCGATCGCGAACCGGTGCGCCTCGTCACGGACCCGCTGCAGCAGGCGCCGTGCCTCCGAGTCGCCGCCGAGCTGCAGCGGCTCGGCAACGCCCGGGAGGAAGACCTGCTCGAGGCGCTTCGCGAGCCCGATCACCGCCGTCCCCCGGTCGACCAGCGGCCCCAGGGATCGCAAGCCCGCGGAGAGCTGTCCCCTGCCTCCGTCGATCACGATCAGGTCCGGGACCGCGGCGAAGCTGTGGTCGCGATCGGGATCGTGTGGAGAGCGGTCGGCCTGCTCGAGCAGCTGCGAGACCCGGCGCGTCAGCACCTCCTCGATCGCCGCATAATCATTCGGCCCCGTGCGCAGATCCCCGGAACCCGCCGGCCCCGGACGCGAAGCGGAGGAGCCGGCGGCGGAGATTCCGCGGACGCGAAAGCGCCGGTAGTCGGCCTTTCGGGGCGCGCCTCCCTCGAAGACGACCATCGAGGCGACCGTGTGCTCGCCGCCGAGGTTGGAGACGTCGAAGCCCTCGATCCGGACCGGGAGCTGCTCGAGGCCGAGCGTGTCCTGAAGCGACGAGAGCGCATCGACGCGCTGGCTGCGTCGTCGCTCCTGGCGCAGTCGGTCCTGGGCGAGGGCCAGCGACGCGTTGCGGGCGGCGAGCTCGCGCAGGCGACGCTTCGAGCCGCGTTCGGCGACCCGCACCTCGACCGGGCCTCCGCGCCGTACCGAGAGCGCCTCGGCGACGATCGCGGCACGCTCGGCGAGCGCCGGCCCGACGACGACGAGGCGTGGCACCGCCGGCACCGCCGAGTAGTACTGGGCGAGGAACTCCTCGGTCACCTCCTCCTCGCCGCGCTCGGCCTCGTTGGCCAAGTAGAAGCCGTGTCGCTCGGCGAGCACCCCATCGCGGACCTGGAACACCTGCGCGTTCGCCTCGGGACCTTCGACCGCCACCGCAACCAGGTCGGCGCTCTCGAGCGAGTCCGAAGCGACACTGCGGCGCTCCATCAGCGAGCGCACCGCCTCGAGCCGGTCGCGGAGGACCGCGGCGCGTTCGAACTCCTCCGCGTCGGCGGCCTCGCCCATCTTGCGCTCGAGGTCGCGCTCGACGTCGCGGTAGCGCCCGGAGAGGAAGTCGACGATCGCGTCGATCCCGCGCCGGTACTCCTCCCGGTCGACATAGCCGACGCACGGGGCGGCGCAGCGCTTGATGTAGTAGTCGAGGCAGGGCACGCCCGAGCGCCGACCGGGCTCGCTCCCCTCGCAGGTCCGGTACTGGAACAGGCGGCCGAGCAGGTCGAGCGTCTCGCGCACGCGCTTCGCCGACGAGTAGGGCCCGAAGTAGATCCGCGCCGAACGGTGGCGCTCGCGAGTGAAGTAGACGCGGGGGAACTCCTCGTCGAGGCTGATCCCGATGTACGGGTAGGACTTGTCGTCGCGCAGGCGGATGTTGAACCTGGGCCGGTGGCGCTTGATGAACTGCTGCTCGGCGAGCAGCGCCTCGGCCTCGGTTTCGGTGACCAGGAAATCGATCGATGTGATCCGGCCGACCATCTCGCCGCTGGAGCGGCCGGAGAAGTGACCGGCAACGCGCTTGCGGATCGAGGTCGCCTTGCCGACGTAGAGGACCGTCCCCCTGCGGTCCTTGAACAGGTAAACGCCCGGCTGATCGGGCAGCTCGCGTCGCTGGCGCTCGACGCTCGGAGGCGGGTTCTCGCTCACCCGGCACAGGTTAGGGTTCGCCTCCGCCGTCGAACCGACCCTCGAGGAGGCCCTTCCCGCAATGAGCGCCGCGACCATCCAGTCCGCTCCCGAGCTGGCCACGCTCTCGATCGAGGTCGAGGGCGAGATCGGCACCCTGACCTTGAACCGACCCGACGCGCTCAACGCGATGAGCCCCGAGATGATCGGCGAGCTGACGATCGCATCGGCCTGGCTCGCCGACCGGGCGCCGCTGCGCGGACTGATCGTCACCGGCGCCGGCGACCGCGCCTTCTCGGCGGGCGGCGACGTGAACTGGTTCAAGGGCGGGGTCGAGGACCCCGAGGTCGACCTGCCGGCCGACGTCCGCCGCGGGGCGGAGGTCCTGCATCAGGCGATCGTCGACTTTCGCCGCATTCCGTACCCGGTGATCGGGGCGATCAACGGGGTAGCGGCCGGCGCCGGCTTCTCGCTGGCGCTGATGTGCGATCTGCGAATCGCCTCCGCGACCGCGTCGTTCGTGGTCGCATACGGACGGATCGGCGCCTCCCCCGACGGCGGCATGAGCTACTTCCTGCCCCGCGTGGTCGGGCCGGCGAAGGCGCTCGAGCTGATGCTCACAGACCCGTTGCTCTCCGCCCCCGAGGCACTCGAGCTGGGCCTCGTCTCCGAGATCGTGGAGCCCGGCGAGCTGATCGCGACCGCCCGCGCCAAGGCAGGCGAGCTGGCGGCGAAGGCACCCCATTACGTGCGGATGGCGAAGCTGCTGGTCGGCCAGAGCCTCGACAACTCACTCACCGAGCAACTCCAGGTCGAGCGCCACGGAATCGCCGACTCGATGGGCACCGCGGACCTGCGCGAGGGGCTGGCGTCCTTCTTCGAGGGCCGCGAGGCCCGGTTCGGCGGTAGTTAACTCATCTAGACTGCGGCCACCCCGATCTCAAGGAGGACGCCGATGAAGAAGCTCGCATTGCTGCTCTCGCTGCTGGCGCTCGGCGCGCTCGGGCTCGCCGCCTGCGGAGACGACGACGAGGAGACCACTGCGGCGGCCGAAAGCGAGACCACGGTCGAGGCCGAGGGGGAGGCGGTCGCGCTGGAGGCGGATCCCGACGGCGGGCTCGCCTACGTCCAGGACAGCCTCGACGCCCCCGCCGGCGCGGTCACGATCGAGTTCGACAACCCGTCCTCGACCGGCCACGACGTCGTCGTCGAGGATGGCGACGGCAACGAGGTCACCCGGACCGATGTGATCAGCGACGACACGGCGACCGCGGCGGGCGAGTTCGAGGCCGGCGACTACACCTACTACTGCTCGGTCTCCGGCCACCGCGAGGCCGGAATGGAGGGAACGCTGACGGTCAAATGAGGCCGCGCCCCGCCCGGGACGCCGTCGAGCGATCGTCAGGCGGCCAGGGCGCGACCGACCGACTCGGCGACGCAGACGGGCTTCTCGCCACCCTCGCGCTCGAGGGTGAACTTGGTCACGACGTGGTACCAGCCGTCGCCGAGCTCGTCGACGGACTGCACCTCGGCAGTCGCACGGACCCGCGCGCCGGCCGGGACCGGAGCCGGGAAGCGGACCTTGTTCCAGCCGTAGTTGATCCCCATCGCAACGCCCTCCTGGCGGATCAGCTGGGTCCGGAACCCGTCGATCAGCGAGAGAGTCAGGTTGCCGTGCGCGACCGTGGTCCCGAACGGGCTCTCACGCTCGGCGCGCTCCCGGTCGACGTGGATCCACTGCTGATCGCGCGAGACCTCGGCGAACTTGTCGATGTCGGCCTGGGAGACCTCGAGCCACTCGCTCGGGCCGATCGGCTTGCCGATCAGCTCGCGCAGCTCATCGATCCCGGAGACGGTCGTCGCAGCCATGCGGCCAGGGTATTCGCTCGCCGACGCCGCCGGCTGCCCCCGCCGCCGATCAGTCGACCAGCCGCACCTCGAGCACGGGCACGGCGGCGATCGCGCCCGCGCCGCCCATCAGGGCGAGGATGCGGGCGACGTAGGCCTGGGTCTCGGGGTAGGAGGGCACGCAGTCGCAGGCCTCGACCGGGGCCGGGCCGGCGTTGTAGGCGGCGAGCGCGAGCGGGACCGAGCCGAACTGCGCAAGCAGGTCTGACATCAGGTGCCCCTGGGCGTCGATCGAGGCGTCCGGATCGAACGGATCCGCGAGCCCGTAGGCCTGTGCGGTGGCGGGCATGAACTGGGCGATCCCCTGCGCCCCCGCGGGCGAGACCGCGAACGGGTTGAAGTTCGACTCCGCCATCAGCTGTGCGGCGAGCAGGGCGGCGGGGACGTTCCAGCGCGACGAGGCGCGGATCAGCGACTCGCGAAACCGGGCCGGGACGAAGGCCGGCAGCGGCGCGGCGCTCGCCGGGCCGTCCCCGCCGACCGCCGAGCCCTGCGATCCGACCAGATCGCCCGCCGCCGAGCACGGAGCCGGTCCGGCGACGAAGCCGTAGTGCCAGGGCTCCCAGGAGTAGCGGCGGGCGAATCCGAACCGCGGGGCGTGGGTCGCCAGCCAGCCGTAGGCCGAGGGTGGACCGAGGTCGAGCTCGGTCGCGCAGCGGTGCAGCGAGGTTCCGGGCGGCGCCACCCAGCGCGGATCGGGGTTGGCGGCAAAGAGCGCCGCCTGCTCGGCGTCGGAGCGAAATCCCGAGTTGACGACCAGGGTGATCCCGGCGACCGCCGCCGCGTCGTCGGCCATGCGGTCGAACGCTCCGGCGACGTCGGGCCGCATCGGCTCGCCGGCCCGGTACTCGAGCCGCCCCGAATAGCCGCCCCCGCTGGCGATCTCGGGGGCGCTCGCCGGCGCCGTCGTCCCCGCCGGGAACGCGGCCTGCGCCTCCGCGCGAGCGGCGACCGGGAGCGCCGGCAGCGCGGCAAGATCGAGCGAGGCGGTGACCTCCGCTCGCGCCCGCAGAGGGGCAAAGGAGTCGGCATCGGGGAACTCGACCCGTAGGCGCGCGGGCGCAACCCCGTTCCGCCGCCCGGCCTCGACCGCCGCCGCCGCCGCGCGCTGCAGGTACTCGGGCTTCGACAGGTGCCGCGGGTTGGCCGAGCCGTCCGCGCGTAGAGGGGCGGCGAAGAGGCGGGCGAAATCGTCGCGCATCGAGCGGGCGGCGGAGAGCGCGACCAGATCCGCGGCGCGCTGGGTCCGCGACTTGCCGGTCACCGCGCCCCCGAAGGCGCCGAGCACCAGGGTGCAGGCCAGCAACGCCAGGATCCCGCCGACGGCCAGCGGCAGCGCCTGGCCGGAGTCGCGCGTCAGGCGCCGCAGCAGCCCGTCGGCAAGGCGGGTGGAGCGGATCGCGGTCTCGCCACCGGGATCGATGCCCGAAAGCGCGCGCCGGCCCGCCACCCGGCCCGGCGCCCGGGACGCGATCCGGATCGGCAGCCCGGCATCCAGCGACTCGACCGTGGTCAGCGCAGCGAGCGCCCTCTGGGCGGGAAGCTCGGCCCGAATCAAGACCGCCGAGGGCGATGGCCGCTTCGCCTCGAGCGCCTCCCGCCACTGGGCGGGCGGGACGTGGACCACCGCCGCTCCGGCCTCGCCGGCGAACTCGAGCGCGGACCCGAGACGCTCGAGCCAGTCCGGTCCCTCGCCGAGCCCGAGCCAGGTCACATGGCCGCGGGCGGCGGCCTCGAGGTCCGCGTCGCGGAGCGCGCGCTCGAGCTCACGCGCGGCGGGCGAGGCGAGCATGGTCGGGCCCCGGGCGCGTCGGCTCCCGACCTCGACGAAGAGGACTGCCCGCGGAGCCGTCCCCTCGCGCCCGGGCCGCGAGGCGATCGCGACGGCGACCGCTGCCGCCGCCGCGAGCTCGCCACCGGCGCCCGGAAGCCCGCCCGCGAGGATCACGGGCGCGCTCACGCCGAAGCCGCCGGCGGGCGCACCCAGGCGCTCGAGCTGACCTCGAGCGCCCGACCGATCATCGGCACCGCGGCCGGCGGGCGCAGCCTAATCGTCAGTCGACCGCTATCGACGTCGATCTCGATCCGGTCGCGCGCCCAGCCCGGCAGTGCAGCGTCGACCGCCGGCTCCACCGGGAGCCCGGCGGCGCGCGCGGCGGCGCCCGCCTCGACCGCGCCGTCAGCCAGGGTCAGCGAGTAGCCCGCGGCGCCGAGCTGGAGGCAGATCGCGGCCGCGAGCAGGAGCGCCGGCAGCGCTCCGAGCAGCTCGACCGACGCCTGGCCGCGCTCATCCATCGCTCGTCCCGCTCGGCTCCAGCGCCGCGGCTGCGGCGACGGGGATCGGGGGCGCTCCGGGCAGCACCGCTGGCGCCTCGAGCCGGACCTCGACCGGCCCCTCGACCGCGACCTCGGCGCCCCGCTCGAGCCAGGACGGCAGGGCGCTGCGCGCGGCGTCCTCGGCATCGCCACCGACATGCGCCGCACGGGCCCCGGCTCGCGCGGCGTCTCCCGCGGCCCAGAGCGCATAGCCGGCGACGCCCGCCTGGGCGAGCGCCAGGACGACGATCAGCAGTAGTGGCGTCACGGCGACCAGTTCGGCCGCGACCTGCCCGCCCTGATTGCCGCGCCTGATCGTCATCGAGCAAGCGTCCCAGCGAGCGCGTAACCCGGGACGCGGGCTTCGGGTCAATCGGCGCGCGAAAAGGGATCGAGTGCGGCACGCCTTGGTACGGGGCGCGCTAGTAGCTCGAGCGCGTCTCCGTCCAGACCCGGTAGATGACCGCGATCGAAGCCCCGAGCACGGCCAGCCAGACGACCAGGCCGATGCCGGTCTCGGTGAGCTCGTCGGCGCCGGCGATCATCAGCACGATCGCCCCGAGCGCGCCGAGCAGCAGCGTCCTGGAGCGGTCGTCGAGCTGCAGGTAGGAGAGCCTGTTCTGGCGGTAGAGATGCCAGCCCGTGAACCCGATCAGGACGAGGAACGCGATCCCGAGCGCGGCGACCACCGCCCGGGCGGCGTTGTCGCCTCCGGGGACGGCGACCACGATCAGCGCCAGCAGCGCGATGATCGCGATGTTGCGCAGGGCCCGCATCGCGGCAAGGCTAACGACCCGCCCGCGCGGCAGGGGGCGGGGGACGCCCTACTTCGCGCTCATCACGATCACGCCGAACACGATCGCCGCGGCGGTGGCCAGCAACCCGAGCACCGCGAGGGCGGCGGCCAGCGCCGATTCCAGGGTCCGGCCCTCGCGGCTGAACTCGGCGAAGCGGGCAATGCCGAGGATTGCGAGCGAGAAGACGAAGGTCGTCCCGACCCCGGCGACGAAGGCCGCGACGACGGTCTCCCAGAGTGCCTTGGTGTCGACCACCGTCGCGATCATCGACGCGATCACGCCGCCACGGGCTCGACCTCGCGAACCCGCCTCGCGAACGCAATCCCGACCCCGGCGAGGCCGGCCGCACTGACCAGCAGCGGCCCGATCGCCCCCGGGAACAGGTCGGTGAACAGATAGGTGGCGGCGCCGATCGCCGCCGCCGCGGGCAGCGTCATCAGCCAGGCGGTGACGATGTCGCCCGCCACCCCCCAGCGCACGGCGGAGACACGCTTGCCCGCCCCGGCGCCCATCACGCCCCCGGCGATCACCTGGGTGGTCGAGAGCGGAAAGCCGAAGTGCGAGGAGGCAAGGATCACCGCGGCGCCTGCCCCCTGGGCCGAGAATCCCTGGGCCGAGTCCATCTTGATGATCCGGGTGCCCATCGTCTTGATGATCCGCCAGCCGCCGAGGTAGGTGCCGAGGGCGATTGCCGACGCCGCCGAGACGACGACCCAGGTCGGGACCTCGAATCCCTCCGACGACAGGTTCCCGTTCACCACCAGCGCCAGCGTGATCACGCCCATCGTCTTCTGCGCGTCGTTGGTCCCGTGCGCCAGGGCCAGGAGCCCGCCCGAGAGCACCTGCCCGGCGCGAAACCCCCGGGTCACGGGCCCGGGTCGCTGCCGGCCGACGATCCGGTAGGCGACCACGATCCCGATCCCACCGACGACGAAGGCGAGCACCGGCGCGATCAGCGCCGGGACCAGCACCTTGCCGATGATCCCGTCGCTGAGGATCGCGTCGGCGCCGGCGGCGACGAAGGTGGAGCCGACGATGCCGCCAATCAACGCGTGCGAGCTCGACGACGGCAGCCCGAAGTACCAGGTGATCAGGTTCCAGCTGATCGCGCCGATGAGGCCGGCGAAGATCACCAGGTTGGAGTCGATCGCGCCCGAGTCGACCACGTCCTTGGCCACGGTCGCCGCGACAGCAAGCGAGATGAAGGCGCCGGCGAAGTTGAGCACCGCGGCGTAGGCGACCGCGATCCGGGGCGACATCGCCCGGGTCGAGATCGACGTCGCGACTACGTTCGCGGTGTCGTGAAAGCCGTTGGTGAAGTCGAAGGCGAGCGCCGTGGCGACGACGATGCCGAGGATCAGGTCGGCTTCAGCCAAGTCCCGAGGTCACGCATTCTTGATCACTATGCCTTCGAGGATGTGGGCGACGGCCTCGGTCGCGTCGACCGCGCGCTCGAGCCTGAGGAAGATGTCCCTCCAGCGGATCACCACCATCGGGTCGATCCCGGGCGCGAACAGGGAGGCGATCGCGTCGCGGTAGAGCCGGTCGCCGTCGTTCTCGAGCCGGTGGATCTCGATCCAGTAGGGCTCGAGGCCCTTGAAGCCGCGTAGGTTCGTGAGCGCAGTCGCGACCTGCTCGCACGATTCGACCAGGACCTCGGCCATCTGGTGCGCCTGGTCCATCGGTGCCTCGATCCGATAGAGAACGCAGAAATCGGCGGTCTCCTCGATCTGGTCGACGATGTCGTCGAGCTTGGTCGCGAGCCCGTAGATGTCCTCGCTGTCGAGCGGCGTGACGAAGGTCGAGTTGAGCCGGCTGACGATCGCGTGGGTGATCCGGTCGCCCTCCTGCTCGGCGAGCAGGATCTCGCGCGCCAGGTCCCCGTGGTCGGGCCACCGCTCGAGCATCTCCCGCAGCAGCCGGGCGGCCCGCAGGCCGTTCTGGCCCGCCTCGCTGAAGAGGTCGAAGAAGACGCGGTCGCGAGGGACGAGCGAGGGCAGCCGCACGGGCGCGAAGCTACCAGCCGGCGAGGATATCGGTGACCCGCTGCGCCGCCCTGCCATCCCACTTCTCGGGCGGGTCCGGGGGCGCTACGGAGCGCGCTTCGAGCAGCTCCGGGATCTCGGCGATCCGCGCCGGCGCCAGGCCGAGGAGGGTGTTCGTGCCCGCCCGCAGGGTGACCGGCCGCTCGGTGTTGTCGCGCAGGGTGAAGCAGGCGACCCCGAGGAAGGTGGTCTCCTCCTGGATCCCGCCCGAGTCGGTGAGCACCGCCGCGGCATCGGCCTCGAGCGAGAGGAAGTCGAGGTAGCCAACCGGATCGACGAGCTCGATCCCGGTCAGATCGCCGCCCCCGAGCATCTTTCGGGTCCGCGGGTGGACCGGGAAGACGACCGGCATCCGCTCCGCGACCTGTCGCAGGGCAGCCACCGCCTCGCCCAGCAGCGGCCCGTCGACGAGCGCCGGGCGGTGCAGGGTGACGAGCAGGTACCCGCCCGGCGCCAGGCCGAGCCCCCGCGCCGCCTCGCGGGCGCGAAACCGCGGCTCGAGCGCGACCAGGGTGTCGATCATCGTGTTGCCGACGAACCGGCAACGGTCCTCGGCGACGCCCTCGGAGCGCAGGTTGTCCACGGCCTCGGGCGAGTGCAGGAAGAGCAGCTCGGAGAGGTGGTCGACGACAACCCGGTTGACCTCCTCGGGCATCGCGCGATCGAAGCTGCGCAGCCCGGACTCGAGGTGGGCGACGGTCACCCCGAGCCGGGCCGCGCAGAGCGCCGCGGCGAGGGTCGAGTTGACGTCCCCGGGCACCAGCACGAGGTCGGGGCGCTCGGCCCGGAGCACCGGCTCGAGCCGCTCGAGCACCCGGGCGGTCTGCTCGGCATGGGTACCCGAGCCGACCCCGAGTGAGTGGTCGGGCTCGGGCAGGCCGAGCTCCTCGAAGAAGACCTCGGACATCGCGCGGTCGTAGTGCTGGCCGGTGTGGACGATCACCGAGGCCGCGGGCCCGAAACGCTCCCGTGCGGCCGCGATCACCGGCGCCATCTTGACCACGTTCGGCCGCGTGCCGAGCACGTGAACGAGACGCATTGGCTGTCTAGGCCAGCTCGTCGATGCGAGCGGCGAGCTCGAAGTCGTTGGCAGTCAAGCCGCCGGCCGAGTGGGTGGTGATCGTGACCGTCACCTCGCTCCACGAGACACCCAGATCGGGATGGTGCCCGAGCTCCTCGGCCGGATCGACGAGGCGTCGAACGAACTCGACCGCGCCGACGAAGTCGCCGCGATCGAAGCGCTTGCTGATCTTGTCCCCGTCGCGGGCCCAGCCGTCGAGCTCGCCGAGCCGGGCCTCGATCTGCTGGTCGTCGAGCAGCTCGGCCATCGCGGCGAAGCCTACCCGGCAACTCGGCTCAGAGAAGCCCCGGCACGCTCGACTCGGCGACGATCAGCGAGCCGGCGACCGCGATCGCGCACAGAGCCAGCACCGCTCCCGACTCGAGCACGAGCGAGTTGGCCGGTCGCCGGCGGTCGAGCGCGCCGTAGAGCAGCGCCGCGACCCCGCCCCCGAGCAGGCCGCCGATGTGCCCGCCGATGCTGATCCCCGGGATCGCGAAGGTGATGAACAGGTTGAGGACGACAAAGAAGCCGATCTGGGAGGCGAGCTGGTCGAGGCCGCGGTCGCGGGCGATCAGAAACCCGGCCGCCATCAGCCCGAAGACGCCGCCCGAGGCACCGACCGTGAGCTCGTTGGGATCGAGGAGCAGCGCGCCGAAGGCCCCCCCGAGCACCGATACCGCGTAGATCCCGAGGAAGCGCCGGGTCCCGATCGCCGGCTCGAGCAGGGTGCCGAGGACGTAGAGGGCGATCATATTGAAGGCGAGGTGCAGCAGCCCCGCGTGCAGGAACGAGTAGCTGACGATCCGGTAGGGCTCCCCTTCGGCGACCGCGGGCCCGAACAGCCCCCAGTCGATCGACAGCGAGTCGCCCCCGAGCTCGCCGATCGAGCCTCCGGTGAGGAGCTCGGCGACGAACGCGGCGACGCAGATTCCGACCAGGACGAAGGTCGCCGGGGCATCCGAGCGCCCGGCGGCGCCGGCGGGGTCGCGGACATGGGTCCGCTCGCGGGCGCATTCCGGGCACCGCATCCCGACCGGGGTCGTGGTCATGCAGTCAGGGCAGATCGGGCGCCCGCAGTTCGAGCAGGAGACGTTGGTCTCGCGGCCGGGGTGTCGATAGCAGGTCGCCACGGGCGCGAGACGATAACGGGAGGACGCGGTCCTACAGGGATGCCTGCAGGACCGGCGCGGTGGTCGGCTGAAGGCTGCCGGGACGAGGCTCGGCGGTAACCAGGACGGCGTCGGCGCCCTCGAGCGGGCCCGGCACCGCCGCCTCGGCGGTCCCGTCGAGACCGAGGACGAAGGTGCTCGCCGGCTCGACCGCGCCCTCGCGCTGAACCCAGACCTCATAGACCTCGTCGCGACCGAGACGGGGCAGCTCGCTGACGTGCAGGGTCGCCGAGTCGCCGTGGCGCTCGAGCGTCGCCGAGACCCGGGCCGCCTGCTCGCCGAGCGGCTCCGCCTCGACCAGACGGTCTTCGGGCCCCTGGTCGCCGCCTCTGACCAGGTACCCGCCGACCAGTCCGACGACGAGCACCGCGGCGAGCGCGAGGCCGATCGCGGGCCGCCATCCGACGTTGTCGGGGATCCGCCACCAGGCACGGCGCGGGGAGCCTGCCCGCGCCGGCGCCTCTGCTCGCACTTCGGCCAGCAGGCCCTCGCGCAGGCTGGCCGGCGGGCTGAGCTGGGGGACCGAGGTCGGCAGCACGTCGATCGCGGGTCGCAGCCAGACCAGATGCTCGCGACATTTCTCGCACTCGCCCAGATGGCCCTCCAGCGGCTCCGCCTCGCTCGGGGCGAGGGCGCCGAGGGCGTAGGCGGCGAGCTCGTCGCCGAGTCGCTCGGGATCGGCGTGCCAGTCGCGGCTCACGGCAGCGCCTCCGAGGGCCCGTCGATGCCCATCCGCTCGCCCAGCATCGTCCGGATCTTCTCCAACCCGAGCCGCATTCGTCCCTTCACCGTTCCCAGCGGCATTCCCAGCATCTCGGCGATCTCGGAGTGCGTGAAACCGCCGAAGTAGGCGAGCCCGATCACCTGCGACTGCTCGTCCGGCAGCTCGCCGAGCGCCCCGCGGACGCGCCGCGCCGTCTCGCGCCGGATTGCCGCGGCGTCGGTGAGCTCGCCCGAGGCCTGCCCCTCGAGCACCCCGTCGTCGTCGAGGTCGAGCTTCGGCGCCGGGCCCGAAGCTCGCCGCAGGGCATCGATCGCGCGGTTGCGGACGATGCCCAACGTCCACGAGCGGACGCTGCCGCGGGCGGCATCGAAGCGCCCGCCACTGCGCCACAGCGATAGGAACGCCTCCTGGGTGACGTCCTCGGCCACCGCCGGGTCACCGACTATCCGGTGGGCGAGCGAGTACGCGGCCCCGCCGTGGCGGTCGTAGAGGATCGCGAAGGCGTCCGCGTCGCGGCGCTCGACCAGGACGATCAGGTCCTCGTCGGCGAGGCGCTGCAGCGCCTCCGGTGTGATCTGGGAGGTCATCCGGGATCGCGTCTCGTTTGCTGCTACGCGCGCCGGCCGCCGCCGGATCATTGCCGTCCGCCGCGATGACGATAGTTGCGGAAGTCGATCTGCGACGAGAGGACGGACGTATGAGCACCTCGAGCCCCGCCCGGCTCTACTGCACGCTGGTCGGCGCGGTCCTGGTGATCGCCGGGATCATCGGCTTCTTCTACAGCTCGGGCTTCGACACCGGCGCCGCCGGGGTCGCCAAGGACACCGACGAGGTCTTCGGGATTCTCGCGGTCAACGGCTGGCACAACATCGTCCACATCCTGCTCGGAGTTCTGGCGCTGGCCGTCGCCGGCAACCCCTCCGGAGCGCGCGCCTACTGTCTCGGAATCGGGCTCGTCTACGTGCTGCTGGCGCTCTGGGGCTTCATCGACGGCGACAACGTGATCCTCGGGCTGATCCCGCTCAACGACGAGGACAACGTCCTCCACCTGGTCCTCGGCCTCACCGGTCTCGCCGCGGGCGCGGCGACACCGAAGATCGCGGCCCCAGCGGCGGCCTAGGCGCCGGTCCGGCGCGGGCGGAGCCCGTTCGAGCTCGGCTAGCGGATCTCGCGCAACAGACGCTCGGCGGTGTCGCGCAGGCCGTAGGGTCGCCGCCTCCGGCGGGCTCCCGCGACCAGCAGCGCGCCTGCCGCCGCACCGCCGACCGCCACCGCGGCCACCGGACGGACCCAGTTGCGCGGGTCGCGCAGCGCCTCGAGCTCGCCCTCGGAGAGCTCGTCGGCCCAGCTCGAGAGCTCGGCCGCCGCCTGCTCGGCGATCGTCCCCAGGGTCGCATGCACGCGCGAGGCGAGGTCCTCGGGCGGCTCGATCGGCCGCAGCGCGTCGGCGAGCAGGTGCTCGAGTCGCAGCTCTCCGGCGGCCTCATTCATCCGCGATCAGCCCCTCGAGCTGCTTGATCGCCCTGTGGATCAGGACCTTGGTCGCTCCGTCGGTGCGGCCGAGGGCGCGGGCGATCTCGCGGTTCGACATCCCGAGCGCGAAGCGCATGATCAGCGCCTCGCGGCGGTCCTCCGGCAGTTCGTCGAGCCTGGCGATCACCTCGCGCAGCTCCTCCCGGCCCTCGACCACGCGCTCGGTGCCGTGCGGGTGGGACGGGGGCTCGACCGCGTCCAGCGCCGCGGTCGGCTTGCGGGCCCGGTCGCGGTAGTAGTTCGAGGCGAGGTTGTGGGCGATCCGGATCAGCCACGGCCGCAGCGGCCGCCCGCCGGATTCCCGCCGGGCGCGTTCGAAGTGCCGGTAGGCCTGTAGGAACGCCTGCTCGGTCAGGTCCTCGGCGTCGTGATGGTTGCCGACCCGGTAGTAGGCATACGAGTAGACGTCGCGCAGGTGCTGCCGGTAGAGGTCCTCGAACGCGCGGTCGAGCTCCGCCTTGGACTCTGCCGTCCCCGTGGACGCCTCGGGGACGTCGCGCTCGGACTGGGCGCTCACCGCTCAAGCCTAGTCGGATCAAGCCGCCTCCCTTGCCCGCTCGGCGCGGCGCAGCCCCGCGACCCATTCGTCGGCGTCGATCTCGCCCTCGATCAACGACGCGAGGCCCTCGAGGCTCGGCGCTTCGACCCCGGCGCCGCTCACGGTCCGCGCGATCAACGGCACCGAGTCGAGGCCCTCTGACGCCTGGCCGACCCTGGCGCTGATCTTGTCGACTGGAACCCCGGCGCCGAGCAGCTCGCCGGCGCGGCGGTTGCGGCCCTTCGGCGCAAGCACGGTAGCGGTCAGGTCCCCGACCCCGGCGAGGCCGGAGAAGGTCTCAAGCCGGGCGCCGCGCAGGAGGGCGAACTCGACGCACTCGCGCCACACGCCGGCGGCCGCGATCCCGGCGGCATTGAGGCCGAACCGCTCGGCCGCCGCGGCGGCGAGCGCGGCGGCGTTCTTCGAGGCGCCCGCCACCTCGACACCGGCGAGGTCGTCGGTTCGCTCACAGACAAGCCCAGCGCGGTCGAGGACCTCGCCCAGCATCGCGCGCAGGTCGGCGTCGGCGCTGCCGAGCACGAGCGCCGCCATCCCGGCGACCGCTTCCCGGGCATGCGCCGGACCACCGATCGCAGCGATCGCCCGGGCGCGCACGCGCTCGGAGACGTACTCGTTCGGCAGCGCTCCCATCGGCTGTACGAAGCCCTTCGAGAGCAGCAGCACCGAGGCGCGCGAGCCAATCCGGTCGGCGAGCGCTCCGACCACGTTCGGCAGCGCCTTCGAGGGGACCGCGAGACAGACCAGGTCGCAACCCGCGAGCTCGATCTCGCTCGAGCGCTTGACCGTCAGCCCCGCGGGGAGCGCGACCCCCGGCAGGTAGTCGGCGTTCTCGCCGTGCTTGCGGATGCGCTCGGCCTTTGCCTCGCTGCGGGTTCCGAGCGCGACCTCGAGCCCGCCGCGCGCGAGCAGGACCGCGAACGCCGTCCCCCAGCTCCCGGCGCCGATCACCGCTGCCTTGCGCAACGGCGGGAGGCCGCCCAGCCACTCCCATTGCAGCTCGATGTTCGGCCAGATCCGCTCGGTCACGGTCGCAGCGAGCGCCGGCGAGGGCTTCTCCGTGCGGGGAAAGGTGATCGGCTTGCCGGCCCGCAGGCTGACCTTGCGCGGTCGGATCCGCCAGCCGCGGCGGACCTGCTCCGAGCCGTGGACGGCGACCGGGAGCACCGCGCCCCCGGTCTCGAGCGCGAGGCGGCCGACACCGCGCCGCGGCCGGGCCAGCGACCCGGTCCGGATCCGGGTCCCCTCGGGAAAGATGACGACCGTTCCGCCCCGCTCGACGATCAGCGCCGCCGTTCTCATCGCCGTCTCGTCGGACTGCCCGCGCCGGATCGGGAACGCCCCCAGCCGGGAGAGAACCCAGCCCTGCCAGCCGCTCTCGAACAGCTCGACCTTGGCGACGAACTGCATCCGCCGCCGCCACGGCAGCAGCATGCCGATCACGAACGGGTCGAGGAAGCTGCGGTGGTTGGAGGCAACGATCATGCCGCCGTCGAGGCGGGCGTACTCGCGCCCGGTCCGCGCGAGCCGGAACCAGACCAGGAAGGCGGGCAGGAGCAGGGAGCGCAGCAGGTAGTAGAGCGCCCGGTTGGTCCCTCGCTCGCGGGCGTAGCGGTGGTAGCGCTCGTAGCGCTCGTCGCTGATCACCTCGTCGCTGCGCGGCGCCGCCGAGCGCCGGGGCCCCTGTTCCATGACTGTGCGTACACACGCACACCGGGGCCGTTACTGCTCGCCGGCGGGCTCGCAGCGCTACCAGGCTGCCGCGATCAGGCCTCTGATCTCCCGCTCGTCGGGCGGGTCCGGGGTCAGATCGAGCTCGGGCCTGGCGAGGATCAGCCCGACCGCCTCGTCGAGCAGGCTCTCGTCGGCGTCAAGCGCCGAGAGCCGGACCCGTCCCCCGGCGAGCTCCTCGATCCGCTTGCCGAGCCGGTCCCGCCTCGTGCCCAGGGCGCGGGCGAGCGCGGTCATCTGCTTACCGGCTCGCGGGACCATCGCCTCGATCACCCGCGGCAGGATCGCCGCGTTGGTCTCGGCGTGCGGAACTCGCAGCGTTCGGACCAGCGACTGGCAGATGACGTGATGGATCGCGAACAGCGCCGAATCGAGCGCATAGGCGCAGAGCAGTGAGCCGAGTGCCAACGGCGCCGGGTCGCGCTCGCCCGAGGCGGTGTCGAGCGCCTTTGCGATCAGGCCGGCGCCGCGCAGGGCGCTCATCGTCGAGACCGGGTTGGCTAGCGGCGTGTACAGCGAGTCCGCGCCGTGGGCGAGCGCGTTGATCGCGCTCACGCGCAGCCGCCGCTCGGGCAGGCTCGTGATCACCGGCGGATCGGCGAGCACGAGCTCGGGCCGGAGCAGGCCGTCGGCGGACGAATGGCCCTCCGGAAGGCGGTGGATGCGGGTCATCTCGGCCCCGGAGAGGGTGGTCGGGAGCGCGGCGACGCGGCCGCCGCGCACGGCTGCGACGGCTTTCGCGACGTCGATCACCCGGCCGCCCCCGAGCGCGACCAGGGCGGGGGCCGAGACGTCCTCGACGACCCGTGCCGCGACCTCGTTGACGGGGCCGGGCGCGACGTGGTGAAAGCCGGCCGCGGCCTCGGCGAGCTCGAGCGGCGCGGCGCCCATCGCCCGCTCCGTCGTCAGCAGCTCGTAGGCGCCGAAGTCGTGTGCGGCGAGGATCTCGGGCGAGTCACTGATCGCCCCGACGCGGAAGTAGATCGTCCGCTCGCCGTCGCGCCAGGTGAACTCGCTGTCGCTCAAAGCCCGCCCTCGGACTCGAACCGAGACGCTCCGACTTACAAGGTCGGTGCTCTGCCAATTGAGCTAGGCGGGCGGCGTGCCGACCAATCTACGCTCCGCCCTAGACCAGCACCTCGCGACCGTCGATATGCGCCGCGACCTTGCGCTTGACGCGCTGCAACGCGTTGTCGACGGTCTTCGTGTCGCATTCGAGCCGCTCGCCGATCTGCTCGTAGGAGTGGCCGTCGAGATAGAGTGACAGGACCCGGCTCTCGAGCTCCGAGAGGACGCTCGAGAGGCAGGAGACGAGAGCCGAGAGCTCCTCGCTCGCGATCACGCGTTCGGCGGGCTCCTCGGAGATCGGGCCCGGGAGTACCTCCTCCAGGGTCGTCTCGGCCTCTCCCGCCGCCGCCGGGGACTGGGCGAACGAGACGTACTGGTTCAGCGGCGCGTGCTTGTTGCGGCTCGCGGTCTTCACCGCGGTGATGATCTGGCGCGTGATGCAGAGCTCGGCGAAGTTGCGAAAGCTCGACTCGCGGTCGGAGCGGAAGTCGCGGATCGCCTTGTAGAGCCCGACCAGGCCCTCCTGGATCAGATCCTCGGAGTCGCCGCCGAGGAGGAAGTACGAGGACGCCTTCAGCCTGACGAAGCCGCGGTAGCGCTTGATGATTCGCTCGTAGGCGTCGGCGCTGCCACGCTTGGCAAGCGCGACCAGGTACGTATCCTCAAGCTCGGGTTGAGATTGATTGCGACGGGCGGCCGCCTGGCCGGAACCGGCGCTGGGGACGGGGAACTGCTCGCTGGTAGGCACGGCCACTGGTCCTCCAAGTCTCGTATTGGCTGGAACCTGTGGCGCCCGTACCTCCCCGTAGAGGCGCCTCTCCTCGGGTGTCCATCGGGCCGAAGCTCGACCTTTAGTTCACCCTTATGCGCGGCATGCTATGCGCACGGCATTGTTCTGTCAACCTCGGACGCGATCGCGCAAGATCCGTTGCAAGTGCCGGCATCCGTCCGCGGAGGTTGATAGTCAGCGGCGGCTTCGCTGGCGCGTCGCCTCGAACAACAGCGCCGTCGCCGCCGCGGAGACGTTCAGCGACGCGACCCTGCCGGCGACCGGGATCGAGACCAGCGCGTCACAGCTCGCGGCCACGCGCGGGCGCAGGCCCCTTCCCTCGCTGCCGAGGACGAGCACGAGCTTGCCGGTCAGGTCCGTCTCCGTGTAGGGACCGGATGCCTGCGCATCGGCCCCGTAGATCCACGCGCCGGCGTCCTTGGCGAGCGCCAGCCAATCGGCGAGGTTCGTCACTCGCGCCACCGCGAGATGCTCGACCGCTCCCGCCGACGCCTTACAGGCGGCGGCCGTGATCGCCGCCGCGCGCCGGGCGCAGATCACCGCCCCGGCGGCACCGGCAGCCTCGGCGGAGCGACAGACGGCCCCGAGGTTGCGCGGGTCTTGGACCTGGTCGAGGGCGATCACCAGCGCCTCGGGCGAGTCGAGCAACGCCGCCGGATCCGAATAGGGATAGGGCTCGACCTCGGCGACGGCGCCCTGGTGGTCGGGCGAACCCGCGAGCCGGGTGAGCTCGTCGGGCTCGAGGTCGGCACCGGTCCAGGCCCGCAGCACGCGCCGTCGACCCCGGTGTGCCTCGGCGACGGGCCGCCGACCGTAGATGATCTGCGGGTCGCCCTCGGTCATCCGATCTATCGCTGCCGCCGCAGGCGGGCCCCATCGGGCGTGTCCCGGACCTCCCAGCCAAGCTCGGCGAGCTGCTCGCGGACCCGATCGGCGCGCTCGAAGTCGCGCGCCGCGCGGGCGGCTTCGCGCTCGGCCACCAGGGCCTCCGCAGCCGGGTCCGCGAGCTCGGTGGGGGATTCGAGCAAGGACTCGAGCCCGAGCAGCCCGAGCAGCTCGGCGAGGGCGGCGCGCGATCCCGGGAGCGGACGGCGGTTGCCCTCGTTGATCAGCTCGAACAGCTCCGCCCAGGCCCGCGGGGTGTTGAAGTCGTCGGCGAGGGCGGCGATGAAGCCCTCGCGGCGCTCGAGGACGTAGGCGTCCTCCTCGCCTCCGGGCTCCGGCTCGGCGAGGAAGTTGCGGATGCGCTCCAGCCGCGCCTGCGCCTGCGCGAGCGCCTGCTCAGAGAACTCGAGCGGCTGGCGGTAATGACCGGAACTGAGGTAGGCGACAAGCGTCTGCGCGCCGAAGCGCTCGACCGCCTCGGAGAGCTGGAAGATGTTGCCAACCGACTTCGACATCTTCTCCTCGTCGATGCGGACCATTCCGTTGTGCATCCAGATTCGCGCCAGCGGCACGCCCCGCGCGGCCTCGGTCTGGGCGATCTCGTTCTCGTGGTGGGGGAAGACGAGGTCCGAACCGCCGCCGTGGATCGCGAAGTCGACCCCGAGCAGCTCCTCGGCCATCGCCGAGCACTCGATGTGCCAACCGGGACGGCCCTCGCCCCACGGCGACGGCCAGGCGCAGTCCTCGTCCGGCTTTCGCGCCTTCCAGAGCGCGAAGTCCAGGGCATCCTGCTTCAGGCCGGCGGTTCCCGCCTCCTCACCCTGATCCATTTGCTCGGGCTCGCGGTTGGAGAGCTTGCCGTAGCCGTCGAAGCTGCGGACCCGGAAGTAGACGTCGCCTCCGGCATCATAGGCGTGCCCCGACTCGACCAGGGCCTCGATCAGCGCCACGATCGGGTCCATCGTCTCGCTGGCCAGGGGCTCGGCGTCGGGGCGGCCGATGCCGAGCGCGTCGGTGTCGGCGACGTAGAGGCGGGTCATCTCCGCCGCGTGCTCAGCCGAACCGAGGCCGAGCGCGCGCGCCGCCGCGTAGATCTTGTCGTTGACGTCGGTGACGTTGATGACCAGGTTCGGCCTCAGGCCCTGGTGGACGAGGAAGCGGCGCAGGAGAACGAAGATCACGAACGGGCGGGCGTTGCCGACGTGGATCCGCGAGTAGACGGTCGGTCCGCAGGCGTAGATCCCCACCGCCGGCGGGTCGCGAGGCTCGAGCGGTCGCAGCTCGCCGCTGAGTGTGTCGTGGATCGCGATCTCGGCCACGGCGCGATGCTATGCGCCCGCGAGCGTCAGGACAGCTCGCGCTTGAGCACCTTGCCGGTCGCGTTGCGCGGCAGCGAATCGAGGAAGACGATTTCGCGCGGGACCTTGTACCGGGCCAGGTTGCGTTTCACGTGCTCCTGGAGCTCATCCTCGCCGAGCGAGTCGCGCTCGCGGAGGACGACGAAGGCCTTCAGCCGCTGCCCGAACTCGTCGTCGTCGACCCCGATCACAGCCACCTCGGCGATCGCCGCATGGGCGGCGAGCAGGTCCTCGACCTCGCGTGGGAACACGTTCTCGCCGCCCGAGACGATCATCTCGTCGTCACGGCCGTCGATGAACAGCCGACCGTCGCGGTCGAAGTGCCCGACGTCGCCCGATGAGAGCAGGCCCTCGACGATCTCCTTGCCGCCACCGCCGGTGTAGCCCTCGAACGCCATCTCGTTGCCGACGAATACGCGACCGGTCCTCCCCGCCGGCAGCTCGGCTCCCTCGGGGTCGACGATCTTGACCGCCGTGCCACGCGGCGGCAGGCCGGCGGTGCCGGGTGCCGCGCGCAGGTCCTCGGGGGTTGCGATCGTCGCCCAGGCGACCTCCGTCGAGCCGTAGAGGTTGTAGAGGTTGTCGCCGAAACGGTCCATCCACTCGATCGCCAGCGACCCGGGCAGCGCCGAGCCGCTCGCCGCGGTGACCCGCAGCGAGGGCAGCGGATAGCGGTCGAGCACGGAATCGGGAAGCTCAAGGATCCGTTGCAGCATCACCGGGACGACGATCAGCGCCGTTGCACCGTGCTCCTGGACGGCGCGCAGGGTGCGCTCGGGGTCGAAGCGACGCTCGAGCACGTAGGTCGAGCCGAGCGAGAGGCCGAGCATGAGGTGGGCAAGGCCCCAGGAGTGAAACATCGGCGCGGCGATCATCGTCCGCTCGCCGGCGCGCATCGGGATCCGCGAGAACATCGCCGCCAACGGTCCGAGCGTCTCCGGCTGAGCGCGCTGGGCCCCCTTCGGCGATCCGGTCGTGCCCGAGGTCAGGATCACGAACCGGCTCGATTCCTCGGGCGGGTCGAGGTCGGCGTCGTCGGTGTCGGCGATCAGCGCGGCGAGCGCCGGGTCGTCGCCGGCGCCGTCCTCGGGCCAGGCAATGAGCCGCAAGAGGCCCTCGCCCGCCTCGGCCAACAGGTCGGAGAACTCCTCGTCGTAGATCAGCGCCGCGGGCCGCTCGCGCTCGACCACGCCGGCGAGCTGCGGCCCGGAGAAGGCCGTGTTCATGTACAGCCCGCCGGCGCCGAGCTTCGAGACAGCGAGCGTCGACTCGACGAAGCCGCGGTGGTTGCGGCACATGATCGCGATCCCGTCCCCGGGGCCGACACCGCGCTCCGACAGGCCGCGCGCGAGCGCGTTCGAGCGCCGGTCCATCTCGGCGTAGGTCAGCGACCCGGCCTCGTCGATCACGATCGGCCGCTGCGGATCGGTGATCGCGCCGCCGGCGACGCCGGCGGCGGGCGACGCCCCCCAGCGGGCCAGCTCGTGCGCCACCCGGACCAGCTTGTCGGGGCGCAAGGGCCGGATCACCCCCGCCTCGGCCAGGGTGCGGAGGTTGAAGGGCAGATCGGAGAGCTGGCCGAGCGGGCCGATCCTCACCTGCTGCGCGAGTCGGCGAGCGGAAGCGAGGCGGCCCAGGTCCATCACCTCGGACTCTACGCGGGCGAGTCGAGCAGGGCGACCGCGATCGCGGCGATCCCCTCGCCGCGCCCGATCCAGCCCATGCCCTCGTTGGTCGTCGCCTTGACGTTCACCGGCGCGCCGATTGCGGCGGCGAGATTGCCCTGCATCCGCTCGCGGTGTGCATCGAGACGCGGGCGCTCACAGATCACGGTCACGTCGACGTTGGCCACCGGGCCGTCGAGGAGCCCGAGCACGACCCGCAGCAGGTCGATCGAGTCGGCGTCGCGCCAGCGCTCCTCGGCGGGGGGAAAGTGGGTGCCGAGATCCCCGAGCCCGGCGGCGCCGAGCAAAGCGTCGATCACCGCGTGGGTGACCACGTCTGCGTCCGAGTGCCCCTCGAGCCCGGTTTCGTCAGCGACCTCGACCCCACCGAGCACCAGCCTGCGTCCCGCCGCGAATCGGTGGCTGTCGTAGCCGATCCCCGACCTCATCCGAGCGGCTCGATTCGACGCCGGCGGCGCTCGAAGACCGCGATCTCATCGATTCCCCAGTCGCGCATCCGCTCCACCGCCTGATCGTAGTCGCGGCCCACGTCCTCGGGAACGTGGGCGTCGGAGGAGAGCGCGAACGACGCCCCGGCCTCGACGCACATGCGCGCGAACGCATCCGAGGGATAGAGCTCGCCGACCGGCTTGCGCAGGCCCGCGGTCGAGACCTCGACCGCGATCCCGGTCTCGGCGATCGCCTCGACGGCGGGCTCGTAGTAAAAGCGCGGATCGCGGCTCGGGGCCGGGCGGCGATCGCCCCAGACCTTGACCAGGTCGGGATGAGCGAGGATGTCGTAGAGCTCGGTCCGGATCGCGGCCTCGAGCGCCTCGAAGTACATCCGCCAGACGCGGTCCGGATCACCGACCGCCTCCCAGATGTCGTAGACGTCCCAATCGACCGCGCGATCGCGAAGGAAATGGACCGAGCCGACGACGTAGTCGAACTCGTGAGCGTCGAGTAGCGCCGCGATCCGGTCCTCGCGGTCGACGAGGTAGTCCATCTCGATCCCGAGCCGGAGCGGGGTCGAGCGCACGAACTGGCAGTAGTCGCCGAGGTCGTCGCGGGCGTTGTCGCGCCACGCCGGGTGGTCCCAGATCTCGAGCGCCGCGGTGAACCGGTCGACGTGCTCGGAGACGCCGAGCTCTTCGATTCCACCCCGGTTCGCGGCCTCGAGATAGCGCTCGACGTTCTCGGTCGTGAAGTGCTGGGCCGGGGACGCGTCGGGGTCGTCGGGGCGCAGGTGAACGTGATAGTCCGTGAGCACGCACCGGTACGCTAGCCCGCGATGGTCCACCTGCGGATCGTGGTCCCGAGCTATCAGAGCGGACACGTCCTCGACCTGCTCACTCACATCGCCTCGGTCTGCAACCTGATCTTCCTCGAGCGCGCCGCGCGTAAGCCCGAGGGCGACGTGATCCTCTGTGACGTGGCTCGCGAGGACGCCAGCGTGGTCGTCTCCGACCTGCGCGAGCTCGACGTCGACGTCGAGGGATCGATTGCGATCGAGCAGATCGATTCGACGATCTCGGCGGCCGCCGACGCCGCCGGGCGCGCCGCCGAGGGAAGCCCCGGCGACGCCGTCGTCTGGGAGGAGGTCGAGTCGCGGACCTCCGAGAGCACCGAGCTCTCCTCGAACTTCCTCCTCTTCATGGCCCTCGCCTGCCTGATCGCCTCGGTCGGGATCCTGCTCGACTCGCCGATCCTGATTGTCGGCGCGATGATCGTCGGGCCGGAGTTCGGCCCGATCGCCGGGCTCTGCGTCGCCGTCGTAGAGCGCCGGCGCTCGGTCGCGCGGCGCTCGTTCGCGGCGCTCGCGATCGGCTTTCCGGTCGGGATCACGGCGGCGTTCCTGTTCGCGCTCGCGATCCGCGGCGCCGACCTGACCCCGGAGGTCTTCGATGCCGCCGATCATCCGCTGACGGACTTCATCTCCCACCCCGACCCGTTCTCCTTCATCGTCGCGACCTTTGCCGGCGTCGCCGGCGTGCTCTCGCTGACATCGGCCAAGTCGGGCGCCCTGATCGGCGTCCTCGTCTCGGTGACGACGATCCCCGCGGCGGCGAATATCGGCGTTGCCGCCGCCTACGCGGAGTGGTCGGAATGGCGCGGCGCGATGGTGCAGCTCGCGGTCAACCTGTCGGCGATCCTGATTGCCGGGATCGTCACGCTCTGGGTCCAGCGCCTGCTCTATGCCCGCCGACGCCGCGCCCACCTGCACGACACGGCCCGCGAGGCGGCCGGGCTGCCGCTCGGCCGCAGCCGTCGGGCCGGCAGCGCGACCCACCGCCGCCCGACCGCGGAGACCGAGTCGCGGCGATGAGCGCCGCCGCGTCGGACCTGGCCCTGCTCGGCGGCGCGTTCGCGCTGGCGACGGCGGTCGCCGAACTGCTCGGAGCGGCGAACCTGGGCACCGCGATGACCGTCGGCGTGCTCGCGTTCGCGGTTACCCTGCTCTGGGTTTTGCTCGCGCGTCGCTAGGCCTGGTCACGTTCGCGCAGCAGGATCTCAGCGAGTCGCAGGTCTGCCACGGTCGTCACCTTGAGATTGCGCGCCGGGCCGGGCTCGATCAGCACCCGGCCGCCGGCCGCCTCGACCAGCATCGCGTCGTCGGTCGCGGTTTGAAGCTGCCACGGGTCGGACGCGTGCGCCGCGGAGAGAGCCTCCGCGTAGAAGACCTGCGGCGTCTGCGCCGCCCACAGGCCCTCTCGGTCCTCCGTCGCGCGGATCGCGCGCTCCGGTCCGGGTCCGGCTCGCTTCACCGTGTCGGTTACCGCGGTCGCGGCGATCACGCCGGCCACGTCGCGGCTCGACCCCAACCTCGCCACCAGCGCGTCGATCAGGTCCGGCTCGACCAGTGGCCGCGCGGCGTCGTGGACGGCGACAAGCTTGGTTCGGCTCCGCGCCAGCGCCGCCGCCACCGACTCCGAGCGCGACGCGCCCCCGCTGACGACCTCGACCTCGAGTGGCCCGTGAACGGCCGCCGCGATCTCCGCCTCGTGGCCGGGCGGCGCGGCGATGACCGCCCGACCGACGCTGCGCGCGGCGGTGAACGCCCGCACGCACCACGCGACCAGCGGTCGCCCGGCGAGATCGGTGAGCGCCTTCGGGCCGCCGGCGCCGAGCCTCTCGCCGGTGCCGGCGGCCGCGATCAGCGCGGTCGCATCGAGAGCCTGCCGATCAGGCTGGCGTGGTGGCGCCGAAGCGCTCCTCCAGCAGCTCGTCTATGTACTCCTCGGCCCCCTCCTCGTCCTTGTCGAGCGCGTACATGAACTCCGAGGCGAGGATCTTCTTCGCCCGGGTGTACATCTGCTTCTCCCCCGTCGAGAGGCCCTTCTCCCACTCGCGGATCGCGAGGTTGCGGACCACCTCGGCGAGCTCGAAGACGTCGCCGGTCTTGATCTTCTCGCGGTTGTACTTGAAGCGACGGTTCCAGTTCTTCGGCATCTCCGAGACCTCGCCGGTCAGCACATCGATCACCCGGCGGACCTGCTGCTCGTTGATCACCCGCCTCAGCCCCGCGACGTGAGCGTTCTCGCAGGGGACCATCACGGTCATCTCGTTGTGCAGGATCTTGATCGTCAGATAGTCGCGTGACTCGCCCATCATGTCGCGCGTCTCCTTCTTCAGCACCACCCCCGCACCGTGATGCGGATAGACGACGTTGTCGCCGACCTCGAACTCGCAGTCCACGGGTTCGAGGTCGATGTCGCCGACTGCGGGCTCCTCCACTGCTAGATCTGCGATGTCTGCCTCCTCAAATGACGACGGCCGCATTCGCGGCCGCCTGGTTCACGCCTAACGGTCGACGATGTCGACCTCCTGAAGCCTGCGCATTCCCTCGCGGATCTCCTTCACCCGCGCCTCCCCCACCCCGTCGACGGCCTCCAGCTCGGCGTCCGAGGCGGCCATCAGCGTCTCCAGATCGCCGAACCGGTTGACGATCTTCTGGGCCACCAGGCGGGGCAGGCGAGGGACTCCGGCGAGCGCTCGGTAGCCACGCGGGGTGACGGCGAAGTCGATCGTGTTCAGCTTCCGGTCGTAGCCGAGCAGCTCGGCGAGCCGGCCGAAGTCGAGCAGCTCGGTGTGCGAGAGCTCCGCGAGCTCGGCAAGCATGCGCTCGATCGCCGGCTCGGACTCGACCGCGCTGTAGTCGCGGACCAGCGCCGCGCGCTCGCCCATCACCCCGACGACCGTCTCCTCGAGCTGCATCTCGATCATCCGCCCCTCGGCGCCGAGCTCGATGATGTAGCGCTCGACCTCGGCCGCCATCCGGGTCACCAGCTCGGCCCGTTGGAGGACCGAGAGGAGGTCGTGGAGGACCGCGCTGCCGGCGAACTCCAGCGCCGTCAAGCGGCCGCTCACCTGGTCGAGGCGCAAGCGGTACTTCTCCAGCGTCGCCAGGCCCTGGTTCGCCTTCGAGAGCACGGTCGGGATCTCCTCGAGGATGTACTTGATGTCCTCGATATAGAGCGAGACGACATCGCGGCGTTCGGAGATCGCGATCACCAGCGCCTTGGTCTGCTTCGCGACCCGCTCCGCGGTCCGGTGCCGGGTCCCGGTCTCCATCGAGAGGATGGTCGGGTCGGGCATCAGCTGAACGTTCGCCCAGCAGATTCGGTTTGCGGCCGGGGGAAGCACGATCGCCCCGTCCATCTTCGCCACCTGGTAGAGCAGCGCCGGCGAGTAGTCGACGTCGAGCTTGATCCCGCCCGAAAACAGGAACGAGACGTCGTCGGCCTCGGCGATCAGGATCAGCCCACCGGTGCGGGCGTGGATGATGTTGTCGATCCCCTCGCGCAACGGGGTGCCGGGGGCAACCGTGTCGAGCGCCCGCAGCAGCCGGGGATCCTGACGCGCCTCGAGCTCGTTGCGATCATCCCCCGTCTGCGGCACTTGGCAATGATGGCAAAAGGCCTGCTCGCCGGGATCCAGGCCAATTCCGTGTGGAGCGATCGGTTTTGCGGTTGTCAAGCGGCTCGGCGTTCGGCGTCCGCCGCCGGCCGCTCGACGCCGGCCGCTGGATGCTGGGTGGAGCGCAACGCGTCGCGCAGTGTCGCTACGGGTCGCAACCCGTCGGGCCTCTCCGCTGCCGCCGGGCCGAGCACCGGGCCGAGACCGAACTTGAGCGCCTCGGCCACGCGCCGCTCGCCGTGGCCGACCGAGCGCAGCTCCCCGGTCAACCCGACCTCGCCGAAGCAGGCGAGCGGCCGGCCGTCGGGATCGGCTAGCGGCTCACCGCGATGCGCGGATGCGAGCGCCAGCGCCACCGCGAGGTCGGCCCCCGGCTCCTCGACCCGCACGCCTCCGGCGACGTTGACAAAGACGTCGGCGCCCGCCAGCGACGGCCCGCCGTGACGGGCGAGGACCGCGAGCACCATCGCCAACCGGTTGCGATCGATCCCGGTGGCCACCCGCCGCGGCGGCACGACCTCGGTCGGGGCGACCAGCGCCTGGACCTCGACCAGCAACGGCCTCGTCCCCTCCATCGAGCAGAGCACGACCGAGCCGGGTGCGGCGCTCGCCTCGCCGACGAACCGTGCCGAGGGGTCGAGGACCTCGATCAGACCGCCGGAGCGCATCTCGAATACGCCGACCTCGCTGGTCGCGCCGAAGCGGTTCTTGAGCGCCCGCAGGGTGCGAAAGCTGCGCTCCCGCTCGCCCTCGAAGAAGAGCACGCAGTCGACGAGGTGCTCGAGCACCCGCGGGCCGGCGACCGCGCCCTCCTTGGTCACGTGGCCGACCAGGATCACCGCGCAGCCGAGCCGCTTCGCGAGCCCCATCACCGCACTTGCCGCCTCACGCACCTGGCCCACCGACCCAGGCGCCCCCGACATGCCCTCGGCGTGCAGGGTCTGGACCGAGTCGATCACGCAGGCATCGGGTCGCTCGGCCTCGAGGGTCGCCAGCACGGCCTCGAGCGAGGTCTCGGCGAGCGCCGGGACCGCCAGCGCCGCCTCACCGAGGCGCTCGGCCCGCAAACGGACCTGCGCGGTCGACTCCTCGCCGGAGACGTAGAGAACCCGGTGCCCCGCCGCGCCGAGGTTGCCGAGCGCCATTCCGGTCAGGGTCGACTTGCCGATCCCCGGCGAGCCCCCGAGCAGGACCAGCGAGCCCGGGACCAGGCCGCCGCCGAGTACGCGGTCGAGCTCGGCGACGCCGGTGCGAAGCCGAGGCACGGCGGGAGCCGAGACGTCGCGAAGCGCGACCGGCGTGCCGGCGGCGCCGGCGCCTGGGCCACCGCGCTTGCGGCCTCCTTTCGGCGGGGCTTGCGGCCGCGGCGCCTCGACCAGGGTGTTCCACTCGCCGCAGCCACCGCAGCGGCCCGACCAGCTCAGCGCCTCGTGGCCGCACTCCTGACAGAAGTAGGAACTCTGCGAACGCGCCATGGGCCCAGCGTAGGGACGCGGCCCGACGCCTCCACCCGTCCCACCGCCGGCGGGGGATCGACGCTCGATATCAGGGTCGATCGCCCTCGCGCGGGCGATCCACCGCGCGAGACGGCTAGGAGGGCTCGGGGGCCGCTTCGCCGTCGCTGGATGGCTCTTCGCCGGCGCCCTCGTCGCCCGCCGCCGCCTTCTTCGCCCCAACCGCAACCGGCTCCTTGTCGGCGTCCTTGGGCTTTGACTTCGGCTTGCGCGGCTTGACCAGCTTCAGGCTCAGGGGGCGCTCCTCGTCGTCGCCGGACTCGTCGCGGTCGATCACGACGCTGGTCCCGGAGACGATCGAGTCGGGGCCCTGTCGAAGCACCTCGTCGGCGAGCGGGTCCTCGATGTAGCGCTGGATCGCGCGGCGCAGTGGCCGCGCTCCCATCGTCGGGTCCCAGCCCTTCTCGGCGAGCAGCTCCTTCGCGGCTTCGGTCAGCTCGAGCTGCAGATCGTGCTCGGCGACCTGCGCGCGGACGCGGGTGATCAGCAGGTCGATGATCTCCTTGATCTCGTCACGGGAGAGCTTGTGGAAGACGATCACCTCGTCGATCCGGTTCAGGAACTCGGGCCGGAAGACCTTCTTCAGCTCGCCCATGATCCGGTCCTTCATGTCCTGGTAGGAGGCGCCGGTCTCGTCGTCGGAGCTGCCGAACCCGAACGAGACGTTGCGGGCGATGTCCTTGGCGCCGATGTTCGAGGTCATGATCACGATCGTGTTGCGGAAGTCGACCGTGCGTCCCTGGGCGTCGGTCAGCCGCCCGTCCTCGAGGATCTGGAGCAGGATGTTGAAGACGTCCGGGTGCGCCTTCTCGATCTCGTCGAGCAGCAGCACCGAGTAGGGCTTGCGCCGCACCGATTCGGTCAGCTGTCCGCCCTCGTCGTAGCCGACGTAGCCGGGCGGCGAGCCGACCAGCCGCGAGACCGCGTGCTTCTCCATGTACTCGGACATGTCGATCCGGACCATCGCGTCCTCGTCGCCGAACAGGAACTCGGCCAGGGTCCGGGCGAGCTCGGTCTTGCCGACCCCCGACGGGCCGAGGAAGATGAACGAGCCGGCGGGGCGCTTGGGGTCCTTGATCCCGGCGCGCGAGCGACGGATCGCCTTCGAGACGGCCTCGATCGCGACGTGCTGTCCGATCACCCGCTTGTGCAGCTCGTCCTCCATCCGGACCAGCTTCTTGGTCTCCGCCTCGGTCAGCTTGAAGACCGGGATCCCGGTCCACATCGAGACGATGTCGGCAATCTCCTCGTCGCCCACCTCGGGCCGCTCGCCGCTCTCGCCCGAGTCCCACTGGTCCTCGAGCTCGCGCTTGCGGTTCGTGAGCTGGCGCTCGGTGTCGCGCAGGTTCGCGGCCTTCTCGAACTCCTGGGCCTCGATCGCGGCCTCCTTCGACCGGCGCGTCTCCTCGATCTCCTCCTCGAGATCCCGGTAGACAGGCGGCTGCGACATCGACTTGATCCGCATCCGTGACGCGGCTTCGTCGATCAGATCGATCGCCTTGTCGGGCAGGAAGCGGTCGGAGATGTAGCGGCTCGCGAGCTCGGCGGCGGCGCCGAGCGCATCGTCGGTGATCTTCACCTTGTGGTGGTCCTCGTAGCGCTCGCGCAGGCCCTCGAGGATCTTCACCGTATCGGGGATCGACGGCTCGTCGACCTTGACCTGCTGGAAGCGGCGCTCGAGGGCCGAGTCGCGCTCCAGGTACTTGCGGTACTCGTCCAGGGTGGTGGCGCCGATCGTCTGCAGCTCGCCGCGTGCCAGCGCAGGCTTCAGGATCGAGGCGGCATCGATCGCCCCCTCGGCGGCTCCTGCGCCGACCAGGTTGTGCAACTCGTCGATGAAGAGGACGATGTCGCCGCGCTGGGTGATCTCCTTCATCACCTTCTTCAGCCGTTCCTCGAACTCGCCGCGGTACTTCGACCCGGCAACCAGCGCCGCCAGGTCGAGCGTGTAGATCTGCTTGTTCTTGAGCAGCTCGGGGACCTCGCCACGGGTGATCCGCGAGGCCAGCCCCTCGACGATCGCCGTCTTGCCGACCCCGGGCTCGCCGAGCAGGACCGGGTTGTTCTTCTGCCGCCGAGCGAGGATCTGCATGATCCGCTCGACCTCGGTCTCGCGCCCGATCACCGGGTCGAGCTTGCCCTCGGCGGCGAGCTTGGTCAGGTTGCGGCCGAACTGGTCGAGCAGCTTCGAGGACTTCTTGCCCTCGCCGGTGCCGCCGCTCGAGCCCTGGCGCCGACCGCCGGGCCCCGACAGCATCCGGATCACCTCGTTGCGGATCTTCTCGGAGTCGGCGTCAAAGTCGAGCAGGATGCGCGCCGCGACACCCTCGTTCTCACGCACGAGCCCGAGCAGGATGTGCTCGGTGCCGATGTAGTTGTGGCCGAGCGAGAGGGCCTCGCGCAGGGCGAGCTCGAGCACCTTCTTCGCCCGCGGGGTGAACGGGATCTGGCCCGAGGTGACCTCCTCGCCGGAGCCGACGATCCGGACGACCTGGGCGCGGACCCGCTCAACGGTGATGTCGAGCGACTCGAGCACCCGCGCAGCCAGGCCTTCCTCCTCGCGCAGCAGCCCGAGCAGGATGTGCTCGGTGCCGATGTAGTTGTGCTTCAGCGTGCGCGCCTCCTCTTGGGCGAGGACGACCACCTGCCGGGCACGCTCTGTGAATCGCTCGAACAAACTCTCTGCCCCTTGCTCCTCCGCCTATGTTCTAGCCGCGCCGGGGGACGCGACGGCGCCGGTGGCTCTAACCACTTATTCGGCTGCGCACTGCAGTCGGATTAGAACCTCCGGTTGTCGGTTACGGCGAGAGGCCAGTATATCGGGGCGCCTGCACAGTCCTTCGAGTCTCAGGCACGAGACACGCCCCGCAGCGCAAGTTGCGGCATTCCCGCGGCGAATAGCTCAACAGCGGGCGAAGACGGCGCGGCAGCTGGGCGTCGGCGCTTCAGCGTCGGCGCCCGTGGTGCCGAGCGCGGTGAGCCCCGCCCGCGCCCGGCGCCGAGCCGCGTTCTCGGCGGTGGCGGTGGCGGTGTTGACGATCTCGCCGGACGCCGAGGCGATGCTTCCGCGGGCGCGCGCACGCAGCCTGAAGGTCTTCGCCTGGCCCTCGGCGAGCGAAGGCACTGTCCAACACGCCCGTCCGCCGCTGTCGGCGACCGCCGCGCGCTTAGCCCGCTTCACCCGCAGCACCTGGGGCAGCCGATCGCAGACCTCGACGCCGACGGCGGTCTCGGGTCCGCGAGATTCGACGGTGAGCGAGAAGCGGACCGTCTCGCCCGCGGCGACCTCGTCACGCTCAACGCTCTTGGAGAGATGCAGCTTGGCCGGGCCGGGCGACACGGTCAGACCGGCAGTCTCCTGATTGTTCGACGGATTGGGGTCGGGAGTGAGCGAGCTCACCTCGGCCAGGTTCTGGAGGACGCCGGTGACACCGGGCCGCACACGGGCGGTGAGCGTCACCACGCCGCCCGGGGGGATGTCTCCGAACTCGCAGGTGATCGGGCGTCGAGTGGTGCAGGTCCCCTGGCTCGGCTCGACGCCGAGCACCTCCGCCACCTGGTTGGGGTGGTTGCGTCGCGGGATGTCCCGACCGGTGACCGCGACGGCGGTGGCAGGTCCCTCGTTTTCGACTCGGATGGTGTAGGTGACCACATCACCGACCCGAGCGTTGGCCGGAGCGACGTCCTTGCGGAGCACCAGATCGGCGGTTCCGGGCGGGTCGGGCGGGTCGGGCGGAATCGGCGGCAGCGCTCCGAATTGGTTGACGACGGCACTCGTCTTCGTGCCCCTGGCGTTGAAGGTCAGGGCGTCAGGGGTGACGCTGACGTTGGCGCCGAGCCCGTCCAGCTCGGAGATCGTGTAGACGTAGCCGCCCGGCGGTTGGCCGATCGGCGCCGACCGCGTCGCGATCGTGCCCGGCACGTTGAAGCTCTGCGAACCGCCCCCGGTCAGGGTCGCGGTGTCCTCGAAGCCGGAGTCGCCGGCGACGTGGACCCGGTAGCTGGCCCCGGGCGGCTCGAGGTCCCCCAGGACTTCCTTGGTCACGGTCAGGGTGCCCCTGCAGGCACGAGCGTTGGTGATGCGGACGTGGGGGACATCGCGGATAAAGACGATGATCACGTGGAGGCGCTCGGCATTCTGGACGCCGAAGAAGGTGTCGGTACCGGCGGGCGCGGTCCCGCTCCCCCACTGCCCCGATTGCGTGTCCCGCCAGGTGAAGGGCTGGTCGGCCGCGCTTCGGTTTCGCAGCCGCATCAGATAGAGCGACGGATTGGGCACGTAGTCGCCACAGATGGCGGTCAGGCGGAAGTCAGGCGCGCGCGCCGTCGCCGTTGTCCCTCCGAGCACGCCGACCGCGAGCACGACCGGGAGGATCGCAACCGCCGCCCCTACCGTCGCACGCATGCCCGGACGCGGCTGCATTGCGGACACGGTACCAACCGTACTCGGCGCTCAGCGCCCGCCGACCCGGACCTCGGTGGCCTCGATCTGTCGCTGTCCGAACGAGCCCCGATAGACCGGGCCGGCGGCGCTCAGCAGGTCGCCGGGCTGGGGCAGCGGCTCGGGCCGCAGCTCGCGAGCGACATCGATCGCCGAGATCCCGGGGGCGGTGATGCTCTCGTCACTGAGCAGGACGAAGTGGGCGTCGCCGTCGCCGTCGGGATCGACACCCTCGATGTAGACGATTCGCCCCGTCGCGCTGCGGCAGTTCCCCGCCGTGTCCGGACAGCGGACCGGGTCGATCCCGGATCGGCGCTCCGGGTTCGGCGCCCGCTCGGGCTCAGGCTCGGACGGCTCCCCGTCCCCGCAGCCGCCGATAGCGAGGGCGACGGTCGCGGCAAGGGGGACGAGACGGGCGAATCCCGTCAGGCCGCTTCGATCTTCGTGATCTTGAGCTTCTTCTTCGGTCCGCGCGGCACGTCGACGGTGACCACCTCACCGCGCTTGTGGCCCATCAGGGCCTTGCCGATCGGGGACTCGTGCGAGAGCTTCTGCTCGGCGGGATCGGCCTCGGTCGGACCGACGATCTGGAACTTGCGCGACTCGCCGGACTTCTGGTCCTTGACGTGCACGCGGACGCCGACGCCGACGCTCTCGGTGTTGATCGCCTTCTCGTCGACGACGCTGGCGCGGCGCAACCGCTCCTCGAGCTGCGCGATCCGTGCCTCGAGCAGGGCCTGCTCGTTCTTGGCGTCGTCGTACTCGGAGTTCTCGGAGATGTCGCCGAACTCCCGCGCCTCCTTGATCCGCGCGGCGACCTCGCGCCTCTTCGTGGTCGAGAGGTGCTCGATCTCGCCCTTCAGCTTCTCGAGGCCTTCTTGAGTGATCAGCGCTTCGCGAGCCACTGCCTACCTTCTCTCCGCCGTCGCTTCTACCGCGTGAAAACGCCCGAAACGCGAGGCGCCGATGCGCTTCGCGGACTCGGGCAGGCGGGCGATTATAGCGGGGCCGTGAGCGCCGCTTCCGCGAGCAGCTCGCGCACCCGATCGAGGCTCTCGGTGCGTTGAAAGCGGTCGGCATCGGGGCCTTCGAAGCCCAGTCGGCGCACGTACCAGGGATAGAACTTGCGCAGGTTGCGGGCCGCCCGCTCCGGTCCCCAGTGCTGCTCGGCACGCTCGAGCAGCCAGCGCAGCTCGGACTCGATCGCGGCAGCGCCGGGGGCGCCGGCTCCGGCGCCGGTCAACTCGGCGAAGATCCACGGGTAGCCCAGCGAGCCGCGCGCGATCATCACCGCGTCGGCGCCGGACTGCTTGTAGGCCGCTCGCGCCGCCGCGGCGGTGCGGGCCCCGCCGGAGACGATCACCGGCACCTCGAGCCGCTCGGCGAGCTCGCGGACGAGCGCGTAGTCGGGCGTGCCGCGGTGGTGGACGGCCGCCGGCCGCGGATGCAAGGTCACCGCGGCGACGCCCGCCTCGGCGACCAGCCGCTGAGCGAGGTCGAGCCCCGATCGGTCCCCGGGCGCGCTGCCCGAGCGCAGCTTCACCGTCAGGGGCAGCCCCGACCCCTCGATTGCCGCCCTCGCGACCGCGACGGCGCGATCGGGGTCGCGCAGCAGCGCCGCGCCCGCCCCGGTCTTGACCACCTTCGGGACCGGGCAACCCATGTTGAGGTCGAGCAGCTGCGGGCCCGCCTGCGCCGCCGTCGCAGCGGCCACCCGGATCACATCCGGATCGCAGCCGAAGAGCTGGATCGCGACCACGCCCTCGGCGGGGTCGATGCGGAGCATCTCCTCGAGCGTGCGCCGGTTGCGGTGCGCGAGAGCGAAGCTCGAGATCATCTCCGAGAACGCCATCCCGGCGCCGTAGCGGTGCGCCTGCAGACGCACGAACCAGTTCCCGATTCCGGCCAGGGGAGCGAGCAGCACGCGGTTGCGGATCTCCACCGATCCAATCCGCAGTGGGGCTGTGAGCGGCGGTTGGGCCATCGAGCGGAGCTTAAGTCGGAGGTCCACTGTCCCGGTCCGCGGTCAGCCGTCAGCGGACGGCGGACAGCGCTCAGCGGACCGCTTCGTTCAACTCCCAGATCAGCCGCAGCCCTGTCAGCGTCAGCAGGTCGTCGACCTCGTCGATCATCTCGCAGAACGGCGCGATCGCGGCGGCGAGACCGCCGGTGGCAACGAACACGGGCTCGCCGCCGAGCTCCTGCTCGAGCCGTCGCGCAATCCCGTCGATCAACCCCGCGAAGCCGAAGATCACACCCGACTGGATCGCCGCCCGCGTCGATTTGCCGATCGCGGCGCCGGGCTCGGCGAGGTCGATCCGCGGGATCCGCGCCCCGCGCTCGGTCAGCGCCGTGAGCGAGATCTCGACCCCGGGGGCGATCGCCCCGCCGAGGTACTCGCCCGCCGCCGAGACGGCATCGAAGTTGATCCCGGTTCCGAAGTCGACGACCACGCAGGCGCCGCCGATCCGCTCGTAGGCGGCGACCGCGTTGACGAGCCGGTCGGCGCCGACCTCCTGCGGGTTGTCGATCCGGATCGGCATCCCGGTCTTGATCTGCGGGCCGACGGTCAGGCAGCGGCAGGCGAAGTAGCGCGCCGCCATCGCCTCGTACTCGCTCCCCAGCGGCGGGACGACCGAGGAGACGATCAGCGCGTCGACCTCACCCGCCTCGATCCCGCTCAGCGCCAGCAGGCCGGTGATCCGCTCGGCGAGCTCGTCTCCGGTGGCTCCGGCACGGGTCTGAAATCGCCAGTGCTCGGCGAGGCGTTCGCCGCGGAACGCGCCCAGGTGGGTGTTGGTGTTGCCGACGTCGATCGCGAGCAGCACGCGCGGATTATCGCCGGATAGGATCGGGGCAGTGCAGGCGCGCCTCTACGTGATCCCGGGCTCCCATCCGTCGCGAACCGTGCAGGCGATGCTCGAACGCAAGGGGATCGACTACAAGCGAGTCGACCTGCTGCCGGTGATCTCGAAGGGCGTCGTTCGCCTCGCCGGCTTCCCCGGGATCACGGTTCCGGCGTTGAAGCTCGACGGTCGCAAGCTTCAGGGCTCGCGGGAAATCGGCCGCGAGCTCGACCGCCTGGTCCCGGAACCGCCCCTCTACCCCGCTGACCCGACCGCACGCGTCGCCGTCGAGCAGGCCGAGCGCTGGGGGGAGGAGGCGCTGCAGCCGGTCGCGCGCCGGGTGCTCTGGAACACCCTTCGGCGCGACCGCTCGCCTCTGGTCTCCTACTCCGAGGGGGCGCGGCTCGGCGTCCCGATCGGACTCGCGGTGAAGACGGCGGCGCCGATCGTCGCGCTCTCGGCCCGGCTCAACGACGCCGGCGACGAGAACGTGCGCGCCGACCTCGCGGCGCTGCCGGGGATGCTGCAGCGGATCGACGACTGGATCGCCGAAGGCGTGCTCGGCGGCGAGGAACTGAACGCCGCGGACCTCCAGATCGGGCCCAGCCTGCGCCTGCTGATGACGCTCGCCGACGTGCGCCCGGCGATCGAGGCGCGACCCGCAGGTGAGCTCGCGGTTCGGGCCGCCCCCGACTATCCGGGCGACGCGCCCCCGGTCCTCCCGGCGGCCTGGCTCGAGCCGCTGCGCCCGGGGCCGCACTCCGAACAGAGCATGTAATGGTGGCCTCGGCGCCCGGCACAAACTGGGTGAACCGGATCAGGCCCGCTGAGCGGGCCTAAACGTCCTCACCTTGTGGTCAGAGCAGCGGCGTTGAATCACAGCGGTCCGATCCGTTCCACCCGCTCCCCCTCACCCAGGCCCGCCAGCGCCTCGCTCAGCCGGGTGCCGTCCGGCAGCGACAGCTCGGGCTCGAGCTCCAGCAACGGGACGAGTACGAAGCGGCGGCTTGACACCTCGCGGTGCGGCAGGGTGAGCCGCTCGGTCTCCAGCTCCAGGTCGCCGAGCAGCAGCAGGTCGATGTCGAGCGGGCGCGGGCCGTGCCTCGGGCCGCCAAAGGCCCGGCCCTGCCCGACCTCGATCGCCTTGCAGGCATCGAGCAGCGCCTCGGGCCCGAGTCCGGTGCGCCCTCGCAGCACCGCGTTCAGGAACTCCGCTTGGTCGAGGATCTCGCCCACCGGCTCGGTCTCGTAGACCGACGAGACGGCCTCGACCTCGACCCCGTGCTCCGGCAGCGTCTCGACCACCGCCCGCAGGTGAGCGGCCCGGTTGCCGAGGTTGGAGCCGAGGCCGAGGTATGCGATCCGGCTCACGAGGCGTTCGCGGTCCGGGTCACCTCGACCGCGACCCGGTCGATCGCGTGCGCGATCGGGGGCTCCGGCTTCGCCGCCCGCACCCGTGCCCGTCGCGCCCCGAAGCGCTCGAGCAGGCGCTCGGCGATCACGGCGCAGAGGCGCTCGAGGGTCCGGTAGCTGCGCTCGGTCGCGGTCTCGGCGACGAGATCTGCGACCGCCGCGTAGTCGATCGTCTCCTCGATCCGGTCGCTGCGCAGCGCGCCGCAGTCGGCCGGCTCGAGGAGGACGTCGATCAGCAGCCGCTGACCGACGCGCTGCTCGGCGTCGTCGACCCCGTGGTGGGTGTAGACCGAGAGCCCGCGGAGCTCGATCTCGACCGCGGGCTGGCCATCGTCACCGCCGGGCTTCATCGCCGGCCCAAGCTAGACGATCGGGCCGAGGCTGACGCGAGCGCAGCGCGGCGACGGGCGGGCCGCTCCCGCCGGTCGCGCAGCGCCGGACTCGGTTCCGTCAGCTCAGGCGGGCCCGAGAGCCACGCACTTGCGACGCGAGTACCCGTAACGGATCCTGCCGCTGAAGTGATCGAGCTTGATCACAAGCTGGCGCCTGCACTCGTACTTGACGCCGTTCTTGGTGCTCACCACATAGACCCTGGCCCACGCCTTGTGCCGGCTCACCCTGTGCACGTCGCGGACCCCCCAGGCCTTGCAGTTGCTGGTGTGACGGCAGTCGGACCGCGCCCAATCCTTCGCCGCCTGGGTGGCCGTCAACCGGTCGAGATTGTTGGCGCCGGCGACGGCGACCAAGCCGACCGCAATCGCCATTGCCGTGACAGCAAGCAGCGCGACCCTGAGCTTCGCGCTCCCTCCCCGTACGGCTCCCCCACGAACTCGCTCCATCTCCGTACCTCCGGCTTGTGTTGTTGAGCACGTGAAGCCTAAACGCTCACGGCGCGCGGGCGCAGTCCCAGCGCCGGCGCCCGAGGATCGCCTCGGCGACGTCGAGCGCCCGGCGAGCCGCGAGCACCTCGTGGACACGCAGCACCTCGGCGCCGTGGGCCAACGCCAAGACGCTCGAGGCGATCGTCCCCCCGAGCCGCTCGCCGACTTCGCGGCCGGTGAGGGCGCCGAGGAAGCGCTTGCGCGAGCTGCCGACGACAACCGGCCGTCCGAGCTCGCAGAGCTCGCCGAGCCGTCGCAGCAGCTCGAGGTTGTGGGCCGTCGTCTTGCCGAACCCGATCCCGGGGTCGATCCAGATCCGCCGCTCGTCGATCCCGGCGGCGGTCGCGGCCTCGATCCGGGCGGCGAGGAAGCCGCGCACCTCGTCGACCACGTCGTCGTACGCGGGCGCATCCTGCATCGTGCGCGGACTGCCACGCATATGCATCAGGATCACCTCGCAGGTGCGCTCGGCGCACAGCGGCGCCAGCTCGGGATCGCCGCGCAGGGCGGTGACGTCGTTGACGATCGTCGCCCCTGCGTCGAGCGCCGCGCCCGCCACCCGGGCCTTCGAGGTGTCGATCGAGACCGTGGCCCCGGCCCCGGCGAGTTCGGCGATCACCGGGGCGGTCCGCTCGAGCTCGATCGCCGCAGGCACCGGCTCGGCTCCCGGCCGCGTCGACTCGCCACCGACGTCGAGGATGTCGGCCCCCTCGTCGAGCAGCCCGCGGCCGTGTGCGACCGCCCGTTCGGGCTCCAGGAAGAGCCCACCGTCCGAGAACGAGTCGGGCGTCACGTTGACGATCCCCATCACCCGCGCCGGCACGGGCCCAGTATCGCGCGCCCGGTCTACTCGGGTCGGTCTGCGCGCATCTCGGCGGAGCCGCCCGCGAACCCCGGCCGCGGCTGCGGCACCGGGCGCGGACCCTCGCGGCCGGCGCTCTTCTCCGGCTCCGGCTCGGGCTCCGCGGGCTCGAGCTCGGACTCGTCCTCGGCCCCGAACACGTCTTCCTCGGGGACGCCCTCGAGCAGCTTCACGAACTGCTCGGCGTCGATCGTCTCGCGCTCGAGCAGGATCTTCGAGATCCGCTCGAGCGCCTCGCGGCGCTCGACCAGGATGTCCTTGGCCGTCTGGTGGGCCTCCTCGACGATGCGCCGGATCTCGTCGTCGATCTCGCGTGCAATCTCATCCGAGTAGTCGGGCTCGGCCGAGAACTCGCGGCCGAGGAAGGGCTGCGAGCGGTCGTGGCCGAAGACCCGGGGGCCGAGCCGCTCGGACATCCCGAACCGCATCACCATCCCCTTCGCGGTCTCGGTCACCTTCTCGAGGTCGTTCGAGGCCCCGGTCGTGATCTCGCTGAAGATGATCTCCTCGGCCGCCCGGCCACCCAGCGTCATCGCCATCGTGTCCGCGAGCTCAGCGCGGGTGGTGAGGAACTTGTCCTCACCCGGGAGCGAGATCGTGTATCCCAGCGCCTGGCCCCGGCCGATGATCGAGATCTTGTGCACGGGGTCGCAGTGCGGCAGCATCTGGCCGACGATCGCATGCCCCATCTCGTGGAAGGCGGTCACCAGGCGCTCCTTCTCCGACATCACCCGGGTCTTCTTCTCGGGGCCGGCGATCACTCGCATGATCCCTTCCTCGAGCTCGTGCATGGTGATCTCGCGCTTGCCCGAACGGGCGGTCAGCAGCGCCGACTCGTTGATCAGGTTGGCGAGGTCCGCGCCCGTGAACCCGGGCGTCTGCCCAGCGAGGGCATCGAGGTCGATCTCCTTCGCCAGCGGCTTGCCGCGCGTGTGCACCTCGAGGATCTTCTTGCGGCCGCGACGGTCGGGGCGGTCGACGACGATCTGGCGGTCGAAGCGCCCGGGGCGCAGCAGCGCCGGGTCGAGGATGTCGGGGCGGTTGGTGGCCGCGATCAGGATGATGTTGTCCTTCATCTCGAACCCGTCCATCTCGACCAGAAGCTGGTTCAGCGTCTGCTCGCGCTCATCGTGCCCGCCGCCCATGCCGGCGCCGCGGTGGCGGCCGACGGCGTCGATCTCGTCCATGAAGATGATGCAGGGTGAGTTCTGCTTCGCCTGCTCGAACAGGTCACGGACCCGGCTGGCGCCGACGCCGACGAACATCTCGACGAAGTCGGAGCCGGAGATCGAGAAGAACGGCACCCCGGCCTCGCCCGCGACCGCCCGCGCGAGCAGGGTCTTGCCGGTTCCGGGCGGGCCGTAGAGCAGGACGCCCTTCGGGATCCGGGCGCCGAGCGCCTGGAACTTCTTCGGGTTCTCGAGGAACTCCTTGATCTCGTGCAGCTCCTGGACCGCCTCGTCGGCCCCGGCGACGTCGCGGAAGGTGATCTTCGGCGCGTCGACCGACATCCGCTTGGCGCGCGACTTGCCGAAGCTCATCACTCGCGAGCCGCCACCCTGCATCTGGTTCATCAAGAAGAGCCAGAAGCCGAAGAAGAGCAGGAATGGGAGAATGTAGGTGAGGATCGAGAGGATCCCGCCGCCCCCGATGCCGTCGATGTCGGTCTCGATCCCCTTGGAGTCGAGCAGGTTGAGCAGCGCCTGCTCGTCGTCGGGCAGGTAGCCGACCGAGTACTCGTTCTGGTCGGTCTCGACTACGGCCAGCGTCTGGTCCTTCTGCTCGAAGGTGACCGAGTCGATCTCCTCCGGGTTGTCCTTCACCTGCGTGCGGAAGTCCGAGAAGCTCGGGGGATCCTCCGCCTCGGGCGGACTGATCAGCCGCTGGGCAAAGAACGCGAGCACGATCACGATCAGGATCGGGAACGCGGCGCTTCTGAAGAACCTTCTCATCGGCATGCAGAGGGGGTTCGTTCCCCCGCTCGAGCTTGGATCAGCGTACCAGGGGTGCTAAAGCCCCTATCAAACCTCGATTACTCCTGCAAGGCAGCCACATAACGCAGGTTGCGGTAGCGCTGACCGTGGTCGAGGCCGTAGCCGATCGCGAACTTGTTCTCGATCTCGAAACCGACGTAGCGGATCGGCAGGTCGACGCGACGGCGCTCGGGCTTGGTCAGCAGGGCGCAGACCTCGACCGAGCGCGGGTTTCTCGCCCGCAGGCTCTTGAGCAGGTAGTGCAGGGTCAGCCCCGAGTCGACGATGTCCTCGATCAGGAGCACGTCGCGGCCCTCGATCGAGGCGTCGAGGTCCTTGAGGATCCGGACCACGCCTGAGGAGTCGGTCGACGACCCGTAGCTCGAGACGGCGATGAAGTCGATCTCGCACGGCACCTCGAGCGAGCGCATCAGGTCGGCGAGGAAGAGGACCGCGCCCTTGAGCACGCCGATCATCACCAGATCCCTGCCTTCGTAGTCGGCGCTGATCTCGGCCCCGAGCTCGACCACCCTGCGATCGAGCTCGTCCGCCTCGACCAGCACCTCGCCAATCGCCGGATCGTCCACCACCACAGCCTAATTACCCCGCCGAGTCCCCACCCGGCACACCCGCACCACCCCGCACGCCCCGGACCTCACCCGGCACGCCCGGACGCGGAAGCAGAAGAAAAAGTCCGCGGCGTAGCCGCGGACAATTGATTCGAGCGAGAGCGGAGGACGTGGCCGGAGTTATTCCCGTGCGCCTGAGCGTGCGGGGGTGGCGTCCGGGCGTGCCGGGTGCCGACTGGGCGTGCGGGGCGGGCGACTGGGCCGCGGTGGCCGGAGTTATTCGACGGGGCGGGCGGTGAGGACGGCGACGCGGTCGGTCCCGGGATCGAGCCGGAAGCGCTCCGAGACCGCCACACCCGCCACCCAGGCGATCTCACCGTCGACCGTGACCACCGGCAGGCTTCGGCGCAGCGAGCGCGGCACGCCGTGGTCGGTGAACAGGTCCTGGAGCGTCTTCGTGCCGCTCATCCCGAGCGGCTGCATGCGGTCGCCGTCACGCCAGGTGCGAACCTCGACCCGACCCTCGAGCGCCTCCGCGTCGAGCGTCGCGAGGTCGGGCCCGCACGGCTCCACCGGCGCCGGATGGATCTCGGCCCGCAACTCCCAAGCGCCGATCCGCACCCGGCCCGGAAGCCCGAGGCCGACCGGCGTCGGGGCGGCGTCGGCGGCGGCAGCGCGAAAGCGCACGAATCCGGCCTCGCAGATCGCGACCAGGCCGCCGCCGAGCTCGACCTGCCCGCCGCGCGGGCGCCGGGCGAGCCTCACGATCTCAGCCGCGCGGGCACTGCCGATCGGCACCGGCCGCCCGGCCGCCCGCTCGGCCAGCGCCCGAAGGGCGAGCCTGCGCAGGCCCGGCTCGAACCCGTCGAGGGCGTCGGCCGCGATCGCGACCGAGCCGGCGTCGGCGCCCGAGGCCTCGAGCGCCTCGAGCACCACGCGGTCAAGGAGCTCGGATTCCTCGACCAGCTCGGCGCGGGTGCGGGCGATGTTCGAGACCGCGGCCGGGTTCAGGTCGGTCAGCACTGGCAGCAGCTCGGCGCGAATCCGGTTGCGGGCAAACGACGGATCCGCGTTGCTGTCGTCATCGGCGAACGGCAGGCCTGCCGCGGTGGCGAGCTCGCGCACGCGCTCACGCTCGAGCCCGAGCAAGGGGCGAACGACTCGGCCGCTGCGCGGCGCGAGACCGAGGAGCGCCCGACTGCCGGGCGAGGTCGCCAGCCGGTAGAGAACGGTCTCCGCGACATCGGTCCGGGTATGCCCGGTCGCGATCAGGCTCGAGCCGGTCCTGTCGCGCAGCCGTTCGGCGGCGTCGTAGCGCAACCGTCGCGCGGCGGCCTGCAGGTTGCCGTCCAAGGTCGAGCGAGGACGCTCGACATGCAAGTCGATCCGCAGCGCCGCGCACAGCCTGCGGCAGGTCGACATCTCCTCGTCGGCATCCGGGCGAAGGCCGTAGTTGTAGTGCAGCGCGTGGACCTGCTCGGCGCCCAGCTCGCCGGCCAGGCCTGCGGCCGTCGCGGCCGAGTCCGGGCCCCCGGAGACCATGACGACGATCGACGCCCCGGGCTCGATCAGGCCACTGTCGCGGACGGTGCGGGCGAGCTCGGCCAGAGCGTCATGCTTGCTCACGGCCTGGATCCTACGCGGCACCGGGGCGGATCCCGCCGCCTTGCAGCCGGCGCTCAGCCGTCGCCCGGAGGTCGCGCCCGTACGGCCAGCAGCTCGACCGGTTCCGGGAATCCCTTCAGCTCGACCCGGCCGATCGGATCGAACTCCAGATAGTCGGACTCGCTGATCGCGTCGGCCACCGCGGTGGTCACCAGCACCTCGCCGGCAAGCGCCCGGGCGACGACCCGATGGGCGAGGTTGACTTCGGTTCCGAAGTAGTCGCCGTCGCGGTAGACCGCGCGGCCGAGGTGAATGCCGACCCGCGGCTGCGGGCGCTCGCCGAACAGGGTCAAGAACCCGACCGCCCACTCCGTCAGCGTGCCCGCGTCCGGCGAGACGATCATCACCTCGTCACCGATCGTCTTCACGATCAGCGCCTCGGCCGGGAGCGTCGCCTCGACCGTCTCGACGAAACGTTCGACCAGGTCGAGCGCCTCCTCGTCACCCTCCTCTTCGGTGTAGCGGACGAACCCGGTCAGGTCGACGAAGCAGAACGCCATCGTCACCCGCCCAAGTTGGCGCAGGCCACCGAAGTCGACCTCCATGTGCCCGACCACGTCCTGTTCGATGTAGAAGCGCAGATAGCGCTGGTGGATGTACTCCATCACCGGTGCGGTCAGCGGCAGCAGCTCGCCGGCCAGCTGCTCCATCTCCTCGGCCATCTCCAGCGCGTCCACGCCCTGGCGGATCAGCGGCTCGTGGACGTAGAGATGGAAGAGGCGGACCTCGGCCTCGGCGATCTTGCGGATCGACTGCGCGTAGACCCGGACCAGCTGCAGCAATGCGACCAGCGGGAACCCGGCCTTGAGCACGTCGGCCATCCGCTCAATCGCCTCGACGTCGCGTTCGTCGAGGGTCCCCTCGAGCGCCGTCGGCGTCCCGAGCAGAGTCATCACCCGCTCGATCAGCTCCTCCTCGAGACCGGTTCTCCGCGCCGCCGCCGCCCGGCTGATCGCGCGCTCGCGCGCGCTTGGAAGCAGGTCCTCGGCATAGCCGAAGGCGAGTCGGCCGTCGCGGACCGCCGCGCGCAGGTCGGCGAGCGAGTGGCCGCGCTCGCGCATCCGCGCGACCACGCGAGCCTGCGCCGCGGCGGCGGCCGTCCAGCGACCGCGCTTGACCGGGATCACCTTGATCCGGGCCCAGCGCCGGAGCGTCGATGGGGAGACGCCGGCGATTCGCGCCGCGGCACTGAGCGAGATCGCGTCCTCGGCCACCGGCCGATCCTAGATACCGCCGACGAGGCGCCCCGAACGGGCGGCGGGGCCGTCCAGGCCCCGCTGCCGGTGCGGGCTCACGGCCCGCTTCGTCGGCCCTCGGCGCCGGGGCGCCTCGCAGCCCTCGCAGCTCGCGCCCCAGTCGCCGAAGGGCGATCGAGAGGCCAGGGCCACTGCTGGCCTGTTGCCAATCTGTCGTCCAAGGCTACGCCCGCGAGCGCGCCGCGTCAATCCCGGCGGCCCTCGCGAGGTCGGGAAAGTCCGCTTCGACCGCTGCCCGGTACGGGCCGCACAGCAGCCGGGCGGCCGGCAGATAGAGCAGCGCCTGGCGCGAGTCGCCGCGCACCCTGACCTGGCCCCGGGCGATCGCGATCGCGATGCTCTCGCGCCCGAGCAGGTACCGGTTCGCGATCGCCGCCGTCATCGCCAGCGTCAGCTTCGGATGTACGCCCGGTCGCTCGGCGAACGACCAGCTCAGGTTGCGGCCGTGCTGATCGGCGGTCAGGTCCAGAATCAGGTCGACGTCGGTGAACTCGTAGCGCAGTCGCAGGCCGCTGGCGCCGATCGCGGGCCCGATCCGCTCGTCGGATGCGGCGCTGCGCAGCGCCTGCTCGAGTGCGGCGCGGAGCTGCGAGCCGCGGACCGCGCCGTGCTTGCGCCGGTGCTCAACCCGCGTTGCGCTGACGGTCATCGAACCGATCGTATCCCGAATCGCGCTCCGAGCGGCGAATCGGCGCCCGGAACTCGATCCGCCTCGCCGGGGAGCCAAGGATCGTGACCGGCACGATCGGAACCCGGGCGCGAAGCGCGATCTCGGCGAACCCGCGCTCGTCGAAGCAGCAGACGAGCTCACCCCGGCCGAGCAGGGCGACTGCGGTCTCCGCATCGGCAGGCACGCCACCGCAGCGGCGAACGACGGCCGAGACGATCGGCAGCGCCAGCGCCGCCGGCGGGGTCATGAATCGGGGCCAGCGGGGCAGCGGATGGCTCTTCATGATCGCGGTCGTAATCAGCGGGGCGGCGATCGGGGCGGGCAGCAGCGGCCGGTTGACGACCAGCAGCGCCCCCCCGTGAGCGGGCACGTTCCGGACTCCGGCGACGTCGCCTTGCCACCAGAGGTCATATCCGAGCTCGACCAAGCCGAACATCGCCTCGGCGAGCTGCTCGTCGAAGCCGAACTCGTCCTCGTGATGCTCGCCCCGCAGGCGCCGGACGATCGCCTCGAGCGCCGTCCGGATTCGGGTCGGCAGGCTCGCCGCCGCACGCTGCGCGGCGACCAGCGGGTCCGCTCCCGCCTCGACCTCGTGGCGGACCTGACGCAGGAAGTCGGCGACCAGCTCGGGGCCGGGCGCCGAGCGCTCCGGGGATGACGGGAGCGTCGGGGCCTCGATCGCCATCGCCTCGCGGTTTCCCTAACCCTCGACTCGAGGATCAGATTCCGGCTTCGGCTCGGGCTCCACCTCAGCTCGAGAGTCACCGAGACGCGCTTCGAGCTCTCCGAGGCGGCGCTCGAGCTGTTCGAGCCGGCGTCCGACGGCGCCGGTCGCCTGATGCCCCCGCCGCGCCAGGCCCGCGCCGCCCTCCTGACCTCGCCGCGCCAGCTCGTCGCGGGCCTCGCGCCCGCGGCGGACGACATCGTCGACCAGATCCGCCGCTCGCTCGCGGCTGCCGGCAGCTGATCCGGCGGTCGCCCGCATCGTCCGCTCGACCGCGGTGCGAACCGCGTCGGCGACGCCCTCGGGCTCCGGTGCCCCGGGTTCGCCGGCCTGTTCGGATCGATCGCTCATCGCGCTCCGATCAGGATAATCCGCGCGGCTTGCCGACCCACCTGCGCCCGACCGCCCCGATCGCCCGCGACCTGCTCCTGCCGGGGGACCCGGCGCTCGCGCTGACGCTCGCCCAGCGGCTGCTGGTCAAGCCGCTGATGGCCAATCACAGCCACGGCCTCTGGGGGTACTCGGGCGCGACCGCCGAGGGGCACGAGCTGACGATTCAGGCGACCGGGATCGGGGGGACGAGCGCCGCGACGGTACTCCAGGAACTGGCGGCCCACGGAGCACGGCGCGCGATCCGGCTCGGGACGGCGATCGCGCTCGAGCCGACGCTCGCCCCCGGGGATCGGGTCGTCGTCGGCGCCGCTCTCGCTGCCGACCGGGCCCCCAGCGCCGGTGACGACAGCGCTCGCCCGGACCCCGCACTGACCGGGGCGCTGGCGACGCGCCTGCGGGTCGCGCCCCAGACCATCGCCAGCTTCGACCTCTGGCCGCCGGGCGACGGCGAGCGGGCACGCCGCTGGCGGGCCGAGGGGGCGGTCGCCGCCGACCTCGAGTCGGCCGCGACGATCGCGCTCGCCGCTCGGCTCGGGATCGCGGTCGCAGCCGCCCTTGTGGTCGGCGAGCGAGGCGAAGCGGCGCTCGATGAAACGTCCGCTGAGACGGCCCAGGTCGAGCTCGCCGAGACCGCCGCCGCGGCGCTCGCGGCGAGCGCTCAGGCGGCGCCGGGTGGGCGTTGACGCAGGGCCCGCAGCTCGTCGGAGACGTCGTCGATGCGGTCCTCGAGCGCCTCGAGCCGCGCCGAGAGCGAGCGCAGGCGCTGCTCGATCCGCTCCAGATCCGAGCCCGAGGCGACGTTGAGCGCGTCCATCGCCGAGCGCTGCGCCGAGATCGCCCGCTCGCCCGCCCCGAGCGCGCGCGAGATCGCCGAGCTCATCACCGGGTTCTCGACCAGCGCCTGGGCGAGCTCGGCCATCGCCTCCTCGCCGCGGGCGCGCATGCCGCCCCTCTCGCCCGGAGCCTCCATCGGGCGGGCAGACTACTCCGTCCCCATGCTCAAGGCACGCCTGGCGCATGCCGAAGAAACCGGCAGGCCCTGGTGACCCCGAACCCGCGCCTCCGCCGGTCCATCTCGGGTAGCGTTGCGACGTCGATTTCAGATTGCAAACGGCCGATCGAACAAGTAGCTTTCGCCACGCTCAGGAGGAGGAGCCTCGCCGCGGGCGCAGGCAGGGGTCTGTGTCCGTTCATGAGCAGGCCAAGGGCATGAACGGATGAGAAGCAAGCTTTCACTCACGATCTGCCTGGCGGCCTTTGCAGCGTGCGTCGTCGCCGGCACCGCGGTCGGGCAGGACGAGGTGGTCGGAAGTGGCGAGGGCGCGGTCGAGATCGACCTCCCCGACGGCGAGCAGCTCGAGGATCTCGAGTCGCTTCCCGAGTGCTCGAACCTCGTCGACGACGACGCCGACCAGCTCGTCGACCTCGGCGATCCCGAGTGCACCAGCCCGCTCGACACCAGCGAGTCGGAGTCCGCCCCACCTCCCGCGGAGCCGGCGGAGCCTCCCGCACCGCCGGCACCGCCGGCCGAGCCGGGCGAGCCGACGATTCCCGAGATCCCCGGCGGCGAGACCTTCCATCCCGACGCGGGCGTCTCCGGGCCTCGCGGCTCGGACGGCCGCGGCGGCGGCCACAAGCCCGACAAGCCCGGCGATGACGACGGGCACGGACACGGCGACGGCGACGGCGACGAGCCCTCCTCGGACGACGCCTCCCCGGACGAGCGGTCGACCAATCGGCGACCCGACGGGACCCCAACCGACGCCAACCCCGGGCTGACGATCGCCGACTTCGGCCCCGCCCCGATCGGGGTCCCCAACTTCGTCATCGACCAATTCTCGATCCCGCCCTTCCTGCTCCCGATCTACCAGGCCTGCGGCACCCAGTACGGAATCCCCTGGCAGGTGCTCGCCTCGATCAACCGGATCGAGACGGCGTTCGGGACCAACCTCAACGTCTCCTCGGCTGGCGCGATGGGCTGGATGCAGTTCATCCCATCCTCCTGGGAGGCATACGGGGTCGACGCCAACGACGACGGTCGCAAGGACCCCTACAACCCGGTCGACGCGATCTGCGCCGCCGGTCGCTACCTGCGCGCCGCCGGCGGCCAAGAGGACCTGCGCCGGGCGATCTTCGCCTACAACCACGCCGACTGGTACGTCGACGAGGTGCTGCTGTACGCGAACCAGTACGGCAAGCTGCCCGAGCCCCTGGTCAGCTCGCTCACCGGGCTCACCGAAGGGGCGCACTTCCCGGTCGCCGCCAACGCCCGCTACGCGGATGACATCTCCGAACGCCGGGCCCTGAAGCGCTCGACCCCGGGGCGCCGCGCCTACGGCAACGCGGCCGAGGTGATCTCGAGCTCACCCACGCGTCGAGGGATCGACATCTTCTCCCGCGAGGGCGCGCCGGTGGTCGCGGTCAACGACGGCGTGATCACGGAGGTCGGCAGGTCGAAGCGCCTCGGCCGCTACCTGGTCCTGCGCGACGCCTACGGCAACCGCTTCACCTACGCCCAGCTCGGCGAGGTCTCCGACGTCTATCCCGTCCCCAAGCGCGACCGCCTCTCAGCCGACGACTTCAAGCTCGTCTCCCCGGCTCAGCCCGATGCGCCCGAGCAGCCGGCGAGCGCAGGCGACAACGACGAGGCGGGTTCGGCAGCCGCCCAGGGGCAGGCGACGGAGGGAACGACCCCGGCGAACACCGAGGATTCTCGCCAGCGCCTCTACGCTTTTCCCGAGCGGCCTCGCAACGCCGACCGCGCCAACCTCACCGGTCAGCTCGACCGGCTCCTGGACGAGAAGTTCCCCGGCTACGAGTCGTTCAAGGCCTACTTCTCGGGTGTGCTGCGGTTCGACAGCAAGACGATGGAGCTGCGTCCGCTGAAGGAGGGAGCACGGGTCACCGCAGGCACGGTTCTGGGGCGGATCGGCAAGACCGACGAGCTGGCGCCGCGGCTTCACTTCGCGATCAGGCCCGCCGGCCGGGGCGCGCCGAAGATCGACCCGAAGCCGATCCTCGACGGTTGGAAGCTGCTCGAGGCGACCGCGATCTACCGGGCCGCGGGCGAGAACCCGTTCGAGGGCGGCGCCACCACCGGCCAGGTGCTGCTGATGTCCAAGCCGCAGCTCGTCCGGCGGGTGCTCGCCGACCCGCGGCTCGAGATCTATGCCTGTGGCCGCGAGGACATCCGCACCGGCCAAATCGACCGCCGCATACTGGCCCTGCTCGAGTACCTCGCCGAGCGCGGTTTCCGGCTCACGATCACCTCGCTCAAGTGCGGCCACTCCTTCCTCACCAGCTCCGGCAGCGTCAGCCATCACTCCTCCGGCAACGCGGTCGATATCGCCCTGATCAACGACATCCCGGTGCTCGGCAACCAGGGTCCGGGTTCGATATCCGAGGCGCTGGTCCGCGACGTGATGGACCTGCAGGGGACGATGCGGCCGGCGCAGATCATCTCGTTGATGGACTTCGGGGCCGACAACACCTTCGCGATGGGCGATCACGACGACCACGTCCACGTCGGCTACACGCCCGCGGTCGGACCCGGCTCGACCGACGTCTCGCAGCAGTTCGAGCAGATCCTCAAGCCCGGGCAGTGGGAGCGGCTGATCGACCGGATCGGCGAGATCGACAACCCCTCCGTCCCGACCTCGCCCTCGCGCTATGCGACCCCCGCCCAGCGGGGCCACGGCGAGAAATCGGCCGGCGGGGACGGCGCGTCGGGCGGCCACGGCGGCGAGTAGCCTCGCCGCCATCGCCGACCGCCTCCCCTTCGTCCAGTTCGAGCTCGCCGGCACGGTCGGCCTCGAGCAAGGACGCTACCTGGCCGGGCGCGGATCCCCGGACGGAGTCGAGCGGGTGCTGGTCGTCGCCGTCGACGGAGCGGCGCCTCCACCGCGTCGCCGACTCGGCCGGCCCAGGCCAAGGGCTGCGCGGGCCGGCGCCGAGCCGGCGACCGCGCCGCTGACGACGCTGACCGTGATCCGACCCGAGCCGTTGCCCGACGCGGACGCCGCGCAGGGCTGGCTCGCCGGCCTGCGCCGGGATCCCGATCTGATCGAGGCCGAGCTGGCCCCGGCGCTGGCGCTCGTCAACCTGGCCGTTCACGTCCACCGGGCCACCGTGCTCGACCCCAACCTCGCCGACGTCTCCGCCGAGCATGCGCTCGTGATTCGGGTCGGGTTCGGTGACGGCGACGAGCTCGCGGACGGCCGCTACAGCGCCGCGATCGAGCTGCCGCCGGCGGCGCGCCGGCGCCGCGGCGAGGTGATGCGACCGCAGGAGCGCCTCGCCGCCGTGCTCGCCGGCCGGGAGCGGGTGGCCGTCTTCGAGCTGCCCCTGCTGCGCGCGGGAGCCGACTTCGCCGCCGGCCGCACCCGCGAGGCGGCGCTGGAGCTCGAGGTCGCGCTCGAGGCGTTGCTGGCCGACGCCGACGCGGTCGCCGCCCCCGGGCAGGAGCACGACCTCGCCGCGCTCGACGAGCGTCGCGAGCGCACCGCGGCGGGCTCCACGGAGGCCCTGGACGGCGAGCTCACGACCGAGCGGACTGCGGAGCTCGCCGAGACCCTGCGGATCGCCGAGCGCGTCCAGCGCCGCCGTCGCGCGCTGGGCTGAGCCCCGCCTCCCGAGCGCGATGCGAAACTGGTTCGCCACGGAACGATCGAGGTGAGAACGGCCAAGACCCAGTACTACTGCGCGGCCTCGTTGGACGGATACATCGCCGAGGCGGACGACAGTCTCGCCTGGCTGTTCGACTACGAGGGCAGCTTCGAGGGTGCCGGCGTTGAGCCGGGCCCGATGGCCGAGGGAGGCGCCTACGAGCGCTTCTATGACGGTGTCGGGGCGCTGATCAGCGGCGCGACCACGTACGAGTTCATCCTCGACCACCTCGCCGAGGACGGCGACTGGCCGTACAAGGGAAAGCCCTATTGGGTCTTGAGCTCCCGAGACCAGCGCGTGCCCGAGGGCAAAGGGGTCGACGTGCGGCTTGCCGACGCCGGGGTCGGCGATCTCCATGACGAGATCATCCGCGCCGCGGACGGGCGAAACCTGTGGATCGTCGGCGGCGGCGACGTCGCCTCCCAGTTCGCCGACCAGGGCTTGTTGGACGAGCTGCTGGTGACCGTCGTCCCGGTCGTCCTGGGCGCCGGCAAGCCGCTCTTCGGCGAGCGACTCCCGGGCGGCCCGATGCAGCTGCTCGGGGTGCGCGCCTTCGAGACCGGGATGGTGGAGCTCCGCTACGAGATCAGGCGCTAGCTCTCGAGTGCCGTCAGCACCGACTCCAGCTCCTGCACGACGTCGCCGTCGAGCTTCACAGCCGCCACGTCGTCATACGGGGTCGGCCCGCGGGTGACGACCGCGAGCCGGCCGCCGGCGGCCAGGGTCAACTCGGGAAGCCCGGCCACGGGATGGACCTCGAGCGAGGAGCCGACGCAGAGCAGCAGGTCGGCGTCGGCGCACAGCTCCTGCGCCTCCGCCATCGCGGCCTCCGGCAACAGCTCTCCGAAGAGGACCACGTCCGGCTTCACCTTGCCCATGCAGCAGGCGCAGGTCGCAACCCCGTCGCTGTCGAAGATCTCCCCCACCGATTCAAGCGGGTAGCTCGTGCTGCAGGTCGTGCAGCTCGAGCTCGCGATCGAGCCGTGGACCTCGACCACGCGTTCCGAGCCGGCCTTGCTGTGCAGGCGGTCGACGTTCTGGGTGATCACGGCGGCCAGCAGCTCGCCGGCCTCGAGCTCGGCGAGCGCCGCATGGGCGCCGTTCGGCTGCTTGTCGGCCAAGTCGGCGAAGCGCGGCCGGTAGAAGCTCCAGAAGCGCTTCGTGTCGCGGTGGAAGGCGTCGATGTGGGCGACCTCCATCGGGTCGACGTTCTCCCACAGGCCCTTGCCAGGGGTGCGAAAGTCGGGGATGCCGGACGGGACCGAGATCCCGGCGCCGGTCAGGGCGACAACGGAGTTCGCCTCCCGGATCATCTCCGCGAGCCCGGCGGCGACGTCGCCATCGGCGACGGACGCCTCTCGAGATTGTCGTGACAGACCTGTCATTTCCCCTGCCACTTCGGCGCCCGCTTGCCGAGGAAGGCGCCGATCCCCTCGCGCGCGTCCTCGGTCCGGAAAGCGGCCGCGAAGCCGGCCTTCTCGTTCGCGATCCCCTGATCGAGGTCGGGATCGTCGGAGGCCCGCTTTAGCTGCTCGACCGCGACCGGGGCCTGGCTCGCGAGTTTGCGGGCCCAGGCGAGCGCGGCGTCGAACAGCTCGTGATCGGGCACGACCCTGTTCGCGAGTCCGAACGCCTCGGCCTCGGCCGATGAGATCGCGTCGCCGATCAGGTTCATCTCCAGCGCCTTCTCCGAGCCGACCAGGCGCGGCAGGCGCTGGGTGCCGCCGAAGCCGGGAATGATCCCGAGCTTGATCTCGGGCTGGCCGAAGACCGCCGACTGGGCAGCGATGCGGAAATCGCAGGCCATCGCCAGCTCACAGCCGCCGCCGAAGGCGAGCGAGTTGACCGCCGCGACGGTGGAGACGCGGCTCTGGCCGAGCTCGCGAAGCAGCGCGTGACCTGAGTGGATCAGCTCCTCGCCGCTCGACTCGTCCATCGTCGTGAACGCCTTGATGTCGGCGCCGGCCGAGAAGACGACCGGGTTCGAGGAGGCGATCACCATCGCGCCGATCTCGCCCGACCCCGTGACCCGTTCCCAGACCGCGCCGAGGTCCTTGATCACCTGGGGCGAGATCGCGTTCATCGGCGGGTTGACGAGCCAGGCGATCGCGACCGCGTCGCGGGTCTCGAGCTTCACCGTCTCGGCCTGCTCCCCGTCGTCGGGGCGCGGATAGGCGTAGAAGCCCTGGCCGCTCTTCTGACCGTGGCGCCCCTGAGCGACGATGCGCTTCAGCACTCGCGGCGGCGCGAAGCGCTCACCGTGCTCGTCGCGAGCCTGCTCGAGCTTCGCCAGCACCTCGTCGAGCCCGGCGAGGTCGGCGCCCATGAACGGCGGGAAGATTCCCCGCCGCGGGTCCATGCCCGCGCCGGCCATCATCCCGAGGTCGATGTCGCGGACCGTGCAGACTCCCTCCTCGAGCAGCAGGCAGGCCTCGACGATCGCCTTCAGCTTCATCAGCTCGGCCAGCGCCTCACCGTCGGGATCCGCGTCGCCCTCGATCTGCGGCTCGCCGTTGGCGTAGAAGCCGTCGCCGCCCGACTTGGCGCCCAGATGTCCGTCGGCGACCAGCTTGCGCATTCCCTCGTGGACGTAGAAGGAGTCTCCGTAGGACGCCTGCAGGTGCTCGGCGACATGCAGCACGGTGTCGAGCCCGAGCAGGTCGACGAGGAAGAACGGCCCCATCGGGGCGACGTTGGCGGCGGCGACCGCCTCGTCGATCTTCTTGATCGACAGCCCCTGCTCCTCCTGGGCGCGCCAGATCTCGCCGACCGCGCTGTTCAGGATCCGGTTGACGACGAACCCCGGCACCTCGCCGCAGGTGATCGGCTGCTTGCGGATCGTCTGGGCGAAGTTGTAGGCGGCCTGGACGACCTCGGGGTCGGTCTCCTCACCCTCGACGATCTCGACCAGCGGCATCACCGACGCCGGGTAGAAGAAGTGGAAGCCGACCACCTTCTCGGGGCGCAGCGTCGCCTCGCCCATCTCGGTGATCGACAGCGAGGAGGTGTTGGAGGCGAGGATCGCGTGCCCCGGCGTGACCTCGTCGAGCTCCGCGAAGACCGCCTGCTTGATCTCGATCCGCTCCGGGGCCGCCTCGATCACGAAGTCGACGTCGCCGAACCCCTCGTAGCTCGTCGTCCCCTCGATCAGTCCGAGCACCTCGTCGAGCCGGGCGTCGGCCTCCTCCTGGCTCAGCTTCTCCTTCGAGACCAGCCGGTCGAGCTGCGCCTTGGTCACCTCGCGGGCCTTCTCGAGCCCGTGATCGACGAACTCCTGGTCGATGTCCTTGAGCACGACCGGGATCTCGGACGAGGCGATCGCCTGGGCGATCTCACCCCCCATCGTGCCGGCGCCGACGACCGCGGCCTTGAAGACGAACATTGAGATTGAGAACCTCCGGATTCGCGGGTAAGAGCCGGCGGGAGGCTAGCGATCGGCAGCCCGGGCGGCGCGGTCGCTCAGGCGCGCTGCAGCGGCTGGATGTTGTGGTGCAGGTGGAAGACGTTGTCGGGGTCGAACTCCGCCTTCACCGCAGCCAGCCGCTCGTAGTTCTCGCGGCCGAAGCCCTGCTCGACGCGGTCCTCGCTCTCGGACTCGAAGTTGAGGTAGACCGAGCCGGTCGAGTAGGGGCGCAGGTCGCTGCACGTGCCCTGGGCCCAGTCGCGCGCCTGCGCGTCGTCGGCGGCGTTCTCCCAGAGCCCGAGCGGATGAGCGACCCACGCCGCCGTCCGGTGCGGAAGCGGCCACTCGCTCGCCGCCTCGGCAACCGCGCCACCCCATGGGAAGAGGATGTGCTGCGACGGCGACGGGACGACCATGTCGTGCGCGCGCCGCCAGAAGATCTCGATCGCCTCATCGGGGAGGCGCTGCAGGTGCTCGGCCGACCAGTAGTTGCGGTACCCGGGCGGATCGTCGATCGCGCACTGGATCTCCGCGTAGGGCATCTCCGCGACCAACTCGGCCTCGGGCTCGAGCTCGAGGATCGGAGCGAGAGCTTCCCGCATCTCGCCCTCGGTGCCGGCGTAGACGCCGACCACCCCGGCCACCAGCGCTCCCTGCAGACGCTCGGGCACGAACTCCTCCGGCGGGCCCCGCCTAGCGGGCGCTGATCGAGGGGGGCGCACCGGTGGAGCTCGGCGGCGCCCTCGCGTACATCTCGGGCGGGCGAGCTCGGGCCCCGCCTCGACCGGCCACAGCAGCAGCGCGAAGCTCGCCGCCGGCAGCGGCTGCAGCCGGAATACGAGCTCGGTGGCGACGCCGAGGTTGCCGCCACCTCCGTGCAGGGCCCAGAACAGCTCCGGGTTCTCCGCCTCGCTCGCCGTCACCGTGTTGCCGTCGGCGGCGACCAGGGTCACCGACTGGAGGTTGTCGCAGGCGAAGCCGAACTTGCGCTCGAGCCAGGTCGAGCCGCCGCCGAGGGTGAGCCCGGCGACCCCGGTGCTCGAGACCCTGCCACCGGTCGCGATCAGGCTGTGAGGCTGGGTGGCGCGATCGAAGTCGGCCCAGGTGGCGCCGCCCTGCGCCGTCGCGATGCGCGCCTCGGGATCGACGCTGATCGCGTTCATCCGCCGCAGGTCGATCTCCACCCCGCCCTCGGTGAGGCTGGCGCCGGTGACGCTGTGACCGCCGCTGCGGATCGAGAGACTTCGAGCCCCGCGTCGCGGGCGAACCGGAGCGCCGCCGCGACGTCGTCGGGCGACTCGCACTGGGCGATCGCCGCCGGGCGCTTGGCGATCATCGAGTTGAACAGTGAGCGTGCGTCTTCATAGCCGCCGTCGTCGGGTTCGAGGACGGCTCCCCCGAGCCGGTCGCGAAGCTCGCTCATGTCCATCATCCGCTCCTCTCCTCGCTCGTCGCCGGCGACCCTATCCGGAACCCGCGGCCTCCTCGACCTCGTGCTTGAATCGCAACAGCGACCGCCGCAGCGAGTCGCGCACCTGTCCGCGCACGAACAGGCGCTCGGTCGCCCAGGCGAACGGGCCCGGGCGAGCAAGCCGGTAGTCCAGCGTCTGCTCGACGCGCGTCCGCTCGCCGTCGATCGCGAACTCGGTCAGCAGCTCGCCGCGCGATTCGGGGTCTGAGAACTCGATCCGGTGCCGGCGGCGCGGCACGTGCTCGAGCACGCGCTCGCGCACCGTCCCCCGCCCGGCCGCGGTGGAACGCCAGACCAGGGCGCCGTCCGGCTCCGGATAGCCGCTCGAGGATTCGACCGACGCGAAGCCGTCGACCCAGGCGGGCCAGCCGCGCGGCTCGAAGTAGAGCCCCCAGACCTCGGCCAGCGAGGCGTCGACGATCAGCGACTCAGTCAGCCTCGCCATAGAGCTCGCGCTTGATCAGGCCGACGCTGTGGATCACCGAATCGAGGAACGGCTCGACCTCGTCGCGCAGGCGTCGGTGCTCGCGCCGGCCGGCGGCGGTGATCGAGTAGTAGCGCCGGGTGCGCCGGTCGGGGTGCTCCCAGTCGCCCCTGATCATCCCCTCGGTCTCGAGCTGGCGCAGCAGCGGGTAGATCGTGTTCGGGTTGACCGAGATCGCGCCCTCGGTGATCCGCTCGATCTCCTCGATCAGGCGATTGCCGTACTGGGGCTCGCGATCGATCAGGTGCAGGACGAGGAGCGGGAAGATGTCACGGCGGCGAATCTCGCCGCCGAACACGTCCATCGAGCGGCTCGCCCGGCGCCCCCGGGGCGTCGCTGCACCCCTGTCCCGCGCGGTCCTGGCCGCCTCGGCGACCGCGTCGGCGACCGGTTTCGAGCGCCGCTGGGCCATCGGGGCGACTATAGGCGTCGCCGGTCTCCCCCGCGAACCGCGCCCTGCGTGATCAGGCTCACTGACACGGGCGGGACGCGGGGTTAGCGTCGCATCGTCCCCACCAGTTACGAGGAGAGACCGATGGCCAACATGTCCGTCAACCAGCGCGCCCAGGTCGAACGGATCGACCTCAGCGTCCCGACGACCGGGGTCCGCGTCCGTGACAGTCGCCTCGTCGCCGCCTTCACCGTCGTCGCCCTGATCGTCCTCGCCGGGCTCGCGTACGCGGCCGCGACCTCGATCGACGGCTGGGCGCGGGCGATCGTCCTCGGCGCGGCGATGCTGACCGCGGTCGGGGCGATGATCGCGGTCAGCCCGACCCGACCCCGCTGACCCGCCTGCCGTCGCCGGCCGTCCGGCCGCCGTCTATACGGCGGCAGACGCCGTCTCGGACTGCTTCTCGGCGACCTCGGTCTGGGTCTTGACCGCCTCGGGGATCGGCTCGTTGACATTGCGGCCCATGAGCACCTCCTTGGCAATCACCAGGCGCTGGATCTGCGACGTGCCCTCGTAGAGCTGCATGATCTTCGCGTCTCGCATCAGCTTCTCTACCGGGTACTCCTTGATGAACCCGTAGCCACCGTAGACCTGGACGGCGTCGACGGTGATCTCCATCGCCGAGTCGGCGGCGAAGCGCTTCGCGTGCGAGCAAGCGAGCGTGTTGCGGATCCCCTGGTCGAGCAGGGCCGCCGACTGCCAGGTCAACAGCCTCCCGGCCTCGACCTTGGTCGCCATGTCGGCGATCATGAAGGCGACCGCCTGGTGCATCGCGATCGGGACCCCGAACTGGACCCGCTCCTTCGAGTACTCGCAGGCGAACTCGAACGCCGCTCTGCCGATCCCAACCGCCATCGCGGCGACCCCGGGACGGGTGCGATCGAGGGTCATCATCGCCAGCTTGAACCCCTTGTTCTCCTCGCCGAGCAGGTGATCGGCGGGGATCTCGGTCTCGTTGAAGACGACGGTCGCGGTATTGGACGCCCGCTGGCCGAGCTTGTCCTCCTTCTTGTCGATCACGATCGAGTCGTCGCGCGGGACGACGAAGGCCGAGATCCCCCGGTGCCCCGCGTCCTTGTCGGTCTTCGCGTAGACCGTGTACCAGTCGGCGTACTGGCCGTTGGTGATGAAGCACTTGGACCCGTTGAGGACCCACTTGTCTCCCTTGCGGACCGCGGTCGTCTTCATCCCCGACACGTCTGAGCCCGCGTCGGGCTCGGTGAGACAGAAGGAGGCGAGCTTCGGCTCCTCGGCGAGCATGCCCAGGTACTTGGCCTTGATCTCGTCCGAGCCGCCGAGCGCAACCGGGGTCATCGCCAGGCCATTGGCGGCCAGCGAGGTGCCGATCCCCGAGCATCCCCAGCCGAACTCCTCCTCGATCAGGCAGCCGGAAAGGAAGTCGAGGCCGGCCCCGCCGTACTCCTCGGCCAGGTGGGTGTTCATCAAGCCCACCTCCCACGCCTTGGCGATGATCTCCTCGGGCCAGGTTCCGTCGCGGTCGTAGTCCCAGGCGACGCTCCGGATCTCCCTCTCGGCGAAGTTGTGGGCGAGCTCGCGCAGGTCCTGCTGCTCGTCGGTCAGCGTCAAGTCCACGGCTAAGAGACTCCTTTGAATGGCTGAAAGCAACTGATTGACTGGTCAGTCAACCGCCGGCAAGGGTAGCTGATCTACCCTTCAGGCGTGTCGGTTGCGGCTACGGATCTCCCATTCGCGCTTAGCAACGGCGAGGTGATCCTGATCGTCGTCGCGGTCTCGATCCCGGTCGCGGCGATCGCCTTCGCGGTCGGCGCGCGAGAGGCCCTGCGCGAGATCGGCAAGGGCCCGTTCTCGGTCGAGTTCGACACCGACCTGCCACAACGCACCAGCGAGGCCGACGCCGAGGCGACCCCGGCGGTACGCGAGCAGGAGCTTCGCCAGCTGCTCGAGGGCAAGGCATTTCGCCAGTCACGCCGCGGCGAGGACCCACTCGACGTCGACCGTGAGCTCGAACGGCTGCTGAGCGAGTCAGTCGCGGCGGGCGGCGACCCGGGGCTGCGCGCCGAGGTGCGCCAGCTCGTCGTCGCCCGAAACGAGCGTCGGGCTCGCCAGGGCCGCGAGCCGCTCGACGTCGAGGTCGAGGTCGATCGCCAGCTCGCCGAGCTCGAGAACCTCGGGCAGTAGTCCAGGGCGCCGGGCAACACCACGACGCCCGACGAGGGGTTCGGGGTATGTTGCCGAGGTGACGTCGAACGAGGCCGAGAACGTGGTCGAGCTCGACGACCTGCTGGTCCGCCCCGGGACCTACTTCAACCCACAGACCGAGATCGTCGTCGTGGTCGACGACTCGACCTCGATCGACCAGGAGGTCTTCAACATGGAGCCCTACGAGGGCGCCGACTGGGTGCGGATCTCCGACGAGGTCCCGGTCGACTCCGATGCGCTCGACTCGGCGATGCAGACCTTCCAGACGCATTACCACCCCGGCGCCGCGGACTCGGTCTCCGAGACGGCGCTCGAGCAGGGGGACGAGGAGTACGACGAGGGCGAGGACGGGCAGGAGCCCGGGCGGGAGGACTGAGCTCTGGCCGGCTACGCGATCGCCGAACGGACGCAGGCGGTCGACTTCATGGCCGATTACCCGGGCTTCGGCGAGATGCGCTCCTATGCGGACGCCCTCGGCGCCGAGCAGGTCGCTTTCAGCTGGCGGCTGATGCCGCCGAAAACCGGCGGTCGGGGCAGCTACGGCCACCGCCACCCGGGCCAGGAGGAGGTCTACTTCGTGATCTCGGGTGCCCTCACGTTCAAGGTCGGCGACGACGTCTTCGAGGCCGGCCCGCAGACGGCGGTGCGGATGACGGGCGAGGAGTTCTACTCCGCGCACAATGATTCCGACGCCGACGCCGAGCTGCTCATCCTCTCGACCCGCGACCCCGACGCGAAGACCGAGCAGCAGGACGACTTCTGGCCTCAGTAGCGGAGCTCCGCGCAGCGAGCGGCTCGACGCCGAGATCCCGGACCCGGGCCTGCACCTCGACTTCGCCGCTCGCCAGCTCGCCGATCCCCGGGTCGCCCCGTGGCACGGTGGCGCCCAGGACAGGATCCAGGTCGAGGCGATGCTGGTCGCCCAAGCACGGCAGGCGGCGAGCGACGGGTTCTGTCTGTGGTGGTGGCGCGAGCGCAGCAGCGGGATGCTGACCGGCTACGCGGGGCTGAATCGAGACCGAGTCGGGGACGAGCCGGTGGTCGAGGCCGGCTGGTCGGTGACACCCGAGCGCTGGGGCGAGGGCCTGGCGACCGAGGCGGCCCGCGCCTCGGTCTCCTGGGGCCTCGACCGCCTGGGGCTGACCCGGATTGTCTCCTTCACGCTGCCCGACAACCACGCTTCGCGCCGGGTGATGGAGAAGCTCGGGATGGCCTACGTTCGCGAGTTCGAGCGCCGGGGTCTGAGGCACGTGCTTTATAGGCTCTCGGCGTGAGCGAGTCGAGCGACCGGCTCGTCCTCCTGGGTGTCCCGATCGACAGCGTCGGCCAGGCGGGCGGCACCGAGCACGGACCGGCGGCGCTGCGGGCGGCGCTCGCCGGCGCCGAGCTCGCCGACGCCGGCGACACCGAGCGCCGGCTGCGGGGCGGGCGGCGCGACACCGAGAGCGGCTGGCTGGACTTCGACGGGGTGCTCGAGATGACCTCCGAGGTTCGAGCGCGGGTCGGGTCGCTGCTCCGCGACGGCCGTCTGCCGATCGTGCTCGGAGGCTGCTGCTCACTGCTTCCCGGGACGCTCGCCGGCGCCCGCGACGCCTTCGGGGAGTGCGGGCTCGCCGTCATCGACGGCCACATGGACACCTATGAGGGACGGACCTCACCGACCGGCGAGGCGGCCGACATGCCGGTCGCGACCCTGCTCGGGCGAGCGCCGCCGCAACTGCTCGACCGCCTCGGCGACGCACCCGTCGTCGCGCCGTCGCGGATCAGCCTCCTCGGTTCGCGCGATCCGGAGGAAGCCGCCGAGGTGCCGGATCCCGGCGAGCTCGGGATCGCCGACCATCGTGATCGCGAGTCGCTGCGCGGCGCGGACCTCGAGGCGGTCGGCGTCGAGGCGGCCGCCCGGCTCGAGCGTGGTGGGCGGTTCTGGGTCCACCTCGACGTCGATGTCCTCGACCAGGCGGAGTTCCCGGCCACCGACTACCTGATGCCCGACGGCCTCACGCTCGCCGAGCTCGAAGCGCTGCTCACCCCGCTGCTCGCCTCGCCGGCCCTCGCGGGGGCCGACGTCGCCTGCTTCAACCCGGACAAGGACCCCGACGGCGCCGGCGCCGCTGCGCTTGCCGGCCTGCTCGAGGCGGGGCTCACCGCCAGGGAGCGCTCGTGATCGACCCGGCCAGCCGACCCCCGACTTCACCCTCCCCGACCAGCACGAGAACCCGCTCACGCTCTCGGACCGGCACGGGCAGACCGTGGTCCTCTACTTCTATCCGCGCGCCGACACACGCGTCTGAAAAGCAGAAGAACCCGCTCACGGCGGGTCTGCCGGACTCGAGCGGCCGCCGACACGGATACGTCCGCCGCGTCCCGGGCGCTACGTCACTGGTGGGCGTCGATCGCCTTCGCCGTGTCCAGCAGGTGGCGAAAGTCGCTCACCTTTCCCTCCGAGTCGAATTCGACCAGGTGAATCTCCTCGTCTTGGACCCGCTTGCCGGTCGAGCGCACGGTGAGGTCGACCTCGATCACCACTGCCACGTGGCGGTCGCCCTCTAGGAACGTGTGCGGGTTGAACGCGTTCATCTCGAAGTCGTCCTGAATGTCCTGGAAGAACTTGGCTGCCTCCTCGCGACCGCTGCGCGCCCGCATGTAGGGCACGTCCGCGGCCTGGGCGGCGTTGCCCGTCGGCCAGTGCTCCCAGCGCACGTCGTCGGCGTGGCGGTCGAGGATCGCCGGGACGTCGCCGCGGCCGAAGGCCTCGTAGATCTTCTGCATCGTCTCGATGTTGCCCATCGCCCTCTCCTCTTCGTGTAGCGGTGCAACCTAACGCGCTTGGAAAATTGTGATCAGGCTGTTGAAGTCCGACGCGCACGAGGACACTCCGGGCTGCACGACCCAGGCATGCGGGATCCGTGACCGCCACAACGACTACGAGGCCGCCGGTGCACGGGTGATCGGCGTCTTACCCGACCAGGTGGACGCGATCGCCGGCTTCGCCGCCAAGCACTCGCTCGGCTTCACCCTGCTCGCCGACCCCGACCACGTTGGTCGCGGAGGCCTACGGGACCTGGGTCGAGAAGCGCAGCTACGGGAAGAAGCGCTGGGGAGTGCAGTGGGCGACCTTAGTCATCGGCACCGACGGGCGGATCGCCCACGTGACGACGAGGTCCACGCAAACCTCGCTCAACTCACGGCGACGTAGACGATGAAGGCGGCGAACATGCCCGACCAGATCAGGATCGGCAGCACCTCGAAGCGCCCGCGCAATCGCAGGGCCCAGTAGGCGAGAGCCCCGCCGGCCAGCCCGAGCGCCCCGGAGACGATCGCGAACCGGCTCAGGTCCCAATCGGTGAGCGCGAGCCCGAACGCGATCGGAATCGTCGACTGAAAGACCATCGCGCCGGTGATGTTGCCGAGCGCCAGGCTGTCCTTTCCCTCCCTGACCCAGAAGAAGCTGTTCGCCTTCTCGGGCAGCTCGGTGGCCAGCGGTGCGAGGACCAGCGAGAGCACGAGCGGCTCGATCCCGATCTCCTCGGCGACCGTGAGCAGCTCCTCGACGAACAGGTGGGCTCCGCCGACGATCGCGCCGAGCCCGACCAGGAGCTGGATCACGATCGTGTGCGTGGGTGGATCGTCGCCGGGGGTCCGGTCCATGTACAGCGGTCCGATCGTCTCCGCCTCCTGGACGTCGCCGCCACCCCGGACCGTCAAGCGCGCGTAGATCCCGTACGCGATCGCGAACCCGATCGCCAGCGGGATGTGGATCGCCTCGGGCGCGACCAGGCCCGCCGTCAGCCCGGCGGCGAACGCGGCGCAGAAGAAGAGCAAGTCGCGGTCGAGCGTCGCGACGTCGGCCGCGAGCTTGGTCCCCTGATCGCGCCGGGACTTGAACACGAGCGCCGAGATCCCGACCAGCGCCATCGCGATCGTTGCGAGCAGGAACGGGGCGCCGATGATCGCACCGACCGCGACGTCGTCGGCGCCCGCGGACCCGCCGATGATCGCGACAATCGGGATCAGCGTCTCGGGCATCGCGGTGCCGACCGCCGCCAGCAGGCTCCCTGTCGCGCCCTCGCCGAGCTCGAGCCGGTGGCCGGCCCACTCGACCGCATTCGTGAACATCAGCGCCCCGGCGAGGATCACGGCGAAGCTGATGAGGAGCAGGACGATGTCCATCTAGGCGAAGAAAAAGGCGATCGCGAGGATCGCGTAGAGGGCGAGCAGCTGAACGCCCTCGAACCAGTTCGACTCCCCGTCGTGGGTGACCACCTGCGCGGCGAGGATCGCCAGCAGCAGCGCCCCGAGCTCGAACCCATTGAAGACCAGCGCCATCGGCCCGGCGCCGATGAAGAACGAGGCGATCACCAGCGCCGGGGCGACGAAGAGCGCGATCTGCGCCCCCGAGCCGATCGCGATGTTGACCGCGAGGTCCATCTTGTTCTTGACCGCGACGAGCACCGCGACCCAGTGCTCGGCGGCGTTGCCGACGATCGCGACCACGATCACCCCGATGAAGAACTCCGAGAGCCCGATCGACTCCGACGCCTCCGAGATCGAGCCGACGAGGATCTCCGACATCGCGCCGACGGCGATCCCGGCGATCAGCAACATTCCGACCGAGCGGCGCACACTCCACCCGAACCCCTCCTCCTCTTCCTCGGCGTAGGGCGGGTTGAAGAGGTCGCGGTGGGTCCGCAGGGAGAACCAGAGGCCGGCGACGTAGGTGCCGATCAGGACCACCGCCACCGCCAGCGAGAGGTCCTCGACGGTCGAGCCGTAGTTGACGATCTCGGCGGTCGGCGACGGCAGGCCCTTGCCCTCGACCAGCTCGAAGATCGCCGGCATGACCAGGGCTGCGGCCGCCAGGAACAGCATCGTCGCCTGCACCCCGGCGGCGGTGGCGCTGAACACCTGCTTGTCGCGGCGCAACCCCCCGAACAGCATCGAGGCGCCGAGGACGAGCAGGACGTTGCCGATGATCGAGCCGACGATCGATGCCTTGACCACCTCCTGCAGGCCCTCGGCGAGCGCGAAGAGGGCGATGATCAGCTCCGGCGCGTTGCCGAAGGTGACGTTGAGCAGCCCGCCGATCCCGGGGCCGGACCTGGCCGCCAGCTCCTCGGTCGCCAGTCCCATCAGGGCCGCGGTCGGCACGATCCCAAGCGCGGCGACGATGAAGATCAGGCTCGCCGACGCGTGGCCGAGCTCGAGCAGGACGGCGGCCGGGATGAACGGCGTCAGCAGGTAGGGCCAGCCCTGCGCGCTGAGCAGGAAGCCGCCGAACCTGCCCCTGCCCTGTTCGCGATCGCCCATCGGCCCCAGAGCCTATTCAGGCCGTAACCGGTGGGACGATCTATGGCCTGGGCGGGCTGGCTAGAGGTCCGCGGCGCAGGCCTCGATCTGATCGGGCGTCGTCGCCTCGGCGATGCAGTCGAGATACGCGTTCGCGGTCCCGCCGCCGGCGCCGCCGGACGGCGGCAGCGCTCCGCCACCGGGCAGGGCGCCGCCACCCGGCAGAGCGCCGAGCCCGCCTTCGCCGAGCGCGTCGAGCGCTTCGGGGTCGACGCCGAACTGCCCGAGCAGGTCGCCGATCGGCTGTGCGCCGCTGGGGGCCTCGATCTCCTGGTCCTCGTTGACCGCCCCGAGACGGAGGGAGAAGTTGGCCTCGATCCCATCGACGCCGGCTGCCTCGGCATCCGGGATCGCGCTCGGATCCAGCGCCAGGTTGAAGTCGAGTCCTCGCAGGAGGCTGTCGTCGACGCCCGAGTAGACGTTGAAGCTCGCCTCCGAGACGGCGTCGACGACCTGCTGGACCTCCTCCTCGCTCGGCACCTCCGCGGCGGCCTGAGGGGTCGCCTCGGCGATCTCGATCACGTCGTCGATCATCGCCTCGACGTCGAGCGTCCCCGAGACATGGATCGCCTCGGTGCCCTCGATCTCCTCGGTGCCGTCGTTGGAGAGGTCGGCGAGCCAATCCTGGAGCTCGATCTGGCAGGCGGATGTGTCGCTGGCGCCCTGCGCGCTCAGCGACTGCTCGCAGCTCTGGGTGAATGCCTGCGAGAACGAGAGCTGCTCACCCTCATCAGCGGGCTGCTGCTCCGCGGCTCGCTCGGCGAGGTCGCGGAACTGGCCGAAGACGTCGGCGCCCACCTCGTACGCATCACCCCCGTACTCGATGAAGGCGTTGTCCTCGGTCACGGTCAGCCCGCCCTCGAGGCTCAGCGACTGCCCCTGGCCCTCGGCGCTGATCGAGCCGGTCCAGGCGAGCTGGGGGATCGCCGCCGGATTGTCCGGATCGGTCTCGAACGGGCCCCCGAGGCTGGCCTCGAAGCTGCCGCCCTGATCGCCGGTGGCGGAGCCGCCGACGCTCAGCGACAGGTCTCCGCTCGTCACCCGCTCGTCGTTCTCGAAGGTCTGCTCGATCACCGTCTGTGGATCGGCGTCGCTGCTGTCGTCGCCGCCACACCCGGCGGCGACGCCGGCGGTGGCGAGTCCGAGCACTCCGAGCACGGCAAGTCTGCGAATCCGGATCAAGTTCTTGGGTCTCCTCGAATCAGTTGGCGGACGGTGCAGGGTAGCGGCAAGCGCGGCGGGCGCTCGGCCACGGCCGAGGCGCTCTCAGCCCCGGAACCGAGCGTATCCTGGGGCCGTGACCTGCGCGAGCTGCGGCACCGAAAACCCCGAGCGCGCCCGCTTCTGCATGTCCTGCGGCTCGCCGCTGGCCGCCGGGTGTCCGTCCTGCGGGACGGAGAACCCCGCCGGGGCGCGGTTCTGCATCGCGTGCGGCTCCGAGCTCGCCGCGGCCGGCGCGACGGCGAGCGTCGCGCCGGCAGCCGAGGAGCCGCCGCCCGAGGAGCGCCGCAAGGCGACCGTGGTGTTCGCGGACCTCTCCGGCTACACCGCGGTTGCCGAGCGCCTCGACCCGGAGCGGATGAAGTCGGTGGTCGATCGGGCACTGCAGCGTCTCGGGGCCGAGATCGAACGCCACGGCGGGACGATCGACAAGTACATCGGCGACAACGTTATGGGCGTCTTCGGAGCGCCGGTGACGCATGAGGACGATCCCGAGCGCGCGGTTCGGGCCGGGCTGGCGATGCTGAGCGCGATGGCCGAGGTCAACGAGCGGATCGCCGCCGCGGTCGGGGCGAGCTTCGCGCTGCGGGTCGGGATCAACTCCGGGGAGGTGCTGGCCGGCCGGGTCGGCGACGGCTACACGGTGATCGGTGACCCGGTCAACGTGGCGGCGCGGTTGCAGGCGGCCGCAGAGCCGGGAACTGTGATCGTCGGCGAGCTCACCCACCGGCTCACCGGCGCCGCGATCGAGTACGTCGAGCTCGAGCCGCTCGAGCTCAAGGGCAAGTCCGAGCCCGTGCCCGCCTGGGAGGCGGTCAGGGCCGTGGTTCGCGGTCACGGCGCCCGTGCCCCGCGCAGCTCGACGCCGCTGGTCGGCCGCGAGGACGAGGCGGAGCTGCTCGTCTCGCTGTTCGATCGGGTGGTTCGCGAGCAGCGCCCGCATCTGGTCACCGCACTGGGCCAGGCAGGGGTCGGCAAGTCCCGGCTGCTGCGGGAGCTGACGGTGCGGATGGGCGAGCGCGATCGCCCGCCCGCAATCCAGCTCGGCAACTGCCCCGCCTATGGCGCCGGGTTGGCCTACTGGGCCCTCGGCGAGATGGTTCGCGGGACCTTCGAGATCGTCGACACCGATGCCGGCGAGCTCGCCTGGAGCAAGCTGGAGCGCGGGATCTCGGCTCTGGTCGAATCCGCCGACACCGAGGAGCCGCCGGAGCGAATCGCGGCGGCGCTCGGCCGACCCCTCGGGATCGAGCCGCCCGGGGAGCGCGTGCCGGACTCGTTCGAGCCCGACGATGCGCAGCAGATGCGCGACCGGCTCTTCTCGGCAGTCCGCACCCTGGTCGAGGCGGCGGCACGGCGCGAGTCGATGATCTTCGCCGTCGAGGACATCCACTGGGCCGACGAGGGGATGCTCGACCTGATCGAGTACCTGGCGCGCTGGGTGCGAGGCCCGGTGCTGATCGTCTGCCTGGCGCGCGACGAGCTGCTCGACCGCCGCGCTGGCTGGGGCGGCGGCAGGCTCAACTCGACCACGATCGCGCTCGAGCCGCTTGGGCCCGCCCAGGCGCGAGAGCTCGTCGGGGCGCTGATGCCGGACTCGAGCGCGGAGGCCGAGCTCGCCGAGCAGGTCGCGGTCCGCTCGGGCGGCAATCCCCTGTTCGCCGAGGAGATGGTCAACCGGCTGCGCGAGGGCGGTGCGTCGGAGCCCGAGGCATTGCCCGACACGGTCCATTCCGTGCTCGCGGCCCGGCTCGACTCCTTGCCGCGAGCCGACCGTCGCGTGCTCCAGGCCGCCTCGGTGGTCGGGCAGACGTTCTGGGAGGGGTCGATCGATCCCGGCGACGACTCGATCGAGCTCGCTCAGGTGCTCGCCTCGCTGCAGGACAAGGACCTGATCGTCCCGACCGCGGGCAGCCGGCTCGCCGGCGAGCGCGAGTACGCCTTCAAGCACGTGCTGATCCGCGACGTCGCCTACTCCACCCTGCCGAAGGCGACCCGCGCCCACCGCCACGCGGAGGTCGGCGCCTTCATCTCGGAACGGGCGGCGGACCGCTCGGAGGGCGTCGTGGCGATGGTCGCCGAGCACTACGGCCGCGCGGCGACCCTCGGCGCGGCAGCCGACCTCGAGCCCGACGAGCTGCGCGCGATCGAGGCGCGCGCGCTGGTCGCGCTCGAGCGGGCCGGCGACGTCTCGGCGGGGCTGTACTCCAACCGGGAGGCCCAGGGCCACTACGAGAACGCGCTCACGCTCGCGGGCGACCTCGATCCCGCCGTCCGCGCACGGATCGCCGAGAAGCTCGGCGACGTGGCGCTTCGCCTCGGCCGCATCGACCGCGCGGTCGAGGCCTGGCATCAGTGCCTCGAGCATCACCGCGGCGAGGAGAACTTGGCCCGGATCGGCGATCTGCACCGCAAGATCGGCGCCGGCCTCTGGCAGAAGGGCGATCGCGAGGGCTCGATCGAGCACTACCAGCGCGGCATCGACCTGCTCAAGGACGGCCCGCCCTGCATCGAGCTCGTGCGTCTCTACGAGGAAGCGGCGTCGCTGTACATGCACACCGGCGACAACATGCTCGCGATCTACGCCTCCGAGAAGGCGCTGCGGCTCGCCGAGCGCCTCGGCGAGGCCGCCGCCGCCAGCCGCGCGCACGGGATCTTCGGTCGGGTGTTCAGCCGGATCGGCGACTCCGAGCGGGCGCGCGAGAACCTCGAGCGGTCGGTCGAGCTGGCGCGCGAGAGCGACCCGGCCGAGGCGGTGCGGGCCCTGTTCGCCCTCGGCTACCACCTCGAGGTCTCCGAGGCCGCCTACGAGGAGGCGCGGGCCGGCTACTCGAGCGCCCTCGACCTCGCGCTCGAGACCGGCGACCTGCCCTCGCAGGTCGAGATGCACGCCGCCCTCGCCCAGCTCGCGATCTACCGCGGCGACTGGCAGGCGGCGGAGCGTGAGACCGAGGCCTCGGCGACGCTCGCCGAGCGCGAGGGTCTGGCCGGCAAGCTCTGCTTTCCGCTCTCGGTTCGCGGGATGCTCGCCTGGCACGAGGGCGAGCTCGACCGCGCCGTCGACCTGCTCCAACGCGCGCTCGAGAACGCCGAGCAGGTCGGGCGCTCGGAGGTCGCCTTCGACGCCCTGCTCTGGCTCGCCGCGGCCCTCCGCGACCGCGGCGATCACGCCGACGCCGACCAGGCGCTCGCCCGCGCGCTCGATCTCTGCGAGCGCGCCGGGCTGATCGCGCAGTCGGTCGAGGCCACCTCGGCCCGAGCGGTCAACCTGGCACTCTGGGACAAGCCGGAGGCGGCCCGCGAGGCCGCCGAGGAGGCGACGAGCCTGGCCGAGCGCCTGCGCTATCCGGTCGGCCGGGCGGCCAGCCTCGAGGCGCGGGGAGCCGCCGCCGCCGACCCTTCCGAGCGCGCCGAGCTGCTCACCGAGGCGCGCGCAGCCTGGGAGCGGCTCGGGCGCCCGATCGACGCCGCCCGCTGCGCGGCCCTCGAGACGCGCGTCCAGACGTAATCCCCGTTCGGGGTCCTACCTCTAGGCCAGCCCGGCGGCCTCGTACTCGCGCAGGAAGCCCTCGAACATGCGCTTGTGGCCCTGCTCGTCATGGAGGATGTCGATCACCATGTCCTGGGTCACCGGGTCGGAGGCGTCGGTCTCCTCGACGATCCGGCTGTAGTGCTCGATCGCGCCCTGCTCGGCCTCGATCACGCCCTTGATCACATGCACGACGTCGATCTGCTCGTCGGGCGGCTGCAGGAACGACTGCTCGGCGCTGAAGCCCTCCGAGCCCGGGACGACGCCGTACAGCTCCTTGATCCGGGCGGCGAACTGCTGCGCGTGCCCGAGCTCCTCCTGGATGTCGGTGGCCAGCGAGTCCTTGACCTCCTGGGCCCGCACGCCGTCGGGGTTGACCGAGTTGGCGATGTAGCTCATCACCGTCTCGATCTCCATCCAATACGCCTTCGTCAGCAGCTCGATCACCCGCTCGCGCTGCTCCGCGTTCTCCGCCGCCATGATGTCCATGTTCACCGCCGAGTCGCCCATCGTGCCTCCTTGGTCGTTAGCGCGCTACCCGGGCGTCCGGGTCCGAAACCGGGCTCCGCAAAGCTAGCGCCAGCTCGAAGCGGGCGGTCGGATCCTCGAGCGCCTCGCCGAACAGGTCGCGCAGCCGCGCGAGCCGATAGCGGACCGTCTGCGGGTGCACGTGAAGGTCGGCGGCGACCCTCGCGACCTCGCCCTGGCGATCGAGCCAGGCCCGCAGGGTGGCGGTGAGCCGGGCGCGGGAGCGCGGGGTCTCGCTCGCGAGCGGCGCCAGCCGCTGCAGCGCGAGCTCGGCGAGCACGCCGCGATCTCCGTGGGTGGCGAGGCCGGCCAGGTGATCCTCGGTGCGGACCAATCCGGTGGCTGAAACGAGCCCGGCCTCGAGCAGCGCGAGCAGGGCAGTGGCGCGGGCGGCGCTGGTGGCGGCCTCGAGCAGCGGCACCTGCGGCCCGAGCGTGGCCGTCGTCTCCGCCGCGGCCCGTTCGAGCCGGGGGCCGAGCCCGGGGGCGCCGGGATCCGCGACCAGCGCCGCGCCGACCTCGGACTCCTCGTCCTCGGCGATCAGGGTGTCCGCCGGCAGCCGTGCGCGCAGCCGGCGCCCGCCCTGGCGCCAGGCGAGGACGGCGATGGCGCCAGGCAGTTCCCAGCCGGCTTCGGCGGCCGCATCGCGGACCTGGCTCTGATCGGGATCAGGATCGAGCAGCAGCCGTGCGAGGCGGCGGCGGCGGCGCGCAAGCTCGCCGGCCGCTGCCGATTGCTCCTCCGCGTACCCCTCCGCCGAGAGCGCGGAGAGCTCGTCGATGTAAGCGAAGACCGCCTCGGCGAGCAGCGCCAGGGTGCGGCGGTCCACCTCGGCCTCGATCGCGAGAGCGGATACGCGCCGCCACGCGACTCGCGCCCCGAGCCGGTATGCCGCCAGGAGCGCGTCGAGCGAGCGCCGCTCGCGATGCTCGCCGCGCCCGAGTCCGCGATAGACGCGCTCGGCGCCACTGCGATCGAGGGTCGGGCCGGCGATCAGGTCGGCGAACTGGCCCAGGGCCTCTTCGACGCCGGTGCGAATCCCGGCGCCGAAGCGGCCCTGGAGCGGTCGTCGGTAGGCGGGCACGCCGACGCGGATCGCCTCGATCACCTCGTCGCTGAGCGCCGGCAACTGCGGCCGCAGGAGGTCGGCGATCCGCGCGGGGATCCGGTCCCAGGGACGCTCGGAGGGCAGTTCTTGTGCGCCGATCACAAAATCCTATCCTCGATTGTTGTTTTAGAGGCAAGAGACGCGGCTCGGATCGGCGTACGGTGATAAGCGAAATGCCGCCCGTCCAGCGCTACATCAACCTCGCCGCCGTCGTCCTCCCTTTCCTCGCCTTCGTCGCGGCGCTGGTCCTGCTCTGGCACCGTGCCGTCGGCTGGACGGATCTGGCGATCCTGGTCGCGATGTGGCTGCTGACCGGGTTCGGGGTCACGATCGGCTATCACCGGCTGCTCACCCACCGGGCCTTCCAGACCTACAAGCCGGTCGAGTACGCGCTCGCCGTCGCCGGCTCGATGGCGGTCCAGGGGCCGGTGATCGACTGGGTCGCCGACCACCGCAAGCACCACGCCCATACCGACATCGACGGCGATCCTCACTCCCCTCACGTCGGCCACGGCAGCGGCTTGGCGGGCCTCTGGCACGCGCATGTCGGCTGGCTGTTCGACGCCAACGGAATGGCGAGTCGGCGCAAGTACGCCCCGGACCTGCTCGAGGACGACGGGATGCTGTTCTGTAACCGGCGCTTCCAGTGGCTTGTGGGGCTCTCGCTGCTGCTCCCGTTCGCAGCCGGGCTGCTGCTCACCGGAACGCTCGCCGGCGCCCTCACGGGGCTGCTCTGGGGCGGGCTGGTGCGGGTCTTCCTCGTCCACCACGTCACCTGGTCGATCAACTCGATCTGCCACTTCCACGGCGCCCGGCGGTTCGCCACCGATGACCACTCGACCAACGTCTGGTGGCTCTCGCTCCCGTCACTGGGCGAGGCGTGGCATCACAACCACCACGCCTTCCCGCGCTCGGCGTTTCATGGCCTGCGCCGGTGGGAGCTGGACCCGTCCGGGGCGATGATCCGGGCGATGAGTCACGCCGGGCTGGCCTGGAACGTGGTCGCGATCACGCCCGAGCGCCAGGAGCAGAAGCTGGCCGCATAAACTGGCGCGCGATGGCCACCTGGATCCTAACCGGATCGCTGGAGAACTTCCGCATCAACGTCGACCGCGGGTTCGATCCGATCGGGTTCAAGGAGCGGCGGCGAAACCAGGCCGCCGAGGTCGAGCCTGGCGACGAGATCGTCTTCTACGTCACCGGCCTGCAGGCATTCGGTGCGATCGCACGGGTCCGCTCGCGGATGTTCGAGGACCGCGCCCCGGTCTGGCCCCAGGGCGCGAAGAAGCATCCCGAGGACTACCCGTGGCGGGTCGAGGCCGAGCCGGTGACGGTGTTGCGCGAGGATGCCTTCGTCGCGGCGGAGTCGGTCGTCGACGAGCTCGAGCATGCGCGCAAGTGGCCTGCCGAGCACTGGCATCTGGCCTTCCAGGGCCAACTCCGGACCGTGTCCGAGTCGGACTCGCGGCTGCTTCGCGAGCGGATCGCGGCGGCCGCCGCGGTGACCGCCGGCGCCGGGTGATCCACGACCGCCACTTCACGCTCGAACAAGCCGAATCGCTGCTCGGCGAGATCGAGCCGATGCTGGTGGCGTTGCGCGGCGCCCGCGATCGACTCACCGACGCCGAGGCGCACGAGGCGCTCGCGGACGCGGCGCCCGGCAACGGCGGCGGCGGCGCCGGACGAGGCGTCGGCGAGGCCTTCCTGGAGGTCCGTCGGCTGCTCGCCGAGCTCCAGGAGCTCGGCATCGTGGTCCGCGACATCGATCGCGGCTTGATCGACTTCCCCGCGATCCTCGACGGTCGTGAGGCCTACCTCTGCTGGGAGCTGGGCGAGTCGGGGATCGGCTACTGGCACGAGCTCGAGGCCGGCTACGGCGGCCGTCAGCCGCTGGACTGACCGCAGAACGCGAAACGGGGCGCCCGCCCGGCGCCCCGTCCGCTTGTCACATGGGAGGTGTACGTGTGAGTTGAGCCGCCCCGAGGGGCGGGATGCGTCCCCCTCTCAATCGGACCGTGCGGCCGGGCGCTTGAGCGTGCAACGCGGCGCTCAGCCCGAAGGCCAAAAAAGAACCGGAGCGCCTTTCTTGGCGCTCCGGCTCTGGCATCGGAGGTGCCCCCGCGGGTGAGCCTGAACGGCCACCTTCAGGGGTATGTGGGGTTATGGGTTCGGTTGGGAGACCATGCTTCCGCGCGCACCCATGCGTATCCAGTCTTCCGCATCGGCCGGATGCGCGCGGCACCCGAGCCACTGGGGGTCGGACTGGACGTTTGTACGAGCCTAACCCGTTTGCCCGCCCCCCGTGCGAACTTGGCGACGATCAAACGCCCAACGTGCGGCGAACCAGCTCCCGATCCTGCTCGTAGTCGAGCAGCTCGAGCGCCTCGGCTGGGGCGAGCCAGCGCAGCTCGTCGACCTCGTCCCCCGGCACGAACTCGCCACCGAGCGGGCGCATCCGCCACCAGCGCACCCGCTTCGGGCGCCCTTTGCGATCGCGATAGCGAACCGAGCCCAGCTCCTCGCCGAGCTCGCAGCGCATCCCGGTCTCCTCCTCGACCTCGCGCAGCGCCGCGTTCGCCCACTCCTCCCCCGGGCTCAGCTTGCCCTTCGGCAGCGACCAGTCGTCATGTCGCGGGCGGTGCACGATCGCAACCTCGACCAGCTCAGACGACTCGCGGACGACGAGGCCGCCGGCGGCCTCGACCGTCATTCGACCGCGACGCTGAACCCGTGCTCACGGACCGCCGCGAGGATCCGCTCGCCATGCTCGGGCCCGTCGGTCTGCAGGACGAGGCGAATCCCGGTCTCGCGCACGTGCAGATCGACGCCCTCGCGAATGTGGACGACGTCGAGCACGTTCGCGCCCTGCTCGGCGACACTGCCGACCAGCCGTGCCAGCGCGCCCGGGCGGTCGGGGACGACGGTCGAGAGCACCAGTCGTCGCCCGGCAGCGGTCTCGCCGAGCCGGATGCACTCGACCAGCCTGGCGGCGTCCACGTTGCCGCCGGAGAGCAGCGCGCAGACCTCGCCCTCGGGCGGCAGCTCCACCTTGCCGGCGAGCAGGGCGGCCACCGACGCCGCTCCCGCCCCTTCGACGACCAGCTTCGATCGCTCCAGCAGTAGCACCATCGCCTGGGCGACCTCATCGTCGGAGACGGTCACCACCTCGTCGACGAACTCGGCAACCAGGGGAAGGGTCAACTCGCCGGGGCGCTTGATCGCGATCCCGTCGCAGATCGTGCTCGCCGAGCGCGCCCCGACCGGGCGCTTGGCGTCCAGCGACGCCGGGTAGGGCGCACAGGCATCCGACTGCACGCCGACCACGCGCACCCCAGGCAACCGGTCCTTGACCGCGATCGCGATCCCCGCGGCGAGCGCCCCGCCGCCGATCGCCACCACGACCAGCTTCGTCTCCGGCGCCTGCTCGGCGATCTCGAGGCCGACCGTGCCCTGGCCGGCGAGCACGATCGGGTCGTCGAAGCCGTGGATCAGGGTCAGGCCCTCGCGCTCGACCGCCTCGCGAACCGCCGCTGCGGCCTCGTCGAAAGACCCGTACACGAGCCGCACCTCGCCCCCGTACCCGCGCACCGCCTCGATCTTGGCGATCGGCGCCGACTCGGGCATGTACAGCACCGCCTCCGTGCCGCGCGAGCGAGCCGCGACCGCGACCGCCTGCGCGTGGTTCCCGGCGCTCGCCGCGACCACCCCGGCGGCGAGCTCGTCGGCGCTCAGCGCCGCGATCCGGTTCTGGGCTCCGCGCAGCTTGAACGACCCGGTGCGCTGCAGGTTCTCGGCCTTGAGCCGCACCGGCGCCCCGACCCGATCAGAGATCTCACCGGCGGAGGTCACCGGCGTCATCCGGACCAGGCCCCGGATCGTCTCCGCAGCCCGCTCGATGTCCTCCGGCGCGACCTCTCGCTTCGCTGACGTCGCCCGGCTCGCCATCGAATCAGCGTAGCTCTCGATGAGTGGTTAGGCGGGTTCGGGCGAGGGCGGAGCGACCGGCCCCGCCCCCGCGGCGGGCTGCGAGAGCGCAACGGCGGACTGGCGACGGTAGTCGCGGTACTCGCGCCAGACGATCTGCAGCGAGGCCGCGACCGGGATCGCGAGGATCGCCCCCAGGACCCCGAACAGGACCGAGCCGAAGAGGACGGCGACGATAACGACGAAGCCCTCGACCGCCACCGCCCGCTGCTGAATCCGCGGCTGGATCAGGTAGTTCTCGATCTGCTGGTAGGCGACCGCCCAGATCACCCAGATGATCAGCCCGACCGGGAAGTTGACGAACAACATCACGATCGCGATCAGGACCGCGGCGATCGTCGCCCCGACGACCGGGATCAGGTCGAAGAAGGCGACCACCAGCGCCAGCGGCGCGGCGAACGGGGCCCCGAGGATCTTCAGGACGATGAACGCGCTCACCCCCGCGATCGTCGCCTGCACGAGCGCCCCCGCGACGTAGTTGCCGATCGCGTTGGCGACGTCGCGCAGCGCGCGGTCGATCCGCTCGCGGTGGTCGGCGGGTTGCGAGCGGACGAATGCCTGTGACCAACGCGGGCCCCCGCCGACCATGAAGATGCTCAGGATCAGGATCGTCACGGTGGCGAAGATCGAGTTGACGGCGCCGACGCCGATGTCCTGGAGCACTCCGGCGGCGTCGCCGATCTTGCTCGGCAGGTCGTCGGCGAGGCTCTGAAGCTCGCTGGTGAAGTCGTACTTGTCGTTCAGGTCGTTGAGGGTCTGATTCTCGTTGACGAAATCGGTCACATCCTGGGCGTACTCGGGGACGTTCCCGGCCAGGTCCTCGACCTGGCCGACGAGGTTCGGGATCAGCAGCGCCCCGAGCCCGATCGGGATCATGATCAGCGCCCCGTAGGCGAGCGCTATCGCGAGCCCCCGCTTCATCCGCCGTTGCAGCAGGTTGACCGGTCCCGACATCGCGACCGCGATGAAGGCGGCGATCACCAGCCAGCTGATCGGCTGGCGCAGGCGGTAGATCAAATAGAGGGCGAGCGCCACCACGACCACGGTCAGCACCGTGCGCAGCACGGCGCGGCCGAGCTCGTCGCGCGATCTCATCACCGCCATCAGGATTTCCCTATTCGGCGCCGCGCGGGCCTTTCCTCGACCTCCGTCGTCTAGCTTGGGCTGCCGATGGGCCTCGAACCCCTGCTCACCGCGCTCGGCGAGATCTCCGACCTCGGTCGCGCCCGCGCCCTGCTCGCCTGGGACGAGCGCACCCAGATGCCGGCGCGCGGCGCGGCGATCCGGGCGGAGCAGCTTGCGACGCTGACCGGGCTGCGGCATGAGCTGCTCGCCGGCGACCGGCTCGGGCGGCTGATCGACGCGGCCGGGTCCGAGCTCGGGTCGCAGCCACACGACTCCTTCGAGGCAAGCCTGGTCCGGGTCGCCCGCCGCGAGTGGGAGAAGGCGCGCCGGGTGCCGGCAGAGCTGCGCGCGGAGACGGCCCGGGTCACCTCGATCGCCGAGCACGCCTGGGAGCGGGCCCGCGAGCAGTCCGATTTCACCGCCTTCCTACCCCACCTCGTGCGGGTGATCGAGCTCCAGCACCGCTACGTCGAGTGCTTCGAAGCCGATCATCCCTACGACCCGCTGCTCGACGACTACGAGCCCGGGATGCGGACCGCCGAGCTGCGCCCGGTGCTCGCGGCCCTGCGCGACGGGGCGCTGGCGCTTGTCGGCGAGATCGGCACGAGCTCGGCCGAGCTCGACGACTCGTGCCTGCACGGGGAGTTCGACCTCCCCGCCCAGGCGACGCTGGCGCGGGCGGTAGTCGCGGCGCTGCCGCTCGAGCCCGATGCCTGGCGCCTCGATCCGACCGTGCATCCGTTCGCGGTCGGGATCGGGATCTCGGACCTGCGAATCACGACTCGCTTCGACCCCTCCTACATCGGCACCGGGCTCTGGTCGGTGATTCACGAGGTCGGGCACGCGCTGTATCAAAACGGGATCGCGCCCGAGCTCGAGCGAACGCCGCTCTGCCGCTCGGCTTCCCTGGGCTTCGACGAGTCCCAGAGCCGGATGTGGGAGAACTGGGTCGGCCGGGGGAGACCCTTCATCGCGCGGCTGCTGGAGTTGCTTCGCGCCCGCTTCCCGGCTCGGTTCGGGTCGCTCGACGCCGAGTCGGTCTACCGGGCCGCGAACCGGGTTCAGCCGTCGCTGATCCGGGTCGAGGCCGACGAGGTCACCTACAACCTCCATATCGTCCTGCGCTTCGAGCTCGAGCTGGAGCTGATCGAGGGACGGCTCGCGCCCGCGGACCTGCCGCAAGCGTGGGCAGCGCGGATGCAGGAGTACTTCGGGCTCGCCGTTCCCGATCATGCCCACGGGGTGCTCCAGGACGTCCACTGGGCCGCTGGATCGTTTGGGTACTTCCCCACCTACGCGCTCGGCAACGTGATCGCCGGCCAGCTCTGGGAGCTTGCGCAGGCCGAGATCGCAGGACTCGACGGGCTGCTTGCGGCGGGCGATCTCGAGGCGCTGCGCGGGCTGATGGCCGAGCGCGTATACCGGCACGGCGGCAAGCTCGAGCCCGCCGAGCTGATCGAGCGGGTGGTCGGCGGACCACTCGACCCGGCTCCCCTGCTCGGCTACCTGCGAACGAAGTTCGGCGAGCTCTACGGGCTCTGAGCCGGATTCGGCGGCTGCTCGCCCGCCACCCAGGTCGCCGCCTCGACCGGGCCCCCTGCCAGATGCGCCCCGCCGATCGACCGGGCGTACTCGGCGGTCGCCCCGGCGCCGCCGATCAGCACCGCGTGATATTGGGCGAGCTCGCGCAGCAGGGCCAGCGCCCGCTCGAATCGGCGGGCCTCGACCGCGGAGACGATCACGGCAGCCGAATCGAGGCGCTGAGCGGTCTCACCGATCGTGCGCGTAGGCATGTCTGCACCGAGGAACGCGATCCTCCACCCGTGCTCACGGATCGCGAGACCGAATGCGATCAAGCCGAGATCGTGGCGCTCTCCCGGGGGGCAGGCGAGCAGGGCGAGTGGGCCGGTGCCCGTACCCCAGCCGCGGGCGAGGCCGAGCAGCCGCGCGCGCAGCAACTCGGTCGCGAAGTGCTCCTCGGCGACCGTGACCTCCCCGCGAGCCCAGCCCGCGCCGAGCTCCGCCAGCGCCGGCAGGAAGAGGGCCGAGAGCGTGGACTGGAGCGTGAACCCTCCCAGGGCCTGGTCGACGATCGCGTTCGCCGCGGCCTCGTCGAATGCCTTGATCGCGTCCAGCAACAGCTCGACCTCGCGGTCGAGGACCTGGTGGCCGACGGGCGCCGGCACGGAGGCTCCGGCACCCGCGTGCTCGGGGGCATCGCGGGCGAGCTTCGCGGCCTCGGCCGCTGAGAGTCCCTGGTCCAAGAGCGCGGTCATCGCGCGCACCCGCGCCTCGTCGACTCCCGAGTAGAGCCGGTACCCGCCGGCGGAGCGATCCGGCTCCAGCAGCGCGTACCGCCGTTCCCAGGCCCGCAGGGTCTCGGGTCGCACGCCGACTCGACGGCTGAGCTCCCCGATCCTGACCGGCCCCTGCGTCTCCGCCGCTTGCGCTCTCACCGCTCTAACTTTAGACGAACACTTGACAGCATGCGTGGCCAGATGCTAGAACACCCATAACACTGTACGAACTTTCTACAGGAGTGATCGAATGACATCCACCCCTATCACCGAGCGCGGGCCGACCGACACCGAGTCGACGCTCTCGCGAACCGGCCGTGCCCGGGCGCTGTTTCTGATCGCCGCGCTGCTGTCCTTCGCAGCGTCGGTGGTGCTCTACTTCGGCGGCGACGAGACCGAGGGGATTTTCGTCGGCCTCTGGGTCCCGTCGATTCTCGCGCTCGGCACCTTCCTCGCCCCGACGGACGGGCGCCGATGAACGCGGCGGGGATCTTCGTCCTCGGCATCGTTGTGTTCGCGGTCGTCGCCACCGCTTGCGGCCTGATCGTCTACGGGATCGTCACCGAGCGCCGCGAGCGCAAGGGCCTCGAGGCCGAGCAGGACCACCCGCTCGAGGCCGAGACCGTGGTCACCTCGCAGCGAGGCGAGACCCACGCGTTGCGGGCAAGTTAGCCGTGGCCCGCTACGTCGGATCCGTTCAATCGCCGATCTCCCCCGAGCAGGCGTTCGACTACCTTGCCGACTTCAGCTCGGTCGCCGAGTGGGACCCGAGCGCCGTCAGGGCGCGGATGCTCGCCGATGCACCGGGTCCGGGAACCGAGTTCGAGGTCGTGGTGCGGTTCGCCGGCCGCGAGATGCCGTTGCGCTATCGCACGGTCACCTTCGAGCGCCCGCATCGGCTCGTCCTGCGGGCCGAGACCTCGACCGTGGTCTCCGAGGACACGATCACGGTCCGAGCGGCGCCCGACGGCGGGTCCGTGCTCACCTATGAAGCCGAGCTGAGGCCGAAGGGTCCGATGCGCCTCGCCGACCCGGTCCTCGGCCTGCTCTTCAGACGGCTCGGCGACAACGCCGCCGCCGGCCTGCGGGAGAAGCTCCGGGCAACGATGCCGAGAAAAACGGGCGGCGCCGCCTCGGCGCCGCCCCTCGAGGCACAAACGTAAGCCAAAGCTAGATCGTCCGCACGTTGATCGCTCGCGGCCCCTTGTCGCTCTCCTCGGACTCGTAGTCGACCTTCGCGCCGTCGGCAAGGGCGCCGCCGCCCTCGACCTGGCTCTGATGGACGAAGAGGTCGCGTCCCGCCTCATCGGGAGTGATGAAGCCGAAGCCCTTCTCGTGGTTGAACCACTTGACCGTTCCTGTTGCCATTCTGTTCTGTCCCTCCAGGGAACTCACGTGCTGCGGTGCGAAGGAACCCCGGTGAGGACGCCCGCGTACTGCTGCGCACTGTTTTACCGGGCGGCAGGGTAGCTGAGTCTCACGAGGAGGCGCGCGCAGGCTCGGGCTCGCCGAGCTCGACGTGGGCGCGGCTGTCGCGATTGCGAATCAACACCAGCGTCGCCAGCAACCCGAGCAGTGCGACCCCCGCACCGACCAGGAAGGCGTCCCCGTAGCCGTCCGCGAGCACGCTCGGCGACGGCGGCGCACCGGTCGCCGTCGCGGCGTCGTTGATCTGGGTGAAGGCGACGGTCGAGAGCACCGCGAGCCCGAGCGCGCCGCCGACCTGCTGGCTGGTGTTGATCAGCCCGCTCGCGAGACCCGCCTCGTGCTCGGCGACCCCTGAGACCGCAGCGATCGTCTGCGGCACGAACGCGAACCCGAGCCCGACCGCGGCGACCAGCGACGGTCCGAGAACGTCGGCCAGGAACCCGCCGCCGGCCGAGATCTGGCTGAACCAGACCAGCCCCGCGGCGATCAGCAGCATGCCGGTCGCGAGCACGGGCTTGAAGCCGATCTTGGTCACGAGCGCGGACGCGACCCCGGCGGCGAGGATGATCGATACCGCCAGCGGCAGGTACGACACCCCTGCCTTGATCGCGCTGTAGCCGAGCACGTTCTGCATGTAGAGGGAGATGAAGAAGAACATCGAGAACAGCGAGGCGCCGGTGAGCACGCCGACCACGTTGGCGCCGGTCAGGGTGCGCAGCCGGAAGATCGAGAACGGAACCAGCGGCGAGGCGGAGCGACGCTCGATCGCGACGAAGGCGCCGAGCAGGACGATCGCCGCGCCGAGCAGGCCGATGGTCTGACCCGAGCCCCAGCCGGCGTCGGGGGCCTCGACCAGCGCGTAGACGAGGACCGAGAGCCCCGCGGTGACGCTGACCGCGCCGGCGAAGTCGAACGCCCGCGTCTCGCTCTCGGCTCGGCTCTCGGCAATCAGCGAGGGGGCGAGGGCCGCGGCGAGGATGCCGATCGGCACGTTCACCCACAACACCCACTCCCAGCCCAGGTACTCGGTCAGAACGCCGCCGAGCAGGACGCCCGCCGCGCCCCCGGCCCCTGCCACCGCGCCCCAGACACCGAGCGCCTTGTTGCGCTCGGATCCGTCGCGGAACGTGGTGGTGACGATCGAGAGCGCCGCCGGGGAGAGGATCGCGGCGCCGAGGCCCTGGATCGCGCGGGCGGCGATCAGCGCACCCTCGCTCTCGGCGAACCCGCCGGCGAGCGATGCGAGCGCGAACAGGACCAGTCCGGCCATGAACACCCGGCGCCGGCCGAGCAGGTCCGCGAGCCGTCCTCCGAGCAGCAGGAAGCCACCGAAAGTGAGCACGTAGGCGTTGACGACCCACGGGAGGTCGTCCTGGGAGAAGGTCAGCGACTCGCCGATCGTCGGCAGGGCTACGTTGACGATCGAGGCGTCGAGGATGACGACGAACTGGGCCATCGCCAGCAACGCCAGCGCGATCCATCTGCGGCTCTCGAATTGCTGGGCTGTGGTCATCGTTGCTCCTCCGCTGCGCTCTGCTCTGCCATAATCGGAAGTGGAGTTCCGCTTTCGGTTGAGGGACTATACGGAATCGGAGTTCCGTTTGAAGTGCGGTCGGTCACACAGCCCCGACCGCTCCCGCGCTAGAACCGATCCAGCGATCAGAGGGGAAATGGCAACCGCCGCCAAGCCGCCGCAAGCCGCACCTCGCGCCCAGCGTGCCGATGCGCGCCGGAACCGCGAGAAGGTGCTCGAGGCCGCTCGCGAGCGCTTCGCGCTGCAGGGGCTCGAGACGCAGATGGACGACATCGCCAGCGCCGCCGGGGTCGGGGTCGGCACCGTCTATCGGCACTTCCCAACCAAGGAGGACCTGCTCCAGGCGCTTGCCGACGACCGCTTCGAGGGCCTGGCGGCCGCGGCCCGCGAGGCGCTCGAGGTCAGTGACGCCTGGCAGGGCTTCGTCGAGTTCATGACCTACTCCGCCCGGGTGATGGCCGAGGATCGCGCCCTCTCGGAGGCAATGGACCAGCTCCCCGGTCTCTGCCGCAGCTCCGCTGAGCGGGTCGAGATGCTCGCCCTCTCCGGTGAGGTCGTCGCCCGGGCCCAGGCCAGCGGCGACCTTCGTCCCGACCTCGTGCCGGAGGACATCCCGGCGCTGGTGTGTGGCCTGGGTCGCGCGGTGCGCTCGGAGGTCGAGCGTCCGACGATGAGCTGGCCGCGCTTCCTCGAGATCATGCTCGCCGGTCTGCGCGCCTGACCCTGGCGGACGAATAGGTTTCGCGGCGATGGCCGCCTCGGAGCTGACGCCCGACGAGGCCGCAGCGCTGCTGCGACCGACCGACACGCTCGGGATCCCGCTCGGTCCCGGTCAGCCGCCCGCCTTCCTCGAGGCGCTCGGGCGCCGCGACGACTGGACCGAGCTGCGAATCGGCAGCGCGCTGCTGCTCGCCTGGTCGGAGGCCTACAAGCACCCCAACGTCCACCTGCTCTCGGGATTCTTCGGCCCGGTCGAGCGGGCGCTGCGCGACCAGGGCGCCAACATCGGCTTTGCGCCCGCTGACTTTCGCCGCTTCGCACCGCTGCTCGAGCAGCAACGACCGCGGGTGATGGCGACCGTCGCGACACCCCCCGATGAAGGGGGGTGGTGCAGCCTCTCGCTGCACGGCGGCGGCACCCAGGCCGAGCTCGAGCGCGCCGGCTCAGACCCCGAACGGCTGCTCGTCGTCGAGGCCTCGCCACGCTTCCCCCGCACCCTCGGCCTCCCACCGCAGCACCGCCACGCCCTCCACCTCGACCAGATCGACGTCCTCGTCGCCAGCGAAGCGCCGCCCTTCGCGCTCCCCGAATCCGAGCCCGGACCGATCGACGAGGCGATCGCCGCCCACGCACGCGCGTTCATACCCGAGGGGGCCACGCTGCAGACCGGGATCGGCGGCGTGCCCTCGGCGATCGTCGGCCGGCTCGCCGACGGGGAGGGCGGCGACTACGGCGTTCACTCGGAGATGTTCACCAACGGGCTGATGAAGCTGCACCAGTCGGGCAAGGTGACGAACCGCAAGGGTCAGTTCGACGGGGTCTCGGTCGCGACCTTCGCCGGCGGCTCGGAGGACCTCTACGCGTGGCTCGACGGCAACGACGAGGTCGCCTTTCTCCCGGTCGAGGTCGTCAACTCACCCGACCTGATCGCCCGCAATCGGTCGATGGTGACGATCAACGGGGCGCTCGGGGTCGACGTCCACGGTCAGGTCGTCGCCGACACAATCGCCGGCCTGCAGTACTCGGGGATCGGCGGCCACGAGGACTTCATCTCCGGGGCCGCCCTCGCCTTGGAGGATCGCTCGCTGATCTGTCTGCCCTCCACCTACGGATCGGGCGACGGGCGAGGGTCGCGAATCGTGCCGGGCTTCGGCGCCGGGGCGGTGATCACCACTCCACGGCACCAGGTCGACGTGATCGTGACCGAGCATGGAGCCGCCGAGCTGCAGGGACTGACCGTCCACCAACGCGGCGCCGCCCTGGCCGAGATCGCGCACCCGGACTTCCGCGACGAGCTGCGGGAGGCCGCCGAGCGCGCCTCCGGCGGCCGTTCGCCGATCGCCTAGCCCGGTGCTCGAGGCGGCGTTCTGGGGGCTGGTCGGCGGGCTCGCCCTGGTGATCGGCGCGGTCGCCGCGCTGACCCTGCGCCCCTCGGCCCGAGCGGTGGCGTTTGTGATGGCGTTCGGCGCCGGGGTCCTGATCAGCGCCGTCGCCTACGACCTAACCCAGGAGGCGTTCGAGCTCGGCGGCGGCGATTCGGTCGCGGCGGGGTTGGCCGGCGGATCGATCGTCTACGCGGCGCTCTACAAGCTCGTCAACCGCCGCCGCTCGACGGGGCCCGAAGCCGAGGGACGGGCGCTCGCGCTCGGCGCGCTGCTCGACGGGATCCCCGAGTCGGCGGCGATCGGACTGACGCTGCTCGCAGGCGGCGGGGTCAGCGTCTCCTTCCTCGTCGCCGTCTTTCTCTCCAACCTTCCCGAGAGCGTCTCGGCCTCCTACGACTTCGAGCAGGCGGGCCGAAGCCCGGGTCGGATCGTCGCTATCTGGCTCGTGATCGCCGCTGCGAGCGCGCTGGCGGCCGCGGTCGGCTATCAGCTCCTCGGGGGCGGCTCGGCCGATCTTCAGGCAGCGACCAAGGCGTTCGCCGGCGGCGCGATCCTGACCATGCTCGCCACCGAGATGGTCCCGGACGCGTTCAGGGAGAGCGGCAACTCGATCGCCGTTGGGCTCGTCACCGTGCTCGGCTTCGCCCTCGCGGCGCTGCTGACTTCGGCCTAGTTGGCGACCGACTCCTCGGCCTCGGCGCCGGCCGACCGCTCGGCCTCGGCTGCGGTCGAGCGCGCGGCACGCTGCTCATACCCTGCCCTGGCGGCCTGGTCGGCCTGGGCGAGCACCTCGTCGCCCTTCAGCAGCCGCGCCAGCGCCTCGTAGGCGCGCCGCGGCAGGATCGCCCCGAGCTTGTAGACGACCACGCTCTCGCGGGGGACGTAGACGTCGAACTTCGGCCGCTCGAGCGCCGCGACGATCGCTTCCGCAACATCCTCGGGCTCGGTCTTCTTGATCGCCCGGGCCTCGCGGAGGCCCGAGCCGAGCTCCGTGTTGACCACGCCCGGCATCACGCACGAGACCTCGATCCCGCTCCCGCGCAGCTCCGCCCGCACCGCCTCCGAGACGCCGACGACGAAGTGCTTGGTCCCGCAGTAGGTCGCCCCGCCTGGAAGCCCGGCCTTTCCGGCCTGCGAGGCGAGGTTGACCAGGTGCCCGCTGCCGCGACGCTGCATCCGCGGCAGGGCCAGCTTCATCCCGAGCAGCACGCCGTGGACGTTGATGTCGACCATTCGGTGCGCGGTCTCGTCGTCCTCGTCGACGAACCGGCCGATTGGCATGATCCCGGCGTTGTTGACCAGCACGTCGAGCGAGCCGAGCCGCTCCTCGACCTGGTCGAGGAAGCCGGCGAACGAGTCCCGGGCGGTGACGTCGAGCTCGAGGGCCAGGGTGTCGCCCCCGACCTCGGCTGCGGCCTGCTCGGCGAGCTCGCGATCGATGTCGCCGATCGCGACCTTCCCGCCCCTGGCGACGAGCGCCTTCGCGGTCGCCTTGCCGATCCCGCGCGCGCCACCGGTGATCGCGATCACCTTGCCCTGAATCGAACGCGGCACCTTCGCCATCTGCTCACTCCTCGTCGTCGAAAACGTTGCCTTCGCAGCGTATCGCTGCGAGCGCGAGCGCCGCGGAACGTCAGTGCGGCCAAGCGTAGGCAGAGGCGAGCGGTCGCAGCTCGATCGACTCGCGGCGCTCGCAGTCGCGAGCGCGATCGGTGAGCGGGCCGCCGTCGCAGCTGTCGCGACCGGGTCCGCCGTCGAGCAAGTCGAGCCCGTCGCCGCCGAGGAGGGAGTCGTCGCCGTCGTTGCCGTAGAGCTTGTCGTCGGATTCGCCCCCGCGCAGCCGGTCCGCCGCCGCCGATCCGTAGAGACGGTCGTTCTCGCTGCCCCCGTCCATGACCCGGGGCGCCACCGCCGGCGTCCTCGTGCGCAGGACGTCCTTGCCGCTGAACCCGAACAGTCTGTCGGCGCCACCTGCCTCGACCCGGTCGTCGGCGTAACCGCCGTCGAGCAGGTCGACACCGTCGTCGACGATCTCACCGTGCGACCGGCCCCAACCGTAGACGCGGTCGTTGCCGGCGCTGCCGAGCACCTGGTCGCTGCCGGGCCCGGGGAGGATCGTGTCGTTCTCCTCCTCGCCGTAGATCACGTCCGCGCCACCACCGCCGATGATCCGGTCGCCACCGCGGCCGCCGCAGAGCGTGTCGTCGCCCGGGCCGCCCTTGACGACGTCGTTGTCGCGCCCGCCGTTGATCCGGTCCGCGCCCTTGCCGCCGTTCATCTTGTCGCGACCGCGCAGCCCGGTGACGCTGTCGCGACCCGGGGTCCCGAACCAGTGGTTGACGCCGTCGTCGAGCTTCTCGGAGACCTTGAGGCAGATCGGCGCCTCCTGGCCGAGCGCCGGGCCGGCCCCGATCGTCGCCGCCACCAGGCAGGCGGCGGTCGCCGCGGCCACGGCAACGGCTCTCGGTGTCAGTCCTGGCTTGCTCATCGCTGCGTGCACTGTAGGTCCAACAGCCCGCGGCCGGCGATGTTGCGGCTTCAGGATCCGGCCACAGCGGCTGAAAACTGGAAACGGAGAACAGGAAGCGAAAGCACGCGCATGAATCGCTCACTGACCATCGCGCTGGTCGCCGTCGTGGCGCTCGGTGCGGCCACCGCGGCCTCGGGCGCGAAGAGCTTCTCGTCCCAGGTCAAGATCACCGGTTACAGCCTCGGCTTCTTCGAGGGCCAGGTGCGCTCGAGTTTCGAGAAGTGCGAGGACAAGCACGGGGTCGAGCTCTGGGAACCTCGCCGATCCGGCCAGCGACAAGCTGCTCGGCGACGACAAGACCGACGCCAGCGGCGCCTGGTCGATGGTCGACCCCGACGGCACCGGCGGCACCTACTACGCGGTCGCGCGCAACAAGACCGGCAAGTACCGCAAGCCGAACGGCAAGCGCAAGAAGTCCAGTGCCCCGAGGTAGTCTCCGCGCCCTTCGTCCGCTGAAGCGCTGACAGCCCCCGGGGAGCTCAGCCGACCCGTCCGGGCACCCAGTCGGTGCCTGCGAGCGGGACCTTGGCCATCGCGGCCGCCTCGAGCGTGAGCGCGACCATGTCCTCGGGCTCGAGGTTGTGGACATGGGACTTGCCGCAGGCCCGGGCCAGGGTCTGGGCCTCGAGCACCATCGCGCGCAGGTAGTTGGCGAGTCGACGGCCACCGAGCTCGGGATCGAAGCGACTCGCCAGCTCCTCGTCCTGGGTCGAGATCCCGACCGGGTCGCGCCCCTCGTGCCAGTCGTCGTAGTAGCCGGCGGCGGTGCCGATCTCCTCGTACTCCTGCTCAAACTCCGGCGCGTTGTCGCCGAGCGCGACCACGGCGGCGACGCCGATCGAGACCGCATCGGCGCCGAGCGCGAGCGCCTTGGCGACGTCGGCCCCAGTCCTGATCCCCCCGGAGACGATCAACTGCACCTCGCGGTGCATGTCGAGGTCCTGCAGCGAGCGCACGGCCTCCGGAATCGCCGCCAGGATCGGGATCCCGACGTGCTCGATGAACACCTCCTGGCTCGCCGCGGTGCCGCCCTCCATCCCGTCGAGCACGATCACGTCGGCCCCCGCTTTGACCGCCAGGGCGACGTCGAAGTAGGTCCGAGTGGCGCCCACCTTGACGTAGATCGGCTTCTCCCAGTCGGTGATCTCGCGCAGCTCCTCGATCTTGATCTCGAGGTCGTCCGGCCCGGTCCAGTCCGGGTGCCTGCAGGCGCTTCGCTGGTCGATCCCCTTCGGCAGGTCACGCATCTCGGCCACCCGGTCGGAGATCTTCTGACCCAGCAGCATGCCGCCGCCACCGGGCTTGGCCCCCTGGCCGACGACCACCTCGACCGCGTCGGCGCGGCGCAGGTCATCGGGGTTCATCCCGTAGCGCGAGGGCAGGATCTGGTAGACGAGCTTGTCGGAGTGCTCGCGCTCCTCCGGCAGCATCCCGCCGTCACCGGTCGTGGTCGAGGTCCCCGCCGCGCTCGCGCCGCGACCGAGCGCCTCCTTGGCCGGCGCCGAGAGCGCGCCGAAGCTCATCCCGGCGATCGTGATCGGGATCTCGAGCTCGATCGGCCGTCTCGCGAACCGGGTGCCGAGGGTGACGTCGGTCGCGCAGCGCTCCCGGTAGCCCTCGAGCGGATAGCGCGAGACGCTGGCGCCGAGGAACAGCAGGTCGTCGAAGTGCGGCACCTTGCGCTTCGCCCCGAAGCCGCGGATGTCGTAGATCCCCTCGCGCGCCATCCGGTGGATCTCGTGGATCGTGCCGCGGTCGAAGAGGGCCGACTCGCGCAGCCCGGGCCGCCAGCGCCCGCCGAGCCCGGGCTGGAATCCCTCGCGCTTGCTCAGTGCGTCGAACTCGGTCACCTAACGCCCGCTCTCCCGCGCCCGCCGGTCATCAGTACTCACCCGCGTGGTCGATCTGAAAGCTGTACAGACGCCGAGCCGAGCCGTAGCGCCGAAACTCGGCCGGATCGATCTCGACCTCGGCCCGCTCGAGCAGCTCCATGAGCTGGGCGCGGTGCTCGTCGGCCATCGGCTTCTCGACGCAGTCGGCGCCGAGGCCGGCGACGGCGCCGCGCACGTAGACCCGGGTCTCGTAGATCGAGTCCCCGAGCCCGTCCCCGGCGTCGCCGCAGACGACCAGCGTCCCGCGCTGGGCGAGGAAGCCTCCGGCGTGGCCGATCGAGCCGCAGACGACGACCTCGGCCCCCTTGAGCGAGATCGCGCACCGGGCCGAGGCGCTGCCCCTGATCACCAGCAGGCCGCCGCGCGCCGTGGCTCCGGCCGACTGGCTCGCGTCGCCCTCGACCACCACCGTGCCCGAGATCAGGTTCTCCGCCACCCCGACCCCGCAGTTGCCGGCGATCCGCACCGTGGCCCGCTTGTTCATCCCGGCGCAGTAGTAGCCGACGTGGCCCTCGATCTCGACCTCGACCTCGGCATCGAGGCCGACCGCGATCGAGTGCGCTCCGCCCGGGTTGCGGACCCGCCACCGCGAGGGACCGCCGTCGAGCTCGTGCAGGCGCTGGTTCAGCTCCCGGACGCTGGTCGTCGCCAGGTCGACCTCCTCGACCGCGAGCTCGGTCGGGCTCACGCGACCGCCGCCCGTGCCCAGGAGTAGACCCGCGCCGGCTCGGGCTCCCAGACCTCGGCATGATCGGCGCCCGGCAGGACCGCGATCGCCCGGTACTCGGATGCCATCGCCACCCAGTCCTCGGTCTCGGCCATCACCGCCGGCTTGCAGGCGATCGGATCGCGCAGGACGGCGAACCCGTCCGCGGTGCCGACGGCGAAGGTGTAGAAGCCGTCGAGGTCATCGAGGCAGCCGCGCAGAGCCGTCTCGAGGTCGTCGCCCTCGGAGAGCCGCCAGGTCAGGTACCCGGCCGCGACCTCGGAGTCGTTGTCGGTCTGGAACTCGATTCCCTGGTGGCGCAGCATCCGCCGCAGCCGGTTGTGGTTCGAGAGCGAGCCGTTGTGGACGAGGCAGAGGTCGAGCCCGGTCGAGAACGGGTGCGAGTGCTCCGTCGTCACCCGGCTCTCGGTCGCCATCCGGGTATGCCCGAGCGCGTGCGACCCGGCGATCCCCGCGAGCCCGAAGCGCTCCACGAACAGGCGCGGGTCGATCGCCTCCTTGTAGATCTCGATCCGCTCGCCGACGCTCATCACCCGCAGCTCCGGGTGGTGCTCCGCGAGCCAGGCCTGGATCGCGTTGCCCTCACCGGGGACGATGAACAGGGCGTGGGAGGCGCGCACCTCGGGGCCCGCCTCGGCGCCGAAGGCCTCCGCCAGCTCACCGGCGAGCTGCGGCCACGGCGGCTCGGGCGCGGGCGAGAACAGCGACACCTTGCACGATCCGGCCGGGGCGGGGTCGCGGTAGAAGGCGACCCCGGCACTGTCGGGCCCGCGGTCGGCGAGCTGGCAGAGCATCGCGCTCAGGTGAGCGCCGAGTTGCTCCTCGATCGAGCCCGACTTGCTGAACAGACCGGCGATCCCGCACATGAGCGCATCCTCCTAATAGAGCTGCAGGTAGCGGTCGATCTCCCACTGCGTGATCTGCTCGTGGGCCAGGCTCCACTCGCGGCGCTTGCAGCGGATGAAGTAGTCGACGTAGTCCTCGTCGCCGACCGGCCCGAAGGCCTTGCGCAGCACCTCGTTCTGCTCGAGCTCACGGGTCGCGTCGAGCAGGTTGGCCGGCAGCGTCTCGATCCCCATCTCGCGCCGGTCCTCCTCGCTGGTCTCGTACATGTTGATCGTGGTTGGCTCGCCTGGGTCGAGGCCGTTCTCGATCCCGTCCAGCCCGGCGGCGAGGATCGCCGTCGCCGCCAGATACGGGTTGCACGATCCGTCCACGGTCCGGTCCTCGATCCGCCCGGCGTCGGGGATCCGCAGCATCAGCGTCCGGTTGTTGTAGCCGTAGGTGACGTACGCCGGCGCCCAGGTCGCGCCGCTCGTCGGGGCGCCGATCACCAGCCGCTTGTAGGACGAGACCGTCGGCGCGGTCAACGCGATGTAGGCCCTGGCGTGCTTCTTCAGCCCGGCGATGAACTGATAGGCGGTCTCGCTGAGGCCGAGCCCGCGCGAGTCCTTGTCGGGGTCCGCGTCAAAGACGTTCGTGTCGCCGTCCCAGAGGCTCATGTGGAAGTGGGCCCCGTTGCCGGTTAGGTGCGCAAACGGCTTCGGCATGAAGGTCGCGATCAGCCCTCGCTCCTGCGCCATCGCCTCGACCATGTAGCGGTAGAAGACCGCCCGGTCGCAGGTGGTGAGCGCGTCCGCGTAGCCCCAGTTCTGCTCGAACTGGCCGTTGGCGTCCTCGTGGTCGGTCGCGTACAGGCCCCAGCCGAGCGAGTTGACGTTCCGCACCACCTCGGAGACGAACTCGAAGTTGCGGGTCAACGCCCGGATGTCGTAGCAGGGCTGCTCGAGCGTGTCGAGCGGGTCGGCGAGCTCGATCCCCCCGTCCTCGGTCTTGCGCAGGAGGAAGTACTCGAGCTCGCAGCCGATCCGCAGTTCGAAGCCCGCGCTCGCCGCACGCTCGATCTGGTTGCGCAGGATCGTCCGCGGGCAGTAGGGCCACGCCTCGCCCTCGACCGTCGCGTCGCAGGCGAACCAGCCGATCTCCGGCTTCCACGGCAAGCGGGTGAACGAGCCGACGTCGGGCATCGCGATCAGGTCCGGGTTGTCCGGGGTCTGGCCGATGTCCCCGGCGGCGAAGCCGGCAAACCCGGCACCGTCGGTGAACAGCGGCTCGAGCTCCTGCGCCGGGATCAGCTTCGCGTTCGGCTTCGCGTGCATGTCGACGAATTGCGCGAACAGGAACTCGATTCCCTCCTTCTCGACTGCTTTGCGGACGTCGTCGGCGGTGGGGCGTGAATCGGCGCTCATGGCTGGATGTATCGCACATAACGACGCCCGCGGCAATGGCGCGCAGTCCAGCATCGAGATGCCGGACATGTGCGGATCCCACACAACAGCCTGGTCTCGCCGGCCGGCGCGGGGCGCGGCGGGTAGCTTGCCGTCGGTGCTCGCCGTCGCGCTCGGAGCAGCGGCCTCGATCTGCTGGGGCATTGCCGATTTCCTCGGCGGGCTGCGCACGCGCAGCCTGACGCTGGCGGCGGTGCTCCTGGTCAGCCAGCTCACCGGGCTCGCCGCGGCGGCGATCGTCGCTGCGACCGTCGCCGAGGTCCCCACGCTCGGCGACCTGACCCCCGCCCTGGTCGCCGGTATCTGTCAGCTAGTCGCGATCGCGGCTCTCTACCGGGCGCTCGCGATCGGGACGATGAGCGTCATCTCGCCGGTCTCGGCAGGTGGCGCGGCGATGCTGCCGGTGATCGTCGGCGTGGCCACGGGCGAGCGACCCGGAGCGCTCCAGTACGCGGGCATGCTCGCGGCCTTCGTCGGCGTCGTCCTCTCCACCCGGGGGCCTGCGGGAGCCGCGCCAGGCGCCTCGCGCGAGGCCCTGGCGCTGGCCGGCGTCGCGGCGCTCGGCTTCGGCGGCTTCTACGTCGGCATTGACGCGGCCGTCGAGGACGTCGAGCCGCTCTGGGCGCTGCTTGCCACGCGAGCGAGCGCCGGAGTCGTGCTGATCGCCGCGCTGCTCGCCCTGCGCCCGACGCTTGGCCTGAGCCCAGCCGACCTGCCGTCCCTGGCTGCGATCGGGCTGCTCGACGTCGGCGCCAACGCACTGATCGTGCTCGGGACCGACACCGGCCTGGTCAGCGTCGTCGCCGTGCTCGGCTCGCTCTATCCGGTGGCGACGGTGGTGCTCGCCCGGGCGGTGCTCGGCGAGCGGCTCGTCGCGATCCAGATCGCCGGGGTCACCGCCGCCCTCGCCGGTGTCGGGCTCCTAGCCGCGGGATAGCTACTCGATCAAGTCCATGGATACGGCCCTTGCGACGCCACATGCGTCTCGCCGCGCTCGAAGCGGTCGAGCCGGAACGGCTCGAGCAGCGCTTGGCCGTCCCCGAGCACCTCGTCTGCCGCGAGCCGTCCCAGGGCCAGCATCTTGAACCCGTGGCCGGAGTCGACGATCGCGTAGACGTTCGGCCGCGCCCAGTCGCAGATCGGGTAGTTGTCGGGGGTGTGGCTGACGATCCCTCCGGCCGGCGTCGCCCGCCAGTCGTCGGAGTGCCCGCGAAAGCGCCGCAGGGCCACGGCCAGCCCGGAGGTGAAGAACTCCTCGAACTCGGGCTCGGCCGCGTGAGCCAGGTTGTCGGGTCCGTAGGGATCGAGCGTCGGGGCCGGCATCAGCACCGGCAGGCCGCCACCGGTGATCGCGGTCCCGGTCCTGCCGATCCGAAAGTAGATTCCCCACGAACCGTCGACCAGCACTCGGCCGTCGCGATCGGAACGCAGCGGCCCCTGCTGGTCGAGGTGGACCACCGGCAACTCGGCTCCGGCGCGGCCCCCGAGCCCGACCCCGGGAAGTTGAAATTCGCCCTCCTGTGCCTTCAGGTAGGCGGTCAACGGGCTGGCGTCCCCGTTGCGGACGCCGAGCCGCACCTGCGGCGCGAGCGCCAGCATCCGCCAGACGTCGTCCACCCACGGCCCCGGCGTCGCGACCACGACCTCGCAGGCGACCCTCCCGCGCGAGGTTTGGACCGCGGCGACACGCCCGTCGTCGCCGAGCTCGAACCCGGTCACCTCGGTTCCCTCCTCGATCGTCGCCCCGGCGTCGCGAGCCCGGGCCGCGAGATGCCGAACCGTCTGCATCGCGTCCGCCCACCCCGCTCGGCGCTCGTGCAAGACCGCGGCGACCTCGGCCTCCCAGTCGGGCCAGGTGAAGCACAGGTACTCCCGGCAGCGTTCCGGTCCGGTGACCAGCTCGGACTCATACCCGGCGCGACGATGCTGCTCGTGGATCGCGGCGAGGTCCTCGACCTGGCGCTCGGGGACCGCGGCCAGATAGCCGACCTGGCGGAAGCCGTAGGCCTCTGGCTCAGCCTCGAAGAGCTCGACCGAGAGCCGGATCAGCTCGGTGATCGCCGGTGAGCGGTAGTAGTTGCGGACGATCCCGCCGGCGATCCCCGAGGCGCCGGCGCCGATCCGGTCCTTCTCCAGCACCAGCACCTCGCCCTCGCCACCGAGCCGCTCGGCGAGGCGCGCTGCGACCGAGAGGCCGTTGACCCCGCCGCCGACGACCAGGTGGCTGACCGCGCTCGGACTCGGCATCGCTAGACCAGGTTGAGCCAGTTCGCGAACAGGCGCCGGGCGACCGGGTGCAGCTCGTCGGCGCGCTCGGAGACCTCGGCGATAAAGGCGGCGCCGCGTTCGGGGCCGAGCGTCGCCGCGAGCGAGTCACGGTAGGCCGGGACCGCCGCCCACTCGCGCGCCATCTCGCCGGTCACCTCGAGGTGGAACTGGACCCCGTAGGCGCGTGCGCCGGCGCGAAATGCCTGGTTCGGGACCTGCTCGGAGCGGGCGAGGTGGACCGCGCCCTCCGGGAGCTCGAAGGTATCCCCGTGCCACTGCAGCGATACGAGCCGCTGGTCGAGTCCGGCAAACAGCGGGTCGTCGCGCCCGGCGGCGGTCAGCTCGACCTCGAGCAGGCCGACCTCAGGGTGCTCGGCCTCGTACACGCGGGCGCCGAGCGCCGCGGCGAGCAGCTGGACCCCGAGGCAGACGCCGAGGAACGGCCGCCCGGCCTCGACCGCCTCGCGCACCAGCCGCTTCTCCGCCACGAGCCAGGGATGGTCGCGCTCGTCCCCGGTGCCCATCGGGCCTCCCATCGCGACCACGCCGTCGAACTCGCGCCAGTCCGGGAGCGGGTCGCCGGCGTCGAGCTCGACCGCGACCGTCTCCGCCCCGCGCTCGCGGATCACGTCCGAGAACACCCCGGGATGCTCGCAGGAGATGTGCTGGAGGACGAGCAGGCGGGTCACGTCAGGGGCCCTGGTCGGGATCGGCGCCGGCGCCGTCCTCCTGCTCGTCGACCCGCTGGTCTTGGACCTCGGCGACCTCGCCGCTGGTGGCGTCGATCCGGACCACGGCGAGCTCGTCGAAGGTCTGGTCGTCGGGGCCCGGGACCGAGAGCGAGACGATCCAGAACGGATGCCTGTCGATTCCCTGGCGCAGGAGCCGGATCTGGGTGTTCTCGGGCTCGAACCGGATTTGCTCGGTCGCAAGCTCGACCGCCTCCTCCTGGGTGAGCTCGATCCCCGATGACTGGCAGGTCCGCGAGACGATCACGGTGAGCACGAGCAGGGCGGCGACGGCCGCGACCCGCGGCCAGGTCGGCGCCCGCCGCGAGCTCGGGTCGAGGCGCGCGCCGGCTCGCCCGTCAGGGCTCACCGGCCGGGTCTCGGATGTCCGCTCAGAGAGTGGGGCGGAACTCGTCACCGATGTCGGTGCCAAGCACGATGATCAGCACCACCACGACACAGATGATCGAGATCGCGAGCAGCGCGAGCTCGAAGCTCTTGACGTGGCCCTGTTTCTCTGGGAACTCGATTTGCTTGCCGTTCATGTCAGCTCCGATTCTTGGGCCTCTGCTGCTGCCGCTTGTGACGATCGCCCGCCGAGCCGGGCCTGGGCATACGTGATCAAGCGCCGGTTCTCGTACAGCATCCACGCGATCAGGGTGAAAACCATGAACGCGATCCCGACCCAGGTCAGGACCATGTACAGGCCCTCGGCGCCGATGCCCTCCGGGCCGTAGGTCGAGCCCGGGCCGAAGGTCATGAACCCGGCGCACTCCGTGTACGGATCCCCCATCACGAAGTCGGCCGAGTCCGTGACCCGTGCCTCCTCGGTCCCGGGATCCTTGCTGACGCACTCGGGGGCGCTGTCGATGATCGCGGCCATCAGTCAACCCTCGCTCTCGTCGGTGCTCTCGGTTCAGCCACCGTTACCAACTCCCTCGCCGCCTCGGCCTGCACCCTGTCGGCGGGAACCCTCGCTCCGTCGGGCTCGATCACCAGGTCCTCGGCATGGGCGTGCTCGGGCATGTGGATGTCGTACTCGTATTCGGCGTTGTCGAGGCCGTCGATCTCGACCTCCGGCGGCACGCGCAGCAGGTTGAGCTTCTTCAGCAGCCATGAAGCGAACCAGCCGGTGAGGAAGCCGAGCGGCAGGAAGGTCGCGAAGCCCATCAGCTGGCCGCCGATCGAGCTCTCGACATTGTTGACGCCGGTCGGGTAGCCGGCGGCCAGGATCCCGACCCAGAGGATCCCGAGAAAGCCCGCGAAGCCGTGGACGGAGACCGCGCCGACGACGTCGTCGACCCGCATCTTGGTCTCGATCCAGTTGCCGACCCAGACGGTCAAGACGGCCGACAGCGCTGCGATCAGGTATCCGAGCGTAGGCGCGTAAACGTCGGCGCCGGCGGAGACGCTGATCACCCCCGCGAGGCCGCCGGAGACGGTCCAAAACGGGTCGCCACGACTGGCGAAGTAGCCGCCGGTGAAGCCGCCGGCGAAGCCGAAGGTGATGATCATCGCAATCGAGCCCAGGGTGGTCGGGCTGAGGTAGATGTTCGCCCAGCCCGGGACCGTGGTCGAGACAATCACCAGGCAGGCCGCGTAGAAGCCGTAGAAGCCGGTGAAGATCAGCATCAGCCCCATCAGGGTCATATGGATGTTGTGGGGTCTGAAGGTGCGGGTCAGGCCCTCCTTCGTGTACTTGCCGATCCGCGGTCCGAGGTTGAAGAGGACGCCGAGCGTGAAGGCGCCGGAGACGCCGTGCACGACCGCCGACGCGATCGCGTCGTGGAAGCCGAAGCGCAGGGTCAGCCAGCCGCCGAAGCTCCAGCCCCAGGCGGCGTCGAGGATCCAGACCGCCGAGCCGAGCAGGACGGCGAGGACCAGGTAGGCCGACAGCCTGACCCGTTCGAGCAGCGCCCCGGACATGATCGACGCGGTCGTCCAGGAGAAGAGCAGGAAGGCGAGGAAGAAGATCAGGTTGATGTTGTTGGCCAGGTTGGGACCGAACGTGTCGGACCACGGGATCCCGCCCTGACACGCCGCGGCGGTGAAGTCGGTGCTGTTCGGGCCGATCGGCAGCCCGGGCATGTTGCAGTTGTAGATCCACCAGCCGAAGTAGTAGAAGCTCGGCGTGACGACGGCGATCGTGAGGATGTTCTTCAGCGCCGTCGCGAGCGCGTTCTTGCGCCGCGCGACTCCGGTCTCATAGGTCATGAAGCCGACGTGGATCAGCCACATCAGCACGACCGTGAAGAAGTAGAACTGCTCGCCGAGGATGACGCTGTCGAGGCCCTGGGCGTCGCCGCCCGCGCTGACGCTCTCCTTGACGTTGGCGATCGCGTCCCTGACCTCGCTGAGGCCTTCGGCCTGGGCAACTAGAACGTCAAGCACGCTCGCTCCCTCCACGCTCGTCCCGCGCCGAGGGCCAAGCCCCTCCGGACACAGGTGTGATCAAGGTCACGGCCACGGACACGCGGCAACCTATTCGTACGGCAGGGGGCCTCGCAATAGGGAAAGCCTCCATACTTCGCCTTGCTTGAATGTCGGTCGCGTCCATAGGGTCGAAGCGCAAGCGGGGATAGGATTGCCCGCCATGACCACCGCGGGCAGCAGCGAAAACCGAGGATCGAGATGAGTGTCAGCCTGAAAGCGCCCGAGACCGAGGCGGAGCTGCTCGCCCGCGCCCGGCGCGAGAACGAGACGCTCTACGCGGTGATCAAGACCGTCTCCTCCTCGCTCGACCTCGACCGGGTGCTGGGCGGGATCGTCGAGATCGCCACCGACGCCACCGGCTGTCACGCCTGCTTCATCTACTTCCTCGACGGCGAACGGCTCGTCCTCCGCGCGGCCTCGCCGCACTACTCGCGCTTCGTCGGCGAGCTCGAGCTCGGCGTCGACGAGGGCCTGGCGGGCTGGGTCGCGCGGACCAAGACCCCGGAGTTCATTCGTGAGAAGGCGATGTCGGATCCGCGGATGAAGTACGTGCCCGAGCTCGAGGAGGAGCGCTTCCAGTCGATCGTCGCGGTCCCGATCCTGGCCAAGTCCGGCGACCTGATCGGGGTCGCGGTCCTGCACACCGAGGCGCCGCGCGAGTTCGACGACGACGTGCTCAACTTCCTCGTCCACACCGCCTCCCTGGTCGCGGGCGCGATCGAGAACGCCCAGCTCTACGAGGACACCCGCCGCCGGGTGCAAGCGCTGACTACGCTTGCACGGCTGAGTCAGGCGCTGGCCGCGGTGACGATCCGCGAGGACCTCTACGACGTGGTCACCCATGGCGCCCGCGAGCTGCTGCGCGCCGACTCCTGTCAGATCTACCGGCTCGACGTCGAGGCAGACGAGCTGGCCCTCGCCCGCTCGGACCCCGCCGGCAGCCCGGCGCCGAGCCCGCGCCCCGGTGGCGCGGCGCTGGTCCTCGACCTGATGCGCCGGTCGGGAAACGGCCGTGGCGGGCGGCGGCGGGTCGCCCGCGCGCTGTGGCCCGACCTCGACGACCACGCGCTCCTGGTCGCCCCGCTCGTCGCCCGCGACGAGCAGCTCGGGGTGCTCTGCTGCCTCGCCCAGGACCGCCAGTTCAGCGAGGAGGACGCCGAGTTGCTCGGCGCCGTTGCCGACCAGACCGCGGTCGGGTTGAAGAAGGCCGAGCTGATCGAGCGCCTGACCGCCGAGAACATCGTCAAGGACATGTTCGACGCGCTCGCCGCCGGCTCGGCCGAGGCGGCGGCCGCGAAGGCGAGCGAGGCACGCTGCGACCTCAGCCTCCCGCACGTCTTCCTGCATGTCGAGCCCGCACGGGGGGTCGACGACGCCTCTCCTGCCTGGCCGGAGCTCTCCGCCCGGCTCGAGAGCAGGTTGCGGCGGCTCTGCCCGCGCGCCTTCTTCGACTCTCGCCACGACCGGCTCCGCGCCCTGGCGCCGCTCTCGGGCGAGGGCCCCGCGGCGACCGATGAGTTGCGCGAGGCATGCGAACCGCTGGCCGTCGAGGAGGGGGTCGTGGTCGGCCTCAGTGACCTCGACCGGGGCGCGGCCAGCGCCCGGCGCCGGATGCGCGAGGCCGCCGACGCGGCGCGGATCGGGCGCTCCCTCGTTCTCGAGGGCGGCGCGGTCTGCTACCAGCAACTCGGCGCCTACCGCTACCTGGTCCACCTCGAGCGTGATCAGGCGCCGCGCGACCGCTATCGCGAGTCGGTCGAGGCGCTGGCCGAGTACGACCGGCGGCGCGGTGCCAGCCTGGTCGAGACCCTCGAGCAGTACCTCGCCGACCGCGGCAGCGTCACCGCCTCGGCCCGGGCGCTCTACGTGCATCCGAACACCGTCCGCCAGCGGCTCGACCGGATCGAGCGCGTCGCCGGCCTCGATCTCACGCAGGAGGACCTGCTCTCGCTCGAGCTCGCGCTCAAGCTCGCCAGGCTGCACCGTGTCCGGGACGAGAGCCGCTGACGCGCGCTCAGGCGGAAGCCTGCTTGCGCCCGGCCGCCTTGTAGCGCCGGCGCGCGAGCCAGATCCAGAAGATCCCGAACCCGACCACGTTGAGCATGAGCACGAGCAGCACCCACCACGCCTTCCACAGGAACGGCACGTCCTCTTCCTTGTGGAGCTCGTAGCCGGTCAGGTAGGCCATCACGAGCAGGGTCACGACCAGGATCGGGGGAGCTGCGCCCGTGAGCACGAAGAGGACCATCGGCGCGGCGATCCTACCGCCGGGGGTGCGAGTTGACGATCCGGGCGAAGCTCTATGCGGCGATCGTGCTGACGATCCTCGGGCCGCTGGCGACCACCGTCGTCGCGCTGCAGGGGATGGCCGAGCTCGGCGACCGCTTCGACGAGGTCCACCAGCGGGCCGAGCAGGAGGCGATCGCCCGCGAGCTCAAGTTCCTGGTCACCGACCTCAACGGCTGGCAGACGGCGTACGGGTACGCGAACGGTGGGCCGTTCCGCGCCCGGTTCGTGCGTGCGGCCGACGACCTGGAGCAGGGGCTGGGGCAGGCAGATGATTCGTTCGCGGGCGCCCGCGAACGCCGGCTGCTCACCCGGCTCGAGCGCGAGTACGACGCCTTCATGGACCTCGACGCGGTCGCCTGGAGGGCGCTGCTAGAGGGTCGACCCGAGGAGACGAAGCGGATCCTGCTCGGCCCTGAGCTGCAGCGCTTCGAGGCGATGACCGCGACCGCGGAGGAGCTGGCGGTCTACCAGGCCGAGCAGGCGACGGCGACCGATGCCGCCTTCGACGACGCGCGCGACGATGCTCGGCGACGGCTGATCGCGGTCGCGCTCGGGGCGGCGGTCGTGATCCTGCTGCTGCTGGTGACCGCTAACGACATCGCCCGGATGGCGCTCGAGGGCGAGCGGAGCGTCCGCGGACGAGGTCGCGGAGCGCCAGATGACAGGGCTGCAGACGACGAGACGTCGTGACCCGCGACGTCCTGCTCACGCTCAGCCTGCTCTTGGGCGCGGCTCTCGCCGCCCGCTTCGTCGCCGACCTGCTTCGAATCCCCGAGATCCTGATTCTGGTCGCCTTCGGTGCCTTGCTCGGGCCCTCGGCGCTCGACGTCGTCGACGCACCGCTGGACTCGCTCGGGACGCAGCTCCTGTTCACGCTCGGCGTCTCGATGATCCTCTTCTACGGCGGCCTCAACCTTTCGCTCGGCGTTCTCAGCCGGGTTTGGCCGACGCTTGGGCTGCTCGCGATTCCCGGGATGCTGCTGACGGCCGGAACGGTCGGCGTCGTTGCGCACTTCGTCTTCGACCTCGACTGGACCGCGGCCCTGCTCATGGGCGCCGTCCTGGCTCCGACCGATCCGGCGATCCTGATCCCTCTCTTCGTCCGCTCACGGCTCCGCCGGAAGGTCGCCCAGACCGTGGTCGCGGAGTCGGCGTTCAACGACCCGACCGGAGCAGTGCTGGCGCTCTCGCTGGCCGGGGTGCTACTCAGCGGCGAGGGGTCGATCGCGACGCCGGGCCGCGAATTCGTCGTCGACCTCGCGATCAGCACCGTGATCGGGATCGTCGCCGGCGTCCTGCTCGCGGCGACGATCTCCAGTCACCGGGCCGGGATCTGGCGCGAGTCCTCGGCGGCGGCGGTGCTAGCCGTGGTCACGATCGGCTACTTCTCGCTCGACTCGGCCGGCGGCAGCGGTTACCTGGGCGCCTTCCTCGCGGGGCTGATCGTCGGCAACATGGAGCGACTGGGCCTCGCCATGCATTCCGAGCACGAGCAGGATATGCGCCGCTTCGCTTTCAACGCGTCCGACCTCGTGACCTTGTTCGTCTTCGTCGTTCTCGGCGCCAACATTCCGTTCGACACGCTGGGCGAGTACCTGCTCCCCTCGCTCGCGGTGATCGCCACCCTGCTGCTCGTCGCCCGCCCGCTGACGGTGCTCGCATGCGCGCTACCCGATCGCCGCGCGGGCTGGACGCGTCCCGAGCTCGGCTTCATGTGCTGGACCCGAGAGACGGGAGTTGTGCCCGCGGCGCTCGTCGGCGTACTCGCCGGCCTCGGCGTGCCGGACTCCGACGTCTATGCCGGGGTCGTCGCGCTCGCCGTGGTGCTGACGCTGGTTGTCCAGGCGCTGCCGGCGGCAGCACTAGCCCGCAGACTCGGCCTGCTCGACGAGCCGTCCTCCGAGGCAGCCGTCGAAACCTGAATCCTCCCCCGTCCGCGGTCAGCCGTCCGCGGACAGCGGACAGCGGACCCCATACGATCGCCCCCTTGTCGATCTTCAGACGACCAGCCGGCGAACCGCGCGAACGGCTCGGCCACGAGCGACCTGGCGCCGTTCTGCGCGGACCGCCGATCACGGTCGAGTGCGAGTGCGGCGAGCGGGCCGAGCTCGCCTACGGGGAGCGGTGGCTTTGCCCCTCCTGTGGGCGGGCCTACGACACCGCGAAGATCCCGAGCGAGGAGTACCAGCGAATCCGGCGCACCCAGCTGCGGTTCCGGATCCTCCCGGTCGCCTACGCGCTGTTCGTCTCCGCCGTCGCCGTCTTCTTCATCGCCACCGGCAACGCGTTCAGCGTCTTCCTCCTGCTGCCGATCTCGCTCACGGCCTGGTTCATGTTGATCCGGCCCGTGCACCGCGCCCGCTACCGGCAGGCGATCGCCGACCGGCCGAGCTGGGACCTGCGCGCCGAATAGCGCCGGCCTAGCCGGGCGCCGCGGGCGCGGGCTGGCCGACGGGCTCCTCGGGCATCGTCGGCGTCTCCTCGCGCAGCCGGATCCCGGTCTTGTCCTGGACGATGTGCCGGTAGGCATAGAGCAAGAGCGAGACCGCGAGCACGATTAGGCCGATCCGGGTCTTGTCCCAGCCGTAGCCGTACTGGGTCTCGATCCCGAGGAAGCCGCCCGAGTAGATGAACCCGCCGACGACGATGAACACCATGTTGGCCAGCGCGAGCAGGCCCGCGATCGGCACCCAGATCGCCGAGAGGCGTATCGGCCGCGGCCAGTTGGGCCGGTCGCGGCGCAGGAGCAGGAACCCGGTCAGGGCGAAGACGTGGGCGAGGATGTAGCCCAGGTTGCCCGCCGCGAGGATCTCGATCGCGCTGGCGAAGTAGGTGAGCAGGAAGATGTTCAGCAGCGCGTCGAGCGTCATCGCGCGCGCCGGGACGCTGTTGCGACTCAGCACCCCGAGCTGTTTGATCGTCATCCCGTCCCTCGAGATCCCGAACAAGGCCCGGGAGCCGTCCATGGTCGCCGTGTTCATCGACAGGATCAGGCCCGCGACCAGACAGATGATCATCACCTCGCCCAGGGCGTTGCCGACGATCGTGTCGAACACCTGGGTGTAGAAGGCGATCCCGGTCGCATCCGCCGCCACCGCCTCGGTGCCCACCGTCCCGCCCACGCCGAGCGGGAGCAGGGCGTAGACGACCACCGAGAACGCCGCCGACGCACGCAGGGCCCTCGGCGTATCGGTCTCGGGGGAGTGGTACTCGGGCGCAAAAGCCGCCACCGTCTCGAATCCGTACGAGGACCAGCCCATGAAGTAGAGCCAGGTGAGAGCCAAGCCGAGGCCGCCGTTGGCGCCGATCAGCCACTCCATGTTGTCGCTCGACCACTCGCCGGTGACGTAGGGCAGGAACATCAACACGAACGCCGGGATGATCAGCAGCGCCCCGGTCACGTAGCCGAACCAGACCGCCGGGCGGACCCCGAGGATGTTGAACAGCCAGACGACGGCGATCGCGATGATCCCGATCAGGATCGCCAGGTTGAGGTCGAATCCGGCGCCGGCCTCGGCCCAGGTCGAGTCCGAGAACCACTCGGACTGGATCAGCGTCCCGACCACGAGGCCGTTGATCGCCAGCACGCTCGACCAGGCGAACCAGTAGCCGAAGGTCGCGATCGGGCCGACGAAGGTGAAGTACTTGCGCCACGCCTGGTGGGCGAAGAGCGCGATCCCGCCGGACTTCTCCGGGAACATCGTCGCCAGCTCGGCGTAGATGTTGTTCTGCAGCGCGCCCAGACAGACCGAGATCGTCCAGAGCACGAAGGCACCCGTCGTGCCCAACGCCCCGATCGAGAACCCCAGAGCCGCGATCAGGAAGCCGGGGTTGGCGAGCGCGACGACGAAGCCGTCCCACCATGACATCGCCTTGAGAAGTTGCTGCTCCTCGACCTGTGCGGTTGCCATCGGCCCTCCTCCGTGGTCGCGTGCGCCGGGAACGTATCCGTTGCCAACGACGGAAGTCAAGGACGGTCGGCATCTAGACTGCTCTCATCCTCACCAAGGACCGCACCGGCAGCACCCCGAGCGCCGGCACCGAGCGCGGCACCGGCCGCCCCGTCCTCCTCGGAACGCTCTCCTGCCGGATCGACCCCGACGCCGAGCGGATCGCGGTCGAGTCCGCACTCGAGACGGGGTCGTCGCTGTTGGTCACCAACGTTGTCCACCTGCCCAACTACCCGACCACCCTTCTGCTCGCCGGCCCGGGGGCGGCGACCCTGCCCGACGAGGAGGACCTCGACCAGGTCCGGGCGACCGCCGAGCGGGCGGCGGCGCTCGGAATCCGCACCGAGCACCTGCGGGTGAGCAGCAAGCGCCCGGTCAAAGCGCTGCTCGAGGTCGCCCGCGACCGCCGTGCCGGGCTGCTCGTCTTCGGGCCCGATCGGTCTCGGATCCCGCCGCGGCGCCTGCGCCGCGCGGTGCGTGAGATCCGCGACCGGGCCGAGTGCCTGATCTGGATCGCCGCAGACCTGTAGATGATCGGCGAGACTCCGAGCGACGAGCGACGAGCGACCAAGAGCGAGCGCCGAGCGCCGAGCGCACAAATTTGTAAAGTGGGCCGGGCCCGAGGGAAAGGAGAGGCCGGATGAGCGAGAAGATGTGGGGTGGCGAGCCGTTCTGGGGGCTGGGCTACGAGTGGGACCCCGATTGGGTCCTGACCGAGCGCCAGCGGGAGCTGCGGGCGAAGCTGATCGAGCTCTGCGAGAGCGAGATGCGCGCCAACGCGAAGCGCTCCGACGATGAGCTGCTCTACCCGCGTCGCAACTTCGAGGTCCTGGCCGAGAACGGCTTCCTCAGCCTCACCGTGCCCGAGGAGTACGGGGGCATGGGCGAGAACCACGTCGCCTTCTCGATGGTCTGCGAGACGCTTTCCCGCTACGGCTGCGCCTCGACCGCGATGTGCTACGTGATGCATGTCGGGGCGGTGGCGACGATCATGCTGCGCCCGACCGAGGCGCTGGTCGACAAGTACATCCGCACCCTGGACTCGGACTGCCGGATCGGCACCCTCTCCTACTCCGATCCCGAGACCGGATCTCACTTCTGGTACCCGTTCTCCTCCAGCGCCGAGCGCTCCAACGGCGGCTTCAAGGTCAACAAGAAGGCGTCCTGGACGACCTCGGGCGGGTTCGCCGACTTCTACGTCGTCCAGACCACGAGCCCCGACTTCAGCGGCTACGACGACCTCTCGGTATTCGTGATCGACGGCGACGACGTCCAGGCCCAGCCCTCGCTCTGGGACGCGCTCGGGCTGCGCGGCAACCAGTCCGGGCCGATCCAGGTCGACGGGATCGAGATCCCCGACGACCAGGTCGTAGGTCCACTCGGAGACGGGGCCGCGTCCAACGACGAGGCCGTCGATCCCTGGTTCCTGATCGGCTCCTCGTCGTGCTGGAACGGGATCGCCCTCGGTGCGATCGACATCGCCAAGCGTCACACGACGCGCAAGAAGCACGTCGACGTCGGGATGCGGGTCGCCGACTACCCGACGATCCAGGACTATGTCGGTGAGGCGGTGATGGACACCAACGCCTGCCGCGTCTTCGTCCTCTCGGTTGCGCAGGCGATGGACCGGGTCACCGACGACAACCAGCGCCAGATCCCGGTCGGCGAGACCGCCAGGGCCGACTTTCTGCACTGGGCCTGGCAGATCAAGTTCGAGGCGGCCAAGAACGTCGCCGCGGTGGTCGACAAGATGCTGCACGCCTGCGGCGGCTCGGGCTACAAGCGCGACATGGAGCTGGAGCGCTACGTCCGCGACGCCAAGGCCGGCTGGGTGATGGGGCCGACGAACGAGGTCCTGCGCCAGTTCGTCGGCAAGGCGGTCCTACTCGGCTTCGAGGCGCTCGACTACTGGAACCAGACCTACAATCGAAGGGTGGTCGAGAACGAGGTCAAGAAGCTCGACCCGGCCGCCAAGCGCGAGCTAGCCGAGGAGCTCGTCGCCGAAGCCGAGAAGGCCGAGGGGGCGGCGGCCGGCGCCTGACCATGGCCGTCGCCGTGCGCCCGGCGCTCGCGCTGCCCGGCCTGCGACCGGTAGACCGGTCGCTGGAGACCCACTGGGTGCGGCCCACGGCCGCAACCGCGATCCGACTCGAGCCCGGCGACGAGCTGACGGTGATCAATCACGACGGCGGGCAGGTCGCGGAGCTGACCGTGCTCGACCGCGAGGGCGGCGAGGACGCGGCGGCGCTCGGGACCCGCGCCGATGCCGACGCGACCGTCCTCCGGGACCTGCTCGCGGCCGGCGCATCCGAGGGCTTCCTCGCCACCCTGCACGCGCAGGGCCTGGTGCCCGCCGAGGCATCGGCACTGCGGCTGTTCGACGCCTCCACCCCGCGCGGTGAAGCGGAGGCGTTCGTCGCCGAGCGCGCCGCGGTCGCGGTCGTCGCGGCGCCGGGCGGCCGGGTGATCGACGGCGACTGGCCGGCGTCGCCGTTGCTGGTCGAGATCCGGCGGACGACCCCCCGCCGGCCCGAGGAGACCGAGCTGCCCGCGCCGCTGGCGGAGCCGCGGCTGGATTTCCGGGTCGACCGCGCGAGCGCGCTCGCGTACGAGGTCAAGGCCGGCGAGTACATCCAGATCATCGACGTCGATGGCAAGCAGTGCTCGGACTTCCTCGCCTTCAACCAGCGCAAGCTCGAGCACGGTGCCGAGCGCGGCCTCGACGCGACCACGACCCGCTCGCTGATGGGCTCCGCCTATCCGACGCCCGGCCTCTACCGAAAGAGCTTCGACATCGACATGGATCCGCTGGTCGAGGTGGTCCAGGACACGGTCGGGCGCCACGACAGCTTCGGCCTCGCCTGCTTCCCGCGCTACTACGAGGACCTCGGCTATCCCGGACACATCAACTGCACCGACAACTTCAACGGTGAGCTGACCCCGCACGGAATCGCCCCGCGCGCCGGCTGGAACGCGCTCAACCTCTTCTACAACACCACCTTCGACGCCGCCAACGCGCTGATCGCGGACGAGCCCTGGTCACGCCCGGGCGACTACGTGCTCCTGCGCGCGTCCAACGACCTCCTCTGCGCATCGTCCGCCTGTCCCGACGACATCGACCCGGCCAACGGCTGGGAGACCACCGACATCCACGTCCGCGTCTACCGGCCGGAGAACCGGTTCTCGCTGGCGATCGCCCACCGCGTCACCCCGGAGGCCGACCCCGTCATGACCCAGGAGACCGCCTTCCACCCGCGCACCTCAGCGCTCACCCGCGACCTGGTCGAGTACCGCGGTTACTGGCTCGCCGACTGCTACCAGGGCGAGGACACGATCGCCGAGTACTGGGCCTGCCGCGAGCGGGCCGTGATCATGGACCTCTCGCCGCTGCGCAAGTGGGAGGTGCTCGGCCCCGACGCCGAGCTGCTGATCCAGCGGGCGATCACCCGCGACGCGCGCAAGCTCGCGGTCGGGCAGGTTACGTATACAGCTGTCTGCAACGAGACCGGCGGGATGCTCGATGACGCCACCGTCTACCGGCTCGGCGACGACAACTTCCGCTTCGTCGCCGGCGACGAGTACACCGGCGTCCACCTCGACAACCTCGCCGAGGCCGAGGGACTGCGAGTGTGGATCAAGCGGTCGACCGACGAGCTTCACAATGTCGCCGTCCAGGGGCCCGAGAGCCGGGAGATCATGCGCGAGGTCATCTGGTCGCCGCCGACCCAGCCGCAGCTCGAGGAGCTGCGCTGGTTTCGCTTCCTGATCGGGCGGATCGGCGACTACGAGGGGATCCCGATCGTCGTCTCGCGCACCGGCTACACCGGCGAGCTCGGCTATGAGGTCTGGTGCCACCCCGACGACGGCCCGGCGGTCTGGGATGCGATCTGGGAGGCGGGCCAGGGACGCGGGCTGAAGCCACTCGGCCTCTCGGCGCTCGACGTGCTGCGGATCGAGTCCGGGCTGATCTTCGCCGGCTATGAGTTCGACGACCAGGTCGACCCGTTCGAGGCCGGGATCGGGTTCGCGGTCGCGCTGGAGTCCGAAGATGACTTCGTCGGCAAGGCGGCACTCGAGGAGCGAAAGGCCCATCCCCAGCGCCGGCTCGTCGGGCTCGAGCTCGCCGGCAGCGAGACCGCGGGCCACGGGGATTGCGTCCACGTCGGCCGCTCCCAGGTCGGCGTGATCACCAGCGGCGCCCGGAGCCCGATCCTGCGCAAGAACATCGCGCTGTGCCGGATGGCGGTCCAGTACGCCGAGCCGGGCACCGAGGTCGAGGTCGGAAAGCTCGACGGCCACCAGAAGCGGATCCCCGCGACGGTCGTCACGATCCCCTTCTTCGACCCCGAGAAGACCCGGCCCCGCAGCTAGCCGGCTCCGATCGGCTGGCGCCTTCAGCCCTCCGGGGTGAGGCGCCCGTACTGCCCACCGTGGAAGAGCAGCGGGCGGGCGTCGGGCTCTCGATGCGCGTACTCGACCTTGCCGAGGAAGAGGGAGTGGTCACCGCCCCAGTACGACCGCGCCACCCGGGAGACGAACACCGCCGCCGCGCCCTCGACCAGCGGGGTCTCGTGGACGATCGCGAAACCGGGCTCGGGCGCGTCCTCGTCGGCGCGGCCCGCGAAGCGATCGGAGAGCGCGTGCTGGTCGGCGGCCAGCACGCTGACCCCGAAGCGCTGCTCGTGATGGAGCATCGAGCACATCTTCGTCCGCCGGTCGACCGAGATCAGGACCAGCGGCGGCTCGAGCGAGACCGACATGAACGCGTTCGCGGTCATCCCGTGGATCTGGTCGCCGATCGCGGTGGTGATCACGGTGACACCGGTCGCGAACATGCCGAGCGTCTGGCGCAGGGCGACCGCCGGGTCGTCGCCCTCGATCTCGAGCCGCTCCTCGCGCGCCGGCGCGACCGCGGTCTCGCCGATCCCCTCCGGTCCCGAGCCGACCCAGGCGCTGGCCTCGGCAAGCGTGAGGTCGAACTCCGGCGGCCTCTCGCTCGACTCGCTCACCCGCCCATTATCCCGCTCGCGGCGAGATCGTCTAGGTCGGGAGCATCGCCCCCTCGAGCTCGAGCAGGAAGCGCTTGCGCTCGATCCCGCCGCCGTATCCGGTCAGGCTGCCGTCGGCGCCGATCACCCGGTGACAAGGGACGATGATCGCGAACGGGTTGCGGCCGTTGGCGATCCCGACCGCCCGCGCAGCGTCCGGCGCCCCGATCGAGCGCGCGATCTGGCCATAGGAGGCCGTGCGGCCGTAGGGGATCCGCTCGAGCTGCGCCCAGACCCGGCGGTCGAGCTCCGGCGCTGTCGTCTGTGGGGCGAGCTCGAGCTCGAACCGGGTCCGCTCGCCGGCGAAGTACTCACCGAGCTGGCGCCGCGCGTCGGCGAACGGCTCCTCCGCGCCCCGCCACGAGTCGCCGATCCGCGCCCGGCGTCGCCCGTGCGTGAACCGCACCGCCCGCAGGCCCACGACGTCGCCGACCAACAGCAGCTCGCCGACCGGGCTCGAAACGGTCGTATAGAGAATCTCCTCGGTAACGGTCGCCATCATGCCTCCAGTTCGTCTCGGTCGATGCTGAAACGCCCCGGAGCCCGCATTCGTGAGGACGCTCACCGCGCACGCCCGGACGCGAAAGCACAAAAAAAGCCCGCGGCGCAGCCGCGGGCAATTAATTCAAGCGAGAGCGGAGGACGTGGCGCGAGTTATTCCGTGGCGCGAGTTATTCCGGCGGCGGCTCGCCCTGGCCCCAGGCGTCGAGGCCGCCGTCGACGAGGACGCTCGAGCCGGTCACATACGCGCCGCCCTCGGTGGCGAGGAAGGCAATCGTCTCCCCCACCTCTTCGGGCCGGCCCAGCCGTCCGAGCGGGACCTGGCGCCGCGCCGCCTCGACCGCCTCGGCCCCGTAGCCGGAGAGCCCGTCGGTGTCGATGTTGCCGAGCACCACGCAGACCGCCCGCACGGAGTGCCGGCTCCATTCCAGCGCCAATCCCTGCGCGAGGTTCTCGAGCGCCGCCCGCGCTGCCGCCGCGTGGGCGAACCCCGGGATCCCGCGCCGGGGCGAGAAGCCGAGGAAGACGACCAGGCCCCCGCCGCCGGGGATCATCGAGCGGGTCGCGACCTCGTGGGTGAGCTCCCAGGCACCGTCGAGCGTCAGCCGGTGGACGGCGCGCATCCCCTTGGTCGTGATCTCCTCGGCGGCTGCCGTGAACTGGCCGCCCGCGTTGTTGACCAGCACGTCGACGGCGTCGAAGCGCTCCAAGGTCGCGTCGACCAACGCCCGCACCTGCTCGGGCTCGCGGACGTCGCAGGGCACCGCCAGGCACTCCGCCCCGGTGGCCTCGAGCTCCGTCCTGGCCTCCTCCAGCGGCTCCCGCCGGCGGCCGCAGATCGCCACCCGAGCGCCGGAGGCCGCGAACGCGCGCGCGGTCGCCCGCCCGATCCCGGTGCCGCCGCCGGTGATCAGCGCGACCCGGCCGCGGTTGGCGTCGGGCGCCAGCACAGCGCTCATTCGCCGCGCCAGACGGGCTCGCGCCCCTCGGCGAAGGCCTGCGGCCCCTCCTCGGCGTCGGCGGAGGCCATCGCCGCGTCGTAGGCCGGGATGCTGCCGTTGCGCAATGCGGCGAACGCCCGCTCGACGGTCATCGCCTCGGTCGCCGCGAGCGTCGCCTTGACCGCCCGGGTCGCGAGCGGCGCCGCGGCCTCCACCCGGTTTGCCAGCTCTCGGGCCTCGGCCAGCAGCAGGTCTCGCTCGACGACCCGGTTGACGAGACCCCAGCGCGCCGCCTCACCGGCCTCGATCGGCTCGCCGGTCAGCAGCAGCTCCATCGCCACTGCATGTGGAAGCCGCCGGATCAACCGGAACATGCCGCCCGAGTCGGGCACCAGCCCGATCCTGACCTCGGGCAGGGAGAAGCGCGCCCCGGGCACGGCGACGATCATGTCGCAGGCGAGTGCGAGCTCGAAGCCGCCGCCGGCGGCGTATCCGTTGACCGCGGCGATCACCGGCTTGTCGAGGTCGAAGAGCTCGGTCAGCCCGGCGAGGCCGCCGACCCCGAATGCCTCGGCGTCGCCGGGATCGCCGGCCGCGTAGGCCTTCAGGTCCCAGCCGGCGGAGAAGAAGCGCTCGCCGGCGCCGGTGACGATCGCGACCCGCAGCTCCGGGTCGTCTCGGAAGGCGACGAAGGCCTCGCCCATCGCCTGGCTGGTCGCCGAGTCGATCGCGTTCGCCTTCGGCCGGTCGATCGTCAGCTCGAGCGTCGAGCCGCGCCGCTCGATCCGGATGCCCTCCATGGGCGCGGACCCTACGGGACGCCCGCCGCGGCTCGCTCAGCGGCTGGTCTTGACCCCGATCAGCTCAGGTAGGCCGACGATCGCCCGGGTCGGCAGGTCGACCGCGCGGTCGTCCTGCTCGAGCCGTTCCTTGCGGATCATCGCCCTGCGCACCACCGTTCCGCCGAGCCAGCGCAGCGGCTCCGGGGGGACGCGTCCGGTCGGTGGCTCGACGATCGCGAGCCTGGTCGGCTCGTCACGGCGGCCGAGTGCCAGCGATGCGAGAACCCGGCCGACGAGCTGGGTCGGGCCGACGCCGTTGCCGGTGAAACCGAAGGCATAGTGCACCGGGTCCGGGTCGAGGCTGCCGACCATCGGCAGGTGGATCGGCGAGACGTCGATCGGACCGCCCCAGGCGTGGTCGATCCGGCGCCCGACGAGCTGCGGGAAGAACCAGTGCAGCGTTCGGATCACCTCGGAGACGACCTCGGAGTCGACCTCGGCGCGGCCGCCGAGCCGGGCGTCGAAGGCGAGCCGGCCGCCACCCCAGCCGAAGGCGATCCGCCGGTCGCGGGTGGCGCGAAAGTAGTGCACCAAATGGCGCGAGTCGATGATCGCCTCACCGCCCGTCCAGCCGAGCTCGTCGAGCAGCTCCGGGACCGGCTCGGTGACGACCATGTGGCTGGAGGCGACGGCGAGCCGGTTGCGCAGTCGCGGCACCCGGGTACCGGCTGCGCCGGCGGCGATCACCGCGGCGCCCGCCCGGACCTCGCCGCGGTCGGTGATCGCGACCACGCCCCGGGGGCCGGCGTCGAGCCGGCGAACCGCCGAGCGCTCGCGAATCTCTGCCCCAGCCCGGGCCAGGCGCGCGCGGAGCCCGGTCGCCAGGCGACCGGGGTTGACCGTTCCGCAGCCGGGGAACAACGCCGCGCCGCGAAACCTGGGCGACGCGCACCGGGCCCGCGTCGCCGCAGCGTCGAGCGCCACGGCGGCCCCCGGCCGCCCGAGCTGCTCGCAGCCGCGGACGACCTCGTCCCAGGCGCCGTCCTGAGCCGGCGCCGCCGAGGCCTGGAGCATCCCGGCGCGCTCGAACCACGCGTCGACGTCCTCGTGCTCACACCAGGCGCCGACCGCCGCCACCGACGCCTCGGCCGCGTCGCAAAGCTCGAGCGCCGCGACATCGCCGAACAGATCGCGAATCGTCGGCAGGCTGTCCCAGAGGTCGAGCGCGAAGCCCCCGTTGCGCCCGCTCGGTCCGGTCCCGCAGCGGTTCGCCTCGAGCAGCACGACCCGCGCCTGTGGCTCGAGCTCGCGAATCCGCCACGCGGTCCACATCCCGGTGTAGCCGCCCCCGACCACGACCACGTCGGCGTCCAGCCGTCCCTCCAGCTCGGCGAACGGCTCCACCGGGCCGAGCTGATCGAGCCAGTGGCCGTGAGCTGTGTGGGCCCGGGGCGACACGCCCGTCATTACGCCCGCGCCAATTCCCTGATCGCGTAGAGGTGGAATTCCGCCATCTCGACCAGGTCGTCGATCGCGAGCGCCTCGTCGGCGCCGTGGGCGGCGTCCATGTACGCAAGCGGGTCGGTGGCGAAGACGGGGGCGAAGCCGTAGGCGACGGTGCCGTAATCGCGCCGCACCCAATGCGAGTCGGAGAAGCCGGGGGTGACGACCGGCAGCAGCGTCGCCCCCGGCAGGCGCTCGCCGACGTAGCGCTCGCAGATCCGGAAGAGGGCGGTGTCGGTCGGCGACTCCGTCCCGCCTTCCAGTGGCTCGATCAGCTCGACCTCGTAACGGAGATCGTTCCCGAGCGCGGCCGCCACCTGCTCGCGGATCCGCCCCTCGGTGTCGCCAGGGAGCGCGCGGCAGTCGCAGATCACGTCGGCGAACGGCGGGATCACGTTGCTCGGCTCGCCGGCCGCCAGCCCCGTCGGGGTGACCGTGGTCCTGGTCATCGCCGGCAGCAGGTCGGCCAGCGCCGGGTGCTGGCCGGCCGCCCAGGCGACCGCCGCCTCGGGGTCGGTTGGGGCGCCGAGCGAGGCGAGCGCGCGCTCGAGCCCCGGATCGAGCCGCCCCGGCGGGTCGTGGGCGAGCAGGCGCTGCACGGCGGTCGCCGCGTGGCCGACGGGGTTGTCGCAACGGCTCGGCACCGAGGCGTGGCCGGCGCGGCCGGGGAGGCGGATCCGCAGCGAGGTGACCAGCTTCTCGCCGATCGAGACGAGCACGATCCGGCGCCCGTCGCCGAGCTCGAGCAGCATCCCGCCACCCTCGTTGAGCGCGTAGTCGCAGCGCAGGTCCGGGCGCTCGCGGACCAGCCACGACATGCCGACGTCGGAGACGTTTCGCTCCTCGTCGGCCTCGGCGACCAGGACGACGTCCCCCGCCGGACGCTCACCGCTGCGCGCCACCGCCGCGAACGCGACCGCCCGCGCGGCGAGCTCGTTCTTCATGTCGGCCGCGCCGCGGCCGATGATCAGCCCGTCGCGGATCCGGCCCTCGAACGGGCCTACCGTCCAGTCGGCGGGGGGCGCCGGGACGACGTCGGTGTGAGCGAGCAGCATCAGCGACGGACCCTCGCCGGTGCCATCGACCCGCGCCACGAGGTTGAGCCGCGCGGGATCGGGCCCGACCAGCTCCGACTCCACTCCGGCACCCGCCAGGTACTCCGCCAGCAGCTCGGCCGCCGGCGTCTCGTTGCCCGGCGGATTGGAGGTGTCGATCTGGATCAGCGCTTGAGCAAGTCCGACGACCTCGTCGCGGAGCTCAGACCCGCTCATCGCGCGCCCGGGCCAGGCGCCGGACCTCCTCGATCGGGAATCCCTCCTGCATCGTCCCGTCGCGCATCTCGGCCGGGCGGGCGGCGACGAGGCAGTTGTAGACCGCCTCCTGCGCCGCCTCCCAGGCGGCCGCGAAGTACGGGTCGAGATCGTCGTTGGAGAATTCGCCGGACTGGCCGGTCGAGAACGCGAGCCCGATCTCGCCCGATCCCTCAGCGCCGTAGGAGCCGACCCGGACCAGGCCCAGCAGCACTCGCAGCGCCATCCGGCGAAGCTGATGGGGCGCCATTGGCGCGTCGGTGGCGCAAACCGCGATGCAGGAGCCGGCCGGGGCGGTGCCCGGCCGCGCCGGGTCGAGCCGGGTCCCGAACAGGTCGAGTCGCTCGCGGTCGCCGAAGTTGCAGAGCAGCAGCACGCCGACCTGGTGCTCGCCGACCACCCGCGAGGCCGTTCCGATCCCGCCCGGGAAGTCGAAGCACATCATCCCGGTGCCGGCGCCGACGCTGCCCTCGGCAACCTGCTCCCCGAGCGCGGCGAGCGCCCGGTCGACGTCGCCGACGACCACCCGGCGAGAGTCAGCGCGCCAACTGTCGTCGCACTCGCCGACCACCGGGAGCACGATCCGCTCCGGCCCGCGCCCGGAGGCGAGCACCGCAGCGTGGTGGACGACGCCGACCGCGTGCGAGCCGCAGAGATAGACCGGGGTCGTCAGCTGGCCTCGCTCGTCGATCTCGATCTTGCCGGTCAGCTCGCCCATCCCGTTGACCACCGCGGTCGCCGCCGGCGCCGGCAGGGTCGGCGGCTCGACCACGGTGACCCCGGTCGGCTCGCCGCTCTCGGCCTGCGAGTGCCCGACCCGGACCCCGGGTACGTCGGTGATCGCGTTGCGCTGGCCCGGCGCGATCAGGCCGACCGGTCCGGCGAGCTCGCGCCAACGCTCCGAGCGCTCACTCATTCGCGGCTGCCGGCTCGACCTTTCCGAGCGTCGGATCGTGCAGCAGACAGGCCGCCACCTGCTCCCGCCCACCGGCCGCGAGCAGTGGGGGGTCGACGCGATCACAGGGCTCGAACCGCTTCGGACAGCGGGGGTGAAAGCGACACCCCGAGGGGATGTCGGCGGCGTCGGGCAGCTCGCCACTGAGCAGCTCGCGCTCTCCCCCGCCGCCCGCCGCCGGGACCGGGATCGCCGTCACCAGCGCCTGCGTGTAGGGGTGCTGGGGGCGCTCGATCACGTCGACCGCCGACCCCTGCTCAACGACCCGACCGAGGTACATCACCACGATCCGGTCACAGAGCGACCAGGCGAGGCTGAGATCGTGAGTGATGAAGATCAGAGCGAGCTCACGGCGCCGCTGCAGGTCGACGAGCACCTTGAGGATCTGTGCCCTCACCGACGCGTCGAGCATCGAGACCGGCTCGTCACAGATCAGCCCGTCGGGCTCGAGCACCAGCGCCGCAGCGATCGCGACGCGCTGGCGCTGGCCGCCCGAGAGCTGATGCGGGTAGCGCTCGAGGAAGCGCTCAGGCTCCATTCCGACGTCCTCGAGCGCGCTCCGAACGCGCGCGTCCCGGTCGTCGCCGCCCACCCCCTGGACCCGCAGCGGTTCGGCGACGATCGTCCGCACCCGCTGGCGCGGGTTTAGCGTCTGGTAGGGATCCTGGAAGATCATCTGCACGCGGCGGCGGAGCTCGCCGAGGCTCGCCTTGCCGCTGACCGGATCGCCGTTCAGCGTCACCTCGCCGGCGGCGGGCTCGACGAGCGCCAGCACGGCACGGGCCAGGGTCGACTTTCCACACCCGGACTCGCCGACGATCCCGAGGATCTCGCGGCGGCGCCACTCCAGGGACACACCGTCGACTGCCTTGGCGGTCGCTCCCCGGGTCTTGAACTGCACTTCGAGGCCGCGCACCTCCATCAGGCTGCCGTTCGAGGCTTCGGCGGTCATGAGGGGCCGCCCGATCCCGTCCCCTCGACGGCCGGCCACTCCGACCAGGGCGCGAAGTGACACGCGGACGAGTGCCCCGGCGCGACCTCGCGCAGCGGGGGATCGTTCAGGCAGCGATCGGCGGCATACGGACAGCGCGGGCGAAACCGGCAACCGTCGGGCGGGTTGCCCGGATCGGGCGGCCCGCCCGGAATCGGCTCGGCGAGCCCGCGCTCGCCGCCGATCACCGGCAGCGACTCGAGCAGCCGCTTCGTGTAGGGATGCTGGGGATCACCGTAGACCGACGACACCGAGCCGATCTCGACGATCCGGCCCGCGTACATGACCGCGATCCGGTCGCAGGTCTCGGCGAGCACGCCGAGGTCGTGCGAGATCAGGATCAGCGCCAACCCGAACTGCTCACGCAACCGTTCGAGCAGCTGCAGGACCTGCGCCTGCATGACCACGTCTAGCGCCGTCGTCGGCTCGTCGGCGATCACCAGCGACGGTTCGCAGGCCAGGGCCAGCGCGACCATCACCCGCTGGCGCTGGCCCCCGGAGAGCTGGTGCGCGTAGCGCTGTCCGACCGTCGGCGTCAGTCCGACCGTCTCGAGCAGCTCAGCGGTGCGCTCGCGGATCTCGCCCGCGCCCTTGCCGTGCCCGTGCATCCGCAGCACCTCGGCGAACTGCGCGTCGATCTTCTGTACCGGGTCGAGCGAGTTCATCGCCCCCTGAAAGACGAGCGAGATATGGCGCCAGCGCACGTAGCGCATCCCCGTCTCGGTGCGCCGCTCGAGGTTGATCGGCTCCTCCTCACCCGGCAGCCGCAGGGTCATCGTCCCCGACTGCTCGAGGCTCGGCGGAAGCAACTTCATCAACGCCAGCGCGGTCGTCGTCTTGCCACAACCCGACTCGCCCGCCAGCCCGAGCGCCTCGCCCTGCTCGATCGCTAGGTCGACCCCGTCGACGATCGGCCCTCCGCTCGCGTGCACGCGCAAATCGTTGACCTCGAGCAGCGCGCTCATCCGAGCTCCTGCAGCCGTGGGTTGATGTACTCCTCGAACAGGTAGCCGAGCACCGCGATCGCGAGCACAAGCAGGGTGATGCAGAGACCAGGCGGGACCACGTACCACCAGGCCTCGGCGCTCGGCGCGCCCGCCTCGAAGCCGTTCTCGAGCATCTGCCCCCACGAGATCCGGCTCGGGTCCCCGAGCCCCAGGAACGCCAGCGCCGACTCGGAGAGGATCGCCACCGCCACGATCAGGACCGTGTTGGCGAAGATCAGCGGCATCGCGTTGGGGAGGATGTGGGTTCGGATGATGTACCAGTGGCCTGCCCCGAGCGCCCGGGCGCGCTCGACGAAGGCGCGCTCGCGCAGGGTCAGCACCTGGGCCCGCACGATCCTCCCGGTCCCGGCCCACGAGGTGATCCCGATGACCAGGATCAGGGTGCCGAGCGACGGGCTGAGCAGCCGCGAGAGCACGATCATCAAGGGCAGGGTCGGGATGACCAGGAACCAGTTGTCGAGCGCGTCGAGGATGCGGTCGGTCCAGCCGCCGAAGTAGCCGCTGAACAGGCCGACGGAAGCCCCGATCAGCGCCGAGATGATCGCGGCCGAGAACCCGACCACGATCGAGACCCGCGCTCCGACCAGGAGCTGGGAGAGAACATCTGCACCGCTCTCCGTCGTCCCCAGCAGGTGCTCGCTACTCGGTGGCTGAAGGACCTCGAGGCTCGACGCTTGCGGGTCGTCCGGGGCGAGCAGGTTGCCGAAGATCGCAATGAAGATGAACAGGCCCAGGACCCCGAGCCCGAACCGGCCACGCCAGCTGCCCAGGAGCAGGTCGCGCACCCCCTGTGCCCCGGTGTCGCGTGGCTCTGGTGTCGCCGGGACTCCGGGCGTCGCTGGAACGTCACCGCCGGTGCCGACCCCGCCGATCTCGCCGGCTCCACTCATGTCGCCTGCACCCTTGGATCGAGATAGAAGTAGAGGCAATCGGCGAGCAGGTTGGCGATGATCACGCCGACCGAGAAGACCAGGAAGGTCCCCTGCAGCACCGGGAAGTCCTTGTCGTTGATCGCGTTGAAGGTCAGTTCGCCGAGCCCCGGCCAGGAGAACAGCGTCTCGATCGTGATCGCCCCGCCGGCCACCGCGCCGAACTGGATCGCCGCCAGGGTGACCAGCGGCAGCAGCGCATTGGGCACGGCGTGCTTGCTGACCACCCGGTCCCACGGCAGCCCGGTCGCGCGCTTGACCGTGATGAAGTCCTCGGTCAGCACGTCGACCATCGACGACCGCATGATCAGGAAGTACTGCCCCAACAGCAGCAGGGTCATCGCCGTCGCGGGCAAGACCAGGTGGTCGACGACGTCGAGCGCCTCGGCTAACCAGCTCGAGAACTCCTCGCCGGGCGTCACCTGCTGCCCGGCCGGAAAGATCGGGATCGCGACCGCCAGCACCAAGATCAGGATGATCCCGATCCAGTACTCGGGCGCCGAGTAGGTGAAGAGGCTGAACCCGAGTAAGCCCTCGTCCTCCTTCTTGCCGCGTTTCGTCGCGGCCACCACCCCCAGCCACGCGCCGATCACGGTCGCCAGCAGCGTCCCGGTGCCGACCAGGAGCAGCGTCCACGGGATCGCCTCCTTGATCGCGTCCCAGACCGGCTCCCGCGTCTGCAGGCTGATCCCGAGGTCGAGGGTCAGCGTGTCGCCGACGTAGTCGGCGAACTGTGCGACCAGCGGCTTGTCGAGTCCGTACTGGGCGCGTAGGTCCTCGATCTCCTGCGGCGTCGACTGCGGCAGCCGGGCCAGCTCATTGGTCGGGTCGCCGATCCCTCGGAAGAGGAAGAAGTTGAAGATCAACACGAATACGAGCGTCAGCAGCGCCGCCCCGATCTTCCCGGCAAGCCAGCGGGCGTTCATCGCGCCGGCCTCACGCTTCCAGTTCCAACGGCTCGGCGATCCGTCGGCCCCGCGTACGGCCGAACAGGAACGCGGCCACGGCGATCATCACGGCGCCGATCGCGGCCACGCCGCCCGGGACACCGGTCGAGGTCGACTCCGTCGATCCCTCCGCGGGCGCCAGCGTCAGCAGCGGCTCATAGGAGACCTGCTGGCAGAAGATGTTGCCCTGGTCTGCGGGACAGGAGGGTGTCACGTTGGCGACCGCGTCGGTCCGATAAGCCTCCAGGCGCGGGTCCTCGGTCAGCACGATGTAGGGCAGATCACGCTGCGTGATCGCGATCATCTCCTGGATCACCGCCTTGCGCTCCTCGGTGTCGAAGATGGTCGACTGCTCCTCGTAGAGCCGGTCGTACTCGGGATTCGAGTAGAAGGCGTCCGAGGAGGCGCCGATCTCGTCGGTGGTCAGCAGGCTGAGCAGGAAGCCCGGGTCGTACGGGTCCCCACCCCAGCCCCAGATGAAGGTGTCGAAATCCGGCGCCGGCACGCCGTCGACCTTGCGCACGGTGAGCTCGTAGAGCTTGTCCGTGCTTACGACCTGGACGTTGAACTCGACCCCGATCTCCTGGGTCTGCTCGGCGATCAGCTTCGCCATCTGAACCGTGAACGGCGACTCCGAGCGCACGTAGAGGTCGAACGAGAGCCGTTCGCCGTCCTGCTCGCGGACCCCATCGTCGCCCGGGACCCAGCCTGCATCGTCGAGGATCTGGTTCGCCATCTCCGGGTCGTACGGATAGTCGAGCTCGGGAACCTCGAAGAACGACTTGTAGAACGAGGGCAGCAGCCCGTGGGCGACGAACGAGGTGTCCTGGGTCGCGATCGCGTTGATCCGCTCGCGGTCGATCCCGTAGGCGATCGCCCGGCGCACGTCGAGGTCCTGGACCGCGGGGTTGAACTGCGCGTCCGGGCACTCCTTCTCCGAGCAGAGGTTGAACGAGAGCTGGGTGAACGAGGCGGTCGGGGCCCGCAGGGTCTCGATCCCATCCTCCTCGCCGAGCCGTTCGAATGTTGCCGGCTGGACCTCGGTGATGATGTCGATCTCGCCCAGGGTCAGGGCGCGCTCGACCGCGTCGTTGCTGCCGTACTTGATGAACTGGAGCTCGTCGTAGGCGGGCTCCTCGCCGCGCCACTCGGGGTTCCGCTCCATGGTCACGATCCGCCCCCGGTCGTACTGGGTCGGGACGTAGGGCCCGCTGCCCACCAGCGGAATCTCGGGCTCATAGGCGCCGGTCAGCTCCTTGACCGGGACCTTGTCCCAAACGTGCTTCGGGAGGACATAGATGAACAGACCGCCGATCACGCGCGCGTCGGGCTTGCTCATTTCGAGCACCACGGTGTTCTCGTCAGGGGTCTTGATCGACTCGACGTTCTGGGTGTACGAGCTGAACAGATACCCCTCACTGCCCAGCACCTCGAGCGACCACTTGACGTCCTCGGAGGTGATCGGCTTGCCGTCCGACCACTTGGCGCCCTTGACCAGGTTGAAGGTGATCGTCTTGCGGTCCTCGGAGACGTCCCAGCTCTCGGCGATGCCGGGCGTTGGCGAGACATCCTTCGGATCGAAGTTGATCAGCAGGTCGTAGGTGATGGCCCAGATCGTGAAGTCCTCTTCGTCCTGACCGATGAACGGGTTCAGCGTCTTCGGGTCCTGCGCCCAACCGAACCTGAGCACGCTCTGCCCGGAGTCCTGGGCCACCGCGGGAAGCGCCGCGGCCCCCACCGCTGCGGCCACCGCGACCGCCATCGCCACGACCCGTGCTCGCCTCATCCCCGATCTCCTTCGTTAGTTTGCGCGCCCACCGCCACCGGCACCTTCGCCTCGACCGCCGGCTCCACCACCTCCACCGTCTTCGCCGCTCCGTCGATCCGCACCCGCGCCCCGAGCGGCATCGTCGCCATGTGCTTGCCGTGCCCGACGGGCACGTTGGCGAGCGCCGGGATCCCGAGCGGGGCGATCAGCTCGTCGAGCACCTGCTCGATCGAGAGCGTCGACTCCGAGCCCTCGGGGGGCACCCGCGAATGCAGACTGACGTCGGTGCCGAAGACGAGCCCGGCGGCCCGGTCGAGCTTGCCCGCCCGGACCAGATGGTTGAGCGCCGTATCGACGAGGTACTCGTCCTCGTTCAGGTCCTCGACCAGCACCACGCAACCCTCGGTCTGCACCTCATACGGCGTCCCCATGCTCGCACAGAGCAGGGTGATGCAACCCCCGACCAGCGGCGCCTCCGCCACCCCCTCGCCGACGGTGAGCACGTAGGGGTCGTCGGGGTCCTCGAACACGCGGCCGAGCGGCTCGGGCTCAAAGGCGCGGTGAAACCACGCCTCGGTGCGCACGGTGAGCTCGTGCTTCTTGCGGGTGAAGCGGAGGAAGTTGGGGCCGTAGAAGGTCACCCACCCGGCGTGCGCGGCGAGCGCCAGGTGAAGCGCGGTGATGTCGGAGAAGCCGCAGACGATCCGCGGCTCGCCGAGCGCGTCCCAGTCGATCAGGTCGTAAAGGCGCGCGCAGCCGTAGCCGCCGCAGAGCGTGTGCACCATGTCGATCCCGGGCTCGCTCAGCGCCCACTGCAGATCCGCCGCCCGCTCGGCGTCGGTGCCGGCGAGATAGCCGTGCACCTTGCGGTGGTTGGGGCCGAAGACGACCTCGTGCCCGCGCGCCTCGAAGTAGGCGGTCGCCTGCTCGATCTCCGAGCGGGTCTGCGGCGGGCTCGCCGGAGCGACGACGGCGATCGTCGCCCCCTCGGGCAGTGCCGGGGGCTTGACCCTGGTCACTCGGCCACCGCCCCGATCGCTTCGGCGATCAGCTCCCCGGACGCCCCGACCGAGCCCAGGACCAGCTCCACGTGCAGCTCCGCAACCCGGTCGAGCGACAGCGGCCCGCGCGGGTCGAACCACAGCGCCACCCCGGTGCACTCGAGCAGGATCGCGTAGGTGGCCACGTCGGCGTCCGAGGCCCGCAGCGAGCGGTCCGCGATCCCGGCGCGGATCTGCTCGCGGAAGATCTCCTGATAGGCGTCGCGGCGGGCGACCAGCGAGTCGCGGCGGCGCCTGCTCAGGGCCCGGATCTCGCTGTCGGTGACGAAGGCCGCGCGACGGTGGATGCCGTGGAAGGCCACATGCTCGCGCACCGCGGCCGCCAGCTTCAGCGCCGGCCGGTCCTGGCGTCCCATCGCCGCCTCGACGCGCTCGGTCAACAGCTCCATGAACTCGTCCTGGAGCCCGACCAGGATCGCCTCCTTGTTCGGGTACCAGTGATAGATCGCGGCCGGCTGCACGCGGGCGGCGGACGCGATCGCGCGCATCGAGGTCGCGTGGTAGCCGAGCTTCGCGAACAGCTCGAGCGCCGCCTCGTGGATCGCCTCGCGGGTCTCGGGTCCGCGCCGGCCGGGGACGCGCGCACCTCGGCGCGGAGCGGCGGGTGTGGTCGTGGTCTCAGCCAAGCCGGAGCAGCTCCTTCGCCTGCTCCTGGGTCGCCAGCTCGCGTCCCAGGGTCCCGGTCAGCGCGACCGCCTGCTCGACCAGCGCCGCGTTCGAGTCCGCCAGCACGCCGCGGCTGATGTAGGCGACGTCCTCGAGCCCGGTTCGAATCCCCGGCGCTCCACGCACGAGCGCCAGCGCCATCAGGCGCTGGTGATGGCGCCCGATGCAGGTCACGGTCCAGAACGTCTCCGGCGGCAGCGGCCGCAGCATCGCCTCCAGCGCCTCCGGCGAGGCGTCGATGCCGCCGGGGACGCCGAAGACGAGGTTGATCCGCATCGGCGCGGGCAGGATCCCCTGCTCGAGCCAGCGCACGGCGCTGATCACGTGGCCGACGTCGAAGGCCTCGACCTCGAGCGCGATCCCGGCCTCGCTCGCGCGCTCGATGATCCCGCGCCCGGCCGGGGGCGGGGTGATGAAGGTCTCGTCGCCGAAGTTCATCGACCCCGACTCGACCCCGGAGAGATCGGGCTTCGCCTCGAGCCCCGTCGTCCGTTCCTCGATCGTCATGTCGTTCGCGCCGCCGGTCGAGACCATCGTCAGCACCTCACAGCCGACCCGGATTCGCTCGATCGCGTCCACGAACAGCTCCGGCCGTCCGCTCGGCGTGCCGTCGTCCTCGCGCACGTGCAGGTGGGCGACCGTCGCCCCCGCGGCCGCCGCCTCGATCGTCGAGTTGGCGATCTCCTCGGTCGTGTAGGGGATGTTCGGGTTGTTGTCGCGAAACACATCCGCGCCGGTCACCGCGACCGTGAGCACGACCGGATCGCTGTTCCAGGCACTCATCCCGCCACCTCCTCCGCGGCCGCCAGCGACGCCCGCTCCTGATCGCTGATCGGCCTCGACCCGCGGCGTTTGGGATCCCAGAGCACGAGCCCGAACTCGGCCTCGACCAGGACGTTGCCCTGGTCGTCGAGGATTCGCTCGCTGGTGGTCATGCTCGAGCGCCCGAGCTCGCGCACGGCGCACTGCACGGTCACCGATCCGAACGCCGGGTCGATCTCGTCGGCAAAGCTGACCGAGCAGCGGCCGACGACGTACTCCTCGCGCGAGATCCCGTGCCGGTCCAGCATCGCGTCGCGTCCCTCCTCGAGATAGGTGAGCACGACGGTGTGGTTGACGTGGCCGAGCCCGTCCAGGTCGCGCCACCGCATCTGCACGATGTGGCCGGGCGCCCCAGTCATGCGGGCTCCTCGATCGGCTCGGAGTCGAGCGCCCGGGCCAGCGCCGGCGTGCGCCGAAAGAGGTCGAAGGCATAGGAGCCGAGGTCGGGCGCGTAGCCGGTGCCGACCAGCATCCGCACGTCCCTGCTCATCCCGTCCGGGCTCAGCGCGGCGGCGGAGAAGCTCGTCGCCATCGAGAAGAAGAGCACCGTGCCACCTTCCGCGGTGAGTAGGATCGCGGTTGGCTCACAGCCGGTCGCGTTGACGACGACGACGGTCAGATCGGCCGGGGGAGCGCCCGCCGCGCGGGCGGCATCGAGCGCCGCCAGCGGGTCGCGCAGGTCGGTGGCGACGGCGATGTCGCAGAGCCCGAGCGCCGCGACCCGCTCGACCGCGTCGCGGTCGACGTCGATCGCGACCAGGGTCCCCGCCGGGAGCGCGTCGCGAGCGGCGGCAAGCGCCAGCTTGCCGGCGTGTCCGGCGCCGAGCACGTACACGGTCCCCGCCTCGCGAGCGAACTCGAACGTGTGCGAGCCGGCGGTGTAGACGTCGTAGAGCTCGAGCGCGGTGGCGAGCGGGAGATCGGTGGGCAGCGGTCCCCAGGGCGCGAGGTCGGCGACGTAGGCGGAGCCGGTCACCTCGATCTGGGCGAATCCGGGGTCGACCCGGTCGACCGACTCGAGCCGCAGCGGAGTCAGGGTCAGCGACGCGAGGGTGACGATCGGCGCGCCGAGCTCGGGAGGCGACTCGAACCGCTCGCCGACCGCCGCCACCGTGCCGAGCAGGATCCCGCCCGAGTCGGTCTCCGGGTTGTGCATCTTGCCCCGCGCGGCGACGATCTCGAGGATCCGCTCGCCGATCAGGTCCGGGTCGCCGCCGCAGCGCTCGCGCAGGTTGCGCAACGAGGTCGAGTCGAGGCAGAGCCGGTCGACGTCGAGCTCGAGCTCGAACTGCCGCACCGGTCCAGAGGCGTCGAGGCGCTCGGCCGGCTGGGGCAGGTAGCCGGCCGGCTCCAGCACTCGGTCGGCCCCGAGCCGCTCCCTGATCCGCGCGCCGACTGCCTCTTGCTGAACGATCGTTAGAACCTATTCGCAGTTCGGGTGGCGTGTCAAGGGTCGGCGACAGGCGTGCTATACGACCGCCGATGGGACTCGCCATGCCGATCGTCTTCAGCGACCGCCACGGCATGCACGACCCCGGCGGCGAGGTCTGGGTCGGCGTGCGCACGGACGGCACCGAGCTGCCGGCGCGAGCCGAGCGGATCCGCGAGGCGCTCGCCGGTGCCGGCGCCAGGATCGTCGAGGCCAAGGAGCCCGACGAGGAGGCGCTCCATGCGGTCCACGATCCGGCGCTGGTCGCCTATCTGGAGCGAGCTTGGGAGCAGTGGCAGGCGGCCGGGTTGACCGAGGACCCGGGCCAGGACCGGGTCGTGCCCTACGTCTTCCCCCACCCGGGAATGCTCAGCGGCCGGCCACCGGCCCTGCCCACCGCCGCCAGCGCCCGGGCCGGCTACTTCGCCTACGACACGATGACCCTGGTCGGCCCGGGCACCTGGGAAGCAGCCCGCGCGGCCCTCGGGGCGGCGGTGACCGCCGCCGAAGCCGTCGCCGGCGGTGAGGCTGCCGCGTACGCCTGCTGTCGTCCGCCTGGACACCACGCGACCCGGAGCAGCTTCGGCGGCTCCTGCTACCTCAACAACGCCGCCGCGGCGGTATCGCGGCTGCGGGCTGCCCTCGGCGAGCCGGTGGCGGTCGTCGACATCGACGCCCACCACGGCAACGGCACCCAGGAGATCTTCTACGAGGACCCGCGGGTCCTCGTCGGCTCGGTCCACGTCGACCCGGGCGCCGGCTGGTTCCCGCACTTCCTCGGCTTCGAGTCCGAGCTCGGGACCGGCATCGGGGAGGGCGCGAACCGCAACCTCTGCCTGGCGCCGGGCTCAGGCGACCGGCCGTGGCTGGCGGCGATCACCGAGCTCGCCGGCTGGGTCGAGAGCGAGGGCGCGCGGGCGCTGGTCGTCGCGCTCGGGGTCGACGCCGCAAAGAGCGATCCTGAGAGCCCGCTCGCCGTCAGCGAGCAAGGGTTCCGGGCCGCGGGCGCGGCGCTGGGCGGCCTCGGGCTGCCCACCGTCGTCGTCCAGGAGGGCGGCTATGACCTCGACTCGCTCGGCCGTTTGGTGGGCGAGACGCTGGCCGGGATCGAGGAGGGACTCGGCTAGCCGCAGACCGGCCAGTGGCCGGCGCCGTCGCGCCGCTTAAGCAGCACAGCGACGACCGCCTGGGTGCGGTACGGGTAGGCGATCGGGTCACCGCCCGGGCTCTGCGGCGAGTTCTTCCAGGTCGAGCGCATGAACTGGAAGGCCCCGCGGTAGCGACCGCCGGCGCCGATCGCCTTCGGGTTGCTCCCGGACTCACACTCACTCGTCCGGCGAGCCCAGCGCCGTTCCCGAGCCGGGACCCGGGTCCAGAGCCGCTCGTACTTCGCCGCCCCGCGACCGTCGGGCCGCTGCTCCGCGCTTCCCGAGGGGCTGGCGGATCCGACCCCACCCGAGCTCGCGCCGGCGGTGGCGATCGCGAACCAGCCCACGGCGAGCGCGGCCATGCCCACGAGGACGACGGCAAGCAGCCGCCGGGTCGAGTTCAGCTTCGGGTCCGATGCCATTCCACGCTCCGCTCTCGTCGCTTCCGGGGTTAGCTGACGGGCTCGCGCTTGAGAGCTGCGCTACGCGGCAACGGCCGCGATTCGCCCCAACAGTCGGGTCCCCCGTCCCCCGCCTTCCGAAAGGCGGGGACTAAGCAGGATTGCGGCAGGTTAGCAAACTGTGAAGGACGTATTAGTGCGCCGGCGTGGCGCTAGCCGGCGGCGGCGACCCCGAGGCGTCGCATCGCGATCCCGGTGAGGATCTCGCGCACGGTCCTCTCCCCCGCCAGCGCCGAGCTGTCGGCGGTGCCGATCGCGGTCGGGATCACCTCGACCAGGTCGGCGCCGACCACCTCGGCCCGGGCCGCCACCTCCCGGGCGCCCCAGAGCAGCTCGGCGCTGCTCAGCCCGCCCGGCTCGGGCGTGCCCGTCCCCGGCACGAAGGCGGGGTCGAGGACGTCGATGTCCACGGTCACGTAGACGGGCCCCTCGGCGACCGCCGCCAGCGCCCGGGCGACGACCTCCCTGATCCCGAGATCGCGGACGTCGTGGGCGAAGAGGCTGGTGATCCCGCGCTCGCGCTGCCAGGTGAAGTCCTCCTCGCCGGGCCAGTAGCCGCGCAGGCCGATCTGCGCGTAGCGGGACGGTTCGAGCCGGCCGTCCTCGATCAGGGTCCGGATGAAGGTCCCGTGCGAGTACTTCACCCCGAAGACCTGCTCGGCCGAGTCGGTGTGGGTGTCGAAGTGGATCATCCCGAGCGGCCCGTGCTTGGCCGCGCAGGCGCGCACGCACGGCTCGGTGATCGAGTGGTCGCCGCCGAGCACCAGCGGGATCGCGCCGGCGGCCAGCGCCTCCCCGACGACGCGCTCGATCGCCGCGTGAGAGCCGCGCGGGTCGGCGGGCTTCACGGCGGCGTCGCCGAAGTCGACGAGCCGCAGCTCCGCGGTCGCGTCGACCCCGACCTCCAGATGCGGCCCCGGCGGCGAGCTCGCCGCCCGGATCGCCCGCGGCGCCAGCCGCGCCCCGGGTCGATCGGAGACCAGGTCATCCATCGGCGCCCCGATGATCGCCACGTCGACGCCGCCAAGCTCGGCCGGGTCCTCGGTGTAGGGGGCGCCGGCAAAGGTCAGCAGGCCGGCGTAATCGGGCTTCTCGCCCAGCGCCGCCCAGCGGTCGAGCGGATCGATCACGGAGCGCAGACTATCCGCCTCGACCTCCCGGGCGAATCGGCCTCCGCCGCGCGGAACGGACGCCGCCGCGCTCTAACCTCGTCGAGGTGCACGACCCATCCGCCAGTGTGCCGAACGCGATCGAGCTGCGCGAGGTCGTCAAGACCTTCGGGCCGATCACCGCTGTCGATCGGCTCGACCTCGACGTCCCGACCGGGATCTGCCTCGGGCTGCTGGGCCCGAACGGAGCCGGCAAGTCGACGACGATGCGGCTGCTCACCGGCCAGGCGATCGCCGACCGCGGCCGGCTCCAGGTGCTCGGCTACGAGCTGCCGCGCGAGGCGAAGCCGGCGCGCGCTGAGATGGGCGTCGTGCCGCAGCTCGACAACCTCGACATCGACGTCACGGTCGAGGAGAACCTGGCCGTCTTCGCCCGCCTCTACCGGGTCGCCGACGTGCCGGCGGCGGTCGACCGCGCGCTCGGCCTCGTCCGCCTGCGCGAGCGCCGCCGCGACGCGGTCGACGAGCTCTCGGGAGGCATGCGCCGCCGCCTGCTCCTGGTCCGCGGCCTGATCCACGAGCCACGCCTGGTCCTGCTCGACGAGCCGACCGTCGGCCTCGACCCTCAGATCCGAACCGAGATCTGGTCGCTGATCGACGGGCTGCGCGCCGGCGGGGCGACGATCCTGATGTCGACCCACTACATCGAGGAGGCCGAGCGGCTCGCCGACGAGGTCGCGGTGATGGCCGAGGGGCGGATCGTCGCCCGCGGCAGGCCCGCGGAGCTGATCGCCAAGCACGCCGGCCGCGAGACGGCGGAGGTCTACGGGCCGCCGGAGCGACTCGCCGAGGTTCGGGCGAACGCCGAGGCGGAGGGGCTCGCGGTCCGCCCGGCGGGGCCGGCGATCGCGATCGTCGGCGCCGAGCGGCCGGCCAACGGCGCCGTCCCCGAAGACGCGGTCAGGCGCGCCGCCTCGCTCGAGGACGTCTTCGTCCTCCTGACCGGCGAGGAGGCAGAGTGAGGCGGAGCGAAGCGAAGCCGAGCCGCGCCGCCGTTGAGGCGCCTTAAGTGAGGCGGAGCGAAGCGAAGCCGAGCCGCGCCGCCGTTGAGGCGCCTTAAGTGAGGCGGAGCGAAGATAGAGCTGAGGTCGGGATGGGCCGGCTCCAGTCGGCGGCGATCGCCGGCGTGATGAGCCGCGAGGTCGCCAACTTCCGCACCTTCTGGAAGGCGACCACGTTCTCGAGCCTGCTCGAGCCGACGATCTACCTGCTCGCCTTCGGGCTCGGGCTCGGGACCACGATCGTCGGCAGCGTCGACGGGATCGACTACGTCGAGTTCGTCGGCACCGGGATGGTGGCGACCGCGGTGATCTTCTCGAGCGCGTTGCCCGCGATGTTCGGCACGTTCGTCAAGCACCGCTTCCAGCGCACCTACGACGCGATCCTCGCCGCGCCAGTCGACGTCGAGGAGCTGGTCACTGCGGAGATGCTGTGGATCGCGCTCCGCGCCGGCGTCTACGGCTGCTTTCCGCTGCTCGTCGCGATCGCATTCGGCCTCGAGCCGACGGTGGGAATGCTGCTCGTGCCGCTGTTCAGCTTCGTCACCGCGCTCGGCTTCGCTGCCTTCGGGATCGCCGTCGCAGGCACCGTGTCGAAGATCGACCAGTTCAACTACGTGACCACGGTGGTGATCACGCCGCTGTTCCTGGTCGCGGGGACGTTCTTTCCGATCAGCGAGCTCCCGGAGGGCTTTCAGATCGCGGCTCAGTTCAACCCGCTCTACCAGCTCGTCGAGCTGGTCCGCGGCGCCGCCTTCGGGCTCGAGCCGGTCGACCTGCTGAGGGTCGCGGCGCTGCTCGCCTTCTCGCTGGCGATGTGGAGGCTCGCCGTGCGCCAGCTCAGCCGGCGACTGGTCGACTGAGCTCTTCGCAGCGACCGCGCGCGGACGGCTCCTGCGATCGGGGCCGCCTGCCGATAATCATCCGTAGGGTGCAGGCAAGGACGCGAGCACGAGATGGTGGGCGAAGAAGGGATCCCGCGGACCGAGGGCCTTGATCCGGGCGCTTCCGGGCTCGGTGCGGCCGCATCGGCGCGCGAGGCCGAGGAACGCTTCCGGCTCGCCTTCGAGCAGGCGGCGGTCGGGATGGCGCTGGTCGCCCCGGATGGTCGCTTCATGCGCGTCAACCGTGCCCTCTGCGAGCTCGTCGGCTACGACGCCGACGCCCTGGTCGCGATGACCTTCCAGGAGATCACCCACCCCGAGGACCTCGATCTCGATCTCGAGTACGTGCGCCAGATGCTTGCCGGCGAGCGCCGCGCCTACGCGATGGAGAAGCGCTACTTCCACGCCGACGGGCACACGGTCTGGGCTCTGCTCAGCGTCTCGCTGGTCCGCGACGGGGCCGACGAGCCGCTCTATTTCATCTCCCAGATCCAGGACATCAGCGAGCGCAAGCAGCTCGAGGAGCGACTCGTCTTCCTCGCCGGTCACGACGAGATGACGGGACTGCCGAACCGGCGGCGATTCCGCGAGGAGCTCGAGCGGGTGGTCGAGTACGCGACCCGCTATGGGCACACCGGCGCCCTGCTGCTGCTCGACCTCGACAACTTCAAGCAGATCAACGACTCCCTCGGTCATCGCGCCGGCGACCGCCTCGTCACCGAGGTCGCCGGCCGGCTGCGCGACCGAATTCGCGCCTCTGACCTGCTGGCGAGGATCGGCGGGGACGAGTTCGCGGTCTTTCTCCCGCAGGCGACTCCGGCGCAGGCCGAGCGTGTCGCCGAGGACCTCGTGACCACGGTCGGGACCGAGTGCTTTCTGATCGATGAAGCGGCGGTCGAGACACGCGCCAGCCTCGGCCTCGCCCTGTTCGAGCCCGGCTGGGAGACTGATCCGGAGGCGCTGCTGATGCACGCCGACATGGCGATGTACCGGGCCAAGCGCGAGGGTGGCAACCGCTATCTGATGGTGGAGGCCCGGGGCCGTCCGCAGACCGGCTGAGCGGCGCGCTCAGGCGGCGCCGCGCACCCGGTCGGGCCGCGTGTAGACGTTGACGGCGTCGTCGCGGGCGAACCCGCACAGGGTCAGCTCGCGGTCGGCCGCGAGCGAGACGGCGAGCGAGGTCGGCGCCCCGACCCCGACCAGGACCGGTGCCCCCGCCACGGCCGCCTTCTGGACCAGCTCGAAGGAGAGCCGGCCGCTGACGCAGAGCAGGCGCGGATGCAGGGGGACGATCCCCTCGGCCAGCGCCCAGCCGATCACCTTGTCCATCGCGTTGTGGCGGCCGACGTCCTCGCGCACCGCGAGCAGGCCGCCGTCGGGATCGAAGAGGCCGGTCGCGTGCAGGCCGCCGGTGCGCTCGAACTCGGGCTGGCGCAGCCGCTCGGGCAGGGCGGCGAGCAGGGCCCGCTCGACCACAGGCCCGTCAGCGAGCGGCTCGGCCGAGACCGCCACCTCCTCCAGCGCCCCCTTGCCGCAGACCCCGCAGGATGAGGTCGCGTAGAAGCTGCGCCGCCCGGGATCACGCGCCAGCGGCCCGCGCACCTCGACCACGTTCGCCGCCAGGTCCTCGCTCGGGCCGACCTCGGGCCGCGTCGCGACCAGTCCCTCGCCGAAGAGGAAACCGGCGGCGAGGTCCTCGTCGTCCCCCGGGGTTCGCATCGTCACCGCCAGCGGCGCACCGTCGACGCGAATCTCGAGCGGCTCCTCGACCGCGACCGCGTCGCTGACCCCGTCGTGCTCGAGCACCGCGTGCATGCCCCGGTAGCGAAGCGCGCCCGTCCGCGCGGGCGATCGGTCGCCGTTGGCCACGGCGGCGTCGCTCAGACTTCGCTCGGGCCGGCGGGAACGGCCTCGGGCGCAAGCCTGGTCGGGCCGGCGGGCGCGGCTTCGACATCGACGGGCGCCACCGAGACGGCGACGACCTTGTACTCGGGACAGCTCGTGTTGACGTCGGACGAGGTGCCGACGAGCAGGTTCGTCCGCACCTCGGGGAAGTGGAACGCCGTGAACACGTGGCCCGGGTCGATTCGCTCGGTCAGCCGCGCCACCAGCCTGATCTCGCCGGCCCGGCTGCGCACGTCGACCAGGTCGCCGTCGCCGACCCCGGCCACAGCGGCATCGTCGGGGTTGAGCTCGAGCCAGTCGTGGTCCATGAGCTCGAGGTTGCCGGTCCGGCGGGTCATCGTGCCGACGTTGTAGTGCTCGAGCCGGCGCCCGGTGACCAGGATCAGCGGGAACTCCTCGCTCGCCTCGTCGCCCGGCGCCTTGTAGGGGATCGCCGTCATCCGGGCGAGCCCGTCGGGCTTCTCGAAGCGGTCGACGAACAGGCGCGGCGAGTCGGTCCCGTCGGCGGCCACCGGCCACTGCAGGCCGCTGCGGCCGAGCCGCTCATAGGTGACCCCGGCGAAGTGCGGCGTCGTCGCGGCGATCTCGGCCATCACTTCCTCGGGTCCGTCGAACGGCAGCTCGTGCCCGAGCGCGGCGGAGACGAGACCGAAGATCTCGAGATCGGTCTTCGCGCCGCCGGGCGGCTCGGCGGCCTTGGAGACGAGCTGGATCCGGCGCTCGGCGTTGGTGAACGTGCCCGTCTTCTCCAGGAACGAGGCCGCCGGCAGGATCACGTCCGCGAACTTCGAGGTCTCGTTCTCGAAGATCTCCTGGACGACGAGGAAGTCGAGGTTGGAGAGCGCCTCGTTGACTCGGGCGGTGTCGGGATCGGACTGGGCGATGTCATAGCCGACGATCCACATCGCCTTCAGCGAGCCGACGGCGGCCGCGTCGAGCATCTTCGGCAGCTTCAGGCCGGGCTCGCGCTTCATCTCCACGCCCCAGCGCTGCTCGTACATGCGCGCCGTCTGCTCGTCCGAGACCGGGCGGTACTGGCTGAAGGTGTCGGGGAGCGCGCCGACATCGGAGGAGCCCTGGACGTTGTTCTGGCCGCGCATCGGCAGCAGCGCCGAGCCCGGCTTGGCGAAGTTGCCGGTCAGCAGCGCGAGGTTGCAGATCAGCTGTACGACCTCGGAGCCGTAGCGCTGCTCGGTGACCCCGAGCCCCCAGGCGATCGAGGCGCTCTCGGCCTCGGCGTAGAGGTGGGCGGCGCGCTCGATGTCGGCCGCCGGCACGCCGGAGATCCGCTCGACCTCGGCCGGGGTGTAGTCGGCGACCAGGTCCGCGACCGCCTCGTAGCCGGTGGTCCGCTCGGCGATGAAGGCCTCGTCGACGAGGCCGTCGCGAATCACCACGTGTGCGAGCCCGTTCATGAACGCGGCGTTGGAGCCGGGGTGGATCGGACAGTGAAGGACGCCGTAGTCGGAGAGCTCGATCTCGCGCGGGTCGGCGGTGATGATCCGCAGGCCGTTGAGCGCCGCCTGCTTGATCCGCGCCGCGGCGACCGGGTGGCCGGCGCTCGGATTGGACCCGATCAGCAGCAGAACCTCAGCCGCCTCGAAGTCGGCGAACGAGCCGGTGCACCCCGAGAGTCCGAGCGACTTGCGCAGCGCGAACGAGGTCGGCGAGTGACAGACGCGCGAGCAGTTGTCGATGTTGTGGGTGCCGATCGCGGCGCGGACGACGCGCTGCATCGCGTAGCAGTCCTCGTTCGTCCCCCGCGACGAGGCGAGCCCGGCGATCGCGTCGGCCCCATGCTCGGCCTTGATCTCGCCGAAGGCGTTGGCGATCCGCCCGATCGCCTCCTCCCAGCTCGCGAGCCGGAAGCTGCCACTCTCGCGAACCAGCGGCGCGGTGAGCCGGTCGCGGGCGCGGGTGAACTGATGCGCGAAGCGACCCTTGACGCAGGTGTGGCCGTGGTTCGCGGGACCGTCCTCGGCGGGGCTGATCGAGACGATCCGCCCATCACGCGCGTGCGCCTCGAGGCGACAGCCGACCCCGCAGTAGCCACAGGTCGTGGTCGTGGTCCGGTCGAAGCGCCCGTCGCTCGTCATCTCACCAACTCCTCCTCGCCCGCCGGATCCACGAGATCGACGAGCAGATGTTCCGTGATCGCGTCCGTGGGACACGTATCGGCGCAGGCCCCACAGGATACGCACGACGAGCGCTCGAATCCAGCGTCGAGGCCGGCTGCGATGTTGCTGTCGTAGCCGCGCCCGGTCGCGGTCAGCGCGAACGCCCCCTGGACCTCGTCGCAGACCCGAACGCAGCGCCCGCAGGAGATGCAGAGCTCGTGCTGCATCACCAGGTAGGGGTGGCGGGTGTCGGTGTCGGGCTCGTGGGTGCGCCCCGTCCACCGGGGCGCGCCGACCCCGAGCTTGCGCGCGACCCCGGCGAGCTCGGTGTGGGGGGCGGGGTGGCCGGGCAGCTCGGAGAGCACGAGCTCGACCACGTTCGACGCGATCCGCAGCGCCCGCTCGTCGTCGGTCGCGATCCGCATCCCGGCGCGACACACGGTCGTGCACGACGGCAGCGGCGCCGGGGCGCCCTCGATCGCGACCAGGCAGACCCGGCAGGCGCCGAAGGCGGTGACCCGATCGTCGAAGCAGAGCGTGGCGACGTCACCGCCGGCCTGGCGCACCGCCTCGAGCGCGGTCGTTCCCTCCTCGACCTCGACCGCGCTGCCGTCGACGAAGACCTCGATCATCTCGCCTCCAACCCCAGCTCCTGGGGCCAGTGCGCGATCAGGCTTCGGATCGGCGCCGGCAGCCCGCCACCGTGAGCGCAGAGGCTCGCGACCTCGAGCGTCTCGAGCAGCTCCTCAAGCGCCGCCCGGTCGAGCGCCCGGCCCGGCTCGAACATCTCCAGCCCGCGCTGGAGCCCGATCCGGCAGGGAAAGCACTTGCCGCAGCTCTCGGTGGCGCCGAAGTGCATCAGGTGGCGGCCGAGCTCGCGCATGTCGGTGCGCTCGTCGAAGGCGACGATCCCGCCGTGGCCGACCATGCAGCCCTCGGCCGCCAGCTCGTCGAAGTCGAAGCCGGTCTCGAGCGCCGAGCCGGGCAGGATCCCGCCCAGCGGGCCGCCGATCTGAAGCGCCTTGATCTCGTGTCCGTCGACGAGCCCGCCGCCGTGGCGCTCGCAGATCTCGCGCATCGAGACGCCGAACGGGACCTCGATCACGGCAGGATCGCGAAACCGCTCGTTCAGCGAGACCAGCTTCGTCCCCGGCGTCGCGCCCGGGCTCAGCTCCTTGAAGGCGTCGGCGCCCCGTTCGGCGACGAAGGGGGCGTTGCACAGGGTCTCGACGTTGTTGACCACTGTCGGGCGCTCGTCGTAGCCGCGCTCGGCCGGGAACGGCGGCCGGGCCGAGACCGTTCCCCGCATCCCCATCAGCGAGTTGAGCAGCGCAGTCTCCTCGCCGACCACGTAGGAGCCGGCGCCCTCGACCACGCCGACGTGAAAGGAGAAGCCGCTGCCGCGGATGTCGTCGCCGAGGTCGCCGGCGGCGAGCGCGGCCTCGTTTGCGGCCGCCAGCGCCGCCTTCGAGCGCGGGTACTCCGAGCGCACGTAGACGTAGCCGCGGTCGGCGCCGACCGCGTAGCCGGCCAGCGCCATCCCCTCGAGCAGCAGCGCCGGGTTGCGCTCGATCAGCAGCTTGTCGATGTAGGAGCCGGGGTCGCCCTCGTCGCCGTTGACGACGATCACCTTCTCGCCGCCGACCGCCTGGCGGGCGAAGCGCCACTTGGTCCCGGCGGGAAAACCCGCCCCGCCGCGGCCACGGACGTTGGCCGCCTCGACCTCGTCGAGCAGCCGCTCGGCGCCGAGCTCGTCGAGCGCACGATGCAGGCCGCGGTAGGCGCCGGGCTCGATCAGCACCGGTTCGTCGAGGGCGCTTCGCCACGGCGGCTCGCCCGCCGCTCGCGCGGCGCCGGCGGCGACCCGCTCTCCCGCCCCGGGCCCGGCGTCGACCAGGTCCCCGTCACGGTAGGAGGGGCTCGAGTGACAGTAGCCGAGGCAGACGACCTCGGCCAGCGAGGTCTCGCCGTCCTCGCTGCGCTCGTTCAGCGCCAGTCCGAGCGCCTGCTCGAGCTCGCCGACCTGGGCGTCGAAGCGGCTCGCCCAGCAGGCGGTGCCGGTGCAGACCTGGACGTGACGGCGCCCGCGCGGGCGGACGAAATCGTCGTAGAAGGTCGAGATCCCATACACGGTCGCCTCCGGGAGCCCCGAGCGGACCGCGGCCAGCCGGCGATCGTCGTCGGTGAGCTCGCCCCGCGCCTCGACCGCCTGCTTGAGCACCGCCAAGGCGACCGCG
>CAVVME010000003.1:0-512500 GCA_963749365.1 uncultured Solirubrobacterales bacterium
CCTCACGAAAGCCCTGCTACGGCGGGTTTTCGCGTTAGCCGGCCGCCGATCGGCGGGGCCTCAAGGTACTACGTGGGGTACTAACGGCCCCGCAAAAGCAGCGGCCAGGGACGCCCGCTCGCGCCTGCGAGGCGCCCGATGCGCACCGCGTATAGGCTCGCGCCGTGTCGAGCGATGCCCCCGGACCGCCCGCCGGCTGGTACCCCGATCCCGAACTGGTGGCGACGCAACGCTATTGGGACGGCCAGGGCTGGTCGGAGCACCGCGCTCCGCTCGCGGAGAAGAAAGCGTCGTCGGGGCCGGACGGGTTGGTCGCGCTCGCACTGCGCACCGAAGTCGCAAACCCGGGCAGCCACGCCGCTGTGCTGGCCGGGTACCGCCCGATGGCCGACCAAAGAGCCGTGAATACAAAGAGCTGCCTCCGCTGGGCAGGCTGCTGTCCTGGCTCGCCACCGCGCTGTTACTGCTCGCGGTGCTCGCGGCCCTGCTCTGAGGGCGCTCCGTCCCTTGACTCGGCGTGTCCGTGGTGGTATGCCCCGCGTAGGGCATCTATCCGTACCCGGCTGAAAGGGGTGCTCGATGAGAAGGCTTCTGCTCGCCAGCCTCTGTCTCACGGCGGCGATGCTTCTTGTCCCCGGCAATGCTGGCGCCTCCCACGACCCGAGCGGAGAGCCCTTTGACGAGGACTTCGTCGTCGGAAGGGCGACTCACTTGTTCATCCTCCCGCACTCCCTCAGCATCGAGAGCGACGCCCACAGCGGACAGCTGGGCGAGAACGCCACCGGGACGGCCTTCGCGCGGGGGCATTTTACTGAGCTCGGCGGGCCGGTTACCTGCCTCACCGTGGCCGACAACCGCGCGGTCGTTGGGGGCATGAACGTGAGCGTTGCGCCGGGCCGCGGGTATCTCTTCGAGATCGAAGACAACGCCGCCACCGGCACGCCGGACCGATTGGGCTCCGCCTCCGACCCCGTCGGGCTCCCAGAGATCCCTGCCCAGTGCCCTGCTCCTGACGATCTCGATGTGCCGCTTTGGGAGGCCGACGCCGGCGACCTGGTCGTCCACGACGCCGTCCCGCCGGTGCCAACAACCAAGGAGCAATGCAAGGACGGCGGCTGGCGCGACTTCCCGCAGTTCGAGAACCAGGGGCAGTGCATCAAGACCGTCCAACACGGGGGCTAGCGGGTTACAAGTCGTGCAGGTAGCTCGGGGTGGGCTTGCGCCCGAGCCGGGCGCTGACCGCGCGGGGTGTGCTCTTCCGCGAGGGATCTGGGTCTGCGCGTCTGGGCCATCTCCGGGGCGCGCATAACCCTCGCAGGTCGCGCGACCCTTTGGCAGGCCTGCGATCGGCGAGATGGCGAGCGGCCCGAGACCGTATAGGTAGGCCGAGACCTAACCCGAGCTTCGCGCCAGCAAGCGGATCGCGATGAGGCCGTCTTGGTCGCGGACCTCGAACGCTGGCTGAGGGGCCGTCGCTGGACCGCGGTGGACCGAGCCATCGCCGAGGTCGAAGCGCGAACCGTGGCAGGCGCAGATGATCTGCTCTCGTTCGATGTCGCCATCGCTGAGTGAGCAGCCCCTGTGCGAGCAGCGGTCGTGGATCGCGAGCACCCGGGCGCCGAACCGCACCAGCAGCACCGGCGTATCGTCGACGACCACACGGGTCGGCTGTCCTTCGGTCAACGCGGAAGACTCTGCGGCCGGTGTCCAGTCGCGCGGGCCGGGGTCATAGACCGTCTGATCGGGGCCGACGCCCTTCGCGAGCGTGAGGTGGCCCCCGATGTAGCCGCCCGCACCGAGCACCGCCGCCCCGGCGGCCCCCAGCACGGCGCCCTTGCGTCGCGAGCCGCGACGGCGCGCCACCAGAGAGGCGGCGTAGAGCGAGAGTGCCGCGCTGTTGACCGCCGCGTGCACGAGGCCAGCGCGACGCACTCCGTCGTCGGCGGGCTCGGCGTCTGCCCAATCGTTGACCCCGGTCAGCGCCGTGGGCCCGTAGGCGGCGATGCCGACCGCGATCAGACGCTCGCTGGCCCCGTTGTTGTCACCGTTTCCGAGCAAGTCGAGCAGCGACGCGCTGAGAAATGATCCGATGACGACGTCGGTGAGCATCGGATGCAGAGCGTGTCCAAGCCAGGTGCCGCTGAGCGCGTCCTTGAGGGCGCCACGGTCGAGCGCACCGCGAACCCGCTTGCCGATCGCCTGTGCTGGCGCATCGAGCGCGCTCAGCGATTCGATCCGCTCGACCAGCGGCTCGAGCGGCGCCAGCCGCCGGGAACTCAAGGGCGCCGACGTCACGCCTCGCGTCTACCCCGGGTGTGCCCGAAAAAACGATCAATTCATCCGGCGAAGGTTGCTGCGGCCCGAGCCGGGTGGTGCGGGTTAGATCTCCCACCCACTCGGTCCTAGGTCTACTTTTCCGGGCCGCGGGGCACCATCACAACCGGCGCCGCAGAACCCGCCACGGTGGCCTCGGACACGCTGCCCAGGAGCACCGAACGAACCGGTCCATACCCGCGCGAGCCGAGAACCAACAGGTCAAGTTCAGCACTGGCTTTGGCGAGCTCGGTCGCCGGGTCCCCATCCGCGAATGCCGTCTCGAGGTTCAGTCCGCCCGCCAAGGAGGCCTCTGCCTCTTCAACCTCGCGCCGCAGTTCTCGGCGAAGCGCCTGGGCGACCGTTTCGGTTGGAAACGCGCCGGCGCCGACGTTGGCGAAGGCGATGGGCTGATGGACGATCACCAGGCGCAGCCTCCCGCCGACATCGCCTGCCAGCGCGGCCGCCCACTCGAGCGCCTGCTCGGCTTCATGGCCGCCGTCGAAGCCGACGCCAATCACCGGCTCTCGTTCCGGTTCCTCGTTGTAGTCACGCGGGGCAATGGCCACCGGTACCCTCGAGCCGGAGAGCAGCCTGCGCGCAGTCGAACCCGGCACGATCCGTCCAATTCCGGCCCGCTCGGACGCGCCCAACACGATCAGCGAGGCCTGCTCGCGCTCAGCCAGGTGTTCGAGGCCCTGAGCCGCCGAGCGCCCCGAGACCAACCGGAGCTCGGGCCGAAGCCCGGCCGGCAGGCTCGCTCTGACCTCCTCGGCCATGGCTTCAACGGCCTGGCGCAGACTCTCCTGCTTTGGCCCCTCCTCGAGCAGGCTAGGCAGACGGTCATACGGATGAACCCAAGCCAACAGCAGGTCCTGGGTTCGCGCAGTCGCCAGCCATCGGCCGAAGACAAGGGCATCTCGCGCCGAAGCACGGTCATCGATGCCAACCAAGATCATGGCTGGGCTGCAGGCGTCATCCCGGCGCGGGCGGGGGCGCCATTGGCTGGCCCGCTCCACGACGAGGGCGGGTCGCTGGCCGGGAAAGAGTCGTTGCTGTCGCGGTTGACGGCATCGATCGGCTCGGCCAGCGGATGGCTCTCGCGCTCGGCTTTGCCGACCAAGGCCACAACCGGCACCGGTCCGCTTTCCAGCTCCGAGCGAATGGTCCGCTGCCCAAGGCGTGAGGGAGCTCGACGGGTGCCGATGACAATGGCTATTGCTCGGGTATGGAGGGCGACCTCGATCAGCGCCTGGGCGGGGGACCCCTCGACTACCCGCAGTTCGTAGTCGATCCCATCCAAGACGGTCGGATTGAGCTCGCTGAGCATCTGTTGGCAGACCTCGTCATAGCGCGCGGCGGGATCGCCGCTCTCGGGTTCGAGAGCGTGGACGACGACCAGTCGATCGCCAGCGCCTGCTCGCCTGACCGCGCCCTCGACGACGTTGCGGCCGTTGGTCGAGCCGTCATAGCCGACCACCTTGACCCGTCGTCGGAGAGCCGCCTCGCGCGGACGATGGTCGGGTTGAGTGCCCGCTCGACCAAAAGCCATGACTGGAGCATGACCGATCCAAGGGTGGCTGGGCCATGGGTCTTGACAACCAAATCCTCGAGGCATCACCCGCCCCGCGAGCGCGCTACGCGCCGAGCGTGACCAACTCCGCCACCGCCACCAGCTGGAGGTCGGGGTCGCCTCCCGACTGATGCGCGTGCGTTCGGGGGAGGCGGCCGGCAACGACGGATACCTACGGCTCGACCAGACCTCGCTTGATCGCATAGCGGGTGAGCTCGACTCGGTTTCGCATCCCCAGCTTCTCGAGAATGTTGGCGCGATGGCGATCAACCGTTTTCTTGCTGATCACCAGGATCGAGGCGATCTCCTCGCTGGTCAGGCCCTCGGCGATCTGCTTGATCACCTCGAGCTCTCGAGGCGTGAGCGGGTCAGCGGGCGTCTCCTCACCTCGACCGGCGCGTTCGAGATAGTCGCGAACCAAGGCCGAGGCCGCGGCAGGGTAGATGAACGGCTCGCCGCGCATCGTCGCTCGGCAGGCCTCGATCAGGTCGCGGTTGGCTGCCGACTTCAGCACGTATCCTGAGGCGCCGGCCTTGAGCGCCTCAAAGAAGTACTGCTCAGCGTCGTGGACCGAGAGCATCAGGATGTGCAGCTCGGGCCGGCGGCGATGAAGCTCACGGGCGACCTGCAGGCCGGTGAGACGCGGCATCGAAACATCGAGCACGGCCAGATCGATTTCCCCTCTGATCCCGATCTCGAGCGCCTCGGCGCCGTCGCCCGCCTCCGCGACCACGGTCAGGTCCGGCTGCGCGTCGAGCACCATCTTGAGCCCGTCGCGAACGAGCTCGTGGTCATCCGCGAGCAGTATTCGGGTGTTCAACGGGACGGGCATCAGGGGGCCTCGTCGGCGGGCACCCGGAGCATCACGCACGTGCCCTGTCCGGAGCGCGACTCGATCTCCAGGGTGCCGCCGGCAAGCAGGGCGCGCTCTCGCATGCCCTCGATTCCAATCGTGTCGTCGCCAGGCTGCTCCGGCAGGCCGCGGCCGTCATCGCTGACCGTGAGCTCGATCCCCTGCTTGCCGGGCTCAAGCGAGACGACGCAGCGCGAAGCGTGCGCATGGCGAAGCACGTTGGTCAACGCTTCCTGGGCCACGCGGTAGACCACGAGCTCGAGCTCCGAGGAAAGAGGCGGCAACTCCGACGAGAACCGCCGCTCGATCTCGAGCGAGCCCTGGCGTGCCGCGCGTGAGGTCAGAGCGATCAGAGCGTTCACGAGCCCGAGGTCGTCGAGCGCCTCGGGTCGAAGCTCGCGGGTGAGCCGGCGAATGTCGTCGAGGCTGGAATGGAGCTGAACCGCAAGCGCCGCCATCCGCTCGCGTTCAGCTCGCGGGCCGTCCGTAGCCGCGCGCTCGATCTCGAGCGCGATCGCCGTCAGAGTCTGGCCGGCCTCGTCGTGCAGGGCGCGCGCGATCCGCAGGCGCTCGCGCTCCTGGGCAATCAGCGCCGCGCGGCTTCCCGCACGTCGCTCCTCGGCGAGGCGGTCGAGCATCGCATTGAAGGCGCTGGTGAAGGTGACGAGCTCTGAGCTGTAAGTCGGGCTGCCGGCCAGCCGCAGCTCCGGATTGCGGAGGTCGATCTCGTCCATCTGTGCTTCCAGCTCACGCAGCGGCGCGAGAGCGCGACGGACGAGCATCAGGTTGACCGCGACCATAGTCGCCAGTCCCAGCGTGAGAATCAGCGCCTCGGTGAGCCGGATCGGGGCGCTGACGGTGACCGGCGTGACGAGCAGCAGGATGAAGGCGAGCGCGAGCACCGCCGCGCTGGCCAGCGTGACCCGCCATAGCAGTGAGAGGGTATGCGCCGAATCGCGGATTGGCGTGGGTCGAGCCATCGCTGCGGCTAACAAAAGCACGGGCCGCGCGGGCGTGGATGACCGGGGTGGCGATTCTGGCGGCCGCGGCTAGCGGTCGCCCTAGGTAGGCGAGTGCCAACCCGTGGCGCGCCAAGTCGATCGAGTGGCTCGTTTCATCCCCACCGCCGCGCTTTAACTTCCCGATCGTCCCCCGCGTTGTGGGCGGGCCCTACGAGTTCGGTGTGCCCGGAGCTCGACACGCCGTCATGCATCCCGACGAAGAGGCGGAGAGAGCGCGGCAGCCCGCCGTCGATGCTGCGGCCGCGGGTCGGACCTAGGAGCACGGGCGGCGCGACCCGTCGCTCGAGCCTCCTAGGTCGCACCGTCGTCGGAAATACACAATGCACCCCATGTCCACGGAGGCCGCGGTCAGCGACACTGGCACCATGCAGGCACAGATCTACAAGCACCGAGTTCGACATGTAGCAATGGCACTCGTCGTGATCGCCGCGATCGTCGTTGGCATGGCGGTGTTCTCAGCTGAAGCCGGCTGGGTGTCGATCGTCATCGTTGCGGCGCTCCTCGCCTATGGCTTTGAGCAACTGGCCGGGGATCCCTCCGCGGCCAACCGAGTACCCGAGTAAGCCGAAGCGCCTACCCGCCTCCCTGCCCGCGGGGGAGTGATCACCCAGACAGCGCCACGAACTCCCCGACGAGCGCCCCGTAAACGACGTGAACGACAAGGGTGACCACCGGGGTCGCGACGCCGTAGTTCATCAACAGAAAGCCGGGCGGCTCCAACAGGGGGCTGGCGTCCGCGGCCGTGGTCACGGTGCCCATCCGCGGATGGATCGCCGGAAGCAGGACGTTGACTAGCGTCGTACCGGCGAAGAGGGCATGCGCCATGCCCAGGAGCGCGCCGAGCCACCAGCTCGCCTCGCCGATCGCCCGGAACAAGGCGTAATAGACGAGCGCGAAGAGCAGGCCGAAAGCGAAGTGGAGCAGATAGCCGACCGCCTTGGCGCGGGTCCGGTCGGTGAAGAACGCGCTGCCGAGGAGGAACGGAATGTCCATGCGAGTCAGACGCAACTCGCTGCAGGCGCGAAGCCCGCTGGTCAGGACCACGGTGCCCAGGAACCCACCGGCCAGGGCGCCCCAGATAGTCATGGCACGGACCCCTCCGCCAACGTGGTCGCGGCGTTGATCAGCGCGAGGTGGACGAGCCCTTGCGGGAAGTTGCCGAGGAATTGGCCGCGTATCTGGGTCGATCTCCTCCGAGTAAAGACCGAGATCGTTGGCCAGCGCAAGCAGCCCCTCCATCAGCGCGACCGCCTCCTCACGCCGGCCGCGACGCGCAAGCGCTTCGACGAGCCAGAACGAGCACGCCACGAAGCAGCCTTCCCTGACCCGGCAGCCCGTCATCATCGCGGTAGCGGTAGAGGAGCGGGCCGCGGGAGAGCTGCTCGCGGACCGCGTCGATTGTCGCGTCCACCCGCGTCTCGTCGGTCGGGCGAAAGCCCATCAACGCCATGAACAGCAGGCTTGCGTCTAGTTCTCCAGTCCCCGGTGCGCGCAGGTAGCTATTCGCTCGGGCGACCAGCAGCGCGAGTCGACGAACTCGCGGATCTCCTCGGCCGTGGCCTTCCATCGGTCGGCGTGGGCGTCCGGCAGCTGGCCCTCCTGTGCGAGTTCCGCGGCGCAATCGAGAGCCACCCAGCACATCAGCTTTGACTGAGTGAAGTGCGCGGGCTCGGCGCGGACCTCCCAGATCCCGGCGTCCGGCTCGGCGCCACAGGCCGCAGACGTCGTCTGCAATCTCGCCGAGCCTGCGGCCGGTCTCGCGGTCGAGGCTGCCTGCCGCTCATCGCGTAGCGGTGCGCGGTCTGGAGCAGCTCGCCGTAGACGTCGAGCTGCAGCTGCGGTGCGGCGGCATTGCCCACCCTGACCGGCCGCGATCCGCGATAGCCGGCGAGCGGCAGCACACGCTCCGGCGTGCGCGTGCCACCGTCGAGGCGGTAGAGGACCTGGAGGCGGGGATGGGTGAGTTGAGACGCGTGCAGCAGCCAGGAGAAGTAGGCGTCGGCTTCCGGCGAACAGCCGAGCGAGAGGAAGGCATCGAGCGTGAAGGCGGAGTCTCGGGGCCAGGAGTAGCGGTAGTCCCAGTTGCGCTCGCCGCCGAGCGTCTCTGGCAGCGAGGTCGTGGCGGCGGCGGCGATCGCGCCGGATGGTGCGTAGACCAAGAGCTTCAGCGCCAAGGCGCTGCGAATGACGGCATCGCGCCAAGGGCCGTCGTAGGAGCGGGTCCCGGCCCAGTCTGCGCCAGAAGTCGATCGTTGAGTCGAGTCGTGCTTCGGCCTCGACGCGGGCCGGGAAGACCAGCGGCTCGGAGTGGCCGGCGCTGAGGACGAGCAATGCGCGCGATCCCGTCCGAGGCGACGAACTCGCCGCTGATAGCGTCGGCCTCGCAGACGGGGTCACCTGCGTTCCAGGCGCGGAGCGCGAGCGCATCGGCGCCCGCGCTGGCGACCGGGACGCCGGCGCGCATGCTCGATCCGATGCGGGCGCGACCCGTAGCCGAAGCGCGGCTCGACCCGCCAGCGCATCGGCACCTCTCCGTCGATCGCCTCGACGCGGCGGACCAGCTCTCGTTGCGGGGCCAGGCCGGCGCGCGGGAGAGTCATCGCGTCGGTCACTCGAACCCGGCCGCGGTCGGTGTCGTAGGTCGTCTCGAGCACGTTCGTGTCCGGCAGGTAGCGCCGCTCGGACTCGGAAGGCGATCTCGGTGCGAGCTGGAAGCTCCCACCCCGCTGATGGTCGAGCAGCCCGCCGAAAACGCTCGGTGAATCGAGGTTCGGGCAGGCAGAGCCAGTCGATCGATCCGTCGCTTGCAATCAGCGCCGACGGTGCGGCCGTCGCCGATCACGCCGTAGTCGCGGATCGGCGCCTGGCTCTGGTGCCGGGCGCTCAGGGGAACCGCCGCGATTCCGCCGGCGGGTCAGGCGAGAATCGCGCCATGGCCGGAGATCGCGGCCAACTTGGTCTCGATGCAGCGCAAGAGCTCGCGATAGGAGCTGCAGAAGGACTCGACGCCCTCGCGCTCGAGCTCGAGCGGTGATCGCCTCGAGGTCGAGTCCCTCGTACGCGGCAGCAGCCAGAACGGTCTCGGCTTCCCCGCTGTCGGCGTCGAGGGTCGCCTCGACTCGTCCGTGATCGCGGAAGGCGCGCAGCGTCGCATCGGGCATGGTGTTGATGACCCCGGCGCCGATCAGCTGCTCGACGTAGAGCACATCGGAGTAGTCCGGGTTCTTGGTCCCGGTGCTCGCCCAGAGCGGGCGCTGGGGCCGGGCACCGAGCGCCTCCAGGCGCTCCCAGCGCGACCCGCTGAAGCGCAGCAGGTAGCGGTCGTATGCGCGCTTGGCGTTGGCGACCGCGATCCGCCCGCGCAGTGGTGAGTTCGAGGCGAGCGCGGGATCGGCCTTGGTGTCGACGCGGGAGACGAAGAACGAAGCCACGGAGGTCAGTCCGCCGAGCTCCTCGTCCCGGCTCGGCACGCCGCTCGAGTCCTCGTAGATAGGCCTCGATCATCTGCTCGTAGCGACTGCACGGAGAAGAGCAGGGTCACGTTGACGTTGACGCCGCGGGCGGTCAGTTCCTCAACGGCCTGCACGCCGGCCGCGGTGGCGGGGACCTTGATCAGCACGTTCGGGAGGTCGAGGCGGCTCCAGAGCTCCAGCGCCTGCTCGATCGTTCCGTCGGCGTCGTCGGCCAGGTCTGGCGTGCACTCGAGCGAGATGAATCCATCGGCGCCGAGACTCCGCTCGTAGGTGGGCCGAAGCAACCCGGCGGCCTGACGGATGTCCTCGAGTGCGAGCTCGAGGAAAAGCGCATGGGGGTCGTCGAGTCCCCGCGCGACCAGCTCCTGCAGTTGTGCGTCGTAGCGGTCCGAGTTCCGTGATCGCCTTGGCAAAGATCGTCGGGTTGGAGGTCGCGCCGGTGACGGCTGAACTCGCGCACGAGTCGCTCGAACTCTCCGCTCTCGAGTAGGTCCCGCGAGAGGGTGTCGAGCCAGATCGATACGCCGGCTTCGTGCAGTTGCTGCAGTCGCCCCATGGCCGTTCTCCTTCAACTCTAGGGCGGCGCAGGGCCGTCCCGATTGTCTCGCCACGCGATTAGCGTCGCCGGTGCCGAGTCCTTACATCGGTAGAGATGCCTGGCGCGGATACGGGACGCGCCCCGCTCCGATCACGGCATGAGGGCTCGGTGCGTGTGCTTCGATCCTGTCGTCGCCATGCAGATCAAGCACCCGCCAACCGCGCGCAAGCAGTGCGTCTGCGATCAACCGGCGGTGACAGCGGCTCGGGTGCGCTTCGGCGCACATGATCGCGGTGTGTCGGGAGCGCGCCAGGTCCTCCAGCTGCAAGAGGCCGGCGGCGAACGCCGGCTCTGACATGTAGTCGGCATACGCGCGGAACGAAGCGTTGCGCCACCCGGAGTTGTCGGGGCGCTCAGGCACCTCCCCGGCGCTCGGAGGTTGATCGGGACGATGAGCGGCGGCCGCCCAGCGCATCGGCGAATGACTCATACGCGACGTCCGCCTTCGCGAGCGCGGTCGCGAGGGCGCGCGCGCTGAACTGCGGATTGCGCCGCGAGCCCGGAAAGCGCCGCACGTCGGCGATGGCCTCGATCCCGTGATCTTGGAGGAGGCCAAGGAATGCCTCGATCGGATGCGTCGAATGACCCACGGTGACGATCTCCATGGCGCTTACGCGGCGCGGTGGGGCTTGGCGTCCGCGGCAGCGTCGAGCGCCAGGGTCGCATGTGCGTAGGCGCCGCCGGCTCGCATCTCGGCAGCGACCCAGATCGCTTCCATCAGCTCCTGCTCGCTGGCGCCCGTCGCGGATCGCAGCCTTGGTGTGGCCTTGGATGCAATAGGGGCATTGGGTGACATGGGCGACCGCCACGGCGATCAGCTGCTTGGTCTTCTTGTCCAGCGCTCCGGCTGCGAAGACCTGTTTGCTGAACTCTTGAAATGCATCGTGGGTGTCCGGAGCCAGCTGCTTTCGGCGCTCGGCGATCTCCGCCGTAGCGACCGGGTAGACGGGTGTGGCGGTTCTCGGCTGCGGGGCTGTGCGACGCCGGGGGATGATCGAGTGTGGTTTGGTGGAAGCGGTCATGAGCTTGCTGTCTCCATGTAGTCGCCGACGCCCAATCCACGGGCGGCGAGTGCCGCTCGGAGCTTTTGCCGGGCGTCGTGGATGGTCTTGTAGAGCGCGCCGCGGGTCGTGTCGAGGCGCTCGGCCAGAACGTCGATGGGAACGTCGTTAAGCGTGGTCGCGACGAGAACGTCGCGCTGGTGCCGGCTGAGGTCGTCGGCGATCGCTTCCCGCAGAGCGGCGTAGAGCTCTGCTCGTCTCGGGATCCCGCTGAGGGGTCGAGCGATCGTCGGCGATCAGGGCCCAGGCGTCGGGCGCGAGCGGGACCTCGCGCCCCTGCCACGCGCGCCTGCGGACCTTCGTCGCGGCCTCGAGGAGCGCGAACTTGTAGGCCCAGGTGGTGAAACGACTGTCGCCGCGGAAGTCTCCGAGCTTCCTCAGGACCGCCACCAGAGCGTCGTCGGCGCTCTGGTGGGCGAGGTCGTCGTGGTCGTTGTCGCGCAGATGCGAGATCGCGCCACGGCGCCGGCTGACCTCAAACCGTGCTGCCTTCAAGAGCAGCGCATGTAGCGCTTGATGGCCGGCTCACGCTCCGGACCGTCGGCGCTGAGGCCGTCGATCCAGGCCTGCGACACGGGGTCGAGACCCAGGATCGGCTCGGCGCCGGCGGTCGGCACGGGCTTGGCACCGCCGGCGCGGGATTGGTCGGTGGGTTCATCGGACTGAGCATGACCCGCCGAAGCGCCTCCCGGGCATGGGGCGAGATGCCCATTTCCGGCTGCGTGAGCCGCGTCGGAAGCTGCTTGCAGGGCGCGATCTGAGACGAACGCCGCGGCGCACCGGGGGTAAGCTCCGCGGCCGGGCCGACGCTAGTTGGCTATGAGCCTCGACTTGATCGCGCTCGAGATGCGACCGACGTCCGCGCCGTTTCGGCTCGACCAACGAAGCCAGCTGCTGACCTGCGCGCGCGCGACACGCGTGAGGTGGCCGGGCTTCGCGCGCGCCAGGAGCCGTTCTGGCTCGATCTCGTGGGATCCAACGTCGGGCCCGAGCTCGAATCCCTGAGCCAAGGGATTGGCCTATCGCCCGACGCGACGCATGCCGCAACGCAATTCGGGCAGCGACCGCGGCTTGCCTCGTTGGGCGAGCACACGTTGCTCGTGCTTTTTGGCGCGACCGAAGGGCCCCGCGGACGATTCGAGACGGTCGAGGTCCACTTCCTGCTCGGGGCCGGCCACTTGGTCACGCTCCGCCGCGGTCAACTCCCCTCACTGGACTCACTGCGCGTGACGGATGGGGGGCGGCCGATCGCCGAGCCGGTGATCGGCGCCGTGATCGACAGCCTTTTTTCTGCGGTCGAGGCGATCGACGACGAGATCGATTTGTTCGAGGACGAGATCATCACGCAGCTCGACGAAAGCCAGATGCTGCGCGTGACCGAGCTCCGCCGCTCGCTTGTCGACCTCCGCCACGTTGCGACACCGCAGCGCGACCTCTTCCTCCGCCAGGCGGACGATCTGTCGGCGCTGCCGGGCATGGACTCGACGGGCGTGAAGGAGGCCGCATCGCGTCTGGTGGCCGCGCGTGACATGGTCGACTCGACCCGCGAGCTGGCGAGCGGAGCTTTGGATCTCTACCTCTCCTCCACCTCGAATCGGTTGAGTTTGTTCGCCGAACGGCTCACGATTCTGACCACAGTGGTCGTGCCGCTCGTCGTCTTGACCGGCTTCTTCGGACAGAACTTCGACTGGCTCGTGACTCGGGTTGATGGTCTCGCGGCGTTCCTGGTGTTCGGCGTGGGCGCGCCGATCGCGCTCGTTGCCGGTCTCCTCTTCCTGCTGCGTCGACATGGATACGTGTGAGCCATGCCTCGACGCCGTAAGAACACGACTCAGGGCGACGCTAAGAGCATATGGGCAAGTTGAAAATGCACCCCGACCCACTGGATCCCGAATCCGGGCGCATCCAGCGGCTCCTGATGGTCGCTGACTCCGCAGTCGCATCGGTGGATGACCTGCCGGCCGCCGTGCGTGCCGTGATCGATGCGGCGGCCGAGGTATACGTCGTCACTCCCAGCCTTCCCGGGCGGCTCGCCTGGCTCACTGACGACATCGATCGGCTTCGGCACCTTGCGGACGAACGGCTCGACACGGTCCTGGGTCACATACGCACGCTCAGCCCCGAGGCAGGCGGCAGGGTCGGCGATGAAATGCTGCTCACCAGCTTCGACGACGCCGTCGCGGATTTCCACCCCGACCACATCCTCATCGGGCTACTCAGTTCGGAGCACAGGAACTGGCAGGAGCGGGGGCTCATCGAGCATGTGAAGGAGCGCTTCGGTTTGCCCCTGACGACCTACGCGATCGATTGCGACGGGCATGTGCCCGGCCCGAGTTCCTGACGACGGTTCGCTCTAAAGGCGAGCTTCGCGATCGCTTGTGATCAGCCTTCCGCGAGCTCGAACGCGTCCCCCTCGTGGCCGTTGACCCGTCCGTTTTCACCCAGGACCGCTGAACGCTCCGTGGCCTCGCGCTCGAAGGAATGGAGGAAGGCATCGTCGTGCCATGGATCGTGATGGACGAGCGCCAACTGTTGGACCGCGCAGCGGCGCGCGAAGGCGAGCGCGTCGGGAAGGCTTGAGTGACCCCAGCCGCGGTGGCGGGTGCTCGCTCTCTGAGTACTGGCAATCGTGGATTAACAGGGAGGCGTCTCGGGCGAGCCCGTGTCCGGAGAGCCAGCCCGTGTCGGCCGTCGCGATCTCGCGACCGAGTGCGGGTTCGTGATCGGGCAGGTAGCAGACGCTCGTCGTATCCTCGCCCGAGGCGGTAGCCGAGGGTAGGCTCCCGGTGGGCGACGAGCGAGGCCCTCAGCTCGACGGCACCGATGTGCCACGGCTCCGAGGGGACGTCGCGGAAAGTGACCTGCGGGCAGCTCAGAGATCTCGATTGGCGACAGGGGGTTCGAGAGGTAGCGGGCTAGGCGCTTCGCAGCGCTCGCCCGGCCGCCGGCGGGCCCCAGACCGTGATTTCGACCTGAGGGTCGAATAGAGGGGCGAAGAACAACAGGCTCTGAATGTGATCGAGATGGAGGTGGGTGAGCAGCAGGTGCAGCGTCCCACACCCCTCGGTGATCGCTGCTCCCAGTTCGCGGATCCCGGCGGGTGACCGTCTCGTCCGTCGGCACGACGAACGCGCTGATCCCCCGGTGGCCCGCGTCCTTGTCGGTCTTCGCATAGACCGTGGTACCAGTCGGCGTAACCGCCGTTTGTGATGAAGCACTTGGAGCCATTGATGACGTATTTGTCACCCTGCTTCGTGGCGGTCGTCTTCATCCGTCTGAGCCGGCGTCAGGCCTGGTGAGGCAGGATGCGAGCTTGAGCTCCTCGCTGAGCATGCCCAGAAAGTGCGCTTGACCTCCTTCGAGCCACCAAGCAATACCGGTGTCGCGGCGAGCTCGTTAGCGCCAAGCGTAGTCGCGATCGCAGCGCAGCCTCGGGCGAGCATCTCCCCGATCAGGCAGCTGTCGAGATAGGAGCGCCCACGCCTGCGCCGTGGAGTACCGCGGAACCGAGGCCGATAGGTGCTCGAGTGTTGCCGGGTCGGCACCTCCGGTGCAGGCAGTGCCTGCACCGGAGATACTCGAGGCCGCCGTCAGGCGACTGCGCCGCGATGCGGCGACTCGTGGGCTCGACCGTTGGTCGAGTCGACGGTCGGGCGGTCAACCGCCTCGACGCTCCGGCGGTCGTTGGGGTTGGCGGAGTCCGCGCCGGCGAGGTGAAACAGCGTCAGCGCGCCGAGCAGGAGCCCGAAGTCGCGCAGGGCGATGTCGCCGTAGCCGCCGACCAGCAGCAGGCTGAGGATGATCCCGCCGAGCCAGGCCGCGACCAGCAGGCCGCCGAAGCGGGGCACGACCAAGACGATGATCCCGGCCAGGATCTCGACGACGCCGACCGCGTACATCGCGTCCTGGGCGCTGCCGGGGATGATGTCGTTGAACTCGTTGGCCAGATACGCGGTCCAGTTCTCGTTCATCACCTCGGCGAACTTGTCGAGGCCCATCAGGATCGGCAGCACGACGAAACCGATCCGCAGCAGGGTGAAGGCCTGGGCGACGGGATCGCTTCGCAGTCGTGCCATTGATGGGAACGGGATCGGCCGCAGGGTGGCGGCGATGGTGTTCATTTGATGCGTCTCCTTTCGGGGGGTGGTCGCTTGCTTAGCGACCGACCGGAGCCGGGTCTTACCTCCAGGCGTTCCAGCGTCTGCGATGTCCCAGCTCGGCTTCGCGACGGCGCCGACCGCCTAGAGGGAGTCCTGGGCAGGGCTGCGCGCGTGAATGGGGCAGACGAGACCCCGATACCTAGCGCTGTAGACGAGGATGACGCTGATCGCGCCGATCTGGATCGCGCCGAGCACGATGAACACGAGCGCGCGGAAGCAGTAACGCGTGAATCGTCATCAGAACCGACGCAAGAAGCCACAGCGAGAACGCGCTGCGGCTGATTCCGGCCGAGCATCGTTCGCGTATCAAGTGGCGAATCTGCGGCAAGTAGGCGTATCCCGCCAGCGATGCCCCACTCAGAGCCTAGCAACTCGCTCATCGCGTCCTTTCCGAGCTGCACGATCCGCCGGGGGTCAGTCGCCGGGCGCAGGCTGCGCAGAGGCGGCCTCGGCTCCGACCAGGGCTCGAAGGCTCTGGTGATCCTCATCGCAGGCCCCACACCCTTCGAGGTGCGCCCGCATTCCCGGGACCGCCGCGTCAGCGTCGGCGTCACTCAGCTCGAGCTCGACGTAGCGATCGAGCTCTGCAAAGCACTCCTCGCAGCTCAGCTCGGGTCCCGCGGGTCCAAGCAGACGCTTGAGGAGGCTGCGATCGCTTGGGTTCGTGCATGTCGGCCCATCGTCATCTCCCCTCGTTCGTCTCGGCTTCCTCTGCAAATCTCAGGCCCTGGTCGGCCAGGTGGGCGCGAAGCTTCTTGCGCGCGTCATGGACCGTCTTGTAGAGGGCGCCCCGGGTCGTGCTCAGCCGCTCGGCGAGGACGTCGATCGGCACCCCGTTGAGCGCGATCGCGACGAGCACGTCGCGCTGATGCGGAGAGAGCTCGGTCTCGATCGCCGCGGCCAGGGAGCCGAGGACCTCGTGGTTCTCCGCGGCGGTCGCAGGTGAATCGTCGGGTCCGGCGAGCACAGCCCAATGCTCGGGCTCGAGCGGGACTTCGCGGCCCTGCCAGGCGCGCCGGCGGAGCTTCACCGCCGCTTCGAGCAGTGCGAACTTGTAGGCCCAGGTGGTGAAGCGGCTCTCGCCCCGATAGGTGTCGAGCTTGTCGAGGATCGCGAGCATCGCGTCGGCGGCCGCCTGGTGGGCGAGATCGTCGAGGTCGCCCCCGCGCAGGTGCGGATGGGATCCGCGCCGGCGGTTGATCTCGAACCGTGCCGCTCTGAGCAGCAGGTCGTGGAGGTGTCGTCGGGCTTCCTCGCCGCGCGCCCCATCCGCGCCGAGCCCGGACACCCAGGCCCTCGACTCGCGATCGGGGCCGAGCGCGGGTGGGGCTGGGGCGGGCGAGCTCATCGCAAGGCCTGGCGGGGGTCCGGCCGGTGCCTGGACCCTAACAGCGGCGCTGTGGGGGGCCGTCAGCATGTCGTGCCCTCCCAGATCGAGCGGCGCCAGGATCCGTGCCGCGAGCGGAGGGGGACAGCCGCGTTCGACGAGCTCGATCAGGGCGTGCAGGTCGATCGCCCGTGCGGTCGCTACCGATGCCGCCAGGTTCGAGTCGAATCCGGCGCGCATGAGCTGCATTTGCCTCCAGGTGATCAGCTCGCTGCTGCCCGGCCGCTCCAGGTCGCTGCCCAGGGCTGCGCGTCTTGCTCTCGGCCACATACTCAGTTAGCGCGCGCCTCCCGGCGGTTCTTACCTCAGGCCGCGATTTGCGGAGCGCTTCGGTCAACCGGGAGCGGCGACGTAAGAACACCGGCCGGCCCGACGCAAAGGGCCCGAGAGTCCGATCCGAGGAGGAAGAATGTCCGCTCAGCAGAGGTTCGTCATCGTCGGCGCCGGCCTGGCCGGAGCGAAGGCTGCAGAGACCCTGCGCCAGGAAGGTTTCGACGGTCGGTTGGTCCTGATCGGCGACGAGCCCGAGCGGCCGTACGAGCGCCCGCCGCTCTCGAAGGACTACCTGCGTGGCGAAACCGCAGACAAGCCCTACGTCCATGCGGAGGACTTCTATCGCGACAACGAGATCGAGCTCTGGAGCTCGACCCGGGTGACCGGCCTCGGCGCCGGGTTGCGGCGAGCTGCTGCTGGAGGGGGATCGGCGCCTCGGTTATGGCCGCCTCCTGCTGACGACCGGCGCCGTGCCCCGTCGCCTCGAAGTTCCCGGGGCGAAACTCGATGGCATCCACTACCTGCGCACCCTCGCCGACTCCGAGCGGATCGGCGAGCGGATCGAGCGCGGTCAGCGCGCTGGTGGTCGTCGGCTCGGGTTGGATCGGCTCCGAGATCGCCGCCTCCGCTCGCCAGAAAGGTTGCGAGGTGACGATGATCGAGATGGCCTCGCTGCCGTTGGAGCGTGTGCTTGGGCCCCGAAGTCGGTCAGATCTACCTCGACATCCACCGCGACCATGGGGTCGAGTTCCTGCCCGAGACCACGGTCGAGCGCTTCGAGGGCCAAGGCTCGGTGGAGCGGGTCGTCACCCAGGACGGGGCCTCGATCGAGACCGAGTTCGTCGTCGTCGGCGTCGGCGTCGCGCCTCGCACTGGCCTGGTCGAGACCGCGGGTCTTCGGGTCGACAACGGCGTCGTCGTCGACGAGCACCTCGAGAGCAGCGTCCCAGGCGTCTTCGCCGCGGGCGATGTCGCCAACGCCCACCATCCCTTCTACGGCCGCCACCTTCGGGTCGAGCACTGGGCCAACGCGCTCAACCAAGGGCCGGTCGCCGCACGGGCGATGCTCGGGAAGGAGGTCGCCTACGATGAGATTCCCTACTTCTTCTCCGACCAATACGAAGTCGGGATGGAGTACAGCGGCTTCGCCACGAGCTGGGACGAGGTCGTCTTCCGTGGCGACGTCGCGGCGAGGGAGTTCATCGCCTTCTGGCTCGAGGACGCTCGCGTGGTCGCGGGGATGAACGTCAACATCTGGGACGTCAACGACGCGATCCGCGAGCTGATCCGGTCTCGACACACGGTCGATGCACGCATGCTCGCGGATCCCGATGTGCCCATCGACGCTCTCATTGCTGCGGCGACCGAGAACCGCGCATGAAACCTGAGCGTAACGGCCACTCCGCCGGCCTCGCCGCGACGCTGGAAGGAGATCGCAACGGCGACACTCCGGCTGGTTCGGAGTCGCGAATCGTCGACCTGCCAGCCGCCGAGCGCGCCGCGTCCGATCTGCTCGCCGCGCTTGGCGCCGACGTCGCCTCTGAGCACCTGCGTGAAACGCCGCGGCGGGTGGCGACGGCCTACGCGGAGCTGCTCACGTCCAGCGCCGTTCACAGCGACCACGTTTCCGAACGACGGAAGTTATGACGAGCTGGTCCTCGTTCGCGACATTCCCTTTCAGTCGCTGTGCGCTCACCACCTGCTGCCATTTCACGGCACGGCACACGTCGCGTACCTTCCCGGCGAGCGGATTATCGGCCTCTCCAAGCTCGGTCGCGTCGTCGATCTGTTCGCCCGCGACCTCCAGGTTCAGGAGCGCCTGACGACTCAGGTAGCCGACTGGGTGGAGCAGCGGTTGCGGCCACGCGGCGTAGGCGTGATCGTCGCAGGCTGAACACCTGTGCATGTCGTTGCGTGGTGTTCAGAAACCTGGAGCATTGACGGTGACCTCGGCTTTGCGCGGCACCGTGAAGGACGATCCGCGGACAAGGCAGGAGTTTCTCAGTCTGCTGGCTCAGGGCCGCTGAGACGCGCTTAGGCTTTTGCGTGGTGTGGTGCAGCCTGCCTGGTCAACGGCTTTTTCGTGCTACACCGGGCGAGCAATGAGACTCGCCGTCGTCGGCCACGTCGAGTGGGCCCGGTTCGCGCCGGTTGATCATGTCCCGCGCCGGGCGAGATCGTCGAGGCGGTCGATGCCTGGGAGCAACCGGCGGGCGGTGGAGCGGTCGCCGCGGTGCAAATCGCCCGGCTTGCGGGCGATTGCCTGTTCCTCACCGCCCTCGGAGACGACGTGTTTGGCCACCGGGCGCAGCGAGAGCTCGGGCGCATGGGGTGCGCGTCGAGGCGGCCTGGCGCGCAGAACCCCAGCGACGAGCCTTCGTTCACCTCGACAGCGAGGGCGAGCGAACAATCACCACCACCGGCGCGCGGTTAGTGCCACACGGGGCCGACGCCTTGCCCTGGTCCGAGGTTGAGGGCGCAGACGCGGCGTACGTCACCGCCGCCGATGCCGGCGGTGTGCGTGCCGCCCGTGCGGCAGAAAGGCTCGTCGCGACTGTCCGCGCCGGCGAGGCCCTCGCTGCGTCCGGGGTCGAACTCGACGTCCTCGTGATGAGCGCCAACGACAGTGCCGAACGGTACGCATCCGGCGAGTTCGAGCCGGCACCGCTTGCGGTGGTGCGAACCAACGGGCGTGCGGGCGGCTCGTTCGAAACGGCCGACGGCGCGACGAGCCACTGGGCGGCCCCGCAGGCCCTGGGCCCGGTGGTGGACAGCTACGGCGCGGGCGACTCCTTTGCCGGCGGCTTGACATTCGGCCTCGGACAGGGACGCTCGCTCGCCCAGTCCCTGGCGCTTGGGGCGCGCTGCGGCGCGGCCAACATCACCGGGCGCAGCCCGTACGAGGGACAGCTCACCGCGGTCGACGTCCCATAGTTCGAGTAAGAGCCTGTCGAGCGTTCAGGCTCCGGCGATGCCGCGTCTGATGATCAGTACCGAGCACGAAGCCTGGTGGGCTACGCGCTCGCTGACACTGCCGAGCGCCTTGACTCCGCGCACTCCGCGCGCGCCGCTGGTAAGCAGGGCTGCCCCGACTTCGTTTGCAATCTCGATCAGGCGAGCGTGCGCCGTTCCGGCTTCCAGCCTGGTGGCGACTTCGACCTCAGCGGTTGAAATGACGGCGGCCGCCTCCTCCAGAATCGCTCTGCCCTGATCGTCATCCCCAATGTGGACGCTCAGCACCGTTGCATCGGTGCGGTCCGCGATCAACGCGGCGGCGCGGGCAGCCTCGAGGGACGCTTCCGAGCCGTCGGCGGCGTGAACGATCCTCCGGGGCGGCTCCGCGGATCTCGGTTCGCGGGCGACCAGTACCGAGCACGGAGCGTCGTGGATCATGGCCGTCGCCATGCTGCCGAGCAAGATCCCGGAAGCGCGCGAGCTGCCGTGCGAGCCGACGCTGATCAGATCAACGCCTGCCTCTTCGGCCACCTCGATCAGCCCGGACTTCTCATCTCCCTCGACCAGCCGCGTCTGCAGCGACGAATAGCGCTCCTTCGCTGCCTTAAGCGCTGCCTCGCCCTTGGCGCGGAGGTCGCGAGCCACCGCTGCCCGATGAATCCCGGCTGAGAAGGCCTCGGCGGGATTCCATGCGTGTACGCCGAGGACGACGGCGCCCGGCGCAGCTATCTCGATCGCCTGACGCGCACCCTCGAGGCTTTGCGGCGATGTGTCCAGCCCGCAGACGATGCGTCCGAATTCGATCGGGGGATCGGCAAAGGCACGACCGGTCACCCGCGCACCGTACTTCGGTTAAGCGGTGGCCGCGCAATCGCCGCGATCCATTTGTCGTAGGTTGTGGTTGGCGAGTAACGATTAGGAGCAGACCATGGACGTCACCATCATTGGCGCGGGCAACATGGGTCGTGGCATCGGCACCCGGTTGGTGGCGGGCGGAAACGACGTCACGATCCTCGATACCGATCCCGAGGAGGCTCGCCAGCTCGCCGCGGAGCTCGATCAAGACGGCGGCGCCGCAGTGGGCGGAGCCCCCGGGGATCCGCTCACCGGCGAGGTCGTCGTGCTGGCGCTCTGGTATGAGGCGGTGGAGGCGGCCGCTGAGCGATACGCCGACCAGCTCGATGGCAAGGTCGTCGTCGACATCAGTAACCCGGTGAACGTCGAGACTTTCGACGGCTTGCTGACGCCCGCAGATAGCTCCGCCGCCGAGGAGCTGGCCGAGAAGCTGTCCTCGGGTGCAAAGGTCGTCAAGGCGTTCAACACGACCTTCGCCGGGACCCTTGTCGAGGGCGAGGTTGGCGGCCAGCCGCTGGACGTGTTCATAGCCGGCGATGACGATGGGGCGAAGGGGACGGTCGCGGAGCTGGTCCGAGCGGGCGGCCTCAACGCGATCGACGCCGGCCACTGCGCCGCGCTCGCGAGCTCGAGCGCCTGGGATTCCTGCACATGGCGATCCAGGACGCGCTGGGAACCGGATACGGCAGCGCCGTGAAGGTGATCTCATGAGGCGCCGATGGCAAAACGACTGCTGATCGCGGCGGGCGAGTCCGCTTCCAGCCCGCGAGAGCTCCCATTCGGGGTGCGCGAGCTGATCGATGCCGCAGACGAGATCCTCGTCATGACCCCAAGACTGCCCAGCAGATTCGAGTGGCTGGCCTCGGCAACCGACAAGGCAACCGAACACGCGGACGATCGGCTACAGACCGTGCTGGGCCAGCTCGCAGGAATCGGAAGCGAGGCATCGGGCACGCTCGGCGCCGACGACCCGTTGCTTGCCTTCGAAGACGCGATCAGGGATTTCGGCCCCGATCACTTGCTGATCGCGCTGCGAGCCGGCGAGGATGCCGGATGGCAGGAGCGTGGGCTGCTCGAGGAGCTTCAGCAACGGTTCGGGTTGCCGATGACGGCGTTCTCGCTGGAGTCTGCGTAGCCCAGCCCAGCCACGCGCCCCGGTTAGCTCGCCACACCGCAGGCTTCCCCCCGGTGCGGTCCGGTCACTCCTGTCTGACCGCCGAGATGTCGAGCGACATGCTGACCTTGTCGCCGACGAGCACGTTGCCGCTGCCGAGGGCTTGATTGAACTTCATGTCGAAGTCGCTGCGCTTGAGGACCCCGACGACCTCCAGCCCGGCACGCTCGTTGCCCGATGGGTCCACGTCGGTGCCCTGCACCACCGCCTTCAGCTTCACCTCTCTTGTGACGCCGTGCATGGTCAGGTTGCCGACGACACTCGTGGACTCGTCGTCGATCGCCTCGACGTGCGTGGACTCAAACGTGATCTCCGGAAACTCCTCCACGTTGAAGAAATCCGCTGAGCGCAGGTGCTCGTCGCGCTGCTCCTCCCCCGTTGAGATGGACGCGACCTTCACGGTCCCGACGCGGAGGAGCTCGCGAGGTCGTCGCCGACCTCCAAGGTGCCCTCGAACTCCGTGAACCCGCCGCGTACGTTGGCGATTCCCATGTGTTTGACGGCGAACCCGACCGTTGAGTGCGTCGCATCGACGGTCCAGGTGCCCCTCGGGATGAGGCTCGTGGTGCGTTTGGCCATCGCGGACCTCCATGAGCGTTGTGATCGGCGTCATCGATCCTAGTCGCCTCCAGCGCACCGACCGAGGTCGTGGTCGTCAACCGGCGGCGGCGATCGCCAGCTCCTCGAGCCGGCGGTGGACGAGCGCCACGGCCATCGAACCTTCGCCGACCGCAGCGGCGACGCGCTTGGTCGAGCCGCTGCGCACGTCTCCCGCGGCGAAGAGGCCGGGCACGCTGGTCTCGAGCGCGAGCGGGTCGCGATCCAGCGGCCAGCCGTCGGGGCGTCTGCCCGTGCGTCCAGCAGGTCGGGCCCGGTGAGGATGTAGCCGGCGCGGTCGGTGCGTACGCCGGTGTCGGCGGCCCAGCCCGTGCGCGGTTCGCCTCCGATGCAGATGAACAGCGCGCGAGCGGCGCGGCGCTCGGTCGCGCCGCCGGCATCGGTGAGCGTGACGGCGGCGAGGCGGTCACCGGCGGCGTGCAGCTCGGTGACCTGGCTGCGCAGGCGCACGTCGATGCAGCGGATGGCGCTCGACCCTCTCGACGAGGTACGCGGACATGGTGCGGCCGAGGCTGTCGCCGCGCACCACCATCGTCACGCGCGCGCCGGCGTTGGCGAGGTTCATCGACCGCCTGCCCGGCGGAGTTGCCCGCGCCGATCACGACCACGTCGTCGCCGCCGCACTGGGCCGCCTCGCTGCGCCCCGCCCCGTAGTAGACGCCGCGCTCGAGCAGTTCGTCGATGCCGGAGAGCGCGAGCCTCCGCCAGACCATGCCGGTAGTGGCGAGCACCACATCCGCGGTGAGCTCGTAGCCGCCGGCGAGCGTGAGCCGCTCCTCACCCGCGGCCGTGATCGAGCTGCCGACGACGCCGCGTTGCAGGATGAGTTCGGCACCGAAGCGCTCCGCTTGGCGTCCGGCGAGCCGGGCGAGCTCCGCGCCGCCGATGCCGTCGACGAAGCCGAAGAAGTTCTCGATCAACGACGTGTGCGACGCCTGGCCGCCGGGGACGTCCGCCTCGATCAGCACGGTCGACAGCCCGTCGGATGCGGCGTACACGGCGGCGGCGAGCCCGGCGGGACCGGCGCCGACGATCGCCAGGTCGTAGTGCGTGCGCGATGGCGGGGCGGAGAGCCGCCAAGCGTCGGCGAGGGAGGCGACCGTGACGGCGGCGAGCACGTCGTCGCCGTCGATCAGCGCCGGCGTCTGCGACGCCGGCAGCTCCGCGGGCGTCGAGCAGCGCATCGGCCTCCGGCGAACCTTCCTCGACGAGCTCGTGCGGCTGGGCGATGCGGGTGAGGAAGTCGCGCACGCGGTGGGCAGCGGGATCGAGACGCGTCCCGACGAGCTGGACGGTTGGCCGGATCGGGCTCATTCGTTCAGATAGGGACCATTCTTCCGCCGCGTCGGCGAGAATCCCACCGTGTAGGTTCGCAGGACCGAGAGTGGCCGGGAATAACAGCGCAAACCAACATCCTGAGGCGCCGCCGCCGGTGGTGACTCTCGCCGCGCTCGCTTCTGTTCGTTTCGGGAAGCGAGGACCATCTGATGCCGCCGAAGGTCCAGCAGTCCAACGCCAAGCACTACAAATCGGATGCGATCACCGAAATCAGGGGGTACGAAGGCTTCGCCCACCTGCTCCCAGCGCAGAAGGGGTGGGAGGAAATCGCCGACTCTGTCTTGCAATGGGCGGTCGAGCACGCCGGCGCCCGGCTGTAAGCAGCGGAGACGCGGAGCAGCTCGGATGTTGCGCTTTGGACGAAAAGCGGTAGTCCCGCCGCCACTGGGCCGGGGATATGACCGGCCCGCTTAGGATCTGGCAGGCCTCCACCTGATCGTCGCCTGACCCGGCCGAGATCGAGCTTGATCTGGGCGACCGGTCGCTTAGCGGCCCTTGGAGGCCTTGGCGATCAAAGGACGTGCCCGACGACGAGCATCCCTCGCCTCGAGACCAGATGCCCCAGGTCGTCCGCCAGGTGCTGGACCAGCTCGGTCGCCTGTTCCTGCCAGCGCTGGATTTCGACGATTTCCGCGATCAGGACGTAATCGGCAGCTTCAATTGACTGCCCGGGCAAGTCCAGCGGCCGCGTCAGGCGCCACTCCGACACCGTGTCCAGCGACCCGCGGACTACGTCCCGATCACCCGCCATCAGGCGCTCAAAGTCCTCCGCCAGCTCCGGCGAGCGCAGGGAAAACCACATGACAAGGGTCGCGGCAGAAGTCGCCGACGCATCCTAACGCACCCCGGTGCCCCGCTCGAGCCGAGGGAACAACCGGCACACAGACCTTCGTCAAGGTCCCGGTTCGTCAGGTGCGGCTCCCGCATCGGACGAAAAGCGGTAGCTATTCCACCGAGAAGATCAGCGGCGAAATCTCCGCTAATCGTCGGGTCTCAGGCGCCGGTCACCGTACCGGCAGCGCCGGTCCGTTCCTGACAAATTCACAACTCGGATCAACGATGTCACGGGCTCCCCGGTTGGCCGCGTCTTGCTCACCCGGCCCGCAGTCCAGCAGGTCGATCTGGCCCTCGTCGCCAAAGCCGACTACCTTGTCGTTGCCAGGTCCCGCGTAGAGCTTGTCCTTACCCATGCCGCCGCGTAGGTGATCGTTGCCGCGGCCGCCGTAAATGCGGTCGCCAGCGCCGCGACCCCAGACCTTGTCGTCGCCGCGCTCGGCCAGGATGATGTGCCACTTGTTGTTGTCCCGGTAGGCGTCGTCGCCAGCCGTAAGGACAATCGGGGTTGGCTTCGCGAACGCGAGTGGGACAAAGGCCGCGAATGCCACAGCGATAGCGGCAATCCGCTTCATCGGAGCGAGAGCGCCGCGAGTCTGCGCATATGTTCAGGGGACCCAAAGCGAGGACGGAAGTTGCGCCTTGGACGAAAGCGGCACTCCGGCAGAAATACCGCTATCCGTCCTAAGCATCACTTCGCACCGTCGTATCCCCTAAGCGGCGAAGTTGGTCTCCGGCCGACCCTATTACAGGAGCGCGGCTGCGCTCGTGCCCGTTTCGTGCCCACTTCGACCTGAAAACCGCATAGCAATGCGGGTCAAGTCATCAGGGCCAGTACCAGGACCCTCGTGATTGTGCGTATCACCGCATACGTTCGCGCGCATTCGCGCGCATCCTGGTCCACCGCCGGTGTAACGATGGCTTCGTGAGTCCACCGCAGACGCTCCTAACGGCGCGTCGGCTGCTGGGACCGTGAGTGGGGCGCCCAGCTCCCCGAACGATCTCGCCAGGGTCGCCCCCTCTGCGGCCCGCGCGGGATAGGGTCGTCCCGATGGCCCGCGTTGTCTTTGCGGGTCAAAGACAGAAGGAGGCGTCTATGGCCACATCCGAAGGTCGCGGAGGAATCGGAGGGATCTCCCTCGGCGGCATCCTCGTCATCGTCGGGATCGTTCTGATGATCGTCTGGAGCTTCTGGGCCGGACTGATCATCCTCCTGATCGGACTCATCGCTTTCGGCGGTTTCGCGCGGGGAAGGTGGTACTAAGGGACCCAGCCCTCAAAGCCGCCGGGCTGTCGGAGTAGGCGATGTCGCAGGAGCGCGGGTCGGCCAGCGGTCGTGATCGCGAGGCTTAGACAGCTCGATCGGTGGTGTCAGGGGGACTGCGCGGCTATGGCCGGGCTGCAGGCGGCCAGTTCGTAGCTCCCCGGCATGTCGCGGCGCAGCGCGGCAAAGGCGATACCGCCGACGATCAGCGGCAGCCAGAAGAGGATCACCCGGTAGCCGAGCACCGCCGCGGCGGTACCCGCTGCGGGTGCGCCGTAGACGATCAAGGTCCCGATCAGTCCGCCGTCGATCCCCCCGACTCACTCCCTTCCACGGTTGTGCTCCAGCCTCGCCGGGAGAGGGCTGTGGTCGACCTCAGGCGCGGGCTGCTCGTGTGCCCGCGTCCGACATCGCTACTTGAGCAAGACCTCGCACGCCTCGCCAAGATCGAGGTGATGCACATCGTCACCGATCACCTCGACCCAGGGGTGATCGCCTTGGCGAGCGTTTGCGAGCTGCTTGCCGCTGAGCTCTCGGCGACGATCCGGTAGCAGCGTGCCAGGTCCAGCGAGCCGGTCAGACTCGCGATGCCAGCGCCCGCCGCGCGGCGACGGGTGTCGTGCGTAGAGGCGTTCGGCGATCCAGGGGCGTCCGGGGGCCACCGACTGGGTGCCGTAGGGTTACGGAGTATTCGCCACCTGCAGGCCCGATCATCAAGCGTCGTCCCGCTAAAGCCTCAGCGAGGGAAGGAAACCTTGACCGAGGACATTCTGCATCCGGCTGACGAGAGCACCCGATGAGAAGGCTAATGCTCGGCATCCCTTGCCTTGCGGCCGCGGTTCTGCTTATCACGGGCAGCGCGGCCGCTTCCCACGATCCGAGCGGGGAGCCGTCCGACGAGGACTTCGTCATCGGAATCGCCGAGGTGGGTGAGTGCACTTTGGGCTGCTCTACCACCAGCCTCGACGCACACAGCGGACCCGTGGGCGAGAATGCCACCGGCACCGCCAGGTTCGGGTTGCGGGTCAACCAGATCGGGGGGCCGGTCACGTGCCTGACGGTTGCCGGCAACAGGGCGGTCGTCGGGGGCCAGGACACCTTCTTCACCTCTGGGGGGTACCTGTTCTCGGTCGAGGACAACGCCGCCAGCGGCACGCCGGACAGATTCGCGTTGGCCGCGCGGCTGCCCGAGGCGCCCACCACCTGCCCGGGTCCCGACGACCTCGACCCAACCTTCTCCTCAGTCGTAGCGGGCGACCTGGTCGTCCACGACGCCCAGCCGCCACCACCCGTTGTCTGCCCAGGCGCGGAACATACCCTCAGCGGAACGAAAGGCAACGACGAGATCACGGGTACCGCGCTGAACGACCTGATCCTTGGTCTCGCTGGCCACGATTCGCTGAATGGCGCCAATGGCGATGACTGCGTCCGGGGCAATGCGGGTAACGACACGGTCAGGGGCGGAGGGGGCAATGACCTCGTTCAGGGCGGCGATGGGAGCGATGTCCACCAGGGGGGCAGCGGCAACGACACGCTCAGATCCTCCGACGGCGCCAGGGATGTCGTCAACTGTGGCCCCGGGGTCGACCGGGCATCGGTCGATGAGCTGGACCAGGTAAAGGACTGCGAGAAGGTGACCGTGGTCGTCGAGTAGCGACCGACCCCGGCTCATCCATCGAGGCGGCGGCGACGGACTAGCAGCGGCGCTACGGCCCTCTGAAGTGGGCACGAAATGGTCACGAACGTTTCACAACGGGCCGATATTGGACGTCACGCAGCGTCCCGCCAGCGGGACGTTGTCCCTGCTCTGACGGATAAAGACGGCGTTCGACGCTACGAGCCGTCACCGCGTTATTAGAACTGGCTCTAATGACCGGGCCCGCATTCCCATGCGGTTTTCAGGTCAAGTGGGCACGAAATGGTCATGAGCGCAGCCGTGCTTCGTGTAATAGGGTCGGCCGGAGACCAACCTCGCCGAATAGGGGATACGGCGACAACCAACTAGGAGGATCTTCATGTCAGCCATCGGAAGCGTGGGTCGCGTGCGAAAGCTGTTGGTGCTGGTCGCGGCTTTGGTCGTCACCGTCGCAGGGGTCGCCCTCGCTAAGCCGGCCCGGGATACCAGCGGTGTCGTCTACGCCGGCGTCACCCACATCGAGGGGTCGGATGTCTACGTGTCCGGCGACTTTAAGGACAAGATCCTCGGTCGCGGGGCGATCGTCTACGTCACCCAGGTGCAGACCGGCCCGGAGGTCGGCACTGTGCTGGTGGAAGCGAGGAAGATCACGATCTATACGAAGCGCGGCTCGCTCAGCGGGAGCGGCCAGGCGACGCAGACGATCTACGCGGACGGCAACGGCGCGGTCACCGACGGCACCTTCAAGCTCACCAAGGGCACCGGCAAGCTCAAGGGACACAAGCTCAAGGGCACGTTCGAGGGGCCATTCGAGGACGGCGTCTACACGTTCGACTACACCGGCACGTACAAGTAGTCGAGCGGTCGGGTCCGGCGCGAATATTGGTACGGCGACGAGGCCGCCCGTCGGCGGCTCGTCGCCGTACCTCAATGCAGAGCTAGGTTGCGCCTACTGCGCTGCGAGCAGCGCTGCGGCAACCCGCTCGGCCGCCAGCTCATCCGACTGCGGCAGCAGGTGTGCGTATGGCGAGAGCACGGTCTTGGGGTCATCCCCGAGCCGTGCCGCGGCGATCTGGACCGGATTCGCGGCCGGCGAGCACCCGAAGCCGTGCACGAATAGCTCGCAGTCAGAGGGGATCGTGAAAGTTGCCGCGCGCCGACGCCAGACACCCCCGTCCAGACTGCGTGCCTGATCGCGAGCGTGTCGGTAGCTGCCCAACCGACGGAACGGGTTTTCGAACACGTACGGCTTCGCCCAGCCCTTCCTGATCTGCTGCGGCCGATATCCCTGCCCCGCAGCTCGACGTAGCGAAAGCAGCCGGCACTCACGCACGGAGTGTTGATCAACTAGAGCCAAGCCGCCGAGGACGAGCGTCCTCAGACCGCAGCTCTGACAGGATCCCCACTCGCCGACTTCGCTTTGGTCAGCGCCTTTTCCGCGAGGCGGCTCCCGCCCGACGAGACCGGCGCGAGCTTGCGGTGCTTGCGCGCTGCTCGGCGGGAATCTCGGCTCGAACGACGACCTTGACGAGACGTTGAAGTTCGGCATGGAGGAATTTCGCCATGCGCTCTTCGTCTCGCTTGATCTCACGCGCAAGCTGAGCGGTCTCGCGATCGCCGACCTCGGTGGCGAGCGCCTCCAGCCGGGTGTAGATGGCGATCTCCACGTGCTCCTCTCGCAACTCCTCCTGTGCATTTCGCAAATGCGTCTCGGCCTGTTGGGTGACTGCTCCCCGCACTGCCCCCACCTGTCCCTTGACCGCCGCGACCGCCTTCCCAGCGATCTCTCCGACTGCGTCGGGCACGCCAGGGAGGCTCGGAGCGCTCGCCGCCGATCCTCCGAGGGCCTTGATGCGCGATGCGACTCGCCGCTTGTGCTCTCGCGTCTCCTTGAGATGGTTCTGCAGTCGCTTCTTGTAGGACATCCTCTCGGTGAGCGCGATGTGGGCAGTCAGATCTGCCTCGAGCTCAGCCTCCTTGGCATGGGCCTCGTTGAGCCACTGGACGAGCTTCGCGTCACGTTCGTTCAATTCAGCCACTGAGATCTCCTTGATGTCTTGATCGTCGCGCCGTGCGGCGCGTCGTTTCCCGCCCCCGACGGTGCCTGGGCAGTCTGCGGTACGGGCCCCCCGCTAAGGCGGCCCAGAGCCTCGACGAAGGATCATCAGCTTGGGACTTTCGTTCTTGGTCCCCAATGGATCGTGGTACCCCCGGCGACACCCGCGCAAACGAGGCGCGGCCCAACGAGTCGTTTGGCCGTGCGCCGATCGGACATCTGACCCTGCGAGGTGACCGAGCAAAAGATCACAGGCCCTGCCCCTCGGCGCTCGTCGGCTCTTCGGGCGGGCATCCTGCTCGGGATCGGATTCGGCGGCTTCTTTGACGGGATCTTGCTCCATCAAATCCTGCAGTGGCACCACCTGCTGACGAGCACAGGTGATCATCCTGCAAACACCGTGATCGGGCTTGAGGCCAACACGCTCGCTGATGGCCTCTTTCACGCGCTGACCTTCGTCTGCTCTCTGGCAGGGTTGTTCATGCTCTGGGCAGCGGCCAGAAGGGGGACGATCGTCACGGGCCGCGTCCTACTTGGAGCGATGCTCCTCGGATGGGGCCTGTTCAATCTCGTCGAAGGTTTGGTGGACCATCAGATCCTCACCATCCATCACGTCAACTACGACAACGTGCCGGTTTGGGATGTGGCGTTCCTAGTCTTCGGCGCGCTGCTGGCGATCGGCGGCCGGGCGCTGACCGCGTCGGGCGGGGATGCTCAACAGCGCGACAAGAGCTAGCGCTGTCGGCCTCCGAGCGGACGATGGCCTCAGCCGGCGAATTGATCGCTAGCCCTGCAGACGCCGAAGCTGTCGCTCCCGGTCGGCGATCTCGCCTTCGATCGAGGCGAGCTCGCCCTCGGTCTCGGTGAGTACCGCCCGCGCCTCGCGGTGGCGCGCCTGGCCAGTCCGGCGACTACACCTGCACCGTGACGGCCACCAACCAGGCCGGGTCGACCCCCTCGCAGACGAGCGGTGTGAAGAGGGTCAAGGAGAAGTAGGCCAAGGTCAGGAGGACCGTCAGCGGTCCGCGCAGGCGGGTGCTGGGTCTGGGAAGCCGATAGACCCGAACGAGCCGGGCTGCATCGTAATCTCCCCTGAATGACCCGCCGCCGCAGCTACGGCACCGGCAACCTCCGCGTCCGCGGCGGTTCCTGGCATGGGCAATGGTGGATCGGCGTCCGCCGGGTCCAGCGCGTGCTCGGCCCCGTCCGCCAACCCGGCACCCGGCAGGGCCTGAGCAAGCGACAGGCCGAGGCCGAACTGCGTCGGCGGATCGAGGCGACCGAGGCACCGGCGCCGTCGCAGGCGCAATCGGTGGGCGAGACCGGGGAGCGGCTGGTCCGAAGCCTCGAGGCGCAGGGACGCAAGGCCTCGACCCTTGCCGCGTATGAGTCGACGCTCCGGGCGCACCTGACCCGTACTTCGGAGATCGGGCGATCACCAAGATCAGCAGCGAGGATGTCGAGGGCTTCGTCGCGGCCTGCCGCGCCAAGGGCTGCGCCCCGAAGTCGATTCGCAACTACCTCGGCACCCTGCACGCGATCTTCGACTTCGCCCGCGTGAGGCCCAACCCGGTCACCAACGCCCGCAAGCCCGAGGCCGAGGACACCGACCCCGACATCCACTTCCTGGCCGAGGAGGAACTGGAGGCGCTGCTTCGGGCCGTGCCCGATGATCATCTCGGCCCGACCGAGCGGGCGCTGTATCTGACGGCTGCGCTGACCGGACTCCGCCAAGGTGAGTTGTTCGGGTTGAGATGGCGGGACATCGACTGGACGGCTAGCCGTATCCGCGTCCGGCGGTCATATGCCCGCAAGCGAGCCGGCCGCGAGGCGCAGTTCGGACGCCCCAAGTCCAAGCGGTCGAGCCGATCGGTGCCGATGCATGATCGGGTCGGCAGCGAACTCGAGCACCACTTCCAGGGCTCCGGCTACCAGAGCGACGACGATCTGGTCTTCTGCCACCCGCACACCGGAGGGCCACTCGACCACTCCAAGGTGCTGAAGCGGTTCAAGGAAGCGCTCGACGCGGCCGGGCTCCGGCGGCTTCGATTCCATGACTTGAGGCACACCTTCGGCACCCGGATGGCGGCGGCCGGGGTGCCGATGCGCACCCTTCAGGAATGGCTCGGCCACCGCGACATCAAGACGACGATGATCTACGCCGACTACCAGGCATCCGACCAGGAGCGCGACCTGGTCGAGCGGGCGTTCGCTGGCACCAATCCTGGCACCAATCTGAGCACAAGTCAGCACAACTCAGAGCAACTCACCACGCCTGAGGATGCCTGAATCCGACAGGACCCAACCCGTTCCGTCTAGTTGTGGTCCAGGTGGTCGCCGGTTCGAGTCCGGTCGCTCACCCCTCTCTACCACGACTCTAGAAGTGAACATGACCCCCGAGAGCCTGCACAGGAGGAAACGATGAGCGCAAAGAAGGCCACGCAGAGGTCCGCCAAGAGCACCACCGCGACCAACAAGAAGTCGAAGGGGTTCACGGCCGAGGAAAAGGCCGCGATGAAGGAGCGCGCCAAGGAGCTGAAGGCCGAGAAGAGCAGGGCCGAGGGCGAAAAGGATCTGCTCGCGAAGATCGCCGAGATGAAGGGGTCCGATCGCACGATCGCCAAGCGGGTCCACGAGATCGTCAAGGCCACTGCTTCTGACCTCGTGCCCAGAACTTGGTATGGGATGCCCGCGTATCGCAACGCGGACGACAAGGTCGTCTGCTTTTTCAAGAACGCGGGGAAGTTCAAGTCCAGGTATGCGACCCTCGGCTTCAACGACGCGGCGAACCTCGACGCGGGCAACATGTGGCCGACCGAGTTCGCGCTGAAGAAGCTGACCCCCGCCGAGGAGAAGAAGGTCAGCGCGCTCGTGAAGAAGGCGGTGAGCTGAGGGCCGCGAAGAGAGGGATGACGATGCTGAAGAACGGAAGGCTCGCCGCGCGACTTCCGGCGCAGGACCTCGAACGGGCGCGCGCGTTCTACGCCGAGAAGCTCGGACTCGAGCCGGCCGAAGAGAGGGAGGGCGGCCTGCGCTACGTCTGCGCCAACGGCGAGTTCGCCCTGTTCGAGTCAACCGGTTCAGCCGCCGGGGACCACACGCAGATGGGCTGGGAGGTCGATGACATCGAGGCGACCGTCAGCGAGCTGCGAAGCCGCGGCGTCGTGTTCGAGGAGTACGACCTGTCCGGGCTGAAGACGATCGATGGCATCGCTGAGATCGAGGGCCAGTACCCGAGCAAGGGCAGCGGCGAGCGTGGCGCCTGGTTCCGCGACAGCGAGGGGAACATGCTCGGGATCGGCGAACCAGTCCCTTGATCGCAATGGAAATCGCGGCACAGCACCAATGAACGCGACGCCGACGCTCCACGAGTGGGCCGGCGGGGAGGCGGCGATCCGGCGGCTGATGGATTGCTTCTACGACCGCGTCGAGCGTGACGAGCTGCTCTCGCCGTACTTTCCTGGCGGGGTGAGCGAGGAGCACCGAGCGCACGTCAGCATCTGGTGGTCGGAGGTGCTCGGCGGCCCCGCCCGCTACACGGAGGACTTGGGCGGCTACGAGAAGATGCTCGCTCACCATCGCGGCCTTGCGATTGCGCCCGAGGAGCGGCATCGCTTCGTCTCGCTGCTCAGCTTCGCCGCCGACGACGCCGGCCTTCCGGACGACCCCGAGTTCCGCTCGGCGCTCGTCGCCTACGCCGAGTGGGGATCCCGACTTGCGATGCACAACTCCCAGCCGGACGCCGAGGTCTTCGAGCACGCACCTGTCCCTCGTTGGGGTTGGGGCGAGGCGGCCCCCTTCGAGTCCTAGGAAGGCCATACGCGCGGCGCGTAGCCTTTACCTCGCCGAAATCCGAGCGCCTCGCTCGGTGGATCGCTGCCCCGACTCGTAGAAACGCCGCACGTCTCCACGTTCGCCTGCGACATCGCCTACTCGCCCGGCGGAAGTCAGCCCCGATCGCGGGCTCGGGGTGGGTCCCGGCCCGGTAGCTGAATATGTCCCCATCCTGCCCCGGGTGGCTGCAATAGTCGAAGCCCGCCGGAACCCAGAGCGCGATCAGATCACCCGCGGCGGCGGGGATCCGCACGTCAAAGCTACTCGCGAACCCACGGGACGCTCCGATTTGGGCGGCTGCTCGAGCAATCGGAACCCGCCGACGCGCGGCCACGTGACGCCACGCTGCCCGCCGCCCCCTAAATTCAATGCCGTGAACCAGCACTCCGCTTCTGACGGCTTCGCCCCCTTGATTACCGCCAAAGCCCTTCAGATCGAGGGTCTGGTCAAGCGCTACCCAACGGGGGTCGAGGCGCTGCGCGCCGTCTCACTCGACATCGAGCCCGGAGAGTTCTTCGCGCTGCTCGGGCCCAACGGCGCCGGCAAGTCGACCCTGATCCACTGTGCGACCGGCCTCGCGCAGCCCACCTCGGGAACGATCCGGGTCTTCGGCCATGACGCGAGCGGCGACTACGCCGAGGCTCGCCAGGCCGTCGGGCTTGCGCCGCAGGAGCTCAACCTCGACTGGTTTCTGACCGTCGAGGAGACGCTCGACTACCACGCCGGATACTTCGGGATGCCGAAGCACGAGCGCCGCGAGCGCGCCGCCGAGCTGCTGGAAACGTTCTCGCTCACCGAAAAGCGAGACGAGCGCACCCGGACCCTCTCCGGGGGGATGAAGCGTCGACTGATCCTCGCCCGCGCCCTCATGCACCGGCCGCGCCTCCTGATCCTCGACGAGCCCACCGCCGGCGTCGACATCGAACTGCGCCTCGAGCTCTGGCACTACGTCCAGCGAATCAACGCGGAGGGGACGACGATCCTGTTGACCACTCACTATCTGGAAGAGGCGGAGCAGCTCTGCGACAAGATCGCCTTCATCAACGAGGGTCAGATCGCCGCCCAGGGGTCGACTGCCGAGCTCGCCGCCACCTACGGCGTCGCCAACCTCGAGGACGCCTACCTGGCGCTGGTCGGGCGCAAGGAGCTCTCGCGCTCGCACGTCGAGATCGAGGAGATCGTTTCATGAGCACCGCGCAGATCCGCTTTCTCACCCTCTGGCGGCGCGAGGTCAGCCGCTTTATGAAGATCAAGAAGCAGACGATCGGCGCGCCCCTGCTCGAGACCTTCCTCTACATCTCCGTCTTCGGCGCCGCGCTCGGCTCGCGGATCGACGAGCTGCACGGGATCGACTACGTCGTCTTCGTGATCCCCGGCCTGATCATGATGGCCTGGGCGATCAACGCCTTCTCCAACAACTCCTCCTCGATCCTGCAGCAGAAGTTCCAGGGCGCGATCCAGGACCAGCTCTCCTCCCCGGCCTCGCCGCTGGAGCTGCTGCTCGCGTTCTCGCTCGGCGGCTTCATGCGCGGGCTGGTCGTCGCGGTGCTGACCTTCACCGCCGCGTCGCTGCTCGTCGACCTCCCGGTCGACCACATCCTCGTCCTCGTTCCGGCGCTGTTTCTGGTCGGCTTCTTCTTCGCCCAACTCGGGGTCCTGGTTGGCGTCCGAGCGGAGCAGTTCGACGACGTCGCGATTGCCCAGACCTTCGTGCTCACGCCGCTGATCTTCCTCGGCGGCGTCTTCTACTCCGCCTCCCTGCTGCCCGAGCCGTTTCAGACCCTGACCCACTTCAACCCTGTCTACTACATGATCAACCTCGTCCGCTACGGCTTCCTCGGCTTCACCGAGGCCAGCGTGGCGCTATCGCTACTCGCGCTCGCGGCCGCAACGGCCGCCCTGTTCGCGGCCAACCTGCGCCTGTTCTCGAGGGGGTACAAGCTGCGGGCATAGCTACCGCGCGCTCCCCCGCTTGCCGGAAACGACGATGGCGCGACCCGCAGCTGTTGGTCCGCGTCGCCCCGAGGGCTACCGCCGGCTGCGCGAGATCGCCGAGGCGCGCAGCGTCAGCATGTCGCGCTGCGTGCGTCAGCTCGTCGACGAGGCCGCCGTCGACCCCGCCCTTCCTCGCACGAGCGCGAGACTTTGCGAACAGGGGGCGGGGTTAGGGACGGTCTCCCACGCGAAGTGGGTGGTCGCCTAGCTGCCGAGTGGCAAGCTGCGAAAAACGCGAGGGAATCGAATGGAAGAGCCCGAGATAGCAACTCGCGAGGAAGTGCTCCAGATGCTGACCGAGAAGGCGCGCAAGGGCCAGACCGGTGCGATGATCGCGCTCGAGCGGGCGCTGCGGGTGGCCGAAGTGAAGGAACGCGAAGCACTCGATCACGAGCTAGATCGCATCCTGACCAAGTGAAGCCGGTCGAAGTTCACCCGCGAATACTTCGGAATGTTCCCGGTGGCGACGAGCAGGTTGCTGTCCGTCCTGCGCGGGACGTCGCGGGTGAGCTGGCGCCGCAGGCGCCGCGAGCGATTCAACTCGCACCTGGTCCAGGGCGAGGCCGTGGGCGAGGAGATCCGACCGACCGCGGCGAGGGCAAGGCGTTCCTGTAGCGCGACTCGTACCGACTACGGCCCGAACGCGGCTTGGATGACGTTGCTCGTCGAGCTGCCGGCCTCCCAGGCCGCGACGGCGCTGCCACCCGGGCTGACCGCGACCTGCGGGTAGATCGAGTCCTGACCGGGGGCCGAGAGCGCCGCGGCTGGACCGAGGACCCCGGCGGCCGATCGGGCTCGCGCCTGGACGAGGACGTTGCCCGAGGTGTCCTCCTCCATCCAGACGAAGACCGAGTCACCGTCGCTGTCGACGCCGACCTGGGGCAGCGGCAACTCGGGTGAGCCGGAGGCGATCGGGCCGGTCAGGTCCTCGATCGCGGCCAGGGCGCCGCCTGCGTCTCGCGCCCGGGCTTGGACACGATTGAGCCCGTTGTCGACACGCCACCAGGTGAATACGGCGTTGCCGGAAGCATCGACGCCGAGCTGCGGATTGAACGCGCTGTTCGGGCCGGCGGAGAGACCCTGGACCGGGCTCAGCGTCCCGTCGGCGGCCCGCGCCCGGGCCTGGATCCGCCACAGCGAACCGTTGAAGCGCTGCCAGGCGAAGACCGCGTCGCCGTCGGCGTCGACTGCGACCTGGGCGCCGCCCGCGCTCTGGCCGGCGCCCGAGAGCGTCTGCACGCCGCCGAGCGTCCCGGCCGAGGATCGCGCCCGCGCCTGGACTCGGTAGTCGGTTCCGTCGAAGCGCTGCCAGGTCAAGACGGCGTCGCCGTCGGCGTCGACGGCGACCTGGGCGCCGTCCGCGTGCTGGCCCGCGCCGGAGAGGGTCTGGACCGCGCTCAGCGACCCGGCCGCGGTCCGTCCTCGCGCCTGGATGCGGTTGTTGGTGCCGTCGAGGCGGGTCCAGGCGAAGACCGCGTCGCCGTCGGCGTCGATCGCGACCTGCGGCTCCCCCGCGTCCTGGCCGGCGCCCGACAGGGTCTGCACAGGGCTCAGCGCGCCGTTAGCGGCCCGCGCCCGCGCCTGGATACGGTAGTTGGCGCCGTCCCAGCGCGTCCACGTGAAGACGGCGTCCCCGTCGGCGTCGACGGCGACCTGCGAACTGAACCTGTCGGCAACCCCGGCTGAAGTTGAGAGGTTCGGACCCCCGCTCCACGTGCCGTCGGCCCAGCGGGTCCTGGTCTGGATGCGGTTGCACTCGCATCCGGAAATCTCCAACGCGGTCCAGACGAAGACCGCGTCGCCGTCGGCGTCGATCGCGACCTGGGGGGCCGTCGCCGGGCTGCCCGAGACGTCGACCGGCCCCGTCCACGCCGCCCGCGCGGGAGCCGCGAGCACGACCGCGGCCAGCAGCGACGCGCAGACGAAGGCCAGGCTCTGGCCGCCCCGTCTCGCCGTCCTCCCGAAGCGCCTCGATGACCTACGCATGAGTTCCCTTCTCCGGAGCCGGCAAACGACGCAAAATGCTCCCCGATCCGGGGCAGGGCGCGCATGAGCAGTTCCCGCAGGTCGGCGCCGGGGCATACTGTCAAGGGGGTGCTCGGAAGCCCCACCATGGAAACCCGTTGCGCTTCCGATGCAATGCCGGCTTCTTGGTCAGGCGCGCCGAAGAATCCGCCGGCTAAGAGTCTCCCCCCTCGTTGACCCCGGCTGTAGGCGTGCGTGACCGCGCAAGCTGGGGCCCTAGTGATAGAGCTAGATCCGGACTCCTGAACGGAGCATAGATCCGGACTCCTGAACGGAGCAGAACTTCTCCGTCCGCCCCGAACGGAGATTGGTACGCCAGGCGTCGGCGCCGCTGGATCGAGTCGACTAGTGCTCCTCGAAAGGGCGCAGCCCGACCTCCCGTTCCTGGCCCCGCTGCGAGAAGAGCTGACCAAGCTTGAAGGCAGGGTGAAAGGCCCAGAGCGCGTCAGTTAGCGGGCTCGGATCCGAGACGCGACGCGGCCTCGGCATCCCCCTGAGGAATCCTTCCGGAGGGATTACCGGGAGAGACCGCATCGCTTGCTCACTCCCCCGATGCCCACTTCCACGCCGGAGTAGCGACCTCGATTCTCGCCGTCCTCGGTCCTCGTTTGTTGCGCGGTCGTAAGCCCGGTAGCCAATCGCCGCTATGAGCGAACTACTCCGACAGCCCGGCGGCTTCGAGGGCTTCGGCCCGCTCGTTGAAGTTGTGCCAGCGAGCGATCTTCCCCTCTCGGATCGTGAAGACGTGCGCGTCCGTCTGGTCAATCTCGATGCCGCTGCCTGCCCCACGACCGACGAGGTGAAGCGAAGCCAAAACACCATCGTTCGTGTCCGCGACCTCAACGACGTCCGCATGGTGAAACTCCCACGCGGCGAGGAACGCCTCGGCCCAACGTCTCAACTCGGCATGACCGTGGAAGGGGCCAGGTTCGGGGACGTCAGGCGGGAAGACGACCTCGCACGCGGAGTCGAAGAGGGCGAGCACCCCGTCGATGTCGCTGCGGTTCCAAGCGTCGACGAGCTGGTGCACGATCGCGTGGCTCTCGGTCGACATCGCCCGCGCAGTATCTCGCCCGGGTGTGGGGGACGACCTCGACGCCGGATCCCAGGGACCGCCAAGGGGGGCAAGCCGCGATGTGTAACGGATTGCCGGTGCGGCACGGATCACCGGCGCTCAGTCCTCGTCCTCACCTCTCAGCTCGAGCAGATCGGCGTGCAGGCTGTCGATCAACTCGCGAAGCTCCGGGTCGCCCCGCTGGTCGGCTAGCTCGAGCACGTCGGCGGCGAACTCCGCCAGCCGCATCGTCTCGAAGGCGTCGGTGATCGTGACGACGACCATGGTGGGCTCGATTCTGATGGTGGCGTCGGCCGGATCGTCAACGCGGCGGCTTAGCTGATGGAGCTACCTAAGCCACCGCGCCAGCGGGTCCGGCGCAACGCCGGACAACCGCAGTTCATACCTTTAGCCCGAAGATCGAACGAAGTCCTAGTTCCGACCGAGTTGCTCGAGGTCGCGGGTTCCGCAGTCGTCGTAGTCCGCCTGAGCCGGGTTCGGCAGCATCGCCGCAGCCGCCAGAGCCAAGCCCGCAACTGCCATCGCCCGCTCAGTCCGAGTTGGCCAAGTCCTCAGCGACGGCAGCTGCCTCGCCGAGCTTTTCAACGAACCAGAACCGGGGGAACTCGTCGACCACCGCCTCGAGCTCGTCGGCAACGTGGCCGGGCGCAACGACGAATCGATTGGGCTTTGCGCGGGCCATCTTCCAATCCACCGGAGAGAGGGGGACGCGCTCCGGGCAATCCCGCTGCCAGCACTCGCACCGAAAGCCGGTTGTCTCGTCGGGGCCGCTCACCCACTCGGCGCGGCGCTCGTTCAGACTTCTCGACCAGGCCTGGTTATACGCGATGCGCTCGTCCCGGGAGCCGAACGGCATTTGGAACGCATCGGCCACCGACCTGAATCTAGCGCTGCTCACACAGCCCGGCTTCGACGGCAGCAGCCCGCGCCGGGGGGAGGGGTCGCAGACGTGGAATCGCTTGCTCCGCAGACCCCACCTCCACCAGGTGCCCGGGGTACGCCTGACTGCTACGCCCTGACCGCGGCCCGCGACAGGCGTTCCCGATCGAGCCGAGCCTGGGGGAGTCTCCAGGGACGGGTCCTACTGCTGTAGGTCGACCTCGAGCGGCGAGTGATCGCTGAGCCCCTGGTCGCGCCATTCGTGGTGATACACGGCCGCGACGGGGCGCAGCTCCTTTGACGCAAAGAGATGATCCAGGCGCCAACCGCCACCATGGCCGGCTATGCGCCGCCATGTCCAGCTCGGCTCCTTGCTCGCGTAGCCGTGCAGGGCTCGAAAGGCATCCTCGTAGCCCACCTCTCGCAGCCCCGGAACAACGCCCAGCTCAGCCTGATCCCATTCGGGTCCGCGATCGGGGCGAAGGCGGCCCTGCGAGTCGCGTGCGAACGAGATCACCTCACCGCTCGGTAGCTCGCGGCGCGGGGTATTGAGATCCCCGCAGAGCACGCGCGGAGCCGGCGGCCCGCTGGCGAGCCCGCTGCGGATTGCCTCCAAGGTCCGGACCTTGACCCACCCGTTGGCCGCGTTCGGGACGTGAACGCTGTGAATCTCCACGGCGCCGGTGTCCGCCGAAGCCGCCGTGGCCGCGAGGGTGGTCTCCAGCCACGGCACGGGCAGCCTCATCGAGGCATCTGTCAGCGGAGCACGTGCGCTGAGAAGGACCCCTGTGCGTCGCCGAGCTGCCGGCTGCCGGCCGGGGTCGGCGTCATCGAGCGAGGCGCGGATGTGAGTCATTCCGAACGTTGCGAGCGCGGCCCTCCACAATGGGAGGGTGCGTCCGGTGATCTCCTGAAGCGCGACCACGTCCGGTTCGCGACCCGCTAGCGCGGCAGCCTGTTCGACCAGACGCGCGCTGAGCCGCGCGACATTCCAGCTCACGATCCGCACTCGGAGAGCCTACGGGCCAGGTCTATCCAGTTCGCGAGCCTCCGGCGCCAGACGCCCGGATTCGTGCCACTCCGACCGGTTAGACCGCGGGGTGGACCCGCAGCACGAGCCTTGGGGACTCTGCTCGAGCCGGAAGGCCCAGCCCACAGCCCGAGTCAGACCAGCGTGAGGTAGCTCATGTGCTCGTACCAGTCCGGGGCCAATCGGCGTAGGGCGTGAAGCAGAGCGTCGGCGTCAAGGGTTCCCGCGCCGAGGTCGTAGGCACGCCGGCTCTCGCTGCGGACGGACGGGGGCATCCCCGTTTCTCGCTCGAGGCGGTCGAGGATCTGGCGGCCTCGCGCGCTGCGCGTGCTGAACTCGACCTGGTCGCCCATCAAATATTGTGCTACCCGTTTGAAGCCATCAGCAAACGTCTGACCAGCCCGAGATCGCGGCGCAATTTCGGGTAGGAGGACACCACTCGACGGGCGCTCGATCGGCAAGACGCGGTTCGAGGCGCCGCAACCAAGACCAGGGCGCAGCGGATTGCGGCCCCGGAGAGGAGGATGAGATGCCGGCTTGGGTCCTGCAAGCGCTCTCGGCGGCAAGAAGGGTCCCGTGGCGCCGAGTAATCGCGGCGATCGTCTGGTTGAACACGCGCGGCAGGGAGTTTTGGGACCGTCTTAGCCCGGATGAGCGGCGTGAGCTCCGTGACTTGGCGGTCAAATCGAGGGGCAAGAGAGCGAACCTGACAGGGACCGACGAGGACCGCTTGGTAGCTCTGTTCCTGAAGATTCGCCGCGCGCCGGATGGCACTGGCGGAGCCGCGGGAGCGTCGGGCTAGCTCGGACGCGCTGTACGATTGCTCTTTCGGCTCCTCGCCCTCGAGCGGCGCGGAGCCCGAAGTCGGCCGGCCCGTCGGGGCAGGCCAGGCCTCGAACCGACCGGGGCGGACCCCCCTGGCTAGGTCGGTAACCCCGGCTCGTTTGGGAACCGACGGAGTTAGACGCTGAGGTCGACGCCCGAGCTACTCCGCCAAGGTTTGCAGCTCCGCCTGCTCCAGGCGGCCGTCGGGAAATCTGAGGTGGGCGTCGTCGCCGAGGCAGACGACGCCTTCGGGCTCGTCGTCATCCATGGCGATCGAGGCGATGAGGACGGCGGCGATGCGGTGCACATCGCGGACGACGCCGAGAGCGAGCAGGGTGCGGGTCTCGTTGGCGACGTCCCCGTCGCCGACGCGCAAGACGACTCGGATGTCCTCATCGATGCCTCGGGCGGTCATCGAGGTGGAGATGTTCTCGAGGTCGTTGCCGGTGACTGCGGCGACCGCCCTAGCCCGGTGTAGCGAAAGCCGTCTCATCAGCGAGGGGTCCGATCCGCGTCCGATCACGATCGGCAGGCCGAGCTCGTGGGCGACACCGATCTGGCTGCCCTCCTTGTCTCTCTCGACCGCGACAACGGGGACGCCCGAGCCGCGTAGCAGGAGACATAGCCGCATCCCGACCTCGCCTAGGCCGACGACGACTACGTGGTCGCGGCGGGGGACGGCGCGTCCTCCGACGAGGCCGGTCAGACGCCGCTCGACGACGCGGTTTACGAGCCCGGCCGTGAAGCTGGCCGCGAACACCAGCGCGATCAGCATCGTCATCGAAGTGAAGACCTTGTACCAGCCGGGACCGTCATCGACGTCGAGGTTGGGATCGACGGTGACCAAAGTCTTGGCCGAGCCATAGAACGCGTCGACGAACGAGTTGTCGAGCACCGGCATCGCGGTGATCGTCTCGAGCATGAAGACCGCGACCAGTCCTATAGCGCCGTAGAGGAGGAGGCCGGCGCTCTTGTCGTAGGGCGTAAACAGCGCGCGCGCCAGCGCTTCGAGGCGGTGCGCCTTCAGCTGCGGAACGGACTCCTCCTCCAGCTCGTCGCCGTTCTCGATCAGCAGGACCGGCTCGTCGCCGTCGACGCTGAGCGCCGTCGCACGCTCGTCGATGCAGGGTCCGGCCAGCGACGGGGCCACGATGTCGGCGAGCGAAGTCACGTGCGTGTTCGGAAGCTCGCCGGCGACCTGCTCGGCCATCGTCTCGTCGAAGATCGTCAGCACGAGCGGCGCCTCCTCGCTGATTGAGCGCACGATCAGCGCCATCCGCAGAACGACGGCGTCGTCCCGCGCGACCACGGCGACCGAGCCGACCGACCTGTCCTCGAGCGCCTCACGGACCTCCTCCTCGTCCGGCTGCCCGAGGCGCTCGACGTCGGCGCCGGCCGACTCGAGCGCGGTCGCGACCTCGTCGCTCAGGTCGCCGTCGCCGATCACGAGGACAGTGCGCGCGCCCTCTTGCCCCGCCTCGCTCACCGCCATGACGTTACGGCGTGGCGGCACAGGCCGGTGTCGCGGTCCCGGGGGCGCGTGGTCAGGGATCGCCCCGATCTGTGCCGGCGGATCAGGCGTTCATCCGGCTGGCCCTAGTTTCGGTGCGTCTCGACGACGTCTCCGTTCCCGTCCAGACACGCGGTGGACTCATTGGACGCAACAGTCGGTACCAGAGAGTCCAGGTGGTCGCCCGTCAAGAAAACCTCGCTGAACGGCAAGGTTTCCGTAAGCGGCCTGAAAGCTTTAACCGAGCCGGGGGCCCAATAGGGGCCCGCCGCAACCAGGTGTTTGCATCCGCGGTCCAGGGCGAGCCTAGGCTCGAAGTGTATGACTGACGAGACCGAGCTCACCGCTCTCAACGTCCGAGGCAAGCAGCCGCTCAATGGGCTTGAGGCCGACTACCAGATCGCGCCGTGGCGAACTAAACGCGACAACCGGAGCCCGCATCTACCGGGTGAAGGCTGAGATGGCGGTAGCGATGCTCGATCAGCTCGACTCGACCTGGCGAGAGCATGTGACGCAGGTGCCGCGGTAGGACCGAGGGCGTCACGTGCAGGCGAAGATGGGCGCGAAGCGGCCCCGGCGCGGAGCGCGTCAGTTAGCGGGCTCGGATCCGAGACGCGAAGCGGCCCCGGCATCCCCCTGAGGAATCCTTCCGGAGGGATTGCCGGGAGGACCGCAACGCTTGCTCACTCTCCCGATGCCAACTTCCACGCGGGAGTAGCGACCTCGATTCTGGCCGTCCTCGGGTGCCTCGTTTGTTGCGCGGTCGTAAAGCCCGGTAGCCAATCGCCGCTATGAGCGAAAGTGACGGCTGGGGGCGGGCCCTGGGCTTCCATCCTGGTCGCCGGTAACGGGCGGTCGCGCATCGAATGACCTCCAATGGCTGTTTGGACCGCCCCTGCCGTCCTGGGGGTAAGGACCCCCGATTTTACAGGGGGAACGAGGTCGCGTCAGGTCCCCTGGCTCTCCATTGGCACGTGGCCCGGCCTACGGGCCGGGGCCCCAAAGGCGTCGTGCGCGCCGCTGGATCGAGTCGACCATGTCGAGACGAGCCGCCCGTCCTGCAGCGGCGCCAGGTGGGCGTGTCCTGCCCTTGACGACTCTGCGACGCTGAACGAAGACTGTGGCCCGGATTGCGGGCCGCTCCGAAAACGAGAGGACATCGGATGGCGAGCTGCACACATCTCGACCAGGTCGCTGTGATCGAGCTGCCCGAGTCAGTCGACGGCTGCGAGGAGTGCCTGATGACCGGTGATCCATGGCTTCACCTGAGGATCTGCCTCGAGTGCGGCAAGGTGGGATGCTGCGACAGCTCGCCGAACCGGCATGCCTCCAGGCACGCCCGCGAGGCAGGTCACCCACTGATCCGCTCGCTGGAGCCGGGCGAGGATTGGTCCTATTGCTTTCTCGACGATGTGGGCATGGTGATCCCGCAAATCCAAGGCCAGACCCGGATTCCGCCCTCGCCGCTTCGGGAGTAGCTTTCGACCATGCGCGCCGGGTGGCCACCGCTGGCATATGACGCCTGGAGTGCGACCTGCGACACGCTCCACGCGCACACGCAGGTGCTCGGGAAACTCGCGGTCCAGCTTGCCCCGCCCGAGCCGCAGCTGCAACACACAGCCCTGCGGCTGACCGCGCGGGGCTGGGAGACGCCGGCGCTGCCGGCCCCGGACGGCTCCGGCGCGATCGGCGTCGCTCTCGATCTGCGCGAGCACGAGGCCGTGGTCGAGCACAGCAACGGCCATCGGACGCGGATCGCCCTGGCGCCGAACCGTCCCGTCGCCGAGGTCACGCGCGAGGTGCTAGAGGCGGTCGGGCGCCTGGCCGGTCCGGTCGAGATCAACCCTGCGCCCCAGGAGGTGCCGTGGACGGCGCCGCTCGACCAGGACCGCGAGCATGCAACGTATGACGCCGAACAGGTGGCGACCTACTTCGAGGCCGCCACCCAGGCGGCACTCGTGCTGGCGGAATTTCGAGCGCCGTTTCGCGGACGCTCAACGCCGGTCAACGCCTGGTGGGGCACCTTCGACCTCGCGGTCAACCTCTTCTCAGGGCGGCCGGCAGATCCACCGTCTGATGACTTCATCATGCGAAACGGGGGAGATGCCGAGCAAGTCGGAATTGGTTGGTGGCCCGGGGATCCGAATCACGAGCTGGCTGCCTTCTTCGCCCTCGCCTATCCGGCGCCCGACAGCTTTGGCGAAGCGGATCTGAGCCCCGCCTTGGGGCGTTGGGACGCACAGCTCGGCGAGTATGTGCTGGACTGGGAGGAGCTCCGCGAGGAAGCCGATCCACGCGCCCGCGCGGTGGAGTTTGCCCGGGCCGCTTTCCGCCACGCCTGCACGGTCTGTGAGTGGGATCCCGTTCTAGCGGCCACGGCAGAGGGCGTTCCGCCGCCGATCAGGTGACGCAGAGGTACCTGGGGCCAGCGTCGATCTGTCGCCTCTCGGGCGCTGCTGTGCCGAAGTGGCCGAGCACGCCCAAGTGCCGCGGTGGGGAGTGGGCGAGGCGCCGCCATTCAACCCCTAGGATGAGGTCGGATGAGCGGCCTTCTCTCACGCGGTTTCGGTGGTAGCCGCAGGCCTCCCGAGGAGTACGCCGACCGCCTGCCCCCCGGCCAGTACTACGAGCGGGGCTTTCCGGTCCTGACGGCCGGCCCGACGCCCGAGGTCGGCACCGGGCCGGGCGAATGGAGCCTGCGCATCGACGGCATGGTCGCCCGGGAGCAGGAGTGGAGCTGGGAGGAGTTTCGGGCGCTCGAGTTCGAGGACATCCAGTGCGACATCCACTGCGTCACGAAATGGTCGAAGCTCGGCACCGGCTTTCGCGGCGTGTCGCTCGACATCCTCTTCGAGCAGGCAGAGCCCCTCGATGCATTCGTGATGGCCTACTCGCACGGCGGCTACACGACCAACCTCGAGGTCGAGGATCTGACCGACCGCAGGGCATGGGTGATAACCGAGCACGAGGGTGAGCCGCTACCCCGCGAGCACGGCGGACCGGCGCGCCTGCTGGTTCCGCACCTCTACTTCTGGAAGAGCGCCAAGTGGATCGCCGGCCTGCGGGTCATGGACCATGACGAACCCGGCTTCTGGGAGGCCAACGGCTACCACAACCGCGGCGATCCCTGGCGGGAGGAGCGTTATTGGACGGACTAAGCCAGGTCTCCCAGCGGGCGCCCGGTCGATGGCAGATCGCCACGGTGAGCGCGATCACGGCCCAGACCCCGCGCGTGAAGTCGTTTCGGTTCGCGCTCCCGATGTGGATGCCACACCTCCCCGGCCAGCACTACGACGTGCGGCTCACCGCGGCCGACGGCTACACAGCCCAGCGTTCCTACTCGATCGCGTCCTCGCCGCTCGATCGCGGCGAGATCGAGCTGACTATCGACCGCCTCGACGACGGCGAGGTCTCCCCCTACTTCCACGACGTCGTGGTCGAGGGTGACCAGGTCGAGCTCCGTGGCCCATTTGCCTCCTACTTCGTCTGGCGCGGAGAATCGCCGGTGATCCTGGTCGGAGGCGGATCCGGGGTGGTGCCGCTGATGTGCATGTTGCGCCACCGTCGCCGAGCCGTGCCCGAGGCGGCGATGAGCCTGATCTACTCGGTCCGCTCGTGGGAGGACGTGGTCTATGCCGACGAGCTCGGCGAGGAGACGGCGCTCACTATCACCCGTGAGCCCCCACCGGGGTGGAGCGGGCGCACGGGCCGCATCGACGCATCGATGTTCGGCGGCGTTGAGCGGGATCAGACGGCGTTCGTGTGCGGCTCCAACGGCTTCGTCGAAAGCGCGTCCCAACTCCTGATCGAGGCCGGACTGGGCGCCGGCCGAATCCGGACCGAGCGGTTTGGGCCGACCCTTTGACGGCAGGCACGAACGAACGAACCAGGCGGTGAAGAGCGTCGCGGACCCCGCCACAGAGGCCGGGGCCCCGCAACGCGAGGACGTCGCGTTCAAGAGCGCCGCCGGACGCTGGGTAATCGCGGTCGCGGTCCTCGGATCCGGCCTCGCGTTCCTCGACGGGACCGTGGTCAATGTGGCGGCGCCGACGATCGGCCGCGATCTCGATGCCTCCACGGCGTCCGTGCAGTGGATCCTGAACGGCTACCTGCTGACGCTTGCCTCTCTGATCCTGCTCGGGGGATCGCTCGGCGATCGCCACGGCAGGCGGCGGATCTTCGTGCTTGGGGTCGGGGTGTTCACCGCCGCCTCACTGCTCTGCGCGGTCGCGCCGACCGATGAGCTCCTGATCGCCGCGCGTCTCGTGCAGGGTGTCGGCGGGGCCCTGCTCACCCCCGGCAGCCTGGCGATGATCGAGGCCAGCTTTCAACCCGGCGATCGAGCCCGCGCCATCGGTGCCTGGTCGGGTCTCGGCGGCGTCGCCACCGCGATCGGGCCGCTGCTCGGTGGCTATCTGGTCGAGGCCGTGTCCTGGCGGGCGATCTTCCTGATCAACCTCCCGATCGGGCTCTTCGTGATCTTCATGGCCTCGCGCCACGTGCCCGAGACTCGCGATCCGACAGCGACCGGCCGCCTCGACGCGCCCGGGGCGATCCTCGCGGCGCTGGGGCTCGCCGGAACTACCTACGCGCTGATCGAGGGTCCGGACGCGGCCGGGCCACTGGCCGTCGTGGCCGGAGTCGGCGGCGTTGTTGCGCTGCTCTCCTTCCTCGTCGTCGAGCGGCGCAGCGCCAACCCGATGTTGCCGCTGGACATCTTCGCCTCGAAGCAATTCACCGCCGCCAACCTGGTGACTTTCGCGGTCTACACGGCTCTCGGCGGCTTCTTTTTCTTGTTCGTCGCCTTCCTCCAAGTCTCGCTTGGCTACTCGCCGGTCGCCGCCGGCGCCGCATCGTTACCGGTCACGCTCCTGATGCTCACCCTCTCAGCCAGAGCTGGTGCGCTGGCGCAGGGGATTGGAGCGAGGATCCCGCTCACCGTCGGGCCATTGGTGATCGCCGTGGGCCTCATCCTGCTGACCCGAATCGAACCCGGCGACAGCTACCTCGGCGGCGTGTTGCCCTGCGTGATCGTTTTCGGGCTCGGGTTGACGCTCGTGGTGGCGCCGGTCACGGCGACCGTGCTGGCCGCCGCTGATGCGCGACACTCGGGGATAGCCTCCGGGGTCAACAACGCGGTGGCCCGCATAGGCGGACTGCTCGCGGTCTCCCTCCTACCCCTGCTCGCCGGGCTCACCGGCGATGCTTTCTACGACCCCCGGGCGATGACCGACGGATTCCACACCGCGATGTTCCTCTGCGCCGGGTTGGCAGCGGCCGGCGGGCTGCTCGCCTGGCTGACAATCAGTTCCGACGTGCTCGAGGCAGAGCCGGGTCCGGAGGGCGTCGCTCCCACCCAGGTGCTGAGCGAGGTCTCATGCAGCGTTACAGGGCCGCCGCTCAGGCCTGGCCGGGAAGCCGACTGCACGACCCCGTAGTCGCCGCTGCCCAACGAGGCGTCAGCAGACGTCGGGCCGATCGCCGAGCTTCATGGTGGCGGGGCCGGACACCGATGAGTTTGGTTGCGCCTGTGCGCTTGGTTGCCGGCTCGATCCTCCAGCGACGCAGCGCTTCATGGCAGAGCGCGCGGAGTCGACGATCGAGGACGTGCCGGCGTCGCACGCCTCGATGGTGTCGCAGCCCGACGTCGCGGCGAAGCTGGTTATCGCCGCGGCGCGCGCGAGCGTCCGCGCGGCCCCATAAGCGCGCCTAGAGCCAATCAACCCGAAGCCCTGGCGAACCACTTCAAGTTTCGGCCGTTGCGGCGTTTGTGTGCGGTGCTCCCTTGCTGATCGCTGTTGCCCTTGCGCGGTCGGCCCGTGCAACTCGGTTGCTGTCGCGCTGACCACCCAGACGGTGGTCAATGCGACAAGTGAGCCGCTTGCTCACGGGGTGGGGCAACCACCACCGGCGCCGGCCCGCGAGCCAGGTCAGACAAGCACGACGACCACGATCGCGATGTTGATCGCGACGGCCCCCCAGGAGCCATGGGTGGAAGGTGAGCAGGACGAGCGCCAGCGACACCAGCGCCCCAGCCACGGCGAGCCCGGCGTCGAGCTCGCCGGCTCCGTTGAGCACGAAGACCCCGGCGAGGACGAGCAGGCCGCAGGTCGTCACCGCCAGGGTGCGGGTGAGCCCGCCCGCCTCCCCGACCAGCCACGAGTGGCGCGGGTTGAACGGTGCCCCTCCTGCGGCTCGGGCACCCAGATCGCGACGTGGACCAGCCCGTGGGCGATCAGGAAGAGCCCGGCGAGAACGTTCATCAACCGCGCCCTCGCCGCTGTTCGAGGTCGCGCGCCAGCAGCGCCATGCGGAAGAAGGCGTCGATCAGCTCGCGCGGCCCGGGGGCCTTCGCGGCCCCGCGGCGATGGGCGTCGATGGTGCGCACGTTGACCAGCGTCCGCTCGGGGCCGAGCCAGTCGGCGAAGCCCCGTTGGGCGATCTCCTCGCCGAGGACGAGCTCTCGCGCCACCGCGACCGGTGACTCCCCGGCGTCGAGACGCTCCCCGGCCGCCCGGTCGAGCCAGCGCCAGTAGTCGATCAGACGCCGGACCTCGCCCGGGCCGCAGACCGGGCCGTGTCCGGGGACGAGGCGTTCGGCGCCCAGCTCGAGCAGCCGCTCGAGCGCCGCGACCCATCCCCCCAGCGGGCCCGCCCACATGATCGGGGTGACACCGATGAAGAGGATGTCGGCCGCGATCGCGATCCGCTCGTCCGGGACCCAGACGATTAGGTCTCCCTCGGTGTGCGCCGGTCCGACCTCGAGTAGGCGCACCTCGCGCCCGCCGACGTCGAGCTCGAGCTGCCCCGAGAAGGTCCTTGTCGGCGCCACCAGCCGCACGTCGCCGAAGGCGAAGGGCTCGAGCCCCGCGCTCGCATAGGCGGCGATCGCCGCGACGTCCGCTCGCCGTGGATACGGCAGCGGCAGCGATCCGGCCAGCCGCAGGACGGCCGCCAGCGCCCCGAAGCGCTTCATCTCGCCGGGAGATTGCGTATCCATCACCCTCGCCGCGGCCCCGGTCGCGACGACCTCCGCTCCCGCGACCTCCTGGTTGCCCCACCAGTGATCTCCGTCGGAGTGGGTGTTGACCACGGTCTCGATCGGCGCCTCGCCGGTCAGCGGCGCCATCGCGTCGAGCATGCGACGGGTAAGCCGCGGGTCCCAGAGCGTGTCGACGAGCAGCGAGGCGCCGGCGCCGACCACCAGAGCTGCGTTGCTCTCGCCGAGACCGCCGTTCGGCTGCAGCCAGGCGTGCACGCCGGGGCCGACCTCGGTCAGGCCGCCCTCGAACTGCGCCGGCCCGGCGTGGAGGGGCATGATCGCGGGCATCCGAGCCGCGAGAGTACCTCCGCACGGAGTCCTGCATCGCCTGCTCGCTCAAGCGGAAGCCGGACTCGAGCTATCTGCGGATACGCTGGGCCGGTGGCCGAGATCAGGGTGATCGTGATGCCCTACGAGCTCGGCAGGCTGCGCGGGGGAGTCGGCCGCGGGCCCGAGCGCTTGCTCGAGCTCGGCGGCGCCGAGGCGCTGAGGGCATCCGGGGCCCGGATCGAGACCGAGCTGATCGAGCTCTCGCAGCCGTTCGACAACGAGGTCGACGCCAGCTTCGAGCTGATCCGGCTGGTCGCTGAGCGGGTCCGAGCCGCTCGCGCGGACGATGCCTTTCCCGTCCTGCTCTCGGGGAGCTGCTTCGCCGGCGTCGGAGTCGTCGCCGGCCTCGAGCAGCCCGCGCCGGGCGTGGTCTGGTTCGACGCCCATGGTGACTTCAACGAGCCGGCCAGCGCGGTGTTCGGCTACTTCGACGGCATGGGCCTTGCCGTGCTCACCGGCAGTGCCTGGCAGACACTTCGCTCGCCGCTGCTCCCCGAGCCGGTCCCCGAGACGGCGGTCGTGCTTGCGGGGGCGCGCGCCTTCGACGAGCCCGAGGAGCGCCGGCTGGCCGACTCACGGATCGTCGAGGTCCCTGTGTCCGATCTGGACCCGCCCGAAGCCCTGATCGAGGCGCTGGGCAGCCTGGCGCCCTCGCCGAGCGGGATCTACGTCCACATCGATCTCGACGTGCTCGACTCCGAGCAGACTCCGGTCAACGTCTACAGCGCTCCTGGCGGGCTCTCGGGCCCGGGGCTGAGCAGTCTGCTCGAGGCCCTGTTGCGCGATTCCCACGTGGACGCGGTCTCGCTCACCGCCTACGACCCCGAGTGCGATCCCGACGCCCGGGTGCCACCGATCGCAGCCCGGCTGCTGTCGCTCGTCGGCGGGCACGTCGAGGGACGCGCCGACTAGCCACCCGGCCTCTCAGCCCGCCGCGGCGCCGTCGGCCGCGCTTCGCAGCGCCTCGATGTCGAGCTTTCGCATCTCCAACATCGCCTTCATCGCCCGCTTGGCCCGCTCCGGATCTGGATCGGAGAAGACCTCCTCCATCCCGGTCGGGACGACCTGCCAGGAGAGGCCGTACCTGTCCTTGAGCCAGCCGCACTGGCTCTCCTCGCCGCCCTCGGTCAGCCGCTCCCAGTAGTAGTCGACCTCGTCCTGGGTCTCGCAGCTGATCTGAAACGAGACGGCCTCGTCGAACTTGAACTGCGGGCCACCGTTGATGCCGACGAAGCGGTGACCGTCGAGGTCGAACTCGACCGTCATCACGGTGCCGGGCTCGCCCGGCCCGACGTCGGTGTAGTGGGCGACGTTGACTATCCGCGAGTTCTTGAACACCGAGATGTAGAAGTTGGCTGCCTCCTCGGCCTCGGTGTCGAACCACAGGTTCGGGATGATCTTCTGCTCCACGGCGCTGTCCTCCAGTCGGCGGTTCATCGCTACCGAACATGTAGACCGCCGCAAAGGGCGCAACTCATCGCACTCCCGTTGGCGGCGGGATATGGTGCGCGTGCGATGACCGGCCTGGCATCACCGATCGCCGTGCGCAAGGCCGTGCTCTGCCTCGCAGCCGCTGTCGCCGGCCTGGCGGCGCTCGCCGCTCCCGCCGCCGCAGCTCCGCCGTGCGCCGGCTCCGCGCCGCAGGTCAACACCCTGCTCGAAAGCCAGGGCGTGCTCGAGTCGGTGATCGTCAGCGACGACGGCCGACTCTTCTTCACCGCCAACGACGCCCTGATGCGGCTCGATCGTCCCGGCGGGGAACCGCGCCTGCTGACCCCCGTGATCGAACCCGGCGGGCTCGCCTTCGGCCGCGACGGAAGCCTGATCGTCGGGTTCGGGAACTCGATCGCCAACGGGACGATCGGCGACACCGATCCGCAGGCGGGGCTGCTGCGCGTCGATCCCGACACCGGCGCCTCCGAGGTCTACGCGACCGGACTCTCGATGGCGAACGGCGTGACCAGTGCTCCGGACGGCAGCTTCTACGCCAGCAACGACTTCGGCGCCAACGTGGACCGGGTCCGCAACGGCCAGACCGAGCATGGGTTCGCCCAGGTCCAGTCGGGCAACGGGATCGTCGTCGACTCCTCCGGGCGCTACCTCTACGTCGCCCAGACCCTGGTCGACGCGGCGATCCAGAGGGTCGAGATCGCCGCGCCTCAGAACGTCACCCCGTACGTGGTCGCCGAGCCCGCCGACCGGGCCGCCGGCCTCGACGGGATGGCGATCGACGCCCGCGACCGGCTCTTCGTCGCCGCCAACCTCGGCGGCCAGATCTGGAGGGTGGCCGGCAGCCCGCCGGCGATCTGCGTGCTGCTCGACGGGCTCGCCCCGTTCCCCGACGGCCCGAGCGCCGTCGCCACCGGCAGCAACCGGGGCCCGTTCCCGGCCGAGAACCTGTACGCGGTCAGCTTCAACGGGCTCCTGCTCGAGCTGGTCGACGTGCGCCAAGGCGCCGACGCCGAGCCCGATCCGGCTCAGGGTGAGCCCCCGCCGCACGCGCACCGGCGTCGCTACCCGCTTTCGCTTCCGCGCGACGACCGACCCGACCGCTGATCGGCTGGCGGGCCGGGTCCGCGCGCGCCAGGCGCTCGAACAGGTCCGGATCCGCTTCGCCGGCGAGCGGGCGCGCACCAACCGGCGCGGCCGGGCGACGATCGAGGCGACCTTCGACGAGCCCGGTCGCTACCGCGCCCGCGCCAAGCTCGAGGGGTATCGATCCGATCGAGCGACGGTGCGGGTCCGCCCGGGGAACTCTCGATGAGGCGTGCATTGGGGAGTGCGCTCGGGCTCGCCGCGCTGCTCGCTGCCCTTCCTGCGCCAGGTCGCCGTGGCTGAGCGCGATCCGCAGCCGCCGTCGGGCGATCTAGATTTCACGGTCTGAACGAGGGGTCGAACAGCCGCCTCGTGCTCGCGGCGATGATCTTCGCCGTTTCGATGACGTTCATCGATCAGACGATCGTCTCGATCGCGGTCCCCGAGCTGCAGAAGGACCTCTCGCTCTCGGAGACCGGGGTGCAGTGGATCGTCAACGGCTACCTGCTCGCGCTCTCGGCCCTGTTCGCCTTTGGCGGGCGGCTCGCCGACATCGCGGGCCACCGGCGGATGGTCGTGATCGGGGTGATCGTATTTGCGGCCGCCTCGGCGATGTGCGGGTTGACGCCGACCGGCGGCGCGGCGGAGGCGTGGATGATCGTCTTTCGCGTGATCCAGGGTGCCGGCGCCGCGCTGATGTTCCCGGCCGCACTGGCGATCGTGATCTCCGCCTTCCCGATCTCCGAGCGGGGCAAGGCGATGGCGATCTTCTTCGCGATCACCGGCGGGCTGACCTCGATCGGGCCGCTCGCGGGCGGCTATCTGACCGAGATCGACTGGCGGGCGATCTTCTGGGTCAACATCCCGGTCGCGATCGTCGCCCTGATCCTGACCGCGATCGCGAAGCCGGCCGAGGACCGCCAGCCGGCGCCGGTCGACTACCGCGGCACGGTGCTGATCGCGGGCGGCATGGGGCTCGCGGTCCTCGGCCTGCAGCAGTCGAGTGTCTGGGGCTGGGGTGATCCGGCGACCTGGGCCTGCATCGCCGCCGGGATCGCCCTGCTGGGCGCCTTCGTCGCCTTCGAGCTGCGCCAGGAGCACCCACTGATCCAGGTCCGGATCTTCACCGACCGCGCCTTCGCGATCGAGAACGTCGTCCTCTTCTGCCTGATGATCCCGTTCATCCCGCTGTTCTTCTTCGCCAGCGTCTACTCGCAGGTGTCGCTCGGCTATGACGCCTCGAACGCGGGCCTCTACCTGCTCACCTTCTTCGCCGGCTTCGCGGTCAGCTCGCAGATCGGCGGCAGGATCCTCGACAGCCGCGGCGCGCGGCCCTCAGTCGTCGTCGGCTGCGCCGTCGCCGCGATCGGCTTTGCGCTCTGGGCGCGCCAGCTCCCGGACCTCTCCTTCGACAACCAGTGGCCGTTCATCGTTCTGGCCGGCGCCGGGGTCGGCCTGGTGCTCGGCCCGGCGAACACAGACGCGATCAACCGCGCCCCGAAGACGAGCTACGGCGAGGCGACCGGGATCACCCAGACGGTGCGCAACTTCGGTGCCAGCCTCGGGCTCGCGGTGCTCGGAACGATCCTGATCGTCGCCAACAAGTCCAACGTCGAGGCCTCGCTGGCGGAGGCGGGGATCGGCAAGCAGCGCGCCGACCAGGTCGCCGACGCGCTCACCCATTCCGGCGCCGGCGACTCGTCGAGCTTCGCCGCCCGTGGCGGCGAGCGGGCGAAGGAGATCTTCGAGGCGGTCCAGCTCGACTTCGCGCTCGCCTCGCGCACGGTCTTCTACGTGATGGCCGGGGTGATGGCGGCCGCCTTCGTGATCGCGCTGGTCGGCCTGCCGGGCGGCAAGGTCGAGCGCGCGATCGAGTAGCCACCGTCTGCTTAGTCGGTTCGGATGCCCGGGCAGCGACGCGGGGGATAGGGTGCCCGGCGGTGAACGCAACGCCCGGCGGGATCAACCAGGTGCCGGTGGCGACGCTTCGGCCCGAGCGCTTCCAGGCGCTGCTCGGCGACTCGTGGGGCGAGTTCGAGACCGGGATCACCCGCGCGGTCGAGCTCTTCTCCGGGCGCGCCGTCTGGCACGTCAACTCGACCGCGCGCGGCGGAGGGGTGGCGGAGCTGCTGCAGTCGTTGCTCGCCTACACCCGGGGCGCGGGCGTCGACGCGCGCCGGGCCGTGATCACCGCCGGCCCGGAGTTCTTCGCGGTCACGAAGCGGATCCATAACCGTCTCCACGGCGCGGCCGGCGACGGGGAGCTGCTCGGCGAGCGCGAGCGCGCGATCTACGAGCAGACCCTGGTCGGGGCGGCGGACGAGCTCACGCAACTTGTCCGCCCCGGCGACATCGTCTTCTGCCACGACCCGCAGACTGCGGGCCTGGTCAAGCCGATGGTCGAGGCCGGGACGACGGTGGTCTGGCGCTGTCACGTCGGCCTCGACCTCCCGAACGAGACCGCTCGCGAGACCTGGAAGTTCCTGCATGGCTACGTGGTCCCCGCGCATGCCTACGTGTTCTCGCGCCGCGAGCACGTCTGGGCGGGGCTCGCCGAGGAACGGACCTGGATTGTCGCGCCCTCGATCGACGCCTTCTCGCCCAAGAACCAGGGCCTCACCACCGAGACCGTCGAGGCGATCCTGGCTCGCGCCGGGCTCGGTCCGGCAAGCGATGGGACGGCGGCCACGTTCGAGCGCTTCGACGGGTCTCCGGGTCGGGTCGACCGGGCTGCCGAGATCGATCAGCACGCCCCGATCCCCGGCAATGCCCCGCTGGTCGTCCAGGTCTCGCGCTGGGACGCGCTCAAGGACCCGACCGGCGTCTTGCAGGGCTTTGCCGAGCACACCGAGCACGACGCCGCGCATCTGCTGCTCGCCGGACCCAGCGTCGCTGCGGTCTCCGACGACCCGGAGGGCGCCGAGGTGCTCGCCGACGTGCGCCGAATGCGCGCCGGGCTGCCGTCGGCGGTCCGCGAGCGCGTTCACCTCGCCTGCCTGCCGATGGAGGACGTCGAGGAGAACGCGGCGATCGTCAACGCGATCCAGCGCCGGGCGCAGGTGGTGGTGCAGAAGAGCCTCGCCGAGGGCTTCGGGCTGACCGTGGCCGAGGCGATGTGGAAGGCGCGGCCGATGGTCGCCAGCCGGGCGGGGGGGATCCAGGACCAGATCGTCGACGGAGAGACCGGGGTGCTGCTCGACGACCCCCGCGACCTGGCGGCCTTCGGGCGCGCCTGTGACGAGCTGCTGGCCGACCCGGAGCGCGCCGCGAGGATCGGCACCGCGGCCCGGGAATGGGTGATCGAGGGCTTTCTCGGCCCGCGGCACCTGGTCCAGTACCTGCGACTACTCGACGGGCTGATCACCGGCCGGGGTGCCGGTGAGGATGGCTGACCCGGGCTTGCGTCGCACGTTGATTCCGTAGTCGAGGAGCGGCTCGGGCACGCGCCGCGCGAGGTGGGCGTCCCCGAGGCGGCGCCGACGAGCTGAACCCGGACTAGCTCAGCGCACGCACCTCGGCCAGCACCGCGTCGGCGAGCGGGTCGATCGCAGCGGCGACGGCGGGTGAGAGTCGTGCCCCGACCTCGAAGCCCGCCGCCTCGACGCCGAAGATCACCAGCCGCGCCGGCATCCTGGCGAGCTCGCGTCCGAGCTCGATCACCTCGGCGAGGGTGAGCACGTGGGTGGAGGCGGTCGGCCCGGGGCGCCTGGGCAGCGGGCCCTCGCCGAGCTCGAGCCGATGCCAGCTGCCGGGCCGGGCCCCGGCGACGGCGTCGACGAGCACGACCAAGGCGGCGTCGCCCCAGAGCGTCAGCAGGTCGGTGGGCTCGCGTTCCCAGGCGATCGCCTCGAGCTCAGGAGCTCGCTCGGCGACCAGCTCGGCAACCCGCGGGCCGGCGCCGTCGTCGCCGCGGATCCGGTTTCCGAGCCCGATCACCAGCACGCGCCCGCCGCGCGGCCGGTTCACCGCCGGTCGATTTCCAGCCGCAGGAAATGCGTCGAGCAGGAGATGCACGGGTCGTAGTTGCGGACCGCCTGCTCGCAGCGCCACTGGAGCTCGTCGTCGGGGAGGTCGAGGTTCGCCTGCACGAAGCCGCGCAGGTCGTTCTCGATCGAGGCCTGGTTCTGCGAGGTTGGCGGGACGATCGTCGCCGCTCGGATCCGCCCGTCGGCGCCGACCTCATACCGGTGCCAGAGCATCCCCCGCGGCGCCTCGGTCCACCCCGAGCCGACGCCGTCCACGGGCCGCGGCTCGACGAACGGCCGGTGGGGCGGCTCGTAGGCGGCGATCAGCCGCAGTGCCTCGTCGGCGGCATAGAGCATCTCGACCGAGCGGATGATGATCATCTGGAACGGGTTCCGGCAGGGGCCGTCGAGGCCGGCCTCGACGGCGGCGTCGCGGGCCAGCGGCGAGAGCCGATCGTGGTTGAGCGCAAAGCGCGCGATCGGGCCGAGCACGTAGTTGCCGCGGGCGCGGATCCGCGCGTGCAGGGCAGTCGAGTGCGGGACGTGCTCCTCGATCACGTGCTCGGGGAACTCCGCCGGGGCGATGTCGAGCCCCTCGGTCGAGACGAGGCGGCCGCGCTCGATCGGGTACGAGCCGCCGTTGCGCAGCGCGACCAGCTCGGTCTCGAGCGTGCGCTGCGGGAACTCGAGCGAGCCGGCCCAGCGCACGGTCTCGAGCAGGTCCTCGCGCGCCACCTTGAGCGCCTCGGCCACGGGGGCGAGCTCGGTCGGCGCGGGCGCTCGGTAGAAGCCGCCGACGCGAAGGTTGATCGGGTGCACCGCCCGCCCGCCGACCGCGCGCAGCAGATCGTTGCCCGCCCGCTTGATCCGCAACCCGCGCTCGACCAGCTCGGAATGGCCGTCGCGGGCCATCTCGATCGCCCCCTGGTAGCCGAGGAAATCGGGCGCGTGGAGCATGAACACGTGCAGCGCGTGGCTCTCGAGCCACTCGCCGCAGTAGATCAGCCGCCGCAGGTCCCAGATCGGCTCCGGGACCTCGACTCCGAGCGCGTCCTCGAGCGCCGCGCAGGCACTCATCTGGTACGCGATCGGGCAGATGCCGCAGATGCGCGAGGTGATGTCGGGGGCGTCGGCGAGTGGGCGATCGCGAAGCAGCGCCTCGAAGAAGCGCGGCGGCTCGTAGATCTCCAGTCGCACGTCCTCGACCGTGTCGCCCCGCACGCTGACGTGCAGGGCGCCCTCGCCCTCGACCCGGGCGAGCGCCCCGACGTCGATCTTCGTCGTCCGCGGCTCGCGCTCAGCCATCCGCCCGCTCCTCCTCGGCGGTGCTCTGCTCGCGAAACGCCTCGGCGAACGCGTTCACGTGCCGGTAGGCGGCCACCAGGTCCTCGCTCGGGACCCCGAGCCGCCGCCACCAGGCGCTCAGCGAGGCAGTGTTCGGCGTCTCCTTGGGGCCGAAGCAGCCGTAGCAGCCGCGGTCATAGGCGGGGCAGATCGCACCACAGCCGGCGTGCGTCACCGGTCCCAGGCAGGGCGTTCCGTGGGCGACCATGACGCAGACGTTGCCCCGCTGCTTGCATTCGACGCAGACCGACTGCGAGGAGATCCGCGGTCGGCGCCGAGTGAGGAACGCGCTCACCACCTCGAGTAGCTGGCGGCTGTCGACCGGGCAGCCCTGCAGCTCGTAATCCACCTGTACGTGGTCGCGGATCGGGGTCGAGGTCTCGAGCGTCGAGATGTACTCCGGGGAGGCGTAGACGGCGGCGACGAACTCCTCCACCTGACCGAAGTTGCGCAGCGCCTGGATCCCGCCCGCGGTCGCGCAGGCGCCGATCGTGACCAGGGTCCGCGACGAGGCCCTGACCTCGCGGATCCGCTCCGCGTCGTGCGGGGTGGTCACCGAGCCCTCGACCAGGGAGAGGTCGTATGGGCCCTCCACCGTCGCGCGGGTCGCCTCGAGGAAGTAGGAGATCTCAACCGCGTCGGCGAGCTCGAGCAGCTCCTCCTCGAGGTTGAGCACGCTGAGCTGACAGCCGTCGCAGGACGCGAACTTCCACACCGCCAGCTTCGGGCGCTGTCCGTTCGCGCTCATAGTTCTCGCACCCCGAGCTCGCGAGAGATCGACGGCCAGGCGAACACCGGCCCGTCGCGACAGACGAAGCTGCCGCCGAGCTGGCAGTGCCCGCAGTGTCCGACCGCGCAGCGCATGTTGCGTTCCAGCGAGACGAAGACGCGTCCGGGCGCGATCCCGAGGCCGACCGCGGCCTCGACCGAATAGCGCATCATCACCTCGGGCCCGCAGGCGAGCACGACGCTGTTGTCAGGGTCGATCCGGACCCGGTCGAGCAGTCCCGGCACGACCCCGACCCGTCCGCGCCAGCCCGGCTCGGCCGCGTCCACGGTGAGCTCGAGCTCGAGCTCGTCGCCCTCGCGCCAGCGGTCGAGCTGCTCCCGATAGAGGAGCTGGTCGGGCGTCCGCCCGCCGTAGAGGACGATCACGCGCCCGTAACGCTCGCGCTCGCCCAGCGCGGCGTAGATCGCCGGGCGCAGGGGCGCCAGTCCGAGGCCGCCGGCGACGAAGACGACGTCGCTGCCCTGCTCGGGCCGCGGCCAGGCGCTGCCGAACGGCCCCCGGACGCCGAGTCGATCGCCGGCGGCGGCCGTGCAGACGGCCCGCGTCACCGCGCCGACCGCGCGTACGGTGTGGACGAGCGTCTGCGGCTCGGCCGGATCGCCGCTGACCGAGATCGGGACCTCGCCGACCCCGAACACGTAGAGCATCGTGAACTGGCCGGGGGCGAAGCTCAGCGGCTCGCCCGCCTCGGCGTTCAGGTCGAGCGTCCAGGTGTCCTCGGTCTCCTGCCTCGCCGAGGCGACCGCGAACGAAGCCGGAACCGTCGCCGCGCTCACTCGGTCGCCGCCGGGGGGTGTCCGTAGACGTCCAGCAGCCGCAGCCGCGTCGACTGCAGGCGCTCGGTGATGATCGCGACGAACCTGCGGACCAGCTCATAGCCGAGCTCGGTGTCGGCGTCGCACTTGCCGCGCAGGCAGGCGCCGTCGAAGGCGACCGCGTGCACCGTGCCGACCGCGCGTGCGTCGAACCGCGTCCGGTAGGGCTCGAACAGCCAAGACCACCCGAGCACCTCCCCCGGCTCCAGGGTCTCGATCACGAGCCGTGGGCGGGCCGGCGCGGCGACCTCGAGCGCGACCATCCCCTCGCGGATGGCGATGAACGTGTCCGCCGAATCGCCTTCTCGGAAGATGTAGTCGCCATCGCGAAAGACGACGTTCTGGCCGCAGCCTGCGATCAGCGCTCGGTGCTCGTCGCGCATGCCGGCGAAGATGCCGATCCCTTCGATCAGGTCCTCGATCGTCCTCATCTCACCTCTCCATCCGTGACCCGGATCGCCGCGGCCTCCTCGGTGATGTCGATCGCGACCGGGCACCAGGTGATGCACCGACCGCAGCCGACGCACCCCGAGGTGCCGAACTGGTCGTGCCAGGTCGCGAGCTTGTGGGTCATCCACTGGCGGTAGCGCGACCGCGGCGAGTCGCGGACGCTGCCGCCGTGCACATAGGTGAACTCGAGGTTGAAGCACGAGTCCCAGCGCCGCACGTGCCCCGCCTCGACGCCGGCGAGATCGCCGACATCGTCGACCTCGGTGCAGAAGCAGGTCGGGCAGACCATCGTGCAGTTGCCGCAGCTCAGGCAGCGCTCGGAGACCTCGTCCCAGCGCGGGTGCTCGAGGTTGCGGTCGAGCAGCTCCTTGAGCCCGTCGGTCTCCATCCGCCTGCCCATCGAGGCCGCGGTCCGCTCCGAGACCTGCTCGCCCGCGCGCATCTCCTCGTCGGTGGCGGGGCGGGTCGGCAGCTCGGCGAGCAGCTCCGAGCCCTGGTCGCTGCCGCTCTCGACCAGGAACAGGTGGCGGTCGCCCTCGTGCAGCTCGGTGAGCACGAGGTCGAAGCCGAAGCTCGCCCGCGGGCCCGTCTCCATCGAGACGCAGAAGCATGTCCCGCCCGCCGTCGAGCAGTTGAGCGCGACCACGAACAGGCCCTCGCGGCGGGCGGCGTACTCGGGGTCGGGGTGCTCGATCTCGAGCAGCGATCGGTCGAGGGTCGCGATCGCGTGCAGGTCGCACGACCGCGCTCCGATCAACGCCCGCCTGGGCTGCGGCTGGTTCTGCGCGCTGAACTCGAGCTCGCCCTCGGGCGAGCGACGGGCCTTCCACAGCTCGAGCACCGGCGGGTGCAGCAGGCGCTTCCAGGACTGCGGCCCGTTGGCGAACCCGAACACCGCGTCGTCGCCGCGGCGCTCGAGCCTGTAGGTACCGCCGTCCTGGGTGTCCGTGAGCCCGATCGGGAGATCGGCGCTGGAGCCGATCGGCTCGAAGCCGATCGCGCCCTGGCGCACCGTCGGACCGACCAGCTCATAGCCGCGCTCGACCAGGGTGGCCAGCAAGCGGTCGAGGTCGGCGCGCTCGAGCACTCTCATCGGACCCCGGCGCGCTTTCGCGATTGCGCCAGCAGCTCCTCGATTCCCCTGCCGAGCTCGGTCAGCTGCGCGGCCATCTCCCCGCCCTCGCGACGTTCCAGCTCCCGGAGGGCGCCGAGCCGCCGCTGCAGGTCGCTGATCGCCTCCTCGGCGCCGGCGAGCGCCGGGTCGACGCGCTCCGCCGCGGGGTCGCTTGGCGCCGCGCGATCGAGCTCGCGCGACCATCGCTGGCGCCGGGCGAGGTACTCGGGCGGGATCACGAAGTCGAGCCTCTCGACGAGCTCGAGCCAGCCGAGCGCGCCGGCAAGGTCGCCGAGCCGCGCATAGGTGTCGGCGGCCGCGAGCAGCGCCTCGGGCGAGCCGGGTCGCGGCCCGGGCTCGGTCGACGCTCGTGACCGGGGCTCGAGATCGACCAGCTTCGGCGATCGCGCGGCGCCGAAGGCGGGTGCGAGGTAGGCGCCGAGGTAGCGCCCGGCGATCTTCGCCGGCGGCGACCAGAGCGCCTCGCCCGCGGAGGCCTCGGACCGGTCGCGGTCGTGGATCGGCGCGCGCAGGTACTCGACCGGTCCACCGGTGATCAGGGCGGCGCGAAGGACCGGGGACCAGGGCTCGATCGGTACGTGTGCACCTGCCCGGGACGCGATCGCCCGCGCCGCTGCCACTGCCTGCTGGGCCGCCAGGCCTCCCTGCTTGACCGGGAACGCCGTAATGTCGCCGGCGGCCCAGACATGCTCGAGCCCGGCGACGCCCATCTGGGCGTCGGTGCGCACGAACCCGTCCCCCGTCTGCGGCAGCCCCGGGATCGGCTCGGCGACCAGCTTCGGCAGCGCGACCGCGTCATCGGCCTCGATCGCCGCGCCCGAGGCGAGCTCGATCCGGCGCCCGGCGAAGCGGGTAGCGTCGCACCCGAGCCGCAGCTCGACGCCCGCCTCCGCGAGGCGGGCGGCGATCCGCGCCGCAACCTGCTCGCCGAACAGCTCCAGCGGCGCGGTCTCGTGCGTGATCAGCGCGACCTCGACCCCGGAAAGACGCCGCGCCGAGCGCTCGGCCGCGGTCATCAGGGCGAGCTCGTAAGCGGCGAGCGACCAGGTCGCCGCCCGCGGAATCACGAACGCGAGCCGTTTGCTGTTGCGGCGGCCGAGGCGCTCGAGCAGCTTGCCGAGCGCGGCCGCGCCGTCCTCGTCGGCAAAGGTGAGCGCCCCCGGCACCGCCGGTACCGGCCGCGCGCCGAGCGCGATCAGCAGTGCGTCGTAGCCGAGCTCGGTGCCGGCCAAGGTGCGGACGGTGTGCGCACCGGGATCGACGGAGACGAGCGCGTCGCGGACCCTGGACGCGCCGGCGTCGGCGACGATCGCCTCGAGCCCGACCCGCAGCGCCCCGGTACCGCCGAACTGCTCGGTGACGAGCAGCGGCTTGTAGACGAACTCTTCGCCCGGGGCGACGAGCACCGGTGCGACCCGGTCCGGGGCCAGGTCCGAGAGCGCCAGCAACGCCTCGAGCCCGGCGACCCCGGCGCCGGCGACCACCACCCTGTGGCGCTCGGGGAGTGGGGCCGGATCGACGGAGCCCATGGGGCGATGCTAACCCGTGCTCGCCGTTCGGTATCCGCCGCCCCCTGCCGGGAATTCGCGGCTCTCCGCGCAGGGCGGCTGACCGACCCGGCCGGCGCTACCCTCGGGCCGATGCGCGCCGGCCGGCACTCGTTCCCCCAGGTCACCTACGACCCGCCGAGCGACGTCCTCTACGCGAAGCTGAGCTCGCTCGATACGGCCACGCGCGAGCGGACCGAGGACGGCGACGTGTGGACGTTCGACGACCTCGGACGCCCGACCGGCCTGATCGTGACCGAGCCGCGACGACGCCTTGACCGCAACGGCGCCGTCTACGTGGTCCTGCCGAGCGGCGAGCGCGAGCGCCTCCAGGGCGTCGAGGCCGCGATGCGCAGCCCGGTCTAGCCCTGGCTGCCGCCGGTGCGCGCCTTCCACTGCAGCCGGCCGCTGTCGCAGTTCGTTGCCACGCTGCCGTTGACCTCGACCGCGCCCCGGTAGCGGAACGTGCCCTTCGCCCTGCCGCCGGAAAGCCCGACCTTGCCGCGGACCTTGAACACCGTCGCGCCGTTGTCGTCGCGCTCGCTGAAGCCACCACCCTGGCCGACCGGGATCTCACCGATCAGCTTCGCGCGTCGCATCGTCACCAGCGCCTCTCCGCGGCAGCTGACGTCGAAGTAGCGAACCGCGAACGAGCGGACGATGTCGGTGTCCCCGGTCTCGCTCGGGTCGAGGCGCAGCTTGACCGCGCTGCCGGTCACCCCGCTGAGCTGACCGCGGTAGACCTGCTGCGCGAGGGCGTGGGCGCTGACCGCTCCGACCGCCGTCACCAGTGCCGCGCAGGCGGCGAGGACGAGAGTGCGCTTCATTGGGGATACCTCCGTACTTTGCCTGCCCCGCATTCGGCGGGCCCTCCGTGCTCGCGGGCCAGCCTATCCGACGGGGGCGGGACAGGTGCGCGCGCTCAGCGCGACGCCGACCAGTCGAGCTTGCCGCTGTCGCAGTCCTCGACCGCGTCGCCGACCGGGGTCGGGCCGGAATAGCGGACCGTGCCCTTAGCCGTTCGCTTCCCGACCAGCTTGCCCGAGACCCGCAGCACCCGGCCCTCGTCGCTGCCCTCGACACTGAAGCGGCCCTTGTCGCTGACGGGGACGAGACCGCTGAGCGCAGCACGCTCGAGTCGCTTCGGGCCGCTCTCGCAGGCGATCACGAAGCGTTCGGCGGCGAACAGCTTCACGCTCCGTTCTCCGTCGGCCCGCTTCACCTTCAGGGTCACCGACGACTCCTCGTCGCCCTTGATCGCTCCGCGGTAGGTCTTGGTCGCGGCGTGGGCCGCTGTCGCTGCGAGGAGCGCGACGAGAACGCCGATCGTGATCGCTTTCCTCATCTGTCGAATCAACACCTGGCGGCGCCGGGGAGTTGCGCCTCGCCGGTGACCGGCTACCGGACGCCTTTGAGGCAGATCAGGTGCGAGCTGATCTCGAAGTCCGCCGGCGTCGCGGCGTCGTCGAAGCCGAGTCGGACGTGGTAAGCGTCGGGGGCCTCGACATAGGTGCCCTGCTGGTAGACGTCGGTGCTCGCGGCAACCACGCCGCCGTCGATCACCCGCGAATTGCCGGGACAGCTCGAGATCCTGATGTCGACGTAGGGGCCGGTCGAGTCGACATCGACGGAAGCGCGCTCCCCCGGCAGATAGACGACCCGCGGCTTCTTCGCCTTCGCCGCGCTCTGCCCGGCGGCGCCGGTGGCCGGTTCCACCTCGACCTCGACGCTCGCGTAGTCGGGCAGGCTCGTTTGACCGCTCCCCCCGGAGACCGCGCCGGCGGAGATCCCGGCGCCCGCCGCGACGAGCACCGCCGTCAGTCCCACTGCCCGCTTCCAGCTCACCGCCCGGAAGCTAGCGCAGCCGGTCGGAGCAGGCTCACGATTAGGCTCGTGGGCGCGTTACAGCACCGAAGCCGTGAGCCGACCCGAGATCATCGCCGACCCCGTTCCGTTTCAGCGCTTCCTCGACCAGCACCGGGCGCCGGTGCTCTCGTTCCTGCGCGCGGCGGTCGGTCCGAGCGACGCCGACGACTGCTTCCAGGAGACCTTCCTCGCCGCGCTTCGCGCCTATCACCGAATGGATGGGCGTCACCCGCGGGCATGGGTGATGACGATCGCGCGACGCAAGGCGATCGATCACCACCGGGCTCGCGCTCGACGGCCGGAGCCACGTGCCGAGCTCGACGATCTGGGGGTGATCGACGAACAGCCCGACGGCGAGGTCTGGGCCGCCGTCGGGCGGCTCTCGGAGGCCCAGCGGGCCGCGGTCGCGTTGCGCTACGCCGCCGGGCTCTCGCACCGCGAGATCGGGGCAGCGCTGGGCTGCAGCGAGGCGGCGGCGCGGCGCCGGGTGGCGGACGGCCTCTCGGCCCTGCGGCAAACGATCGACCGAGAGGAGCTGACCGCATGAGCGGCATCGACGCGGAGCGGATCACCAGGGTGCTGGGAGCGGACACCGCGGCGGCGGCCGCCGAAGCGTCGGCGCGCCTGGTCGAGCGGGCCGACCGCGAGGGCCTCGCCGAGATCGGGTATGCGACCCTGGAGACGCCGCTCGGCGTCGCGGTGCTCGCCGCGACCCGCCGCGGGCTGGTCCGGGTCGCGTTGCCCAACGAGCGCCTCGAGCAGGTGCTCGAGGACCTGGCGGCGGAGGTCTCGCCTCGGATCGTCGAGCTGCCCCAGCGACTCGACCCGGCTCGGCGCGAGCTCGACCAGTACTTCGAGGGCCGTCGCGAGCACTTCGACCTGGCGCTCGACTGGCGCCTGATCGAGCCCGGGTTCTCGGGGCGGGTCCTGCGCCAGACGGCGCGGTTGCCCTACGGCGTCACCGCGAGCTACGGCGAGATCGCCCAGCGCGCCGGCAACCCTCGCGCCTACCGCGCCGCCGGCAGCGCGCTCGGCCGCAACCCGATCCCGATCGTCGTTCCCTGTCATCGCGTGTTGCTCTCGGGCGGCAAGCTCGGCAACTACGGCGGCGGCCCGGAGATGAAGGAGTGGCTGCTGCGGCTCGAGGGCGCGATCGACTGATCGCGCTCACCCGGCGCCGTCGGTCAGCGAGTAGGGGATAATCGGCCTCGCCCCCGATCCGGGTGCGCCACCAACTCGCGAAGGAGAGGTCGTAGTCAATGACCGTAGTGCTGATCATCGTCGGCGTAATCCTGCTGATCGGGCTGAGCTTCGTCCTGATCCGCAACTCGATCATCGGCTCGCGCAACAAGGTCGACGAGGCCTGGTCGGGGATCGACGTACAGCTCAAGCGTCGCCACGATCTGGTCCCGAACCTGGTCGAGGCGGTCAAGGGCTACGCACAGCACGAGCGCGAGACGTTCGAGAAGGTGACCCAGGCGCGAGCTGCCGCGATGGGGGCCTCCGGTCCCGCCGAGTCCGGGCAGGCCGAGGGGATGCTGAGCCAGGCCCTGGGCGGGCTGCGGGTGGTCGCGGAGCAGTATCCGGAGCTGCGGGCGACCGAGAACTTCCAGCAGCTCTCCCGCAATCTCTCCGAGCTCGAGGACGAGATCCAGGCCTCGAGGAGGATCTACAACTCCAACGTCCAGGCCTACAACACCAAGATCCAGGTCTTCCCCAACTCGGTGGTCGCGAACAGCGGCGGCTTCACCGAGCGCGAGTTCTTCGAGATCGAGGACGCCGCCGACCGCGAGGTGCCCGAGGTCTCGTTCACGCAGCCGCCGCCGGCGGCGCCGGCTCCGTAGGCGGCCGCGTGCAGGACGCCGCCCGGGAGCGGCGAGGAGTCCGTCCGGCCGCGCGCCGGTCGTAGAATTCGGCGCCGTCCATGGGTGATCAGGTCGGCAAGAACGCGGTCGCGACACCGGCCTACGTTCGCGACTCCGATCTGCTCGGCGACGCGCTCTCGGCCGCCGCCGCCGCCCACCGCGGCCAGACCCGCCACGACGGCTCCCCCTACCTCGGTCACCCGCTGCGTGTCTGCGAGCTGCTCGCCGAGACCGGCGCCGACGAGGCGACGCTGGCGGCGGCGCTCCTGCACGACGGGGTCGAGGACTCCGAGCTCAGCGTCGGCGACGTCGTCGAGCGGTTCGGGCTCGAGGTCGGCGAGCTGGTCGCCGCGCTGACCGAGGACGAGGGGATCGACGATTGGGTCGAGCGCAAGCGCGGCCTGCGGGCCCAGGTCGAGCAGGCCGGCGCGCGCGCGGCGGCGATCTATGCGGCAGACAAGCTCGCCAACCTGGCCGAGATGCGGGTCATGTACGCCGAGCGCGGGGAGGCGGCGATCGACCTCCACAAGGCTCCCAGCCTCGACCTGCGCGTCGAGGCGTGGCGCGACGATCTGGCGATGGTCGAGCGCGTCGCTCCCGGGTTGGAGCTCGCTCGCGGGCTGCGGGACGGGCTTGACGCCTTCGAGGCCCAGCGCGCGGCCGCGGGCTCGCTGATCTAGGCCGCCAGAGTCGTCCCCGGGGCAGGAGGCCGCGCCCGGAGGCTGAATCCAGCGACGTGATCGTCGATTGCGCGCACTACCGCGCCGGCGCGCGCCAGCACGAGCAGCCGCTCGAGATCGAGAACGCGGCACGGATCGCCGCCGCGGCGCAGGACGACGAGTTCGTCTGGCTCGGCCTGCGCGACCCCAGCGCCGCCGAGCTCGAGCTCGCCCAGCGCGGCTTCGGCCTCAACGAGCTCGCGGTCGAGGACGCTCGCAATGCCCACCAACGGCCGAAGCTCGAGGACTACGACGGCTCGGTGTTCATCGTCCTGCGCACGGCTCGCTACGTCGACGAGACGGAGTCGGTCGAGTTCGGCGAGATCCACCTCTTCCTCGCCCGCCACTACGCGATCGCGGTCCGCCACGGCATGGCCAGCGAGCTGAAGCCCGCCCGGCGCCGGCTCGAGCAGTCCGACATGCTCGTGCACGGGGTCGGGGCCGTCGCCTGGGCGGTGCTCGACAAGGTCGTCGACGACTATCTCCCCGTCGTCGAGGGGATCGACAACGACATCCAGGAGGTCGAGCAGGACATCTTCGCCCGCGGCGATGACTCGACCGAGCGGATCTACTTCCTCAAGCGCGAGGTGATCGAGTTCCACCGCGCGGTCGCGCCGCTGCTGCCCTCGCTGGAGGCGCTCGAGCGCGGCGCGTACCCGCAGATCGACCGCGACCTGCGTCGCTACTTTCGTGACGTCGCCGATCACACCCGGCGGGTCGAGGAGCGGATCGGCTCTCACCGCGAGCTGTTGACCTCGATCCTGGAGGCGAACCTGGCGCTGCTCTCGGTGAAGCAGAGCGCCGTCGTGCGCTCGATCTCGGCCTGGGCGGCGATCATCGCGGTGCCCACCTTCCTCGCCTCGATCTGGGGGATGAACTTCACCCACATGCCCGAGCTCAACGAGCCCTGGGGATACTGGGTCGCGCTCGCGATGATGGCGGTCGCGGTGGTCATCCTTCACCGCTTCTTTCGCCGTATCGACTGGCTCTGAGCCGCTCCGGGCGTTCTCTAAGCTGGCCCCATGGCGGCCACTGCGATCGATGTCGCCGCGCCGCTGCTGCTGCTCGCGGTCGCGCTCGCCTATGCGCGCCGCACCGCCACCCTGGCCGAGCGCGGAGCGCCGGTCGGGCTCTGGCGCCAGATCTCGTTCGCCGCCGGGCTCCTCGTCCTGCTGCTCGCCGATCTGCCGCCGGTCTCGACCGTCGCCGAGGAACTGGTCGTCGGCCACATGGCCCAGCACCTACTGATCGGCGACCTCGCCGGACTGCTGATCACCCTCGGGCTCACCGGCCCGCTGCTGCAGCCACTGCTCGCGGTCCGCTGGCTGGGCTGGCTGCGGAGGCTCGGCAACCCGCTCGTCGCGCTGCCGATCTGGGCGCTCAACCTCTACCTCTGGCACCTCTCGACGCTCTATGAGGGCGTCCTCGACAGCCCGGCGCTGCACTTCGCCCAGCACGCCTGCTTCTTCGCCTTCGGGGTCGCGATCTGGTTGCCGCTGATCGGCCCGTTGCCGCGGCCGAGCTGGTTCGGCGACGCGGCGATGCTCGCCTACATCGTCGTCGTCCGGCTGCTCGAGGCGGTGCTCGCCAACGTCTTCATCTGGTCCGGGGAGGTGCTCTATCCGGCCTACGCTCCGGGCGAGGCGGAGTGGGAGATCAGCCCGCTCGCAGACCAGGGGGCCGCCGGCAACCTGATGATGATCTGGACCGGCGTGGTCACCCTCGGCCTGTTCACCTGGCTCTTCCTGCGGGCCGCCGGGCGCAGCGCCGAGAAGCAGGAGCTGATCGAGCTCGCCGAGCAGCGGGGCCTGGAGCTCGACCCCGCCCGGGCGGCTCGCGCGGTCGCCGCCGGGCAGGGCGAGCGCCTGCGCGAGCGGATCCTCGGGGACGGGGCGTGAGCGAGAACCGATACCTGTACGCGCTCGTCTTCGTGGTCGGGATCTCGACCCTGGGCGCCGAGATCGCCGCCGCCCGGTTGATGGCGCCGTTCTTCGGCGCCTCGACGATCGTCTGGGCGAACACGATCGGGGTCGTCCTCGTCGCCCTCTCGATCGGCTACTGGCTCGGGGGCCGACTCGGGGATCGCTACCCGAGCCGTCACAGCCTCTGCCTCGCGGTGCTGGGCGCCGCGGTGCTGCTGGCGCTGGTCCCGCTCGTCGCGCAGCCGTTCTTCGAGATCTCGGTCAGCGCCCTGGACGAGATCGAGGCCGGGGCCTTCGTCGGCTCGCTGTTCGCCGTGCTTGCACTGATCGCGATCCCGGTCGGGCTCGCCGGCACCTGCTCGCCGTGGGCGATCCGGCTCGCGGTGCCCGACGTCGAGCATTCGGGCCGGGTGGCCGGGCGCCTGTACGCGATCTCGACCGTCGGCTCGCTGCTCGGGACGATGCTCGCCGCGCTCGTCCTGATCCCGCTCGTCGGTACCCAGCGCACCTTTCTCGTCTTCGCGCTGCTGTTGGCGATCGTCGCCGCCGCCGGGCTCGGCTGGCGCGCCGCCGCAGCCCCGGTGGCGGTCGCTGCGGCGATGGCGATCCCGGTCGGCACGGTGAAGGCGACCGACGAGGGAACGGTGATCTTCGAGACCGACTCCGAGCACCAGTACATCCGCGTGATCGAGCAGCCCGATGGTGACCGAGCGCTCGAGCTCAACGAGGGCCAGGCCACCCACTCGCTCTACCGGCCCGGCTCGTTCTTGACCGGCGACGTCTGGGACGGCTACCTGGTGGCGCCGTTCACGGCGCTCGACCGGGAGCCGGAGCGGATCGCGATCCTCGGCAACGCCGCGGGCACCACCGCCCGCGCCTACGGCCACTACTTTCCCGAGACGGCGGTCGACGGGGTGGAGATCGACCCCGAGCTCGAGCGGGTCGGGCTCGAGTACTTCGACATGGGCTCGAACCGGAACCTGTCGGTCCACAACGAGGACGCCCGGCCGTGGCTGCGTCGCTCCGAGGGCGGCTTCGACGTGATCATGGTCGACGCCTACCGCCAGCCTTACATCCCGTTCTATCTCGCAACGCGCGAGTTCTTCGAGCTCGCTCGCGACCGGCTCGCCCCGGGCGGCGTGGTGGTCGTCAACGCCGGCCATCCGGAGGGCAACGACGACCTCGAGAAGGTGCTCTCGGCGACGATGGCGGAGGTGTTCCCGAGCGTCCTACGCGACCCGATCGAGCCCACCAACACGCTCCTGATCGGCACCGGCGCCCCGGCCTCCGCCGCGAACCTGACGCGGGCGGCGCGCGAGTTCCCACCTGAGCTGCGTGCCGTGGCGGAGATCGAGGCGGCGCGGATCGGCCCCACATTGCCCGGCGGCGCCGTCTACACCGACGACAAGGCGCCGGTCGAGTGGCTGATCGACCGCTCGATCCTCGGCTACGCCGAGGGCCAGTAGTTAGTTGGTTCAGCGCCCGCGCCGCTCGCGGACGCGATCTCGGAGCCGACCCGAAGCGAAGGCGACGAGGTCGCCGAGGAAGGCGGCGACCCGGCCCACCGGCCCGGTGGCGATCCAGGCGAGCGCGCGGTCGGCAGTGCTCACGCCACGGGCGTCGCGAGGCGCAGGTCGCGCTCGGCATCGACTCCCCAGCGGCGCCCGGCTCCGAGCAGGGCTTCGCTGAGCGGCCACCGGTCGGGCCGCTCGGCCCCGCTGTGGTCGGGGCTCGCGCCCTTGAGCTCCATCGAGCCGGTGTTGTCGCCGATCGCGCGGATTTCGGCGACCTCGGCCTCGCTCAGGGGCCGGTCGGGCAGAGTGGCGAGCTCGGTCCGTTTTCCCTCGATCGGTCGGGCACCCTCGCCGGCTTCCTGAATCAGGGTCGGCGCCGCGCACGCGACCGCCTCGTGGGCGAGGTTCCACCGGCAGGCGAGTTGGACCGGGGTCAGGCCTGCGCGCTCGCCCAGCGGGCGCATGCGCTCGAGCCTCTCGCAGCCGGCCTCGACCCAGCCGGCGGGTCGAAAGCGACGATGGTCGTGCTCGGCGAAGCGGTGACCTGGCCGCACGTCGTCCCAGAACAGGCCCCCGTAGTCGACCACGCGGGTGATCACCCGCACCCCCTGCGCGTCGGCCGCTCCGAGGCTGAGCTCTCCGGGCCACGGCTCGAGCGGGTTGAGGATCACCATCGCCCAGTCGATCCGCTCGCCGAAGCGCTCCAGGCAGTCGATCAGGTCGAGGGTGAATCCATTCGCCGGCCCAGGCGCAACCCCGATCGCCGCTGTGAGGCCGGCGGCGCGCAGGCACGCCATCGCGTCCCAGACCGCCTCCGAGCTGTAGCCGATCCGATCGGGGTTGTGAAGCAGGAGCAGGTCAAACGAATCGACCCCGATCCGGGCCAGGCTCGCCTCGGTGGCGCGGCGCAGGTAGTCCGCGTAGCCATCGGGCCCGCGCAGGCGCGGGTCGGTGAAGCGCGGGTACCCCCGGCTGCCGTCGCGCTCGCCGTCGACGAAGTCGTGACCGACGGCGCCGACGAGGCAATAGGAGAGGCGGTCGAGGCCCTCGAGCGCGCGGCCGAGCATCGCGTCCGCCGCCCCCTCGCCGTAGACGTCCGCGCTGATCACGGTGTCGACCCCGTCGCCGGGACGCAGCAGGGCGAGCAGGCGCTCGTCGTCGAGCGGCTCGCCGAAGCGCATGAAGCGCCCGCCGCTCCAGGTCCCGATCGCCGTCGTCCCGGGGTCCACGGGCGAAACCGTAGCGGGCACTAAGCTGCGGAGCCCCGTGAGGACCACCGTCAGCGAGCTGCCCGATTCGCGGGTCAAGATCGACGTCGCGGTCGAGCCCGAGGCGATCGCAAAGCGGGTCGACCGGGCCGCGGTCGGCCTTGCCGGTGAGCTCAAGCTGCCCGGCTTTCGCAAGGGCAAGGTGCCGCCGGCGCTGGTGATCCAGCGGCTCGGGCGCGAGGCGGTTGTCGAGCAGGCGCTGCGCGACTCGCTGCCCGAGTGGTACGAGCGGGCGCTGGTCGATGCTCGGATCAACCCGATCGGCGATCCGAAGCTCGACGTCGGCGAGTTGCCCGACGACGGCGAGGAGCTCGCGTTCACGATCGAGGTCGCGGTGCGCCCACCGGCCGAGCTCGGCGAGTACCGGGGCCTCGAGGTCGGCAGGGCTGAGATCGAGGTCCCCGAGGAGGCGGTCGACGGGGAGGTCGAGCGCCTGCGCGAGGGGTTCGGCAGCCTGCACCCGGTCGAGCGCCCGGCGGCCGCCGGCGACGCGGTGGTGATCGACTTCGAGGGGACGATCGGCGGCGAGCCGTTCGAGGGGTCGACGTCGAAGGACTTCGTGATCGAGCTCGGCGCCGAGGGCCTTCTGCCGGAGTTCGACACCGGCCTTGCCGGCGCCGGCGCGGGCGACGAGCGCACGATCGAGGTCAGCTTCCCCGACGACCACGAGCCCGCCGAGCTGGCGGGAAGGACGGCGAGCTTTGTGGTCGAGGTCAAGGAGGTGCGCGAGAAGCAGCTCCCCGAGCTCAATGACGAGTTCGCCACCGAGGCGTCGGAGTTCGACACGCTCGAGGAGCTTCGCGAGAGCATTCGCGCCCGCGTCGCCGAGGCGCTCGATCAACGCTCGGAGGCCGAGTTCCGCGAGGCCGCGGTCGATGCCGCGGCAGCGAACGCGAAGCTGGAGCTCCCGCACGAGCTCGTGCACGCGCGCGCACACGAGCTGTGGGAGCGGATCGAGCGCCAGCTCGCCGCGCGCGGGATCGACCCGCAGGCCTACGCGAAGATGCAGGGCAAGGACCGCCACGAGCTGATCGACGACGCGGAGCCAGACGCCGAGCGGGCGCTGCGGCGCGAGGCGACGCTCGAGGCGGTCGCCGACGCCGAGGGGATCGAGGCCGGCGACGATGAGTTGCTCGAGGCGCTCGGGCCGGGGGAGGGCAAGAACGATCCCAGCAAGCTGCTCGAGCGGCTCAAGGAGGCCGGTCGCGACGACCTGCTGCGCGACGAGGTCCGCATGCGCAAGGCCGCCGAGCTGATCGCCGAGTCGGCGACGCCGATCCCGCTCGAGCAGGCCGCCGCCCGCGAGCAGATCTGGACCCCCGACAAGGAGGCGCCCGAGGGCGGCGAAGAGGCGCCGGCGGGCGAACAGCCCGAGCCGGGCAAGCTCTGGACGCCCGGCTGAGCCGCTGCGAAGCCGCGCCGGCGTGAATCAGCAGGGTGCCGGCGATCGCGATTGTGGACCGCCGCGTGTCGAAAGGCCGGCCGAAGTGCTCTTGTAGACTCACGCGCCGATGAGCCCGATGGTGCCGATGGTGGTCGAGCAGACCTCGCGCGGGGAGCGCGCGTTCGACATCTACTCGCGCCTGCTCAACGAGCGGATCATCTTCCTCGGCACCCCGATCTCTGAGGACATCGCCAACCTCGTCGTCGCCCAGCTCATCCACCTCGAGTCCGAGGACCCGGACAAGGACGTCTCGATCTACGTCAACTCGCCCGGCGGCTCGGTCTACGCGGGGCTGGCGGTCTACGACACGATGCAGTACATCAAGCCCGACGTGCAGACGATCTGCGTCGGGGTCGCGATGAGCATGGGGGCGCTGCTGCTGGCCGGCGGGGCGGAGGGCAAGCGGATGGCAACCCCGAACTCGAAGATCCTCATCCACCAGGTCTCGGCGGGCTTTCAGGGTCAGGCGACCGACATCGAGATCCACGCGAAGGAGATCATCGACGTCCGCAAGCGCCTCGACGAGATCATCGCCAAGCACACGAAACAGCCGTTCGACAAGGTCACCAAGGACACCGAGCGCGACTACTTCATGTCGGCCGAGGAGGCGATGGAGTACAAGATCGTCGACCGGGTGATCGAGCACCACTAGCCGCTCGCCGAGTGGCTCCTTGACCACCTCGCTGCTCGACACGCTGATCGCCGAGCCGCAGTTCTCCGAACACCACGAGTGCGCTGTGGCGGCGTCGCCGGCGGCCACCTACGGCGCGGTTCGGGCGGTGACCGCGCTCGAGGTCCGAACGCTGGTGCCGTTGATGGCGATCCGAACCGCGCCGGTCGCGTTGCGCCACCCACGCCGGTGGGCGGGGAGGATCGGTGCGGGCTTCCGGACCATCGGCAGCCGTCCGGTGATCGAGCAGTTCCTCGACGGCGGCTTCGTCGAGCTCGCCGAGCGAGCGGGGCAGGAGTACGTCGCCGGGGCGATCGGCAGGTTCTGGACCCTCTCCGAGAGCGCCCCGGTCCCGCTCGCAGGGGCACGGGAGTTTGGCGACTTCGACCGGCCGGGCTATGCGAAGGCCGCGCTCAACTTCGCCGTCGAGCCCGATGAAGCCGGTTCGCGACTCTGCACCCAGACCCGAGTCGTAACCACGTCGGCGGACGCGCGGCGCTCCTTTGGCCGCTACTGGCGCCTGGTCCTGCCCGGCAGCGCCATGATCCGGCGCAGCTGGCTGGCCGCGATCCGGCGCCGGGCGGAGGGCTGAAAACCGCCGCTCACGGGAAGGGACGGCGGGCGCCGCCGCGTAACAACTACGCGTCCAGCCGGCGGTGGCCGTGTCGTAATCTGATCACGGCGGCCCCGGACCGCAGCGCCGAAGGGAGAGACCGTCGTGGCACGCCCGACCGATTCGAACGAGCAGCTTCTGTGCAGCTTCTGCGGCAAGTCGCAGCGGCAGGTCAAGAAGCTGATCGCCGGCCCCGGCGTCTACATCTGCGACGAGTGCATCGATCTCTGCAACGAGATCATCGACGAGGAGCTCACCGCGCCGCCGACCTTCGAGCTCGAGAGCCTGCCGAAGCCGCGCGAGATCTACGAGGTGCTGCAGGAGTACGTGGTCGGCCAGGAGAACGCCAAGCGGGCGCTCTCGGTCGCGGTCTACAACCACTACAAGCGCGTCCAGATGAGCCAGAGCGCCGGCGAGGGCGAGATCGAGTTGCAGAAGTCGAACATCATGCTGCTCGGGCCGACCGGCTGCGGCAAGACGCTGCTCGCCCAGACCCTGGCGCGGATCCTCAACGTCCCGTTCGCGATCGCCGACGCCACCGCGCTGACCGAAGCCGGCTATGTCGGCGAGGACGTCGAGAACATCCTCTTGAAGCTGATCCAGGCGGCCGACTTCGACGTCAAGAAGGCCGAGACAGGGATCATCTACATCGACGAGATCGACAAGATCGCCCGCAAGGCCGACAACCCGTCGATCACCCGTGACGTCTCCGGCGAGGGCGTCCAGCAGGCGCTGCTGAAGATCCTCGAGGGGACGACCGCGTCGGTGCCCCCGCAGGGCGGGCGCAAGCACCCCCACCAGGAGTTCCTGACCATCGACACGACCAACATCCTCTTCGTCTGCGGCGGCTCGTTCGCCCAGCTCGACCATGTGATCGAGCGGCGGATCGGCCGCCGGGGGGTGGGCTTCGGCGCCGAGGTGACCTCGAAGAGCCAGAAGGACACCGGGGAGCTGTTCGAGCAGATCCTGCCCGAGGACCTGATCGAGTATGGGCTGATTCCCGAGTTCATCGGCCGGCTGCCGGTGATGGCTGCGATCCACCAGCTCACCCGCGAGGACCTGATCACGATCCTGACCGAGCCTCGCAACGCGCTCACCCGCCAGTTCCAGCGCTTCTTCGAGTTCGACGAGATCGAGCTCAGCTTCCACGAGGACTCGCTCGGCGCAATCGCCGACAAGGCGCTCGAGCGCGAGACCGGTGCCCGCGGCCTGCGCTCGATCCTCGAGGAGACGTTGATGGACGTCCAGTTCGAGCTCCCCTCGCGGCGTGACGTCTCGAAGTGCGTCGTCACCCGCGAGACGATTGAGCAGGGCCTGGCTCCCACCCTCGTCACCCAGGCGGTCGAGGAGGACTCGGACGCCGAGCTCGAGCTCCGCGAGGAATCGGCCTGAGCCGACTCGCCGCGGGCCCGATCGGGCGCCGCTGAGCGCAACTACACTCGCCGCTTCGATGGACGAAGCGCGGCGCGAGATGCTCGAGGCCACCACCCGCTGGGACCCGGCCGGGGCCGAGAGCCGGGTCTTCGACGCGTGGCTGGCGAGCGGCGCCTTCGATCCACCCGCCGAGGGCAGCCCGGAGGAGAACTTCTCGATCGCGATCCCGCCGCCGAACGTAACCGGGGCGCTGCACATGGGCCACGCCCTGAACGGGACGGTCCAGGACGCGCTGATCCGGATGCGGCGCATGCAGGGCCGCAACGCGCTCTGGATCCTCGGCACCGACCACGCCGGAATCGGGACCCAGATGGTGGTCGAGAAGGAGCTGCGTGCGGCGGGCACCTCGCGCGAGGAGCTCGGCCGCGACGCCTTCGTCGAGCGGGTCTGGGAGTGGCGCGAGGAGTACGGCTCGCAGATCGTCGAGCAGTACAAGCGGCTCGGCGCCTCCTGCGACTACGAGCGCGAGCGCTTCACCCTCGACGAGGCCTACGTGCGGGCCGTCTACCGGGTCTTCGTCGCCCTCCACGAGAAGGGCCTGATCTACCGCGACAACTACCTCGTCAACTGGGATCCGGGATCGCGCTCGGCGATCTCCGAGCTCGAGGTCGTCAACCGCGAGGTCACCGACACCCTGTACTCGATCGACTACCCGATCGAGGGCTCCGAGCGGGCGCTGACGGTCGCGACGGTGCGCCCCGAGACGATGCTCGCGGACACCGCGGTCGCGGTCAACCCCGCCGACGAGCGCTATTCGGGACTGGTCGGCGGGCACTGCCTGCTGCCGCTGGTCGGTCGGCGGCTCGAGATCATCGCCGACGAGCACGTCGACCCGGAGTTCGGTACCGGGGCGCTGAAGATCACCCCCGGACACGACCCGAATGACTTCGAGATCGGCCGCGCCCACGGGCTCGAGCAGGTCACGGTGATCGGCGAGGACGGCCGGATGAGCGCCGAGGCAGGGGAGCGGTTCGAGGGGCTCAGCAGCGCCGAAGCGTGCGAGGCGGTGGTCGTGGCGCTGCGCGACGAGGGACGGCTGCGCAGCGAAGAGCCCTACACGCACTCGGTGCCGTTCTCGGAGCGCTCCGGCGAGCGGATCGAGCCGCTGATCTCGCTGCAGTGGTTCTGCCGCATGGACGAGCTCGCGGCGCCGGCGATCGAGGCGGTCGAGCGTGACCGGGTGCGGATCGTCCCGGAGAGCTACAAGCGCGTCTATCTCGACTGGATGCGAAGCATCAGGCCGTGGTGCGTCTCGCGCCAGCTCTGGTGGGGCCATCGGCTACCGGTCTGGTACGGGCCCGACGGTGAGCAGGTCGTCGCCGAGTCCGAGCGGCTGGCCCGCGAGGCGGCGCTCGAGCGCGGGCTCGACCCGGACTCGCTGCGTCAGGAGACCGACGTCCTCGATACCTGGTTCAGCTCCGCCCTGTGGCCGTTCGCGACCCTCGGCTGGCCCGATCAGACCCCGCACCTGCGGGCCTTCTATCCGACCAGCTTCCTGACCACGGCTCGCGAGATCATCTTCCTCTGGGTCGCCCGGATGGTGATGATGGGGATCGAGTTCGCGGGCGACATCCCGTTTCGCGAGGTCTATGTGCACCCGGTGATCCAGGCGCCCGACGGGCGCCGGATGTCGAAGTCGCTCGGCACCGGGATCGACCCGCTCGACGAGATCGACATCCATGGCGCCGACGCGCTGCGCTTCGGCCTGCTGGCGATGTCCTCGACCCAGGACGTGCGCTTCTCCGCCGACCGCGTCCAGCAGGGCCGCGACCTGGCGAACAAGATGTGGAACGCATCACGGCTGGTCCTGCTCAACGCCGGCGGATCCGCCGAGCCGCGGCCGGCGACGCCCGAGGACCGCTGGATCCTCACCCGCCTCGATGCGGTTGTGGGCGAGGTGAGCGAAAGCCTCGACCGCTACGACTTCGCCCACGCGGCGCTCGACTTCTACACCTTCTTCTGGTCGGAGTTCTGCGACTGGTACCTGGAGATGGTCAAGCCGCGCCTCTATGACGGCGATCCGGACGCGACCGCGAACCTGCTCTTCGCGCTCGACACGGTGCTTCGATTGGGTCACCCGATGATGCCGTTCGTGACCGAGGAGATCTGGGGCTATCTGCCGGGGCGAGACGGCCTGCTGGCGGTGGCGGAGTTCCCGCAGCCCGACCCGGCGCTGGTCGACCGCGAGGCCGCGCGGGTGGTCGAGACCGGGATCGAGCGGGTGCGCCAGGTGCGGCGCTGGCGCGACCTGGTCGGGGTCCCGGCGGCCGCGGTGCTCGAAGCACGGATCGACGGGGAGCTCGAGTTCGTCTCGCGGTTGGCGCGGCTGGCGCCGGGCGAGGGCGCGGAGCCGCCGCTGGCGACGATCGGATCGGTGCAGATCCTCGCCGGGTCCGAGATCGACCGCCGCCAGGTCGAATCGCGGATCGAGGCAGAGCGCGGCCGGTTGGCCGGCGAGATCGAGCGACTCGAGCGCAAGCTCGCCAACCGGAGCTTCGCCGCCAAGGCGCCGTCGGAGGTGGTCGAGGCGGAGCGCCACAAGCTCGACCGCTATCGGGCCGAGCTCAGCGAGCTGGGATAGCGCCGCTGGCCTGGTCCGGGCAAGACGCCGAGGCCTATCTCGGCTCGCTGGAGCCGCTGGGGATGCGGTTCGGGCTCGAGCGAATCCGCAAGCTCGTCTCGGCGCTGGGGATGCCGCAGCACCGGTTCGCCTCCGTCCACGTCGTCGGCACGAACGGGAAATCGTCGGTGACCGAGTTCACCGCGGCGTTGCTCGAGGCGCACGGCCTGCGCACGGGGGCCTATCTCTCGCCGCATGAGGAGCGGTGGGCGGAGCGGATCCGGATCGGTGGCGCGGAGATCTCGTCGCGAGACTTCGGTGCCGCGGTCGAGCGGGTCGCCCAAGCGGTGGCGGCGGTCGCCCGCACCCTCGATCCGGGCGACGCGGTGACCCAGTTCGAGGCCGACACCGCGGCCGCGTTTGTCGCCCTGGCGGCGGCGCGGGTCGACGCGGCGGTGATCGAGGCCGGGCTCGGCGGCAGGCTCGACGCGACCAACGTGCTCCCCTCCCGGGTTACGGTGCTGACCTCGATCGGGCTCGACCACACCGAGTGGCTCGGCGATACGGAATCCGAGATCGCGTCCGAGAAGCTCGCCGTGCTTCGCGATCACACCAAGCTCGTGCTCGGGCCGGTCTCGGCACCGGTCGAGGAGCTCGCCCGGCGCAGCACCGTCGAGCGGCGCTGCGAGTTGATCTCGGTCCGCGACCTGGCGCCGGAGGTGGCTCCGGCGACCGAAGCCCCATACCTGCGGCGGAACTTCGCCGTCGCACTGGCCGCCGCCGAGGCGTTGCTCGGCTCCCTCGATCGCGAGCGCGTCGACGCCGTTGCCGCCGGCGTCGAGCTCCCCGGCCGCGCGCAGATGCTGGCGGGGCGCCCGCCGGTGATCCTCGATGCCGCGCACAACCCCGACGCGGCGTGGGCGCTCTCCGAGGCGCTCGGGAAGCTCGCGGGTGAGCGTCCGGTGATCGCCTGCCTGGCTGCGCTCGCCGACAAGGACGCCGCCGGGATCGTGGACGCGCTCGGACCGCGGCTCGCGGGGCTGGTGGCGACCGAGATCCCGGCCGAGCTGCTGGCCCGGGTGGCGCGCCCGGGCGCGCGAGCGTCTGCGGCCGAAGAGCTCGCGGCGGTGGCCCGCGAAGCCGGGCTCGGCTGGGTGCGCGAGGAGCCCGACCCCGTCGCCGCGATCGCCCTGGCGCGCGCACGGGCTGAAGAGCTCGACGGGGCGGTGCTCGTCACCGGCTCGCACTACCTGCTCCGCTATGCGACCGGCTAGCTGGTCAGCAGCGCCCAGGCGCAAGCGGATCACCGCACCCGCGCCGCGTACCGACTACCGTTCGCTTTCGATTGGATAGGGGCGCGCGCTCAGAGCTTCTCCACATGATGGGGCTGGTTGCGGCGGTCGTCGCGATCGTGATCCTCCTCTTCTTCGGCCTGGGGTACCTGTTCGGGCGCTTGTTCCTCTGACTACACTCGCCAACCCGCAGATGCTGACAGCGCTTTTCGGAATCACGAACGACGCCCTGAACCTGGTCGTCAGCCTGATGGTCCTGTTCTTGGTCGTGCTCTGGCTGGCGCTGGTCGCTTGGACCTACTTCGACGCCCGGCGGCGGCTCGAGGACGGGTTCCTGGTCGTCTGCGCGGTCGCCTGCTCGTTCCTGTTCCCGTTCCTCGGCACGATCGTCTACTCGATCCTGCGCCCGCCAGAGTTCCTCAGCGACCGCCGCGAGCGTGAGCTCGAAATCCGCGCCTCCGAGCTGCGGGTGCGCCAGCTCGAGGAGCAGTCGTGCCCGAATTGCGAGCATCCGGTCGAGCGCAGCTTCCTCCGCTGCCCGAATTGTCGGGCGCGGATCAAGGATCCGTGCGAGTCATGCGGCAAGCCGATCGACCCGCGGTGGGCGATCTGTCCGTACTGCGAGATGCCGCGCCGCGCCGCGGCGCCCGAGCGCCGCCCCGAGCGCCCCGAGAAGCGCCGCCGGCCGAAGCCGGCGCCGGCCTCCCAGGCCCCGCCCCAGGAGACCGTCGAGTCGTCGGAGGCCAAGCCCGCCCGGGCCGCGACCCGCAAGCCGGCGGCGACCGCGACGAGCCCGGCCGCCGAGAAGCCGGCGCGCAAGTCGGGCGCCGCGCGCCAGACCCGATCGGGGCGGAGCTCGAAGCGCCGCACGACCAGCGCCCCGCAGCCCGAGCCTGGCGAGTAGCGCCGGCGCACCCGCTCGGGTGCCGCGCGCCTGCGCTAGTCTGCCGCGCCGATGGCAGACGTCTCGCAAACCCTGATCCTGATCAAGCCGGACGCTTTCGAGCGCGGGCTCACCGGCGAGATCCTCGCCCGCTTCGAGCGCAAGGGCCTTCGGATCACGGAGCTGCGCTTGCTGCACGCCCACGAGGAGATCGCCCACCGCCACTACGAGGAGCACACCGAGAAGCCGTTCTTCGGCGAGCTGGTCTCCTTCATCACCGGCGGCCCCCTGGTCGCCGCCGTGCTCGAGGGCCACGACGCGGTGGCCGCCGCGCGCCAGCTGATCGGCGCCACCGATCCGCTCGAGGCGGCGCCGGGCTCGATCCGCGGCAAGCACGGGCTCGAGGTCACCTTCAACCTCGTCCACGGATCGGACTCGGACGAGTCGGCGGAGCGCGAGATCGCGATCTGGTTCGGCTAGCGCGATCGCTGCCCCGCGACTGACCCTCGCCTCAGCCTCGCCCCGCCGGCGCGAGATCCTCGAGCGGCTCGGAGTCGAGTTCGAGCTCGTCGTCCCCGAGGTCAGCGAGCTCCGCAACGGCGACCCGGAGTGGGTGGTGCTCGAGAACGCTCGGCGCAAGGCGATCGCGGGTCGCGCCGCCGGAGCGGAGGAGATCGTGCTCGGGGTCGACACCGACGTCGTCCTCGGTGGCAGGCTGCTCGGAAAGCCCGAGGACGAGCAAGCGGCGCGCGACCGCTTGCACGACCTCTCGGGCCGTGAGCACGAGGTGCTCAGCGGCGTCGTCGTGCTCGACCCCGGTGCGGTGCCGGCCGAGCGATCCGCGGTCGCGCGGACCCGGGTCCGGTTCCGCGACCTCGACCCGCGCACCATCGACCTCTATCTGGCCTCCGGTGAGTGGCGGGGAAGGGCGGGCGCGTACGCGATCCAGGGCCTCGGGTCGATCCTGGTCGAGTCGATCAGCGGCGACTTCTCCAACGTCGTCGGCCTCCCGGTGCCGGCCCTGCTCGACCTGGTCCCGACGCTGCTCGAGCCGCCGCTTAGCCCCGGTTAAGGCTGTTCGGGCACGTTCCTCCTGCACCTGGCGGCGAACCTCGAAAACACTAAGGTGAAGGTTTACCCTTAGGGAAATCCACTGGCCTCGATCACGGCTTGAGGCCTCGGATGCAAGCGCTACACTCGGCCGATGATCCGGGCCTCGCGCCAGCGGCCCGATCGCCTGATTTCGCATGGGCAGCCCGAACCCCCGATCCGAGTTCCCGCCGGGGCGTCCCCGGACGGGGATCGCCGTCTAGGCCCGCGCCGTGTACCGCAAGCAGGTACGCCGGCGCCGGGCGATCCTGGTCGGCTTGATCGTGGTCTCGCTCGTACTGCTCTCGAGCCACTTCTCCGAGGCGGAGAGCGGCCCGCTGCACGCGATCCAACGCGGGGTCGCGACCATCCTCTCGCCGGTCGGCGAGGTCGCGGAGCGGGCGTTGAAGCCGGTCCGCGACCTGCTCGACTGGTTCGATGAGACGTTCGAGGCCCGAGGCGAGAACGAGGAGCTGCGGGCGGAGGTCGCCGAGCTGCGGGCGCAGGTGGCCGCCGGGCGCGACGCGGCCTCCGAGAATGCCGACCTGAAGCGGATGCTGGGGCTCGACCGCAGCGTCGCGCTCGGCGGCTTCGATCCGGTCACGGCGCGCGTCGTCGGCCGATCGCCGACGGTCTGGTTCTCGAGCGTGACGATCAGCGAGGGGACGAACGCCGGGGTCGAGGTCAACGACGCGGTGATCAACGCCGACGGGCTGGTCGGGCGGATCCGCGAGGCGACCGGCGCCAGCGCCCAGGTCGAGCTGATCACCGACCCCGACAACGCCGTCTCGGCCGAGGCGCTGCCGACGACCGACATCGACGACGCGATCGAGACCGCGCTCTTCTCCGAGAACCCGACCGGGATCGTCGCCCCGGTGGCCGGCGACCCCGACGACCTGCTGCTCGACTTCATCGACGACACCGAGCCGATCGAGGAGAACCAGACCCTGATCACCGCCGGCTGGTCGAACGGCGTCGTCTCCTCCGCCTATCCGCCCGGGATCCCGATCGGTGAGGTGAGCCAGATCGACGTCGGCGAGGAGGGCGACTTCCAGCGCGTCCACGTGACCCCGTTCGCCGATCTGCGCAACCTCGAGTACGTCCAGGTATTGACCGGCGGGCGCGAGCGCCCGGGGGTCCCCGGATGATCGTCACCCGGCGGATCGGCCTGCGGATCGCGCTCATCGTCCTCGTCGCGGTGATCGTCCAGGTCTCGTTCTTCTCCTACGTCACCGTCTTCGGTGCGAGCCCGAACCTGATCTCGGTCGTGGTCGCGGTGCTCGGGCTGCTCGGGGGCGCGGTGATCGGTGCGGTCTGCGGCTTCGCCGCCGGCCTCCTGCTCGACTCCCTCCTCCTGCAGACGCTCGGGCTCTCCTCGCTCGCGCTGCTCCTGGTCGGTTACCTGGGCGGGCGCTACCGCGAGAGCTTCGAGATCGGCGGCGGGATGGTCGCCGCCCTGCTGGTCGGAGGCCTGGCGATGCTCGGCGCCGCCGCCTTCGCCGCGATCCAGCTCCTGCTCGGGGTCGACGCCGAGGTCAGCATCGTCTTCCTGCGCGAGATTGTCGTCCAGGGGATCCTGGCCGTGCTGCTCGCGCTGCCGCTCTACCCGCTGGTCCGCCGCATCCTCGCTCCGGCGCTGGTCGACTACGAGCCGTCGGGCCGCGCTTCTCTCGCCGGCCTCGGCCGGCGCGGTACGAGCGGCCGGCAGCGCCAGGCCGCCACCGCGGCAGCCGAGCACGAGGGGCGCCGCCTGCGCCGCCGCGCGCCCCGCCGCGGGCGGCCGGTGCGCGGAGGGGTCGGCTGATGCACGGCGACTGGCGCGGGCCGGCGATGCCGGCCCAGTTCGCGCTTCGGGTCGGGGTCCTCGGCGGCGTCGCGCTGCTCGCCTTCGCGATCATCTTCCTGCGACTTTGGTATCTGGAGGTGCTCTCGGGCGACAAGTACCTGGCCGAGGCGCAGAACAACCAGGTCCGCGAGCTCACCGTGCAGGCGCCGCGCGGCGACATCGTCGACCGCAAGGGGCAGACTTTGGTCCAGAACCGGACCGCGCTCGAGCTGCAGGTCGAGTCGGACGAGCTCCCCGGCAGGATCGAGCGCCGCCGCCGGCTGTTCGAGCGGGTCGGCGAGCTGATCGGGCGCACGCCGGCGCAGATCCGGAAGACGATCCGCAAGCAGGAGAGACTCGTCCCCGGAGCAGCCGTGACCCTGCGCCGCGACGTCCGCTACGACGTCGTCTACTACCTGCGCGAGAACCAGGCCAAGTTCCCGGGGGTGACGGTGGAGCGCGTCTTCGTCCGCCGATACCCGCAGGGAAACCTCGCTGCGCATCTGCTCGGCTACGTAGGCGAGGTCTCGCCCGAGCAGCTCGACGATCCCCGGTTCGAGACCCTCGAGCCGGGTGACATCGTCGGCAAGCAGGGGGTCGAGTACACATACGACAGCCTGCTGCGGGGGGTGAACGGCGAGACCCGGGTCAAGGTCGACGCCTCGGGCGCCCCGACGGGCGGCCGGCTCGACGTCCGCGAGCCGCGGACCGGCAATGACCTCGCGCTGACGATCGACTCCGAGGTCCAGGCGGCGGGCGAGGCCGCGATCGGCAGCATCGGGCTGCCGGCCGGGTTCGTGGCGATGAAGATCAACAACGGGGAGATCCTCGGCATGGGCTCGGCGCCGACCTTCGACCCCTCCCTGTTCGCGGCTCCGGCGGTCTCCCCGGCGACTTACCGCGCCGTCTTCGGCGACCCCGAGGACCCGGCCAGCACGCTCGCCGCGCCGGCGGTCAATCGGGCCGCGGAGGGCGTCTATCCGACCGGCTCGACCTTCAAGCCGATCACCGCCCTGGCAGCGCTCGACTCGGGCGAGCTCGGGCTCAACGAGATCATCAACGACACCGGCTCGTTTGACCCCGGCGACGGCAATGTGCTCCACAACGCCGGCGATGCGGTCAACGGGCCGATCGACCTCGTCGACGCGCTCCGGGTCTCCTCGGACGTCTTCTTCTACATCATGGGCTCCCGCACCAACGTCAACTCAGGAGCGGGGGGAGCGCTGCAGGAGTGGGCCAGGGCGCTCGGCTTCGGCGAGCCGACCGGCCTCGACATCGGCGGCGAGGCGGCTGGCAACGTGCCGACTCCGCAAGGGCGCAACGAGGCGTTCAAGGCGAACACTGATCCAAGCGGGCCGAGCGGCGAGCAGGTCGACATCTCCAAGGGCGAGCTCACTGAGCGGAGCTGGACGGTCGGCGACAACATCAACCTCGCCGTCGGCCAGGGCGACCTGCAGGCCGACCCGCTGCAGATGGCGGTCGCCTACGGGGCGATCGCGAACGGCGGCGAGATCGTGCGCCCGCACGTCGGGCTCGAGGTCAGCGACCCCCAGGGCCGCGCGATCCAGGAGATCGAGCCGGCACCGCGCCGTCAGGTCGAGATCGATCCCGCCTGGCAACGGGCGATCATGTCCGGCCTCCGAGACGCGGCGATGACTCCCGGCGGGACCTCATACAAGGTCTTCGGTGGTTGGCCGGTCGAGATCGCCGGCAAGACCGGGACGGCGGAGCGCCCGCCTCACCTCGACCAGGCCTGGTACGTCGCGCTGGCCCCGTACGACGACCCCAAGTACGTGGTCGCGGTGACGATCGAGGAGGGCGGCTTCGGCGCCGATACGGCGGCGCCCGCCGCTGCCCAGATCCTCGACCAGCTGCTCAGGGTCAAGGAGAGCAAGATCGACCAGGTCTCGAGCGGAGCGGCGGTCTACGAATGATGGAAGCCTCCTCGCAGCCCCGCTCCCGGCCGCGCTCCTTCGAGCGCCCGCGCGGCTCGCTGATCGAGCGCGCGGGCGTCGCCAACCTCGACCCGGTCCTGCTGCTCGCCGGGATCGGGATCATCGCCTTCAGCATCTACACGCTCGGGGTCGCCACCTCCGAGGACGTGCCGGGCAACCCCTACTACTACGTGATCCGGCAGTCGATCTACGCGGTGGTCGGGATCGCGCTGATGTTCGCGGTCGCCCGGGTCGACTACTCGCGCTTTCGTGAGCTGCGGGTCGGGATCTACACCGCGATGGTCGCCTCCATCCTGCTCGTCTTCGTCTTCGCCGAGGCGACTCGCGGCTCGCACCGGTGGATCGAGCTTCCGTTCTTCACCTTCCAGCCCTCCGAGCTGGGAAAGGTGTTGCTGTTGATCTCGCTGGCGGCGTTTGCGATCGACCGCGCACGGCGGGTCTCGGAGGCTCGCAGGACGGTGCGGATCCTCGCCCTCGGGCTGTTCCCGGCGGCGCTCGTGTTCCTGCAGCCCGACCTCGGGACGGCGCTCGTCTACGGCGTCCTGACGCTCGCCGTCCTCTACATCGCGGGCACTCCGTGGCAGCACTTCGCCGTCCTCGGAGCGGCGGCGGCCACGCTTGTCACGCTGGTGCTCGTGATCGCTCCCGCCGTCGGAACCCCTATCCTCGCCGACTACCAGCAGGAGCGCCTGACCGCGTTCCTGCACCCCAGTGACGACCCGGCTGATTCCAGCTATCAGATCAACCAGGCTCTGATCGCCGTAGGCTCTGGGGGTAAGACCGGACGCGGCGATGACGCAACCCAGACACAACATGGCTTCCTGCCCGAGCGCCACACCGACTTCATCTTCGCTGTCGTGGGCGAGCGCTTCGGCTTCGTCGGAGCCGCGTTCCTACTCTCGCTATACGCCCTGCTCATCTGGAGGGCGCTGCGCACAATGACTCTCTCCAAGAACTTGTACGGGAGCATGATCGCGGGCGGCATCGCCGCCATGCTCATGTTCCACGTCTTCATCAACGTGGGGATGAACCTCGGGATCATGCCGATCACCGGGATCCCGCTTCCGTTGATGAGCTCAGGCGGATCGTCCGTGATCGTCACCTTCCTGGCGCTCGGGCTCCTGCAGAGCGTCTACGTGCAAGCGCAGCTCTCCTCAAAGCGGGGCCAACCCGTTTTGAGGTGATCTAACTGAAGAAGCGAATTCTCGTCTCCGTGGACGCGGGGGAGACCCGCGTCGCGGTACTCGAAGGAAAAGGATCGGCCCGCCAGGGCGGCGACCGATCGAAGAACGGCGACCGCAAGCGGCCGGCCGGGCTCAAGGTCGCAGAGCTATACGTCGAGCGGCGCGGCTCGCGCTCAATCGTCGGCAACATCTACAAGGGCGTGGTCGACAACGTGCTGCCCGGAATGGAGGCGGCATTCGTCGACATCGGCCTGGAGCGAAACGGCTTCCTGCATGTCGACGAGATCGTCCTCCCGGACGGCCAGAAGGCTCCCAAGCGCGGCCATGGCCGAGGTCGCCGGATCGACGAGCTGATCAAGCCGAAGCAGGAGATCCTCGTCCAGGTCGTCAAGGACCCGCTGAAGACCAAGGGGGCGCGGCTCTCGATGCAGCTCTCGATCGCCGGCCGCTACCTCGTCTACATGCCGAGCGGAGCCGGGGTGGGGGCGTCGCGTCGCCTGCCCGACTCCGAGCGCGACCGCCAGCGCAAGCTGCTGCAGAAGCTGCACCGAAACGACGGCGGCGTGATCGTCCGCACCGCCGCCCAGGGAGCGCGCAAGGCCGACTTCGAGCGCGACCTCGACTACCTGCAGAAGCTGCACGAGGTGATGGAGCGGCGGGCGAAGGAGGTCAAGCCGCCGGACCTCGTCTTTCAGGAGGCGGACCTCTCGATCCGTGTCCTGCGCGACGTGCTGACGAAGGAGTTCGACGGGGCCGTGATCGACGATCCGAAGCAGCACCAGCGCGTGACCAGCTTCTTTCAGCGCACCGCGCCGGAGCTGGTCGAGTTCGTCGAGCTCTACCAGGACCCCGAGCCGCTGCTCGAGCGCGAGGGGGTCGAGGACGCGTTCACCCAGGTACTCTCGCGGCGCGCCGACCTGCCCTCGGGCGGCTACATGATGATCGACTACGCCGAGGCGCTGACGGTGATCGACGTCAACACCGGCAGCTTCACCGGCCGCGGCCGCGGCCGGCTCGAGGACACGATCACCAAGGTCAACGTGGAGGCGGCCGAGGAGGTCGTGCGACAGCTGCGGCTGCGCGACATCGGCGGGATCATCGTCATCGACTTCATCGACATGGCGCGGGCGAAGAACCGTGACGAGGTCCTGAAGACGCTGAAGAAGGCGCTCGACGCCGACAAGACGAAGAGCTACGTGATGGAGGTCTCGCCGCTCGGGCTGGTCGAGATGACGCGCCAGAACGTCACCGACGGGGTCCGCGAGATCCTCACCCACACCTGTCCCACCTGTGAGGGCGAGGGGGTGGTGCCGTCGGCCGAGACGATGGCGATCGAGGTGATCCGGCGGTTGCGCCAGCTCGCCGCCAGCGAGCACCGACCGGAGGCGTTCCTGGTCCGCGTCAACCCGAACGTCGCCGCCGAGCTGGTCGCCGAGGGCAGCGGCCTGGCCGAGCTCGAGCAGGAGACCCGCAAGCACTTCCACTTCGAGGGCGGCGAGGCGCTCGGGATCGACACCTACGAGGTCGTCGACCGCGGCAGCCGCGCTGAGATCGAGGAGCGGGCGCTGCCGTTCCGAGTCGGCGAGGAGGTGCTGGTGACGATCGAGGAGCCGCACATGTACGACGCCGACGACGCGATTGCTCGGGTCGATTCCTACATCGTCAGCATCGGTGGCGGCGGCCGCCACATCGGCGAGCGGCGCCTGGTCCGGATCGAGACGGTCGCCCGATCCGCGGCGACGGCGTCGCTGCTCGACGCCAACGGCGACGCGATCGAGCCCGTGGGCGAGAAGCTAGAATCATCGCCCTCACGGCGCCGCGGCCGCCGAGGCGGCAGGCGCCGTAGCCGCGCCAGGAGCGGTAACGGCTCCGGCGAGGGCGAGTGAGAGCGACCGAATGGCCGAGACGTACGCGATAGTCGAGAGCGGCGGCAAGCAGTACCGCGCCGAGAAGGGCAGCACGCTGCTCGTCGATCGCCTGCCCGCGGACGAGGGCGCGAAGGTCGGCCTGCGCGCGGTGATGTATCGCGGCGCCGATGACGTCGTGCTCGGGCCCGAGCAGCTCGAGAAGGTGAAGGTCGAGGCGGTGATCGCGGGCCACGAGCGGGGCAAGAAGCTGCGCGTGTTCAAGTACCGCGCCAAGAAGGGCTACCGGAAGCGCGCCGGCCACCGCTCCGAGCTGACCCGGCTCGAGGTCACGGAGGTGAAGCTGCTGAGCCGAAAGCCCGCCGCCAAGGCGGAGGCCAAGCCGGCGGCGGCGAAGCCCGCAGCCGAAAAGCCCGCCGCGAAGAAGCCGGCGGCGAAGTCGGGCACAGCGACCGCGCGTAAGCCGGCGGCGAAGAAGCCCGCGGCGAAGAAGCCCGCGGCGAAGAAGCCCGCGGCGCGCAGGACCTCGACCAAGAAGGAGAGCTAGGAGATGGCCCACAAGAAGGGACTCGGCTCGAGCCGTAACGGCCGCGACTCGAACCCGAAGATGCTCGGGGTCAAGGTGTTCGCCGGACAGCGTGTCGGCGGCGGCGAGATCATCGTCCGCCAGCGAGGCACCCGCTTCCGTCCCGGCGACGGCACCGGGCTCGGCCGCGACCACTCGATCTTCGCGACCCGGCCCGGAATGGTTGAGTTCAAGACCGGGCGCAGGGGTCGTACCGTCTCGGTCGTCGAGGAATAGCCCGCAGCTCGACGCACTGCTCGCGCATACCGAGATCAACGCGTCAAGCCATCGGCGAGGCCGAGTGCGGCGCGAACGGTGGCGATCACCTCGGCGGGTTCGTTGACGACCCGCGAGTAGGTGAATCGAAGCACGCGGTAGCCACGCGCCAACAGCTCGCCATCGCGGCGGCGATCATCCTCGAAGGCCTGACGGCCCGCGTGTGAGCGATACCCATCCGTTTCCACGATCACGCGTCCCCCTCGCCAGAGGAAGTCGACCTCGAACCCGCCCACGAACACGTTCACTTCTGGCGCGGGCAGCCGGTGTCGGCGGCAGAGGCGAAGGAAAGCGCTCTCCAACTCGCTCGCCGCACGGTCGCTGACGTACGCATCCCGCTCAACGGGCAGGCGACGGAACTCGGCTTCGCGAATCGCGCGACGGAGCTCGCCCTGCGAGACGATCTCGCGGAGGTCGATGAGCGTGCGTGTGGGAGTGGTGACGGCGATCCCGCGATGTCGCGTCGTGTCACGTTGTTCCAGCGACGGGACCCGATGGATGCGCACACCGGATCGCGGTCGTCGCCCACCTGCAACCGGCACGCTCACGTGTGCCGGTCCACCGTCGCTTCCGAGCAGGTTCCAGAGTTCGGCCGCGCTGCGATGACTGAGGACCGCGCCGACGCCACAGGCGACAACCGCAGCCATCCAAACGCCCTCGTCGCTCAGACCCGGGTGCCCGACGGCGTAGACGCCGCGATGGATCCGGTGCAGCCGTCCCGCTGCAACCCGACGTGTGATTGCGCTGCGGTCGAGCCCGCACGCTCTGAGCTGGTGGACCGAAGCGATCCCGTGTTGCCGTGCGGCAATCCTGGCGACGGCTCGGTCCGCCCGCCTCGCGACGTGTTGCTCTCGCATACAGAGATCAAGGCGTCCATCGCGCCGATTCGCCCCTCGCCTGGCGCGATAGCTTCCGCCCGGTGACGTCGGCGCCAGATGATGCCGAGCTCGTCGCGGCGCTGAGGCGGGGTGACGAGCGCGCGTTCGTCGGCCTGGTCGACGAGCTGTCCGGGCCCCTGATCCGCCTGGCACTCGCCCATGTGCCGAGCCGGGCGATCGCCGAGGAGGTCGTTCAGGACACCTGGGTCGGGGTGATCCGCGGGCTCGACCGGTTCGAGGGTCGCTCGTCGCTGCGAACCTGGATCTTCCAGATCCTGCTCAACAACGCGCGCACTCGGGGCAAGCGCGAGCAGCGCACGCTGCCCTTCTCGGCCCTGGGCCGTGCGGAGGAGGGCGGCGATCCGGCGATCGATGCCGACCGGTTCCAGGGGCGTCGCGGGGAGTACCCGGGGCACTGGGCCCGGCCACCCGCCGAGTGGGACTCGCCCGAGGTTCGCCTGGCCGGCGAGGATGCCCGCCGGGTGATGCTCGACGCGATCGCCGCGCTGCCCGAGCGCCAGCGTGAGGTCTTGGCGCTGCGTGACATCCAGGGGTATTCCGCGGCCGAGGCCTGTAATGCGCTCGAGCTCACCGAGACCAACCAGCGAGTGCTCCTGCACCGGGCGCGCTCGAAGGTGAGGGCGGCGCTGGAGCGCCATTTCGACGCGGAGAGCGCGCGATGAGCACCGAGACCGGGGCTGAGATGACCTGCAAGGAATTCGTCGAGCTGGTGACCGACCTGATCGAGGGTCAGCTCGCCGAGGCCGAGCGGGTGGAGGCCGAGGTGCACGTCGCCGAGTGCGCCGGCTGCGCCACCTACCTGGAGCAGATCCAGGCGACGATCGCCGGTCTGCGCTCGCTGGCGCAGTCCGACGACTTCCCGCGCACCCGTGAGCAGGCCGTGGCCGCGTTTCGCGCGCTCCGGGGCGGCGACCCGGCGGTCGACGAATAGCAAGGAAAAGGGGCGGCGCCCGCAGGCACCGCCCCTGACCTTCCCGTCCGCGAGATCGCTACTTCAGCTTCAGGGTGCTGAAGACCCCGGCGTGATCGGAGTTGTAGATCCCGTTCACCTGGTCCCGTCCGGTCGCCGAGGAGTTCACGAGCTTGACCTTGTTGGTGTTGCTCATGATGTGGTCGACCTGATGGTCGAACTCGCTCTGCGGGGACGTGAACAGGTTGCTGACGCAGCAGGTGATCGGCTCGACGATCGAGCGCTGGCTGAACCCTCCGTCGAGCAGCGTCTGGTAGGCCTGCTCGTCGCCCGGCTGCACGCCCGGGACGTTGGAGTTGAAGTCGCCGAGCAGGATCGTCGTCTTCTTGTTCGCCGCTACGCCGAGCACCTCGGCCGCCTGCTGGGCGCGGATGCTCGGCACCTGGGTCTCGTCGTCGAACGCCTCGAAATGCGTGTTGACGAAGCGGAACTTGCGCGTCACCTCGTGCTTGCCCTTGCCCTTCGAGACGGTGACGTCGCCGGCGGTCCAGCCGCGGGTGACCGGGACCGGGACGAGTCCGCCGACGACCGGCGTGAACAGGTTCGAGTAGGTGCCGCTCTGCCCGTTCTTGAGCTTCGCGTCCACCTTCGAGTCCTTGTTGACGAGGATCACGTCGCGCATCGTCAGACGACCGTTGAGGTCGGCGCCGAAGGGACTCCCCGTGGCGTCGTCGTCGTCGGTGTCCGCGGGTCCTTCGAAGTCGAACTCCTCCTTGACGACGACGGCCTTGTACTTCAGGCCCTTCGCCTTCAGCTCGTCGAGCAGGATCTGGAGGAAGTCGTACCTGACCTCGGTGGCCTTAGGGGTGTTGGTGAGGGCGGCGTCCAGGTCGACCGGACCCGTTCGCCACAGTGCGACCTCTTGCAGGCCGATCAGGTCCGGCTTCTTCTGCTTCACCTCGGCTGCGAGGCCCTTGGCGCGCAGGGGGAAGTTGGTCTGGTCGACCTCGCGGAAGATCTCTCCGGCGGCGGCGACGAACTCCTCGGCGCCGTCAGCCTCGAGGCCCGGGCTCAGGTCCGCTCCCAGGAAGATGTTCCTGGTCATCACCTTGACCTTGACCGACTTCTTCGACTTTGCATCCGCCTCGGGCGCGGCGACGAGTGCGGTCAGCGCGATCAGCGCGGCCAGCACGGCTGCTGCCAGCGCCCACGCCCGTGACGGCATCGCGACGCTCGATTCCTCTCTCAACTGAAGCTCCTTTCGGCTTCGCACCGCAAACTCCCCGCGGCATGCGTTTTGGCGTGCGCGAGCCTACCTGGGCCCGCATCTGCGCAGTAGCAACACCTCTACCGTTCATTCGATGCTCCACGACCGGGCGAAGATTCATGTCGAGGGCGGCGGCGGTGGCGCCGGCAGCGTCAGCCTGCGCCGCGAGGCGCACGTGCCTCGCGGTGGCCCTGACGGTGGTGACGGCGGGGACGGCGGCAACGTGGTCCTGTTCTGTGACCCGTCGCGTCGTGATCTCGCGGCCCTGCGGTTCTCCCCTCACCATCGCGCAGGGCGCGGGCGCCACGGGCAGGGCAAGCAGCGTCACGGGGCCAGGGGTGAGGACGACGTGATCGGTGTTCCGCCCGGAACCCAGGTCGAGGGCCTGGACGGGGAGCGGTTCGACCTGATCGAGCCTGGCCAGCGCATCGTCGTCGCCCGCGGCGGTTCCGGCGGTCACGGCAACAAGCGGTTCGCCAGCTCTACGCGCCAGACGCCGCGGTTTGCCGAGCGCGGGCTCGCGGGCGAGTCCGGCTGGATCGAGCTGCGGCTGAAGCTGCTTGCCGACGCGGGCCTGGTCGGGCTGCCGAACGCCGGCAAGTCCTCGCTGCTCGCGCGGCTGACGCGGGCCGCCCCGAAGGTGGCCGACTACCCGTTCACCACCGTCGAGCCCGTGCTCGGGACGATCGACGACGGCGAGCGCCAGCTCGTCATCGCCGACATCCCCGGACTGATCGAGGGCGCGGCGACCGGCGCCGGGCTCGGGCACGAGTTCCTCGCCCATGTCGAGCGCTGCGGCCTGCTGATCCACCTGGTCGCGCTGGCGCCCGAGGGCGCTGAGGACGAGGCGGGTGATCCCGTTGACGCCTACCGCACGGTGCGGGCCGAGCTCGCCGCCTACGGTGCCGGGCTCGAGGCGCTGCCGGAGCTCGTGGTGCTCTCGAAGCGTGATCTGGTCGGCGACGAGCGCGCAGCCGAGCTGGTCGACGACTGGCGTCGGCGCCTGGGCGGCTCGGCGCCGAGCGTGCTCGCGGTCTCCGCCGCGACCGGCGCCGGGCTCGAGCAGCTCCGCCGAGCGGTGTTCGCCGCCGTACCCGCCGCAGCGCGCCCGGCGCCCGGCGCCGGCGCGCCGGAGTTCGAGGCCGAGCACGCCGTCTACAGGCCGGCCGGGCAGGGCGGCTTCGACGTCGAGCGCGAGGGCGACGCCTTCCGGGTCACCGGGCGCGGAATCGAGATGCTGGTCGCCCGTCACGACCTCTCCAACCTCGAGGCGCTCGGCTACCTGGAGCGGCGACTACGCGAGATCGGCGTCATCGCAGCGCTCGAGCGGGCCGGGTTCGCGCCCGGGGACGAGGTGAGGATCGGCGAGGAGGAGTTCGAGCTCGATCCCGGCTGAGCGGTGGATGCCTCCTAGACTCAGCCGCCGATGACCATCGTCGTCAAGCTGGGGTCCTCGATCGTCGCCGACGAGCGGGGCGAGGTCCGCGCCGACGTACTCGACAGCGTCTGCGCGCAGGTCGCCGAGCTCCACCACGCCGGCGAGGACGTGGCGATGGTGACCTCGGGCGCGATCGCGCTCGGCATGCGGGTCATCGACCTGCCCCGGCGCCCGGGCGCGATCGACGAGCTGCAGGCGGCCTCGGCAGTCGGCCAGGGCAGCCTGTTTCGCGCCTACGAGTCGCGGCTCGCGGAGCGCGACGTGCACGCCGCCCAGGTGCTGCTGACCTCGTTCGACCTCTCGTTCCGGATGCACTACGTCAACGCCCGCCAGGCGCTGCGTCGGCTGCTCGAGTGGCGGGCGGTCCCGGTCGTGAACGAGAACGACACCACCGCGACCGACGAGATCACCTTCGGCGACAACGACTTCCTCTCCGCCCAGGTGGCGCTGCTGCTTGGCGCCCGACTGCTCGTCCTGCTCACCGATACGCCGGGCCTGCACACCACCGACCCGCGCCGGGACCCGGCGGCGCGGTTGGTCGAGCGGGTCGAGGACTTCGCCGAGCTCGACGCGTACGAGATCGGTGACCGGACCTCGCAGTTCGGTTCCGGCGGCATGCGCAGCAAGGTGGCGGCGGCCGAGATGGCGAGCGCGGCCGGGATCCCGGCCACGATCTGCGCCGGGACGGAGCCCGGGACGCTGGCGGCGGCCGCCCGAGGCGAGCAGGTCGGCACCCGGTTCGCGCCTCATCCCGAGCGCACCCCCTCGTTCAAGCTCTGGCTCCGCTATGCGAAGCCGGCGCGTGGGCGGGTCGCGGTCGACGCGGGGGCGGCGACGGTGCTGCGCGAGCGCGGCTCGAGCCTGCTGCCGGTCGGGATCACCGCGGTCGAGGGCGAGTTCGCCGCCGGGGACGCCGTCGACGTCGTCTGTGATGGGGAGCTGATCGGCAAGGGGATCGTCAACTACTCGGCCTCCGAATTGGGTCGGATCAAGGGGATGAAGTCCGCCCAGGTGGTCGAGCTGCTGCCGAGTGCCTCCGAGGAGGCCGTTCACCGCGACCACTTCGTCCTCGCCTGAGCGTCGCCGGCGGGGGCGGCACCGCCGCTACCCTGTGCATGACCATGGCGATCGCGGCGAGGACCGTTCTCGAGGCCTGCGAGAGCGCCCAGCGCTCGTCGCGCGTGCTCGCGATCGCCGACACCGCGAGCAAGGACCGGGCGCTGGGCCGGCTTGCCGAGCTGCTGACCGAGCGCGCCGCCGAGCTGCTCGAGGCCAATGCCGCCGACCTCGCCGACGAGCGCGCCGCCGGGCTCAGTGCGGCGCTCCGCGACCGGCTGGCGCTCGACGGCCGCCGGATCGCGGCGATGGCCGAGGGAGTGCAGGCGATCGTCGCGCTGCCCGATCCGGTCGGCGAGCAGCTCGAGCGACGAACGCTGGAGAGCGGGCTCGAGCTGCGCAAGCTCCGGGTGCCACTGGGCGTCGTCGCGGTGATCTACGAGGCGCGCCCGAACGTGACCGTGGACTGCGCCGCGCTTTGCATCAAGAGCGGCAACGCGATCGTGCTCCGGGGCTCGAGCTACGCCGAGCGCTCGAACGCGGCGTTGGCGGCGCTCGTCCGCGAGGCGCTGGTCGAGGCCGAGCTTCCCGAGGGTGCGGTCGAGCTGCTGGCCGGCGACCGCAGCGAGCTCGAGCAGCTCGCGCGGGCCGACGGCCTGGTCGAGCTAGTCATCCCCCGCGGCGGCGAGGGCCTGAAGCAGGCGCTGAAGGAGGTCGCGACGGTGCCGGTCCTCTACGCCGCGGGCGGCAACTGCCACGTCTACGTGCATTCCGACGCCGACCTCGAGATGGCCCGCCGGATCGCCTACAACGCCAAGGTCGACCGGCCCGGGGTCTGCAACGCCGCCGAGACGCTGCTCGTCAACGCCGAGGTCGCCGGCGAGCTGCTGCCCGAGGTCCTCGCCGACCTCGCCGCCGCCGGGGTCGAGCTGGTCGGCGACGGGCGGACCCAGGCCGCCGCCGGTGAGACGCCGGTCGGCGCCGCGGAGGAGGCGGACTGGGACACGGAGTACCACGGGATGAAGATGGCGGTCGGCGTGGTCGACTCGGCCGCCGAGGCGATCGAGCACATCAACGCGCACGGCACCGGCCACACCGAGGCGATCGTGACCCGATCCAACGCGGTCGGCGCGCAGTTCACCGAGGGCGTCGACGCGGCGGTCGTGCTCGTCAACGCCTCGACCCGGTTCACGGACGGCTACGTGTTCGGGATGGGCGCCGAGATCGGCAACTCGACCCAGAAGCTTCACGCCCGCGGGCCGATCGGCCTGCGGGAGCTGACGACGACCAAGTACGTGATCCACGGCGACGGCCAAGTGCGGGAGTAGCGATCGGCTCCGTCGGCGTCTTGGGGGGCGCTTTCAACCCGCCCCATATCGGTCACTTGGTACTGGCCCAGGAGGCCGCCTCGCAGCTCGGGCTCGAACGCGTCCTGCTGGTGCCGGCCGGCCGGGCGCCGCACAAGCGCATCGACCCCGAGCCGGGAGCCGGGCTGCGGCTCGAGATGGCGCGGCTTGCGGCGGCCGACAACGAGCTGCTCGAGGTCAGTCCGATCGAGGTCGAACGCGAGGGCCCGTCCTACACCTTTCATACATTGGAGCTGTTGCGCGAACGGCGTCCCGACGACGAGCTCACCTTCCTCATGGGAGCCGATGTCGCCGCACATCTCGACGAGTGGCGCGAGCCCACCCGGGTGGTCGAGTTGGCGCGGCTCGGGGTCGCGGGCCGGCCGGGAACCGTCCTCGACGAGGCCGAGGCGACGATCGAGCGGCTCGGGGCGAGCGCGCGCGCGGACTGGATCAGGATGCCGGCGATCGGCGTCTCCTCGACCCGGATCAGGCGCCGGGTCGCCCAGCGGCGGCCGATCCGCTATCTGGTCCCGGACTGTGTCGCGGCGCTGATCGCCGAGCGCGGCCTTTACCCGGCGGCGGTGGCGGCGTGAGCGGGGCCGGGCGCGAGCCCGCGCTGGCCGGGGCGGCGCCGGCGGCGGCGATCCCGGCCGCCGAGCTGGCGCGCCTGATCGCGACGGTCGCCGACGACAAGAAGGCGGAGGAGATCGTCGCCCTCGAGGTCGGCGACCTGGTCGGCTACACGGATTACCTGGTGATCGCGACGGCGCGCAACGAGCGCCAGGCGAAGGCGATCCACGACGAGGTCCACGCGCGGCTGAAGCGCGAGCGCGGGTTGCTGCCGGCGCGGGTCGAGGGCGAGGGCGAGGCCCGCTGGGTGCTCGCCGACTACGGCGACTGCGTCCTGCACGTAATGGTTCCGCAGATGCGTGAGCGTTACCGGCTCGAGCGACTCTGGGGCGAGGCGGAGCGGCTCGAGCTCGGGATCGACGGCGAGCCGACCGGCTAGACGCGAGCTCGCCTCCGTCCGACGGGGGGCCTACGTTTGCTCGATCGCGACGGGCGAACTAAAGCGGTCGCTGTTCGGGTACCGCCGCAGCGAGGTCGAGCAGGCGCTGGCGGCACGCGACGCGTCGCTGGCCGAGTGTAAGCAGGCGCTTGCCGCACGCGACGCGTCGCTGGATGAGTGCGCCGCGACGCTCGCCGGGTTGCGCGCGGGACTGGATCAACGCCAGTCGCGCGTCGATCAACTGGAAGCGGTCTGCGACCGGCTTTCGCTGCAGGTGGTTGGGCGCGAGCGCGAGCTCGCGGCTTCAGCCGCGGAGCTGGAGCGGCTGCGATCCGAGGGCAACCGCGCGACGGAGGCGCTGATCGGGCTCGCCGAGGAGCTCGAGGACGTGCGCTCGCAGGCGCGCGGCCAGGCGACGCGGATCCGGCTGCGGGCGCTGCGCGACGCGGCCGAGCTCACCGACCGGATCACCGAGTGCGCCCGGCGGCCGAGCGAGGCGCGGGAGCGGATGGTGGGCGCGATCCACGAGGCGCTGGCGCGGATCGGCGTCGAGGAGGTCGAGACCGACCCGGCCGGCTCCGACAACGGGTTCGCGGTCCGGCCGGCGGCGGAGATGTTCGACGGCCGGATCGAGATCGAGGTCGGGCCCCTGGACGACTTCTCGCAGCTGGTCGGGTTCGAGGATGCGGCCGGGGCGATCACCGCGACCTCGGAGATCTCGGTCAAGCGCTTTGCCCAGGGCCGCGCGACGTTGGAGATGAAGCTGGCCGAGCCGGTCGAGCTGCTGCACGAGCTCGAGCAGCGCTCCCCGTTCGAGTTCCGGGTCCGCGACCGCCGCTTCGATCGGCTGGTGCTGGACGTGGGGGCGGAGGCGGCGTAGGGGCAGATCGGTCGCGGTAAACTCGCGACCACCTGGGGCTATAGCTCAGTTGGGAGAGCGCTTGCATGGCATGCAAGAGGTCGCCGGTTCGAGCCCGGCTAGCTCCATGCCACGGGTCGGCGTTCCCGCCCAGCCGCGCCGGGGATAGGGTCCGCGCGATGAGGCAGCTCGCCGACGGCGTCTGGCAGCTGAGCGGGTTCCCGCCCAACGCGATCAACGTCTACGTGATCGGTGACGTGCTGATCGACGCCTCGACCCGATACGCGACCCGGCGGATCCTGCGCCAGATCGCCGGTCATGAGATCAACGCCCACGCGCTCACTCACGCCCATCCAGACCATCAGGGAGCCAGTCACACCGTCTGCGAACGGCTCGCGATCCCGTTCTGGGTCGGCGAGCGCGACGTCGACGCTGCCGAGAACCCGGCCCTGATCGGCGAGCGCCAGCCGAGTCACCCACTCGCCCGGTTCTTCTATCGCACCTGCACCGGCCGCGGGCACCCGGTCGACCGCCGCCTCGCGGAGGGCGACGACGTCGCCGGCTTCAGGGTGGTCGACGTTCCCGGCCACTCCGCCGGCCACGTTGCCTTCTGGCGCGAGTCCGACCGCGTGCTGGTGCTCGGCGACGTGATCAACACCGCCGACCCGTTGACGCTGATTCCGGGCGTGCGGGAGCCCAAGCCCTACTTCACCGAGGATCCGGCCGAGAACCGACGCTCGGCGCGCAAGCTGGCGTCCCTGGAGCCGCGGCTCGTGCTCGCCGGCCACGGCCCGCCACTTCGCGACGCACGCCGGTTCGTCGAGTTCGTCTCCGGCCTGCCCGCGTGACGGCGGGCTCGACCGCACCGGATAGCCCGAGGCCGGAAGCCGCGGCGGCGGGCCGACCGCTCGTAAGATCGAGCGGATGGAGCGCTACGACCCGCATCAGATCGAGCGCCGCTGGCAGGCGGTCTGGGCAGAGGAGCGCACCTGGGAGGTGGCGAATCCCGGCGAGCCCGGGTTCGACGCGTCGAAGCCGAAGAGCTACGTGCTGGAGATGCTCCCCTATCCCTCGGGCGAGCCCCACGTCGGCCACCTGAAGAACTACTCGATCGGCGACGCGGTGGCCCACTTCCGGCGCCGCCGCGGATTCCAGGTCATCCACCCGATGGGCTACGACGCCTTCGGGCTTCCGGCCGAGAACAACGCGATCAAGACCGGCCAGCACCCGCGGGTCGCCGTCGAGGCGTCGATCGCCGCCTATCACGAGCAGTTCCACGCTTGGGGGGTCTCGGTCGACTGGTCGCGCGAGGTCGCCTCCCACTGGCCGAGCTACTACCGGTGGACGCAATGGATCTTCCTCCGTTTGTTCGAGCACGGCCTCGCCTACCGCGCCGAGGCCCCGGTGCAGTGGTGCCCGGTCGACCAGACGGTGCTCGCCAACGAGCAGGTGATCGACGGGCGCTGTGAGCGCTGCGGGTCGCTGGTCGAATCGCGAGACCTCGAGCAGTGGTTCTTCAAGATCACCGACTACGCCGACCGCCTGCTCGCCGACTTCGACCTGCTCGAGTCCTGGCCCGAGCACGTGGTGACGATGCAGCGCAATTGGATCGGCCGCTCCGAGGGCGCCGAGGTCACCTTCCGCTGCGAGGAGCTCGGGATCGACTTCCCAGTCTTCACCACCCGTCCGGACACGCTCTTCGGCGCCACCTTCTTCGCCGTCGCGCCCGAGCACCCCGCCGTCGAGCGCCTCGCCGCCGGCACCGGGCAGGAGCAGGCCGTCCGCGACTACGTCGACGCGTCGATCCGCGAATCGACCGAGGAGCGCGCCTCGGAGGAGCGCGCCAAGACCGGGGTCCGGCTCGATCGCACGGTGACCAACCCCCTCAACGGCGAGCAGATCCCGATGTTCGTCGCCGACTACGTCTTGATGGAATACGGAACCGGCGCGTTGATGGCGGTTCCCGCGCACGACGAGCGCGACTTCGCCTTCGCCACGGCTTTCGAGATCCCGATCCGGCGGGTGGTCGCGCCGCGCGGGGCCGGCGAGGCGGCTCTCGAGGAGGCCTTTCTCGGACACACCGACGACGAGGTCCTGGTGGACTCCGGCGATTTCACCGACCTCGGTTCGGTCGAGGCCAAGGGCGCGATCACCGAATGGCTGCGCGAGCGCGGTCTCGGCGACTTCGCCGTCAACTACCGTCTCCGAGACTGGCTGCTATCGCGCCAGCGCTACTGGGGCTGTCCGATTCCGGTCGTCTACTGCGCCGAGCACGGAGTAGTTCCAGTCCCCAACGACGAGCTCCCGGTCGAGCTGCCGGACGTCGAGGACTACTCGCCGAAGGGCAAGAGCCCACTCGCCGCGGTCGAGGACTGGGTGCGCACGACCTGCCCGAAGTGCGGCGCGCCGGCGCGCCGCGAGACCGACACGATGGACACCTTCGTCGATTCCTCCTGGTACTACCTGCGTTACCTCGACCCTCACAACGAGGAGCGGCCCTGGGCCCGCCCGCCGGTCGACTACTGGATGCCGGTCGACCAGTACATCGGCGGCGTCGAGCACGCGATCCTGCACCTGCTCTACTCGCGCTTCTTCTGCAAGGCGCTCTCGGACATCGGCGAGCTCGACATCCAGGAGCCGTTCGCGAACCTGTTCACCCAGGGCATGATCACCCGCGAGGGCGCGAAGATGTCCTCGTCGAAGGGCAATACGGTGAGCGCGATCGAAACCGTCGAGCATTACGGTGCCGACACCGCTCGCACCTACGTCTGCTTTCTCGGACCACCCGAGCGCGGCGGCGATTGGGTCCCGGAGGGCGTCGAGGGCGTGCACCGGTTCCTCGTCCGTCTCTGGCGGCTCGGAAACGAGGTCGCCGAGCGTACGGAGCCGCAGACGAGCGCCGAGCGCCGAGCGCCGAGCGACCAACCGGCCGGCGATGCCGGTGCCCTGCTGACGAAGACCCACTGGGCGATCGACAAGTCGACCCACGACATCGAGCACGGCTTCCAGTTCCACACCGCGATCGCGGCGGTGATGGAGCTCGTCAACGACGCCTACCGGCTCAAGGACGGCCTCTACGGCGATCCCGCCGCAGCCGCGACCCTCCGCTTTGCCACGGCGACCGCGGCATCGCTGATCTTCCCCTTCGCCCCGCACCTGGGGTGCGAGGTCTACGAGCAGCTCACGGGCGAGCGGGTCTGGGAGACACCATGGCCCGAGGCCGACCCGGAGCTTCTCGAGCGTGACACCTTCGCCCTCGTCGTCCAGATCAACGGCAAGCGCCGCGATCAGGTCGAGGCCGCCAGCGGCGCCTCCGAGGCCGAGCTGCTCGAGCTCGCCCGGGCGAGCGACAACGTACGCCGCCACCTCGACGGCAAGCAGGTCGTCAAGGAGATCGTGGTCCCGGACCGGCTGGTCAACTTCGTCGTCCGCTAGACGATCGTCCCAGCCCGTTCACACGCGCGACGGGCACGTCTGCTAGAAAGCGCGCGTGCTCGTCAGACGCTTGTCGGACGCGACCACGACGGAGGTGCACGGCCTGCGCCCCCACATCCTCATGGACGCGGGCGAGCTCGGCTCGCGCAACCTCTCGGTCAACTGGCTCGAGGTCCCGACGGGCGTCTCCGAGGAGCTGCGCTCGCACGAGGAGGCCGAGCAGGTCTACATCGTCGTCAGCGGCAGCGGGACGATGTCGGCCACCGGCGATACGCAGCGGCTCGAGGTCGGCGACCTCGCCCTGATCCCGCCCGCCACCGACCACGCGGTGGCAAACGACGGCGACGTCCCGCTGGCGCTGGTCTCCGTCCAGTCGCCCGCCGTCTCCGCCGACGAGCTCTACAGCCGCCGGCTCGCCGCCCAGGCCGCCGGCTACGACGACTACGACGAGGACGACTGATCCCGCCGGCGTGATCCGCCGTCGGATCCTCGTCTACGGTCACGTCCAGGGCGTCTTCTTCCGCGACACCACCCGGCGGCTGGCCGTTGAGCGCGGGGTCGCCGGCTGGGTCCGCAACCGGCGCGACGGCACCGTCGAGGCGGTGTTCGAGGGCGAGCACGACTCGGTCGAGGCGCTGGTGCGCTTTTGTGAGCACGGACCGCACGGGGCGTCGGTCTCGCGACTCGAGGTGATCGAGGAGGAACGCGAGGGCCTGACCGGCTTTCGAGTCATGTGACGCATTCGGCGCGATGCTGGCGCCACAAGTGAGATCGCGCCGCCGAGGATTGCGCGATGCGCGACCTGAGCCGCTCGCAACTGCTCGTCTACGCGGCGATCGGCGTCGCACTGCTGCTCGTCGGGGCTCGCTGGATCCGCTCCGGTGACGGCGGGGCCACCGCCGGAGTCGCTTCCGGGTCCGCTGCGGCGGTCTCGGCCGGGGAGCCCGGCGACGGCTTGGCAATCGAGCGCGGCGCCGGCGGGCTGGTAATTCACGTCGCCGGCGGGGTCCGCGACCCGGGCGTCTACCGGCTTCCGGACGGCTCGCGGGTTGCCGACGCGGTCGAGCGGGCCGGCGGCGCGGCCCCGGACGGGCTCGCCGATCAGATCAACCTCGCCGCGCTGCTAACCGACGGCCAGCAGGTGGTCGTGCCCGAGCGGATCGCGGGCGCCACAGCGGCGGCTAGCGTCGCCGGCGCGGAGGGACCGATCAGCCTCGGGACCGCGACGGTCGAGGAGCTCGACACGATCGAGGGGATCGGGCCGGTCACCGCGGGCGACATCGTCGAGTTCCGCGACGAGCACGGTGGCGTCGGCTCGGTCGAGGACCTCGACCAGATCAGCGGCATCGGCCCGGCGACGATGGAGGCGCTGCGCGACAGCCTCCAGCCATAGATGGTGATCCCACGACTTCACGCACGCGGATGACGCGCGGATACCGTCGCCGGATCGCGCCCGTCCTCCTCGCGCGTGCCCACGGGCACGGGCTTCGTCGGCCGACCACGACCGGGCTCGGTCCCGCGCGCCCCCGCGCACGCAAGGCCGTGGAATCAACCATCTAGCAGTTACGGGTCGGATCGGGCGCCGCTTCGCCGCCCTTGGCGGCCTCGTCGCCGGCCTCGCCTGCGCACCGCTGGCGCCGTCCTTTTCGGCGCCGCTGTGGACGGCGGCGCTCGGCGCGGCGCTTGCCGTCGCGCTCGCGGTCGCGCGGCCGCGTCCCGACGCAGGCGCGGCGGCGCTCCCATGGCTCGGGTTACTGTTCGGCGCCTGCGGGCTGGCCGGGATCGGCATCGGCTGCGAGCGGTTGGCGATCATCGACGCCGGGGCGCTGCGGCTCCCCGCCGGGCACGAGGTGACCGTGCGCGGCTACGTCGCGGCGGTGCCCGACCGGGCCGGCGGCGAGGTCGCGGTGCGCCTGCAGACCCCGCGTGGCCGACTCCTTGTCGACGCCCGTGAGCCGGTGCCCGAGCTCCCCGTCGGCAGCCTGGTGGGGGCCCGCGGGCAGGTGCGAGAGGCAGACGACTGGGAGGCGACGCGGCTCGAGCGGCTCGGGATCGCGACGATCGTCGCCGCGCGGACCGTCGAGCGGCTGGGCTCCGCACGGCGCGGCGGGGTCGAGGGCCTGCTCGACGGCCTCAGATCGCAGGCCGAGGACGCGCTCGGACGCGGCACCTCGCCGCAGGCGGCGAGCCTGCTGCGCGGCTTCGTCCTCGGCGAGGACGACCGGATCGCGGCGCCGATCGTCGACCAGTTCAAGCGCTCCGGGCTTGCCCACCTGCTCGCCGTCTCGGGCCAGAACATCGTCCTGCTCTCAGTGCTGGCGACAGTCGTGCTCGCGGTCCTCGGCGTGCCGCTGCGTGCCCGGCTGGCGTGGGTGCTGGCGGCGATCGTGCTCTACGTGCCGGTCGCCGGCGCCGGCCCATCGATCCAGCGCGCCGGCGTGGTCGGCGCGGCGGGCGTGATCGCCGCGCTCACGGGACGGCCACGGTCGCGCTGGTACGCATTGCTGCTCGCCGCCGCCGCGACGCTGGCGCTCGACCCGCGCGCGACCGGGGACGTCGGTTGGCAGCTCAGCTTCGCCGCCGTCGCCGGGATTCTGCTCGCCGCCCATCCGATCTCGGACGCTCTCTGCGAGCGGCCGACGGGTTGGCGGCGGGGCCTCGCCGACGGGATCGCGCTGACGGTCGCCGCGACGCTGGCCACCGCTCCCCTGATGGCGCACCATTTCGGCGCCGTCTCGATCGTGGCGCTGCCCGCCAACCTGGTCGCGCTGCCCGCGGTGGCGCCGGTGATGTGGCTCGGCATGCTCGCCGCCGCGGTCGGTCAGCTTCACTGGCTGCCGGTCGAGCCGCTGACCTGGCTCGCCGGCCTGCTCGCTTCCTACATCGCCCAGGTCGCGCAGTGGTTCGGTGACCCGGGCTGGTCGCAGGTCGACCTGCGCCTCGGTGCCCCGGTGCCGCTGCTGGCGAGCTACGCGGCGCTCGCGGCCGGATCGGCGCTGGCACTGCGCTGGCTCGCGCGCCGTCGCGCCCTCGGCGCCCGGTCCGCGGGCCGTGCGCCCGCCTATCGGCGACACTGGCTTGTCGTCGCGGCGGGCGCGATCGCCACTGTGGCGGCAGGATGGCTGTTGATCGCCGGACCCGGGATCGGCGGCGGCTCCTCGCCAGGGCTGAGACTGACTGTGCTCGACGTCGGCCAGGGCGATTCGATCCTGCTCGAGCCACGCGGCCGTGACCCGATCCTGATCGACGCGGGGCCCGCTGCCGCCGAGGTCGCCGACGAGCTCGCGGGCCGTGGTATCGACCGCCTCGCGGCGCTCGCGATCACCCACCCCGAGGCCGACCATGACGGCGGCGCCGCGGCGGTGCTCGAGCGGCTGCGCCCGGCACGACTGCTGTTCGCGCGCGCAGGCCCCGCGACCTTGGCAGCGGCGCGGGCCGCCGGGACGGCGCCGGCCCGTCTGGTCGCCGGGACCGTGGTGCGCTCCGGGCCGCTGCGACTCGAGGTCCTCTGGCCGCCGCAGGAGCGCGTCGTCTCCGGGCCCGCGGGCCGGCCCGCCGACCCGAACCTGCTCTCGTTGGTGATCGTGGCGCGCTGGCACGGGTTCCGCGCCCTGCTCAGCGGCGACGCCGAGGCCGAGGCGGCGCCGGTCGCGCCGGGGCCGGTCGACGTGCTCAAGCTCGCCCATCACGGCAGCGAGGACCTCGGGCTCGGCGGACTGCTGCAGCGGGCGGAGCCGGAGCTGGCGGTGATCTCGGTCGGCGACCAGAATCCCTACGGACACCCTTCGCCCCAGGTCCTCGAGACCCTGGCATCCGATGGTGTCGACGTGATCCGCACCGACGAGGAGGGGGAGGTCTCGATCGAAGTCGCCCGTCGCCGGTGGTGGATATCCGGATGAGGCGCTCGACGATCGTCTAGGGTGCCCGGTCGCCTGGGCCTCTGGCCCGAGATCGACCGCGCGCGAGGAGAAACAGCAGAGATGGAAGCAAGCGGAACCCCGACCCCGCCCCCCGAGCAGCAGCCGTCGGCCGCCGCGCCGCCGCCGCCCGACGCCCCGACCGGCACCGGCGAGGAGCGGGCCGGTGGGGGTTGGCGCGCCCTCGGCGTCCTGCTCGCATTGGCGCTCCTCTTCGCCAGCGCGGTGATGATCATCGCGATGGTCGAGATCGCCGACACCCCGCTGCTCGACGCCTGTCGCGCCGATCCGACCTGCACCGAGTACTTCGATGGCTCCTCGGCCCAGAAGACGATTGCGGTGGCGCTCGGGTTCATCAGCGGAGCGCTGGCCGGGGTGGGCGCACTGATCGCGCTCTACTTCGCGGCGACGGGTGCGCGAGGCAGGTTGCTGCTCCAGGTCACCGGCGCGGCGATCGCCTTTGGTGCGCTCAGCCTGCTGATCGGGAGCGTCTGAGCCGCTCCCGGCACCGGCCGGGAGGCCGAATACACTCGCCCCACCTTGGCTCGAGCGAAGCCTGAGAGTGGCGGGATCGCGCCCGCGTACCTGATCGCGGGCACCGACGAGGCGAAGCTCGGCGAAACCCTGGCGCGCCTGCGGGCGCGCGCCGAGGCCGAGGGCGGCCCCGGGTCGCTGGAGGCGTTCTCCCCGCCGCCAGGATCGAGTGCCGGCCCCGACGCCGACGCCCTGCTGGCAGCGATCCCGACGCTCTCGCTGACCGCCGCGCGCCGCTACCTGCTCGCGGACGGAGTCGAGCGCTGGTCCGCGAAGCAGGCCGAGCCCGTCGCCACAGCGCTCGCCTCGCTTCCCCCCGAGGTGACGCTCGTGCTGGTCGCCCGCGAGCAGCCGCCGAAGCTGCGGGCGCCGAAAAAGCTCGCCGAGGCGGTCAGCGCCGCGGGCGGGGAGGTACACGAGTTCACCGCTCCGAAGGCGGGTCGGATGGCGGGATGGCTGACCGCGGAGGCCCGGCGCCGCGGCTTCGAGCTCGAGCCCGATGGCGCGCGACTGCTCGCTGAGCGCCTCGGCGACTCGACCGTGCGACTGGCGACCGAGCTCGACCGGCTGGCGGTCTGGGCCGAGCCGGGCGGCACGGTCGGCCGCGAGGACCTCGAGGCGATGATCGCCGACACCTCGGAGGAGGTTGCCTGGGCGCTCTCGGATGCGATCGTCGACCGCGACCCGGCCGGGGCGCTGGCGGCGGCCGAGCGGCTCGCCGCGCAGGGCGAGTCGGTCACCCCGCTCGTCTACCAGGCCGCGAAGCGGCTGCGCGAGGCGAACGCGGCGCTCGAGCAGCTCGAGCGGGGAAGCTCGCCGAGCCAGGTCGAGGCGGCGCTGCCGATGCATCCCTATGCGGCCAAGATGTTGGTCCGGCGACTGGATGGTCGCTCGCGCCGCGAGCTGCGGGGCGCCACCTGCGCGATCGCCGATCTCGAGTGGTGGACGCGCGGGGGCTCGGAATACTCCGAGCGCGTCGCCTTGACGCTCGCCGTGCGCCGCGCCGCGGGCGCGCGTGGCCGCTGAGGCTCAGCCGCCAGCAGCGGCGCGGATCCGCGCCGCCCGGGCCTTCTTGCGGGCGCCGGCGTTGCGGTGCAGCGCCCCCTTGCCGACTGCCTTGTCGATCCGCGAGCAGAGAGCCGCGTGCTCTCTCTCGGCCTCGGCCTCGTCGCCGGCGGCGACGGCGGACTCGAGCCGCCTGAAGTGGGTCCTGACGGCGCTCGTCAGGCGCCGGTTCTCGTCGTGCTCGCGCCGGGTGCGCGCGTTGCGCTTCTTCTGTGAGGCGATATTGGCCATCGGGCGACGGGTGACTATACCGGTGCAGAGATGAGCGACGGCCCGGATCCGCGGCCCCGCCGAGAGGAGCTCGACGACGTTGCCGCAATGGAGGTCGTGCCGAGCGAGGAGGTGGTCGCGCCGCGCCCTCGCGCCGGGCGGCTGGCGCGCTCGACGGCCTTCTTCGCCTTCGCGACCGGGCTCTCGCGGATCGCGGGGCTGGTCCGGGAGATCGTCGCCGCGAGCTTCTTTGGCGCCAAGGGGCAGATGTCGGCGTTCACGATCGCCTTCCAGCTCCCGAACCTGGTCCGCAGCCTGTTCGCCGACGCGGCGATCCAGGCGGCGTTCGTGCCCGTGTTCACCGAGTACCTCGAGCGCGGGGAGCGGCGCGAGGCGTTCCGGCTCGCCTCGACCCTGATCTACCTCGTCGCGCTGGTGCTCGGCCTGCTGACCGCGCTCTTCATCCTCCTCGCGCCGTTGCTGATGCCGCTGTTCGCGCCCGGATTCGGCGACGAACGCGACCAGCTCATGGTCGTGCTGGCGCAGGTCCTGTTCCCGATCCTGCTCCTGCTCGGGGTGAGCGGGATGGTGGTCGGGATTCTCAACAGCTACGACCGCTTCGGCGCCTTCGCGATCGCGCCCTTGTTCTGGAACGTGGCGATCATCGCGGTCCTGGTCGGCTTCGCGCCCCTGGTCCCCGAACAGGACGAGATCCACCTCTACGCGGTCGGGGTCGTGGTCGGGACCGTCGTCCAGCTCGCGATCTGCGCCGCCGACATCCGCAACACGCCGTTTCGGCTCCTGCGCGTCTTCGACTGGCGCTCGCCGGACGTCCGCCGGGTGCTGCTGCTGATGCTCCCGGTGACGATCAGCCTCGGGCTGATCAACTTCAACCTGCTCGTCAACAGCTTCTTCGGCAGCCTGGTCTCCGATCGGGGCCCGGCGGCGATTGACAAGGCATTCCGAATCTACATGCTGCCCCAGGGCGTCTTCTCGGTCGCCGTCGCCACGGTCCTGTTCCCGACCCTGGCCCGGTTCGCCGCCCGCGCCGAGTACGGCGACCTGCGCGCGACGATGGCCAACGGGATGCGCCAGATCGTCCTGCTGCTGATGCCGGCGACGGCGGCGATCCTGGTGCTCTCGGAGCCGATGGTGCGTCTCATCTACGAACGGGGCGAGTTTGGGGCCGGGCAGACCGAGCTGGTGGCGACGGCGCTCTTCTGGTTCGCCTTCTCGCTGCCGTTCAACGGTCTCTTCCTGCTCCTCACGCGCACCTTCTTCAGCCTCCAACGCCCCTGGGTGCCATCCGCGATCGCGGCGATGAACCTCGCCGTTACCGCGCTCTTCTCCGCGGTCTTCTACGGGCCCTTCGGGGTAGGCGGGATTGTCGCCGCGACCGCGATCGCGACCGGCGCCAGCGTCGCCGTGCAGAGCGAGATCCTGCGCCGCCAGCTGGGCCGGCTCGAGCTCGGTCGCCTGGCCTGGACGACGGCGCGGGTGACGCTTGCTTCGGCGGCGCTGGCCGCAGCCAGCTACGCGACCTGGCGCCTGCTCGACGAAGCGCTCGGCCGTGGCCTGGCCGGCCAGATCGCGTCGCTCGGGGTCGCCCTGGCGCTCGGGGCCGCCGTCTACGGGATCGCGATCACCTTGCTGCGGATTCCTGAGGCGTCACAGATCTGGGGCCTCGCCCGGCGACGCTAGGCGGCGCGGCCCCGCCGACCACACCGAACGTCCCGGACTCCCTCGCCGGCGGGGGACTGCGGGACGTTCGTCGCTGCAGGCTAGATCCCGGAGACCTGCTCACAGGCCTTGGCCCTGTCGTCGCCCTTGCCGCCCGAGCAGCGGTCGGGCTCGCTGCCGCCGTCGAGCTGGTCGTCCTCCTGCTCGCCGAACAGGTCGTCCCTGCCTGAGTTCCCATTCAGGCGATCGTCGCCGCCGGCGCCGTAGATCGTGTCAGCGCCCGCGCCGCCGACCAGGCGCGGCCCCTCCGAGCCGCCGCCGGAATCGTCGCCGGCGTCGCCGAACACCCTGTCGGCGCCCGTGTCGGCCTCGATCCGGTCGCTGCCCGTACCGCCGCAGATCACGTCCTTGCCGCCGAGGCCGTTGAGGAAGTCGTTGCCCGCGCCGCCGTTGATCACGTCGACGCCGTTGGTTCCGGTGACCCGGTCGGTCCCGCCGCCAATCGGCCCGCCCTGGTTGTCCTCGGTCACCGTGACCTGCTTGCCGTCGCACCGCGCGCCCCCGCCGGCGCCGGTTGCGGCGGCGCCCGAGAGCGCCAGCGCCGCCGCGGCGCCGAGCGCGCCCAGGGCGCCGGCGACGCGCAGTCCTCGCCCGGCGTTCACTCCCGCACCGTAGCCGCAACGGCGCTTGCAAGCAAACGATGTGTGAGTGGGGTCACATATCCCGCAACTTCGGCGGCCGAGGCTGTTATCTCCGCAGAGGCAATCGCCCGCGCAAGCAGTCCGGCTGAGTCGATGCCGGACGCCGCGGGCGATCACCACCCCGGCGCCGCCGAACGGCGCCCAGCGCGCACCGCGCGTCGAACCGGAAGAGGTGACCGAGGGCATGCCACGCATGCGAGCCACAACCCGACTGCTGACCAACGCCGCCGTGTTCGCGGTCGCGCTGCTCTCGAACGGGCTCGCGCTCGCCGCCGAGCCGCCGGCCGCCGGGCAGGCTCCCGCGCAAGCCCAGGGCCATGACCAGTCGTCCCCGCAGCCCGCCCGAGAGCGTTCGCGGGCGCGGGGACGGGTCGTGCCGGTCGTCGGGCGCCCCGACTACGGCACCGCGGAGAACGGCTTCGGGGCCGCGCGCTCGGGTCATGTTCACGCCGGGCAGGACGTCTTCGCCGCGGCCGGCGCGCCGGTGGTCGCGGTCGCCGACGGCGTGATCGCCGAGCGCGGCAGCGACACCGGCCAGGGCAACTACGTCTACCTCTACGACACCGACCGCAGGCAGACCTACGTCTACATGCACCTGATCGAGCCCGCCGAGGTCGGAGCGGGCGAGCGCGTGCGCGCCGGCGAGCGCCTCGGCGGCGTCGGCTGCACGGGGTCGTGCTGGGGCGACCACCTGCACTTCGAGATCCGTGCCGGGCGCGGGATCGTCGGCGAGGCGCGGGACCCACTGCCGGCGCTCACCGGCTGGCGCTCGCTCGAGCGCCCGCGCTGATCGCCGCGGACGCTCGCCATACTGAGCGGCCCTGATGCCGCCCGACCGGATTCGCAACTTCTCGATCATCGCCCACATCGACCACGGCAAGTCGACGCTCGCCGATCGGATCCTCGAGCTCACGGGCGCGGTCGACCCGCGAAAGCACCTCCCCCAGCTGCTCGACTCGATGGAGCTCGAACGCGAGCGCGGGATCACGATCAAGGCCCAGGCGGTGCGGGTCTCCTACGCGGCCGGCGACGGCGAGACCTACCACCTGCACCTGATCGACACGCCCGGCCACGTCGACTTCTCCTACGAGGTCTCGCGCAGCCTCGCGGCATGCGAAGGGGCCCTATTGGTGGTCGACGCCGCGCAGGGGGTCGAGGCGCAGACCGTCGCCAACACGTATGCGGCGGTCGAGGCGGGCCTGGAGCTGATCCCGGTTCTCAACAAGGTCGACCTGGTTAGCGCCGAGCCGGACCGAGTCGCGGGCGAGATCTGCGACCTGATCGGCGGCGATCCGGACCAGGTGCTGCGGATCTCGGCGAAAACCGGCGCCGGCGTGGCCGAGGTGCTGGAGGCGATCGTCGCTCGGATCCCGGCCCCGGGCGGCGATTCCGAGGCGCCGCCACGGGCGCTGATCTTCGACTCCGAGTTCGACCAGTACCGCGGGGTGGTCGCCTACCTGCGAATGGTCGACGGCGAGTTCGTCGGGCATGAGCCGATCGTCGCGATGCAGACCGCGACCGAGGCCGAGATCGACGAGATCGGCTTCTTCGCCCCGGAGATGCGCGCCGCCGCCGGGATGTCGGCGGGCGAGGTGGGCTACGCAATCACCGGGCTCAAGGACGTCTCGAAGCTGCGGGTCGGCGACACGCTGACCGCGCGCGGGCGGCCCGCGTCGCAGCCGCTGCCCGGCTATCGCGAGGTCAAGCCGATGGTGTTCAGCGGCCTGTTCCCGATCGACACCGACCGCTACGAGGACCTGCGCGACGCGCTCGAGCGGCTGGCGCTCAACGACGCGGCGCTCTCCTATGAACCGGAGACCTCGCAGGCGCTCGGATTCGGCTTTCGCTGCGGCTTTCTCGGCCTCCTCCACATGGACATCGTCCGTGAGCGGCTGGAGCGCGAGTACGACCTCGAGCTGCTCGCGACGACCCCGAACGTCCGCTACGAGGTCCGGCTCGCCGACGGGCAGACGGTGGACGTTCACTCGCCGGTCGAGATGCCCGACCCCGGGCTGATCGACGAGATCCTCGAGCCGTACATCCGCGCCTCGCTGATCTGCCCGACCGGCTACGTCGGTCAGGTGATGGAGCTCTGCCAGTCGCGTCGCGGCACCCACGTCGACATGCACTACCTCTCGCCGGAGCGGGTCCAGCTCCGCTACGACTTGCCGCTGGCCGAGATCGTGCTCGACTTTTTCGATCAGCTCAAGTCGCGCACCGCGGGCTACGCGTCCCTGGACTACGAGCCGCTCGGCAACCGCGCTTCGGACCTGGTCAAGCTCGACGTCCTGCTGGCCGGCGAGCGCGTCGACGCGCTCTCGGTGATCGTCCATCGCGACGCGGCCTACGAAGCCGGCAAGGCCCTGGTCGAGCGGCTGCGCCGGACGATCCCGCGCCAGCTCTTCGACGTCCCGGTGCAGGCGGCGGTCGGATCACGGGTACTCGCCCGGGAGACGGTCAAGGCGCTGCGCAAGGACGTCACGGCAAAGCTCTACGGCGGCGACGTGACGCGGAAGAAGAAGCTGCTCGAGAAGCAGAAGAAGGGCAAGAAGCGGATGAAGCAGGTGGGGGCGGTCGAGGTGCCGCAGGAGGCGTTCCTCTCGGTGCTCCAGGTCGATGAGTAGCCGCGAGCATCGCGAGCGCCTGGTCCGCGAAGGATTCGAGGCCTTCAACCGAGGCGATGCCGAAGCGGTGCTCGCGGTCCTCGACCCCGCGGTCGAGAGCCACGTCGGCCCGTCGCTGGCAAACACGGGGACCTGGCACGGGCACGCGGGCTTCCTCGAGATGCTGAGGATCTGGGGGGAGGCGTTCGCAACCCAGCGCAACACCGTGGTCTCGCTCAGCTTCCCGGACGACGATCACGTCATCGCCGAGACCCGTCAGGCGGGGGTGGGCGCCGGCAGCGGCGTCCCGGTCGAGATGCCCGTCTACTTCCTGTTCGAGGTGCCGGACGAGCTCGCGGTCCGCGTTCACCTCTACGCGGACGCCGAGGCCGCCTTCGCCGCGGCGGCGTCCGAATAGACTGCCGCGCTCGATGGCGGTGCAGACCGAAGCGGTGGGCAAGACCTGGGAGCCGGCCTCGTTCGAGGTCGAGGCCGAGCGGATCGCCCGCTACGCGGACGCGGTTGGCGAGCCGAGCCCGGTCCACCGCGACGCCGACGCGGCCCGCGCGGCCGGCTTTCGCGACGTCGTCGCCCCGCCGATGTTCTGCGTCGTCTACAGCGCCGTGGCGATGGCGCCGGCGATCCTCGACCCCAAGGTCGGGATGAACTTCGCGGCGATGGTCCACGGCGGGCAGGAGTTCGAGTGGGCAGAGCCGGTCTGCGCCGGCGACACGATCACGACCACCGTCAGCTGCGAACAGATCTCGGAGCGAAGCGGGATGGGCTTCTACGTCTTCGAGTCGATCTCCGTCAACCAGAACGGAGAGCGGACGGTGCGGGCGACCTGGACCAACATCGTGCGCGGTGTCTGAGGGAGGAGCGAGCGGGTGAGCGAGTTCGAGGTCGGCGACCGGCTTCCCGAGCTGCGGGTGACGCCCGACGCCGGTTTGACCAAGCGCTATGCCGACGCCTCCGGGGATATGAACCCGATCCACATCGACGAGCAGTTTGCGAAGTCGGTCGGCCTGCCCGGCTGCATCCTGCACGGTCTCTGGACGATGGCTCAGGTCGCTCGCGCGCACAGCGCCGTCGCCGACGGCGACCCACGTGCGCTGCGACGCCTGCGGGTCCAGTTTCGCGGCATGGGCTTTCCCGAGCAGGAGGTCGTCGTCTCCTCGACCGTGACCGAGGCCGACGCGGACCGGATCGTGACCGCGACCGAGGCCACCCAGGGCGAGAACCAGGTCATCCGCAACGCCGAGGCCGAGCTCGCGCTCGGCTGAGCGGACGGGCCATCTGGCCCGTGACCGGGCGTTCGCGGCGCCCGTTCCTAGAATCAGGGTGTGCTCAGCGAGCGCCAACAGCGGATCCTCAACCTGGCCGTCGACGCCTACCTGGAGTCGGGCAAGCCCGTGGGCTCGGCAATGATCGCCGACGGCGAGGAGCTCGAATGGGGCCGCTCGACGGTCAGGGCCGAGCTCGCGACGCTCGAGCGCGAGGGCTACCTCACCCACCCTCACCCGTCCGCGGGCAGGGTGCCGACCGATTCGGGCTATCGCTTCTACGCGGACGCGCTGCTCGTTGCCGGCGCCGCCCCGGGGCCCGCCACCGGCACGCTCGACCTCTCGCGGATGCGGCGCGAGATCGAGGAGGCGCTGCGCGAGACGGCCTCCGCGCTCTCGCGGATGACGGACCTGCTCGCGGTGGCGACCGGCCCACCGCCCTCGGCGGCGCGCGTTCACCGGGTCGAGGCGCTGCAGCTTCAGCCGCGGGTCGTGATGGTCGTCGTGATCGCCTCCAACGGGGCGGTGACGAAGCGGATGTTCAACTTCGCCGAGCCCGTCGACCCCGGCCTTGTCGAGTGGGCCTCGAGCTTTCTCAACGAGCGCCTCGCCGGGCTCGCGCTCGGCGCCCGGATGACGGGCGACCGGCTCGACGATCCCGAGCTCGGCCCGGCCGAGCGCGGGTTCCTGGTCGAGATCCGCGACGCCTTCTCGGGCCTCGAGCAGGGCGCCGAGTCCGACCTCTACGTCGAGGGCGCTGCGCGGCTGCTCTCCGCCGAGCACGCTCCCGACCTGCCGCGAGCCGACTCGCTGATGCGGGCGCTCGAGCGGCGGGCGAACCTGCTCGAGGTGCTGCGCACGACCCTCGACGAGCGCTCGGTCTTCATGTGGATCGGGGGCGAGAACCCGGCGCCTGAGCTGCGCTCGGTCAGCTTCGTCGGCGCCAACTACGGGCTCGGCTATCGCAACCTCGGCGCGGTCGGGGTCGTCGGCCCGCTGCGGATGGACTACGCGACCGCGATCGCCTCGGTGCGCGAGGCTGCCGGGGAGCTGTCGCGCTTCTTCGAGTCGGTCTACGAATAGTGCCGCGCGACTACTACGAGGTGCTCGGGATCGAGCGGGGGTCCGGTGAGGCGGAGATCAAGCGGGCGTTCCGGAGCCTCGCCCGCGACCTGCATCCCGACGTCAACCGCGACGATCCCGAGGCCGAGGAGAAGTTCAAGCTGGCCGCCGAGGCCTACGAGGTGCTCTCGGACCCCGAGCGGCGTCGCACCTACGACGCCTTCGGGCACGAGGGCCTGCGCTCGGGAGGCTGGGCGCCGCACACGCAGGGCAGCGTCGAGGACATCCTCTCGGCCTTCTTCGGCGGCGACTCGCCGTTCGGTGACCTGTTCGGGCGCGGGCGAGCCGGGCCGGCCGGCGGCGCCGACATCGCGGTCGGCGCCCAGGTCACGCTGACCGATGTCCTCACCGGTGGCGAGCGCCAGGTCCACTTCGAGGCGGTCTCGGTCTGCGAGCACTGCCGCGGCAACGGCGCCGAGCCGGGGACGCCGATCCACACCTGCGAGACCTGCGGCGGCGCCGGGCGCGTGCAGCAGGTTCGGCGCAGCGCCTTCGGCCAGCTCGTCCAGACCGGAGCGTGCCCGAGCTGCGCCGGCGCGGGCAAGATCGCCGAGCAGCCCTGCGAACGGTGCGACGGGGTCGGCCGTGAGCTGCGCGAGCGGACCTGGGACGTCGAAGTGCCGGCCGGGATCGAGTCCGGGCAACGGATCAGGATCGCCGGTGCCGGGCACGCCGGCGAGCCCGGAGGGCCGCCGGGGGACCTCTACGTCGAGATCCGGGTCGACGACGACGAGCGCTTCGAGCGCCGCGGACAGGACCTGGTCACCGTGGTCAAGGTCCCGGTCACCGTGGCGCTGGTCGGTGGTGTGGTCAGCGCCCCGACGCTCGACGGCGAGCGCGAGGTCAAGCTGCCCGCCGGGACCCAGCCCGGCCACACGGTGCGGCTCAAGGGCCTCGGTTTGCCCTCGTTGCGCAACGGGTCGCGCGGCTCCGAGCACGTGGTGATCGACGTCGAGGTGCCGAGCAAGCTCAGCCGCGAGCAGAAGGAGCTCGCCAAGCGCCTGCACCAGTCGCTGGTCGACGACGGCCGCGCGTGATCCGGCTCGCGGTTCGCTGCCGGGCCGAGCTCGGCGAGCGCGTCCTCGCCGAGCTGCTCGAGCTGGCGCCGGGCGGGGTCGAGGAGGAGCAGGGCGGGGGCTGGGTCGAGTACGCGATCTACGGCCCGCCCGGGGAGCTGCCGGAGTTGCCGGCGCTCGAGGCTGCGGCCGGGGACGGCCTGGTCGAGATCAGTTCGACCGAGATCCCCGACGACTGGGCGGACCGCTGGCGCGACTTTCACCAGCCGGTCTCGATCGCAAACGGCCGCATCGTCGTCCGCCCCTCCTGGGCCGAGTCTCGAGCGGGAGCGGAGCAGCCGGCGGTTGATGTGATCATCGACCCGGGACAGGCCTTTGGCACCGGCGCCCACGCGACGACCGCGCTCTGCCTGGAGCTGCTGGTCGATCTCGCCGACGCCGGGGAAGCCGAGGGGGAGCTGGTCGACCTCGGGACCGGGTCGGGGGTGCTGGCGATTGCCGCCGCGAAGCTCGGCTGGGGACCCGTGGTCGCTTGCGACAGCGAGCCGGCGGCGCTCGAGGCCGCCGAGCGGAACGCGACCGTCAACGGCGTCGAGCTCGAGCTCGAGCGGGTCAACCTGCGCGACGCGCGGGCGCCCGTCGCCTCGACCATGGTCGCCAACCTGACCGCGCCACTGCTCGTGTCCGTCGCCGATCGGCTCGCCGACCGTCCGCGGGCGCTGATCTGCTCGGGCCTGCTCGCGGCGGAGGTCGAGCGGGTGGGACTTGCGCTGGCCGGGTCAGGGCTGGAGCCGGTCGAGCGCCGCGCCCGCGGCGACTGGGCCGCGCTCCTGGCCCGCCGGTCCGATTCCGGCCCCGGGCCGGGTTAGGGTACGGGCGATGACGACCCTCGCCGTCACCTTCTATGACGTCGTCGTCTGGCTGCACGTGACCGCGGTCGTGGTCGCCTTCGGCCCGACCTTCGCCTTCGGCATCTACATCGCGATGACGACCCGCAACCACCCGCGCAGCATTCCCGCGGCGCTCGAGGCCCAGAACGCGGTCAACCGCACGCTGGTGACGATCGGGGGGATCGTCGTGCTGCTCTCGGGCCTCTACCTGGCGGCCGACGGCGACTGGTTCGACGAGGCCTTCATCGCGGTCGGGATCGTCGCGATCATAGTCCTGCTCGGGCTCGTTCACGGCTACTTCCTGCCCCACGATCGCCGCGCGCTGACGGCCGCGAAGCGCGACATCGAGGCGGCCGGAAGCGATCGGGTGGAGTTCGGCGAGGAGTTCAACCGTGCGAGCCTCGCCAGCGCCCGGGTCGGCCCGATCGCCGGCCTGATCGTCGTCATCGCGATCTACTTCATGGTCGCGAAGCCGTTTCTCTAAGCGTCTGCGTCAGGCTCGATGGGCACGGAGCGCGACCACTGCCGCCGCCGTGGCGAGCGTCACCGCGGCGATCAGCCCGGCTCGCCGGTCGCGGGTGCCGAGCACCGCCCCGTCGGCCGCGGAGGACATCACCGATCCGCGCGAGGCCGCGGACAGGGCCGAGCCCGCCGAGGCGGCGGACCCGACCGAGAAGGCGGAGGCGAATGACCCCACCGAGCCGACCGAAAGCACAGAGCCCGTCGAGCCGACCGAGAGCACAGAGCCTCTGCAGCCGATCGAGAGCAGCGAGTCCCGCGACCACAGCGAGAGCCTCGACCCCTCGCCCTGAGCGGTTTCCGTCATCGACGCAGTGTCGCAGCAGCGATCATCTGAGCGGATGACCCAGCCCGTGCCCGACCCGGCGCTGCCGATCGCGGTCTTCGACTCCGGTGTAGGAGGCCTGACCGTGCTGCACGAGTGCCTGGTCTCGCTGCCCGAGGAGGATTACCTCTACCTCGGCGACGATGCCCGTTTTCCCTACGGCGCGAAGAGCGCCGAGGAGCTGCGACGGTGCGTCGAGCGCAACACCCGCTTCTTGCTCGAGCGCGGCGCGAAGCTGATCATGATTGCCTGCAACTCGGCCGCCGGGGCGGGGATCGACGCCGCCCGAGAGATCGCCGCCGAGCGCGGGGTCGAAGTCGTCGCCGTGATCGAGCCCGAGGCCGAGATCGCCGCCGCGATCACCGACACGGGTCGAGTCGGGGTGCTCGCGACCCCGGCCACCGTCGACGGCGGCGCCTACCTGCGGGCGCTCTCGCGCGCCCATCGCGAGCTCACCGTGACCGAGGTGGCCGCGCCCGACCTCGCGGCGATCATCCAGCGCGGGTTCCCGTTCTCGGAGGCCGTGGTCGAGAAGGTGCGCGCCTATTGCGCGCCGCTGCGCCGCGCCGAGGTCGACACGGTGATCCTCGGCTGCACGCACTACCCGCTGGTGGCGCCGATGCTGCAGCGCTTCCTCGGCCGCGAGGTGCGCCTGGTCACCGCCGGGCACGCGCTCGCGGCGACGGCGCAGCGGATCCTCGAAGGCCGCTCGCTCGAGGCAGCGGGCGCCGATGAGGGCGAGTACCGCTTCATCTGCACCGGGGATGCCGAGGCCTTCCGTCGGCTCGGAACCCGGTTCCTGCAGATGCCGCTCGGCGACGTCGAAATGGTTGAGATGCCTGACTGAGGCGGGTGAGCACTGGCATTACCCTTACCCGGGTGACGATCCTCGACCAGGTCCAGCAGGACACCCACGCCGCGCTCAAGGCCGGCGAGCGCGACCGCGTCGCGGCGCTGCGGATGGTCGCCGACGCTCTGCAGAAGGAGCGCAAGCGAGGTGGCGATGACGAGCTCGCGGTCCTGCGCCGCGAGCGCAAGCGACGGCTCGAAGCGGCCGAGGCCTACCGCGACGGGGGCAGCGCCGACCGCGCCGAGGCCGAGGAGTCCGAGGCGCGCGAGATCGAGCGCTACCTGCCCGCGGAGCTCTCGGACGCGGAGCTGGGCGGACTGGTCGATGCAGCGGTCGCCGAGAGTGGGGCCACCGCGGCAGGCGAGATCGGCAAGGTGATGGGCGCCCTGATGCCCAAGGTCGACGGCCGCGCCGACGGCAAGCGGGTCAGCGCCGCGGTGCGCGAGCGACTCGCGGACGGCTAAGTGGCCAAGCGGCAGCTCACCCTCGACAACACGGTCGCCGCCGAGCTCGCCGGCACCGAGGACAGCGTCCTGCGCGAGCTCGAGGAGCGGCTCGGATGCGAGGTCTTCTTGCGCGGCAACGTGCTCACCCTCGACGGCGCCGACGACGACGTCAGCCGCGCCGCGACGATGGTCGACGAGCTCGTCGGCCTGATCGAGCGCGGGCACGACGTCGCCCCGGGGACGATCGACGCCGTGACCGGCGCGATCGAGGCCGAGCGGCCATCGGCCGAGATCCTCGAGGACCTCGTCTGGCGCCACCGGAACACCAAGGTTGCACCGCGGACCGTGAACCAGAAGCGCTACGTCGACTCGATCCGCAACCACACGGTCACCTTCGGCATCGGCCCCGCCGGGACCGGCAAGACCTTTCTCGCGGTGGCGATGGCGGTCGCGGCGCTCGACGCCCGCGAGATCAGCCGCATCATCCTCACGCGGCCCGCGGTCGAGGCGGGGGAGCGGCTCGGCTTCCTGCCCGGCGACATCCAGGCGAAGGTCGATCCCTACCTGCGACCGCTCTTCGACGCCCTCTACGACATGCTCGACCCGGAGCGGGTGCTGACCTACTTCGACCGCGGGATCATCGAGGTGGCGCCGCTGGCGTTCATGCGGGGCCGGACGCTCAACGACTCGTTCGTGATCCTCGACGAGGCGCAGAACACCAGCCCCGAGCAGATGAAGATGTTCCTCACCCGCCTCGGCTTCGGCTCACGCATGGTCGTCACCGGGGACGTGACCCAGATCGACCTGCCGCGCGACCAGCGCTCGGGGCTGATCGTCGTCGGCGAGATCCTCGCCGCGGTGCAGGACATTGCGTTCGTGCGCTTCGGCGGCGAGGACGTAGTCCGCCACCAGCTCGTGCAGCGGATCGTCGCCGCCTACGGCGAGTACTCCGAGCGCGACCAGCGCCCCGAAGGTTGATCGACCTCTCAGACGTGCCGACGGAGCTGCGGGAGGCAGTGGCCGCGACGCTCGCCACGGCGGCGATCGTCGAGGGCCACCTCGCGGTCGAGTTGGTCGGCGCGGAGCGGATCACGGCCCTGAACCGCGAGCACCGCGGCCGGGACGTCGCCACCGACGTGCTCTCGTTTCCCGTCGACGGCCGCGGCCCCGCGAGCGGCCCGCGTGAGCTCGGCGACGTCGTCATCTGCCCCGAGCACGCCGACGACCTGATCGAGGCGACCGTGCACGGCACCCTCCACCTCTGTGGTTACGACCATGAGACCGACGACGGCGAGATGTTGACCTTGCAAGCCGCGATACTTGCGTCCCTTGGCTAACCGCGACACCCCCGGACGCGAAGCGGAGGAGGTGCGCGCTGGTAGCCGAGCCGGCATCATCGGCCTGGCCGGGCGGCCCAACGTCGGCAAGTCGACCCTCGTCAACGCGATCGTCGGCTCGAAGGTCGCGATCGTCTCCGACCGGCCGCAGACGACCAGGCGGGCGAACCGCGGGGTGGCGACCGATCCGGCGGCGGGGTGGCAGCTCGTGCTCGTCGACCTGCCGGGTGTCCAGCGCCCGCGCGACGTGCTCACCGAGCGCATGCAGCGCCGCGTCGAGCAGGAGCTCGAGGGCTCCGACGCCGCCCTCATCGTCGTCAACGGCGAGCAGGGCATCGGGCCGGGCGACCGCTTCATCGCCCGCCACCTGCTCACCGCCCGCTCGGCGGTCCCGGTGATCTGTGCGGTCAACAAGGTCGATCGCCTCGGGCCCGCGCAGACGACCGAGGTGCTCGCCGCCGCGGCTGAACTCGAGGTCGTGGATGAGATCTTTCCGGTTTCGGCGAAACTCGGAACGGGGATCACGTCGCTGGTCACCCGGCTCTCCGAGCTGATCCCCGAGGGGCCGCTGCTCTACCCGCCGGAGGAGCGCACCGACCAACCGAGCCGGGTCCATCTCGCGGAGCTGATCCGCGAGCAGGTCCTGCGGCGGACCCGCGAGGAACTGCCGCACGCGGTCGAGGTCGCGGTCGAGGAGGTCCGCGAGCGCGAGGACGGGCTGATCGAGGTCGGGGCTCAGATCTGGGCCGAGACCGACTCGCAGAAGTCGATCCTGATCGGCAAGGGCGGGCGCATGGTCCGCGAGATCGGCACGGGGGCGCGCAAGGAGCTCGAGCGCGAGCTTGGCTCCAGGGTCTTCCTCGACCTGCAGGTGCGGGTGCGCGAGCGCTGGCGTCGCGACGAGGGTCTGCTCGACCGGCTCGGGATCGAGTAGCCGGAGTCAGGTCTCCGGCGCCGGGCTCGCCGTCCTCCTCGGCGTCGGCGACGAGGAAGTCCGGGCGACGATCGCGAAGGCTAAGCAACCCGCCCGACGGGCACTACGATCCCGGCGGTGTCCGAGCCGGTGAGATTCGACGAGCGCGGCCTCGTCCCCTGCGTGCTGCAGGACTGGAGCAGCGGCGAGGTGCTGACGCTCGCCTACATGAACGAGGAGGCCCTGAGCCTGACCAGGCAGACCGGCGAGGTCCACTTCTTCAGCCGCTCGCGCGACGAGCTGTGGCGGAAGGGGGAGAGCTCGGGCAACGTCCAGCGCCTGCGCCAGCTGCGCTACGACTGCGACGGCGACGCGGTCGTGGCACTGGTCGACCCCGCAGGCCCGGCCTGCCATACAGGCGAGCGAAGCTGCTTTCACCGCGAACTCGAGACCTCCGAGCGACCCGACCCGGCCGCCCACGAGGCGCTGGCCGAGCTGGCGCGGACCCTGCAGGCGCGTCGCGAGCAGCGGCCTGAGGGCTCATACACGGTCGAGTTGCTTGCCGACCCCGAGCGGGTCGCGGCCAAGCTGCGCGAGGAGGCCGACGAGGTCGCGCGCGCCGCCGCGCGGGAGTCCGACCAGCGCCTCGCCGAGGAGACCGCCGACCTGCTCTACCACCTCGAGGTCCTGTTGCTCTCGCGCGAGCTGCCGCTGTCGGCGGCCCTGGAGACCCTGAATGACCGTCGGCGCTGAGCTCGAGCCAGGGCTCGACGAGGTCAGAGCGGTCGCTAGGGACGCGAACGTTGTCCCGATCAGCTACCGGTTCATCGATGACTGCGAGACGCCGGTCTCGGCCTTTCTCAAGCTGCGTGAGGCGTTTCCGGGCCCGTCGTTCCTGCTCGAATCGGCCGAGCAGGGGCGACTGGGGCGCTATTCCTTCCTCGGCTTTCGGCCCCGGATCGAGCTCCGCTGGGCCGGCGGGACGCTGACCGAGGTCCGCGACGGTGAGCGGATCGACAGCGCCGCCCCCGATCCCTACGCCTGTGCGGCCGTTGCTCTGAGCCGTTACCGGATCGCCTCCTCGCAGACCCTGCCTCCTTTCGCGGGCGGGGCGGTTGGTTACTTCGGCTACGACCTGGTGCGCGCCGTCGAGCCGCTCGGCGAGCCGAACCCCGATCCGCTGGGCCTGCCCGACATGTCGCTGATCGTGTGCGAGTTGATGCTCGCCTTCGATCACCTACGACACGAGGTGACCGTGCTCGCCTACGCCTTCTGCGACGACGAGCAGGCGGTCGAGCCCGGCTATGACCGGGCTCGGGAGCTGATCGACCAGGCGCGCGAGGCGCTGCGCGGATCGGTGCCGCCGGCCGGCGCCCGTCCCCGGGTTGCCGACCGGCCTCCGGCGCCGCCGGCGTTCGAGCCCGAGGGCATTGATGGACCGTGGCGGTCGAACCTCTCGCGCGAGCATTTCGAGGCCAACGTCGCGCGAATCGTCGAGTACGTGCGCGCCGGCGACGCCTTTCAGGTCGTCCCCTCGCAGCGCTTCTCGGCGCCGGCGACGGTCGAGGCGTTCTCGATCTACCGCGGCCTGCGGACGATCAACCCCTCCCCCTACATGTACTACCTGGAGTTCGGCGACTTCCAGATCGCCGGCGCCTCACCCGAGCCGCTGGTCAAGGTGACCGGCCGCCGGGTCGAGACGCGGCCGATCGCGGGCACGTATCCCCGCGGTGGCTCCGAGGACGAGGACCGTCGCCAAGCCGCGGCCCTGCTCGCCGACCCCAAGGAGCGCGCGGAGCACGTGATGCTGGTCGACCTCGGTCGAAACGACCTCGGCCGGGTCTGCGAGTACGGCAGCGTCGAGGTCGACGAGTACATGGCGGTCGAGACCTACTCGCACGTCTTTCACATCGTCAGCCAGGTGTCGGGCAGGCTGCGCGAGGGGCTCGGCGCGATCGACGCGCTGGCGGCGGCGCTGCCGGCCGGCACGCTCTCGGGTGCTCCCAAGGTCCGCGCGATGCAGATCATCGACGAGCTCGAGCCGCACAAGCGATGCTCCTACGGAGGCGCGATCGGCTACCTGAGCTTCACCGGCGATCTCGACACGGCGATCCACATCCGCACCGCGGTGGTCAAGGACGGCGAGATCCACGTCCAGGCGGGGGGCGGCACGGTCGCCGACGCCCAGCCCGACTACGAGTACAGAGAATCCGTGGCGAAGGCGAAAGCGATGTTCGAAGCGGTCGAGCTCGCCGAGAGCCAGCCGGAGTGGGGATGATGCGAGCCCTGGTAATCGACAACTACGACTCCTTCACCTACAACCTCGTCCAGTACCTGGGCGAGCTTGGGGCGGAGGTCGAGGTGGTGCGAAACGACAAGGCGACGGTCGCGGAGCTGCTCGAGCGGCGGCCGGATCGGCTGGTGATCTCGCCCGGCCCCTGCACCCCGGCGGAGGCCGGGATCTCGATCGACGCCTCACGCGAGTTTCCCGAAGCCGGGGTGCCGACGCTCGGCGTCTGCCTCGGCCACCAGGCGATGGTCGAGGCGTTTGGCGGGCGCACGATTCGGGGCGAGCCGATCCACGGCAAGGACGCCGAGGTGAGCCACGACGGTGCCGGCATCTACCGCGACCTGCCCAACCCCCTGTCCGCCGGCCGCTACCACTCGCTGATCGCCGACCCGGAGCTGCCGGTGGTGCTCGAGCGAACCGCCTCCTACGGCGAGGTCGTGATGGGCGTCCGTCACCGCGAGCTGCCGGCCGAGGGCGTGCAGTTCCATCCCGAGTCAGTGCTCACCCCCGATGGCAAGGCACTGCTCGCCAACTTCCTCGAGCGGCGAGCGGCGAGCGGCGAGTGACGAATCCGATCCTCACCCGGGCGATCGACGAGCTCGCCGACGGCGGGCACCTGAGCGCCGACCACGCCTCGACGGTCCTCGACGAGGTGATGGAGGGTCGTGGCGGAGAGGTCCAGACCGCGGCCTTCCTGATCGCACTGCGCGCCAAGGGCGAGACCGTGGCCGAGCTGGTCGGGCTGGCGCGGACGATGCGCCGGCTCTCCGCCTCGGTGGAGACGGGACGCCAGGACCTGGTCGACACCGCCGGCACCGGCGGCGGCCCGAGCACGTTCAACATCTCGACCGCCGCGGCGCTGGTCACCGCCGGCGCGGGCTGCGCGGTCGCCAAGCACGGCAACCGATCGAGCACCAGCCGCTGTGGCTCCGCCGACCTGCTCGAGGCGCTGGGCGTCGAGATCGAGCTCGATCCGCCCGCGATCTCGCGCTGCATCGATGAGCTCGGGTTCGGGTTCATGTTCGCCCCCCGCCATCACGCGGCGATGAAGCACGTCGCCGGTGTGCGCAAGCAGCTCGGCGTGCGGACGATCTTCAACCTGCTCGGTCCGCTGACCAATCCCGCCGGGGCGCGCCGGCAGCTGCTCGGCGTCTCAGACCGCCTGTTCCAGGAGACGATCGCCGAGGCGCTGCTCGGGCTCGGCTGCGAGCGCGCCCTGGTCGTCTCCGCCGACGACGGGCTCGACGAAATCAGCATCGGTGGCCGGACGCGGATCGTCGAGGTGGCCGACGGGACGACCGCGGAGTGGTTCATCACCCCCGAGGACCTTGGGGTCGCCCGGGTCGAGATCGCCGAGATCGCCGGCGCCGACCCGCCCGCGAATGCCGCCCTGGTGCGCTCGCTGCTGGCCGGGGAGCAGGGCCCCTCGCGCGACGTCGTCCTCATCAACGCCGCCGCCGCGATCCTCGCCGCGGGTGGCGCCCACGACCTCGGGGCGGCGGTCGAGCGTGCCCGGGAGTCGATCGACTCTGGAGCGGCGGAAGGGGTACTGGAGCGGCTGGTCCGGCTCAGCGGCGAGCTCGCGGCATGAGCTGCGGCTGCTCTACCCTGGGCGGCGGATGAGCAAGCTCGAGCAGCTCGTTGGGGCGGCGCGGGAGGACGTCGAGCAGCGAAAGAGCCAGGTCCCGGTCGCGGACCTGCGTGACGCGGTCGGCACCCTGAGCGGCTCGCGACCGTTCAGCGAAGCGCTCGTCCGCGACGGGCTCTCGTTGATCGCCGAGTTCAAGCGCCGTTCGCCGAGCTCGGGCGAGATCGCCGCGGATGCATCGGTGGCGGAGGTCTGCGGCGCCTACGAGCGCGGCGGCGCCGCGGCGATCTCGGTGCTCACAGACCAGCGGCACTTCGGCGGCTCCCTGGACGATCTGCGGGCCGCGCGCGCGGCCTCGAGCCTGCCGATCCTGCGCAAGGACTTCATCGTCGACGTCTACCAGCTCTACGAGGCGGCGGTCAATGGAGCCGACGCGGTGCTGCTGATCGTCGCCGCTCTCCCTGCCGAGGACCTCTCGCTGCTCAGCGAGGAGGCGGAGCAGCTCGATCTCGACTGCCTGGTCGAGGTACACGACGAGCGCGAGCTCGAGCTCGCGCTCGAGCTCGAGGCTGAGGTGATCGGGATCAACAACCGCGATCTCGGCGACTTCACCGTCAGCCTCGAGACCACTGCCGAGCTGATCACCGACGTCCCGGCGGGCAAGGCGGTCGTCTCCGAATCCGGGTACTCGCACCCCGACCAGCTCGCCGAGCTCGAGCGCATCGGCTGCGATGCGGTTCTCATCGGCGAGACGCTGATGCGCTCCGAGGACCCCGAGGCGGCGGTGCGGGCGCTGACCATGGACGAGGCCACCGGCGAGCAGCTCGCGGACCTCGCCACCGAGCAACGCGGCGCCGATTCTTAGCCGGCCTTTGAGCTCCGGTTAGGGTGGCTTGACCCGCGCCGGGCACCCTGCCCGGCGTGAGGAGCTTCCCGCGTACATCGTTCGTCTCCGCGCTCGCCGGTGGCCTCGTGGTCGGCCTGCTCGGGTGGGTGGCAATCGCCGCCGGATGGGTTGAGGCCGGTGATGACGGCGCCGCCCCGGCCGCCGTCGCGACGCCACTCACCGAGCCGGCCGTCGACGAGGGCGGTGAATCGGGGTTGACCGTGAACGAGATCTACGAGAAGGACGCGCCCGGCGTCGCCCACATCGAGGCCGACACGGAGGCGCGCCAGCCGCAGTTCAGCCCCTTCGGCGCCCCCGGTCAGGGCGGCGGGACGGCGACCGGGTCCGGGTTCGTGATCGACGACCAGGGCCACGTGATCACCAACGCCCACGTCGTCGAAGGTGCCACGGACGTCCGGGTGACGCTGAGCGAGGACGGCGAGGTCTACACAGCCGAGGTGCTCGGAGCGGATCCCTCGACCGATGTCGCGGTGATCGAGGTCGACGCGCCCGCGGAGGCGCTGGTGCCGCTCGGGCTCGGCGACTCCTCGCAGGTGACCGTCGGCGACCCCGTGGTCGCGATCGGCAACCCGTTCGGGCTCGACCGCACCGCAACGGCGGGCATCGTCTCCGCTGTCCAGCGTGAGATCAGCGCCCCGAACGGCTTCACGATCACCGACGCGATCCAGACCGACGCCCCGATCAATCCCGGCAACTCGGGCGGTCCGCTGCTCGACTCCGGTGGCCGGGTTATCGGGATCAACTCCCAGATCGAGTCGCAGAGCGGCGGCAACGTCGGGATCGGGTTCGCGGTGCCGATCAACACCGCCCGTGAGATCGCCGAGCAGCTGATCGCCGACGGCGAGGTCGAGCACGCCTTCCTCGGCGTCAGCGGCGCCGACCTGACCGCCGAGATCGCCGACGTGCTCAACCTCGACGCCGACGGCGGCGCCCTGGTCCAGTCCGTGGTTCCGGACAGCCCGGCCGACGAGGCCGGGATCGAAGCCGGGGACGCCGAGGTGACGGTTGCGGGCCAGCCCTTCCGCGCCGGTGGTGACCTGATCGTCGCCGTCGACGGAGAGCCGCTGGGCGGGGTCGAGGACCTGATCGCAGCCGTCGACGCCAAGCAGCCGGGCGACGAGGTCGAGCTCACCCTGATCCGCGCGGGCGACCAGCGGACGGTCACGGTCGAGCTCGGAGACCGCCCCGCCCAGGCACAGGGCTAGGAACTCCGCAGCGCCGACCGCTCGCCGGCGGACGTCGCCCTCGCCGATCAAGCCTGCCGCACGGACCTGCCAACCTGTGGCCGATGAGGGTCAAGTTCTGCGGCATCGCCCGGATCGAGGACGCGCGCGAGGCCGCCCGCCTCGGCGCCTGGGCGATCGGCCTCAACCACTCCGAGCGCAGCCCGCGACGCTGCGACCCGGCGACCGCAGTGGCGATTGCCGCCGAGCTGCGCCGAGAGGTCGAGATCGTCGGCGTCTTCGTCAACCCGACACTCGACCAGCTCGCGCGGGCGGCCGAGGACGAGTCGCTGGCGATCCTGCAGCTGCACGGCGACGAGGGACCGGACTTCTGCCGTGAGGCGGCGCGGCGGACCGGGTGCAGGGTGATCAAGGCCCTACGGGTGCGAAGCGGCGCCGACGTCCAGGCGGCGGAGGCGTTTCGGACCGACTTTCACCTGCTCGACGCCCACCGCCCGGGGACGCCCGGCGGCACCGGCGAGAGCTTCGACTGGGAGCTGGCGGCAGCCCGGCGAAGCACGGTGCCGCTGATCCTCGCCGGCGGGCTGACGCCGGCGAACGTCGCCGAGGCGATCTCGGTCACGCACCCGTTCGCGGTCGACGTCGCGAGCGGGGTCGAGGTCTCTCCGGGGGTCAAGGACCCGCAGTTGATGGCGGCATTCGCCGACGCGGCAAGGGCGGCCGCGGGCGAGCCGCGGGCGGTGGCGAGATGAGCACCGGCACCGGTGCGACGGCGGGCGGCCAGGCCACGACCGCGGTCCAGGAGCGCTTCGGTGAGTACGGGGGCAGGTTCGTGCCCGAGGTGCTGATCGCCGCCCTCGACGAGCTCTCCCTCGCCTGGGCGCAAGCGCGCGAGGATGCGGATTTTCATCACCGCCTCGGGCTCTTGCTGCGGGAGTTCGTCGGCCGGCCGACGCCGCTCTACCGCGCCGATCGCCTCGCCGAGCGCAGCGGGCGGCGCGTCTATCTCAAGCGTGAGGACCTCTGCCACACCGGCGCCCACAAGATCAACAACGCGGTCGGCCAGGCGCTGCTCGCCGAGCGGATGGGCAAGCGGCGGGTGATCGCCGAGACCGGCGCCGGCCAGCACGGGGTCGCCGCGGCGACCGCCTGCGCCCTGCTCGGGCTCGACTGTGTCGTCTACATGGGCACCGAGGACATGCGCCGCCAAGCCCCGAACGTCGAGCGGATGCGGCTGCTCGGCGCCCGCGTGGCGCCGGTCGAGGCCGGCGCCAGGACGCTCAAGGAGGCGGTCAGCGCGGCGATCCGCGACTGGGTCGAGAACGTGTCCACGACCCACTACGTGATCGGCTCGGCGGTCGGGCCGGCGCCCTATCCGGCGCTGGTCCGAGACCTGCAGCGGGTGATCGGGGACGAGGCCCGCGAGCAGGCGCTGGCCGCCGAGGGTCGGCTGCCGAGCCGGGTGATCGCCTGCGTTGGCGGCGGCTCGAACGCGATCGGCACCTTCACCGCCTTCCTCGACGACGCCGAGGTCGAGCTGATCGGGATCGAGGCCGGGGGGGAGGGCCTCGAGAGCGGTCGCCACGGGGCCTCGCTGAGCGCCGGCCGGACCGGTGTCCTGCACGGCGCCCTCTCCGCCGTGCTCGCCGACGAGCAGGGACAGATCGCCGAGGCACACTCGGTCTCGGCCGGGCTCGACTACCCGGGCGTGGGACCGGAGCACGCCCACCTGCGCGACATCGGCCGGGTCCGCTACGAAGCCGTCACCGACGATCAGGCCCTGGCCGCTTTTCGTGAGCTGGCGCGGCTCGAGGGGATCATCCCGGCGCTCGAGCCCTCACATGCCGTGGCGTGGCTATTGGAGCGGGGGTCGGGTGAGGGCTTGGCTGGTTACGACCTCTTGACCTTGAGCGGACGCGGGGACAAGGACCTCGCCGAGGTGGTTGCACGACTGGCCGATGACTGAGCGGACGACCGGCGACCCCGTCGCCCCCGAACGCGAAGCGGAGCAGGCGACGGGCCATGATTCGATCGCGGCCGCGTTCGCCGCCGCGCGTGAGCAGGGGCGGGCTGCCCTGATGCCCTACATGATGGGCGGATTTCCCGACCAGGGCACCTCGATCGCGGTCGCCGGTGCCTACGCCGATGCCGGAGCGGACCTGGTCGAGCTGGGGATCCCCTACTCGGATCCGCTCGCGGACGGCCCGGTGATCCACGCCGCTGCCACTCGGGCGCTCGCGGCCGGAGCCGGCCTGGACTCGGTGCTCGTGATCTGCGAGCGGCTTGCCGCGCGTGTCCCGGTGATCGCGATGGGCTACGTCAACATGGTCCTGGCCAGTGGCCCGCGGCGCTTCGCCCGCGCGCTCGCCGACGCCGGCGCGAGCGGCGTGATCGTCCCCGACCTACCCCCGGAGGAAGCAGCGGAGCTGACGCAGGAGCTGCGCGCCGCCGGGCTGGCGCTGATCCCTCTGCTCGCGCCGACGACACCGGCCCCGCGACGGGCGCGGATCTGCGCCGCCGCGCAGGGGTTCGTCTACCTGGTCTCCGACACCCGGACCACCGGCGAGCGCGACGAGCTGCCTCCGACCCTCGCCGGGCTGATCGAGGCGGCCCGCGCCGACTCCCCGGTTCCGGTCGCCGTCGGGTTCGGGATCGGCACGGCCGAGCAGGCCGCCGAGGTCGGTCGCCTCGCGGACGGCGTGATCATCGGCTCGCGGCTCGTCCGCGCCGTCGCCGAGTCCGCCGACTCGTCGGCCGCAGCCGCAGCCGTGGGGTCATTCATCGGTGCCTGCCGCGAGCGGATGTCCGCGCCGGGCATGTAGGCTGGCGCCGGATGCGGCTGCTGGTGTTCACCGTCGTCGGTCTGATCGCGCTCGTGATCGCCTACGCGTTCTCGCTCGGCGGTACCGTCGCCGCGCTGATCTTCCTCTTCATCCTCTTCAACGGCATCCTCGACCGTTGGGCGAAGCCGCTGATCGACTGGGTCCGAGCCTGAAAGCCCACTAGGGCATCGGATGGAGCTTGCGCCGCTGCCCGAGACGTTCGCGGCGACGCGCGCGGCGCTGCACTCGGTCGCCGAGCGAATCGTCGCCCCGGCACGGAAGCCCGACAACGAGATCGCGCTGATGGCGACGCCCGGCGGCTTCGGCACGCCGCCGTTCGAGCTCGCCGGCGAGCGGCTTCAGGTGCGGGTCGAGGACGTTGAGCTCGTCCTCGAGCGCGACGGTGCGGTCGAGCGTGCGCCGCTGGAGAGCCTGAACGCGGCCGCGAGGCTGCTCGGGCCCGAGTTGCTGCCCGGCGGCCCGCCCGAGGATTCCCGCGGGCTCGAGATCGACCCGGTCGCCGCCCGCCGGCTGGCTGAGTTCTACGCCTTCTCGGCCGAGGTGCTTCGACACCTGCGCGCGGGCATGGATCCCGGCGAGGGGGCTTCGGAGATCATCCTTTGGCCCGAGCATTTCGACATCGCTCTCGAGGCCGGCCCCGAGGAGGCCGGGCTGCGCGCCAACTACGGCGCCTCGCCCGGTGACGAGCAACACGCCGAGCCCTACCTCTACGTCGGTCCGTGGACAGCCGAGCCGCAAGGCGAGCTCTGGAATGCGAGCGCCTTCAACGGCGCCGAGATCGGCTACGCGGATCTCGCCGACGGCGGCGACCCCGGGGCGGCGGCGCTCGATTTCTTCGCCGCGCGCCACCGCGCCCTCCGGGGCTGATCTCAGCTCGGCCTCGCCGGCCGCCCGGCCGTGGTCGATGGGCGGATATGTTCCTCCCGATGCGATTCGGCGTGCTCACCGGCGGGGGCGACTGTCCCGGCCTCAACGCGGTCATCCGGGCGGTGGTCCGCAAGGGCATCGACCTGCACGGGGATCAGATCATCGGCTTTCGCGACGGCTGGCGCGGGCCGCTGGAGGGCGATTCCGAGGAGCTGACGATCGAGTCCACCCGCGGGATCCTGCCCCGCGGCGGGACGATCCTCGGCACCTCGCGCACGAACCCGTTCAAGCGCGACGACGGCGCGCAGCGCCTCGCCGAGACCTTCGAGCGCCTCGAGCTGGACGGCCTGATCGCGATTGGCGGCGAGGACACGCTTGGCGCGGCAAACCGCCTGCACGCCGAGCACGGCGTCAACGTCCTCGGAGTGCCGAAGACGATCGACAACGACATCGGCGCCACCGACGTCACCTTCGGGTTCGACACCGCGCTGCAGATCGCGACCGAGGCGATCGATCGCCTGCACACCACGGCCGAGTCCCACCACCGGGTGATGGTGGTCGAAGTGATGGGACGCCACGCGGGCTGGATCGCGCTCTACTCGGGGGTGGCCGGTGGCGGCGACGTGATCCTGATCCCCGAGCGGCCGTTCGATATCGCGGAGGTCTGCGACCTGATCCGGCGTCGGCACTCGCGCGGCCGCTACTTCTCGATCGTCGTTGTCGCCGAGGGAGCGCTGCCCGAGCAGGGGACGATGGAGTTGGCCGGCGGGGACACCGACGAGTTCGGTCACGTCCGCCTCGGCGGGATCGGACAGCGACTCGAGCTGGAGATCGAGCGCCGAACCGGGTTCGAGACTCGCGCCGTGGTCCTCGGCCATGTCCAGCGTGGTGGAAGCCCGACCGCCTATGACCGCGTGCTCGCGACCCGGTTCGGGGTCGCCGCCATCGACGCCGCCCACGAAGGGCGCTGGGGGACGATGCCGGCCCTGCGCGGGGCGAAGATCGAGTTGGTGGCGCTGTCGGCGGCGGTGGCCGAGCTGCGCACCGTGACCCCGGACGAGTTCGCCTTCGCCGAGGCCTTCCTCGGCTAGCCGGGCTGGGCGGCTCAGCGAGAGAGCAGGTCTCGCAGCGCCGCCCCGACCTCGGTGAACCGGAACGCGAAGCCGAGGTCGAGCGCCCGCCGCGGGATCACCCGATAGCTGCCGAGCGCCTGCTCGGCGAGCTCCTGGCCCCGCAGTGCGGCGATCGCGAATCGCGGCGCGGGCATGAACGACGGTCTGCCCAGCGCCGCGCCGAGCGCCTTCGAGAACTCGCGATTGCTGACCGGGTTGGGAGCGGTCGCGTTGATCACGCCGCCGACGCCGTCGGTGTCGAGCGCCCAGAGGATCAAGGCCACCTCGTCGTCGATGTGGATCCAGGGCATGTACTGGCGCCCCCCGCCGAGCGGGCCTCCGACCCCGAGCCGGAAGGGCAGCAGCAGCTGGCCGAGCAGTCCACCGTCGGGATCGAGCACCAACCCGGAGCGGAGGACGACGACGCGAACCCCGCCCTTCGACGCAGCCTCGGCCGCGCGCTCCCAGTCGCCGACCAGCTCGGGGACGAACCCGTCGCCCGCCGGAGCCGACTCGTCGAGCATCGCCTCCCCGCGGTCGCCGTAGACGCCGATCGCCGACTGGCTGACGAGGATCCGCGGGGTCGCTTCGCTGGCGAGGATCCCGTCGACGAGGTTCTTCGTCGCCCGCACCCGGCTCTCGCGGATCCTGAGCTTGGCCGCGTCGGTGAGGCGCTGGTTGATCTCCTCGCCGATCAGGTTGACGACCGCGTCGGCTCCCTCGAGCGCCGTCTCGGGAGGGCGCTCGTTGGCCGGGGCCCAGCGATGCCAGTTGACGGTCGGGTTCGTCTCGCGCGCCCGATTCGGATCGCGGCTGAGGCCGACCACCTCGTCGCCGCGCGCGAGCAGGGCGTCGCAGACCGCCGAGCCGATCATCCCGCTTGCGCCGCTGACAAGTACGCGCATCCTTGTTCCCGCCTTTCCCGCTGAAGCCTCGGCTATTCGATCACTCGATGGTCGAGAACGTCCCGGTCTCCTCGGAGACGCGGGCGATGCCCTCGCGCCTCGCCTCCTCGACCACCGCCTTGGCGACGGCCGGCGCCACGTCGCGATCGAACACCGACGGGATTATGTAGTCCTCGGAGAGGTCGACGTCGGCGACCACGTCGGCAATCCCCATCGCCGCCGCCATCTTCATCTCCTCGGTGATTCTCGGCGCCCCGGCGTCGAGCGCGCCTCGGAAGATGCCGGGGAAGCAGAGCACGTTGTTGATCTGGTTCGGGTAATCCGAGCGGCCCGTGGCCATGATCCGAACGTAGGGCTCGGCATCCTCGGGCATCACCTCCGGGGTCGGGTTGGCCATCGCGAAGACGATCGCGTCTTCGGCCATCCGCTCGAGCGCGCTGGCCTCGATCAGGCCCGGGCCGGAGAGCCCGACGAACAGGTCGGCTCCCTCGATCACCTCGGCCGGCGGACCGAGCCGCTTCTCGGGATTGGAGTTCTCCGCGTACCAGCGCTTGATCGGCGTCATCTGCTCGAAGTCCTCGCGGGTGGTCGAGAGCGCGCCCTTGCGGTCGCAGCCGACGATCCTCGTGATTCCGGAGGCGAGCATCATCTTCGTCACCGCGACGCCGGCGGCGCCGAGGCCGAGCATGAGTACGGTCAGGCCCTCGATCGGCTTGCCGACGATCTTCAGTGCGTTGAACAGCGCCGCCATCGTCACCACCGCCGTGCCGTGCTGATCGTCGTGGAAGACCGGGATGTCGAGCTCGTGCTTTAGTCGTTCCTCGATCTCGAAGCAGCGCGGCGCCGAGATGTCCTCGAGGTTGATCCCGCCGAAGGTGGGCGCCATCAGGCGAACCGCGTCGACGATCCGATCGGGGTCGTGGGTGTCGAGGCAGATCGGGAAGGCATCGATCGCTGCGAACTCCTTGAACAGCATCGCCTTGCCCTCCATCACCGGCATCGCCGCCTCGGGGCCGATGTCGCCGAGCCCGAGCACCGCCGAGCCGTCGGAGACGACCGCGACCGTGTTCCGCTTGATCGTGAAGTCGAACGCCTTCTTGCGGTCCTCGGCGATCTCCATGCAGACCCGCGCGACGCCCGGCGTGTAGGCCATCGAGAGGTCGTCGCGGGTCTTCAGCGGGTACTTGTTGTGCTGCTCGATCTTGCCTCCCCGGTGCATCGCCAGGGTGCGGTCGACGTAGTCGATCACCCGGGCGCCGCGGGTGGAGCCGATCGCTCGCAGGATCTGCTCCCAGTGCTCTTGGTTGCGGGCGTCGACCGTGAACTCGCGCACCCGCTTGCCCTCGCTGCCGGCGCCGGGGACGAGGTCGACGCTCGCCAGCGCCCCTCCCGCCTCGGCGATCGCCGCGGTCAGCTTCCCGAGTGGCTCCTGTCGCGCATCGAGCTCGACCCGCACGGTGACGGAGAACTGGGCGGAGACGCTGGCCACGGGCGGCGATTCTACGCACGGGCGGAGAGATCGCCCGGCGGGCGCCCTTGTTTCCATATGAGCAACGAACGCGCCAGCGCGGACCGGGAGATCGCCCGGATCGCCGCCCGCCAGCACGGGGTCGTCACGACCGCCCAGCTCGGGGCTCTCGGGATCGGGCGACCCAGCATCTCGAGGCGAGCCAGCGCCGGCGGGCTGCATCGCGTGTTCCGCGGTGTGTACGCAGTGGGCCACGCGGGACCGAGCACCGAGGGCGGCTGGATGGCGGCGGTGCTTGCAGGCGGGGAGGGTGCCGTGCTAAGCCATCGCAGCGCGGCGGAGCTCTGGGGGCTGCTTGCTCACGGCGACGGCCCGCATCACGTCACGGTCCCGACCAAAGCCGGAAGGCGTCAGCGCCCTGGCCTACGCATACACCGCACCCCGTACCTGACAGATGACGCCACTACCTATCGCGACCGCATCGCCGTAACCACTCCCGGCCGGACTCTGCGTGACCTCCCGCGAGTGGCCGCGCCGGCAATCGTCCGCCGCGCCACCCGCCAAGCCGAGTACCTGGGGCTCGATCTGGGCGAGATCGAGACCGACCGCACTCGCAGTGACCTCGAGCGAAGCTTCCTCCGCCTCTGTCGCCGCCATCGCCTCCCAGCGCCGGAGGTCAACGTGCCGATCGGCCCGTACACGGTCGACTTCCTATGGCGCAGGCAGCGGCTCGTGGTCGAGACCGACGGCTACGCCGCCCACCGCGGCCGTCAGGCGTTCGAGGACGACCGGGCGCGGGCACTCCATGTCCAGGGTCGCGGTTATCGCCTGCGCCGCTTCGCTGACACCCAGCTCGTCGGCCAACCGGACGCCGTTGTGGCCGCCCTGCGCGCCGCACTCGCCGACTCCGCGGCGCGTTCGTTGCCGCGGGGGAAACAAAGGCGCCAGAGGCGTCCATAAGATCACCAGGTGGCCGAGAAGCTGGCGGAGAAGGCAGGCGAGCAGCTGTTCCTGATCGACGGCAACAGCCTCGCCTATCGCGCCTTCTTCGCCCTCCCCGAGTCGATTGCGACCGCGGACGGGAGGCCGACGAACGCGATCTACGGGTTCGCCTCGATGATGGCCAAGATCCTGATCGACTACTCGCCGAAGGCGGTGATCGTCGCCTGGGACAAGGGCTGGTCGGGCCGCGAGAAGGTCTTCGCCGAGTACAAGGCGCAGCGCAAGTCGCGGCCCGACCTGCTCAAAGAGCAGTGGCCGCATCTCGCCCCGCTTGCCGAGGCGTTCGGCTTTCGCAACGTCGAGGTCGAGGGGTTCGAGGCCGATGACGTGATCGCGACCCTCGCCCGGCGGGCGAGCGAGTCCGGGATCCCGGTGATGATCGTCTCCGGCGATCGCGACGTCTACCAGCTCGTCCGCGACGGGGTCCGGGTGATGACCACCTCGCGCGGGGTGACCGACACCAGGGTCTACGACGCGGAGGGGGTGGTCGAGCGCTACGGGGTGTCGCCGGAGCTGGTCACCGACTTCATCGGGCTCAAAGGCGACACCTCCGACAACATCCCCGGCGTCCCCGGGATCGGCGACAAGACCGCGGCCCAGCTCCTGCAGCAGTTCGGCTCGCTCGACGGGGTGCTCGAGTCGGTCGACCAGATCTCCGGCGCGAAGCGCAAGCAGAACCTCACCGAGCACGCCGAGGACGCGCGGATCTCGAAGCGGCTGGCGACGATGGTCGACGACGTCGAGGTGCCGATCGACCTCACCGAGACGGTGCGCTCGGTGCCCGACCGCTCGAAGCTGCGCGAGGCCGCGAACCAGTTCGAGCTCCGCGCCGTGATCCAGCGTCTCGACGACGAGTGGCAGGAGTCGGTCCCCGGGCGCATGGTCGAGGAGATGATCGAGGTCGCCGCGGCCGAGGGCACGCCCGCCGATCTCACCCCGGGGCCGATCTCGCTCGCGATCGCCGCCGGCAATTGGGCGGCCAGCGACGGCAAGGCCGTGGTCACCGGCGAGGCCACGGATTTGGTCGCGCTCGCCGCGGAGTTGCACGGGCGGCCGCTGATCGCCCACGACGCGAAGTCGCTCGGCGGCCATGGTCGCCATGGGCTGCTCGCAGCGGCCGGCGAGCATCCCCTCGACCTCGCCCACGACACGATGGTCGCCGCTTACCTGATCGACCCCGCCCGCCGCACCTACGAGTTGCATGAGCTCGCCGCCGATGCCGGGCTCGCGGCGGCGCCCGCCGGCGCCGGTGACGGGCAGCTCTCCCTCGCCGCCGAGGAGGGAGACGCGGCCGGCGACCCGGCGGTCGACGCCCGGCTCGCCGGCGAGCTCGCCGAGCGCCAGCGCGAGCGCTTGGCGGACTTCGGCGTCGAGCGCCTGCTCGAGCAGGTCGAGATGCCGCTGATCGAGGTGCTCGCGCACATGGAGCGCGTTGGGCTGCGGCTCGACGCCGAGCGCCTGGCTCGGATCGGCGCCGGGATGGCCGATCAGATCGACTCGCTCGAGGCCGAGATCTACGAGCACGCGGGGCACGAGTTCACGATCGGGTCGCCCCAGCAGCTCGGGACCGTGCTCTTCGACGAGCTCGAGCTGACCAAGAAGCGCCGCGGCAAGACCGGGTTCTCGACCGACGCCCGCGTGTTGGCGCAGATCCGCGACGAGCACGAGATCGTCGCCAAGGTCGAGCGCTGGCGCGAGCTGACCAAGCTCAAGAACACCTACCTCGATGCGCTCCCGGAATTGATCGATCCCGAGACCGGTCGGATCCACACCACGTTCAACCAGGTCTCGACGACGACCGGCCGGCTCTCGAGCACGAACCCGAACCTGCAGAACATCCCGATCCGCTCCGAGGTCGGGCGGCCGGTCCGGTCGTGTTTCGTGGCCGGCCGGGGCCGGCGCCTGCTGTCCTGCGACTACAACCAGGTCGAGTTGCGGGTCCTGGCTCACGTCGCGCGCGAAGACGTGCTGCGCGAGATCTTCGCCTCGGGCGAGGACGTGCACGCCGAGACCGCGGCCGAGGTGCTGACGATCGAGCGCGAGGAGGTCGGCCCGGCCGAGCGCTCGAAGGCGAAGATGGTCAACTACGGGATCGCCTACGGCCTCTCCGCCTGGGGACTGGCGGACCGGCTGCAGATCTCGCGCGAGGAGGCTGCGGTCTACATCGCCCGCTATTTCGACCGCTTTCCGGCGGTGAAGGCGTTCATCGACGAGACGATCGCCGGCGCCGAGAAGCGGGGTTACGTGATCACACTGATGGGGCGGCGCCGCAACATTCCCGAGCTGCGCTCCTCGCAGCCGCAGCGCCGGCTGCTCGGCGAGCGGCTCGCGGTCAACACAGTGATCCAGGGGACCGCCGCCGACATCATCAAGGTCGCGATGGTGCGCTCGCACCGCGCGCTCGCCGAAGCGGGCCTCGAGACCGAGCTGGTGCTGCAGATCCACGACGAGCTGCTCTTCGAGGGCCCGACGGCGGAGATCGAGGCGGCGGCCGAGATCGCTGAGCGCGAGATGATCGACGCCTTCGAGCTCGACCCTCCTCTGGCGGTCGACACTGGCGTGGGCACGGACTGGCTGGCGGCGAAGTAACTCGCAGCGTGATCCTTGCCCGGGCCTCGTGTTCTTGCTCTAGGCCGATCGTCCAGGCGGGGGACCCGTCCGGCCGACCGAGCAAGACAACCAATGAGGAGGAACATTGAACGGCACAGGACCGACAGTTCTCAACCGGATCAGCTTCGTCGCGATGCTGCTCCTGTTGATGGCGTTCTGCTTCAGCGCCGTGAGCGTCGTCGCCGCCCACGGCGACGATCAGGACCAGCTCGTGGCGAAGCGCGACTCGGGGCCGGGTCACGGCGGGGACGACGACTCCGACGACGACGACTCCGACGGTGACGACGACACCCGCGGCGACGACGACACCGGGACCGCGACCGGGACGACCCGGGGCACGGGGCCCAGCGACACGAACACCAACGACACCGCGACCGGCACCAGGACCGGCAACCACGGTCACGGTGGCGACGACGGTGACACCCGCGGCCACGACGACACCGGGACCGCGACCGGGACCACCCGGGGCACGGGGCCCAGCAACACGAACACCAACGACACCGCGACCGGGACCAGGACCGGCCATCACGGTCACGGCGACGACGACACCGGTACCGGGACCCAGACCCGGACCCGGACGCGGGGCACCTGACCCGCGAGCATCGAAGAAGCGGGCGGGGCACGCGCGTCGGCCCCGCCCGCTGTCGAGCGCTGAGATCGGGGATCCTTGCCGGCACTCTTGACCGCCAACAGCGAGACCGAGCGACGCTGGCGTTTGGCCGAGGGCGAGGAGTTCGCCCCCGGCCGTCGCGCGCTCCAACGGCTCGGCGGTGGCCACCGCTACGAGGCCTACCTGGCCTTCGATGACCACCTGCATGCGATCGTCGTCGCCAAGCTCGTCCGCCCGCACCTGGTCGCCGACGAGCACACCCTCTCCGGCCTTCGCGCTGAGGCGCGGATGCTGGACCGCCTCGATCACCCGGTGATCCTGCGCAGCTTCGACGCCGTCCTCACCGGCCCTCGACCGCACCTCCTGCTCGAGCACCTCGAGGGCCCGCGGCTCTCGACCCTGATCCGCCGCGACGGACCGCTGCAGCCCGAGCAGTTGGTCCCCCTCGCCCTGCAGCTCTGCTCGGCCTTGCACTACCTGTCGGCCGAGGGCGTCGTGCACCTGGACCTGAAACCGGCGAACACGATCATGTCGGGGCCGCCACGGCTGATCGACCTCAGCGTCGCCGAGACCTTGGAGCGCGCCCGCACGCTCGAGCATCCCGTCGGCACCGACACCTACATGGCCCCGGAGCAGTGCGAGCCCGGGCGCCGCGGACAGGTCGGGTCGGCTGCCGACATCTGGGGCCTCGGAGCGACGCTCTATCGCGCTGCGACGGGGAAGCGGGCATTTCCGGCCGGGAACCCGAAGAGCGCGGATCCCGCCGCCCGCTGGCCGCAGCTGACGACCGCGGTTGACCCCGATCCGCTCCCCTCCCTGCTCGCCGAACCCGTGCTCGCGTGCCTGGAGCCGGATCCCGCTCGGCGCCCCGACGCGGCGGAGCTGAGCGAGGCGTTCGAGCCGGTGCTCGAGGCCCAGGCGAAGCCCAGGCTCTCGGGGCTGAAGCCGCGCTGGCGCTAGTCGGCCGGCGAGTCGTCGAGGCGAGCGTCGTCCGAACCCGACCCGCTCGACCCGGAGCCGCTCGACCCTGAGCCGCTCGACCCTGAGCCGGAGGAGTCATCGTCCGGTTCCTCGACCGCGACCTCGGGGTCTGGCTCGTCGTCTGCCGGGCCCGTGCCGCTGGATCCCGAGCTTCCGGACGACCCCGACCCGCTCGACCCTGAGTGCCCGCCGCTTGAATCGTCGTCGACCGTCGGCGGATCGTCGTCGTCCGAGCCGTGGCCACCGCCTGAGCTCGGGAGATCATCGTCACCCGGGCCCGAGCTGCCGCCGTGATCGCCGCCGCCGTGATCGTCGTCGCGGTCATCGTCATCGGAGCCGCGACCGGGAGAGTGCCGGTCGTCCTCGTCGCGGTCCGGTTCATCATCGGGGCCGCGCTCGCCTTCGCCGTTCGCCGGCGGCTGCCCACTGCCGTCCGATCCGCCGCTCTGGCCGAGGGTGGCGCTGCGCTCGCCGCCGTCGGCCGTCGAGGAGCCGGCGGGCTCGGCGCTGCTCGATCGCGTCGGCGAGGCCGCCTCGCCGCGGTGGTCTGCCGAGCGCTTGATCGCCGCCCCGGAACCGATCGCGATCGTGCCGACGACGGCGACCACCGTCGCCTTGGTCAAGCCGGAGGCGCCGCCGGCACCGGCGGCGACCGCCCCTCCGGCGACCGCCGTCGCCGCCGCCTCGCCGGCGCCGGTGTCGGCGAGCGCGCGCACGAGCGGCAGCGGGATCGCCAGCCCGACCCCGCTGCGGACCGCGAGTCGGCCACGGTAGATGAGCTGGCGCACCGCGCCCGGGCTGAAGCCGAGCGCGGTCGCGATCTGCTCGTGAGTGTGGCCCTCGATCGCGCTTCGCACGAGTGCCTCGCGCTGCGCCTCCGGCAGCGCGCCGACGGCCGCGACGACGCGACCGAGCTCCTCGTTCGTGAGCGCGACCTCGTCCGGTTGGCGGACGCCGTCGAGATCGTCGGTCAGCGGCCCGTGCGGGCGGGTGTCACGACGAGCATTAAGCGCGCGGTTGCGGACGATCGTGTACAGCCACGGCTTCAATCGGATCTCCTCGGTCGAGCGGCGAAGCGCGTCCCATGAGCTGACGAGGCTCTCCTGGACCACGTCCTCCGCTTGAGCGAGGGGCGCGTAGGCGGCGGCAAAGGCGACCAGCCCCGGCCGGTAGCGGCGCACGATCTCCTCGAACGCGGCCTCGCGACCATCTCGTGAGAGGGCCACCAAGCGCTCATCCGACTGGGTTCGCAGGACCGCCCTGGCGAGCGGCTGCAGTCTCGATCCCTTCGTCATTCGCTCCACAACTGTTAGCGGCTGACCGTCCGACGCGCAAGACGGCCCGATCCTTACAACACGTCGAAGCGGCCAGGATCACGCCCGGTAGGGTGGGGCGCCGTGGACCGCGGCCTGGCAGTGTTCGTGACCGCCTGCGTCGGCGGCCTGATCGCGCTTCAGCCGGCGATCAACGCCGGCCTCGGCCGCGCCACGGGAAGCCTCGCCGCGGCGCTGGTTTCGTTTGCTGTCGGGACGCTGCTGCTGGCTGCGATCGTCGCCCTCAGCGGTCAGGGTGACGGCCTCGGCGGGGTCACCGACGTGCCCTGGTACTACCTGCTCGGAGGCGTGCTCGGCGCCGCCTACGTGTTCACGGCGCTGGTAACCGTGAGCTCGATCGGGGCCGGCGGCGTCGCCGCCGCGACGATCACGGGGCAGCTCACGACCTCGATCGTGCTCGACCGGCTCGGTGTGCTCGGGCTCGAGCAGACCCCGATCACGCTCGAGCGAGTGGTCGGCGTCGCTCTGCTGCTCGCCGGGACGTTCTTGATCGTCCGCTGACTGTGGCGAAGGAGGGATCCGCGATCCGCAGGTAGTGGCCGAACGACCAGTCAACGAACGAGCCTTGCTCCATCGCGCGCAAGGAGCCGGCGAGGACGCGCGGCGGGACCCGTGGGACCAGTTTCTGGGCCCGCAGCATCCACCTGAACTGCCACTCGTGCCGGGCGGAGAAGGCGCGATAGCGACGCAGCGCCGTCTCCGGGCTCGAGCGGCCGGCGACCGTTCGGCGTAGCTCGCGCCCGCAGGCGATCCCGAAGTAGAACGCGGTCCGGATCCCCTCCGCCGTCAGCGGCAGGCAGTGCCCGGCCGAGTCGCCGACGAAGAAGACCCCGTCAGCGGTCGCCGAGCGCAGCTTGTGGGGGATCCAGTTGCCCTGGTAGCGAACCGGCTCCCGGCTCAGGTCCGCGGACAGCCGCTCGGTCGGCTCACGGACGTGAAAGCGGGGTTCGAAGGAGCCGACGCCGACCCGGACCTCGTCGCGGGCGGGAAAGCTCCAGCCGTAGCCGGCCGGCACATAGGAGCGGTCGATCCAGATCTCGAGCTCCTCCGAGGAGCCGGGCGGATGGACCTCGAGCCCGCGCGACAGCGGCGCCTCCGGCGGCTGATAGCCGGCGCCGGAGAGCACCCTTCGCCATCCCAGAGCATCGACCACCAACGGCGCCGAGACCACCCCACGATCCGTCTCCACCAGGATCGGCTGCCGGTGATCCAGTCCCTCGCCCCACCCGGGCATGCCCGGACGCGAAGCGGAGGACGTGGCCCGGCCTTTGACTGTTGCGGTCTCAAACTCGGCCTCACACTGCTCGAACAACAGCCCGCACAGCTCCCTGTAGTCGAAGGTCGAGAACGTCCACGGGAGCCGGAAACGGGCGGTGGTGTGCGGCGTGTGGACGACCAGCGTGTCGAACGTCTGGCGGGCGGAGGGGCCGAGGCCCATCGCGTCCAGCCACCCGGTCGGGGTCGCGCAGGCAGACGTCTGGCGCTCGCCGATCTCGTAGCGGTCGACGATCAAGGTCCGCGCCCCAGACCCTGCCAGCTCGCGGGCGACGGAGAGGCCGGCGAAGCTGGCGCCGCAGATCAGCACGTCGTACTCGCCGTCGAGCGGGGTCCGCTCGGGGCCGCGCTTGGTCTCCCTTCGAGGCATCGGCAGGCGAGCGTACCGGGCCTCCGGCGACGGCTCCGCGGCGAGTGCAACCGGGCGCCCGATTCGGGCGGTCGCCCACGTCTGGGCGGCGTTTTGCCATCATTGCCGCCGTGTCTGCGGTCGAGACAAGCACCGACGCTGCTCAGGAAGCGTCGATCGAGGCGCCGGCAGAAGAGCCGGCGCCTCCCGCGAACGGCTCCTCGGAGCTGCTGATCGAGGTCGACGGGAGGCTGGTCCCCAACTACGACGCGACGATCAAGCCCTTCGACGAGGGCGACGTGGTCTCAGGGTCGGTGGTTCGGGTCGACAAGGACGAGGTCCTGGTCGACATCGGTTACAAGTCCGAAGGGGTCATCCCGGCGAACGAGCTCTCGATCCGCCGCTCGGTCGATCCCTCGGAGGAGGTCTCGCTCGGCGAGCAGGTGGACGCGCTCGTCCTCACCAAGGAGGACCAGGAGGGCCGGCTGGTCCTGTCGAAGAAGCGTGCTCGGTTCGAGAAGGCGTGGCGCAAGATCGAGGCCGCCGCGGAGTCCGGCGAGCCGGTCGACGGGATCGTGATCGAGGTCGTCAAGGGCGGTTTGATCCTCGACCTCGGCGTGCGCGGCTTCCTGCCCGCGTCGTTGGTCGACATTCGCCGGGTCCACAACCTCGACGAGTTCAAGGGCGAGACGCTCGAGTGCAAGGTGATCGAGCTGAATCGCTCTCGCAACAACGTCGTGCTCTCGCGCCGCGCTGTGCTCGAGGAGGAGCGCAAGGAGGTCCGCGAGCAGATCCTTGGCCGGCTGCAGCCGGGGATGGTGGTCGAGGGCAAGATCTCGAACATCGTCGATTTCGGCGCCTTCGTCGACCTCGAGGGGATCGACGGCCTGATCCACATCTCCGAGCTCTCCTGGAGTCACGTCAACCACCCCTCCGAGGTGCTCGCGATCGGGGAGACGGTGAGGGTCAAGGTGCTCGACATCGACCGCGACCGCCAGCGGATCTCGCTCGGGCTCAAGCAGACCCAGGAGGACCCGTGGCAGACGGTTCTCAACGAGTACAAGCCGAACGACATCCTCGAGGGGAAGGTGACCAAGGTCGTCGCCTTCGGCGCCTTCATCGAGATCGTCCCCGGGGTCGAGGGCCTGGTCCACATCTCGGAGCTCGCCGAGCACCACGTCGAGACCCCGGGCGAGGTCGTCCAGCCCGGACAGGAGGTCTGGGTCCGGATCCTCGAGATCGACGAGGAACGGCGGCGGATCTCGCTCAGCGTCAAGCGCGCGCAGCGCAACGACAATCTCCCGCTTCGCGACCTGATCCCACCCGAGCTGCAGCCCGACGCGCAGCCGGCTGCCGAACCGGAGGCCGGCGTGCCCGACCTCGACCTCTCCGAGGAGGTCTTCGCCGACTCCGCCGACGAGCCGCCGGAGAACCGACCGGAGTCGCCGGAGGGCGAGGACGCAGACCAGGCCGAGGCTTCGGCGAGCGTCGAAGCCGACGAGCAGCCGGAAGCGCCCTGACCCGGCGCGGTGCCCGCCGCGCCCTTCATCGGCCTGACCGGCGCGGTTGCCGCCGGCAAGTCCGAGGCGCTCGCCGCGCTCGGCCGGCTCGGAGCCGCGACGCTCTCGGCTGACGCAGTCGTTCACGATCTGCTCGCCTCGGAGCGAGTCAGAGAGATGCTGGTCGCCCGCTGGGGCGCGGAGGTTGCGAGCGAAGGAGAGATCGACCGGGGACGGGTCGGGGCGATCGTCTTCGAGCGCCCCGAGGAGCTCGACTGGCTCGAGCGGGCCCTGCACCCGCTGGTCGCCGAACGGATCTCGAGCTGGCGCGCGGGCCTCCCGGCCGACACCCCCGCCGTGGTCGAGGTTCCGCTTTTGTTCGAGACCGAGATGGACTCGGTCTTCGACCTGACGATCTGCATCGTCGCCGCTGATCGCACCCGCGCCGAGCGGGCCGGGGCGCGCGGGACCGGCGAGCTCGAGGATCGCTCACGGCGCCAGCTGAGCCAGGAGGAGAAGGCTGCCCGGGCAACCCACGTGGTCGCCAACGACGGCACGCTGGCCGAGCTGGAGGCCGCGCTGGCGGAGGTGCTGGCGCAGATCGAGCGCGCGGCGTGACCGCTCGCCGGCTCGCGCTCGCCGGCCTGGTGGTCGCCGCCGGCGTCCTGATCGCCACCAGGATCGACTTCGGCGAGGCGATCGAGGAGATCGCCCTGCCGCTTCGCCACGAGGACATCATCCGCCAGCAGGCGGAGCGCTTCGACCTCGATCCGGCGCTGATCGCGGCGATCATCAAGGAGGAGTCCGGCTTTGCCGACGTGACCTCCGAGGCCGGGGCGCGCGGGCTGATGCAGATCACCCACGACACCGCCGACACGATCGAGACGCTCAGCGGCGGCGAGACGTTCGTCTACGACGATCTGAGCGACCCCGATCTGAACATCCGCTACGGGACCTATTACCTGCGCCACCTGCTCGACCGCTTCGGCGGCAATGAGGTCGCGGCGCTGGCCGCATACAACGCAGGCCCCGAGCACGTCGCGGGTTGGGGTGGGTCCGAGCTGGAAGTCGACGACATCGAGTTTCCCGAGACCCGGGCATACGTCGAGAACGTGCTCGACAGCCGCGATGCCTACCGCGACCGCCGCGCCGACGAGCTCGGACTCTAGGCCTCGAGCGTGGACATCCTCGGTTCGTGGGTCGACGGGCCGATTCGACCCTACCCGCGGATGGCGTGCCTGGCTAGGCGGCGGTCGCGCGCCAGACCCAGATCATCATCAGCGGCTGTAGCGGCAGGCGCGCCCAGAGCAGCCAGCTCGGGATCTGGGTGGCGGGAACGCCCTTGCGCTCGATCTCGTCGGGATGCAGCGCCATGTGAAGGTTGGCCGGAAAGACGGCGACCAGCAGCGCCAGCAGCCACCAGCGGGCCGCGGGCCGGGTCGCGGGCGAGATCACGGCGAGGCCCCCGGCCAGCTCGGCGACGCCGCTCACCTGAACGGCTTCGCGGTGCGCGGGCACGTAGGCCGGCATGATCGCCTCGTAGGCGCGGGGGCGGACGAAGTGCATCGTGCCGGCGAGGGTGAAGAAGGCTGCGAGTAGCCGCTGCGAGCGGGTCACGGGGCGACCTGCTCGCCGGCGACCGCGGTCGCGGTGCTCCGATCCGGTGCGAACACGAGCACAGTCTCGCCGCCTGACGCGTGCGAGGCGTCGTACGTCGCGGCCCTCGCCGCCTATAACGCGGGCAGCGGCAACGTCGACGCCTGGGGCGGCGCCGGCGTGGAGCTCGCCGACATCGGCTTCCCCGAAACCCGCGCATACGTGGAGGAAGTACTCGCAAAGCGCGAGGAATATCGGGACAACTACGCGGAGGACCTGGGGATCTAGCGCAGCGGCCCGAAACGGCGGTTCCGTCCGCCGCTCAGTCCAGGATTCCGGCTCAACCTTCCTGGTTGGTGGACGACAAGGAGCTCTGATGCGGACTCGGACGGAGGCATACAGTGCCTTGGGCGCAGTGCTGGCCGTGGTCGTGGCGGTGCTCGTTCTCGCGCTCGTCGGCATCGTCCCGGCGCTCGCCGACGCGGCCCCGGTGCGCGACCGCACGGCTGCCGGCGTTCACCTCCCCGCCACTCCCGATCGGGGCACACCCTCGTTTCGATGACCCGCGCGGGCTAAGCTCGGCCGCGATCGCGTCGCGCCAACACAGCCGGGACCGGATCGGGCTGCGGACCGGTGACCCGACGTGAGGCCGCGAACGCACCTGCGGGCGGCGCTCGCGCTCGCTGTCGGGCTGGTGCTCGCGGACTCGTCGGTCGTCGTGCTCGCCCTGCCCGATATCTACCGCGAGCTCGACGTCTCCGTCTCGACCGTGGTCTGGGTGCTGATCGCGTTCAACCTTGTGCTCGCCGCCGCGGCGGTTCCCGCGGCCCACCTCGCCGGCGCCGCCGGGCCCGCCCGGCTGACTGTTGCCGGGCTCGGCCTGTTCGCGGCGGCCAGCCTCGCCTGCGGCCTGGCGCCCGGGATCGAGGTCCTGATCGGCGCCCGCTGCCTGCAGGCGCTCGGCGGGGCGGCGGCCGTCTGCGCCTCGCTCGAGCTGATGCCCGCCGTCTACGGAGCCGAGCGCACCGCTGCGCGCGCCTGGGCCACGGCCGGCGCCGTCGGCGCGGCGCTCGGGCCGGCGGTGGGAGGGCTGCTGACCGAGCTGATCTCGTGGCAGGCGATCTTCCTCTTTCAGGTCCCGGTCGCCGTCGCGGTGCTCGTGCCGCTGCTCGGGGTCGCCCGCGGCGAGCGCGACACCGGGGGCCGGGCGGTGACGGCCGGACGCCCACACCTGGCCGCCAACGCCGCCTTGGCACTGGTCTCGGCCGCGCTTGCCGCGGCCCTGTTCCTGGTCGTTCTGCTGCTGATCGAGGGGTGGCGGCTGAGCCCGATCGCCGCCGCCGCAGCGGTGAGCGTGCTGCCGGCCTGCGCCCTGCTCGCCACCCCGGTGGCGCGCCGGGTGGCACAGGTCGAAGCCCGTGCGGCGGCGGGGGTGATCCTGATCGCGGGCGGGTTGGCGGGACTCGCCCTGCTGCCCAAGGCCTCGGTCGCGCTCACCTTTCCACCGCAGGCCGTGATCGGGGTCGGCCTGGCGCTGACCCTCTCGGCGCTCACCGAGGCCGCGCTCGCTGGGCGGTCGTCGCAGGCGATCCACGGCGGTTGGACGATCGCGGCGCGGCACGCAGGGGTGGTCGCCGGTCTGCTCGTCCTCACCCCGGTCTTCACCGGTGACCTCGAGACCGAGCGCGAGGATGCCGAGCAGGCCGGGACCGCGGCCCTGCTCGATGCTCGCCTCCCACCGGCGGACAAGCTCGAGCTCGCCGAGCGGATCGCGGCGCAAATCGAGGCGGAGGGCGACAAGGTGCCGGTGATCGCCCCGGCGTTCGAGCCCCTGCCCGAGGAGCCCGCCGCGCGAACCGAGACCGTCGCCCTGCGCGCCGCGATCGAGGAACAGGTCGATCGCGCTGCAACCCACGCCTTCAGCTGCTCGTTCCTGATCGCCGCCGGATTCGCCCTCTCGGCGTTGCTCCCGATCGCGCTCGCCCGGCGCAGGATTCAGCTGTGAGCGCGGAGCGAGAAAAAGGGAACCGTGATTCGACGCGAAGCGCGAGCGAAGAGACTGTGAGCGCGGAGCGCATGAGTGTGAGTGGGAGGACTCTGATCCTGGCGGCGGTTGGTCTCTCGGCGGCGCTGGTCGTCGCCTACCTGGCCGCCGGAGGGGGCGACTACGAGCCGACCCCGGTCGCCGATCCCTGTGCCGCGCGCGAGTGGCGCGATCCGGAGGGGATCGAGGAGTCCGCGGAGCAGTTCGCGCTCTCGGCGCTCGACGGCGCCGCCTGCGAGCTCGGGGTCAGCCGCGAAACGCTCGCTGTAGCGCTGGCGACGTCCGAGTCGCGGGCCGAGTTCGCGGCCGAGTACGGGGTCGATGAGGGGGAGCTCGAGGCCGCGGTGCGGGCCGGGATGCGTCGCGGGATCGACGACGCCGAGGCGGCCGGGGCGTTGAGCCCGACCGTCGCCGCCGGATTGCGCGCCGCCGCCGAGCAGGTTCCGGTAGAGGAGGCACTCGCCGTGATCGAGGATGCGGGCCGGCTCTTCGAAGGCGGAGGAGGCCTGGTCGACGGGGTCGGCGAGCTGCTGCCCTGATCGCCGCCGGTAGCTCGGGTCCGCCCGCTATCGTCGGCTCCGTGCCCGACTCGTCCCCGTTCAGGCTCAACCCCGCCTACTCGCCGACCGCCGACCAGCCGGCGGCGATCGACTCGATCGCCGCCGGGCTCGACGCCGAGGAGGAGTTCGTCACCCTTCTCGGCGCGACCGGGACCGGGAAGACGTTCACGATGGCGGGCGTGATCGAGCGGGTCCAGCGGCCGGCGCTGGTGATCGCCCACAACAAGACCCTGGCGGCGCAGCTCTGCAACGAGTTCCGCGAGTTCTTCCCCGAGAACAAGGTCGAGTACTTCGTCAGCTACTACGACTACTACCAACCGGAGGCGTACGTCCCGGCACAGGACCTCTACATCGAAAAGGACTCCTCGATAAACGACGAGATCGACCGCCTGCGCCACGCCGCGACCGCCTCGCTGCTGGCGCGTCGTGACGTCGTCATCGTCGCCTCCGTCTCGTGCATCTTCGGAATCGGCTCACCGGAGCTCTACCGGCGCCAGATGCAGCTGTTCAAGGTCGGCGAGTGGATCGACCGCCACGAGCTCTTTCGCAAGCTGGTCGGGATGCAGTACACGCGCAACGAGACCGCGCTCACCCGCGGCACCTTCCGCGCCAAGGGCGAGATGCTCGAGATCTTCCCCGCCTACGCCGACTCCTCGGCCTACCGGGTGAACCTGTTCGGGGACGAGATCGAGTCGATCCATCACTTCGATCCGCTCACCGGCGAGGTCTTCGACCAGCTCGACCACGTCGCCGTCTGGCCGGCGAGCCACTACGCAACCGAGGAGGAGACGCTCGAGCGCGCGGTCGGCGAGATCAAGGCGGAGCTTGACCAGCGGCTCGTCGAGCTGAACGAGAGCGGCAAGGAGCTCGAGGCCCACCGGTTGATGCAGCGGACCCAGTACGACATCGAGATGCTGAAGGAGCTCGGCTTCACCTCCGGGATCGAGAACTACTCGCGAATCCTCGACGACCGCCCGCCCGGCTCGCCCCCGCACACCCTGATCGACTACTTCCCCGATGACTTCGTCGTCTTCGTCGACGAGTCGCACCAGACGGTCCCCCAGATCGGGGGCATGTACGAGGGCGATCGCTCGCGCAAGAAGACCCTGGTCGAGTTCGGGTTCCGGTTGCCTTCCGCGCTCGACAACCGACCGCTCAAGTTCGACGAGTTCCTGACCCGGGTCGGGCAACTGGTGATGGTCTCGGCGACGCCGGGCGAGTTCGAGCGTGGCACCTCGGCCCGGGTCGTCGAGCAGATCGTCCGTCCGACCGGGATCGTCGACCCCGAGGTCGAGGTCCGCGAGACGCGCAACCAGATCGACGACCTGATGAACGAGATCCGCCGCCGCGCGGAGCTCTCCGAGCGAACCCTGGTCACCACCCTGACCAAGAAGATGGCCGAGGACCTGACCGCCTACCTGCTCGAGCACGGGCTGCGGGTGCGCTACCTGCACTCGGAGGTCGACACCCTGGAGCGGATCCAGATCATCCGCGACCTGCGGCTCGGCGAGTACGACGTCCTGGTCGGGGTCAACCTGCTTCGCGAGGGACTCGACCTGCCCGAGGTCACATTGGTCGCGATCCTCGACGCCGACAAGGAGGGCTTCCTGCGCGGCGAGACCAGCCTCGTGCAGACGATCGGCCGGGCTGCGCGCAACGTCCGTGGGCGAGTGGTGATGTACGCCGACCGCGAGACCGAGGCGATGCGCAGGGCGATCTCGGAGACCGACCGCCGCCGTGAGATCCAGCTCGCCTACAACCGCGAGCACGGGATCACCCCGGAGACGGTCCAGAAGGGGATCTCCGACATCGCCGAGTTCCTCTCGATGGAGTCACGGGTCGCCCCCGATCGCCGCCGTCGGCGACGCTCCGACGACGGCGAGCCGATGACCCGCGAGCAGCTCGAAAAGGTCGTCGTCGAGCTCGAGGAGGAGATGGTGGCGGCGGCCGAGGACCTGCGCTTCGAGGAGGCGGCCCGGATCCGCGACGAGCTCAAGGAGCTGCGCCGCGACCTCGAGGCGCTTCGCGCTTAGCGATACCCTCGAGCGATGGCCGATTCGGAGCAGATCGTCCACGATGTCGCCGAGCGGGTGCGCGAGCTCGTTGCCGAGGCCGAGCAGCGAGCGGCGGCGATCGTCGCCGACGCCGAACGCGAGGCGAAAGCGATTCGCGAGCGCGCCGAGGCGGAGGCAAAGGAGCGCCTCGGCGAGGTGCGTGAGGCGCTCGATCAGCTCCAGGGCAAGCTCGGCGGCGGCCCGGCCGCGGAACGGCAAGCCGAGGTCGAGCCCGGGCCGGTGATTGTCCCCGAGCCCGAGCCGCCCCCCGTCCCCGAGCCCGAGCCGCCGCCCGAGCCGCCTTCGCCGACGCCCGAGCCGGAGCCACCGTCGATCCCGGAGCCGACCCCGCCGCCCGACGAGGGCACCCCGCCCGCGGCCGAAAACGGCGCCTCGAGGTCCGATGACACCGCCGGGGCGCGCCTCGTGGCGATGAACATGGCCCTTGACGGCGCCTCGCGCGAGCGGATCGCCGATCGGCTCAGAGACGACTTCGGGCTCGACGATCCGGGCCAGCTCGTCGACGAGGTGCTCGCCCTGGCGGCCAAGTAGGCGCTCCGCCGGGCGTCAGTCGTCCGTCTCACCCTCCCAGACCGCGAACGGCGCCCCCTGTGGGTCGGAGAAGACCGCGATCCTGCCCTGGGGCATCTCCATCCGGAAGAGCTCCCGGGCGCCCAGCCCGGTTGCCTTCTCGGCCGCCTGGTCACGACCCTCGACCGCGAAGTAGGGCAGCCAGTTCGGGGGCTCGCCCTTCTGGGCGTCCATCACCCCGCCGTTCGAGCGCTCGCCGACCTTGACGATCGTGTAGGACGGGCCGCCCTGCGTATCCATGGCCTCGGTGTACCAGCCGAACAGCGCGGCGTAGAACTCGAGTGCTCGGCCGGGGTCCGGCGTATGGAGCTCGTTCCAGGTCAGACAGCCCGGATCGTTGACGCGCCCGGCCCCGATCGACTCGCCCGGCTCCCAGACGCAGAGCATGGCGCCGGTCGGGTCCGCGAGCAGTGCCATCCGACCCGCCTCCATGACGTCGAAGGGCTGCTCGATCACGTCCCCGCCGAGCTGGTCCGCCTTGGCGGCCGTCTCGTGGGCGCCGGCGACGGTGACGTAGCTGTTCCAATGCGGCGGGTGGTCGTCGGTGGAGTCGGGGATCGCGGCCACGTACTCGCCGCCGACCTTGCACATCGTGTAGGTACCGCCACCGGGGATCTCGTTGTCCTCGAAGTCCCAGCCCAGGAGCGCGCCGTAGAACTCCTTCGCGCCCGCGGCGTCGCTCGTCGTCAGGTCGACCCAGCTGAACGTCCCCGGTGCGTGCTCGGTCCTGGTTCCCATCGTCTCTCCTTCGCATCGTCGTGCCGGCCGATCGCGACTCTAGCCCCCGCGGACGGGAACAGCCGTTCGCCTCCGTAGAATCGGGGCCGATGTCGAGCTCGGGCCAGATCGTGATCTCCGGCGCGCGTGCCCACAACCTGAAGGGCATCGACGTCGTCCTGCCCCGAGACGCGCTCGTCGTCGTCACCGGCCTCTCCGGCTCGGGCAAGTCGAGCCTCGCCTTCGACACCGTCTATGCCGAGGGTCAGCGCCGCTACGTCGAGTCGCTCTCCTCCTACGCCCGCCAGTTTCTCGGGCAGATGGAGAAGCCCGACGTCGACTCGATCGAGGGGCTCTCGCCGGCGATCTCGATCGACCAGAAGACCACCTCGCGGAATCCGCGCTCGACGGTCGGCACAGTGACCGAGATCTACGACTACCTGCGCCTGCTCTGGGCGCGGATCGGCAAGCCTCATTGCCACAACTGCGGCGAGCCGATCGCCGGCCAGTCGATCGAGCAGATCACCGATCATGTCGCCACCCTGCCCGAGGGGACGCGGTTCATGGTCCTCGCACCCGTCGTCCGCGGGCGCAAGGGCGAGTACGGGAAGCTGCTCGAGGAGATGCGGGCACAGGGCTATGCCCGCGCGGTCGTCGACGGCGATCTACGCCGGCTCGACGAGCCCGGCGGGATCGAGCTTGAGAAGAAGTTCAAGCACGACATCTCGGTCGTCGTCGACCGGCTGATCATCAAGGAGGGCGTGCGCAAGCGGCTGGCGGAATCGCTGGAGGCGGCGTCGCAGCTCGCCGAGGGCATCATCGAGGTCGAGATCCTCGACCGCGAGTCGGGCGACGAGGCCGCCGCGGAGGGGCCGGGGGCGACGGTCCTCTCCGGGCCGAGCGCGGGCAAGCGCGGCGAGGTGCTCGTCTTCAGCGAGAAGTTCGCCTGCCTCGCCTGCGGCACATCGATGCCCGAGCTCGAGCCGCGGATCTTCTCCTTCAACTCGCCCCACGGCTGCTGTCCGCGCTGCCACGGGCTCGGCTTCCAGCGGGTGATCGATCCCGAGCTGATCGTCCCCGACCCGACGCTCTCGATCGCCGAGGGCGCGCTTGAGCCGTGGACCAAGGCCGCTTCGCTCTATCACCGGCGGCTGCTCGAGGCGGTCGCCGAGGCGAACGGGATCGACACCGGCGTCGCCTGGCGCGAGCTGCCGCAGGCCGACCGCGAGCTACTCCTCGAGGGCACCGACGACCAGCGCCACACGGTCAGCTACCGAAACCGCTTCGGTCGCCGGCGCACCTATACGGTCCGCTTCGACGGCCTCCTGCACAGCCTCCAGCGCCGCTACGAGAACACCGAGTCCGAGACCACCCGCGAGCGGGTCGAATCGCTGATGGCGCTGCAGCCGTGCCCCGCCTGCGACGGAGCGCGGTTGCGCCCCGAGAGCCTCGCGGTCACGGTCGGCGGGCTGAACATCCACGAGTACACGCGGATGTCGGCGCGCCGAGCGCTCGAGTGGATCGCGGCGCTCGAGCTGACCGAGACCGAGCGCGCGATCGCACGCCTGGTGGTTCGCGAGATCGAGGAGCGGCTGCGCTTCCTCGACTCGGTCGGGATCGGCTATCTCTCGCTCGAGCGGACCGCGACGACGCTCTCGGGCGGCGAGGCGCAGCGGATCCGGCTCGCGACCCAGATCGGATCGAGCCTGGTCGGTGTCCTCTACATCCTCGACGAGCCCTCGATCGGCCTTCACCAGCGCGACAACGAGAAGCTGATCGGAACGCTCGAGCGGCTGCGCGAGCTCGGCAACACGGTGATCGTTGTCGAGCACGACGAAGGCACGATCCGCGCCGCCGACCACGTCGTCGACCTCGGTCCCGGCGCCGGGGAGCACGGGGGAGAGGTGGTCGCGGAGGGCACCCCGATCGAGATCGAGGCCCAGGCGGGGTCGCTGACCGGCCAGTACCTCTCCGGCGAGCGCGAGATCCCGCTCCCGGCCCAGCGCCGTCCACGGCGCGGCGAGCTCACCGTCCGCGCGGCGCGCCAGCACAACCTGAAGGCGGTCGACGCGGAGTTCCCGCTCGGGGTGTTCTGTGCGGTCACCGGCGTCTCGGGGTCGGGCAAGTCGACCCTGGTCAACGAGATCCTCTACCGCGCGGTCGCCAACCGGCTGCACCGGGCACGGCTGCGCCCCGGTGCCCACGACCGGATCGACGGGATCGAGCAGGTCGACAAGATCATCAACATCGACCAGTCGCCGATCGGGCGCACCCCGCGCTCCAACCCCGCCACATACACCGGGGTCTTCGATCACATCCGCCAGCTCTACGCCGGCACCCGAGAGGCGCGGGCGCGCGGATACAAGCCCGGGCGGTTCAGCTTCAACGTCAAGGGAGGGCGGTGTGAGGTCTGCCGTGGCGACGGCCAGATCAAGATCGAGATGCACTTCCTGCCCGACGTCTACGTGCCCTGCGAGCAGTGCCACGGCCGCCGCTACAACCGGGAGACGCTGGAGGTCCGCTACAAGGGCCGATCGATCGCCGATGTACTCGAGATGTCGGTCGGCGAGGCGGTCGAGTTCTTCGACGCGATCCCGAAGATCCGGCGTCGGCTGCGGACGCTGCACGACGTCGGGCTCGACTACATCCGGCTCGGGCAGCCGGCAACCCAGCTCTCGGGCGGCGAGGCGCAACGGGTCAAGCTCGCCACCGAGCTCTCCAAGGTGGCGACCGGCGACACGCTCTACATCCTCGACGAGCCGACCACCGGGCTGCACTTCGCCGACGTCGAACGGCTGCTCGAGGTCCTCGGACGACTGGTCGAGCAGGGGAACACGGTGGTCGTGATCGAGCACAACCTCGACGTGATCAAGTCCGCCGACCACGTCATCGACCTCGGCCCCGAGGGCGGGGAGGCGGGCGGGGAGGTGATCGCGACCGGCACCCCCGAGCAGGTCGCCGGGGTGGCGACCTCCTACACCGGCCGGTTCCTGCATGACCTGGTCGAGGCGACCGAGCCGGCGCCGAAGCCGCGCCGCGCGCGGGCGAAGCGACGCCAGCCCGTCGCCGCCTGATCGCGATGGGCGAGCTCGCCGGCTGGCGGACCTGGTGGGCGAAGCGGCGCTGGTACGAGCGCAATCGGCGGCCGTTGCGGCGGCTGCGGATCGAACGCCACATGGCCCGCGCCGGCGCCTACGTCCGCTGGCCGATCGAGGGCGAGGTGCTCGAGGGGCTGGACTCGGGACGGCTGGCGGTCGGCGAGGGGACCCTGTTCGAGCCGGGGTGCTGGCTCACGCTCGCCCCCGAGGCCGAGATCCGGATCGGACGGGGGTGCTTTCTGAACCGCAACACGATGCTGGCCGCGCTCGAGCGGATCGAGATCGGCGACCACGTGATGTTCGCCAACGGCTGCTTCGTCGGCGACGCCGACCACCGCTACGACGATCCCGAGAAGCCGGTCACCTGGCAGGGCTTCGTGCCGCGGGGACCGGTGCAGATCGGATCCAACGTCTGGTTCGGCGTCAACTGCGTCGTCACCGGCGGGGTCGAGATCGGCGACCGGGCCGTGATCGGCGCCAACTCGGTCGTCACCGGCGATATCCCCGCGGCGACGATCGCCGCCGGCGCACCCGCGAGGGTGATCCGCGAGATCGAGTTCAGGACATGACCGGCTAGCCGATCACCTGCACGATCACCGTGCGCTCGCGCGGGCGGTCGTCGAAGTCGATCAGCACGAGCTGCTGCCAAGTCCCGAGCGCCAGCCGTCCGCCGGTCACCGGCACCGTCTCGGAGGAGCCGACGATCGAGGCGCGCTGGTGAGCGTGGGAGTTGCTGTCGTGGTTGAGCCGATTGTGCTCGTAGTCGCCCTCGACCGGGATCAGGCGGTCGAGCAGGGCGCGCAGGTCGGCGACGCCCCCGGGCTCGAACTCCATCGTCGTCAGCGCCGCGGTCGAGCCGCGGACGAAGGCGCCGGCCTGCCCCTCGTCGATGCCGCTTTCGGCGACCGCGGCGGCGACCTCGCGGGTGATGTCGATCACGTCGGCGTCGCCGCCGGTCGAGAGCCGGATCTCTGCGGTGTGCACGGCCATCAGCCCACCGTAATACGACGCGGGCCGGGAGGATCCCCGGCCCGCGGTGCGTTGCGCGTTTCGCTGGGTCAGGTCCGGCGCGGGTGCGGCCCGACGCCGAACTCGTCGAGCAGCCTCGGCAGGAATACCAGTGCCGAGAGACCGACCAGGACATAGACCACGTCCGTGACCGTGCCGCTGCCGAAGATCTCGGCGATCACGTTGGTGTCGAAGAGGGCGACGATGCCCCAGTTCAACCCACCGACGATCATCAGCAGCAGGGCCAGGGGCTCCAGCTTCTTGACCATCTCCATCTCGCGTCCTCGCTTTCGTTTGCGAAGCCTTACTCGCACGTCCATAGTGCGAATCGTTACAACCATGTACCCCGCGAGATTGGCGCGGTTACCAGGGGTTTCTGCCGCTGCAAGCGGCCTGGCTGATCAGATCTCGGTCGCGGCCCAGTCGCCGCCGAAGCCGCCCGGCAGGCTCTCGTGCTCGAGATAGCGCCGGAAAGCGTCCAGCTCCTCCGGCTCGATCGAGTAGGCGTGCTCGGGCCCGGGGAAGGACCGCTCGCGGACCTCGCGCGCGTACTCGCCGACCCCGCGCAGCATCTCGTCGTGAAGGTTGGCGTAGCGCTTGACGAACTTCGCCTGGCGGCCGCTGAAGACCCCGAGCAGGTCGTGCCAGACCAGCACCTGGCCGTCGGTCTCGACCCCGGCGCCGATCCCGATCACCGGCACGCTCAGCTTCGGCACCAGGACCGCGCTGATCGCGGACGGGACCGCCTCGAAGACGATCGCGAAGCAGCCGGCCGCCTGCAGCGCCAGCGCCTCGTCGGCGATCCTCACCGCCTGGTGGGCGGTCTTGCCCTGCGCCTTGAACCCGCCGAGCGCGGTCGCCGTCTGTGGGGTCAATCCGACATGCCCCATGACCGGGATCCCGGCCCGCACGATCGCCCGCGCCCGCTCGACGGAGATCCCGCCGCGCTCGAGCTTGACGACCTCGCAGCCGGCCTCCTTTACGTAGCGCATCGCGCTCTCAATCGCCTGCTCGTCGGAGCTCTCGTAGGAGCCGAAGGGCAGGTCGCCGACCAGGATCGGAGTACGGAGCCCGCGCCGCACCGCCCGCGCCAGGACCAGCATCTCGTCGAGGCTGATCGGCGTCGTCGAGGAGTGCCCGAGCACCGTCATCGCGGCCGAGTCACCGCAGAGGACCAGGTCGACGCCCGCCGCCTCGGCGATCTCGGCCGAGGGGTAGTCGTAGGCCGTCACCATCACGATCGGCTCCGCGTTCAGCTTCATCTCCGCGATGCGCGGCAGCGTCATCGGCTCGCGCTCGGGGTCGTGCTCGACGGTCCGCTGGGTGTGTGAGCTCATCTGGACTCCTTTCGGGCGGGCTTCAGGTCCCGCCGATCACGACGTTGTCGATCAGACGCGCGGGTCCGATCCGCGCCGCCACGGCGACCAACACCGGGCGTCCGTTGAAGCTTGTCGCCGGCGCCAGGCTCTCGGCGTCGCGGGCCTCGAGGTACTCCGGCTCGATCCCGGCGGCGTCGAGCTCGGCGCGGCCGGCGGCCAGCGCCTCGGCGGCCGAGCCGCCGCCCGCAGCGGCTCGCTCGGCCGCCGCGAGCGCGCTGCTCAGCGCCGCCGCCCGCTGGCGCTGATCGGCGTCGAGGTAGGCGTTTCGCGAGCTCAGCGCCAGGCCATCGGCGGCGCGCACCGTCGGCAGGACGACGATCTCGACCGCGAAGTCGAGGTCGCGGACCATGCGCCGGATCACGAGCGCCTGCTGGGCGTCCTTCTGGCCGAAGAAGGCGAGGTCGGGAGCGACGCTGTTGAGCAGCTTCGCGACCACGGTGGTGACGCCGCGGAAGTGCTCGCTGCCGCGCCCGGCAGGATCGCCCTCGAGTATCCGGGTGAGCTCGCCGCCGACCTCGACCGTGGTCGCGAACCCGGGCGGGTAGACCTCCTCCGGCTCGGGGGTGTAGACGAGGTCGACGCCGTGCGATCGGGCCAGCTCTAGGTCCCGGGCCTCGTCCCGCGGATAGGCGTCGGCGTCCTCGCCGGGCCGAAACTGGGCGGGATTCACGAACAGGCTCATGACCACCGTCGGGCAGCGCTCCCGCCCCGCAGCGAGCAGCGAGAGGTGGCCCTCGTGCAGGGCGCCCATCGTCGGCACGAGGCCGATCGGACGGCCGTCCTCGCGGGCCGGGGCCAGCGCCGCGCGCAGCTCCGTCTTCGTGCGCGCGACCCTCATCGCCGTGCCTCCGCGAGCGCCTCGGTGCGCTCGACCAGCGCCTCGTAGAGCTCGACGAGCTCGGGCGCGTCGGCGCGCAGCGCGTCGAGCTGGCGCGCGACCGTTGCCCGGTCGCCGCGCGCGACCGGCCCGGTGAGGGCCTCGCGGCCGCGCTCGGACCAGTTCGCCGCCGTGCGCAGGACGATCGGGGCGAGCAGGTCGCGCGCGTCCGGCACCCCTGCCGCCGCGAGCATCTCCGCCGCCGACTCCTCGAGCGTGACCAGGAAGTTTGAGGCGACGCACGCGGCGGCGTGATAGAGGGCGCGGTCAGCCTCGGCGACCTCGAACGGCGTCATCCCGAGTCGCAGCGCGAGCGCCTGCGCGAAGCCGAGTGCCCCGGGAGTCGAGCCGGCGATCGCGCATGGCGAGCCGGTCAGCTCGGCGGCGGGGTCGGGGACGGTCTGCAGCGGGTGCAGCGAGAAGGTCTGCGCACCCGCCGCCCTCGCCGGCGCCAGCGCCTCCAGGGTGGTCGCGCCGCTGACGTGGCCGACCAGCTCGAGCGGCGGGACCGCCTCCGAGGCGACGGCGGCCGCGTCGGCGATCGCGTCGTCGGGCACGCAGAGGAGGGCCGCGCCCGCGGCGCGACAGGCGGCGAGGGCGTCCTCGCGGCCGGCCACCCTGACCTCGATCCCGGCCCTGCGGGCGGCCGCAGCGAGCGAGCTCCCGACCCGACCCGCGCCGACGATCGCGACCGCCGGCAGCGGTGCCTCGGTCGCGCTCTCGGTGATCGGGGGATCCCGTTCCAGTTCCCGCATCGGAATACCAGACGGCTCGCTGGGTGCTTGCTGTCGCGGTGCCGGCCCTCGCCGGCGGTCGTCCGCGCCCGCAGGGGGTCGCGGCGTGCCCAGCATTCTACCGACGCGGCCGCGGCCGGTCTCGGCGTGCGCCCCGCCTCGGGATACCATCGGCGGGTGCCGATCGACGAGGTCCTGCACCGCCGCCACGGCGCTGGGTCGTGACCGGGACGTCCGAGCAGCGGCGCGAGCGGCTGGTCGAGCTCTACCGCGAGGTCTCGACCTGCACCCGCTGCGCCCTGCACGCCGGGCGCACGCAGGCGGTTTTCGGATCCGGCAACGCCGATGCCGAGCTGATGTTCATCGGCGAGGCGCCCGGAGCCGAGGAGGACCGCCAAGGCCTGCCGTTCGTCGGTCGTGCCGGCCAGCTTCTGACCGAGCTCCTGGAGGGGATCGGGTTGAAGCGCGAGGACGTCTTCATCGCCAACATCCTCAAGTCACGCCCGCCGGGAAACCGGGACCCGTTGCCGGACGAGATCGAGGCCTGCTGGCCCTATCTGGAGCGCCAGATCCAGCTGATCGAGCCACGGGTGATCGCGACCCTAGGCAATTTCGCGACCAAGCGGATCACCGGCAACCGGGCGGGGATCACGCGCGTGCGCGGTGCACCTCAGGTGCACGAGCTCGCCGGTCGGACCGTGTTCGTCTTCCCGCTCCTGCACCCGGCGGCGGCGCTTCGGACCCGGTCACTTGTCGAGACCCTGCGCGAGGACTTCAGCGCCCTCGCCACCCAGCTCCGGGAGCCTCTCCCCGAGCCGTTGTCGACCCCTGAGTCGGCAATGGATCCCGGCGAGGCGGACCGTGATCGCGCCGATCAGCTCGACCTGTTCGGCGGGTGACGGCGACGATCACCGAGGCGGCGTCGCAGACCGAGGCGGTCGGCTCGCGGCTCGCGGCCGAGCTCTCTCCGGGTGACCTCGTCCTGGTCAGCGGTGAGCTCGGCAGCGGCAAGACGACCCTGATCCGAGGCGCCTGCCGGGCGTTGGGCGTCGACGGGCCGGTCGTCTCGCCGACATTTACGATCGGCCGCCGCTATCGCGGCCGGGTCCCGATCTCGCACCTCGACCTCTACCGGCTGGGGGAGCTCTCCGGCGAGGAGCCGGCGCTGCTCGACGACTACCTGACGCCCGATGCGATCGCGTTCATCGAGTGGCCACGGCCCGCCGCCGAGCTCGCCCTTGGCGACGGGGTCGAGGTCGCACGGCTGGTCGAGATCCGCCACGCCGGCGGCGACCGGCGCCGGATCGAGATCGTGCCGGCCAGCGGCCCGGCGGCTGCACGTGATTCGGGAGCTGTCTAGGGATTTGTCGCGTCGTCGAGAGCGTCCTGCGCGTCGTCGACGGCTTGGTCTGCGGCGTCCTGGGCACCCTCGGCAGCCTCCTCGGCCGCATCCTCGATCTCGTCGGCGTTGCCGCCGGCGTCCTCAGCCGCGTCCTGCACGTCCTCGGCAGTCTCCTCGGCCGTCTCCTGGGCGTTGTCGATCGCCTCCTGGGCCTCGTCCTCGGCGCTGTCACCGCAGCCCGACCAGACGGCCCCCGTTGCGGCGATCGCGAGCACGGCGACCACGGTCATGCCGCGACGTCCCTCGGGTGCGCTCATCCATTGCTCCTTTCGGGTTCGAGATCTCCGCCCGCCGGCGGCGGCGCGCGGATCCTAGACATCTAGTCTCCCCGGCTTGGCGGCGTCAACGGATCCGGACGCAATTCTGGGAGCCGACACGGCCACCGCCGAGACCGTTGTCGCCCTTGTCCGCGGCGATCAAGTGCTCGCCGAGCGTGCCGCGATCCCGGGCCGCGCCGGGCGTCCCAGGCATGCCTCGGCGCTGCTCGAGCAGCTGTTCGAGGTCGTCGAGTCGAACGGCGGCTGGGCGGGTATCGGCCTGCTCGCGATCGGCATCGGCCCCGGCACCTTCACCGGGCTCCGGGTCGGGATCACGACCGCGCGGGCGTTGGCACAGGCGCGGGGACTGGCGCTCGCGCCAGTCGGCTCGCTGGCCGCGCTCGCTCGCGGGATCGCCCCCGGCGCGGAGGCGGGGCGGGGCCGATTGCCGATCCTCGACGCGCGCCGAGACGAGGTCTTCGCGGCGCTCTACGGGACCGACGGGGAGGAGCTCTGGGAGCCGTTCGTGGTGACGCCGCAGCGGCTCGCCGAGCGCGTCGCCCAGCTCGGTGCCGCTCCGATAGCGGCCGGCGATGGCTCGCTACGATTTCGAGCGCAGCTCGAGGCCGCGGGCGTGGAGGTGCTCCACGACGCGGATCCGGCGCACCGAATGGCGGCCCGCAACGTCTGCGCGCTCGCCGAAACGGTTGCCGCGGAGCCTCCCGAGCGAGTGAAGCCGATCTACCTGAGACGACCCGACGCAGAGGTTTGGCGTGAACGAGGAAATCGTGGCCCCGAGGCGAGGAGCTGACGCTCCCGACCCGCTCACGGTCCGCAGGCTCGTCTACGGCGACCTGCCGGCGGTGCTCGCGATCGAGCGGCGAGCCTTCCAGACCCCGTGGTCGCTGGCGATGTTCGTGCTCGAGCTTTCGAAGCCGTCGGGGATCTGTCTCGCGATCGGCGATCAGCGCGAGATCACCGGATACCTGGTCTGCTCGCGCTACGCGGACGTCTGGCACCTGATGAACATCGCCGTCGTCCCTGAGCGCCGGCGCGAGGGCATCGCGACCGAGCTCATGCGCACCCTCTTCGACCAGGCCGGGGAGGCGGCCCGCTTCACGCTCGAGGTGCGGACTTCGAACCGCGGCGCGATCGCGATGTACGAGCGCTTCGGCTTCAGGTCGGCGGGACATCGGCGCCGCTACTACCACGACAACGGCGAGGACGCGCTGATCATGTGGCTCGAGTCCGTGGGCGTGCGGGCTTGAGTCTGATCCTGGCGCTCGAGACCTCCTGCGACGACACCTGCGCGGCGGTGCTCGACGGGGCCGAGATCCGCTCCAACGTGATCTCCTCCCAGGCCGCTTTTCACGAGCGCTTCGGCGGGATCGTGCCCGAGGTCGCCGCCCGTCACCACCTCGAGCTCGTCAACCCGGTGGTCGAGGCGGCGCTCACCGACGCCGACGTCTCGCTGCAGCAGCTCGACTCGCTCGCGGTCACGCGAGGACCGGGCCTGATCGGCGCCTTGCTGGTCGGGGTGAGCACGGCCAAGGCGCTGGCCGCGGCGACCGGCAAGCCGCTGGCGGGGATCGACCACCTGCAGGGGCACGTGGCGGCGAACTTCATCGCGCCGGATCCACTCGAGCCGCCGTTCCTCTGCCTGATCGCCAGCGGGGGGCACACGCTGCTGGCCGGGGTCAAGAGACACGACGGCTTCGAGCTGCTCGGCCAGACGCTCGACGACGCGGCGGGCGAGGCGCTCGACAAGGCCGCCCGCCTGCTCGGGCTCGGCTATCCGGGCGGCCCGGCGATCGAGCGTGAGGCGGCGCACGGCGACCCGGCGGCCTTCGAGCTGCCGATCTCGATGACCAACGACCCGAGCCTCGACTTCAGCTTCAGCGGCCTGAAGACCGCGCTGCTCTACGCGGTCCGCGAGCTCGGCGAGGAGGGTGCGGCGGAGCGGCGGGCGGACCTCGCGGCGAGCTTTCAGGCCGCTGTCGTGGGCCAGCTGGTGACCAAGCTGCGCCGCGCCGCGCGTGGCGGCAGCCGACGACGCAAGCTGCCGGGCGGCGGCTGGAGCGCGGTCGCGATCGGGGGTGGGGTGGCGGCGAACTCGCTGCTGCGGGCGCGAGTCGCCGAGCTGTGCGAGTCCGAGGGTCTGGCGCTGAAGCTCGTCCCGGCCCAGCTCTGCACCGACAACGCGGCGATGATCGCCTCGGCGGCCCGCTTCAGCGAGCCGACCCCCTATCCGGGCTACCTCTCCTGGGACGCTCGCGCCTGATGGCGGTCAGGGTGACGATCTATCGCCGGGCCGGCTGTCACCTCTGCGACCAGGCTCGTGCCCAGATCCTGCGGCTGACCGCAGACAGCGGGCCGATCGAGCTGCGAGAGGTGGACATCGACTCCGACGAGCGGCTGCTGAGCGCCTATCTCGAGCGGATCCCGGTGGTCGAGGTCGCGGGCTCGGAGGTCAGCGAGCTCGAGTTCGACGCTGACGCGTTTAGCGCCGCGCTTCATACTGTCGAGCCGTGACCGACCCGTCGCTTCGCGAGCGCAGCGCGCACGAAACGCTTCCCGCCGATGACTCGATCGCCGACGGCGATCGACTCTCGCTCGGTGTAGCAGCGCGCCTCTCGCGCTACCTGCAGGTCCTGATCCAGGCCCGCAAGATGGGCCGCGAGACGATCTCGTCACAGGAGCTGGCCGAGTACACGCACATCAACTCGACTCAGATCCGGCGGGACCTCTCGGGCTTCGGCAAGTTCGGCAAGCGCGGGGTGGGGTACCGGGTCGAGTCGCTGGTCTCGGAGATCCGCAAGATCCTGCACACCTCCGGCCAGCACAACATCGCCCTGTTCGGGGCCGGGAACCTCGGCCAGGCGATCGCCAGCTCCGACATCTTCGCCGACCACGGCTTCCGCATCGTCGCGATCTTCGATGTCGACCGCGAGCTCGTCGGGCACCGGTACGGAGGGGTGCCCGTGCGGGCGATGGACGACCTGGGACAGGTCGTCCGCGAGGACGAGGTCGTCGTCGGCGTGCTCGCGGTCCCAGCCGGTGCCGCGCAGCAGGTGGCCGACCAGCTCGTCGAAGCCGGGGTGAAGATCATCTTCAACTACTCCGAGCAGCTCCTCCAGGTGCCGCCCGAGGTCACCGTCCACACCTCGAGCCCCGCCGTCGACCTGCTCTACGCGCTCTACTTCTACCTCGCCTGAGGACATGGCCGAGGGCGCGTCCGAGCGGTCACCGAGCCTCGATCTCGCGCGTACGCGCGAGGTCTTCGACGCCTCGCAGGACTTCACGATCGGCCTCGAGGAGGAGTTCGCGTTGGTCGACCCGGACAGCCTCGAGCTCGTGCACCGGTTCGCCGAGCTCTACGGCGCCTGCCTCGAGGACGAGCTGCTCGCCGAGTCGGCTGCCGGCGAGCTGATCGACACCGAGATCGAGATCCGCTCCGGGCGGGCCGAAGGCTTCGCCGAGGCGGTCGAGCGCCAGCAGCTCCACCGCGAGCGACTGTTCGCGCTCGCCGAGGGGCTCGGGATCGCGCTCGCCGCCACCGGGACCCATCCGTGGGCGAGCTACCTCGACCAGCGGATCATCGACACCGAGCACTACAACCGGCTGCGCGAGGAGCTGGGCTGGGTTGCGCAGCGCAACAACACCTGGAGCGCTCATGTGCACGTCGGCATCCGAGGTGCCGACCGCGCGATCGCCGTCTGTGACCACCTGCGCGGGGTGCTGCCGCCGCTGCTCGCCCTGTCGGCGAACTCGCCCTTCCTCGACGGCCGCGACACCGGGCTCGCCTCGGTGCGGACCGAGATCTTCACCCGCACCTTCCCGCGCTGCGGGGTCCCGGAGCCGTTCGGCGACTGGCGCGCCTACTCGCAGTTCATCGACCTGCTCACCGCGACCGGGTCGATCGTCGAGGCGACCCAGCTCTGGTGGAGCGTGCGCCCGCATCACCTCTTCGGCACGGTCGAGCTGCGGATCTGCGACGCCCAGACCGGCGGCGAGGAATCGTTCGGCCTCGCGGCGATGATCACGGCGTGCATCGCCCAGGCGGCGCTCGATCATGACGAGGGGGCGCTCCCCACGCCGTTGCGCCAGCGTGAGATCGAGGAGAACCTCTGGCGGGCGATCCGCCACGGGCTCGGCGGCACCCAGATCGACTTCCCGGCCGGCGCCGTGATCTCGACCCGCGAGGCTCTCGAGCGGTTGGTCGAGTGGACCGGTCCGGCCCGCGATGCCCTCGACCTCGCGGTCGAGATCCCGGAGGTCAACGGGGCCCAGCGGATGAGTGGCGCGCTCGCCGAAGGAGCTCGCCTGGCCGACGTCTTCCGTGAGGCGGTCTCCGAGACGCGGCGCACCTACGTCCCGGCGGCCGCGCTCGGGTAGATTCGCCGCATGGAGGAGAGCCAGGTCCCGGCCGACGAGGAGGAGCTCAAGCAGCGGCTCGAGGAGCAGCTGCGCAAGGTCCGCGTCCAGGATCTGCTGCTGGAGAGCGTCGCCGGGATCCTCAACCTCTCGGCCCGGCGGATCTCGACCCCCGACGAGCGCGACCTCGAGCAGGGCAGGCTCGGGATCGAGGCGGTACGCGCGGTCGTCGAGCTGCTCGAGCCGGGTCCGCGCGAGCAGGTCCGCGAGGCGCTCTCACAGGTCCAGGTGCTCTACGCGCGCGAGGCCCGGGGCGGCGGCGAGGCTGCCGACTCCGAGGCGGATGAAGGGCCGGAGGAGCCGCCTCGGCAGAGCCCTGAGGGCGAGCGCCCATCCGGGCTCTGGACGCCGCCCGGGACCGCGTAGGGCGGATCCGCTCGCTAAGGTAGCGACGCTCGCGGCCGGACCGTTCCCGGCCGCTTCTGACTGAAACGCCCCTCACGGAGGACCTCCTTGACCGACTTCCTGACCGACAACGGCGTCATCATCGCGCTCGTCTGCGCCGGCGCCGCCGTTCTCTACGGAGCGCTGATCACCCGGCGCCTGCTTGCGCGATCGCCCGGGAACGAGCGCATGCAGGAGATCTCGGCAGCGGTACAGGAGGGTGCCAAGGCCTATCTCAACCGCCAGTACACGATCATCGCTGCGGTCGCGGTCCCGCTCGCGATCCTGATCGCCATCCTCCAGGATGTCTCGACCGGAATCGGGTTCGTGATCGGCGGGATGCTCTCGGGAGCCGCGGGGTTCATCGGCATGAACCTCTCGGTGCGGGCCAACGCCCGCGTCGCCGAGGCGGCCCGCGGCGGGGTCCCGCCGGCGCTCGATGTCGCCTTCAAGGGCGGCTCGGTGACCGGGATGCTCGTCGTCGGCCTGGCGCTCCTCGGCGTCGCCGGCTACTTCGGCATCCTCGTGCTCACCGACCGCAGCGACAAGGAGGCGATCGACGCCTTGATCGGGCTCGGCTTCGGCGGCTCGCTGATCTCCGTCTTCGCCCGGCTCGGAGGCGGGATCTTCACCAAGGCCGCGGATGTCGGCGCCGACCTGGTCGGCAAGGTCGAGGCCGGGATCCCGGAGGACGATCCGCGCAACCCGGCGGTGATCGCCGACAACGTCGGCGACAACGTCGGCGACTGCGCCGGGATGGCGGCCGACCTGTTCGAGACCTACGCGGTGACCACGGTGGCGGTGATGTTGCTCGGGGTGCTCACCTTCGCCGAGGATTTCGCCCGCGAGGTTGCGCTCTATCCGCTGGTGATGGGCGCCGTCGCGATCATCGCCTCGATCATCGGTGCGCTCGCGGTCCGTACGGCGACCGACAGGGTGGAAGGGGCGCTCTACCGTGGCCTGATCATCTCGGCGCTGATCTCGGCGGCAGCCTTCTACCCGATCACCGAGTGGCTGATGGGTGACCCGCTCGAGCTCGGCGTGCTCGACCCGGGCAGTGCCCTCGCCGGCGCCGGGGTCAGCGAGCTCTGGCTCTGCGCCCTGATCGGCCTCTTCGTCACCGGCGGGCTGTTCGTGATCACCGACTACTACACCTCGACCCGGTTCCGGCCGGTGAAGACGATCAGCCAGGCGTCGATCACCGGCCACGCGACCAACATCATTCAGGGCCTTGCGCAGGGCTTTCAGTCCACGGCCGCCCCGGCGCTGCTGATCGCGCTCGCGATCCTCGGCGCCAACGAGCTGGCCGGGATCTACGGGATCGGGGTCGCGGTCACCGCCCAGCTCTCGCTCTGCGGCCTGATCGTCGCGCTCGACGCCTTCGGCCCGATCACCGACAACGCGGGCGGGATCGCCGAGATGGCCGAGTTGCCCGAGGACGTCCGCAACGTCACCGATCCGCTCGACGCGGTCGGCAACACGACCAAGGCGGTGACCAAGGGCTACGCGATCGGCTCCGCCGCGCTCGCGGCCCTGGTCCTGTTCGCGGCTTTCGAGATCGAGCTCGCCGAGGAGCCCGGCGGCGAGGGGCTGTTCTTCTCGATCTCCGAGCCGGCGGTGTTGATCGGATTGCTGCTCGGGGGCCTGATGGTCTACCTGTTCGCGGCCTTCGCGATCGAAGCGGTCGGTCGCGCCGGTGGGCAGGTGGTCGAGCAGGTGCGAAAGCAGTTCCGCGAGGACCCGGGGATCATGGCGGGGACGTCGAGGCCCGACTACGCGCAGACGGTGGCGATCGTCACCGCCGCAGCCCAGCGCGAGATGATCCTGCCCTCGTTGATCCCGATCGCGATCCCGGTGATCGTCGGGCTGATCAGCGTCAAGGCGCTCGGCGGCCTACTGATCGGCGTCATCGTCGTCGGCCTCTTCATGGCCCTCTCGATGACCGCCGGCGGCGGTGCCTGGGACAACGCGAAGAAGCTGATCGAGGACGGCGCCTTCGGCGGCAAGGGCTCCGAGGCCCACGCCGCCTCGGTGACTGGCGACACCGTCGGCGACCCCTACAAGGACACCGCCGGCCCGGCGATCAACCCGATGATCAAGGTCGCCAACATCGTCGCCATCCTGATCATCCCGATCGTCAACTTCTGAGCCGTTCCCCGGCGCTAGGTGCCGGGGGTGTCCGTCCAACTACGAGTTCGCGCCGGATACGGTGGTTAACGCGTGGTTCGATCCTGGGTAGGTCGGCGCTAGGGTGCCGGGCATGAAGCGGATCAACATCGCCGAGCCTGAGTTCGTCTACGACGACGAGGATCCGGCCGGCTTTCGATCGGGGATGGCGCGTCTCGGCCCGTCGCTGGGCGCGACGCAGACCGGGACCAGCGTCTACGAGCTGCCGCCCGGCGAGTCGCTGTGCCCGTACCACTACGAGTACGCGGAGGAGGAGTGGCTGCTCGTGCTCTCGGGCCGCCCCACCCTTCGTGATCCGGCAGGCACGCATCAGCTCGAGCCCTGGGACCTGGTCCTGTTCCCGACCGGCCCCGAGGGCGCGCACACGGTGCGCAACGACGGCGACGAGCCGGCGCGGGTGGTGATGTACTCGCCCGTGGTCTATCCGGCGGCAACGGTGTACCCGGACAGCGACAAGATCGCGATCTGGACCGGCAACCGCGACGACGACGTGATCGTCCACCGCTCCAGCGGGGTCGAGTACTTCGACGGCGAGGGCTAGGAGCTCTCGATCAGCTCGATCCTGTAGCCGTCCGGATCCCGCACGAAGCAGAGGCGTGAGCCGCCCTCGCGGACCGTGTAGGGCTGCTTCTCCGGCTCGATCCCGAGCTCGGCGAGCTGTGCCAGGGTGGCGTCGAGGTCGTCGGCGGTGATCGCGATGTGCCCGTAGCCGGTCCCGATCTCGTACGGCTCGGAGCGGTCATGGTTATGGGTGAGCTCGAGGCGCGCCCCGTCGTCGGGCAGGCCCATGAAGCAGTTGGTGGCCTCGTCGCGGATCGGCATCCGGCGCAGCTCCTCGAAGCCGAGCTTCTCGTAGAAGGCGACCGAGCGCTCGAGGTCGAGAACCCGGTAGCAAGTGTGGATCAGCTCCGCCACGTGGCGAACGTTAGCGCGACCATATAGTCGCCCCGTGCCCGAGCCGATCAACGTCGCCGACTACGAGCGCCTCGCGTCCGAGCGCCTCGACCCGGGCGTGCACGGCTATTTCGCCGGCGGCGCGGGTGACGAGCGCACCCTGCGCGAGAACGTCGCCGCGTTCGGCCGCTGGCAGCTGCGGCCCGAGATCCTGATCGACGTCTCCGGCTCCAGCGCGGCGACGTCCGTGCTCGGCAGCGAGGTCTCGATGCCGCTGCTGGTCGCACCGGTCGCCTTTCAGCGCCTCGTCGACCCCGACGGCGAGGTGGCGATGGCCCGCGCCGCGGCGGCCGCCGGGACGATCATGTGCCTGTCGACGATCGCCACCTCGCGCCCGAGCGAGCTGGCCGCGGAGGCCCCGCCGGCGCCGCGATGGCTGCAGCTCTACTGCTTTCGCGATCGCGGCGTCACCAGGGCGTTGATCGCCGAGGCGGTCGAGTCGGGCTTCGACGCGATCGCGCTCACCGTTGACGCGCCGCGCGCGGGCCGGCGCGAGCGCGATCTGCGGACCGGATTCCAGATCCCGGAGGGCGTCCACGCCCCCGCGGTTGCGGCCGCGGTCGGCTCCGAGCGCGCGATCAGCGTCGAGGAGGTGTTCGCGCTCGTCGACGCCTCACTCGACTGGGACGGCCTCGCCGAGCTCGCCTCCGAGTGCCGGCTGCCGATCCTCGTCAAGGGAGTCCAGCGCGGGGCGGACGCGGCGCGGGCGCTCGAGCATGGCGCCGCCGGGCTGATCGTCTCCAACCACGGCGGCCGCCAGCTCGACGGCGTCCCGGCGACGCTCGACCTCCTGCCCGAGGTCGTCGAGGCGGTCGACGGGCGCTGCGAGGTGCTCGTCGACGGTGGCGTCCGCCGCGGAACCGATGTCGTCACCGCGCTGGCGCTCGGCGCTCGGGCGGTGCTGGTCGGGCGCGCACCCCTCTGGGGTCTTGCCGCCGGAGGCGAGCAGGGGGCGCTGCGGGTGCTCGAGCTGCTGCGGGCGGAGATCGAGCTGGCGCTGATCCTGCTCGGCTGCCCGTCGCCCGCGGACGTGGGCCCCGAACACGTCCGCCGCGGGCCTATATTCGAAGGCTAGATTGGCCGAACGGCATCCACGCGAGGCGGCCCTGCGCCGCGTCCACGGCTCCGGTGCCCTGTTCGCCGCCGCCTATGGGAACGTCGGCTCGTCGATCTACTACGCGCTCGGGCTGGTCGCGCTCTACGCGCTCGGGCTGACCCCGGTCACGTTCCTGATCGCGGGCCTGATCTTCGCCTTCACCGCGGCCACCTACGTCGAGGCGACGGTGCTCTACCCGGAGGCCGGCGGGTCGTCGAGCTTCGCTCGCCACGCCTTCAACGAGCTCGCCTCATTCCTCGCCGCCTGGGCCCAGATGTTGACCTACATCGTCACCGCGGCGATCTCGGCCTTCTTCGTGCCCCACTACCTGGCCGTGTTCTGGGAACCGCTCGGGGAGGGCCCGGCGGACGTGATCGTCGGGATCGCGGTCCTGGCGCTGCTCGCGCTGCTCAACGTCAAGGGGACCGAGGAGTCGGCGCGCTTGAACCTCGTCCTCGCCGTCGCCGACCTGCTGACCCAGGTGGTGCTGGTGGTGATCGGGTTGGCGCTCGTGTTCGACCCCGACCTGCTCGTCGCCCAGGTTGAGCTCGGCACGGTGCCGAGCTGGGGCGACTTCGCGCTCGGGATCGCCGTCGGCATGGTCGCCTACACCGGGATCGAGACGATCTCGAACATGGCCGAGGAGGCGCGCGACTCGGCGCGGACGATCCCGCGCGGGACCGGGCTGACGGTGCTCGCGGTGATCGGGATCTACGCCTTCCTGCCGGCGATCGCGCTCTCGGCGATGCCGGTCACCGAGGGGCCTGGCGGGGAGTTCACCACCGAGCTCGGAACCACCTACGCCGATGACCCGGTGCTCGGGATCGTGCAGAACCTCGGCCTTGCGAGCGGTCTCACCGGCGTGCTCGAGGTCTACGTCGGAATCCTCGCTGCGGTGATCCTGCTGATCGCCACCAACGCGGCCCTGATCGGGCTCTCGCGTCTCACCTTCTCGATGGGCGTCCACCGCCAGCTACCCGAGCTGCTGCGCCAGGTGCACCCGACCTTCAAGACGCCGTACGTGGCGATCATCGTCTTCTCCGGGGTCGCCGCCGTGGTGATGGCGCCGGGGGAGACCACCTTCTTGGGGGCGATCTACGCCTTCGGCGCGACCCTCTCGTTCACCGTCGCCCACGTCTCCGTGATTCGCCTGCGCCAGAAGCGCCCGCTCGCGGAGCGCCCGCCCGATCGCGACGGAAACCCGCCCTGGAGTCCGCTCGGCAACGTCTGGGTCGGTGGGATCCAGATCCCGATCACCGCCGTCCTCGGCGGGCTTGGGACCTTCGCGGCGTTCGTGGTCGCGATGGTCCTCGACCCCGTGATCCTGGCGACCGGGGGCGGCTGGATGATCGCCGGGACGCTGCTCTATGTCGCCTACCGCCGCCATCAGGGCCTGCCGCTTCGCGAGACCAGGCGGGTGGAGTCGCTGACCCCGCTCGGGGTCGAGGAGGTGGAGTACCGAAGCGTCCTCGTCGCCTTCGACGACGACGCGCCCTTCTCCGAGGAGACGGTGGCGACGGCGAAGGCGCTCGCAGCGCGGCGCCGGCGCGCGATCCACGTCCTCTCCCTGGTCAAGATCCCTTCTCACCTGCCGCTCGACGCCGAGCTCCCGGAGCGCGAGAGCGCCGCCCAGGCGAAGATCGAGCGGGCGAAGCTGATCTGCGGGCAGCGGGTCAGCGGACATGTGCACCACGTCCGCGACGGGCAGGCCGGGCCGGCAATCGTCGCCGAGGCGACCGAGATCGACGCGGCGGCGATCGTCCTGCCGCTGCGCTATCGCAACGGTGCGCCCCTGTACGGAAAGACGGTGCAGACGGTGCTCGCGAAGCGGCCCTGCCGGGTGATCGTCTCGGCGAACCCGGCCGAGCATGCCGACGGATCAGCCGCGCTCGCCGAGGCCACGCCGGCCTAGCCGCATCGTCCGCCCGAAGCCGACCTAGAATCCCGCGCCGATGGCCACGCCGGCGCCAGACGAGGTCTATCGCGGCGTCACCCGCATCTTCTCGCTGGTCATCCTCGGCTTCGGGCTGGCGATCGTGGTCGTGACCCTGGCGCGCGGCGGTGGCCCGACCTCGTACGGGGTCCTGATCGGGATCGTGTTCACGGCGCTCGGCGCCGGGCGTCTCTACCTCTCGCTGAGGAAGCAGGGTTGATCGAGCCGTTCCGATCGTCGGCCCAACGCTCGCCGCCGGCGGGCCGCTGGCTCGGGGTGCCGCTGCTGTTCGCGGTCGGCTACTCGGCGGTCGGCTTCTCGCTCTACTTCTCGCTCGGGTTGGTCGCCGACCGTGGGCTCGGCCTGACGCCGCTGATCTTCCTCGGTGTCGGGCTCGTCTTCCTGCTCAACGCGATGACCTACGTCGAGGGTGAGGCGATGCTGCCCGAGCCGGGCGGGTCGGCGACGTTCGCTCGGGCGGCGTTCAAGAACGAGTTGGTCTCGTTCGTCGCCGGCTGGGCGATCCTGATCGACTACATGATCGTGATCGCCCTGGCGGCGATCTCGGTGCCCCACTACCTGACTCCGATCTGGTCCGGGTTCACCGACTCCGGTGGCGAGATCCTCACCGCCGGGCTCGTGATCGCGCTCGTCGCCGGGATGGCGATCGCCGGGTTCACCGGGATCGGCAGGCCACGACTGCTGACCACCGTCGCGATCTCCGGTGTCTTGCTGCTGGTCGCGGTGATCGCGGTCGGGTTGCTGACCGGGTTCGACCTCGGGGCGATCACCGACGAGCTCGACCCGTTTCGCAGTCCGAGCCTCGAGGACGTGATCTACGCCGGGGTGATCGCGACGGTCGCCTTCGCCGGGATCGAGGCGGCGGCGAACCTGGCGCCCGACCTCGAGCTCGCGCGGGTCGATCTGCGCCAGCTGCTCACCGCCGCGACGATGCTGGTCCCGCTGATCTACTTCGGCGTCGCCGTCGTTGCCCTGATGGCGCTGCCGGTGGTGCCGACGCCCGACGGCCCGCGGACCGAGCTCGGGGGAGCGTTCATCGAGAACCCGGTGCTCGGTGTCGTGCAGAGTTTCGACCCCCCGTGGGTCGCGAACCTGATGGAGGTGGCGGTCGTCGTCATCGCGCCAATGGCGCTGATCTGGGCGGCGAGCACGGCGATGCTCGGCCTCTCCCGCCACGTCTACGTGCTCGCCACCAACCGCCAGATCCCGAGCTGGCTCGGCAAGCTCAATCGCGAGTTCAAGACGCCGCACGTCGCGATCGCGATCGCCGCCGGGCTCTGCTTCTGTCTCGTGCTCCCGACCAACGTCGAGATGCTCGCCGGGCTGTTCGCGTTCGGCGCCACGATCGCTTTCACGATCGCCCACGTCTCGGTGATCAGACTGCGGGTCACAGAGCCCGACGCCGAGCGCGAGTTCCGGATCCCCTTCGACGTCACCGTGCGTGGCCACCGTCTGCCGCTTCCGGCCCTCGTCGCCGCCGTTCTGACCGCGCTCGCCTGGCTCAGCGTCGTCGTCTACCACGCCGCCGCGCTCTGGGTCGGCGGCGCCTGGATGCTGTTCGGCCTGACCGCGTACGTGATCTACCGCAAGGGCGCCGGCACGACCCTGACCCGGCGGATCGAGGTCCCGGCCGAGGCGCTGGTCAAGGGCACGGGCGAGGCCGAGTACGGCGACATCCTCGTGCCGGTGTTCGGGACGGAGCTCGACGACGACATCGTCAGCACCGCCGGGCGACTCGCCGACGCAGCCGACATGCCGGGTGAGGAGCGACCGCAGATCGAGGTCATCTTCGTGATCGAGATGCCGCTCACGGTGCCGCTCGGCGCGCCGCCGCCCGACGAGGCACGCAAGGCCGCCGACGCCGCGCTCGCCCGCGCGACCGACGTCGGCAACGAGTACGACACGGTCGACGTGAACACGGCGGTGCTGCGCGCGCGCAAGGTCGGGGCCGGGATCGTGCAGGCGGCGCGCGAGCGCGACGTCGAGGTGATCGTGATGGGCGCCGAGCCGCCGACGGCGGTGCGTGGCGGGGCGCTCTTCGGCGGCGTCGGTGGCTCACGCCTGCAGGAGATCGGGCCGGTGACCGAGTACGTGCTGCGGCGGGCGCCATGCCGCGTCCTGGTCACGGCGCCGGGGGCGGGAAAGGCCGGCGCTGAGCCCTCCGATGCGACCGCTGCAAGTACGTAGATGGGCGTGGGATCACCCATCTAGACTGAACCCCATGTTCGTCGTCATCTGCGGCGCGGGAAGGGTGGGCTCGTCACTCGCCCGGGCGATGCTCGAGGACGGGCACGAGGTCTCGTGCCTGGACGAGGATCCCGAGTCACACGCCCGGCTCGAGATCGGGCTCGACAAGTCCTGGGAGGACATGGGCGGCCAGTTCACCGTCGGCACCGCGCTCGAGGTCGATGCGCTGTGCACGGCCGGAATCGAGCGGGCCGACGTCTTCGTCGCCTCGACCGACGGCGACAACACGAACATCGTCATCGCCCAGATCGCCACCCGGCGTTTCGGGGTGCCGACGGTGATCGCGCGGATCCTCGATCCCTATCGGGCGAAGTGGTACGAGGAGCAGGGTTTGAACACGATCTGCCCGACCAGGGTCGCGATCGAGATGCTGCAGACGGAGGTCAGAGCGGCCGGGCCACGGGGCGGCAACGGCGGGCCACCGCCCGGCGGCGTCGATCACGAGGACGCCGACGCCTGATGGCCGGGCAGATGTACATCATCATCGTCGGCGCGGGCAAGGTCGGCTGGAACCTGGCCCGGGAGCTGCTCGAGAAGGGCCACGAGGTGACCCTGATCGAGAACGGGCGCGAACGGTATCTGACCGTCGAGCAGGAGCTCGAGCACAACGTCCAGTACGGCGACGCGACCGAGCTCTGGGTGCTCGAGCGCGCCGGGGTCTCGCGCGCGGACATGGTGATCGCGGTCACCGGCGACGACGAGGACAACATCCTGATCTGTCAGGTGGCGAAGGAGAAGTACCTCGTTGACCGGATCATCGCCCGGGTCAACAACCCGCGCAACCGCCCCCACTTCGAGCTGCTCGGAGTCAGGCCAGTGGTCTCGGCGACCGACCTGATCCTGCGCCTGATCGAGCATGAGGTGCCCGAGTACGGCCTCGTTCACCTGCTCGATCTGCCCGAGCAGCGGCTCGAGATCATCGAGATGTCGCTTCCCGACGAGTCCTGGGCGGCGGGCCGCAAAGTGGGCGAGCTCGACCTCCCGGAGGGCAGCCTGCTGATCTCGGTCGTGCGCGAGGGCACCGGCTTCGTGCCCAGCGTCGAGACGATCCTGCAGGTCGGCGACCGGGTCCTCGCGGTGCTCGATCCGACGATCGAGGAGGACCTGACTTCCTACTTCGCCGCCGACGGCGCGAGCTCCGGCGGCGGCTGAGACGGCGACCGGTATGAACGCCGCCCGCGAGGCCGAGTTCCTGATCGTCGGCGGCGGCTTGGCGGGTGCCTACTGCGCCTCGGAGCTGCGCAAGCGCGGCGCCGAGGGATCGATCGCGATCGCCGGGCGCGAGCCCGAGCCTCCATACGAGCGGCCGCCGCTCTCGAAGGAGTACCTGCGCGGCGAGGCCCCGCGGTCCGACGCGTACGTCAACCCGCTGGACTGGTACGAGCGGAACGACGTCGAGCTGCTGACCCGCACGAACGTGATGGCGCTCGATCCAGAGCAGCGGACCGCGAAGTTGCAGGGCGGCGACCAGTTGAAGTTCGGGCGGGCGCTGCTGGCGACCGGGGCGAACGTGAACATCCTGCGGCTCGAGGGGGCCGAGCTGGAGGGGATCCATTACCTGCGCGCGTTCGGCAACTCCGACGCGATCCGCGAGGAGGCGGCCGAGGCGGAGCACGTGGTGCTGATCGGCGGCAGCTATATCGGCAGCGAGGTGGCGGCGTCGCTGACGGCGATCGGGGTGCGGTGCACGATCGTGATGATCGAGCAGGTCGCGCTCTCGAACACGTTCGGCGAGCAGGCGGGGCGCTACTTCCACGACCGGCTCGCCGAGGGCGGGGTGGAGCTGCTCGGCGGCGAGGAGCTTGAGGCGTTCGAGGGCGACGGTCGGGTGCAGGCGGTGGTGACCAAGAGTGGGCGCACGGTCGAGGCCGGGATGGTGGTGGTCGGGGTGGGGGTGAGGCCCGACACGGTCCTCGCCGAGCGCGCCGGGCTCGAGGTCGACGACGGGATCGTTTCCGACGCGCGGCTTGAGACCTCGGCGCCGGGGATCTTCGCCGCCGGCGACGTCTGCTCGTACGACAGCGTCGTCCACGGCAGGCGGCTGCGGGTCGAGCATTGGGACGTGGCGCTGCAACAGGGCCGCCACGCGGCCGGCGCGATGCTCGGCGACCCCGAGCCCTACCGCGAGGTGCCCTACTTCTTCAGCGACCTCGCCGACTGGGCGAGCCTCGAGTACGTCGGGCCGGCCCGCGACTGGGACGAGGTGGTCTTCCGCGGCGATCCGGACTCCGGCGAGTTCAGCGCCTGGTACCTGAAGGACGGAGCGGTCCACGGCGCGCTTTCGGTCGACCGCTCCGAGGACCTCGTCCACGCGCGCACGCTGCTCGAGACCGGCGCCGACGTCTCCGGCCAGCGCGACGCGCTCGCCGACCCGGACTCCGAGCTCGAGTCGGTCGGCTCATCGGGCAAGAACGGCCACGGCGGAGACGGCAGCGAAGGGGAGAAGTAGGCGCTATTTTCTCCCCCAGGTCGGCCCCAGGCCGATCGCCTCGCGCCCACCCGTGCCGGGTCGTCTAGTTTGGCAGGACGCCGGATTCTGGTTCCGGAAACGAAGGTTCGAGTCCTTCCCCGGCAGTTCGAGAGAGTCTCCGCTTCGGTCGCTTTCGTCCGTTGAATGAGCGAACATGTGTTCGTGAACATCAGGGGACGTCGACCGAGAGACGGCCGAGTCGAGCGCACACGCGACGCGGTTCGACGGCTCCGGTCGGCCGGCCGGAGCCAAGCCGAGATCGCACGGGAGCTGGAGCTGGCAGAGAGCACGGTCGCGTACCACTTCAGGAATCTCGGCTCCCAGCCCGACCGACGTTTTTCGCGGCGGTACGACTGGGTGGCGATCCAACGAGCCCATGACGATGGGTTCAGCTATCGCGAATGTGCGGAGCGTTTCGGCTTTAACGGCGCGACGTGGTACCAGGCCGTCGCCCGCGGTGACATTCGCCCGCGGCCACGGGCGATGCCGGTCGAGCTGTTGCTCGTCGACGGGCGTGTGCAGACCAACCGCTCGCATCTCAAGCAGCGACTGCTTGCCGAGGGCCTGAAGGAGAACCGCTGCGAGAGCTGTGGGCTGACCGAGTGGCAGGGCAAGCCGCTGAACATGCAGCTCCATCACAACAACGGTCGAGGCAAGGACAATCGCCTCGAGAACATCTCCTTCCTCTGTCCGAACTGCCATGCCCAGACCGAAACCTGGGGTGGCCGAAACGGCCACAGGCGCAAGCGACCCGAAGCCCCGCCCAGGTCGATCAGTCCCTGACCGGCGGCGGTGAGTCGTTGCGGTCGGCAGGGAAGCGGTAGACGCGCAGGAAGCCCTGCTGCACATCGGCGTCGTCGCCGCTGCGGTGACGGTTGTTGAAGTCGGCCTGCGCCGACATCCCGGCGACCAGGTTGACATAAAGCGTCTTGGGCGAGTCTCGGGTGATCTCGAGCACCCCGACCTTGCGCGCGACGCAGGGACTCTCGTGGGCGCTCTTGCCCTGGGTGCAGTTGAACCCGTTCGCCTCCGCGATCTGTCCGTTGAGGTCGCCGACGCGCTCCGGCCAGCCCTCGCGACTGGCCGACGTGGGGTTCGCCGAGAGCACGATCCCGGTCGTTTGAAACGCGTTGTAGGAGTGCTTGGAGATCGTCGTCACCAGCCTGCCGTCGATCACCAGCTGCTCGCCGCGGCGCAAGTCGCCGAGCTCGACCGAATAGACCGCGCGCTCCTTCACCTTCGCGCCCTCGCCCGCGATCGGCAGCGCCGGGCGCAGGCGCGCCTCGGAGACAAGCGGCGCCTCACCCTTCGGCCCGCCCGGCCGATAGCGCACGAAGTTGACCCGGCCCTTGTCGCCGTTTACCGACTTGCCGCCCGAATCGGCGCCGACGACGAGCTTCTCGCCCGCGTCGGCCTTGCGGTCGTGAGCGCTGAGCACCAGATTGATGTGACAGGTCTGCGCGTTGCAGGGCAGCCGGCTCGCGTCGTCGATCTCCGCCAGCCCTTCCTCGATCACCAGCACGCAGTGGTGGTTTCGGTTCGGCTGCGACTGCTTGCAGGTCAGCTTCTCGCGACCGAGCGGCACCGTGGCACCGCCCCCGGTCGCCTTGGCGCCGTCGGCGAGCACCAGCTCGGCGATCACGGTCGGGTCATAGCCGTACGTCTCGCCGATGCACGGGCGGCTCGAGCCGTGCATCTGATTGGGCTTCAGACAGACCGAGACCTCGACCTCGGCGGTCGCCTCGAGCCGGTCGCCGTCTCGCAGGTCGCCGAGATTGCCAGGCTGCAGTGACATCACCACCCGCCGCTTGTCGCGCTTGCGCTTCGCGATCGGGATCGCCTTGGTCAACTCGGAGTCGTTGCCGGTCGTCCCGGTGCGCAGCGTGCCCGCACCACCCCCGCGCGCCGGCGCCTCGCCTCCGGCGCTCAAGCCGGCCAGCGCGCAGGCCACCACGGCAGCGGCCGCGAGCACCGTGAGTCGGGTCGATCGCACCTTGCTTTCATCGGCAGCGATCACGCTTCGCTGCAGGGGCCGCGCCGATCGCCGATCCCCCGTCCGCCTCGCCGGGAAAGCCACCGGGAGCTGAAAATCGTGGCCCATGCGGGGCTTTCGCGTCCGGGTGACGCCGGTCACTTTGTAACGTTGGAGGCTCATGGACGTCTACCAGCGCCGGCGCCTCGTCGCGCTGAGCATCCTTGCGGTCCTGTTCATCGTCCTCGTCCTCCTGATCCGAAGCTGCGGGGGCGACGATGAGACGGCCCCCGTCACCCCGGTCTCGGGCACCGAAACCGAGGGCGCGAGCGCGCTCACCCTTGCCGCCTACATCGATCAGGCCGACGCATCCTGCCTGGAGGCCAACAACGCGCTCGCCTCCGTGGACGAAACCGACCCTGCAGCGGCGGCGTCCGAGCAACAGCAGATCCTAGCCGGCGAGCTCGAGGCGCTGCAGTCGCTGCCGGTTCCCGAGGACGCGCCGGCGGGCCTCGACGACCTGTTCACCGCGCTCGAGGACCAGATCAGCGGCTACCAGAAGCTCGCCACCGCGCTCGACCGCGGCGACGACACTGCCGCCACCGAGCTGCAGGCGCAGATCGACGACGCGGCCGCCGAAGCGCAGGACGCCGCCTCGGCTGTCGGCCTCGACGTCTGCGGCGATCTGTCGCAGGTCGGCGACGGCGGCGACGGTGGCGAGGGCGCCGCGGAGGGCGGCGATGCCGGGACCGAGGCCGCGCCCGTTCCCGAGACCGGTGGCGTGACCACGACGACGCCAGTGCCGGCTCCCGCGCCCGCCCCGACCGAGGGCGGGGTCGCCCCGCCCGCCCCGGCCCCGGCTCCCGCGCCCGCACCGCCGCCCGGCGGCGGTGGGGGCGGCGGCTCGGACTCGGGAGGGGTCAGTCCCTGACCGTCCTGGCCACGATCGCCGTTCAGGCGACCGAGGTTTCCGCCCAGGCCCCGTAGAGGCGCGCGTAGCGGCCGCCGCCGGCGATCAGCTCGTCGTGCGTGCCCGACTCGGCGATCCTGCCGTGTTCGAGCACGACGATCCGGCCTGCGCGGCGGACGGTCGAGAGCCGATGCGCGATCACGATCGCGGTCCGGCCGTGCAGCAGCCGCTCCAGGCCCTCCTCGATCACCCGCTCCGTCCGCACGTCGACGTTCGACGTCGCCTCGTCGAGGATCAGGATCCGCGGGTCGGCGAGCAGGGCGCGCGCGAACGCGACCAGCTGGCGCTGGCCGGCTGAGAGCGCCGCCCCACGCTCACCGACCTCGGTCGCATACCCGTCGCCGAGCCGGTCGATGAACACCTGCGCGCCGACGGCGTGGGCGGCGGCGACGATCTCCCCCTCGCCCGCGTCCGGGCGCCCGAAGGCGATGTTGTCGCGGATCGTGCCCGAGAACAGAAAGCCCTCCTGAGGAACGATCCCGAGCTGGCCGCGCAGCGCTGTCGCGCTCAGTTCGCGCAGGTCCTGCCCGTCGACCAGCACGCGGCCCCGCTGCGGGTCATAGAAGCGCGCCACGAGCTTCGCCAGCGTTGACTTCCCGGCCCCGGTCTCGCCGACCAGCGCCACCGTCTGCCCCGCGGGGACGTGCAGGTCGATCGCCTCCAGCGCCCAGCCGGCGGCGCCGACGGCACCCTCGCTCGCGTCCCCGCCCCCGGCGTAGGAGAACCAGACCCCCTCGAGCCCGATCTCGCCGCGCAGCCGCCCGGGGTCGATCGCGTCCTCCCTGTCGACCATGTCGGGCTCGGTGTCGAGCAGGTCGAAGATCTTGTCGAGCGCCGCCATCCCTTGCTGGTAGGTCGTGTAGAGCTGGGAGATCTGCTGGATCGGATCGAAGAACAGCTGCAGGTAGCCGATGAAGGCGACCACGACCCCGATCTCGATCTGCCCGTCGATCGCCTGATAGCCGCCGAAGAGGATGATCGCCGCGGTCCCGATCGCCGAGAGCAGCTCGACGGCCGGGAAGTAGGAGGCGTTGAGGTAGACGGTGCGCATGTTCGCCTCCCGGTTGGCCTCGTTGAGCTCGGTCATCCGCTCGACGTGCTGGCGCTCGCGCCCGAACGTCCGCACCACGCGCACCCCGGAGAGTGTCTCCTGCAGGTAGGCGGTGATGTCGGCGATCCGCTCGCGGGTCAGCCGGTAGGCACCGGTGGAGGCGATCCGGAAGATCACGCTCGCGAGCGCCAGCAGGGGGAAGGTGAGGAAGGTGATCAGCGCGAGCTGGAGGTCGAGCGCGAGCAGGATCACGACCACGCCGGCGAGCGTCAGCGTGCTCGAGACCAGGGTGACGACGCCGTCGGTGACCAGGCTATCGAGCGCCTGCACGTCGTTGGTCATGCGCGAGATCAGCACGCCGGGCTTGCGGCGGGTGAAGAACCCGATCGACATCGCCTGCAGGTGGACGTAGATGCGCTGGCGCAGGTCCTGCAGAGCCCGCTGGCCGACCCAGCCGACGAGATAGGTCTGCGCGTACGAGGCGCCCCAGTAGAGCGCGACCGAAGCGATGAAGACGACCACGACCACGGTCAGAACGCCCACGTCGCCGGCCTGGATCCCGTCGTCGATCGCCTTACCGGCCAGGAACGGTGGCGCGAGCGCGGCGGCGGTGGCGATCAGCAGGGCGACCAGCATCAGGATCACCTGGGCGCGATAGGGGCGCAGCAGCCCGAGCAGCCAGCGGACCTTGCGCCCGCGCTGGTCCTCGCCGCGGATCAGGCGCCAGAGATCGCGAAACAGCAACACCGTGCCGGCCAGCCTGCCGGGCTGGTTCGACTGGTCCTCGGTCTGCTCGGCAACCTCCGACCCCTGCGTCTCCGGGTCATCGCCGTTCTCAACCGGGCGGCGGGTGGCGGGTGGCGGGCGGCGATTCACAACGCCACCTCCTCGCGCTGCTCGACATCGCGCTGCAGGAAGAGCACGTCCTCGCAGCCGAACTCGGCGATCTCGGCGTACAGCGGGCAGCGCGCCAGCAGCTCCGCGTGGCGGCCGCGATCGACGATCCGGCCCGCGTCAATGACCACGATCTCGTCGGCGAGCGAGATCGTCGACAGCCGGTGGGCGACGACGAAGGTCGTCCGGCCCTCCATCACCTCGCGCAGCCCGCGCTTGATCGCCGCCTCGGTTCGGGCATCGACCGAGGAGGTGGCGTCGTCGAGGATCAGGATCCGCGGGTCGGCGATCAGCGCCCGCGCGATCGCAACCCGCTGGCGCTGGCCACCCGAGAGTGTGAGGCCGCGCTCACCGACCATGGTCCCGTAGCCGTCGGGCAGCCTGGCGATGAACTCGTGCGCCTGGGCGCGGCGGGCGGCGGCCTCGATCTCCTCCGGGGTTGCCCGCGGGCGGGCGTAGGCGATGTTCTCGGCAACCGTGGCCGAGAACAGGAAGCTGTCGTCGGCGACGAAGGCGACCTCGCTGCGCAGCGAGCCGAGCTCGACCGAGCGTACGTCGGTGCCGTCGACGAGGACGCTGCCCTCGCTCGGGTCATAGAGGCGTGCGAGCAGGCCGACGAGGCTGGTCTTCCCGGAGCCGGTCGGGCCGACCAGCGCGACCGTGCGGCCGGCGGGGATCTCGAGGCTGACCTCGCTCAGCGAGGGCCCGGCGCCGTCGTAGCGCAGGGTGACGTCGCGAAACTCCACCCGTCCCGGACCCGCGGGCAGCGGAGCGGCACCGGGCGGGCTGGCGATCCTCGGCGGGCGGTCGAGGATCTCGAACAGGCGGTTGCCGGAGGCGACGGCACGCTGGGCCATCCCGAGGGCCATCCCGAGCATCCGCATCGGGCCCATCAGCATCATCAGGTAGGTGTAGAAGGCGGTGAACTCGCCGATCGTCAGGTTGCCGGCGATCACCTGGCGCCCGCCGACGAGGAGGACGACGGCGAGCCCGAGGCTGGGGATGAAACCGAGCATCGGCGAGTAGAAGGCGCGCAGCCGGGTCGAGTAGACGTTCTGGTCGAAGACCCGCTCGACCGAGCGCCGAAAGCGGGCCAGCATGTGCTCCTCACGCGCGAACGCCTTCACGATCCGGATCCCGGAGACGCTCTCCTCCGCCTCCGCGGTGAGCTCGGCGATCCGCTGCTGGACCTCCTGCACGGCCGGGCGCGAGAGCCGGTTGAAGCGCGCCGCGGCGAGGATCACGAACGGGACCGGGATCAAGGCCAGGGCCGCGAGCCAGGGCTTGATCGCGAACATGACGATGCTCGCCAGGGTGATCGTGAGCGCGTTCTGGGTCAGGAAGATGAGCCCGTAGCCGAGGAAGAAGCGAATCGCCTGCAGGTCGACGGTCGCCCGCGACATCAGCTGGCCGGTCTGCTGGCCGTCGAAGAACCCCAGCTCGAGCGCCTGCAGGTGCTGGTAGACGCGCTCGCGCAGGTCGAACTCGACCGCGAGCGAGACGCGGCCGGCGATCAGCCGCCGGACCACGGTCAGCCCGAGCCGCAGCAGGGCGGCCACGAGAATCGCGATCGCGAGCGGCAGCAGGTCGGGCCGGCGCCCGTCGTTGATCGCGTCGACGGCGTCGCCGACCAGCCACGGGATCGCCACCGTCATCACCATCGCCGCCCAGGCGAAGACGAGGGAGAGGGCCACGGTGCGGCGATAGGGACGCAAGAAGCCGAGCAACCGCCGGAAGGTGGGCATCCTCCGACTATACAAAGTGAAGTAACGGCTGCGGATCGCCGCCGGGCGCAATACTGAGACACGATGAGGCGACCCGATGCGGGCCTGTGCGACACCTGCGCGCACCAGCGCGTCGTCGCCAACACCCGCGGCTCGCGGTTCTCGCTCTGTGAGCGCTCGCGCGAGGACCCCGCCTATCCGCGCTACCCGCGGCTGCCGGTGACGCGGTGTCGTGGCTGGGAGCGGGGGGATCCGGGGTGAGGGTCGCGCTCGCCCGCGCCGGCGCCGCGGCGCTGATCGCGTTCGGATGCGGGGCGGCGATCGTCTACGCGGCGACCCGTGACGACGGGCGCTCGCAGGAGCGCAGCACGTCGTCATGGAGCGCGCTGACCCCGAGCCCGCTCGAGCGGACCGAGGTCGGGGCGGCGCGGATCGGGGATCGCATCTACGTCGTCGGCGGCTTCATCTCGAGCGGCGGCACGACGGGAAAGATGGTCCGTTACGACATCTCGGCCGATCGCTGGCGCGAGCTGGCGCCGCTGCCGATCGCGGTCAACCACCCCGGCGTCGCCGCGCTACGAGGAAAGCTCTATCTGCTCGGCGGCAACCTCGGCGGGGCGAACCAGGGCAAGTCGAGGCGCCTGTACCGGTACACGCCCTCGCGCGATCGCTGGCAGCGCCTTGCCGACGCCGCGATCGAGCGCGCGGCGCTGGCGCTGGTCGGCCGCGGCGGCGAGCTGTACGCGATCGGCGGCTACAGCGAGGCGAGCGAGCGACTGCGCAAGGTAGAGATCTACGACGTCGCCGAGCGCGACTGGCACCGCGGAGAGCCGATGCCGACGGGGCGCAACCACATCGGCGCCGCCGCGCTCGGGGACCGGATCTTCGTCACCGGCGGCCGACCCGGCCCTGTGCACGGCGGTTTGACTACGGTCGAGCGCTACGACGTCCGCCGCGACCGCTGGGCGCCCGCGGCGCCGCTGGCGACCGCGCGCAGCGGTCACGCCGCGGTCGCCGTGCGCGGCCGCTTGGTCGTCTTCGGCGGCGAGGAGCTCGACGGCGGGACGACGATCGAGCAGGTCGAGGCCTATGACCCGGCAAGCGATCGCTGGCAGCCGCTGCCCGAGATGGTCACCCCGCGTCACGGGCTCGGCGGGGTCGCTCGTCGCGGGCGGGTGTACGCGATCGAGGGCGGCCCGCGGCCCGCGCTCGCGTTCTCGGGGGCGATCGAGTACCTCGACCTGCCCTAGATTCGGGATCAATCGTCTGGGTCAGGCCTCGACCGGCGGGGGAGCGGTGCGCAGCGCCCCGGCGCTTGCGGTGACCACGAGCGCGATCGCGAGCACCTCGCTTGCGGCCAGGCCCTGGTTGAGGCCGACGAACCCGATCGTCGCCGCGACCGCCGGCTCGAGGCTCATCAGGACCCCGAACGTCCCCCGGGGCAGGCGCCGCAGCGCCTCGAGCTCGAGCGAGTAGGGAATCGCCGAGCTCAGGATCGCGACCACGAGCCCGACCGCGAGCAGTCCGGGGGAGAGCAGCTCCGCGCCCGCGTCCGCAATCCCGATCGGCAACAGCAGCGCACCCGCGACGACCATCGCCAGCGCCAGGCCCTGGCCACCGGGGAAGCTGCGCCCGATCCGTTCCGCGAGCACGATGTAGGCGGCCCAGAAGCCGCCCGCGAGCAGTGCCAGCGCGCAGCCGAGCGAATCGAGGTCGCCGCCGGGGAGTGGGGAGAGGAGCACGATCCCGGCGCCCGCCAGCCCTGCCCAGAGCAGATCGAGGCGGTCGCGCGAGGAGGCGAACGCGACCCCGAGCGGGCCGGCGAACTCGAGCGTCACCCCGATCCCGAGCGGGATCCGATCGAGTGCGAGATAGAAGCAGGCGTTCATCCCGGCTAGCGCGAGCCCGAACAGGATCACGTCGCGCCGCTGCGCGCCGCCCATGCCGGCGATCGACGGGCGCCAGATCGCCGTCAGGATGATCGCCGCGAAGCCCAGCCGCACCATCACCGTCCCGGTCGGACCGAGCTCGTCGAAGAGCGTCGTCGCGACCGCGGCCCCGGTCTGCACCGAGACGACCGCCCCGAGGACGAGCGTGACCGCGGGCACCCGGGCGCGTTCGCTCACGGGGTCTACGCTAGGAGCTGATCAGTGCTCGCTGCGCTGCGCCTTGCGGTACGCGCCGGCCTGGGTGCCGACGAGGCGGACGAGGTCGCCGAGCGCGATGTTTACGTCGGACAGGTGAAGGCCCCAGGTCGGGTCCGGGGACGGGATCAGGGCGGGCGCCCCGTCGAGCGAGGAGAGCATCAGCACGTGGGCGCCAGCGGCGCGAACGCACTCGCCGCCGTAGTGCTCGCGCGGTTGCACCCACGGCGTGGGCGCGGTCGGCAGCTCGCCGCCGTACATGAGCAGGATCCCGGCGCCGAGCGTGCCGGGGAAAGGCTCGCTCGGGACCAGGGTCTCGAGCGGCGCCGGCCCGCCGCGGAGCGCGGCAGGGTTCGTGCACAGGACCTCGTAGCCGGGACCTGAGGGGAAGTCGAAGGCGCCGTCGTAGACCTCGTTTGGCAAGCCGAAGCGCGCGTCGGGCGGTGGGACCTGGTTGAAGGTCGAGAAGCCGGCCACGCAGCCGATCTGGCGGGGCTTGACGCAGGCGCGAACGTGCTCGAAGTCCCCACCCTTGCGCTTGCCCTCGCGAACGATGACGTTGCCTCCGAGCAGCAGCGCCGAGACCAGACGCCGCCGGACGCCGGGCCGATCGTCGATCTGGTTGCGGATCAGGTAGCGCAGCATGTAGGTGCCCTGCGAGTGGCCGAGCAGGACCACACCGCGTCCGTGGTTGTAGTTGCGCAGGTAATCGCGCCAGGCTGCGCGCACGTTCGCATAGGCGAGCTGCGCCGCGGCCACGGCCTCGTCGTCAGCGGCGCCGAAGATCCCGGCGAGGGTGAGCTGGCGGTAGACCGGCGCGAAGACCCGGCAGTTGCGTGAGAAGCGCGCCGCCTGGTAACGGGCGATTGCGGTCTGCTGTGGGTCGACGGTGAGATCCGCGTTGAGCGTCGGCTGGTCGCTGACCGTGGGGTAGACGTAGAAGCAGTCGACCTTCGGTCGCCTCGCGTTCGGCGGGCTCTCGACCTGCGAGCTGCCGTCTGGTGCGAAGACCGTCGTCTCGAGGCTGTCGCGGCACGGGTTGGGCATCTGGCCCGGCTTGCAGAGCCAGACCGTGTCGGCCTCTTGCGCGCCGGCGGGCGCAGCGGTCGGAGCGGTCAGGACGACAGCGACCGCGACAGCGATCACCGACGCCACGATCCCCCGCCTGCTCATTTCGCCTCCTCGCGCCTCGGTCAGTCGCCCTGCGGCGTGAACCGTACCGGCAGCGTCTTCAGCTGGTTCAGGAACAGCGACCGGGCCCGGGTCGGCTCGCCCGCCAACTCGAGGTCCCCGAACCTGCGCAGCGTCTCCTCGAGCAGCAGCTTGATCTCGAGCCGAGCGAGCGCGGCGCCGAGGCAGAAGTGCCGGCCACCGGCCCCGAACGCCTGGTGGTCGGCCCTGCGGGTGACGTCGAGCCGTTGCGGATCGTCGTAGACCGACTCGTCGCGGTTGCTGGCGACGTACCAGAGCAGCACCTTGTCGCCCTCGCGAATCGTCTGCCCGTGCATCTCGACCTCGCGCGTCGCGGTGCGCCGGAAGTGGGCGAACGCCGGGTACATCCGCAGGAGCTCCTCGACCGCACCCTCGATCAGGCCGGGGTCGGCGAGGAGCAGATCGAGCTGATCGCGGTTCTCGAGCAGCCCCAGCACACCGCTGGTGAACACCGAGCGGGTGCTGTCGTTGCCCGCCGCTCCGAGCAGCCCGAGGCCCATGAAGATCTCGTCGTCGGAAAGCCCCTCGCCGTCGATCTCCGAATGGACGAGGATATCGAGCAGGTCGTCCATCCCCGGGTTGGCGCGGCGCTCGGCGACCAGCTCCATCGTCTCGTCCCAGTTGCGCCGCATCACCTCGGCGACGGCCTCCTCGGTAGGGCGCAGGTCCTCGTCGCCGAACCCGAGCACCAGGTTGGTGTCCTCGACGTGGCGGCGGTCGTCCGCCTCCTCGCTGCCGATGAAGGAGCCGATCACGCGCGAGACGACGGGCCCGGCGACGTCGTTGACCAGGTCGCACTCGCCGCGCGCCGCGACCCGGTCGAGGACGCGGTTGACGATCGCCCGGATCCGCTCCTCGTGCTCGGCGATCCGCTTCGGGGTGAACCCGCGCTGGAACAGCGCCTTGATCCGGTCGTGACGCGGGGGGTCCATCGAGATCATCATCTGCTGCTGGCCCTCGAGCGGGATCCCGAAGTCGTCGAGGACCATGATCCCGCCGACGAACGAGGAGAAGGTCTGCCAATCGAGGCTCACCCGGCGCAGGTCCTCGGCCCTGGTCAGCGACCAGAAGCCGCCCTCCCGGGGGTACTCGGCGAGTGGGCTCCAGTGCGCCGGCGCCTCGCGGCGCAGGCGGGAGAAGACGTCGTGCGGGGGGCCGTCCTCCCAGAGGTCGAGGTCGCCGAGGTCGATGCGATCGAGGTCGAGGTCGGCGACGACGCTCACGTCGGGCATACTACAGATGTAGTGGAAGCGACGCAAGCCACCGACGAGCGGGTCCGGGACCGCCGCGAGCTGATCGCCGATGCGGCGCTCGAGGTCCTCGCCGCGGATGGCGGCAGGGCGCTCACCCACCGGGCGGTCGATCGGCGAGCCGCGATCCCGGAGGGCTCGACGAGCAACTACTTCCCCACCCGAGAGGCGCTGCTGAGCGCCGCCCTGCGCCGGCTGGTCGAGCTCGAGCGGCCCTCGGTGCGCGCGCTCGAGGCGCTGGTACCCGGCGGCCCGTACCCGCCGCGGCGCAGCGCCGAGCTGCTCGGCGAGCTGATCGTCGGGCAGTGGCTCGAGGCGCTCTCGGACCTGGCGCTCGCCCGCTACGAGCTGATCCTCGAGGCGCGCCGGCGGCCGGAGTTCCGGCGCGAGTTCGACGCGGTGCGGCGCGAGTACCTGCGCCTGGTCGAGACCCTGCTCCCGGCCGCCGGCTGCCGCGATCCGCAGCGCCATGCGCCCGAGCTGCTGGCGCTGCTCGACGGCCTGGTCGTGAACCAGCTCCTGCAGCCGGCGACGGCGCTCTCGGAGCCCGAGATCGTCGACTACCTGGAGCGCTTCTTCGCCTCCTGCTGAGGGCCGATATGGCGCCGGCGTCGCCGCGCCCATGTATGCTGCCGCGAGTTCGTACCCGGTTGCCGAATCCCGGCTCGCACGCGAGCCGGGAGCGGGGGACCCGGAAGTTGGGGCAAGCCCACCGAATCCGGTGGGGGCGCTGCTCCTTAGCGCCAGCCCGTCAGCTAACCCCGCAGGCCCGCACAGGAGACCGAAGCAGTGCCCAGATCGACCCAATTCCGCTCGCGCGCGCTCGTTGCAGCGCTCTCTGTCGCTGCGCTGCTCGCCTTCCCGGCCGCCGCGGGGGCGGGCTCGGGCGGGGTCGCCCCGGGCGGCTCGGGCGGGGCCTCACAGACCGTCGCCGGGGGCAAGGCGAAGCTCCTGCCCAGTGGCTTGGCCGCCGCGCCCGCGAACGCCCCCGCGGCGGTCAAGCGCGCGATCGCAGCCGGCAACGCGATCGATCGAGCCGGCTACTGCACCGGCGGCGGGCACCGCAACTGGCGCTCGCGCTGCTATGACTGCTCGGGGACGGTCAGCTATGTGCTCGGTCCCAAGGGCGCCGGGATCCTCGACTCGCCGCTGCCCTCGGGGGCGTTTCGCAAATGGGGCTCCCGCGGCAAGGGAAGCTGGATCACCGTCTACTACAACGGTGGCCATGCCTACGTCGTGATCGCCGGGCTGCGCCTCGACACCTCTCAGCCCGACGACGGCGCCGAGGGCCCGGGGTGGAGCAAGGACGTCAAGGCCGGGCTCGTCAACGGGCCATTTCGCAAGCGCCATTACCCGGGCCTGTAGGGCCCTCTCGTCGGATCTAGCCCGCCCGCTCGGCGGCCCAGCGCGCGTGCTCGATCCCGAGCTCGGTGACCGGCCGCTCGCCCCGGATCAGCTCGCGCAGCAAGGGCCCCCAGGCCGCCGCGGCGCGCACCGTCGAGGCGATCTGGAACAGCAGGCCCTCCATCCGGCGCAGCAGCAGCGCCTCCGGCGGCAGGGTCATCCGGCGCATCTGGGCAACCATCTGATCGCCGGACTCCTCGCGCAGGGACTCGGTCCCGCGCCAGACCTCCTCCGGAGAGAGCCGCAGCGGCTGATCGCCGACGAACCACCAGCCGGCGGCGCGCATGTGGGCGAGCAGCAGAGCGCCGTCCCACTCCGCCGACGGGCCAGGCAGGTAGCCGAGCTCGCGCATCGCGGCGACCAGCGCCGGCGCGTCGCTCTCCTGGATCGCCCGCAGGACCTCCCCCTCGCGTGCCAGGTAGTCGCCCGGCAGGTCGCGCAGCATGCCGAAGTCGAAGAACGCGACCCGATTGTCGGCGCAGAGCAGGTAGTTGCCGGGGTGGGGGTCGCCGAGCGCGACCCCGAGCTCGGCGGCGGTGGCGTAGAAGAACCGGTAGACGATCTCGGCGAACCGGTCGCGCACCGGCTCGGGTTGCTCGGCGACCTCCTCGAAGCCGATCCCGTCGACCCACTCGGTGACCAGCACGCAGCGCCGGCTGAGCGCGGTGTCGACGGCCGGCACGCTGACGAACGGGTGTCGGCGCCAGAACCGGGCGAGACGACGGTGATTGGCGGCCTCGAGCTCGTAGTCGCACTCCTCGGTGATCCGCGCGGCCAGCTCCGCCAGGACCTCCTTGACGTCGAGTCCCGGCATCAGCCGGCGCAGCAGCGGGGAGAGCAGGCGCAGGTTTCGCATGTCCGAGACGACCGCATCGGCGATCCCGGGGTACTGGATCTTGATCGCCAATTCGGCGCCGTCATGCGCGCGAGCGCGGTGGACCTGGCCGATGCTCGCCGCGGCCGCGGGCTCGGGGTCGATGCTCGCCAGCACCCGTTCGGGATCCTCGCCCCACTGCTCGGCGAGCACCCCGCGCATCTCCTCCCAGCCGACCGCGGGGACGTTGTCGCGCAACGACGCCAGACGGCCCTGCAGGTACTCGGCCTGGTCGGGGTCGAGGCCCGGGAACTCGACCGTGGACAGCACCTGGCCGGCCTTCATCGCCGCACCGCGCATGACCGAGAGCTGGTCGACGAGCGAGTCGATCGTCGCCACCACCCGGTCGCCGCGACGCCGCTGACGCTGCTCCTCGCTGCCGCGGCCGTCGAAGCGATCGCCCGCCCAGCGCGCCGCTCCGCCGGCGGCGACGCGGCCGAGCCGAGCGGTGCGCGCGACGCGGCCCGACACTGGTGGTCTTCCGGATCCGCCCGCCATCGGCCAAGTCTGGCACGGGCGAATGGGGCAGAATGAGGCGGAGCCCCGTGTCCGTCGATACCCAGCCCCAGCCGCAACCCTCCCGACCGCGCTCGAACTGGACCGCCGGCCGGGTGATCGGGATGATCGTCTCCAGCATCGCCGCGCTGGTCGGGGGGCTGATGCTGCTCGGTGGGCTGGCGTTGATCGCCGTCCACGGCCTCGCCCGCGACGACGACGGCTACTACACGACCGACACCGAGCGCCTGCGCAGTGACACCTACGCGATCGCAACCGACGAGATCGACCTCGGGGCCGATCCCGCCGGACCGGCGCCCGAGGATCTGCTCGGGACGCTCAGGATCCGCGCCGAGGCGACGGACGGCGAATCGGTGTTCCTCGGCATCGGTCACACCGAGGAGGTCGAGCGCTATCTCGACGGCGTCCGCCACGCGCGGCTGACCGACTTCGGCGGTGGCGGCCCGGGCTACGACCAGCGGCCGGGCGGCGCCCCGGATCGGCGCCCGGGCGCTGAGCGGTTCTGGGTCGCACAGAGCGAGGGCGCCGGAGAGCAGAGCGTCGACTGGGACGTGCAGACCGGCGTCTGGTCGGTGGCCTTGATGAACGCCGATGCAGGTCGTGGCATCGACGCCGACGCCAGCGTCGGGATCGAGATCTCGTGGCTGATCTGGGTCGCGATCGGGTTCGCCGTCGTCGGCTTCCTGCTGGCGGCGATCGGGGTGGTGCTGATCATCGTGATCTCGCGCCATGCCGCTCGCGACGCCACCCCGGCGCCCGGCTAGTCTCCCGGCGACCGCGACCGCGACGAACGGGAGGAGCACAGGTGGCGCATGACGTGGTGGTGGTCGGGGCGGGCCTTGCCGGTCTCTCGGCGGCGCGCGACCTGGCCGCGGGCGGGGCCGACGTGGTCGTGCTCGAGGCACGTGCTCGCCCCGGCGGGCGGGTCGAGCAGACCGAGCTCGCGGACGGGCGTCTGGTCCAGCTCGGTGGCGAGATCGTCGGCCCGTTCCAGACCGCGTACCACGGGCTCGCCGACGAGCTCGGACTGACCTTCGAGCCCTCGTTTCCCGACCTGCCCGGCGAGGACACCTACGTGCTCGCCGGCGAGCGCACGGTCGGTGACGGCTTTCCGTGGATGAGCGACGACGACCGTGCCAGCCACGCCGCGGTCGAGCAGGAGTTCGCCCGCCTGGCCGCGACCGTGGACCCCGACGACCCGTGGTCACATCCCGACGCCGCACGGCTCGATCGGCTCTCGGTCGGGGAGTGGATGCGCGACGCCGGTGCGACCCCGAACGCGGTCCGCGCTCGTGAGCTGGCCTCGCTGGCGCTCTCGTGCGAGTCCGTCGAGCGCACCTCGCTGCTCTCGGACCTGCGCAAGGAGGCGGCGGCGGGCGCTCATGGCTTCTACAGCTACGAGATCTGGGAGTGCGAGCGGATCGCCGAGGGCTCGGCCAGCGTCGCGCTGCGGATGGCCGAGGAGCTCGGGCAGCGGGTGCGGTACTCGACCCCGGTCGAGCGGATCCGCACCCGCAGCGGCGGCTGCGTGGTGACCACGGTCGGTGGTGAGGCGTTCGAGTCCGAGGCGGTCATCTGCGCGCTTCCGGCCGGGCCGCTGCGCCGGGTCCAGCTCGACGGGATCTCCGACGATCGGCTTGCCTCACTGCGCCACCAGCGCCACGCGATCGCGGCCAAGGCCGTGTTCGCCTACGGGACCTCGTTCTGGGAGCAGCAGGGCCAGAACGGCACCTACTACTCCGAGATCGGCGTCCTCGGTGGGAGCTGGGTCCAGCGTGAGGGGATCCTCTCGACCCTGGTCCCGCCGGAGCGCTTCGCGCCGCTGCTCGCCACCGCCGCCGAGCACCGCGAGCGCGAGCTGGTCGGAGAGCTCGTGCACGCTTTCGGCGACGCCGCGGCCGACCCCGATGCCGTCTACGTCCGCCTCTGGGGCGCCGACCCGTGGACGCAGGGCTACATCACGAGCTGGCGCCCCGGCGACGTGCTCGCGGTCGGACCATTGCACGGCACCCACGAGCCGCCGCTCTACATCTGCGGATCGGACCAGTGGGTGTGCGGCTACATGGAGGGAGCCGTGCGCACCGGACGCGGCGCCGCCGCGGCGGCGCTCGGTCGGAGTGGCTGAGCGTGGCGGCCTCGGCGGGCCGGTGTGAGCGTCGTCAGGCCGTCATCATCCGCGAGATGAGCACGCCCTACACGATCACGAACCTCGAGCAGGTCGACGACTCCGCGGTCAAGTTCGGGTTCGCGGAGATCGGCGAGGCCCGGTTCGCCAACGACGACCTCGCCGCCGAGCACACCGGCCTCAGTCACCACCGGCTGAAGCCCGATCGCCGCCAAGCCTTCGGCCATCGCCACGACGAGGCCGAGGAGGTCTATGTCGTCCTCGCCGGATCCGGGCGGGTGAAGCTCGACGATCAGATCGCTGAGGTCGCGGCGCTCGACGCGATCCGCGTCGCCCCGGGCGTCACCCGCTGCTTCGAGGCCGGCTCCGAGGGCCTCGAGCTGCTCGCGTTCGGCGCCCAGCATCCGGGCGATGGCGAGATCATCCCGGGCTGGTGGTCGGACTGAGCGCCGCCGGGTAACGCGAGCGCCTCGCCGTTGCTGCGCCGGACCGAGTGTCCGGTGATCGTCGTCCCGCGGGCCGCCCCCTAGGTGATCCGGAAGTGGCCGGTGTTCTCCTCGTCGTCGCGCGTCTTCTCCAGCCGGCCGTCCTTGCGGGCGCGGTTGAAGGCCTGCTTCAGCTCGGACTTCTCGACCCCCAGCTTCGCGGCGACGTCGGCCCGCGTGAACTCCGGTTGGTCCAGCTCGCTTGCGGCTTCGATCAGTTGGTCAGCGGTGATCGTCAATCGAATCGTCCTCCTTGGTGATCAGTAGCGCTCAAGGCACGGTTGTGGCCGACAGAGACGGTCTAGTTGTGCTGTTCGAACGCGGGCACCGTCTCCAGACCGCCGTTGAGGCCGATGTCCACGGCCATCATCAGGATAAGCGCCAGGGCCGCGAGCAGGACCAGCGACCCGGCGATCAGGAATGTTCGCTCGCCGGGGCTCACGGGCGCAGTATTCGCCTCGGGCGCGGCCGTTCCTTGCGCCGATCCCCGCCCGCCTGCCCGGGGCGCTTGCTTTGCGCGCGGATCGCAACTAGGGTCGGGCGGCAAGCGAGGAGGAGGTCGGCATGGCCGAATCAGGGCTTTTCATCGGCTGGGGACAGGTGGTGCGAGGGCGCGAGAAGCGCGCCGTCGAGGTGTTCAACGAGAGCGTCAGTTACTGGGGCGGGCTTCAGAACGAGGGCAAGATCGAGAGCTTCGAGGTGGTCTTGCTCGCCCCCCACGGAGGCGATCTCGCCGGGTTCGCGCTCTTGCGCGGCAGCGCCGAGCAGATGGCCGCTCTGCGCAGCGACGACGAGTTCGACCGCCGGATCGCGCGCGCCGACCTGATCGTCGATCGACAGGGCGTCGTCGACGCGGTCCTCGGCGAGGGAATCGGCAACACGATGAGCATCTATCAGGGCGAGATCGACGAGATCGGGTAGGTCGCTCGAAAAGCGCTTAGACGGAGCACCGGACCCGGGGCCCGGTCCGGTGACGCCCGCAGCCCTTGCCGGGGCAGGGGCGCTGCTCGCGGCGCTGGCGCTCGCCGCCGGCGCCTCGGCGATCCCCTGGGATGCGCCGGGGGCGATCCCACCGCAATCGACCCCGGCTGCCGGCTCGCCCGATCCCCACTGCGCTCAGAGCTACGCCAACGATTCGCCGCAGGGTGGGCCACCGATCGAGTTCGGGATCGGGCCGCGGCTCGCCGGCGAGGTGGGCGCGTCGCAGGTCACCCCGACGGTGCCCGAGGACAAGCGGATCCGAGACCGGCGCCTGCTCGAGCTCAAGGGACACAACGACGTCAGCGTCCGGCTCAATCGCCTCTTTCAGGCGGACGGCCGATCGGGGATCCGCGAGTTTCAGCGCATGGCGCGCCACTACGGCTCGCTCGGCTTCGACGTCACCGTCCAGGTGCGCTACCACCCCGCGCCCGAGCAGAACGGGGACGTCTCCGCCTGGCTCGACTACGTGCGTCGGGTGGTGCGCGCGTTCGGCCCCAACCGGCACGTGACCGCGCTGCAGATCACCAACGAGGTCAACATTGCCTTCTCCCCGAACACCTCAGATGGCGCTTACGAGAACGCGGTCGAGGCGCTTGTGCGCGGCGTGCCGGCGGCGAAGCGCGAGGCACGCCGACGCGGCTACGAGCAGCTCACCACCGGCTTCAACTACGCTTGGCGCTACGGCGACGCTGATGCCGACTTCTGGCGCCAGGTCGGGGCGCTCGGCGGCAAGCGCCTGCGCAGGGCGACGGACTGGATCGGGCTCGACGCCTATCCGGGGACCTTCATCCCGCCGAGCTTCGAGAACGCCGGAGACTCCCTGCTCGAAGCCGTCGCGCAGACGCGTGAGTGCTACATGCCGCTGGCGGGATTCGGAAGGCGCGTCCCCCTGCACATCGACGAGCTCGGCTATCCGACGGGCCCCGGACGCAGCCAGGAAACCCAGGCGGCCACCCTGTCGGCATTCATCACCGCTCTGCACCGCTATCGCGGAACCTACGGGATCCGTGAGGTCTTCTGGTTCGGCCTCCGCGACAACAACAGCCAGGGGCCGAGCTTTCAATCGTTCTTCGGTCTGCTCCGCGACGACTACTCGAGGAAGCCGGCCTTTGCTGCCTACAAGCGCCTGATCCGCGCCCACGGCCGCTGAGCCGGCCGTCGGAGGGCCCGGGTCAGATATCGAGCCGCGCCGGTCCCGGGTAGGAGACTCGGCCGTCGTCGTCGATCACGGCGTGATCGCTGAGCGCATGAGCAGCGAGGCGGCCGTCGGCGAGCAGATGGAGCACCTGCCAGCCGCCGGCCGCGAGCGCGTCCGCGATCAGCCGGCGATGACATCGGCTCGGGTGCGCCTCGGCGCACATGATCGCGGTCCGCCACCTGGCCAGCGCCTCGAGCCGCTCGAGGCCGCTGCGAAAGGACGGATCGCCCATGTAGTCGGCGTAGGCGCGAAAGGACGCGTTCCGCCAAGCCGAGTTGTCGCGCTGCGAGACCGAGCCGGCGCCCGCCTCCTCGCGCGCCGGGGCCGACCTTCGCCCGCCCAGCTCCTCGCCGAACGGCCGGTACTCGATCGATGCGCGAGCGAGGGATGCGGTCAGCGCGGCGGCGCCGAACTGCGGGTTGCGACGCGAGCCCGGGAAGCGGCGCACGTCGGCGACGCTCTCCACCCCGGCGGCCTCGAGCAGCTCGAGAAAGCGCTCGATCGGGTGGGTCGAGTGGCCGACGGTGAGTATCTGCGGCGCTGCGTTCATGTCCGGGCGCCGAAATGCGGCCCCGGCACAGCTTCCCAGGGCGCGCCATCGGTCGTTTCGGTGCGTCTGAGACCGGGAAATCGAGAATCGGATGGAGATCGAGCGCAAGTTCCTCGTCGCCGAGCCCCCGGATCTCGAGGCCGGCGAGCGGCTCGAGATCGAGCAGGGTTACCTGGCGCTCGCCGGCGACGGAGAGGCCGAGGTACGGCTGCGGCGACAGGCCGACGAGCTCCTGCTCACCGTCAAGGGGGGGAGCGGTCAAAGCCGGCTCGAGGAGGAGATCGAGCTCGATCGGGGCCGCTTCGAGGCGCTGTGGCCGCTGACCGAGGGCCGGCGCGTGGTCAAGACGCGACACCTGATCGTGCACGGTCGCCACACGATCGAATTGGATGTCTATGCCGGCGAGCTCGAGGGCCTGCTCGTGGCCGAGGTCGAGTTCCCCGACCAGGCGAGCGCCGAGCAGTTCGAGCCGCCCGACTGGTTCGGCGACGAGGTAACCGGGGACCGGCAGTACCTGAATCAGACGCTGGCGAGGGAAGGAGCGCCGGGGTGACCGCGTTCAAGCTGAAGCGAAAGGAGCCCGAGGCCGAGGGGATCCGGCGCGTCGCCCACGAGCGGATCGAGGAGGCGACCACGCTGCTTCGCGACGAGCGGGCGGACCCGGTCGAGGCAGTGCACCGGGCGCGCAAGGAGATGAAGAAGCTGCGCGCGACGCTGAAGCTCGTCCGGCCGCTGCTCGGCGATCGGACCTACCGGCGCGAGAACAGGCGCTTTCGCGACGCCGGGCGGGCGCTGTCGGAGGTCCGCGATGCCCAGGTCCGCGCCGAGACGGTGGACAAGCTTGCCGAGCGGTTCGGCGACGATCCACCGCCCGGCGGCTGGTGGGCGCTGCGGGCGGCGCTCGTCGACGACAGCGCGGCGGGCGACGCCGCGCTCGAGCCGCTGCGCGACCGCACCGCGACCGAGATCGCGCGAGGCGAGACGGGAATCGAGGAATGGCCGCTCGACGGCGACGGCTTTCGCCTCCTGTGCCCGGGGCTCAAGCGCAGCTACGGACGTGGTCGAACGTGCTTTCGCGACGCTCGGGACGATCCCAGCGACGCGCGGCTGCACGAGTGGCGCAAGCGCTCCAAGGACCTCTGGTATCAGCTACGGCTCGTGCGCCGCTCGTGGCCGGAGGTGATCGGGGCGACCGCCGATGAGGCCCATGAGCTCTCCGATCGACTCGGCGACGATCACGATCTGGTCGTCCTCGCCGCCCACCTCGACCAAGCCGGCGAGCCGCTGACGGCCGAGCAGCGCGAGCACATGGACGGGCTGATCGAGCTGCGGCGCGAGGAGCTACGGCAGGAGGCGTTCTCCTACGGCGAGCGGCTGTTCGCCGAGAAGCCGAAGCGCTTCGTCAAGCGGCTGGAGAGGTACTGGAAGGCGAAGAGGCTCTGAGGCCGTCCGGTGTTGCCCGCTGCCGGACGGTCGGAGGCGGGAACGGGGTGAATCGTGGCGAAGTAGCCCGCAGTGGGCGAGGGTCGCCTGACATGGAAACGCCGATTGCTTCGGCCGATCGCGGTCACGCCGCTGGCCCTGCTGGCCCTGGTCGCAGCGGCCGAAGCGCGACCGGTGCCCAAGCCCGTGCGCGACCAGGTCTTCCGCGCTTCCTTTCAGCTCGGTGTCGGGGCGCTGAACGAGCTTCAGGGAAGCTCGGTGGACGTCGAGGTCTCAGGCCGCTACTCGCGCTGCCCGCGCCCGAGGGTTGGCCTCTACGCCTGCACCCTGCTCGTCCGTGCCGAGACCGACGGCGAAGCCTCCGATTGCCGGGCGATCGTCGCCGCGAGCCGGAAGCGCTGGACCTGGAAGGCGTTCGGGTGCCCGGCGACGTGGCGCCCGTAACCCGGGTCATCCGACCCGATCTGCGAGTCCGCCGCAGGGTCTCAGCCCACGACCTTGAACCCGTCTCTCGCCGGCGATGGATCGACGTTGCCCGCTACATCGACCGCCCGGACCCTGAATACGTGCCGGCCCTCGTCCAGGTGCTTGAGCCACCTCGGAGAGCGGCATCGCTTGTAGCCCTCGCGATCCAGCTTGCACCTGAATCTCGCGCCGGCGTCATCGGTGACGAACCTGAACTTGACCCACCGGCGAAGAAGAGCCCGATCAGATCGCCCGGCTCGACCGGGACGCTGATCTCGCTGAACCTGTTGAGCTCGCTGGGGACCGGCGTCTCGATCTCGCTCTGGGCGTCGATCCTGAACCCGTCGTCGCTCACGTTCGCTCCCACCTTGAACCGGATCGGGACCACCTGCGCCGGTGCCTGAAAGCTCCAGGACGTGAGCACTCCGCGCGTCTCGACCACCTACCGCGGAGCCCCGGTGGGAGACGTGGACTGCAAGATCGTGCCGGGGGTCTCGCAGGTGCTCGTCGGCTCGAACGTCTGCCCGATGATCACCGCGCCCGCCGCCGGCGCCGGGACCCAGGCCCCGAGCGCCACCACCGCGAGCGTCGCAACTCCAATCCTCCGATCCAGCACCCCGAAGGTTCGCCAGGTACGCGATCTTGGCTGGGCGGCAGAGCTCGAGGGGCGCCCGTTGGCGAGGCTGGGCCAGATCTTGTCGCCGGAGTCCGAACGCCGCGCTCAAAAGCCGATCACGGGAGTCTTTCTCATCGCTGGTCGTTGGTTGGCTCGTATGATCTTCCGTCCCGGCAAATCGAGTGGAAGCGTGATCGGATCTCGCCCGAAGCGGGAATCAGCGGATCTAATCGCTACTTGAAGCGATCGCGCTTGCGCTGCGATGAGTTTCGCGCTTGCCTGCCGTCTACACACTGAATGCCTGAAATCAGCCAGACACCACTTGCGATCGAGGCGACCGGCCTTGTGAAGAGCTTCGGCGAGACCCATGCGGTGGCCGGCGTCGACCTCGCCGTCAGCGCCGGCTCCGTCTACGGTGTCCTCGGACCGAACGGCGCGGGCAAGACGACCACGATCCGCATACTCGCGACGCTGCTGCGTCCCGACGCGGGCGAGGCCCGGGTGCTCGGTCACGACATCGTCCGCGAGGCCGACGCTGTGCGGGCCGCGGTCAGCCTCACCGGTCAGCTGGCCTCGGTCGACGAGGACCTGACGGGCCGCGAGAACCTGGTCCTGATCGGCCGGCTGCTCGGCTTGGGGCGCGCCGGGGCGAAGGCGCGCGGCGACGAGCTGCTTGAGGCGTTCGGGCTCGCCGAGGCCGCCGGGCGCCTGGTCAAGAACTACTCCGGCGGAATGCGCCGGCGCCTCGACGTCGCGGCGAGCATCGTCGTCACGCCGCGGCTGATGTTCCTCGACGAGCCGACCACGGGGCTCGACCCGCGCTCGCGAAACCAGGTCTGGGACATCATCCGCGCACTCGTCTCCGAGGGGACGACGATCCTGCTCTGCACGCAGTACCTCGACGAGGCCGATCAGCTCGCCGACGGGATCGCGGTGATTGACCACGGCAAGGTGATTGCCGAGGGCACGCCCGGGCAGCTCAAGGCCTCAGTCGGGGGCGGAGCGCTGCACGTGCGGCTGCTCGACCCCGAGCAGCGCTCCGAGGCGGCGCGGGTGATCGCCCGCGAGCTCGGCGAGGTGCACCTCGAACCGGATCCAGCGGCGCTCTCGGTCTCCTGCGCCCACCCCGAGCCTGGCGCCAACGTGATCGCCGAGCTCTCCCGGGCGCAGATCGGGATTGCGGACTTCTCGCTCGGACAGCCGAGCTTGGACGAGGTCTTCCTCGCTCTCACCGGGCATGCCGCCGAAGAGGAGTCGCCGGAGCAGGTCGCGATCGGAGAGGAGCAAGGGACATGAGCGGCGAACCCGTGACGACGATCGCCGAGGGCGACGGAATCGAGTCCGCCGCGCTTCGCAAGGCGCTAGCTCGCACCGAGCGGCCTCCGCGCGCGAGCGCCCTCACCGCGGCGATCACGTTTGGCTGGCGCGGGATGCTCAAGGTCAAGCACGTCCCCGAGCAGTTGCTCGATGTGACGATCACGCCGGTGATGTTCGTGCTCATGTTCACCTACCTGTTCGGCGGCGCGATCGCCGGCTCGACCGGCGAGTACCTGGACTACATCCTGCCCGGAATCCTGGTCATGTCGGTGCTCTTCACCACCGTCTATTCCGGAATCGCGCTCAACACCGACCTGACAAAGGGGGTCGTCGACCGATTCCGGTCCCTGCCGATCTGGCGGCCGGCGCCGCTGGTCGGGGCGCTGCTCGGCGACAGCGTCCGTTACGTGCTTGCCGGGAGCGTGATCGTCGTCCTCGGCGTCATCCTCGGCTTCCGTCCAGAGGAGGGTGTGCCCGGTGTCGTCGCGGCGCTCGGGCTGGTGGTCGTGTTCGCATTCGGTCTCTCCTGGGTGTTCACCACCCTCGGGCTGTTGATGCGGTCGCCGAACGCGGTCATGAACGCCGGCTTCATGGCGATCTTTCCGCTCACCTTCCTCTCCAACGTGTTCGTCGACCCCGAGACTCTCCCCGCCGGGCTGGAGGCGTTCGTCAACGTCAACCCGATCTCGATCCTCGCCGACGCCTCACGGGGGCTGATGCAGGGCGGGGTGGAGGGCTCGGACATCCTGATCTCGCTCGCCACGGCGGCGCTGCTGACCGCGATCTTCGGTCCGCTCACCAACCACCTCTACCGCAGCCGCGGCTAGCGCAGGACGCCGTTCGCCAGGCCTGACACAGAAAAGCCCCGCCTTAACAGGGCTTCGTGAGTGCCGGAGGAGGGACTCGAACCCCCGACACGCGGATTATGATTCCGCTGCTCTAACCAGCTGAGCTACTCCGGCGGGGGACGGATCGTAGCGGCGGTGCGAGGATGCCCGGCGATCGCCATGAGCACCGTCTACTACTACGACGAGCGCTGTCTCACGCACGACAACGGCTCGATGATCCTCGACCCTCGGGCCGGGCGCTGGCTCGATGTGCCGCATGTCGAGCGGCCCGAGCGCCTCGCGCGGACGGCGTCGGTGCTCGAGCAATCCGGTGTCTCGGCGGAGCTGACACCGCTCTCGTCGCGCGCCGCGACGCGCGCTGAGCTCGAGCTCGCCCACACCCCCCGGATGATCGACGAGCTCGCAGCCGCCTGCGCCCGCCGCGAGCACGTCTGGATCGGGCCCGAGGCGCGGGTCGGGCCGCAAAGCTGGGAGCCCGCGACGCTGGCGGCTGGCGGAGCGCTGGCGGTCGTCGACGCGGTGCTCGACGGCGCCGCCGACAACGGCTTCGCGCTCGTCCGCCCGCCCGGCCATCACTCGACCGCCGACACGGCGATGGGCTTCTGCCTGTTCAACAACGTCGCGATCGCCGCTCACCACGCCCAGGCCCGCGACGGGATCGAGCGGGTCGCGATCGTCGATTGGGACGTCCACCACGGCAACGGCACCGAGGCGATCTTCTACGAAGACCCCTCGGTCCTCTTCGTCTCGATCCATCAGGACGACCTCTACCCGATCGGCGCCGGGGCTCTCGAGCACGCCGGCGAGGGCGCGGGCGAGGGGTTCACCGTCAACATCCCGCTGCCGGCGGGCAGCGGCGACGACGGCTATCTGCTCGCCTTCGAGCGCCTGGTCGAGCCCGCGCTCGCCGCCTTCCGACCCGACCTGCTGTTCGTCTCCGCCGGCCAGGACCCTGCGGCGTCCGACCCGCTGGGGCGGATGAGCGTCACCACGGAGGGCTTTCGCGAGCTCGCTCGGCGCGCCAGGACGGTTGCCGCTCGTCTCTGCGAGGGGCGGCTCGCAATCGTGCTCGAGGGCGGCTACAGCCTCGAGCACGTGCCCTTCTGCAATCTGGCGATCGTCGAGGCGCTGGCCGGCCTTGAGCCGTCGCTGCAGACGGACCCGCTGGAGCTCGACGTGCCGAGAGGTGTGCGAGCGTTCGAGCAAGCGGCAGTCGAGCGGGCGCTGGCCGCGCACGCCCCCGGTCCACTGTTCGGTTGAGTCGAGTGCTTCGCGCCGCTCAGCGGCGGCGGATCTGGAATCGCACCGTCCGCTCGCGGCTGTTGTTGTCGAGCGAGTCGTAGGCCTCGATCTCGGCGACGTACTGCCCCGGCCTCGCCGCAAAGCGCTTGCTGCGGGCGGCGAAGCCGACCTCGTTGTAGCCGATGTGGCGGTTGCGCCAGACCTGATAGCCGGCGTGCTCGCGCTTGCCCTTGCGCCCACGGCGGTAGAAGTTTGCGAACACCTTCGCCCGCTCGTCGAGCGCGAACCGCAGCCGCGCTCCGCCACCGCCGCTGAACGCGTCGGAGTCGAGCACGATCTCGCGCAGCCGCGGGCCGGTGCGATCGACGCGCACCGCCGGCACCGGGTCGGGCTCGCTGCTCGGGTCGCCGGGAGCCGACGAGACGATCACCGTGCCACGGACCGAGTTGTGCAGCTTGCAGGTGAACTCGTAGCTGCCCGGGGCGTCGAAGTCGAGCCTGAAGCTGTCGCCGAGTGGGTGATTGGGCAGATTGATCCCGGGATCGGAGTCGATCCCGAGCGCATTCGCCGACTCGCCGGTAACCGAGTGGACCGTGTCCGGGCCGACCCAATGCCAGGTGACGTGCTCGCCGCGATCGATCCGCACCTCCGGCAGCGACCAGGCGTAACCACTGATCGCGACCCGGCGGCTCGCCGCCTCGGCGCTCGCCGCCGAGCCGCCGACCGCGGCTACGGCGAGAGCGCAGACGGCGAGGGCGCGGGCCCGGTGTCTCAGCTGACGAGGTACCACCCGTTCATCCCCGCGTGCAGATGCGAGAACACGTGGCAGTGGTAGAACCAGCGGCCCGGATTGTCCTCGGTGAACTCGACGACCAGCGTGTCCCCGGGACCAAAGGTGTCGTTGTCGACCACGACCCCGGAAGAGTTGGTCCAGCGGTGGCCGTGGACGTGAAAGGTGTGGAAGTTGTTGTCCATTCCGTAGACGTAGAAGGCGACCCGATCGCCGACCGTCGTCTCGAGCGTCGGCGTGTTGCCCGGAAAGGCGCGCCCGTTCACGCACGAGAAGCTCTTGTTGAGCCCGGTCGCGGTCGGCAGCAGGTCGTGGAAGAAGAGCGGGAACTCGCGCGTCGGCCGCGGCACGCCGGGCTCGCGGACGAGCAGCGGCCCGAACAGGCCCTTGAACAGCGGCAGCGGGTCGCTCGGTCCGTGGTCGTGGTACATCCACGCGCCCGCGGTGCCCTCGGTCGCCTCCCAGACGTAGCGGAAGGTCTGGTTTCGCTGCACGAACCCGCCCGGGTCGGTGTACTTGCCCTTGTACGCGCCGTCCATCTCCTGCGCGTAGAAGAGCCCGTGCGGGTGCATCGTCACCGGCGTCGGGAGCTTGTTCTGGAAGTTGACAACCAGCGTCTCGCCTACCTCGACTTCGAGCAGCGGCCCCGGGATCGTCGCCGAGGCGAGCGGCTGGGCGAAGCCGGCGGAGTAGGGGCGGTAGGCGTAGGCGTCGAACTTGACCTTGCCCTTGACCTTCTTGTCGAGCATCCCGTCGCGTTTGGTCGGGACGATGTTCCAGCGCCTCGGCTCGGCACGGATCCAGTACTCGCGCACCGGCCCGGCGGCCTGAGCCAGCACCGTCTCGGCGGACGCGCTCGACCCGCCCGCTGTCTCGGCGGCCTTGACCTTCGGCGGCACGGGCACCTCGGCGGCCAGCTTGGCGACATCGGCCTCCTTGTCGACGAAGATCTTCTGGCCGGCGAGCGTGCACAGGAAGACCCCGGCCGTGCCGGCGAAGAACTCGCGACGGCCGTGCGGCTCGAGTGTCATCGCAGGCCTAGTTCTTCTTCACCTGCACGGTCATCTTCATCACCGTGCGATGAATGGTGCAGACGAACCCGTACTTGCCGGCCTTCTTGAACTTCGGCTTGAAGTCGATGTTGACCGCGCCGGTGCGCGACTTGAAGTCGCCCTTCTTCACACCCTTGGGCTTGGTCGAACCCAGGGTGACGTTGTGCGGGTTCGTGTTCAGCTCGTCCCAAACGTAGTTGACCTTCTGGCCCTTCTTCACCTTGACGAAGTCGGGGGCGAAGAAGTCGTCGGCGACCGTGACCTTCGGGGTCGCCCGCTGCGCCTGCTCCGCCGGGGCGCCGGCGACGCCGAGCACGGCCGCGAAGGCGACCGTGGCGGCGGTGGCGATGCCAAGCTTGGCGCGCCTCATGGACACACCACCCCTTCGACCTCGTACGGTTCGAAGTCCTCGAACGGCGGATGCGGATGCTCGGTCCACGAGCACTCCTGCGTCTCGGGCGGGTCCGAGAGCACGTAGCCGGCCAGGTCGAGGAACTGATCCGGGTCGGCGTCGCTGTCCCCGGTCCCGGCTGTCGGCGGCGACGGAGCCGGGCAGCTCGGGTAGAGGAAGGCGTTGGTCGCCGTCCCGCTCGGGTCGAGGGTCGAGCTGTCGTTGCCCTGGAAGCAGTTGCCACCACCCGAGCCGTCGTTGAAGAAGTCGACCGCGTTCGTGTCGGTGCCGCCGCGCCCGTTGACGTTGTTGATCACCTGGTTGTTGACGCTGACCGCGTTCAGGCCCTCGTTGAACGGGTCCGAGACCAACGCCGTGCCCCACTTGTAGTTGCCGAAGATCTGGTTGTCCTGGATCACCCAGCCGTCGGAGCCGAGCAGCACGATCCCGACCCCGGTCGGGAAGTTGATCGTCTGCTCGTTGGGCGGCTCGCCGATCGTCCCCAGCCCGCCGGAGACGGTCTGGACCGGCGACAGCGGCAGGAAGTAGTTGAAGTTGTTCCAGAAGATGTTGTTCTTCTCGATGATCCCCTCGGCGCTCGGCTCATAGGGCTCCGAGTCGAGCGTGTTCGGCACGATTCCGGCCCCGTTGTTGTAGAAGTCGGAGTGGTGGATCCGCACGTACTTCGAGTTCGTGCCTGAGTAGCCGAGCACGTTCTTGTACGCCTCGAGGTGGTCGAGGCTGGTCCACTTCGGCTTGTTCTGGAACGGCGTCGCGCCGATGTAGAAGGCGGAGTCGCCGTGGCCGACGCCGACCGACTTGGTGATCCGCCCGCCGGTGCAGTCGAAGGCGAACAGACCGTAGGAGCGGTTGAACGAGGCGCGCAGGTTCTTCATCAGGTAGTCCTTGCACTGCTGCAGGAAGACCCCGTTGGCGGCGTAGTTCTTGACCGTGAAGTTGAGCAGTCGCAGGCCGTTGACGTTGGCGCCCTCGATCCCGTTGTTGAAGCTCGCCCGGCCGCTGAGCACGACCTTCTTCGGGTTCTGCTTCGTTCCCTTGATCGTCAGCCCGTTGTGCTTCTTGCCATCGACCAGGACCTCTTCCTTGTAGGTCCCCGGCTTGACCTTGATCGTGTCGTTCTTGCCGGAGGCGTCGACGGCCTGCTGGATCTTCTTGTACTTGCACCCCTGCTTACAGACGGTCAGCGTCTCGCCCTTCTGCTTCGCGATCGCCGGCGCCGCGAACGCCATCGCGGCCACCAGCGCCAGGGCGCCGACCGCGGCGCTCAACCCAAGACCTACTCGCATCCTCGAACTCCCTCCGTCAAGGTCATTGCCTGCAACTCTAATCAAAGTTCTGCCCTCTGCGCGAACACGCGTCGCCCCGCGAAGCTGCGGTCCACCGGACGGCGGGTAGCCTGGGCGCCGATGAGCGACCTGGAGCGGGCGGTGAGCGCGATCGTGCGCGAGTGCATGGGCCTGACCGAGGTCGAGGAGCTGCTCGTGATCTGCAACCCGGCGACGATCGGCCTCGGCGAGCGCCTGCGGGCCGAGGCCGGGCGGGCCGGGGCGGAGGGGGTGCTCTGCCTGATCGCCGAGCGCGCCTCGCACGCCGCCGAGCCGCCGGCCGGCGTCGCCGCGGCGATGGTCGCCGCCGACGTCGTCCTGGCGCCGACCGTGCAGTCGCTCTCCCATACCGCCGCCCGCCGGGCGGCGACCGAGGCCGGGGTCCGGGTCGCGACCCTGCCGGGAGCGACCGAGGAGATGCTTGCCCGGGTGATGAGTGCCGACATGGACGGCTTGCGGCGGAGGGGCGGGGCGATCGCGGCGCTGCTGAGCGCCGGCGCGGAGGCGCGGATCACCTGCGCGAACGGCTCCGACCTGCGGCTCGGGCTCGGCGACCGTGAGGCGATCGCCGACGCCGGCGAGCTCAGCGCTCCCGGCGCCTTCGGCAACCTGCCCTGTGGCGAGGGGTTCATCGCCCCGGTCGAGGGCAGCGCGCGCGGGACCCTGGTCGTCGACGGGACGATCGCCGCGATCGGCGCCGTCGCCGAGCCGGTCGAGCTCACGGTTGAGTCCGGGCACCTGGTGGCGGCGAGCGGGCCCCAGGGGGAGCGCCTGATGGAGCTGTTGACCGCGCACGGCGATCACGGCACCAACGTCGCCGAGCTCGGGATCGGAACCAACGAGCGGGCGGTCCTGACCGGCAACCTGCTCGAGGACGAGAAGATCCTCGGCAGCTGTCACGTCGCCTTCGGCGCCTCGGCGGCGATCGGCGGCACGGTCCAGGTCCCGATCCATCTCGACTGCGTCGTCCTGCGTCCCGACGTCAGCGTCGACGACGAGCCCTTGGTCCGGGCCGGCGAGCTGCTGGTCGGGGCGGTCTGAGCCGCCGATGGCGCTCGCGGTCCCGAACCTCTCCGAGGGGCGAGATGAGGCGACGATCGCGGCGATCGAGACCGCCTTCGCCCCGGCCCGCGTCCTCGACCGCCACACCGACGCGGTTCACAACCGCACCGTGCTCAGCCTGACGGCCGGGCCGCGAGAGCTGGTCGGCGCGCTGCTCGGGGGCGCTCGGGAATGCGTGCGCCGGATCGACATCAGCGCGCAGCGCGGCGAGCACCCGCGGATCGGGGCGCTCGACGTCTGCCCGGTGGTCTGGCTCGGGGAGGGGGCCCGACCGCTGGCGCGCGAGCTGGCGCTGGAGGCGGCGCTTGCGCTCGGCGACCTCGGCGTGCCGGTGTTCCTCTACGGCGAGCTGGCTTCGGACCCACGCCGGGCCGAGCGCGCCTTCTTTCGCCGCGGCGGCAGCGCGGCGCTGGCCGAGCGGATGCGCTCGGGTGAGCTGCGGGCGGACTTCGGGCCCGCCGAGCCACACCCGACCGCCGGTGCGACCCTGGTCACGGCGCGCCCGCCGCTGGCCGCGTTCAACGTCGAGCTCGACACCGCGGATACCGCGGTCGCGGTCGCGGTCGCCGCCGGGCTGCGCGAGTCCGGCGGCGGGCTCGGCGGCGTGCGGGCGATCGGCGTCGATCTCGGCGACCGGGCCCAGGTCTCGACCAACGTCCACGACCCGATCGCGGTCCCGCTCGGCGCGGTGATCGAGAGGGTGCGCCTGCTCGCCGCCGAGCAGGGCGCCCGTCCGGTCGCCGCCGAGGTCGTCGGGCTGGTGCCGGCCGGATCGCTGCGCGGGCTGCCCGCCGACGTGCCCCTGCGCGGCTTCGACCCGGCCCGCCACGTGCTCGAGAACCGGCTCGCCGTGGCCGCTGACCGGTAGCCTGCCCGGGCGATGGCGCAGGCGAAGCGCAAGCGGCGACGCAAGCATCGCGGCACCCAGACGGGCAGGATCGACAACCGCGGCCGGCGCGGGCGCCCTCGATCCCGCGAGGAGGCGCGCGCGCAGGCGAAGCGGCGGTCGACCAGCCCCAGGGAGCGCCCGCCGAGCTGGAGCTCGGCCTTTTTGCGCGGCCTGTTCGGCGCCACGATCTTCCTCATCCTGATGGTGGCAGCGTTCGGGCGCAGCTTCGGAGAGGCTCTGGTGCTCTCGGTCGTGATGCTGGCGATGTACGTGCCGCTGGGCTACTACGTCGACCGCTTCTTCTACAACCGCCGCCGCGCCCGAGAGCGACGGCCGAAGCAGGTCAAGGGTTGATCGAGCGCCGTCGGCGCGGCGGAGCGGTCTGATCGCGCCGCGATCCGCGAACTCGACGGAGGATCGGTTCGCCTGGTTTCGCGAGCGCCCCTGGGAGCAGGCGAGCCTGCCGGAGGAGCTCGAGGGCATGCCGACGATGCTCAGCCGCGAGGAGATCGCGCTCCTCTATCTGCTCGCCCGCGACCTCGACCTCGTCGCCGCTTCGGGGGCGGCGATCGTTGACGCCGGCTGCTTTCTCGGCGGCTCGACCGCGGCGCTGACCCAGGGCCTCCTGGATCGAGACTCGCCTGCGTCCGAGACTGTCGGGTGCGCGTCCTACGACCTGTTCACGATCGAGCTCTACATGGTCCGTCGACTGCGGCTGGGCGATTGGGGACCTGCGCGAGGGCGACTCGGCGCGGGCGCGGTTCGAGGAGATCGTCGGGGAGGAGCGGCTCAAGCTGGTCGACGTCCACGAGGGCGACATTCGCAAGCGCACCTGGGACGGCGCACCGATCAGCGTCCTCTTTCTCGACCTCGCCAAGGAGCTGGGAGATCAACGATCACGTCCACCGCCAGTTCCTGCCGGCGCTGCTGCCGGGCGCGATCGTGCTCCAGCAGGACTACGTGCACGAGTGGTCGCCGTGGCTGCACCTGACCATGGAGCTGCTCGGCGACGCGTTCGAATACCTGGGCTCGGTGCCCTACGGGACCGCGATCTTCGGTTTGACGCGGGAGATCGGTACCGACGAGGTGCCGGAGAGCCTGCGCGAGGCGGTGCCCGACGCCCGCAAGCTCGAGCTCTTCGACCGCTCGGCGGCGAAGTTCGCCGGCGAGGACCGCGGCCTGGTCGAGCTCGCGCGGGTGCGGCTGCTGGCCGACCTCGGTCGAGTGCCCGAGGCGAACGATGCGCTCGAGGAGCTGCAGTCCGAGAGTACGGCGAGCACGAGCGCGTTCGCGCCGGGAGCGAGGCTGATGCATAACCATCTGTTGAACGGCGGCGGCCGAGGCGAGCGGCCGGAATGCGGCGCTGCGGCGCCTGCTGCCCGCCGCCGCGATCGTCGTGCTGGCGATCGTGATCGCGCTTCGCCGTTCGTTTGGCGCGACGCGGGCGCTAGCTTTCGCCGCGATGGAGGTTCGCTGCCTGACCGTCGGCCCGGTGGCCGAGAACTGTTACCTGATCCGGCCCGAGGGCTCGGACACGGGCCTGATCGTCGATCCCGGCGACGAGCCCGAGCGCATCCTCGCCGCCGCGAAGGAGCTCGGGATCGGGGTCGAGGCGATCCTGCTCACCCACACCCACTTCGATCACATCGGGGCGGTGGCCCCGGTCGCCGCCGCCACGGGGGCGCCGGTCTACTGCCCCGAAATCGAGCTCGGGGTGCTCGCCGACGTGATGGCCTGGGTGCCGCCCGGGTTCGGCCCCTACGAGAACTACGACGCCGACGAGACGGTGGCGGGTGGCGAGCGGCTCGAGCTCGCGGGACTCGAGATCAACGTCCTTCACACGCCCGGGCACAGCCCCGGCCACGTCACCTACTCGGTCGCGGCCGAGCGGGCGCTGTTCTCGGGCGACGTTCTCTTTCAGGGCTCGGTCGGCCGCGTCGACCTGCCCGGCGGCGACGGCCCGACCCTGCTGCGGACGCTGCGCGACCTCGCCGAGGGCTTTCCCGGCGAGACCACCGTCTATCCCGGGCACATGGGGATCACGACCCTGGCGGCCGAGCGCGCGACGAACCCCTTTCTGGCCGAGCTCCGCAGCTGAGCGCCGAGTAGGTTCTTCGCGATGAGCGCCAAGTTCCAGGCCTCGCGGGGCACCTTCGACGTCCTGCCCGCGGAGGCGGCCCACCGGGCTCGCGTCGCCGAGGCGGCCCGCGGTCTGCTCGGGCGGGCCGGCTATGGCCGGATCGAGACCCCGGCCTTCGAGGACACCGAGCTCTTCGCCCGCGGGGTCGGACAGGCGACCGACATCGTGCGCAAGGAGATGTTCAGCTTCACCGACCAGGGCGGGCGCGATCTGACCCTGCGCCCGGAGGGCACGGCGCCGATCGCGCGCGCCTACCTCGAGCACGGCATGCAGACCCTCGCCCAGCCGGTCCGGCTCTGGTACGCGGGGCCCTTCTTTCGCCACGAGCGCCCGCAGGCGGGGCGGTTTCGCCAGTTCAACCAGGTCGGCGCCGAGGCGATCGGCTCGGACTCGCCGCTGGTCGACGCCGAGCTGATCGTGCTGCTCGACGACCTGCTCGGCGAGCTCGGGGTGGCCGAGGTGCGCTTGCGACTCTCCAGCCTCGGCGGCCCCGGATCGCGCGCCGCCTATCGCGACGAGCTGCGCGACCACCTGCGCGCCCACGAGTCCGAGCTCGCTCCCGAGGTCCGCGAGCGCATCGACGAGAACCCGCTGCGCGCCTTCGACTCCGAGGACGACGACACCCGCTCGGTGATGGCCGCGGCGCCGACGATGCTCGAACGCCTCGACCACGCCGACGCCGAGCACTTCGACGAGGTCCGGCGGCTGCTCGACCACGCCGGGGTCGACTACGAGCTCGACGGGACGCTGGTCCGCGGGCTCGACTACTACACCCGGACCGTGTTCGAGTTCGAGTCCGGACGGCTCGGCGCCCAGGCGGCGCTCGGCGGCGGTGGGCGCTACGACGGTCTCGTCGAGCAGCTCGGCGGCCCGGCGACGCCCGGCTGCGGCTGGGCGGCAGGCGTCGAGCGGATCCTGCTGGCGCTCGACGAGCCCGCGCCGGAGCCCGAGCTCGACGTCTTCGTCGCCGCCCCCGACGCGCACCGCGAGCGGGCCTTTTTGCTCGTCGGCGAGCTGCGCCGGGGCGGGATGCGGGCCGAGCTCGACCTCGCCGGGCGCTCGCTCAAGGGCCAGATGAAGCAGGCCGACCGGGTCGGCGCCCGGGCGGCGATCGTGCTCGACGAGTCGGGGTCGGCGCAGCTTCGCGATATGTCAAGCGGCGAGCAGCGGCCGATCGAGCTCGGGCGGGCACTGGAGGAGCTGCGCTGAGCGCCCCCGGCCCCGAGCCGCCGGCGCTGCGCGCCAACGAGTACCGCGATGCCTGGTGCGGGCAGGTGCTCGCCGACCGGGTCGGCTCGGAGGCCCGGCTCGCCGGCTGGGTGCATCGCCGCCGCGACCACGGCGGGCTCGTGTTCATCGACCTGCGCGACCGCACCGGGCTCGTCCAGCTCGTCTTCGATCCCGACCAGGCGGGCGAGGCGTTCGAGCTCTCGCACCGGCTGCGGGCCGAGGACGTGCTCAGCGTCGCCGGCGAGGTCGTCCGCCGCAGCCCCGAGACCGTCAATCCGGAGCTGCCGACCGGTGAGTTCGAGGTCCGGGTCGCCGAAGCGCGACGGCTGGCCGACTCCGAGACGCCGCCGTTCGCGGTCGAGGGGTTCTCGGGCGAGGTCGGCGAGGAGGCGCGGCTTCGCCACCGCTACCTCGACCTGCGCCGCGAGCGGATGCGCGAGGCGATCGAGCTGCGCCATCTGGTCGCCAAGGCGATCCGCGACTTCCTCGCCGGCGAGGGCTTTCTCGAGATCGAGACGCCGATGCTCTCGCGCTCGACCCCAGAGGGCGCCCGGGACTTCCTCGTCCCCTCGCGGCGCGAGCCGGGCGCCTTCTACGCCCTGCCGCAATCGCCGCAGCTGTTCAAGCAGCTGCTGATGGTGGCCGGGTTCGAGCGCTACTTCCAGATCGTGCGCTGCTTTCGCGACGAGGACCAGCGCGCCGACCGCCAGCCCGACTTCACCCAGCTCGACCTCGAGATGTCGTTCGTCGGGGTCGAGGACGTGATCGACCTCAACGAGCGCCTGCTGGCGGCGGTCTTCGAGCGGGTCGGCGGGCCGGCGCTCTCGCTGCCGCTGCCGCGGCTGGCCTATGACGATGCGATCGCGCGCTACGGGACCGACCGGCCGGACCTGCGGTTCGGGCTCGAGCTGGTCGAGCTCACCGATCTGCTGGCGGCGACCGAGTTCAAGGTCTTTCGCGGCGTGGTCGAGGCGGGCGGGGTGGTCAAGGGGATCAACGCCGGCGCCCGCGAGGTCCCGCGCGCGGCCCTGGACGGGTTCATCTCCCGCGCCCAGGAGCTCGGCGCCAAGGGGCTGGTCTGGGCCTTTCGGGAGGGCGAGGGGTGGCGCTCGCCGACCGCCAAGTTCCTCTCCGCGCAGGAGCTCGCAGCGCTCAACGAGCGCTTCGCCGCCGCCGAGGGGGACCTGCTGCTGCTGGTCGCCGACGAACCCGCGACCGCGAGCTCGGTGCTCGCCCAGCTTCGGCTCGAGCTCGCCGAGCGCTTCGAGCTGATCGACCCCGCGGCGGAGGAGTTCTGCTGGATCACCGACTGGCCGATGTTCGAGTGGAACGCCGAGGAGCAGCGCTGGGACCCGCTCCACCACCCGTTCACCGCTCCCGAGGGCGAGCTCGACCCCGAGCATCCGGGGGCAGCACGGGCGCGCGCCTACGACGTGGTCTGGAACGGTCAGGAGCTCGGCGGCGGTTCGATCCGGATCTCCGACCCGGAGCTGCAGCAGCGCGTCCTCGAGCTGATCGGAATCGACGCCGAGCAGGCGGCCGAGCGGTTCGGCTTCCTGCTCGAAGCGCTTCGCTACGGGGCGCCGCCGCACGGCGGAATTGCCTACGGGCTCGATCGGCTGATGCAGCGGCTCCTGCACGCGGATTCGATCCGCGACACGATCGCCTTCCCGAAGGCCGCCTCGGGCGCCGATCCGCTCACCGGCGCCCCGGCCGCGGTCGACGAGGGACAGCTTCGCGAGCTCGGGCTTCAGGTGCGCAAACGCTGATCGGGCGCCTGGCGGCGCTCAAGCCTTGCGGGCCGGTGGCCGACCTAAGGGTCTGATGGCCGCTAACGTCTGTCCCGGCTCGAGCTTGTTCGCTAGCCGCTCATTTTGTGAGCCAACACAATTGCCTCGGGAGTCACCGTTCGGTAGCGCCCTGCGGGTAGCGCCGGCAGACACCCACCTGTTCATTCAGGTTCACAGGCAGGGCGGTAATGGCAGGCTGGGGCCTTTCCTCCTTCGGGCTTGGGGAGCGCGCTCGTGAGGGAGGCGCTCAACAACAACCCGGTCGTCCAGGCGGTGGCGCTCGGTCTGCTCACGCTCGTGGTCGCCTTCCTGCTCTTCACCCGCGTGGTCAACCGCGACGGTGGCGCCGAGCCCGTGCCGACCGAGCCGGTGCCGGCGACCAGCGCCGCCCCGGCGGGTGGCGAGGTCGCCCCCGGCGGCGCGGCTGCGAGCGAGGCGAGCGCGCCCGCGCCGGCGGCGACCGATGGCTCGTCGTCACCGGCCGGCGATGCGACCGCCGCCCCCCCGACGGGCGCTGAACCCGGGACCGCCGCCGCAGATGCCGCGGCTGCGGGCGAGTTCGTCGCCGGGCCAGGGCTTCCCGCCGACGTGGTCAAGGCCTATGCCGACGGCGACGTCGTCGTGCTCCTGATCGTGCACGAGAAGGGGATCGAGGACCGGGAGCTCGAACGCTCGGTCGAGCGGCTGCGCTCGCGCGGCGATACCTCGGTGTTCGTCGTCCGGGCCCCGAAGATCGCCGACTACTCGCGGATTACCCGCGGCGTCGACGTCGATCGCACCCCGGCGCTGGTCGTCCTGCAGCCGCGGCGGTTGAGCGAGGGCGGGACGCCGATCGCGAGCGTCAGCTACGGCTTCCGCGGGCCGGGCAGCGTCGAGCAGGCGGTCGAGGACAGCCTCTACAAGGGCCGCAAGGACCTGCCCTACTACCCGCAGTAGGACGCGGGCGCGACTACCCTTTGTCTCGGCGCGCGCCGCTCGCGCCCGAGCATGGATCCCGACGTCTTTCGCCACTACCTCGACGACGGCCGCCATCGCGGCGAGCCATTGGCCCGCGGCTTCGACGGCGCCGCCGGCGGCGCCGTCTGTGGCGACCTGATCCGGCTCTCGCTCGCACTCCGGGACGGGCTGATCGAGGGGGCGAGCTTCAGCGCCGAGGGCTGTGCGGCGGCCCGCGCCGCCGGCGCGGCGGCGGCCGAGCTGGTCGACGGCGAGCCGGTGCTCGGCGCGGCGCGGATCGACGCCGAGGCGATCGCCGCAGGCGCTCGGAGGCCTCGGCCCTCAGGGCCGCCACGCGGCCGAGCTGGCCGCCGACGCGCTTCACCGCGCACTCGCCGCCGCCGCGGGCTCGACCGCGGAGCTCGCCGCGCCCCCGGCGAGCGGCGAGCGGGTCCTGGTCGCGCTCAGCGGCGGGGTTGATTCCGCGGTCGCGGCGCTGCGCGAGCGCGAGCGCGGGGCGGAGGTGGTCGCGGTGACGTTGAAGCTCTGGGCCGACCGGCGCACCGACGCGACCCGGAGCTGCTGCTCGCCGCTGGCGGTGCTCGGCGCCAGGGGGCTCGCGCACGGGATCGGGATCCCGCACCTGACCCTCGATCTCGAGCCGCAGTTTCGCGCCCGGGTCGTCGACGGTTTCATCGCCGGCTATCGCGCCGGGCGGACGCCGAACCCCTGCGTGGCCTGCAACGGCGAGCTGCGGATCGACGCGATGCTCGCCCTCGCGGACCGGCTCGGCTGCTCGGCGCTGGCGACCGGTCACTACGCCCGTCTGGTCGACGACGGCGCCGGACCGCTGCTCTCGACCGCGGCCGATCCCGCCAAGGACCAGTCCTACATGCTCTCCGGGCTGCGCCCGCGGACGCTGGCGCGGCTGCGGTTCCCGCTCGCCGAGCTCAGCAAGGGCGAGGTGCGTGAGCTCGCCGCCGCGGCGAGCCTGCCGGTCGCCGGCAAGGCCGAGAGCCAGGACCTCTGCTTTCTCGCCGGCGAGGGGAAGCGCCGCTTTCTCGCTCGTCACGGCGGCCTCGGCGAGCGGACGGGCGCGATCGTCGACAGCGCCGGCCGGCGCCTCGGTGAGCACCCGGGCCACCACAACTTCACCGTCGGCCAGCGGCGCGGTCTCGGGCTCGCGAGCGCGGCGCCCCTCTACGTGCTGGCCACCGAGGCGGACGCGAACCAGGTCGTGGTCGGATCGCGCGAGCAGCTCGCCCGGACGACGGTCCGCGTGCGGGAGGCGACCCTGCACCGGCCCGGCGGCCGCGTCGACCGGGTGCGGCTGCGCTATCACGCCGCGCCGCTCGCCTGCGAGACGGCGCGGGTCCCGGCGGGCGAGCACGCCGAGCTCGAGCTCGAGCTCGCCGAGCCGGCCTACGGCGTCGCGCCCGGGCAGACCGCCTGTCTGATGTCCGGTGAGGCCGTGGTCGGGCGGGCGACGATCGTCTGATTCGCCCCGAGTGGCGACCTACACTTGGCGCCCGATGCGCTCCGACGAGATCCGCGAGACGTTCCTTTCCTTCTTCGAGCAGCGGGGCCACGAGCGGGTGCCGTCGGCGTCGCTGGTCCCGGCCCCCGACGACACCTCGACCCTGCTCACGGTCGCCGGGATGCAGCCGCTGAAGCCGTACTTCGAAGGCCGCGAGCAGCCGCCGAAGCGCCGCCTGACCTCCTCGCAGCGCTCGTTTCGGACCGTCGACATCGAGGTCGTCGGCTCGACCAAGCGCCATCTGACCTTCTTCGAGATGCTCGGCAACTTCAGCGTCGGCGACTACTTCAAGGCCGAGTCGATGGCCTACGGCTGGGAGCTCTCGCTGCAGGGCTTCGGCTTCGACCCCGAGCGGATCTGGGTCACCGTCTTCGCCGGCGACGAGCGGCTCGGACTCGGCCCGGACACCGAGGCGATCGAGATCTGGCGGCAGATCGGCGTTCCCGACGAGCGAATCATCCGGCTGCCGCGCTCGGAGAACTTCTGGCAGGCGGGGGAGACCGGGCCCTGCGGGCCGTGCTCGGAGATGTACATCGATCGCGGTCCGGACTTCGGCGCCGACGACCAGCGCCCCGGCGACGACACCGACCGCTACCTCGAGTACTGGAACCACGTCTTCATGACCTACGAGCTGCGCGAGGACGGATCGCTCGCCGACCTGCCGGAGAAGAACATCGACACCGGGATGGGGCTCGAGCGGATGGCGGTGATCCAACAGGGGGTCGACTCGGTCTTCGACACCGATGCGCTGGCGCCGCTGATCGAGCTCGCGGTGGAGCTCTCGGGCGTCGCCTACGACTCCGACCCGAAGGCCACCAGGGCGATGCGGATCATCGCCGACCACGCGCGCGGCGCGGTCAACCTGCTCGCCGACGGGGTGGTCCCCTCGAACGAGGACCGGGGCTACGTCCTGCGGCGGGTCATGCGCCGCGCGATCCAGCAGGGGCGGGTGCTCGGCCTCGAACCGCCCTACTTCGGCCGCTTCGCCGAGCGCGCGGTGGAGCTCATGGGCGACGCCTATCCGCACCTCGCCGCCGAGTACGGGTCGATCCTGCGCTGGGTCGGGGACGAGGAGGAGAGCTTCGGTCGCACGCTCGAGCGCGGCACCGAGCTGCTCGCCGGCCTGGTCGCCGAGGCGGCCGAGAGCAAGACCTCGTGGATCGATGCCGAGGACGCCTTTCGCCTCCACGACACCTACGGCTTTCCCTATGACCTGACCAAGGAGCTGCTCGCCGAGCAGGGCCTCGCGGTCGACGACGAGGGCTTCGAGGCGCTGATGGACCGGCAGCGCGAGCGTGCCCGGGTCGGCTCCGGCGAGGCGCCCGAGGACCGCCATCAGGCGGTGCTCTCGTTCGTCTCGGCGAGCGCCCCGGCGCGCTTCGTCGGCTACGAGGAGCTGGCCGCGCAGACGAGCGTCGCCGCCGCCGAGCCGCTCGGCGACACCGTCGCCCTGGTCAAGCTCGAGGAGAGCCCCTTCTACGCCGAGGGCGGGGGCCAGGTCGCCGACAGCGGCGTGATCGCGTGGGAGGGCGGTGAGGTCGAGGTAGAGGACGTGTATCGGGTCGGGGACGATCAGGCATTGAGGGTCGCTGCCGGCCGCTCGCCGCTCGCCGCTGGACAGCGGGTGATCGCATCCGTCGATCACGAAGCGCGCCACGCGACGATGCGCAATCACACCGCCACGCATCTCCTGCACGCGGCGCTTCGGGAGCGAGTGGGGACCCATGTGCGCCAGGCCGGCTCGGCGGTGCGGCCCGACAAGCTGCGCTTCGACTTCACCCACGGGGCGCCGCTGAGCGCCGACGAGCGGCGCGCGATCGAGGACCGCGTCAACGAGTGGATCAAGGCAAGCCGGCCGGTGCGGGCGCTGCAGATGGGTCGTGCGGAGGCCGAGGAGATCGGCGCGATGGCGCTGTTCGGCGAGAAGTACGGGGACTGGGTGCGGGTGATCGAGGTCGACGACGTCTCGCGCGAGCTCTGCGGCGGGACCCACGTCGCCAACACCGCCGAGGTCGGGATCTTCGCGATCGTCTCGGAGGGCTCGAGCGCGGCCAATGTGCGCCGGATCGAGGCCCTGACCGGGCCGGCGGCGATCGACCTCTACCGCGAGCGCAGCGACGAGCTGACCGAAGCGGGTGCCCTGCTCGGCTCGGCACGCGATCCGCTCGCCGGCGCCCGGCGGGCGAGCGAGCGCCTGGTCGAGCTCGAGCGCCGGATCGAGGCGCTGCGCCGCGAGGAGGCCGGGGCGGAGGCGGAGCGGCTCGGGGAGGGGGCCGAGGAGATCGGCGGCGTGCGGGTGATCGTCTCCGAGGGCGAGGGCGGGGACCAGCGCCAGCTGCTCGAGCTCGCCGACCGGATCAAGCAGCGCGCCGGCGAGGCAGCGGTCGTCCTCGGCGGGGTCGACGACGGCAAGGTGGCGCTGGTGGCGAGCTTCACCAAGGGCGCGGTCGAACGCGGCCTCTCGGCCGCCGCCGTGATCCGAGAGGCGGCGGGCGTGGTCGGTGGCGGCGGCGGTGGGCGCGATGACGTCGCCCAGGCCGGTGGCCGCGAGCCCGGGCGACTCGGCGAGGCGCTCGAGGCGGCCCGCGAAGCGATCAGGCTCGCGCTTTCCGCATAGATTCCTCGGCGATGCGGATCCTGGCGATCGATCACGGCGACGCGCGCGCGGGCACCGCGGTCTGTGATCCGAGCGCGACCATCGTTCGCCCGCTCGGGGTCGTCGCCCCGCCCGATCCGGCGGAGCTGGCCCGGGTCGCCGAGCGGGCCGGGGCGGAGCTGATCGTCGTCGGGCTGCCGGTCTCGCTCGACGGCGCCGAGGGCGAGCAGGCGCGCAGCGCCCGCGAGTTCGCCGCCGCGCTGGCGCGCCTGACCGAGGTCCCGGTCGAGGCCTACGACGAGCGCCTGACCACCCGGATGGCGGCGGCGAGCGCCCGCGGCGGCGCCGACGCGCCCGCCGACGCGCTGGCGGCGGCGCACCTGCTCGAGTCCTACCTGCGCTCGCGCGAGGGGGCCGAGTGAGCGACGACGGCTGGCAGGACCCGTTCGCGCTCGACGCTGCCGACGAGGAGCGCGAGCGCCGGCGCGCCGAGCGCGAGGCGCGCCGGCGCTCGCGCCAGGGCTCGATCGCCGAGAAGGTCGAGGCCGAGCCCCGGCCACCGGAGCCGACGAGCGGTGACGCGAGCCCGGCGAGGGCTCCGGCCCGGGGCGCGCCGTCGGAGGGAACGGTGCGCGCCCGGCGCCTGGTCGCCGCGCTCGCCCTGGTCGGAATCGGGGCGCTGGCGCTGTTCGCGCTGGTGAAGGTGATCGACAGGCTCGGCGGCGGCGACGACGCCCCGGTCGCCGCGCCGGCCCCGGTCAAGGTCCAGGAGCTGCTCGTCCCCGAGGGCCTCGACCGTCGCCAGATCGCTGGGGTGGCGAAGGAGGCGGGCCTGGAGGGCGAATACGAGCAGGCGAGCAAGGCCTTCAAGGACTTCGACCCGGGCAAGTACGGGGCCGAGTCGCCGCCGAGCCTCGAGGGGTTCCTCTTCCCGGACACCTACGAGCTGCCGAAGAAGGCCACCGTCGAGGACCTGATCTCACGCCAGCTCGACGCTTTCGAGACCAACCTGAAGGGAATCGACCTCTCCTACGCGGAGTCGAAGAACCTGAACGTCTACGACGTGCTCAAGATCGCCTCGATGATCGAGCGCGAGATCCAGGTCCCCGAGGAGCGCGAGCTCGCCGCCGCGGTGATCTACAACCGGCTGCGCGCCGGCGACACGCTGGGGATCGACGCGACGATCCGCTACGAGGACCAGAACTACGACGAGCAGCTGACCGAGAGCAGGCTGGCCGAGGACACGCCCTACAACACCCGCGTCAACCCGGGCCTGCCGCCGACCCCGATCGGCAACCCCGGCCTGGCGTCGATCGAGGCGGCCGCCAACCCCGCCCGCAGCGACGCCTACTACTTCGTGATCAAGCCGGGCACCTGCGGCGAGCACGTCTTCGTTGAGACCGAGGAGGAGTTCGCGGCCGCCGAAGCCGCCTATCAGGAGGCGCTGCAGGCCGAGGGCGGCTCGCCGACCGACTGCTGATGCCGCGCCTCGCGGTCCTCGGCCGACCGGTCTCGCACTCGCGCTCGCCGGCGATCCAGAACGCGGCCCTGGCCGAGCTCGGGTTGGCGGGCGAGTGGCGCTACGACGCGATCGAGGTCGCTCCCGAGCGGTTCGAGGCCCTGGTCCGCTCGTTGCCGGGCGACGGGTTCGCCGGGGTCAACGTCACCGTGCCGCACAAGCTCGCCGCGCTGGCGATCGCCGATCGAGCTTCCGCGGCGGCGGGCGAGATCGGGGCGGCCAACACGCTCAGCTTCGCCGCCGGCCGGATCGAGGCCGAGAACACCGACGCCGCCGGGCTGCTCGGCGCGCTCGCCGCCGACCCGGCCGGGATGCCGGCGCTGGTGCTCGGTGCGGGCGGCTCGGCGCGAGCCTGCGTCTGGGCCCTCACCCGCGCCGGCGCCCAGGTCTCGATCTGGAACCGAACCGAGGCCAAAGCGGAAGCCCTCGCGGCCGAGTTCGGCGCCACCGCGATAGGCGGCGGACAGCGGACAGCGGACAGCACCCACTTCGACCTCCTGGTCAACGCCACCACGGTCGGCCTCAGCGCCGCGAACCCCGATCCGAAAGCTCGCGCCCAGAACGCCCCCGACCTAAAGGCGCTGCCGATCGCTGCCGATGCGATCCACGAAGGACAGATCGTGGTCGACTTGGTCTACGGGTCCGCGCCGACTCCGCTCGCGGCAGCCGCCGGCAGCCGTGGCGCGCGCGTCATCGACGGGCTCGAGGTCCTGGTCCACCAGGGAGCTGCCTCGCTGCGGATCTGGACCGGCCTCGAGCCGCCGCTGGAGACGATGCGAAAGGCGGCTCGCGAGGCCTAGAAGAGAATGGCGACCGACAAGCGCCCGGGACACCTCCGGCCCGTCCCCTCGATGGGGACCGAGGCGACCGCGCGCGAGCTCGCCCACGACGCCGACCACGACCCGGGGCTGACCCCGCCGCTCGGGCGCGGCAACTCGGCGATGTTCCTCACCGACGTGATCGTCGAGCTCGGCTACGCGAGCCGCGAGCGCGTCGACGAGGTGATCCAGGAGAGCCGCGGCGCCGGGCGCACGCCCGACCAGCTGCTGGTCGAGCGCAAGGTGATCGACTCCGACCAGCTCGCGCGCGCTGTCGCCGAGCGCTACGGGCTCGACCACATCGATCTCAACGCCTATCACGTCGACATGGGCGCCGCCAACCTGCTCTCGGTCCCGGCGGCGCGCCGCTACCAGGCCGTCCCGGTCGGCTACGTCGACACCCAGACGCTGCTGGTCGCGGTCGTCGATCCGGCGAACGTGCTGGCGATCGACGACATCCACATGATCACCGGCCTGAACACGAAGATCGCGGTCGCGGCGGCCGACGACATCGAGGCCCTGGTCCGACGGCTGAACACGCTCGAGAGCGCGGTCACCGAGGCGGCCGAGGAGGACGTCGAGGACGAGCTCGGCGACGTCACCGAGCTGCGCGAGTCGGCCGACGACGCGCCGGTGATCAAGCTCGTCTACTCGATCCTCGGCCAGGCGGCCAGCGAGGGGGCGTCCGACATCCACTTCGAGGGCGGCGAGGACGAGATGCGGGTCCGGTTCCGCGTCGACGGGGTGCTCAGCGAGGCCGCCCGGGTGCCGAAGCGGATGATCTCGGGAGTGATCTCGAGGATCAAGATCATGAGCGAGCTCGACATCGCCGAGAAGCGGGTGCCACAGGACGGGCGGGTCAGCGTCAACGTCGAGGGACGCAAGGTCGACCTGCGGATCACGACCCTGCCGACCCAGCGCGGCGAGGGGGCGACGATCCGCATCCTCGACAAGGAGCAGGCGCTGCGCACTCTCGACGAGCTCGGCATGGACGGCGAGGGCCGGCTCAACTTCTCGACCGCGATCTCGAAGGCGCACGGGGCGGTCCTGGTGACCGGGCCGACCGGCTCGGGCAAGTCGACGACGCTCTACGCCTCGCTCACCGAGGTCAACAGCGTCGAGAGGAACATCATCACGATCGAAGACCCGGTCGAGTACCGAATCGACGGGATCAACCAGATCAACGTCAACCCGAAGGCGGGGCTGACCTTCGCCGCCGGCCTGCGCTCGATCCTGCGCGCCGACCCCGACATCATCATGGTCGGCGAGATCCGCGACTCCGAGACCGCGCGGATCGCGATCGAATCCGCGCTCACCGGTCACATGGTGCTCTCGACCCTGCACACCAACGATGCCCCGGGGACGATCACCCGGCTGGCGAAGATGGGAATCGAGAGCTTCCTCACCGCCTCCGCTGTCGATTGCGTCGTCGCCCAGCGCCTCGCCCGCCAGCTCTGCACCCATTGCAAGCGGCGCGCGGTCGCGCCCCAGGTGGCGCTCAACGAGGCCGGCTACCGGGTCGGCACCGACCTCGAGGTCTACGAGCCCGTCGGTTGCGGGCGCTGTAACCGCACCGGCTACCGGGGGCGGATCGGGCTCTTCTCGGTGATGAGGATGACCGAGGAGATCAAGGAGCTGACGATCAACGGCGCCTCGGAGGCCGAGATCACGGCGATCGCACGCGAGCAGGGGATGACGACCCTGCGCGAGGACGGCCTCGCCAAGGCGCGATCCGGGGTCACCTCGATCGCCGAGGTCACCCGGGTCTCGAGCTAGCGCCGGCAGCCACCGTGCGTGCTCGGCCGGGTACTCAAGCTCCGGCGCCCCGTTGACGACAAAGCTGGCGTGAGCCTCGATTTCGCATCGGTCCTCTCGCGCATGGTCGAGGTCCGGGCCTCCGACGTCCACCTCTCGCCCGGGTTCCCGCCGGCGGTCCGCGTTCGCGGCTCGATCGCGGCGCTCGACGACTACCCCGAGCTGACCCCGCAGGACACCCGCGAGATCGTCTACTCGATGCTCAACGACAGCCAGCGCAAGCGGTTCGAGAACGACCAGCAGCTCGACTTCGCCTACTCGATCCCCGAGGTGGCGCGCTTCCGGGTCAACGTCTTCTTCCAGCGCGGCTCGATCAGCGCCGCCTTCCGGCTCGTCCCGAACGAGATCACGAGCCTCGACGAGCTCGGCCTGCCGGCGGTGCTCGCCGACTTCACCCGCAAGCCGCGCGGCTTCGTCCTCGTCACCGGCCCGACCGGATCCGGCAAGTCGACCTCGCTCGCCTCGATGATCGACCTGATCAACGAGGAGCGCGAGGAGCACATCCTCACGATCGAGGACCCGATCGAGTTCCTGCACCACCACAAGCGCTGCCTGATCAACCAGCGCGAGATCGGCTCCGACGCCAAGGACTTCGGCAGCGCGCTGAAGTCGGCGCTGCGCGAGGACCCCGACGTGATCCTGGTCGGCGAGATGCGTGACCTGGAGACGATCTCGACCGCGCTGACCGCGGCCGAGACCGGCCACCTGGTGTTCGCAACCCTGCACACCCAGTCGACCGCGCAGACGGTCGACCGGATCATCGACGTCTTCCCGCCGCACCAGCAGCACCAGGTGCGGATGCAGCTCTCGATCGCGCTCCAGGGGATCGTCACCCAGCAGCTTCTGCCGACCGCCGACGGCTCGACCCGGATCGTCGGCTGCGAGGTGCTGGTACCGACCCCGGCGATCCGCAACCTGATCCGCGAGGGCAAGACGCATCAGATCTACTCCGCGCTGCAGACCTCCGGCGCCGCGGGGATGCAGACCATGGACGCCCACCTGGCCCAGCTCGTGCGGATGGGACGGATCGATCGCAAGCTCGCCGAGCAGCGCGCCTCGATCCCCGAGGAGCTCGGCCGCCTGCTCGGCGGCACGCAGGCGATCAGCGGCTCACAGCAGCGGGTCCCCGTCGGAGCCGCCTAGGCAGATGGGGACGTTCGCCTTTCGAGCGGTCGACCTCGCCGGGGTGCCCGCCCGCGGCGAGCTCGAGGCGACCTCGAAGGCGCAGGTCACCGAGCAGCTTCGCCAACGCGGCCTGATCGTCCTCGACGTCTCCGAGAAGCGCGAGTCGCTGAAGCTCGAATCCGTCTTCCAGCGCTTCAAGAGCGTCAACCTGCGCAACCTCTCGGTCTTCTCGCGCCAGTTCGCGACCCTGATCAACTCGGGGATGCCGATGCTGCGCTCGCTGTACACGCTCGAGGAGCAGACCGAGGACGAGATGCTGAAGGCGGCGGTGATCAGCGTCCGCCAGGACGTCGAGGCCGGCAGCTCGGTGGCGGCCGCGATGGAGGGCCAGCCGGGGGTGTTCGACCCCCTCTACCGCTCGATGGTCTACGCCGGGGAGGGATCGGGGCGGCTCGAGGACGCCCTCGACCGGGTCGCGTTCCAGCTCGAGAAGCTCGACGCCCTGCGGCGACAGGTCAAGTCGGCGCTGATGTATCCGGCGGTCGTCTTCGCGCTCGCGCTGGTGGTGATGATCGTCGTCGTCGCCTTCATCGTCCCCGTCTTCGTCGGCATCTTCGAGGAGATCGCCGACGAGAGCGGCGGCTCCGCCGAGCTTCCGTTCATGACCCAGATCACGGTCGGCGTCTCGGACTTCATCACCGGCAAGTGGTTCATCATCCTGCCGACGATTGCGCTCGCGACCTACGCCTTCCTGCGCTGGAAGAAGACCGAGCGCGGTCGCCTGCAGTGGGACAGGCTGAAGCTGCGGCTGCCGTTTCACATCGGCGACATCGTCGAGAAGGTCGCCCTGGCGCGCTGGTCGCGGACCTTCTCCGGCACCGTAGCCTCCGGCGTCCCGATCCTGCAGGCGATCCAGATCTCGGGTCAGACGGCCGGCAACGCGGTGATCCAGGAGGCGATGGACGACGTCTACGCCTCGGTCAAGCGCGGCGGGACGATCTCGCGTCCGCTGACCGAGCATTCGGTCTTCCCGGCGATGGTCTCGCAGATGATCTCGGTCGGCGAGGACTCCGGCCAGCTCGAGACGATGCTCGAGAAGGTCGCCGACTTCTACGACGCCGAGGTCGACGCCAAGGTCAAGGCGCTGACCTCGCTGATCGAGCCGGTGATGATCATGTTCGTCGGCGGGATCGTCGGCTTCATCGTGATCTCGATGTACCTGCCGATCTTCAGCCTCTACGACAACATCCGCTAGCGGCGTTCCTCAGTCGCACCCGATTTCCGTCCGGGCGTCGCGGATAGGATGCGCCCGTGGCCTGTCTGGTCGCCCTCTTCGCGCTGATCTCGCCGCGGCTGGCACTGTTCTTCCTCTGGCTGTTCAGCGATGTGCTCGAGGACAGCTACGAGGAGTGGATCGTGCCCCTGCTCGGCTTCTTCATCCTGCCCTGGACGACGCTCGCCTACGCGGTGATGTATGTCTCGGGCGCGAACGAGGTCTCCGGGTTCGAGTGGTTCATCGTCGCCTTCGCCTTCTTCGTCGACCTCGCCTCCTGGTTCGGAGGGAGCAGGGCCCGCACCGATTAGCACGACCCGCCGCGGCGAACGCGAATCGCTCGGTGACCGGGTCGAGCAGGCGATCTCCGAGCGCGCCGACGCCGAGATCGAGATCGAGCGCGGCGAGGCGGAGGCGCAGACCGCCGCGCCGAGCCTGCGGCGGACGATCTTCTGGCTTGTGGTCACCGGGGTCTCGCTCTACCTGGTCGCGCCGAGCCTGCTCGACGTGCTCGGCTCCTGGGAGGACCTCGACCGGATCGACTGGCCCTGGTTCGCGGCGATGCTCGTCCTCCAGGCGGGGGCGCTGGCGTGCCTGTGGGCGCTGCAGCGCCTCGCCCTGCACCGCGCCCGGTGGGCGGACGTGATCGAGTCCCAGCTCGCCGGGAACGCGCTCGGAAAGATCGCCCCGGCCGGTGGAGCGGTCGGGGCGGCGCTCCAGTACCGGATGCTGGTCGACGCCGGGCTCGAGCGCGGGCGCACGGTGGCCGGGATCACCGCAGTCAACCTGCTCACCTTCGCCGTCGTGCTGGCGCTGCCGGTGCTCGCCGTGCCGAGCTTCCTCCGCGGGTCGGTCGATCGCAACCTGATCGAGGCGACGCTGATCGGCGTGGTGGTGTTCTTGCTCCTGCTCGGGGCCGCGGTCGCGCTGCTCGCCTTCGACCGCCCCCTGGAGTTGGCCGGACGCGCGGTGCAAGCGGTCCGCAACCGCCTGCGCCGGCGCTCCGAGCCGCTGCGCCGGCTGCCCGAGAGGCTGCGCGCCGAGCGCGACAAGCTGCTCTCGACCCTGGGCCCGAACTGGAAGCAGGCGGTGGTCGCGACCGTCGGCCGCTGGGCCTTCGACTTCGCCACCCTGCTCGCCGCGCTGGCGGCGGTCGGCGCGACGCCGCGTCCGGCGCTCGTGCTGCTCGCCTTCTGCGCCGCGCAGGTCCTGGCGCAGATCCCGGTCACCCCGGGCGGGCTCGGCTTCGTCGAGGCGGGGCTGACGGCGATGCTCGCCCTGGCGGGGGTCGGGGCCGGCAACGCGGTCCTGGCGACGTTCGCCTACCGGCTGTTTGCCTACTGGCTCCAGCTTCCCGCCGGGCTCGTCGGCTTCGCGCTGCACAAGCGGCGCTACGCGGCGGCGCCGAGCGGCGGATGAGCGCGGCCGTCGACCGGATCACCTTCGTCGGCCACGCCACCGTGCTGATCGAGATCGCGGGCATGCGCCTGCTCACCGATCCGGTGCTCGGCTCGCGACTGCTGCACATCCGCCGCTGGTCGGCGACGCCGGCCGCCGAGGTCACCGAGCGGCTCGACGCGGTCCTGATCTCCCACCTGCATCACGACCATCTCGACTTCGGCTCGCTGCGGCGGCTCGACCGGAGCCTGCCGGTGGTCGTCCCACCCGGCGGCGGCAGGGTGCTTCGCCGGCGTGGGTTCGCGAACGCGATCGAGCTCGCCTCCGGGGCGAGCACGCGGATCGGCGCGGCCGAGGTCACCGCCACCCGAGCCGTTCACGACGGCCGCCGGTACCCGTTCGGGCCCGAGGTCGAGGCCGTCGGCTTCGACCTTCGCGCCGGGCACCGCCGCGTCTACTTCGCCGGCGACACCGATCTCTTCGACGGGATGAAGGAGCTCGCCGACGGGCTCGACGTGGCGCTGCTGCCGATCAGCGGCTGGGGCCCGCGGCTGCGGCGGGGGCATCTCGACCCGAGCTCTGCGGCGAGCGCGGCGGCGATCTTGAGGCCGGCGGTTGCGATCCCGATCCACTGGGGAACCCTGCTCCGGGTCGGCCTCGGCCGTCGTCGCGCCGAGCTCCTCGACGCTCCGGCGAAGCGCTTCGTCGCCGCGGTCGCCGAGCGGGCGCCCGAGGTCTCGGTCTCGGTGCTCGATCCCGGTCAGTCGCTCGAGCTCGACCCGCGCTAGGAAGCGGGGCGCCGGGCGCCGACCTCAATCAACGCGAACGGTCGTCGCACGGGGGCGATCAGTCGCACCGGGTAGCTGCCGCGCTCGTCGGGGCGGAGGTCGAAGACCGCGGGCTCGTTCGGATCGACGTCCTCGGTCAGCCCGAGCCCGCCGATCTCGACCAGACCGGGCTCGCGGGAGCTGACCGTGAGCGCGAGGCTGTCGCCGAGTCGGAGCTCGATGCGCTGCCGTTCGGCGGCCACATCGGCGTCGACCTCCTTCTCGATCACCTTCCCCGTCGGACTCGCCGGAGCCGAGGCGGTCCTGGTCGGGGTGTCGCGCAGCGCCTCGCGGTCGATCGGGACCAGCGCCGCGGCGACGCTGGAGAGGACCAGCAGGGCGAGCATGATGATGATCAGGCGACGGGCGGCCACGGTCTCAGCGTAGATGCGCCGCCCGGGCGGTGGGTGGACGCCCGATGGAGTCCGCTCAGCGCTCGTCCAGGGGCGCAGACGCCCCCATCGCATGGGGGTTGGACCCCAGAGTGGACGGATGTACTCCCCATTCGGCCCTAAAGCTCTCGCCGGCTCGCACCGATAGCGCAGCCAGAAGGGCCAGTGCCGCTCTGACCGGGGTTCTGGCGCAAGCAACGGTAGGTACCTAGGAGGTTCCTATGATCAACAAGCTCCGCGTCAGGGCTCAGAGCGAGTCGGGTTTCACCCTCGTCGAGCTCCTGGTCGTGATGCTGATTCTCGGCCTGCTGGCCGCGATCGCGATCCCGTCGTTCTTCAACCAACGGGACAAGGCACGCGACGCAGATGCGAAGTCGTCTGCCCGCACGGCGCAGACAGCGATCGAGACGTACGCGACGGATCACAACGGGTCGTATCTCAATGCGGATCCGGGCGCGCTGCAGAACATCGAGCCGACGTTGAATGACGTCGGAGCGCGGCTGACGGTTCCGACAGCGACGGCGACGACCTACACGGTCACCGTCGCCTCGGAGAACGCCGGGCACACGTTCAGCATCTCGCGTGCGGCGGGCGGAACAACGGACCTGACCTGCACCCCGAACACCGCCGACGGCGACGATGGTTGCCCCGCCGGCGGGCAGTGGGACTAGGGGAGTAGCGCACAGCATCGGCGCCAGGTCCATGGATCGGGCGGATGGCGAGAGGGGCGGGCCTCAGGGCTCGCCCCTCTGTGCGTTCCACGCTCCGCGATCGCGCATAGCAATGGCTCAAACAAGCAGCCCCTCCGACCGATAGGACTCTCAGTGCCCTCGCGCGCGACAACCACCCCTGCGCCATCGGAGCCGGAGCCGCGCTGGCGCGGCGATCGCGGCTTCGCCCTGGTCGAGATCCTGGTCAGCGCCCTGGTCGTCGTCGCGGTCAGCGGCGGGGCGCTCGCCGCGCTCCAGGCCAGCAACCACAGCGGCTCTGAGGAGCGCCACCGTGCCCGCGCCTACGGGATCGCCCAGGAGGACCAGGCCCGGATGCGCTCGCTGCGGATCTCCGACCTCTCAAACCTGCAGGAGACGAGGACCGTGAACGTCGACGGGACCCCGTACGAGGTCAGCTCCGCGGGCGAGTTCGTCACCGATTCGACCGGCACCGCCTCCTGCACCCAGGGCACCGCCTCGGCGGACTACATCCGGATCACCTCGACCGTCAGCTGGCCGAGCATCGGCAGCCGGCCGCCGGCGCTGGTGCAGAGCCTGGTCGCGCCGCCGAACGGCTCGATCAGCGATACGGCCGGGGCGCTCGCGGTCTCCGTCCAGAACGGCCAGAACCAGGGCGTCGCCGGCGTCGGCCTGAGCGGCAGCGGGGCCGGGTCGTTCAGCGGCACCACGGGTGCCAACGGCTGCGCGATCTTCGGCAACCTGCCGGCCGGCAACTACACCTTGACCCCGCAGCCCACCGGGCTGGTCGACCGCGACGGCGATCCGCCCGAGCCGCTGCCGACCAGCGTCGTCGCGCTGAGCACGAACACCGTCGTGCTCCAGTACGACACCCCCGGGTCGATCGAGGTCGACTTCCGCACCCGCGTCGGAGGGACCCTCGTCGCGTCCAAGGCCGACTCCGTGGTCGCGTTCAACACCGGGATGACCGAGGCGGAGGCGTTCGGCACGATCGGCAGCCCGGTCGCGACCCTGGAGGCGACGCCGTTGTTCCCGTTCGCCTCGCCCGACACCGTCTACGCCGGAAGCTGCACCGACAACAACCCCAATCCCGACGCCGATCCCGATGCGCCCGCCGCGGCCGCGGCCGCGAGCGTCCTCGTGCCGGCGGGCGGGACGGCGACCGCGGCGGTCGAGCTGCCGGCGCTGCACCTGGGGGTCCGCAGCGGTACCGGTCCGGGCGCCCCCGGCACCCCGGTCAACAACGCGAACGTCACCGTCACCGACCAGATCTGCACCGCAGGAGGGCAGCCGGTCGAGCGGACTTTCAACACCAATGCCGCCGGGCAGCTTCCCGACCCCGGGTTGCCGGCGGGCGTCTACGACGTCTGCGTCGACGACGGCGCCAGGCGTGTCAGCACGACCGCCGACCTGCTCAACTTCATCGACCTCGCGGACTTCGAGGACGGAACGGTCCGCGACGTCTACCTCGGCGGCGGCAGCGCGGGGACCTGTCCATGAGCGGCCGCCGGTCGCCGCGAGGCGAGCATGGGTTCACCCTGGTCGAGCTGGTCGTCTCGCTGGCGCTCGGGATGATCGTGATCCTCGGGATCCTCACGGTGACCGAGGTCGTGATGCGAAGCAGCGCCAGGACCGCGACCCGCGTCGCCGCCGAGCAGCGGGCGCGGCCGGTGCTCGAGCGACTGATCGACCAGCTCCACTCGACCTGCATCGGGCCGGAGGCCGGACCGCTGCTTGCCGGGAGCACCGAGAGCTCGCTCAGCTTCCTGCACCAGACGGGCAGCAGCGTGACCCCGCTGCCCGACAAGGTCGTGGTCTCGCTGTCGGGGAACACCCTCTCGCAATCGGTCTTCCCGTCGACCGGGGGCGAGGCCCCCAACTGGACCTTCGCCGGCACTCCGTCGAGCACCCGCGTGCTGCTCACTGGTGTCGGCCCGGCGCAGACCGGCGACCCGCCGATCGACGCGCCCCTGTTTCGGTACTTCAAGTACGACGGCGGGGTCGTCGACCCCAACTCGCTCCAGACCCCGCTCGACGCCGCCAGCTCGGCGCTCGCGGTGCGGGTCGACGTCGCGTTCTCGGTCGCTCCGCTGAGCAACCCGACCAACGACGCGAGGGCGCCGATCACGGTCAGTGACTCGGTCCTGGTCCGCTTCTCGCCGGCGAGCGAGGACCCGACGAAGGTGAACGGGCCGTGCGTCTGAAGCGGTTGCGCTCAGATCGCGGGTTCACGATGGCGCCGGTCGCGATCGCGAGCTCGTTCATCAGCATCGTCGTCGTCGTCTCGGCCACCGCGGTGCAAGGCGACCTCAACCTGACCCGCAACGACCTCGACCACAAGCAGGCCTACGAGGCGGCGCGGGCCGGGCTCGCCGACTACGCGTTCCACCTCAACAAGGACACCAACTACTGGACCCGCTGCACCTCGGTGCCCAGTCCGTCGGCGGTGAACCAGATCGGATCGACGGCGAACCGGCGCCCGGTCCCCGGATCGAGTGGTGGCAGCTACGCCCTGGAGCTCGTCCCCCGGACCGGCCAGAGCGCCTGCAGCACCTCGGACCCGGTCCTGACGATGATCGAGCAAAGCGGCCCGAGCACGGGCACGTTCCGAATTCGCTCGACCGGCTATGCGGGCGACGAGCGGCAGTCGATCGTCGCCACGTTCAAGCGCGCCAGCTTCCTCGACTACCTCTACTTCACCCAGTACGAGACGTCGGACCCGGTGACCTATCCGACACCCGCCGACATCTCGCGGGCGAACGCGGAGTGCGTGAGGACGATCGCCGAGGGGCGCGACATCACCCCGCCGCACTTCTGCGACGTGATCGTGTTCCCGAACTGGGACGACATCAACGGCCCGCTGCACACCAACGACGCGCTCGTCACCTGCGGCTCCCCGGACTTCGGCCGCACGTCGTCGGACACGATCGAGGTCAGCTCACCGCCGCAAGGCTGGTATCGCTACTCCGGCTGTAGCGGAAACCCAGACTTCATCGGCACCTTCGTCACCAACGCGCCGGTGCTGACCCCGCCGCCGACCAACGCGCAGCTCTCCCTGCTCGCCCAGCAGGGCGGCGCACGGTTCACCGGCCAGACCCGGATCGTGCTCAGCGGGAACACGATGAGCGTCAACGGCGGGCCGTTCGTCTCGGTGCCGTCGAACGGCGTCATCTACGTCGCCAACGGGGCCTGCTCGTCGAGCTATTCGCCGTTCACCGCGCGATACCCGACCACCCTCGGATCGGGATGCGGGAACGTCTACGTGCGCGGGAGCTACTCGGCGCCGCTGACGATCGCGGCGGAGAACGACATCATCGTCTACAACAACCTGACCCGGTCGGCGAACGGGATGCTCGGCCTGATCGCGAACAACTTCGTCCGCGTCTACCACCCGTTCCAGGCTCAGGAGCGCAAGGGCGACTGCAGCGGGGGCAACAACGGCGCCAACCTGCCCACCGGCGCGCCCTGGAACGCGGGGCAGCCGACCCAGATCGACGCCGCGATCCTCGCGATCCAGCACTCGTTCATCGTCGACCACTACGACTGCGGCTCGCCGCTCGGCACGCTCTCGGTCAACGGGGCGATCGGGCAGAAGTTCCGCGGCGCCGTCGGGACCTTCAGCGGCTCGACCCTCGTCTCCGGCTACCAGAAGAACTACAACTACGACGACCGGCTGCGCTACGTCTCGCCGCCGCACTTCCTCGACCCGGTCGAGTCGGCCTGGCACATCCAGCGCCAGACGCTCGACTACCCGTAGACCTCACTCGGGCATCGGCCCGCGGCAGGCATGGTCGCGGAGGTGTCGAACGACCCCGGCATGGCAGCGATCGCCGTCGCCCTGTTCGTGCTCGGCGCGGCGCTCGGGAGCTTCGCGACGGTCGTCGCTCACCGGCTCCCGCGCGGCGAGTCGTTCGTCGGCGGGCGCTCTGGCTGTCCCGCCTGCGGCGCCCAGATCGCCGCCCGCGACAACGTCCCGATCCTCTCCTGGCTCTGGCTCCGAGGCCGCTGCCGCAGCTGCGGCGCGGCGATCTCGCCGCGCTACCCGCTCGCCGAAGCGGGCCTCGGGGCGCTCTGGGCGGCCACCTACCTGATCCTCGGCTCCGACGACGGCGGCCGGCTCGCGCTCGGGCTCGTGCTCTGCACGCTGCTGGTCGTGATCACGCTCACCGACCTCGAGCTGCGAGTGATCCCGAACCCGGTGGTCGGGTTCGGGGTTGTGATCGGGATCGTGATCGTCGCCCTCAGCGAGCCGGGCGAGCTGCCCGAGAACCTGCTCGCGGCGGCGATCGGCGGCGCGATCCTCGCCCTGATCGCGCTCTCCTATCCGCGCGGGATGGGCATGGGGGACGCGAAGCTGGTCGCGATGATGGGGATCTTCCTCGGCCGCGCGCTGGCGCCGGCGGTGCTGATCGGATTCGCGGCCGGCGCCGTCGTCGGGCTGGTGATGATCGCCCGTCACGGTTCCGAGGCGCGCAAGCGCGCGATCCCCTTCGGTCCCTTCCTCGCGTTCGGCGGCGTGGTCGGGCTCTGGTTCGGGGACGAGATCGTCGACTGGTACGTCGACGAGTTCTTCCCCGGCGCATAGGCGACCGCTCAAAGCTCAAGGAAAGACCGGCAAACGCCGATCTTGAGCATGAGCGCGACCGTGCGCATTCCGACGGGCAGAAGTGTTCTCCAACGCCAAGCAAAAGAGCATGGTCGGCCTCGACATCGAAGCGGGGAGCATTGCCGCCAGCGAGGTCGGGGTCAACGGCAGCCTGCGGGTTCTTCGCCACGGGATCGCCCCGCTCGATCCCGGGGTCTTTCGCGAGGGTGAGGTCAGCGACCCGGAGGCGCTCGCGAGCGCGCTCAAGGGCCTCTTTGCCGAGCACAAGCTCTCGAAGGACGTCAGGCTCGGAGTCGCCAACCAGCGGATCGCGGTCCGGACCCTGTACCTGCCGCTGATCGAGAACGCCGGCGAGCTCGAGACCGCGATCCGCTTCCAGGCGCAGGAGCACGTCCCGATGCCGCTCGATCAGGCAGTGCTCGACTGGGAGGTGATCGGCCACCGGACGACCGAGAACGGCGAGCCGCGGGTCGAGGTGGTGGTCGTCGCGGCGCGTCGCGACATGATCAACCTGCTGCTCGAGGCGGTCGAGAAGGCGGGCCTGCGGGCGGTCGGGATCGACCTCTCCGCGTTCGGGATGATCCGTGCCCTGAAGGAGGCGGGCCGTGCCGGGGTGGGCGCAACCGACTTCGTCGCCGCTCCGACCGTCTCCTACGAGGAGCGCGTCGCCCAGCGGGCCGCGGGTGGAGAGCCCGTTGCACCGACGACGCCCGACACCCAGCCCGTCCAACCGGCGCAGCTCTACTGCAACCTCGGCGACGTCGTCAACCTCGCGGTCGCGCAGGGAGCTTCCTGTCTCTTCACCCGGATCTCGCCGCTCGGGATCGAGGGCATCGCCCAGCGACTCGCCGAGCGACGCCAGCTCAACCTGATCCACGCGCGCCAGTGGCTCGTCCATGTCGGACTCCAGGCTCCGGTCGAGGAGATCGAGGGCGACGAGGAGACCGTGCGCGCTACTCGTGAGGCGCTTGACGAGGGGGCGGGCAAGCTCGCCGACGAGATCCGGCTCTCGCTCGAGTTCTACGGCGCCCAGGAGGGCGCCGTCGCGGTCGACGGGATCGTCGCCTGCGGTCCGGGGACGACGATCCCGGGACTCGTCGAGCGGCTCCAGCGCGACCTCGGACACCCGTTCTCGGTCGGACGGCCAAGCGCGCTCGGCGCGCTCGATGAGGCGGCGGCCGCCCGACTGACGCTCTCCTACGGCCTCGCCTTGGAGGGCTAACGGTGCGCCCGGTCAACCTGATCCCGCCCGAGAAGCGACGCGGCGATCGCGCCCCTTCGCGAACCGGGGTGCTGCCGTACGTGATCGTCGCCGCGCTCGCGATCGCCGTCGTCCTGGTGACGTTCATGACTCTGACCGGCAAGCAGATCAGCGACCGCGAGGCCCAGGTCGCGAGCCTTCAAGCCCAGGAGCAGGCGGCGACGGCTCGCGCCGATGCGCTGCGTCCCTATGCCGAGTTCGCCTCGCTTTCGCAGGCGCGTGACGCGACCGTCACCAGCCTCGCCCAGAGCCGCTTCGACTGGGAGCGGGTGCTGCGCGAGCTCGCCCTTGTGATCCCGGGAGACATCTGGCTCACCGGCGCGACCGGCACGGTCAACCCGACGGTTCAGCTGCAAGGCGCGACCGTGGTCGAGGGCCGAGACACCGTCGCCGGCCCGGCGCTGGAGCTGGTCGGATGCGGCGCGAACCAGCGCGCGGTGGCGGGCTTCCTCGCCGCGCTGCGAGACATCGACGGGGTCACCCGTGTCGGAATCGCCTCGTCGGAGCGGAGCGCCGGGGACATCGCGCTCGACAGCGGCACGGGCGACACCAGCTCGGACTGCCGCACCAGGCCCGCGATCGCCAGGTTCGAGGTGGTGGTGGCATTCGACGCGGTGCCCGGCGCCGGCCGTGCCCGGCGCGGCGCCCGTCCCCGGTACGGCGCCTGATCCGGCGACGACGGGATCGACCGCCGCCACGACATCGGCCGAGCCGTCGAACCAGTCGGCGACGCCCGAGCAGCAGCAGGCTCGCGACTCGGCGGCGGAGCAGACCGGGGAGGCGAGCAACGCCGCGAACGTGCTCCCGGGGGTGGCTCGGTGAAGCGCAGCGACCGGATGATCGTGATCGGGATCGCCCTGCTGGGGCTGCTGGCCGCGTTCTACTTCCTCGCCGTGGCGCCGAAGCGCGAGGAGCTCTCCGAGCTCGACCAGGAGATCGCCGCCCTCGAAGCCTCGGTCGCCGAGCAGGAGCAGATCGCGGCGTTCGCGGAGCAGGCGAAGGCCGATTACGACCGTGACTACCACCGGCTCGTCGTCCTCGGCAAGGCGATCCCGGGCGACGACGACTCGGCCAGCCTGATCGAGCAGACCCAATCGCTCGCGGATCGCTCGCAGGTGGACTTCCGCACGATCGTGCTCGCCGCGGCGCCGGTCGAGACGGCCCTCCCGCCGGCGGCACAGACAACCGCCGAGTCGGCGCCCAGCGGAACGCCGACCAGCGAGTCCGAGGGCGAGGCCTCGGCGTCGGGCGAGGCACCGGCCGCGGGTGAGACGACGACCACCGCGCCGGCGACGCCCGCCGCGGTGCCGGCCACCGAGACGGCGGCGGCGGCGCTGCCGATCGGCGCCACGGTCGGCTCCGCCGGACTGCCCGTGCTGCCCTACGACCTGACCTTCAACGGAGGGTTCTTCGAGATCGCGGACTTCATGTCCGAGCTCGACGGGATGGTGAGCATCGAGTCGAAGGGGATCGGCGTCGACGGTCGCTTGATCACGGTCGACGGGTTCACGCTGCTCGGTGACCAGGACAAGGGCTTTCCCAACCTGAGCGCCAACCTGCATGTGACCACCTACGTCGCCCCGGCCGACCAAGGTACGACCGCGGGGGCAACGGAGACGGCGCCGGCACCTGTGCCCGGGGTGCCGGTCGCGCCCGCGACGCCGACGACGCCGACGACCACCGCGGCGCCCGGGACGGTGACCCCGTGAAGCGCCCCCAGCTCCAGCTCCCGAAGGGAGGGCTTCGCCGCCCGAAGCGGGCGCGCTCGGCCGCGAAGCCAAAGCGACCACAGGTCCAGGCTCCCAAGTTCGTCAACGATCTCTACAGCGACATGCGCGACCGCCGCCTGCTCGTCCCGGCGCTGGCGCTGCTCGTTGCGCTGGTCGCGGTGCCGCTGCTGCTCTCGGGCTCGAGCGAGCCGGCCGTCCCGCCGCCCGTCGCTTCGGCGGTCGATGCCGAGGACGCCGCCGCTGTCGCGCCGGCGGTCCTCGCCGAGGAGGTCGGCGTCCGCAACTACCGCAAGCGGCTCGCCTCGCTGCGCGAGACGAACCCGTTCGCGCAAAAGTTCACCCTCCCGGCCGGTGGCGGCGGGGGCGGGGGCGGCGGGGGTTCGGGGGCGGCGACCGAGACCTCGACCAGCAGCTCGACCACGATCTCCGGCTCCGGCGCTTCGACCACGGTGACCGAGACGTCGAGCAGCACCGAGACGGTCCCGAGTGGCGGCGGCTCGACGACCGAGATCGACAGCACGACGGTCGACCAGACCACCGTCGAGCAGGAGCCCGAGATCCGTTTCTTCGCCGGGCGCGTCGACGTCACCGTCGGACGGCTCGGCAAGGCGAAGCAGATCGAGGACGTCCGCCGACTCGACTTCCTGCCCAACGACAAGGCGCCGGTGGTCGCCTTCATCGGCCTGCGCGAGGGCGCCGAGCGAGCGCTGTTCTCGGTCTCCAGCGACGTCGCCGAGACGAAGGGCGACGGCTCCTGCGCGCCGAAGAAGCCGGCGCCGTGCCAGTTCCTCACGCTGGCGGTCGGCGACGAGCGGCGGTTCAAGTTCGCCGATGGCCGCACCTACCGGCTCAAGCTCCTGGCCACGCACCTGGTCCGGATCCCGGACCCGCGCCGGAGCGGATCCGACGGCGGCCAGAACGGCGGTCCCCACACCGGCGACGGCTGAACCGCGCCGCCCGGCGCTCGCCTCGCCCCGGCGGAGATCGCACCCGGGCATCTAGATTGAAGCGCGATGACCGCGTTCCGGTTCACGACCGCGGGCGAGTCGCACGGGCCCGGGCTCGTGGCGATCGTCGAGGGCCTGCCCGCAGGGCTCAAGCTCGACCACGAGCGGATCGACCGCGAGATGGCGCGGCGTCAACTCGGCCACGGACGCGGCGGGCGGATGAAGATCGAGCGCGACGCGGTCGAGGTTCGAGCCGGAGTCCGCCACGGGCGCACGCTCGGCAGCCCGGTCGCGCTCCTGGTCGCCAACCGCGACTACGAGAACTGGGATCAGCGGATGAATCCGTGGCCGGTCGATGCGGAGGTCGAGGAGTCACACCTGCCGCGCCCCGGTCACGCCGACCTGGTCGGGTCGTTGAAGTACGGGCACCGCGACGTCCGCAACGTGCTCGAGCGCGCCAGCGCCCGTGAGACCGCGGCGCGGGTGGCCGCCGGCGCCCTGGCGAAGGAGTTCCTGGCGGCGCTCGGGGTCAGCGTCCACAGCCACGTGCTGCGAATCGCATCGGTGAGCGTCTCCGATCCGGGCGAGCCGGGGCCCGAGGACTTTGAGTCGATCGACGAGTCACCGGTGCGCTGCCTCGACCCCGAGGCCGAAGCGGCGATGGTGGCCGAGATCGATCGGCTGCGCAAGGCCAACGAGAGCCTCGGCGGGGTGTTCGAGGTGCGGGCGTTCGGGCTGCTCCCGGGCCTCGGCTCGCACGTCGCCTGGGACGAGCGGCTCGACGGGCGCCTCGCCCACGCCGTGGTCTCGATCCAGGCGGTGAAGGGGGTCTCGATCGGCGAGGCGTGGGAGGTCGCCGCCAGCCCCGGCTCGGAGTCACACGACGAGATCTTCTGGTCGGACGAGCGCGGCTATCACCGCGAGACGAACCGCGCCGGCGGGATCGAGGGCGGGATGTCGAACGGCGAGCCGCTGGTCGTCCGCGGCGCCCTGAAGCCGATCTCGACCCTGACCAAGCCGTTGCGCTCGGTCGACACCGAGAGCAAGCAGCCGGCGCAGGCGATGCGTGAGCGCACCGACTCGACCGTGGTCCCGGCGGCGGGGGTGGTGGCCGAGGCGATGGTCGCGCTCGTGCTCGCGCGGTGCTATCGGGAGAAGTTCGGCGGCGACCACATCGACGACGTTCTCGCCGCCGCGCAGGCGTACCGGGAGCGGATCGAGTGGCGGCGCTAGGAACCCGACGACGGCCCTCGCTCGTCCTGATCGGCTTCATGGGGGCGGGCAAGTCGCGCGCCGCGCGCGCCGCCCGAGAGGCCGGGCACGAGGTGCTCGACACCGACGAGCTGCTCGAGCGCGAGCTCGGGATGCCGATCGACGAGTTCTTCGCCAGCCACGGCGAGGCGGAGTTCCGGCGCCGCGAGGGCGCCTTCGAGAGCGCGCTGCTCGAGCGCACCGACGGCGCGGTGATCGCGCTCGGGGGCGGCAGCGTGCTCTCCGAGAGCGTCCGCGAGGCGCTCGGCCGCCATCTCGTCGTCTGGCTCGAGGTCGATCCGGAGACCGCCTGGGAGCGGGTTGAGGGCAAGCGGCCGCTGGCCGCCGACCGCGGGCCCTTCGAGGCGCTGCTCGCCGAGCGTCGCCCCTACTACGAGGCGCTCGCCGACGTCGTCCTGCCACAGGGCGACGACGTCGCCGCGCGGGCGCTGCCGGCGCTCGCTGCGCTCCGCGACCTGACGCCTGGCACCCGGCTCGCCTGGGCACAGAGCGAATCCGGGGGCTATCCGGTCTTCTTCGGTCGCGGCCTGCTCGCGAGCGGGTTCTGGCCCGTGGACGGGGGCCGCTTCCTGATCACCGACACCGAGGTCGGAGGCCTCTACGGCGGCGCGGTCGAGCCGCTTGCCGCCACGATTGCGGTCGAACCGGGCGAGGCGGCGAAGACGCTCGCCTCGGCAGAGCGGGTGCTCGGCGAGCTTGCGGAGGCGGGCATGGCCCGGTCGGACCACGTCGTCGCCCTCGGCGGCGGCGTGATCGGGGACCTGGCCGGGTTCTGCGCCGCCACCTACCAGCGCGGCGTCGCCGTCGTCCAGGTGCCGACGACGCTGGTCGCCCAGGTCGATTCGGCCTACGGCGGCAAGACCGGCGTCGACCTGCCGGCGGCCAAGAACTACGTCGGCGCCTACCACCTGCCGGCGGCGGTGCTCTGCGATCCCTCGCTGCTGGCGACGCTGTCGGCGGCCGAGCTCGCCGCCGGGTTCGTCGAGGTGATCAAGACGGCGCTGATCGCCGGCGGCTCGCTGTGGGAGCGCGTCAGCTCGATCGAGGAGCTCGACCCCGCCGCGCTCGACGAGGTGATCTTCGACTGCCTGCGGACGAAGCTGCGGATCGTCGGCGCCGACGAGCGTGACGCCAGCCTGCGCCAGGTGCTCAATCTCGGCCACACGGTCGGGCACGCAATCGAGACCGCGAGCGGCTATCGGCGCTACCGCCACGGCGAGGCGGTCGGGCTCGGGCTGCTCGCGACCCTGCGTCTCTCCGGCGCCGACGAGCTCCGCCAGCGGGTGGTCGGCCTGCTCTCGCGCCACGATCTGCCGGTCCGGCTCGACACCGAGGTCGAGACCGAGACGGTGCTCGAGGCGATCGGCCGCGACAAGAAGCGGACCGCGCAGGGGGTCGGTTTCGTGCTGCTCGAGCGAGCCGGCGAGCCGCTGCCGGGAAACGTGGTCGACCCGGATAGGGTGCGGGCCGCCGTGCAGGAGCTCCACGCAGCGTGAGCCCGACCGCCCACAACCGGGTCGAGGTCCTGCACGGAGCCAACCTCGACCTGCTCGGCCGGCGGCCCTCCGAGCACTACGGCGAGCTGACCCTGGTCGAGCTGGAGACGAGGGTGAAGCGCTTCGGGCGTGAGCTCGACCTCGAACTGGCGTTCTTTCAGACCAATCACGAGGGGGATTTCATCGAGCGCCTGCACCGGGTGCCCGATGCAGCCGATGCGGTGATCCTCAACCCGGGGGCCTGGACGCACTACAGCTATGCGATTCGCGACGCGCTCGAGATCGCCGCGCTGCCCGCGGTCGAGGTGCACCTGTCCGACCTCTCGGCGCGCGAGCAGTGGCGCCGCAACTCGGTGCTCGAGGGCCTGGTGGTCGCGACGATCTCCGGCAAGGGCCCGGACGGTTACCGGGAGGCGCTCGAGCTGGTCCACCGGGAGCTCGGGGTGTGAGCCCGGTTCCCTCCGAGCGAGCCGAGCGGCTCGTCGAGGCGGTCGTTGAGGCGGGACTCGATCAGCTGATCGTCGGTGACCTCGTCCGGCCCGGCGACTCCGGGCCCGACGCGAGCGCCGACATCCGCTGGCTGACCGGCTTCACCGGGACCAGCGCGATCGCCGTCGTCGGCGCCGAGGCGCGGCTCTTCCTGACCGACTTCCGCTACACCGAGCGGGCCGAGCGCGAGGTCGCCGACGGCTTCGAGCGAATCACCGTCGAGGGTCGGCTGCTGAGCGAGCTCGCGCCTCGGCTCTCGGGTCGGATCGGGTTCGACGACTCAGCGACCAGCGTCGCCAGCCTGCGCAAGCTCGAGGCCGCGATCGCCGACCAGGGCACCGCGGGCGAGCTGGTCGCGACCTCTGGCCTGGTCGCCGGGCTGCGCCGCCGCAAGGACGCCGGCGAGCAGGAGGCGATCTCCGCCGCGGCGCAGCTCGCCGACGAGGCCTACCGCACGGTCCTCGAGGCCGGCCTGGTCGGACGCCGCGAGCGCGAGGTCGCCGAGGCGGCCGAGGCGCGGATCCGCGAGCTCGGCGGCGAGCCGGCCTTCCCGACGATCGTCGCCGCCGGGGCCAACGGCGCGCTTCCCCATGCCGAGGCCTCCGGGCACGAGATCCGGGCCGGCGAGCTGGTCGTCTGGGACATGGGGGCGAGGCTCGGCGGCTACTGCTCTGACTGCACCCGGACCTTCGCCGCGGGCGAGCCGGGCGAGCCGGCGCGCGAGGTCTACGAGCTCGTCCGCCGTGCACAGGCGGCGGGACTCGAGGCGGTCGGGTCGGGCGTCGGCGGGCGGGAGGCCGACGAGGCCGCCCGGGCGATCATCCGCGAGGCAGGCCACCGGGAGGCGTTCGGGCACGGGCTCGGGCACGGGGTCGGGCTCGAGGTCCACGAGCCGCCGCGGCTCGGCCCGCGCTCCGAGGACGTGCTCGAGTCCGGCGACGTCGTCTCGGTCGAGCCCGGGGTCTACCTACCGGGGCGGTTCGGGGTGCGGATCGAGGACCTGGTGGTGATCACCGCCGAGGGCCACCGCAACCTGAGCTCGCTGCCGAAGCAGCTCTGCGTCGTCGAGTGACGCCTCCTAGACTCCGCCGCCCGCGAACGAGGAGAGTCAGATGGCGTTGACGGTGGAGTCGGACAGCATCACGCACGGCGAACGGGTTCCCGACGAGCACGCCTTCGGGGTGCCCGACGGCTCCGGCAAGGCGGCGGCCGAGGGCGGCAACCGCAGCCCGCACCTGCGCTGGTCCGGCGCCCCGGAGGGCACGCAGTCGTTTGCCGTGGTCTGCGTCGATCCAGATGTGCCGGCGGACTTCAGCGACGCCAACCAGGAGGGGCGCACGGTCGCCGAGCACGCTCCGCGGGCCGACTTCACGCACTGGCTGCTGGTCGACATCCCGGCCGACGTCACCGAGCTGCCCGAGGCCGCCGGGTCGGAGGGGATCGTCGCCGGTGGCAAGCCGACCGGCGAGACCCGGCACGGCGTCACCGGCTCGAGCTCCTACACCGAGACCTTCGCCGGCGACCCCGAGATGGGCGGCACTTACGGCGGTTACGACGGACCGTTTCCGCCCTGGAACGACGAGCGGTTGCACCACTACCACTTCACCGTCTACGCGCTCGACGTCCCCAGCCTCGGGCTCTCGGGCGATTTCCGGCTCGACGACGTCCGCGCCGCGCTCGAGGGCCACGTGCTCGACCAGGGTGAGCTGGTCGCGACTTACACGCTGCACGCGGACAAGCTCTGAGCTCGGACTAGCGCGAGAGGTCGAGGTCGCCGTCCAGCGACTCGGCGAACCCGGCGACCAGCTCGATCACCGCCTCGAGGTCGCCGAGGTCAACCATCTCGACCGGTGAGTGCATGTAGCGCAGCGGGATGCTGACCAGCCCGGTCGGGATCCCGGCCTTGGAGATCTGGATCGCGTCGGCATCGGTTCCCGTCCGCCGCCCGGAGGCCTCGATCGTGTAGGGGATCTTGAGCCGCTCGGCGGTCTCGCAGAGCAGCTCGAAGACCTGCGGCGAGAGGGTCGAGCCGCGGCCGATCACCGGCCCCGACCCGAGCGCGTGGCTGCCGGTCTCCTTCTCGTCCATCCCGGGGGCGTCGGTGGCGTGGGTGACGTCGATCGCGATCGCCAGGTCGGGGGCGACCGCGAAGGCGCTCGTCCCGGCGCCGTTGAGCCCGACCTCCTCCTGGACCGAGGCGATCGCGGCCATCCGCGCCGCCAGCTCGCCCCGCTCGTGACAGCGGCGCAGCGACTCGAGCGCGATGTAGGCGCCGAGCCGATTGTCCATCGCCTTCGAGACCAGTCGAGCGCCGTCGACCAGGACCGGCTCCGCCGCGACGACGATCGGGTCTCCGATCCGGACCAGCTCCAGGGCGCGGTCCTGATCGCCGGCGCCGATGTCGATGTGCAGCCCGGCGAGCTCGACCGCCTGCTTGCGTTGCTCGGACTTGAGCAGGTGGATCGCCTTCCGCCCGACGACCCCCGGGACCGAGCCGTCGCGCGCCTCGACCCGGACCCGCTGGCCGACCAGGATCTGGGGATCCCAGCCGCCCACCGCGGCGAAGTAGAGAAAGCCCTTCTCGTCGACATGGGTGACCACCAGGCCGATCTCGTCGATGTGGCCGACGACCGCGAGCAGCGGCTGGGCCTCGTCGCCGCCGATCGTCGCCACCGAGGAGCCGATCCCGTCGGTGCGCTGGGTGGCGAACGACGCCGCCTCCCGCCAGACCGCGCTCGCCGGTCCTTCGTAGCCGGAGGGGGCGGGCGCGCGGAGCAGCGAGTCGAGCAGTTCGGGGACGTCGGTCATCGCTGCGGAGGCTATCCGGGCCCGCGCTAGAGCGCCGCGATCGCCTCCACGATCGGCGTTTCGCCCGAGGTGAGCCCAAAGCTCTTGCCGATCGTCGACGGCGAGTCGAGCACGGCGAGCAGGGTGGCGGCGACGTCGTCGCGGCTGATCTCGCCGCGCTCGTCCGCCTCGCGCGCGGTCACCATGCCGGTGCCCGGCTCGTCGGTGAGCCTCGACGGCCGCACGACCGTGTAGTCGAGACCGCTGGCGCGAAGCTCCGCGTCGGCGCGTCCCTTGGCGCGCAGGTAGACGGCGAAGGTGTCCTCGCCCGGAGCCTCGGGATCGGCTCCGATCGAGCTCACGATCACGTAACGCGAGATCCCGGCTCTCTTCGCGGCCTCGATCAGCTTCACGGCGCCGCCGTGATCCAGCGACCACTTGCGATCAGGTCCGCTCCCCGGCCCGGCCCCGGCGCTGAAGACGACCGCGTCGACGCCGTCGAGCGGGGCCGCGATCTCGCCGGGATCGGCCGACTCGAGGTCACAGACGACCGGCTCCCCGCCCGCCGCGCGGATCTCCTCGCCATAGGCGGGGTTTCGGTCGAGCGAGAGCACCTCGTCGCCGCGCGCCGCCAGCAACCGGATCAGCCGGCTGCCGATCTTTCCGTGTCCGCCCGCGATCGCGACCCGCATCGTCCTGGATCATCGCGCATGGAAACATCCGCGGTCGATGCGGGCGTTGCCGACCCGGCTGATTCGATCGGTGCTCACGATCGCGGCGGCACTGCTCGCCGGGTCGCTCGGCCTCGCCGGCTGCGGGGATTCGCCCGGCTCGGGCGACGATCCGGGCACTCGGGAGGCGACCCTGGTGCTGGACTTCGTCCCGGGGCCGGTCCACGCCGGGATCTTCGAGGCGGTCGAGCGCGGCTACTACGCGGAGCAGGGGATCGAGCTCGAGATCGTCGAGCCGACCTCGACCGCCGACACGCTGAAGCTGATCGGCGCCGGCAAGGCCGCCTTCGGGATCGCGGACGGGATCGACGTCGCCCTGCAGATCGAGGCCGGCCTGGGAGCGAAGGGTGTGCTCGCGCTGACCCAGAGGCCGTTGGGCGGCCTGATCGCGCTGCGCGCCTCGGGCTTCCGCTCGCCGGCCGAGCTCGAGGGAGCGACGGTGGGCGTCACCGGCGTGCCCTCCGACGAGGCGGTCCTCGACACGCTCGTCTCGGCGGCGGGCGCCGACCCGGCCGCGGTCGAGCGGGTGACGATCGGGTTCAAGGGCGTCCAGCTGCTCGAGAGCGGCAAGGTCGACGCGATGACCGGCTTCATCCCCTCCGACGCCGCGCAGATCGAGGTCGACGGGTTCCCGACCAGGTCGTTCGCGCTCGACCGCTACGGCGGCCCGCGCTATCCGGGTCTGGTCGTGTTCTCGACCACCGAGCTGATCGAGACCGACCCGGAGCTGATCCAGGCCTTCGTCAGCGCGACCGCCCAGGGCTATGAGGACGTGATCACCGACCCGCAGGCGGGGCTCGAAGCCCTCCTGGCGCAGAACCCCGGGATCTCCAGGGAGTTCGCCGAGACCTCCCTGGAGGCGTACGAGCCGCTGTTCGTCGCCGGCGCCGAGCGCTTCGGCGAGTTCGACCCCGCGGACGTGAAGGCGCTCTCGGCATTCCTGGTCGACCAGGGCCTGCTCGCGGGGTCGATCGCGCCGAAGCGCTTCGCGACCAACCGCTTCATCGAGTGAGGCCTCTACGACTCGTCCGTAGTCGCCTCGACACGGCGCCTGAGCGAGGAGATACCGGCGCTGGCAGCCGTGAGGCCGGCCAGGCCTCCGGCGGCGATCAACCCCGTCTTCACCGCCCTGCCCGCTCCGACGCTCGGCAGTCCGGACTTGACCCCGCCCGACAAATCGTCGAGCGAGTCGTTGACCGTCTCGAGAACCCGCTCCAGCCCACTTTTCCTGTTCCAGAGTTGCATCCGGCTTACCTCCGTTTACCTCGTGGTGGGGGACGCCTTCGCGATTGCGTCGACGAGCTCGCCCTTGGTCATGGTCGTCCGTCCCTCGATCCCGATCCCGGCCGCGAGCTCGACCAACTGCGGCTTCTTGTAGGACTCGAGGTCGCCGTTTGTGGCGCCCCCCTTGAGCTTGCCCGCGCCGTCCTTGGCGGTCGCCCGTGCCTGCTTGCGTAGTTTCTCGGTCTCGGCGACCTGTGCCTCGGCGTGGCTCGATTGCTGCTCCGCTTCGTCGGCGAGCTGCTGCGCCTGGCGGCTCGCCTCTTCCGCTGCGGCGCGCGCGGCCTCCACGGCCTCTTCCGCCAGCCGCCGGGCCTCCGCCAGCTTCTCCGTCGCGTCCTCGACCAGCTCATCGGCGTGCTCTCGGGCCCCTTCGGCATCGCCCTGAGCTGCATCGATCTCGTCGTCGACCTCGGCCTGGACCTGCTCCTGCTGCTCTTCAGCATCGGCTTCGGCGGCGCGGCGTTCGCGCTCCACGGCCTCATCGGCGGCCTTCTGAGCCTCGGTGATGCGCTCCTTCACCCAGCGGCTCGTCTCCCGGTCGACCTCAGCCACGCGAGCGCGGCCCCCCTCGCGGACCCGTTCGGCATAGTCGGAGCGCTCCAGGGCCTCCTCCTCGGCCGCGACGGCCTCCTCCTCGGCCTCCCGGGCCCGTTCCGAGGCGTCCCGCGCACGCTCCATGCGGAGTTCAACGGAGTCCCCGCCGACAGGAGCGGCGTCGATCAGCGCTGCGCGTAGCCTCCGCCCGCGGTCGCGAATGCCTGAGGTCGCGGACTCACTCTTGGTGCCGACCTCCTCGACTGGCTTCAACGCTCGGGATACCAGCCAAGCAGCGTTGGACGGCATTTCTCGCAGTCCCGTACTCGTTTGCTCCGAGAATGACATTCGCTTCACCCTTCTCCGACGTGTGACAGTGACAACTCTAAATAAGACAATAGCATCTCATCCAGCGACTGCGTAGACTAGCGGCGAGACGACGATGTCGGCCCCCAGACAAGCGTTGCAGGAGCGCGTCGCCGCGGCGATCCTCGACGGCGCCGCACGGATGTTCGCGCTCGAGGGAGAACACGCGAGCATGAACGACGTCGCCGCCGCGGCCGGGGTGGCTCGGGCCACGGTCTACCGCTACTTCCCGAACCGGCAGGCCCTGTTCGACGAGCTCGCGCAGGCAGCGGTGAGCGACGCGGATGCACGGTTGGCTGCGGCGAGGATCGACGAGGTGGACCCGGGGGAGGGGATCGCTCGCGCCGTGCGCGCGCTCGTCGATCTAGGGGACTCCTTCGTGCTCCTGGCGCGCCAGCGGGGGCGTTCCGACCCCGAGCGGTTCGAGCGCAGGGTCACGCAGCCGCTCCGCGAGCTGTTCGAGCGGGGCCAGGCGGGAGGAGACTTCCGCGACGACATCGCAAGCGCTCGCCTGACCGAGTCCCTGATCGGGTTGACCGTCGGCTTGCTCTCGTCCACCCCGCCGCCGGGCAAGGAGGACATGATCGCCACGATCACCGGCCTCTTCCTCGACGGTGCCCGCGCCCGAGGTCCGCGACCTCTATGAACGAGCATGAGTCGGCCGTCGCCGAGCCCACGCGTCAAGCGGCAAACCCAAGATCAGAGGAGGAGGAAATGGAGCAAGAGCCCGATCGCCCGGCTTCAGAGGAGGAGGCGGATCAGCCGACGGACGATCAGCGTGCTGAGCGGGAAGACGCCAACCCGCTCTTGGAAGAGCTGGTGGCGTACCTGCGTGACCACCGCACCCACCTGCGCGAGGAGTGGGCGCGGCGCATCAGCGAGGCGGAGCTGCTCAATGTGATGTCGGAGGAGGAGATCTTCTCCGAGGCGACCGAGGTCTATGACAACTACGTCGACGCTCTCGAGACCGGCAGCATCGAGACCGTCCAGACCTACGCCCGTGAGCTCTCCGAGCGAATCATCCCCCGCGGCGTCGAAACGCATGAGGTGCTCGGAATCGTGCTCCTCCTCAGGGATGTGCTGGCGCGTTCGCTGTTCGCGAAGTATCAGGAGGACCTCGAGCTCCTGAATCGCATCCTCGACGCTTACGAGCCGGCGGCCAACCGGATCGCGGTGACGGTCGGGGTGAGCTTCGTCGAGGAGCGCGAGCGGGTCATCCACGAACAGCAGGAGTCCTTGCGGGAACTGTCCACGCCGGTCCTGCAGCTGCGCGACCGCCTGCTGATTCTGCCGATCATCGGCGTCCTCGACTCCTCGCGCGCTCGTCAGCTCACCGAACAGCTCCTCGGGTCGATTCAGGAGAATCGCGCCCAGGTCGTGGTCATCGACATCACCGGGGTGGCGACGATCGACCGCACAGTGGCGAACCACCTCGTCCAAACCGTCGAGGCATCACGGCTGATGGGCGCGAGCGTGATCCTCACCGGACTCTCGTCCGAAATCGCCCAGACGATCGTGGACCTCGGCGTCGACCTCGGGATGATGAAGACAGTCGGCGATCTCCAAGGGGGGCTCGAGGAGGCCGAGCGACTCGCCGGGTATCGAGGCGCCGAGCTGAGCGAGTCGGCCGACGACGTCGAGAGCTAGCGGTCACTGCCGGATGTCGGTAGCGATCCTGAGGCAGGGCGATTACCTGATCGCCTCGATCCAGTCGGATCTCTCCGATAGCCAGGTCCTGGATCTTCGACAAGACCTCTCCGAGCTGGTCGGAAAGTGTCGCGCACGCGGAATCGTGATCGACGTGGCCGCCCTCGAAGTGATCGACTCGTTCGTGGCCCGCGCGCTTCGCTCGATCGTCATCACCGCGAGATTGCGCGGCGCCGAGACGGTGATCGTCGGCATCCAGCCTGATGTGGCGATCGCCATGGTGCAGTTTCGCTTGAACCTGGAGCCACTCCGCGTGGCGCTCGATCTGGACGCGGCGAAAGCGCTGCTCGATCGCCTGACCGAGGGAGACGCCGTGGATGGACGATGAAGTCCGCGTGTCCATCGACGTCGATGAGGATCTGGTGGCCGCGCGCGCAGAGGGACGCGCGATGGCCGAGCGGCTCGGCTTCCCCCGGCCCGATCCGACCCTGATCGCAACCGCGATCTCGGAGGTCGCACGCAACATCGTCGTCCACGTCGGCGGCGGCGAGATCGTGCTCAGGCCGCTGCAGGAGGCAGACCGCTACGGCCTCCTCGTGATCGCCCACGACGAGGGGCCGGGCATCCGCGACGTCGAGGCGGCCTTACACGACGAGTTCAGCGGCAGAGGCGGGCTTGGGCTCGGGCTTCCGGGCGCCCGGCGTCTGATGGACGAGTTCGAGATCTCGTCGAACGCCGACACCGGCACCACGGTGACGATGAAGAAGTGGAGATTCCGCGACGAGCTGTCGCGCTTGCGCGAGGAGCGCCGCCAACGTGCCTGAGCGGGCAACAGGGGAACCGATCGAGTGGGGCCTCGCGACGAGATGCAGGCGCGGCGAGGCGACGAGCGGCGACCTCGCGGTGGTTGTTCTTCTGCCCGAGGGCGCGCTGATCGCGGCGATCGACGGCCTCGGGCACGGGCGGGAGGCAGCCCGCGCCGCCCGGAGGGCAGGTGAGACTGTGCGCCGACGGCCGAGCGAAGACCTTGTGTGGCTGACCGAGCGCTGCCACAGCGCTTTGCGGCACACGCGCGGGGCGGCGATCAGCCTCGCCTTCGTTTCATCCTCGAAGAGCACGATGACCTGGCTCGGCATCGGCAGCGTCGAGGGCCGGGTGCTGAGCGGTGACCCGTCAGCGACGCGGCCGAAAGGATCGCTCGCGCTCGGGAACGGCGTTCCCGGTCACGAGCTGCCACCCGTGAGAACAGCCGCGCTCGCGGTTCGGCCCGGTGACGTCCTCGTCCTGGCCACGGACGGGATCGAGGCGTCCTTCGCGGAATCGCTGGAGATCTCCGGCTCACCTCAGGCGATCAGCGAGCGGATCCTTGCCGCTCACTGGAAACCCAACGACGATGCCCTGGTGGTGGCGGTCCGCTACCTCGGCGTGCGCGCATGAGCGCGACCGGGGGCCCCGGAGCGGCGCCGTTTCGAGCCGCCTACGCGTCCGCACTTGGTGACTACCTTGAGGACCCGAGCGAACGATCACTTCGGGCCGCCTATGAGCTCGGGCGCGACGCGGTGGGCAGGCAGCTGAGCGTGCTCGACCTGGCCGATGCCCACCAGGAGGCCTTGCTGGCAGCGCTGCTCGGGGCGCCGGGTCCGGCGGAGATCGAGCGCGTGACGCGCGCTGCCGGGGATTTCTTTCTCGACAGCCTCTCCTCGTTCGAGATGGTTCAGCGGGCGTTCAGAGAAACCCGCGAGGCCGCCTGGCTCGAGCGGCGCCAGACCGAGATGTCGCGGCAGCTGTCGAGCTTCTTGGCCGATGCCTCGCTCGCCCTCGACGCCTCCGACTCGCTCGAGGAGATGCTGCGGCTGGTGGCCGAGCAGGCACGCGAGCTCGTAGGTGCCGACTGCTGCATGGCGACGGTGGCCTCCGAAGGCCAGCCCCGGGCCGCCGAAGCCACTTCCTACTCTCAGGCCGACAGGCGGTGGACGGCGCTGGTTCAGTGGCTCGACCTGTTCGAGACCTACCGCCTGATCCGCCTCGGCGGCGGCTCAGTGAGGATGGCCGGCGAGCAACTCGCTCAGCTGTCTCCATTCAGCACCGCAGCCGGCGATCGGCCGCTTCAGGGATGGCTGGCCGCATCGCTCATCGCCCTCGACGGCAGCGAGCTCGGTGCGATCCAGCTCTTTGACAAGCAGGAGGGAGCGTTTACCGAGGGGGACGAGGCCGCCCTCGTCCATCTCGCCCAGATGGCGTCGGCGGCCGTCGAGCGAGCACGGCTCTACCAGGAGCGAGGTCAGTAGTCGGGTGCATACTGGCCGCATGTCGGCCGAGAACGTCGAGCTCGTCCGTCGCTGGTTCCGCGGGTTCGAGCGCGCGGAGCTGGGACTCGACCTTTGCCATCCGGCGATCGAGATTCGCAACTGGACCGATTTCCGATCACCGGCCCCTTATCGGGCATGAGGGAGTCAAACGCTGGTGGGACGACATCGGCGACGCCGTCGACGACCTCGACTGGGCCCGCCGGTCTGCGGCCACCCCAGGGGACGAGCTCATGACCGGGCGCCGCTACGCTGCGCAGCCGTGATTTCCACCAACCAGTTCAAGAACGGCGCCCATATCGAGGTCGACGGCACCGTCTTCCGGATCGTCGGGTTCCAGCACGTCAAGCCGGGCAAGGGCGGCGCGTTCGTGCGCACGAAGCTGCGCCGGGTCGAGGACGGCGCGGTGATCGACAAGACGTTCAAGGCGGGGGAGAAGTTCCGCCCGGTGCGGACCGAGACCAAGCGCATGCAGTACCTCTATGACTCCGGCGACTCCGCGGTGCTGATGGACACCGAGAGCTACGAGCAGACCGAGATCTCCGGCGAGACGCTCGGCGAGGAGATGCGCTGGGTGCTGCCCAACGACACGGTCGAGCTGCTGCTCGTCGACGAGCGGCCCGCCGGGGTCCAGGTGCCGAGCGCCATCGACATGACCGTCACCCAGACCGACCCCGGGCTCAAGGGCGACACCGCCTCCGGCGGCGGCTACAAGCCGGCGACGCTCGAGTCCGGCGTCGTCGTCCAGGTGCCGCTGTTCGTCAACGAGGGCGACCGCGTCCGCGTCGACACCCGCAGCGGCGAGTACGTCTCCCGGGCGTAGTCCGCGCCCCGGACCACCGCAGATCGACTTCCTCAAGCTTGCCCAGAGCAACTCGACGCGGGCGCGAGAGGGACCATCGACGGCGCCTGGCTCGCACTGGCGACGACACAAATTGTGCGCAGAATCGGCGCAGTTGTCGCTCGTCCGGTGAGTCGCAGCGGGGCAGTCTTCCCCGATGGCACCTGAGCCGGATGGGATTGGGATCCGCCGGGACCGCTGCATCGCGCGGCGTGCCGCCCGCTCATGGGGCGTGCTCTCGGTAGAGGATCTGCTCGACTGCGGGCTCACCCACGACGCGATCATGCGGCGAGCTCGGCGGGGGATCCTGACGCGCCTCCATCGAGGCGTCTACGCAGTCGGGCACGCGAGCCCGCCGCCGGAGGGGACACTGCTTGCGGCAGCCAAGGCCTGCGGGAAGGGCGCGCTCGTAAGCCATGCCTCGGCTGCCTGGTTGTGGGGCTTGCTCGAGCGTCTGAGCGCCCGACCCGAGGTAACCGTGCCTGGTTCGAGCGCCTGTCTGCACCGCGGAATCCGCGGCCACCGCAGCGCACGAATCGACCCGGCCGACCGAGGCCACAAGCGAGGAGTTCCCGTGACGAGCCCGGCTCGAACCCTGCTCGACCTCGCGGGTCGATTCAGTCACCGAGAGTTGCGGAGAGCCGTTCGCCAGGCGCAATCTCTGCGGCTCGTTTCCGTACGCGACCTGCTGACAGCGATCGAGCGCCTCGGTCCGCGTCCTGGGACCCGCAAGCTGGCGGAGATCCTTGCCACTGGTCCCGCGCCAACCCGCAGCGAACTTGAGGACGTGGTCCTCGAGCTCCTGCTCGGGGGCGGCTTCATCCACCCCGATGTCAATCGACCGCTGCTTCTCGCCGGGCGTCGCGTGGTCCCGGATTTCAGGTGGCCCGAGCAGGCGATCGTCGTCGAGGCCGACAGCCGCACCTGGCACGACAACCCCACCGCCCGGTCGGACGATGCGGAGCGCCAAGCCCTGCTCGAGGCACACGGTGACCGTGTCCTGCGGGTGACCTGGAACCAGGCGGTACGCCACCCGCACCAGACCCTGACTCGATTGCGTCGCGCGGGTGTTCCGATATCCGCCGGCGTCGAGTTCCTCAGGCCAAACCAGAGCGGGCCGACGCTCGGCGGAACCGGACGCGCCGCGGAGCCCGGGTAACGTGCCCGGGATGCGCCGCTCCGATCAGCGCCGTGAGGCCGTGTTCGCGCTCTACCAACGCGAGGTGACCGGGCGCGCGCTGGCGGAGCTGCTCGAGGGGGCGAAGCCGTTCACGCGTGAGCTCGCCCAGGGGGTCGATGCCGAGATCACCCAGCTCGACGAGGAGATCGGGCGGCTTGCGCGTGGCTGGGAGCTGGAGCGGATCGCAACCCTGGAGCGATGCATCATGCGGGTCGCGCTGTATGAGATCCGCGATCGGGCAGACATCCCGACCGAGGTCGCGATCGACGAGGCGGTGAACCTGGCGAAGGAGTTCTGCGGCGCCGATGCGCCCGGATTCGTGAACGGGATCCTCGGCTCGGCCGCGCGCGAGCTCGAGCAGGCGCGATCGTGACCGGCGGTGGCGAAACGGGCGAGGCGGGCGGCGCCGATCCGGTCGCCGCGATCCGGGCCGACGCGGAGCGGTTGCGGGAGCTGGCCGAGCGGCTCGGCGACCCCGAGCTCGCCGACGAGCGGGCGGCGGAGCTCGCGCGCGAGGCGGCGGAGCTGGTCGGCCGGGCCGGAAACGCGATCGATCGCGCGCTCCGCGAGCCGGATTCGCCCGAGGGCTGAGTTGGCCGCCTACCCGGACGACCTGCGCGAGCTGGTCGAGGGTTACCTCGCCGAGCTGCGCTTTTCGGACCGAGACGCCACCGCCGGCCTCGACGAGGCGATGCGCTACTCGCTGTTGGCCGGCGGCAAGCGGATCCGGCCGGTCCTCTGCCTCGCCGCCGCGCGCGCCGCCGGTGCCGATCCGGCAGGGGTGCTCCCGGCAGCGGCCGCGATCGAGCTCATCCACACCTACTCGCTGATCCACGACGACCTGCCCGCGATGGATGACGACGAGCTCCGGCGCGGGCGGCCGACCTCGCACGTCGTCTACGGCGAGGATGTCGCGATCCTCGCCGGCGACGGGCTGTTCGCGGAGGCGATCCGGCACTTCTGCGATCGCCAGGAGGGTGATCCGGCGCGGGTCCTGGCGGCGCTCGCCGAGCTCGCCGGAGCGACCGGGGTGGGGGGGATGGTCGGGGGCCAATACCGCGACGTGACCGCCGGCCAGGAGCTCGATCCGGCCCAGCTTCGCGAGTTGCACTCGCTGAAGACCGGCAGGCTGATCGCCGCCAGCGTCGCCGTCCCGCTGGTCCTGGTCGGCGTCGAGGAGCAGCGGATGGATCCCTTCCGGCGCTTCGCCGCCGAGCTCGGGGTCCTGTTCCAGATCGTCGACGACATCCTCGACGTGACCGGGTCCGAGGAGGAGCTCGGCAAGCCCCGGGGCTCCGATGAGCGGCTCGGCAAGCTCACCTACGTCAGCGTTTTCGGGCTCGACCGCGCGCGCGAGCTGGCGGCGGAGTCGCACCACAAGGCGCGGGCGGCGCTCGACGAGGCGGGCTCGGACACCGCCGACCTCGAGCTGGTGACCGACTTCATCCACACCCGTCGCGGCTGACCGTGGCGCCGAGGCTGCGACAATCGAGGACCCCCGATGAGCGCTGACCAGGACAACGGCGGCGAGCGCCTGCTCGAGACGATCTCCACCCCCGAGGACCTTGGCGGCCGCTCGGACGAGGAGCTGCAACGGATCGCGCAGGAGGTCCGCGAGCTGATCATCGACACGATCGGTGAGATCGGCGGCCACTTCGGTGCCAACCTCGGCACCTGCGAGCTGACCACGGTCCTGCACAGCCTGCTCGCCTCGCCGCGCGACAAGATCCTCTGGGACGTCGGCCACCAGGCCTACCCGCACAAGGTGCTCACCGGCCGCCGCGACCGGCTCGAGACGATCCGCCAGTACGGCGGCTTGGCTCCCTTCTGCTCGGTGTTCGAGTCCGAGCACGACATCATGGGCGCCGGGCACGCCTCGACCTCCGTCGGCTACGCCGTCGGGCTCAAGGAGGCGATGCGCCAGGGGATCGGCGAGGACGGCCGGGTGGTCGCGGTGATCGGGGACGGGGCGCTGACCGGAGGGGTGGCGTTCGAGGCCCTGCACAACGCCGGTGGCCTGCAGACCCCGATCGTGATCGTGCTCAACGACAACGGGATGTCGATCTCGCCCAACGTCGGCGCGATCGCGCGCTCGTTCCAGCGCATGCGCCTGCGCCCGCGCCTCTACCACGCGCGCGAGGACGTCGAGGAGGCGTTGACCAAGCTGCCGCTCGGGCTCGGGCGCCAGTTCGAGCGCCTCGGGCCGGAGTTCAAGTCCGCGATCAAGGCGTACGCCGCTCCCGGCCTCTTCTTCGAGGAGCTCGATCTCGCCTACATGGGGCCCTTCGACGGCCACTCGGTCGCCGAGCTCCGCCCGGCGCTGGAGGCGGCGCTGGAGGCGGACCGGCCGGTGGTCGTCCACATTCACACCGTCAAGGGCAAGGGCTTCGAGCCGGCCGAGCAGGGCGGGCTCGAGGGGATGGAGAAGTGGCACGCGGCGAAGCCGGGCTCGATCGTCGCCGGCAAGGCAGCCCCGCCCGCCCCGGCAAAGCCGGCGCCGAAGAAGCCGCCGCTGACCCGGGCCGAGATGGACGAGGGGTCGCGCCCCGAGGAGACCGCGAAGCCGCCCCCCGCCTACACGAGCGTGTTCGGCGACGCCCTCGTCGCCGAGGCGAAGCGCGACCCGCGGGTGATCGGGATCACCGCGGCGATGGCCGGCGGAACCGGACTGACCGCGCTCGAGAAGGAGTGCCCCGAGCAGTACTACGACGTCGGGATCGCCGAGCAGGACGCGGTCCTGTTCGCCGCCGGGCTCGCGATCCAGGGCGCGAAGCCAGTCTGCGCGATCTACTCGACCTTCCTCCAGCGCGCCTACGACCAGATCGTCCACGACGTCTGCCTGCAGCGGCTCAACGTCGTCTTCGCCATGGACCGGGCCGGTCTGGTCGGCGACGACGGCCCGACCCACCATGGCGCCTTCGACGTCTCCTACCTGCGCTCGCTGCCGAACATCGTCGTCATGGCTCCGCGTGACGAGGCGATGCTCTGTCACATGCTGCACACGGCGCTCGGCCACGACGAAGGTCCGATCGCGTTTCGCTATCCGCGCGGCACGGCCGAGGGTGTGCCCTTGCCCGACCGGGCCCGCGAAGTCCCGATCGGCGCCGGCGAGGTAATGAAGGAGGGCGAGCGGGTGGCGCTGCTCGGCTACGGCTACGGCGTCAGCGTCGCGCTCGACGCGGCGGCGCTGCTCTCCGAGCACGGGCTCACGGTGACCGTCGCCGACGCCCGCTTCGCCAAGCCGCTCGACGGCGCCTTGTGCGAGCGACTGGCGACCGAGCACGAGCTCGTGGTCACGATCGAGGAGAACGTGCTCGCGGGCGGCTTCGGCTCGGCCGTGCTCGAGCACCTCGAGGACGCCGTCGAGCCGGCGGAGCGCGCCCGGGTACTGCGGATCGGGCTCCCGGACCGCTACGTCACCCACGGCAAGCCGGCGCTGCTGCGCGAGGAGGTCGGCCTGACCGGCTCCGCGGTCGCCGAGCAGGTGACGGTGGCGCTCGGCTCCCGCGAGGGCGTCGTCGCTCGTCCATAGCCACCCGAGCATCCACGGTCATCGCCTGCTTGCCCAGCCCCGGCCGCCGCGGCGTTAGACTCGGAGCTTGTGAGGGGGCGGTCGCGAGGTGGGCTTCAAGGGGGATCGAGGGATCGCCCCGGAAGCACGATCGCGAGACGAATGAGAAGGCCGCTCGCAGTGGCCGGGTGCGTCGTCGTCTCGACGCTGTGCTTGGCCACCTCAGCGGCGGCGCAGATCACCGAGTTCCCCGTCCCGGACCCCGACTCCCGGCCCACCGGCATCACCGCCGGCCCCGACGGAGCGCTGTGGTTCACCGAGGCCGATGCCAATCAGATCGGCAGGATTACCACCTCCGGAACCGTCACCGAGTTCGCCATCCCGACGCCCGGCTCCCAGCCGACGGCCATCGCCGCCGGTCCCGATGGGGCGCTGTGGTTCATCGAGAACGCTGCCGACAAGATCGGCCGAATCACGACGGCGGGCGAGGTCGCGGAGTACCCGATCCCGACCCCGAGCAGCTTCGTCCCACGGGCCATCACCGCCGGCCCCGACGGAGCGCTGTGGTTCACCGACGGCGGGATCGGGCGGATGACGACCGACGGAAGCGTCACCGAGTTCCCCTTGCCGGAGGGATGGATGGTGGCGAGCTCGATCACGTCCGGCCCCGACGGAGCGCTGTGGTACACGGCGTCGGACCGGTTCATCGGCCGGATCACCACCTCGGGCGAGATCACCCAGTTCGAGACCCCGACATCGGGACGCCCCAGCGCGATCACCGCCGGCCCCGATGGGGCGCTGTGGTTCACGCAGCCGGAAACGAACGCGATCGGGCGGATCACGACCGGCGGGGCCGTGACCGAGTTCCCCGTCCCAACGCCCCGCTCGAACCTTGGGAACATCACCACGGGCCCCGACGGAGCGCTGTGGTTCACGGAGGCCTTCGGCGACAAGATCGGCCGCATCACCCCCTCGGGCATGATCGGCGAGATCCGCCTCCCGGCGCAGGGGAGCTGGCCGGCGGGGATCACGACCGGCCCCGACGGAGCGATCTGGTTCACGGAGTTGCAGGGGAACCGGATCGGTCGAATTCCGGCCTCCGCGCTGCCGCCCGAGGACAGGGTGGTCGGCATCCTCCACACCGAACCTCCGTGCACGCCGGGGCCCGGGTGCTCCGAAAAGCCCCGATACGTGTTTGACGTCTCGAGCGCCCCCGGGGGCGAGGACGCCCAGGGCACGGTGACCTATGAGGCGGGTGAGCGGTTCGGAATAACGATCCAGCAGGGCGCCGTGACCTGCCTGTTCACCGACGGGGACCGGGCCACGGTCGGGGTCAATTTCGCGGCCGCCGCGCCAGGGGCAATCCCGGCTCGCGGTGCCGTCATCTTCCTCGAGGACGGCGGCCCCGGCGGCACCGACAGGTTCGCCGTGCAGGAGCTGCCCGCCGGCACGGCTCCCTCCACCTGTCCAGCGGACCCGCCGCCGACGGTCACGCTCGGACCCGGCTACCCGCCCGGGGTCACGATCGCGGACGTGCAGGGAGATACGAACCAGCCTCCGAGCTGCGTCGGGGTGGTCGCCGCCCCTGACCGGATTGCACTCCCCAGTCGCAGGCTGGTCGGCGTCAAGCTCACGGGCGCCAGTGATCCCGATGGTGATGCGCTCTCCTTCCGAATCGACGGAGTGACGCAGGACGAGCCGGTTAAGGGAGCCTGGCGCGGCGACCACACGTCGCCCGATGCCCGGCTCACCCTGGCCGGCAAGAGCTCACGCTGGGTCCGGGTGCGGGCGGAGCGGAGCCCCTTCGGTGACGGGCGCGTCTACCACATCGCCTTCACCGTCACGGATGCCCACGGCGCAACCTGCTCCGATGACGCGTCCGTCGCGATCCCGCGCCGATGGTTCCAGACGGCGGTCGACTCGGCTCCACCGAGCTACAACTCCTTCGGCGCCGCGCTGCCCTGAGCAGAGATCCGGGGCCGCTTACGCCCCGCTGAGCCGACGTAACGATCCGCAGCTGGCTGGCGCCGCGCGTGTGACCGCAGTCACACTCCGATCGCACATACGTTCGTACCCTGAGGTTTGCGATGAGAGCAGTACCGCTTCCAATCCACACCGCCCTCGAGGCGATTGCCGCGCCCGCGGTGATGATCGCCCCGTTCGTGCTCGGCTTTGGCTTCGCCGCCTCGGTGATCTCGATCGCCGTCGGCGCTGTGCTGCTCGGGCTCGCGCTCCAGGCCGACGGCCCGGGACGCGCGGTGCCGGTCAGCGCCCACGCGGGCTTCGACTACGTCATCGCGGCGGTCGCGCTCGCTGGCGGGGTCGCGGTCGGCGTCACGACGGGTGATTGGAACGCAGGAATCTTTCTGGTCGGCGTAGGCGTCGCAATGATCGCCCTGACCGCTTCAACGCGGTTCAGCGCGGTTCGCAACGCCTAGCGAAAGCCGGCCTACCTCCCATAGACAAAAAACACATATCTCTCCTCCCTGTACCCAGAGCCGCCCCGCGAAGTGTGGGGCGGCTCTATTTTGGCTTGCTCAAGCGGTTTGCTCGGGCTCGGGATGAGTCCGGTGGCCTCGTTTTCGGCTGGTGCGCCAGTCGGTGCGCCAGTCAGCACGTCGCGGGCACCTGATCTGCGGGCGCCTGCTGACAAAGGAGCAGCAATGACCGTGACGATCACCTGGCAAACGGTCGATTGGATCCTGACCGGCCTCCTGTTCCTCGGCCTGATCATGGCCGTGGCGGGGGCGAACACGACCGTAACGACGGTGATCCTGCTGATCGCCGTCATCGGCCTCATCGGCCGCCGGATCGCGGAGATTAGGGGCCAGCGATGAGCGAGCGGCACGACCGGCGCCGGGCGAGCGCGATCGGCGCAGACTTATTCACCGTCGCGCCCCGTGCCCCGACCCCTCGACGCGCGAAATGCAGCGACGCGGGTGCCGAGGCCGCGTCCGCGTCGAAGCTGTAAACGGTCACGCCGCCGCCTGTCGGAGCGCTTCCTGCACTCGCTCCCAAGGTCGATCGCTTCCTGCTCGTAGTCGAGGCGGCCACCCTGACCGGTTGCGACATAGCAACGCGGCTCCCCCGACTCGATCACAGCCCTGGCCTCGGCCGCCCGCTTGGCGAGCCCTAGCATGGTCGGGGAACAGCAATCCGCATCTTCAGAGGAGGCCAGGATGAGCGCGATCGACGAGTTCCTCGAAAATAACGCGGCTTTCGCGGAGGCCTTCGACAAGGGCGACCTGCCGCTGCCGCCCGCCAGGAAGGTCGCGATCGTCGCCTGCATGGACGCGCGCCTCAACCCATATCCCATCCTCGGCCTGTCGATCGGGGATGCGCACGTGATCCGCAACGCGGGCGGCGTGATCACCGACGATGAGATCCGCTCCCTGGCGATCTCCCAACATCTGCTCGGGACGGAGGAGATCATGCTCATCCATCACACCGACTGCGGGATGCTCACCTTTAGCGACGCGGACTTCGCGCAGAAGCTCGAGGACCAGACCGGCCAGCGGCCCGAGTGGCCCGCGCGATCGTTCCCCGATCTCGAGGAGGACGTCCGCGAATCGATCCGGCTGATCAAGCAGAGCCCATTCATCGCGCGCAAGGACGAAGTACGGGGCTTTGTCTACGACGTCAAGACCGGCCGGCTCGCTGAGGTCACCTGAGCCCCGTCTGGCGGCGTCGTTCCTCGTGCGGGCGAACCGTCTCGATCTTCAGGTCCGCCGTGAACTGTCGCGCACTGTGTCGCGCAGTCCAGCGGCGGAATCGCGAACCCGCATGAACATGCGGTGCCCTCACCGCTGAGGGAAAGCCTCCGCTAGCTGATGCTGTTAGTGCGACACGCCGTGAGGGGCAGCCGTTCTGGACATCTAAGAACTAACTACTTAGTTACTGCGTGGCCCAAAGTGCCGCTTCGCATGGGAAGCGGGTACCGGCCTCTAGGGGGCCTGCTGCGGGCCTGCGGTTTGAGGGGCCTCGCTGGCGGCGGTCGGCGTCCTCATCATCCACACACCCAGCCATGCGACGGCAAGACCGAGGGGGATGCCGGTGGGCGACAGCAACGCACGGAATCCTATGACGCCGCCGATCGCGATGGCGACACAGATGGCGGTCGGGAAGACGCGAGCCCGATAGTTTGCGATCCCGAAGAGGAGCCAGCCCACGGCGAAGGACAGGTAGCTGGAAATGGCGCCGATCGCAAGAAGGGTCGAGGGGTCCTCGGCTTCGAGTAGGTCGGGCGCGTCGTCGGCGATCCACGAGGTGGCGAAGGTCTCGAACCACAGGTCGCCGCCAAGAAGCATGGTGCCAACGATCGCAGTGACGAAGGCGATCACGCCAAGCCTGCCCGGCGCCTTGTGTAGCCCCCACCCGTACGCGCCGATCAGGGCAAGCATGAGCACACAAAAGCCAACGAGGTAGATGACATTGCCGGTCTGAAAGACCGGATCAGTCGCCGTGGCCACGTGATCGTCGGCATCGAACGGTAACCACAGAAGCTGCGCGACGACGATCAGCACACCGGCGGCGAGCGCCAGAGGCCCTGCGTGCCGCGAGAGCGGTGAATCCAACATGTCAGCCCTTTCGATGGAATGCACCGCACGTCGAGCGCGGGGCTACGACCTGGCCAACCCTATTCGACTACTGCTGTAGACGAATAGCGATACTCATGGGGGTCGTTCTGGCCGCCAAATAGCTCGCTAGGTCACGGCCAGACTGAGATACTGAGCCGGGCGATGTCGCAGGAGAACGTCGAGATCGTCAGACGCAGCTTCGATGCGATCGGCAGCAACGACGTGGACGCCCTGTTGAGCCTGTATGACCCGGCCGTGGAGTTCCTGCCCCTGACCGGCACCCAAGTGGAGTCCGGTGGCTACCGAGGCCATCAAGGAGTGCGCGACTACTTCGCCGAGGTCGGCGAAGTCTGGGACGAGCTGCGGCCGTATGCGGAGCGGATGCAGACCGTCGGCGACCTGGTGGTGGTCGTCGGCGGTTGCGCAGTTCGTGGAAGGGGCAGTGGCGTGGTGTCGGACTCTCCGCTCGCGTGGGTAATCAAGGTTCGCGACGGCAAGATCACAAGCCATCGGGGATTCCGAACCGCCGACGAGGCCCTCGAAGCCGCCGGGCTGTCGGAGTAGGCGATGTCGCAGGAGAACGTCGAGGACGTCCGCCGGTCCTTGACTTTGATCGCCGCGACCGGGCCCGGCGGTCCCGGTGAGCTCACGGTCGAGATGTAGCCTCGCCTTATGCCGCCCGGCGACCTCGGTCTGGCGCTGCGAGAAGCGACCGCAAAGGATGAATCGTTCCTTCGAGCGATGGGGTGGTTCGCGTCCCACTGGCGTGACGCGAGCTCACCACCCGAACAGATTAGGCTTCCCCCGGAGCTTTCCAAGTACGTCGACAGCTTCGGACGGCTCGGCGATCGCGGGTTCATTGCCATCTGGCAAGGCTCGCCCGTAGGGGCCGCCTGGTACAGGCTCTTCGAGGCGCCGCATGGCGGCTATGGATACGTTGGCGACGATGTGGCTGAGCTGTCGATTGCGGTGTCGCCGGGCCACCGCCGTCGGGGCATCGCCGGACGGCTGCTGGAGCGATTGCTGCTTGAGGCCGACACCGACTGTCGCTCGCTGAGCCTCAGCGTCGAGCCGGATAATCCGGCAGTGCGCCTGTACGAGCGATCGGGATTCACCAAGGTTGGAGAAATCGGCGGTTCGTCGACGATGATCCGATCGAGTCGGGCGAGACAGGTCGACACCTCAAGAGGGTGAGCCAGCGTCCAGCACCGGACGCCAAGAAGTAACTCGGAATCAGCTCGGTCTCTGGCCTCGGGTCTCGCCTTTCGTCTACGGGCACTGCTTGTCTGAGCCCTCATCCCGGGCCTCCTGGTCGTCGTGGCCTCGGACCTGGGTGAGGCTCGGGGCCGGTTGACGGCGTGAAGGCTCCAACACGGCGGTACACACCCGGTACACACGCGGCATGCGAGCGCAGCGCGCTCGAGATCGTCAGCCCGAGTGGCAGACCGAGACGTAGTCCTGCTCGGGGACGAGCTCTTCCCACTGCTCCGGCGTCAGGTCGCCGGCGACGGTGCACGCGTGCTTCACCCAGACCTCGGGATCGACCTCCCAGCGGATCGCCTGCCCAGAGTCGGAGACCGCGAACAGGCGGTCGCCATCGGGTCTGAACCGTGCCGCCACCCAGCTGTTCGGCACGCCCGGAAGCGGCGAGCCGTTCGGCTGCAGCGACTCGATGTCCCAGAGCCCGACCGTGCCGTCGCGGTGCGAGGAGGCCAGGGTGCGGCCGTCCGGGGAGAACGCCAGCCCCAGAGTCTGCCCGCCGCCAGGGGTCAGCGGCTGCCCCACCCGATGCCAGCCGTCGGTCGCCCAAACGAAAATGCTGCCGTCGACCTGGCCACCGACGAGCAGGCGACCGTCGGGCGAGAAAGCGCCCGAGCGGACCTGGCCCTCGGAGGCAGCCTGGCAAGTCGTTCGCCGCTGCGGGGGTCGCGAACGTCGACGCCGGCCGGCTCCCGATCCAGGTGACCCGAGAGCTCCGATCCGGCTACGGTCCGAAGGCGGCCTGGACGACCTCGGTGCTGAGTACGAGCTGCGCTAGGGGCTGATCGGAGACGACGGGTCGGTCAGCTCGCGTGCGGCGTATAGTCGCCCCAGGATGTTTCGAGGGACGGATCGGCGTCGAGGCGTTCGGCTCGCGGCGGTGCTCGTGATTGTGGCTGCGGCGCTCGGGATCCCGGCCACGGCGCAGGCCTGGACTGCGGGCACCGACGACGTCGGCGCCCTGGTGGTGCAGAACAACGTCCCCGCCGACGGCGACCTCTTCCGCATCGGGTTCATCGGCGGCGACTACGAGATCGGGGGGATCACCGAGAATGCTCACGTGTTCGGCAACTGCGCCGTGACCAGCGAACCCAACGTCGTCCACTGCTCGCCGACTGGCATCACGCACGTCGCCATCACCGGCTCCGGCGAGTCCGGCGACCACGACTCGTTCCTCCTCGACCACGCGTGGGACCTAACCTCGGCCCGGCTCCCAGACGGCGTCACCACCACGATCCACCTCTCGAGGGGCGCCGATGGGGTGGTTGGAAGCCACAACCGCGACGTGATCTTCGGCGGCGCCGCCAGCGACTTTCTCCAGGGCGCAGGCGGCCACGACAAGCTCGTCGGCCAGAGCGGCAAGGACGAGCTGTTCGGCGCCGCGGGGCAGGACCTTCTTCTTGCGCAGGACGGAATGGGGGACGGCACGATCGACTGCGGTCCGGGGCTCGATCACCCGGCCCTGTTCGATGTGGGACTCGATCCGGCGCCGGTCGACTGCGGCTAGCGCCAACCGGGGCCGGCCCTAGTCTCGCCGGCATCGATCTAGGCGGAGTGCCTCAGCGCCACGTCGCGGGGGGCGGCCAACGCTCGCGCGTGAGGTCCGTTACCCGCTAGCCCCGTGCTGGACGAACCGGATGCACTGCCCCTGACTCTTGAAGCCGAAGTCGCGCCAGCCGCCGTTCTTGCAGTCTTCCTTGCTGGTCGGCAGGCGCTTCGCAGGGCTCACCGCCACCCCGGACGCGACATCGCCGGCCGGGACGGTGGCGGGGCTCTTGGGCGCGAGAGCACCGCCGGCGCCGACGTCGTACTGGGAGACGTCGTCACTGCATTGGTTGGCGGTGTAAACGCTGCCGCCCTCCGGGCTCACCGCAACCCCGACCGGCTTGTCGCCGGCGGGGACGGTGGCCGGGCTCTTGGGCGCAAGAGCGCCGCCGGCGCCGACGTCGTACTGGGAGACGAAGTCGCCGCCCTGGCAGAAGCCCGTGATGACGCCGGGCGCGTAGACGCTTCCTCCGTCCGGGCTCACCGCCACCGCGCCGGCCCCGGGACTGGCGAGGACTATGGGCGGGCTCTTGGGTGAGAGCGCCCCGCCCGCGCCAACGTCGAACTGGCCGATGAAATTGATGAAGGGGAGGCCCACGTAGACGCTGGTGCCGTCTGGGCTGACCGCGACCCCCGCCGGGACAGTGCCGATGATCACCGTGGGCGGGCTCTTGGGCGAGAGCGCCCCGCCCGCGCCGACGTCGTACTGGGAGACGTCCCGGCTGAAGTTGGTGACGTACACGCTTCCTCCATCGGGGCTCACGGCCACCCCGAACGGGCCGGTGCCAGCGGCGACGGCGGGCGGGCTCTTTGGCGAGAGCGCCCCGCCGGCGCCGACGTCGTACAGGGACACGTCGCGGCTGATTGTGTTGGCGACGTAGACGCTCTGGCCGTCCGGGCTCACCGCCAGGCCGCGCGGGAAGTCGCCGGCGGGGACGGTGGCCGGGCTCTTGGGCGAGAGCGCCCCGCCCGCGCCGACGTCGTACTGGGAGACGCTGTCGCTGCCGCTGTTGGCGACGTAGACGCTCCCCCCGTCTGGGCTCACGGCGACCGCGAACGGGCTGGTGCCGGCAACGACGGTGGGCGGCGACAACGGTGCGAGCAGGCCGCCCGCGCCGACGTCGTACTGGGAGACGCTCCCGCTGCCCTCGTTGGTGACGTAGGCGAACGGCGCGGCCTGGGCCGATGTTGCGGTGGCGAGGAGCGCGCCAGCAATCGCGACGCCAAGCCATCGGCGCCTGCGCCGGATGCGGACCCATGAGCCCAGCCTTCTCATTGGCAGTCCAGGCGGCTGCTGCCTACGGCTCTTGGTTGACGAACTTGCTGCACTGCCCCTGATTCTTGAAGCCGAAGTCGCGCCAGCCGCCCTTCTCGCACTGGTCCTTGGAGGTCGGGGAGGGAGGTTGGGCGTCGACGACGGTGATGTTGCCGTCGTTGATCACCGTCTCAGTGTGCGGCTGCTCAGAGCAGACCTCGGGAATGCTCTCGGTGATCACCACGCCGATGGAGTCCGGCGGTGGGAAGCCAACGTCGCCCCCATCGGTGACGTAGATCAATGCCCCGGTCCCAGGTGGCTCTACCGCGATGAGCTCGACTCCCACGATCGCACGGTTGCCCTCCACCTCGAGGCAGGTAACCGGGTTGACGTCACCAAAGACATCGATCGCAACGTTGCCGGCTGGATCCTCACCCGCGGGTCCACTTGAAGCTTCGAAGGTGAAGTCGACCACGAAGGAGGGCGGTACCGCAAGGATCTCGGCCGTCCCGGTAACGGAGTCGCGGGTTGGCGCTTGCGCCGCCGCGGAGGGGACTGAAAAGGCCATCGCGATTACAAGGCACGCAAGGGAGAGCAGGGGCCTTCTCATCGAGTCCACCCTATCCCAGTGCGCGAGAAAGACAACTCCCTCAGACGAGAGGCTCTAAGGAGACCTCGAAGGGGCGGCGGACCTGATCGCGGATGAGGCGACGCTCCCCAACGCCGGTGGACTCGGCATCGCGGACTGCCGCCTACTCCGACAGCCCGGCGGCTTCGAGGGCCTCGGCCGATCGACTGAACCAGGCGCAACGCACGACCTTTCCGTCGCGGACGGTCCAAAGGGCGGACTCGCGGCCCTCGATCTCGAGACCACTGCCTCGCCCGCGGGCCCGGTAGCGCACCACGACCGCCACCCGACCCCCCGATTCTCTGAACTGCTCCGGCTCGGCTTGCCACATCTCCCATCCCTGGAGCGTCCTTTCAACGGCCGCGGCGAATTCAGCGGCACCACGCCGAGTTCCGGGTTCCACGGCATCGGCAGGGTTGACGTACTCAAGGGACGTCAAACGAACCATCGGGGCTCTCGCTTCGGCACGGGGAGCAGCGTCCGAGGCGGCCATGGCTCAGCGGTTGTGGTTGACGACCTCGACGTTGTGCCCGTCGGGGTCAAGGACGAACGCGCCGTAGTAGCCCGGGTGGTAGACGGCGCGCTCGCCGGGTCCGCCGTGGTCCTCGTAGCCCGCGGCGACCGCGGCGGCGTGAAACGCCCGCACGGTCGCGTCGTCCTGCGCCGGGAACGCGATGTGAACGTGCTCCGTGAGCGGCCGCTCGTCGTCGATCAGCGAGAAGCTGAACTTCTCGCCGAGCACCTGGACGTGGTCGGGCTCGTCCACGCCGATCCGCAGCCCGGCGTGCGGGGCGATCGTCGTGTAGAAGCGCTTGGACGCGGCGGGGTCGCGGACGCGGATCCAGAGGTGGTCGACGCGGCCGTCGGGCACGGGGTCCTCGCGCTCCGTGTGCACCGCCTCCGCGCTGTTGCCGTCCGGGTCGAGCAGGAAGCCCCCGTAGTAGTCCGGGCCGTAGGCCGTGCGCACGCCGGGCGCGCCTTCGTCGCGGTAGCCCGCGTCGATCCCCGCCTGCCAGAAGGCGTCCACGGCCTCTCGGGACGGCGCTCGGAAGCCGACGTGCAGGCCGCGGGTCACGGGGTGCTCGCGGTCCGTCGGCCCGATGTCCCAGTCGTCCCACTCGACGAGCTCGGCGTCCGCGTGACTCGGCTCGGCGCCCAGCACGGAGAGGACGGTGCGATAGAAGCGCTCGGACGCGGCGAGGTCCGCGACGGCGATTCCGACGTGGTCAAACACCCGCCGAGGCTACCGTTGCGGGCATGCTCGAATCGAGCAGCCGCAGGTGCGCGTCCGTGGGGTTTGACATATTCCGATATAGGTATATACTGCCCCCCGATGGCAAGGGCAGCGACAACGGCAGATGCGTTCAACGCGGTGGCTGAGCCCCGGCGGCGGCAGATCCTCGATGCCCTCATCGGCGGCGAGGTGCCCGTGAACGGCATCGTCGCGCTGCTCGGCCTCGGCCAGCCCCAGGTCTCGAAGCACCTGCGGGTGCTTCGTGAGGTTGGTGCGGTCGAGGTCAGAAGCGAAGGAAGGCAGCGCCTCTACCGCCTCAACGGCGAGGCGCTCAAACCGATCCACGACTGGGTAAAGGAGTACGAGCGCACCTGGACGCAGCGGTTTGAGCGGCTTGACGAGGTGCTGGAAGAACTCAAGTCAAAGGAGCAAGGAGATGGAAGCGATGACTCACAGCGGTAAGGCAGAGGTCACCCTTCCCGCTGACGACCAGATCAAGGTGGTCAGGGAGTTCGACGCCCCGGCGAACCTCGTCTACAGGGCGGTCACGGAGCCCGAGCTCGTGAGGCGCTGGTGGGGTGCGCAGCGAGGCGCGATGACGGTCGCCGAGATCGACCTGCGGGTCGGCGGCAAGTGGCGCTACGTCATGGACGCCAGCACCGGCCAGGAGGTCGGGTTCCACGGCGAGTTCCGCGAGATCGTCCCGAACGAGCGGATCGTCCAGACCGAGGCCTACGAGGGGATCCCCGACCCCGACGAGAGCGCCAACGTCAACACCATGACCCTCGTCGAGGCCGACGGCCGCACCACGATGGAACTCCTCATCCGGTGCATCAGCAAGGAGAGCCGGGACATGCAGATCGCCTCCGGGATGGAGGAGGGGATGCAGGAGTCCTACGACGACCTCGAGGACGTCGCGAAGTCCCTCGCGTAGGGCTCGCGCCTATACGCTGCGATCCGGGTCGCCGGGATCAGCCCGGCGGGCCCGGGCGCGGCGTTCAGCGCCGCGACGGTCATGTGGGGAGTAGCCAGCAGGCCGGGGAGGTTCGCCCAGAGAGCCTGGGCGGAACGCGGGAGGACACCCCCCTTCGCGTGAACGCCGTCGCCGCGGGCGGCGGAGAACCTACTCGCGTTCCCTGCGGTGGGCTACCTCGTAAATCTCGACGCTCGAACGGCTCTGGCCGGCGTCCACAGCGGGCGACATCGCATTGAGCGCCTGATCGCCGCGGCGCAGATCCTCCTCGGTCTCAAAGAGGGTGATGCCGAGCCCCCTCGCGTTCTCGCGGTCAACGAGCATCCATACGGCTTTCGAACCCTCCAAACCCTCGGGCGGCGAGTCGAACGTCGAGTCGATCATCTCGCGCGAGGCGTTGATCACGTCGTCGATTTGCGACGTGTCGCCCCCCTCAAACCGTGCGATCCGGGCAAACATAGGAGCCTCCTCCTTGGGTGACTAATAACGCCCAAACACTACTCGTGGGCTGCTGCGCCTTGAGATGTCGACTGATTAGGCCGTCGGCGCCCCGGACGCGGAAGTGGTGTCTCTCCAAAGCGGAACTCGACGGCCGGCTACCCAGCGCCGGTGTCGAGTAATGCGTCATCGAAGAATCCGACAACGCGCCGCTCGAACTCCTCGGGCTCTGCGCCCTGGCTGCCGACGTGCCCGCCCACGCTCACTGCCCACAACGCCTTCGGTTCCTCGGCCGCCTCGAAGTACTCCTCGTTGAGCTCCTCGCCGCCCCCGCTGTCGACGGCGTAGATCAGGAGGATCGGCCGGGGCGCAATCTTGCCAACGAGCTCAGCCAGGTTGGGTGGCACGGATTCGTTCGAGAACAATGCGACCCCGGCCGTCTGCAGTGCCACGCCCAGGTTCTGAACGGGGACGTCAGGCGGGAAGACGACCTCGCATGCGGAGTCGAAAAGGGCGAGCACCCCGTCGATGTCGCTGCGGTTCCAAGCGTCGACGAGCTGGTGCACGATCGCGTGGTTCTCGGTCGACATCGCCCGCGAGTTTCTCGCGGAAGGTGCACTTCCCATGCGACGCAGCACTCCGGGCGCCGGTTTGCTCTGCCCCCGATCCGGGGTTAGGCTGGTACGTCGCCGTCCCCGTCCCGAGCACGGAAGAAGGGCCAATGGCTCGCCCCGCCGCCTCCCAGCTGCTTCCCCCGATGCGGAAGCGAGGACGTCGTTGCGCGCTGATGATTCCGGTGGTGGCTGCCCTGGCGCTCGGCTTGTCTGCCTGCGTCGGCAAGACTTACCCGGCCACGAACGTCACCAACGTGAGCGCCCAGCTGAACGCTCGCGGCTACACGGACGGCGGCCCGGCCACCTGGTGGTGGGAGTACGACACGCTCCGGGGCGACCTCGGCACCGCCAACGACACCGAGGTGTGCGGCAACCCCCACCAGCCCGATCGGCGCTGCGGCCCGGCGCACGGAGGCTCGCGGTCGAACCAAATTCCTCTCAGCGTCACCGTCACCGGATTGATGCCCGACACCAGGTACTTCTTTCGCGCGTGCGGCCAGGACGTCAACGATCCGGGTCCCTCATGCGCCCAGACCCGGAGCTTCAAGACCCTGGCGGGGACGAGCTACGTCTTCGACCGCAAGTGGGGCAGCCAGGGGAGCGCCGACGGCCAGTTCTTTGGTCCGGTGCAGGCCGCGACCGATTCGTCCAACAATGTCTACGTCGCCGACAACGGCAACGACCGCGTCCAGAAGTTCAGCTCCACCGGCGCCTTCCTTGCCAAATGGGGCAGCAACGGACCGGCCGACGGGCAGTTCGGCGTCCCGGGTCCCACCGCGGTGGCCACGGACCCAGCCGGCAACGTCTACGTCGCCGACCACGGCAGCCCCCTCGAGCCCGTGAACGACCGGATCCAGAAGTTCACCTCTTCCGGCGCCTTTATCACCAAATGGGGCAGCCACGGCACGGGCCCGAACCAGTTCCGGGGTCCCGCCGGCGTCGCCGTCGATTCCGCGGGCGCCGTCTACGTTGCCGACTACGACCCCTCATCGTTCGACAACCATCGCGTCAAGAAGTTCAGCTCCACCGGCGCCTTCATCACCCAGTGGGGCAGTTTCGGCAGCGGCGACGGCCAGTTCAGGGAACCCACCGCGGTGGCCACGGACCCAGCCGGCAACGTCTACGTCGCCGACAGCGGTAACCACCGGATCCAGAGGTTCAGCTCGACGGGGGCGTTCGTCACGAAGTGGGGCGGCTTCGGCAGCGGCGAGGGCCAGTTCAACGTTCCGTGCGCCGTGGCCACCGACTCCGCCGGCAATGTCTACGTAGCCGACAACGGCAACGACCGCGTCCAGAAGTTCAGCTCCACCGGCGCCTTCATCACGGAATGGGGTGGCCGCGGATCGGGCGACGGCCAGTTCTCAACGCCCTGCGGTATAGCGGTCGACTCCGTCGGCAGCGTCTACGTCACCGAGTACGCCAACAACCGCGTCCAGAAGTTCAAGCCCGTGCAATGACCGCCGAGCGGCCCGTCGGACCAAGCAGGTGGATAGCGGCACGTCGACGAGCTCGAGGGGTGGCCCTCGGCCCGGCGGCTCCGCACCGCTCGAGCCGAGGGTTTCGCCCTCTACCGCTCGCGGGGCGCGGCAGTAATCCAACGAAGCCTCGACCGCTGCGGCAACGGGCGCTGCGATCGGTTACTCCGGTGCTCTCCTCTCCCGGCGCTCGGCCGGTAGCTGCGGTGGTCGCTTACGTGTGTGTGTAGTGCCCATATCATCGTGCTCGGTTCATCGGGCGACACCGTGGCCGCTTGAGCGCGCCGGGCAGGGTTGGCCGTTGCGCTTACTCCCGATCGTGTACCCCGGAATGCGGGTTTAGCCGAGTAGGCGCCTCGGGGCGGCTCGGCGCGATACTGGGCGGACGATGTCGCAGGAGAACGTCGAGACGTTCCGGCGGGTGGTCGAGGCATGGAACCGACACGATCCGGATCTCGCGGTCAGCTACATGGCCCCCGACGTCGAGTGGGCGCCCGCGGGTCCTGCGGCGGTCGAGCGCAGCGTCTATCGCGGTCACGAGGAATGTGCGCGCGGGTTCGCATCCGTTTTCGAGACCTGGGACGAGTTTCGCTTCGATGAGGTCGAGGTCCGCGACCTCGGCGACAGCGTCCTCTGGCTCGGGCGCGTCCGCATGCGGGGCAAGGCCAGTCAGCTCGAGCTCGACCAGGAGTTCGCCCACTACGCGACGATCGCCGCAGGCGAGGTCTTCCGCGCCCGCGCCTTTCTCAGCTGGCAGGAGGCGCTCGAGGCCGCCGGGCTTGCGGAGTAGCTCGCCGGTACCGTGCGCCCGATGAGCAGGCGCAGGATCGACACGCTGCTCGCCGAGCGCGGGCTCGCCGGCTCGCGTTCGAGCGCGGCCGAGTCGGTGCGCGCCGGCCGGGTACGGCTCGGCCGCGACGGCCCGCTCGCGCGCAAGCCGAGCGACCTGGTCACCGACGACGCCGAGCTGTTCGTGGTCGAGTCGCCGCCGTTCGTCTCCCGCGGCGGGGTCAAGCTCGCCAACGCGCTCGAGGCGCTGCAAATCGACGTCACCGGCCTCGACTGCCTCGACGTCGGCGCCTCGACCGGCGGCTTCACCGACTGCCTGCTGCAGTGCGGCGCGGCTCGCGTGATCGCCCTCGACGTCGCCCATGGGCAGCTCGACTGGGGCCTGCGGAACGACCCACGGGTGATCGTGATCGAGCGCCGCAACGCGCGCCGGCTCGAGCCGTCCGAGCTTCCCTTCGCGCCCTCGCTGGTCACCGTAGACGTCTCCTTCATCGCCCTCGCCAAGGTGTTGCCGGCGATCGCCCGCTGCCTGACGCCCGCCGGCGAGATCCTCGCCCTGGTCAAGCCGCAGTTCGAGCTCGGCCCCGAGCGGGTCGGCAAGGGCGGCGTCGTGCGCGCGGCGGCTGACCGCCGCGATGCCCTGCGCGCGGTCGTCGAAGCCGGCGCGGCGGCGGGCCTGATCGTGCGGGGCTTCGCCTCCTCCGGTCTGCCGGGCCCGAAGGGAAACCGGGAGACGTTCATCCGCCTGGCGCGCGCCGGGTCGAGCGCGAGCGGGGTAGAGGTCGAAGCGGCGATCGAACGGGTCGAGCCGTGAGTACCGCCGTCATCCTCACCCACACCCAGCCCGAGCAGGTGACCGAGGCGTTGCGCGCGGCGGTCGACGCTGCCCGACGCACGGGCTGGTCTCTGGTCGCCGACGGCGACGAGCTCGCCAAGCACGGCGCCGGCGCGGAAGGCGTCGAGGAGCGCGGGGATCGGATCCCCGACATCTGCCTCGTCTTCGGCGGCGATGGCACGATCCTGAAGGCGCTGCGCGCCTACGCGGGCACCGAGGTTCCGGTCTTCGGGTTCAACTTCGGCACGATCGGCTTCCTCGCCGCGGTCGAGCGCGACGAGCTCGCCGCCGGGCTCGAGGCGGCGTTCGCGGGGGCGTTCGAGATCATGCGGCTGCCGGCGCTCGAGGCCCGCTTTGGCGAGGCGACCGAGCTCGCGGTCAACGACGTCTCGCTGATCCGCCGCCAGCACAGCCGCGTCGCCGAGCTCGCCTACCGGCTCGGAGGCAAGGAGGTCGGCCACGTGCGCTGCGACGGCCTCGTCGCCGCCACACCGGCGGGCTCGACCGGCTACAACCTCGCCAACTCGGGCCCGATCCTGGCCTGGGGGGTGAAGGGCTACGTGGTCAGCTTCATCTCCCCCCATACGCTGACCGCGCGGCCGCTCGTCGTCGCGCCCGACGACGTGCTCAGCGTCCGCAACGCGGCCGGGCGCGACGCGGTCGACGTCATTCTCGACGGCGAGCACGTCGGCGAGCTGGCCAGCGGCGCCGAGATGGAGGTCTGCTTCCGCGACGGCGTCAGCCGCCTCGCCCAGCTGGCCGGCTCCAACTTCTACCGGCGGATCCGCGAGAAGTTCGGTCGGCTCGCGCACTGAGGCGTCGATCGCGGCCTCGGCCGCCGGGATCCGTCGGCGCCCGGCGCTAGAACGGGTGCGTGCTGCTCGAGCTCCGAATCGAGAACCTGCTCCTGATCGAGCGCGCCGAGCTCCGCCTCGACCCGGGCCTGAACGCGATCACCGGGGAGACGGGGGCGGGCAAGACGGTGCTCGCGCACTCGCTCGACCTGCTGCTCGGCGGCCGGGCGCGGCCGCAGATCGTCCGGCCCGGCGCCGAGGAGGCGTGGGTAGAGGGGGTGTTCTCGCTTCCCGGCGGCCTGCTCGACGACCCCGAGCTGGCCGAGATCGCCGAGCGGGTTCCCGAGGGCGCCGAAGAAGTGGTCCTCGGGCGCCGGGTGGGCGCCTCGGGGCGGACCAGCGCCTTCGTCGGCGGGCGCTCCGCGTCGGCGGCCGACCTGCAGGCGCTCGGCGGGCGACTGCTCGCCTTCTACGGTCAGCACGAGCATCGCCGGCTGACGCTCGCCGCCGCCCAGCTCGAGGTCCTCGACGGCTTCGCCGGTCCGAAGCACGTCGCCTTCCTCGACCAGTACGCGGCGGCCCATGCCGAGGCGTCGGCGCTGTCGAGGGAGCTGGAGGAGCTGCGTGAGCGCGAGGGGGCGCGTGAGCGCGACCTCGATCTGCTCCGGTTCGAGCTCGCCGAGATCGAGGCGGTGGCACCCGACGCGACCGAGCACGCCGAGCTCGAGGCCGAGCGCGGGCGGCTGCGCCACGCCGAGGGGCTGCGCGAGGCCGCCGCTCGGGCGCTCGGGGCGATCAGCGGCGCGGACGAGGATGGCGGCGGCGCTCGCGCGGCGCTCGGGACGGCCGAGACCGGGCTCGGCGGCGTAGGAGGCGTCGACCCGGACCTCGACGGGCTCGCGGAGCGGCTGCGCGCGGCGACGGTCGAGCTCGAGGACGTGGCCGGCGACCTGCGCTCCTACCTCGACCGGATCGAGGCCGAGCCCGGCCGCCTGGAGGCGCTCGAGGAGCGGCTCGACGCGCTCGACCGCCTGCAGCGCAAGCACGGCGGCTCGATCGAGTCGGTCCTCGCCCATGCCGAGCACTGCCGCGAGCTGATCGCGCGGCTCGCACACGCCGACGAGCACGCGGAGCGCTTGGCGGGACAGATCACGGCGGCGCAGAAGCGGCGCGGCGCGCTCGCGCAGAAGCTCACCCGAGGGCGAACCAAGGCCGCCGCGGAGCTCTGTGAGCGGGTCGCGGGCGAGCTCGCGGCGCTGGCGATGGAGGGCGCGACGCTCGAGATCTCACTCGAGCCGCATCCGGAGGGCTTCGGTGCGGTCGGCGCCGAGACGGCGGAGTTCAGGGTCGCGACCAACCCGGGAATGCCCGCCTCGCCGCTGCGCGACGCCGCTTCGGGCGGTGAGCTGTCGCGGATCATGCTCGCGCTCTCGGGTCTTGCCGGGGCCGACACCGCGGCGCGGACCCTGGTCTTCGACGAGATCGACGCCGGCGTCGGTGGCAACACCGCGCGGGCCGTCGGCGAGCGCCTGCGCCGGCTCGCCGAGGGCCGGCAGGTGATCTGCATCACCCACCTGCCGCAGGTGGCCTCGCTGGCCGCGGCGAACTTCCGGATCGAGAAGCGGGCGGCCCGCGGCGAGACCGTGGCCGAGGTCGAGCGCGTGGCCGGCGACGAGCTGGTCGCCGAGATCGTCCGCATGCTCGGGGGCGAGCGCGACGACGCGACCGCGAGCCGCCACGCCCGCCGCCTGCTCGAGGCCGCCTGACCCGCCCCACGATCGCGCATAATCGGGGCTCGATGGCCTTGCGAAGCCGGGCGCGCGCGTTGCTGCGCGGGCCCGAGATCCCGTTACCAGCGACCGCGGTGCCGCCGATCATCGGTCGGGTACGGCTCGGGCGCCGGACCAAGGCCCTGGTCAAGCGGCTGGTCCCCGGCGAGGTTGCGGTCATCGATCACGCCGACCTCGACCGGGTCGCCGCCGACGACCTGGTCGCGAGCGGAGTCGTCGCGGTCGTCAACGTCGCCCGCTCCTCGACCGGGCGCTACCCCAACCCGGGGCCGCTGATCCTCGCCCGCGCGGGGGTGCGGCTCGTCGACGTCCCCGCCGCGCCCCTGTTCGAGCAGCTTCGCGATGGCGATCAGGTGATCCTCGCCGGCGCCGATCTGCATCGTGACGGAGAGCTGCTGGCGAGCGGCACCGTGATCGACCTCGAGCGGGCGAGCGCGCAGATCGAGCGCCAGCGCGAGCGAATCGGCGAGGCGCTCTCCGCCTTCGCGACCAACACGATCGAGCACGTGCGCGAGGAGGGGGCCCTGCTCGCGGGCAAGATCGACTTCCCCGCGGTGCGGACGGAGTTTCGCGAGCGCCACGCGCTGATCGTCGTCCGCGGGACCACCTACCGGCGCGACCTGCGCACACTGCGCGCATACATCGGGGACACTCGCCCGGTCCTGGTCGGTGTCGACGGCGGCGCCGACGCGATCCTCGAGGAGGGCTTCGCGCCCGACATGGTCCTCGGCGACATGGACTCGGCGACCGACGCGGTGCTCACCTGCGGAGCCGAGGTCGTCGTCCACGCCTATCCGGACGGGCGAGCGCCGGGGCTCGAGCGGCTGCGAGACCTCGGCCTCGAACCGGTGATCGTGCCGGCGATCGGCACCAGCCAGGACCTGGCGATGCTGCTCGCGCACGAGAACGGCGCTGAGCTGATCGTCTCGGTCGGCGCGCACTTCAACCTCACCGAGTTTCTCGACAAGAACCGCTCGGGAATGTCGTCGACCTTCCTCACCCGGCTGCGGATCGGCGAGACGCTGGTCGACGCGAAGGGCGTCAGCCGGCTCTACAACCCCGGTGTCCGCGGGTGGCAGATGTGGGCCTTCCTCGCGGTCGCGCTGCTGCTGATCCTCGTCGTCGTGCTCAGCTCTCCGGCCCTGGCCGAGTTCTTCGAGCTCGTCTGGCTGAAGATCAAGGTCCTGCTCAACCTGTGAGGACGCTGGTCGTCTAGTGGGCTACTCGGCGCGCTATCACGCCGCATCGCTGGCGGCGGTCTTCGTCGCCCTGGCGATCGGGATCCTGATCGGGGTCGGGCTCGGCTCCGACGTCATCTCCGGGACCGCCGAGGACCTCGAGCGCAGCCTCGAGTCGGACCTCGACGAGGCGCGGGCGCGCGAAGACGAGCTCGAGGCCGAGCTCGAGGCGGAGCGCGAGTTCAGCCGCCAGGTCTCCCCGACCGTGGTCGCCGACGTCCTCAACCAGCGCGAGATCGCGCTGATCGGGCTCGGCGGGCTGGGGCAGGACGTCACCGGCGACGTCGAGGAGGCGATCGAGGCGGCCGGCGCGTCGCTGGCCGAGGTCGCGGTCGTCCGCCTGCCGCCCGACCTCGATGCGCTCGCCTCGCCGCTCAAGGGGACCGAGGGGCGCGCGATCGCGCGCGGGGGCGAGGAGGAGCTGCTCCGCTACGCCGAGCGTGCGGGCCGGGTCCTGACCAGCGGTGGACGCCGCTTCGACGAGCTCCGCCGAACGATGCTCTCGCGCTACAGCGGCAGCCCGGAGGGGATCGACGGGGTCGTCGTCGTGCGCCAGCTGGCCGACGATCTCGACCCCGGCGCCGAGGTGACCACCGGCGCGATCGAGGAGGGCCTGATCGCGGGCCTGCGCTCCAGCGCCGAGACGGTCGGAGCCGAGCGCACCGACGCCGATCCATCCTCGATCGAGTTCTTCGAGCAGAACGGGATCGCGAGTGTCGACAACGTCGAGCTCAACTCCGGCCGGGTCGCGCTGGTCTTCGCGCTCGACGGTGCGGCGGGCAGCTTCGGGATCAAGGAGACCGCCGACAGCCTGCTGCCCGACCTGCTCCCGTCGCCGGCGGGCGCGGTCCGCTCCGGCGCGAGCCGCGACGGCGGGAGCTGATGCTCAGCGGCCTGCTGCTCTCGGCCGCCCTCGCCGCGCTGCTGCTCGGCCCCTGGCTCGCCGACATGCTGCGGGTCGGGCTGGCGCGGGAGAACTACCGCGGGCGCCGGGCCGCGTTCCCGGCCGGGGCGCCCCTGGTGGCCTGCTCGTTGCTCGCGCTCGCCCCGCTGGCGGTGCTCGACGACCGCGCCGACCTCGACCTGCTCGACCCCGAGCTGCGCCGCTGGCTCGCCTACGTGCTCGGCGTCACCCTGCTCGGGCTGCTCGACGATGCGCTCGGGCGCGGGGGGGCGGCGGACGCGCCCCGAGGATGGCGGGGCCACGCGCGCTCGGTCCTCTCCGGCGGCTTCTCGACCGGGGCGCTGAAGGCGGCGGGAGCGCTGGCGCTGGCGGCTTACGCGGTCTCGGGGCGCGGGCGGGAGGGGATCGACTACCTCGCCGACCTCGCCCTGCTGCTGTTGGCGACCAACCTGTTCAACCTGCTCGACCTGCGCCCCGGACGAGTCGAGAAGGGGTTCGCCCTGCTGCTCGCGGGGCTCTGCCTCGGGGCCTGGACCTCGCAGCCGCTGGAGCTGCTCGGGATCTTCATCGGGCCGGTGCTCGTGGTCGCGGCGTTCACGCTCAGAGAGCGGGCGATGCTCGGCGACACGGGCTCGAACCTGGTCGGCGCCCTGGCCGGGATCTCGCTCCTGGTGACGCTCGGGGAGACGGGACGGTGGATCGCGCTCGCGGTGATCCTGGCGCTGACGGTGTACGGGGAGTTCCGCTCGATCTCCGCCGCGATCGATCGGATTCCGCCACTGCGCTGGATAGACTCGCTCGGCAGAGCTTGATGGGCGCCGATGACTGAGCACCGACCGTCGGAAACGAAGTTCGTCTTCGTCACCGGCGGCGTCGTCTCATCGCTCGGCAAGGGGATCGCCGCCGCCTCGATCGGCCGTCTGCTGGTCAGCCGGGGCTTCCGGGTCCAGCTGCAGAAGTTCGATCCCTACATCAACGTCGATCCGGGGACGATGAGCCCGTTCCAGCACGGTGAGGTGTTCGTGACCGAGGACGGCGCCGAGACCGACCTCGACCTTGGCCACTACGAGCGGTTCACCGACGAGAACACCTCGCGGGCATCCAACGTGACCGCCGGCGCGGTCTACAACTCGGTCATCCGTCGCGAGCGACGCGGCGACTACCTCGGCGCGACCGTGCAGGTGATCCCGCACATCACCGACGAGATCAAGCAGCGGATCCTGATCGTCGCCGAGTCGCAGGCGGTTGACTTCGTGATCACCGAGGTCGGCGGCACCGTCGGCGACATCGAGTCGCTGCCGTTCCTGGAGGCGATTCGCCAGCTCTTCTCCGAGCTCGGCCCGAAGCGGTGCATGTTCATCCACCTGACCCTGGTCCCCTACATCGGCCACGCCGGGGAGCTGAAGACGAAGCCGACGCAGCACTCGGTCAACGAGCTGCGCCGGATCGGGATCCAGCCTCACGCGCTCGTCTGTCGCTCCGAGAAGGGGCTCGATCGCGAGATCCGCAAGAAGATCGCGCTCTTCGCCAGCGTCCCCGAGGACGCCGTGCTCTCGGGGCGCGACGTCGACAACATCTACAAGGTGCCGCTGGTGATGCGCGCCGACGGCGCCGACGATCTCGTCCTCGACCACTTCGGGCTCGAGGCCCCGGCCCCCGAGCTGAGCGAATGGGAGGAGCTGGTCCGCCGCGCCGACGCCTGCGAGGGGACGACGAGGATCGCCCTGGTGGGCAAGTACGTTCAGCTCGTCGACGCCTACAAGTCGGTGGTCGAAGCGCTTCACCACGGTGGCTATTCGCGCGGGACGAACGTCGAGGTCGAGCTGGTCGACTCGGAGGAGCTCGAGCCCGACGAGATCGCCAAGTGGGCCGACGGGATCCTGATCCCGGGCGGATTCGGCGAGCGCGGGATCGAGGGCAAGATCCTGGCGGCGCGGCTGGCGCGCGAGCGCGGCATTCCCTATCTCGGGATCTGCCTCGGGATGCAGATCGCGGTCGCCGAGTTCGCCCGCCACGCGGCCGGGATGGAGGGCGCGAACTCGACCGAGTTCGATCCCGAGACGCCGTTCCCGGTCGTCGACCTGCTGCCGGAGCAGAAGGAGGTCTCGGACATGGGCGGGACGATGCGCCTCGGCGCCGATCCGGTGAAGCTGCACGACGGGACCCGGGCGCGGGAGATCTTCGGCGAGGCGGTGATCTACAAGCGCCACCGCCATCGCTACGAGGTCAACAACCAGCTTCGTCGCCGACTCGAGGACGAGGGCCTGGTCGCCAGCGGGACCTCGCCCGACGAGCGCCTGGTCGAGATCGTCGAGCTCCCCGAGCACCCGTTCTTCGTCGCCTCCCAGTTCCACCCCGAGTTCAACTCGCGCCCGACCCGGCCTGAGCCGCTGTTTCGCGAGTTCGTCGCCGCCGCCGCCACTCGGGCGGCACAGCGCGGCGACGGGGCAGCGACCGAGGAGACCGAGGCCGAGGAGACCGCCGGCGCGGACGAGGTGCGCGTCCGACACCAGGGCTGAGCCTCCCGGCGGTTGCTCCGGGCGCCGCGACGGCGTAGGATCGAGCCGTGCCGCCCGACCTCGACGAGTACCGACGCAGCTCGCTCGACTCGTGGGACCGCTTCGCCGGTAACTGGGAGCGCGAGCGCGACTTCCTTTGGGATGCAACCGGTCGGCTTGGGGAGAGGTTGGTCGAGCGGCTCGATCCGGGAGCGGGCGAGACGGTGCTCGAGCTGGCGGCGGGGACGGGCGACACCGGCTTTCTCGTGGCCGAGCGGATCGGTGACGCCGGGAAGCTGATCTCGACCGACTTCGCCCCCTCGATGGTCGAGGTCGCGCGCGGCGCCGCGGAGTCACGCGGCCTCGGCCAGGTCGAGTGCCGGGTGCTCGACGCCGAGCGCATGGACCTCGACGACTCGAGCGTCGACGGCGTCCTCTGTCGCTTCGGCTACATGCTGATGGCGGATCCCGCCGCGGCGCTGTCGGAGACGAGGCGGGTGCTGCGCGACGGCGGCCGGCTCTCGTTCGCCGTCTGGGCGGCCCCGGACCGCAACCTGTGGGCGGCGATCCCGGGGCTGACCATGGTCGAGCTCGGCCACCTGCCGCCGCCCGAGCCCGGCGCCCCGGGGATCTTCGCGATGGCCGACCCGAATCGGATTCGCGAGCTGGTCACCGGAGCCGGCTTCGGCGAACCGCAGGTCGAGGAGGTCGCGATCGAGTGGGGCTACTCCGATCCCGACGTGCACTGGGACAAGACCCTGGCACTCGCCGCCCCGATCGCCGAGGCGTTCGGCTCGCTCTCCGCGGAGGGCCAGGAAGCGGTTCACAGCACGGTGAGAGAGCGAGTCACCGAGCGGCTCGCGGAGGGCTCCGCGGCCCTCGACGGCGTCGCCTTGGCGGTGCTCGCCGAGTAGGCCGAGCCGCGCGACTGCCATAGCCTGTGGCCGCGAATGGCCGACGACCAGAAGTTGATCCGCGATGTCTGGCGGCGCTGGAACACGGGTGATCGCCGACTCGACCCGGAGAGCTTCGACCCCGAGTTCGAGGTCCACTCGCACCTGACCGGGGACAGCTACCGCGGCGAGGAGCGGGTGCGGACGTGGATGGCGGAGATCGACCAGCAGTTCGAGGACTGGGAGCTGAGAATCGACGAGATCCGGTTCGTGGATGACCGGCGCGCGCTCGTCCGCGGCACGGTCCGCGGCCTCGGACGGGCGAGTGGGATCGAGCTCGACGAGCCGGCCGCGTGGATCGTCGAAGTGCGCGGCGGCCGGATGCTCGCGGTACACAACTTCATCGGCCGTGACGCAGCCGAAGCGGCCGAGGCATCGGTGTCGTGAGCGAGGACGGCCGTCTCCGGCAGCGCTTCGTCTCCCTCTGCGAGATGCCGAGCCCGACCGGCTCGGAGCGGGCGGTGGCCGACGCCGTCCTCGCCGAGCTGCGCGGGCTCGGGATCGACGTGGTCGAGGACGAGGCGGCCGGGCCGGCGCGGGCGGGAGCGGGCAACCTGATCGCGCGCGTCCCCGGAGCGGGGGAGGGCTGGGTGATGTTCTGCGCCCACCTCGACACCGTCCCGGTGACCGGGCCGATCGAGGTCGAGCTCGCCGACAGCGTCTATCGCAGCCGCGGCGAGACGATCCTCGGCGCTGACGACAAGGCGGCGGTCGCGGTCCTGGTCGAGCTCGCCGCGCGCCAGGTCGCCCGGGCGCCCGAGGTCGGGATCGAGCTCGTCTTCACCGTCGCCGAGGAGGACGGGCTCCGGGGGGCGCGGGAGCTCGACCTCGGCGCCCTGCGCTCGCCGTTCGGATTCGTGCTCGATCACGCGTCGCCGATCGGCGAGCTGATCACCGCCGCACCGAGCCACCAGCGGCTGGTCGCCGAGTTCGAGGGGGTCGAGGCGCACGCCGGGATCCGGCCCGAGGAAGGGCGCTCGGCGATCGAGGCGGCGGCCGCGGCGATAGCGACGATGAGGCTGGGACGGCTCGACCCGGAGACGACCGCCAACATCGGCCTGATCGACGGCGGCACGGCCGCCAACGTGGTCGCCGGCCGTTGCCGGGTCGAGGGCGAGGCGCGCTCGCTCGACGAGGAGCGGGTCGCGGCGACGATCAACGCGATGCTCGACGCCTGCGCCTGGGCGGCGAGCGAGAGCTCCTGCGATCTCGACCTCGACGTGACCGAGGTCTTTCGTGGGTACCGCCTGTCATCGAGCGCGGTTCCCGTGCGGCTCGCCCGGGCGGCGCTCGAGCGCTGCGGGCATGCGGCGCGCGAGGTGGCGACCGGCGGTGGCAGCGATGCGAACGCGCTCGTCGCGCGCGGGTTCGAGTGCGCGCTGCTCGCCAACGGGACCGAGGCCAACCACACGCCGGCGGAGAGTGTCGGTGCGCGGCGGCTGACCGAGATGCTCGAGGTCTGCGAGGCGATCGTCGACCTGGCGGCGGACGGAACGAGCTGATGCTGAAGCTGCGCAGCGGCATGGTGGTCTCGATCGATCCGCTGATCGTCGACATTCGCGGCGAGCGTCGACCGGCGTGTGCCGACACGGCGCTCGTCGGCGAGGTCGAGGTCGGCGACGAGGTCATCGTCAACACCGAGGCGCAGGACCTCGGGCTCGGCTCCGGGGGCTTCGACCTCGTCCACGTCAACCTGACCCGCGGGCTCGACGCGCCGGGGACCGAGGGAGCGCATGTGATCAAGCTCAACTACACCTCGCTCCAGCACCCGGTCGTGCCGGCCGAGCTCGCCGACGCCGACGAGGACCGGCTCGGCAACGGCCCGAAGCCGCCCGTGCTCGCGATCCCGCTGCACGGACACCTCGCGCCGGCCGCCTGGGCCGCAGCGCAGGCGGCTCCAGGCCTCCGGGTCGGGTTCGTCCAGGGCGCCGGCGCGGCGCTCCCCGGCGGGCTCTCACGCGACCTCGCCGAGCTGCGCGAGCGCGGCCTCGTCTGCGGCCATCTCACCGCCGGAGCGGCCTACGGTGGCGAGCACGAGGCGATCAACCTGATCGGCGGGCTCGACGCCGCCGCCCGCGGCCTCGGCTGGGACGCGGTCGTGGTCGGTCCGGGGCCCGGGATCCTCGGCTCGGCGACCAGGCTCGGCCACGGCGGAATCGCAGCGCTCGACGCCGCCCACGCCGCCCTCGCCCTGGGGCTACCGACGCTCGTCGCCCCGCGGCTCTCGAGCTCGGACGAGCGCCCGCGCCACCGCGGGCTCAGCCATCACACGGCCTCGGTGCTCGAGCTGCTGCTCGCGCCGGTCCGGGTGCCGGTGCCGGAGGCCGAGTTGGAGGGCTGGCCGCTACTCGCCGCCGACGCGCCGGAGGGTGGCTCGGCGCGAGCGGCGCTCGACGACCTGATCGCGATCTGCGGCGGGCGCCACGACCTCTCGGTCGAGGCGATCGACCTCGACGGCTACGCGGCGAGCGGCCTCCCGGCGCGAACGATGGGACGGGCGCTCGCCGACGACCCGCTCTTCTTCGCCGCGGCGCTGGCCGCGGGCGCCGGCCTCGCCGGCGCGGTCGAGGGGGCCGGCCGGTGAGGCCCGAATCGAGCCGGCGGCTATATGTGGGCGAGTTCCTCAGCCTTCGGATCGACTCGTTTCGCCACCCCGACGGCGAGCTGGTCGAGCGCGAGGTCGTCGGACACCCGGGCTCGGTCGCGATCCTCGCCCACGACCACGAGCACGTCTACCTGGTTCGCCAACCGCGCGAGGCGGTCGGTGAGCCGGCGCTGCTCGAGCTGCCGGCCGGAAAGCTCGACGTCGAGGGTGAGACGACGCTCGAGTGCGCCCGCCGCGAGCTGCTCGAGGAGGTCGGGCTGGTGGCGCGCGAGTGGCGCGAGCTGAAGCGCTTCTATGCCTCGCCGGGGTTCGCCGAGGAGGAGGTGAGCCTGTTCGAGGCCACCGGGCTCGAGCAGCGCGATCCCGAGCCGGTCGAGGGGGAGCGGATCGAAATCGTCGCCTGGCCGCTGGCCGAGCTCGACGCGGCGATCGAAGCCTGCGCCGATTCCTCGTCGCTGATCGGGCTGCTGCTCCTGCGCCAGACGCGGTAGCGCGCTTGCACCGGCAGGGGGCGCGGTCGGCCGGGAGAACCCCGGCCCATGGCCGTCGCCGTCGGCAAGCCCCGAGAACGCCGCACCGATGCCCGCTTCGAGGCGTTGGTGCTCGACTTCCTCGCCTACTTGGAGTTCGAACGCGGCCTGGCGCGCAACACGCTCGACGCCTACCGGACCGACCTGCTGCAGTTCGGCGGCTTTCTCGCCGACCGCGGCGTCGACGCGACCAAGGCCGGGCGCGCCGACGTTGCCGACTTCCTCGCCGACCTGGCGATCGGGGTCGAGGCAGACGAGGACGGCGACGGTGGCCGGCCCGCGTGCTCGCCCGCGACGATCAGCCGCAAGACCGCCTGCCTGCGCTCCTTTTACCGGCACCTGCGCCGCGAGGAGCTGATCGAGGACGACCCGACCGCGACCCTGACGCCGCCGCAGAAGTCGCGCAAGCTGCCCCACGTGCTCAGCCAGGCCGAGGTCGGCAAGCTGCTCGAGGGCGTCTCGACAGCCGACCCGATCTCGCTCCGCGACCGGGCGCTGCTCGAGGTGATGTACGGCTGCGGGCTGCGGGCCTCGGAGGCGATCGGGCTCGAGAGCGGCGACGTCGACCTGCGCCGCGGCTTCGTCAGGCCCCACGGCAAGGGCTCCAAGGAGCGGATCGTGCCGCTCGGAAGCCAGGCCGCGCGGGCGATCGAGCGCTACCAGCGCGCCGGGCGCGCCGAGCTGGTCGGCGAGCGGGTCGAGCGCAAGCTGTTCGTCAACTTCCGCGGCGGGCCGCTTACCCGCCAAGGCCTCTACAAGATCATCCAGCGCCACGCCCGCGACGCGGGGCTGGCGGGGAAGATGAGCCCGCACACTCTGCGCCACACCTTCGCCACCCACCTGCTCTCGGGCGGCTGCGACCTGCGCTCGGTCCAGGAGATGCTCGGGCACGCCGACGTCGCGACGACGCAGCTGTACACCCACCTCTCGCGCGAGAAGATCAAGGAGGTGTACTTCAAGGCGCATCCACGGGCTACGGAACGGCTTGAATAAGCGGTTTCTAGTGATCGGGCAGAACCGGTGCGCCACTCTGTGCGCCAGTCAGCACGCCGCCAGCCGCTCTCGCGGCCTCCTCGGCGCGGTCGTGCTGGGCGCTGAGGTAGGACTCGACCAGCTCCGCTGCTTGGGCCTCACTACCGGGCATCAGGTGTCCGTAGGTGTCGAGCGTGAGGGTGATCGACGCGTGTCCCATGAAGGTCTGCAGCGCCTTCGCGTTGACGCCAGCCGCGACCATCATCGCCGCGAAGGAGTGGCGGCACTCGTGGGGGGTGATCCGGTCCAGCCCTGCCGCCGCCCACGCCCGATCGGCGTGTCGCTGTAGCCGGTTGGCGGCGAACGGACTCGCCGGGGTGCGGCCGAAGATCAGCTCAGCGCCCTGGTGGCCGGTGCCCGCCAAGTGGTCGAGTAGGTAGTCGCGCAGGGCGCCGACGACTGGCACCTTGCGCCTGCCGGCGTTGGCGGTCCCAGCCGCGCTCAACGCGGATAACGCCGGTCGCAAGGTCAACGTCCTCGGTGCGGAGGCCGCGCAACTCGCCCAGCCTCAGCCCCGCATAGAACGCGGTCGCCCAGATCGCCCGGTCGCTCTCGGGGGCGACCGCGATCAGGGCCTCGGCCTCGGCGGGGGAGGCGAAGCGCTCTCGGCGCCCTCGCGCGGTGGGCAGTTCCACGCCCGAGCAAGGGTTGGCAGCCAAGTCGCCACGGGTGAGCGCACGGCGGAAGATCGCCCGGAGCGGGTGGAGGGTGGTGTGGATCGTTGACGCTCCCAGCCCATCCGCGAGCATGCTGTCGACGAAGTCCTGAACGTCGATCCGGCGAACGTCTGAGAGGCGAGTGTTGCCGAACTCGGGAAGGACGCGGAGCCGCATCGACTTCTCGTAGCCGCGGATGGCGCTGGGCTTGTAGCGGTCGCCGGAGCGGTTGCGAACATGGCCCGCCTTGATGCCCGCGTAGAACGCCTCCCAGGCCTGCTTGACCGTGGTCGGCTTCGCGGCCCGCAGCCCACCGCGCGCCAGCGCCGCCAGGGCGTCGGAGCGCCAAGATCTCGCATCGGCCTCGTGGGTGAAGGTCTTGCGAATCTTCCGGCCGTCGCGCTTGGAGTAGACCGACGCCTCCCAGCCTGCGTTGCAGTTGCAGCGCCCGCCCTCGCGGACACGGCAGGTGCGGGAGTGTCGCTTCGTGATCCCGGTCGCCATCAGTCCTCCTCGTGGTCAAGGGGCAATGCCGGGGCGATACCGTTCCCTCGCGGCGGGACCTTGGTGACTTGGCCCGTCGCCAGGGGCCGGGTGTTCACGCACGCCGGCCCCATTTCTGTTCGGGACGACTGTAGCCGCATCAGCGCTCGGGGGCAAGGGCGCGGTGGGCGGGGTGCGATGCGACTTCTGCGGCTCTCAGATGGTCCGCTGGATCTACCCGGCCGAGCGCGATTGGTCGGCCTGCGAGAAGTGCCACGCGGCGATCGAGGCTGATGACCGCGAGGGACTGCTCGACCGAGCGTCGCTGATCCCGGTCCCGAGGACCCTCCCCGATCGCTATGCGCCGAAGTTCCTCGAGCGGGCTCGGCGGCTTCACTTCGAGTTGTGGGAGACCCGCTCGGGTCCGCCACGGTCGGTCTTGCCTGGTTGACCCATCCGGCTGCCACGGATACGCTCGACCGCGACCGCAACCAGGGAGGACGTACCGATGCTCGATCTGCGCCGTGTAAGGCCCGCCGTGGCGATCGCCGCGGCCGCGTCTGCGCTCTGCCTCTTGTCCCTGGCCGTCGCCGCACGCGCCGATGCCTACGTCTATTGGGCGAACATCCCCACGACCTCGATCATCCACGGAGGTACGGCCTCGATCGCGCGAGCCAACCTCGACGGCTCCGGCGTCGACCAGGGATACATCCCAGACGCCGTCGGCGGCCCCCCGCTTGGGGGGTTCGCCATCGCGGTGGACGCCGAGCACATCTACTGGACCGACCCCGATGCACAGACGATCGGCCGCGCCAACCTCGACGGCTCCGGCGTCGACCGCAGTTTCATCACCGGCGCCAGCTTCCTGGGCTACGTCCCGGAGGGCGTCGCCGTCGACGCCAGTTACATCTATTGGACGAACGCAGCCATTGGCACGATCGGCCGTGCCAACCTCGACGGCTCCGGGGTCAACCGGAGATTTGTCACCGGCGCCAGCGATCCGGGCGGCGTCGCCGTCGACGCCGGTCACGTCTACTGGGCTAGCGGCGGCGGCATCGGCCGCGCCAACCTCGACGGCAGTGGCGTCGAGCAGAGCTTTGTGACCGTCGGAGGCTGCGTGCCCTCGCCGACCGCAGTCGCGGTGAACGCCACCCACATCTATTGGGTCAACGAGGGACTGGACTGTGGATATGACCTCTCCGGCAGCGTTGGGCGGGCAAACCTCGACAGCAGCGGTGTCGAACAGGACATCGCGGCCGCATATCACCCCCGCGGCATCGCGGTGAACGCCAGCCACGTCTACTGGACAAACTACGGGGCGCTCGCGCGCGCCAACCTTGACGGCTCGGCCGTCGACCTCCTCTTCGGCTCCATTGCCGGCCCGCACGAGGCCGCAGACTTCGTCTTGGACGGCGTCGCTGTCGACGCGCTGACCGACACCGACCCGCCCCAGACCAAGATCACCAAGGGCGCTCCGAACAAGCTCGACAAGCACAAGGTCAAGTTCAAGTTCACCGCCGACGAGCCGGATGTGACCTTTGAGTGCAAGCTCGACAAGAAGCCCTATAAGCCCTGCACGTCGCCGAAGAAGGTCAAGCGGCTCGACGACGGCAAGCACAAGTTCAAGGTGATCGCCACCGACGAGGCCGGCAACTCCGACCTCTCGGCGGCAAAGGACAAGTTCAAGGTCGTCGATTAGCAAGGGAGCCGCCCGATGAAGCACCCTCAGCTCTTGGTCGTAGTCGCGTTCGCAGCCTTGGCCGCACCTGTCCTCGCCAATGGCGAGCAAGCCCCAGCTACCAAAGCCGGCTGCAGCACGATCAACCTCGGCGGGGTGCGGATCTAGAACTCTACAAGAACAACATAGGCGCTGCGGAGAAGGCCAAGCACTACGCGCGAGCGGCTCTACAAAGACCAACGGAGAGAGGACTGAGAGTCGGAGGTATCGCCGTAGCTGCTTTAAGGAGAGATTACAGCACCTGCTCTACACAGGTGATCGCTGCGCGCCTACAGACGGAGCGATTAAAGAATGAAAGATGAACCTAGTAGGAGAGACGGACTAGGTAGTGAAAAGAGACTCACAAGGCGATCACCAGGATCGAAGTAGCAACTGGTATTCTGCGAATGGCGTGTAAGCCCCTAGTTCCAAAGCCAAGGATTGCAGCAAGATCAGACCTCGGCGGGGTGCGGATCTTCTACAAGAACAACATGCGCTGCGAGAAGGCCAAGCACTACGCGCGGCGGCTCTACAAGACCAACGGGAACGACGAGCCTCGGAAGTTCACCTGCAGCTCGGGTAGCAACTTCAACCAGGGCGCTGCGTGCAACCACGACTTCAAGAACAAGAACTTCGGCTGGCACCCGGTTGACAAGCGCAAGGCGACCTCGAAGAAGAAGAAGGTCTTGTGCTGGAACAAGGAACTTTCCAAACCAAGGACCGCGCCCAGATTCGCTCGACACCACGCAAGTGCGCCCTGTGGATCGATTCTACAAGACTCGTGGACGCTGCTGAGAAGTCCTACAACGCGCGGCTGGCGGTCTACTGCAAGCCTGATGGACTAGACAGAGACGAGGGAGCGTGTATGGTTCGTGCCTGTTGGTACCGATCACCCGGTGCTGGCTGATGTAGTACGGCGCGGGCGCGGGAGCGAGGTTTCGTGATGTGGCGTTTCGCCGGCGGGCGGTCTTGGGCGGAAACACTGGGGAAAGCGCGCAAGACGCGCGCCAAGGGCGAAGTACGCGAGTCGCTGGAATAACGCAGGGGATGCCGCGCAGCGGCAAGCGCTACGGAAGAAGGGAAGGGCGATCGACTACTACCGGATCGGGGTTCGCCAATCGAGCATGAGATATCTAGGAGTCGAAGGATCCGTGGCTTCGATCAAGGTAGGAGATCCGGCTCGGTCGACAACCGAAGACGTTGAACACTGCGGACGTCACGGTCTACTCGGAAGGCGCAATCCTTTGAGTTTCGCGGGGATCAACGAGCTCGATCGAAGCCGGACGGCTAGAGTCCGCCGTACCTGCTTCGGTCGACTAGACGCTCCACTGGGCGAACCGCCCGTTGGGATACACGGGCGCGACGAGCACGGCAGCGATCACGACGCTTTACGCGGACCGGTGCCGATAGTCACTCACCTGCACGGCGCCCACAGCGACTAGCGAAGCGACGGCTACGCAAGCCTGGAACCTGCCGAAGGCTAGCCACTTTCCTCGCCGGCTAGCCCAAGGTGGGCTCGAAGTACCGAGTTCCGGGCCTCGCACAGGAAGATCTCGGTCAGGCGTGGACTCATGGCAGCGTCGTTTCCAGTACGACAACGACCACGCGCGACGACGATGTGGTATAAGACACACCCTCGGGCTGACGCGCTTCAACGTCTACGCAGGGCCGGCCGGCTTCTACCTGCTGCGCGGCGGGCCCGACGATGCGGTCGGCCGCACGCTGCTCGGCCCAGCGCTCGAGCTCGGCGACCAGGGGCGAGAGTACTTCGAGATCCCGATCGCGATCCAGGACGCTCTTCACTGAAGAGGGCGAGCTCTTCTACCCGGACAACCGCGCGTTCTTCGAGGGGCTCGATCCGTCGCAGCTGCAGATCGCGTACTGGGACGAGCACCTTGCGGCCCTCGCGCACGACGCGCAGATCTGGAACCGGAGTTCTTCGGCAACGCGATGGTAGTCAACGGGCGAACCTGGCCGAAGCTGGAGGTGCAGCGGCGGCGCTACCGCTTCCGCCTCCTGAACGGCTGCAACTCGCGTTTCTTGATCCTGCGGCTGGAGAACGGGCTACCGTTCTGGCAGATAGGCGACGAGGGCGGCTTCCTGCCGGAGCCGGTCGAGCTCGCCGAGATCCTGATAGGCCCGGCAGAGCGCGCGGACGTGATCGTCGACTTCACGAACGTGCCGGCCGGCACCTCGATTCGACATGCTGAACGTCGCTCGAGACGAGCCGTTCGGCGGCGGCGTGCCGGGCGTCGACTTCGAGCCCGCCGACCCGGCGACCACCGGCCAGGTGATGCGCTTCGACGTCGTCCCGAGCACCGGCCCCGACCCGAGCACCCCGCCGTCGGACCTCGTCCTGCCCGCGCTCGCGCCGCTCGGAGCGGCGACCCTCACGCGGGAGCTGTCGCTCAACGAGCAGGAGTCCGCGACCGTGAAGGTGAGCACCGAGGGCGGGAACGTCGTACTCGACTGCGACGGCGGCGAGCGGTTCGGCCACGCCGAGGCCGACCTCGGAACGCTAAACCCCGACGGCAGCGGATTCCGCTCGGCTGGGACGAGCCGCTGACGGAGAACCCAGACGGTCGGCGCGATCGAGGTCTGGGAGCTCCATAACTTCACCGCGGACGCGCACCCGATCCACATCCACGAGATCACGTTCGAGGTCGTGAACCGCCAAGCGTTGGACGGCAGCGCCCTGGGCCTCGAAGAGCTGGGAGCTCGGTCGCAAGGACACCGGATCGTACCGCGGCGGCCTCACGCGCTTGAGGCGCTGTTCGATCCGCGCCGGCGTGTTCGTCTGGCATTGCCACATCGTCGAGCAGGACGACGGCGAGATGATTCGGCGGTATCGGATCGGGCCGTCGCCGCCAGTTCGCCTGAGTGCGGCGCTGACGTTTCCACCCGAAGGAGAAGCGTTGGATGCGCGTACCGCGCGCATGAGTACCTCGAGGGCGATCACGGAACTGTGGTCGCCGGGTTTCGGGTCGCTGGGACGGGACGAACGTCGGGGGCGGGTGGCGAGATGGAGATTTGGCAGGTCTGGGAGGTCTGGGATCAGGACATTTGACCGTGACGCGCGTGACAGAGTTCACGAGTCGACGACAGGCTCTCGAAGCCGCCGGGCTGTCGGAGTAGGCGATGTCGCAGGAGAACGTGGAACCAAAGGAGCACGCCATGACCGGGCAGCCGGTATCGCTCGACATCAAGGCCTTCGTGGACCAGGGGTTCTCCTGCTGGAACAGTGGCGACATCGACTTGATGGCCGACTCTATGCCGACGACGCCGAGGTGGACACGACACGACTCTCCCGGACGGCGCGCTACAAGGGGCGCGAGGAGTTCGAGAGGTACTTCCAGGAGCAGTGGGACGCATGGACTGGCTTGCGCATGGAGCCTGTGGATATCGCCGCCGTGAGCGGGGGAAGGCACCTTGTCGAGGTCCGGATGACGGGGACAGGCGGAGCAGTGGGATCGAGATCGACCAGCGAATGGGGTTGCTCTACACGATGCGAGAGCAGGACGGAAAGGTCGCTCGGGTTCAGATGTTCCCGAGCAGGGACGCTGTCCTCGAAGCCGCCGAACTGTAGGAGTAGGCGATGTCGCAGGAGAACGTCGAGACAGTTCGCCGGGTCTACGAAGGGGTGAACGTCCGCTTGGAGGCACCCCGGGAGCTGTTCGACCCGGACTATGAGTTCGACAACACGGACTCGGGCCGGATGTCGTCGAAGTCCTGGGATTTGAAGCTGCACAGGAAGCTATGCGCGAGTACTGGGAAACGTTCGAGGCCTACAACGTCGAGATCGAAGAGGTGATCTACGCCGACGAGGGGCGGGTGGTCAACGTCGTCCGCGATGGCGGGTTGATGAGAGGGACCGACGCCGAGGTGTGGAACCGCTTCTTCCACGTCTGGACCTTTCGTGATGGGAGGATCGTTCGCCTCTCGATACACGCCGACCGGAACCGGGCCCTCGAAGCCGCCGGGCTGTCGGAGTAGCTGAGCAGTCACGCTGCGACCTCGATCACCGGCAGAGCAAGTCCCTCCGGTTTATCTGTGGATAGGTGGCGGTCATGGCAGTGACGCCCCCGAGGGCCGAGCGAGATACTGCGCGGGCGATGTCGCAGGAGAACGTGGAGATCGTGAGGGGGTTCACCGAGGCCTACCTCCGGGGCGACCACGTACGGGCGGTGTCCTACCTCGCCCCCGACGTGGTCTACGAGGTCGGCCAAGAAACGCCCGCGCAGCAGCCTGACGAGCTGCTGGCCAAGTGGGAGCGCTGGGAGGCCGAGTGGGAGCGAATCGACCTGACCCCGGAGGAGTACATCGACGCGGGCGACCAGGTCGTGCTGGTGGTCCTGTACTCGGGGCGCGGCCGAGCGAGCGGGATCGAGTACGAAGACCGAGTGTTTGAGGTTCACACCCTTCGCGATGGCAAGGTCGCTCGCAAGCGTGACTTCAAGACGCGCGCTGAGGCCCTCGAAGCCGCCGGGCTGTCGGAGTAGGCCAGGCATCAGCAGTCGAAGGTCGCGACCCTGATCGATCCCGTTGACTTGGTGGCCGACTCAGCCTCCTTCGCGCGGAAGCGGTCGACGTCGAAGCTCGCCATAAGCGCTGCGAACTCGGCCAGCGGATCGTGGTCGGGTGCCGACTTCCAGCTCAACGCCTTGGCGTCCCCCTTCGAGGTCTTGCTCCTGGCCCGGAGGGGGCGCCGGCGCGGGAGCACGCGCGGCCGGTTAGTAGGACCTAGTTTCGCATGCTGGGGGGCGGGCACTGGTGCGCCAGTGGTGCGCCAGTCAGCACCCCGCTCAGGCGGTTTACAGCGGTCTTGAGCGGTCCAGAATCCGCTTGAACATGCGAAGCGTCGCTTGGTAAAGCCATGCGCGGCAGACCAAGGAGGTGTACTTCAAGGCGCATCCGCGCGCGACCGAATAGCTCGGCGTGCGCCCACCCTGACACCCGCGGACGCGAAGCGGAGCAGGTGTCAGGATTTATTCATGCCCGAGCTGCCCGAGGTCGAGACGATCCGCCGCCAGCTCGAGCCCGAGCTGGTCGGTCGCCGGATCGAGCGCGCGGAGGTGCTCGACGACCGCTGGACTCGTCCGGAGCCGCCGGTCGGGACCGAGGAGGCGCTGGCGGGGCGCAGGGTCGAGACGGTCGGCCGGCGCGGGAAGTACCTGGTCGTCGGGCTCGACGACGGCTCGGCCCTCGTCATGCACCTGCGGATGACCGGCAACCTGTTGCTGCGCCCGCCGGGCTCCTCGAGCGTCGCCGACCTGATGGACGCCGCGTTGGGGGGACCGCGACTCTACGAGGCGCAGCCCGAGGCGCGCCACCTCCGTGCGCGGCTCTGGCTCGACGACGGCTCGGAGCTCTGGTTCACGGACGCGCGGCGCTTCGGGCACGGGGTCGTCCTGCGCGCGGACGAGATCGACCCCTACTTCGCCGCCCGGATCGGGCTCGAGCCGCTTTCGGACGAGCTCACCCCGGAGCGGCTCGGCGCGCTCGCCGCCGGACGGCGGGCGCCGCTGAAGTCGTTTCTGCTCAACCAGTCGGGGATCGCCGGGATCGGCAACATCTACGCCGACGAGGCCCTGTTTCGGGCGGAGCTTCACCCGCTCTCGCCGGCTGGCTCGATGCGGGCCGAGCACTGTGAGGCGCTCTGCGAGGGAATCGTCGAGGCGCTCGAGCTCGGGCTCGTCCACGGCGGCTCCTCGATCGACGACTACCGTGACGCCCGCGGCGAGCGCGGCTCGATGCAGGAGGAGTTTCTCGTCCACACCCGCGAGGGCGAGTCGTGTCTGCGCTGCGGCGAATCGATCCGGCGGATCGTGGTCTCGGGCCGGTCGACCTATTTCTGCCCCGGCTGTCAGCGGCGGCTGCGGGCGCGCCCGGGCAGGCGCGGCGCCCGGGCCGGCCGGCGCTGAGCGAGTCACGGGATCGTCCGGGCGACGCGCAAGGCTTGCTGTCCCGATGCCCGGCAAGTTCAAGACCGAGGCGGTCGTGCTGCGCAGCATCCGCTACGGCGAGGCCGACCGCGTGCTGCACCTCTACAGCGCCACCCGCGGCCGGATCGGGGCGATCGCGAAGGGAGTGCGGCGCCCGCGCTCTCGGTTCGGCGGCCGGCTCGAGCCCTTCTTTCGCCTCGACCTCGTCCTCCACGAGGGACGCGGCGACCTGGCCACAGTGACCTCCGCCCATACGGTCAGCGGGCACTCGCGCCTGCGTGCCAGCGGCCCCGCTCTCGACGCCGCGGCGCGCGCCTGCGACGCGGTGCTGCGCCTGCTCGACGCTGAGCAGGCGAATCCCCCCGCCTACAACCTGCTCTGCCGCTACCTCGCGGTCCTCGACGGCGAGCGCTCGGTCTCGGGCGACGGCAGCGGCGACGGGGCGGCGGGGCTGGCGACCGCGCTCGCCTTCAGGCTCAAGCTCGCGCTCGCCGCCGGCTTCGCCCCCGAGCTCGGGTCGTGCGCGCGCTGCGGCGAGGTCGACGGGCTGGTCGGGTTCTCGGGTGACGCCGGCGGGGTCGTCTGCGAGGCCTGCGAGCGCGGCGGCTTCCCGCTCACCGCCGAGGCGCACGCGTTCATGGTCGAGGCTCTGGGGCGCCCGCTCGCGCAGTCACCGGTCGCCGGGGAGCGGGCGCTGCGCCAGGCCGAGCGCGCGATCACCGCGACGCTCGAGCACCACGCCCACGTGCAGCTTCGCGGCTATCCGCGCCGGCTCGCGGCCTGAGCCCGGCCGTTTTCGCCTCGCCGCGCTGACCCTATGCTTGGCGGCAGGTGCCCGATCTCGAGCCCAGCCCGCCCGCCGCCCGCCCGCTCGCCGAGCGCGTGCAGGCCTGGGAGCAAAGCTGGCTTTGGGAGCCCGCGACCCGCTCCTATCCCGCCCGGCGGGCGACCCCCGAGCCCGACAGCGAGGTGCGGACGCCGTTTCAGCGTGATCGCGACCGGATCGTGCACGCGAAGGCGTTTCGGCGGCTCAAGCACAAGACCCAGGTCTTCGTCGCCCCCGAGGGCGACCACTACCGGACCCGGCTCACGCACACAATCGAGACCTGCTGCATCGCCCGCACCGTGGCTCGGGCGCTGGGGCTGAACGAGGACCTGACCGAGGCGATCGGGCTCGGCCACGACCTCGGGCACCCGCCGTTCGGGCACATCGGCGAGGAGTCGCTGGACGAGGCCCTGCGCGAGCGCGGGAGGGAGGGGTTCGAGCACAACCTGCACTCGCTGCGGGTCGTCGACGTGCTCGAGCGCGACGGTCGGGGGCTCAACCTGACCGAGCAGGTGCGCGACGGGATCCTCAACCACACCGGCTCGCGCCGGCCGGCGACGCCGGAGGGGGCGGTGGTCCGCCTGGTCGATCGGGTCGCGTACATCAACCACGACATCGACGACGCCGTGCGGGCCGGGATCCTCGCCGAGCGCGACCTGCCGGCGGCCGAGATCGAGCTCCTCGGGCCGACCGGCGCGGCGCGGATCGACGTCCTCGTCCGCGACCTGGTCGCGACCTCGGCCGCAGAGGGCGAGATCGCCCAGTCCGAGCGGGTGGGCGGCGCGATGCTGCGGCTGCGCAAGTTCATGTTCGACCGCGTCTATCTCGGGCCCGAAGCGCGCAGCGAGCACGACCGGGTGCGGCGGACGCTCGGCGGGCTGTTCGAGCACTACCTCGACCATCCCGAGCTGGTCTCCGACGGGGCGCCCGGCGCCGACGACCTGCAGCGGGTGACCGACTACATCGCCGGGATGACGGACCGGTTCGCGATCGCGGCCTTCCGGCGCCTGGCGCTGCCCGAGGAGTCGCGGCTCTGAGCGCCGACGAGCCGGCCCGGGCACCCGAGCGGGATCCGGTCGACCTGCTCGCGACGCTGGGCGGCAGGCACGGGATCGCCGACTCCGGCCTGCCGGCGATCGCCTTCGTCAGCGTCTACTCGCTGGCCGGACAGGACCTGTCGTTGGCGGCGTGGGTGGCGGTCGGGGTGGCGCTGGTGCTGACCGTGGTCCGGCTGCTGCGCCGCGAGACGCTTCAGTTCGCGCTCGCCGGCTTTGCCGGAGTCGCGCTGGCGGCGTTCGTCGCCGACCGGACCGGGCGGGCGGAGGACTTCTTCCTCCCGGGCCTGCTCTTGAACGCCGCCTATGCCGCCGCCTACCTGATCTCGATCGCGGTCCGCTGGCCGCTGATCGGGGTGATCGTCGAGACCGTCGAGGGTCACGGCAGTGGCTGGCGTCGCGATCGCGAACGGGTGCGGCTGTATACGCGCGCGAGCTGGATCTGGGTCGGCGTGTTCGCGGTCCGGCTCGCGGTCCAGTTGCCCCTGTATCTGGCCGGTGCTCTGGTCGCGCTCGGTGTCGCGCGGGCGGCGATGGGGGTCCCGATCTTCGCGGTCGCGATCTGGCTCACCTTCCTCGTCCTCCGCGGCGGGGGGCGTCGATCCGAGCGTATGCTCGAAGCGTGAGCCGGTTCAGCTCGGAGAGCGTCGAGCGGGTCAAGGACGCGACCGACATCGTCGAGGTGGTCTCGGCGCACACCGAGCTGCGGCGTTCCGGGGCGCGCTACTCGGGCCTGTGCCCGTTTCATGACGAGCGCACGCCTTCGTTCTCGGTCGATCCGCAGGAGAAGCTCTACCACTGCTTCGGCTGCGGGGTCGGCGGCGACGTGATCAGGTTCGTCGAGGAGAAGGAGGGTCTCTCGTTCGGCGATGCGCTCGAGACGCTCGCCGACCGCTACGGGGTCGAGCTCGAGCGCGAGGAGGAGGATCCGCGCGCGGCGGAGGCGCGCCTGAAGCGGGCCCGGCTGAGCGAGCTGCTCGAGCGCACGGCCGGCTTCTACGCGACCTTCCTGCGCGAGGCGCCGCAGGCGGCGAAGGCGCGGGAGTACCTGACGGGGCGCGGTTTGAAGCCGGAGGTGCTGGAGGAGTTCGGGGTTGGCTGTGCGCCCGGCACCTGGGACACGGTGCTGGTGCGCGGGCAGCAGGCCGGCTACACGGTGGCCGAGATCGAAGCGGCGGGGCTGGTGCAGCGGAGCCAGAAGGGTCGCGGGCACTACGACCGGTTCCGGTCGCGGATCGTGTTCCCGATTCGCGACGCCCGCGCGCGCGTGCAGGGGTTCGGGGCGCGGGCGCTGCGCTCGGACCAGAGGCCGAAATATGTCAACTCGCCCGAGGGTGAGCTGTATCGGAAGCGCCACACGCTCTACGGCATCGACCGGGCCCGGCCGGCGATCGCGAAGGCCGGGCGGGCGGTGGTGGTCGAGGGCTATACGGACGTGCTCGCCTGCCATCAGGCGGGGGTCGCGAACGCGGTCGCGGTGATGGGGACGGCGATCACGCCCGAGCAGATCAAGCTGCTCTCGGGCTATGGCGAGGAGGCGGTGCTGGCGCTCGACGCCGACCGGGCGGGGCGCGAGGCGATGCTGCGCGCGCAGGGGGTCGCGAGCGGCAAGCGGCTGCGCCTGCGGGTCGCGCGGATGCCGGCCGACCGCGACCCGGCCGACCTGCTCGCAGGCGGCGACGGGGCTTCGGCGACCGCGTTTCGCGACGCGGTAGAGGCGGCCGACGAGCTGCCGGTCTTTCACGTGCGGACGCTGCTCGACGACGCCGACACCTCGTCGCCGGCGGGGCGCGACCGGGCGCTCGACGAGGTGGTCGAGGTGATCGCGGTGATGCCCGACTCGATCACCCGGGAGGAGTTGATGCGCGAGGTGGCGGATCGGCTCGACGCCGACCCCGGCCTGGTGGCGCGCCGCACGACGGCGGCGGTCCGGGGTGGTCGGGCGAGGGCGCAGCAGCCGGCCGGCGAGGGCGAGGCGCAGCCGCGGGCGCCGGTTCCGACCCAGCTCAGCGCGCGCGAGCGACGCGAGATGGCGCTGCTGGCGATGTGCGTGAAGCTGCCCGCGGAGGGGCGGGGACTGCTCGACCGGCTCACCGACGAGCACTTCGCGTCGCCGGTGGCGGCGCGGGCGTGTGCCTGGCTGCGCGAGCATCTCGACGATCCGGCGCCCGCTCTGCCGGGCGACGACGACGCGGCGCTGCTCGCCTACGTGACCCAGGTCAGGATGGAGTCCGAGCGCGAGCCGGCGAGTTCCGAGGCGATGGAGCTCAGCTTCCTCGAGCTCGAGCGGGGGATGGTCGAGGACGCGATCGCGACTGCCGAGTCAAACGGTGGAGAGCCCCCGGTCGAGCTTCAGCGCCGTCGCGCCGAGCTCGCCGAGCGGATCGCCCGGACCACTTCCTAGGTCGCGCTTGGCGCGCGGATCGCACTTCGACTTGACCACCGTATGCGGCGCAAACTCGAAGTTGGAAGATTTGGTTGAGCCTGGCGCTAGCCTGTCGAGCGGGTCGGCGCGTGCGGCCCTCCGGCGGCTTCGCAGTCCGGGGTAGCTCAATGGCAGAGCGATCGGTTGTTACCCGATAGGTTGTGGGTTCGAGTCCCACCCCCGGAGCTCAAACAGGCCCGCAGAGCGGGTCTTTTTCAGGCCTCCGAGCGGCCCAGCTCCTCGACCAGCTCCGCGCCCCGTTGCGCCCCGTCGTGCTCGCGCCCCCAGGCGGCGATCTCGCCGGCGCGATCGCGAAACGAACCGTCGCCGAGCAGCCGTCGAACCACGGCGCGCAGCGAACCGCGACCGAGCAACCGCCACGGCAGCGACAACCCCGCCCCCGACCAGGCGACCCGCGCCCCGTTCTCGGTCATGTCACCGACCGCCGGGCAGCAGAGCAGCGGCCTGCCGGCGCCGAGCGCCCGCGCCACCGTCCCGTGACCGCCATGGCAGACGACCAGATCCGCCGCCGCCATCGCCTGCGTGTAACCGAGCCAATCGACCAGCACCGCGTTCGGCGGCACCGCCGCCAACGGCGGCTCGGGCACCCACCTGTTCGTCGTCGCCAGCACCCGCACCGGCTCGTCGGCCAGCGCCTCCAACGCCACCCGCACCAGCCGGCACTCCGGATCCTGGGCGGTCGACGTCGCGACCACGACCAGCGGCCCCTCACCGTCGGGCAGTCGAACGTCGCGGTACGGGAGCTCGAACCCGATCGGCCCGGTGACATGCACCCCGGAGGGCCAGCGGCGCCCGTACTCGAGCTGCGGAAAGGTGGCGACCAGAGCCAGCCGCTCGCTGATCCCACCATGAAACCGCTCCGTCGGTTCCAGCCCGACCACCTCGCGCGAGCGGTTCAACTCCTCCCGTCCGCGACGCAACCCGCCCATCAGCAGCGGCAGCGCGCCACGCCACACCACCCGCCCCGCGGCGGTGCGCGGCGCCAACGCGCCGAAGGCGAAGAACGGCAATCCCGGCTCGTGCACCGGATACAGGTGCGGGATCAGCGTCGCCCGCCGCAGCCCCGCCCGCTCGGCGGCCAGTGCCGGCGCCAAGGTGAGGATGTCGCTGACGACCACGTCGAAACGCTGCTCACGCAGATAGGGGACCAGCGCCAACGCCGCATCGGCGGCCGACGGACCGTCGGCGCCGGGCGCCGGGGGCGGGAACGTCTTGTACTCCTGCGCCGCCGCGAACCCCAGCCCCTCGCCCTCTACCGCCTCCCGCCAGTGCTCCCAGGTCTCGACCACGACCTCGTTGCCGCGCGCGGCCAGCGCCCGGGCGAGTCCGATCGCCGGAAACGCGTGCCCGGCGTCGCCGAACGCCGCGACCAGAAACCGCCCGCCGCTCATCGATCCGCCACCCGCACCGATTCGATGCAAGATCCGTTTCCCCCGCCGGGGGCCGCTCTCGCCGCGATCGTCACCTCGCCCACCATTCTCGCCATGCGACGCAAACCGCGCGACCCAATCAGGCGCCTGCGAATCGCGGTCGAGCGGCTGCCACGCCACACCCGCGAGGCGATGCTGCGAGGCATCGACGGCAACCGGATCATCGTCGGCGCTTACGTCGACCCGCGCTCGGGCGGCATCTGTCCGATGCTCGCCGCGCATCGCAACGGCGGCCGAACCAGCGTCGCCAGCTTCGCCCGCGCCTGGGACGAGTACACCGGCGCCCGCCGACCCCGCCGCGCCACCCGGCGCGAGGTTCGCGCGCTCCGCTCGCTGCTCGAGCGCAGCCTCGACTTCGATCCGCTGCTCGAGCGCACTCCGATCGCCGAGCTCGCCGCACAGATCCGCGCCGAGCGCGCTCGGATCGCCGCCTGCACCGTGCCCGCTGCCGAGCTCGCAATCCCCGAGCCCGAGTCCGACGGCATCCGGATCAGCCGCCGGCCCCGCCGCGACCTCCTTGCCGCTACCGAGCAGGAGCTCGCCGCGCCGGTCGAGCCCAGTGGCTAGAAACCCTCGCCGGGCCGCATGAAGACGATCTCCGGCACCAGGCAGGCCGGCGAAGTGCTGAGCAGGAAGCGCACCGACGCCGCGATGTCCTCCGGCCTGATCATCTTCTCCTGGGCGACGTGCTCGCGGACGAACTCGGTCATCGGCGTGTCGACGAACCCCGGACACAGCGCCGTGACCTGAATCCCCTGGCCGTCGCATTCCTTCTGCGTCGCCTGGCTGAACCCGATCACACCCGCCTTGGTGGCCGAGTAGACCGACAGCCATCCCTGCCCGCTCTTGCCGGCAACCGACGCGGTGTTGACGATCAGCGCCTTGCCGTGCTCGCCGCCGGCCTCACGCAGCATCGGCAGCCCTTCCCGGGTGGCGAGGATCAGGCCGCGCAGGTTGGCGCCGATCTGAATGTCGACCTTCTTCGCGGTCAGCGAGTCCATCGGCTCCCCGATTCCGACCCCGGCGTTGTTGGCGAGCAGATCGAGCCGGCCGTAATGCTCGCGGTGGGCGGCGAACAGCGCCACGATCTCCTCCTCGGCGGTCATCTGGGCAGGGTGGTGGTGGACATCGAGCCCCTCGCCGGCAAGCTGCGCCGCGGCCGCCTCGAGCTTGTCCGGACGGCGGCCGGAGATCGTCACCCCGTATCCGTCCTCGCCCAGCGCCCGCGCGATCGCAAGCCCGATCCCGCTCGAGCCGCCGGTGATCAGCGCCGCCCGCTCCGCCATGCTCCTCCTTCGCCTTCGCTCGGGGTGTTTCGGCGCCGCACCCTATCGGCGCCGGCCTTAGCGAGGCGTTAGTCCCACTCGCTAGCCTGCCGCCGGTGCGCACGAGAGCAACCCGCACCGCTGCCGCCGTCGCCCTGACCCTCGCCGCCACCCTCGTACTCGCCGCGAGCGGCTGCGGCGGCGACGAGGAAGGCGAGTCGAGCGCCGACGCACCGGCGGCCCCCGACGCCGCCTCCTTCCCGGCACCCGACGACAGCTCGCTCGAGGATATGGTCGCCGACGCCACCCCGGCCGACGACCTCGTCATCTCACCCGCGGGGCAGGTGTTCACCGAGGGCAACAACCGCTTCGGCTTCGGCGTCTTCACCGTCGAGCGCGAGCAGATCACCGACGCCGAGGTCGCGCTCTACGCCGCCCCCGAGTCCTCCGGCGAGGTGCGCGGCCCGTTCCCCGCCCGCGCCGAGAGCCTCGAGACCGAGGCCGCGTTCACCGCCGAGAACACCGCCGCGGATCCCGACGCGGCGAAGGCCGTCTACGTCACCGAACTGCCGCTCGACGAGCCCGGCGAGTGGCGCCTCGTGGCGCTGGTCGACCGCGACGGCGAGCTCGCCGCAGCGCGGCTGCCGAGCATCATCGTTCGCAAGGCCGACCCGATCCCCGGCCCGGGCGACCCCGCGCCAAAGGTCCACACGCCGACCGCCGACGAGGTGGCCAGCATCGAGGAGATCGACACCCGGATCCCGCCCGGGACGATGCACGACGAGGACCTCGCCGCGGTAGTCGGCAAGGAGCCGGTGGTGCTCCTCTTCGCCACCCCCGCGCTCTGCCAGAGCCGGGTCTGCGGCCCCGTCGTCGACATCGCCGAGCAGGTCAAGCGCGACCGCGACGACGACGCCGCCTTCATCCACATGGAGATCTACGAGGACAACAAGCCGCCGCGGCTGCGCCCCCAGGTCGAGGCCTACGGGCTGCCGACCGAGCCGTGGCTCTACGTGATCGACTGCGACGGCCGCATCGACACCCGGATCGAGGGCGCCTTCAGCGCCGCCGAGCTCGAGGCCGCGATCGACCGCGTCGCCGACAGCTGCTGATCCGCCCCGAGGGGTGTGGACGCCCGCCGGACGAGCCATAGGATGGCGACGTGGCGACCGCCGACTACGTGATCGTGGGCGCCGGCTCGGCGGGCTGCGTGCTCGCCAACCGGCTCAGCGAGGACCCGGAGACGCGCGTGCTGCTGCTCGAGGCCGGCGCTCGCGACCGCCACCCGAACATCAAGATCCCGGCCGGGTTCGCGAACCAGTTCGAGACCGCGCTCGACTGGAACTTCAACACCGATCCCGAGCCGCACGTCGACGGCCGCTCCCTCTACATCCCGCGCGGCAAGTCCGTCGGCGGGTCGAGCTCGATGAACGCGATGCTCTACGTCCGCGGGCGACCGCTCGACTACGACCTCTGGGTGCGCCAGGGAGCTCCCGGCTGGGGTTGGGAGGACGTCCTGCCCTACTTCCTTCGATCCGAGGACAACTCCCGTGGTGCCTCGGAGTTCCATCGCGCCGGAGGCGAGCTGCGGGTCGAGGACCAGCGCTCACCGCGGTCGCTGGATCGGCACCTGCTCGATGCCAGCGTCGCCGCCGGGATCCCGCGGGTCGACGACTACAACGGGCCCGAGCAGGACGGCGTCTCGATGTTTCAGGTCACGCAACGCAACGGCAGGCGATGGAGTGCGGCCGACGGCTTCCTGCGCCCGGTTTTGCGCCGGCCGAACCTCGAGCTGGCGACCGGAGCCACCGTGCTCGGCGTCGAGCTCGAGGGCGAGCGCGCGGTCGGGGTCCACTACCGCACCCGCCGGGGTGGGGCGAAGCTGGCGCGCGCCGAGCGCGAGGTCCTGCTCTGTGCGGGCGCGATCTGCTCGCCGCAGATCCTGATGCTGTCGGGCATCGGCCCGCCCGATCACCTGAACGAGCTCGGGATCGAAGCCCGCCACGAGCTCGCCGGGGTGGGGGAGAACCTCCAGGATCACCCGGCGGTCTCGATGCTGTGGGAGGTGCGGGGCGAGCGGACGCTCTACGGGGCCGAGAAGCCCAAGTTCCTCGCCGAGTGGCTGCTGCGCCGCAGCGGCCCGCTGACTTCGACCGTCGCCGAGGTGGTCGCCTTCGTCCGCACCCGGCCCGGCTTGCCCGCCGCCGACATCCAGTTCCACATGGGCGGCGCCTTCTTCGAGGATCACGGACGCGAGGAGTTCGACGGCGACGCGATGGTGATCGGGCCGGTGCTGGTCAGCCCCGAGTCGCGCGGCTCGGTGCGCCTGCGCTCGGCCGACCCGGCTGCCAAGCCGCGGATCCTGACCAACTCGCTCGCCGCCCCCGCCGACGTCGACTCCCTGGTCGCCGGAATGGAGCTCGCCCGCGAGATCGCCGCTCAGGAGCCGCTGGCGAGCGCGATCGTCCGCGAGCTGAAGCCGGGTCGGGAGGCGAGCGCGCGGGACGCGCTCGAGGCCGACCTGCGCCGGCGCCTGTTCTTGCTCTACCACCCATCGGGCACCTGCCGGATGAGCGACGACGCCGAGGGAGCCGTCGTCGACTCCCAGCTTCGGGTTCATGGGGTCGATGGGTTGCGCGTCGTCGACGCGTCGGTGTTCCCGGTGATTCCGGGCGGCAACACGAACGCGCCGACGATCATGGTCGCCGAGCGGGCGTCCGACCTCATCCGCCGTCCCTAAGATCGCGTCGATGCCAGATCATCCAGACCAGACGAGCACTCGTTCGCAGTTCATCAAGTCGGCTCCGGTCGTCGGGGCTGCCCTGCTGTTGCCCGCCGGGGCGGCGCACGCGGCTCCGCAGCACAAAGGCCCGCGGGACGAGCTGCGGCGCTGGCTCAGCGAGCAACTCGCGATCCAGCAGGCCAACGAGCGGCGCACGGTTCGCCGGCGCAACCGGCAGGAGGACTTCGTCCGCTCCACCCACGACGTGATCCAGAACCGGATGGCTGCCCTGAAGAGCGAGGTCGGCAGTGCCGCCGAGAAGGCGGCCGTGGACGAGGCGAGGGTGGCCCTCCATGCCCAAGCCAAGGACCTCCACGTGAAGACGCAGCGGACGATGACAAAGCAGCTGCAGATGATCCGCCGCCAGATCAACCAGACCGAACGGATGCTCGCCGAGCTCTGAGCACCGTGCGTGTCGTCCTCGGTTACGGCTCGTGCGGCGCGGCCCGGAAGGGCTCGGAGTGGAAGAGCCAACGGTAGTAGCGCCAGCCCTTGAGCACCGAAACGGCGATCACCTCGGCGCCGAGGATCCCGATCGCGAGCGCGGTGGTCCGCCTCATCTCCCCCATACCTCCCATACCGAAGAACGGGGCGAACGCAGGCGGACTTACTGCAAGAGACCGGCCGCTTCCCGCGTCCCCACCCCCTCGTAGATTCGGCGCACCACCTCGACGTTCTCCCGCGACATCTCCCGAGGTCAACCCCGAGGAGGCGCTCCCCCCGCGTATCGCAAGATGCAGACGGACGGCGCCGAGCGCCAGAAAACGGGCAGAATCGAAGGTCGAGGCCGACGCGGTCGCCTCGATGCGGTTTCCGGCCGGGTCGCAGGAACCCGCACGGCCAAGCGGTACTTGAAGTCGGCGGGCCGGTAGCTCAGCTGGTCAGAGCAGCGGACTCATAATCCGTTAGACGTTGGTTCGAATCCAACCCGGCCCACTAAGGAAAGCCCCGCTCCGGCGGGGTTTTCTCTTTCTAGGGGATCGCGCGAGGGGCAGATGGGCAACCGATTGGGCAACCCTTTTGCCCGTCTTCTCCCGATAGACCCGCAAACGCCCTAGACGTGAGAAACGGACCGAGCGTTCGCCTGAGCTTCAGCCCTGCGTCTGCTCGTCTTCGGCGCTGCGGTCGTCCTCCGCGAGGTCTTTGCGCTCCTCTTCGCGCTCAATACGCTGCCGCTCGCGCTGCTGCTCTTCCTGTATGCGTTCGAGCTTGCGTTCGTCGTGCTCAACGTCGGGATCTCGCTCGCCGGTCATCGGTCCTTTCTGATCGGAGCTCTCCGGGACGTCAGACCCTGCGCGAGCGGTCGTCCCCGACGCCAAAGGCCTCCGCCGCAGCGATCAAGAGGACCGCCGCGATGATGCCGACGATGGTGCCGATCGCGTTGAGCTCAAAGACGTCCCCCTCGCCAATCGCGCTGGCGACGATCCCGCCGATAAGCGCTCCACCGATACCGAGCAGCACCGTCATCAGCATCCCGATGCTCTGGCGTCCGGGCATCACCAGGCGAGCCAGGATGCCAATCACGATTCCGATCAAGATCAGGCCGAGTATCTGCATCCCATGTCATTGCCCGGATGCGTGGCGGCTGAAACGGGGATCTGGGGTAGTCTGCATCCCAAGCGGGGCCCTCGCGGGGATCGATGGCGGCCACGGTGCCTACCTCGCCAAACACGGCGAGGACCTGCACGCGGTCGGGACGCCCGACCCGATCGCCGAGACCCCGGAGTAAGGACCTCAATCCGCGCCGGACGGCGGGGGAGACCCCTCGATCGGCGTTCCCCGTGGCTCGCCCCCCGGCGGGCCTTCGCTTCGGTTGGCCTCCTGCCCGACCTCCGAGGGCAGGCCGCCGGAACCCTCCTTGCGCATCTCGGCGAGGCTCGCTTGCGCCGCCCAGCGATGCCCCCCGGTCGCCTTCGGGCCTCCCTGCGAATGGATCATCCCGAGCACGAGGAAGGTGATCGAGGCGACGAGGATCGTTACGACGATGATCACGAGAACGGTCCCCACGATCCATCTCTACCCGCCGCCGGGGGCACGAAGCGACACGTTTTTCGAGCTGGTTCTGCGGCCACTCACAGACCGCGCTGCGCAAAAACAGCCGGCCTGCTCCAGGTAAGCGCGATACGCGCGGGCGATGTCGCAGGAGAACGTGGAGATCGTGGGATCCCGGTTCCCCGACGTCATCGTGCGGACCGCGGAGGGTTGGCCGGAGCCGGAGCCCTACGTAGGTCGCGAGGCCGCCATGCGTTTTCACGAGCAACTCCGCGACACCTGGGCCGGGGTCGCGCCCCACCGCGGCGCGATACTGCGGGGGGCGATGTCTCAGGTGCTCGGTCGATGCGGCCCAACCTCGAGGTGCTCCCCGGCCTCCCATTGCCGGCGAACCTGATCGGACGTGTAGCAGACCTCGATCCGGAATCCGTCGGGGTCGAAGACGAAGAAGGCGTAATAGCCCGGCAGATCGGGCTCCTCTTCGGGCGGGCAGTGGATGCGGGCGTCCATGCTCAGGCAGCGCTGGTAGGCGCCGTCGACCTCCTCGACGCTCTCGACCGTGAAGGCCAGGTGCTCGATGCCCACGCCGTAGTAATCGTGGCGGCCGCCGTCCGCTTTCCGCAGGCCCAGCCGTGTCTCCGGCACGGCACCTGGGACGAACGTCTGACCGAAACCGAGGTACACGACCTCCTCGGTTTCCCGGTAGGTCTGAAAGCGGCCCTCGACAGCGAGTCCGAGGGGACCCAGCATCTCGAGGTAGAAGGCGAGGGAGCGTTCGACATCGCTGACCGCGAGATCGATGTGGTCGACTCCTCGTATGGGCATCGTTTGATTCATGTTAGGCTGGGCGCCTATCCAACGCCCATGAGGGGCGTGGCATGAGGAGGGGAAGAACTATGGACGGTCTGAGGGTTCGCGCCCTGGCTGTGGTCGCCGCGGTGGCGGTCACGGGACTGGTCGCGGCAACGTCGGGCAGCGCTACCTGGTCGCCCAACCCGACCGAGGGTTGTACACCGGGATACTGGAAGAACCACGAGGAGTCGTGGGTGACCTACACCACGACCCAGACGGTTGACAGCGTCTTTACCGGCGCCGACCCGTCGCTGGGCAGCGCCACCTTGCACGAGGCGCTCTCCTTCCAGGGTGGGCCCGACCTGGTGGGCAAGCAGGAAATCCTGCTCCGCGCCGCGGTCGCAGCCCTGCTTAACACGACGTCGGGGATCGACTACGGGGTGAAGACGAAGGCGCTGATCAACGGAGTCAACAGCCGGCTCGCAAGCGGCAGTGAGAAGAAGATCATCAACTTCGCCACTCAGCTCGACAATCGCAACAACCTGGGCTGCCCGCTCTCCTAGCCGGGGCCCAAACAGCACGCGCGACGGCGGCCCTTCGGGGCCGCCGTCGGTCGTTCTGGCAGGGCTTTCGCCAACGCCTCCATGCGCCAGGACCTTCCTCAGGGCTTCGACGAAGGGATATCCTCGACAGGCATCCACGGGAGAGGAGCCAGCATGCATGCCGTCATCGTCAGCGTCACGATCAATGACGCCGAGGAGGCAACGACCTACCTGCGGAACGAGATCGTGCCGCGCGTCAAGCAGGCGCCCGGTTTCGTCGCCGGTTACTGGGCCAGAATCGCAGATGGAGACCAGGGCAGGGGCACGATCGTTTTCGAGTCTGAGGATGCGGCCCAGGCCGTCGCGTCTCAAATCACGCAGCAACCAGGTGAGGCGGTGACGCTCAACACCGTCGACGTCGGAGAGGTCGTCGCCAGCGCCTGACCTCTGAGAGTTTGCGCCGCCTCGATCACGGGTACCGAGGCTCACGAGACCCTGGGACTGGACGGCTTGGGGGCCCGTGCGGTCGCGAGGGCCAACATCATGGAGTCACGCGCCTCACCTTGTGTTCTCGATCTTCCGGCGGTCGCTGCGAGCGTGTCGAAGGCTCGGGCGGCGATGGTCAGCTACGGGGTCGGTTGCGGTGCCGATCGTGACGATGTCGCGATCGGCACCTCCGAGGCGGTCACCAACGCGGTCAAGCACGCCTATCCCGAGTCGGAGCAGGGCTCGATCCACGTTTGTGCGGCCCGCAAGGGAGATGACCTGGTGATCGTCGTGCGCGATGACGGTGTCGGGATGCGACCCTCGCGAGCCAACCGGGGGGTGGGCATGGGGCTTTTCCTGATCAACTCGGTAGCCGACTCGGTGACGATCGAGACAGCGGGAGACAGCGTCGGGGTCGCCGTCTCGATGCGGTTTCCGTGCGCGATTGGCCGAAACACGGTATGAGCGAGGCTTGAGCGGGTAGGCGCCGCGGCGAGGAGTCGAATTTTGGGGAAGATCGCGTTCACACCCGTCAGCCTGGTCAGCGGCCTGCTCGCCGGCCTGGTCGCCTCGAAGCTGTTCGAGTTCATCTGGGGTCGGTTCGCACGACGAGGAGGCACCCGAGCCCGACCAGCGCGATATTTCCTGGCCGGCGCTGATCGTCGCGATGACGCTTGAGGGCGCGATCTTCCGGCTGGTCCGGGGGCTGGTCGATCGTGGCTCCCGGGTTGCGTTCGCGCGCGCGACCGGGTCATGGCCCGGCGAGGCCAAGCCCGACAAGCGGTAGGCAACTCAGCGCGCGCATGGCCGAGCGGGAGCAGCGGCCTCGGGAAGCGATGCCCGGGCGAGCCGTGTCACCGTGGCTCGATCGGCCCGCAGGCCCGGAGCATCCGCCTCCGGATGCGGACCTCGATGTCGATGTCGCGGTGGTGGGCGCCGGGATCGTCGGACTGACGACCGCACTGACCTTGCAGGAGGGCGGCGCCGATGTCGCGGTACTCGAGGCGCGCCGAGTCGGAAGCGGGGTGAGCGGCAACACGACCGCGAAGCTGTCGTCGCTTCACGGGCTCAGCTACGACGCGATCCGCTCCAACCACGGAGCCGAGGCCGCGACGGTCTACGCCGTCGCCAACGAGTGGGGGCTCGAGCGAGTCCGGGACCTCGCCGAGCGGCTCGAGATCGAGTGCGACCTGCGCACGAAGCTCAACCACACCTACACCGAGGACGGCGGCCGCCTGGGCGAGATCGAGTCCGAGGTCGAGGCCGCCGACGCCGCCGGCCTCGCGGTCTCGTTCACGACCGAGACCGAGCTTCCCTTCGACGTCGCCGGGGCGGTGGCATTGCCCGAGCAGGCGGAGTTCGACCCGGTCAAGTACCTGCGCGGCATCGCCGCGGCGCTCGAGCGCGCCGGCGGGCGGCTGTTCGAGTCAACCCGGGTGGTTGGCGTCGACGGCGTCGGCGTGCGCACCGCAGCCGGTCGCTCGATCCGGGCCGAGCGAGTCGTGATCGCGACCCAGATCCCGTTTCTCGACCGGGGGTTGTTCTTCGCCCGGGCCGGTGTCAAGCGCTCGTACGCGGTCACGGCGCGCCTCACGAACGAGCCCGAGCTAGCGATGTACCTGCAGGCCGAGGCCCCCGGGCGCTCGCTGCGAACGATGCCGTGGGGTGACGAGGAGCTGCTGATCGTCGGTGGCGAGTCACACGAGCTCGGCAGTGGCGAGGCGACGGAGAAGTTCAAGGCGCTGGAGCGCTATGCGCGCGAGCGCTTCGACGTCGCCGGCTTCGAGCATCGCTGGTCCGCGCACGACTTCATGCCCGATGACGGCCTGCCTTACATCGGCCGGCTCTGGCCGACGTCGGATCGGGTCTTGACGACGACCGGCCTGCGTAAGTGGGGGCTGGCGATGGGCACCGCGGCGGCGCGGATCATGGCCGACCAGGCTGTCGGTCAGGAGAACGAGTGGGCATCGACCTTCGATCCCAGCCGGCTGCCGACCGTGCGCGCCCTACCGACGATGCTCGAGCACAACGCCAAGTCGGGCTTTCGCCTGCTCGCCGATCGCGCTCACCGGGGCGGCGAGGTCGCCGACCTCGCCCCCGGACAGGGGCGGGTGATCGGCGACGGCCTGCGCCAGAAGGCGGTCCACCGCGATCTCGATGGCAGGCTGCACGCCGTCTCGGCGCGCTGCACGCACCTCGGCTGCATCGTGCGCTGGAACGAAGCCGAGGCGACCTGGGACTGCCCTTGTCACGGATCGCGCTTCGAGGCCGACGGCGCGCTCGCGAACGGACCCGCGACGGCGCCGCTCGAGCCCGAGCAGCCGCCGGACGACCTCTAGGGGCGGCAGGGTGCGGCGGCGCACCGCCACCGCGCCGGCGGTGTTGACTACCGGAGATGCCCGCGCTGACCGCTCCTCCCAGAATCGCCTCCGCACTCGGCAGCGCAGCCGCGGCCGGCCTGCTCTGCCTCGCGCTCGCCGGCAGCGCCTCCGGGGCGACCGCGGTCCTCGATCTCGACTACGACCTCGGCTCGCCGCCCCCGGCGTCGCTCGCGAGCCAGAGCCGCCTCGACCTCTACCTGCCCGAGGGGGCGACGGCGACCGATTCGCGCCCGGTCGTCGTCTACGTCCACGGCGGCGGCTGGCGGGCCGGCGACAAGCGAAACCGGATCGCCGACAAGGTCAACCTGTTCACCGGCGCCGGATACGTCTTCGCCTCGCTCAACTACCGACTCTCCCCGGCGACCCTGAGCGCGACGCCGGATCCGAGCCGGATCAAGTTCCCCGACCATCCGCACGACGTCGGCGAAGCGATCGGCTGGCTCGACCGCAACCTGGCGAGCTATGGTGGCGACCCGGAGCGGATCGCGCTGATCGGACACTCCGCGGGCGCGCACCTGGTCTCGCTGGTCGCGGCCGACCCGAGCTACGTTCAGGCCTACGAGGTCGAGCCGTGGCAGCTGGTCGGCGCGGTTTCCCTCGACACCGCAGCGTTCGATGTTGCGGCCCGGATCGCCGAGCTGCGGCCGGTCGGGAGGCTGCTCTATCTGAACGCGTTCGGCACCGCGGCCGAGAACGAGGCGACCGATTCCTGGGCGAAGGCGTCGCCGATCACCTGGGCCGATGTCGGCGATCCGGACCAGTTCCTGGTCACCCAGGCCGCCAACCCCGCCCGGGTGCAGGAGAACCGGCGGATGGCGGCCGCGCTCGGACAGGACCCCGAGGGCGTCTTTCTCGCCCCCTACGACCACGCCGGGATCAACGATGCGGTCGGCGACGTCGACGATCCCGCCGGCGAGACGGAGGCGATCATGGCCTTCCTGCGCGAGGCGATCGCCGCGGCGCAGCCGCCGCGGGCGAAGCTGCGAAAGCGACCGCCGAAGCGGATCGAGACAGCGCGCCGGCGGGCGAAGCTGAGGTTCAAGTTCACCAGCCCCGATCCCGGGGCGAGCTTCGAGTGCCGCCTCGACGCCGCCGCGTTCAAGCCCTGTCAGTCGCCGCGCAGGGTCGTCGTCGGACGCGGCAAGCACCGCTTCCGGATCCGCGCGGTCGCCGCCAACGGGCGCCTCGGCCCGGCGGTCGTCCACCGGTTCGCGGTCAGGCGGCGCTAGCGCGGCTTGCGGCGCCGGCCGGCGGGCCGGCGGCCGCGGCGCTCGAGCCGGTCGCGCTGCGACTCGCCGGCGTTGACCCGGCGCACGCCGCGGAGCTCGCCGACCAGGGTCTCCTCGCAGCAGCGCCGATGCCAGTGATGGTGCTCGGTGCCTCCGGCCCGACCGACGTACTGGACGACGACGTGATCGGCGCCGATCTCGATCTCGCCGTGACACCCCGGGCAGCGGTAGAGCTTCTGTGAGATCGAGCGGATCAGCCACGCCTCGTCGCCGTCGTCGGTGTGTCCGACGAGGCTGGTCCGCGTGTCCGGCAGGCCCTCGAAGCCGCTCATCGGCGACAAGCTAGCCGGGCGAGCACGCCCGCCGGCGCTCCGGCGCCGCCGCTAGCGTGTTGAGCCAGCAGTGAGACGGTGGGGGACCAAGACGATCTCGGCGCTCGTGGCAGCGCTCGCGATCGCCGTGCCAGGGCTCGCGGCGGCCGCTGAGCCGCCGACCGGCGCCGAGCTCGAGCGGGCGACCGAGCGCTTCCTCGCCCAATCCGACCCGGTCCGCAGCCGCGGCCTGGTGGAGCCGCCGCCGGTACTCGCGCCGGCGCTGGACGAGCAGCGGCTGATCGCCCTCTACGGGGCTCCGCAGATGGGCCAGACGATCCTCGGCAGCCGATCGCCGGTCGGCGCGAGCCGCAAGCTCGCCTCCCAGTCGAAGCCCTACATCACGCTCGGCGAGCGCCCGGTGATCGGCGCCTTCGACCTCGTCTCCGTCTTCGCCACCGCCGGTGGCGGGCCCGACGGCCTCTACCGCACCCGCCAGGACGACGAGGTGATCGAGATCTATCTCGACCGGGCGCGAGCGGCGGGCGCGCGCCTGATCCTCGACATCCAACCCGGCCGGGCGAAGCTCGCCGACGAGATCCGGGCCCTGCGCGAGTGGCTGGTCGAGCCCGACGTCGACCTCGCGGTCGATCCGGAGTGGATCGTCGGCCGGCGAGGGGTCCCCGGCCAGACGGTGGGCAAGATCAGCGCCCGCCAGGTGAGGGACGTGCAGCGGCGGCTGGCCCGGATCGTTGCCGAAAACGACCTGCCGCCGAAGCTGCTGGTCGTGCACCAGTTCCGCCGCGGCTCGATTCGCGGGCGGGGGCGGATCAGGCCGCGCCGAGGCGTGCAGACGGTGCTCAACTTCGACGGGATCGGGTCGCCGGCGGCCAAGCAGGCCGGCTATGCGGCGCTCTCGGCCCGGCGCCTCTTCGACGGCTTCTCGCTCTTCTATCGCCGCGACACCCCGCTGCTTCGGCCGGCGACTGTCCTCGCGCTCGTTCCCGAGCCCGACTTCCTGCTCTACCAGTAGCGCGCGCCGCCCGCGGCCGGCGATCCGGATTGCAGCTCTCGCGGCCCCGGAAGGGAAAGCCGCGACGGAGGCGAATCAACCCGCCGTGAGCAAGACCGCGACCAAGACCCGCCCCGCAACCAGAACCCGATCGGCTTCCAACGGCAGCACCGGCCGCGCAGCCGTCCGCCCCGGCGGCAAGGCGCTCTCGACCTACATCACCGAGCGCTTCGACGAGTTCTCGCGCTCGCAGAAGGACGTCGCCCGCTACATCGTCGACCACCTCGACGAGGCGGCCTTCCAGACCGCGGAGGAGCTGGCCCGCCGTGCCAACACCTCCTCCTCGACCGTGGTTCGCTTCTCGCAGGCGCTCGGCTTCGAGGGCTATCCCGAGCTCCAGCAGGCCGCGATCGAGGAGTACCGCAGCCGCCAGCCCGGGGCCGAGTCCGCCGCGCCGCTGTTCGACTTCGACCACTCCGAGTTCGAGGCCTCGCTGGCCGCCGATCACGCCAACGTCGAGGAGACGGTCCGCAACCTGACCCGCGAGCAGGTCGAGGCCTGCGTGACCGCGCTCGGCTCGGCGCAGCGGGTGATGATCGTCGGCATGGACCAACTCGCCTTCTTCGCCAGCTACCTGCGCCACCTGCTGGCGCTGCTCGACATCCGCGCCGAGGTCGTCGCCAGCCCGCGCCAGGACTCGATCACCCGGCTCTCGCGCGTCGATGAGGACTCGCTGGTGATCGCCTTCTCGGCCGGGCGCGCGCACCCGATCGTGGTCCGGGCGATGAAGCTCGCCAAGCATCGAGGAGCATCGACGATGGCGATCACCGACGCGACCCTGTCCGACATCGGCCAGCACTCCGACCTGACTCTCTACTACTCCTCCAACGGTCCCTCGTTCACGCGCTCGAACACCTCGCTGCTGGCGATCGTGCAGGCGCTCGCCCACGGCGTCTACGCCCGCGACAAGGGCGCCTACAAGGACCGCATCCGCGCCTACAAGCTGAAGTAGACGGCGGCGCTCCCGCGGGGCCGCCTCGGCCTCCTGCACCCAGCTTGCCGGCGTAGGGACGGCGCGGATCACGAACCGCTCGCTCTCGGTCCTGGCTCTGGGCGAGTAGTCGCCGGCGCGACCTCAGGCTCGCGAAACGCGGGTCGCGGGCTCTATATTCAGGACGATGGCGGAGCAAGCCACCTTCCGGGTCAAGCGCGGCCTCGCGGAGATGCTCAAGGGGGGCGTGATCATGGACGTGGTCACGCCCGACGAGGCGCGGGTCGCTGAGCGCGCCGGTGCGGTCGCGGTGATGGCGCTCGAGCGGGTGCCCGCCGACATCCGCCGCGACGGCGGCGTCGCCCGGATGAGCGACCCGCAGATGATCAAGCTGATCCAGGACGCGGTCTCGATCCCGGTGATGGCGAAGGCGCGGATCGGCCACTTCGCCGAGGCCCAGGTGCTCGAGGCGCTCGAGGTCGACTACGTCGACGAGTCCGAGGTCCTGACTCCCGCCGACGAGGCCAACCACATCGCCAAGCACGAGTTCGAGGTCCCGTTCGTCTGCGGGGCGACCGAGCTCGGCGAGGCCTTGCGCCGGATCTCGGAGGGCGCGGCGATGATCCGCTCCAAGGGCGAGGCCGGGACCGGCAACATCGTCGAGGCGGTCCGCCACCTGCGCGAGATCGTCGGCGAGATCAAGCGGCTCGGCTCGCTGCGGACCGAGGAGCTCCCGGGCGCCGCGAAGGCCCTGCGCGCTCCGATCGAGGTGGTCGAGGAGGTGGCGCGCACCGGCTGGCTCCCGGTGCCGCTGTTCTGCGCCGGGGGCATTGCCACCCCCGCCGACGCGGCGCTGACGATGCAGCTCGGCGCCGAGGGCAACTTCGTCGGCTCGGGGATCTTCAAGTCCTCCGATCCGGAGCGGATGGCGCGCGCGATCGTCGAGGCGACGACCCACTTCGCCGATCCCGAGCGCGTCGCCGCCGCCTCGACCGGGCTCGGTGAGGCGATGCGGGGAGACGACATCGCCGAGCTCGCGGCGCAGGGCGCGCTGCTCCAGCAACGCGGTACGTGAGCGCAACGATCCCTCCCGAGCCGCGGCCCGAGCGCCTCCTGGTCGGGGTGCTCGCGAGTCAGGGCGACTTCGCCGCCCACGTGGCGATGCTGAGCGGCCTCGGCGCCGAGGCGGTCGAGGTGCGAACCGCCGGGCAGCTCGCCGACCTCGACGCGCTGGTGCTCCCCGGAGGCGAGTCGACGACGATCTCGAAGGCGATCGCCCGCGACGGCTTGGCGCCGGCGATCGAGGCTCACGCGGCGTCCGGGAGGCCGATCCTCGGCACCTGCGCGGGGATGATCGTCTGCGATCGCGAGCACCTCGGGCTGATCGACGCCCGCGCGCGCCGCAACGCCTTCGGGCGACAGCTCGCGAGCTTCGAGACCGACCTCGAGATCGCGCCGATCGGGCCCGAGCCGCTGCGGGCGGTATTCATCCGCGCTCCCTGGATCGAGTCGCACGGCCCGGCGGTGGAGGTCCTGGCGAGCGTCGACGGGCACCCGGTGGCGATCCGCGAGGCCAACGTCCTCGTCTGCTCGTTTCATCCCGAGCTCACCGACGACCCGCGCCTGCACGCGCTGCTGATGGCGATCGCGACCGAGGCGCGCAAGGAACGGACCGGATCTGAACCGGCGGCGCCCAGCCGCCGAATAGAGAGGGAATGATCGATCCTCGGGTCGCCAACCTGGCGCGGATCCTGGTCGGCTACTCGACCAAGGTCGGCGCGGGCGAAACTTGCGTGATCGAGGGCTCGACCGCGGCCGAGCCGCTCGTCGCCGCGGTCTATGAGGAGGTCCTGCGAGCGGGCGGCAACCCGATCGTCTCGCTCTCCTTCGATGGCCAGTCGGCGACCTACTACCGCGAGGCGACCGACGCGCAGCTCGACTGGGTCTCCCCGCTCTCGGAGTGGGCGGCCGAGCAGGCCGACTGCCGGATCGCGATCGGGGCCGACACCAACACCCGCGAGCTCTCCGGCGTCCCGCCCGAGCGCCAGACCAGGCGCCAGGCGGCGACCAGGCACCTGATGAAGCGGACGATGGAGCGCGCCGCCGAGGGCTCGCACCGCTGGGTCTACACCCTGCACCCGACCAACGGCTACGCCGCCGACGCCGAGATGAGCCTGCGCGAGTTCGAGGACTTCTACTTCCGCGCCTGCCTCGCCGACGACGGCGATCCGCTTGGCGCCTGGCAGCGCGCCTCGGCCGAGTGTCGGCGGCTCGCCGAGTGGACGGAGGGGCGGGAGGAGGTCCGGATCACCGCCCCGGGGACCGACCTGCGCCTGGGGATCGCCGGACGCCATTTCATCCCCTGCGACGGCAAGCACAACATGCCCGACGGCGAGTTCTTCACCGGCCCGGTCGAGGACTCGGTCGAGGGCGAGGTCTCCTTCCATCTGCCGGCGGTGATCGGCGGGCGCGAGGTCTCGGGGGTTTGGCTGCGGTTCGAGTCGGGCAAGGTCGTCGACGCGAAGGCCGAACGTGGCGAGCAGTTCCTGATCGAGCTGCTCGACACCGACGAGGGCTCGCGCCGCCTCGGCGAGCTCGGGATCGGCACCAACTACGGAATCGACCGCGGCACCCGCGACGTGCTGCTCGACGAGAAGATCGGCGGCACCGTCCACCTCGCGGTCGGGGCCAGCTACCCGGAATCGGGGGGCACCAACGACAGCGCCGTCCACACCGACATGGTCTGCGATCTGCGCCAGGGCGGCCGGATCGAGGTCGACGGCGAGCTGCTGCAGGCCGACGGCGCCTTCACCGTCTGATCCGGCGCAACTCCGCGCGCGTAGGGCTGTTGTAGGAAGGCGCGCCGCTCTGCGCGTTTTGTCAGGGCGAGGGGGCGCCGTCCAGCGCCACCGTCGAAAGGGATGTCGACGCAGGTGCCGCGGTCGGGCTGGACGCCCGGCCGCGGCCGGCGTTCGGATCGCGCCCCCGTCCTAAGATCAGGGCCATGTCGGGTCATTCGAAGTGGTCCTCGATCAAGCACAAGAAGGCCGCCACCGACGCCAAGCGCGGGCAGCTGTTCACGAAGCTGGCGCGAGCGATCGCGGTGGCCGCGCGCGAGGGCGGGGGAGACCCGGACTCCAACTTCACCCTCGCCGCCGCGATCGAGAAGGCGCGCGGCTACTCGATGCCGAAGGAGAACATCCAGCGGGCGATCGACCGCGGCACCGGTGCCGGCGGCGGCGACGAGCAGATCGAGCGCGTCGTCTATGAGGGCTACGGCCCGGGCGGCGTCGCGATCATGGTCGAGGCGCTGACCGACAACCGCAACCGCACCGGCTCGGAGGTCCGCCACGCCTTCGACAAGGCCGGCGGCAGCCTCGGCGAGCCCGGGTCGGTCGCCTGGCAGTTCGAGAAGAAGGGAATGGTCCTCGTCGCCGCCGATCGCCACCGCGAGGAGGAACTGCTGACGGCGATCGACGCGGGGGCCGACGACGTCGCGCTCGACGATGACGTCTACAAGCTGACCAGTGAGCCGTCGCGCCTGGCGGCGGTGCGCGCGAGCCTCGAGCGCTCCGGGGTCGCGATCGAGTCGGCCGAGCTGGTGATGGAGCCGACGACCGTGGTCGAGGTCTCCGGCGAGGCCGCAGCGCGGGCGCTGATCAGGCTGATCGAGTCGCTCGATGACCACGACGACGTCGAGTCCGTGCATGCGAACTTCGACATCCCCGAAGCGCTCCTGGTCCAGGCTGCGGCCTAAAGGCTCGCTGTCGGCGTCCTCCAAAGAGGCATCCGGGCGCTGGTCGAGAATCCCACCATGAATGGTGGTGGTGATGGGCATAGACCCGGGCCTGGCGAACACCGGCTTCGGCGTCGTGCGCAGCGCCGGCGGCCGGCTCGGCGCGGTTGACGGCGGCGTGATCGAGACATCGCCCGATCAACCGCTGGAGAGCCGCCTGGCGCACGTCCACGCCGAGCTCGAGAAGCTGATCGCCTGGCACGAGCCGGCGGCGGTCGCGCTCGAGGAGCTCTACTTCGGCGCCAACGCGCGCTCGGCGACCGCGGTCGGCCAGGCCCGAGGCGTGGCGCTGCTCGCCGCCGCTCAGCGCCGGGTTCCCTGCTTCGACTACACGCCCCAGGCGGTCAAGCTCGCGGTCTGCGGATCGGGGTCGGCCGACAAGCGCCAGGTCCAGCAGATGGTCGGCGCCCTGCTCAATCTGCCGCGCCCGCCGGAGTCCGACCACGCCGCCGACGCGCTCGCGACGGCGATCTGCCACGCGGGGCACGCGGGCCGGATCGAAGCGGTCGCGACCGCCGGCCGGGTCGAGGTCGGCGCGCGATGATCGCCTCCGTCCGCGGCCAGGTCCTGGTCCGCCGGCCCGATCACGTCGTCGTCGAGTCGGCGGGGGTCGGCTACCGGCTCACGGTCTCGGCAGAGACGCTGAAGGCCGTGCCTGCGAGCGGCAAGGAGGCGATGCTTCACGCCCACCTGGTCTCGCGCGACGATGCGCTCACCCTGTACGGGTTCGCGAGCGAGGAGGAGCGCGACCTCTTCTGTCACCTGACCTCGGTCTCGGGGATCGGACCCAAGGTCGCGGTCGCGATCCTCTCCGGCGGCACCCCGCGAGAGCTGCTGCGGGCGATCGCCGCCGGCGACGCGAAGCGGTTCCAGGCGGTGCCAGGAGTCGGCAAGCGCACCTCCGAGCGGCTGATCGTCGAGCTGCGCGAGAAGGTGGCCGGTGAGCTCGAGGAGGGCGTGCCGGCGATCTCAAGCGAAGCCGACGACGATCCGCGCTCGCTGGCGCGTGACGGCCTCATGCATCTCGGCTACACGCTCGCCGAGGCCGAGCGGCTGCTCGACGGCGCCGCCGGCGAGACGCCCGAGGACCTGATCGGCAGCGCCCTGCGCAGCGCCGGGTCCAAGGAGGCGGCGTGAGCGTCCGCCGCGACCCGAGCTTCGCCGCCGACGGCGGCCTCGACGCCCCGATCGCCGAGCCGATGGCCGATGCGCGGCTCGCCGGGGCGGACGAGGACCTCGACCGCTCGCTGAGGCCGCGCCGGCTGGCCGAGTTCGTCAACCAGACCCAGGTCACCTCGCAGCTCGAGGTCTTCATCGAGGCGGCGCGCCGGCGCGAGGAGTCGCTCGACCACGTGCTGCTCGCCGGACCGCCGGGGCTCGGCAAGACCTCGCTCGCGCACATCATCGCCGCCGAGCTCGAGGCCCCGATCGTGCAGACGGCCGGCCCGGCGCTGGAGCGCAAGGCCGACATCGCCTCCTTCCTCACCGCGCTCGAGCCGGGCTCGGTCTTCTTCATCGACGAGATCCACCGCCTCAACCGGGCGATCGAGGAGACCCTCTATCCGGCGATGGAGGACCACAGGCTGCCGATCGTGCTCGGCCAGGGCGCGGGGGCGCGCACAGTGACCCTGGACCTGCCGGCCTTCACCCTGGTCGGCGCAACGACCCGCGCCGGGCTGCTGACGACCCCGCTGCGCGACCGCTTCGGGGTCAGCCAGCGGCTCGAGCACTACGAGCCCGACGACCTGGCGCTGATCGTCAACCGCTCGGCGGGCATCCTCGAGGTCGAGATCGAGCCCCGGGGCGAGCGGGTGATCGCCGAGCGCTCGCGGGGGACGCCACGGGTCGCGAACCGGCTCCTGAAACGGGTCCGGGACTTCGCCGAGGTTCGGGGGGCCGGGGTGATCACGGAGGCCGTCGCCGCCGAGGCCCTCGGGCTGCTCGAGGTCGACGAAGCCGGGCTCGATCGCCACGACCGCACCATCCTGCAGACGATCGCGGTCAAGTTCTCCGGCGGGCCGGTCGGGCTCTCGACCCTGGCGGCGGCGGTCGACGAGGAGCAGGAGACGATCGAGGACGTCTATGAGCCCTATCTGCTCCAGCAGGGGCTGCTGAAGCGGACTCCGCGCGGGCGCGTGATCACCGAGAACGGGTTCGCGCATCTCGGCCTCCCGGTGCCCGAGGGCGCCGCGACGCTGTTCTGAACGCCGCCCCTCAGTGGCCGACGCCCGCCGCGGCGGGGTCGTCCGCCTCGAGCATCCGGTGGATCTGCTCGACGACGACTGAGCCCTCGCCGACCCCGGAGGCCACCCGCTTGGTCGAGCCCTGGCGCACGTCGCCGACCGCGAACACCCGCGGCATGCTCGTCTCGAGCGCCATCGGCGCCCGCTCCAGGGGCCAGTGCTCGGGCAGCGCACCGCCTCGGACCAGGTCCGGCCCGGTCTCCACGTAGCCCCATTCGTCGCGTTCGATCTCGCTCGGCAGCCACGCGGTGTGCGGGACGGCGCCGATGAGCACGAACAGGCCGCCCGTTTGGTGAGTCGAGGTGCTCCCGGAGTCGAGGTCGCGAAGCACCAGCGCCTCGAGCCACCCCTCGGCGTCGGCGGACGCGTCGGCGATCTCGGTCCGGTAGCGGATCTCGACGTTCCCGCTCGCCGCCAGCGCCTCGCGCAGGTAGCTCGACATGCTCTCGGCGAGGTCGGTGCCCCGGATCACCAGGGTCACGCTCTCGGCATACCGCGACAGGTGGATCGCCGCCTGACCGGCCGAGTTGCCGCCGCCGACAACGACCACCGCCTCGCCCGCGAGCGCCGCGGCCTGCGAGCCGGCGGTGTAGAAGACGCCCGCATCGGTCATCTGCTCGAGCGCCGGGACCTCGAGGCTGCGGTAGGTCGCGCCCGTGGCGAGCACCACCGAGGCCGCCTCGATGTCTGGCTGGCCGGCGATCTCGAGCCGCAGCCGCCCTCCGCTCGGACGCAGCCCGGTCACCTCGCGCATGATCAGGAAGGTGGCGCCGAACACCCACGCCTGTTGATACGCGCGCTGGGCGAGCTCGCCGCCGCTGATCCCGCGAGAGAAGCCGAGGTAGTTGCGAATCAGCGAGCTCGAGCCCGCCTGGCCTCCGACGGCCTCGCGCTCGACGACCAGGGTGCTCAGCCCCTCCGAGGCCGCATAGACGGCGGCGGCGAGGCCGGCGGGCCCGGCCCCGACCACGGCGAGATCGAACTCCCGTGCCTCGCCGAGCTCGGTCGCGACTCCGAATGCCGCCGCGAGCTCGAGCTTGCTCGGGTTGATCAGGGTCGGCCCGTCGCGGACGAACGCAACCGGCCCTGCGGCCGGCGAGCAGCCGGCGGCGACGAGCAGCTCGCGGCCCGTGTCGCAGTCGGAATCGACGAACGTATGCGGCACCCCGCTGCGGGTGAGGACGCTCTTCAGCTCGTGGGTGCGGGGTGACCACTCCTCGCCGACGAGGGTGATCTCGCTCTCGGCCTGCGAGCGCAGCCGGGCCCACTCGTGCAGGAACTCCGAGACGATCCGGTGAAACTGCTCCTCGCCGCGCCGCTGCGGCTTGAGCACGTAGTAGTCGAACAGCGAGGCGGCCATCCCGCTGACCATGCCCCGGGCCCGTTCGGGGCGCGCCCAATCGCCCCAGGCGACGAGCAGCCCGCGCTTCGCCGCCGGGTGCAGCCGCCGGACGCGGCCGAGCAGCTCGATCCCGTCGAGCCCGGGCATCTCCTGATCGGCGAGCACCAGGGCGACCTCCTGCTCACCCTTGCGCGCCGCCTCGAGGGCCGCCAGCGCCCGGTCGGGCGATCGCTCGATGACCACGGCGTAGTCGGCGTCGTAGCGGTTTAGCTCGCGCTCAAGCATGCGCAGCGCGCCGACGTCGTCCTCGACCGCGAGGATCAGGGCTCGGCGCTCGTCGTCTCGGCCAGTTCGGTCCGTCATCGACTCCGGTGATCGTACGCGCCGCGCGCGGGATCGTGAAGCCGATCATCTAGCCTGTCGGCGTGCCCTTCTTCATCTGTCCGAACTGCGGCAACAGGGAGCTTTCCGGGGAGCGCAGCGGACTGCTGGCACGCCCGCGGGCGTGCTCGAACTGCAGCGCCCCGTTCCTGTTCGAGTTGCTCGACGACTACTACCCGGCCCCCGACGCCGCGTTCTTCATCTGCGACCAGGACGCGCGGCTGCTCGACGTCGGCCGCAACGGGTTCGAGCTCACCGGGCTGCGCGACGAGCAGGTGATCGGGCGGCCGGTGCGCGAGGTCCTCGGCCTCGAGTGGATCGACCCCGGCGACGGCGGCGAGACCGCGGACACGGATCGCGACGGCCAGACCGACCCGATCGAGACGACGCTCGAGTGGGGGGTGCGCTCGCTAGGCAAGCGGGTCGCGGTCAACGCCGAGGGCGACCTCCCGGCGGAGGCCGTCGCCGACCTGTTTCCCGCCTATGACGACGACGGCGGACTGCTGCTGGTGCTGACGCCCCAGTAGCCCGGCGAGGGCGCGATGACCAACCGCCGGCGCAACCTGATCGTCCTCGTCCTGGTGCTGGCGCTGCTCGCGGCGTCGGCGTGGGTGATCTCAGACAAGCGGACCGTCCAGGGCCTCGACCTGCGCGGCGGAACCGAGCTCGTCTACCAGGGCCGGGCGACGCCGCAGGTGCCCGAGGTCAAGGCGGAGGACATCGATCGGGCGATCGAGATCATCCGCGAGCGCGTCGACACGCTCGGTGTCGCCGAGCCCGAGATCACCCGGATCGGGCTCGACCAGATCGAGGTCGGGCTGCCCGACGTCCAGGACTCCGAGCGGGCGATCGAGCGGATCGGGACCACGGCCCAGCTCTTCTTCTACGACTGGGAGAAGAACGTCATCCCGCCCAACCCGGATATCGCCGACCCGGCGGAGCGGCCCTACAACCGGCTGATCGACGCGGTCGAGGCCGCGTCTGAGCGCAAGCCACTCTCCAGGGAGCAGTGCGAGAAGCAGGGCTGCACGACCAAGGGCGACACCTATTACCTCTTCGACGCCGACACCCTCGAGCCGCTCGGTGAGCCCTCGGATCGCAAGTCCGACCTCTTCATCCCCTACGACGACAAGCAGCCTCCCAACTCGCGCGTGATCGCGGTCCCGCAGGGGACGGTGGTGGTCGAGCAGCTGCCGGAGGACGACCCGAGCACCGAGGGCGACGAGGCAGCGGGCGCCGGTTCGCAGTTCTTCGTCCTCAACGACGCTCCGGCGCTGGCCGGGGACGAGATCGAGGACCCCAAGCCCGGTTCGGACCCGACCACCAACCAGCCCAACGTCGCCTTCGACTTCACCGAGGAGGGTCGCGAGGCGTTCGAGAAGGTGACCCGCGAGATCGCCCTGCGCGGCGCCGACGCCGCGCTGGCGGCCGGGCTGACCGCGGCGACGATCGACGTCAACACCGCGTCGCAGTTCTCCGACAGCTTCGCGATCGTGCTCGACGGCCAGGTCCAGTCGCGCCCGATCATCAACTTCAAGGAGAACCCGGACGGGATCGACGGGCGCACCGGGGCGCAGATCTCGGGCAACTTCACGCCCCAGCAGGTCAACGACCTGGCCGAGGTGCTGCGGATCGGGGCGCTGCCGATCAAGCTCGCGCTGATCAGCCAGAGCACCGTCTCGGCGACGCTCGGCGAGCAGGCGCTGGATCAGGGGCTGAAGGCCGGGCTCGCGGGGCTGATCATCGTCCTCATCTTCCTGATCGCCTATTACCGGTTCCTCGGGGTGATCGCCGGGCTCGGGCTGCTCGTCTACGCGGTCTTCTTCCTCGCCCTGATCAAGCTGATCCCGATCACGCTGACGCTGCCGGGGATCGCCGGGCTGATCCTGACGATCGGCGTCGCGGCCGACTCCAACATCGTCATCTTCGAGCGGATCAAGGAGGAGGTGAGGGCCGGGCGCTCGATGCTCTCCGCGATCTCCGAGGGCTACAAGAAGGGGATCGCGACGATCATCGACGCGAACGTGATCACCCTGATCACGGCCTTCATCCTCTTCGTGCTCGCCAGCGCCGGGGTGAAGGGGTTCGCGTTCACGCTCGGGATCGGGACGATCGTCTCCCTGTTCACTGCCGTCCTCTTCACCCAGGCGGTGCTCGGGCTGCTCGGCCGCTCGCAGCTCCTGCGCCGACCGAGCTTCCTCGGCGCCGGCGGCGAGGGCCGCCAGTGGAGCTTCGACTTCACCCGTGTGTCGAAGTACTTCTTCGCGGTCTCCGGTCTGATCCTGGCGATCGGAGCGATCGCCTTCGCGACCAAGCAGCTCAACCTCGGGATCGACTTCGAGTCGGGAACCCGGATCCAGGCCGCGCTTGCCGAGCAGCCGAGCGTCGACGAGATCCGCGACGCCCTGGTCGAGGCCGATATCGAAGGCGCCGACTCGGCCAAGATCCAGGAGACCGAGAACCCGGATTTCGGGGCCAACGTGTTCCAGATCCAGGCGAAGATCCCGCCCGAGCAGACGCCGGACGTGCGTCCGGTGCTCGCCGACGCCTTCGGGCTCGAGTCGGGCGAGCAGAGCTTCGACTCGACTTCGATCGGGCCCACCTTCGGCGAGCAGATCGCCCGCTCGGCGGTGATCGCGATCATCTTCAGCCTCCTGGTGATCTCGGCCTACGTCGCGATCCGGTTCGAGGCCAAGTACGCGGTCCCGGTGGTGATCGCGCTCATCCACGACATCCTGATCACGGCCGGCATCTATGCGCTGGTCGGGGCGGAGGTCTCGAGCGCGACCGTCGCCGCCTTTCTCACCATCCTCGGTTACTCGATGTACGACACGATCATCGTCTTCGATCGGATCCGCGAGAACGTGCCCCGGATGCCGCGCGCGGCCTTCTCACAGATCGTCAACCGCTCGATGAGCGAGGTCTTGACCAGATCGCTGATCACCGGCCTCTCGACCGTGTTCCTGATCGGCGTGCTGCTGATCTTCGGCGGCGACACGCTGCGCGACTTCGCCTTCGCGATGATGGTCGGGGTCGCCTCGGGGACGTACTCCTCGATCTTCATCGCCTCGCCGGTGCTGACCGAGTGGAAGGAGCGCGAGCCGGCCTATCGCTCGCGCCGGGCCCGGATCATCGAGGCGATGGGCCGGGTTCCGACCTTTCCCGAGGACAACGTGGTCGCCCGGATCGACGAGGTCGAGCGTCACGTCGGCGAGCCGGCGAGCGCCGACGGCGAGCCGCCACCGGCCGAGGAGGCGCGGCCATCGCCGGCTGCGGCCCCGGTCGCGGTCGCCGAGCCGCCGGTCGAGCGCGCCGCCGCGCCCGAGCCGACGCCCGAGGAGGCGGACGCCGGCGTCGCCGGGCGCCCGGAGACCGGCGCCGAGCGCACCAAGCAGCAGGCGTCGCGAAAGAAGCAGTCGCGGCGCCGGCGCAAGCACGGGAGGCGCAGGTAGTGGCGGCGCTGGTCTGGTTCACGACCGGGGTCGCGCTCTGGCACTTCACGGTCTTCGTCCCCGACCGCTTCTGGGCCGGGATCGTCGGCGCCCTGCTCGGCGCCTCCACGGGCGCGATGATCAGTGGAGCGCTGGGCCAGATCGCAACCGGCGCCGGGATCGGCGAGACCGGGATCGAGACCGTGCTGTTCGCGATCCCGGGCGCGTTGCTCGGGCTCGCCGCGATCTACGCCCTCGGCCTGCGCCAGGAGGCCGAGACGGCCGAGCCCGCCTGAGCCGGCGCCCGAACGTCCCTGAGACCCTCACATAGGGTGGAGTGCGGGACGTTGGGCGTCGGATCCCGGTTCCGTCCTCGATGCCGCCTAGCTTGGCGGCGTGACCGAGAGCCCCGCCAGCGCGTTCACACTCGAGCCCTTCGACTACCGCGAAGCGCGGGCGCTGATGAGCGAGCTCGGCCTCGCCGAGCCGGTCGCTATCACCCTGGTCAGGCGCGGACACCGGACCGTCGCGCAGGCGCGAGCGTTCCTCGCCGCGGCTGAGGAGCACGACCCGTTCGAGTTCGACTCGATGGCGGAGGTTGTCGAGCGGATCGGGACCGCGATCGCCGCCGGGCGAAGGATCACCGTGCACGGCGACTACGACGCCGACGGCGTCTGCTCGACGGCGATCCTGGTTCGCTCCCTGCGCGAGCTGGGCGCCGATTGCGACTGGCTGATCCCCGGCCGGCTCGAGGACGGCTACGGGCTCACCGCGGCGAGCGTCGCCAAGCTCGTCGACCGCGACACCTCGCTGCTGCTGACCACCGACTGCGGGATCGGCGCCGTCGCCGAGGTCGACGCCGCGCTTGCTGCGGGGCTCGAGGTGATCGTCACCGACCACCATCAGCCGGGCGCGGAGCTGCCGCGGTGCCCGATCCTGCACCCGGTCGTCAGCGGCTATCCGTTCGCCGAGCTCTGCGGCACCGGCGTCGCCTACAAGCTGGCGGCGGCCCTGCGCGGGCCGGCTGCGGTCGAGCACGAGCTCGACCTGGTGGCGCTGGCGACGGTCGCCGACCTGGTCGCGCTGCGGGGCGAGAACCGTGCCCTGGTGCGGCGCGGGATCGCCGAGGCGCGTCGTGCGAGTCGCCCGGGGCTGCGGGCCCTGCTCGCGGCCGCGAAGCTGGCGCCCGAGCGACTCGACGAGGGCGACCTCGCGTTTCGCCTCGGGCCGCGGATCAACGCCGCCGGCCGCCTCTATCGCGCCGACGCCGGGGTCGAGCTGATGCTCACCGACGACGAGGGCCGGGCGGCGGAGATCGCGGCCGAGCTCGACCGGGTAAACCGCGAGCGTCGTGAGATCGAGCTCGAGGTGCTGGCGGGCGCCGAGCGGGCCCGGTCCGAGCTCCCGGAGCGACTCGGCGAGGCCGCCGGGCTGGTGCTCGCCGGCGAGGGCTGGCATCCGGGGGTGGTCGGGATCGTCGCCTCGCGGCTGGTCGAGCGCCACCACCGCCCGGTGGTCCTGATCGGGCTCGATGGCGAGGGTCGCGGGCGCGGCTCGGCGCGCAGCGTGCCCGGCTTCGACCTGCTCGGCGCGCTCCACGCCTGCGCCGAGCACCTGGGGCGCTACGGCGGACACCGGGCGGCCGCGGGGCTCGAGATCGAGGCCGGGCGTGTGGAGGCGTTCCGGGAGGCGTTCGCGGCCGAGGTCGAGGCAACCCTGCCGCCGGCGGCGCGGGTGCGCAGCGAGCGGGTCGATGCGGTGGTCGGCGGCGAGAGCCTCGGCCAGGAGGTCGCCGAGCAGCTCGCCCGCCTGGGCCCGTTCGGGGCCGGCAACCCGGGGGTCACGCTGCTGGTCCCGGGCGCCCAGGTCGCCGATGTGCGGCCGATGGGAGAGAGCGAGCGCCACGCGCGCTTCAGCCTCAGAAGCGGCGGCCGGCGGGCGCTCGGGGTCGCCTTCGGCGTCAACGGCGGTCTCGCCGGGGCCGAGCGCTCGGGCCCGTTCGACGTCTCGCTGCGACTGGAGCTCAACGAGTGGAACGGTGCCGTCGCACCGAGGGTCGTGCTCGGCGAGCTCTACCAGGCTGCGGCCGACGCCGACGACGATCCCGAGTCCCCGGGTGCGATCCCAGAGGCGGAGTTCTGGCGCCGCCACGATGCCGAGGCGGCGCTCGACCTCGCCGCCTGGCCGCCGCCCGCGGGGTCCGTCGGCCCCGAGCGCGAGCAGGTCGATCGGCGCGGCAGCTCCGGGATCGCGGCGCTCGCCGCACTCGCCTCCGGCGGAGAGCCGGTGCTGGCGCTGTGCGCGGATGCGGTCCGCCGGCGTGAGCTGGTCGAGCGCGCGGCCCGTCCCGCACGCTTCGGCGGCGGCGAGCTGGCGCTGGTCTCGGGCCGGCTCGCCGAGGGCGCCGCCGCGGCCGGCGAGGCACGGGTGCGAGCTGCCGGGGCGGGGGTGGTGCTCGCCGACTGGGCGGCGCTCGCCCGCGACCCTGGCCTGGTGAGCCGATACGAGCAGCTCGTGGTCATCGACCCGCCGCCGTTCGAGCACCTCGATCGCCTGCTTCGCGCCGGGCGCGGCTTCCTCCATCGACTCGACGGACCGCAGGAGGCGCAGTTCGCGCTCCGGGTGCACGCCGAGGAGTGGCCGTCGCGGGCGTGGCTGGCGCGCATCTACCGCGCCCTGGACGCCCGCTCGCGGCTCGCGGAGGTGATCGAGGGGCCGCTGGCTCGCGCCGTGCTCGAGGGCGAGGGTCGAAGCCACCCGCTCGGCCCCGAGGCGAGCGCCCGCGCGAGCCGGGTGCTGGCCGAGCTCGGGCTGCTGCGCTGGCAGCGATCCGGCGATGCTCGCTCGCTCAGCGTCGTATCCTCGTCGGCGACGGATCTGGAGCGATCCGCGGCCTTCTTGGCCTACCGTGAGCGCTACGAGGACGGCAAGCGATTCCTGAGCCGAGCACCGACACCGAGCTAGGACCGCGCCCCGCGGCCAACGGCGGCGCCACCACACCGGCGGATCGGCGCGGGCACACCCGGGTCGGCGCCCACGAGGGCGCCCGCGGCCCCGCGGCGCCGGTCAACACGGTCACCAAGGACCTCACCGACGAGGAACGGGAGCTGCTCGGCGACCTCTCGGCGGTGATCGGCGAGCACACGGCCGAGCGCGAGGACGGGCTCGACCGGATGGCGATCGACCGCGCCTTCGCCTTCGCCTGCGAGCGGCACGCCGATCAGCGCCGCAAGTCGGGCGAGGACTTCATCACCCATCCGGTCGAGGTGGCGAAGATCTGCGCCGGCCTGCGGCTCGACACCGAGACCCTCTGCGCGGCGCTGCTCCACGACACCGTCGAGGACACCTCGGCGAGCCTCGACGAGGTCCGCGAGCTCTTCGGCGAGCCGATCGCCGGGCTGGTCGACGGGGTCACGAAGCTGACCGGGATCACCTTCCAGAGCCGCGACGAGCACCAGGCCGAGAACTACCGAAAGATGATGGTGGCGATGGCCACCGACGTGCGGGTGATCCTGATCAAGCTCGCCGATCGGCTCCACAACATGCGCACGCTCGAAGCGCTGCCGAAGCAAAAGCAGATCGAGAAGGCGCGCGAGACGCTCGAGATCTACGCCCCGCTCGCCCACCGGCTCGGGATCCACGCGATCAAGTGGGAGCTCGAGGACCTCGCCTTCCAGCGCCTGCACCCGCGCAAGTACGACGAGATCAAGCGCCTCGTCGCCCAGCAGCGGGTCGAGCGCGAGGCCTACGTCTCGGAGGCGGGCCGGTTTCTCGCCGCCGAGCTGGCGAAGGTCGGGATCGAGGCCCAGATCTCTGGCCGCGCCAAGCACTTCTACTCGATCTACTCGAAGATGACCAAGAAGGGCCGCGAGTTCAACGAGATCTACGACCTGACGGCGATGCGGGTGATCGTCGCCTCGGTCAAGGACTGCTACGGCGCGATCGGGATCATCCACTCGCTCTGGAAGCCGCTCCCGGGCCGGTTCAAGGACCTGATCGCGACCCCGAAGCTGAACCTCTACCAGGCCCTGCACACGACCGTGATCGGCCCCGAGGGCAGGCCGCTGGAGATCCAGATCCGAACCCCGGACATGCACGAGACCGCCGAGTACGGGATCGCCGCGCACGTGATCTACAAGGAGGGCGCCAACGCCCCCAAGGACCCCGAGATCGAGAAGATGACCTGGCTGCGGCAGCTGCTCGAGGCCGAGGGGGAGGCGGACCCGACCGAGTTCGTCGAGGCGCTCAAGGTCGACCTGTTCGAGGACGAGGTCTTCGTCTTCACGCCGAAGGGCGAGGTCAAGAACCTCTCCGCCGGATCGACCCCGCTCGACTTCGCCTACGCGGTCCACACCGACGTCGGCCACCGCTGCGTCGGGGCGAAGGCGAACGGCAAGATCGTCCCCCTGCACTACACGCTGCGCAGCGGCGACATCGTCGAGATCCTGACCTCGAAGCAGGAGCGCGGCCCCTCGCGCGACTGGCTGGCGCTGGTGCGCACGACCCGGGCCCGGAACAAGATCCGCGCCTTCCTCAAGCGCGAGCGCCGCGAGGACGCCGAGCATCGCGGGCGCGAGACGCTGCACACGACCCTGCGCAAGGGCGGCCTGCCGCCGCAGCGAATCGCCGGCTCGCCGCTGCTCGCCGACGTCACCCGCGAGATGGGCTTTCGCAAGGCCGACGACTTCTACATCGCCCTCGGCCAGGGCAAGATCTCGGCGAAGACGGTCCTGAACAAGGTCATGCAGCGGCTGAAGGCGGGCGAGGCGGTCGCCGGCGACGAGACCGAGGCGAGGCTGGCCGGGGTGCTCGAGGGGCGCGACGAGCGCCAGCGGCGCACCCAGGAGGCGTCGGACTTCGGGATCAAGGTCCAGGGCGTCGACGACGTCGTCGTGCGGCTGGCGAAGTGCTGCCGACCGGTGCCCGGCGACGAGATCGTCGGCTACGTCTCGCTCGGGCGCGGGATCACGATCCACCGCGACGACTGCCGCAACGTCGAGGCGCTGCGCAAGGCGCCCGAGCGGTTCATCGACGTCTCCTGGGCGGGCGACAACGCGACCTCCTACCGGGTCGAGCTCCAGGTCGACGCCTGGGACCGCACCCGGCTGCTCGAGGACCTCTCGCGGACCTTCTCCGAGGCCGGCGTCAACATCCTCGAGGCGAACTGCTCGACCAAGCATCCGATGGTCCGCAACCGGTTCGTGGTCGAGGTCGGCGACTCGCAGCAGCTGAAGCAGTGCATCAACCGCCTGCGCAGCCTCGACGCGGTCTTCGACGCCTACCGGGTGACGCCGACCGATTGAGCGCCCCCGGCGCCAGCCGGCCGGCGGTCGGCGTCGTGGTCCCGTTTCGCGGCGACCGCGCCTACGCCGCGCGCACGCGTGCGTCGCTCGCCCGCCTCGAGCGCCGGGCCGGCGACGAGCTGATCGTCGCCGACAACACCGAGGCCGGGATCGCGGCCTCGGCGCTCGCGGACGTGGCCACGGTCGTCCCCGCGACCGGCGAGCGCTCCTCCTATCACGCCCGCAACGCCGGCGCCGCGGCGGCGCGAGCCGAGTGGCTGCTGTTCATCGACGCCGATTGCGTTCCGGTCGCCGACCTGCTCGACCGCTACTTCGCCGCCCCGATCGCCGATCGCTGCGGCGCGGTGGCCGGCGCGATCCGCGGGGTCAGCGAGCAGCGCGGCCTGCTGGCCCGCTACGCGCGCGATCGCAACTTCCTCGATCAGTCCGAGGGCCTGCACGGCTCCTCGGGGGTCGCCGCGGCGACCGGCAACCTGCTCGTCCGCAAGGCGACCTTCGATCGGCTGGGCGGCTTCGAGGAGGGGATCCGCTCGGCCGGCGACGTCGACTTCTGCTGGCGCATGCATCGCGCCGGCTGGACCCTCGAGCAGCGTCCCGAGGCGCTGGTCGAGCACCATCACCGTGAGGACCTGGCCTCGTTTCTGGCGATGATCGCCCGCTACGGCGCCGGGGCGCGATGGCTGAACGAACGCCATCCCGGCGTCGCCCCGCGCTGGCCGCTGCTCGGCGGGCTGGGCGGCGCGGCGCGCGACGTCGGCGGGTTGCTGGCGCGCGGGCGGCTCGAGCCGGCGGTGTTTCGGGCCATCGACGGGCTCGGCCTGGTCGCCCACAACCTCGGCTACCGGGCCCCGAACCAGCTTCGCTGAGCGCGGTCCGGGCGGCTGTGCCGTCCGGGCGCCTACCTAGCCTCGCTCGCCGAGGATGGAGGACTTCGATCTCGCCCGCACTCTGCTGCTCTGGCTCTGGGCGTTCGGCCTGGCGGGGATCGAGATCGAGATCGAGGGCGGTCGCGGCTGGGCCGAGCGGCTGCCGACCTGGTTTCTGAAGCGCGGCCGGGTCGGCCGCGTCTACGGCTGGGTGATGGGTGCGCGGCCGCTGACCGGCTATCACGTGTTCGCGTTCACGATCCCGCTCGTGATCCTGCACCTGCCGTTCGGCTTCGGGCTCGAGTGGAGCCTCGAGGCCGAGCTCGGCCAGCTCGCGATCTTCTTCGCCCTCGCCGTCGTCTGGGACTACCTCTGGTTCGTCAACAACCCCGCCTACACGGTGCGGCGGTTCCGGCGCGGCAACGTGTGGTGGTTCGAGGTGCCCTGGATCTGGCGCTTCCCGCTCGACTACTACACCGGGATCGGGGTCTCGATCGCGCTCGCCGGGCTCGCCTCGCTGGCGGCGGGCGAGTCCGAGCCGCTGACCGCCCACCTGCTGCTGCTCGCCGGCCTCGCGGTCCTGACCGCGCTCGCCGTGCTCGCGGCGCCGCTCTATCACCGCTGGTACCGGCACACGCGCCGCGCCGGCGCCGACGACCGCCCGCTGACCCGCACCTACCCGCCGCCGGCACCCGAGCAGGCGTGGGAGGGGGGCGTGCCGGAGCTGCGGCCGCTCGACGAACCCGGCGATGGCTGACGGCGCCGGCGACCCGCTGCGCCCCGTCGGCCGCTCGGCGACGCCGTTCGCGATCCTGCTGCACTCCGTCGACGAGCTCTTCTACCCCTACGACGCCACCCCGCTGCCCGACCGGCTGCTCTCCGCCGACGTCCGGGCTCACCTGCTCGACGAGTGGGAATGGGTGCGCAAGGACCCGCCGGCTTCGCTCGTCCTCTGGGCGCCGGAGGCCGAGCGGGAGGCGGCCGACGAGCCGGGACTCCGCGAAGCGATCACCAACAGCCTCAGAGCGGCGTCACGACCATTGCGGATCGCCGACCCGATGCCGCGCAGCGAGCGGCTCGCTTCCTGGATCGGCGTCGCGCTGCTGCTCGGCTGCATCTTCATCTCGACCGCCCTGGACCGCGCCAGCGAGGAGGTCCTGGTCGAGGGCCTTTCGCAGGGGATCCTGGTGCTCGGTTGGGTCTCGCTCTGGCTCCCGGCCGAACGCTTCGTCACCGGCACGATCCCGCACTTCTTCAACCGCCGCCGATACGCCGAGTTCGCCGAGATCGAGATCGAGTTCCGCTGGTACTGAGGCCCCCGCGGTCAGCGCAGGCGCTCGACCGCGGCACGGACCGCGACCCCCGTCTCGGCCAGGTGCTCGGCGGACTCGTACTTGCGCCGTGGCCAGAAGAACCCGCGCAGGCCGTCCTTGCGCACCCTCGGGACGACGTGGGCGTGCAGGTGCGGGACGCTCTGTGAGACGACGTTGTTGATCGCGACGAACGATCCCTGCGCCTCCATCGCCTCGGGAACGGCGCGGCTGAGCAGGCGGGCGTTGGCGAAGAACGGCTCTACAAGCGCCTTCGGCAGGTCGGCGAGCGTCTCGTGGTGGGCGCGGGGGACGAGCAGCGAGTGGCCGGGGAAGAGGGGGCGGAAGTCGAGGAAGGCGAGCGAGGTCTCGTCCTCGAGCACGACCTCGGCCTCGGCCTCGCCGGCGACGATCGCGCAGAAGGCGCACTCGGTCGCCACTGGCTAGGCGACGATCGTCAACGCGCCCGGGTCGATTCCCAGCTCGAGCTCGGAGTGCAGGCCGATGTAGTCGCCGTCGACCTCGACCGGGAACGGGCGCGGCTCGCCCTCCTCGTCGGTCGAGATCGAGCCCACCCGGGCCTCGAGCACGTCGTCGAAGTGCTCGATCTGCCGGTTGCGCGAGGCGCGCAGGCGCTCGGTCAAGACGCGGGTCACGATCGGTCCCAGGTCCCGCTGCGCGGCCCGCCGCAGCACCGCGACCGAGAGCGTCCCGTCGTCGATCCCGATCCCCTCGCAGACCCGGATCGGGCGCCGGCCGAAGTAGGTGAACGGGTCCGAGTTCTGGGCCAGCACGGTGACGCCCTCGATCTCCTCGTCGCCGCACTCGAGCCGCATCCGGACCGGGTTGCGCAGGTACTCGCGGTAGAAGGACGCCAAGGCGACCCAGCCGTAGTAGAAGGGCCCGCCGCGCGCCTTCAGCTTCGGCCGCCGGTCGACCCGCATCGCCGCGGTCGCGTCGAGCCCCGAGCCGCAGGCGAAGACGAAACGGCGCCCGTTGGCGATCCCGAGGTCGATCCGGCGCGGTTCGAAGCGATCGGCGAGGGCGAGCAGGTGCTCGGTGGCGTCGACGACGTCGTTCGGGATCCCGAGCGTCCGCGCGACCACGTTGGTCGAGCCACCGGGCAGGATCGTCACCGGGACGTTGGTCCCCGCGAGGCCGTTGGCGATCTCGTTCAGGGTGCCGTCGCCGCCGAAGGCGACGACGATGTCATAGCCGCCGTCGCGCGCCTCGGCGCCGATCTCGGTCGCGTGGTTCTGCGCCTCGGTCAGCACCGCCTCGACCTCGTAGCGGCCCTGGAGCGCGTAGACGACCAGGTTCTTGAGCCGGTCCGAGACCGTGGTCGCATACGGGTTGACGATGATCAGCATCCGCTTCTTCTCCCCGCGCGGGCTCGCGGGGAGACCGTTGACGGAGTCGGCGGGCCGCGCTGGGGGGGCGCTCGGAACGCTGATGCTCACCCCGGGATCCTAACCTCGGCTTCGACCCCGGTGGCCTCGAAGCGGATCACGTCGCCGTCGAGCACCTCGCGCACGCTGCCGGCCTCGATCAGCAGGTCGACGTGCCCGACCACCTCGGAGAGGGTGAGGAAGGCCTGGGTGACGGCGACGTTGCCCCAGAGCTCCTGGGCGAGCTCGTAGGCGGTCCGGGGACGCTCCGCGATCAGCGCGTGAAAACGCTTCGCCCGGCGGCGGTGAAGCGCGAAGCGCTCGTCGATCAGCGCCACGTGGTCGACGATCGGCTCGCCGTGGCCCGGGAGCAGCAGCTCGGCCGCCAGTTCGCGGGTCTGCGCCAGCGAGCGCAGGTAGGTGACCAGCGCCCGGGGACGCTCGTCCGAGCCGTCGAGCGGGCGCGAGAGCAGCGGGTTTGAGGAGATGTGGGCGATCAGGTGATCACCGCAGATCAGGATCCGGCGCTCGGCGTCCCAGAACAGGGTGTCGGACGGGCTGTGGCCGGGACGGAGCTGGACCTCGAGCGTGCGGTCACGCAGCGCCAGCCGCTCGCCGTCGGCGAGCGGGCGGGTGACCTCGGCCGGGGCGCCCCAGCCGCGAAAGCTGCGCGAGACGCTGCGCAGGGCGATCACCAGGTCCTCGGGGATCCCGTAGCGGAGCATCAACCCGCCGGCGAACTCGTCGTCGCGCTCGGCGTCGGTGTTGTAGCTGCGCACGAACGGGACCACGACGTCGATCGCGGCCACCTCGGCGCCGGAGTTCGAGGCGACGATCTCGACCAGTCCGAGATGGTCGAGGTGCTGGTGGGTGATGATCACCAGCTCGATCTCCTCGAGCGAGTGCCCGAGGTCGGCGAGCTGGTGCTGGAGCGAGTCGAGCGACTTGCCCGAGTTGGGCCCGGTGTCGATCAGGGTCAGCGGCTCGTCCTCGAGCAGATAGCAGTTGACGCGGCCGACCGCGAACGGGGTCGGGATCCGGAGCCTGTGGATGCCCGCGGCCTCGGCCGTCGCCAGGCCCTGCTCGGGCTTCACGAAAGAATGAACTCGAGGACCTCGTCGCGCTTGGCCTCCATGTCCTCCCGCGAGACCAGCGATTCGAGGTTGAGGCGGAGCAGCGGCTCGGTGTTCGAGGGGCGGACGTTGAAGTGCCAATCGGGGTAGTCGACCGAGACCCCGTCGAGCCAGCCGACCTCGGCCTCGGGGTGGCGGGCGGCGAGCTCGCGCATCTTCGCCTCCGGGTCGGCGACCTCGGAGTTGATCTCGCCGGAGATGAAGTAGCGCCGGCGAAACTCGCCGACCAGCTCGGAGAGCCGCTTGCCGGAGGTCGAGAGCAGCTCGAGCACGAGCAGCGCCGGGATCGTGCCCGAGTCCGCGCACCAGAAGTCATGGAAGTAGTAGTGGCCCGAGACCTCGCCGCCGAAGGCCGCATCGTGCTCGCGCATCGCGATCTTGAAGAAGGCGTGGCCGACCCGGTTCGTGAACGAATGCCCGCCGAGCTCGGAGACGGTGTCTGGCACCGCGCGGCTGGCGCGCACGTCGTAGAGGATCGTCGCCCCCGGATGCTTGGCGAGCACCTGGCGCGCGAGCAGCGCGGTGAGGAAGTCGCCGTCGACGAACTCACCCGTGTCGTCGATGAAGAAGCAGCGGTCCGCGTCGCCATCCCAGGCGATCCCGAGATCGGCGCCCTCGCTCAGGACCCGGTCGATGATGAACTCCCGGTTCTCTGGCAGCAGCGGGTTCGGCTCGTGGTCGGGGAACTCGCCGTCCGGGGCCCAGTAGGTCTCGACCAGGTTCAGTCCAAGACGCCCGAGCATCGGCCCGAGCATCGGCCCGGCCATTCCGTTGCCGCCGTCGACGACCACCCGCAGCGGCCGGATCACGTCCGGGTCGATGAACGAGAGCGCGTGGGCGCGAAACTCGGCGTGGACGTCGGCCTCCTCGACCTCGCCGCCGCCGGGGGCGTCGGGCAGCTCACCGAGGACGAGGTCGCGGACCTCGCCGATCCCGGCGTCGCCGGAGAGCGCCAGGGCGCCCTCGCGGACCAGCTTCACCCCGGTGTAGGCCTTCGGGTTGTGCGACGCGGTGACCATCGCGCCACCGTCGAGCCCCCGCGAGCCGACGAGGAAGTAGAGCATCTCGGTGGCGATCATCCCCGCGTCGATCACGGTCACCCCCTCGGCGACCAGGCCGTCGCGAAGCCGCGCCGCCATCTCGGGTGCCTGCAGGCGCATGTCGCGGCCGAGCCCGACCCGCAGCTGGGCAGTCGGCTTGGCGCGCAGGTCGGCGAGCACCCGGGCGAAGGCGCGGCCGAGCCGGTAGTTGACCTCGCCGTCCATCTCGCTTCCGTAGAGGCCGCGGACGTCGTAGGCCTTGAAGATCTGCTCGGCGACCTCAGTCAAAGACGTCACGCAGGGTCTCGTAGCTCTGCTCCAGCGACTGCGGCATCACCCGCGTATCGGCGAGCACCGGCATGAAGTTGGTGTCGCCGCCCCAGCGCGGGACGACGTGCATGTGGATGTGGTGCTCGACCCCGGCGCCGGCCACCCGTCCCTGGTTGAAGCCGACGTTGTAGCCGTGCGGCGCGTAGCGCTGCTCGAGCCCGCGCATCGCCCGCTGGGCGAGCTCCATCATCTCGGCGATCGTCTCGGCCGGCAGCTCGGTGATCGAGCCGACGTGGTCGAACGGGGCGACCATCAGGTGCCCGTTCGTGTACGGGAACAGGTTCAGGATCACGAAGCAGCGCTCGCCCCGGTGCACGATCAGGTTCGCCTCGTCGTCGCCGTCGGCGGGCTTGGCGCAGAAGATGCACTCCTGCTCGGAGTCCTTCGACGCGTCCTTCACGTACTCGAGGCGCCACGGCGCCCAGATCCGCTCGCTGGCCACAGGCCTGAGTCTGTCAGAGCCAGCCCCGCCGGCGGAAGTAGAAGATCATCGCCACCAGCAGCGCCGTCATCCCGCCGACGATGAGCCAGAAGTCGCCGGGGTCGCCCTCGCCGGGGACGCCGACGTTCATGCCCCAGAGGCTGGCGATCAGGGTCAGCGGCAGGATGATGACGCTGAACGCCGTCAGCACCCGGAGGATGTCGTTGAGCCGGTGTGAGATGTAGGACTCGTTGGTCTCCTCGAGCGCGACCACGACCTCCTTGTAGTTCTCGAGCAAGTCCCAGATCCGCTCGTGGGCGTCGCCGATGTCGTCGAAGTAGATCTCCAGCTCGCCGCCCTCGGGCGCCAGGAACGGCTGCTCGAGCTTCTCGAGGTCGCGCAGCACGGGGCGCTGCGGACGGATCACCTTGCGGAAGTTGATGATCTCCTGCTTCGCGTTCGAGATGTCGCGGACGATGTCCTCCGAGCGGCTCTCCTCGAAGATCTCGTCCTCGAGCGCGTCGAGCTTGTTGTTGATCTTGCGCAGCATCGGAAAGCAGTAGTCGAAGGCGTCGTCGACGATCCGGTAGAGCAGGTAGCCCGAGCCGCGGGTGAAGAGCTGCTCGCGCAGGTCCTCCTTCTGGCGGCAGCGCTCGAACAGGTACTCGATCGGCTGCAGCGGGGTGTTCGGGAGCGTGACCAGGTAGTCGCGGCCGACGAAGATGTCGAGCTCGCCCGCGTTCAGCCGCTTCACCTGACGGTCGAAGACCGGGAAGTGCAGGACGATGAACAGGTAGCCCGGGTACTCGTCGATCTTCGGGCGCTCGTTGCGCGAGAGCACGTCCTCGAGGTCGAGCGGGTGAAAGTCGAACTGCTCGGCGAGCCAGGCGCACTCGATCGGCGTCGGGCGCTCGATGTTGACCCAGCGCAGGCCGGGGCCCTGGATGACCTCGACCTCGGGCTGGCGCTCGCGCGGCTCAGCGGGAGCAGCGAGCTCGGCACCGCGGTGGCGGCGCAGCCTGGGCTTGGGAAGGCTCGGCATCGTTGCTCGTCTCGCTCTGCGGCTCGGTCATCGCTTCGCCGAACAGCCTACGCGACGGTGAGCGCGCTCGCGGGCGCCGGATTGCTATCGTCCCGGCCCACATAACCGCTGCATCCAGAGGGGTGGAGGGACTGGCCCGACGAAGCCCCGGCAACCATCGAAGGTCGCAAGACCGGAGAAAGGTGCCAATTCCAGCAGGCGCAGAGCCTGGGAGATGTGAGTGGAAGTCCGGTTCGGACCTCTGCTCGCAACAAGCAGAGGTCTTTTTCGTAGTCGAATCGCGAAAGCCGGAAGGAGCTTCATCAGAGATGGCACCGAGGTCGCTCAGTTGCAAGGAATGCGGGGCCAGCTACCCGCTCGAGGCGCGCTACGTCTGCGAGCAGTGCTTCGGCCCGCTCGAGGTCGCCTACGACCACTCCGGGCTCGACCCGGCGGAGGCGAGGCGCAAGATCCAGGCCGGCCCGCAGGGGATCTGGCGCTACGCGGACTTCCTGCCCTTCGGCGAGCGTCCCGCGGACCCGCTTCAGCCCGGCCTGACCCCGCTCCTGCGCGCCGACCGGCTCGCGGAGCGGCTCGGCCTCGACGAGGTCTGGGTCAAGAACGACGCCGCCAACCCGACCCACTCGTTCAAGGACCGCGTGGTCGCGGTCGCGATCGCGAAGGCGCGCGAGCTCGGCTTCGAGACCGTCGCCTGTGCCTCGACCGGCAACCTCGCCAACGCGGTCGCCGCCCACGCCGCGGCCGCCGGGCTCGACTCCTACGTCTTCGTCCCCGCCGACCTCGAGGAGCAGAAGCTGCTCGCGACCGGGGCCCACGGGACCCGGCTGGTCGGCGTCAAGGGCAGCTACGACGACGTCAACCGGCTCTGCACCGAGCTCTGCGAGTCGCGCCCGTGGGCGTTCGTGAACGTCAACCTGCGCCCCTACTACTCGGAGGGCTCGAAGACCGTCGGCTACGAGATCGCCGAGCAGCTCGGCTGGTCGCTGCCCGACCGGATCGTCTGCCCGGTCGCCTCGGGCTCGCTGTTCACGCGCATCGCCAAGGGGCTCGAGGAGTGGCGCACGCTCGGCTTGGTCGAGGGCGAGCTTCCGACCTTCGACGGGGCCCAGGCGGCCGGCTGTGACCCGGTCGCGGTCGCCTACCGCGAGGGCGACGACGTCTGCAGGCCGCAGCGTCCCGAGACGATCGCCAAGAGCCTCGCGATCGGCAACCCGGCCGACGGGCCCTACGCGGTCGAGCTGGCGCGCCGAACCGGGGGCTCGATCGAATCGGTGGACGACGAGGAGATCCGCGCCGGGATCCGCCTGCTCGCCGAGACGACCGGGGTCTTCACCGAGACCGCCGGCGGGGTGACCACGGCGGTGCTCGCCAAGCTCGCCGCCGCGGGCGCGATCGCGCCCGGCGAGCGGGTCGTCGTGGTGATCACCGGCGACGGGCTGAAGACCCTGGACGCGGTTCGTCCCGGGTTCGAGATCGCCGAGATCGACCCCTCGCTGGCCTCGTTCGAGGCCACGGTCCACGCAGACGAGCCGCTCGTCCCGGCGGCGCTCTGAGCGGGCGCTGAGCTAGATTTCGAGCGATGGCGGTCACGGTCAAGATCCCAACCCAGCTGCGGGCGGTGACTGACGGCGAGGTCGAGGTCGAGGTCGAGGGCGAGACCGTCGGCGAGGCGCTCGACGCCGTCTTCGACGCCCATACGGACCTCCGCGAGCGGATCACCGAGGACGGGACCTTGCGCCGCTTCGTCAACGTGTTCGTCTCCGGGGAGGACATCCGTTTCCAGGACGGGCTCGAGACGCCGCTCGCCGACGGCGACGAGGTGACGATCCTGCCCGCCGTCGCCGGCGGCTCGCCGGCTCCGGTCCGCGCCTCTCTAGTCCCGAGCGCGGAGCAGCTCCTCGTAGAGCGAGTCGATGTCGCCGAGCAGGCGCTCGACCGCGAAGCGCTCGCGGACGTGTGCCCGGGCGCGCTCGCCCATCCGCTGGCGTAGCCCCGGGTCCTCGGCGAGTCGCGCCAGCCCGGCCGCCAAGGCGTCCGCGTCACCGGCGGGCACGAGGATCCCGGTCTCCGGGGTGACGACGTCGGGGACTCCGCCGACGGCGGTCGCGACCGCCGGGACCCCCGCCGCGGCGGCCTCGATCAGGGCGACCGGCGTGCCCTCGTTGTCGGAGCTGAGCACGGCCACGTCGGTGGCGGCGGCGATCGCGACGACATCGGTCCGGTAGCCGACGAAGCGGACGGTCTCACCCAGGCCGAGCTCGGCGGCGAGCCGCTCGAGCCGCTCGCGCAGCTCCCCGTCGCCGACGATCGCGAGGCGAAGCGGGCGGCTCGACCTCAGCCAGCAGCGGCGAACGCGCGCAGCAGCACATCGACCCGTTTGATCGCCACCAGGCGGCCGACGAAGGTCACCAGCAGCTCGTCGGGCCGCACGCCGAGGCGGCGGCGGAAGTCCGCGCCCGCCTCGGGAGCCAGATCGTCGAACCGGGCCAGATCGAGGCCCAGCGGCACGACCTGAAACGCGTCGCGGCGGCGCGACCCCCAACCGGACCAGGTCGTCGACGGTCGCCTGGCTGACCGCGATCAGGCGGTCGCTCGAGCGCGCCAGGAAGCGCTCGAGCAGGCGGTAGGCGCCGCTGAGCAGCGGCCCGAAGTAGCCCTCGAGCACGTGCCCGTGGTAGGTGTGGACGATGATCGGGCGCGGGCGAATCGCGAGCCGGGCGGCGAGCCGACCGAGCGCGCCCGCCTTGGCCGTGTGGGTGTGCACGATCTCGGGCCGGTAGCGGCGGGTCAGCCTGATCAGGCCGAAGAGCGCCCTCAGGTCCGCGATCGGGCTGACCTGAGGCCCGAGGCCCTCGACCACCTCGACCCGACATCCCTCCTGCCTCGCCAGCTCGGCGAACGACTCCTCTCCGGGGCCGGTGTGCCCGTGGGCGAGCAGAGTCGAGTAGCGATCGCGGTCGAGACGGCCGCTGAGCAGGCTGACGTGGTACGCGGGGCCGCCGACGTTCATCCGCGCGATCACCCGCAGGACCCGGGTGGGAGCGACGACGCGGCCTACGGACGCCCCCCGGACGCGGCTCCGTCGAGCGCCTCGGGAGCCCGCAGGGCGTCGACGGTGAGCCGCAGGCCCTCGCTGAGGTCCGTCTGCGGCTCGTAGCCCAGCTCCTCCCGGGCCCGCGAGAGGTCGGCGAGCGAATGCCTGACGTCGCCGGGACGCCCCGGCTCGTGCTCCGCCTCGACCTCGCAGCCGGTGGCCGCAGCGCACCTCCTCGACCAGGTCGTTGATCGTGATCCGGTTTCCGGCGGCGATGTTGAAGGCTTGCCCGGAGACCCCCTCGGCCTCGCCGGCGAGCAGGTTCGCCCGCACGACGTCGCCGACGAAGGTGAAGTCGCGCGACTGCTCGCCGTCGCCGTAGACCTTCGGCGGGCGGCCGTCGAGGCAGGCGGTGATGAAGTTCGGGATCACCGCGGCGTACTGGGAGAGCGGGTCCTGGCGCGGCCCGAAGACGTTGAAGTAGCGCAGGGCCACGGTCTCGAGCCCGTAGACCTGCGAGAAGCTCCGGCAGTAGCCCTCGCCCGCGAGCTTGGCGACCGCGTAGGGGGAGATCGGGACGGCGGGGAGGTCCTCGCGCTTCGGCAGGGTCTCGGTTGCACCGTAGACCGACGAGGACGACGCGTAGACGACGCGCCGCACTCCGCTGTCACGGGCCGCGAGCAGCACGTTGAGCGTCCCGATCACGTTCGCCGCGTTGCTGGTCAGGGGGTCCTGGACCGAGCGTGGCACCGACGGCAGCGCGGCCTGGTGAAAGACCACCTCGCATCCCTGAACAGCGTTGTGGACGCGCTCGTAGCTCTGGATGTCGCCTTCGATCAGCTCGGCGATCGGCCGGTAGCGCGGCTAGGTTGGCCCGGTGGCCGGTCGAGAAGTTGTCGAGCACCCGGACCTCGTGCCCGCGGGCGCAGAGCTCGCCGGCGAGCTGGGAGCCGATGAAGCCGGCGCCGCCGGTGACCAGCGCCCTCATGGTCGCGCCGCTCGTGGCGGCAGGGTGAGATGCGCTGCTAGGCACGCTCTAGCAACGCCGGTGAGGACCGATTACCTACGCGGGCGCAGGCGGCAACAGCGCGATCACAACTCGGCGAGAGTTTTCCGTTACGGTTGTCGTTCTTGGGGGGAAGCACGCCAAGGCACTGACTTGCAATGTCGGAAGCTCGGGAGAAGCAGGATGCGCTACCTGATAACTGGCGGTGCGGGGTTCATCGGCTCGCACCTCATCGACGCACTGACGACGCGGGGCGATGACGTCCTCGTCCTCGACGATCTGAGCACGGGCCGGATCGAGAATCTCGACCACCTCGATCGCGATCACGATCGCGACGGGCCACAAACCAAGCGCTTCGCGGGCCATTCCAGGGTCGGCGCGGTCGAGTTCGTCGACGGATCGGTCACCAACGAGGCCGTCGTCGAAGACTGCATGTCTTCGGTCGACGTCTGCGTGCACCTCGCCTCGGCGGTCGGCGTCCAGCTCGTCGTCAAGCGACCGCTCGAATCGATGCTCAGCAACGTCCGCGGCTGCGACATCGTGCTCTCGGCCGCGGCCCGACACGGCCGCCGGCTGCTGTTCACCTCGACCTCGGAGATCTACGGCAAGCTGAGCGGCGAGTCCCTGCCGGAGAGCTCGGACCGGGTCCTCGGCTCGCCGTTTCAGTCGCGCTGGAGCTACTCGACCGCGAAGGCATTCGGCGAGATCCTCGCCGCCAGCTATCACCGCGAGGCCGGCGCCGAGACGATCGTCGCCAGGCTGTTCAACACGGTCGGGCCGCGGCAGACCGGCGCCTACGGCATGGTCCTGCCCCGGTTCGTCCGCCAGGCACTGAACGGCGAGGACCTGACCGTGTACGGAACCGGCACCCAGTCACGCTGCTTCACCCACGTGCTCGACACCGTGCACGCGCTGGTGCTCCTCTGCGACGCCGACGGCGCGATCGGGAACGTCTACAACGTCGGCAGGCCGAGCCCGGTCTCGGTGATCGAGCTGGCGGGCAAGGTGATCGAGCGCACGGGCTCGAGCTCGCACGTCAAGCTCGTCCCCTACGCCGAGGCCTACGGCCCCGGCTTCGAGGAGCTCGGCCACCGGGTCCCGGACATCTCGGCGCTCGAGGCGCTCACCGGTTGGACGCCGTCGCGAACGATCGACGAGACGGTCGATGACGTGATCGTCTACGAGCAGAGCGAGGCGCGCAGGACCCGGGCGGAGCAAGCGCCCGACTCCGCCGAGCGCAAGCGGACCGGCACGCTGCGGGTTGCCCGGTGATCGCGACCGGGCGATAGCGTGACGCTGCTGCCGGTCTTCCTCGCCTCGAGCGTTGCCGCGCTCGCCGTCACCCCGGCTGCCATCTGGCTGGCGCGACGGGTCGGCCTCCTCGATCATCCACGAGGCTACAAGGCCCACACCGAGCCGACGCCCTACCTGGGCGGGGGCGTGCTCCTTGCCGGCTTCTTCGCCGGGGCGCTCGTCTACGGCGCGGTGGGCGACTCCCCGCTGACCGTGGTCTTCGCCGGCGCGGCGCTGATGTGGCTGGTGGGGACGCTCGACGATCGCTTCCTGCTCGGCCCTCGGGCTCGGGTCGTCACCGAGGTGGCCGTCGGTGTGCTGCTCTGGGACGCCGGGCTCGGCTGGTCGCTGTTTCCGGGCGAGATCGCCGACCTCGTCGTGACCGTGCTCTGGGTCGTCGGGATCATCAACGCGTTCAACCTGATGGACAACGTCGACGGGGCAGCGGGAACGGTCGGCGGTGTCTGCGCCGCCGGCGTCGCCCTGCTCGCGGCCCAGGAGGGACCGGAGGTGCTCGCGGCACTCGCGGTGGCGCTCTGCGGGGCGTGCGTGGGCTTTCTCTGCTCGAACCTCACCCGCCCGGCGCGGATCTTCCTCGGCGACGGCGGCAGCATGCTGCTCGGCTTTCTCGTCGCGGCGCTGGTGATGGCGGTCTGGCGCCTCGACCAGATGATCGGCGCCGCCTTCCTCCCGGCGATCATGCTCGTCGGCCTGCCGATCCTCGACATGACCCTGGTGATCGTCTCGCGCAGCCGCCGCGGGGCCGAGGTCGGCAAGGGCCATCGGGACCACGTCACGCATCGCCTGCTGCCGAAGCTCGGTTCGACCTGGGCTCTGGCGGCGATCGCTGGCGGTCTGCTCAGGGCGCGCTGTCGATCGTCGCGATCGAGCTGATGGGAGCGGACCGGGCGGACGATGCATCGCCGCGGCCGGCATCGCCTTCGTCCTCGGACTGGTCACGATCGCGATCCTCGAGGCGCCGTGGTTTCACCCCGACCGGGCGCCGGCGACCGCGCACCGAGCGCAGCGAAGTCGCCTACGTACTCCGGGCACGGCGCGAGCTCGGTTCACGGCCCTCGATCGAGGCCGAGCGAGAGGTGGGAGGTGATGTCGACATCCACGCCCCGCAACGAGGGGGCGACGTCCGGCAGGTCGAAGCCCGGGACCGAGCTCGGGCCGTGATCGGGGACGAACCCCGCCGCCCAGGCAAGGCTCAGGGCGTGCACGTAGAGGTCGTAGCCGGAGAAGGCGAACTCGGCTGCACCGAGTCGGACGATGGAGTAGCGGCGGTCGGTGTGGAGCATTCCCGAGAGGCTGTCACGGGATGCGCATGAATGTCGGTCGAACCAGGATCGCCTCGGTAGCTTCTCCCGGTTCGTCCCGCGTAGCGCTGCCCCGCGTCCCCGGGCATTGTTCGTCGGCGGGGCTCGGTACGACCTCCCGCTGTCACCGGGGTTGGCGCGAAAGTGGAACGCGGTCGGGAAGCTGCTCGAGTTCCGGGTCATCGGTCGCGGGGGGGAGATCGAGGTTTCAGATCCGCGCTTCAGGTTGATCCCGAGGGAGCCGGCACGGCTTCCTCGACGTGATCTCGCACGCGGAGCTTGCCCGGGTCGTCGCGTCCGAGATCGGGCGCTTTCGGCCCGACGTGGTGATCACCCAGAGCCCGTTCGAGGCACTCGCCGTGATCTTCGCCACGGCCCGGCTGACGAGCACGCAGCGGCCCAAGCTGGTGGTCGAGCTGCATGGTGACTGGAGGACCGCGGCAAGGCTCTACGGGGGCCGGTGGAGACGTCCGTTCGCCAAGCTTGCTGACCGGGGTGCGCTGCTTGCCCTTCGGCGAGCGGACGGGATCAGGGCGGTGTCGCCCCGCACCGCGGATCTGGCCGAGCGGACGACCGGTCGCAGACCCCTCGCGAGCTTCCCGGCGTTCGTCGACCTCGAAGCCTTCTCGGACCCGCCCACGCGCTTGCCGAAGCAGCCGTCCGTGGCTTGGATCGGCGTGCTCGAGGAGCCCAAGGATCCATTGCTCCTCGCGGCGGCGTGGCGAGCGGTGGCTCGCGAGGTTCCCGACGGCGGAATTGGTCGTGGTCGGCCAAGGCTCGATGCGGCCCGTGATCGAGGACCTGGTGCGAGAGCTGCCCGACCGGGTCCGGGCGATCCCGAGACTCGAGCCGCCCGAGATCGCGCGCCTGCTCGACGCGAGCACACTCCTGGCCGTCTCCTCGCGGTCGGAGGGACTGCCGCGCGTGGTTCTCGAGGCGTTTCTGCGCGGGCGCCCGGTCGTCTCACGTGCCGTAGGGGGTATTCGGGACCTGGTGCAGCCGGAGCGCAACGGCCTGCTCATCGAGGCGCGCGACCCTGGAGAGTTCGCGGACGCAATCATTCGAGTACTGACCGATCGCGAGCTGGCGGAGCGCCTTGCGCACGGGGCAGGTGAGGCGGCGCGGCGCTCGGAGTGGAGCCCCGCAGGCTACGCGGACGCCGTTCGCGCGATGGTCGATCGCGCTCTCAGTGCACGGTGAGCGACCGAACCGGAAACTGTCGAAGATGGAAAAGGAGCGGTTCGAGATGCGGTCGCGCGCCGGAACGGGTCCGGGCTTCATCGGTATCGGCGCTCAGCGAACTGGCACCTCGTGGCTATACGCGTGCATGTACGAGCACCCGCAGGTCTGCATGCCCCGGAAGGAGATCAACTTCTTCAGCCGTGAGCGCAATTGGAAGCGCGGTTACGAGTGGTACGAGCGCGTCTTCGCCGAGTGCCCCGCGGATGCGGTCGTCGGCGAATTCTCGACTTCCTATCTGACCGACGCGGCGACCCCGGCGCGAATCCAGGAGCGATATCCGGACGTGAAGCTGATCGTCTCGGTCAGGCACCCTGTCGAGCGGGCGTACTCCAGCTATCTGAACGACATCGTCGCCGGCTCCATCGCTCCGGCGACAGGTTTTCGCGACGCGCTTCGAGCTCACCCCGAGTACCTGGAGGCCGGTCGATACTCCCATTACATCGGCACGTACCTCGATCATTTTCCTCGGGAGCAGCTCTTGGTCCTGGTCTTCGACGACGCCCGCCGAGACCCCGCGGCCGCGATCGGTCAGGTGTACGACTTCCTCGGGGTCGACCCGGGATTCCGACCAACGATGCTCGACCGCCGGGTCGGCGTCGGTCGAGTTCCCAGGTCGCGGTGGATCGAGCGCCGCCTGCTCGACGCCTCCGCGACCCTGAGGCGGCACAGCTCGACACGGCCGGTTTGGTGGTTGGCAAAGAGACTCGGGCTGGGCGATCGGGTCCGCGCGCTGAACACCGATCCTGGTTCGGAGGGCCGGAACGACCTGGACCCGCTCGAGCGCCGCGCCCTGATCCGACAGTCAGAGGACGATATCCGGGCCCTGGAAGTCCTCCTGGGCAGAGAGCTGCCCCAGTGGCGCCAATAGGCCCGTGAGAGCCGTTTTCGTCTGCCAGGCGGTCGATCGCGACGATCCGATCCTGGCTACCACGATTCGCTGGATCGAGGCACTGGCCCGGCAGCCGGCGGTTTCCCGGGTGACCGTGCTCGCGTTGCGAACCGGCCGGCACGAGCTCCCCGCAGCCGTCGAGGTCCGCCGGTTCGGCAGATCGAACCGGCTCGGGACGCTGTTCGGCTTCTACGGCGAGGTCGCTCGCTCGCTGCGCGATCGGCCGGACTTCTTCTTCATTTACCAGGGTGGCCCGTATCCGCTGCTCCTGCTTCCCACCAGACTGCTCCGCCGGACCGCGGTCGTGCAATGGAAGGCCCACCCCGCGATCAGCCGTGCGATGGCCTTCTACGCCCGATACTGCGATGACCTGATCTTCACGCCCACCCGAGCTTCGTTCCCGCTCGACCTCCCCAAGGTTCGAGCAGTTGGGCACGGTGTCGACACCGAGCTCTTCCGCCCGCGACAGGTGCCGATCATCGGAGACCTGATCACCGTCAGTCGGATTGCGCCGAGAAAGCACATCGCCGAGATGATTACGGCGGTCGTGGGCGCGAACCGGAAGTTCGGCACCGCGTACAGACTCGATGTCTACGGCCCGATCCACCCGGGCCAGGAGAGCTACGCAGCGAGCTCTGGAGGACCTGGTCGATCGACTTCGCGCACGCGATTGGATCGCGCTCCACAGCCCCACGGCCCACGATCGAATGCCGGCACTCCTGAACGGCCATCGCGCGTTCCTCAACTTCTCCGAGACCGCCGTCGACAAGGCGGTGATCGAGGCGATGGCATGTGGGCTGCCGGTGATCTCGACCAACAGCTCTGTCAACGAGATCATGCCGGACGACCTCCGCCCCGATCTGATCACCGACGGTGCAAGCGAGGAGGCCCAGGCAATGACGATTCATGAACTGCTGATCAAGCCCGATGCTGAGCTCGATGAGGTCGGTGGGCGGATGCGGCGGCTGGCGGTGGCCGAGCACAGCGTCGATCGGCTCTTCGAGCGGATCGTGAGCGAGACGCAGCGAATGGCTCTCGGCTCGAGGCTGAAGCGAGCCGCTCGCAACGGGCTGGTCCGCGCCGGAGGCGTGGTCGCGGCGCTGAAGCGGCTCGGGGTCCGGGAAGCGGGCGATCGCGATGCACGACGTTCCGGAACCGGACCGCTTCGCCGACTTCCTGGACCGCATCCTGGCCGAGTACGAAGTCGTCGGCATGGACACTGGATTCGCGAGCCCTTCGATCCCGATCACCGCACGCAGCTGACCCTCACCTTCGATGATGGGTACGCGTCGTGGCACGAGTCCGTCGCGGCCCTGCTCGAAGAGCGAGGGATCCCCGCGGTCTTCTTCGTCAGCTCGGGCCTGGTGGGGCTGCGCGGGGAGGCTGCTCGAGAGTTCGCCCGCCTCAGGCTCCGCCGCACGCGCGAGCTCGACTTCATCGGCCTGTCCGACCTCAAGGCGCTGGCCGACCACCATCTGTTCGAGGTCGGCAGCCACACTCGGAACCACGTGGACCTGGGCCGGATCTCCGATCCGCGACTCGCACAGGGAGGAGATCTCCGGGGATCGCGCCAGATTGGAGGATTGGCTGGCGACCAGGGTGAGATGCTTCGCGTACCCGTTCGGCACGCCCGCGAACGTTTCCCCGCTCGCTCGATCCGTCGTCGACGAGCTCGGGATCGAGCGGGCATTCACGCTGATACCGGGATGGTGGGAGCCGGAGCGGGGAGACCGGCTCTCGATCGGCAGGGACGGCGTGGATCCGGCCGTCTCTTTCGGCGTCTGGCGAGCTTGGCTGCGCGGGGGCTACGACCGCCTCTACCGCCTCAAGGGCCGACTCTGACAGGACCGATCTCTAGCCCGCCGAGATGCCAGCGCCGCCGTTGATACTCGCCTACCACGGGATCGCCGAGCTTTCGTCGCGGCACGACCCGGCTCGTCTGATCGTCTCGCCGAAACGCTTCCAGGCGCAGGTGCATTCCTTGATCCGTCGCCGTTATCGGTTCGTGCAGATCTCCGAGCTCGCCCGGCTGCTGCACGCGCGGATCGCAGCTGCGCGGGATCTGCGCGCTGACCTTCGACGACGGGTCCGAGGACAACGCGACGATCCTGGCGCCGATCCTGCGTGCGCTCGGGGTCCCGGCGACGCTCTACGTCTGCCCTGGATTGATGGGCCAGCCCTACCGCTGGTGCGAGCCCGAGGCCGGCCTGAGGTTCATGACCGCGGAGGTCGTGCGTGAGCTCTCCCGCGACCCGCTGATCGAGATCGGCTCGCACACCCGCGAGCACCCCCTGCTCACCGACGCGACCGCCGACGAGGCGTACCGCGAAATGGCGTCCTCGAAGCGCGACCTGGAGCAGCTTCTCGACCTCGAGGTATCGAGCTTTGCCTATCCGCACTGCAAGTACTCGGCGGCTTGCCCCGCTGCAGCCGAGCGAGCCGGATATACGAGCGCGGTCACCTGTGGTGAGCGCGGCGGCTGGCTGCCGTTCGAGCTCCGGCGCGAGGGGGTACGCCGGGACGACGGGCGGATCACGTTCGCGCTCAAGGTACGCGGGCTCTACCAGGCGGCTCGGGATCTGCGGGTGACGAGCTCGGCGGCGCGGCTCACCCGTTCGTACCGGCATCGACGGCGGGGCGCCTAGGAGCCGGCAGCCAGCTCGAGCTCCTCGGCAATGTCGCCGTACACGGTCTCCAAGTGGTAGCGCGGCCCGGTGGCCTGGGCCCCTTCACGCAAGGTCGCAAGGAGCTCGTCGTCTTCGGCGACCGACGCCATCGCCTGCCCCAGCCGCCTCGAGTCCCCAGGCTGTACGAGCAGGCCGTTGACGCCGGATTCGACGATCTCGGGCACGCCGCCCACCGCGGTCGCAATCACCGGTGTCCCGGCCGCCAGTGCCTCGACTGCTACGTGCGGGAAGTTCTCGGCGTCACTGGAGAGGATCGCGGCGTCGGCTGCTCGAAGCCACGAGAGCGCCTCGGCGCGGGGAAGCGCGCCCTTCACATCCACCCGGTCACCGAGGCCACGCTCGGCGATTGCCCGGTCGAGCTCATCCCGTGAGACGCCGTCGCCGATCACCACGAGCGAGCCTCCGGGAACCCCGCTGAAGGCGGCGATCGCGAGCGGCAGGTTCTTCTGCGGCACGAGCCGGCCCGCGAAGACGAAGGTCGGGAACCTGACGCCGAGTCGCTTGCGCAACTCGTCCCTGGCTACGGATTGGTCGACCGGGGGGGCGCCGTTGGGAACCACGAGCATGCGCTCGCGGGGAATGCCCCAGGTCGTTGCGATCTCGGCCAGATAACGGCTCGGCACGATGATCCGGGCCGGGCGCTGAAGGGCGATCCGCCTCAATCTCGTCAGGTACCCGAGCCTGCCGCGCTTCGGCGCCCGCTGGAAGTCTTCGACCGTGCCCGAGAAGAGCCCGAGTCGGCGGGCGCGCTCATATGCAGGATCGGTCACCAGCTTGATCACGAGCGGAGCCCTCGTCAGGGTGGAGGCCAGGGCGCTGCGCCCATACATCCCCGTCGCGTAGATCACGTCGCTGCCCCGCGCGGCCCTGACCAACGCCGAGGCAGCAGCCGGCTGGCGGATCCACCGAGGCCGGTCCTTTCGCGTCGCAAGGACCGGGAACCCGGGGTCCTCCGGGCGCTCGCTTCCGATGGTGGTGACGGCGCGAACCCGATGGCCCCGATCGACGAGGAAGCGCCCGAACTCGGGCGCGTGAGAGGCGGGGCCGCCAACCTCCGGAGGCCAGATCCCCGAGACGAGCAGAATCTCCATCAGCGCGAGACGACCACTCGCTTCGACTCGTTTCCCTTGATGTCCTCGGCGATCACCTCGACCCGGGTGGCGGCGGGGGAGACGTCGGCGGCCGCAAACGACCACCGCGTCTGCCACTCATAACCGGAGTCATAATCGCCGTCCAGGACCTCCCAGTTCATCCGAGCGACACCGGATCGCCCGCCGTTGTCGCGCCAGCGCACGGCCCGGATCGCGAGGTCGTCGTGCGCGGTGCCCTCGATCGTCGGGCCGGCGGTCTCGGTGAGCTCGAGCGTCGGCTCGACGTCGTCGACGCGGCCGGGCTTCGATCCCGCCTTCAGCGCGGCCACGTAGGGCTCATAGTCGAAGTCGGCCAGCGGCGCGTAGGCGTAGTTGGCGAACTCGCCGCCCATGCCCCACTTGCGAAAGGCGAGCAGCTGCTCGGTCACGTGTTCGGGCGAGCGGGCGTCGTCGAATGAGCTCGGCGATGGCCCCTCGTCGATCCAGCTGAACGGCGAGATGTAGACGCGCTCGGATGCGTAGTCCCAGTTGGCAAAGCGGCGCGAGAAGGCGGCGAGGATCCGGTTGGCGTTGTAGGTGAGCGCGCTGTCCCAGCTGCCGCGGTGCGGGGTCCTTGTAGAAGATCGAGTCGAAGAAGCGGATCGCGCCGTAGCCGTCGACGCTCGTCATCCCGTCCCAGAAGTCGATGTGCAGCAGGTCGGCGCCGACGTCCTCCTCGTCGTTGACCTCCTCCTGGACCAGGTCGTTCCAGTCACCCGGAAAGCCGAAGTGATAGACCGACCAGCTCCGCACCCGGAAAGCCATCGAGGATCGCGCCCATCAGCTCAGCGCCCCGCTGCCTTGCCTTCGCTCGCACCTGTGCCTCAGAGCGGGTGTTGCCGGGGTAGTCCCAGGCCCAGGTCGCGGTCGCCACGCCGCCCTCTGAGGGGTAGAGCTCCTGGTCGAGGGCGATCCCGGCGAAGCCGTAAAGCTCTGCCGCTGCCGCCAGGTCGCGCATCTTCGGCAGCACCTCCCTCGACCAGCCGGCGTCGTCGAACCACTCCTTGAGCGGGGTCGCGTCGTTGTAGTAGTTGGCGAGCTTGAAGCCGAGGTAGAGCTTCATTCCGCGTGCCTTCGTCCGCTCGACGATCCGCGAGTCGCGCAGCGAGCGCTGCAGCGCGTAGTTGGCGCCCGCGAGGCTGGCGTTCGGATCGCCGCTGAAGTCCTGCGCGCCGCCGAGGTTGCGCAGGCGCCCGGTCATGCAGACGAAGCCGTCCACTCCGCGTGCCTTCCAGGTGTCGAGCTCGGGGTCGGTGAGCGCGGCGACGTCTTCGCACGCGCGCCAGAAGATCAGCCGGTCGGCGGCGTCGCCCGCTTCGCCGGCCGGATTCGGGAGATCAGTTGAGGTGGCTGATCCGGATTCATCAGCGCCGCTCGGCGCAAGCAGCCAGACCGCGAGCGCAGCGAGCCCCAGCAGCGCACCAGCCGCAGCGATGTACCTGAGCCTGTCGATACCCACCACCCCACATGTTGCCGACCCCGCGACTCGGCGCCACCAGGCCCCCGGTAGCTCGAGAAAAGGTCCTCCGAATCGCCGTCCGGCGAGCCCTACCGCTTGACGATTCTAAACGTGTACGCAGCCGCGGTCGGATCGGGGTTCCCGCTGCGATCGATCGCAGCAACACGGAACTTATGGCGTCGGCGCGAGAGCCGATAGCGCTTGCCCGAGGAATCGCAGGGCCGCCAGGCCCTGCTGTCGATCCGGCACTCGAACGAGCTTCCATCCTCGCTCGATCGGTAGCCGAAGCTGACCCGCCGCTTGGACCCTCGCTTGCCGGGCTTCCTGGTGATCTCGGTATCGGGCGCCTTCGTGTCGGCGATCGCGGCCTCCGGCACCCAGATCCCGGAGCTGCCGCTCGCAACGAGGGCCCGCGGCGCCGACTCGTTCCCCTTGATGTCCTCGGCGACCACCTCGACCCGGGTGGCGGCGGGGGAGACGTCGGCGGCCGCAAACGACCACCGCGTCTGCCACTCATAGCCGGAGTCATAGTCGCCTTCCAGGACCTCCCAGTTCATCCTGGCGACGCCCGGATCGGCCGCGATCGTCGCTGCCAGCGCACGGCCCGGATCGCGAGGTTGTCGTGCGCGGTGCCCTCGATCGTCGGGCCGGCGGTCTCGGTGAGCTCGAGCGTCGGGTCGACGCCGTCGACGGTGCCCGGCCTCGAGCCGGCCTGCATCGCGGCCACGTAGGGCGAGTAGTCGAAGTCCGCCAGCGGCGCGTAGGCGTAGTTGGCGAACTCGCCGCCCATGCCCCACTTGCGAAAGGCGAGCAGCTGCTCGGCGACGTGCTCGGGCGAGCGGGCGTCGTCGAAGCGGCTCGGCTTGGGCCCGTCGTCGATCCAGCTGAACGGCGAGACGTAGACGCGCTCGGATGCGTAGTCCCAGTTGGCAAAGCGGCGCGAGAAGGTGGCGAGGACCTGGTTGGCGTTGTAGGTGAGCGCGCTCTCCCAGCTGCCGACGGTGCGGGGCCTTGTAGAAGACCGAGTCGAAGAAGCGGATCGCCCCGTAGCCGTCGACGCTCGTCATCCCGTCCCAGAAGTCGATGTCGCAGCCGGTCGGCCGACGTATTCGAACTCTCCGTTCACGTCCTCCTGGACCAACTCGCGCCAAGTCGCCGGGAAAGAGCGCGTGGTGGACCGCGAGCTCCGCGCCCGGAAAGCCATCGAGGATCGCGCCCATCAGCTCAGCGCCCCGCTGCCGTGCCTTCGCCCGCACCGCTGCCTCAGAGCGGGTGTTGCCGGGGTAGTCCCAGGCCCAGGTCGCGGTCATCGCGCCGCTCCTGTGAGGGGTAGAGCTCCTGGTCGAGGGCGATCCCGGCAAAGCCGTAGAGCTTTGCCGCCGCCGCCAGGTTGCGCATGTTCGGCAGCACCTCCCTCGACCAGCCGGCGTCGTCGAACCACTCCTTGAGCGGGCGTGGCGTCGTTGTAGTAGTTGGCGAGCTTGACGCCGAGATAGAGCTTCATCCCGCGTGCCTTCGCCCGCTCGACGATCCGCGAGTCGCGCAGCGAGCGCTGCAGCGCGTAGTTGGCGCCGGCCAGGCTGGCGTTCGGATCGCCGCTGAAGTCCTGCGCGCCGCCGAGGCCGCGCAGGCGCCCGGTCATGCAGACGAAGCCGTCCACTCCCCGTGCCTTCCAGGTGTCGAGCTCGGCGTTGGTGAGCGGCAGCGACGTCCGTTCGCAGCGACGCCAGAGGATCAGTCGATGCGCGGCAGTGCCGGCGTCGTCCGCTGCCTCGAGCGGTGCCGCCGATCGGCGCCGGGCCGACGAGAACCAGCGCGACCGCGATCCCGACGGCCGCGGCGTTGACGCGGATGCAGCGACGACGCGCCCGCTCTGTGAGCTCCGAGGCCATGCCTGCCTGAGATCGGGACCCAGCGACGCACGGCGCGAGGGCCGCGGAGTCGGACTGGACGGATATACGAGCGGCTAGGAGACCTCGTCGTAGACCGCGAGCGTGCGTTCGACCATCGCTTCGAGCGAGAACTCCTCCCGCGCTCGGATCAGGCCTTGCTCGCCCATCTCCTGTCGTAGCGTCTGGGTTCTCGGCGAGCCGAACCAGCGCCGCCGCCAGCTCCGTCGACGCTTTCCGGCTCGACCAGAAGACCGGTGACCTCGTCGCTCGACGACCTCGGGCAGCGAGCCAACCCTGGTCGCGATCACGGGTCGCGCGGCGGCCATCGCCTCGAGCGCAGCGAGCCCGAAGCCCTCGCTCAGCTCCGGCTGGGTCGGGAAGGCGAGCGCGTCGCATGCCGCCCATGAAGCTCCGGATGTCGGCGACGAAGCCGAGGAAGCGGACCCGCCCGTCGAGGCCGAGCTCGCCGGCGCGACGCTCGAGCTCGGCGCGCAGCGGTCCATCTCCGGCAACGAGCAGCCGCAGGCGAGGCACGTCGCGAGAGGCCCGAGCATGGGCGTCGAGAAGCGCCGAGTGCCCCTTGCCGGGGATCAGCCGCGAGGCCACCCCCACCGCGATCTCGCCGCCCTCGATCCCGAAGCTGGTTCGCGCCGCCGCCCGCTCCGCTTCCGAGCTCGGCCACTCCGAGGCGTCGATCCCGTAGTGGACCGTGCGGGCCGTTCCCGGGCGAGCGAAACCCAGCCGCTCGACGAACGCTCGCACGTGCTCGGAGATCGCGATCGTGCGGGTGGTCGAGCGCCCGGCGATCCGGCGCGCCGTTCGGTAGGGCTCGCGCAGGTAGAAGCTCGGGCGTCCCGTGAACGGAGGAGATGCCCGGCACCCCCGCCAGTCGCGCGGCGAGCTGGCCGTGGAGATCGGCGTGGATCAGATGCGTGTGGAGCGAGGTCGGGCCGAAACGCTCGCATCTCTCGCCGCAGGGCGGCGACGAGCAGCGGATTGGCGTCCGGCCCGGCATCCACGGTCGAGTGGGAGACGCCCAGCTCGCGCAGCCGGTCGGTGAAGTCGTCGGCGCGGCCCGTCGCCGCCACGCACATCCGCACCTCGACGCCCGCTTCGGCCAGGGCCGGAAGCAGCGACAGCAGGTGCCGCTCGGACCCCCCGATGCCGCTCACCTTCTGCACGTGCAGGACCCTCATGCTCGAACAACTGCGCTTCGCTTCCGGTTCCTGTCGGCTCGAGGGCGCTCGATCTCGCCGGCAGCGAACCGGGACTGCCTATCGTTGCTATCACGTGCCCGAGCTGGTCCCGATCCCGCGGCGAACGCCGAATCGTGCCTGCTGATCGATCGCCGGCCGAGGCGTCGGCGAGCTCGGAGGCAAGCGGCGGCTTCTGGCGCGACCGTGGGTGGCGAGCGCGGCTCGCGCGGACGACGGTCGCGACCTGGATCGGGGCCGGGCTGACGATGCTGAGCGTCGTCGTTGCGGCTAGGGCGCTGGGCCCCGAGAGCTACGGCGTGGTCGTACTGGCGCTCTCGGTCACCGCGGTCGCGGCCAGGTTCCTGGACTTCACGTTCGGGGAAGCCGTCGTGCATCACGGACACCGGGCGTTGGCCGCGGGCGACGTCAGCGGGCTGCGAGCGCTGATGAGGATGTCGCTGATCCTCGACGTGGTGATCGGGGTGGCGGTCGCGGCGATCCTGCTCCTGCTCGCAGCACCGCTGGCCGGGATCGCCGGTGACATCGACCCGGCGCTCGTGCGACTCGCGGCGCTCGGGGTGCTGGTGGTGACCGTGGACGGGACCACCGGCGCGGTCCTGCTCGTGGCCAGCCGCCCGGACCTGCGCGCCTGGGTGCAGGCGGCCGCGAGCCTGTTTCGCGTCCTCGGCACCGTCGCCGCCGTCGCCTTGGGCGGTGGGGCGGAGGCGATACTGCTCTCCTACGCCTGCGCAGGAGCGGCGAGCAGCCTGCTGCTGGCCTGGATCGCCTGGCGGATCGCATGGCGCCGGTGGGCGCAAGCGCCGAAAGGGCCGCTTCCGGTCCGCCCCTCCAGGCTGGTTCGCTTCGCCTTTCAGTCGAGCGCCACGACCAGCGTCGACGCCGCAGGCGAGTCGCTGTTTCCGCTCATCCTCGGCAACCTCGCGGGGCCCGGCGCCGTGGGCGTCTTCAGGGCCGCGATGCTCCCGGTGCTCGCCTCGGGCATGCTCAGCCAGCCGCTGCGATCGATGCTCTTCCCCGAGCAGGCGAGGTTGCACGCCGAGGGCAAGCTCGCCGAGCTGCGGCGGGCGACCCGGGGCTACACGCTGCTCGCCCTGGCCGTCGCCCTGCCCGCCGCGGTGATCGGATGGTTCGCGTTGCCCAGCCTGATCGACCTGCTCTTCTCCTCGTCGTTCGACGGCGCCGTGGGAGCGGCCCGAATCCTCCTGATCGCCGCCGTGGTCCAGTTCACGCTCTCGTGGTCGAAGTCCTTCCACGCGGCGGTCGGGCGCCCCCACATCCGGACCCTGCTCGCCGCGATCTCGATGGGCTTGAGCCTCCTGCTCCTCCTGCTGCTCGGCGATCAAGGGGCCGACGGCGCCGCGATCGCCTACACGGTCGCGACGGTATCCACGGCGGGGTTGTGGTTGATCATCGTCCACAGATATCTCGCGAGCGAGGTCGCCCGGGTGGAAGGGCTCCCGTCCGAGGATGCGATCGCCGAGGAGCGCGTGCTCGAGACGGAGGAGGCCCTTCCGGCCGAGCTCGAGCTGCCGACCCCGGCGGGTGGGCAGGTGAGCGAGACCCGCGACACGCGCCCGGCAGATCCGGAGGCGTCGCCCGTGTTCGTCTTCGGGGCGGATCACTCCGGGACCACGATCCTCTACCGGATGCTCGCCTATCACCCGGACCTCAGCTGGCTCTCGCAGTTCTCGCTTGCGCGGAGGCGAGATACCGGGCCGTCGCCGGCGCCCGGTGGCGGGCCGGCTCGATCCGGTGCTCCGCGTCCTGCCGCACCCTTGGCGCAAGGAGTCGACGCGGCTGAGACACTGGCTGGTGCCGCAGCCCGGTGAGGAGGCTGACGATCTGGGCTTACCTGCTGGAGGACGAGGAAACCAGGCCCCGATCGCGTCCGCTCTCACCTGATCGCGTTCAGCGAAGCCCACGGCGGACGGCGGCTGCTCGCCAAGCGGCCGGCCTTCTACCGTCATCTCGGGCTGCTCAAGGCCGCATTTCCAGACGCGCGCTTCGTCCACATCGTCCGCGACGGGCGCCCCGTGGCCCTCAGCCTGCGGGCGAAGGAGCTCGCGGTGGCCGAGCGCGCAGGGCCAGCAGGGCGATCCCGGCGATGCCTTGCTGGCGGCTGCCCGATTCTGGACCAGGGTGCTCGAGCACGCCGCGAAGCTTTCGCCGGCCGAGCTGATCGAGGTTCGCTACGAGGACTTCTGCTCGGATGTGCACGGCACGCTCGGCACCATCCTGCACGGCTTGGATCTCGAGACCGACTCGTTTCCCTTCCGCCGCTGTCCGGCAACGCTCTCGAGCCGGAACTCGTACTGGCTGGCGCGCGCTTCCGCCCACGAGCTTGCAGGCGATTTCGCAGATCCAGTCGGACCAGCTGACCCGGCACGGCTACCCGGTGGCCTAGATCGACCAGATCTGCACCCGTAGAGCGTTAGAGTTCGCAGTTCCCCCTCGACCCAGTTAGGCGAAGAGATGAGCAGCTTCTTTAGGAGATCGAGAGACGAAGCGCCCGAGGTCCGTGAGGCGAGCACCGCGGAGATCGCGGACAGAGCCGCACGGCTTCGAGCTCTGGACCAGGAGATCGAGCGACGTGACGCGCTGCTTCGCCATTCCAGGGAAGGACTCACCGAGGAGATCGAACCGGCGAGTCAAGTCGAATCGGAGCAAGTGCCGCCGCCACCGGTCGACATGCCGGAGAACGGGAGCAGGAACGGGGTCAACGAACAGCTCGCCGGCATCGAGCAGGTCCTGCGCGAAACCGTATCCGCTCTCGCGGCGCGGGTCGAAGCTCTCGAAACGAGACTCGAGGAAGCCCAGCGCCAGGCGGAAGACCCGACCCCTGCAGGCCCGGCTCTGAGCGAGTCGATCGAGGGGCGGCTCGCGGAGCTCGAGGCCGCGAGCGCCGCGGGCGGGACCGATGTCGACCGGCTGTCCGCGCTGGCGGCCCGGGTCGAGGCGCTGGAGACGAGCGTGCAGGAAACCCAGCGCCGCGGCGTCGCGGAGCTTCGCGCCGAGCAGGCGTCGATGAAGGAGGTCTTGGAGCAACGTCTCTCGGGCCTCGAGGCAGCGGCTGCGGAGGCGGCCGAAGGCGAGGATCGGGCATCCGCGCTGGCGGCCCGGGTCGACGCTCTGGAGATGAGCCTGCAGGAGACCCAGCGCCGAAGCGTCGAGGAGCTTCGCATCGAGCAGGAGCTGATCAAGGAGCTGCTGGAGCAGCGGCTTTCCGGGCTCGAGGCAGCGGCCGCGGAGGCGGCGCGAGGCGACGATCGGGCCTACGCGCTCGCGGCCAGGATGGACGCGCTGGAGACGGGTCTGCAGGAAACGCAGCGCAAGAGCGTCGAGGAGGAAGCATTCGGGCAGCGCCTCGCCGGGATCGACGCGGCGATCACCGAGACGTCGAGGAGCAGTCAGGCGACCGAGAGCCGGCTCGGCGCGACGTTGGAGGAGCTCTCCATGCGCATCGAGAAGGTCGATGTCCGTCTGGCTGCGGCCGAGCAAAGCGCTTCGGCGAGCGGCGAGCGACTGCGGATGATGGCTGAGTTGCTCCTCGATCGCACGTCGGATCAGCAAGAGAACCCGGACGGGTGAGGTGGGAGCACCGGCTGCGGCGCCGGAGCGGTCGCCGCTGCTCGTGTTCGGTGTCGCGCACTCGGGGACGACGATCCTCTACCGAATGCTCGCCTATCACCCGGATCTGGTCTGGTTCTCGCAGTTCTCGTTGCGTGGCGGCGAACTTCCCGGACGCCGGCGCGCTCCCGGGGTCAGTGGCCTTGACGTCGTGCTGCGTTCCGTTCCGCATCAATGGCGCAAGGGAAGGACCAAACTGCCCAGAGTCTTGATCCCGCGACCTGGCGAGGTGGCGACGATCTGGAACTCACTGCTGGAGGATGAAGCAAGTGCCGGAGGACGAATCCGCTCGACCCTGACTGGTTTCAGCGAGCGGCACGGTGGCCGCATGGTGCTGGCCAAGTGGCCCGATTTCCACCAGCACTTCGATGTCCTGGACGAGGCGTTTCCGCAGGCCCGCTTCGTCCACATCGTGCGAGATGGTCGTGCGGTCGCACTCAGCCTGCGACCGAAGTTCGAGCGGACGCTCGGCCGAGACGAGGCGCTCGAGGCGGCCGCGCGACACTGGGTCGAGGTGCTCGCGCGGACTGACGCGGCCCGCGAGGTCGACGTGCTCGAGGTCCGCTATGAGGACTTCTGCGAGGACGTTCACGGGGTGATCCACGCGGTGCTCGACCACGCGGGCCTCGATGCCGACGTGTTCCCCTTCCAGCGCTGTCCAGCGGTGCTGGCAAACCGAAACGGGCGTCATCTGTCGTCGGCGTCCGCTCGCGAGCTCGAGGTGGTCAGCCGCATCCAGGACAGCGTCCTGAGCCGACACGGATACTCGCCCGCGCCAGTCGCCGGTCAGGTCTCGAGATGACGGTCGAGGACGGCCTCGTACTCGCGCGCCAGCACGTCCCAGTCGCGGGCGGCCGCGGCATCACGCGCGGCGGCCTGGAGTTCGCGCCGTAGCGCCTCGTCCCGACCGAGCCGCTCGACCGCATCGACGAAGTCGCGCGGGGTGTTGACGAGCAAGCCTGCCCCGGCGGCGCGGAGGTCGGACGTCACCTCGTAGTCGTAGGACACGGTCGGGACGCCGCAACCCATGTACTCGATGATCTTTGATGCCTGGTAGCCCTCGTCGGCAGCTCGGGGATAGAGCGCGATGTCGCAGCCGGCGACGTAGGACAGGACCTCCTCGCGGGGAATCCTCCCGTGGATGAGGATGTCTTCGCGGCCGGCGCAACGACGGCGAATCCGGTCGCTCGCCCCTCCCATCAACCACAGCCGTGCATTGGGGAGCCTCTCGTGAGATCTCGTCCCACAGGTCCAGCAGGTGATCGGCGTTGAGGTTCGGCCTCTCGCCGCCTCGGTCTCCGCGTGAAAGCAGCCAGGAGGCCATGTAGCCCACGATCAGGTCACCGTCGGCGCGGTGGCGACGCCGGACCTCCGCCGCGCGAGCCCTGCTGACCGAGGCAAGACTCACCCCGTGGGGGATCACGTAGCAGGGCTTGTCGACCCCGAGCCGACGGTATTCGTCCGCTACCCGTTCGTTGACGACGACGTAGGCGCGCAGGTTCGGACGCCTCAGCAGCTCGACCTCCCGATCGGTGAACTTCGGGTCGTCGCAGTCGGCCACCACCGGACCCGGAAAGTGGGCGATCTGGTTGCGATCCGCCGCCAGCAGCGCTCGGTAGCGCTTGCCGGCCGCAGCGAGGGTAATCCGGTTTCGGAGCGGGCCCGAAGCATTCAGAGCCCGGACCTGGAGTCCGCGCACCAGCCGACGGTCGGAGCAGACCAGGAGGCATGCGTCGACGCGCCGAAGCCTTGGCAGCAGCCATGCGTAACGCTGGTTGTTGTGGCCCTTGAACCAGGTGCCGTGAAAGAGCACCCGGTCGCGTCCGGCTGGCGGACCGAACAGCAGGCGTCGCAGGGGCACGCGGTTCATGGCCGCGCGGCGCGCCGGAACACCCGCGCCCACCCTCGGGCGCGGCGGGCGCCGTCGCGGTCGGACTGCAGCGCGCAAGCGAAGCGCTCGCGCGCATGCCAGAGCAGGACGTGCATCCAGGCGCGCCCAATCCAGACCACGCGCGAAGATCCGCCAGGCGCGCGGATACCACTTCTGGAGGTAGAGGAACCGGTTCTCGTGGTAGCGCACGAACCAGTCCGACGGTTCGCGCGATCTCCAGGTGCTCGTCGAGCCGCCGCCAACGTGGATCGCTCCGGCGTCCCATCTGATCGCCAGGCCCCAGCCGGCCTCGGCGAGACGCCGGCAGAAGTCCTGGTCCTCGTAGAAGAACGTGAACCGCTCGTCCCAGCCGCCGATCTCGCGCCAGGCGGAGCGGCGAATGACCGCGCAGCAGAGCGGCAGCCACGTGACCGGCTCGACCCCGTCTGGCTTTGGAGGCGGGAGCTCCACGACCCGGGGAGCAGACCGACCGCCCGGGACGGCTGCGATGAGATGCCGAAGCAGGGTCTTGTAGCGGTCGCCGGACTTCTGGGGGGAGCCATCCTCGAAGCGGAGACTGGCGCCGCTCGCGCCCACGTCCGCGTCGCCGTTCCAGTACCTCGGCCAGCTTCGCAGGCGTCCGAGGGTCGACGAACGCGTCGCTGTTGAGCAGCAGCACGTACTCGTTGCGCGCCTCCTCGAGCCTCAGGTTGAGCCGAGCCTGGATGCTCGTCCCGCGGCGCCGAGATCACCCGCACGCGCTCTGCGTTCAGCCGCCCGCTCGGCGCTGCCGTCCGTCGATCCCGCGTCGACAACCAGGACCTCATCGACCTCGCTCTCGGCGTCAAGGGCGTCGAGACAGCGGTCGAGCAGGGCGCCCGAGTTCAGATTGGGTATCACGCGCCGAGATGCTTCACTGCTTCGGCCTCGGCCATCTGGGCGTCAGATCCGCGAGGTACCGCCGCCAGGGTTCCGACGAGCAGGGCGCCGATCAGGGTTGGCCGACCTGCCCGCCGAAAAGCGGGTTGTCGTTGAGCCAGACGAGCATGAGCAGCAGGCCGAGGCTCATCGCCCATGCCTCCGGCCAAAGCGTCGTCGTCTCGATCCATGCTCCTGAGCAGTCTCCACGCCGCCAACGCCGATCGCGACGAGAAGCGCGGCGAACAGGGCGAAGCCGACCAGTCCGAGGTCGGCGAGGATCTGGACGTACGTGTTGTGCACGCTCGAAGGCGAGACGTCCGGATAGAACTCGCCGCGCGCGTCCGGGAAGCGCTCGCGCACCTCGGCGGCGATCTCGCGATCTCCGATCACGTCGGGCGAGCTGCTCTGCCGCCAGCCCGCGCCGATCACCGGGTTGCGCTCGAAGATCTCGAGTCCCGGCCGCCCCGAGGACGATCCGCTGGGCTCGCGGAGCTGCTGCGGAAGTCGGCGGATCCGGGTGTCACTTCCGGCCGTACGAGCTGGACGATTCCGAAGACCACGACACCTGCCACGGCGAGCGCAAGCGATCGGCCGGGCCACCCGCTGGAGCCGGGCTCGGTCGTCCCGCCAGGCTCGCGCCGAGCGCCAGCACTAAGCCGACCGCGACGAACGACGCGACCGACTTCGCCAGCAGCAGCCCCGTGACCCCGGCGACCACGAGCAGGATTCGAAACGCCGCCTTGGTCGTCACGGCGCCGAAGGCGGCGATCACGAGCAGCAGCCCGGAAACGAGGCCGAGCGCATTCGGCCCCAGCGCGCCGCCCGCCCGGTCGACGAGCACACCCTCGGCGTTGATCGCTGCGAAGACCACCGCGCCGACCCCGGCGACCGCGATCGCACCGAGCACGATCCGCACGTCGCGCTTGGTCTCGATCAAGCTCGCGGCGAGGAAGGCGATCGAGAGCGTGGCCGCGAGTCGCAGCCAGGAGACGATCGAGTCGGAGAGGCCGTCGGGATTCGAGCCGGCAACGTGAAAGAAGGTGAGACAGACGTAGACGAAGAGGACGATCGCGATCCTCTGTCCGAAGGCGATTCGCGGTCGGGGGACGCGGATCGGGGTGCTGCGCACGCCCGATCACGGCTCGCAGCCACCAGCCCACCAGCCCGAGGTAGAAGACGTCGACGAGGGTCGCTTCGACCCCGCCGATCTCGGCGAGCTGCGGCTGGATCCCGGCGACGGTGAGCGCCGCAATCGCCGCCAGACAGGCGATCGGCCCGGTCATGATCAAGGCCACGGATCCGACTCCGGCGGCGATCAAGCAGGATCGCCGGCCCGATCTCGGCCTCGAAGCCGTCGAAGCGGACGACGATCCATCCCAGCGCCACGGCGAGCAGGCCGACGGCGCCGAGCATGGCCGCCTCCGCCACGGCCGGGCGAATCGCTCCGGGCCGGCCGCTTTGGGCAGAATTCAATGACGATCGCATTGCAGCCATCAGAAATAGCAACGATCGACCGTTTACTTTCTGAGCGATGGGAATTCGCGTGCGTGAAGATCACTGGGGGACCGCATTGGCTGAGCAAGCTGGACACTGGGGGGGACCGCATGGCTGAGCAAGCTTTCGCAGAGCCCGCGCCACAGCCGAGCGTCCTCGGGCTGCTCTGGCGACGCTGGCCTGCGCTCTTGATCCCGCTTCTGCTGGGCGCCGGCTCGGCGCTCGCCTTCTCGCTGCTTCAGGAGAAGGAGTACCAGGCCTCGACCTCGATCCTGTTCCAGGATTCGGGCTCCAGCGTGCTCGCGTCCCAGGATCCTGCGCGCGAGGCGGCAACCAACGTGCGCCTGCTGCAGCTCGACGTGCTCGAGGAGCGCGTCGACGCGAGCCTCAACAAGCCGTTCACCGGTCAGGTCGACGTGGTCGCCGAGGCCGACTCGAACCTGGCGACGATCACGGTCACCGATACGGACCCCAAGCAGGCGGCGCGGGCCGCGAACGCGTTCGCCGACGAGTACATCGAGCTTCGCGAACAGACCGTCCAGGACGAGATCTCGTTGCAGCGCGAGCGGGTCAACGACCGGCTCGCGGCGCTGCCGCCGGGCCAGCGCAATTTCAGCGCCCAGGGCCAGGCGCTGAAGGAGCGCTTGGAGGAGCTCGCGCTCGCCGCGACCACGCCCAGCCCAGTGAGCCAGGTCAGTGAGGCACGGCCGCCGACCTCGGCGTCGTCGCCGGATGTGGTTCGCAATACCGTGATCGGGGGCCTGATCGGCCTCGCGCTCGGGATCCTGCTCGCGATCGCGCTCGAGCGACGCGACCGGCGCGTTCGCGACCCGCACGAGATCGAGGAGGTCTTCGCGCGGCCGCTCATCGGCTCGATCCCGCGCAGCCGCAGCCTGGCCAAGGCGGGTCCGGGGACCGCCGCGCTAGCCCCACCCGAGGCCGAGGCGTTTCGGACCGTGCGCGCGAACCTCCGCCATCAGCTTCGGGCGCGGAACGCCACCTCGGTCCTCGTCACCTCGGCGAACCCGGGGGAGGGGAAGACCACGGTGGTCTGGAATCTGGCGCGGATGGAAGCCGCCGCGGGGACCAGGGTGCTGTTGGTCGAGGCGGACATGCGCAGGCCGGTCCTGGGGGCCAAGCTCGGCGCCAACGGAACGCCCGGCCTGAGCGAGCTGCTGGCCGGGAAGGAGCCGTTGCAGAGCGTCGTCTGGTCGGTCGAGTTCGAGGATCGCGTCAACGGCGGCTCGGCACGGGGGACGGCGGACGTCCTCTTCGCCGGGCAACCGACCGCGAACCCATCCGAGCTGCTCGACTCGGAGCGGATGCAGGCGGTGCTCGAGGTGGTCGCGTCGAGCTACGACCTGGTCCTGATCGACACCCCGCCGACGTCGGTGGTCTCGGACGCGATGCCGATCCTCGACCTGGTCGGCGGAGTGGTGGTGGTCGGGCGGATCGGGATGACCACGCACGAGTCGATCACCGAGCTTCGCGACCAGCTCGAGAACCTCGACTCGCCGACCGTCGGGGTGATCGTGAACGCGAACCCGAAGAGCGCCGACGCCTACGGGTACTATCGCGCCGGCGTGCGCGACTCGTGACAGCCGGCCGCACCCCGCTCGAGCAGATGCCCGTCGTGATCCTCAGCGGGGGGCAGGGGACCCGCTTGCGCGAGGAGACCGAGCGCGTGCCGAAGCCGTTGATCGAGATCGGCGAGAAGCCGATCCTCTGGCACATCATGAAGATCTACGGCCATCACGGCCTGCGCCGCTTCGTCCTCTGCCTCGGCTACAAGAGCTGGCTGATCAAGGAGTTCTTCCTCCGCTATCGCGAGCACGTCTCGGACTTCACGCTGACGATGAACGACGATCACGAGACCGTCTTTCACGACAGCCACGCCGATGAGGACTGGGAGGTGACCTGCGCCGAGACCGGGCTTGCCACGGCCACCGGAGCACGGCTGTGGCGGGTGCGTGACTACGTGCCCACCGAGACGTTCATGTTCACCTACGGCGACGGGATCGGGAACGTCGACATCACCGCGCTGCTCGACTTCCATTACGAGTCGGGCCTGGTCGGGACCGTGACCGGGGTGCACCCGACCTCGCGCTACGGCGAGATGCGGGTCGAGGACGGCCGGGCGATCGAGTTCAACGAGAAGCCGACCGTGCCCGAGGGCTTCGTCAGCGGCGGGTTCTTCGTCTTCCAACGCGAGTTCTTCGACTACCTGAACGACGATCCTCAGCTCTTCTTCGAGCACGCGCCGCTGCGAAACCTGGCCCGCGACGGCGAGCTGGCGGTCTTCCCCCACGAGGACTTCTGGATGGGGATGGACACCTACCGCGAGTACACGGAGCTGAACGAGCTCTGGGCGCGGGGCGACGCGGCCTGGAAGGTGTGGGACGACGAGTCCGGGACGAGCAGCCAGGAGTCGGGCCGACAGCGATCAGACGCCGGCCGGTGATCGAGCTCGTCGCCTCGAGGCGGTAGGGCCGGGGCCTTCGATGGGGTTCGGTGCGGTGGCCGCGACCTCTCGCGAGCCTGACGAGACAAGGCAGCGCACGACGCCCGCCGCGACCTGCCGCTCGTGCGGCGCCGAGCTTCGCGAGCCGGTGCTCTCGCTCGGCGACCAGCCGCTCGCGAACGCGCTTCGCGACCGCGACAGCTCGGAGAGCCCGAGCCCCGCTATCCGCTCGACCTCGCGCTCTGCACCGGCTGCTCGCTGCTCCAGCTCACCGAGGCGGTGCCCCCGGAGCGGCTGTTCAGCGACTATCCGTACTTCTCCTCGGTGATCGCCGACCTGGTCGAGCACGCGAGGGCGTTGGCGCTGCGGATGATCGACGAGCGCGGGCTCGGCGCCGACAGCCTGGTGATCGAGCTGGCCAGCAACGACGGCTATCTGCTTCAGCACTATCGCGACGCCGGGGTCCCGGTGCTCGGGATCGATCCGGCGCGCAACATCGCGGCGGCGGCCGAGGCGCGCGGGATCCCGACCCGCTGTGCCTTCTTCGGCCGCGAGCTCGCCCAGGAGCTGATCGCCGAGGGCCTGCGCCCCGACCTCCTGCACGCGAACAACGTCCTCGCCCACGTCCCCGATCTGAACGGGTTCGTCGCCGGCATCTCCGAGCTGCTCGGCGCCGGCGGCGGCCGCGGGGTGATCGAGGTCCCCTACGTCAAGGAGCTGCTCGACGGGGTCGAGTTCGACACGATCTATCACGAGCACCTCTGCTACTTCTCGCTCACCGCGCTCGGCGAGCTGTTCACCCGCCACGGGCTGGTGGTCGAGGGGATCGAGCGGCTCGAGATCCACGGTGGCTCGCTGCGCGTGTTCATCGCCCCCGAGGGGGTCGCCGAGCAGGCCGGGTCCGTCGAGCTGCTGATCGAGGAGGAGGCGGGCTGGGGCGTCGGCCGGCGCGAGCCGTACCTCGCCTTCGGCGAGCGGGTCGTGGCGATGGGGGAGCGCCTGAAGGGGCTTTCTCGCCGCCCGGAAGTCGGAGGGAGCCCGGCTCGCGGCCTACGGCGCGGCGGCGAAGGGGAGCACGCTGCTGAACACGTTCGAGATCGGCGCGGAGACGCTCGACTTCGTCGCCGACGCGAGCCCGCACAAGCAGGGGCGCCACATGCCGGGCAGCGGGCTCGAGATCTCCGCCCCGGAGCGGCTGCTCGAGGAGAAGCCGGACTACGTGCTGCTGCTGGCGTGGAACTTCGCCGCCGAGATCCTCGAGCAGCAGGCCGCCTACCGAAGCCAGGGAGGGAAGTTCGTGATCCCGATTCCCGAGCCGAGGGTCGTATGACGATCGAGGGAGTGCAGGTGATCCCGCTGCGCCGGATCCCCGACGAGCGGGGGACGATCTTTCACATGCTGAGGGCCGACGATCCGCACTTCACCGAGTTCGGGGAGATCTACTTCGCCAGCGTCTACGAGGGCGTCGTCAAGGCCTGGCACCTGCACCGCCTGATGACCCTCAACTACGCCTGCGTCCACGGACGGGTGAAGGTCGCCTGCTACGACGACCGGCCCGAGTCGCCGACCCGCGGCAACCTGATGGAGGTCTTCCTCGGCCCGGACAACTACTCCCTGGTCGTGATCCCGCCCGGAATCTGGAACGGGCACAAGGGGATGGGCCCCGGGCCCTCGATCATCGCCAACTGCGCGACCCATCCCCACGATCCCTCGCAGTCGGAGCGACTCGACCCGTTCGACAACGAGATCCCGTACGACTGGGATGTCCGTCACCACTGAAAGCCGGCGGCGCGTCACCGTCGGTGACCGCCCCGACCGGACGCTGCTCGTCTTTCACGCCGAGCGGCTGCACGAGGACGCGGTCTGGCGCCGCGTCCTGACCGATCGCGCACGGCGCTCGCCGAGGACGGGATCCGCCTCACCTTCTTCGTCTTCCCCTACCGAGCCGAGGCCGTGGGAGCGGACCTCACGCCCCGCGTGCGCGAGCTGAGGGAGCTCGGTCACGAGATCGCACAGCACACCCACTTCTATGCGGGAAAGAGCTTCCTCACCGAGCAGAAGTCCGACGACCTGAGCGACGCGAACGTCGATCGCCTGCCTGGAGCGCGACGCCGACGCCTGCGGGCGATGGGCGTCGAGCCGCGCGGGTTCACCGCCGGCGCCTGGCAGTTGCCGGAGGCGGGATTGGAGAGCGTTGCTCGGCCTGGGGTTCGAGTACGACTGCTCCGCTCGCCATCCGCAGCCCGGCGTCCAGCGCCTTCAACCCGCACCATCGATGGCTCGACCGAGGCCGCGAGCTACAGCCGCGACGGCAGGTCGCTCGTCCTGCTGCCGACGACCTGCAGTCTTGGGCAATGGTTCAAGTGGGGACGAAGGACCGTGATCGCCGGCCCGCCCGATTACCAGATGGTCTATCTGCACGATTACGACCTGCTCGCGAGCCGCACGCGGCTGATGCTCACGGCGTTCCTGAGACTGCGGCGAGGCAGGATGGACATCGACGCGCAGGCGCTGGCGAGTGACTTCCTGGCGACCGCGAGGCGAGCGTGGGCAGCGATGACCGAGCTCTCCGCCAGCCAGTGTCTCCGCCGATCCCGCCGAGGAGGGGAGGCGGATGCTCGGGCTGATCGAGGAGCTCTACCCGATCTGCCGCAGCATCACCGGCGACGGGGTCCGAGCGACCCTGGAGCGGATCGGCGCCGAGATCCCGCTCCGCGTCGAGGAGGTGCCGAGCGGAACCGAGGTCTTCGACTGGACCGTGCCGCGCGAGTGGAACATCCGCGACGCCTACGTCAAGGACCTGGCCGGCGAGCGGGTGATCGACTTCAAGCGCTGCAACCTGCACGTGCTCGGCTACAGCGTCCCGGTCGCCAAGCGCGTCAGCCGGGCCGAGCTCGACGAGCACCTGTTCTCGCTCCCCGAGCACCCCGACTGGATCCCCTACCGCACCTCCTACTACCAGGAGGCGTGGGGGTTCTGCGTCAGCGAGCGCCAGCGCGAGGCCCTCGAGGACGCCGAGTACGACGTCGTCATCGACTCATCGCTCGAGGACGGCGCGCTGACCTACGGCGAGTGCCTGCTCGAGGGCGAAACCGCGGACGAGGTGCTGATCTCGTGCCACGTCTGCCACCCGTCGCTCTGCAACGACAACCTCTCCGGGATCGCCCTCGCGACCGGCCTCGCCCGAGCGCTGGCCGATTCCCGGCTCAGGTACTCGTACCGCTTCCTGTTCATCCCGGGGACGATCGGCTCGATCACCTGGCTCGCCCGCAATCAGGCACGGGCCGAGAGGATCAAGCACGGCCTGGTCCTGACCTGCGTCGGCGACGCCGGCAGGCCGACCTACAAGCGAAGCCGGCGCGGCGACGCGGAGGTCGACCGGGCGATGGCGCAGGTGCTGCGCGACTCGGGCCAGGACCACGAGATCCAGGACTTCAGCCCCTGGGGCTACGACGAGCGCCAGTACTGCTCGCCCGGCTTCGACCTGCCGGTCGGCTGTCTGATGCGCACCCCGCACGGCCGTTTCCCCGAGTACCACACCTCGGCCGACAACCTCGAGTTCGTGCGCGCCGAGGCGCTCGCGGATTCGTTCGCCAACTGCCTGCGGCTGTTCGACGCCCTGGAGCAGAACCGCACCTATCTGAACACGAACCCCAACTGCGAGCCGCAGCTCGGAAAGCGCGGGCTCTACGACGCGATCGGGGGCCGCGCGGACCGGGAGCAGGCGCAGCTGGCGATGCTCTGGGTCCTGAACCAGTCCGACGGAGACAACGACCTGCTCGAGATCGCGGAGAGTCCTCGATGCCGTTCGAGCGATCGCGCGCGCCGCCGCGATCCTGCGCGAGCACGGGCTGCTGGTCGAGGCGCCGCGCCAAGGGTAGGACCGGTCGGCTCGCCCTCGCCACCGCGGACCCAGTGGCTCAGGTCCCGGTCGATCAGCTCGCCCAACTCGCGCACCTCGTCGGCGAACTCTGCCTCGAGGCGCGCTCGAAGCGCGTTGGGGAGCGGGGCTCGAGGCTCGTAGACGGTATTCGCGCGCATGATCTGGCGGTGGATCCGCGCTCTCGCGCGCGCTGACTCGGGACCGCGACGTGTGCGGCCCGGCGGATCAGCGCCCAGGTGCCGGTGGGCGGTAGGTAGCCTTCGAGTGCAGGGTGCCGAGGGCGGCGATACGCGCCCTGTGGTTGGCGTTCGCGACCTCGAACTCGGGCTCGAAGTCCGGATCGACGCCCAGGAACTCCAGCGTCGCCCGATACACGGCCGCGGTGTCATCCCGGAAATCGTCGAATACGATCACCTGCAACCGATCCCACCCGAATGCTTCGACGTAGCGCCCGAGCTGGGAGCCGAAGCGAACCATGTCCCGGTAGCGAAGCGCGAAGGCCAGCTTTCCGTCAAGAGGGATGTCTCCGCCCCTGTGAAGTCGATCTCGGCTGGGCGGACAGGGCATCTCTCGAGGCTCTCGAAGGTCGTAAGCACTCATCCCACGACATGAGAGCGTAGACGAGATGCAACTGAAGCGCGTAAGAGACGAAGCACCTCGATCGGGTTGCGCAGATAGACGATGATTCTGGGCATTGGCCTGGAATAGCCTCGATCTCCATGCCTCGACCGCCCGATGACCGAGGTACAAGATATGCCCGGACGACTCGAACTTGTAGCGCGTCGACCTCGGCGCCCGAGCGACGTAGTCTGGTCCCATTGCGGCGTCAACGAAGACAGAGTCCGCGCCGACACTGTGGGCCTTCCATGAAGTCGCGAGGGCGGAGAGATACGAATCTAAGGATAGCGAGGTCGACCCGCCTTCGCTTGCTCCGACGCACGAGGCAGAGGCTCCGACGGATCGGCACACTCGACGTTGATTGGGCCATATCAAGCGCAGTATCCAACGGTCTACCTCAGCGGTTCGGCCTGATTCAATACGTTCGTGTATCTCTGTCACCGAGCTACAGTCGCGAGCGCTATCTAGGGTTTCGACGAATCAAGAGGCGGCAGGACGGCTCGAGCGCGTCGAGCGAGAACTCCCTTCGAACAGCTCGTGACCGGCGCGAGCTATCCGAGCCCGAGCCTCTGGCATCCGTGCCACGCCTCGAGCACGGTCGTCGGCAAGCGCCTCCGGATCGCCGGTGGGGCAGAGCCACGCCTGCTCGCCGTCGACAAGGCATTCCCGCGCGGCGGGCGTATCGCCCGTGATCACCGGGACGCTCGCAGGCGAGCGCGTCGAACACCTTGTTCGGGATCACTCGCCGGGTCTTCTCCGCCGGAGCCGAAGATCCCGAGGCAGATGTCGCTGTCGCCCGATCAGCCGCGCCAGCTCGGCCGGCGAGCGCCGAGGCACGAACTCGAGGTTGCGGAGCCTGACGTCCCAGCCCGCTCGAGCGCCTGATCAAGTCTACTCCTGGTCGACCGACCGATGGTGAGCGGTCACGGTGCGTACCGGGTCTACGTCGGCGGGTGGTCCGGCGCAGGACGGGAAGTCCGTGGCGACGGACCACTCACGCGCCGGCCTACCCAGTGACTGAGATCCCGATCGAGCAACGCCCCCAGTTCGCGCACGTCATCCGCGAGCTCAGCTTCGAGGCGCTCCCTGAGCTCCGTCGGGAGGGGTCTGCGGGGCCGGTAGACCGAGTTCGCGCGCATGATGCGCCGGTGAGCCGCCGCCTCGCCTGGTGACTTGGGATCACCAGGCGGGCCGCTCGACGCATGACCTGCCACGCCCCCGGAGCCGGGGATGCTGTCGAGTGCACGGTCGTGAGGGCTTGTATGCGTGCGCTGCGGCTCGCATTCACGATCTCGAACTCGGGCTCGAAGTCGGGATCTACGCCGCGGAACTCGAGCGTCGCCCTGTACGCCGCGACGGTGTCTTGACGGAAGTCGTCGTAGATCGATCACGTGCACCTGATCCCACCCGAAGGTCTCCAGATACCGCTCGACCTGGACCCGGTAACGGACAACGTCGCGGTAGCGAAGCGCGAAGGCGGCCTCATTCGCGCGGGGTATGCGTCGCCCCTCGCGCCGCTCGGGCTCAGCCGCGAGCGCCTGCTCGATGTCCTCGATGTCCTCTTCCCCGAGAGGAGGCAGCGTGGCTGAAGCGCATCGGAGCGCCTCGACCGGATTGCGGAGCATGACGATGATCTGTGCGTCCGTCGGTACGTCTTGATCTCGTTGGCCGCGCAGTGCCGAGTAGAGATATCCCACGGACGACTCGCCAGCGCGCTTCGCACCATCGGCGACCGGCGAAACCCGCGACGGTACTCCGCCCAGGCCCGCGGCCGCCTTGTCGGCCCGAATGCCAGGTCTGAGCCGAACTGGTGCGCTCCTTCTTGCACAGGAATCCGGATGGGCGGCGATACGTCGGGGTCGTCGTGCCCGCGGTAGGCGCCCCAACGATGAAGAAGTCGGGCCCTCGCGGGCTCTGCCTCGAGCTCCGATCAGTCATTGACGACTCAACAGTATGCCGTCCCGCCACCTGACTCAGTCGAGCCCCAGCAGGTCGGTGCCGACGACCGAGGCGTCGAACACCGAGCGAGCCTCATCGACGAGCCGATCGTCCTCGGCTCCAGGGCGGACATGAATCATCGCCAGCCGCTCGACGCCGGCGTCGAGCGCGACCCGCGCCGCTTCCCCCGCCGCCGAATGCGCGGACTCGTCCCGCGGAGCGTCGCGGGTCCACCAGGCCTCATGGGCGAGGATCCGGGATCCGCGCGCGAAGCTCGCGTTCTCCTCGTCGTATGCCGTGTCCGTGCAGTAGGTGAGCTCGTCCCCGATCCGCAGCGCCAGGGTGGGGTCGGTGTGGCGTTCTTGGACCCGGGTCCGAACCTCGAACGGGCCCAGCGAGAGGCCTCCCGCTCCGATCTCGCCAACGCCGGAGGTGATCGTCGCCAGCTCGACGAACAGCGGCGGTCCGATCAGGCGGGCGAGGATCTCGGCCGTCGGGGTCGAGTAGAGCCATTCGCCGGGTCCGTAGACGCGGGGCGGGTCGGGAACCTGCAGTGCGGGCAGATAGGCCAGCCCGACGATGTGGTCGAGGTGAAAGTGGGTGAGCACGATGTCGATCGCGCTCACGCCTTCGAGCAGACCGGGCGTGGTGATCAGATGGCTGATCCCGGTCCCCGCGTCGATCACCAACGCACGGTCGTCCTCGCGCAGCAGCGCGCTGCACGTGGCCCGTTCCGGGGTCGGGATCCAGCCGCCGCTGCCGAGGAGCAGCGCGCTCATCCGCTCGCAGGCCCCGGCGCCTCGAGCGCCTGGCGGAGCCCCCGCGGGGTTCCGACATCGACGTAGCTCTCCGAGAGGACCACGCCGCCGAATCGAGCCCGTGCCGGCAGAGCGAGCGAAGGTAGTCGCCCGGGTCGTCGTAGTCCACGAGTCCGAGCAGGGAGCGGGCTCGGGCGGCGGCGCATCCCCAGATCAGATGGGGGGAGGGCGATCCGAGCCCACCTCGACCTCGGTCACGATCCCAGCGGCGTTGAGCTCGACCACGTCGGGCCGCTCGACTTGGCTCGTGCGAAAGAGCCCGAGCGCGATCTCCGCGCCGGCCTCGACAAGGCTCGACCAGCGGTCGGAAGCCGTCGACCGGCTCCCAGATCGAATCGGGAAAGCCGAACAGGACCAGGTCGGTGTCGGCGAGCGACCGGATCCCGGTCAGCAGTGAGGCGGCGGGGGTGTCGGGACGCCCCGTGATCACGGTGGCCCCGTGAACGTCTTGCGTGCTCGATCACGTCGGTCTTCTCGGGGCGGGTGACGACGCGCAACTCCGAGCATCCCCCGCGCCTCATCCGCTCGACGAGGTAGTCCATCACCGGGCGGCCGTGGACCGGATAGGTCTCCTTCGACGAGGCAAGGGGTTGAAGCCGCGTCGCATGGCCAGCCGCGGGAATCACGCCGACGATCGCCACCGCTCAGACGACCCCGGCGTCCCGATACCAGCGGATCGTCCGCCGCAGGCCTTCGTCGAGGGCGATCCGCGGGCGCCAGCCGAGGGCCGATCGCGTCCGCTCGATATCCGCTGCCCGCACCGGCGCGGGTGGGCGATCCGCGAGCGCGCCGAACGACGGCGCGATCTCGGTATCGAGCAGCTCGACGATCTTCTCGACCACGCTCCGACTGGAGATCGTGCTCCCGGTCCCGAGGTCGAACGAACCGCCTTCGACGCCCTCGGCTTGGGCCGCCGCGATCAGTCCGTCGATCACGTCGTCGACGTAGATCCAATCAGCCTCCCAGTCCCCACTGGAGAGGGCGGGCGGCTCGCCTCGCAGCAGGGAGGTGACCGTGTGCGGCACGAGCTTGCGCGCGTCCTGGTGCGGCCCATAAGTCATGAACGTCCTCGCGGTCACCAGCGGCGTCTCATAGAGCTGATGGAACATGCGAGCGTAGGCGCCGGCGGCCCACTTCGCCGCCGCGTAGGGGGAGCTTGGAACCGGAGCGTCGACCTCGCCGCCGGGCTCGTTCAGCGAGCCGGCCAGCACCACCCGCCGGCAGCCGGCCTCGTCGACGGCGACGAGGGTGTTCACCGTGCTCACCAGCAGGCTGTCCAATGTCGGCAGGACCAGGTCTCGGTCGGGATTCGCGGTCACCAGGCCGGAGAGGTGAAAGACCAGCTCGGGCTCGACCGACCGGAGCACGTCTCTGGCGCTCTCGATCTCGGCGAAGTCGCCTTGCCACCAACGGACGCCTTCGCCGGCGGCAGCGGGCGCGGCGCGGCGCGAAACGCCGTGCACCTCGGCACCGAGCTCGACCAGGCGAAGGCGCAGGTTGGAGCCGAGGAACCCGCTCGCGCCCGTGATCAGGACCCTGCGGCCCGCGATCGCGGCGAGCCGGGTCTCGCTTGGGTCGGAAGCAGCGGTCATCCGGCGAAGCCTGCCCGGTACCAGTCGTAGGCGGCGCCCAGGCCTCGCTCGAGATCCCACGCCGGCGCCCAACCGAGCTGCTCCCGGATCGGGCTCGAGTCGAGGTACTGGCAGTCGATCTCGCCGCGGGCGACCGGCTTGCCCTGGATCTCGAGGCTCCGTCTCGTTCCCGGACGCGGCGATCATCGTCCGCACCAGCTCGAGCACGGAGACGGGCCGGTCGACGCCGACGTTCCAGGCCCGACCCCTGAAGTCCGGGTCGGCAAGCGACGCCGCGACGGCGAGGTAGGCCTCGACCGCGTCCTCGACGTAGAGGTAGTCGCGCTCCGGGCTGCCGTCCGAGGCGATCACCGGTCGCGCGCCGCGCGCCAGGGCGCGCGCCGTGTCGGGGACGATCCGCGACCAGTTCAGGTCGCCGCCGCCGTAGATGTTGGCCATCCGCGTGGCCGCGACCGGCATCTCGTAGGTCTCCGCGTAGGAGCGGGCGATCAGATCGGCGCAGGCCTTGGAGACGTCGTAGGGGTGTCTGGGGCGTAGCGCGGTCTGCTCCGAGTAGGCGCCGGCCGCCTGCCTGCCGTAGGCGTGATAGGAGGATGCGACCACGACTCGCGGGCTGGCCTGCGGCCCGGCGAGCAGGCGACACGCTTCGAGCAGGTTGTACGTCCCGCGGACGTTGACCTCGAACGCCGCCAGCGGATCGCGGTTGGCATCGGCGACGATCGTCCGCGCCGCGAGGTGAAAGACGAGCCGCACGTCGCGCTCGTTCAGCACCCGCAGCAGCGAGCCGGGCTCGAGCAGGTCGAGGTCGACGAGCTCGCAGCGCTGGTCGAGCCGTCGCCGCTCGAAAGCGCGACTCGGCCGGCGCCTCGCGGTGCGGGGCAACGACCCGGGCGCCTTGGTCGAGCAGCCGTTCGACGAGCCAGGAGCCGACGAAGCCCTGGGCGCCGGTGACCAGGACGCTGCCGTCGAGATCGGCGGCGGCGCTCAAATCGCTCCCTCGCCGGCGACCGGGGCGCCGTTGGCGAGATGGCGCTCGTACCAGCGATACGCCGCCTCGAGGCCGCGCTCCAGGTCCCAGTCGGGGGCCCAACCGAGCTCCTCCCGGATCGGGCTCGAGTCGACGTACTGGCGGTCGATCTCGCCGCTCGGGGTCCCGTGGCCGCGGATCTCGGGCTCCACCGAGCTGCCGGAGACGTCGATCAGCGTGCGAACCAACGCCAGCGCCGAGACCGGCCGGGTCAGGCCGACGTTCCACGCCCGGCCGTGAAAGCCGGGATCGTCGAGCGAGCGCGCGATCGCCAGGTAGGCGGCGACCGCGTCGGCGACGTAGAGGTAATCGCGCTCGGGAGTGCCGTCGGAGCGGATCACCGGCCGACGACCGCCGACCAGCGCCCGAGCCGTGTCGGGGACGATCCGGGACCAGTTCAGGTCGCCGCCCCCGTAGGTGTTCGCCATCCGCGTGACCGCGATCGGCAGCCCGTAGGTCTGCGCGTAGGAGCGCGCGATCAGATCGGCGCAGGCCTTGGAGGTGTCATAGGGATAGCGAGCCGCGAGCGCGGCCTCCTCGCGGTACGGAAGCTGGGGCTGTGATCCATAGGCGTGATCGGAGGAGGCGACGACGATCCGCTCGATCGGAGCGCCCGCGTCGCGGGCGGCTCGACACGCCTCCAGCACCGTGTAGGTGCCGCGGATGTTGCTCTCCCAGGTCGAGTGAGGGGAGCGGTTCGCGAACCCGACGATCGGCTGGGCGGCGAGGTGAAAGACGGCCCTCACCCGGTGCTCGGTGAGCGCGCCGCACGATCGCCTCGCGATCGATCACGTCGGCGCGGATCAGCCGGCAGCGAGGCGCGATCCCCTCGCGCCGAAAGCGCGACGCGGGCTCGAGGTCGCGGACCGGCGCGACCACCTGCGCGCCCTCGTCGAGCAACCGCTCGGTGAGCCAGCAGCCGATGAATCCCTGGGCGCCGGTGACCAGCGCGGTTGTCTCTCCAAGGCCGTCCGTCATCCGCGGGCGGCGGAGACTACGCCGCCCAGCGCAGGTTCGGGTCCAGTCGGCCCTCGTCGATCAGTCGCTTGATCTCTGCGATCCGGTGAAAGCGCGGGCTGTGGAACTCGTCCGCGGTGATCTCGTGGCGGCGCAGCGCATCGAGCATCTGCTCGGCGCCGGCGCTGACCGTCCAGCGCGGGCTCGAAGCCGGGCAGCAGCTCACCGACCTTGTCGAAGCTGACCCGGTAGCTGCGGCGGTCGGGGCCGGCGTCGGGAGCGATCGAGATCGAGCTCTCGGGAGCCAGGCCATGGACGATCTCGGCGACCTCGCGGACGCGGTAGTTCTCGTCGTTGCGCCCGACGTTGAAGGCCTGGTTGTGGACCCGCTCGCGGTCGGCCTCGAGCGCGGCGAGGAAGGCGCGCGAGATGTCCTCGATGTGAACCAACGGGCGCCACGGGCTGCCGTCGCTGAGCAGCCGCACCTGGCCCTCGGTCTGAGCGTGGCCGACGAGGTTGTTGACGACCAGGTCGCCGCGGTGGCGAAACGACTGCCCGTAGGCGGTCGCGTTGCGAAGGAAGGTGGGGCTGAACTCGTCGCCGGCGAGGGCGGCGATGTCCTGCTCGGCGAGGACCTTGGAGCGCCCGTACGGGGTCACCGGGTTGAGCGGCGCCTGCTCGTCGACCAGATCGGCGCCGGCGGCGCCGTAGAGGCTGCAGGAGGACGAGTAGAGGAACCGCGAGACCCCGGCGGACCTCGCCACCCGCGCCAGCCGAACCGAGGCCTCGTGGTTGATCTCATAGGTGACCTCGGGGTTGAGGTCGCCGACCGGGTCGTTGGAGACCGCCGCCAGGTGGATCACCGCCTCGAAGCCGGCGAGCTGCGCTGCCTCGACGTCGCGCACGTCGATTCGCTGCTCGGGGATCTCGAAGCCGCGCTCGCCGAGGCCGCAATCCCCGAACAGGCACGAGTCGAGGCCGACCACGTCATGGCCGGCGCCCTGCAGCAGCGGCACCAGCGCGTCGCCGATGTAGCCGTCGTGGCCCGTGACCAGGACCCTCACTGGCGTCTCCCGTCGATCACCGGAAAGCTAACGTTGGCAGGCGGGCGAAGCTCACCCTCAAGCGCTGCATGCCGATCTCGTGCCGCCACCGTGGCGGGCTAGGGAGCCTGCTCGCCCTCGACCCGGCGCAGGTCGTCGAGCTTGAAGTCGGGCTCGTCGCCGAACTCCCGCACCAGCCGGCGGCGGAAGAGGTCGTAGCGCCGGATCGCCTCGGTCCGCCGGCCGCGGTCGAGGCAGAGCTCGATGTACTGGCGCTGGACGTCGCTGTCGTAGGGCTCCATCTCGGCCAGGCGCCGGGCCTGGCGCGTGGCGAGGTCGAAATCGCCGTCGGCGAGCCGGAGCTCGACCAGAGCGCTCAGCGCCCGCCCGGCGAGCTCTCGCAGCCGGTCGCGCTCGGCGAGCGCCCACTCCGCGTAGGGCTCGTCGGCGAGGAAGTCGCCGCGGTAGAGATCGGTGGCCCGCTCGAGCCGGCGCAGGGCGGCGTCGCGCTCGCCCGCGAGCAGGGCGGCGAGCCCGGCGCTGACGAGCTGCTCGAACTCGGTCGCGTCGATCCAGACCCGCTCGGGGTCGAGGCGATAGCCGCCCCGGCGCGACTCGACGAAGGCGGAGGTCGTCTTCGGCCTTCGCTTCGGCTCGAGCCGGTTGCGCAATGCGTGCACGAAGTAGCGCACCGAGCTCAGGGCGCGGATGTCGCGCCCCGGCCACAGCGCCTGGGCGATCTGATCGGCGTCGGCGACATGACGGCGCGAGCAGACGAGGTACTTGAGCACCTGGCCCGGCCGCTGCTCGATCCACGCGCCCCCGATCGATCCCGCGGCCGCGCTTTCGACCCGGGTCTGGCCGAGCGCGAACACGCGCAGGCGCGGGGTCGTGGCGACGCCGCTCTCCTCCTTGCCCTCGGCGCCCAGTTCGGCGCGCAGGTGAAAGATCGCGCCGGGCTCGCCGCGAAGCGGCGCCACGGTCACCCAGGCCGTGCTCGCCGCGCTCGCTGAGCGAAGCTCGACTCGGATCTCAGCCGGCGCTGCCCCCTGATCGAGTGCCTCGCGGGTCAGGCAGCGGACGGGATCGCCGTCCTGATCGTTGATCGCGTCGCAGATCAGATCGCAGCAGGTGAGCGGGGTCGGCAACGGGGCCTCGCGATCACCGAGCAGCAGTTCCCGACCGATGCCGTTCATCTCGAGCACAGAGCCGCTCTGCTCGACCGTGAACAGCCCATAGGGGATCTGCTCGAACAGATCCTCAACCGGTTGCTCGTCGCGAGCGGGCTGCCGATCCTCGCCATGCGTGCGCTGGCCGCGCTCGAGCGCGTTCTCAAGCCGTTTCAAGTTGCGTTCCCCCTGATGCCCCGTGGCAGTGATACGGCAAGCCGGCGGAGCCGTCAAGTCGGAGATCCGGCCAAATCACCAGCCAACAGGACAATTTCTCGTCTCTAATCTCAGGCTAACGCGAATCCCGGTTCCGAGCAAGCGGGCGGCCCCTAAGGTCGCGCGCCGGAGTCCTAGGAGGGGGCTTCGAGTATCCATCGGAGGGGGTTCAAAATTGAGCGGTGAGCGCGACGTGCGTGACGGCGGGACTGACATGGTGTCGGTGTTCTCGATCAAGCGGTCTCTCAAGGACGAGGGTGACCCGGATCTTGTAAGGCGGGAGATCGCCCGCGCCAAGGAAGGTGACCCGGAGGCGCTTCATCGCCTCTACGAGCGCTACGCGGACAACGTGTTCAGCTACGTGCGGTCGATCCTTCACGACGATCATGAGGCCGAGGACGTGACGCAGCACGTGTTCACGAAGCTGCTGACCCGGATCGCGGGCTACGAGGAGCGCTCGGTGCCGTTCACCGCCTGGCTCTTGCGGATCGCCCGTAACTGCGCGATCGACCACCTGCGCAGCAGGCGTGCGATCTGCTGCGAGGAGGTCCCGGCGGTCGACGGCCCGGCGTTCGATGCGGTCGCTTCCGATCGGCGGCACGCGGTCGAGGACGCGCTCGGCTCGCTCACCGACGGGCAGCGACAAGTGGTCGTCCTGCGCCACGTGATGGGCTTCTCGGCGCGCGAGATCGCCTCGCAGATGGGCAAGAGCGAAGGGGCGATCCACACCCTCCATTGCCGGGCGCGACGGGCGCTGCGCTCGGAGCTGGTTCGGCGCGAGGTCGCACCGGTCACCGCGCGGCGCCGTGGCGCCACGCCGAGCCACCGAGAGGTGCCCGCCAAAGCGTAAGAAGCGCGGGCCACCGTCCGTATCTCAGGCGGTGGCTGTGAATGGCGACATCAGGGTCGCGGAGCACGCCAACTCGGACCAGTCGGAGGTCGCACCAAGCGGGGAGGGTTCGAAGCGCGAGAGGCTCTCGAGAATGCTCGTCGCCGAGCGCGGCAAGCTCGCGACTCGGGCGAGCGGGCCGCTGTCGCGCCGGGAGACCCAATTGCTGCGCTTCGCGATCCAGGGGCTGACCAACAACGAGATCGCAAGCCGCCTCCGGCTTTCCGCCACCGCCGTCAAGAGGCAGCTCAGGTCGACCTTCGCCAGCCTGGCGCGCAGCGGCGCCGACCGGCCCGGCGACGCTCCCGGCGCCGACGAGCCGGCACGCAGCGCCGCCGACACCGACTCATCCGCCGCCGAGGCGACGGGCCGACGGGGGTAGCTCTGTCCACCGCCCCGCGCGCGACGCGAGGTCGCGGCGTTCCGTTTGTCGATCTGCGACGCCAGCACTCCGAGCTCGCCCGCGAGCTGAGGGCAGCGCTCGACGGCGTCGTCAGCCGCAGCGACCTGGTGCTCGGCGAAGAGGTCGGGGCGTTTGAGCGCGAGTTCGCCGGCTACTGCGGCGTGCGCCACGCCGTCGGCGTCTCATCCGGGACCCGGGCGCTGACCCTCGCCCTGATCGCCGCCGGGCTCGGCCCCGGCGAGGAGGTCATCGTTCCCGCCCATGCCCCGATCACCTCCGCGCTCGGCGTCCTGCACGCGGGCGCCACCCCGGTGCTCTGTGACGTGCGGGCCGACACCGGCTTGATCAACTGTGCCTCGGCGGCCGAGGTGACCGGTGGTCGGACCGCCGCCGTGCTCGCCGTGCACCTCTACGGGCAGATCTGCGACATGAACGAGGTCCGGACGTTCGCCGAGCGCCACGGGCTGCTCGTGATCGAGGACGCCGCGGAGGCGCCCGGCGCCCGTTTCGAGGGCGCGCGGGCGGGTGCGCTGGGCGACGTGGCCGCGTTCAGCTTTCACCCGCGGCGAAACCTTGGCTCGCTCGGCGACGGGGGGGCGGTCTGCACCGACGACGCGACGATCGCAAGGCGCGTTCGCCGCCTGCGAGACCTCGGCCAGCGCCGCGCCGGAGAGCATGTCGAGATCGGGTTCGAGGCGCGCCTTCACGATCCCCAGGCCGCGGTGCTGCGGGTCAAGCTCCGCCACCTCGACGACAAGAACGCGGCTCGTCGAGCCAGGGCCGCGCTGTACTCGACCGTCCTGCCGGAGGCCGTGACCACGCTCTGGGAGCACCCGCGCGGAGAATGCGTCTACCACCTGTTCCCGATCCGGGTCTCGAGCCGCGACCGGGTGCTCGAGCGACTGCGCGCCGTGGGGATCGACGCCGGGGTCCACTACGCGCCCGCCCTGCACGAGCAGCCAGTCCTCGCGGGCCACCGGCTCGCGCACGGGGGCGTCGCGGCGACCGAGGAGTGGGCGGCCGAGGAGCTCTCGTTGCCGATGTTCCCCGAGCTCACAGTCGAGGAAGTGCATCGGGTCGCCGAGGCCGTCACCCGGGCCGTCGACTGAGCACTCCGCCGCCGACGCGCCCGGCAGGATTCGAACCTGCGACTTCTGCCTCCGGAGGGCAGCGCTCTATCCACTGAGCTACGGGCGCTCAGCCGCGCAGTCTAGGCGGCCGCGGGACTACGCTCCCGGCGATGGAGATGGACCTCGTCTTCCTCGGCACCGGGGGATCGGTGCCGACCGCGCGGCGCTCGACCGCCTGCCTGCTCGCCCGGGCCGGTGGCGACAAGCTGCTCTTCGACTGCGGCGAGGGGTCGCAGCGCCAGATGCAGCGCTCGACCGGGCTCGTCGCCCTCGACGAGATCTACGTCACCCACCTGCACGCCGACCACTACCTCGGCATCCCCGGGCTGCTGAAGACCTACGACCTCGGCAGTCGAGAGCGGGGCCTGCGGGTGATCGGGCCACCGGGCCTGATCGAGCTGTTCAAGTCCCTGCGACGGATCTTCGGCCGGCTCTCATACGAGCTCGAGCTGGTCGAGATCGAGCCGGGCGAGGCGGTGCGACGCGACGGCTATGAGGTGCGGGCGTTCGCGGTCGAGCACCGAACCGCCGCCTTCGGCTACGCGCTGATCGAGGACCCGCGCCCGGGCCGCTTTGATCCCGAGGCCGCCGCCCGGCTCGGGATTAGCGCCGGACCCGAGTTCAAGCGGCTCCAGGACGGCGAGCCGGTCGAGGGAAACTCGGGCACGGTTACGCCCGAGCAGGTGATGGGAGAACCCCGCCCGGGGCGCAAGCTGGTGATCAGCGGCGACACCGCGCCGTGCGAGATGACCGCGATCGCCGCCCACCAGGCCCAGGTCCTCGTCCATGACGCGAGCTTCGCCGACGCCGAGGCCGAGCGTGCCCGCGAGACCGGGCACTCGACCGCCCGCGAGGCGGCGAAGCTGGCCGCCGGCGCCGCGGTCGGGATCCTCGCCCTGGTGCACGTCTCCTCGCGCTATGACGTGCGCGAGGTGCTCTCCGAGGCGACGGGGGAGTTCGAGCGCACGGTCGCGCCGCGGGACTTCGATCTGCTCGAGATCCCCTTTCCCGAGCGCGGCGCGCCGCGGCTGATCGAGCGCGGGGCGCGCCCACGGCGCGAGGCGCCGGCCGAGTGAACGACGGCCTGCATCGCGGATAAGCGGTGTAGCGGCAACAGGGGGACCATCGCGGACCCCGTAACCGGACGGGATGAGTCGAGCCCATGGCCACCGACCGAGCATGCCGCGAGACGCCGTGCTCGCGCTGCTGGCGGCGATCACCGGTGCCTGCGTGGCGTCCAACTCGGCGTCGGCGGCTGCCCCGCACGTGATCCAGGCCGGGGAGACGCTGTGGTCGGTCTCGGCGGCTAACAACCTGACCACGAGGACGGTCGCCGCCTACAACGGGCTCTCCGAGGACAGCCAGGTGGTCGAGGGTCAGACGATCCAGGTCCCGACCGTGGAGGAGGGCGCGGCAGCGCTGGCCGCGGCGGGGATCGTGCCGGGGACCACCACGACCGCGGCGCCGACGGAATCGGTCGCGCCGGTGCCGGCGCCCGGCTCGACCTACGGCCTCGGGCACATCCCGTCGCCCTGGGGCGAGCTGCATCTAGACCCGGCGGCAGCGGAGTCCTGGAACTTGATGCGCGAGGCGGCGCTGGCGCAGTTCGGGGTCGACCTGCATCCCGACGGGCCGCTCTCCGCTTATCGCACCTATGAGCAGCAGGCTTATCTCTACGACCTCTACCTCGCCGGCCAGGGTGCGCCGGCCAACCCACCGGGCAGCTCGACCCACGAGCTCGGCCTCTCGGTCGACGTCGCCGAGCCGGTGATGCGCGACGTGATCGACCAGATCGGCGCCGCCTACGGCTGGGCCGGGACGATCCCCTCGGAGTGGTGGCACGTCGCCTACATGGGCGGCTGAGCAGCCACCGCGGCGACGATCCCGACCGATCAGCCCAGCGGCGCGACGTGGTCGGCGATCGCGTAGGCGAGCGGCTCGGCCTGGTCCTCCTGGAGGAAGTGCTTGGCCGGGAGCAGGATCGCGTCCTCGACCCCGAGCACCCGCTGAACGTCGCGCATCTGCTCGAGCCCGAGCGCGGGATCGTCCTCGCCCCAGACGACCAGCGCCGGCCAGCGATGCTCGGCCAGGCCCTGGTGGAGGAAGCGCTGCTTTGCCTCGGTGAGCTCGAAGCCGCGCATGATCCGCAGGAAGGCGCGCCCGCCGTCGAGCCGGTGGACGAGCTCGTGGTAGGCGTAGATCTCCGCCTTTGACATCGCCCGGCGGTCGCCGAGGCCCTGCTGGCGAAACAGGGAGGCGAACACCGGCTGCGGGGTGGCGCCGAGCCAGAGCGGGCCAAGGCCGGGGATCGCGAACGGGCGCATCGGCCAGGGACGGCGAAATCCGGCCGGGCTGAGCAGGGTGTTGAGCGCGGTGAGCGACTGGACCCGCTCGGGGTGGTGGATCGCCCACTCGCAGCCGATCGGTCCGCCGATGTCGTGGACGACCAGATGACAACGCTCGATCTCGAGCGCCTCCAGCGCCTCGTCGAGCCAGCGGGCGAGGCCCGACCAGGTGTAGTCGAAGGCGGTCGGGCGGTCGGCGAGGCCGAGGCCCGGGAAGTCGAGCGCCACCGCACGCAGCCCCTGGTCGGCGAGCGGCGCCATCATCTTCCGGTACAGGAACGAGCTCGCCGGCACCCCGTGCAGGAGCACGACGACGGGGCCGCGCCCGTGCTCGCGGACGAAGCTGCGCACGCCGCCGGCGGTGAACCGGCGCCCGGCGGCGCTATGGATCCCGATCACCTGCGCGACGTCGGCGTGCATCGGCGGATGATTACCGCAAGCTGGGCGAATCGTCGTCGCCGAGGCGCCGGCGCTCGCCGGTGCCCTTGCTAGGCTCGCCCTGTCGGTTCCTTTAACCCGGTCCCGCGAGGCCAGGAAGGAGCGTTGGTGACTAACGCGCCCACCAGGGTGGTGCTCGACGGCGACGATCTGCGCCGCGTCCTCGTCCGGATCGCGCACGAGATCGTCGAGAAGAACCCGGCCCCGAGCCGGCTGGCGCTGGTCGGCATCCACACCCGCGGGGCGGTGCTGGCGCGGCGCCTGCATGCGCTGGTGGGGGAGCTGATCGGGTCCGAGCTGCCGCTCGGCGACCTCGACATCTCCTTCTATCGCGACGACCTGCCCAACCGCGAGCCCAGCGCCCAGCCGGTCGTCCACTCCTCGCACCTCGACTTCGAGCTCGACGGCCGCACCGTGGTCCTGATCGACGACGTCCTGTTCACCGGGCGCACCGCGCGGGCGGCGATCGACGCCCTGTTCGACTACGGCCGCCCGCAGCGGATCCAGCTCGCGGTGCTCGCGGACCGCGGCCACCGTGAGCTCCCGATCCGCCCCGACTACGTCGGCAAGAACCTGCCGACCGCCCGTGACGAGCGCGTCTTCGTGCGCCTCGATGAGATCGATGAGACCGATGAGGTGACGATCGACGCCGTGCCGACGGCGTCGGGCGCCGCCACCGAGGAGGAGAGATGAGGCACCTGCTGGCGATCGAGGACCTCGAGCGCACCGACATCGAGCGGATCATGGAGCGGGCGCTGAGCTTCGCCGAGGTCGGGCGCCGCGACATCAAGAAGGTGCCGACCCTGCGCGGGCGCACGATCGTCAGCCTCTTCTACGAGTCGAGCACCCGGACCAGCTCCTCGTTCGAGCTCGCCGCCAAGCGGCTCTCCGCCGACGTGATCTCGATCAAGTCCGCCGGCTCCGCGGTCGACAAGGGCGAGTCGCTGCGGGACACGATCGCGACCCTCTCCGCCTACGCGCCCGAGGCGATCGTGATCCGCCATCCCCATGCGGGCGCGGCGAAGCTGGTCACCGGCTGGACCTCGGCCGCGGTGATCAACGCCGGCGACGGCAAGCACGAGCACCCGAGCCAGGCGCTGCTCGACGCCTACACGCTGCTCGACCAGCTCGGCTCGCTGGAGGGGAGGCGGATCTGGATCGTCGGCGACGTCCTTCACAGCCGGGTCGCCCGCTCGTGCGCGCTCTGCTTCCGGGCGATGGGCGCCCAGGTCACCCTCTGCGGGCCGCCGACCCTGATCCCCCGCGAGGCCGCCGAGGCGCTCGGCGCCGAGGTCGCCTACGACCTCGGGCGGCTCGGCGAGGCCGACGTCGTCTACGCCCTGCGGATGCAAAAGGAGCGCATGGGGGAGTCGTTCGTGCCCTCGATCCGCGAGTACGTCGCCCACTACCAGATCGATTCGCGCCGGCTCGGCCCGCGACAGCTGCTCATGCACCCGGGGCCGGTCAATCGAGGGATCGAGCTCTCGCCCGACGTGATCGACGGCCCCGCCTCGCTGATCACCGCCCAGGTGGAAAGTGGCCTCGTCGTCCGGATGGCGATCCTCTACGAGATCCTCGCCGGCGGCGAGCACCGGGGCTCCGGCGCCCGGCGCGCGGACGCCGAGCTGCCGGCGCCGACCCCGATCGGGGAGCCCGCCTAGTGGCCGCTGCGGACCCGGGCGGGCGTCCGATCTCCTCGCTGGACTGGCGTCGCGGCTCGGGCGAGCCCGAGCCCGATCTGATCCTCAGCGGCGCCAGGGTGCTCGATCCGCGTTCCGGGATCGATGCCGCGCACGACGTCGTCGTCCGCGGCGGCGAGATCGCCGAGCTGACGGCGCCGGGCACGGGCCGCAGCGACGATGCGGAGCTGATCGACGCGACCGGGCGCTGTGTCCTGCCGGCCTTCTTCGATCCCCACGTTCACCTGCGCACCCCCGGGCGCGAGGACGAAGAGGACATCGAGACCGGCTCGCGGGCGGCGGCGGCCGGCGGCTTTTGCGGGATCGTCGCGATGGCGAACACCGAGCCCCCGGTCGACACCGCGGCGGACGTCGCCTCGCTGCGCGAGCAGGCGCGCGAGCAGGCGGCGGTCCCAATCGGGTTCTGCGCCTGCGTCACCCGCGGCATGGCCGGCACGGAGCTGACCGAGATGGCCGAGCTTGCCGAGACCGGCGCGGTCGGCTTCAGCGACGACGGGATGCCGATCGCCAGCGCCCGGGTGCTGCGCCGGGCGCTTCAATACCAGCGCCTCGCCGGCGTGCCGATCGCCCTGCACGAGGAGGATCCCGAGCTCTCCAAGGGCGGCTCGATGCACGAGGGGGCCGTCTCGGCCGGGCTCGGGATCGGCGGCATCCCCTCGATCTCGGAGTCGACGATGATCGCTCGCGACGCCGCCGTCGCTGCCTTCGAGGACGGGCGGATCCACGTCCAGCACCTCTCGGCGGCCGAGTCGGTCGCCGCGGTCGAGGCGGCGAAGGCGGCCGGCGTCAAGCTCACCTGCGAGGCGAGCCCGCACCACCTGACGCTCACCGACGACTCGGTCCGGACCCTCGACGCGCGCTTCAAGATGAACCCGCCGCTGCGCTCCGAGCTCGATCGCCAGGCGCTGATCGACGGCCTGCGCTCGGGGGCGATCGATTGCATCGCCACCGATCACGCCCCGCACTCGCGCGACGAGAAGGAGGTCCCGTTCGAGCAGGCGGCGATGGGCGTGATCGGCCTCGAGACCGCGTTCTCGGTCGTCTACACCGAGCTGGTGCTCGCCCGGCGTGCTCGAGCTGGCGACGCTGGTCGAGCGGCTGACCGCGGGCGCCGCCGCGTTCGGGTTCGCGATCCCGCGGGTCGAGCCCGGCGCCGAGGCCAACCTGGTGCTGGTCGACACCGAAGCCGAGTGGGAGGCCGGGGCGGAGGACTGGGAGAGCCGCTCGCACAACTCCTGCTTCTCGGGGATGGCGCTGCGCGGCCGGGTGCTGATGACCGTCGCCGGGGGGCGGGTCGCCTACCGGCAGCGCAGCTTCGCGCTGGGCGTGGCATGAGCGGCAAGCTTGAGCGCGAGCGGGCGACTCTTGTCGTGATCGACGTCCAGGAGGCGTTTCGCAAGGTCCTGCCCTCGTTCGACGACGTCACCCGCGCGACCGCAGCCTTGATCGGCGGCGCCGAGGCGACCGGGGTGCCGATCATCGTCACCGAGCAGTATCCGCAGGGCCTCGGCAGCACGGCCGAGGAGGTTGCCGCGAGCCTGCCCGACGGAGTCGAGCCGCTGGAGAAGGTCTGCTTCTCGGCCGCCGAGGCCGAGGGCTTCGAGCTCGGGTTGCGCGATCAGGCGATCGTCTGCGGGATCGAGACCCACGTCTGCGTCAACCAGACCGTGCTCGACCTGCTCGACCAGGACGTCGAGGTCCACCTGGTCGCCGACGCGGTCGGCTCGCGAAGCGAGGACAACCGCCGCGTCGGGCTGGCCAAGGCCGAGCGCGCCGGAGCGGTGCTGACCAGCGTCGAGACGGCGCTGTTCGAGCTCGTCGGCCGCGCCGGCAGCGACGAGTTCAAGCGGGTGCAGAAGCTGGTCCTCGAGTTCGCGCCGAACGAGTGAAACAAGGCGCCTCAACAGCGGCGCGGCTCGGCTCCGTCCTCACGGACTCCGCCTCACAACCCGGGTTCATCCTGCTCGAGGACGGGACCCGGTTCGACGGCGAGCTGGTCGCGAGCGGGGGCGAGGTGACCGGGGAGGTCGTCTTCAACACCTCGATGACCGGCTATCAGGAGGCGGTCACCGACCCCAGCTACGCGGGCCAGATCATCACCTTCACCTATCCCCTGGTCGGCAACTACGGGGTCGGCGCGGCGGCGATGGAGTCCGATCGGGTGCACGCCCGCGGCGTGGTCATGCGCGAGGCCAAGAACGGCGAGGACGCCGCCGAGGCCGAGGGGGGCTGGCTCGACTGGCTCGACGCCTGCGGGATCCCGGCGATCAGCGGCGTCGACACGCGCACCCTCGTGCGCCGGATCCGCGACCGCGGTGCGATGCGCGGCGGGATCTTCACCGCCGAGGTCGGCGAGGCGGAGGCGCGCCAGCGCGTCGGCGCCGAGCCGCCGATGGACGGCGCCGATCTCGCCCGCCGGGTCAGCCCCGGCGAGCCGGTCGAGATCGCCGGCGAGGGCCCGCACGTGGTCGGGATCGACACCGGGATCAAGCTGAGCATCATTCGCCAGCTTCGCGAGCGCGGCTGCCGGCTGACCCTGCTGCCGTGCTCGGCTTCCGCCGAGCAGGTGCTCGGGCTCGAGCCCGACCTCGTATTCCTCGCCAACGGGCCCGGCGACCCGGCGGCGCTCGACTACGTGGTCGAGACCGTGCGGGGGGTGGTCGGGCGCCGGCCGGTGGTCGGGATCTGCCTCGGCCACCAGCTCCTCTGCCGGGCGGTCGGCCTGGAGACGTTCAAGCTCCCCTTCGGCCATCGCGGCGCCAACCACCCGGTCAAGGACCTGGCGACGGGCAAGATCGACATCACCTCCCAGAACCACGGCTTCGCCGTCCGCCCGCCCGACGGCGGCGAGACGATCGACGCCGACGAGCCGGTTCGCTGGCAGACCGACTTCGGCGCCGCCGAGCTCACCCATCTGAACCTCTACGACCGCACCGTCGAGGGGCTGGCGCTGCGCGACGTGCCCGGCTGCACGGTCCAGTACCACCCCGAGGCCGGCCCGGGCCCTCATGACGCGCGCTATCTGTTCGATCGCTTCCTGAAGCTGGCGGAGGCGGCCTGATGAGCAATGTCGAGCTCCTTCGTGAGTTCTGGCGCCTGTGGCGAAATGACGGCTTCGACGAGCTGCTGGCGCGCTACGACGACTTCTTCACCGAGGACCTCGAGTGGCACTCGCCGGTCGCGAGGATGACCGGACGGAGCTACGTCGGACGCGCCGGGCTCGCGGCCCACCTCGCGGACCTGCGGGAGAGCTTTACCGACATCAAGGCCGATCCGACGAAGATCGCCGAGATCGCGCCCGACGTCGTCCGCAGCGACGTCCTGATCCACGGCGAGGGACCGACGAGCGGCGTCACCGTCGACGCGCCGCTGCTCGCACTGGGACGCCTGCGAGACGGCCGCATGTGCTGGGTCTGGGCCTCGTTCGACCTCGGGGAGGGTGAGCGGATGGCGAGCGAGATCACGATGGGAGCGGAGCAGGCGAGCTGATGCCCCGGCGCGACGACATCGAGAAGATCCTGCTGGTCGGCTCCGGGCCGATCGTGATCGGACAGGCGGCCGAGTTCGACTACTCGGGGGTGCAGGCGTGCAAGGTCCTGCTCGAGGACGGCTACGAGGTCGTGCTCGTGAACTCGAACCCGGCGACGATCATGACCGACCCCGAGTTCGCCGACCGCACCTACGTCGAGCCGCTGCGCCCGGCCTCGGTGGCGCGGATCATCGAGCGCGAGCGCCCCGACGCCCTGCTGCCGACCCTCGGCGGCCAGACGGCGCTCAACCTGGCCAAGGCGCTGCACGACGACGGCACCCTGGAGCGCTTCGGGGTCGAGCTGATCGGCGCCGACTACGAGGCGATCCACCGCGCCGAGGACCGCGAGGCGTTCCGGGCGACGATGGAGCGGGCTGGCCTGCGGGTGCCCTGGTCGGTGATCGTCGAGTCCGTGGCCGAGGTCGAGAAGGGCCTCGCGTCGGGCGAGATCGCGCTGCCGGCGATCGTCCGGCCCGCGTTCACGCTCGGCGGCCAGGGCGGCGGGGTGGGGCGGACCGAGACCGAGCTGCTCGGCGTCGTCTCGGAGGGCCTCGCGGCGAGCCCGATCAACCAGGTCCTGGTCGAGGAGTCGGTGCTCGGCTGGGGCGAGTTCGAGCTCGAGGTGATGCGCGACCGCAACGACAACGTGGTCGTGGTCTGCTCGATCGAGAACGTCGACCCGATGGGCGTTCACACCGGCGACTCGGTCACCGTCGCCCCCGCCCAGACGCTCACCGACCGCCTCTACCAGGAGCTTCGCGACCAGGCGCTGCGGGTGATCCGCGCGGTCGGGGTCGAGACCGGCGGCTCGAACATCCAGTTCGGAGTCGACCCGGCGAGCGGCGAGATCGTCGTCATCGAGATGAACCCGCGCGTCTCGCGCTCCTCGGCGCTGGCCTCGAAGGCGACCGGGTTCCCGATCGCGAAGATCGCCGCCAAGCTCGCGGTCGGCTACGCGCTCGAGGAGATCGACAACGACATCACCGGGGTCACGCCGGCGTCGTTCGAGCCGACGATCGACTACGTGGTCACCAAGGTGCCGCGGTTCGCTTTCGAGAAGTTCCCCGGCGCCGAGGGATCGCTGACCACGCACATGAAGTCGGTCGGCGAGGCGATGGCGATCGGGCGCACCTTTCGGGAGTCGTTCGCAAAGGCGATGCGCTCGCGCGAGCTCGATTCCGAGGCCGAGCCGCCCGCCGACACCGAGGAGCTCCTCGGGCGGCTCGAGACCCCGAGCCCGGACCGCTACGACCTGCTGCTCGAGGCCCTGCGGCGCGGGGCGGAGGTCGAGGAGCTCAACCGCCGGACCTCGATCAACCGCTGGTTCCTGCGTGAGCTCCGCGCCCTCGCCCTGGACGGAGACGGCACGGAGGAGCTCGACCGCTCGTTTCGCTCCGTCGACACCTGCGCCGCCGAGTTCGAGGCACGGACGCCGTACTACTACTCCGCCCACGAGCGCAAGGCGCCGCTCGTGGGTGAGGTCCGCCGCGGCGACCGCGAGTCGATCGTCATCCTCGGCTCGGGGCCGAACCGGATCGGCCAGGGGATCGAGTTCGACTACTGCTGCGTGCACGCGGCGATGACCGTGCGCGACTCCGGCCGCGACGCGGTGATGGTCAACTGCAACCCGGAGACGGTCTCGACCGACTACGACACCTCCGACCGTCTCTACTTCGAGCCGCTGACGGCCGAGGACGTGCTCGCGGTGATCGAGGTCGAGCGCCCCGAGGGGGTGATCGTGCAGTTCGGCGGTCAGACGCCGCTGAAGCTGGCCAAGCCGCTACAGGAAGCGGGCGTGCAGCTGCTCGGGACGCCGGTCGACGCGATCGACCTGGCCGAGGACCGGGGGCGGTTCGGGGCCCTGCTGCGCCGGCTGGCGATCGCCCACCCGCCCTACGGCACCGCGCACTCGGCCGAGGAGGCGGCGATGATCGCCGAGGACGTCGGCTTTCCGCTGCTCGTCCGACCCTCCTACGTGCTCGGCGGGCGGGCGATGGAGATCTGCTACTCGGCCGACGGCCTCGCCGCCTACCTCGAGCGCCACGTGAAGGCCGACCAGGAGCACCCGCTGCTGCTCGACCGCTTCCTCGAGGACGCGATCGAGGTCGACGTCGACGCGCTCGGCGACGGTGAGACCTGCGCGGTGGCGGCGATCATGCAGCACGTCGAGGAGGCGGGGGTGCATTCGGGCGACTCCGCGTGCGTGATCCCGCCGATGAGCCTCGGCGAGGAGATGCTCGACGAGATCCGGGCGACGACCGAGCGGATCGCGCTCGAGCTCGGCGTGGTCGGGCTGATCAACATCCAGTACGCGGTCGCCGGCGGGGAGCTGTTCGTGATCGAGGCGAACCCGCGGGCCTCGCGCACGGTGCCGTTCGTCTCCAAGGCGATCGGCGCTCCGCTGGCGAAGCTGGCCTGCCGGCTGATGCTCGGCGAGCCGCTGGCCGGAATCGAGCTGCCGACGATGCACAACGGTCACGTCTCGGTCAAGGAGGCCGTGCTGCCGTTCGCGCGCTTCGCCGGTGCCGACTCCGTGCTCGGCCCGGAGATGAAGTCGACCGGTGAGGTGATGGGGATCGCCGATGACTTCCCGACCGCGTTCGGCAAGGCCCAGGCGGCCGCGGGCGTCTCGCTGCCCGCTGAGGGCACGGTGTTCATCACCGTCACCGACGCCGACAAGGCCGCGGCCACCCAGCTCGCGGCCCGCTTCCACGACCTCGGCTTCGAGATCATCGCCACCCGCGGCACCGCGCAGGCAATCTCGCGGATGGGGATCCCGGTGCGGTCGATCAACAAGATCGGCGAGGGCTCTCCGCACGTGGTCGACTACATCCGCAGCCACGACGTCGACATGGTGATCAACACGCCGACCGGCAGCGGCGCCCGCTCCGACGGCTATGAGATCCGCAACGCCGCGGTGCGCCAGGGGATTCCCTGCATCACGACGATGACCGGCGCCTCGGCCGCGACGCGAGCGATCGCCGCCCACGAACGGGGGGCAGAGCCGGTTTCGCTGCAGGAGTTGCATGACGGGTCGGCGCTCGCCGCTCGTCGCTCGGCACTGGAGCGATGACCGCGGCCAGCGGCCAGCGGCCAGCCAGCGGCGATCGAGTTCTGGCGCCGTTCGGCAGGCGCGCATGCGAGGTCGTCGCCAACGAGCCGACCGGCGGCTACCGCCTGCTCGCCGCCCTCGACCGTGAGGGCCCCGAGCCCGAGCCGGGGCAGTTCTACATGCTCACCGGCGAGCGCTGGGGCTCGGAGGCGGGCCGGCCCTACCTGCCGCGCGCGTTCTCGGTCGCCGCGGCGGCCCCCGGGGAGGGGGGACTGCGCCTGGACTTCCTGCTCGAGGCCGTCGGGCCCGGGACGCGGGCGCTCGCCTCGCTGGCGCCGAGCGAGACGCTATGGGTCACCGGACCGCTCGGGCGCCCGTTCTCCGGGCCCGCCGAGCTGGCGCCGGTCGCCGCGGGGGCGATCCTGGTCGGCGGCGGGATCGGGATCGCGCCGCTCGCGATCCTGCGCCGCCGCCTCGCCGAGCGGGGCGTCGCCCAGCGCACCCTGCTCGGCTTTCGCGATCGCGCCCACTCGGGCGGGCTCGAGCTCTTCGACTGCTCGGAGATCCGGCTCGCCTACGAGGACGGCCACAGCGGCCATCGGGGCTACGTCACCGACCTGCTCGCGGCGCTGCTCGAGGGCGACGACGCGGACAGCGCCTGCGTCTATGCCTGTGGCCCGCCGGCGATGCTGGAGGCCGTGCGGGCGCTCTGCGCCGCGCGCGAGGTCGCGGCCGAGCTGGCGATGGAGGCGCCGATGGCATGCGGGTTCGGCTCCTGCTTCGGCTGCGCGGTGCCGCTCGCCGGCGGCGGCTATATGCGGCTGTGCGTGGATGGGCCGACCGTGAGGGCGAGTGCGATCGAGACGGCACTCGTCGCGGGAGTCGGGCATTGATCGACCTCTGCGGGATCCGAGCTCGAGCACCCCGTGATCAACGGCAGCGGCACGTTCGACGCGATCGCGGCCCGGCGGGCTTTCGGCGACCAGCTCGACGCCCGGTTTCCGTTCAGCGCCTACGTCTCGAAGACGATCACGCTCGAGCCGCGGGCCGGCAACCCGCCGCCGCGTCTGTACGAGACGCCAGCCGGGATGGTGAACTCGATCGGGCTCCCGAACCGCGGCCTGGAGGGCTTTCTGGCCGATGACCTGCCGCAACTCCAATCGCTGCCGGTGCCGCTGATCGTCTCGGTGATGGCCGACAGCCACGAGGGCTTCGCGACCCTGGTCGAGCGGGTCGCCGAGCGCGACGAGGTGGCGGCGATCGAGCTCAATATCTCCTGCCCGAACGTCGAGTCGGGTCTGATCGTCGGCGAGCGGCCCGAGGAGGCGTTCAGCCTGCTCGAGGACCTGCGGGAGCTGACCGCGAAACCGCTGATCGTCAAGCTCACCCCCAACTGTGCCGACCCGGCCGCGGTCGCCGAGGGCGCGCAGGGCGGCGGCGCGGACGCGGTCTCGCTGATCAACACGGTGCGCGCCACCGGCCTCGACCCCGGCACCCTCGAGCCCTGGCTGGGCGCGGGCAGCGGCGGACTCTCCGGCCCGGCGGTGCGGGCCCTGGCGCTGGACCAGGTCCGGCGCGTCGCCGCCGCGGTCTCGATCCCGGTGATCGGCATGGGCGGGATCGAAAGCGGCGCCGATGCGCTCGCCTTGATCGCCCTCGGAGCGGTCGCGGTCGCGGTTGGCACGGCGAGCTTTCGCGACCCGCTGGCGGCGGAACGGGTGCGCTCGGAATTGGCCGCGGAGATCGAGCGGCGGGGGGTCGAGGGGCGGGTCGGGATCGGCCTGGCTTCCACCTCAGGTTGAGGTCGAAGCGAATTTCGCCGAAAACGCAGCCAACCCCCTTGCACCGTGGCCCAGCGGGGATATACTCGCCGCCGCCGTGGCCCCCTCTTCCGTCGAGACCTCCGCCGCCGTTCCCGAGAGGACCCACGAGCAGCGGATGCGGGCTCTGCGGCGGGCGAACGAGATCCGCTCCGCACGGGCGCGGCTGAAGCGGGACCTGAAGGGCGGCAAGGCGCAGATCGAGAAGCTGCTACTCGACCCGCCCGAGTACGTGCTCTCGGCGAAGGCGTTCGACATGATCCTCGCGGTGCCCAAGTACGGCCGGGTGAAGGCGAACAAGATCCTCACCCAGTGCCGGATCTCGCCCTCGAAGACGATCGGCGGGCTCTCCGAGCGCCAGCGGACCGAGCTGGTCCACCTGCTGCGCCGCTAGGCCGCCGCCGCGCGCTGAGGCTCCGCGGATGGCAAAGGTGTTCGTGATCACCGGGCCCTCGGGAGTCGGCAAGGGCACCCTGATCGAGGTGCTTCGCGAGCGGGCGCCGAGCCTCGAGCTCTCCACCTCGGCGACTACGCGGGCGCCGCGTGCGGGCGAGCAGGACGGGCGCGACTACCACTTCCTCTCGCGCGAGGAGTTCGCCCGGCGCGCCGACGCGAACGAGTTTCTCGAGCACGCCGCATACTCGGGCAACCGTTACGGGACCCTGCGCTCGGAGGTCGAGCGCCGTCTCGCCGCCGGCAAGTCGGTGGTGCTCGAGATCGAGGTCCAGGGCGCGCGCCAGGTGCGCGCGGCGATGCCCGAGGCGGTGCTCGTGTTCATCGCCCCGCCCGACCCGGCGACCCTGCGCGAGCGGCTCGAGGGCCGCGGCACCGACGATCCGGCGGCGGTCGACGAGCGCCTGCGCACGGCCGAGCTCGAGCTCGACGCCCAGCAGGAGTTCCAGCATGTGGTCGTGAATGACGAGGTGGACGAGGCTGCCGAGGCACTGGAGCGGATCGTCCGGGGCGAGCTGCAGGCGTAGGAGCGGCGAGTCTCTACACTGCCCCCCGTGATCAAGCCACGAATCGACCAACTCCTCGACCGCACCGATTCCCATTACGCCGCCGTAGTCGTGGTGGCGAAGCGCGCCCGACAGCTGAACAGCTACTACCGGGCGCTGGGCGAGGGCAGCTATGAGGAGTTCACGCCGCCGATGGTTGACGCGCGAACCGACAACTACCTGACGATCGCGCTCGAAGAGCTCGCGGGCGGCAAGCTCGAGTACCGCTACCGCGCCTAGCGGACCCCGCAAGCACACACCCGGAACCCGGCCAGGACCCGCGTAGGATCAGGGCATGGCCCGCGTCCTTCTCGGCGTCAGCGGCGGGATCGCCGCCTACAAGGCGCTCGAGCTCGCCCGCCTGGCGACGCTCGCCGGCCACGGCGTGCGGGTGCTGATGACGCCGGCCGCGATGCGCTTCGTCGGCCCGGCCTCGTTCGAGGGGATAGTCGGAGCGCCGGTGCTCAGCGACGAGTTCGAGCGCGACCCGATGCGCGGTGGCTTCCCCGGCGAGGCCGCGCCCACGCATGACCCGATCGGCCACCTCGCCCTGGCTCAGAACGCCGATGCGTACCTGGTCGCCCCGGCTTCGGCGAACACGATCGCGAAGCTCGCCGCGGGGATCTGCGACTCGATCCTGACCACCTCGTTTCTCGCCTGCACGGCGCCGCGCGCGGTCGCGCCGGCGATGAACGACCGGATGTACGCCGACGCCGCGACCCAGGCGAACCTGGCGCTGCTCGCCGAGCGCGGGGTGACGGTGATCGACCCCGAGCGCGGCGCGCTCGCCTCGCGCGGCGAGCACGGCGCCGGCCGACTCGCCGAGCCCGCCCGGCTGCTGGCCGAGATCGAGGCGATGCTGCCGCGCAGCGGCGGAGCCTGGGACGGGCTGCGCGTCCTGGTCACCGCGGGAGGCACCCGGGAGCCGATCGACGCGGTGCGCTTCATCGGCAACCGCTCGAGCGGTCGGATGGGACTGGCGCTGGCTGCGGCGGCGGCTCGCAGGGGCGCCGAAGTGACGCTGGTGAGCGCCAACGTCGCACTTCCCGCACCGCCCGGTGCGCGAGTGGTCGAGGTGGAGACGACCGCGCAACTCGCCGAGGCGGTCGAGGCCGAGTTCCCGCGCGCCCATGTGCTGCTGATGGCGGCCGCGCCGGCCGACTTTCGCAGCGCCGCGCCTTCGTCGACCAAGCTCAGCCGGGAGGCCGGGCTCGAGCTACGCCTCGAGCCGACCGAGGACATCCTCGCCCGGGCCGCCGCCGGGCGACGCCCCGAGCAGACCGTGGTCGGGTTCGCGGCCGAGGCGGGAGCGGAGGCGATCGAGCGGGCGCGCGCCAAGCTCGAGCGCAAGGCGGTCGACGCGATCGTCTTCAACGACGTCTCGCGCGCGGAGATCGGCTTCGACACGACCGAGAACGAGGTCACCGTGGTCTCGCGCCTGGGTGAGGACGCGATCCCGCTCGCCTCCAAGGACGTGATCGCCGAGGCGATTCTCGACCGGGTCGAGGCGCTGCGGGCCGGGATCGCGAGCCCGAGCTGAGCGCCCCATACACTGGTTTCGTGGCGCCCGAGGAGGACACCTACACGCTCTACCGGCGCGGCGTCGAGCTGCTCGAGGACGGCAGCTTCGGCGAGGCGACCGAGCCCTTGGCCGAGGTCGCCCGGCGGGCGCCGGAGAAAACCTCGGTCCGCGAGGCGCTCGGCCGTGCCTACTTTCGCAACCACCAGTTCGCCGAGGCGGCGGAGGAGTTCGAGGCGGTGGTCGAGACCCATCCGGTCAACGATTTCGCCCATTTCTGCCTCGGCCGCGCGCTGAGCCTGACCGGCGAGCGCGAGCGCGCCCGCCACCACCTGGCGCTGGCTTCGAACCTGCGGCCGGAGCGCAGCGACTACCGGCTCTATCGAGACCGGCTCAGGCGGGCCTCCTAGGAGGGCGCAGGGCGCCGATGAGGGCCCTCGTGCAGCGGGTCAGCCGAGCCGCCGTGCGGGTCGGCGGCGAGCCGGTCGCCGCGATCGGGCCGGGATTGATGGTCCTGGTCGGGATCCGCGACGGCGACGGCGAGGCGGAGGCAGACAGACTCGCGGTGAAGCTGCGGGCGCTACGGATCTTCGACGACGCCGACGGGCGCATGAACGAGCCCCTCGGCGAGCGCCAGGTGCTGTGCGTGAGCCAGTTCACCCTCTACGCCGAGACCGAGAAGGGCAACCGGCCGAGCTACGCGCGCGCCGCCACGCCGGAGCTCGCCGAGCCGCTGTACGAGCGCCTCTGCGAGCAACTCGGCGCGGCCAGCGGGATGTTCGGTGCCCGGATGGAGGTCGAGCTGGTCAACGACGGCCCGGTCACGGTGCTGCTCGAGGCCGGGGCATGAGCGCGACCACGGTCAGGTCCGTCCACGTCGACCAGGGTGAGCTGCGCTTCGTGGTCGAAATCGGGGGCGATGAGCACCGGGTGCGCTTCGGGGTCGATCCGCCGATCGTGCCCAGCGCCGATGGCGCCCTTCCGGCGGTCCTGCTGCCGGCGATGACCTGTGGCGAGCGATTGCGGTTCGAGCAGCCGATCGACGAGGCACTGCTTCGCAACCTGCCCGATGTGCAGGCGATCTTCCGCGCCTGGGCGGACGCGTGGCCGTTCTTCGGCGGGACCCCGCGCGAGATCGAGGTCGATGCCACCCCGGCTCTGGCCGACCGAGCCCCCGGGAGGGCGGTCGCCGCTTTCTTCAGCGGTGGCGTCGACTCGTTCTCGACCGTGCTCAGCCATCCGGAGATCACCCACCTGGTCTTCGTTCACGGCGCCGACCTCGCGATCGGGGAATCCGAGCTGGCGGGCCGTGTCGCGTCGCGTCTCGAGCACGCCGCCGAGCTGCTCGGCAAGTCGTGGATCGCGGTCGAGACCGACGTTCGCCTGCTCGGGGACGCCTTCGTGCCCTGGGACGCCTACTTCGGGTCCGTGCTGGCGAGTGTCGCCCGGTTGCTGTCGCCAGCCGTCGAGCGCATCTACGTAGCCAGCGAATCTCCGTACCAGCGGCTCCACCGGCGCGGGTCACACCCGCTGATCGACCACCTCTGGGGCGGGGACGCGATCCGCATCGTCTACGACGGGGCCCGGTTTGGCCGGGCTGACAAGGTCGAGCGGATAGCCGACAGCGAGGTCGCGCGGCAAACCCTGCGGGTCTGTTGGGAGAACCGTGAGGCCGCCTATAACTGCTGTCGCTGCGAGAAGTGCCTGCGGACGATGGTCGCGCTGGCGATGCTGGGGGTGCTGGAGGAGTTCGTGACCTTCGACCGCCCGCTGGACGTCGACGCGGTGGGGGCGGTCGTCCCCAGGAACAAACTCGAGCGCGACTTCTGGGAGGAGAACCTCGAGCTCGCCGCCCGCACCCGTGCCGCGCCCGAACTGGTCGCCGCGATCGAGGCCTGCCTCGCGAACGGGTACGCGGGGCGGGCCGGTAAGGCCGACCCGGTGCGCCCACCCTCGGTGGCCGACCCTCGGATCGGCAGGCTCTACATGCGACCCGCTGCCGCCCGGATGCTGGCCGGCGCGCGCGGGGCAGCGATCTTGATCGGCGGGTATGAGGGCTGGGGCAACTACGGCGATCTCGTCCAGCTCGAGGCGACGCTGGACCTGCTCGGCTCGGCTGCTGCGGGGGTCGTCGGGTGCCCCGTGATCAGCCTGCATACGGCACGCGAGCACGCCGAGCGACGCGCGGCCGGCGAGTTCAGCGACCACGCTGAGCTCTACTACACGCCCCCGGGCGAGGACTCGGATCCGCTCGCCGCCCAGCTCGGCCTCGTGCCGGCGGTCCTCCCGGGTCCGATCAAGGCACTTGTCTGGCTCTACGGCGGCGGCTATTTAAACCCGGCATGGGGAGTCTGGAAGCTGCGCATACTGGAGGCCGCTCGGTCGCTGCTGCAAAGGATGGGTCAGACCGACCAGGTGCTGATCTCGTCCGGCCTGCAGGTCGATCCCGGATGGTCTCGTCAGCTCAGCGCCGCGCTTCGCGGCGTCCTCACCGGCCTGGATCCGCTCGGGGTGCGCGATGAGCTCTCCGCCCAGGCGGCGCCGGTCCTGTTCGACTCGACGACAACGGTGCTGCGGACGGGCGACGATGCGGTCGGGATCCTCAAGCACGCCGACCCCCCTGATCCCGGCCCTCGCGGCGACGACTGGAGTCTGAACCTGCACTTCTGCCCGGGGGAGTGGGTCGCGGATGACCCCGCGCGGGCCCGCGCCTGGCTCCGCGACCTGGTGGCGGAGATCGCGCGCCTGACGGGCGAGCGGATCCGCGTCCAGCCGCTGATCGCCTATGAGGATCCTTCCTTGAGCGAGCGCGCCGACCTGGCCACGCTCTGCGCCGAGCTGGAGAGGCAGAGCGGCATCACTTCAGCGGAGCCGATCGTGCTCACAGCGACCGCGATTCTCGACCACGCGGCGACCGTCGGCTCGGCCCGCTTGTCGGTGAGCACCTCCTATCACGTGGCGCTGACCTCGCTCCTGCTCGGCGTTCCAGCCGTGCTCGTCCAGGAGACCGCCTACTACGCCCAGAAGGCGAGCGGGTTGAGGGCGGACTTCAAGCTCCCGGAGGCCGCCTTTCCGGACTTGACCGAAGCGCCCGACCGTGCCGCGAGTCGGGCGCTCGCCGGGCTGGGGCTGCTCGGACAGAGCACCGACCTCGACCTCGGCGCGGCCAGGGTCCGAGCCCTGAGCCGGCGCGACGCCGCGGAGGCCGAGCTGAGCGTGAGGCTGGGCGAGGTCTTCGAGGGCGCCGAACCGACGCCAGGCACGCGACTCGTCTCGCTCACCGCGCGGGAGCGCGATGCGGTGCTCGGCGCGCTCGAGCAGGCTGATACCCGGATCGAAGCGCTGTCGGCCGAGAGCGAAGCGCGGTCGGCCCAGGCTGCGTGGTCGGATGCCCGCCTCGCCGACATCACCGCGTCCTCCTCGTGGCGGCTGACCGCGCCGATCCGGCGCGCGAAAGCGATCCTGCGACAAGCGCGCAGCCGGTACGGTGGCTGAGGAGCGCGGTCCTCGGCGGTTATACTGAAGCCTCTTCGCAGTACCCGAACCCCTGACCAGTGGTGGGCCCGGGCCCACCATTTTTATTGGCCGGGTGGGAGGAAAGAGGACCTGGACCAAGCGACCGATGAGCGACCTCGAACAGGCACGACAGACAATCGAGCGGCGGATCGCAGAGCTCGATCCGGGGCTCGAGTTGATCGCGCTCGAGCGCCCCGCGGCACAGACGCTGCGGATCTACATCGATCACCCCGAGGGGGTCGACCTGGCGCTCTGCGAGCGGGTCACGAACCAGCTTCGCGAGCTGCTCGATTCGTGGTCGCTCGAGGTCTCCTCGCCGGGGGCGGATCGGCCGCTGACCAAGCCCGAGCACTTCAGGCGCTTTCTCGGCCGGAGGGTCAAGGTGCGCACCCGGGAGCAGATCTCGGGGCGTCGCAACTTCGCCGGCACGCTGACCGACGCCGACGACGAGAGCGTCTCGCTCGAGGCCGACGGCGATGCGTTTCGGATCCCGCTGGCGGGCATCCGGCGCTCGAACCTGATCCCCGAGCTCGACAGTGAGGTGACCGCGTGAGTCGCGAGATTCTGGAGGCGATCCGAGGCCTGGCGCAGGAGAAGGGGATCGATGCCGAGATCCTCAAGGCGGCGCTCGAGGACGCGCTGCTCTCGGCGTACAAGAAGAGCCCCGGGTCGGCCAAGTACGCGCGGGTGGAGTTCGACGACGACACCGGCGATTACCGCGTCTACGAGCTGATCCTGCCCGCGGAGCTGGAGGAGAAGCTGCTTGCGCAAGCGGTCGAGGAGCAGGAGCAGGAGATCGACCCCGAGACCGGCGAGCTGCGCGAGCCCGAGGAGCCCGAGCTCGACCCGGAGGTGCTGAGGCCCTACGAGGACCAGATCCAGTCGCGTGACGTGACCCCCGACGACTTCGGCCGGATCGCCGCCCAGACGGCGAAGCAGGTGATGCTGCAGCGGATCCGCGAGGCCGAGCGCCAGATGATGTACGACGAGTACCAGGATCGGGTCGGCGAGCTGATCACCGGGATCATCCAGCAGTCCGACAACCGCTACACGCTGGTCCAGCTGCGCGAGCGCGTCGAGGCGCTGTTGCCGCGTTCCGAGCAGGTTTTCAACGAGCGCTATGACCACGGGATGCGGGTGAAGGCGGTGATCACCGACGTCTCGGCCGAGGGCAAGGGCCCGAGCATCGTCGTCTCGCGCCGCAGCCCGGAGCTGATCAAGGAGCTGTTCGAGCTCGAGGTGCCCGAGATCGCCGACGACCTGGTCGAGATCGTCGGCGTTGCGCGCGAGCCCGGTTACCGGTCGAAGATCGCGGTGATCTCGCACGCGGACGGGGTCGACCCGGTCGGTGCCTGCGTCGGCCCGCGAGGCTCGCGGGTGCGGATGGTCGTCTCCGAGCTCCGGGGCGAGAAGATCGACATCATTCCGCACAACGACGAGCCCGCCCGGTTCGTCGCCAAGGCGCTCTCCCCGGCCCGCGTGCGCGAGGTCCTGGTCGACGACGAGACCAAGGAGGCGACGGTGATCGTCCCCGACGACCAGCTCTCGCTGGCGATCGGGCGCGAGGGCCAGAACGCCCGCCTGGCGGCGAAGCTGACCGGCTGGAAGGTCGACATCAAGTCGCAGACCGAGTTCTCCCAGGAGGACGAGATCGAGTACGAGCAGGGTGAGGAGGCCGACGGCCGCTGCGCGGCGGTGCTCTCCGCAGGCCGGCGGTGCCCGAACGCGGCGCTCGACGGCTCGCGCTACTGCGGCCTGCCCCAGCACCAGGCGCTGGCGCGCTTCGCGACCAACCAGGTGACGGTGCTGGCGGGACTCGGCGACGACGAGGTCGCGCTGCTCGCCGACCCCGACTCCGACCAAGCGGACGTCGCCGCGCTGGTCGCGCGGGCCGAGAGCGAGCACTCCGAGGCCGAGGCGGAGGCCGTGACTGAGCCCGCGGCGGAGTCCGGCGAGGACACCGAGACGGCCGCGGAGGAGCAGCCCGCGGAGGAGGCCGAGGCGGGGGAGACCCCTGCCGACGGCGAGGACACCGAGGCGGCCGAGGAAGTCGAGGCGGAGGACGCGCCACCCGAGGGCGAGGACACCGAGTCGGCCGATCAGCCCGAGCCGGCCGAGGGCGACGGCGCCGCCGAGCCGGCCGATCAGCCTGAGCCGGCACCGGAGGCCGCCGAGGAGCCGGCGGAGGCTCAGAGCTAGCTTGGCCCGCAAGCGCGTTCACGAGATCGCCAAGGCCCGTGGGCTGACCAGCAAGGAGGTCCTCGCGGCCCTGAACGCCGCCGGGATCGAGGCGAAGGCGGCCGCGTCCAGCGTCGAGGAGGCCGACGCGGCCCGGGCCCTGGAGGCGGCGAACGGCGGCGGCGCGCCCGCGACCAAGGAGCCGGCCGCGACCCCGGGCCCGAAGCAGGCCGCGGCGAGCGCGCCCAAGCAGGCGGTTCGCCCGGTGAAACCGGCCGGTGACGGATCCTCAGGCGCGACCGGCGGCGCGAAGAAGCGCCGACGGGTGGTGATCGACTCGGGCGCCTCGCGCCGCGATCAGCCCCAGGCGCCGCCGCGGCGCCCTCCGCGCAGGCGAGGCGGACGCCGACGCCGCCCGTTGCTCGAGGAGCCGCCGGCGGCACCTCAGGTCGAGGAGGAGCAGCCGCCGCTCAAGGTCCCCTCGGGGGCCACGGTGCGCGAGGTCGCGGAGATCTTCGGGGTCGGCAGCGCGGACGTGATCAAGCAGCTGATGACCCTGGGCGAGATGGCCACCCTGACCCAGTCGCTCTCCGACGAGACCGTCGAGGTGCTGGCCGGGGCGCTCGATCGCAAGGTCGAGATGGTCAGCGCCGCCGAGGAGGTCTCGGAGGCGCCGGTCTACGACGACGATCCGGAAGACCTCGCCGACCGCCCGCCGGTGGTCACGATCATGGGCCACGTCGACCACGGCAAGACCTCGCTCCTGGACGCGATCCGCGAGACCGAGGTGGTCGCCGGCGAGGCCGGCGGGATCACCCAGCACATCGGCGCCTACCAGGTGCACCAGAACGGCAAGACGATCAGCTTCATCGACACGCCCGGCCATGCGGCGTTCACCGCGATGCGGGCCCGCGGCGCCGACGTCACCGACATCGTCGTGGTCGTGGTCGCGGCCGACGACGGGGTGATGCCGCAGACGGTGGAGGCGATCGATCACGCGAAGGCCGCCGAGGTCCCGATCATGGTCGCGATCAACAAGATCGACCTTCCCGACGCCAACCCGGACAGGGTCAAGGGCGAGCTCGCCACCCAGGGCCTCAACCCCGAGGACTGGGGCGGCGAGACGATCTTCGTCAATGTCTCGGCGAAGACGAAGGAGAACCTCGACGAGCTGCTCGAGAACATCATCCTGCTCGCCGAGGTCGAGGAGCTGCAGGCGAACCCCGACGCGCCCGCCTCGGGCACGGTGATCGAGTCGCATCTCGATCCCGGCCGGGGGCCGGTGGCCACGGTGCTCGTCCAGCGCGGGACGCTGAACGTCGGCGACTCGCTGGCGGCGGGCGCCCAGTGGGGCAAGGTGCGCGCGATGCAGGATCACACCGGCGCCCGCCTCGACCACGCCCGTCCCGGCGACCCGGTCGAGGTGCTCGGCTTCGAGGGCGTCTGCGAGGCCGGCGAGCGCGTCGAGGTGGTCGAGAACGATCGCCGCGCCCGCCAGCTCGCCCAGGAGCGCGCGCAGCGGCTCAAGTCCGAGCAGCTCGCCCGCCGCCAGGCGCGCAGGCTGAGCCTCGACGAGGTCTTCGCGAAGGCGAAGGAGGGCGAGATCAACGAGCTCAACATCGTCCTCAAGGCCGATGTCTCCGGGTCACTCGAGGCGCTTCAGGACGAGATCGCGAAGCTGCCCCAGGACGAGATCGTCGTCAACGTGATCCGCGCCGGCGCCGGCGGGATCAACGAGTCCGACGTGATGCTGGCCGCGGCCTCGGACGCCGTGATCATCGGCTTCAACGTCCGTCCGCTGCTCGACGCGAAGCGCGCGGGCGAGCGCGAGGGGGTCGAGATCCGCACCTACTCGGTGATCTACAAGGTGACCGAGGACCTGCGGGCCGCGATGGAGGGCATGCTCGTGCCGGAGGAGGTCGAGCAGACGCTCGGGCAGGCCGAGGTGCTGGAGCTGTTCAAGGCCTCGAGGATCGGCACGATCGCCGGCTGCTCGGTCACCGACGGCAAGATCAGCCGCGGGGGCGAGGTCCGCCTGGTCCGCGACGGCACCGTCGTCTGGACCGGCAGGATCGGCTCCCTGCGACGGTTCAAGGACGACGTCCCCGAGGTCGACGCCGGGCTCGAATGCGGCGTCGTGCTCGAGGGCTTCCAGGACGTCAAGGTGGGTGACGTGCTCGAGGTGTTCGAAACGCGCCAGGTGGAGAAGACGCTGGAATAGGCGCTCGCCGGCGTGACCACCTACCTCTGCGTGCTCGAGCTGCGGCTCGACCTGCGCCACTCCGAGTCGCTGAAGGACAAGCGAAAGGTGGTCAGCTCGCTGAAGGCGCAGATCCGGCAGCGGTTCGCCGCCGCGGTCGCCGAGACGGCCGATCACGACGACAGGCGGCGGGCGACGCTGGTCGTCGCCCTGGTCGGCGGATCGGAGGTCGGCGGCCACGCCGACCGGGTCGAGCGCTTCGTCGAAGCACGCTGCCCGGACGGCTGCAGCGTTGCCCGCGACCTGCTCAGCCTCGCCGACATCCGCTCCTGAACCCCCCTGTTATGTTGGCTGAGCTATGGCCGGCGATCGGATGCGGCGCATCGACGAGGTCATGCGAGAGGTGATCGGCTCGGCGATCAGCACCGAGCTCGAGGACCCGAGAATCGGATTCGTGACCGTGACCTCCGTCAAGACAAGCCCGGACCTGCGCTCCGCGCGCGTCTACGTCAGCGTGCTCGGCGACGAGGCCGAGCGCGAGGCGACGCTCGCCGGGCTGCGCTCCTCGCACGGCATCCTGCAGGCGGCGATCGCGCGCCGGGCGCGGATCAAGTACACGCCGAGGCTGAGCTTCCACTACGACGAGGGCCCCGAGCGCGGCGTGCGGCTCGGCCGCCTGCTGGACTCCGAGTGACCGGCCAGGCGACCGCCACCGCCGATCTCGAGCGCGCGGTCGAGGAGCTGCGCACCGGCGAGCGGTTCCTGCTCACCACGCACGAGGGGCCGGACGGCGACGCGCTCGGATCGCTGCTCGCGATGCACCACCTGCTCGGTCAGCTGGGCAAGGACTCGGTGATGTTCCTCGCCGCGAAGGAGTTCCCGCTTCCGGTCGAGTACCGCTTCCTGCCCCTGGAGGAGGTCTTCCACGAGCCTCCGGCCGACGTCGTCGATCGAACCCTCGTCTTCCTCGACTGCGGCAACATCGACCGGATGCCGGTCGAGTTCCTGCGCCGCGACGGCGCCCACGTGCTCAACATCGACCACCACCACGACAACACCCGTTTCGGCTCGGTCAACGTGGTCGACGTCGAGGCCTCGTGCACGGCCGAGATCGTCTACGAGATCGCCAAGCGCCTCGGCGCCGAGGTCACGCCCGAGATCGCCTCGGCGCTCTACGTCGGCCTGATCACCGACACCGGCAAGTTCATGTACCAGAACACCGGCCCCGCCTCGCACCGGATGGCGGCCGAGCTGATCGAGGCCGGGGTCAACGTCGACGACATCTACCGGCGCCTCTACGAGCGGGTCCCGATCGAGAAGCTGCGCCTGATCTCACGGGCGCTGGAGAACGTCGAGCGCTTCGACGAGGGCCGGCTCGCCGTCACCCACCTGAGCGCCGACGACTATCGCGCCACCGGCGCCGAGGAGGTGCTGAGCGAGGGGATCATCGACTTCCTCCGGGCGCTCGAGGGCACCGCCGTGGCCGCGGTGATCCGCGAGCGCTCGGATGCGAGCGCGCCGGCGCGCAAGGTGAGCCTGCGCGCGACCGACGGCAGCGTCGACGTCTCGGCGATCGCCAGGGTGCACGGTGGGGGAGGGCACCGGCGCGCGGCGGGGTTCGGCACCGACATGGCCTACCCCGAGCTGGTCGAGTTCCTGCGTGCCGAGACAGCGGCCCAACTTCGCTGAGACCGGGGCCGTCCTCCTGGTCGACAAGCCGGCCGGGATCAGCTCTCACGACGTCGTCGCCCGGGCCCGCCGCCGCTTCGACGCCAAGACCGGACACGCCGGGACCCTGGACCCGTTCGCAACCGGGCTCCTGATCGTGCTCCTCGGCCGCCCGGCGACCCGGGAGCAGGCGCGGTTCATGGCTTTGCCGAAGACCTACCGTGCGACGGCCCGCTTCGGCGCCGTTTCGACCACCGGCGACCCGGAGGGCGAGATCACCGAGACCGGCACCACGGCGCCGGCCGAGCTCGCGCTCCCGGTCGGCGAGCTGCGCCAGCGACCGCCGGCCTACTCGGCGGTCAAGGTCGGTGGCGAGCGGGCCTACCGGCGGGCGCGACGGGGCGAGTCGGTCGAGCTGCCCGAGCGGACGGTCACCGTGCATCGGTTCGAGTGCCTCGGGCGCGACGGTGATCGCGCCGAGCTCGAGATCGAGTGCTCGGCCGGGACCTACGTCCGCAGCCTGGTGGCCGACCTCGGAGACGCCTACACCGAGCGGCTGCGGCGGCTCGGGGTCGGCCCGTTCAGCGTCGAGGAAGCCGACGAGGAGCGTCCGCTGGCGCTGACCGAGGCGCTTCACCGGATCTAGTCGCATCTAGAGTCTGGCCGCGATGAGCATCCAAGTCAGCTCGCTCCCCGACGCCGAACCGCGCCCGCGAGCGCTCGCGATCGGGACCTTCGACGGTGTCCACGTCGGCCACCGGCAGGTGATCGAGGGGGCCGACACCGTGCTCACCTTCGAGCCGCACCCACTGAGGGTGATCCATCCCGAGGCGGCGCCGAAGCTGATCATGCCGTTCGCGATCAAGCGCGACGTGATCGAGGGCCTCGAGGTGAGGGAGATGGTCGTGATCGGGTTCGGCTCGGAGTTCGCCGAGATCGAGCCGCAGGAATTCTGCTCCCGGGTCCTGGTCGAGACCCTGGGCGCCGAGAGGGTGGCGGTGGGCGAGAACTTCCGCTTCGGCAAGCGGGCCCGGGGAGACGCGGGGATGCTCGAGGCCCAGCCCGAGTTCGAGACGCGGGTCGTGCCCCTGATCGAGGTCGACGGCGAGACCGTCTCCTCGACCAGGATCCGGGCGCAGATCGCCGCCGGCGACGTCGAGGGGGCGATGCGCTGCCTCGGCGCGCCCTTCCTGCTCGAGGGCGAGGTCGTCTCCGGTGACAGGCGCGGGCGCACGCTCGGCTACCCGACCGCGAACCTGATCCCCGACGACGAGCTCGTCTGCCCCGGCCACGGCGTCTACGCGGCGTTCGCGAACGGCCATCCGGCCGCGGTCAGCATCGGGGTCAGGCCGACCTTCGAGACCGGCCGCGGGGTGCTGATCGAGACCTATCTGATCGACCGCGACCTCGACCTCTACGGAAGATCGCTGCGGATCGCGTTCATCGCGCGACTGCGCGGCGAGAGGCGATTCGCCGACACCGAGTCGCTGGTCGCCCAGATGGGCGACGACGTCGAGCGCGCGCGCCAGGTCTGCGCCGCCTTCACACCGCCTCGCTAACCTGCCCTGGTCCCATGAGCTTGACCAAGGAGAAGAAGCAGGAGCTGATCGACAAGTACGGTCGCTCCGACGCCGACACCGGGTCCGCCGAGGTCCAGGTCGCGCTGCTGACCGAGCGGATCAACGAGCTCACCGAGCACCTGCGCTCCCACAGCAAGGATCACCACTCGCGTCGCGGCCTGCTGATGCTGGTCGGCAAGCGGCGCCGGCTTCTGCGCTACCTCGAGCGCTCCGACCTCGAGCGCTATCGCGCTCTGGTCGCCGACCTCGGCCTGCGCCGCTAGCAGGGGCGATGATCGAGCCGGGCGCACCGGCACCGGAGTTCAAACTCCCCAACCACCGCGGCGAGCAGGTCAGCCTGGGCGACTTCCGCGACCGCAAGGTCGTCCTCTGCTTCTACCCCAACGACTTCAGCCCGGTCTGCTCGGATCAGCTCTCCGTCTACCAGGGGGTGCTGCCCCAGATCACCGCCGCGGGCGCCGAGCTGGTCGGGATCTCGACCGACGGGAGCTGGTGCCACAACGCGTTTCGCAAGCACCTGGGGCTGGAGATGACGCTGCTGGCCGACTTCCACCCCAAGGGCGAGGTCTCGCGCGCCTATGGCGCCTACCTCGAGGACTGGGGGACCACGAACCGCTCCCTGGTGCTGATCGACGCCGAGGGGATCGTGCGCTGGGTGCATGCCGAGCAGACGCCGCTGACGATCCCGGGCGCGAACCTGATCTTCGACGCGCTCGAGGCGCTCGACTCGCGACCCGATGCATGAGCTGACCAGCTCCGCGGTGCCTGCGATCGGACGCGCCGACCACGTCCGCGGGGACGGTCCGGAGGCGATCGTCTATCTCGATCTCGCCTGCCCGCAGTGCGCGACCGCGTGGCTGGGGATCCGCGACCTCCGGCTGCGGCTCTGCGTGCGCCACTTCCCGCTCGCCGCCAAGCGACCGCGCTCGCTGGCGCTGCACGCCGCGGCCGAGGCCACCGCGCTCCAGCGCCCGGACGCGTTCTGGACGATCGTCGACTCGATCTACTCCGATCAAGGGCGAATCGACGATCCGCACCTGTGGGAGCGGGCGCGACTGCTCGACCTCGACCTCGAGCGCTTCGACGCCGACCGCCGCTCCGGCACCGTCGCCGACCGCGTCCGACACGACTTCGAGACCGGGATCCGGGCGGGGGTGACGGTGACCCCGACCGCGTTTGCGGCCGGACGCCGGGTCGACGGCGAGATCGCCGTCGCGCTCGCGGAGCTCGCGGCCTGAACCGGCTCGGCGAGCCGGCTCTCGCTAACATCGCCCGGGTTAGAGAACGAGAGTTCTGTGAAAAGTTGGCCGTCAACCGGACGGTCGAAAGGAAAAAGCGAATACATGAGCATGTTTGATCTGACCCGCGTCTCGGCCGAGATCGGTGGCAAGGAGATCTCCTTCGAGACCGGAAAGCTCGCCCGCCAGGCGAGCGGAGCCGTCGTCGTGCGCTCCGGGGACACGATGGTCCTCTGCACCGCGACGATGGGCAACCTTCGTGACGTCGACTTCCTCCCGCTGACCGTCGACGTCGAGGAGAAGCACTATGCCGCGGGCAAGGTCCCGGGCTCGTTCTTCCGCCGCGAGGCGCGCGCCGGCGAGAAGGCGACGCTGACCGCGCGGATGATCGACCGGCCCGTCCGCCCCCTGTTCCCCAAGGGCTGGCACTTCGAGACTCAGCTCGTCTGCCAGCCGCTCTCGGTCGACCACGTCCATCCCTACGACATCCTGGCGATGAACGGCGCCTCGGCGGCGCTGGCGATCTCGCCGGTGCCGGTGGCCAAGTACGTCGGCGCCGTCCGGATCGGCAAGCTCGACGGCGACTTCGTCGTCAACCCCGATGAGGAGTCGCTCGAGGAGCTCGAGATGGACCTGATCGTCTCCGGCTCGGACGAGGCGATCCTGATGGTCGAGTGCGGCGCCGACGGCATCAGCGAGGCCGAGGTGCTGGACGCGCTCGACATCGCGCACAGCGAGATCAAGAACCTGGTCGCGGCGATGGAGGACCTGCGCAGCAAGGCCGGCAAGGACAAGGTCGAGGTGGCCGAGCCGACCGTCGACGGGGCGATCCTGGAGCAGATCCGGAGCTCGTTCGGCGCCAAGCTCGACCAGGCGACCCAGATCCCCGAGAAGCTGGCGCGCCAGGATGCGATCGACGCGGTCGGCGAGGAGGCCGTCACCGCCCTGGCTCCGGAGACCGGCGACGACGAGGACGACACGGTGCGCGCCGCCGCGGTCAAGGCGGCCTACTCGGCGCTCGAGAAGGAGACGATCCGACACCGGATCGCGGTCGAGAAGAAGCGGCCCGACGGCCGCGCCCAGGACGAGATCCGTCCAATCGAGACCGAGGTCGACGTCGCGCCCAGGGTGCACGGCTCGGCGCTGTTCACGCGCGGTGAGACGCAGATCCTCTCCAGCGTCGCGCTCGGCACGACGCGGATGGACATGAAGGTCGACAACCTCGGGCTGCAGGAGACGAAGCGCTTCTGGCACCACTACAACTTCCCGCCCTTCTCGGTCGGGGAGGCCGGGTTCATGCGCGGCCCGAAGCGCCGCGACATTGGCCACGGAGCGCTCGCCGAGCGGGCGCTGACGCCGACGATCCCGGACGAGGAGGACTTCCCCTACGTGGTCCGGGTCGTCTCCGACACGCTGGAGTCGAACGGCTCCTCCTCGATGGGCTCGGTGTGCGCATCCTCGATGGCGCTGCAGGCAGCCGGCGTGCCCGTCTCGACCCCGGTTGCGGGAGTCGCGATGGGGCTGATCAAGGAGGGCGACGACTACATCGTGCTCACCGACATCGCCGGCGTCGAAGACCACCTCGGCGACATGGACTTCAAGGTCGCCGGTTCCGAGGACGGGATCACCGCCCTGCAGATGGACATCAAGATCACCGGGGTCACATTCGAGATCCTCACCGACGCGCTCGAGCAGGCGCGCAAGGGGAGGCTGTTCATCCTCGAGAAGATGGCCGAGGCGATCGACGGCCCGCGCGAGGAGCTGTCCGAGTACGCGCCCGCGATCCGGACGATCAAGATCGACCCGGAGAAGATCGGCGCGGTGATCGGCAAGGGTGGCGAGACGATCCGCGGCATGCAGGAGGAGTTCGAGGCCGAGATCGACATCGACGACGACGGCAGCGTGCGCGTCTACGCGCCCAGCGGCTCGCTGGTCGAGGCATGCATCGACCGGATCGAGACGATGACCCGGGAGGCCGAGGTCGGCGACCGGTTCAAGGGCAAGGTGGTCAAGACGACCACCTTCGGCGCCTTCATCGAGCTGACCAAGGGCACCGACGGCCTGCTGCACATCTCGAACGTCAAGCCCGGCGAGCGGGTGAGCGCGGTCGAGGACGTGCTCTCCTCCGGCGACGAGCTCGATGTCGTCGTGGCCGAGGTCGACCCCGAGCGCGGACGGATCGGACTGCGGCTCGCCGACGACCCGGTGGTCGCCGACAAGAGCCCGGAGGAGCTCGCCAAGATGGGCACCGGCGACCCGACGATGGGCGGCGGACGCGGCGGACGCGGTGGCCGCGACGGCGGCGGACGCGGTGGCCGCGATCGCGAGCGGCTCGACAATGGTGGGCGGCGCGGAGGTCGCGACAGGCGGTGACGGACCCCCGGCCCGCCACCTCCTCCGCTCCGCATCCGGGGGTGGCGGCGTCTGCCTTGCCCTCGGGCGTCGAGCTGACCGAACTCGACTCCGGGATCCGGATCGTCACCGAGACGGTGGAGTCGGTGCGGTCGGTCGCGCTCGGGATGTGGGTGCGAACGGGCTCCAGGGACGAGACGCCGGCCCAGGCCGGTGTCTCGCATTTCCTCGAGCACCTGCTGTTCAAGGGCACCGAACGCCACACGGCGATCGAGATCTCCGAGCTCTTCGACGGCATGGGCGCTGCCACCAACGCGGCGACCAGCAAAGAGACCACCCACCTGCACACCCGGTCACTCGACGAGCACACCGAGGCGGCGTTCGACCTGATGTCGGAGATGCTGCTCGCCCCGTCACTGCCTCCCGACGAGATCGACTCCGAGCGCGAGGTGGTGCTCGAGGAGATCGCGATGTACGAGGACGAGCCCCAGGACCGCGTCCACGACTTCCTCGCCGAGGCGATCTACGGCGACCACCCGCTCGGCCGCCGGGTCCTCGGCCGGGCGGAGGTGATCGACGCGATCCCGGTGCCCGAGATCTCCGAATATCACAGTGACCGCTACAGGGCGAAGAACATCGTCGTCGCCGCGGCCGGTCACCTCGAGCACGACCACATCGTCGACCTCTCCGAGCGCCTGCTCGCCGCCCCGCCGGCCGACGGTGACGCGGAATCGAACGGGGCCTCGCGCGAGCAGGTGCCACGGATGCGCTTCTACGAGAAGGAAACCGAGCAGTACCACATCTGCTTCGGCGGGCCCGGGATCTCGCGCGGCGACGAGAGGCGGTACACGCTCGGGGTGCTGGACGCGATCTTCGGCGGCTCGGTCTCCTCGCGGCTGTTCCGCGAGGTGCGCGAGAAGCGCGGCCTCGCCTACGCGGTCGGCTCCTACACCGAGCAGTTCGTCGACCGGGGGACGATCGCGATGTACGTCGGCACCCGGGCCGAGAACGTCGGCGAGGCCTGCGAGATCATCGGCCGAGAGCTGGTGCGCCTGTGCGAGGAAGGCGTCTCGACCGAGGAGCTGAAGCGCGCCAAGGAGCACGTCAAGGGGCGGCTGGTGCTCGGCCTCGAGGCGACCGGCGCGCGGATGACGCGGCTGGCGCGCGGGATCCTGTTCGACGTGCCCCTGCTCTCGCTCGACGAGATGCTGGCGCGGGTTGACGCCGTTGCGCCGGAGCAGGTCGCGGAGCTGGCTCGTGAGCTGTATGACCCGGCCGGGCTCGCGGCGGCCTGCATCGGCCCCGATCAGGAGCCGTTTCGGTCAGCGGTCGGCCAGGTCAGCGAGGCGCTGGTCGAGCGGTGATCAGGGTCGTCGCATCCGGAGCGGCGGGGCGGATGGGGGAGGCGGTCTGTGAGGCGGTCGACGCCGCCGAGGACATGGAGCTCTGTGGCACGGCCGATCCCGCGCTCGACCGCCCGCTGGCCGAGCTGCTCGAGGCGGCCGACGTCGTGGTCGACTTCTCGACCCCCGAGGCGGCGCTCGACAACGGGCGCGCCTGCGTCGAGGCCGGGGTGAACACCGTGATCGGGACGACCGGCTTCAACCTCGACGAACTGCGCATGGCTGCAGAGCGAGCGCACGGCGCCGGAGGCTCCGCGAAGGTCTTCGTCGCCCCCAACTTCGCGATCGGGGCGGTGCTGATGATGCGCTTCGCGGCCGAGGCCGCGGAGCAGATGCCGGAGTGCGAGATCATCGAGCTCCACCACCCGGACAAGCGCGACGCCCCGTCGGGGACGGCAGCACGGACCGCGGAGCTGATCACCGCGGCGGGCGGCAACGTGCACCAGCCGATCCACTCGGTCCGCCTGCCGGGGCTGGTCGCTCATCAGGAGGTGATCCTGGGGGGCGAGGGCCAGACGCTCTCGATCCGTCACGACTCCGTCGATCGGCGCTCGTTCATGCCCGGGGTCCTGCTCGCGGTGCGCCGGGTGGCGAGCTTGAGCAAGCCGTTCACGGTCGGCCTCGAGGCGCTGCTCTGAGCGCGGGCACGGCGCCCGCCGAGATCGACGCGACCGCGCAGGCGGAGCTGGTGCGCGCCGGCCAGGTCGCGCCGGCCGAGCTGGTCGAGGACGCAATCGCCCGCGTCGATGCGCTCAATCCCGAGCTCAACGCCGTCATCCACGAGCTCTTCGAGGAGGCGCGCGAGGCGGCTCGCGGCGAGATCCCCGACGGGCCCTTCCGCGGCGTCCCGTTCATGCTCAAGGACCTCGGAGCGACGCTCGCGGGCCAACCGCTGCATCTGGGGATGCAGGCGCTCAAGGACGTCGGGTTCCGAGCGCCGGTCGACTCCGTGCTCGGGCAGCGCTTTCGCGCCGCGGGGCTGGTCACGATCGCGAAGACGAACACCCCGGAGCTCGGCATCCTGCCGACCACGGAGCCGCGGGCATATGGCCCGACCCGCAACCCCTGGGACACCGCTCGGACCACCGGTGGCTCGAGCGGCGGCTCCGCCGCCGCGGTCGCCTCCGGGATGGTCGCGATCGCGCACGCCAACGACGGTGGCGGCTCGATCCGGATCCCCGCCGCCAACTGCGGTCTGTTCGGGCTCAAGCCGACCAGGCAGCGGATCAGCGAGGGGCCGCTGGTCGGCGACGTGATGTCCGGGTTGACGGCCGAGCTCGCGGTCACCCGGTCGGTGCGCGACGCCGCGCGCCTGCTCGACGCAGTCGCCGGGCCCGCGCCGGGCGACCCCTACATCGCCCCGCCGCCGCGCCGCGCCTATGCCGCCGAGCTCGAGCGCGACCCGGGTCCGTTGCGGATCGGGTTCCTCGAGCAACCGCCGGTGCCGGGGCTCAGCTCGGATCCCGAGTGCGTCACCGCGGTCCGCGAGACGCGCGACCTGCTGATCTCGCTCGGCCACCGGGTCGAGGACTCCTCGCCGGTCGATTCCGGGCTCGGTGAGACACTCGGGCTCGAGGAGACCTTCCTCACCCGGTGGGCGGCCGGCCAGGCGGCGAGCCTCGACCAGCTCTCGCTGCTGCTCGGGCGCGAGCTCGGCCCCGCGGATGTGGAGCCGCTGACCTGGGCGCTGGCCGAGATCGGCCGTGAGCGCTCGAGCGGGCGCTACCTGCGCGACGTCGGCCTACACCAGATGGTCTCGCGGGCGGTCGCGGCCTGGTTCGAGACCGGCTTCGACCTGCTGCTGACGCCGACCCTGGCCGAGCCGCCGGTGCCGCTCGGAACCTTCGACGACTCGGGAGCCGACCCGATGCGGGCCTACCGTCGGGCGATCCCCTCGGGCGCGTTCACGGCGCTCTTCAACGCCACCGGGCAGCCCGCCGCCTCGCTGCCGCTGCACTGGAGCCCCGAGGGGCTGCCGATCGGGGTCCAGCTCGTCGCCGGGTTCGGCCGCGAGGACCTGCTGATCAACGCCGCGGCCCAGCTCGAACGGGCGCGCCCGTGGATCGCCCGCACCCCGGCCGTCTTCGCCGGGCGCGATACTGCGGTGCTCAATGGCTGAGCTTCGCGGAGTGATCACGGCGATGGTTACCCCCTTCGCCGACGACGGCAGCCTCGACCTCGAGGCGGCTCGCCGCCTGGCTCGTCATCTGGTCGAGCAGGGCTCGCACGGGCTCGTCGTCGCGGGCACCACCGGCGAGGCCCCGACACTGACCGACGACGAGAGGGCTCGACTGACCGAAGCGGTCCTCGACGAGGTCGGCGAGACGGCGACGGTGGTCGCCGGAACCGGGACCAACGACACCGCTCACGCCGGCAGGCTGACCGCGACCGCGGTCGGGCTCGGAGTCGATGCCGTGCTCGTCGTCGCCCCGTACTACAACAAGCCCAACCGGGCCGGCCTGCGGGCCCACTTCGCCGCCGTCTGTGCGGCAGCCGGCGCGACCCCGGTGGTGCTCTACAACATCCCCTCGCGAACGGTGATCAACATGGCGCCCGACCTGCTCGCCGAGCTGGCGGCCGAGAACCCGAACGTGGTCGCCGTCAAGCAGGCGAACAACGACGACCTCGGCCCGATCGAGGGCCTGGAGATCCTCGCCGGCAACGACGACAGCTTCGCCCGCACGCTCGCCCTCGGAGGTCCGGGCGGGGTCCTCGTCGCCTCGCACGTGCTCGGGCCGCAGATGCGTGAGCTGTATGAGGCGGCGAGCGCCGGCGATCACGCGCGGGCGTCGGAGATCGACGCCGAGCTGCGGCCGGTCTATGAGGCGCTGAACGTGACCGCCAACCCGATCCCGGTCAAGGCGGCGCTCGAACTGCTCGGCGTGATCGGCGGCACCCTGCGCCTGCCGATGGTCGCCGCCTCCACCGACGAGCGCGAGACGGTCCGGGCGGCCCTCGCCGAGCACGGGTTGGCAGTCGCCGGCGGAGCCGGGTAGGCGCGCTTGAGCGACTCGGTTCGCATCCTGCCGCTCGGCGGCCTCGGCGAGATCGGCAAGAACATGACCGTGGTCGAGCACCAGGGGCGGATCGTCGTCGTCGACACCGGGCTGATGTTCCCGACCGCGGAGATGCTCGGCATCGACCTCGTGCTCCCCGACTTCGGCTATCTGCGTGAGCGCGCCGACCGGATCGACGCGATCGTGCTCACCCACGGGCACGAGGACCACGTCGGGGCGCTGCCCTACGTGCTGCGCGAGATCGGGATGCCGCCGAAGATCTACGGCGGGCCGCTGACGATCGGCCTCGTCCGGTCGAAGCTCGAGGAGCACAAGCTGCGCGATGCGCCGCTCGTCGTCCTCGATCCCGGCGAGCGCGTCGACGCGGGCCCGTTCGGGCTCGAGCTGGTGCACATGTCGCACTCGATCCCCGATGCCTGCGCGGTGGCGATCGCAACCGAGCTCGGCACGGTGCTCGCCACCGGCGACTACAAGTTCGACCAGACCCCGGTCGACGGGGTCCCGGCCGACGTCTCGCGGCTCGCCGAGCTCGGCCGCGAGGGCGTCGTCTGCCTGTTCGGGGACTCGACCAACGCCGACCGCCCCGGCGTCGCCCCGTCCGAGTCGGCGGTCGGCCCGGCGCTGCTCGACGCGTTCGGCCGTTGTCCGGGGCGGATCATCGTCACCTGCTTCGCCTCCAACGTGCACCGGGTGCAGCAGGTCGTCGACGCGGCGGCCCAGCTCGACCGGCGGGTGGCATTGGTCGGGCGCTCGATGCGGAAGAACTTCAACATCGCCTCCAACCTGGGGATCGCCAGCGCCCCCGAGGGTCTCTTGATCCCGCCGAAGGAGATCGAGAGCTTTCCCGACCACAAGGTGGTCGCGATCTCGACCGGGAGCCAGGGTGAACCGCTCTCGGCGCTGCGCCGGATGGCCTTCAACGACCATCGCGACGTCGAGCTTCACTCCGGCGACACGGTGATCTTCTCGGCGACGCCGATCCCCGGCAACGAGCGCTCGGTGAACGAGACGATCGATCGCATCTTCGAGATCGGCGCAAACGTGGTGACCACGGCGGATGCGCCGATTCACGCCTCCGGCCACGGCTGGCAGGAGGAGCTGAAGCTGATGCTGAACCTGACCAAGCCCCGCTACGTGCTCCCGGCCCACGGCGATCACCGGCGCCTGCGCCTGCACGCCGAGCTCGCAGCCGCGGTCGGCGTCGATGAGGAGCGGATCTTCTGCGGCCGCAACGGCGTCGCGCTCGAGATCACCGCCGACGGCGCGCAGCTCGCGGAGGTGACCCGGGCCGGGATGATGTTCGTCGACGGCGTCGACATCGGCGACCCCGACGACGTCGCCCTGCGCGACCGCCGGATGCTGTCGGCGGACGGGGTGTTCATCGTCGTCGCCACGGTCGACTCCGAGGACGGCAGCTCGGTGGCCGCGCCGGAGATCATCTTCCGCGGCGTCCCCTTTCTCGAGGACGACGGGGCCGACGGCCTCGTCGGCGAGCTTCGCGACGCGGTCGAGTCCTCGCTCGCCCGCTTGGCCGAGGAGGGGGTCACCGAGCCGGTCCTGCTGCAGCAGGACCTCCATGACGACATCGCCGAGTTCGTCTATGACCGCCTTCGCCGCCGGCCGATGATCCTGCCCGTGGTGGTCGAGGTATGAGCCCGCGACGGATCCTGCTGCTGGCGTCGCTGGCCGCACTGGGCGCGGCGACGGGCCTGCCGGCGCCCGTGAGCGCGTCGGAGCAGCGTCAGCGCGCGCCTCGCCGCGGCAGCGGCGCCGCCAGCGCAGCTCGAGCCGGCGGCGCGGACCGCCGTGCCCGGCGGCGGGATCATCCATCGCTTTCGCCAGCACGCCGGGGGGCTGCCGGTGTTCGACGCCGAGCTGGTGGTCGCCGATCCCGCCGGGGCGCCGCCGATCACGGTCACCGACACGACCGTCCCGGGCGCCGACGCGAGCACAGCTCGCCCGCTGATCTCCCGCGCGGGCGCGATCCGGCGGGCGGTCGCCGCCAACCGGGTCGAGCGCCTGCGCGCCCCGGCCCGGGCGCGACTCGGGATCGACCCCCGAACCGGTCTCACCGCCTGGCGGGTCTCGCTTCCCGCCGCGCGACCGCTCGCCGACCTGGAGGTGCTGATCGATGCCCGCGACGGCGCCCGGATCTCGTCCCGCGACCTGCTCTGGCGCGCGACCGGCGCGGCGACGCTGTTTGTGCCCAACCCGGTCGTCAGCCAGGCCTCCTACGAGGGGCTGCGCGACGCCAAGGACCGCGACTCGGCACTGCTGACCGCCCTGCGCGAACCCGTCGACCTGCTCCGGATCACGAGCCCGGAGGGGTGCCTGGTTGGGACGTACGCCGACGCGCGGCGCGGCAAGCACGCGAAGCCGGTCTGTCGGCCGAGCCTCGACTTCACCGGCGTGACCCGGCGCAGCGACCTGTTCGAGCCGCTGATGGCCTACTTCCACGTCGATCGCACCCGCGCCTACGTCGACAGCCTCGGCCTCTCGCGGGCGCTGCGGGCAAAGCCCCAGAAGGTGCGCGCCAACGGGATCACCGCCGACAACTCCTATTACTCGCCGATGACCCACTCGATCACGCTCGGCACCGGCGGGGTCGACGACGGCGAGGACGCCGACGTGATCGTGCACGAGTACGGGCACTCGCTCCAGGACCAGGCGGTGCAGGGATTCGGCCGCGGGGTCGAGGCGGGGTCGATGGGCGAGGGGTTCGGCGACTACCTGGCGGCGGCGATGTCGGCGCTGACCACCCTCGGCGACCCGCGCTTCGACCCCTGCATCTTCGACTGGGACGGCGTCTCCTATTCCCCGAACGGGTGCGGTCGCCGGGCCGACAAGCCGCTCAATCTGGGGCAGGCGAAGCGCCGCTGCTCAGGCGAGATCCACTGCCTGGGCGAGCTCTGGTCGAGCGCCCTGTACGAGCTCCGCGTGGAGCTCGGGTCCGATCCGCAGCTCCGATCGGTGCTCGACCGGGTGGTGCTCGAGTCCCACTTCATGCTCGGCAGGCGAGCCAAGTTCAGCGACGGGGCGCGCGCCCTGATCGCCGCCGACGCGCTGCTCTACGCCGGCGCCCACGGGGCGGCGATCGAGGCGGAGATGGTCGAGCGCGGCCTCTGCGACCCCGCCGGGTGCTGAAAAGACGTGGCCCGCCGGGCCTCAGGGAGGGGAGGGCCCGGCGGGCCGATCGGCCAGTCAGGTGACCGACCTGCGACCCGCCGGAGCGTTTACGGAGGGGAGGCCCGGCGGGCCGTCGCTCGTCGTGGGGCCAAGCTTAGCCCTTTATGTAAACGAACGCTAAAACTTCGTCAACCGGCAGGGCGAGCGTTCGCCGCCGCCTCGACCGCCGCCAGCGGCAGGGTGACGGTGAAGCGCGCACCGCCGGCGGGTGAGCGTCCCGCGGCGACATCGCCGCGATGCGCGCCGGCGACCGCCTTGACGATCGCCAGGCCGAGGCCGGTGCCCGAGTCGGCGGTCAGATCCGCGGGGCCGTCGCCGCGGACGAAGCGGGAGAAGATCTGGTCGCCGGCGTCCTCCGGCAGCCCCGGCCCGTCGTCGCAGACCTCGACCACCGCGTCGGCCCCGGTGGCGGCGACCGAGAGCGTGACCGTGCTGCCGGCGGGGGTGTGTCGAATCGCGTTCTCGAGCAGGTTGAGGACCAGCCGGTGCAGGTCGTCGGGATCGCCCTCGACCGCGACCGCGCCGTCGCTATCGAAGAGCAGGTCATGGCCGGGCGCCACCGGGCGCGCCTCGGCCAGCGCGGCGAACGCGATCGCGGTCAGATCGCACTCGCGCCGCGGCCCGGCACGACCGGCGTCGGCACGAGCCAGCAGTAGCAGATCGGAGACCAGCCGGCGCATCCGCCGCGACGAGCCGAGCGCCCCGGCGACGATCTCGGCCTCCTCGGCGTCAGAGCCACGACGCTCGAACCGGGCCTCGAGCAGCTCGAGGTTGGCGAGCACGCTGGTCAGCGGGGTGCGGAGCTCGTGCGAGGCGTCGGCGACGAACTCGCGCTGCGCCTGGATCATCTGCTGGGTCTCGGCGCGGGCGGCGTCGAGCTCGCGCAGCATCTCGTCGAGGGTCTGGGCGAGCTCGGCGACCTCATCGTCGGTCTCGGGCATCGGTAGCCGGCGCGAGGGGTCGCGGGTGGTCGCGATCTCGCGCGCCGCGACCGTCAGCGAGGAGATCGGGCGCATCGCGCGGCCCGCGACCGCGAGTCCGGCGAGCAGGGCGAGCAGGGCGCCGCCGAGCACTCCGATTGCGAGCAGGAACCAGAGCCGGTCGATGGTCGCGTCCAGCGACTCCCGGGTCTGTCCGTACTGGACGTAGGTCGCGGGCTCGGTCAGAGTGCCGGCCGTGACCTGCTGGGCGGCGACGTCGAATTGACCGATCCTGACCAGCTCCGGTGACGGGGGGCCGAGCGAGGGAGCGGACGGCGTCGTCGCGATCGGATCGCCGTCCGGGTTCACGATCCGGACCACCTCGTCCGCCGCCATGAAGGTGTTGTGGACGAAATTGCGCGGGTCGTCGAGCTGCGCCTCGACCGCGAGCTGGTTGGCCTTCTGCTGCAGCTCGTCCTCGAAGTCCCCCTTCAGTTTGTCGGTCGCCAGCCGGCCGACGATGAGCGCGAAGCAGAGCAGGATCAACAGCGTCAGCCCGGCCGAGATCCCGGCGATCCGCCAGCGAACCGGCCAGCGGTTGAACAGCGAGCTCACCGCGGCGCGCGCAGCACGTATCCGGCGCCGCGCTTGGTGTGCAGCAGGCGCGGCTCACCATCCTGTTCGAGCTTGCGCCGCAGGTTGGAGATGAAGACGTCGATCGTGTTGGTCATCGCCATCGGGTCGTACTCCCAGACCTCCTCGAGCAGCGACTCGCGCGAGACGACGAGGCGCTGGTTGCGCATCAGGTACTCGAGCAGCTCGAACTCGCGGTTGGTGAGCTCGAGCTGGCGCTCGCCCCGGGTCACCTCGCGGGTGTCGGGGTTGAGCAGCAGATCGGCAACCACCAGCGCGGCGCTCCCGCGCGGCGGGCGCCGACGCATCAGGGCCCGCAGGCGGGCGAGCAGCTCCTGGCGCTCGAACGGCTTCACCAGGTAGTCGTCGGCACCGCTGTCGAGCCCCTCGACCCGGTCGTCGAGGTCGGTGCGGGCGGTGAGGATGAGGATCGGCACGTCGGACTCGGCCCGCAGGCGACGGCAGACCTCGACCCCGTCGAGACCCGGCAGGCCGAGGTCGAGGATGACCAGGTCGGGGACGAACTCCTCGGCGGCGCGCAGCGCCTCGACCCCGTCGGCCGAGGAGCGCACCTCGTGGCCCTCCTGGCGCAGGGTGCGGCGGAGGACGTCGGCGATCGCCTCGTCGTCCTCGACCACGAGCACCCGGCCGGGGCTGGCGTCTCCCGTGAGCATCGCCACAAGGGTAGAGCGGGCGAGCCGCCCCGAGGCGGATATTTACCGCTTGTTTAGCGGGCGCAGGGGTCCGTTGACGGCCGTCGAAGTCCCAGCGCAGGAGCGGGCTGTCCGCGCGCTCCGTCGTCAGCATGATCTTTCCCTGGTCAAAGCCCGAGCCGAAGCCGCGCAGTCGCCGGCCCGCCAGCCGTGGCCGGGCGAAGCCGCGCCCGCGCCAGCGGCGTGATCCGCGAGCCGAGCTGCGCCGGTTCGCGGGCGGACTCGACCAGCGCCACTACGACGTCATCGGGCTGGCGCTGGTCGCGGCCGGCGCCTACCTAGCCTTCGTCCTCTATCTCGGCTGGGACGGCGGCAGGGTCGGTAGCTGGCTCGGGTCCGGGCTCGAGCACGCCGCCGGCCGGGTCGCCTACGTCGTCCCGGTGGCGCTCGCCGGCTGGGGGGCAGCGCTGATCGCCCGGCCGCTGTTGCGCACCCGCACGGCGCTCAACGCCGGCGGTGTGCTGGTGCTCGCCGGCCTGCTGCTCGGCTTCGCCGCCGAGACCGCCGGCCTCGGTCCCGATCGGCCGCCGCGCGGCGAGTTCTTCGACCCCCGGTTCATGGTCGCGCACGGAGGCGCCGTCGGGGAGGCGCTGTATTGGGCGTCGACGACGCTCTTCCAACGACTCGGCGCCCACATCCTCGCGGCGCTGATGCTGATCTCCGGCACTTTGCTGCTGACCGGGACGACGGTCGCCGGGCTGCTGGGCGCGACCGGGACTGCGCTGCGCCGCGCCGGCACCGGTACCCGCGACGTCGCGCGGACGGTCCGTCGAGCCCGCGAGCCGGCCGAAGCGGGATGGGGCGACGCGCCGGACGGCGAGATCGCGATCACCAGGGGGGAGCCGACCGAGCCGTTCGCGACCGAGCCGATCACCTCCGAGCTCGACGACGAGGCGGAGACGATCGCCGGCGGCGAACCCGAGCAGGACTGGGCCGAGCCCGAGCAGGAGCCCGAGCGAGTGGCGACGAGCGACGAGCGCCCGGAGCCCCCGCCGGGCGGCGAGCTCGGCACAACCCCCCTTGGCTCCGCCCGCCAACCGCACGGTGTCACCGCCTCGGACGAGATCGACTACCGCCCGCCGCCGGCGAAAGCGCTCGAGCGCGGCAAGCCCGACCAGGGCCCGGACACCCGCGACCGGGAGGTGACGGCGAAGGCATTGCTCGAGTCGCTGCGCCACTTCGGGGTCGAGGCGCGGCTGCTGGGCACGGTCAGCGGGCCGCACGTGAGCCGCTACGAGCTCCAGCTCGCGCCGGGGACGAAGGTCTCCAAGGTGGCCCAGCTCCGCGACGACCTCGCCTACGCGCTCGCCTCGACCGACATCCGGATCCTGGCGCCGATCCCCGGCAAGAAGGCGGTCGGGGTCGAGGTGCCCAACCAGCGCCGCCGCCTGGTCCGGCTCGGCGACCTGACCGGCGAGCGCCCGCAGGGCGCCTCGCCGCTGCTCGCCTGGCTCGGCAAGGACGTCTCCGGCCAGTCGGTGTCAGCCGACCTGGCGCTGATGCCGCACGTGCTCGTCGCCGGCACGACCGGCTCCGGAAAGTCCGGCTGCATCAACGCGATCCTCACCTCGATCCTGATGCACTCCTCGCCGAACGAGGTCCGGATGGTGCTCGTCGACCCGAAGCGGGTCGAGCTCAACCACTATGAGCGCCTGCCGCACCTGCTGACGCCGGTGGTGACCAACCCGCGCCTGGCCGCGAACGTGCTCGCGAACCTGATCGGCGAGATGGAGAGCCGCTACGCGGTGATGAGCGAAGCGCGGGCGCGCAACCTGGTCGAACTCAACCGGGCGCGGCACAAGGCCGGAGAGCCGCCACTGCCGCACATCCTCTGCGTGATCGACGAGCTCGCCGACCTGATGATGGTCGCTCCGGCCGAGGTCGAGGACTCGATCATCCGGCTGGCCCAGAAGGCGCGGGCGATCGGGATCCATCTCGTGCTCGCCACCCAGCGGCCGTCGACCGACGTGATCACCGGCACGATCAAGGTCAACATCCCCTCGCGGATCGCGTTCGCGGTCGCCTCCCAGGTCGACTCGCGGGTGATCCTCGACCAGGGCGGCGCCGAGACGCTGCTCGGTCAGGGCGACATGCTCTTCCGCCCGGTGGGCACCTCGAAGTTGAACCGGATCCAGGGCGCGTTCGTGACCGAGGACGAGATCGCCCGGGTCTGCGGCCACTGGGCCAAGCAGGGCGAGCCCGAGTTCGACCAGGAGCTGCTCGAGGCGCGCGAGCCCGAGCCGGTCGAGGGGGCCGAGGGCGAGCTCTCGCCCGACGAGGACGACCTGCTCGCCGACGCGGCACGGATCGTGGTCGAGTCCGAGACGGCGTCGGTCTCGATGATCCAGCGGCGCCTGCGGGTCGGCTACACCCGCGCCGGACGCCTGATCGACATGCTCGAGCGGCGCGGGATCATCTCCGGCTACGAGGGCTCGAAGCCGCGCCAGGTGCTCGTCTCGCAGTCCGAGCTCCCGCGCCTGCTGGAGGGCGTCGGCACCGAGCTGATCGAGTCCTCGGCCGAGCCGAAGCCCGAGACCGACACCGAGCTCGAGCCGATCGAGGGCTGATCCTCGCCCAATCCGCGCCGAGCCGGCACTTTCGACGCCATGGCCGACGGAATCGTCCGCTCAGCGGGCGTCGGGGCGGCTGCGCGGTGGGCGACAATGGCGTCGTGAGCGTGCGAGCGGGCATCCTCGTCACCGGGACCGAGGTGATCACGGCGCGAATCAGCGACCGCAACGGCCCCTGGATCTCCGAGCGCCTGGGCGAGCTCGGGGTCGAGGTGGTCGACATCCTCGTGGTCGGCGACCGCGCCGCCGACCTCGAGGCCGGGCTCGCCTTCCTCGCCGACCAGGGTTGCGATCTGATCGTCACCAGCGGCGGGCTCGGGCCGACCGCCGACGACCTCACCGCCGAGGTGGTCGCCCGCTTCGCCGGCGTCGAACTGGTCCTCGACGAGGCGATGGAGACGCGGATCGCCGAGATCGTCGCCGGCTATGCCCGCCGACTGCGCTTCGACCCCGAGGCGCTGCGGGTCGCGAACCGCAAGCAGGCGATGGTGCCGGCGGGTGCGGAGGCGCTTGACCCGGTCGGGACCGCGCCCGGCCTGGTGGTGAGGACCGAGCGAGGGCCGGTCGTGGTCGTGCTTCCGGGACCGCCTCGCGAGCTGCACGCGATGTGGAGCCAGGCGCTGGAGAGCGCCGGCGCGCGCTCGGTGCTCGAACGCGCGCGACCGTATGAGACCGCAACCGTGCGCATGTTCGGGATTCCGGAGTCCGAGCTCGCCCAATCGCTGCGCGAGATCGGAGCGAGCGTCGACCTGACGCCGCTGGAGATCACCACCTGCCTGCGCCGAGGCGAGGTCGAGGTCGAGATCCGCCACCGCGCCGGAGCCGAGCGCGAGCGCGAGCAGCTGATCGAGGGCCTGGTCGAGCGCCACGAGCGGTTTGTCTTCAGCCGCGACGGATCGACGATCGACGAGCAGCTCGCCGCGCTGCTGCGCGGGCGGCGGCTCGGCCTCGCCGAGTCGTGCACCGGAGGGCTGCTCGCCGCGCGCCTGACCGAGCGGCCGGGGGCCTCGGAGTACGTGGCCGGCGGGGTGGTCTCGTACTCGGATCGATCGAAGACGGAGCTGCTCGGGGTCCCGACCGAGCTGATCGAGCGCCACGGCGCGGTCTCGCCACCGGTGGCGCGGGCGATGGCCGACGGGGCGCTGGCGCGATTCGAGGCCGACGTCGCCTGCGCGATCACCGGCGTCGCCGGGCCCGACGGCGGCAGCGAGGCGAAGCCGGTCGGCTACGTCTGCTGGTCCGTCCTCGACGCCGACGGGACCGAGCTGGGACGCGACATCGTCGTCCCCGGCGACCGGGCCGAGATCCGCGACCGCTCGACCACGGTCGCGATGCAGCTCCTGCGCCGGCTGCTGCGGGGCGAGGACCTGCCGATCTGAGCAGGAAGCAGGATAGGGTCGGTCTGCACCTCCAGCTAGTGGAAGGAAGTTGGCATGCGGAACCTCGCCCTCGCCGGGCTTGTCGGAGCCGCCGTGTTCGCGGTCGTTGGCTTGGCGAACTCCGGCTCCGGAAGCGTCTCCCAAGCACAAGTCCCCACTGAGGTAAAGACGCTCGACGCCCAGGCGTCGGCAAAGGGCTCGCGGTTCGGGCTGCTCTACAACTTCGCCGAGGTCGACGTTGGGCCGGGCGAGACAGACGGTGGCGCGATCAAGTGTCGGAAGGGGTGGCATCCAGTCTCAGGGCTATTTAGCTCCGAGTCGGATGGAGTGTTGGCCGCACGCGACGCGCCGATCTCTAAGCGCAAGTGGCAGGTCTTCGTGTTCAACCAGGGGAGCACCGAAGCGACGGTGGCGATAGGCGCCGTATGCGAGAAGGGGCTGCCGATCCCACCCCCGCCTGGCTGACAACCGGTGCGCTAACTAAGCACCGGGTCGGGCCGGCGACCCGTTCGCGATCCGTCGCCCGATCCTTACGCTTCGCGCGACATTCGCGCCGATACGCCGCGTAGCGTCAGGGGACCACGGCTGAGCCTCGCAACAGCCCTCGGGCGCGCCTGTTCGTCGCCCTCGACCTTCCCGAGCCAGTGCGCACGGCGCTCGCCGGCTGGCAGGCGACGGCGCTCGCCGACCCGGCGCTGCGGCCGGTGCGCCCGGAGGCGCTTCACCTCACCCTCTGCTTCCTCGGCCCGGTCGCCGAGGATCGGATCGCGGGCGTCGCCGAGGCGGTGCGCTCGATCCCCGCCCGCCCGGTCGCCGTGGCGCTCGATCCGCAACCGTCGCCGCTGCCCAAGGGGCGGCCGGCGCTGTACGCGGTCGAGGCTCGGAGCCCGGTGGCGATCGCGATCCAGGCCGAGCTCTCCGAGGCGCTGGCGGCGCTGCGCGTCTACGAGCCCGAGCAGCGGCCGTTCTGGCCCCATCTGACCGTCGCCAGAGTGCGCTCCGAGCGCCGTCCGCCCGAGCGAGGGCAGCGGCGCGGAAAGAGCCGCCCGCGGCGCGTCTCCGAGGCTCCGGGCCGGCTCCTCGAAGGGCTCACCGAGCCCTTCGAGGCCGTCCGGATCGCTCTCTACCGTTCGAAGACCAAGCCGCAGGGTGCCGAGTACTCGCGCCTCGACGGCGTCGACTTGCCGCCCGCATGAGTGTGGGCGATCTGGAAGAGGTGAATCAATTGGCGGATGCGAAGCAGGCGGACGTGAAGTCGGCCGACAAGGAGGCCCAGGCGAAGAGCGCGGCGCTCGATGCCGCGGTGAAGCAGATCGAGAAGGACTTCGGCGCCGGCTCGGTGATGAAGCTCGGCGACCGGGCGGCGGTCCCGGTCGAGGCGATCCCGACCGGCTCGCTGTCGCTCGATCTCGCACTCGGCATCGGCGGCGTTCCGCGCGGGCGGATCGTCGAGATCTTCGGGCCGGAGTCCTCGGGCAAGACGACGCTCGTCTACCACATCATCGCCGAGGCACAGGCTCGGGGGGGCGTGTGCGCGTTCGTCGACGCCGAGCACGCGCTCGACCCGATCTACGCGAAGCGGATTGGCGTCGACACCGACGAGCTGCTGGTCTCCCAGCCCGACTACGGCGAGCAGGCGCTGGAGATCGTCGACGTGCTCGTCCGCTCCGGCGCCGTCGACGTCGTCGCGGTCGACTCGGTCGCGGCGCTCACCCCGCGGGTCGAGCTCGAGGGGCAGATGGGCGAGCAGACGGTCGGCCTGCAGGCGCGGCTGATGTCGCAGGCGCTGCGCAAGCTCGCCGGCAACCTCAACCGGGCGAAGACGGTGTGCCTGTTCACGAACCAGATCCGGGAGAAGATCGGGGTCATGTTCGGCTCTCCGGAGACGCAGCCGGGTGGACGGGCGCTGAAGTTCTACTGCTCGCAGCGGCTCGACATGCGCCGGATCGAGACGCTCAAGGAGGGCACCGAAGCGGTCGGCAACCGGGTCCGCGTCAAGGTGGTCAAGAACAAGGTCGCGGCACCGTTTCGCCAGGCCGAGTTCGACATCGCCTACGGCGAGGGCATCTCGCACGAAGGCTGTCTGCTCGACCTCGCGCTCGAGCACGACCTGGTCCAGAAGTCGGGCTCGTTCTTCTCCTACGGCGAGCTGAGACTCGGCCAGGGCCGCAACAACACGAAGCAGTACCTGGCGGAGAACCCCGAGCTCGCGGTCGAGATCGAGGGCAAGCTGCTCGCAGAGCTCGGGGTCACGCGCGAGCCGTCGCCTCCGCGGGCGGTGCCCGAGGCCGAGCCGGCGGACGAGGAGACCGCGCCCGAAGCGGAGGAGCCCGAGCGCAAGGCGGCCTGAGCGCCGGGCGAGAGCGTGGCCGAGGCGTTCGAGCGCGCCCTCGAGGCGCTGGCGCAGAAGGAGCGCACCGCAGCCGAGCTCGGCGCCTGGCTCGCCGAGCGCGGTTTCGAGCCGGCGCAGATCGCCGATGCGGTCGAGCGCCTGGTCGCCGCCGGAGCGCTCGACGACGAGGCCTTCGCGCGCCGCTTCGCGGCCGACAAGCGAGAGCTGCGCGGCTGGGGCCCGGAGCGGATCCGCGAGGCGCTCGCCGGAGCGCGGACTCGAGCGCGGGCTGATCGCGGCGGCGATCGCCGAGGACCACCCCGAGCAGCTGCGGCGAGCGCTCGCGCTGCTCGAGCGCCGGGGCGAGACCCCGGTCGACGAGCCTTCGCGCGCGCGGGCGCTCGGTTTCCTCGCCCGGCGCGGGTACGAGCCCGAGCTCGCCTACGAGGCGGTGCGCCGCCTCGAACGCGACGCCGCTTGACCGCGGCCGGGTGACCCGCGTACGATCATCAGGCGGCCGGCGGCCGCCCGAAGACGCATTTGGCAAGCTGAAACCGAGAACCGATTCCTGGCCACCGAAGAGGAGATGAGCGAGCTCCGGCCGAGCTGAGCCGGAACCCCAACGACGAGGGCGCGGGACCATTCGCGCGCCCCGACAGTGAGCCTGAAGCGCTTCGCGGCCCGGTCGCGACGGCGAGGATCGCCGAATAGCGACAAGCGAGGTCCAGTCCCGGTCGGATCCGGGGGAGAGGAAGCGATGGCTCAACGTGCGCTCTGGCTACCGTGGCGGCGCGATCGGACCTCGACGCCGGCGCCGGACCCGGGCGACGGAGCCGCTCCCGCCCAGGCCGACGAGCTGCGCGCGCGGCGCGAGGAGATCGCTCGGATGGAGGAACGCGCCCTGCGCGAGACCGAGTCGCTGGCAGTGCGCCAGGCCGACGTCGAGCGCCGCGTGCAGGCGCTCGACGATCGCGAGCGCAACCTCGCCCACGCGCTCGACGAGCTGAAGCAGGCGAAGCGGGTGCAAAAGCGCGAGCTCGAGCGGATCTCGGGCCTCTCCGCCGGACAGGCGAAGCAGCTGCTCGTCACCGAGGTCGAGCAGGAGGCCCGCAGACAGGCGGCGGTCCGCCTGCAGCAGGTCGAGGAGGAGACCCGGGCCGAGGCCGAGCGGCGGGCCCGCAACGTGCTCGCGGTGGCGATCGCGCGGCTGGCCGCAAAGCACTCGGGCGAGACGACCACGCGGCTGGTCGAGCTGCCGGGCGACGAGATGAAGGGCCGGATCATCGGTCGGGACGGCCGCAACATCAGGGCGTTCGAGAAGCTCACCGGGGTCGACGTGATCATCGACGAGACCCCGTCGGCGGTCGTGCTGTCGAGCTTCGACGGGGTGCGTCGCGAGATCGCCCGGCTGACCCTGGAGCGCCTGATCGCCGACGGCCGGATCCACCCGGCGCTGATCGAGGAGACGTACGAGCACGTGCGCGAGGAGATCGACGCCCGGATCGCCGAGGAGGGAGAGCGGGCGGCGCTCGAGGCCCGGGTCTCCGGGCTCGATCCCGAGCTTGCCCGGCTGCTGGGGCAGCTTCGCTACCGGACCAGCTACGGCCAGAACGTCCTCGACCACCTGGTCGAGTGCTCGCATCTGGCCGCCCGGATCGCCGAGGAGCTCGGCGCCTCGGTCGAGACGGCGCGACGGGCGGCGCTGCTGCACGACATCGGCAAGGCGGTCACCCATCAGGTCGAGGGCCCGCACGCGCTCGTCGGCGCGCAGATCGCCCGGCGCCACGGTGAGACCGAGGCCGTCGCGCATGCGATCGAGGCCCACCACTCCGAGACCGAGCCACGCACGGTCGAGGCGGTGATCGTGCAGGCCGCGGACGCCGTTTCGGGCGCCCGGCCGGGTGCCCGGGGCGAGGCGCTCGAGCAGTACGTGGGCCGGCTGCGCGACCTCGAGCAGATCGCCGCCCGTCATCAGGGCGTCGATCGGGTGTTCGCGATCCGGGCCGGACGCGAGATCAGGGTCGTGGTCGACCCGGGCGAGGTCGACGACGACGGCGCGGCCCTGATCGCGCACGAGGTCGCGACCGCGGTCGAACGCGAGGTCGAGTATCCGGGGCGGATCAAGATCACCGTGATCCGCGAGAACCGGGCCACCGCATACGCCTCATAGGGTCGTGGGATCACCCATCTGGGCGGCTGGTCAACCGTCTAGGATCACCGCCGCATGAACGAAACCCTGTTCTTCGTGCTCGGCATCGGCCTCGTCGTCGCCGCGGTGCTGGTCGCCGGGATCGGCCTGCGCTGGGAGCGGTTTCCGACCTCGAAGGCGATCCTCGCGGGAGCCACGGCCGCGTTCGCGGCCCTCGTCGTCGCCACCGCCACCTTCGCCTGGCTGAACGCGGAGGACGAGCAGGAGCACCGCGAGGCCGAGCTCGCCGAGGCCGCGGAGGAGAACGCCGCCGAGGGCGACGAAGCCGAGGTCGCGGAGGAGGTCGGGACCCGACGTCGAGGAGGAGCCCTCGGAGACGGCGAGCGTCGACGGCGCCGCGGTCTTCGAGGCGTCCGGCTGCGGCGGCTGTCACACGCTCGCCGCCGCCGGCTCGAGCGGGACGACCGGCCCCGACCTCGACCAGGCCCTCGCGGGCGAGGACGAGGCGTTCATCGAGACCTCGATCGTCGATCCCAGCGCCGAGGTCGAGAGCGGGTTCTCGCCCGGGATCATGCCCGAGACCTACGGTGACGAGCTCAGCTCCGAGGAGCTCAGCGCCCTGGTCCAGTACCTCGCCGAATCGACCAAGGGCTAGCGCCGCCAGCGCCGAGAGGGCGATTCCGTCTGCCCAGCGGACGGAAGTGTCCGCTCGGCACTCCTCCTAAGATGGCGCTGGTGCAGGCAAAGCGCTATCACGTGACCAGCTTCGGGTGTCAGATGAACGCCCACGACTCCGAGCGGATGCGGGGGATGCTCGAGTCGCTCGGCTACCGGCCGGTGGAGGAGCGCGCCGAGGCCGACCTGATCCTGTTCAACACCTGCTCGATCCGCGAGGCCGCCGACAACCGCTTCATCGCCCACCTCGGCGAGGCGAAGCGGCTCAAGTCCGAGGACCCGGCCAGGGTCGTCGGCGTCGGCGGCTGCTGGGCGCAGTCGGTCAAGGAAGAGGTCTTCGAGCGCTTCCCGTTCGTCGACGTTGCCTTCGGCCCCGGTCAGATCGGTCGCCTGGCGGAGTTCCTGGCCTCCGACTCGCTCTCGGCCCAGGGCTACTTCGAGTTCGAGGACTTCTCCGGGCACCTGCCGATGCGCCGCGAGCGCGAGTTTCAGGCCTGGCTGCAGATCTCGCAGGGCTGCAACTGCCGCTGCTCGTACTGCATCGTCCCCTCGACCCGCGGGCGCGAGCAGAGCCGCGACCCCGACGAGCTAATCGCCGAGGCAGGCTCGCTGGTCGCCGACGGGGTCCGCGAGCTGACCCTGCTGGGTCAGAACGTGAACAGCTACGGGCGCGATCTCGCCCGCGAGCGAAGGACCAGCTTCGCCGAGCTGCTCGCGCGCCTCGACGCGATCGACGGGCTGGAGCGGATCCGCTACACGAGCCCGCACCCGAAGGACATGCGCGAGGACGTGATCCGGGCCCACGCCGAGCTCGGCTCGCTCTGCGAGCACATCCACCTGCCGCTGCAGTCAGGGTCGAGCCGGGTGCTGAAGGCGATGCGCCGGACCTACGACCGCGACCGCTATCTCGACCGCGTCGCGATGATCCGCGAGCACGTGCCCGACTGTGCGCTGACCACCGACGTGATCGTCGGCTTTCCGGGTGAGACCGAGGAGGACTTCGAGGCGACGCTCGCGGTGGTCGACGCGGTCGGCTACGACGGCGCCTTCACCTTCCTCTTCTCGCCTCGGCGCGAGACCGAGGCCGCCGAGCTCGAGGCGCAGGTCCCCCACCCGGTCAAGAAGCAGCGCCTGGAGCGGCTGGTGGACCTGGTCCAGCTCCGTGCCCGCGAGCGCGCGCAGCGCTTCGTCGGGCGGACGATCGAGGTCCTGGTCGAGGGCTCGAGTCGCACCGATCCGAGCCGGCTGCGGGGTCGTACGCGCCACAACAAGGCGGTCAACTTCGAGGGCACCGCCGCGGCCGGCGAGCTGGTCGAGGTCGAGATCGCGGCCGCGACCTCGCAGACGCTGAGCGGGCACGAGCGCCTGCTCAGCCGCGCCCGCTGAGCCGCGCCGGCGATGCGGGTGCTGGCGATCTTCGGGCCGACCGCGGTCGGCAAGACCGGCGTCGCGCTCGAGGTGGCCGACCTGCTGCGCGAGCGAGGCGAGGATCCGGTTGCGGTCTCGTGCGATTCGATCCAGGTCTACCGCGGGCTCGAGGTCCTCAGCGGCGCCGCGAGCAGCGAGCAGCGGGCGCGTCTCGAGCACCGTCTGCTCGGGTTCGTGCCGATCGAGGAGCAGTTCTCGGCCGGACGGTTCGCCGCCCTCGCCGACGCCGAGATCGACGGCCTGATCGCCGCGGGCCGGCGTCCGATCGTGGTCGGCGGCACCGGCCTCTACCTGCGTGCGGCGCTCGCCGAGCTCGAGCTGCGCCCGCCCGTCCCCGCCGCGATCCGGGCGGAGGTCGAACGAGAGCTCGAGCAGCGGGGCCCGGGCGCGCTTCACTCCGAGCTCGCCCCGGAGCTCGCCTCGGGCGTGCATGCCAACGACCGCAAGCGAATCGCGCGCCTGACCGAGCTGACTCGACTCGGGATCGTCCCGCACGCTTCGAGTGAAGGCCTGTGGACGGAGCAGCTGCGCCGCCCGGCCCTGCTCTTCGGGCTGACGGCCGAACGCCAGGCGCTGGACCGCCGGATCGACCGCCGCGTCGACGAAATGGTCGCCGCCGGCGCGGCGGACGAGGCGCGCCGGGCGGACGCCGCCGGCGCCTCGCGCACCGCCCGCGCTGCGATCGGGTTCGATCAGCTTCGCAGCGGCGACGTCGAGGCGACGAAGGCGGCCCAGCGCCGGTTCGCGCGCCGACAGCTGACCTGGATGCGCAGGATGCCCGGGGTGACCCTGATCGACCGCGGCGAGCGCGACGACCCCTCGATCGCGGCCGAGATCGTCGCGGCGCTCGAATAGCCTCACGATCGTGCGATTCGAGAAGTGGCAGGCGCTCGGCAACGACTACGTCGTGCTCGAGCAGGCGGCGTTGCCCTGGGAGCTGACAGCGGAGCGGATCGAGCGGATCTGCGCCCCTCATCACGGGGTCGGCTCGGACGGGATCCTGCTGCTCGCGCGGCCCGAGGACGAGCGTCACGTCGCCGCGCTGCGGATCTTCAACCCCGACGGCTCGGAGGCCGAGCTGTCGGGAAACGGCGCCCGCGAGGCGGTGCTCTACCTGCGCGCCGCCGGGTGGACGGACCGCGACACGTTCACGATCGTGACCAAGGCCGGCGAGCTGACGCCGAGGATCGCCGGGAATGAGGTCTCGATGGCGATCGGGCGGGCGTCGCTGACCTCGGCCGACTATCCCTCCGGGCCCGAGGATGGCACCGGCAGCCTCACCGCCGGAGGGCGCGAGTGGGCCTTCCGGCACGTCAACGTCGGCAACCCGCAGTGCGTGATCGAGGCCGGCGACGAGCTCGAGCGACTCGAGATCGCCGCCTTCGGCCCCGAGATCGAGGCCCACGAGCTGTTCCCGAATCGCACCAACGTCTCCTTCATCCGCGTCGATGGGTCGCGGGTGCGGGCGCGGATCTTCGAGCGCGGGGTGGGGGAGACGCTCTCCTCGGGCACCGGGGCCAGCGGGGCAGCGGTCGCCGCCTTCCTCGGCGGCGCGCCGAGCCCGATCACCGTCTCGCTCGACGGCGGCGAGCTGACCGTCGAGGTCGACGACGAGCTCGGACTGACCCTGACCGGAACCGCCTCGCGCGTCTACTCCGGCGAGCTCGACCCGGACCTCGTCGCCGAGCTCGGACGGGCGGCGACGAGCAGCTCGGCGAGCGTCGCGGCGACGACGCCGAAGGCGAAGTAGAGCGCCGGCAGCCAGAGCGCGACCCCGAACAGCGAGTCGGCGGACTCCGCGTAGCGCGCCAGCTCGAGCTCGACGATCACGATCTCGGCCAGCGGTCCGGCGACCGCGGCGACCAGCCCGCAGAGGATCGCCTGCCGGCCCTCGGCGAGCCAGGAGGCGATCAGGAGCGCGAGCGTCACGACCAGGGTTGTCGCGGCGCCCTCCGGCTCGTCGTAGACCAGGGCCGTGATCGCGTACAGGGCGAGCACCGCCGTGATCGCGGCGACGCCCGTTCGGCCGTCGACGCCTCGCCGGGCCGGACCGAGGCGCAGCCGCAGCTCGCCGAGCGACGCGGTTGCGAGCCCGACCAGGAGCGGGAACCAGAGCTGACTCTCCCAGACGAACGGCAACGAGTCGTCGAGGTAGCGCGTCGTCCCGGCGTCGACGTGAGCCGCGTCTCCGACCAGCCCGCCCCCGGCGCCGATCGCGAACAGGAGGCAGAGCTCTGTGGTCTTGAGGCGCATCGAGGCGTCGATCGCCGGCGGCGGCGGCCGGCCCGGCGCCACGGTACCCTGCCGCGACCGATGGCGCTCACCGATCCCTCGCGGCGGCTGCAGGCGATCCCCCCCTACATGTTCGCCGAGCTGGCGCGCAAGCTCGAGGCCAAGCGCGAGGCCGGGGTGGACGTGATCAGCCTCGGGATCGGGGACCCCGACCGGCCCACGTACCCGCACATCGTCGAGGCGATGCAGGCGGCGGTTGCCGATCCGGGCACCCACCAGTACCCGTCGAACCGCGGCCGGGCGGAGTTCCGAGAGGCGCTCTCGGGCTTCTACGGGCGCCGGTTCGGCGTCGAGATCGATCCCGAGACGGAGGTGATCCCGGCGATCGGCGCGAAGGAGTGCATCTACAACCTCTGCTTCGCCTTTCTCGACCCCGGCGACGCGGCGCTCGCCTCGGACCCCGGGTACCCCGTCTACACGGGCGGCCCAGTGCTCGCGGGCGCCGAGGCGGCGCTGCTGCCGCTCGACCCCGATCGCGGCTTCGCCCCCGACCTCGATGCGCTGCCCGCCGAGCTGCTCGAGCGGGCGCGGCTGATCTTCCTCAACTACCCCAACAACCCGACCGGCGCGGTCGTCCCCGAGGGCCTGTTCGAGCGCGCCGTCGAGCTCGCCCGCGAGCACGAGATCCTCGTCGTTCACGACAACGCCTACTCCGAGACCACCTACGACGGCTACGTCGCCCCGAGCTTCCTCGCCACCCCCGGGGCGGCGGAGGTCGGGGTCGAGGTCTTCTCGCTCTCGAAGGGCTTCAACATGACCGGCTGGCGCTGCGCCGCGATCCTCGGCAACGCGGACGCTGTCGCGACCTACTGGCGGCTGAAGACGAACATCGACTCGGGCCTCTTCGACGCGGTCCAGCTCGCCGGCGCGGCGGCGCTGAACGGGCCTCAGACCGCGGTCGAGGAGATGAACGCCGTCTACCGGCGCCGCCGCGACCTTGTGGTCGGCGCCCTGCGCGAGATCGGGGTCGAGGTGTCGCCGCCGAAGGGGACGATCTATGTCTGGGCGCCGGTGCCCGAAGGCCACACCTCGACCTCGTTCACCGAGCTGGTGCTCGAGCAGGCCGCGGTCGTGATCTCACCCGGCTCGATGTACGGGCCCAGCGGCGAGGGATTCTTCCGGATCTCGCTGACGACGCCCGACGAGCGGATCGCCGAGGCGGTCGAGCGGATGCGCGAGCACCTCGGTGGCTGATCCCGCGCCTGAGACCGAGACCCGACGCCACGTGCGCTCGGGGACCGAGTACGAGCGCCGCTTCGGGTACAGCCGCGCCGTCCGGGTCGGTGACCGGGTGCTGGTCGCGGGCTGCGCGCCGATCTGGCCCGACGGCTCGTTCGACCCCGACCCCCGCGCCCAGGCGCGGCGCTGCTTCGAGATCGTCGTCGCGGCGCTGACGGAGCTCGAGGCCGGTCCCGCCGACGTCGTGCGGACCTCGATGTTCATCACCGATCCCGAGCTCGCCGTCGCCGTCGGCGAGACCCATCGCGAGTTCTTCGGCGACGCCGAGCCGGCGTCGACGATGGTCGTCGTCGCGGCGCTCGTCGACCCGCGCTGGGTGGTCGAGGTGGAGGCCGAGGCGCAGGTCGGCTGAGCCGGAGATCTAGGCGGCCGGGAGCTTGCCCTCGGCCTCGAGCATGTCGCGAAAGCCCTGTTCGAGCCCGCGGGGCGAGTAGCCGAGCTCGGAGATCGCCTTGTCGTGCTTGGCCCAGAAGGTGACCCCGTCGGCGGAGCTGATCAGCTCGCGCAGGTTCGGAGGTTGGCCGGTCAGCTTGCCGACCAGCGGCCCGGCCGGGGCGATCGCCTTCAGGACCGCGGTCGGCAGGGCTCGCGAGGGAGGCTTGCGCCCGGCGACCCTGCCGAGGGTGTCGATCAGCTCGCGCATCGTCGTCACCTGGCCGCCGAGCACGTAGGACTGGCCCGGCTGACCGCGGTCGAGGGCGAGCAGGATCCCGGCGGCGACGTCGTCGACGTGAACCAGGTTCATGCCCAGATCGGGGAACAGCAGCAGCGGCATCCGCCCGGCGAGGAAGTCGTGCATCTGCCGGCCGAGGGCGGAGTGATCGCCGGGGCCGTAGACGCCGCCGGGCTGGACGATCACGCACGGAAGCCCGTCGTCGGCGATCAACCGGGTGGCGATTCGGTGCGCCTCGTACTTCGTCTGCTCGTAGTAGGAGGTGAAGTCGGTGCCGGGGTGGTGGTAGGACTCGTCGACCACCTGGCCGCGGGTGTTGCCGAAGGCGGCCACGGTCGAGACGTAGACGACCTTGGGTGTCCCGGCCGCCAACGCAGCGCGCAGGATGCGCTCGGTGCCGAGCACGTTCGCCTCGTACATCGGCCGGTGCTCGCTCTCCGGGATCCCGACCTCATAGACGGCGGCGCCGTGGATCAAGGCGTCACAGCCCTGGAGGCCGGTCTCGATCGCCCCCGAGTCGGCAAGGTCGCCGACCACCAGCTCGCAGCCGAGCGCCTCGAGCTCGCGGCCGCGGTCCAGGGCGCGGACCAGCGCCCGGACCTCGTCGCCGCGCTCGCGCAACCGGCGGGCGACCTGGCCACCGATGAAGCCGGTGGCGCCGGTGAGGAAGACCTTCATCGCCGCTCAGACTATCCGTCCGTCCCACCTACACTTGCATCGATGGAGAACGGCGCGGGAATCCGCAACGCTCGCGCGCGCCAGCGCGCGCTGGCGGTCGGCGTCACCCGCGAGCCCCCGGGCGAGGCCGAGGACCCGCTCGCCGAGCTCAAGGAGCTGCTGCGCACGGCCGGGGTGGCGACCGCCGGCGAGCTCGTCCAGGTGCGCGCCGAGCCCGACCCCGACCGCTATCTCGGCCGCGGCAAGCTGGACCAGTTGCGGGCCGAGATCAAGCGTCAGGGGGCCAACCTCGTCGCCTGCGACGACGAGCTCGCGCCGCGTCAGGAGCGCAACCTCGAGCGGGCGCTCGACGTGCCAGTGATCGACCGCACCGCGATCATCCTCGACATCTTCGCCGACCACGCCCATTCGGCCGAGGGCAAGCTGCAGGTCGAGCTTGCCCAGCTCGAATACAACCTGGCGCGGATGCGTGGGCTCTGGACCCACCTCGAGCGCCTCGGAGCAGGGCGGATCGACGGCGGGATCGGCACCCGAGGCCCGGGCGAGTCCCAGATCGAGACCGACCGTCGGCTCGCCCGAGACCGGATCTCGGCGCTGCGGCGCCGGCTTGAGCGGGTGGAGCGCAACCGGGGCGTGATGCGGGCCCGTCGCGAGAGCTCGCCGACCCCGGCGATCGCGCTCGCCGGCTACACCAACGCGGGCAAGTCGACGCTCGTGAACGCGCTCACGGGCGCCGGGGTCGGGGTGGGGGAGCGGCTCTTTCACACCCTCGACCCGACGACCCGTTCCTATGAGCACCACGGTCGGCGCTACCTGGTCACGGATACGGTCGGCTTCATCCGCAAGCTCCCGCATCAGCTCGTCGAGGCGTTCAAGGCGACGCTCGAGGAGACCCGAATCGCCGACCTGATCCTGCACGTCGTCGACGGCTCCGCGCCCGGGAGGGAGCGAGCCGAGGCGATCGCCGCGGTCGACGCGACGCTGGAGGAGATCGGCGCCGGTGACCGCCCACGGCTGCTGGTGCTGAACAAGCTCGACCTGCTCGACATCGAGCAGCGCCGCGACCTGCTGGTCGGGGTCCCGGAGGCGATCGGCGTCTCAGCGGCGAGCGGCGAGGGGCTCGACGAGCTGCGCGATCGGATCGAGTCCGCGTTCGAGGAGACGCTGCGCGAGGTCGAGCTGCTGGTGCCGTACGAGGAGGGCGCCCGGCTCTCCGAGCTCTACGAGCTCGCCGGGGACCTCGAGCGCGAGGAGCTCGCCGACGGCGTCCTGGTCCGGGCGCGGGTCCCAACCGCGGTCGCGCACCGCTTCGAGCGCTTCGCGGCCAACGGCGCGGGCGCGCGCTAGATGGCCGGCCAACCGGTGGAGCTGCGCTTCGAGCGGCTCGACGAGAGGGCGCGGCTGCCGAGCCGCGCCAAGCCCGACGACGCGGGCCTCGACCTCTATGCGGCCGAGGCGGCGACCGTGGCTCCGCGCGGAGGGCGGGCGAGCGTCGGGACCGGGCTCGCGGTCGAGATCCCGCCGGGACACGCCGGGCTGGTCCTGCCGCGCTCGGGCCTCGCGGCGCGCGCCGGGATCACGCTCGCCAATTCCCCGGGCCTGGTCGACCCCGGCTACCGCGGCGAGCTGCGGGTGCTGCTGCTCAACACCGACCCGGAGCAGCCGGTCGAGATCGAGCCGGGGGACCGGATCGCACAGCTGCTGCTGACGCCGTTCGTCGATGCCCATCCGGTGACGGCGCCCGGCCTTTCGGCGAGCGCCCGGGGAGCTGACGGATTCGGCTCGTCGGGGCGCTGAGCGCGGCTCAGCGCCGCTGCGCCGCTGCGCGGGCGTTGCGGTGTGCGGCCTGCTCGAGCACGTCATCGAGCGGCGCCAGCTCGGGCGTCGAGCCGGACGAGCGGGCGAGGGCGAGGGCGATCAGATGATCGGCGAGGAAGGCGTTCTTCGGCAGCAGCGGCCCGTGCAGGTAGGTGCCGAACAGGTTGCGATCCCGCACGCCCTCGAGCCGATCGCGCCCGTTGTTCCCGTGCCCGCTGATCACCCGCCCCAGGGGCTCGACGCCGGGGCCGAGGTAGGTACGCCCGCCGTGGTTCTCGAAGCCGACTATCCGGTGCCCCGCGCCACCGAGCTGCGCCTCGATCGCGGCGTTGCCGATCAGGCGCGGTCCGGGCTCGCGAACCGTCTTCAGGTCGACCAGGCCGAGACCGACGATCCGCTCCTCGCCGAGCTCATAGCTGTGCCCGAGGAGCTGGTAGCCGCCGCAGACCGCGAGCAGGACGGCGTCGTCGGCGACCGCCGCCGCGAGCGCGTCGCGCTTGCTCTCGAGCAGATCCTCGGCGACCTGGCGCTGGTCGCGGTCCTGGCCGCCGCCGATGTAGATCAGGTCGTGAGCGCCGGGGTCGAACCCCTCCCCGGGGCCGGCGGCGGCGTACTCGAACCCCAGCCCGCGCCACTCGCAGCGGCGCTGGAGGAAGAGGATGTTGCCTCGGTCGGCGTAGATGTTCATCTGCTCCGGGTAGAGGGCGAGCAGGCGAAGCGCGGTCATCCGGCCTCCAGCACGCAGATCACCGAGCCGACGTGGTCGGCGGTCGGCGGCACCTCGATCCGCTCGCGGGCGATCAGTCCCAGCTCCTGCGCCTCGGCCTCGAAGTCGTCCGCGTCGAGGTGCTCGAGCCGGACCGCGTCCAGCTCCTCGCGCAGGTCGCCGTCCGGGGACACGACCTGGCGCAGGCGGCGCACCTCGAGCGCGCCCTCGCGGGCGAGCACCTCGACCGGGAGGCTGGAGTAGATCCAGCCCTGGCGTTCGGCCACGTCGGGCAGTGCCCCGACCTGATCGCCGCCGGCCGAGCGCAGGTCGCCGGCGAGCAGGGCGGCCGCGAACACGCCCCCGGGATCGAGCCTCTCGGCGACCCCGGCGAGCATCCGCGCGCGGCCCGATCGCCCGCCGAGCAGATGAGCGAGCTGCATCGGTGCGATCACCGCCGCGAAGCGTCGCTCGAGCGCGAGCGAACGCGCGTCCCCGATCACCGCTTCGACCGCCAGGCCCGACTCGTCCGCACGCCGGCGCAGCTCGGCGATCAGGGCCGGCGAGCGGTCGAGTCCGGTCACCGCGAGCCCCTGGTGGGCGAGGTGAAGGGTGACCCTCCCCGAACCGCAGCCGAGCTCGAGCACGGGCCCCGCCGGCTCGCCGGCAAGCTCGCTCCAGAGCGCCAGGTCGGCGGCGTAGCGCCCGCACTCGACCTCGTGCCAGAGCACCTCCTCGGCGGCGTTCATCGCCAGTACTCCGGCGCCAGCCCGCGAGCGCTGAGCAGCTTGCGCAGCTCGAGCAGAGCGGTGTAGGTCGGCAGCGCAAACAGCCGGCCACCGGCGCGCGAGACGGCGCGGTCGAGGGAGCGCTCGATCGACGGCTCGACCTCGATCGACTCGGGGTCGATCCCGGCGTACTTGAGCCGCAGCGCGATCTCGGGCGCACGGGTGCCCGCGCAGACGACCCGACGCGCCGACCCGGCGAGCAGCTCGAAGTCCGCGTCCCAGATCCAGGAGACGTCGCGTCCGTCAGCGATCCGGTCGTTGAGCGCGATCCAGAGATCGAGCCCGGCGCCGTCCGCGCCCGTCTCGCGGGCGGCCTCGAGCCGCAGCGTGCGCAGGACCTCGTTCGCGCCGGCGGGGTTCTTGATCAGCATGATCGAGACCGGGACGCCGGCGACCGGGATCGTCTCCACCCGCCCGAAGGCCGACTCGACCTCGCTCAGCGCGCCCACGGCGCGCTCGAGCCCGACCCCGAGCCGCAGGGCGGCGGCGATTGCCGCGAGCGCGTTGTAGACGTTGTAGAGGCCCGGCAGCGGCAGCTCGAGCTCGGCTGGACCGGCGGGCGTCCTGATCGTCGCCCGCGAGCCCTCCATCCCGCGGAGCTCGATTGCGGTTGCCGCCACGTCGGGGGAGGGGCGGTCGGCCGCACAGCTCGGGCACTCGTAGTGGCCGAGGTGGCCGACGAAGGCGCGCTCGTACGTGTACGGCGACCCGCAGCGACGGCAGTGCTTGGCGTCGTGCGCGTGCTGGAGCTCGGGCAGCGCCTGCGCGGGGTCCTCGATCCCGAAATAGACGATCCCCCGACGGCGACGCAGCTCACGGTCGCGTCCGAGGTCGGCGACCAGGGGGTCGTCGGCATTGAGCACGAAACCGCTGCTGCCGGCGCGGCGCTCGACCATCGCCGCCCAGTCGTCGGCGAGCCGCTCGAGCTCGCCGTAGCGGTCGAGCTGGTCGCGGAACAGGTTGGCGAGCACGACCAGCTCGGGATCGAGCTCGTCGACCATCCGCGGCAGCCACGCCTCGTCGACCTCGAACAACCCCTCGCTGCCCCGCTGCTCCAAGAGCGCGGTGGCGACCCCCCAGCTCATGTTCGAGCCGGCGTGGTTGTGAACAGGGTCGCGCCCGGCAGCGTGCAGGGCCGCGGCGATCATCCCGGCGGTCGTCGTCTTGCCGTTGGTGGCGCTGACGATCGTGCAGCGGTCGAGGCCCGATCCGAGGCGCTCGACCGCGTCGGGCGCGAGCCGCAGCAGCAGCCGGCCGGGGAGGGTGGTCCCGCCACCGCGGCCACTGCGCCGGCTGAGCGATCCCGTCGCCTTGGCGAGTCCGAGCTTGGCGCGAAAACCGGCCCCCGAGCGAGCGGGCGTCATCGCGGCACGATCACCCGCAGGGCTCCCGGCAGGACGCGAACGGTCGCCGGCAGGTCGGCGATGTGATCACCGTCGGCGTAGACGGCGAACGGGCGATCGGCCTCGACCCGCGCCTCGGCGGCGCGCGAGACCGTGACCTCGGGGTTGCGGACGTGCGCTCCGTCGAACACCTGCGGCAGGCGGGAGAGAAAGCGGAGCTTGCCGACCTCGCCCGTCCAGACGACGTCGAGCAACCCGTCGTCGAGCTCCGCGTCCGGGGCGATGAACATGCCGCCGCCGTAGGCGCGGCTGTTGGCGGCGGCCACCGCATAGCCGCGGAACTCGGTCCGCTCGCCGTCGAGGGTGAGCGTGAATCGGGCCGGCTTCCAGGCGAGCAGCGCCCGCAGGGCGGCGTAGGCATAGACGAGCCGACCCTTGATCCGCGACTCGTTGGCGATCCGGTTCGCGTCGGAGTCGAACCCGCAGCTCGCGATGCAGAGAAAGCGACGGCCGTTGACCTCGCCGACGTCGACCGGCCGCGGACTCCCGTCGGCGAGCGTCGCGACCGCCTGCTCGACGTCGTCGGGGATCCCGACCACGCGCGCGAAGTCGTTGCCGCGACCTCCCGGGATCACACCCAGCGACGCCTGCGACCCGGCGAGCGCGCCGCCGACCTGGCCGATCAGCCCGTCGCCGCTCATGACGACCGGAACATCACCCGCCTGCGCCGCCTCGAGCGCCTCCCGGCGACCGTGCTCGATGCCCTCGGTGAACACGAGCCGATACTCGAGCCCGGCCTCGGTCAGCGCCCGCTCGGCGTCGGGGAGCAGCTGCTTCGCGCGGCCGCCGCCGGCCACGGGGTTGACGAGCAGCAGGTGTCGATCGCCGCGCGGCATTGCCCGTGAGCCTAGATGGATGATCCCGCGTCGGCGCGGCCCAGAAACCAGGTCCCCGACCCCGCGGCGCCACTTGCCCGGGGGGCGATCCCGTGTCGTCGAAAGCCGCGCTCGAGCGCCGGCTCGGGGGTGTAGAAGGGGGTCTCCGGCCCCCAGCTCGCCGCCACGATCACGTGGCCGCCGGGGCGCAGGACGCGGGCGATCTCGGCGAAGAAGGGGGGCATGTTGACCTGGGCGACGAGGTCGAACGAGTCATCGCCGTACGGCAGCGAGCGGGCGTCGGCCACCCGGAACGCGATCCGTCCGTCCGGATCGAGGCCGACCTTAGCCTTCGCCGCACGCACCATCTGCTCGGAGACGTCGACCCCGCGGACGCTCGCCCGGGGAAACTCGCGGGCGAGGAACAGCGCCGCCTCGCCGGTCCCCGTGCCGAGATCGAGGACACGCTCGGGACCTGGTTCGACCAGCGGCGTGGCCGCTGCGAGCGGAGCGAGGTGAACCACCGATCCGGCCCCGGTGCGAGCATCCCAGCCGGCCGCGGCGCGGTCGAAGAAGCGCTCCATCGCAGGGCGCAGGAGCGGCCACAGCCACGGAGCGCGCGCGATCGTCGCGTTCAGCGCCCGGCCCGTGAACCGCACGCGCGCGGGGGTTGGCCGTCCCGAGCCTTGCACCGGCCCATGATGGCAAGCAGGTAGCGTGCGCCCGATGCGCCGCCTCGCGACCTCGATCGCCGTGCTCGCGCTCGCGCTCGCCGGCTGCGGCGGGGACGACGAGGATGACTCCGAGGCGACGACGACGGCCGCCGGCGAGCAGGCGGGCTGCGCGACGGTCGAACAGCCGGCCCCCAAGAACGACAAGTTCGATCAGCCGGGGCGGGCGCTCGATCCCGGCGAGCCGGCCTCGGCGACGGTCGATACCAGCTGCGGAAGCTTCGTCATCGAACTCGACACGAAGCGCTCGCCGCAGACGGCGAACTCGTTCGCCTTCCTCGCCGAGCAGGGGTTCTATGACGACACGACCTTTCACCGGATCGTCCCCGGCTTCGTGATCCAGGGCGGCGACCCGCGCGGCGACGGCACCGGCGGGCCCGGCTACTCGGTCCGCGAGCCGCCCCCACAGCGAACCACCTACCGGACCGGGTTGGTGGCGATGGCGAAGACCGGGATCGAGCCCCCGGGGACGTCCGGAAGCCAGTTCTTCGTCGTCACCGCGCCCGCCGACGCCGGGCTGCCGCCCGACTACGCGGTCCTCGGCGAGGTCAGCGAGGGACTCGAGGTGGCGAGGAGAATCGGCACCCTCGACACGGATCCGTCGACGGAGAAGCCGCTGGCGCCGGTGACGATCGACAGCGTCACGATCGACGCCGGTTAGATGATCGATTGCACGGGCTCGGGTGCGCAGGCGAGCGCGGGAGCGGGCGCTACGCTCGCCCCGATGGCCCGAATCGAGATCGGCGACGAGGCGCCCGAGTTCGAGCTCGCCGGCACCGGCGAACAGACCTACCGGCTCTCGGACCTGCGCGGCTCGTGGGTGATCCTCGCCTTTTACCCCGGCGACTTCACGCCGGTGTGCACGCGGCAGTTCTGCTCCTACCGCGACGGGGCCGACCACCTCGACGACCTCAATGCGACCGTGCTCGGGATCTCGCCCCAGTCGGTCGACTCGCACGAGCGCTTCATCATCGAGCACCGCCTCACCGTGCCACTGCTCGCCGACCCCGACCACGTGGCCGCCCGCGCCTTCGGCGTGGTCGCGCCCGGCGGCCTGGTCAGGCGATCGATCTTCATCGTCGACCCGCAGGGAATCGTCCGCTACCGCCACGTCGCTCTGCTCGGCCTGCGCTACAAGGACGTCGAGCACCTCGCCGGGGCACTGGCGCTGGCTCGCGCCGCCGCGGCTTGAACGCGGTCGGCGATCTCGCCGGCGCGACCGCGCTGTTGATCGATCTCGACGGTGTGCTCTACGTCGGCGACGAGCCGGTACCCGGGGCGGTGGAGGCGGTCGCCGCCCTGCGCGAGCGCGGGCTCGCGCTGCGTTTCGTCACCAACACCACCGCGCGCTCGCACGGGCAGACCCTGGACAAGCTCGAGCGGCTCGGCTTCGAGGTCGCCGAGCCGGAGCTGGTCACGCCGGCGGCCCTCGCCCGCCGTCGCTGCGAGGAGCTCGGGCACCGTCGCGTCGCCCTGATCATGAACGAGGACGTGAAGGAGGACTTCGAGGGGCTCGAGCAAACCGACTCCGATCCCGACGCGGTGGTCATGGGCGACCTCGGCGAGGAGTTCGGGTTCGCGATCCTCAACCGGGCGTTTCGGATGGTGATCGATGGCGCGGAGTTGATCGCGCTGCAAAAGAACCGCTTCTGGCTCACCCCCTCGGGGCTCTCGCTCGACGCCGGGCCGTTCGTCGCCGCGATCGAGTACGCGAGCGGCTCGGAGGCGGTCGTGGTCGGAAAGCCCTCGGAGTCGTTCTTCGAGCTGGTGCTCGCCGAGCTCGAAAGCAGCTCCGAGGAGGCGCTGATGGTCGGTGACGACGTCGAGTCCGACATCGGCGGTGCGCTCGCGGCGGGGCTGCGGGCGGTGCTGGTCCGCACCGGCAAGTACCGCGAGGAGTTCGTCGCCGAGTCGGGGATCGAGGCGACCGCGACGATCGACTCGATCGAGGCACTGCCGGCGCTGCTGGAGCCGTGAGCACGGTCGAGGCGGCGCCCTTTCGCCTCGACCGGGGCGGGTTCGAGCTCGCCGGCGAGACGAGCGGGGAGGGGACCCCGATCGTGCTCCTGCACGGGCTCACCGCGACCCGGCGCTACGTCGTCCACGGCTCGCGGGCGCTGCCACGAAGCGGATTCGAGGCGGTCGCCTACGACGCGCGCGGCCACGGGCAGTCCGAGCCGGCGCCGGCGAGCGGCGGCTATTCCTACGCCGAGCTGGCGGCCGACCTCGGCGCGGTCGTCGACCGCTTCGCCGCCTCGCGGCGCTTCGTCCTCGCCGGGCACTCGATGGGCGCGCACACGCTGGCCGCTTACGCGCTCGGCGAGCCGGACCGGGTCGCGGCGATCGTCGCGATCGCGCCGGCCTCGGTCGGGGCCCCCGCCGAACCCGGGACCCTCGCCTATTGGGATGGACTGGCGGATGGTCTCGCCGAGGGCGGGGTGGAGGGCTTCATCACCGCCTACGACGACGGCCTCGATCCGGCCTGGCGCGAGACGCTGCTGCGGATCACGCGCGAGCGGCTCGCGCTTCACCGTCACCCGGAAGCGGTCGCACGGGCGCTGCGCGAGGTGCCGCGCTCGCTGCCGTTCGAGGGCCTGGGCGAGCTCGAGCACCTCGAGCTGCCGGCGCTGGTGGTCGGCAGTCACGACGAGGCGGACCCGGGCCACCCGCACGCGGTCGCGGAGGCGTGGGCCGAGCGGCTGCCGAACGCGACCCTGGTCAGCGAGCCGCCCGGCGAGTCGCCGCTCGCCTGGCAGGGCGGGCGCCTGTCGAGAGAGATCGCGGCGTTCTGCGCCCGGCCCGAGGTCGCCGAGCGACTCCCGGGCTAGCGGCGGCGGTTCTCGACCCGGTGGACGAGCCGCAGGCCCGACCAGGTCTCGTCGATCGCGCAGACCTTGTTGTCGACCAGCCCGGCGGCGAGCGCGATCTCGCGGACGACGTCCTCGGTGACGTCGGTGGCGACCCCCGAGGCGCGCTTCGGCCACGCGATCCAGAGTCCGCCATCGGGGTAGACGGCGCCCGCGAGCCGCTCGAACCGGCGCTCGATCTCGGCCCGGCGGTCGAGGAAGGCGACGACGACGTCGAGCGGTGCGACGGTGCGCCGCTTTATGACAACCCGGTCGGGCAGCTCGCCGAGCGCCGCGGCGAACTCGACCGGCGCGCCCGGGAAGGCGACCCGGCTGCCCTGCGCGATCCCCAGCTTGCGCGCCAGCGGTGTGCCCGAATAGCCGGCCACGCGGTCAGCCTATGCTTCTCGGGCGATGATCGACGACGGTGATGCGATCCACTACACGGCGGTGGCCAAGGGGACGCCGGTCTACGCCTCCGACGGCACCGAGGTCGGCAAGGTCCGCCAGGTGGTCGACAACTACCGCGAGCACATCCTCGACGGGATCGTGATCGAGCTGGCGTCCGGCGAGCTGCGGTTCGCCGATGCGCCCGAGGTCGGTCGGACCGCGGAGCGCGGTGTGACGCTGACCATCGACGCGACCGCGGCAAGTTCGCTGCCGCCGCCGGAGGACGGCCCGCGCACGTTCAGCGCCAACCGTGCCACCGGCCGGATCTCGAAGCTGTTCGGGCGCGGCTGGAAGCGCGACTGACGCCGAGAGGAGAGTTCCGACGGCATCTGGGACGGAATGCTCCGCTCGAGCCGCCGCGGTGCGGCGGATAACGACGGTAAACCCGGAGCGGGGTACGCTCGACCGGTGCCGGACTGGAAGACCGTGATCGAGCTCGGCGGCCGGCTGCCGGAGGTCGAGCAGGGCACCTCGTACGGCACGCCGGCGCTCAAGGTGCGCGGGAAGATGTTCGCGCGCCTGCGCGAGGACGAGGAGACGCTGGTGCTGTGGACCGACTTCATCGAGCGCGAGGCACTGACCCAGGGCGATCCGGAGACGTTCCTGGTCACGCCGCACTACGAGGAGTGGCCGCTGGTCCTGATCAGGCTCGCGCGCGTCGACGAACGGGAGCTGGAGGAGCTCCTGATCGAGTCCTGGCGCGAGCGGGCGCCGAAGCGCCTTCGCCAGGCCTACGACGAGGGGTCGGGGAAGCCCGAGGCTGAGTTTCCATAACCGTTCTTATCGCGCGTAGGGTTCCGCGCGGGCTCGAGACAGACGCTCTCACCCGCCCAGGAAGGCGTCGACCGCGCTCGCGAACCGCTGGCGCTCCTGAAACAGGAACGCGTGCGCGCCCGGGAGCACGATCAGCTCCGACCCGGGCACCCGGCCGGCGATCCGACGCAGGTTGACCGGTGGGACGACCGGGTCCCGGCGCCCCGCCGCCGCCAGGACCGGGGCCTCAACCCCGGCGAGCTCGTGAAAGTTACGATTGCTACGAAGCCACGGGTCCTCAGCCGCGACCTGGGCGTCGGTCGTCGCCGCCGGGACCTCGAAGTCGTCGGGAATCTCGCCGCTGCGGCTCGCGCGCCCGAGCCGGCGCAGGAAACGACGGCCCTCGCCCTGGCGATCGGGCGGGTAGAGCTCACGCAGGATCTGGCGATCGGTCGGGCTCGGGTCGCTGTCGATCGCCTGCGCCGCCGGGCTGCCGAGGACGGTGCCGCGGCCGCCCGGGTTGGTGCCGGCGAGAATCAGATGCGAGACCCGCTCGGGGTGCTCGATCGCGAGCCGCTGGGCGACGAACCCTCCCATCGACCAGCCGAGCACGTCCGCTCTCGAGACACCGACAGCCTCGATCAGCCCGGCCGTCGTGTCGGCGAGCGAGTCGAATGAGTCGCCGCGCCACGGTCCTGAGCGACCGACGCCCGGGTAGTCGAAGAGCAGCAGGCGATGCTCGCGCGCGAGCAGACGCAGCAGGGCCGGGTCCCACTCGGCCATCGTCGAGCCGGTGCCGATCAGCATCACCAGCGGCGAGCCGTGCCCGCGCTCGTACCAGGCGATCTTGGTCCCGTCGACGCGCGTCGTCTGCACCCGGGCCTCGAACGAGCGCTCGGGCGCCGAGCCGCAACCGACGACCGCGAGCACGACCAGCGCCAGTGCCGCCCGGCCGGCCCTCATCGCCCGGTGGGAGCGGCGCGGCCGCGGCCCCCCTCCGCCTCTCCCCAGGCCAAGAACGCGGCGCCCGCGATCACGATCCCGATCGCGGTCGCGAGCCCGCGCTCGTCCGCGGCCTCGATCGGCGGTGTGCCGAGGCTGTCGGTGAGCAGGACGACGTAGGTGGTGATCGCGGTGGTGAACAGCGCGTACTCGATCGCCAGCAGCGCGTAGGAGAACGCCGCCGCGACACCGAGCACGATCGCGGTCGGCACCGGCTGCTCGCCGAGCACCGCCGCGAGCGCCGTCGCCAGCACCAGGCCGGCCACCGTGCCGGCGGCGCGCATCGCCAGCCGCTCGAGCGTTTCGTCGCGAAACGGTCGCAGGACGAAGAGGATCGTCAGCGGCACCCAGTAGCCGTGGTCGCCGAGGTCGACGATTCGATAGAAGGCGACGCCAAGACCGAGCGCGGCGCCGAACCGGATCCCGTGGCGCAGGGCCGACGAACCGAGGGTCAGGTTCGCCCGCATGGTGGCGACGGAGTCGCGCGCGGCCTCGCCCAGCGACCAGCGCCCCGGCGCGCGGTCGGAGAAGACCAAGGCGGCCAGCGCGGCGGCCGCCTGCAGCAGGCCGCCGCCGGTCCCGAGCACGAATGCCTCGGGCGCGTCGGCGGGCGCGAGGTAGAAGCCCTGGGCGAGCAGGAGCGCCAGCGAGCAGGTGAGGCCGGCGATCATCAGCCGCATCGAGACCGCGAAGCAGAGCCCCGCCAGGCCGCCGATCGCCGCCATCGCGAGCGCCGCCGTGATCGTCGCCTGACTCGAGAGCACCCCGATCGCGGCCGAGGCGCCGATCAGCGGCGCGACCAGGAGCTGCCAGCGAACCCGGATGCGGGCGGGCGCGTCGAACGCCGCGAAGCCGGAGACCAGCGCCCCGGTCGCCAACCCGGCGGCGTAGGCGTCCTCGAGGAACAGGTCGGCGAGCGCCGCAAGGCCGACCGGGAGCGCGACGAGGCCGCCCCGTCGCAATGCCGGCCCCAACTCGCCACGAAACCGCCACGCGCGCGGGACCGCAGCGGCGGCCGGGCGGCTCACCGGGCCGTGGCGAGCGTCTCTGCGGCCGTCCGGCTCACCTCGCGCCGAGCTTGAGCTCGTGGCTGCGGCGGGCGCGCAGCCGGCCGAGCAGCCCGCCGTTTCGCCGTTCGCGCGCGATCACCCGCATGTACGGCTCGAAGTCGACCTGAATCGTGTGACGCGCCGAGGCGACGTAGCGCTTCGCCATCCGCTCGCGTTCGTGGGCGATCACCCGCTGCATCTCCTCCCGGTCCGGCAGGCCGACCTTGCCCTCGAGCAGGTCCGCGACCCACTCCGACTGTGCCTCGGCAAGCGGCATGATCGCCCCCAGGGGCTGGAGCAGCCCGATGAAGTAGAGCCCTGGGTGCTCGGGGTTGACCACGCGCCGATAGAGGGGGATCTCGTTGTCGGGCGCCGAGATCAGACTCGGGTCGAAGAAGGGAAAGCTGATCTTGTAGCCGGTGCAATAGATCACCACGTCGACCTCCTCCTCCGATCCGTCCTCGAAGCGGATCGTCCGCCCGCCGGCGAACTCGGAGATGTTCGGCTTCACGGTGATGTCGCCGTGTCCGAGCCGAGGCAGCAGGTCGGAGGAGATCGTCGGGTGCGCCTCGACCAGCTTGTGATCGGGCTCGGGCAGCCCGTAGTCCATCGGGACGCCGACGGTCCGCGTCAGCGCCCGCTTGTAGAAGGCGCGGATCAACGGCAGCGGCAGACGCGTGGTCAGCGCGTTGCCGAGCTCGTCGGTCGGCTTTCCTCCCAGGTACTTCGGCAGCACCCAGGCGCCGCGGCGCATCGCCAGCAGGGTGCGGTCGGCGATCCGCGAGGACTCGACCGCGATGTCGCAGGCGGAGTTGCCGATCCCGAGCACGAGCACGGTCTTGCGCTCGAGCGCGTCGGGCGTCTTGTAGTCGTGGACGTGTATCTGCTCGCCGGCGAACTCGTGCTGGCCGGGGTACGGGGGGTCGGGCCAGCGAGCGTCCCAGTGATGGCCGTTGGCGACCAGTACGGCGGCGAACTCGGCCGAGCCCTGCTCGCCCGAATCCAGCTCCTGCCAGCTCACCCGCCAGCTCGAGCCCGCGCCCAACTCGACCGCCGTCACCTCGGCCCGGAACCGGATTCGGTCGCGAAAGCCGAAGTGATCGACGTAGTCGTCGAAGTAGGCGGCGATCCGGAAATGGTCGGGGTAGTCCGGGTAGTCCTCGGGCATCGGAAAAGTGGCGTACGCCATCGTTCGCCGCGAGGTGTTGATGTGCAGCGAGCGGTAGGCGGACGACATCCCGTTGTCGTTCATGTAGCGCCAGTTGCCGCCGACCTGTGAGCCGACCTCGAAGCACTCGAACTCGATCCCGCGCGTGTGCAGGACCTGGCAGGCGGCGATTCCCGACGACCCCGCTCCGATCACGCAGACTCTCTGGCCCAATCTTCCTCGCCTCAGTTCACGGACGGATCGTCGGGCATTCTGGCGATCAGGGCGAACTGTCCCCCCTTGCGGGCCAGGACGTGCTGCCACAGCGTCTCGGGATCATCCGGGAACAGCTCGGCCGGCATCGGCGGCTCCACGATCCAGGCCTCCTCGGCGAGCTCGCCCTCGAGCTGGCCGGCGCCCCAGCCCGAGTAGCCGGCGTAGACCCGCCCGCGACGGATCGCCCGCTCGAGCACCTCCTCGGCGGTGTCCGCGGCGACGAAGCCGACGTCGGCGACCACGATCCAGGCGGCGGCACCCGGGTCGTCGAACTCCGCCAGCACGACCAACGCCTGCGGCTGCACCGGGCCACCGATGAACACCGGCTCCTCGCCCGCCAAATCCGCGAGCTCGGGCGCTACATCCTCGACGGCGGTCTCCGACGGCCGGTTGAGGACCACCCCCATCGCCCCCTCCTCCCCATGTTCGGTCAGGAGCACGACGCTGCGGGCGAAGTTCGGATCGGCGAGCGCCGGCGAGGCGATCAACAGGCTTCCACGCAGGGAGTCTTCCATCGGTCTGCGGATTCTGCCCGCTCGCTAACCTCGATGCGGGATGGTCTTCGACGTCGGCGAGTCCGATTTCACGGCCCGGGTGGTCGAGCGCTCGCGGGAGATGCCCGTGGTCGTCGACTTCTGGGCCGACTGGTGCGGGCCGTGCCGCCAGCTCACCCCGGCGCTCGAGGCCGCGATCGGCAAGCGCGCCGGCACGGTCGAGCTGGCGAAGGTCGATGTCGACGCGAACCCGGCGCTTGCCGCCGCCTTCGGGATCCAGGGAATCCCCGCCGTGAAAGCGTTTCGCGACGGCGCTGTGGTCGCCGAGTTCACCGGGGCACTCCCGCCGGCTCGGATCGAGGCCTTCCTCGATGACCTCCTCCCCTCCCCTGCCGATCAGCTCGCCGAGGCCGACGACGAGAGCTCGCTGCGACGGGCGCTCGATCTGGATCCGCGGCACCCCGGCGCGGCGCGCAAGCTCGGTCGCCTGCTGCTCGCCCGCGGCGAGGCCGAGAGCGCCCTCGAACTGCTCGAGCCGCTGCACGGCGACTTCCTCGCCGACGGCCTGGTCGCCCGCGCCCGGCTCGGCGCTGCCAACGGCGGGACGGAGTCGACCGCGCTCGAGCTCGCCTTCGCCGCCTGGGACGAGGGTGACCGGGCGACCGCGCTCGATCGCCTCCAGGACGCGTTGGGCGCCGAAACCGATCCCGATCGGCGCGACCTGATCCGCCGGGTGATGGTCGCCCTGTTCACCGAGCTCGGCGCCGACGATCCGCTCGCGCGCGAGCACCGGCGCCGCCTCGCGGCGGCGCTTCACTGACCTTCCCTGAATGACCGACCCGATCTCCGGCGCCGACGTCCCGGTCGCCTTCATCGCCGGGCTCGTCTCCTTCCTCTCGCCCTGCGTGCTGCCGCTCGTGCCCGGCTACCTGGCCGCGGTCACGGGCGTCAGCGTGAGCGAGATCGACACCGCCGGCTGGCGCCGGGTGCTCGCTCCCAGCCTGCTCTTCATCGCCTCGTTCTCGACCGTGTTCATCCTCCTCGGCCTCGCGGCGACGGCGCTCGGCCAGACCCTGCGCGAGAACCAGGAGCTGCTGACCGACATCGGCGCGGTCCTGCTGATCGTGATGGGGATGCTGTTCATCGGCTCGCTCTACCTCGACCGGCTGAACCGCGAGTGGCACGTCGATGCGCTGCTCTCACGGGCCGGGAAGGGCGGCCCGATCGTCGCCGGGGCCGCCTTTTCGATCGCCTGGACGCCGTGCGTCGGACCCGCCTTGGGGGGGATCCTCACCCTCGCCAGCATCGACGGCGAGCTCACCCACGGCGCCTTCCTGCTCGCCGTCTACTCGCTCGGGCTGGCGATCCCGTTCCTGCTCACCGCGCTCGCCTTCTCGCAGGCGACCGCCGCGTTCGCGACCGTACGTCGCCACTACCGGGCGATCGTGGTCGGCGGCGGGGGCATCCTGATCGCGATGGGGGTGCTGATCCTGACCGGGGCCTTCACCGAGCTCAACATCTGGGCCCAGAAGGTGACCAACGAGCTCGGCCTGAACCTGTAGGCGGGCTCAGACCGGCGGCCCTGCGGGCGCCTCGTCGGGTCCGACGCCGATCTCGACCGAGGTCCCGATCGCCTCCGTCTCCTCGATCCCCTCACCCTCGCTGTCGCGCGAGCAGACGATCCGGAACCGCCCGGTGCCGAGCGCCGGGTCGGCGACCACCGGCAGGCCGCGGATCTCCTCCCAGCCGAGCCGTTCGGCCTCGAACGGGTTCAGGCGCACCTCCGCGGCCGGCCAGGGGCAGCTCGCGTTGTGCCGGTCGATCGCCTTCGAGATCGCCTCGAGGTTCTTCGCCTCGGCGCTCATCTCCCCGATCCTAGCTCCGCTGGTCTACGATCATGGCGCGTGAGCGCCGATCGCCTCACCGGTCTCGACTCTTCGTTCCTGCACCTCGAGCGGGGACCGGCCCACATGCACGTCGCCTCGACGACGCTGTTCGAGGGCTCGGTGCCCGACTACGACGACTTTCGCGATCACATCCAGTCGCGGCTGCACCTCGTCCCCCGGTTCCGCCAGAAGCTGCGCTTTGTGCCCTTCGGACAGGGCCGGCCGAAGTGGGTCGATGACCCGCAGTTCAACCTCGACTACCACCTCCGGCACACCGCCCTGCCGGCCCCGGGCAGCGAGGAGCAGCTGCGCACCCTGGCCGCACGGATCTTCTCCCAGCGCCTCGACCGCTCAAAGCCGCTGTGGGAGATGTGGCTGGTCGACGGGGTCGAACGCGACCGGTTCGCAATCGTCACCAAGAGCCATCACTGCCTCGTCGACGGCGTCTCGGGAGTTGACATAACCACGGTCCTGTTCGACGCCAGCCCCGATCCCGCTCCGCCCGCGGTCAGCCCGCCGGCCTGGATCCCGAAGCCCGAGCCCAGTGACGCCGAGATGCTCGCCGAGGCGCTGATCGAGCGCCTCACCCGCCCGACCGAGATCCTCCGCGGCGCCAGGGCCGTGTTCCGCGCTCCGCGCAGGATGGCGCGGGCGGCAGTCGACGGGCTCGAGGCCGCCGGGGCGTTCGCGCGGACCGGGTTCGGCGCCCCGCACTCGCCGTTCAACGTCGATATCGGCCCCTACCGGCGCTTCGAGATGGTCCAGGTCTCGCTCGCCGAGTTGAAGCGGATCAAGAACGCGACCGGCGGCACCGTCAACGACGTCATCCTGGCGGCGGTCACGGGCGCGCTCGGGCGCTACCTACGCAGCCACGGGCATTCGACCCGCGAGCTCGAGCTGCGCGCCCTGGTCCCGATCAGCGTCCGCGCCGCCGACGAGCACGGGGCGCTCGGCAACCGTGTCTCCGCGTACATGGCGCCGCTGCCGGTCTGGTGCGACGACCCGGTCGAGCGGCTCGCGCAGGTGAGCGCGACGATGGGCGACCTGAAGCAGTCCAGGCAGGCGGTCGGCGCGACGCTGATCACCGAGCTGACCGACTTCGCGCCGCCGACGATCGCCGGACAGGCGGCGCGGCTGCAGTCCGGTCAGCGGTTCTTCAACCTCGTCGTCACCAACGTGCCCGGGCCACAGTTCCCCCTCTACCTGATGGGCCGCAAGCTCGAGTCGGTGTTCCCGATGGTGCCGCTGGCCAAGCGCCAGGCGGTCTGCTTCGGGATCATGAGCTACAACGGCCAGGTCAACTTCGGGCTCACCGCGGACTTCGACACGATGGCCGACCTCGAGGTGCTCGCCGCCGACCTCGAGGCCTCGCTGCGCGAGCTCAGCGAGGCAGCGCCGGAGCAGGCTCGTCCCTCGCGCTGGCGCCGTGCCGACGGCCGCCAGGCCGCCAAGGCCTGAGCCCTCGGTCGCGACGTGCCGCCGGCGCCGCCGCGGCGCTCAGAGATCGCGCATGAACTCGGGCTCGTGGCCCTCGATGAAGACGAAGAGCGGGTGCGGGATCCCCTCCTGCTTCGCGTCGCGCCCATAGTCGTGCGGCGTCGGGTCGTCGGCGCGCGCGAGCGGCTCGTCGGCGTCCTGCCAGAAGCGCTCGGACGCGTTCCAGCGTCGCCTGCGGACCGCGGCCGAGAGGCCGTCCTCGGCCAGCACGCGCTCGACCACGCGCTGCGCCTCGACCGCCGCGTCCGAGGTCTCGGTGTAGACGTAGAGCCGCTCGCCGTCTCGGGTGACGATCACCCGGTCGCCGAGCCGCTGCTCGACATCGTCATCGAGGTCGAGGCTGTGGAGGCGGTCGCCGAGCCCGTGCAGGGCGTCGTGGAGGTCGATCTCGAGCCGGTACTCGTCGCTGGCCATGGCGCCAGACGCTACCAGCAGCCGAGTCCGAGCCGCGACGCCTGATCCGGGATGCCGGTCCCGTCCGGGCCTGCCCGTATAGAGGTGGCATCGTGGGTGCCGACCTCCCCCCGGACACCTCGCTGCTGCGCCGACATGCGCATCCGGACGGATACGGATACGGCTGGCTGCTGGTCCTGATCCTGGTCTCGCTCGCCTTCCAGCTCGGCGTGCCCGACACCGAGTGGGCGCGGGCGCTGACGATCGCGCTTCAGGGGCTGACCCTGCTCGCGGCGCTCTGGGTGGCGCGCGTCCATCCTCGGCTCCTGCAGGGAGCCGCGGTCCTGGTCCTTGCCAGCGTGTTGATCGCCACCGGCGTCCTGGTGAGCTCGGTGGAGCTGAGCTCGGTCAGCGGCAGGCTGGTGGGGCTGTTGCTGGTCCTGCTCGCCCCGGTGGCGATCGTGCTCGGGATCGTGCGCCAGGCACGGGACGCGCAGGCGATCACGATCCGGACGATGTTCGGCGTCCTCTGCGTCTACCTGCTGATCGGGATGGCCTTCGGCTTCGGCTACGGGCTGATCGCGGCGATCGAGGAGGAGGCGTTCTTCGCCCAGATCGACGCGGGCGACCAGGCGGACTACCTCTACTTCAGCTTCGCGACGATCACCACGACCGGGTTCGGCGACCTCACCGCGGCCGAGGACCTGGGTCGCTCGCTGGCGATCACCGAGGCGCTGATCGGCCAGTTCTACCTGGTCACGGTGGTCGCCCTGATCGTCTCCAATCTGGGACTGATCCGCCGCTCGGCGTCGGAGTGAGCGAGCCCTTGGCGCGGCCGGCGACTCGGGCGAAGGCCGTCCGTCGCCGCCGGCTCGCGCTCGGCGCGACCGCCTGCCTCGCCGCGGTCGCGGGGGCGATCGCCGGCGGCCTCGACGATGACGAGGAGGCCTCGGAGCGCGCTGCATCGGCGCCCGTCGGCTGCCCGGCGTCGGTCGCCGCGGACCCATGGCGACTGACCGGCCAGATGCTGATCGCCCGCATGGAGGGCAGCGCGACGGAGGACCTGCGCCGTCGAGCCCGGCGCGGCGAGATCGGCGGCGTGGTCGTCTTCCCCCCGCTCGACACGGCCACGGCGGCGCTGCGGGCACAGGTCGCGGCCCTGCGCAGAGCCGCCGCCGCGGGCGGCGCGCCCGCGCCCCTGGTGGCGATCGACCAGGAGGGCGGCGAGGTCAAGCGGCTGCCCGCGGCGCCCCCCACCCGCCCGCCGCCCGAACTCGGCATCGCCGGCCCGACCGCGGCCAGTACGGAGGGCCGGGCGACGGGTCGCGCGCTGGCCCGGCTCGGGATCGACGTCGACCTCGCCCCGGTCCTCGACGTGCCGGCCGACGGCGCCTTCATCGAGTCGCGAGCATTCGCCGCCGATCCGGAGCGGGTCGGCGACACGGGGGTTGCCTTCGGCGAGGGACTCGAGGACGCCGGCGTCGCGGCGACGGCGAAGCACTTCCCGGGCCTCGGGCGCGCGGTCACCAACACCGACCTCGCCCCGAGCACGGTTGCGGCGACGCGCGCCGAGTTGCGCACCGACTTGGCGCCCTTCCAGGCCGCGGTCGGCGCCGGGTTCGACCTGGTGATGGTCTCGAACGCGATCTACCCGGCCTTCGATCCGAGCTCGCCTGCATCGCTCTCCCCCGCGGTGGTCCAGACGCTGCTGCGCGAGCGACTCGGCTACCGCGGGGTCGTGATCAGCGACGATCTCGGCGCCGGCGCTCTGACCGGGGCCGGGATCGGCGAGGGTGCGGCTGCCGTCAGGGCGGCCCGCGCGGGAGTTGACCTGTTGCTCTTCGCCCTCTCGGACGGCTCACAGGCGCACCGCGCGCTGCGCGAGGCGCTGCGCTCCGGGCGCCTCGAGCGGGAGGCGCTGGTCGCGTCGTGTGCGCGCACGACCGCGCTCCGGGACCGGCTCGCGGGCTAGTTACGGCGCTCGAGACGGACTAGTTCCGGCGCTCGACACTGACGGCGAACCGTTGCCCGTCCTTGCGATAGGCCCAGTCGCGGGCGCCGAAGCCGTCGACGCGACCGTCGGCATTGACGGCCACCACTGTGATCCGCTCGAAGCGGCCCGGCGAGTTGAGGGTCACTAGGGCCTTGCCGCCCTGGTCGAGGTAGCGGCTCTTGACCACCACCTCGCCACCGACCGGGTCACCGTCGCGGGCGACGAGCGCGAAGCCCGCCCGCAGTCCCCGCTCGGCGGCGCCTCGAAGGACGAGCGGCGCGCCGCCGCGGGCGCCCACGTCGAGCATCCGGAACGCCGTGTGGTCGAGCGCGAAATCGAGCTCGTGCCCTGGTTGCAGCTGCTGCTTGCGGCGGATGTCGGGGTAGAGCGCGGCGTCGGGGAAGGCGCCGGCCCCCGTCCGCCACTCGGCGGTCGCGACGACGAACTCGGTGAACTCACGACTGAAGCTGCGACCCCCGAGGTCGCGGATCGCCTGCTGGTAGGCGCCGATCGCGAAGTCGGCGGGATCGATCGCGCGCGAGACCTCCCAGGCACGGCGGACGACGTCGAGGCCGAAGCCACCGCCGGACCCGCTCAGCCAGTGGTTCCAGACCCCGGTTCCGTAGATCTTCAGGCCCCTCGCCCCATCGCTGTCGGTAATCGGGATCCCCGGGCGCTCGGCGAAGACCTCGACGTAGTTGAGGTAGTCGTTGACCTCCGGGAACACCTGCTCCTCCGCCCAGACGGCGGTCGCCTCGAAGATCCAGACGTCCTGGAAGCTGTCGTAGTTTTGCTGCAGCAGGTGATTGAACTCGTGCGCGACGGTCGCCCTGGCTGCTTCGAGCGGGTCGGCGAACCCGTACTCCGCCGGCGCGTAGTCATCGTCGATCACCAGGTAGCCGTACTTGCTGCGGATCTGACCCTGACCCGGATCAGGCGACTCGTATCCGAACACCCCGGCGTTGCCGAGCTGCTTCAGGTAGATGTCGGCGCGAGCCGAGGGGTCGGGCCCGCAACCGCCGAGATCGGGCTTCGGCGGCGCCCAGGCGAGAGGCCCGGGAGCGACCTGGACCGCGCGCGAGCGCTCGGCCATCGTCAGCACGGCCTCGACGTAGTCGGGCGTCCCGTCTCCGTCCTCGAGCCCGTTTGCGTCGGTCAGGTCCGGCGCATCGGCGAACTCGGGCGAGCTGACGAAGAAGACGCAGAAGTGCTCGCTCTCGGCACTGGCGACCGGCGCCGCCTTCGGGAACCCGTCGCCGTAGCGATCGGCCGAGCCGTCGGTTGGCCGGACGAGCAGCGCCCGGGCCCGGGCCCGGTCATCGTCGTCGAGTGCCGGCAGCGCCGCCGCGAGCGCATTCAGCGCGGCGCTGGCATCGGCGGGCTCGGCGGCCGCCTGCCCGGGGTCGAGCGCCGCCTCCGCCGCGGCGAGCGATTGCTCGGCCTCGGACGCCTCGACGGTCGCGCCCGCGGAAGTGGGCGCCTGGGCGGACGCGGCGGCGGGCAAGGCGAACACCAGGGCCGCACCAGCGACCACAGCGTGCAATCCGCGTCTGGATGGTCGCCGCGACAAGGTCTCTTTCCGCTGGTGAGGATACTTCCAGCCGATGATTGAACCCGGCTCAGGCCTACGTGTTGCGCTCGCCCAGGTAAACCCGACCGTCGGCGATCTCGACGGCAACGCGGCGCTGATCGGGTCGTGGATCGACCGCGCGCGCGAAGCCGGCGCCGACCTCGTCGTCTTTCCCGAGCTCTGCCTGCCGGGTTATCCGGCCGAGGACCTGTACCTGAAGCGCCACTTCCTGGCTGCGAACGCGGCCGCGCTCGAGCAGCTCGCCGCCCGCGCGGTCGGGATTGCAGCGCTGGTCGGCTTCGCCGAGCCGACCCCGGGGGTGGGCGGGCGGGCGCCCGACACGCCCGCGGCTCCTCCCGCCCACAACTCGGTCGCGTTGCTGGCCGGAGGCGAGATCAGCAACGTCTACCGCAAGAACCGGCTCCCCAACTACGGGGTCTTCGACGAAGTTCGCTACTTCGAGCCCGGCAGCGAGCCCGCGGTCGCGGTCGTCAACGGGGTCGCGCTTGGGCTCACCGTCTGCGAGGACCTCTGGCAGCCCGGCCCTCCCGCCTCGCTCGAGGTCGAAGGTGGGGCGCGCCTGATCCTCAACCCGTCGGGCTCGCCCTATCTGCGCGGCAAGGGCGCCGACCGGGAGCGGATGTTCGCCGAGCGGGCTCGTGCCTACGGCGTGCCGATCGCGTTCTGCAACCTGGTCGGCGGCCAGGACGAGCTCGTCTTCGATGGCCACAGCTTCGTCGTCGACGCGGAGGGCGCGGTCGTCGCGCGGGCGCGGCAGTTCGAGCAGGACCTGTTGCTCTGGGAGCTCGACGGCGCCCCCTTGCCGCCGGCGCGCGCGCCGCTGTCCGACCTCGACGAGGTCTACGCCGCGCTCAGGCTGGGGGTCGGCGACTACACGCGCAAGAACGGCTTCGAGCGTGTTGCCGTCGGCCTCTCCGGTGGCATCGACTCGGCCCTGGTCGCGCTGCTGGCCGCCGACGCGCTCGGTCCAGAGCAGCTCAGCTGCGTGGTGATGCCGTCGCCGCACTCGAGCCCGGACACCCAGGCCGACGCCCGGGCGATCGCCCGCAACCTCGGAGCCGAGCTGATCGAGCTGCCGATCGCGACGGCGATGGCCGCCTACGACCAAACCCTCGCCGGGCACTGGAGCGGCACAGGCCTCGCGGCCGAGAACGTCCAGGCGCGAATCCGCGGCAACCTGCTGATGGCGCTCTCCAACGACCGCGGCCTGCTCGTCTTGACGACCGGCAACAAGAGCGAGATGTCGGTCGGCTACGCGACCCTCTACGGCGACATGGCGGGCGGGCTCGCGGTGCTCAAGGACGTCCCCAAGCGGCTCGTCTACGAGCTCGTGCGCCACCGCAACGCCGGCGCGAGCGGCGAGCTGATCCCGGCGAGCGTGCTCGAGCGCGCCCCATCGGCGGAGCTGCGCCCCGACCAGCGCGATCAGGACTCCCTGCCCCCGTACGAGGTCCTCGACCGGATCCTCGAAGGCTACGTGGAGCGCGACCTCTCGCGTGCGCAGCTCGCCGCCGAGGGCCTGTCGGAGGACATCGTCGAGGAGACGATCCGGCTCGTCGACCGGGCCGAGTACAAGCGTCGCCAGGCGCCGCCGGGAATCAGGATCACGAGCCGGGCCTTCGGCCGCGACCGGCGGCTGCCGATCACGAACCGCTTCAACGGCTGAGCCGGATCAGGCCGGAGCCGGGCGAACCGCGATCGTCACCCGCGCCAGGGCGCAGAGCCGGCCCTCGTCATCGCTCAGGTCGCAGTCCCAGATCCACGTCGTGCGCCCACGATGGCGCGCCCGGGCGGCACAGGTGACGCGTCCGGACCTGACCGGGCGGAGGAAGCTCGCCTGGTTGGCCTGACCCATCGCCACCATCCCCTCGCTCGCCACCGCCTCGTAGGTTGCGCGCGAGCACAGTGACTCCGCCAGCGCCGCGAACGCACCGCCGTGCACGATCCCGAACGGCTGACGGACGACGTCGGTGACCTCGAGCAACGCCACGGCGCCCTCAGGAGAGAGGTCGACGTACTCGACCCCGATCGCGCGGCTGAGCCCGTCGCGCTCGTCGCCCCGGTCGCTCACCGGCTCAGTCTAGGCTTGCGCTCCCGGTGACGCTCACTTCCGACCAGCAGGCGACGCTCCAGCTGCTCCTCGAGCGGGGCCAGAGCTACTCCGACCTCGCGCAGCTGCTCGGGGTCGACGAGGACGAGGTCCGCGAGCGGGCTCGCGGCGCGCTCGCCGAGCTCGCCGGCGCGGATCCCGACCGCAACGTCGGACTGACCGACTACCTGCTCGGTGAGGCCGATCCGATCGGGCGCGCGGACGCCTCCCGGCACCTGCGCCAGGACCCGGACGACCACGCGCTCGCGGCGCTGATCAGCGAGCGGCTGCGGGCGCTGTTTCCCGATGCCGAGCTGCCGAGGCTCCCGGGCGCGCCGCGCCGCGCGCGCCCCGACCGAACCCGGGCGGACGGACGCGGTCCGCTGAAACAGCCACTGGCGCTGATCCTCGGCGGCGCCGGACTGGTCCTGGTCGTGGTCGTGCTCGCGATCGCCGGCGTCTTCGGCGATGGCGACGGCGACGGCGACGCCGCGAACGCCGAGACGACCGGCGCCGAAGGCGAGCAGGCGGTGCCGTTGCGACTCGAGCCCGAGCCGGGCTCCGACGCCGGCGGCGTGGTCGTCTTCGGGCTCGCCGGCACCGACGATCCGTTCATCGAGTTCCAGGTCCGCAACCTCGAGCCGGCGACCGCCGACGACGCGTACGTGCTCTGGTTCCTGGCCCGCGACGGTGCCGGCTTTCCGCTCCCGACTCCGCTCCCGGTCCAGCCCGACGGAACGCTCAGCGACCGGATCTCGGTCCCGGCCGAGATCATCGCCTTCGCCCAGCAGGCGAAGACGATCGCGATTGCCCTCAACGATCGCCGCCGGCTCGACCGCGAGATCAACCGGGCCGTCAGATCCGGCCAGGGCACGGTCGAGTTCCCGGGCGGGACGGTGCTCTCGGCGCCGATCCGGGGCGCCGGCTAGTGGGTAGCAGCTTGCCGGGGTTCATGATCCCGGCCGGGTCGAGGCGCTGCTTGAGCGCCGCCAGGGCGTCAAGCCCGGCCTCCCCGACCTCGGCGCGCATGTAGGGCGCGTGGTCGCGCCCGATCGCGTGGTGGTGGGTGATCGTCGCGCCGCAGCCGACGATCGCCTCGGATGCCGCCGTCTTGACCGCATGCCAGTGCTCGATCTCCTCGCCGGGCCTGCCGGGGGCGAGGAAGGTGAAGTAGAGCGACGCCCCGTCGCGATAGGCGTGCGAGAGGTGGCAGATCACGATCCCCGGTGTCCCCTGTTCGCGCAGGGCGCCGTCGATCGCGGCGCCGACCCCTCGGTAGAGCTGATCGAGCCGCGACCAGGTGTGGGAGGTCTCGAGCGTCTCGACCATGTAGCCGAGGTCGAGCAGCTCGTCGCGCAGGTAGGGCCCGTCATAGCGCCCGCGCTCCCAGGCCTGCCCGGGCGCACTTCCGAGCGGCGCCGCCCCGCCGGCGCGCAGCAGCGCGGTGGAGCGAGCTCGCTCGCGGCGCACCGACTCGCCGCTGCCCTCCCACCCGCAGATCACCAGGCAGCCTCCCTGCCGCCGGCGCAGGCGCAGGTAGGCGTCGAACAGGCTTCGCTTCAGTCCGCTCGTCCCGGCGAGCCCGAGCGAGACCCTGGTCTCCGCCTCGTCGGAGAGCCGGGTCACCGCGGGCAGCGCATCGGCCTGGGCGAGCGAACGGACCAGCTCGCCGCCGGTGGCGAAGTCGGCGACGATCCAGGCCTCGTAGCGCCGCACCTCGGGGGCCGGCCGCACCCGCGCCGTGACCTCGGTGATCGCGCCCAGGACGCCCTCCGATCCGAGCGCCAGCTCGCGCAGCGCCGGGCCCGCCGCGGTATGCGGGGTCGCCAGGGTGCGAAGCTCGCCGGCCGGGGTCGCCATCGCCAGGCCGGTGACGAGCTCGTCGAAGCGCCCGTAGCCGGCCGATGCCTGACCGGCCGAGCGGGTCGCGGCGAAGCCGCCGATCGTCGCGTACTCGAACGACTGCGGGAAATGTCCCAGCGTCAGGCCCTGGGCGCCGAGCGCCCGCTCGGCCTCGGGCCCGCTCAGGCCGGGGCCGAGCGATGCCGTCAGCGAGACGCTGTCGACGCTCACCCCGCGCAGCCGGAGCAGGTCGAGGGCGATCACCCGCCCGTGCGGCCCGGCCAATGGCTCGACGCCGCCGACGACGCTGGTCCCGCCGCCGTAGGGGACGACCGCGATCCCGTGCTGCGAGCAGGCCTCGAGCAGAGCCGCGACCTCGCCGGCATCCGCGGGGGTGACGATCGCGTCGAAGGCGTGTTCGGGCCGCCCGCGGCGAAGCCGGATCAGGTCGGGATAGCTGCGTCCCGCCCCCCTGCGCACCCTGTCCTCATGCCCGGCGAGGACGTGCCGCTCGCCGACGATCGTCGCGATCGCGCCGGGCAGCGGGCGCGACGCGGGCAGCTCGACGCCTTCGAGCTCCACCCGCTCGCTCGGGGTCGCGGGGCCGAGCTGCTCCCGCAGCATCTCGATCGCCGCGGGCGGCAGCTCGAGGCGCCTGCCGGGATCCCCCCAGCCCCACCACTTCGCCGGGGCTCGCGCGGGCGTCGGGGCCTCACCGCTCACCGGCGACCCCCAGCGCCCGCTCGATTCCCTCCAGCGCCTCGTCGAGCCGGCGCCGCGAGGCGCCGCGCATCAGCGCCGAGCCCAGCCGCGAGAGCCCGCGAAGCCGCTCGTCCCCGGTCAGCGTGATCGTCGTCCCCGTCGACTCGGGGGAGAGATCGATCGCGAGCTTCGCGGCTCGGAGGATGCGCTCGAACGGAGTGCCGTCGATCTCCTGCTCCCAGGCATAGCGCTCGCCCTCGCTCGTCTCGGTGCAGCGAAAGTCCGCCCGCACCCCGGCCCCGCGGTCGGTGGCGAGCACGATCGTCCACTGAGCGGGCTCGCCCTCGGGATCGCGGACGTCCTCGACCCGCAGGGCGCGCGGCCACCAACGCGCGAGGCTGTGGGGATCGGAGACCAGCGCCCAGACCCGTCCCGGGTCCGCGGCGACGGTCCTGGTGCGGGAGACGCGCGGCATCGCCGGCTGCCAAGAAGAGGGCGCCCGAGCTAGCCGCTGGCGGTCGACTTCAGGCGCCTCAGGTCCCGGACCAGAAGCAGGTGCTTGAGATGGCCACAGACCGCGGCGAGGCTCTCGAGGTTCTCGACCGCCTCCTTTCGCCGCGCCTGGCTGCGCGACCGCAGCTGCGCCCCCAACAGCTGCTCGAGCAGCGCCGCCTCGCGGTCGGCCGAGGTGCGAAAGACGCGCAGGTTGCGTCCAGCGACGCCGAACTTGGAGAGCTCGGCCGCAGCTCGGACGATCTCGAGGTCGGTCTCGTCATAGACCGTGCGCCCGCCGCTGCGGCTCGGAGCGACGATGCCGAAGTCCTGCAGCTCGCGCAGGAAGCTCTCGCCGACCCCCGCCTGCTCGACCAGCTCCTCCTGCGTGAACGACGTCACCGGCTCGCCCACCGATGCGGCGCGGCGCTTCTGGCCCTCGCTCGGGCGCCGGCCGGTGAAGTCGCCGGTCGCCAGCTCCTGGCGGATCACGCGCAGGGGCAGGAACTCGTCGCGCTGCATGCGCAGAATCGCCCGCAGCCGCTCGACGTCGGCCTGGCTGTAGAGCCGATAGCCGCCCGCCGTGCGGCGCGGCGCGAGCAGCTTCTGGTCTTCGAGGTAGCGGATCTTGGAGATCGAGATGTCGTCGAACTCCTGGCTCAGGATCTTGGCCACCGCGCCGATCGTCAGCGCGCGGCGCGGCCGCGAGTCGCCCTTCGGCGGGCTGCTCTTCTCGTCGACGATCACGGACATCATTTCTCCAGGTAGCTGAGCTTGTACTTGCCGATCTGGATCTCGTCGCCATCGTTGAGCAGGTGCGATTCGATCCGGCGGCGGTTCACGTAGGTGCCGTTGAGCGAGCCGAGGTCGTCGATGTAGTGGCCGTCCTGACGCTGGACCAGGAGCGCGTGGTTGCGCGAAACGGTGACGTCGTCGAGGAAGACGGCGGCGTCGGGGGTGCGTCCGATGGCCATCCTGTCCTCGTCGACGGTGAAGCTCTCCCCCGCGCGCCCGCCGCCGGAACGGATCACCAGCGCGGCCCCCGCCTTGCCGACCTCCTCGTCGATGTCCACCGGCGTGTACTCCCCCGTCTCGTCGACCTTGTAGGTCATCGTCGTCGGCTCGTCGCCGCTTTCCGGGCGCCCGAGGAAGGCGCCGCACTTCTGACAGTAGTTGGCTCCCTCGGGGTTGACGAAGCCGCACTCCGGACAGTGGAGCGCCATCGGGCTAACTCTCCTCGTCGGGCCCGGGGACCTTGCCGAGCAGGATGTCGGTGAGCTGCTGGACGTCGGCGCCGGTGATCGTCGCGTCGCCCGCCTCGCGCTTGACCTTGAGCCGGTTGACCAGCTCGGCCCGCAGGATGTCGATCTTGCCGTGCAGGACCCGGCGCCGGTAGGAGACCTCGCGCTCCTCGTCGGCCAGCTCGGAGATCAGCGACTTGAGCTCGTCGTCGCCGAGCGAGCCGATGTCGGGAAAGGTGTCTTCGTACTCGGTCCTCATCTTCGCCCCCAAGATCCGCCGGTCGGTGCTGCCGGTCAGCGCCGAGTATACGACTGATCTGCAAACTTCAAGTTGAGCTTTAGCGTTTGGGCTCGAGCTTGCGTCGGTGCAGGCCTCATCCGGGCGCGGCGACCGGGCCGCGACCAAGCGCAGCCCGGACGTAGACGAGGGTTGCGAGGACCGCGATCGCGACTCCGAGGACGAACCCGGCCTCGATGATCCACCAATCGAGGACCATGCTCCAGAAGATGCCCCCGAAGACAAGGAAGACCCCGATCCGGCCGATCCAGTTGACCTCGATGTCGATCCCGCGGCGCAGCGCGAGCTGGGCGAGCACGAGCGTGACCAGCTCCCGGACCGCGAGCAGGGCCAGCGCCCAGCGCGGCAGGAGTTCGAAGTGCCAGCAGACCGTCGCCCCGGCGAGCACGGTGAGCCGGTCGACGACGGGGTCGAGCAGCGCGCCCATGCGTGAGTACTGGCCGGTCGCCCGGGCGAGGAAGCCGTCGAGGTAGTCGCCGGCGCTGATCGCCAGATAGATCAGCGCCGGGGCGAGCGCCCGGCCGTCTCCCGAGTCGAAGGCGAGGATGAGGAAGACCGGGATCGCCGCCAGACGCACGTAGCCGACCAGGTTCGGGATCGTCCACGGGTGCAGCGGAGCGCCGCGACGCGTCTCCCGGGGAAGCGGGCCGGAGCGGTCGATGCCGAACAGCCTGCGCTTCGACGGCATCGCGCGGCCTCAGTCGAGCGCCGCGAGGATCTCGGCGGCGCGTCGGGCCGCGTCGCCGACCGCGAGCCGGTGATCGTCTCCGGTGCGCCGCTCCTGGGCCTCGACCTCGCCCTCGGCGAGCGCGCGCTTGCCGACCACGATCCGCAGCGGGCAGCCGAGCAGCTCGGCGTCGGTGAGCTTCTCCCCCGGCCCGGCCTCGCGATCGTCGTAAACGGTCTCCAGGCCCGCCTCGGCGAGCTCGACGTAGAGCCGGTCGGCGGCCGCGTGGGTCTCCTCCCCTGCCTTTCCGAGCGCGATCAGGTGAACCGCCCAGGGGGCGAGTGCCGGCGGCCAGACGATCCCCTTCTCGTCGGCTCGCTGCTCGATTGCCCCCGCGACCACCCGCGCCGGGCCGAGCCCGTAGCTGCCCATGACGATCGGCTGCTCCTTGCCCTCCGGGTCGAGATAGGAGGCCCCGAGGGGCTCCGAATATCGGGTGCCGAGCTTGAAGATGTTGCCGACCTCGATCGCCGTCTCGACCTCGATCGGGTCGCCCGCCGGCGAGAGGTCCCCGGCCTCGACCGCGCGGATGTCGCGCTCCTCGAAGCCGAAGTCACGGCCCGGCTCGACCCCGATCAGGTGCGCGTCCGCCGCGTTGGCGCCGGCGAAGAAGCCGGAGCCCTCAATCGCGACGTCCTTGATCACCGGCAGGTCGGCGGTGACCGGCCCGATGAACCCGGGCGGTCCGAGCGCGGCCTCGATCTCGTCCGCGTTGGCCTGGCGGAAGTCGGCCCCGAGCGCGTTGCGGAGCTTGATCTCGTTCAGGCGGTGATCGCCGCGGACCAAGGCCAGGACCATGCCGCGGCCCTCGACGATCATCGGCATCGCCTTCAGCGCCGCCCCCTCGGGGACCCCGAGCGCCCCGGCAACCTGTTCGACCGTGGTCAGGCCCGGGGTCGGCACCTCGCGCGGCTGGTCGAGCGACGGCGGCAGCGTGACCGGCTGCGCTCGGGCCGACGCGATCTCGACGTTGGCGGCGTACCCGGGCGCCAGCGCGACCTCGTTCTCGCCCGCGGGACACGGCGCCATGTACTCATGTGCGCCGGTCCCGCCCATCATCCCGACGTCGGCCTCGACCTCGTACCAGCGCAGCCCGCAGCGGTCGAGGATCCGCGCATAGGCGCCGCGGTGCAGCTCATAGCTCGCGTCGAGGCCCTCCTCGTCACGGTCGAAGGAGTAGGAGTCCTTCATCGTGAACTCGCGGGTGCGCAGCACGCCCGCCCGCGGCCGGGGCTCGTCACGCTCCTTCACCTGCACGTGATAGAGGATCTTCGGCAGCTCGCGATAGGAGCGGATCTCGCGGGCGACGTGGAAGGTCAGCGCCTCCTCGTGGGTCATCGCGAGCACGTGCTCGGAGCCCTTGCGGTCAGAGAGCTTGAACAGCTCGTCGATCGAGTGGCGCCCGGTCTTCCGCCAGGGCTCGGCGGGCTGCAGGACCGGCATCAGCATCTCCTGCCCGCCGATCGCGTCGATCTCCTCCCGGATCACCGCCTCGACCCGCTTGATCACCCGGTATCCGGCCGGCAGCCACGTCCACAGGCCGGCGCCGAGCTGGCGCACGAGCCCGGCCCGGACCATGAGTCGGTGCGAGGCGGACTCGGCGTCTGCCGGGTCCTCGCGCAGCGTAGGCAGGAAGTAGGTCGACAGCCGGCTCATCGAGCGGCCAGACTACCGGGGCGTCGCCCGTGCGCCGCGCCGAGGCCGCGAGTTTCAGGCCCGGGTGAAGCGGCGGCCCGCGGTCGGCGAGGCCTCCTCGTCGAGGGCGACCGCTGGCCCCTTGACCGGCTTCAGGAAAGGCTCGGCCGTGACGTCGTTGCCCTCCTCGCGCGCCTTCTCGGCCTCCATTGCGGCGATCCGCTCCGGAGTCAGCTCGTCCGCGTTCTCCTCCTCGATCTTGGCGAGCCAGGCGGCGCCCTCGGCCGCCTTGGCGGCCTCGACCTCGACCGAGCCGCGATCGAGCGACTTGTCGATCTCGGCGAACAGCGCCTCGACCAGCTCCTCCTGGGGCACCTTGCGCAACGGCTTGCCGTGGGCGAAGATCAGTCCCTCGTTCTTGGCGCCGGTGATCCCGAAGTCCGCATGCGACGCCTCGCCGATCCCGTTCACCGCGCAGCCCAGCACCGCGACCTCGATCGGCTCGGCGTAGGCCTCGAGGCGGGCCTCGATCTCGGCGACGACCGAGTCCATGTCGAACTGCAGCCGGCCGCAGGTCGGGCAGGCGATCAGCACCGGCCCACGCTCGCGAAGCTGCAGCGCCTTGAGGATCTCCCAGGCGACCTTGACCTCCTCCTCGGCGTGGAAGGTCGAGAGGCTGATCCGGATCGTGTCGCCGACCCCGTCGGCGAGCAGGGTGCCGAGACCGACCGCCGACTTCAGCGAGCCCGACCACTTCGTCCCCGCCTCTGTGATCCCGAGATGAATCGGGTAGGGGATCCGCTCGGCGAGCAGCCGGTTGGCGGCGATCGTGTTCGGGACGTTGGTCGACTTGATCGAGACCTTGAACTCCTCGAACTCGAGCGACTCCATCATCTCGACGAACTCGACCGCGGCGCCGACCAGCGCCTCGACCGGGTTTTCGCGCTCGAGCGCGTGCAGATGCTTGGGCAGCGAGCCGGAGTTGACCCCGATCCGCATCGGCACGCCCGCCTCGGTCGCCCTCAACGCCACCTCGGCGACCTTCTCGCGGCCGCCGATGTTGCCCGGGTTGAGCCGGATGCAGTGGGCCCCGGCGTCGATCGCCTTCAGCGCCAGGGTGTGGTTGAAGTGGATGTCGGCGATCACCGGGATCGGCGAGCGCTCGACGATCGTTCGCAGCGCGACCGCGTCCTGATCGCGCGGGACGGCGACCCGGACCAGGTCGGCGCCGGCCTCGGCGACCTTGCCGATCTGCTCCATCGTCGCCTCGAGGTTGGCGGTCTCAGTCTTGGTCATCGTCTGCACGGCGACCGGGGCTCCACCCCCAATCGGCACCCCGCCGACGAATACCTGGCGCTTCGAGGCCATGTGGACATTGTGGCAGCGGGGGTTTAGGGTTGGCGCATGCGAAGGGGGATCGCAGTGGCGTTCGCACTGACCGGGGCCGCCCTCTCGCTGCCGACCGGCGCAGCCGCGGACCATCACCTGATGGTGATCAGCGAGGTCTATGCGGGCCCACCGGACGGCCCAGACGCGGGTTCGTCGAGTTGCAGATGTACTCCGCAGGCCAGAACGTCGTCAGCGGGCCAACGTGTCTGTCCTTCTACGATCGCGGATGGAATGCAACAGCCCGATTCGTCGACGTTCTCCGCCGATGTCGCGAGCGGCCAGAACCAGCGCACGATCCTGGTCGGCGACACCGGTGGTTCCCGGCGCCGACCTCACCGTACCCTCGCTCGACAGCGACCTCGATGACGAGCGGCGGGGCCGACCTGCTTCGAGAGCCGAGGGCTTCGGTGCGGTCGACTGCGTCTCCTGGGGCGCCTTCAGCCAGCCCGCCGACGCTCCCGGTCGGCACGCCGGCGCCGGCGCTTCTCGAGCGGCCAGTCGCTGACCCGCTCGATCGCGCGCGGCTGCGCGACCCTGCTCGAGGCCGGTGACGACACCGGCGACAGCGCCGCCGACTTCGCGCTCGCCACGCCCAGCCCGCGTCCGAACTCGGCCGCGCCGACCGAGACCGCCTGCACGGGCGGCGGTGGTGGCGGCGCTGCCGACACCGACCCGCCGCAGACGAAGATCAAGAAGGCGCCGAAGGGCAAGATCGACGCCGACACGGTCAAGGTCAAGTTCAAGTCCGACGAGCCGAACTCGAGCTTCGAGTGCAAGTTCGACCGCAAGCCCTACAAGCCCTGCCAGTCGCCGAAGAAGCTCAAGAACCTCGACGACGGCAAGCACAAGTTCAAGGTCCGCGCCACCGACGCCGCCGGGAACACCGACGACTCCCCGGCGAAGGCGAAGTTCAAGGTCGTCGACTAGGCGATTCGAGCGCGGTGCGGAGCGCCTGGCGGAGGTCGTGCGGTTCGCCCGTGACCTGCCTCCAGGTGCAGCGGATCAGCGTCCAGCCCGCCGCGCCGACCAGCTGCTGGTTGCGCCGATCGCGCTCGAACGCCGCCCGAGTGCGGTGGGTCTCGAAGCCGTCCGCCTCGACGACCACTCGCCAACAGGGCCAGTGGAAATCAACCTCGAGCGATTTGCCGGGCACCTCGATCAGCCCGTTAACGACCGGCGGCGGCAGGCCGGCGGTCCGGCAGAGGCGCAGGAATCGCTGCTCGAGCTCGCTGCGCGTGAACTTCGACTCCGGCTCGTAGAGCGCCAACGCCAAGCGCAGCCGGGCGACGCCGCGGCAGCCTCGGCGCCGATCGAGGATCGCCCGGACAGCGTCGAGGTCGAGCAGTTCAAGTCGCTCCGCGCGTTCCACCACCCGCTCGAGATCGGCTTGGCGCAGCACCGCCGCCAGGTCCACCAGGGTCCTGCTCGCGCTCGTGCAAGGCACGCCCCGGACCTCGCTGACCTCGTCGGCACGCAGGTCGCCGTGGTGGATCAGCAGCCCCGGATGCCGCCGGCGCACACGCGCGGGCACCAGCACCTCCGGCCGCCCGGACCACGCGCGCAGGTCCCGGAGCGCCCCGGCCGAGCGATGCGAGAGCGCGGCTTCGGGTCCGCAAGCGAGCACCGCGGCCATCCCGCATCCCTCCCTGCCGAGCACCGGGTGCCCGACGGCGAACACGCCGCGGTGGATGCGGTGCAACCTCCCGGCCCTGACCCGACTACGGACGCCGCTCGCACTGAGGCCGAGCTGACGCAGCTGGGCCAGCGCGATGACGCCGTGTTGGCGCGCCGCCAGCGCAGCGATCAAGACATCGATCGGCCGAACGGACGATTCCGTCCCTGAGGCCGTCGAAATAGTCCGCTCGGCGGGCACCGGGCGAGGATTGCGGCGCGGCGGGCACACGTGGCGCGCCGGATCGGTTGGAAGGTGCGTGAAAGCGTGCCGAGCCGCGGCCCCAGCGGCCCTGCGCTGCGCGACCGCGACCGCGCGCCTCGCTAGCCCGCGTACAGCTGCTCGATCTCCGCCGCGTACTTCTCGTCGATCGGCTTGCGCTTCAGCTTCATCGTCGGTGTGAGCTCGTCGCCGCCCGGCATCCAATCCGCCTCCAGCAGCTTGAACTTCTTGATCTGCTCGACCCGAGCCATCTTCTCGTTCGCGGCGTCGACCCCGGCCTGGACCGCGGCGACCAGCGTCGGCTCGGAGGCGAGCTCCGCAGTCGACTTGCCCTCGAGCCCGTTCTGCTTCGCCCACACCGGCGCAAAGTCGGGATCGAGGACGATCAGCGCGACGTTGTACGGACGCCGGTCGCCGATCGCCACCGCCTGGCCGATCAGGGGGCTGGCCGCCTTCAGGTGCGACTCGATGTTCGCCGGCGACATGTTCTTGCCCGCCGCGTTGATGATCAGCTCCTTCTTGCGATCGACGATCTTCAGGTAGCCGTCGGCGTCGAGCTCGCCGATGTCGCCGGTCGCCAGCCAACCCTCGGGGTCGATCGTCTCGGCGGTCTTCTCCGGCATGTTTCGGTAGCCGAGCATGTTCGACGGCCCCCGGACCAGCACCTCGCCGTCCTCGGCGAGCTTGAGCTCGATCCCGGGGATCGGCGGCCCGACGGTGCCCAGCTTCACCCGCTCGGGCGGATTGAAGGTCGCCACCCCGCACGTCTCCGACATCCCCCAGAGCTCGCCGATCTCGATCCCGATCGCATGAAAGAACTCGAGCACCTCGAGCGGGGTCGGCGCCGCGCCGACGCTGACCGCGACCGCCTCGTCGAGCCCGAGCGCCACCCGCAGGTTCGCGAACAGCGCCTCGTCGGCCTTCGCGACCGCGGCCGCGAGCGGCTCCGGGACCTCCTCGCCCGCCTGCTCGAGGCGGACCTTCTGCAGCGCGGCCTCGAGCGCGGCGCGGATCTTGTCGCCCTCCTCGCCGGGGACCCCGGCGAGCTTCGCCTCGAGCCCGGCCTTGAGCTTCTCCCAGATCCGCGGCACGGCGAAGAACCAGGTCGGCCGCACCCGCGGCATGAACTCGGCGATCTGGCGGGGGTCGGGGCAGACCGTGACCGAGAGCCCCTGGACCACGGGCAGGTAGTAGTTGGCGCCGCGCTCGGCGATGTGCGCGGCCGGCAGCCACGAGATCACCTTTCCCCCGCGCTCGGGGAGCTCGATCATCCCGTCGACCCCGCCGACCAGGCTCATCAGGTTGCGATGGGTGAGCTGCACACCCTTCGGTGGCCCGGTGGTGCCTGAGGTGTAGATCAGGGTCAGCAGGTCGTCGGGCTGGACCTCTGCGATCGACTCGGCGGGGTCGAAGTCGGGGTCGAGCGCCTCGAGCGAGTCGAGCGTCTGCTCGCCGCCGTCTCCGTCGATGACGACCAGGGTCTCGATTCCCGGCAGCTTCTCGCGAGCCTTGTTGAAGGTGTCGAGGAACGCCGACTCGATGATCGCCAGCTTGGCGCCGGCGTCCGAGCACACGTACTCGATCTGCTCCGGCGACGAGGTCTGGTAGATCGAGAACGGCACCGCGCCGAGCGAGACCGCGGCCATGTCGATCGGGATGAACTCCGGCCGGTTGTTGAGCATCAGCGCGACGGTGTCGCCCTTGCCGACGCCGAGCGCCGCCAGGCCGCCGGCGATCCGGCGCACTCGCGCGGCGAGCTCGTTCCAGCTCACCTCGAGCGTGTCATCGCCCTCGCCACTGATGATCGCGGGCTCATCGCCGAGCCGCTCGACGGTCTGCGCGAACGCCAGCGCCAGGTTCTGAGCGTGCAGCTCGCCCCCGCGCCCGCCGCTCGCATAGCGCTCCGCAGTCGTAGCCTCCATCGCTCGCTCCTCCTCTGGGTTCGGGCCGCCGCCTTAAACCTATCGCCTGAGCAGGCAATACGGGCGCTCAGCGAATACCGAATCCCTCACCCGAGAGGCGCTCGATGTCGTTCGTGAGCCCGATCGCGAACAACATCAGCACGAGCACGAAGCCGACCACCGAGGCGCGCTCCATGACCCGGAACGGCACCGGCCTGCCTCGCACCTTCTCGACCAGGCTCCAGAAGATGTGCCCGCCGTCGAGGGGCAGGAACGGAAACAGGTTGATCACCGCCAGCGAGAGGCTGATCAGCGCGAGCACGAGAAGCGCCTGGCGGAGGTCGAACTCGAAGCTCTGGCGAGTGACCTCGTAGCTGCCGACGACGCCTGAGATCTGCTCGCGCTGCTCGGCGTCGAAGATTCGGCCGACGATCGAGACGGTCTGCGAGCTCACCTCCCACATCCGCTCCAGCGCCCAACCCGTCGCCCCGTCGATCCCCTCGACCGGGACGGCGCCGTACTCGAACCCGAGCAGCGGCCGGCCTGCCTCGGCGTCGTACTCCGGTCGGGCGCTGAGCGTCAACTCCCTTCCACCGCGGACGACGATCACCTCGGCCGGGCTCGTGGCGACGCAGCCGTCGCGCTGCTCGCCCGCGCACTCGTGAGTGGCGATCTGCGCGCGCAGCTCCTCGAGCCCGCCGCGCTCGCCGTCGACGGCGACCAGCCGGTCGCCACGCTCGAGCACCGCGGCGGCCGGGGACCCCGGGCGCACGCGCTCGACCGTGTTGGTCGGCTCCGATGCCTGGAAGGCGAGCGCGAACAGGATCACGAACGCGATCACCAGGTTGACCGCAGGTCCCGCTCCGATCACCACGATCCGCTTCCACACCGGTTGGTGGTAGTAGCCCCGCGACGCCACCTGCGGTGGCAGCTCCTCGTCGGGATTCATCCCGGTGATCTTCACGAATCCCCCGAGCGGGATCGCCCCGATCCCGTACTCGGTCTCACCCCGGGTCACCGACCACAGCTTCGGCGGAAAGAAGAGAAAGAAGCGCTCGACCCGCATCCCGACGGCCTTCGCGGCGACCATGTGCCCCGCCTCGTGGGCGATGATCAAGAAGGCGAAGCCGGCGAAGGCCAGCAGCCAGCTCACGCCGTCGCCCTCGCCGCCGCGACCAGCCCCGCGGCCGCCTCGCGGCCCCAGGCGTCGGCGGCGTAGAGGTCCTCGAAGTGCCCGACCGGCTGCGCCGGGACCGCTTCCAGAGCCCCCTCGATCACGTCCGCAATCGCCGTGAAGCGAAGCTCGCCCGCCAAGAACGCCGCCACCGCGACCTCGTCGGCGGCGTTGAGGACGCACGGTGCGGTGCCCCCGGCGAGCCCGGCCTCGCGAGCAAGGCGCAAGCAGCGGAAGGTGGCCGGATCCGGCGGTTCGAAGTTGAGCTCGCCGACCGAGGCGAGGTCGAGGGTCGGCACGGTGACGTCGGCGCGCTCGGGGAAGTGCAGGGCGTAGGAGATCGGCACCCGCATATCCGGCAGCCCGAGATGCGCGAGCTGGGCACCGTCGTTGAGCTCGACCAGCGAGTGGACGATCGACTGGGGGTGGACGACGACCTCGATTCGCGCGTAGGGGACGCCGAAGAGGTGGTGGGCCTCGATCACCTCGAGGCCCTTGTTGAGCAGGGTCGCTGAGTCGACGGTGATCCGTCCGCCCATCTCCCAGGTCGGGTGCGCGAGCGCCTCCTCGGGCGTCACCCCGTCGAGCTCGGTCCGACCCCGAAAGGGCCCGCCGGAGGCCGTCAGAATCAGCCGCTCGATGCCTCCGGGCGGCTCGCCGCGCAAGAGCTGGAACAGCGCCGAGTGCTCGGAGTCGACCGGCAGGATGCGGCTCTCGGTCGCCTCGGCCAGCGCGGTGATCAGCTCGCCGCCGATGACGAGGCTCTCCTTGTTGGCGAGCGCGACGTCGATCCCCTCGCTCAGGGCGACGATCGTCGGGCCGAGCCCGGCGATCCCGACGATCGCGTTCAGGACCAGGTCCGGGTCGGTCGCCGTGATCAGCTCCCGGATCCCCTCCTCCCCGGCGAGCAGGCGGACACCCTCAAACGCCGCCAGCGAGCGCTCGGCCGACTCCGAATCGGCGAGCGCGACCACCCCGACCTCGGTCTCGCGGGCCTGGGCGGAGAGCCGGCCCCAGTTGTGAGCCGCCGAGAGGCCGACGAGCTCGAGCTCGGGGGAGGCGCCGACGACGTCGAGCGCCTGCTCGCCGATCGATCCTGTCGAGCCCAGGATCAGGACGCGCTTGGCCATCGACGCAGCGTAGCGGCGAGGGTGAACGGCGCTCAGGACGAGACCTGCGCGCGGCTCCTATGCTCGCCCGCGATGTCATCGGTGCCGATCGGGGCCCACGTCTCGCGCCAGCGGCCGCTGGCGGCGGCGGCTTCGCTCGGCGCCGACTGCGTGCAGGTCTTCCTCTCCGATCCCGGCTCCTACGAGAAGCCGCCGCCCCATCCCGAGGCCGCGGAGATTCGCAGCAGCGCGATCGACCTCTACGTTCACGCGCCGTATCTGATCAACGTCTGCTCGCCGCGGCCCAACGTTCGCTACGGCTCGCGCAAGATCCTCCAGCAGACCTGCGACGCCGCGGCCGAGGTCGGCGCGCTCGCCGTGATCGTCCACGGCGGCCACGCCGAGGACGAGATCGCCGCCGGCCCGGGCCGCTGGGTTCGGTCGCTGGAGATGCTCGAGAGCGAAGTGCCGGTGCTGATCGAGAACACCGCCGGTGGCGAGAACGCCGTCGCCCGCCGCTTCGACGCGCTCGCGCGCCTTTGGGAGGCGCTCGCGGCCTACAAGGGGACGGTTACGGTCGGCTTCTGCTTCGACACCTGCCACGCCCACGCGGCCGGCGAAGAGCTCTCCGACGCGGTCGAGAGAGCGCACGCGATCACCGGCCGGCTCGACCTCCTGCACGCCAACGACTCGCGCGACCCGCCCGGCACCGGCGCCGACCGGCATGCGCGGCTGGGCGCGGGCAAGGTCGATCCCCAAGCGCTGCCGGCGATGATCCGCGCCGGCGGCGAGCTCGGCGCCCCGATCCTGGTCGAGACCCCGGGTCCCCGGGCCGGCATCCGCGCCGACCTCGACTTCGTCCGTGAGGCGCTCGCCGACAGCGGTTAGCACGCAAACGGGCGCGGAGGTCGAACCTCCGCGCCCGTGAGGACCCGGCGTGTTGCTTGCGATCAGCCCGCCGGTGAAACCGTCCCGTGCGTGCCCCGCCTGCGGAGCGTGAAAGCGGCGGCTGTGCCGAGCGCGACCAGCGCCATCGCGACTCCGGCGCCCAGGGCGGCGTCAGCCCAATCGAATCCATCGCCGATCGGCGAAGGCTCGATCACGGGCGTCGGCGTCGGCTGCTCGATGCCACCCGGATTCAACGCACCGCCGTGCGGTGCCAGCGACTCGTGCAGGGAGGTGTGATCCGGGATCACGAGGCTCGAATCGTTCGACGCGGTCGCCGGGACCGAGCCCTGCTCCGAGCCGGACGCGGATCCGTAGAACGCGCTCGCGCTCGCCGGAATCGCGATCGCACAGACGGCCAGGGTGACCACGAAGGCGGCGGGACGGCGCAGCCTCGCGATGGCGGTGACGATGGTGGACATGGCTCCTCCTTTGTCGGGCGGTCGGACCAGGCGATCGTCCGCGAGGGGCATTGCCGCCGCGTTACAGCCGGCTAACGGGCGATAACAAAGTCGATCGACGGCGCGCTCGTAGGCGTGAAAGGCGGTGCTAGGCTGGCGCGCGAGCCAGCGTCGTCATGGATTTCCGCGTCCTAGGTCCGCTCGAGGTGGTCAGAGACGGGCAACCGCTCGCGCTCGGGGGAGGCAAGCAACGAACCGTTCTTGCGGTGCTGCTTATGCACGCGAACGAGCCCGTGTCGACCGACCGCCTGATCGACGCGCTCTGGGGTGAGAGCCCCCCTTCGGGAGCGCTGCAGAGCGTCCGCGTGCACGTCTCGCGGCTGCGCAAGGTGCTCGAGGACAATCGCTCCCGAGGTGGCGTCCCGTCGGTGCTGGTCACAACCGCAGCCGGCTATGAGCTCAGGGTCGAGGATGGCGAGCTCGACCTCGTGCGCTTCAAGCGCCTGCTCGCCGAGGGTCAGCGGGAGCTCGCCGGGGAGCGCCCCGACCGTGCGGCAGAGCTCTTGGACGAGGCGCTTGGCCTGTGGCGAGGCGACGCGCTGTCCGATCTTGCCTTCGAGCCCTTCGCCCAGGCCGAGGTGGCACGGCTCGACGAGCTTCGCATCGTGGCGCTCGAGGCGCGGCTCGAGGCCGACCTCGAGCTCGGCCGCCATGCGGTTGTCGCCTCCGAGCTCGAGCCGCTGATCGCCGAGCATCCATTCCGCGAGCGCCTCCGCTGCCTGTTGATGCTTGCGCTGTATCGCTCCGGGAGACAGGCGGAGGCGCTCGAGGCCTACCGGGACGCCCGACGAACCCTCGTCGAGGAGGTCGGCGTCGAGCCCGGGCCCGAGCTGCGAGAGCTGCACGAGGCGATGCTGCGCCAGGACCCCGCGCTCGAGGCGGCGGCGACGACCGCCGACGCCCCCGCCATCCCGCGCCCCGAGACACCCGCGTCGGCGAGGCGTGCGCCCGCGCGATTGCCGGCGCTGCTCGTGCTCGGGGCGATCGTCGTGGCGATCGGCCTCATTGCGATCGGCCTTTTGCCGGGCGATGAAGAGAACGCCCTGGTCGCGGAGAACGCCGTCGGCGTGCTCGACCCCGACAGTGGCGAGCTCCGATCGCAGATCAAGCTCGGTGGCGGACCGGGTCCCGCGGCCGCCGATGCCGACTCGGTCTGGATCGCGAACGCTCTCGACGACACCGTGTCTCGGATCGATGCCGAGTCGGGTCAGGTGGCAACCATCGACGTCGGCGGTGAGCCCGCAGGGGTCGCGACCGGGGCCGGCTTTGCCTGGATCGCCGACGCCACCGCGGGGACCGTCGATCAGCTCGATCCCGACGCAAATCGGATCGTAGGATCGCTCGAGGTGGGAAACGGCCCGCGCGGAGTCGCCGTGGCGTTCGGCGCCGTCTGGGTGCTGGCGGCGGTCGACGGCGAGGTCGTTCGCATCGATCTCGCCCGTGGCGAGGTGACCGACCGGATCCCCGTCGGCTCGAGACCGACTGCGATCGCGGCCGGCGCCGGGTCGCTGTGGGTCACCGACGAGGCCGCCGGGACCGTCGTCCGCGTCGAGCCCGGGTCAGGCAGGGTGTCGGAGGCAATCGCGGTCGGCAACGGCCCCGGCAGCGTCGTCTTCGGCGAGGGGGCGGTCTGGGTCGCCAACCGCATCGACGGCACCGTCTCGCGGATCGATCCGGAGACCGAAGCGGTCACCAGCACCGTCGCGGTCGGCGCCAACCCGAGCGCGCTCGCCGCCGGCGAAGGCGCGATCTGGGCGGCGAGCGCCGGGGACGGCACGGTCTCGCGACTCGCTCCTGATACCGCCGACGTCGAGGAGACGATCGACGTCGGCGGCAGCCCGAGCGGGATGGCAATCGCAGGCGGCGCAGTATGGATGTCCGTGCTGGCCTCAGCCGAGAGCCATCGCGGAGGGACGCTCGCCGTTCAGATGTCGCGCGGAGACCTGTTCTGCGGCTGCGTCGATCCGGCGTCGTATGACATCGGCAACCTCACCGTGGCCTCGCTCGCCTATGACGGGCTGACCGCATACCGGCGCGTGGGCGGCACGGCGGGCGCGACGCTGGTCGCCAACCTGGCCACCGAGATCCCGGAACCCGAGGACGACGGGCTCACGTACGTCTTCGAGCTGCGACCGGACCTTCGCTTCTCGGATGGAACCGAGGTCGACCCCGAGGACTTTCGCAGCTCGCTCGAGCGGATGCTCCGGATCAACGCCGGGATTTCGTTCGGCGCTGGATACCTGTTCCAGGGTGTAGTTGGCGCCCGCCAGTGCAACGACCCTTCGCGCCCGTGCGATCTCTCGGACGGGATCGAGATCGACCCCGATGAGCGGACGATCTCGGTCCATCTGACCGAGCCTGACGCCGATTTCCCCCACCGGCTCGCCCTCCCCGTGGCCAGCGTCGTGCCGTCCGACAGCCGGGCGCGCTTCGCGAAAGGGCGGCCGTTGCCCGGAACCGGCCCGTACACGGTCGCGAGCTTCGATGCCGAGGAGCGAGTCGAGTTGGTGCGAAACGAGGAATTTGAAGTGTGGTCCGGAGATGCGAGGCCGGACGGGTTCCCCGACCGGGTCGAGTTCGGAATCGACCCCAACCCGGAGAGGCAGCTCACCGAGGTTCTGGACGGTGACGCTGACCTGATGGTCGCTTCGGGCATCTTCGGCGGCCCGCTGCCCCCGAGCCGCATCGCTCGGCTCGCCGTCCGGCATGCCGACCTGCTGCATTCCGCCTCGCTGCAGCAGTCCGAATGGATGTTCCTCAACGTCCGCCGACCGCCGTTCGACGATGTCCGCGTGCGCCGGGCGCTCAACTACGCGGTCGACCGGCGCCGCATCGTCGAGATCGCAGGCGGCCCCGAGCTCGCGCAGCCGAAGTGTCAGATGCTGACGCCCGGCCTGCCGGGCTATCAGCCGTATTGCCCGTACACCCTCAATCCCAGCGATGCCGGGACCTGGGCCGCGCCCGACGTGGCCAAGGCCGAGCGGTTGATAGCAGCGTCCGGGACGAGGGGCGCGAAGGTCACCGTGTGGACCGCCACCGAGGGAGAGCGAGCCCCGATCGCCCGCTACTTCGTCTCCATCCTGAACGAGCTCGGCTATCGCAGCTCGCTGCGACAGCTTCCCGGACCATTCGAGGACCGCTACTTCCCCGCCGTCGCCGACTCGCGCACCGGGGCGCAGATCGGCCAGTTCGGCTGGGGCCTCGACTACCTCACCCCGGCGAACTTCATCCAGCCGACGCTCACCTGCGAGTCGTTCGTGCCGGCCAACCCGGAGAGGACGAACAACGTGGGCGGATTCTGCGACCCGCAGCTCGACGCCGAGATCGACGCGGCCCTGGCGCAGGCGGATGCCGACCCAGCGACCGCCAATGCCGCCTGGGCGGCGATCGATCGCAAGCTGGTCGATGCCGCCGCGACGGTGCCACTGTTCGACCGCCGCAGCGTGACCGTCGTCTCCGAGCGGGTCCAGAACGTCCAGCTCCACCCCTTCTGGGGCGTGCTCATGGACCAGCTCTGGGTCCAGTAGCGGGCCGTCGCTCAGTAGCCGAACGCGACCGCGAGGTAGTAGCCGGCGACGACGGTGAACAGGACCGAGTCGAGCCGGTCAAGCAGGCCGCCGTGCGGGCCGAAGATCGCTCCCGAGTCCTTGCTTCGAAGATCGCGCTTGATCATCGACTCGAACAGGTCTCCGACCGGCGCCAGGACGGCGATGCAGAAGCCGATCAAGAGGGCGTCGATCCCGGGCAGCCAGTCCTGGTAGAGGCCCGCGACCCAGAAGCCCATCGTGCCCCCGATGAGGCCGACCACGAGGCCCTCGAGCGTCTTGTTCGGAGACAGCGCCGGCGCGAGCCGATGCCGTCCGAGCAGCCGCCCGCCCGCATATGCCGCCGTATCGGCGGCGAAGGTCGCGACGAGCACGTCGACCAGCAGGCCGGCGCCATGCTCGGGGAGCTCGCGTAGCAGGACCGCGTGCGCAAACGGGATCCCGATCCAGACGACGCCGAGAACCGTAACCGCGATCGCGACGGTGACCCCCTCGCGCTCCGGACGGGCGATCGCGGCGGCGAAGACGACCGGGATCGTCGCCGCGAGCGCGATCATCATCTGGAACTGGCTGCCGTAGAAAGCCGCGACCACGAGCGCCGCGGCGGCCGCATAGGCGACGAGCCGGAACGCGCGTGCTTCGTCGGCCATCCTGAAGAGCTCAGTCAGCCCGACGCAGGCGAACCCGATCATCGCGGCGGCGAACACCTCGCCGCCGACGACGACGATCGTGACCGCGATCGCGATCCACGGCAGGGCCCAGGCGATCCGAGCCAGGGTCTCGGAACGCTTGCGTTTCGGCGGGCGGTCGCCGGACGACTCGCGTCGCCTGCGGCGCAGCGCCGGCGGCACCGCCGGCCGACGACGGCGAGGGCGCTCGAAGTCGAGCTCGGCGTCGAACGGCTGCTCGCGGTCGGTCATCTGCCGCCGAACCGCCTCCGGCGGCTCGCGTACTCCTCGAGCGACGCCCGGAACGCGTCAGCTCCGAAGTCGGGCCAGAGCTCGTCGCGAAAGACGAGCTCGGAGTAGGCGCATTGCCAGAGCAGGAAGTTGGACAGCCGGCGCTCGCCGCTGGTCCGGATCAGCAGGTCGGGATCGTTCATCTCGGGCGCGTAGAGGTGGCTGCGGAACTCGTCCTCGGATCCACCCCGAAAGCTTCGCGACGCATCGACGATTTCCGCCCGCCCGCCGTAGTTGAAGGCGACGAAGAGCGTGATTCGTCGGTTGGCGGCGGTCACCCGCTGCGCCCACTCCATCCGCTCGACCAGCTCCTCGGCGACCCCCTCACGGCGCCCGACGAAGCGCATCCGCACGCCCTCTGCGTCGAGCTCGGGCGTCTCACGGTCGATCCGCTCCGCGAACATCGCCATCAGCCCCTCGACCTCGGCGCGCGGGCGGCGCCAGTTCTCGGTCGAGAACGAGAACACCGTCAACTCCTCGACCCCGAGCGAGGCGGCATCGCGCAGCCGCTCCTTGACCACGTCGGCACCCGCCCGGTGGCCCTCGATCGCCGGCAGCCCCCGCTCCGACGCCCAGCGGCCGTTGCCGTCGGTGATGACCGCGACGTATTTGGGTGAGGTCATTGGCGCGCGGCGCCTAAACCTCGAGGATCTCTTCTTCTTTGGCCTTCAGCAGCCCGTCGATCTCGTGCGTCGCGTCGTCGGTGCGCTTCTGCAGCTCGGTTTCCGCGCGACGCTCGTCGTCCTCGCCGACCTCGCCCTCCTTCTTCAGCTCGCGCAGGTCGTGCATCACGTCGCGGCGGATGTTGCGGACCGCGACCTTGCCGTCCTCGGCCACCCCGTGCACGACCTTGACCAGCTCGCGCCGGCGCTCCTCGTTGAGCTCGGGGATCTGGAGCCGGATCACGTTGCCGTCGTTGTTCGGTGTCAGGCCGAGGTCGGATTCCATGATCGCCTTCTCGATCGCCCCAATCGAGGTCTTGTCGAACGGCGTCAGCGTCAACAGGCGGGCGTCGGTGGCCGAGACCTGAGCGAGCTGCTTGACCGGCGTCGCAGCGCCGTAGTAGTCGACCTCGAGCCGGTCGAGCAGGTGCGGGGAGGCGCGGCCGGTGCGCACCGTGGCGAGCTCGTGCCGACACGAGTCGACCGACTTACTCATCCGATCCTTGGCGTCGGAAAGGAATTCGTCGGTGATCTCAGACACGGCCGGTCGCCTGCTCGGGTTCGCCGGTGGTGACGATTGTCCCCACCCGCTCGCCGCAGACGATCCTATCTATGTTCGCCTCGTCGGCCATGTTGAAGACGTGGATCGGCAGCCCGTTGTCCATGCACAACGAGAGCGCGGTCGAATCCATCACCCGCAGCCCGCGCTCGATCGCCTGCATGTGGGTGAGCTGGGGAAGGAAGTTCGCGTCCGGGACCAGCGATGGATCGGCGTCGTAGACCCCCTCGACGCCGTGCTTGGCCATCAGGATCGCCTCGGCGTGGATCTCGAGCGCCCGTAGCGCCGCCGCGGTGTCGGTGGTGAAGAACGGGTTCCCGGTTCCGGCGGCGAAGATCACCACGCGCCCCTTCTCCAGGTGGCGCATCGCGCGCCGACGGATGTAGGGCTCGGCCACCTCGGTGACCGCGATCGCCGACATCACCCGGGTATAGGTCCCGATCCGCTCGAGCGCGTCCTGGAGCGTGAGCGCGTTGAGCACCGTCGCCAGCATCCCCATGTAGTCGGCGGTCGCGCGGTCCATGCCCTTCGCCGCACCCTCGAGCCCGCGATAGATGTTGCCGGCCCCGACCACCATCGCGATCTCCACCCCGCGCGCGCTCACCTCGTGCACCTGGGCGGCGATCGTCTCGACCCGGTCGGGATCGGTGCCGTACTCCAGCGGCCCCATCAGGGCCTCCCCGGAGACCTTGAGCAGGATCCGCTTGAACACGGGCTCGGGCATCCGCCGCACCCTATCCCGTCGCCCTACTCGCCGATCTTGAACCTGGCGAAGCGGCCGATGACGACGTTCTCGCCCGTCTTCGACGCGAGCTCGGCGCGCAGGTCCTCGATCGTCTTGCCGTCGTGGCGGTCGGCGCGGATGTGCTCCTGGTCGAGCAGCGCCACCTCGGCGGCCCACTTGGCGAGCTGGCCCTCGACGATCCGCTCGATCACCTCCTCGGGCTTGCCCTCCTCGCGGGCCTTGGCCTCGAACACCCTGCGCTCGGCCTCGCGCTCGGCGTCGGGGACCTCGTCGATCGAGACGTAGAGCGGCGGCGAGGGAGCGCCGGCGATATGCAGCGCGAGCTCGTCCGCGAAATCCCGAAAGTCCTCGTTGCGGGCGACGAAGTCGGTCTCGCAGAGCACCTCGACCATCGCGCCGACCGGCGTGCTGCCACCGTGGATGTAGGAGGCGACGACGCCGTGCCCGGTCGAGCGCCCGGCCCGCTTCGCCGCCTGCGCCTGGCCCTTGACGCGCAGGATCTCGATCGCCTTCTCGGGATCGCCGTCCGCCTCCTCGAGCGCCGCCTTGGCGTCCATCATCGCCGCCCCGGTGCGATCGCGCAATGCCTTCACCTCCGCCGCGCTAACCGCCATCGCCGGCCTCCCTCGCCTCGGGCTTCGCCTCTGCGGGCTGGGCGGCCGCGGCGACGGCCGCCGCTTCCTCGGCCTCCTTGCGAGCCTTCTCCTCGGCCTCCTTGCGGGCCTTCTTCTCGGCCTCGAGACGACGGCGCTCCTCCTCCTCGGCCCGGCGCTTGGCCTCGGCCTCGCGGTAGGCGGTCGCGGCCTGCTCGATGCCCTCGCCGACGGTCGAGATCACGAGCTCGCAGGAGCGCATTGAGTCATCGTTGCCCGGGATCGGGAACGAGACCGCGACCGGGTCGACGTTCGAGTCGACCAGGCCGAGGATCGGGATCTGCAGCCGCTCGCACTCGCGCACCGCGATCACCTCGGTCTTCAGGTCGATGATCAGCGCCGCCTGCGGCAGCCGCTTCATGTCGCGCACGCCGCCGAGGTTGTACTCGAGCTTCTCCAGCTCGGCCTCCATCGACATCCGCTCCTTGGTCGGCAGCAGGTCGAGCTGGCCGCCCTCCTTCAGCGAGTTGAGCTCGTGCAGCCGGTCGATTCGGGCGGAGATCGTCTGAAAGTTGGTCAGCAACCCGCCGAGCCAGCGCTGGTTGACGTACGGCATCCCGCAGCGCTCCGCCCATGACTTGACGGAGTCGCGCGCCTGCTTCTTGGTCCCGACGAAGAGCACCGACCCCCCCTTGCCGGCGACCTCGGTGGCGAACCGCCGCGCCTCGGCGAGCAGATGCTCGGTCTGCAGCAGGTCGATGATGTGGATCCCATCGCTCTCGCCGTGGATGTAGCGGCGCATGCGCGGGTTCCAGCGCCGCGTCTGGTGGCCGAAGTGAAGGCCCGCCTGCAGCAGGTCCTTGAGTCCGGGCTCGGACATCTGGGTGCTCCCTTGGATTTCGTGTGCTCCCTGGCCGCTCGCGGGAACCCGGCTTGATCTGCGCCGGGCAGGGCCCCGTCCGCCCGCCAGGGGGTCGGTTACCGGTCGCCGGGCAGTGTAGAGGGTGGAGATGGGTGATCCCACGCCTTCACGCACGCGGATGACGCGCGGATACCGTCGCCGGATCGCGCCCGTCCTCCTTACCCGTGCCTTCTGGCACGCGCTTCGTCGGCCGACCACGACCGGACTCTGTCCCGCGTGCCCCCGCGCACGCGAGGCCGCGGAATCAACCATCTACGCGCCCCGCGCTCGCTCCAGCGCCGCTGCCAGGTCCGCCGGGAGCGCCGATTCGAACCCCAGCTCCTCGCCGCTGAACGGGTGCACGAAGCGGAGCCCGGCGCTGTGCAGGAACTGTCGCTGGAGGCCGTGGCGCCCGCGGTGTCCGTATCGCGGGTCGCCGCAGACCGGGTTTCCGATCGCGGCGAAATGGGCGCGGATCTGGTGGGTACGCCCCGTTTCCAGGCGGGCCTCGACCAGGGTGTCGGTCGGCAGCGCTTCGCGGACCGTGAAGTGGGTGCGCGCCTCGCGGGACCCCCGGCCGCGTACGGCCCGCCTCTCCGGGCGACGGTGATCGCGCCCCAGCGGCGCGTCGATCGTCCCCGAGCGCGACCGCGGCCGCCCCTCGATCAGGGCGAGGTACTCGCGCGCGACCTCTCGCTGCCGGATCGCCGCCGAGAGCCGGCGGTGGGCCTCGGGGTCGCGGGCGACGAGCATCAGCCCTGAGGTGTCGCGGTCGAGCCGGTGGACGATCCCGGGTCGCTCGGCCTCGCCACCCCCGAGCAGGTCCGCGAGCTCGTCCACGAGCGTCGGCCCGGAGTGCCCCGGGGCCGGGTGGACGACGAGACCCGGCGGCTTGTCGATCACCGCCAGCCGGTTGTCGCGGTGAACGATCCGCGGTTCGTCGCTCACGGCTCCGTCGCCCGCTGCTGCACCGGCGCCAGCGACGCGAGCGCGATCACGACGACGCCGAGGGTGATCGAGACGTCGGCGAGGTTGAACGCCGGCCACAGCGGCGGGTCGAGGAAATCGGTGACCCCACCGTCGCGCACCCTGTCGGCGAGGTTGCCCAGCGCCCCACCGGTCAACAGACCTACCCCGAGCCACATCCAGGGCTTGCCGGGGTCGAGGGCGAACCAGGCGACGACCAGGGCCAGGGCGACGGCCGTGATCGCCAGCACCAAGGCGGCGCTGCCCTCGCTCAGCAGGCCGAAGGCGATCCCGCGGTTGGTCACCCGGGCGACATCGAAGCCGAGCGCGAGGCTCGTCCGCTCCCCCGGCGCCAGCGTCGCGACGATCGCGCCTTTGGCCGCCTGGTCAGCGATCACGACCAGCCCGCAGACGCTCAGCATCCGCGCCCAGGCGCGGCCCGACGCGGCGCTCACCCGCGAATCAGATTGACGACGAGCCCGCCGACGATCGAGAGCACTAGGATCGCGACGATCGGGCTGATGTCGAGCGGCCCGAGCCGCGGGATGAAGCGGCGGAACAAGTTCAGGAACGGGTTCGTGCTCTCCTCGATGAACCCGGTCACCGCCCGCAGCGGGGTGCTGTAGGGCAGGGGACGAAACTGCTGCACCCAGGAGAGCACGACGTTGGCGATGATCAGCACGGTGTAGACGAGCAGCAGTGCCGCGACGTAGTCGGCGAGGTTGGCCCGGGTGAGCGCGAGCACGCTCAAGGGCGCATCCGCTCGAGCGACGCGTCCACGGCCGCCCGGAACGCGTCGGCCACGCCGCGATCGGCGAGCGCGGCGAGGCCCGCCTCGGTGCTGCCTCCGGGCGAGGCGACCGCCGCGCGCACGGTGATCGGGTCGTAGCGCCGCAGCAGCTCGACCGTGCCGTCGAAGGTTTCGACCACGAGCTCGCCGGCCTGCTCGGGATCGATTCCCGCCTCGGCGCCGGCCTCGGCGAGCGCCTGGACGACGAGCGCCAGATAGGCAGGCGTGCAGCCCATGATCGCGGTCGCGGCGTCGATCAGCTCGTCGGGCAGCTCGACCAGGTGGCCGAGCTCGTTGAACAGCTCCAACAGCCGGGTGCCGGTGACGCCCTCGCCGTGGACCAGCGGTGCGTGGCAGATCACGCCGCGGCGCACCTCGACCGCGACCGTCGGCATCAGCCTGACCACGGTCGCCCCGCCGAACAGCTCTCGCAACCGCGCCAGCGGGGTCGCACCGAGCACGGAGACGATCGCCTCGACGTCGTCGCCGAGCCGCTCGGCCGCGACCTCGAGCGCGGCCGGCTTGACCGCGAGCACGACTGCGTCGGACCGCTGCGCGAGCTCGGACAGCGACTCGACCGCGTCGCCGCCGCTGCGCTCGGCCAGCTCCCGGGCCCGCCCCGACCCGGCGTCACAGAAGAGCATCCGTTGCGGGCCGCCCGGCCCCGCGGCCCAGCCGTGGGCGATCGCGGCGGCCATGTTGCCCGCGCCTGCGAAGCCGATCCTCATCCCAGGCAGCCTAGATGTGATCCCCGAGCGACGCCGCCGGCCGCCGCAGTGAGCTCAGGACTGGTTGAAGAAGCCCTTCTCGATCAGGCGCGCCTTCTCCTCGGCCGAGACCTCGACGTTGCGCGGGGTGAGCAGGAAGGTTTTCTCGGCGATCTTCTGCATCCCGCCGTCGAGCGCATAGGTGAGGCCTGAGGCGAAGTCGATCAGGCGCTTGGCCAGCTCGCCCTCGGTGGTCTGCAGGTTGAGGATCACCGGGACCGCGTACTTGAACCGGTCGGCGACCTCCTGCGCGTCGTTGAAGCTCGTCGGCGTCACCAGGTGGACCTGGACGTCGGCGCCGCCGTTGCCGACCGGCGTCAGCACCCGCGAGCGGCTCGGTGGCGGGTCGTCGGCGAAGATGTCGTCGATGTCGTCGCGGCCGCGACGCCGCTCCGAAAGCCGGCTCACGCTCGCCGAGCCACGATGCGCCGCACCTTCGTAGACCTCGCCGTGCGGAGCCGTGTCGGGCTCGTAGATGTCGTGCTCGCGGTAATCGGGGTCCTCGGCGAGCCCGAAGTAGACGAGTGCGCGATGCCATGTGTCGCGAAGTGCCATAACGCTGCGGCTTTCGCCCCCGGCGGGGCTATTCCTGCGACCAATTATGCCTGGGATCGGCCCTGCGTCCAGCGCTCAGCGATAGAGCGATGTGCCGAGCCGGATCAGCGTTGCCCCCTCCTCGACCGCGACCTCCCAGTCCTGGCTCGTCCCCATCGAGAGCCGCCCCAAGCCATGCTCGGCCGCCAGCTCGGCGAGCAGGGCGAAGTGCGGCCGCGACGCCTCCGGATCATCGGTGAACGGCGGCATGCCCATCAGGCCCCCGACGCGGACCGGGCACCGAGCGATGAACTCGCCAAGCCGCTCGGGCTCGACTCCGCCCTTGCTCGACTCGCCGAGATTGACCTCGACCAGGACCTCGGTCTCGGGTTTCGCATGCCGAGCCAGCTGCTCGAGCGCGGAGTCGCTCGCGACCGAGTGGATCAGCCGCACCAGCGGCAGGATCCGCTTCACCTTGCGGCTCTGCAGGTTGCCGATGAAGTCCCAGGTGAACCGCGATCCGTGCAGCGCCTGCTTGCGCTCGAGATCTTGGAGGCGGTTCTCGCCGACCAGCTCGACGCCTGCGGTCGCGAGCTCGGGCAGCTCGGCGTCATCGACGTACTTGATCGCCGCCAGGATCTCGACCTCCGGCCCGCAGCGCTCCCGGACCCGGTCCAGGTTGGCCCGCACCCGCGCCGCGTCGATGCCGCGAATCGGCTCAGCCATCGATCCAGACCAGGCCGGCCTGGCGCCCGGTGCCGGCGCCGTCGCGGCGGTGGGAGAAGAACAGCTCGGGCTCGCAGCTGGTGCAAAGCGAGGTCGACTGGACCCGCTTCACCCCGGCCCGACCGAGCAGCCGTCGCGCGACCTCGGGCAGGTCGAGCATCGACCCGGTGATGATCCCGTCTCCGAGCGGGGCGAAGGCGTCACTCACCTCTTCGCCGACCTCGTAGCAGCAGCGCCCGATCCCCGGCCCGATCGCCGCCGCGACCGCGCCCACGACCCCCACCCCACGCTCGACGATCCCGGCGGCGAGCCCGCGCCAGCCGCAATGCAGCATCGCCACCCCGCCCGCACCGATGAGCGCAATCGGCAGGCAATCGGCGACGAGCGCTGCCGGGGTCAGGTTCGCTGCCGCGGTCGCCTGGCCGTCCGAGGGTGGCGCGGCGTCGGCGTCGGATGCCGTCCAGGGATTCGGGTGGGGCGAGACATCGCGTTGCAGCATCGTGGCCTCGTGGACCTGGGCGCCGATCAGCACCCCGGCCGGATCGCGGCCCACCGCCTCGGTGAGCGCGGCGCGGTTCGCCGTCACCGCAGCCGGCCGATCCCCGGTCCGCAGGCCGAGGTTGAGGGTCGCGAACGGGCCGCTGCTGGTGCCGCCGAGCCGGGCGGAGAAGGCGGCCGTCGCGCCGGGCAGCTCGGCCGCCAGCCAGCGAACGCCGTTTCGTTCCCGCCATCGCACCAGGCAATCATTACGGCCTCAGATGAGCACCCCGCCGAGACGATCTCGAGCCGTCGTCCTCTATGACCGCGACTGCGGCTTCTGCGTCTGGAGCCTTGACAAGATCCTCGCCTGGGACCGGAACGGGATCCTGCGCCCGGTCGCGATCCAGAGTCCTGACGGCGCCGAGCTGCTCGCGGCGATGCCGGAGCCCGAACGGCTTCGCTCCTGGCATCTGGCGCTTCCCTCGGGCGAGGTGCGATCGGCCGGCGCGGCGGCCGCGCCACTGGTGGCGATGCTGCCCGGCGGCCGGCCGCTCGCCTTCCTGCTGCGACGCTTCCCGCGGGCCACCGACCGCTGCTACCGCTACGTCGCCGATCACCGCGGCCGCTTCGCCCGCTTGGTCCGGGCGAGCTCGAGCTCCCGGCTGCGGCGATAGCGTGGATCTCAGCCGTCCCAGTCGGCCGCATCCAACGCGACCGCCAGCTCCTCGTCGCGTCCGTGCGCACGTCCGTCGAGCTTCGCGCGCAGCGCCGCCGCGAGCCCCCGGCCGACGGCCTCGCCCTGCGGCACCCCGGCGGCGAGCAGGTCATCGCCGCCGATCTCGAGCTCGACGTGGCGCCACTGGCCGACCACGGGGTCGAGCCACCCGGCGCCGAGGGCGCGGGCGAGCACCAATTCGGTACCCGAGTAGCCGCTGATCGCCTCGACCGCCGCCGAGCGCGAATCCGGTTCCGGCCCGAGCAGCTCGCGGGCCCGACCGAGCGTGCCTGGATCGAGCGCCGCGAGGATCGTCTCGGGCGCGCTCGCCACGGTTGCCCACGGCGGGGCGGCGACCACCTGCCCGACCGCGTCGATCAGCTCCCCGACCCCCGCGTCGAGCGCGAGCAGGCCCCACTCGTCGAGCAGCTCGAAGCCCCGCCGCGCCTCTGCCTCGCCGGCCAGCCGGCGAAGCTCGGCGTCGACCCGGTCGGCGGAGACGGTGCGCAGGTCGGCGGCGCGGACCTGGGCCAGGGTCGAGGGCTCGAGCTCGAGCTCGAGCCTGGCCGCGTAGCGCGCCGCGCGCAGCGCCCGGGTCGGATCATCGGCCAGCGAGCTCGGATGCAGCGCTCGCAGCAGCCCGCCGCTCAGGTCGGCGATCCCGGCCTGCGGATCGATCGGCCCCCCGGGCTCCTCGACGGCGACCGCGATCGCGTTGATGCTGAAGTCGCGCCGGGCGAGATCCTGCGCGAGGTCGGCCGCCCGGACCTCGGGCAGCGCCCCCGGATGGGGATAGGACTCCGCACGAGCGCGGGTGACATCGATCTCGAGCCCGCCCCGGCGCACGGTCGCGGTAGCGAAGCGCTCGTGGCTGCGCAGCTCGCCGCCGAGCGCCTGCGCGAGCGCGAGCTGATCCCCCTCGACGACGAGGTCGAGGTCGGCTCGCGCGCTGCCCAGCAGAGCGTCGCGCACCGCACCGCCGACGAGGTACACCGGGCCCCCGGCCACCCGGGAGGCGGATCGCACCGCGTCGAACCCCGGCAGGGCGGCGATTCGACCGCCGAGGCCGTCAAGGTCGATCTTCCGTCGTGCTCCCATTTAGCTTTGGCGAAGGGCCGCTTCCCTACCATGACGGGCTTCGCGGATGATCCGCTCCTGGCTCAACAAATGGCGCTCGCTGAGCGTGCGCACCAGGGCGCTGATCGTCGGCGGGGCGCTGATCGTGGTCGCGGGCGGCGCCGCGACGGCCTACGCGGTGCTCAAGCGCGACGCGGACGTGGAATGCCCGCCTCCCTGCGAACTCGAGACAGAGGAGCCCGCGACCCCCCGCGAACGCGTGAAGACCGTCAACTGGCCGGTCTACGGGTACGACGACCAACGCACGCGCTACCTGCCGACGACGCGGGTGAGGCCCCCCTTCGACGCCTCGGAGTGGAGCTTTCAGGCCGGCAAGCTGCTCGAGTTCTCACCGGTGATCGGCGACGACACACTGTTCTTTCTCGACAAGGACGCGCTCATGTACGCGCTCGACACCGATCGGGGCAAGGTCGAGTGGAAGAACGAGATCGGTGACCTGGCGGCCTCCTCGCCCGCCTACTCGGACGGCCGGGTGTTCGCGGTCACGCTCGAGCCCGGGGCGGCCGTCGCGATGCGCGCTCGCGACGGCAAGGTGCTGTGGGAGCGCCCGCTGCCGGGGCGCAGCGAGACCTCGGCCGTGGTGTTCGGCAAGAGCGTGATCGTCGGCAGCGAGTCGGGCGATGTGTTCGCCCTCGACGCCGAGTCGGGGAAGGTGCAGTGGCAGGTCTCCACCGCCGGCAACGTCAAGGGCGGGCTGGCGCTCGACGACGGGATCCTCTACGGCGCCAACTACGCCGGCGAGGTGTTCGCGATCCGCGCCTCGAACGGCGAGTTCGCCTGGCGCGGGACCACCCAGGGGCTCAGCCTCGGGCGTGGCGGGCCGGTCTACTCGACGCCGGCGGTCGCCTTCGGCCGCGTCTTCCTGGGCAGCATCGACGGTCGCGTGTACAGCTTCGACGCCGACAGCGGCGAGCTGCTCTGGAGCCACTCGACCGGCGACTGGGTCTACCCGGGCCCCGCGGTCGCCGACACCAAACGCACCGGCCCGACCGTCTACATCGGCTCCAAGGACAAGACTTTCTACGCGCTCGACGCCGAGAACGGCGAGGTTCGCTGGCAGAAGGACGTCGGCGGGATCGTGCTCGGCGCGGCCACGGTCCTCGGCGAGGTCGTCTACGTGGCCGCGATCGGCCCCAACCTCGGCACCGTCGGATTCGACGTCAAGACCGGCAAGCGGGTGTTCGAGAGCGAGCTCGGCGAGTACAACCCGGTGATCTCCGACGGCGAGCGGATGTACCTGACCGGATCCTCAGGGATCCGCGCGTTCGAGCACGAGACCGAGGCTGAGCGCCGCCGTGAGGCGCACCGACGCCAGCGCGAGCGCCAGCGCAAGCGCGAGCAACGTGGACAGGGCAAGCAACAAGGGGGCAATGAAGGAGGCGGGAACGGGGGCAGCTCCGAGGGCTCGGGCTGAAACCTCGTCCCCTCAGTCCTCACGGACCGCGATCCCTGCCTCCCTCATCGCCTCCTTCGCCGCGGCGATCGTGAACTCGCCGTAGTGGAAGATCGAGGCCGCGAGCACCGCCTCCGCGCCGCCGATCGTGATCCCCTCGACCAGGTGCGCGAGCTCCCCCGCTCCGCCGGAGGCGATCACCGGGATGCTGACCGAGTCGGCGACCGTCCTCGTCAGCTCGAGCTCGTAGCCGTCACTGGTCCCGTCGCGGTCGATGCTGGTCAGCAACACCTCGCCGGCGCCGAGCCGCTCCGCCTCGCGCGCCCAAGCGACCGCCTCGCGGCCCGGGACCGCGCTCCGGCCGCCGTCGGCGAAGACGTCCCAGCGTCGCTCGCCGTCCCCCGCACGCTGGGCGTCGATCGCGATCACGACGCACTGCGAGCCGAACACCTCGGCCAGCTCGGAGAGCAGCTCGGGGCGGGCGAGAGCGGCGGAGTTGACCGAGACCTTGTCGGCGCCCGCGTCGAGCACCGCCTGGGCATCGGCCACCGACCTGATCCCGCCGCCGATCGTGAACGGGACGAAGACGTTGTCGGCGGTCCGGCGGGCGAGCTCGACGATCGTTTCACGCCCCTGGTGCGAGGCCGTGATGTCGAGGAAGACGAGCTCGTCGGCGCCCTCGGCGTCGTAGCGCTCGGCGAGCTCGACCGGGTCGCCGGCGTCGCGCAGGCCGACGAAGTTGGTGCCCTTGACCACCCGGCCGGCGTCGACGTCGAGGCACGGGATGACCCGTTTCAGCGCCAAGCCGCGCCCCCACCGGGGCCTCGCCAGGCGGTGGGATCACCCATCTAGCCCTTGCTGCGCAGCCTGCCGCGCGCCAGGCCCCAGGCGCCGTGCGCAAACGCCCCCGGCTCGAGCTTGCGGGCCAGGCGCAGCATCTCCTCGCGCTCGTTCGCGTTCAGGTTCCTGCGCGGCCGCCCCTTCGACGCGGCGACCAGCTTCGTCAGCCGCGTCCGCTCGTCCGGCGCCAGCAGGGTCAGATGTCGACGCGCGAGCAGCGCCAGCTGGGCGACGGCAAGGACCCGAAACCAGAACATGGCTCGAATCTAGACGATTGATCTAGCGCCGACCGATGGTCAGCGCCTCGCGCGCCTCCGCGACCGTGAACGCCCCCTCGTACAGCGCCCGGCCCACGACCACGCCGCCGACCGCCGCCAGCTCCAGCTCGGCAAGCGCGCGCAGGTGCTCGAGCGTCCCGACCCCGCCCGAGTAGAGGAGCGTCGCGCCGACCCGCTCCGCTGCGGCCGCGACCTCACGCAGGCTCCCGAGCGAAGGCCCCTCGAGCGTCCCGTCGACCTCGACCGGGGTGTAGAGGAAACGGCGCACGCCGCGCTCGCCGAGCTGCTCGACCAGCTCGGCGGCCCCGATCCCCGACTCGCGCTCCCAGCCCTCGATCGTAACCCGACCGGCGCGCACGTCCGCGGCGACGACGATCCGCTCGCCGTGCTCGGCGGCGAGCCCCTCGATCAGGGCCGGGTCGGCGAGCCCCGCCGTCCCGAGGATCGCCCGCGCGGCGCCGGCGGCGAGCACCGACTCGACGTCCGTGGCAACGCGCAGGCCACCCCCGGCCTGGACCGCGACCGGAGAGCTCTCGCAGATCCGCGCCAGGTGCTCGATGTTGACCGGCGCGCCCTCGCGAGCGCCGTCGAGATCGACCACGTGAAGCGCCTCCGCCCCCTGCTCGAGCCAGCGTTGAGCGGCGTCGACTGGGTCGGCGTCGAACGCCGTCTCGCGGTCGTAGTCGCCCTGCACGAGGCGCACGGCTTTGCCGCCGCGGATGTCGATCGCGGGATAGAGGATCACGCGGGCTGTGAGGCGGTTGTTGTGCGAGTGCAGATGGCGGCGAAGTTGCCGAGCAGGCGCAGGCCGGCGGCGCTCGACTTCTCGGGATGAAACTGGACCCCGTAGACCGGCGGGCGGGCGACGGCGCAGCAGAAGCGCCGGCCGTGGACGGCGCTGCCGAGCAGGTCCGAGGAGACCGCCGGTCGCGGCGCGAAGCCGTGGACGAAGTAGAACGGGGTCCGGTCGGCGATCCCGGCGTTCAGCTCCGAGCCGGTTGCCCAGCTCACCGGCTCCCAGCCGATGTGCGGGACCTTGAGCCCAGGAGCGTCGAGCTCGGTCACCTCGCCCTCGAGCAGGCCGAGGCCGGTCGCGCCGCCGAGCTCGGTCGAGGACTCGAACAGGAGCTGAAAGCCGAGGCAAACGCCCAGCACCGGGGTCCCCACGGCGACCCGATCCGCGATCAGGCGATCGAGCCCGAGCCCGCGAACCCGCTCGATCGCACGCGCGAACGCCCCGACGCCGGGCAGGAGCAGGCCGTCCGCCTCGGCCGCGAGCTCGGGATCGTCGGTGATCGCCACCTCGGCCCCGACCCGCTCCAAAGCCTTCTCGACCGAGCGCAGGTTCCCGCTCCCGTAATCAAGCAACGCGATCCGCGTCATCCCCGGCCCCCGCGAACCGCGGACAGCGGACAGCCGTTCACGTAAGCGTCCCCTTCGTGCTCGGCACCCCGCTCTCGCCCGGATCGATCGCCACCGCCTCGCGCAGCGCCCGCGCGAACGCCTTGAAGCACGCCTCGATCAGGTGGTGGGCGTTGGAGCCGTAGCGGGTGCCGACGTGCAGGGTGAGCTTCGCGTTCGAGGCCACGGCGCGAAAGAACTCCTCGGTCAGCTCGGCGTCGAAGCCGGCGATCGAGACCGGCGGCAGATCGGCCTCGAACAGGCACAGCGGGCGGCCCGAGATGTCGATCGCGCACATCCCCAGGGCCTCGTCCATCGGCACCGCGGTGTAGCCGTAGCGCCGGATCCCGCTGCGGTCTCCGAGCGCCCGGTCGAGCGCCTGGCCGAGCGCGATGCCGACGTCCTCGACGGTGTGGTGAGCGCCGGTCTCAAGGTCGCCGCTGGCCTCGATCGAGAGGCCGAGCCGTCCGTGACGGCCGAGCAGCTCGAGCATGTGGTCGAGAAAGCCGACTCCGGTGGCGACGCTGACGTCGCCGCCGTCGAGCGAGAGCCCGACCGAGACTCGCGTCTCGCTGGTCCGGCGCTCGACCGTTGCGGTTCTCGTTTCGGAGCTCATCGCTTCGCCCTCGCTCTCGCCGACTCGCCGTGGACCGGAAAGCCCTCCGCGTCCGCGACCGCGGACACGTGCGGGCTCAATTCTCGCGCGGCTGACGACGGCACGCTGACGACGGAGGTCCTGCGCATGAACGCTCCCGGACCCAGCGGGCCTCCGAATCGCGCCGCGCCCGTGGTCGGCAGCACGTGGTTCGACCCCGCCGCGTAGTCGCCGAACGCCGTCGCCCCGCCTGTGCCGACGAAGACGCAGCCCGCGATCCTGCCTCGCGCGGCTGCAGCGTCGGCCCCCGTGTAGGCGAGCTCGAGATGCTCGGGCGCGAACGCATCGGCGAGGCTGAGCGAGAGCTCGAGCCCCGGCGCGACGACGAGCGCCAGCGCGGCCGCGCTCACGGTCGGCCGTTCGGCGGCGAGCTCGGTGACCCGCTCGCCGATCCGGTCGAGCAGCGCGCCGTCGTGCGAGACCACGACCAGCAGGCTCTCCTCGCCGTGCTCGGCCTGTGCGCAGAGGTCGAGCGCGATCCACTCGGGGTCGGCGGTCCCGCCGGCCACCACCAGCAGCTCGCTCGGCCCGGCGAGCCCCTCGATCCCGACCCGGCCGGCGAGCCGGCGCTTGGCCTCGGTCACGTACCGGTTGCCCGGTCCGACGACGACATCGACCGCGGGCACGCTCTCGGTGCCAAGGGCGAGCGCCGCGATCGCCTGCGCGCCTCCGATCGCGTAGACCTCGTCGATCTCGGCAAGCGCGCACGCGGCCAGCACCGCCGGGCTCGGTCGTCCGCCCGCGCCGGGCGGCGAGGCGACCGCGATCCGCGTCACGCCCGCCACCTTCGCCGGCAGACAGCACATCAGCACCGATGACGGGTAGGCGGCCTTGCCACCGGGCGCGTAGACGCCGGCCGCCGCCACGGGCGCGTGCACGACCTCTACCCGCTGCCCCTGCTCGAGCTCAGCCGTCGCGGCCCGCTCGAGGGCGGCGAGCTCGGCGCGCGCGACCGCGGTGACGTTGACCGCGGCGACGCGCAGGCCCTCGCGGACCGCGGGCTCGAGCAGCCCCGGCGCGGCTGCGACCGCCTCGGGATCGACCCGCAGCGCCTCCGGGGCCGGCTCGCCGAGCTGCTCGGAGACCGCTCGCACCCCCGCGTCGCCGTGCTCTCGGACCCGGTCGACGATCGCCGCGACCGCGTCGCCGACGTCCTCGAGTCGCGGTGTGAGCGCCCGCAACCGCGTGGCGATCGCCGCGGCGTCGGCCCCATCCCACTCGAACCGCTCGATTCGCGGCGTCACCGGGTCGCCACCCGCAGCCGCTCCGTCAGGGCATCGATCTCGGCCGCCCGGAGCTTGTGGGCGACCCGGTTGGCGATCAGGCGCGCGCTGCAGGTCGCGATCTCCTCGCGGACCTCGAGGTCGTTCTCGGCCAGGGTCCGCCCGCTGTCGACGAGATCGACGATCCCCTCCGCCAGGCCGGTGAGCGGCGCCAGCTCGACCGAGCCCTTGACCTCGATCAACTCGACCTGACGCCCGCTGCGCTCGAAGTAGCGCTCGGCGGTGCGCGGGTACTTGGTCGCGATCCGCATCGCGCCCAGCCGGCGCTCGGACTCGCCCGGGCGCCCGTCTCCCCGGCGGCAGGCGAGCACCATCCGGCAGCGCCCGAAACCGAGTTCGAGCAGCTCATAGACGGCGCGGTCGCGCTGCTCGTCGAGCACGTCCTTGCCGGTGATCCCGAGGTCGGCGGCGCCCGCCTCGACGTAGGTCGGCACGTCGGAAGGCCGCATGGTTACAAGCGTCAGCTCGCCGGCCTCGAAGACCAGCGCCCGCGAGTCCCCGCGCGGCGCGGCGGTCTCGATCCCGATCGCGTCGAGCAGATCGAGGGCGCCCTCGTACAGCGCCCCTCTCGGAATCGCCAGCTTCAGCCTCGGATCATCGTCGGCTCGGGTGGCGTGGGCGAACCCTGCGGCGCCCCTCACTCGACTCCCTCCTCGGCCTGGGCGATGTGGACCCGCTCGAGATAGAGGGCGAAGCCGGCCGCCGGCAGCGGTCGACCGAATCGACCCATGAGCTCGTCGTACCGGCCGCCGCCGCCGAGCACGTGGCCGAGCGCGGGGTCATAGACCTCGAGGATGGCGCCTGTGTAGTAGCCGAGGTCGCGGAGCAGGCCGAGGTCGAGCTGGACCCGGTCGGCGACCCCGCGCGAGCGCAGCGCCTCGACCATCTCCTCGAGACGGCCCGTTGCCCGTTCGGTCGCTACCCCGCCGAGCGCCCGCGCCTGCTCGATCACCTCCGGCCCCCCGCGCAGGCCCGGGATCCGCCGCAGGGTCTCGCGTTCGGCAGCGGACAGGTCGACTCGGGCGAGCTCAGCCTCGAGGCCGACCAGGTCATGGGTCGCGAGGCAGCCGAGCAGGAGCTCACGCGCCTCCGCGTCGATCTCGAGCTCCTCGAGGAGCTGGCGGTAGAGGTCGGCGTCGCCGAGGCCGATCACGGCCCGCGTCAGGCCGGCGGCGTCGAGCGCCGCAGCGAGCACCTCGACTACCTCAGCGGTGCCGTCCGGCGCCGTGACCCCGACCAGCTCGACCCCGGCCTGCGTGAACTCGCGCATCTGGCCGCGCTGCGGCCGCACCGACCGGTACGCCCGCGCCAGGTAGCAGAGCCGGAACGGCGGCTCCGCGCCCGCGTAGCGGTTGGCGATCAGGCGCGCGATCGGGACCGTCATGTCCGAGCGCATCGCCAGCAGCTCGCCGCGCTCGTCGAAGAACCGGTAAGCCGGCGCAGCCCCCTCCTCGTCGCCGCGCGCCAGCACCTCCTCGTACTCGATCGTCGGCGTCGCCACCTCCCCGTAGCCGAAGCGCTCAAAGGCCTCGACCAGCGCCACCGAGAGCCTGCGCAGCTCCCGCATCTCGTCCGGCAGGATGTCCCTGGTCCCAGGGGGTATCGGATGAGTCATCAGTTGTCCCGGAATAGGTCGAAGTGGCGAACGGCGGCGAAAACCGAGCAGTCCGCCTCAGGCCGGCACCGGCTCGACCGCGACCCGGTCGATCCGGGCGCCGAGCGCGCGCAGGCGCTCGTCGATCCGCTCGTAGCCGCGGTCGATCTGGACCACGTTGCCGATCTCCGAGCTGCCGTCGGCGCACAGCGCGGCGATAAGCATCGCCATCCCGGCGCGGATGTCGGGGCTGTCGACTCGCTCGCCGTGAAGCCGGCTCGGACCGCTGACGATCGCCCTGTGGGGATCGCAGAGCGTGATCCGAGCGCCCATCGCTACGAGCTTGTCGACGAAGAAAAGCCGGTTCTCGAACATCTTCTCGAAGATCAGGATCGTACCCCGCGCCTGGGTGGCGAGCGCGAGCGCGATCGAGGTCAGGTCGGCGGGAAACGCCGGCCACGGGCCGTCGTCGATCTTCGGGATCGCGTCGCCGAGGTCGTCGCGGATCTCGAGCGCCTGGTCGGGCGGCACGAGCACGTCGTCGCCCTCGACCATCGACTGCAGCCCGAGCCGCCGGAAGTGGCGCCGGATCGTGATCAGGTCGTCGGGCTGGGCGTCGCGGATCCGCAGCTCGCCGCGGGTCGCCGCGGCGAGCGCCATGAAGCTGGCGACCTCGATGTGGTCGGCGCAGATCCGGTGCTCCGCGCCCCCGAGCCGGTCGCGGCCGTGCACCGTGACCACGTTCGAGCCGATCCCGTCGATCTGCGCGCCCATCTTCACCAGCAGGCGGGCGAGGTCCTGGACGTGCGGCTCGCAGGCGGCGTTGGAGATCGTCGTCGGCCCCGGGGTCAAGGCGGCCGCCATCAGCGCGTTCTCGGTCGCCATCACCGAGGGCTCGTCCATGAAGATCCCGCACGGCCGCAGGCCGCCCGGCGGTCTCGAGATCACGATCTCGCGATCCCCCTCCACCGTGGCGCCCATGTCGCGGAAGGCGTCCAGGTGCGGATCGAGCCGGCGCCGGCCGATGAAGTCGCCTCCAGGCGGCGGCATGTGCGCCTCGCCAAAACGCGCCAGCAGCGGGCCGGCGAGCAGGAACGAGGCCCGGATCCGCGCCGCGAGCCCCTCGTCGATCGCGGTCGCGGAAACCGAGTCGGCGCGCAGGCGAAGCTCGTTGTCCGGCCCCCAATCGGCCCTCACCCCGATTCCCTCCAGGACCGCTACCTGGGTCTCGGTGTCGCGAATCCGCGGCACGTTGGTGAGCACGACCTCCTCCTCGGTAAGCAGGCAGGCGGCGAGGATCGGCAGGGCGGCGTTCTTGTTCCCGGCGGCGACGATCTCGCCCGAGAGCGGCGGACCTCCCTTGATCACGAACTTCTCCATCGGGTGGCTAGGGTAGACCACGCTTAGATGGTCGAGCCGACGCGGGATGACGCCTGGCACCTGGTCAGCGAGTGGGTCAGCGCCGACTCGCTGCGCAAGCACCTGCTCGGGGTCGAAGCGGCGATGCGCGCCTACGCGCGGCGCTTCGGCGACGACGAGGAGCTGTGGGGGGTCACCGGCCTGGTCCACGACCTCGACTACGAGCGCTTCCCCGATCTCGACGACGCCGAGAACGGGCACCCGCGCAGCGCCCTGCGCCTGTTCGCCGAGCTCGACTGGCCGCCGGAGCTGATCGACGCCGTCGCCGGCCACGCGACCTTCCTCGGCGTCCCGCGCGAGACCCCGATGGCGAAGACCCTGTTCGCCGTCGACGAGCTCTCCGGGTTCATCGCCGCCTGCGCCCTGGTCCGTCCGACCGGGATCGAGGGGCTGGCGCCGAAGTCGGTGCGCAAGAAGCTCAAGCAGCCCTCGTTCGCCGCCGGCGTCAACCGCGAGGAGGTGCGCCAGGGTGCGGCTGAGCTCGGGATCGAGTTCGACGAGCACGTCGCCTTCGTGATCGCGGCGATGGCCGAGCGCGCCGACGAGCTCGGGCTCGCGCCCCGCGAGGCCGGGCCGAGCGGATGAAACGCCGCTGGAAGGTCCTGATCGGCCTCCTGCTCGCGCTCGCCGGCCTGCTGGCGCTGAACACGATCATCGTCGACGGCGAGACCAAGGAGGCCGAGGTGACGATCGAGGGCGGCGAGATCCTCGGGCTGCCCGGCGGCGAGCTGCAGGTGCTCGACGGTGGCGGGCCGGGGCCCGCCGGCAACTCCCCGCAAGCCAACCCGCCGATCGTGCTCCTTCACTGCTACGCGTGCTCGCTGCACTGGTGGGACCGGATCACGCCGATCCTCGCCCAGCGCCACCGGGTGATCCGGATCGACCTGCTCGGACACGGAGGCTCACAGAAGCCCTCGAGCGGCTATGAGATCACGAACCAGGCGGCGCTCGTCGGTGCCGCGCTCGACCGGCTCGAGGTCCAGGGCGCGATCGTCGTCGGCCATTCGATGGGCTTCTCCGTCGCCACGGCGCTCGCCGAGCAGTCGACGCAACTCGTGGATCGCCTGGTCAACATCGACGAGGGGCCGAACGAGGATGCGTGCTCGCTGCCGACCCTCGCCGAGCTCGGATACGCGCCGGTGATCGGCCAGGCGATCTGGCGCCTGACCCCCGACTTCCTCGTCGACGACGGCTACGCGCGGGCGTTCGCGCCCGACTACGACCTCGCCGCCGGGTTCCCGAATCCGGATCAGGTGGTCGACGACTTCCGGGCGATGACCTACACCTCGTTTCGCGAAGCAGAGCGCGAGACCGCCGAGTTCGTCGAGGAGCGGCCGCTGAACGAGCGGCTCCAGGCGGTGCCGGTGCCGCTGCTCTCGATCTTCGGCACCGAGGACCAGCTCTGCGACCCCGAGGCGTCCCAGGCGGCTTACGAAACGGTGCCCGGCGCCCGCCTCGCCGAGGTCAAGGGCGCCGGCCACTCGCCGAACGTCGAGAAGCCCCGCGAGACCGCCGCCCTGATCGAGGAGTTCGCCGCCGACGCCGGCGACGACTCGATCCCGCCACCACCGAGGAACGTCGGGCAGAAGTCCGGGGACAGGAAGCAGTAAGCGCCTACAGGCGACGCCTATTGCCAGCGACCGCCGGCTTTGGCCCAAGCTGAGAGATGATCCACGGAGCAGAAGTCGTCGGGCACCCGGTGGTCACCGCGGTGGCGGACCGCGAGCACGTAGACGTCGTCGAGGGCCGCTTCGCAGTGCGCGCAGATTCGCGGCGGCGGGTCGAGGTCGAGCGGCTCGGCGAGCCCTCCCGGCTCCCAGTGGGCGCCCTGGATCGCCCACGGAACAACGTGCTCGAGGCGGCAGAAGACGGCGCGGCGCTCCCCCGCCGGCTCGTAGACCCGAAAGCCGTCGTCGGCCGCGACGCCCTCACCGCACCACGAGCAGCGCTCATTCATGCGGATAGATTCCGAAACCCATGGCTTCGCTGAGGATAGTCGCGCTCGAGGGCGACCAGACCGGCCAGGAGCTGCTCGAGCAGGCGCTGCGGGTGCTCGACCCGGCGCTGCTCGGGACCGAGCTCGAGATCATCCGCTTCGACCTCTCGCTCGCGAACCGGCGCGCGACCGAGAACCGGGTTTGCGCCGAGGCCGCGGAGGCGATGCTCGAGACCGGATTCGGGATCAAGGCCGCGACGATCACCCCGGAGGGCGCCGACGACGTCGGCAGCCCGAACCGGATCCTGCGCGAAGCGATCGGCGGCAAGGTGATCGTCCGCACCGGGCGCCGGATCCCGGGCGTGACCCCGGTCGCCGGCATTCACCACCCGATCTCGGTCTGCCGGATGGCGGTCGGCGACGCCTACGGCGCGAAGGAGAGCCGTGAGGCGGAGGGCGACGACGAGATCGCCTTGCGAGTGGAGCGCATCCGCCGCTCGGACTGCCGAGCCGTGGCCGAGTACTCGTTTCGCGAGGCGGCACGGATCGGCGGCAAGGTCTACGGCGGGCCGAAATGGACGGTCAGCCCGGTCTACGAAGGGATGCTGAAGGAGGAGATCGACGCGGCCGCCGAGCGTCATCCCGAGGTCGTCTACGAGCCGGTGCTGATCGACGCGATGCTCGCCGGCCTGATCGGCGGCGCCGTCACCGACGCCCTCGTGATCCCGTGCCTGAACCGCGACGGCGACCTGCTCTCAGACCTCGTCCTGCCGCTGTTCGGCTCGATCGCCGGCGCGGAGTCGGTCCTGCTGGCGCTCGACCCCGAGCTGCGCCCGCTGGTCGCGATGGCCGAAGCGCCGCACGGGACCGCGCCGGCGCTCGAGGGCAAGGACCTCGCCAACCCGATGGCGATGATCCTCGCCGCCGCCGCGCTGCTCCACTACGCGGAGCGCGAGCAGGCGGCGCGGGCGGTCCAGGAGAGCGTGATCGAGACGGTCGCATCGGGGATCCGGACCCCGGACCTCGGCGGTCACGCCGGGACGATCGAGTTCACAGACGCGGTCGTGGCACTGATCGGGCGCAAGCTCGAAGTCTGATCCGTGATCGGCGATCGCGGATAGGATCGCGGCGGGTATGGAGGCTGGACAGCTAGCCGGCGAGCGAAACCTGGTGCTGAGCGAGCGTTTCGCGAACGCGGCCGATCGCTTCAGCCATGGGCCGGGCTGGGTAAAGGCCGCCGCCGGGGTTTTCCTGCTCGACCTGGTGCTGGTGCTCGCCGACCGCTTGCCCGACTCGATCGGCGAATGGGCGCTCCTGCTCGTGATCTTCGCCGCGACGGTCGCTGCGATCACGCGACTGGAAGCCAACCCGGCCGGGATCGCGGTCGTGGTCCTGGCCAACATCGTCGCCGTGCTGGTCCTCTACCACGGCGTTCACGAGGTCTCCCAGCGCGGGCTCAACGGCCTCTCCCTGGGCGCTATCTACGCGCTCGGGGCCGTCGGGCTGACACTCGTCTACGGGATCCTGCGGCTGGTCAACTTCGCCCACGGCGACTTCCTCACCTTCGGTGCCTACATGGCGTACTTGGTGAACGTCACCTGGGAGCTGCCGCTGGTGCTCGGCATCGCCTTCGCGATCGCGACCACCGCCCTGCTCGGGATCCTGCTGGAGAAGGTGATGTGGGCGCCGATGCGCGGGCGCGGCGCGGGCATGCTGCAGCTGCTGCTGATGACGATCGGGCTCGCCTTTGTGATCCGGTACGGGATCCAGTTCGTCTGGGGCACCGAGCTGCGCCAGCTCGACGTCAACACGACCGACACCGTCAACTTCCTCGACCTGCGCATCGGCCGCACGCAGCTGATCGTGGTCGTCGTCGGCTTCGCGACCCTGATCGCGACCGGGCTGATGCTGCGGATGACCCTGCTCGGCAAGCGGATGCGGGCGCTGTCGGACGACCTCGACCTCGCCGAGACGTCGGGCATCAACACCGGGCGGATCATCCTCTACACCTGGGTGTTCGCCGCCGGGTTGGCGGGGCTCGCCGGGGTCTTCGCCGGCGCGCTCACCCAGCTGCAACCCGAGCTCGGCTTCGAGCTCCTGCTGCCGATCTTCGCGGCCGTCGTCCTGGGCGGGATCGGCAATGCGTTCGGTGCGCTCGCGGCGGGAATCGTGCTCGGCGTCGTCATCGAATGGTCGACCTTCATGGTCGCTCCGGGTCTCAAGCTGGCGGTCGGGTTCCTGATCTTGATCATCGTGCTGGTCATCCGGCCGCAGGGGATCTTCGGCCAGGCAAGGGCGGTATGAGCGACCCGGTCGAGATCTTCCAGCTCGCGGTCTCGCTTGAGGCGTTCACCGACCTCGAGTTCTGGACCTCGGTCGGGGTGATCGCCGGCATTTTCGCCGTCTTCTCGACCGGCTTGCAGATGAACGTCGGCTTCACCGGGATCCAGAACTTCGGCCAGGTCGGGTTCATGGCGATCGGCGCTTACACGATGGCCATCCTCACCGCCGAAGAGGGAATGAACTTCTGGCTCTCGCTGCCGATCGCGGTCGCGGTCGCGGTCGGCTTCGGGCTGATCATCGGGCTGCCCTCGCTGCGGCTGCGCGCCGACTACTTCGCGATCGTCACGATCGCAGCGGCGGAGGCGATCCGGCTGGTCGCGCTCAACGCCCGCGACCTCACCAACGGCGCCCAGGGGATCTTCGGCTTTGACGACAGCTGGGACTCGATCTCGGAGTCGATCGAGACCTTCATCGTCGACCTCGGGTGGACCGATGTCCCGGCGCTCTTTCCCCTGTTCCTCGTCACCTGGGGCCTGGCGATCCTGTTGATGTTCACGTTCACCCGGGTCCAGCGCACGCCCTGGGGGCGGGTGCTGCGCGCGGTGCGCGAGGACGAGGACGCGGCCCGCGCGCTGGGCAAGAACGCGTTCTCGTACAAGCTCCAGTCGCTGGCGATTGCGGCGACAACCGGCGCCCTCGCCGGCTTCCTGCTCGCGCTCAACCTGAAGTTCGTCGTCCCCGACGAGTTCCAGCCGCTGGTCACCTTCACCGGCTACGTCGTTCTCCTGCTCGGCGGCCTGGCCAACTACTGGGGCGTGGCGATCGGCGCGATCATCATGTGGACGGTGCTCGAGGGACTGCGCTTCCTCGAGCTGCCGTTGTCGGAGACGAAGATCGCCGCGCTCCGGTTCATCATCCTCGGCCTCGTGCTCATCGGGCTGATGGCCTTCCGGCCCCAGGGCGCGTTCGGCAAGCGGGAGGAGATGGTTCTCGGTGACTGACGGCGACGGCAACGGCGCACGGTCGATCTTCAAGGCCGAGGGGATCGTCAAGCGCTTCGGCGGGATCCGGGCGGTCGACGGCGCGACCCTTACCGTGGGCGAGCGCTCGATCACGGCGCTGATCGGGCCCAACGGCGCCGGCAAGACCACCTTCTTCAACTTGATCACCGGCTTCTACCGGCCCGACAGGGGCCGGGCGGTGTTCGACGGGCGCGAGGTGCAGGGACGGCCCCCGTACGTGATCGCCCGCATGGGGATGGTGCGCACCTTCCAGATCACCAAGGCGCTGGCGCGGATGCCGGTGATCGACAACATGATGCTCGCCGCGCCCGACCAGCCGGGCGAGCGGCTCTCCAACGTCGTCTTCCGGCCGCTTCAGTGGCGGCACCGGGAGGCCGAGGTCCGCGACCAGGCGATGGAGCTGCTCGACGTCTTCAACCTCACCCCGCTCGCCGACGACTACGCCGGGACGCTCTCCGGGGGCCAGCGAAAGCTGCTCGAGCTCGCGCGAGCGCTGATGGCCCGGCCGCGGCTACTGCTGCTCGACGAGCCGATGGCGGGAATCAACCCGACCCTGGGCAGGCGACTGCTCGACCACATGCAGCGGCTGCGGACCGAGGACGGGGTCACGTTCCTGTTCATCGAGCACGACATGGACGTGGTCATGCAGCACTCCGACCGGGTGATCGTGATGGCGGAGGGGGCCGTGATCGCCGAGGGCGAACCCCACGAGGTCCGCTCCGACCAGGCGGTAATCGCCGCCTACCTCGGCGGTGGCAGCGGAGCATCCTCGTGAGCGCCGAGACCGACAAGGTGGTGCTGAGCACCGACGGCGTGATCGCCGGCTACATCCCCGAGGCCGACATCCTCAACGGCGTCTCGATCAACGTCCGCGAGGGCGAGATCGTCACCATCGTCGGGCCCAACGGAGCGGGCAAGTCGACCTTGATCAAGACGATCTTCGGCCTCCTGCATCCGCGCGAAGGGCGGATCGAGTTCCGTGGGCAGGAGATCGCGGGTCGCCGGCCTCACGACATCACCCGCCTCGGCCTCTCCTACGTGCCCCAGCTCGACAACGTGTTCAAGAGCCTGACCGTGGAGGAGAACCTGGAGATGGGCTCGCTCGACCGCTCGCGAACGGCGGACCAGAAGGAGCTCATGTACGAGCTCTTCCCGCGGCTGGGCGAGCGCCGCACGCAGGCCGCCGGGACGATGAGCGGCGGCGAGCGCCAGATGGTGGCGATGGCGAAGGCGCTGATGCCGGACCCGCACGTGCTCCTGCTCGACGAGCCCTCCGCCGGCCTGGCGCCGGCGTTCGTCGACGCGATCTTCGAGAAGACCCGCGAGGTCAACCGGTCCGGGGTGACCGTGATGATGGTCGAGCAGAACGCGCGCCGGGCGCTGGCGATGTCAGACCGCGGCTACGTGCTCGACCTCGGCAAGGACCGCTTCACCGGCCCGGGCCAGGAGCTGCTCGATGACCCCAAGGTCGCCGAGCTCTACCTCGGCGGGACCGCTCGGATCGACCGCGCCGAGGCCGCTGCGCGAGACGAGGCGGCCGGGGACTGAGTCCCCGACCGCCCTGACTCACGTCGTCAGCCCGGTTCGACTACGGCTACTCGGCTTGTTCCTCGGCGGGAATCTGCTCGCCGAACGTCTCGAACCCCTTCTCCGTCACCTCGTAGGTGTCATAGACACCGACGGTGGGATCGCCGTTCTCGTCGAGATCAATCTCGCCCGACGCTCCGACATAGTCGATGTCGTCGCCGTTCTGCAGCGCCTCGATCGCCTCGGGGAGCTGCTCCCAGCTGTAGCTGTCACCCGGCGGGCCGGTGATGTCCTGTAGCGCGGCCGCCATGTCGGCGCCCTCGGTCGAGCCGGCGGCAACGGCCGCCAGGTAGCAGAGGATCACGGCGTCGAAGTTCTGGCCGTCGAACGTCTGACGATCGACGTCCTTCGGCTCAGAGTCGTTCCACAGTTGATCGAATGCCTCAGCGGACTCGCCCTCGGTCGGAGTGCCGGGTGCGGTGCCCCGGAGGCCGAGGGTTGCGTCATCGCCGGCGTCGGGCAGGGCGCTTGTCGCCAGCCCGTCGGTGATGAACGTCTTCTCGGTATCGAACTCGCCCGTCCTGACGAGCGCGGGCCCGACCTTGTTGTAGGTCTCCGGGAAGTCGATGATCACGATGCCGTCCGGATTACCGGAAACGATCTGATCGGCCTCGGTGTCATAGCTCGGCAGGTCGATGTCATACACGATCGCCTCTCCAATCTCACCACCGAGTGCCTCCCAGGCGGTAGTGAACTGGTCGGTAAAGCCGGTGCCATACGCATCGTTGCGAGCGCCGATGTTGATCGTCTTGCCCTCAGCGCCGCCGAGGCTTTTATCGACCAGGTCGGCAAGCGCCGGGCCTTGGAGGTTGTCAGCCGGGGGCGTCCGGTTGACCAACCCGTCGTCGTCGAGCTCGGTGAGCACCGTACCCGTCGCCGATGGCGAGATCAGCGGGACCTCTTCGGGGATCGACACGGACTCGGCGCTCGGGACCACGTCGGCGGAGCCCCAGGGGCCGGCGATGCAACTCGCGCCGTCGGACGTTGCCAGCTTGCGCTGAGCCTGCACGGCGCATTGCGGATCGGCCGCGCCGCAGTTGTCCTCCTTGACGGCCTCGATCGTGTGGTCGGCGCCGACCTCCTCGATCGCGGCGTTGATCTCCGAGATCGCCAGGTCCGCGGCCTTCTCGCCTGGCGGACCGAAGTCCGCGAGGTCGCCACTGAGCGGGAGCGAGACGCCAATCGTCATATCGAGCGAAGTCTCGCCGCCGCCTCCATTGCCACTGTCATCCTCGTCGTCATCGCCGCAGGCGGCGAGCCCGAACGACAAGCCGGCGACCACAAGGGGCAGCAGGACCAGCTTGATCCCTCTCATGAACTCTCCTCTCTCGGAAACACGTCGGGCTACTCCAACCCGCTAGCTCATTCCTATCAGGATCGGCGTGGGAAGCGCAACCCAGCGCGCCGGTTCGGCAAGCAGCCGAACATGCCGGGCGCCGCCCTATACGGAGCTTCCGGGGGCTGGCTCGTCAGCGGGGACTACGCGCCGCCATTCGACGATCTCGCCGTCCTCGATCACGAACGCGGTCTGCGCCGTCTCGCCGGTGCCCTCGCCGCAGTCACCGGGGCCCGGACGCTCGGTGAGGGTGAAGGTGGCGATCACGAAGCCTCCCTCCGGGGTCGCGTTGGTGAGCTCGGCCCCGCAGGGAAGCGAGGCGTTGAACAGCTTCGCGTCGGCGAGGTCGCGGATCCGGAGCGGCACCGACCCGTTCTGGGCGACGCTGGGGATGGCGAAGAACCGTGCCGCGGCGTCGACGTCGCCCTCGCGTAGGGCCGTCGCCCACTCGTCGATCACCGTCGCCTCGGCTGGATCGGCGCCGCCGGGGATCTCGGGATCGGTGTCACCGCAGGCGACGAACGCGAGCGATCACGAGCAGGCACGAAACTAGGAGGCTCTTCACCGGTCGAGTATGGCTGGGCTGGTGTCGGCGGGTCTCGGCGCAGGCACCCCGGCCCGCCGAACTTCGAGTTGACCCCCATATACGTCGTCAACTCGTAGTTCGCGCGACTCGGGCGCCGGATATTGCTTGCGGGTGAATCCCGCTTGACATCATCGCCAACCTATACGAACATATGTTCGCTCTCCGATGTTGATCGCCTGCGCCCTCATCCCCCGCCTCTCGCTGACGAGCGTGCTCGAGGATCGCGAAGGGCTGCTCGGCAGGCCGGTTGCCCTGGCACCCGAGCCCGGTGGCCCGCAGGTCATCGGCGAGGCATCCGGAGCGGCGGAGGCGTTTGGCGTGCGAGCGGGAATGCGGCTCGCCGAGGCGCTCTCGCGCTGCCCCGCGCTCGAGCTGGTGGCGGCGGACCCGGTCCGCGCCGAGGCGGTCTGGGAGGACTCGCTGCGCCGCCTGGAGGCGCTCGGAGCCGCGGTCGAGCCGGCGCGGCCGGGCGAGGCGTTCTTCGGCCTCGAGCCACTCCGCGCCCTCTACGGCGCTCCCGCCTCGGCGCTCTCGAGGGCACGCCGGGAGCTCGGGTCGCCGGTGCGACTCGGCGCCGGCCCGAACCGGCTCAGCGCTCACGCCGCCGCGGCACGGATGCGCGCCCGCCAGCCGGCGCAGATCGTCGATCAGCGGACAGCTTTGCGGCTGGTCGCCGGACTGCCGGTAAGCACCCTGCGAGACAGGCTGCGCGGCGAGTGGGAGCGCGCCCAGATCCCCGACACCTTGGAGCGGCTCGGCGTGCGCACCCTGGGCGAGCTCGCGAAGCTGCCCGCCGGCGCGGTGTCGGACCGGTTCGGGGAGCCTGGGCTGGCCGCCCTGCGGCTGGCACGGGGCGCCGACGAGCCGCTGCGTCCCCGGTCCGCACCAGAGCAGCTGGTCGAGCGGATCCGCCTACCCGAGGCGGCCTCCGGGTCGCAGCTCGAGCACGCTCTCTCGTTGCTCGTCGAGCGCCTGCTGGCAAGCCCGGCGCGGGCGGGAAGGACGATTCGCGCGTTGCGACTCGAGGCCGGGCTCGCCGCCGGCGGCGGCTGGCGCTCGGAGGTCGCGCTGCGAAGCGCCAGCGCCAGCGCCGAGCGGCTCCTGCTGGCGATCGTCCCGCGACTCGGCGAGCTTCCCGGCCCGGCCTCCCGGCTGGCGTTGCGGGCGCTCGAGCTCGGGCCCGAGGTCGGCGAGCAGGCGGCACTGGCGCACTCGCCGCGGGACCGGCGGCGCGGCCGGCTGGCCGAGGCGGTTCACCAGGTGCGGGCGACGGCCGGACGCGACTCGCTGCTGCGGGTGGTCGAGGTCGATCCGGGCTCGCGCGTGCCCGAGCGGCGGGCGATCCTCACCCCCTGGAGCGCGGACGATGGCTAGGCCGCAGGTCTACTGGCCGCGCCCGGTCGAGATCGCGACCGATGCCGGCGGCGTGCCGCGGACGGTGAACGAGATCGGGGTCGAGGCGGTACGCGAGCAGTGGCTGGTCGAGGATCGCTGGTGGACCCCGAAGCCCCTGCGGAGACAGTATTTCGAGCTGATCCTCGCCGACGGCCGCAACGTGGTCGTCTTCTGCGAGCCGGCGGATCCGCCCGGTCGCGGCCGGTGGTTCGAGCAGCGGGCATGAAGAGCCCGCCTTACGTCGAGCTCCACGCCCACTCCGCCTACTCGTTCCTCGACGGCGTCTCGATGCCCGAGGAGCTGGCCGTCGCGGCGGCGGAGCGAGGCTATGGCGCATTCGCGCTCACCGACCACGACAACGTCTGCGGGGCGATGGAGTTCGCCCAGGCCTGCCGGGCGGTCGGGGTCCGACCGATCGTCGGCGCCGAGCTCACGGTCACCGACGAGCCGGACAACGGGCCCGGGGCCGCTCCCTTCCATCTCACCCTCCTGGTCGCCGACTCGACCGGCTGGCGCAACCTCTGTCGCCTGCTCACCGATGCGCACGCCGCGACCCGGCCCCACCCCGGCCGCGATCCCCTCCCCCCCGTGCTCGGCCTCGGCTCCCTGCTCGAGCGAAGCGAGGGCCTGGTCTGCCTCTCGGGCTGCGCCCGCGACGGCGCCCTCACCGCGAGCCTGGAGCGGGGGGACGCCCGCCGGGCCGAGGCGCTCGCCCGGCGCCTGGTCGGCGGCTTCGGCCGTGAACGCTTCCGGGTGGAGCTGCAGCGGCCGTTCTGGCGTCGCGACCGGGCTCGCAACCGGCACCTCGCCCAGCTCGCCGAGCGGCTCGGGGTGGCGACGGTCGCGACCGGCAACGTCCATGCCCACGATCGCCGCCGGGCCGAGCTCCAGGACGCGTTCGTCGCCGTGCGCCTGCACACGACGCTGGAGGAGTGCGAGCCGGCCCGGCGCGGCAACTCCAGCTCGGTGCTCGCGTCCCCGGAGCAGATGACGGCCCGTTTCGCAGACCACCCGGAGGCGGTCGCCGAGACGGCGCGTCTGGCGCAGCGGTTGCGTTTCGACCCGACCCGCGAGCTCGGCTACCGCTACCCGGGAGCCGAGGACCCCGAGGCCGACCGCGCCCTGGCCGAGATCTGCCGCGGCCGGCTCGAGCTCCGCTACCAGGGCACCCCGGAGCGTCCGGAGGCCGAGCGCCGGCTCGAGGAGGAGCTGAGGGTGATCCGCGGGCTGGGGCTCTCGGGGTTCTTCCTCCTCCACTTCGACCTGCTCGAGCTGGCGCGGGATGTGGCGGCGGAGGTCCGGGGCCCGGACTCCGCCCGCGGCCTGCTCCCGCCCGGCCGCGGGCGCGGCTCGAGCGTCTCCTCGGTCGTCTGCTATCTGACCGGGCTCTCGCATGTCGATCCAGTCCGCGCGGGTCTCTTTCTGGGGCGCTTTCTCAACGACCAGATCTCCGAGATGCCCGACATCGACCTCGACTTCCCCCGCGACATCCGGGAGCGGTTGATCCCCCGGGTCCACGAGCGCTACGGCCGCGAGCGGGCGGCGCTGGTCTCGGCCTTCGCCGGCTATCGCTCGCGGGGCTCGGTGCGGGACCTCGGCAAGGCGCTGGGGCTGCCGGCGGGAGAGATCGAGCGGGTTGCGGGGGTCGCGGACGTGTACTCGCGCGGGGACGAGGTCGAGCGCGACATCGCGGAAGCGATCGGCGCCGGACGGGCAGCCTCGCCGCGATGGCGCTGCCTCGCCCGACTCGCGCAGCAGGCGTGGGGATTGCCACGCCACCTCTCCCAGCACCCGGGCGGGATGGTGCTCTCGACCCGCCCGTTGATTGACCTCTGCCCGGTCCAACCGGCGGCGATGGAGGGGCGGCAGATCGTCCAGTGGGACAAGGACTCCTGCGCGGACGCTGGGTTCCTGAAGATCGACCTGCTCGGGCTCGGGATGCTCTCCGCCGTCGAACGCTGCGTCGAGATGGTCGCCGAGGCGCGCGGCGAGCGGATCGACCTCTCGCGGATCGCGCTCGACGACCCGCCCACCTTCGAGGCGATTCGCTCCGCCGAGACGACCGGTGTGTTCCAGATCGAGAGCAGGGCGCAGATGCAGATGCTGCCCCGCAGCCTGCCCGAGACGATCGACGACCTGATCGTCCAGGTGGCACTGGTGCGTCCGGGGCCGATCCAGGGAGGGGCGGTGCACCCCTACCTCGAGCGGCGCCGACTGCTTCGCGAGGATCCCGGCTACGAGGTCCCCTACGAGCATCCCGACCTCGAGCCGATCCTCTCCGACACCCTCGGCGCGATCGTCTTCCAGGACCAGGTGATCCAGGTGGCGATGGCCCTGGCCGGCTTCTCGGCGGGCGAGGCGGAGGGCCTGCGGCGGGCGATGAGCCGCAAGCGCTCGGAGGCGGCGCTCGCCGCCTACGAGGAGCAATTCGTCAGCGGCTGCGGTGAGCGAGGAATCGAGCGGGCACTCGCCGAGCGTGTCTTCGAGCAGGTGCGCGGCTTCTCGGGGTTCGGCTTTCCCAAGTCGCACGCCGCCGCCTTCGGCCTGCTCGCCTACCAGTCGACCTGGCTCCGGGTCCATTACGGCCCCGAGTTCCTCTGCGCGCTGTTCAACGAGCAGCCGATGGGCTTCTACCCCCCGGACGCGCTCGCCCACGAGGCGCAGCGGCGGGGAATCGAGGTGCGGGGGGCGGACGTGAACGCAAGCGGGGTCGAGTGTTCGGTGGAATTGCCCGCCGTCCGAATCGGCCTCGGCTACGTCAAAGGCATCGTGCGAAGAGGAAGCGCGAGGCCTTGGTCACGGAGCGCGAGCGCGGCGGCGCCTACCGTGACCTCGCCGATCTCGCCTCGCGCTCGGGCATCGGCCGCGACGGGCTCGAGCGTCTCGCCTGGTCGGGGGCGTGCGGGTCGCTGGAGGCCGGGGCGCGGAGCGCGCCGCGGCGCGAGGAGCTGTGGCGGGCGGGGATCGCCCGCGGCGGTGAGCGCGCGCGCCGGGGCCCCGCCCAGCTCGCGCTCCCCCTCTCCCTGCCGGCGGCGCCCGAGCTGCGCCCGCTCGACTCTTGGGAACGGATCGTCGCCGACTACTCGAGCACCGGCGTCACTCTCGACGAGCACCCGATGGAGGTCCTGCGCCCGGGACTGGAGCCGGGCATGGCGCGAAGCGAGGACCTCCTGGTACTTGCCGATCGCAGCTCGATCGCGCTGGCCGGCCTCGTCGTCGCCCGCCAGCGCCCGGCGACCGCGAAGGGCGTCGTCTTTATGCTGCTCGAGGACGAGGGCGGGGTCGCGAACGTGATCGTGCCGCCACCGGTCTACGAGCGCTGCCGGCTGGCGGTGCGCACGGCGTCGTTCGCGCTCGTGCGCGGCCGGCTCGAGTGCCGCGAGGGCGTGATCAACGTCGTCGCCGCATCGATCGAGGCGCTCGCCCCGCCCGATCGCGCGGCCGCGACCGTGCGCCAGATCGAGCCCGAGCAGGGACGTGAGACCGGTCGCGACGCGGAGCTCGGCCGGCGCGAGCTCGCCGCCGTCGCGCCCCGGGCCCACAGCTTCGGCAGGCGTGGCTGAGTGGTTCCTGCAAGGCGGCTTGCAGAACGTATGTTCCGTCCGCGACCGAACCTAGTCTCGCCCGCGTGAACGATCAGAAGCAGAGAAAGCTCGCCCGCCGGGTGCTCTGCGTGGTCGATCTGGCGATCGACTTCGCGACCCTGGGTGAGTACGGCCTCGAGCCGTTGCCCGCCGACGGGCCCTGTCGCGAGCAGCCCGGTCCGCGGACCGGATGGGAGGGCTTCGCGACGGCCCGCCGCGGCGGGTGTCCGATACCCGCTGCCGGCCCGCGTCGCCGTCGCCGCGTCGCCGCCTGAGCGGCCGGGCAGTTAGCGCTCGGGGTTGTCGCGCCTCGGTCGCTCGCGCTCGGGCCGATCGCCGCTTGGGCGCTGGCGCTCGGCACGCGGCTCGCGGCCGGGGCTGATCTCGCCGGCGCCCGCGCCGACCGACGCCGGCTCGGACTTGGCCGCCCGGGAGGCGACCACGCGGTCGTAGATGAAGAGCACCACCATCGCCCCGATCACGGCGCCGATCGTGCCGCCGAGATCGAAGATCTCGGTGTCGCCGATGCCGAGCACCTCGGTGAAGAAGAAGAAGCCGGCCAGCGCCCCGACCAGGCCGAGCAGGACGGTGGCGAAAAAGCCCATCTCCTGCTTGCCCGGCAGCAGCGCCCGGGCGAGATAGCCGGCCACGATGCCGAGGATTGCGGCGCCGATCACGGTCGCGATCCTACCAGCGCCCGACCGGCCGTCGGCAACTCGCCGATGTCCGCCTCGCCGCGGTCGATCGCGGCGATCAGCTCGCGCCCGACCTCGAGCGCTCGCCCGAGCACGTCGCGGTCGAGGTTGGCGACGGTGTCGGTCGGTTGGTGGTAGTTCGGAATCCGACCCTCGTCGCCGGCGACCAGCGTCAGGGCCCGGCCACCGCGGGCGAGCACCGCGGTCGCGTCGTAGGTGAGCCCGATCGGTCCCTGTGCCGGCTCGAGCCCGAGCTCCGGGCGCGCCTCGCGCAGCCGTTCGGCGGCCGCGATCAGTTCCGGATCGGCCGGCCAGCGGCGCAGGACGCCCTCGGCGAGCGCGAACCGCAGCGTGGCCGGCGCTCCGACCCCGTCGAAGTTCAGGAACAACCAGCCCCCGGTGTCGCGGCGGCGCAGGAACGCCTGCGCGCCCAGCAGGCCGGACTCCTCGCAGCCGTTGAGCAGCACCACGAGCCGGGTCGTCCGCGGTGGCGCGCCGGCGGCCTCGGCGGCGAGCTGGGCGACGACGCCGACCCCGGAGGCGTTGTCGTTGGCTCCCGGAACGTCGCTGCCTCGCAGCTCGCGCTCGGCGAGCAGGAAGAGGCCCGCCAGGCACACGCCCCGGCCGACTGTCAGCAGCGCTCGGCCGACGGTGCGGCGCGCCAACCACGGCTCGGCCGGGAGGACGAGGGTGGCGAGCGATTGGATCGAGATCCAGCGATTGAGCAGGCCGGCGAGCCGTGGCTCGAACAGCAACCCGCTGCGCGAGGCGTCGAGGTGCGCCATCAGGCACAGGGTCCGCCGCGCATCCTCGCGCGGCTCGATCGTCGCCACGACGTTGGCGCTCGGGTGTCGCGAGAGGAGCGCGGAGAGCGGCGTGTGGACCAGTCCGCCCTCGCTGATCAAACCGGCGGCGGCGAGCGCCGCGATCGCGGCGCGCACCCGGCGGCATCGCCGCGGCAGCGCTGCCGGCAGGCAGGCGAGCGCGGTGATCAACCCGTAGGGCTCGGCGAAGGTCGAGTAGCCGGCGAAGGCCTCGGTCGCCGCGGCGACGCCGCCGGCGCGAAGCTGCTCGCGCACGAGCTCGGCCGCGATCCGCTCCGAGCGCGTGGTCGGCCGCCGCGGGCCGAGGTCGTCGGCGAGTGCCGAGATCAGCGCGAGCGCGCGGTCGACGGCCTCGTCGGCTCCGGGCGCGGTCTGCGACGTCACGGCTGCGATCCTAGTCGTGGGTGCGCACCTCGCCGCGCCCGAACGCAAAAGAGCCGCCCCACGGGCGGCTCTCGGCAAGTACACGGCGGCGACCTACTCTCCCAGGCCGTTGCCGGCCAAGTACCATCGGCGCTGAGGGGCTTAACTGCTCTGTTCGGAATGGGAAGAGGTGTTTCCCCCTCGCTATAGCCACCGAAATCTCGTGAGACCGCGCGGCTCCGCGGAGCCGCCGGAGCCCGGCGGGGCTTGAAAACTGCACCTCCGGCCGCTGTATTCGGGTAGTCAAGAAATCCGTCAAGCCCTCGACCCATTAGTACCGGTCTGCTGAGCGCGTCACCGCGCTTGCACAGCCGGCCTATCAACCTGGTGGTCTACCAGGGGTCTTACTCCCTCGAGGGGATGGGAGAGCTCATCTCGAGGTCGGCTTCCCGCTTAGATGCTTTCAGCGGTTATCCGATCCGCACGTAGCTAATCTGCCGTGCCCTTGGCAGGACAACAGATACACCAGAGGTGCGTTCATCCCGGTCCTCTCGTACTGAGGATGACTCCTCTCAACTCTCCAACGCCCACGGCAGATAGGGACCGAACTGTCTCACGACGTTCTGAACCCAGCTCGCGTGCCGCTTTAATGGGCGAACAGCCCAACCCTTGGGACCTACTCCAGCCCCAGGATGCGACGAGCCGACATCGAGGTGCCAAACCGCTTCGTCGATATGGACTCTTGGAAGCGATAAGCCTGTTATCCCCGGAGTACCTTTTATCCGTTGAGCGACGGCGCTTCCACTTGCAACCGCCGGATCACTAAGCCCAACTTTCGTTCCTGCTCGACCCGTCGGTCTCGCAGTCAAGCTCCCTTGTGCCTTTACACTCTGCGCACGATTTCCAACCGTGCTGAGGGAACCTTTGGGCGCCTCCGTTACGCTTTAGGAGGCGACCGCCCCAGTCAAACTGCCCACCTGACACTGTTCACAGCCCGGATCACGGCGCTGTGTTAGAAGCCCAGAACACCGAGGGTGGTATCTCAAGGTTGGCTCCACGACAGCCGAAACCGTCGCTTCAAAGCCTCCCACCTATCCTGAGCGGGGTACACCGAACTCCAATATCAAGTTGCAGTAAAGGTTCACGGGGTCTTTCCGTCTTGCCGCGGGTACTCGGTATCTTCACCGAGACTCTAATTTCACCGAGCCCCTCGTTGAGACAGCGTCCAACTCGTTACGCCATTCGTGCAGGTCGGAACTTACCCGACAAGGAATTTCGCTACCTTAGGACCGTTATAGTTACGGCCGCCGTTTACCGGGGCTTAGCTTCGCTGCTTCGCGCCGAAGCGCTAACAACTCCGCGTAACCTTCCGGCACCGGGCAGGCGTCAGCCCCTATACGTCGTCTTTCGACTTAGCAGAGGCCTGTGTTTTTGGTAAACAGTCGGTTGGACCTAGTCACTGCGGCCCCCTCGAGCTCCGCCAGCAAGTGGCTTCACCCTACCGGGGCGTCCCTTCTCCCGAAGTTACGGGACGATTTTGCCGAGTTCCTTAACGAGGGTTATCTCGCTCACCTTAGTATTCTCTACTTGTCCACCTGTGTTGGTTCTCGGTACGGGCACGAGTGTCCTGCCTAGGGGGTTTTCTCGGAGGCATGGGTGCAGGGACTCGC
>CAVVME010000003.1:517500-1669942 GCA_963749365.1 uncultured Solirubrobacterales bacterium
TGCTAGACTCCCCGGCCGGCTCCCTGGGGAGACCGCCTCCGCCGCCACGGTAGTCCGGTCCTCCGTTGCACCGCCCGCAGCCGGGCTCCGCGTCGCCGCGGCCCCGGACCCGATGCGATCATCCGTGCTCGCGGGCGCAGCCCTTGTCGATGGATTCAGGCTCCGAACACGAATCAACTGACGGCCGCCCCGGCCGGCGTCGCCGGCTGCGGCTGCCAAAGCCGGAGAAACCGTCGCGCCCCGACGGCAACGGCAAGCCGCGGATGCGCAAGCTGCGGGTTGCGTTCGTCGTCCTCGGGCTCACCGGACTGGCCTTCGTCTCCCTGATCTTCGGGATCATGATGGCCGTCGCCCAGGACCTGCCGGCACTCGAGAGCCGAGAGCAGTACAAGCGGGCGCAGAACTCGATCGTCTACGACGTCAACGGCGTCAAGCTGGCGACGCTGACCAACAACCAGGGCCGGATCCTGCTCTCCTCCGAGCAGATCTCGCCGGCGATCAAGGAGGCCGTGGTGGCGATCGAGGACACGCGCTTCTACGACCATCGCGGGGTCGACTTCCAGGGCATGGCCCGCGCCCTTTATCAGGACGTGCTCTCCGGCTCGGCCCAGCAGGGAGCGTCGACGATCACACAGCAGTTCGTCAAGAACGCCCTCGCCGCCCAGGAGAGCCGCACCATCCTGCAGAAGTTCCGCGAGGCCGCGATCGCCTATCACCTCGAGCGCCAATGGTCGAAGGACAAGATCCTGACCGAGTACCTGAACGAGATCTACTTTGGCGAGGGCGCGACCGGGGTCGAAGCCGCCGCCCGGACCTACTTCGGGCACAAGCACCCCGGGTGCGGCCAGGGCGACGGCGCCGAGCCCTGCGCCTCACAGCTGTTGCCCTGGGAGGCGGCGCTGCTGGCGGGGATGATCTCCTCCCCGAGCGCCTACTCGCCACGCGCCAACCCCGAGGACGCCAAGGCGCGCCGCGACCTGGTCCTGGAACGGATGGCCGACCAGGGCTATCTGACCGAGGAGGAGTACGCCACCTACTCCGCGATCCCGATCCCGAAGGCGGACAAGATCCTGCCGCCACAGGAGAACTCCGAAGCCCCGTACTTCACCTCCTGGCTGCGCCAGCAGCTCGTCGACCGCTACGGCACCGGCGAGGCGTTCGGCGGCGGGCTCCAGATCACCTCCACACTCGACCTCGAGCTGCAGCGACAAATCGAGGGCATCGTCGCCAGCCGGCTCGGAGGGATCGAGCCGACCGCCTCGGTCGTCGTGCTCGACAACGACACGGCCGCCGTGCGGGCGATGGTCGGGGGGCCTGACTTTCAGGAGAGCCCGTTCAACCTGGCCACCAACGGCCACCGCCAGCCCGGCTCGGCGTTCAAGCCGTTCACCCTGACCACCGCGCTCGAGCAGGGCCGCTCGACCGCCGAGGTTTTCGCGTCCGCGCCGCAGGAGATCCCGTTCCGAGCCCGGTTCGAGAACAAGAAGGGCAAGACCGAGGAGGCCACCGAGTACTTCGAGGTCAACAACTACGAGGACTCCTATCTCGGATCCGCCTCGCTGGCGACCGCCACCACCTACTCCGACAACTCCGTCTATGCCCAGCTCGGGACTCAGGTCGGGCCGGAGAACGTCGCCGCCACCGCGGAGCAAATGGGGATCGAGACCGACCTCTCGACCTCGGCGACCGAGTACTCGATCGACGGCCGGCCGTTCACCCCCTTCAACCCGGCGCTGATCCTCGGCGGGCTCGAGACCGGGGTGACTCCGTTGGAGATGGCGCATGCCTACAACACCCTGGCCGCGGACGGCCGGCGACTCTCGGGGACGATGGCAGCGGGGCCGGGCGGCCCGCTCGGGATCGTCGAGGTGACCGACGGAGAGGCTTTCAACGAGGGCGAGCCGGTCAAGGACCAGACCGGCGCCAGCGGCGAGAACGAGGTCGTCGCCAAGCAGGTGGTCGACCCCGGCGTCGCGACCACGGTCAAGGACGTGCTCGAGACCGTGGTCAGCTCGGGGACCGGCGAGAACGCGGCGACCGGGGAGCCGACCTGGGGCAAGACCGGGACCACCGACGACAACGGCGATGCCTGGTTCTGCGGCGCGACCGAAGAGATCACGGCCTGCGTCTGGGTCGGTCACGCGGACACCGTGACTCCGATGGAGACCGAGTTCGCGGGCGCGCCGGTCGACGGCGGAACCTTCCCGGCGCTGATCTTCGCCGACCTCGTCAACGCCTACGAGGAGGTCCAGGCCGCGCACGAGGCCGGCGAGGAGCCCGACGACGACTCGTCGACATCCTCGACCACCGAGCCGAGCGAGCCGGCCGAGCCGACCTACGAGGAGCCAGCCCCCGCGCCCGCCGAGGCCCCGGCGCCCGACGACGGTGGCGCGACCGACGCGGCGGCGCCGAGCTCCGAGGCCCCGACCGGCGGCGCCCCGGCGTCGAGCGGCGGCGGGATCGCTCCCGGCTAGCCGGCGATCAGGGGGCGGGAGAGGAACGTGCTGCCCGCGGCGCAAAAGCGCCACGGGCGCTCGGTCGCCCGGCTGATCCCGATTCGAGGCCCGGCGGCCACCTCGACCTGCGCCCACTCGCGCGATCGCGGGAGCAGCTCGAACGGCGGCGCCGAGAGCGAGGCGCCGTTGACGCGCAGGTCGATGCCCAGCGCCTCGGTCAGCTTTCCCGGCCCCGAGCAGAGCTCGCGCGCGGCCGCTCGTCCCCGGCGCCGGGACATGCGCTCGACTCCGCGACGAGGCTCCAGCGCCCTGATCAGCACCGCGGCGGCGCTGCCCTCGGGCTCGGCGACCGCGTTCAGCAGGCTGTGGATGCCATAGGAGAGGTAGACATACGCCCGCCCGGGCGGACCGAACAGGGTCGAGGTCCGGGGCGTGAGCCCGACGTAGGCGTGACAAGCGGGGTCGTCGCGTTCGTAGCTCTCGGTCTCGACGATCACCCCGCCGGCGTCGTCGAAGTAGAGCTCGCAGCCGATCAAGTCGCGTGCCACGTCGTGCACGGTGCGCGCGAAGAAGTCCTCTCCGAGAGCGCTCAAGCCGGCGGTCAGCTGGCGAGCGATTCCAGCGCATCGCGGGCGGCCTCGAGCTGCTCGGCGAGGGGCGCCGACCCAGTTCCACCGGATGAACGCTTCGACTCCAGCCACGCCCGGTCGCCGAGCAGCGCGTAGAACTCCTCGTCGAGCAGCTCCGAGTGCCGACGCAGCTCGTCGGGCTCGAGCTCGGAGAGGCTGATGCCGCGCTCGAGCGCGTCCCGCACCAGGCCGCCGACGACGCCGTGCGCCTCGCGAAACGCCATCCCCCTGCGGACGAGCAGGTCGGCGACATCGGTTGCCGCGACCATCTCGTCGGCGGCCGCCGCGGCGAGCCGGTCGCGGTCGAAGCGCAGGCCCGCGAGCATCCGCTCGGCCGCCTCGAGGCAGAGCTCGATCGTGTCGACGGCGTCGAACACGGCCTCCTTGTCCTCCTGGAGATCCTTGGAGTAGGCGAGCGGGAGCGCGTGCAGCACCCCGAGCAGGGTGGCCAGCGAGGCGGAGACCCGGGGCGCCTTCGCGCGCAGCAGCTCGGCGGCGTCGGGGTTCTTCTTCTGCGGCATGATGCTCGAGCCCGACGAGAAGTCGTCGGCGGGCTCGCAGAACCCGAACTCGTCGCTCGACCAGAGCACGATCTCGCCGCCGAGCCGCGAGAGATGGGCCGCACAAGCCGACGCCGCGTACAGGTAGTCGAGCGCGAAGTCGCGGCTCGAGACCGCATCGATCGAGTTCGGGACCGGGGCCGCGAACCCGAGCTCTGCCGCTGTCGCCTCCCGGTCGAGCTCCCAGTTGAGCCCGGCAAGCGCCCCCGCGCCGAGCGGCATCTCGGCGGCCGCGTCGCGCGCGGCGGCGAACCGCCGCACGTCGCGCGCCAGCATCCAGAAGTAGGCGAGCAGGTGGTGGCCGAGGTAGACCGGCTGGGCGCGCTGCAGATGGGTGTAGCCGGGCATCGCCCAGTCGACATGGGCACTCGCGAGCTCGAGCAGTTGCGACATCAGCGCCCGTGCGAGCTCGATCGCACGCTCGGAGCGCTCGCGGACGAAGAGCGCGAGATCGGTCGCCACCTGGTCGTTGCGCGAGCGGCCGGTGTGCAGCTTGCCGCCCAGCGGGCCGACCAGCTCGGTCAGCCGCCGCTCGATCGCCATGTGGATGTCCTCGTCGGCCTGTTCAGGCTCGAACCCGTCCCCTTCGAGCTCGGCGGCCACCTGGTCGAGGCCCTCGTACAGTCGCTCGAGCTCGTCGGGGGCGAGCACGCCGGCCCGGGCGAGCGCCGCCGCGTGCGCCTTCGAGGCGCGGATGTCCTGCGGCCAGAGCCGTCGATCGAAGCCGATCGACGCGTTGATCCGAGCGAACAGCGGGTCGGGCGTTCCCTCGAGGCGGGGCATGGCCGGACGACTATAGGGTGAGCCTGGATGCGGTTTCTGGTCACCGGCGCGACCGGCAAGGTCGGCAACGCGGTCGCCCGCCGACTGTCCGAGCGCGGCGACGCGGTCGTGGCGCTTGTCCGCGACGCCGCTCGCGGCCGCGGGCTGCTGCCCGCGAACGTCGAGCTGGCGGTCGGGGACGTGACCGCGCCCGAGTCGCTGCGGGCGGCGGCGAGGCGAGTGGACGGCGTCTTCAACTGCATGGGGATCTTCGAGCAGTGGATGCCCGACCCGAGGGCCTTCGACCGAGTCAACGCCGAAGGAGCTCGCAACGTGGTGATCGCGGCACGCGAGGCGGGCGTCGGCCGCATCGTCCACACCTCCACCTTCGACGTCTTTCACGCGGCGCGCGGCGGCACGGTCCGCGAGGACGGACTCGCCGATTACCCGAAGGGGACCGCCTACGAGCGCTCCAAGCAGCGAGCCGAGGAGCTGGTGCTCGCCGAGGCAGGCGACGGGATCGAGGTCGTGATCTGCAACCCCGCCGGCGTCTACGGCCCCGGCCCGTGGGCCGGGGCGGGAATCGACGGCATGCTTCGCGACGCGCTGCGCCGACGGCTGCCGGCGCTGCCGCCGGGTGGGCTGAGCACGGCGTTCGTAGACGACGTCGCCACCGCTCACCTCGCGGCCTTCGAGCGTGGCGGCGCCGGAGAGCGCTACATCCTCGCCGACGGCTACGCGACCGCGGGCGAGATCGTCCGCGCGGCGGTCGAAGCCGCCGGGCAAGGCTGGGTGCCGCCGACCATGCCCGCCGGCCTGGCGCGTGGCCTGGCCCGCGGCGGGGAAGCCGTCGCACGGCTGATCAAGCGGCCGCCCCTGCTCGGGTCCGGGCAGCTGCACTTTCTGCTCTGGGAGGCCCGCGCGGACAGCTCCAAGGCCCGCGAGCAGCTCGGTGTGGAGTTCCGGCCGTGGCAGTCGGGCATCCGATCGACGGTCGAATGGATTCTCGCCGGCGGTCGCCTGGAATCAGCCGGCGGGGGACCCCGGTAGTGACGCGATAGGCTCGGCGCGTGGGACGGCTGGGGATCGAGCGGCACGGATCGCGCGGCGGTCGGCGCGGCAGTTCGTTCGCCCCCGCGCTGGTTGCCGTGGCAGCGCTCGCGCTGCTCGGCTCCGGCTCGACCCCGGCGACCGCCAAGATCGAGTTGCGGGCTACCGGTCTGGCGCCCGGCTTTCGCGCCGCGATCCGCGACTACACGGTCCCCTGCGCCGAGCGGACGCGGCTCGTCGTCAGGGCGCCGGGGACCGCCGATGCTCGGATCGGCTCGCGGCGAGTGGTTCGAGCGCTCACGAGAGCGCACCGTGCAGCTGATCGAGGGTCAGGCGATCAAGGTCGCGAAGCGAAGCCGAGGCGAAGTCGTCACCTACTCGATTCGCTGTCTGCCGGCGGACTTCCCGAGCTACAGCTTCGGCCGGCGGCACGCGACCGCGCGACGACTACTACATCGTCGATCCGCTCGGACCCGGGCTGGCTCCCGTACGTGTTCATCTTCGACCGCTGGGGCGTCCCGGTTTGGTGGCGCCGCGTCACCGGCGCGATCGACGCAAAGGTCATCGACCGAAGCATTGCCTGGGCCACTGACTTCCAGGGGCTCGCCTTCAACACCGATCCCGACGCCGCGTACGAGCTTCGTCGACCCGAACGGCCGGCTGGTCGGCCGAGTGCAGACGGTCGGCACGCCGACCGACGTTCCACGACCTGCAGCCGACCCCGGACGGCAACTACCTGCTGCTCTCCTACCGGCTTCGCTCCGGCGTCGACACCAGCGCTTACAACGGCGACGCGGACGCAACCGTCTACGACGGCGTCGTGCAGGAGGTGACCCCCGACGGACAGCTGGTCTGGGAGTGGTCGACTGAGGACCACATCGGCCTGATCGAGACGGGCCGCTGGTGGGCGACCCTCGACGAGCCGTACGACATCGTCCACATCAACGCCGTCGAGCTCCTGCCTGACGGGGACCTGCTGATCTCCCTGCGCCACACCGACGCGGTCTATCGCCTCGATCGTGCGACCGGGGCAATCGAATGGAAGCTCGGCGGCACCCCGACCAATGAGTCGCTGGCCGTGCTCAACGATCCCCTGGCCGCCGACCCGCTCGGCGCACAGCACGACATCCGCTATCTCGGCGACGGCGAGATCTCGATCCACGACAACGGGACCGACCTCGGTCGCGCGCCGCGTGCGGTCCGCTACCGGGTCGAAGGATCGTCGGCGACGCTGCTCGACGCAGCGGACCGATCATCTGGCGCCCGACTCGCGCTGTTGCGGCTCGGCGCGCTACTCGAACGGCTCCTGGCTGATCTCCTGGGGCGGTCGACCGCTGGTCACCGAGTTCGCGCCTGACGGCCGGCGCACGTTCAAGCTCCGGTTCGGTGACGGGGCCTTCAGCTACCGCGCGGTGGGAGTGCAGGGGCTCGGCCGGCCCGAGCTGCGGGCGGGCATGAACGCCCAGGTCAAGCCCCTGCGCTGAGCGCCCCGGCTCAGGTCCAGTCGCCGCCCAACGCCTCCGCCAGCGCCTCGCAGACGCGGTCGATCTGCGCTTCGCCGATCGCGGCGAAGAAGGGCAGGGCGAGCAGGCGGGCCGATGCGTCCTCGGCGACCGGAAACTGGCCCTCTCGGTATCCGAACCGCTCGCGCAGATGGGCGATCAGGTGCAGGCACGGCATGTAGGCCTTCGCCTCGACACCGCGCTGGGCGAGGTCGGCGATGACGGCATCACGGTCGGCCGCGCCCGGCAGCCGAACCGCGTAGACGAACCAGCTCCGGCGCTCCTTCCCCCGGTCGGCGCACGGCAGCACCAGCCCGGCCGGATCGCCGTCACCGGCCGGGGCCCCGTAGTCGAACGCCGCCAGGCGCTCGTCGTAGAGCGCCGCCGCGGCGGCCCGGGCGGCGAGGATCTCGTCGAGACGCTCGAGCTGGGCGACGCCGAGCGCCGCCTGGAGCTCGGTGAGCCGGTAGTTGAACCCAAGCCGATCGTGGTCGACCCAGGCCATGTCCGGCGCTCGCCCCTGGTTGCGCTCGCTCCGCAGCCGGACCGCGAGCTCGGGGTCGGATACGGCGAGCATCCCGCCCTCGCCGGTGGTGAGCTGCTTGTTCGCATAGAACGCGAACGCGGCCGGTCCTCGCGAGCCCAGCGGCCGACCCTCCGCATCGATCGCGCCGAGCGCCTCGCAGGCGTCCTCGAGCACCCCAAGCCCGCCCTCGGCCGCGATCGCGGCCAACGCCGGCAGCGCCGCCGGATAGCCGAGGATGTCGACCGGGAGCAGGCCCGCGGTGCGCTCGCCGACCGCCTCGGAGACCGCCGCCGGATCGAGGTTGAGGGTGACCGGGTCGACGTCGCAGAACACCGGCGTGACCTGTTCGTAGAGCAGGCAGTTCGCCGAGGCGACGAAGCTGAACGGCGAGGTGACTACCTCGTCCCCGGGGCCCCAGCCGAGCGCCCGAACGCCGAGGTGCAGCGCCGCCGTTCCGGAGGAGACCGCGACCGCATCGGGGGTACCGAGGCGGTCGGCGAAGGCGCGCTCGAAGCGCTCCTGCATCGGCCCGAGCGAGAGCCGGCCCGAGCGCAGCACCTCGAGCACCAGCTCCTCCTCGCGCTCGCCGAGCTCGGGCCTCGCGAGCGGGATCCGGTCCGTGGCAGTCACTCCGCCGGGGTTTCGCCCGGCACGCCCGCAGGCGAAGCCGAGGACGTGGCCGGCATGCTCGTGGGTTGAAAGGCGTACTCGAGCGAGTCGACAAGCGCTTCCCAGGAAGCCTCGATGATGTTCTCCGAGACCCCGATCGATCCCCAGGACTCCTGGCCGTCGGCTGAGTCGAGCAGCACCCTCGTCACCGCCCCGGTCCCGTGGTGGGAGTCGAGGATGCGGACCTTGTAGTCGACCAGCTCGATCTCGGCGAGGTGCGGGTGCAGCTCGCCGATCGCGTCGCGCAGGGCGCGGTCGAGCGCGTTCACGGGCCCGTTGCCCTCCGCCGTGCGGACGTAGCGAGCGCCGTCGACCCAGATCTTGATCGTCGCCTCGGTGTCGACCCGTCCGTCGGCGCGTTTCTCGGTGATCACCCGGAAGCTCTCGAGCTGGAACAGCGGCTCGTACTCGCCCGCCTCGCGGCGCAGCAGGAGCTCGAATGAGGCGTCGGCGGCCTCGTAGTGATAGCCGCGATGCTCGCGTTCCTTGATCCGCTCGACCGAGCGCTTTGCCGCCTCGGGGTCGAGGTCGATCCCCGCGCTCTGTGCCCGGGAGAGCACCGAGCCCTTGCCTGAGAGCTCCGAGATCAGCACCTCACGGCTGTTGCCGATCAGGGCCGGGTCGAGGTGCTCGAAGGTTCGCGAGTCGGCCTGCACCCCCGCGGCGTGCATGCCGCCCTTGTGGGCGAACGCGTTGCGCCCGACATAGGGCTGATCCGGGTCGGGGTTCGTGTTGGTCAGCTCGTCGACGAAATGCGCCGTCTCGGTCAGCAGCGCCATCCGCTCCGCGGGCACGCACTCATAACCCATCCTCAGCTGCAGCGCCGGCAGGATCGAGATCAGGTTGGCGTTGCCGCATCGCTCGCCGTAGCCGTTGATCGTGCCCTGGACCATCCGCGCTCCGGCGTCGACCGCGGCCAGCGAGTTCGCCACCCCGCACTCCGCATCGTTGTGGGCGTGGATCCCGACCTGCGCCTCGTTGCCGAGCTCGCTGACGACCGCGGCCGTGGCCTCGGCGACCTGCGCCGGAAGGCTCGATCCGTTGGTATCGCAGAGGGTCACGTTCTCCGCCCCGGCGCCGACCGCCGCCCGCAGGCAGTCGAGCGCGTAACCGCGGTCGTCGCGCCAGGCATCGAAGAAGTGCTCGGCGTCATAGACGACCCGCTTGCCGGCCCCGCGCGCATAGGCGACGGAATCGGTGATCATCGCCAGGTTCTCGTCGCGGCTGACCCTCGTGACCTTGTCGAGGTGCAGGCCCCAGGTCTTGCCGACGAAGGTGATCACCGGCGCGACGCCGGCGACCAGCCCGCGCAGGGCCGGGTCCTGATCGGCGGCGGCGTCGCGGCGTCTGGTCATCCCGAACGCGCAAACGACCGCTCCCGCGAGCTCAACCTCGGAGAGCAGGCGAAAGAGCTCCGCCTCCTTCGGGTTCGAGCTCGGAAACCCGGCCTCGACGAAACCGATCCCGAGCCGGTCCAGCGCCCGCACGACGCGCACCTTCTCGGCCGCCGAGAGCGACATGCCCTGCCCCTGCATGCCGTCGCGGAGGGTTGTGTCGTAGAGGTCTATGCGGGTCACTTGATGCCTTTCGGTGCGAGGAGAAGAGCGAGTCGTGCGCGGGTCGCCCCCGCGCGGCCGCGGCGCCGTCAGGCGGTCGCGGCGGCGCTAATTCGCCCGATTGCCTCGATCACCGGCATCGTCAGCCGCTGACCTTACCGCCTATAGGTGCCTCAACCGCGCGGCTCGGCTTGGTTGCGTCAGAGCTCCGCCCCACCGGCTCCACCGGGTCGAGCCACTCCGAGTACTCGGGCGCTCGGCCGTGCAGAGCGTCCTCGAACTTCGCCTGGATCATCCGGGTCATCTCCCCCGGAGGCCCGAGCTCGTGACCGTCGATCTCGCGCACGGGAACGAGCTCGGCCGCGGTCCCGCAGAGGAAGGCCTCCTCGGCGATGTAGAGCTCGGCGCGGGCGATGTCGCGCTCGATCACCGGACAGCCGAGATCGGCAGCGATCTGGATCACCGACTTGCGGCTGATCCCGTCGAGGATCGAACTGGTGTGTCCAGGGGTGACGATCTCGCCCTCGCGGACGAGGAACACGTTCTCGCCCGAGCCCTCGCAGACCAAGCCGCCCTCATCGAGCAGGATCGCCTCCTCGTAGCCCGACTGCGCGGCCTCCGTCTTGGCGAGGATCGAGTTCAGGTACTGCCCTGACGCCTTCGAGTGCGGGATCAGCCCGTTGGGCGAGATCCGGCGCCAGGAGGAGACCTTGGCCCGGATCCCCTTGCGCTTGCCCTCGTCGCCCAGGTAGGCGCCCCACGACCAGGCCGCGATCATCACCTCGACCGGAGCCGACTGCGCGTACAAACCCATCTCGCCGTAGCCGCGAAAGGCGAGCGGGCGGATGTAGCAGCTGGTGAGCGCGTTGCGGCGAATCAGCTCGTGGGTCGCCTCGCGCAGCTCGTCGACCGAGCGCTCGAGCGGCAGGTAGTAGAGATCAGCCGACTTGCGCAGCCGCTCGAGGTGGTCGCGATGGCGAAAGACGGCCGGCCCGCGCTCCGTCTCGTAGCAGCGAATTCCCTCAAAGACCCCGGAGCCGTAGTGAAGCCCGTGACTGAGCACGTGCACCTGGGCGTCGTCCCAGGCGACGAACTCCCCGTTTACCCAGATCCAGTCCGACTTCTGCACCGCTCGAAGTATGACCTACACGTCCAGCTCCGCGAGCACGGCTTCGGTCATCTCCTCGGTCCCGACCTCAACCTCCGCGGGCAGGTCCGACATCGGCGGCATCTCGGCCTCGACCCAGGCGAGGTCCGGGGTCCGGACCCCGCGCGCAAGCGCCGCCTCGACCGCCTCCTCGACCGCCGTCGCCTGCGCCTCCATCTCGAGCCCGTGGCGAAGCATCATCGCGGCCGAGAGGAAGCCCGCGAGCGGGTTCGCGACGCCCTTGCCGGCGAGCTCTGGCGCCGAGCCGTGGACGGGCTCGAACAGCCCGGGACCGCCGTCGCCGAGGCTCGCCGAGGGCAGCATCCCTAGCGAGCCGGTGAGCATCGCCGCCTCGTCGCTGAGAATGTCGCCGAACAGGTTCTCGGTCAGGATCACATCGAACCGGGAGGGATCGCTGACGAGCTGCATCGCGGCGTTGTCGACCAGCAGGTGGTCGAGCTCGACCTCCGGGAACCCGTCGGCGATCCGGGTCACGGTCTCGCGCCACAGGCGCGAGGTCTCGAGCACGTTCGCCTTGTCGACGGACGTCACCCGACGACGGCGGTCGCGGGCGGATTCGAACCCGACCCGGGCGATCCGCTCGATCTCGCCAACCGAGTACTCGCAGGTGTCGTGGGCGCGGTCGGCGTCGCGGCCGGAGTCACCGAAGTAGATCCCCCCGGTCAGCTCGCGGACGACGAGCAGGTCCGTGCCGCGGATGCGGTCCTCGCGCAGCGGGCTGGCGAGCAACAGGGCGGCGCTCGGGCGCACCGGCCTCAGGTTCGCGTACAGGCCGAGGCCCTTGCGCAACCCGAGCAGGCCCTGCTCGGGGCGGGGCGCGTCCGGGTCGGTGCTGTCCCAGCGCGGGCCTCCGACGGCACCGAGGAGCACCGCATCGGCGGCGCGGCACGCGTCGAGGACCTGGTCGCTGAGCGCGACGCCGGTGGCGTCGATCGAGGCTCCTCCGATCGGGTGCTCAGCGAAATCGAACTCTCCAAGCCGCTCGAGCAGGCGAACCGTGGCGGCGACGATCTCGGGGCCGATCCCGTCGCCCGGGAGGACGGCGATCCGCGACGCCATCAGGCCGGCCGCCGGGCCGAGACGTTGAGCCGCACGTACTCGAGCACCAGCGGCCTTGGCATCGAACCCAGGACGGCGTCGATGAACTCGTCGTGGAGATCGTCGGGGAGCCGATCGAGGTGATGGGTGAGGCCAACCGCGCGCACGAACTCCCGCGGCTCGCGGGGCTCGACGACCTTGTCCTCGAGCCAGATCCGATCGACCTCGAAGCCGCAGCGTTCGAGCCGTGTCCAGGTGTCGCCGACCGAGGCGAAGTAGTGGGTATCGCGCATTCCGCGCAGGTAGGGGGCAAAGCGCTCGTCGCCTTCCGAGGACTCGACCGCGCGCTTCCATTCGGCGACGTTGCCCTCTCCCCCGCACTGGGCGGCGAGCACGCCCCCCGGCCGCAATGTCTCGAACAGGCGGGTGAACAGCCGGTCGTGATCGAGGACCCAGTGGAAGGTGGCGTTCGAGAAGACGACGTCCACGGGTCGCTCGAGGCTCAGCTCGAGCAGGTCGCAGACCCGGAGCTCGATCCGGTCGCCAAACGGCTCCAAAGCGGCGCGGGCGTGCTCGATCATCGAGGGCGCCGAATCGACCCCGATCACCCTGCCCTCTGGGAGTCGCTCCGCCAGGTGCCTCGTCACCCTTCCGGACCCGCAGCCGGCGTCGAGCGCGGTCTCGTCGCCTTCGAGCTCGAGTCGCGCCAGCACCTCCAGGCCCCACTTCTCTTGGGGGTCGGCAACGCGGTCATAGCTTGTCGCGTCCCAGTCGACGGGGCCACCCGCGTCGCCGGTCACAGCGCCCTCGTGTCGGTCCACGGCGCCGCTCTGGCCTCGAACTCGTCGATCGCCGCCGCGGAGCGAAGCGTGAGCGCGATCTCGTCGAGGCCGTGCAGAAGCCTGTGCTTGACCTCCTCGTCGATCTCGAACCGGACCACGCCGGCGGCGGAGTCGACGGTCTGATCATCGAGGTCGATCCGCGCTGCACCGGCCTCGGCGACGGCTCTGCAGTCGGGCTCGGAGAGGATCACCGCAAGCAACCCGATCTTCATGCTGTTGGCGTAGAAGATGTCGCCGAACGACGGTGCGATCACCGCCTCGAAGCCGAAGTCCTGCAACGCCCAGGGAGCGTGCTCGCGCGACGACCCGCAGCCGAAATTCGGGCCCGCGACCAGGATCGGGTTGGGATCGAGCTCGATCTCGCCGTCGCGGATCCAGTCGTAGAAGAGGAACTCGCCGAAACCCGAGCGCTCGACCCGCTTCAGGAACTGCTTCGGGATGATCTGATCGGTGTCGACGTCGGCGCGGTCGAGGCAGCTCACCCCGCCCTCGATCAGCTCCACCGGGTTCATGCCGTCCTCCGGTGGTTCACGCCCACTCCCGAATGTCGACGAAGCGCCCTTCAATTGCCGCCGCTGCGGCCATCCGCGGCGAAACCAGATGCGTCCGTCCGCCCTTGCCCTGGCGGCCCTCGAAGTTGCGATTCGAGGTCGAGGCGCAGCGCTCGCCGGGGCTGAGGATGTCCGGGTTCATCCCCAGGCACATCGAGCAACCGGCACTGCGCCAGTCGAAGCCGGCAGAGCGAAAGACATCGTCGAGCCCCTCGGCCTCGGCCTCCGCCTTGACCCGGGCGGAGCCCGGGACGACCATGGCGGCGACCGTGTCGGCGACCGAGCGCCCCTCGACGATCTTGGCCGCCTCACGCAGATCCCCGACCCGAGAGTTCGTGCACGAGCCGATGAACACCCGGTCGAGCTCAATCTCCCGAATCGCGCGGCCGGGCTCGAGATCCATGTAGCGCAGCGCTCGCTGCTCGGTCTCCGTCTCGGGCTCGGGCACCTGGCCGGTGACCTCGACCACCTGTCCCGGTGTCGTCCCCCAGGTGACCATCGGCGACAGCGATGCGGCGTCGACCTCGACCTCGACGTCGAACGCTGCGCCTTCGTCGGTGGGCAGCTCGCGCCACGCCGCGACCGCTGCGTCGAGGACACGGGCCGCGGCCGGTCGGCCCTCGATCCATTCGAACGTGGTCTCGTCCGGGGCGATCATCCCCGCCCGGCCCCCGCCCTCGATCGTCATGTTGCAGATCGTCATCCGGTTCTCCATCGTCAGCCCACGGACGGTCTCGCCCGCGTACTCGACCGCGTGACCGGCCATGCCGCTGGTCCCGAGCCGGCCGATCGTCGCCAGGATCATGTCCTTCGCGGTGACGCCCGCGCCGAGCCGGCCCGAGTAGGAGATCCGCATCGTCCGCGGACGCTTCTGGACCAGGCACTGGGTCGCGAGCACGTGCTCGACCTCGGAGGTGCCGATCCCGAACGCAAGCGCCCCGAACGCGCCGTGAGTCGAGGTGTGGCTGTCGCCGCAGACGATCGTCATCCCGGGCTGGGTAAGCCCGAGCTCGGGCCCGATCACGTGCACGATCCCCTGTCGCTCGGAGCCGAGCGAGTAGAGCGGCACGCCGAACTCCGCGCAGTTGCGCTCCAGGGTCTCCACCTGCACCCGGGAGAGCCGGTCGGCGATCAGGCGCGCCGCCGCTGTGCCGTCTGTGGGTACGTTGTGGTCCGCGGTCGCGATCGTGCGGTCGGGCCGGCGCACCGCCCGCCCCTCGAGCCGGAGGCCGTCGAAGGCCTGCGGCGAGGTGACCTCGTGGACGAGGTGCAGGTCGACGTAGAGCAGGCCCTCGGCGACCTCGTGCGCCTGCCAGATCTTGTCGAACAGCGTGCGTGCCATCAGCCTCGTCTCAGCCCCGCGGCGACGACAGCGAGAAACCGGGCCGGGTCGGCACCGTGGTTGGCGAAGTGATGGGGCAGGTCGGCGTCGAAGGTGACGCTGTCGCCGGGATCGAGATCGTGACGGGCGTCGTCGATCAACAGGCTGACCGAGCCCCCGAGCACGGTCGCGGTCTCGCGCGCCCCCGGCTCGTGCAGAGGCGGATCACCCGTGCGCCCGGTCGAGGCGCCGGGATCGAGCTCGTGGATCGAGACGTCGGCGCGTTGACCCGGCAGCGGCGGGGTCAGCTCCTCGGTCCGGTGTCCCTTGCTGCGGCGCACCCGGCGCTCGCCGGCGCGGATCACGACCACGTGCTCGCCCTCGTCGAGCCGCAGCAGCTGAGAGAGGGTCAAATCGAGGCCGCCCGCGATCCGCTCCGCCGTGCCCAGCGTCGGGCTCGTCTCGCCGCGTTCGACCTGCGAGAGCATCGGCGCCGAGACGCCACTGCGCTCGGCGAGGTCGCGAAGCGAGAGATCCATCGCCTCGCGCAGTGCCCGGACCCGCGCCCCGACCATCCCGTCGCGTGTCTCGACCGCGCTCACCGGTTGTACGTTATCACGAACGCTTGTATATGGCTGCTACCGGCTCTGGCCGGACGGCCGCACGAGCACCTCGTTGACCGAGACGTGCTTCGGCTGTGAGACCACAAAGACGATCGCGTTGGCGATGTCCTCGGAGTCGAGGACCTTGCCGATCGAATCCCTCATCTCCTCCACCCGCTCGAGCACGATCGGATTCGTGTTCTGCTCCTGGAGCTCGGTCTCGACGAAGCCGGGCTCGACGCAGGTCGCCCGGATCCCGATCAGCGCCCCCTCCTGGCGCAACGACTCCGTGAACCCGACCACGCCCCACTTGGTCATGTTGTAGACGCCGGATCCGAGCGCGGCGATCCTGCCCGCAACCGAGGAAACGTTGACGATGTCACCGCCGCCCCCGTCGCGGATCAGCGGCAGCGCGTAGTGGGTGCAGTAGAGCAGCCCGAGGCAGTTGACCTCGATCATCCGCCGCCACTCGGCCGGGTCGGCCCCCTGCAGCGGCCCGAGCAGCATCAGGCCGGCGTTGTTGACCAGGATGTCGAGCCCGCCGAGTCCGGAGTGGGCCTGCTCGATCAGGGCCTTGGCCTGTGCCTCGTCGCCGATGTCGGCCTCGATCGCGATCGCGGTCCCGCCGGCGCCCTCGACCTTCTTCGCGAGCTCGTCGAGGCGATCCTTGCGGCGGGCGCCGAGCGCCACCGCCGCTCCCTCGCGCGCCAGCGCCACCGCCGTCGCCTCGCCGATCCCCGACGAGGCGCCGGTGATCACCGCCTTGCGGCCGTCCAGCGAGCCCATCGCCGCCGCACTCTAGACATCCGGGCTGGCCGCTGTGCGATCTTCACCCGATCGCTCGAACCCTGGTCATCTCCGATCTCCATCTCGGCGCCCGCCTGCGGCGCGACGTGCTTCGCCGCTCCGGGCCGGTCGAGGCGCTGCTGAGCGCGCTCGACGAGGTCGATCGACTGGTCCTGCTCGGCGACGTGGTCGAGCTGCTCGAGGGCCGTCCCGAGGAGGCGATGGAGGTCGCCGAGCCGGTCCTGCGAGCGATCGGCGCGCGGCTGGGCGCCGAGCGCGAGGTGATCATCGTGCCCGGCAATCACGACGGGATGTTGGTCCGAGAGTGGGTGCGTGCACAGGTCGCCCCGCTGCCCGTCGATGCCGCGGTGCCGCTTGACGCCACGCCGCTGCTCGCCCGCCTCACCTCCTGGTTCGAGCCGGCCCGGGCCCGGGTCCACTACCCCGGCGTCTGGCTCACCGAACGGGTATGGGCAAGCCACGGGCACTACCTCGACCGCCACCTGATGCCGGAGTCCGCGTATGGGATCGCTCGTGGGCTGCTCGGGCGACTACCGCGCGACGGCGCGACACCGGATGACTACGAGCTCGCCGGCGGCCCCTCGCTGACCCGGCTCGAGGCCCTGCTGACCCGCTGGCTGCCGCGCCCGCTTGCGGCGCTGCTCGACGACCTCGCCGAGCTGCTGCGGGCAGCGACGATGCCGCGGATCTCGCGCGCGCTCGGAGACCGGATCGTCTCGCTTCCGGCGCTGCTTCTCGGCACGCAGATGCGGCGCGCGAGCATCCCCGCGCTGGCGCGGGTCGTCAACCGGCTCGGGGTCGACGCGGAGTGGGTCCTGTTCGGCCACGTGCACCGCTGCGGTCCGCTCGCCGGCGACGACGGACGGCGCTGGCTCGGTCCGGGTGGCAGGCCGCGGATCGCGAATACCGGCTGCTGGGTCTACGAGCCGTTGCTCGTCCGTCATGCGACCCCACCTCACCCCTACTGGCCGGGGGGCGCGATCATGATCGAGGACGGTCGTGGGCCACGGGCGATCGGTCTGCTCGACGATCTCGACGCCGGCGCCCTGCATTGAGCGCGGCCGGTGGCCTCGGCGGGCCTACGGACCGGGCGTAGCCGGCTCGCCGGCCGCGTCCGCCGTCAGCCCCTCGGCCTCGCGGATCGCAGCGCCCTCGAGCGCGTTGGAGAGCGCCCGGATGTAGGCCCGCGCCGAGGCCTCGAGGATGTCGGTGGCGACGCCCTGGCCGCTCGCCAGCCGGCCGTGGGCGCGCAACATCACGGTCACCTCGCCGAGCGCGTCCTCGCCCTCGGTCACCGCGGCGACCGTGTACTGGCGCAGCTCCGCCTCGACCCCGGTCGCGTTGCCGATCGCGCCGAAGATCGCATCGACCGGTCCGTCGCCGCCGGAGGCGCCGACCGCCTCGGCGCCATCGGGCATCGCCACCGCCACCTGGGCGCGCGGCTCGCGCCGCGACGAGGCCTCGACGTCGAACCAGGCGAGCTCATAGCTGGCCGATCCCCCGCGGACCTGGTCGGAGACGATCGCCTCGAGGTCGAGCGCGGTCACCTGCTTCTTCTTGTCGGCGATCTCCTTGAAGCGCCGAAACGCCTGGTTGAGCGCCCCGCCCTCGACCTTGAACCCGAGCTGCTCGAGCGCGTCGCGCAGGGCGTGGCGGCCGGAATGCTTGCCGAGCACGATCGAGTTCGACTCCAGGCCGACGTCGCGGGCGTCCATGATCTCGTACGTGCTGGGTTCCTTCAGCACTCCGTCCTGGTGGATGCCCGACTCGTGCGCGAAGGCGTTGCGCCCGACGACCGCCTTGTTCGGCTGCACGGCGTAGCCGGTGAACCGGCTCACCATCCGGCTCGTGCGCGCGAGCTCGTGCGTGTCGACGCCGGTGTCGAGCCCGTGCTCGTCGCGGCGGGTCCGAAGCAGCATCACGATCTCCTCCAGCGAGCAGTTGCCGGCCCGCTCGCCGATCCCGTTGACGGCGCACTCGACCTGGCGCGCGCCGGCGAGCAGCCCTGCGTAGGAGTTCGCGACCGCCAGCCCGAGATCGTCGTGGCAGTGGACCGAGAGCTCGACCGAGCTCAGCTCCGGCGCCAGCTCGCAGAGCCGGGCGAAGTAGCGCGTGTACTCCTCCGGCGTCGTGTAGCCGACCGTGTCTGGGATGTTGACCACGGTCGCACCCTCGGCGACCGCGATCGCGCAGACCTCCGCCGTGAACTCGACCTCCGCCCTGGTCGCGTCCATGGGTGAGAACTCGACCTCGTCGCAGTAGGTTCTCGCGAGCGCGACCGCCGCCCTCGCCTGCCCCTTGACGTCCTCGCGGGTGCTCTGGAGCTGATGGGTGATGTGGATGTCGGAGGTCGAGATGAAGGTGTGGATCCGGGGTCGCGCCGAGTCCTTGATCGCTCCCCAGGCGGCGTCGATGTCGGCCTTGTGGGTGCGGGCGAGCCCGCAGATCACGGGTCCGTCGACGTTGCGGGCGATCGCCTCGACCGCCTCGAAGTCACCCGGCGAGGTGATCGGGAAGCCGGCCTCGATCACGTCCACCCCGAGCCGGGCGAGCTGCTGGGCGATCTCGACCTTCTCCTCGGTGTTGAGCGAGATGCCCGGCGACTGCTCGCCGTCGCGCAGCGTCGTGTCGAAGATATGGACGCGCTCGCCTGCGGCTGCGTCGGGTGCTTGCTGCGAACTGTCAGGGCTCATCGCCCTCTCCTTCTCTGCGAAACCAAATGGACCTGTATCTCGCGGCTTCTCGCGCCGCCCGGCGACTACTCCCCCCGCAGGGGGAGGAGAAGGAGGAGCGCCAGGCTGTCGAGCCGCGAGGTCATTCGGTGCGCGCAGGGTAGCGCACGCGGGCGGCGAAAACGGTCGGGAGCGAGACGGAGCTGAGTTGATCGCAGCGCGAATAGAGGCCCGGGCCGTATTCAAGGTGGTCGCGATCGCCCTGGTGGCGATCGGCCTCGCGCTCCTGCTCGAGCACGTGATCGTCGAGGTCAGGACGACGGTCCGATGGCTCCTCGCCGCGGTCTTCCTCGCCTTGGCGCTCAGCCCGCTGGTCGACCTGGTCGAGCGGGCCCGGGTGCGGGGACGCTCGCTGCCGCGCTGGCTCGCGATCCTGGTCGCCTACCTGCTCTTCCTGATCGCCTTCGGACTCCTCGTCGTCAACGTGATCCCGCCGATCGTGAGGGAGATCGAGCAGCTCGGCTCGCAGCTCCCCGGCTACGTCAAGGACTTCGAGCGGTGGGCCGAGAACAGCCAGCAGTTCGCCGACCTGAACGACAAGTTCGACGTCACCAAGCTGCTCAGTCAGGAGGCGTCGCAGCTCCCCCAGCGCCTCGGCGACGCCGCCGACGCGGCGAAGGACGTCAGCGTCGGGGTGCTGAACAACCTCGTCGGCACGATCATCGTCCTTGCTCTCTCGTACTTCCTGCTCCTCGACGGCGATCGCCAGTTCGACCGCGCCGCCGCGCGGCTGGCCCCTGTGCACCGTGACCGCGTGCGACGGGCCGGGACCAGGATCGCGGGGATCGTCCGTTCCTATGTCACGATCAACGTCACCCTGGCGGCGCTCGCGGGGGTGTTCACCTGGCTCGCGCTCGAGCTGCTCGGGGTCGAGCTGGCGGTTCCGCTCGCGGTCCTGGTCGCGATCCTCGACCTCGTCCCCCTGATCGGGTTCACGATCGGCGGCCTCCTGGTCGCGGTAGTCGCGGCGCTGCATGACTTCCCGACCGCGCTGATCGTCTGGGGGGCGCTCTTCCTGATCTACCAGCAGCTCCAGGACCGGGTGATCCAGCCTGTCTTCTACCGCAGTGCGGTGCGCATCCACCCCGTCGTCGGGATCGTCGTCGTCCTCGCCGGCGCCCAGCTCGCGGGAATCCTCGGCGCTCTGCTGGCGATCCCGGTCGCCGCCTCGCTGGGAGCGATTTACGACGAGCTCTGGCCGTCGGTGACCGGGGCGGACCCGGACGGCGACGGGGGCTCGGACCCCGAGCCTGCCCCGGCCGGATAGCGCTCGCGCGATCGCGCCAGTCGCTCGTCACCGTAGAACGCCCGGGCCCAGAGTGAGTGCGGCTTCGCAAGCCGGATCGCGCTCGCGACCGCGGCGGGCCAGAAGATCAACGCGACCAACGCCATGACGAACTTCTCCTTTGCCGCGTTGACGATCGCGAACCCGACCCCGACCACGCCGACGAATCCGGCCGTGGCGAAGACCCCCGTCTTGACGTCGTCGGCGAGCGTGACCCACGCCGAGAGCCCGACCAGGGCGATCGCCGCCAGGCAGCCGGCGATGATCATCGCGTCGATCGACTTGCGCCCGTCCTTCTCCCAGTAGACGTCCTTGAGCTCGAGCCAGAGCGCGAACTCGTCGAGCGTCAGCCCGACGCCGACCGCAAACAACCCGGCAAGGATCTCCCGCCAGGGGCTTTCCGGCTGGTGGACGGCGCCGATGTAGCCGAAGACGATCATCGCGCAGATACCCCAGACCAGGTGATGGACGTGCGTGCCGCCGACCGAGACGTTCCCTGGCCACCAGCTCACCTGCTTGCGGATCAGGTAGGTGCTCGTGCGGATGAAGCCGAAGGTGCCGAGCAGGACGACGAAGAAGACGAACGCCGCCAAGCGCCCGGTCTCGACGATCTCGCGGTGAAACTCGCCGGCGATGCCGGCGGTCGTGGTGAACACGCCCGGGACCGTAACGGCGGGCCCGGTCGCGGCCCGCTCACTCGGGCGTCAGTACCACCTTGCCGACGTTGCGCCCCTCGCCCAGGTAGCGGTGGGCCTCGGGCGCGCGCTCGAACGGGAACTCCGCCGCGACGACTGGGACAAGGGTCCCACGCTCGAGCCCGTCGCTCAACGGCTCGAGCACGCGATCGAGCCCCTCGTCATCCCACCACCTGAGCATGTTGAGCCCGAACACACCCTTGTTCTCGTTCATCATCGTCAGGCTCTTCCACCACGGCATCGTCGCCAGCGGCATTCGGGCGAGCCCGCGCAGCAGCGCCGGCAGGTCGCGCTTCTCGCCGGTCTGGACCTCCGCCAGGCCGTACATGATCAGGCGCCCGCCCGAGCGCAGGATCCGGTAGTCCTTGCGAAAGCTCGACGGCCCGAGGGCATCGATGATCAGATCGAGCCCGGCCCCGCCGCTGGCTCGCATCGCCTCGGCGGCGAAGTCCGTGTTGCGATAGTCGATCGGGTGCTCGACCCCCTGGGCGCGGATCGCGTCGTGCTTGGCCGCCGAAGCGGTGCCGAAGATCTCGGCGCCGATCCCGGCCGCGATCTGAGTTGCGGCGATCCCGACGCCGCCCGCGGCGGCGTGGATCAGCACCCGTTCGCCCTGCTTCAGTCCGCCCATGACGACGAGCGCCGCGTAGGCGGTCGCGTAGTTGACCGCGAACGCCGCCCCCTGCTCGAAGTCGAGCGCCTCGGGCAGCGCGATCGCCTGACCGGCGTCGACCGCGACCAGCTCCGCATAGCCACCGAACCGGGTCCCGGCGATCACCCGGTCGCCGACCGCAAAAGCCTCGACGCCGTCGCCGACGCTGTCGACCTCTCCGGCGACCTCGTACCCGACCACGCACGGTGGCGACGGCGCATCGGGGTAGATGCCCGCGCGCGCCATCAGGTCGGCGAAGTTGATCCCGGCGGCGCGCACCGCGACTCGGATCTCGCCCGGGCCGGCGACCGGGTCCGGTCGCTGCTCGACCCGCAGGACCTCGGGGCCCCCATGCTCGGTGATCACGACCGCGCGCACGGATCGGAGCCTAGATGGTCGCCTGTTTAGAGATCGACACCGCGACCGATGAAGAAGCCCTCGCCGGCGACGATCTCCGCGATCACCTCGTCCGGTACCGGGCCGTCGGTGGTCAACGCCATCACCGCCTCCGCCCCGCTCGCCTCGGCGCCGACCGCGGCGGAAACGATGTTCACCCCGTGCTCGCCGAACGCGGTCCCGACCCGCCCGATCATGCCCGGCCGATCGTCGTAGCGGAAGATCGCCAGATGATCGGCGAACGGCATGTAGAAGCTGTGACCCCAGACCCCGACCAGGTACGGGACGTTGCGCGGCCCGACGCCGGTGCCGACGACCTCGACCTCGCCGACGCGGACCTTGATCAGCTCGGTGAAGTCCTCCGAGCTGACCTCGGAGAGCTCGGTCAGCTCGATCCCGCGCTCCTCCGCCATCGCCGGCGCGTTGACGAGGTTGACCGGTACCTCGGTGTGGCCGGAGAGGATGCCGACCAGGACCGCGATCCCGAGCAGGCGGGTGTCGTGATCGGCGATCCGGCCGTGAAACTCGATCGAGACGTGGTCGACACCGTCGCCGAGGCCCTGGGCGAGCCGGCCGAGGCGCTCGCAGAGAGGCACGAACGGCGCCAGTGCCTCCATCGCGTCGGGACGCACGGCGGCGATGTTGACCGCATTGGTGACCACCCGGCCGGTGAGCGCGGCGCGGACCTGCTCGGCGGTGACGATCCCCGCCCGGTCCTGCGCCTCGGCGGTCGAGGCGCCCAGATGCGGGGTGACGACCACATCGTCGCGTTCGAACAGGGGGTGCTCGGTGAACGGCTCGAAGGGAAAGACGTCGAGGGCGGCTCCGGCGACCCGACCGGACTCGAGCCCGGCCTGGAGCGCGTCGAGGTCGACCAGCTCGCCACGGGCGCAGTTGACGATCCGGACCCCGTCGCGCATCTGCTCGATCGCCGCGGCGTCGATCCAGTGCACCGTCTCAGGGGTCTTCGGCAGGTGGATCGTGATCAGGTCCGCACGCCGGTAGAGCTCCTCGCTCCGCTCGACGCCCTCGACCCCGAGCTCGCGGAAGCGCTCGGGGGCGACGAACATGTCGAACGCGACCACCTCCATGTCGAACCCGAGCGCCCGCTTGGCGACCAGCTGGCCGATGCGGCCGAACCCGATCACCCCGAGCGTCTTCCCGTATAGCTCGTTGCCCCCGTAGCGCGATCGCGCCCACTCGCCGGCGACCAGCGACCCGTGCGCCTGGGGAACGTTGCGACAGAGGGCGAGGGCGAGGGCGACGGTGTGCTCGGCGGCGGCGATCGAGTTCGACTCGGGTGCGTTGGCGACCACGATCCCGCGCCTCGTCGCCGCCTCGATGTCGACGTTGTCGACCCCGGTTCCGGCCCGGCCGATCACCCGCAGCCGATCGGCCCGGCCGATCAACTCCGCGTCCAGCGTCGTGCCCGAGCGGATCACGATCGCGTCATAGAGGCCGATCCGCTGGTCGAGCTCCTGCTCGGACATCTCGAAGCCGAGCTCGACGTCGAACTGATCGCGCAGCAGGTCGACCCCGGCGTCGGCGATCGGCTCCTTGACCAGCACCCGGGGGACCGGATCCGTGAGCGTCGGCTCGGCCGAACCGCTCATCGCCGCACCTCGGCGGCGTTCTCGACGCACCAGTCGACGCAGGCCGTCAGCGCCTCGACGTCGGCGGGCTCGACCGCCGGGAACATCCCCACCCGAAGCTGGTTGCGGCCGAGCTTGCGGTAGGGCTCGACGTCGACGATCCCGTTCGCGCGCAGGGTGCCGGCGAGCGCCGCCGCGTCGATCTCGTCGCTGAAGTCGATCGTGCCGACGACCGGCGAGCGCTTGCCGGGGTCGGTGACGAACGGGCACGCGAACTCGCGTCGCTCCGCCCAGCCGTAGAGGTGGGCGGCGGACGTGCGGCTGCGCTGCACGCACCACGCGAGCCCGCCCGAGCCCAGCATCCACTCGACCTGATCGGCGAGCAAGAGCAGCGTCGCCACGGCCGGCGTGTTGTAGGTCTGGTCCTGGCGCGAGTTCTCGAGCGCGATCCGCAGCGACAGGAACGCCGGCTGCCAGCGTCCGTCGACACCGTCGAGCTGCTCGATCCGGGTCCGCGCCGCGGGGCTGAGCAGGCTCACCCAGAGCCCACCGTCGGCCCCGAACGCCTTCTGCGGCGCGAAGTAATAGGCATCCGTCTCCGCCGGGTCGATCACGAGCGCGCCGGCCGCCGAGGTCGCATCGATCAGCACCAGGGCCTCCTCGGATCCCGCGGGCCGCTCGATCGCCACGGCGACCCCGGTCGAGGTCTCGTTCTGCGCCCAGGCGATCACGTCGGCGCTCGGGTCGGCGACGGGCTCGGGCGCGTCACCCGGATCGGCTTCGACCACGATCGGGTCGGCGAGGAACGGGGCACTCCTGCTCACCGCGGCGAACTTGGCCGAGAACTCGCCGTAGGCGAGGTGGAGCGCGCGCTCACGCGTCAGGCAGGCCGTGGCGGCGTCCCAGAAGGCGGTGCTGCCGCCGTTTCCGAGCGCCACCTCGTAGTCGTCCGGGGCTCCGAGCAGCTCCGCGACCCCCCGCCTGATCCGGGCGACCAGATCCCTGACCGGCGGCTGGCGGTGCGAGGTGCCGATCACCGCGGCGCTCTCGGCGAGCCCGGCGAGGGCCTGCGGGCGGACCTTCGAGGGCCCGCAGCCGAAGCGCCCGTCGCGCGGGATCAGGTCGCCGGGAAGGCGTGCCGGAGATGCGGTCATCGTGCTTGGAGGGAGCAGGTGTAGGGTGCTCGTGATGAGCTCGGAAGAGGCGGAGCAGCCGACCGAGGGCGCCGGATACGCGGTGGCGACCCTCGGCGGCCTCGGCGAAGGTTACGGCTTTCGCAAGATCCGCAGCCAGCTCGGCGTGACCGAGTTCGGCGTCAACGCGATCGTGATCCCGGCCGGGATCGAGAGCGGCTTTCACATGCACGAGCGCCAGCAGGAGCTCTACTTCGTCCACTCGGGGACGGTCGAGATCGAGTTCGACGACGGCACCGTGCACGTGCTCGGCCCCGGCGGGCTGGCCCGGGTCGACGCGCCGACCGCGCGCCTGATCCGAAACCGCGGACCCGAGGACGCCGTCTATCTGATCGTCGGAGCCGAGGCCGGCTACGTCGGCCGCGACGGCAAGCTGCCCGAGGGCGAGGACGGCAGGGTCCGTCCGATCCCCGAAGGCGAATGAGCGCCCACACCGAGTACCTCACCTTCGAGACCACCGAGCGGCGCGAGTTCGTGCGGATCACCGACCGCGTGCAGGCGGCGGTCGACGAATCCGGGATCGCGGAGGGCATGGCGCTGGTCTCGGCGATGCACATCACCGCCGGCGTCTGGATCAACGACGACGAGCCGGGGATCCAGGCCGACGCGCTCGAGTGGCTCGACAAGCTCGCCCCCCGGTCCTGGGCGGAGCCCGCGAACGAGGTCTCCCGCCAGCTCTCCCCCGACCCCGGCGACTACCGCCACCACCGCGGGGGCGAGGACAACGGCGACGCGCACCTGAAGAACCTGCTCGTCCACCACCAGGTGATCGTCCCGGTCACCGAGGGCAGGCTCGACCTCGGGCCGTGGCAGGCGATCTTCTACGTCGAGTTCGACGGCCGCCGGCCGAAGCGGCTCGTGATCAAGGTGCTCGGGGAGTAGCGAGCCGGCCAGCCCGACCGGCTCGCAGTTCTCAGTCCTCCCAAACGAACGGCGGATACCGCTTGACCATGAAGAGCGTGTAGGCGCTGCTGCGGAACTGCCACCTGTACGGGATCAGGATCAGCTTGAACATCCCGTCGGGCAGGTCCCTGGTGAACAGGATCACGAAGACGCCGATGAAGGCGACGATCCCGGCGAGTGAGGCAAGCAGCCCGGCCACGATCGCGTAGGGAATGATCAGCAGCCACTGAACGAGGGGCCGCCAGTTGTCGATCCCGTCCTCGGGGTACTCGATCTCGAGCGTTGCGGGATATGACGGGTCGTCGTCGAGCGAGAAGGGCGGGTACTCGTCGCGGAGCAGGTAGACGTAGGCGGTCACCCGCCAGCTCCAACGCAACACGCCGAGGACGAAGTCAAAGATCCCGCGCGGGTAGCGACCGGTAAAGAGCACGGCAAAGAAGGCGATGATCTTGGCGACGAGGACGCCGATCACGAGGAAGAAGAGAACGACGTAGTGCGGGAACGCGAGCAGCCACTTGACCAGCGGCAGGAAACGGTGGTACTCGTCCTGGCGCTGGGCGTCGACGTGGACCGGGTAGGCGCCCGGAGGCGGCTGCTCGGCGGGCGCGGACGCGGGCGGTTGTTCTGGCGGCGGGGGTGGCGCTGTACCTGATTCCATGCCCGGGACCCTAGGGCGCTCGACGGACGCCTAGAACTCCTGGTCGATCCAGGGCATCATCGAGCGCAGCTCCTTGCCGACCGTCTCGATCTCGTGCCCGGCCGCCTCGTCGCGCATGCGGTTGAAGCTCTCCGCCCCGGCCCGGTTCTCGGCGATCCACTCCTTTGCGAACTCGCCCGACTGGATGTCCGCGAGCACCTGCTTCATCGCCTCGCGGACCTCCGGGCCGATCACTTTCGGGCCCCGGGTCATGTCACCGTACTCGGCCGTGTTGGAGATCGAGTAGCGCATCCCCTGGACGCCCTTCTCGTACATCAGGTCGACGATCAGCTTCAGCTCGTGCAGGGTCTCGAAGTAGGCCAGGCGGGGGTCGTAGCCGGCCTCGACCAGGGTCTCGAACCCGGCCCGGACCAGCTCGGTGGCGCCGCCGCAGAGCACCGACTGCTCGCCGAAGAGGTCGGTCTCGCACTCGTCCTTGAAGCTCGTCTCGATCACCCCGGCGCGGCCGCCCCCGATCCCGCTCGCGTAGGCGAGGACCAGCTCGCGCGCGTTGCCGGAGGCGTCCTCGTGGACCGCCATCAGGCAGGGCACCCCCTTGCCCTCCTCGTACTGGCGCCGGACCAGGTGGCCGGGTCCTTTGGGCGCGACCATGCCGACGTCGACATCCACGGGCGGCTCGACCTCGCCGAAGTGGACCGAGAACCCGTGCCCGAACATGAGCAGGTTCCCCGGCGCGACCCCGTCCCGGATCTCGGCCGCCCAGACCTCGCCCTGCTTTTCGTCGGGCAACAGCACCATGACCACGTCGCCTCGGCTGGCGGCGTCGGCGATCTCGAGCACCTCGAGCCCCTCGGCTTCGGCCTTGGCGCGGCTGGCGGAGTCGGCCCGCAACCCGACCACCACGTCGTAACCGGAGTCGCGCAGGTTGAGCGCGTGGGCGTGGCCCTGCGAGCCGTAGCCGAGGATCGCGATCGTCTTGCCCCTCAGCGCCTCGGGGTCGGCGTCGGCGTCGTAGAGGATCTTCTCGTCGGTCATGGCCGCGGGACTCTACGCGTCCGAGCCCTCCGGGCGCTTGACGAACCACTCGGTGAACTCCGTACAGCGCCGATCGGCGTCGAAGCGGAGCAGGAAGCAGTTGTCGTAGACGGCACGGATCGAGCCGTCGGGGTTTGTGTAGGTGCTGGAGCCGGTGGCGACGGCGGTCTCGCCGTCGATCGCGACCGGCTCGTAGGCGGCGTCGTAGGTCCCGGGCTCGTCGGGGTCGTCCTCGATCCACGAGCTGACGATCTGCTCGCGCCCGCGCAGCGGCTCGTCGAAGGGGTGGTAGCGGTAGCGGCAATCGGCGCTGAACAGCGCCCCGATCGCCTCCGGGTCATAGCTCTTCCAGGCCGCGACGTAGGCCTCGAGCCAGCGGCTCACGTCGCCGTGCTCGATGCCGTCCTCCCCGCCGAGGGCTCGCGCTCGGCCCTCGCCTCGTAGACGCTGACCCAGGCGCCCGTCCGCCGCTCCGGCGCCAGGCGGGGCTTGAGCGCCTCGACGAGCTCGAACCGGCCGCAGTCGTCGATCACCGATCCGAGCTCGGGATTGGCGTAGATCAGCGTCATCGGGCGCGGGCGACGGTTCAGCGACGCGACCAGGTTCTCGATCGCCGCCCTGAAGACGTCGCCGCCGAAGGGGGAGAACATGTAGACGAAGGTGACATCGTCGGGGATCTCGTAGTCAGCCGCGTTCGCGGCCTCGACGATCGCCTCAGTCGCCCGGAAGCGGTGCCGGTTGGCCTCCAGGTTGGCGCGGGCGAAGTCGACCATCTCGCCGACGATCTCGACCCCGATCACGCGCCGAAACGGGTAGTGGCGGGCCGCCAGCCAGAGCACCCGCCCCTTGCCGCAGCCGAGGTCGAGGAAGACGTCGTCGCTCGATACCGCGCGACCGTCGAGAGCCCGACGCAGGGCGGTCCAGGCGGACGCCTGGTAGTGGAAGAAGTCGGGATCGTCGAAGCCGAGCTCGTCGGCGGAGAGCTCTCCCCCGGTGTCACGCAGTCCGCGCTCGTAGTGGAGCCGGAGCAGTCGCGTGAGCCGACCCTTGACCGTCCCTGCGAGGCGGTGCAGCGCGGACTCGGGCACCGGCCGGATCCTACTTCGACCCCGCCCGCCGAATCAGCTCCCCGGAACCGGTCCGGGGCAGGTCGGAGACGAACTCGAACCGCTTCGGGACCTTGAACGCCGCCAGCTCGGAGGCGCAATGTGCACGCAGCTCCTCCCCGCTGGCCCCGGTCCCGTCGCGCAAGACGACGATCGCGACCACGGCCTCCTGCCATTCGACATCGGGACGGCCGACCACCGCCGCTTCGGCGATCGCGGGGTGTCGCTGCAGGACCTCCTCGACCTCGGAGGGGAGGACGTTCTCACCGCCGCTGATGATCACGTCGGTGAGCCGGTCCTCGACGTAGAGGAAGCCCTCGTCGTCGATCCGCCCCAGGTCGCCGGTGTGCAGCCACCCGTCCTCGTCGGCGACCCCCGGGGCCACGGTCGGTCCCTGGACGAGGATCTCGCCGTCCTGGATCCGCAGGTGGGTGGTGAGCAGCGGCCGGCCTGCCGACCCGAGCTTGCGCTGCGCCAGGCCGGGCTCGAGCGTGGTCACCTGCGACGCCGCCTCGGTCAGGCCGTAGGTCTGGACCACGGTCGCGCCGCGACCGATCGCCTCTGCGAGCGCGTCCTCGGGCACCGGGCCACCGCCGACGAGGACCGCCCGCAACGGCAGCAGGTCGACCTGCGCCTCGAGCAGGCGGATGAGCTGGGTCGCGACGAGCGAGATCAGCGTCACCCCGTCGCCCTCGAGCGCGGTCGCGATCCGGTCGGGGTCGAAACCATCGTGGACGACCGCGGTGGTGCCGTAGATCACCGACCGGATCACGATCGAGAGCCCGCCGACGTGATCGAGGGGCAGGCAGCAGAGCCAGCGGTCGGTCGGCTCGACACCGAGGTTGAAGGCCGAGCCGACGGCGCTCCAGAGGTGATTGCCGAAGGTGAGGTCGACCGGCCGCGGAGAGCCGGAGGTCCCGCTGGTCAGGATCCGGCAGCAGACCGCGTCGAGGTCGAGCTCACCCAGCAGCGGCAGGTCCGCCTCGGTAGCGCCGGGCTCGGGGATCGCGTTCACGGTCAGCGCCGGCCGGGCGCGCTCGAGCTCAGCTGCCCGCTGCGCCTCGGGCAGCCGCGGGTTGAGTGGGCGGGCGACGGCGCCGAGCTTCATCAGCGCATGCACGAGCACGACGTGCTCGATGCCCGGCGCGAGCTCGATCGCCACGGTAGCCCCGCGCCGCGCCCCCCGGGCGGCCAGCCTCCTCGCGGTCGCGGTCGCCTCGCGTTCGAGCTCCGCGTAGCTGAGCTCGATCCCATCGGCGATCAGCGCGACGCGATCGGGGCAGGTGGCAGCCCGCTGCGAGAGCCAGTTGTCCAGATGCATTGGCGGCCCGTATTGTTGCTCCCCCGTGCCCACCCCGCACAAGGACGCCCCGCCGAGCGAGGAGCTCTACTCGCCGATCGAGTGGCAGCCGACCGCCGAGTACGGGGACATCGTCTACGAGCGCGGCGAGGCGATCGCGCGGATCACCATCAACCGGCCCGAGGTCCGCAACGCCTTCCGACCCCAGACCCTCGCCGAGCTGCGCGACGCGTTCCGTCGCGCGCGCGACGACACCGAGGTCGCCGCGGTGATCTTCACCGGCGCGGGCGAGGAGGCCTTCTGCTCCGGTGGCGACCAGCGGATCCGCGGCGACGACGGCTACATCGGTGACGACGCGGTGGCCCGGCAGGGCGTCGGCCGACTCGACGCCGGCGACCTGCACGTCCAGATCCGCCGCCTGCCGAAGCCGGTGATCGCCGCGGTGGCGGGTTACGCGGTCGGTGGTGGCCAGATCCTGCAGCTCGTCTGCGACCTCGCGATCGCCGCCGACAACGCGCGCTTCGGCCAGACCGGGCCCCGGGTGGGCAGCTTCGACGGCGGCTTTGGCGCCGGGCTGCTCGCCCGCGCCGTCGGCGTCCGCAAGGCGAAGGAGATCTGGTTCCTCTGCCGCCTCTACGACGCGGACGAGGCGCTCGAGATGGGGCTCGTGAACGCGGTCGTGCCGCTGGACGAGCTGGAGCGCGAGTGCGTCGCCTGGGCGCGCGAGATCGCCACGCTATCGCCGCTCTCGCTGCGGCTGCTGAAGTCGAGCTTCAACGCCGCCGAGGACGGGCTCACCGGCCTCCAACAACTCTCCCACGACGCGACCCTGCTCTTCTACATGACCGAGGAGGGCCAGGAGGGTCGCGACTCGTTCAAGCAGGGCCGCAGGCCGGACTTCTCGAGGTTCCCCCGCCGACCGTGAGGATTTGGTTGATGGCCGCGCGGCCGCGGACGCTGCCGGCCGCGATCGCGCCGGTGCTGGTCGGCACGGCGGCGGCGATCGAGCTCTCGCGCGAACTCAGGGTCGGCGCCTTCGTCGCCGCGCTGCTGGGCTCGATCCTGATCCAGATCGGGACCAACCTCGCCAACGACTACTCGGACGCCAAGCGGGGCGCCGATACCGCGGACCGGCTCGGTCCGGTCCGAGTCACCTCGTCCGGCCTCGTCGCCCCGCGCCGGGTCCTATACGCGACCTGGCTCGCGTTCGCGGGCGCCGCCGCCGCCGGCATCTATCTCGCGGCCGTCGCCGGGCCGGTGATCCTGGTCGTCGGAGTGCTCTCGATCGCCGCCGGCGTTCTCTACACAGGCGGCCCGCGACCCTATGGCTACGCCGGGATGGGTGAGCTGTTCGTCTTCCTCTTCTTCGGCCTGGTCGCGGTCAACGGGTCCTACTACGTGCAGGTCGAGCAGCTCGACTCGCTGCCGGTGTGGCTCTCGGTATCCGTCGGCCTGCTCTCGGCGGCGATCCTGGTCGTCAACAACATCCGCGACATCGACACCGATCGCCGTGCCGGGAAGCGCACGCTCGCGGTCCGGTTGGGCCGCGATCGCACGCGGAAGCTCTACCTCTGCCTGGTCGGCGGCGCCTACCCGGTCCTCACCGTCGGCTTGACGGCGGCCGAGGGACCCGAGGTCGCGCTGATCGCCCTGCTCTCGGCACCGCTCGCAATCCCGCCGGCCCGGGCTGTGCTCTCAGCCACGGACGGCCCGGCCCTGAATCGCGCCCTGGCCCAGACCGGGACCCTGCTCGGGGCTTTCAGCGTCCTGCTCGCCGCCGGGCTGCTGATCGCGAGCTGATGCGCTTCACCGAGCTCGAGGTGATCCCCTACGCGCTCGCGTTCGAGCGCCCGTATGCGACCGCACGGGGAACGCTGGAGCGCCGCGAGATGCTGCTCGTGCGACTTCACACCGACGCGGAGCACGTCGGACTCGGAGAGGCGGTGCCACTCTCGCTCCGTGGCGGCGCCGACCTCGGGACGGTCGAGCGGGCGCTCCTGCGCTCCGCCCGCCGGCTGCGGCGTGCCGATCTTTCGGACTTCGCGGGCGAGCAGCCGCTGCGCGCCGCGATCGACGCTTTCATCCACGTCGCCGCCGGCCGCCGGCTCCCCGGCCCCGCCAAGGCGGCGCTCGAGATGGCGATCTTCGACCTCGCCGGCAAGGCCGCGGGCCGGCCGCTCTGGTCGCTGCTCGGGGCCCCGGAGCGGACCCCGGTGCGCTGCAACGCGACCCTGGTCGCCGGGACGCCCGCCGAGGTGGCCGCCGATGCCGAGCGCTGGGCGGGGCATGGCTTCACCAGCTTCAAGCTCAAGCTCGGCGTCGGCGAGGACGTCGCCCAGGTGCGCGCCGTGCGCGAGGCGCTCGGGCCGCAGGCCCGGATCCGCCTCGACGCCAACGGGGCCTGGAGCGTCGCCGAGGCGCTGGGGGTGCTGCGGATGGTCGAGCCGCTGGAGATCGAGCTGGTCGAGCAGCCCGTCGACGGGATGCGCGAGCTCGCCGAGGTGACCGCCGCGACCTCGATTCCGATCGCCGCCGACGAGAGCGTCAAACGCGGCAAGGACGCGCGTCGGGCGGCCGGCGCGGGCTGCTGCGATTTGGCGACGGTCAAGCTCGCCAAGGTGGGCGGGATCGGCGAGGCGAACGGGATCGCCTCCCATCTGCCGATCTACCTCTCGAGCTCGCTCGACGGCCCGCTCGGGATCGCAGCCGCCGCCCACGCGGCCCAGGCGCTGCCGTTCGAGGGGGTGGCGGCGGGGCTCGCGCACGGGCTCGCGACCCGGCTCCTGTTCGCGGAGACGATCGCCGCCCGCGAATCGATCCTCGTCCGCGACCTGCTCAGCCCGCCCGACGGCCCCGGCCTCGGGGTCGTGCTCGACGACGACGCGCTGGCGGCACACCGCGTCTAGGCGACTAGCGTGTCGCCGATGGACCCGACCAATCGCAACACCGCGCTCGCCTCGGCCCTGGTCGACGAGCTCGGCCGCTGCGGGGTCCGCGACGCCGTCCTCTGCCCGGGCTCACGCTCGACCCCGCTGGCGCTGGCATTGTGGCGCGAGCCCGCGATCGACGCCAGGGTGATCGTCGACGAGCGCTCGGCGGGCTACTTCGCGGTCGGCGCCGCGCAGGCGACCGGAACGCCGGTGGCGGTCCTCTGCACCTCCGGGACCGCAGCGGCGAACCTGCACCCGGCCGTCTGCGAGGCCGACGAGGCCGCCGTGCCACTGATCGTGCTGACCGCGGACCGCCCGCCGGAGCTGCGCGGGATCGGCGCCGGCCAGACGATCGACCAGCTCGGGCTCTTCGGCTCGGCGGCACGCTGGTTCTGCGAGGTCGGCAGCCACGAGGCCGACGATTCCGGCCTGCTCCACCATCGCTCGGTCGCCTGCCGCGCCTACTTCGTCGCCGCCGGCGATCCACGTCCCGGCCCGGTCCACCTGAACGTCTGCTGGCGCGACCCGCTCGGCCCCGAGCCCCGCCCGGGCGACCTGACGGCGAGCTCGCCGCTGGCGCTCGAAGGTCGCAAAGGGGGGCGGCCGCTGACCACGGTCGCGGCGGCGCCCGAGCCGCCTCCCGAACCGCTGGTCGAGGCGCTCGCCGAACGCGTCGCGTCCGCGCCGCGGGGCCTGATCGTCGCCGGGCGGATGGGCGACCGCTCCGCCGTCGAGGCGATCGCCGCCCTCGCCCGCGCGACCGGCTACCCGATCCTCGCCGAGCCGACCTCGCAGCTTCGCCTCGGACCCCACGACCGCGGGCTGGTCATCTCGCGCTACGAGCCGGTGGCGCGGACGCGTCCGCAACAGCTGACCCCCGAGCTGGTGCTGCGCTTCGGCGAGATGCCGACCTGCAAGCCGTTACGCGGGTGGCTCGCCGACCTGCCCGAGGCCGCCCAGATCGTCATCGACCCGGACCGAGACTGGAACGAGCCGACCAGGATCGCCGGCGCGATCGTCCGTGCCGACCCGGCCCGCCTCGCCGCAGCCCTGACCGAGCGGGCCGACGGGGCGCTGGATCCGGCATGGGCAGGCGCCTGGCTGGCGGCCTCGGAGGCGGCCGACGAGGCGATCGAGGCCGAGCTCGCCGGACTCACGGAGGCGACCGAGCCGGGACTCCACGCTGCGCTGGGGCGGGCTTACGCCGACGGCGACCTCGTCTACACCGCCTCGAGCATGCCGATCCGAGACCAGGAGGCGTTTCTGCCCGGGGGCCCCGCCGAGGTCCGCTTCCTCGCCAACCGGGGCGCGAACGGGATCGACGGGTTGATCTCCTCCGGGATCGGCGCCGCGGCGGCAACCGGTCGTCCCACCTGGATCGTGACCGGCGATCTCGGCCTCTTTCACGACATGAACGCGCTCGCCGCCCTGCGCCACGCCGAGGTCCCGGTCCGGATCGTCGTCCTCGACAACGACGGCGGCGGGATCTTCGAGTTCCTCCCCCAGGCCACCCAGATCACTCGCGAGGAGTTCGAGGCGATCCTCGGCACCCCGCTCGGCCTCGACGCCGAGCGGATCGCGGCGCTGCACGGGCTTCCCTACGAACGAATCACCGATCCCTCGCAACTCGCCGCGGCCGCCGACTCGACGGCGCTGATCCACGTCCCGGTTGACCGCACCGCCAACCGAGCCCTGCACGAGCGCCTCGGCGAGACGGCGGCCGAGGCGCTCGGGCGCGCGCTTTCCTGACTCCTACTCCTGCGTGCTAGCGGTCGCGCTGACGGTGCACTGCACCGGGCCACCGATTCCGTGGTTGTTGAAACCATCAACGCTGACGTGGGCTCCAACCGTATCCTCGCCGCTGCCGCGCGAGAGGCTGTAATCCCAGTGCCCACCGGTCCCCAGTCCGCCGGGGGCCTGGGCGATCAGCGGTGTGCCGCCGCCGGCCGAGTACAGACCCGCGTCCTGATCGCTGGTCGCGGGCGGCCCGACACCGGCGGGCAGCTCGCTGAACGTCACCGTGCCGGCACCGAAGAACGGCTGTGCGTCGTCGTCGGCGAGCAGCCGCACCCGGACCGAGTAGTTCGGGGCGCCGAAGCAGGCGATCAGCTCGACCCTGCCCATGGTCGGGACCTCGGCCAGGGTCACTGGAGTGGGCAGGAACCCCACCCCGTCGACGGTGACGCCGGTCATGAACTGCTCGCCGTCCCCCCGGACCAGCCCGGAGGACTTGTTCGCGGTCACCGCGCCGTTGGCCAGCTTCGCGGTGCCGACCGCGCCCCCGGCGAGCTTCGCGGCCTCGACCGCGCCGTCGGCCAGCTTCTTCGACTTCACCGCCTGGTTGGCGATGTTCTTCGACTTCACTGCCTTCTTCGCGATGCTCTTCGACTTCACCGCCCGCTTGGCGATGTCGTTCGAGGTCACCGAACCCTTGCCGGGCAACGCCACCGCGGTCCCGCCGAGGACGATGAACAGCGCCACGTAGGCGATCGCGTGCTGGCGCAGGTGGTCCTTGAGTCGGATCATCATCCGTTCCCTCCTTCCGGCACGCGGTCGCGTGCCCCCAGAACGAATCGACCCTTTAGAGCCTTTGCACAATCGCCACAGGCAGGGCCTGGACGTCTATCCGGCGACCAGGGGCAGCAGCGCCTCGAGCTTGAGCTCGGTCTCGGCGAGCTCGGCGGCGGGGTCGGAGTCGGCGACGATCCCGGCCCCGGCGTAAAGGTGTGCCGTGCGGTCGCGCAGGAGCGCCGAGCGCAGGGCGACACACCACTCGCCGTCCTCCGCGGCGTCCATCCATCCGACCGGACCGGCGTACCAACCCCGGTCCATCCGCTCGAGCTCGGCGATCGCGGCGAGGGCGGCGGCACCGGGCTCGCCGCCCACCGCCGGCGTCGGGTGCAGCAGTGAGGCGAGCTCGATCGCCGACAGCGGCTCGGCGAGCTGGGCGTGCACCGGGGTCGCGAGGTGCTGGATGTTCGCGACCCGAACCAGGGTGGGCTCCGATTCGGCCTCGACCCAGACCGAGCGCGGGCCGAGCACCCGCGCGATCCGGCGCGCGACGACCGCGTGCTCGCGACGGTCCTTGGCGCTGCGCAGGAGCTGCTCGCCGAGATGGTCATCGACCGCCGGGTCGGCGCTGCGGCGAGTCGAGCCGGCGAGGGCGACGGTCGCCGTCCCGGCCCCGCGGCGACGAACGAGAAGCTCGGGGCTGGCGCCGAGAAAGGCCCCCTCCGGCGAGCCGACGCAGAAGCAGAAGCAGGACGGGAACAGGTCGCGCAGGGCGCCGAAGATCGCCGCCGGGTCGTGAGCGACCGGCCCCTCGACCGTCACCTCGCGCGCCAGCACAACCTTCTCCAGCTCCTCGGCGGCGATCCGCTGGGTCGCGATCGCGACCGCCCGCTCGTAGCTGCTCGGCGGCACGACGCTGGTGATCCGAGCCTCTCCCCGCGGCTGCGGGTCGACCAGCGGCAGCCCCTCGACGCGATTCAGCGCCGCCAGTCGCCGCTCGAGCCGGTCACGGACCGTGACCGGGTCCTCCCCCTCGCCGACGATCGCGCTCAGGGTCAGCCAGGTCGTCTCCCCACCGCGCAGCAGCGATAGCTCCGGCAGCACCAGCAGCGCCGGAGGGAACGAGGACCAATGCCCCGAGCTGCCGCCGTCGTGGTCGAACGAGAACCCACCGCAGAGCACCGGGCCGGCGCCGGCCGGCAAGTGATCGGGCTCTGCGGCCAGTCGCCCGCGGATGATCGCGGCGCAGCCGTCGATCAGATCGGCGAACCGCTCGGGACCTCGCGAGACGATCTCGAACGCGGACCCGAGACCGGCGAGCGCAAACCCGTCGCGATCGGGCTGCTCCCAGCAGAACCAGCGGTCGCTGGCGAGCCTGGAGGCGAACACGGAGGCCGCCGGGTCGGGAAGGTCGACCTCGACCGTGACGCTGGCCAGCAGCCGGCGGCGCTCGTCGGCGCCGACCAGGACATCCTCGAGCGCGTCGAGGGCGCCGGCGGTATCGAGGCGCGCCTCGATCAGCCCTCGGGCCGGGACTTGGCGATCGCGACCTCGCCGGTGCGCGCCATCTCGATCAGCCCGTGAGGGCGGATCATGCGCTCGAACGAGTCGATCTTGGATTGGTCTCCGGTCACCTCGATCGTCAGCGAGCGGCGCGAGACGTCGACGATCTTGGCGTCGTAGATCTCCGCGAACTGCATGATCTCGGCCCGGCTCTCGACCGCCGCGTTGACCCGGAACAGGGCCATCTCGCGAGCCACGGTCGTGTCGGGCTCCATGTCGCGGATCTTGATCACGTTGACCAGCTTGTGAAGCTGCTTGGTCACCTGGTCGATCGGGTGCACGGCGCCGTCCAGGGTCAGGGTCACCCGCGACACGTCGGGGTCCTCGGTCGGGCCGACCGCGAGCGTGTCGATGTTGAACCCGCGGCGGCTGAACAGGCCGGCGATCCGCGCCAGGACTCCGGGGCGGTTCTCGACCAGCAGCGAGAGGATGTGCTTGCGCCCGGTGAGCTGGCGGCTCGCCTGCAGGTCCTCGAGCCGGACCACGTCCTTGGTTCCCGGCTCACCCACGGGGCGTCCCTTGATCCGAGCGACGAGCGGCGGGCGGCGAGCGGCGACTCATCCGACCATGTCCCGGGCGGCCGCGCCCGCCGGGATCATCGGGTAGCAGTTCTCGTCCTTGGTCACGTGGACGTCGAGCAGCACCGGGCCGTCGGTCTCGAGCGCGGTGCTCATCGCCTCGCGCAGGTCCGCCTTGTCGTCGCACTGCATCCCCGTCCACCCGAACGCTTCGGCGAGCTTCGGCCAATCGGGGCTCGAGCCCATCTCGACCGACTTGTAGCGCTCCTCCCAGAACAGCTCCTGCCACTGTCGGACCATGCCGAAGTGCCCGTTGTTCATCAAGAAGACCTTGACCGGGATCTCGTGATGGGCGGCGGTCGCGAACTCCTGGCAGACCATCACCAGGCTGCCGTCGCCGGCCAGGCAGACGACCGTCTCGTCGGGCCGCGCGACCTTGGCCCCGATCGCTGCCGGCAAGCCGAAACCCATCGTCCCCAGCCCGCCGGAGTTCAGCCACCGGCGCGGCTCGGCGAAGTGGTAGTACTGCGCCGCCCACATCTGGTGCTGGCCGACGTCGGAGGTGATGATCGCCTCACCCTCGGTCGCCTCGTACATCGCCTCGACCATGAGCTGGGGCTTGATCTCGGAATCGGGCGAGTCCTCGTAGCGGAGCGGGAACTCGGACTGCCATCCGTGGATCCGCTGCCACCACTCGTCGAGCCGGGTCGGGTCCGGCTTCAGCGCCCGGTACTCGCGGTTGAGCTTCGGCAGCACGTCGGCGGCGTCGCCGACGATCGGGATGTGGGCCGGGACGTTCTTCGAGATCTCGGCCGGGTCGACGTCGATGTGGACGAACTTCGCCCGCGGCGCGAACTCCGACAGCTTGCCGGTGATCCGATCGTCGAAGCGGGCGCCGACGCAGACGATCAGGTCGGCCTCGTCCATCGCGTAGTTGGCGGTCCTGGTGCCGTGCATGCCGAGCATCCCCAGCCACTGTTCGTGCGGGGCCGGGAAGGCCCCGAGACCCATCACGGTCAGGGTCACCGGCAGCCTGTCGGCGGCGCAGAACTCCCGGAACTGCTCGGACGCGTTCGCGTTCACGATCCCGCCGCCGCCGTAGATCACCGGCCGGCGCGCGTTCGCCAGCGCCTTGGCGGCGATCCGGATCTGCTTGATGTTGCCCTCGGTCGGCGGCTTGTAGCCGGGAAGGTTCGGGGAGCCCTCGATCGGCGTGTAGTCGATCTCGGCTCGCGAGAGGTCCTGGGGGACGTCGACGAGCACCGGCCCCGGGCGTCCGGTGGCGGCGATGTGAAAGGCCTTGTGGACGTACTCGGGGATCTGGCGCGGGTCGGTGACCAGCAGCGAGTGCTTGACGACCGGCATCGTGATCCCGGTCACGTCAGCCTCCTGGAAGCCGTCAGTGCCGATCAGGTCGGTGCGTACCTGGCCGGTGATGAACACGGTCGGCACCGAGTCCATCATCGCGTCCGCGATCGGGGTGACGAGGTTGGTCGCCCCCGGGCCCGAGGTCGCGAACGCCACGCCGACCCGCCCCGACGCCTTCGCGTAGCCCTCGGCGGCGTGGCCCGCGCACTGCTCGTGGCGAGCCTGGATGTGGACCAGGTCGGCGTCGTAGAGGGCGTCGTAGGTGGGCAGGTTGGCTCCGCCGGGAATCCCGAAGACGTGCTCGACCCCTTCGGCCTTCAGTGCTTCGCAGAGTGCGTCGGCGGCGCGCATCAGGCTCGGATCGTAGCAGCGAGTTTTCGGCCCTCCGAGCGGTTTTCCCCGCTCGCAAGCGGCTTGGGAGCGCCCTAACGGGGCTCGGGGACCTGCGCCACCAGCTCGCCCGGCCTCCACCGGGTCCGGGGCAGAATCGCGCGCTCGATCACCCGCGCGCGGTGGCGCTCGATCAGCCCGAACAGCGATCGGACCAGCTCCTCGCCGAGCAGGTGCGGCTCCAGCCCGAGATCGCGCAGCTTGGTGTTGGTGGCGTTGTAGTAGTGCTGCTCAGCCTCGATCCGGGGGTTGGGGTAGCGCTTCACCTCGACCTCGACCCCGACCTCCGCCCCGGTCCGGCGCACGAGCTCGGCCAGCTCGCTGACCGAGAACTGCTCGGTGAACTGGTTGAAGACCCGGAACTCGCCCAGCTCCGCCGGGTTGGCGACCGCGAGCTCGACGCACTGAAGCGTGTCGCGGATGTTGAGGAAGCCGCGCGTTTGACCACCCTCGCCGTAGATGGTCAGCGGATGGCCGATCACCGCCTGGACGCAGAAGCGGTTCAGCACCGTGCCGAAGTACTCGTCGTAGTCGAAGCGGGTGATCAGGCGATCGTCGGCGGTCGACTCGTCGGTCTCGACCCCGTAGACAACGCCCTGGTTGAGATCGGTCGCGCGCAGGCCCCAGATCCGGCAGGCGAAGTGGATGTTGTAGGAGTCGTGGACCTTGGAGAGGTGATAGAGCGACCCGGGCAGCTTCGGGAACGGCAGCGTGTCGCGCCGACCCTTGTGCTCGATCTCGATGAACCCCTCCTCGATGTCGATGTTGGGCGTCCCGTACTCGCCCATCGTGCCCAGCTTGACCAGGTGGCAGTCGGGGACCCGGTCGCGGATCGCGAACAGGAGGTTGAGGGTGCCGATCACGTTCGTGTACTGGGTCTCGACCGCCGCCTCGCGCGACTTCATCGAGTACGGGGCGGACGGCTGCTCCCCGTAGTGGACGATCGCATCGGGCAGGCTCTCGGCGATCACCGAGTCGAGGAAGCCGAAGTCCTCGATCGAGCCGACGTAGGGGTGGATCTCGCGCCCGCTCGCCAGCCGCCACGCCTCGACCCGGTCGGCAAGCGACGCGATCGGCGTCAGCGAGTCGGTCGAGTGCTCGGTATGCCAGCGCCGGCGCGAGAAGTTGTCGGCCACGGAGACGTCATGCCCGCGGGCTGAGAAGCGCATCGCGGTCGGCCAACCCAGGTACCCGTCACCGCCCAGGATCAGGATCCGCATCCGCGCGAGGGTACAGAATGCCCCTCATGCCACCGGTCGCAGACCTGCTGCCGCCCGAGCTGACCGCGCTTCGCGCAGCCGGGCTGGTGCTCGCGATCGCGGTCGCCGGATTCGCGATCTGGCGCCGCCGCACGCTGCGCAATGCCGACGTGCTGATCCTGCTCCTGATCGCGCTCGGGCTGGCGGTCGTCGCCGGGACCGAGATCCCCGACTCGCTGCTCTCCGCGTTCTCGTTCGAGCGCGAGAACGGGACCCGGATCATCGGCGTCGCGATCCTCGCGATCCTGGTCCTGTTCGCGCTCGTGGTCCGGGCGCTCGCCCAGGGCTCGCGGGTCAGCCGCCAGCTCTCGGAGGCGCTCGAGGGGCTCGCCTGGGAGGAGTTCCGCGCCGCCGGTCATCCCGAGCGCTTCCGCGATCGGATCGGGGTCCTGGTCCCCGCCTACAACGAGGCCGACAACGTCGGCGCGGTCCTCGATCGGATCCCGGTCGAGGTCTGCGGACAACGGACCGCGATCCTCGTCGTCGACGACGGCTCCCGTGACGGCACCGGGGCGGTCGCCGCCGAGCACGGCGCGATCGTCGCCCGCCATGTGGTCAACCGCGGTGGTGGGGCCGCCCTGCGTACCGGCTATCGGCTGCTCTCGGACTCGGGGTCCGGGATCGTGGTCACCATCGACGCCGACGGCCAGCACCTGCCCGAGGAGATGGAGCGGCTCGTCGCCCCGATCGTCGAGGGCGAGGTCGCGGTCGCGCACGGGTCCCGGGTGCTCGGCGAGGCGGAGGCCAACCACCCGGCGCGCGAGGCGGGGATCGTGTTCTTCAACCGGCTCGTCTCCCTGATCACACGGACCAGGGTCACCGACTGCTCGAACGGCTATCGGGCGGTGCGGGCCGACGTCCTTCCGACCCTGGTCCTGCGCCAGGAGCAGTTTCACACCTCGGAGTTCATGATCGAGGCGATCAAGCGCGGGATCCCCGCCAGGGAGGTCCCGGTGACGGTCGTCAGCCGGCTCTCGGGCCACTCGAAGAAGCCCGCCGTGGTCCGCTACGGAATGGGCTTCACGAACGCGATCGTCCGCACCTGGTTGCGCTGAGCTGCTCAGCCGCGGCGAGCGGAGGGCGACGCCCGATCTACGCGCGGCCGCGGCCCGGGCGCACCTCGGACGGGTCGGGCAGGTAGAGGTCCTCGCCGCAGCGCCGGCACACCTGGACGTAGAGCTTCTGCACCGCCCCGCAGCGCGGGCAACGCCGCTCCGGCTCGGCCTGCTCGACCCGGTACAGGAAGGCCGCGATCAGCCCGATCACCGGGAGCACGGTGCCGACGATCAGCCAGACAAAGAAGGAGCTTCCCTTGGCCCGTCCGACGAGCCCTGTCGCAAGGCCGAAGCAGAGCGCGATCACGATGTAGAGGCCGCCGCCCATCGGGCCATTGTGGCGGCCGCGCATTGAGCGTCCCGCGCACCCTCACCCAGAGAGGACTCCGGGACGTTCGTGGGGGGTCAGTCGAGCGGTCGATGGGTGCCGCCGCGGACATAGGCCTCGTCGCGCAGCGGGCGCGGATGGCCGATCGATCCGACCTCGGCCGTGTCGCGCGCGAACGGGAGCCCGACGGTCCAATCGGCGACCGCGCGGACCTTGCGCGCCAGGCCCGGGATCTGGCTCATGTGGTAGGTGCGGGCGAGCCACCAGGCGAGGAACCCTCGCACCGAGAGCCGACCGAGCTTGCCGACGGCCTTGTAGCGGCCGAGGTTTACGAACGCCGCCTTGGCCGCGTACTCGAACCGACGCCTGCCCTCGACGGCGCCGAGCGCGGCGGCGATGTTGTGCGCGACCACCGGCCCCTGGCGAACCGCGTGTTGAGCGGTCGGCGGACAGGCGCCGGCGCGACGCTTGGCGGGGTCGGGGACCGCAGCGCAGTCGCCGGCCGCCCAGACCCCGTCGAGGCCGCGCACGGCCATGAACTCGTCGACCTCGACCCGACCCCGCTCGTCGAGCGGCAGCCCGAGCGCCGCCAGGCTCGGGTGCGGGGCGACGCCGGCCGTCCAGACCAGGGTCTGTGTGGCGATCTGCTCGCCGGTCGACAGGATCACCGAGCGCTCTCCTGCCTCCTCGAGGCGGGCGCCGAGCCTGATGTCGATGCCGCGACCGCGCAGCTCGCGAACCGCGTAGGCGGCGAGGTCGAGGTCGACCTCGGGCAGCACCCGGTCGAGCGCCTCGACCAGGATCCAGCGCATCCCGTGCAGGCGGGCGCGCGGGTAGCGCTCGATCGCGTCGGCGGCGAAGTCCTGCAGCTCGGCGAGCGCTTCGAGGCCCGAGTAGCCCCCGCCGACGAAGACATAGGTCAGCAGCGCCTCGCGCCGGCTCGGGTCCTCGGTCGCGTTCGCGCTCTCGAGCGTCTCGATCACGTGGTTACGTAGCCAGATCGCATCCGCGAGGCTCTTGAACCCGATCGCGTGCCGCTCGAGCCCCGGGATCGGCAGCGAGCGCGAGACCGATCCGACGGCGATCAGGAGCTGGTCGTAGCGAAGCTCCTCGCGTTCGCCCTCGTGGGTGTTGAGGCCGAGGGTGCGGGCGCCGGGGTCGTGGGCGCCGACCGCTCCGAGGCGCAGCTCGGTCCGGCGGAGGATGTCGCGCAACGGCGTCACCACGTGACGCGGCTCGAGCGTGCCGGCGGCCGCCTCCGGCAGGAAGGGCGTGTAGAGCAGGAAGTTGACGTCGTTGACCAGGGTCAGGCGGGTCGATTGGCGCGGCAACAGCCGCTCCAGTGCCCGCGCCGCCGAGGCCCCCGCGAAGCCGCCGCCGACGATCACGACATCCCAGGCCATGCCTACGCCTGCCCGGCGAGCTGCTCGCGAATCAGCTTCGTCACCTCGCCGCCGTCGGCGCGCCCCTTGGTCTCCCTCATCACGAATCCCACCAACGGACCGATCGCCTTCATGTTTCCGGCTCCGACCTCGGCGGCCGCCTCCGGGTCGGCCGCGATCGCCCGCGCGACCACCTCGGCGAGCTCGGATGAGTCCTCGATCTGGCCCAGGCCCTCGCGCTCGACGACCGCGGCCGGCTCGCCGCCCTCGGCGACCAGCGCAGCGAGCACCTGGCGCGCCGCCCCGGTCGAGACTCGCTTCGCCTCCACCATCGCGGCCAGCTCGGCGAGCGCGGCGGGCGCCACCCGTGAGCCGGCCGGATCGACCGGCTCACCCGCCTCGCGCAGGCGCGCCGCCAGCTCGCCGGTGACCCAGTTGGCGATCGTGCGCGGATCGACCCCGTCGGCGCCCTCGAGCGCGCGCTCGAAGTAGGAGGCGAGGTCGGCGTCGAAGGCGAGCTGGGTGGCGGGCTTCTCGTCGAGCCCGAACTCGGACAGGTAGCGATCGCGCCGAGCGGAGGGCAGCTCGGGCAGCGACTCGCGGGCGGTCGCCAGCATCTCCTCGGTCGGTGCCAGCGGGACGAGATCGGGCTCGGGGAAGTAGCGGTAGTCGTGCGCGTACTCCTTCGAGCGCAGGGTGGTCAGAGAGCCGGTCCGGGGGTCGAAGTGCAGCGTCTGCTGCTCGACCGGCACGCCCGCGTCGAGCAGCTCCGCCTGGCGCTCGAGCTCGGCCGCCACGCCCCGCTCGAGGAAGCGGAAGCTGTTCATGTTCTTGAGCTCGGTCTTGACCCCGAGACCCTGGCTGCCGATCTGGCGCAGCGAGATGTTGGCGTCGCAACGCAGGCTGCCCTCCTCCATGTTCACGTCCGAAACGCCGATCTGCTTGATCGTGCTCCGCAGCAGCGCCAGCCACTCGCGGGCTGTGGCAGCGTCGCGCAGATCGGGCTCGGTGACGATCTCGACCAGTGGCGTGCCGCCCCGGTTGAAGTCGACCAACGACTCGTCCGAGCCGTGGATGCGTCCCGACTCCGAGACGTGGACGAGCTTTGCCGCGTCCTCCTCGAGGTGGACGCGATGGATGCGCACCTCGCCGAGGCACCCCCCGGTCGCCAGCGGGATGTCGTACTGGCTGATCTGGTAGGCCTTCGGGCTGTCGGGATAGAAGTAGTTCTTGCGGTGAAAGATCGAGCGCGGCGCGATCTCGCAGCCGAGCGCGAGCGCGATCTCGAGCGCGAACTCGATCGCGCGCCGGTTGGGCACCGGCAGAGTTCCCGGATGAGCGAGGCAGATCGGGCAGGTGTGCGAGTTGGGCTCGTCGCCGAACGAGAGCTCGCAGCCGCAGAACATCTTCGTCCGCGTGCGCAGCTGGACGTGGATCTCGAGCCCGATCACAGCCTCGTAGCGCGCCTGCCAATCGCTAGCCATAGCCGACCTCGTGCAGCTCGTCCTCGCTCATCCCGAGGAAGTGCCCGACCTCGTGCAGGACGGTCTTGCGGACCTCCTCGACGGTCGGGTTGGCGTCGCGAAAGACGATAATTCGTTGCAGGCCGCCGGTCGGGTCGTAGATCCCCATCAGCCCGTCGGGATGGGTGTCCTCGACGATCACCGCGACCTCGCCGAGCCGATCGCGCACCCACTGCGGCAGCGAGTCGAGCGCGGCGGTTGCCGCGTCCCGGGTCTCGGCCGCGCTGATCATGCCGGCGGCCTTCCGGCGACGCCGAACGCGCTCTCGAGCGCATGGGCGGCGTCCAGCAGGCTCGACTCCGCGAACGCGGGGGCGGCGAGCTGAAGCCCGACCGGGAGCGCGGGCCCGCCGCCGGGCGGCTCCGCGAGCCCGGCCGGGATCGAGATCGAGGGGATGCCGGCGAGTGACATCGGGACGGTGAAGTAGTCCGAGAGATACATCGCCAGCGGGTCCGCGGTCTTCGCGCCGAGCTCGAAGGCGACCGAGGGCGAGGTCGGGGTGGCGATCACGTCGCAGCGCTCGAAGGCGCGCTCGAAGTCGGCGGCGATCAGCGTCCGGACCCGCTGGGCGCTGCCGTAATAGGCCTCGTAGTAGCCGGAGGAGAGCGCGTAGGTACCGAGCATGATCCGGCGCTTGACCTCGGCACCGAAGCCGCGCGAGCGGGTTCGCTCGTACATCTCGATCAGGTCGTCGCGGCCGTCCTCGCGCAACCCGTAGCGGACCCCGTCGTAGCGGGCGAGGTTGGCCGAGGCCTCGGCGGGGGCGATCACGTAGTAGGCCGAGATCCCGTGCTCCGCGTGCGGGAGCTCGACCTCCTCGACTCGCCCGCCGAGCGCCTCGACCGTGCCCAGGGCCCGCTCGAACCCCTCCGCGACGCCGGCCTCCACCCCCTCGGCGTGGTGGGAGAAGTCGCGCGCCACCCCGACCCGGAGCCCGTCCAGGTCCTCGCGGGTCGGCAGCGCGACGCCGGCCTCGATCCCGACCGAGGTCGAGTCGTGGCGGTCGCGCCCCTGCATCGCGCCGAGCAGCAGGGCCGCGTCGGTGACGTCGCGGGTCAGCGGCCCGCACTGGTCCAGGGAGGAGGCGAAGGCGATCATCCCGTAACGGGAGATCGCGCCGTAGGTGGGCTTGAGGCCGACGATCCCGCACAGCGATGCCGGCTGGCGGATCGAGCCACCGGTGTCGGTGCCGATCGCCGCCGGCGCCAGGCGACCGGCGACCGCCGCCGCCGAGCCGCCCGAGGACCCGCCCGGAACCCGGGCGACATCCCAGGGGTTGAGCACCGGCCCGTAGCCCGAGTTCTCGTTCGAGGAGCCCATCGCGAACTCGTCCAGGTTCGTCTTTCCGAGCACCCGGGCGCCCGCGTCGTGCAGCCGGCCCACGGCCGTCGCCGTGTACGGGGGGCGGTAGCCCTCGAGGATCCGGGAGCCCGCCGTGGTCGGGATCCCCTCGGTGCAGAACAGGTCCTTGACCGCCACCGGGACGCCGCGCAGCGGCCCCCCGCCCCCCGCTCGGGCGCCGGGCTCCGCCCGCCACAGGTAGGCGTTGAGCGGGTCCGCGGCGGCCGCTTCGGCGTAGGCGTCGAAGTATTCCTCCGACGAGAGCTCGCCGGCCTCGATCCGCGCCAGCGCTGCGGCGACGGTGAGCTCGAGCAGGTCGGAGCTCACTGCCCCGGCGAGGGGACGCGGAAGGCGCCGTCGGCGGGGTCGGGCGCCTGCTCCAGCGCTCGCTCGCGCGGCAGGCTCGGCTCCGGTTCGTCGGCGCGGAGCACGTTCTCGAGCGCGACCACGTGCGCCGTCGGCTCGACCGCCTCGAGGTCGAGGCTCGAGATCCGGTCGACGTGGTCGAGAATCCCGGAGAGCTCGCCCGCCATCTGCTCGACCTCGACCTCGGAGAGCTCGAGCCGGGCCAGGCGGGCGACGTGCAGGACCTGGTCGTGGTCGATCACGGCGCTGATTCTAGAGGCGTGATCCGGGCTCTCCGCCGGCACGAGCGCCGCCGGGTTCCTCTGCCCGCGCGGGTGCCGGCCGCGATCAGCTCGGGCCCGTCGACGCCGCCGGCGGGCCAGAGAGCGAGTTGCGGACCGGCCTAGGCGGCGGGCCCGGGCGGCGGCGGTCCGCCGGATGCCGGCGGCGCCGGAGCCGGAGGTGGCGGCGGCGCCTCGCCGGCACCCGGCACCTGGTCGCCGAACGTCGCTCCCTCCTCCTGCATCGCCAGCCAGCCACCGTAGGCGACCCCGGCGGCGGCGATCAGGCCGAGGAAGGCGCCGAATTTGCGGCTTGCGTCGTAGGGCGGGTCGAGCAGCCGGTAGGCGACCAGGACGGTCGAGAGGATCCCGAGCCCGGCCGTGATCGCGCTCGCCGCAATCGGCATCGCGACGGTCTGGGCCATCATCGCCGCGACGGCAACGCCGACGGCGGCGACCACGGTGAGCAGCAGCACGAGGTCGATCACGTCGAAGGACTCCCACGCGTTCGCCGAGGTGCTCACATCGGGTGCGAACCCGAGGTCCTGCGCCTGCTCGATCGCCTCACCGGCGGCGCCGCCGATGCCGAACCAGGGCAGGAACATGATCACGAGCAGCGCGATGCCGGCGATCGCCGCCACCTGCTCGCCTCGGGTCAACCTGCTTGCGTCCATTGGTCTCTCTCCCGGTTGGGGGTCGCAGGGGGTATCGGCAGCGTATGAACTAATCCGGATGTCGCGAGGCGGCCGTCAACGTATTGGCCAGCAAGATCGCGATCGTCATCGGCCCGACCCCGCCTGGAACAGGCGTCAGCGCGCCAGCGACCTCACGCACCGCGTCGAAGTCGACGTCGCCGACCAGGCCCTGATCGGTGCGGTTGGTGCCGACGTCGATCACGGTCGCTCCGGGCTTCACCATCTCGGCGCCGACCAGCCGAGGCGAGCCGACCGCAGCGACGAGGACATCGGCTCGGGCGCAGACCTCGGCCAGGTCGCGGGTGCGCGAGTGACAGACGGTGACCGTGGCGTTGGCCGCGAGCAGGAGCGCGGCGAGCGGCTTGCCGACCAGGATCGAACGCCCGAGCACGACCGCCTCGGCGCCCTCGAGCTCGATGCCCGTGTGGGCGAGCAGCTCGATCACCCCCTGCGGAGTGCAGGGGACGAGGCCGGGGCGATCCTGGGCCAGGAGCCCGGCGCTGACCGCGGTCAGGCCGTCGACGTCCTTGGCCGGATCGATCGCCGCGATCACCTCGTCCTGGTCGATCTGATCGGGGAGCGGGAGCTGGACGAGGATGCCGTCGACCGTGTCGTCGCCGTTCAGCGCCGCGATCAGCTCGAGGAGCTCGTCGGCCGGCGTCTCGGCGCCGAGCTCGTGGTGGATCGAGCGCATGCCGACCTGCTCGGTCTGCTTGCGCTTGTTGCCGACGTAGACGTGCGAGGCGGGGTCGTCGCCGACCAGCACCGTGGCCAGCCCCGGCACCGTGCCATCGCGTTCGGCCGCGAACTCGCTCACACCCAAGGCGACACGCTCGCGCACCTCCTCGGCCACCGCCTTGCCATCGATCACCCTGGCGCTCACGCGACCTTCTTCAACGGCGCGTAGTCGGCCATCAACTTGCGCTCCCCGCCGTCGCCCGCAAACCGCACGACGACCACCGAACCGGCCTCGACCGCGGTCACGACGCCCTCGCCGAAGGTGGCGTGCAGGACGTCGTCGCCGACCGAGTACGGGACCGGGGGTGGTGCGGGCTGCTTCGAGGGCGGGATCTCGATCCCCAGCGCCGGCCGCTGGCCGAACCCTGTCGCCCGCGCGCGTGCGTCACCGTGGCCGGGCCAACCGGTGGCGGTGGTCGCGACATGGCGCTCGAGCAGCCGCTCGGGCAGCTCGGCGAGGAACCGCGAGGGAAGGTTCCAACTCGAGCCGCCGTGCAAGGAGCGCCGCCGAGCGTAGGTCATGCAGAGACGCCGGCGGGCCCGGGTGACGCCGACGTAACAGAGCCGGCGCTCCTCCTCGAGATCGCCCTCCTCGAGCGAGCGGGAATGGGGGAAGACGCCCTCCTCGCAGCCGATCACGAAGACGGCGTCGTACTCCAGGCCCTTGGCGTTGTGAAGGGTCATCAGGGTCGCAAGGCTCTCCGCCTCGCGGAGGGAATCCTGTTCGGAGACGAGCGAGATCTGGGCCAGGAACTCCTCCAAAGGCGTGCTCTCTGACTCGCCCTCGAGCTCGCGGTTGGCGTCGAACTCGCCCGCCACCCCGACCAGCTCCTCGAGGTTCTCGACCCGGCCCTCGGCCTCGATCGTGCGCTCGGCCTCGAGCGCCTCGACGTAACCGCTCTCGTGCAGCACCGCCTCGAGCAGCTCGGCGACCGGCCCGGCGCGCTCGGCCCGCTGTCGCAGGCCCGCCATCGTCTCCGCGAACCGGGCCACCGACTTGCGCGCCGCGGTGCCGAGCCCGGGCAGCTCCTCAGGCCGTGAGAACACGTCCCAGACATCGACGCCGAGGGTGTTCGCGTGCGAGAGGATCCGCGCCTGCGTCTGCTGGCCGATCCCGCGCCGCGGTGAGTTGACGATCCGGGTGAAGGACACCCCGTCGGCGGGGTTGCAGAGCAGCTGCAGGTAGGCGACCGCGTCCTTGATCTCGGCCCGCTCGTAGAACTTGGTCCCGCCGATCACCTGGTAGGGGATGTCGAAGCGCACCAGCGTGTCCTCGAGCACCCGGCTTTGGGCGTTGACGCGGTAGAAGACCGCGATCCGGTCGCGGGGCGTTCCCTCCTCGACCAGGCGGTTGACCTCGGAGGCGACGTAGCGCGCCTCTGCGTGCTCGTCGTCGAACTCGCCGACGACGATCGGCTCGCCCGCGCCGGCGTCGGTCCAGAGGCGCTTCTCGCGCCGCTCGGTGTTGTTGGCGACGATCGCGTTCGCCCCGTCGAGCACGGTCTGGGTCGAGCGGTAGTTCTGCTCCAGCTTGACCAGCGTCGCATCGCCGAAGTCGCGGTCGAAGTCGAGGATGTTGCGGATGTCGGCGTGGCGGAATCCGTAGATCGACTGGTCCTCGTCCCCGACCACGGTCAGGTTGCGGTGCTCGGCGGCGAGCAGCTGCAGGAACCGGTACTGGGCGCGGTTGGTGTCCTGGTACTCGTCGACCAGCACCCAGCGGAAGATCCGCCGGTACTTCTCGAGCACGTCCGAGAACAGCTCGAGCAGGTTGACGGTCCGCACCAGCAGGTCGTCGAAGTCCATCGCGCTCGCCTCGACCATGCGGCGCTCATAGAGCGCGTAGACCTCGGCGATCACCTGCTCGAAGTCCCCGCCGGCCGCATCGGCGTAGTCGGCCGAGTCGACGAGCTGGTTCTTGGCGCTCGAGATCGCGCTCTTCACAGCCCGCGGCACGTAGCGCTTCGGATCGTGCTCGAGCTCGGTCAGGCAGCGCTTGACCATCCGCAGCGAGTCGGCCTCGTCGTAGATCGTGAAGGCGCGCTTGTAGCCGAGCCGCTGCGCGTCGGCGCGGAGGATCCGCGCGCAGGCGGAATGGAACGTGGTCACCCACATCGCCGCCGAGACGCCGCCGACGAGCTCGGCGACACGGTCTCGCATCTCCCCCGCCGCCTTGTTCGTGAAGGTGATCGCGATCACCTCGCTGGGGCGGGCGCGCCCGGTGGCCAGCAGCCAGGCGATTCGATAGGTCAGCACGCGGGTCTTGCCCGAGCCGGCGCCGGCGAGCACCAGCAGCGGCCCCTCGCCGTGGGTGACAGCCTCGCGCTGGGCCGGGTTGAGGTCGCCGAGCAGGCGCTCGACCTGGTCGGCGCCGGGGGCGGTCGGCGCCCCGTAACTGGCCTCGGTGCTCACCGGGCCGAGGATAGTCGCGGGCCCGGCGCGCGCCTCAGCCGCCGGCCGAGGACGGTCCGCGCTTCGGGCGCAGCTCCTTGAGCTCGCCCTCGGCGTCGTGGCCGTCGAGCTCGCCGATCCGCCGCTCGAGCGATCCGAGCCGCTCCGAGAGCGCCTTGATCGCGTCGGCGACCGGGTCGGGGAGGTGGATCCAGTCGGCGTCCGGGCCCTCGGGTCGGCGACCCTCGACCCGAACCGGGTGGCCCGGGTTGCCGACCACGGTCGAGTTCGCCGGCACGTCCTCGATCACGACCGTGTTCGCCCCGACCTTGGCGCCGCGACCAACGGTCACCGGCCCGAGTAGCTTCGCCCCCGAGCCGACCGTGACCTCGTCCTCGAGCGTCGGATGGCGCTTGCCGCGGGCGAACCCGGTGCCGCCGAGGGTGACGCCCTGATAGAGCGTCACCCGGTCGCCGATCTCGGCGGTCTCTCCGATCACGACGCCGGATCCGTGGTCGATGAAGAAGTCGGCGCCGATCAGGGCGGCCGGATGGATCTCGACCCCGGTCACCGCCCGGCTGGCGAAGGCGATCGTCCGCGGCGCCAGCGGGACCCCGGTCTGATAGAGCGCGTGGGCGACCCGGTGGGCGAGCAGGGCCTGGACCCCGGCCCAGCTCGAGAGGATCTCGGCCGTGCCCACCCCCCGCGCCGCGGGATCGCGGTCGCGCGCGGCGGCGACGTCGCAGCCGATCTCCTGAGCCACGCGGCGAAGTGTCGGCAAGCCGAACATCACTCCGGGGCAAAGAATGGCAGCGACATGTAGCGCTCGCCCCCGTCGCAGGCGATCGTGACGATCCGCTTCCCCGACATCTCGGGCCGCGCGGCGACCTCGAGCGCGGCCGCAAGCGCCGCCCCGGCGGAGATGCCCACCAGCAGGCCCTCGCGACGGGCCGCCTCGTGGGCTGCGGCGAGAGCGGATTCGTCGTCGATCGTGATCACCTCGTCGATCACATCGCGGTCGAGCACCTCGGGGACGAAGCCGGCGCCGATCCCCTGGATCTTGTGCGGTCCGGGCGCTCCGCCCGAGAGCACCGGCGAGCCCGCCGGCTCGACGGCGACGACGCGAAACCCCGGGCGGCGCTGCTTCAGCACCTGGCCCACCCCGGTGATCGTGCCCCCGGTACCGACCCCGGTCACGAGCACGTCGACGGCGCCGTCGAGGTCGCGCCAGATCTCCTCCGCCGTCGTTCGCCGGTGGACTTCGGGATTGGCCGGGTTGGAGAACTGCTGCGGCATGAACGCGCCGCGCTCGGCGACGAGCCGGTTCGCGAGCTCGATCGCCTCCCCCATCCCGCCCAGCGAGGGCGTCTCGTGGACTTCGGCGCCGTAGAAGCGCAGCAGCTTGGTCCGCTCGCGGCTCATTCCCTCCGGCAGGGTCAGGACGAGCTCATAGCCGCGCGCGGCGGCGATCATCGCGAGCGCGATCCCGGTGTTGCCGCTGGTCGGCTCGATGATCGTTCCGCCGGGCTCGAGCGCGCCGCCCTGCTCGGCGGCGTCGATCATCGCGACCCCGATCCGGTCCTTGACCGAGCCGCCTGGGTTGAGGTTCTCGAGCTTGGCGACGAGCTCCGCGCCGAGCCCCTCGCCGAGCCGGCTGAGGCGGACGAGCGGCGTCTCGCCCACCGCCGCCGACGCCTCGCTCGCGACCCGCGCTGCCTCGCGCTTGGCGTCGATGCCGGTCATCTCCGGCAGGCTAGATGCTTTGGTGCGCCTAACTTGGGAATCAATGGTCTAGCGGCGGATTCGCCGTGCCAGCACGTATGATCCCGCCGGCGTGAGCATCGCAGGGTCAGAGGCGGCATCGGCCTCCCAGGTCGGGCGCGAACGACGCGCGCCGATCGTCGGGAGCTGCCGGATTCAACTCCAGTCGACGGGGTTCTCGAGCAACGTGCGCCGGCTCGAGGAGGGCCTCGAGCAACTCGACGCCCAGGACCGCCGCCAGGTCCGGGTCCTCGTCGCCCGCCTGGCTGCGCAATGGATCGGCGAGCAGGGCCCGTCTCACCGGACCCTGGTCGGCGAGGTGGCGACGAACGGGTCGATGCTCAGGATCGACGTGTTCACCGACCCGCCGGCCGACGACCCCGCGCTCTGGGAGGAGCTAGCCGTGCCACTGGCTCGTGACTCGGAGCCGATGCGCTGGGCACTCGACCGTCGCCGTTCCTCCGGCGTCTGGTTCGAGCTGCGCTGAGCGCTCCCGAGCCTCGCGAGTCAAGGCGCGCGAGAATCATGCTCGGCACCACTTGATTCGCAGCTTTCTGCGGGGGTATGGGCCGGACTGAAGCCGTCCGCCAGACCGAGGAGGCATCGAAGATGTCCAACGCAGACACCCTGAAGGAAGGCTACGCGGCGTTCGGGCGCGGAGACCTGGATGGTGCGACCGCCAACTTCTCCGACGACGTCCGCTGGGAGAACCCGGAAGCGCCGCAGCTACCGAACAGCGGCCTCACCCAGGGAAAGGACCAGGTCAAGCAGCTTTTCGCCGCGCTCGCTGACCATTGGTCATCGTTCACGATCACGCCCGACGAGTTCATCGAGAGCGGCGATACGGTCGTCGTCCTCAGCCACAGCGAGGCGACCGGGAAGGACACCGGCAAGGACGTCAAGCTGCCTTGGGTGCACGTGTGGCGATTCAGCGACGGAAAGGTGACCGAGGTCCAGGCGCTCACCGATACGGCACTGGCCGCCGACGCATTGGGGAAGTCCTAAAGCTCAGGCGCCTCGACAAGGGCAAGCCCCGCGCGATACTGCGCGGGCGATGTCGCAGGAGAACGTCGAAGTCGTACGCGGTGCCTTCGCATCGATGACCTTCCCCGGAGACCCTGAAGCGATGGTGGCCGCCAGCGATCCGGGGTTCGAGATGCACCTCGTCGGGGTCGGCGGAGAATCCGTCTACTACGAGGGAGCCAGCGGCATTCATGAGTGGTTTCGCGACGTGGCCGAGAGTTGGGAATCCTTGCGATTTGAGGCCACTGAGCTTCGCGATCTGGGCGACCGCGTTCTCGTCCTCGGTGATGTGAGCGGTTGCGGTCGTGCCAGCGGGGTCGAGGTCGACGACCGATGGGCTTGGATCGTCGAGGTGAGAGGCGGCAGGGCTACCAGCCTGCGCGGGTTCCTCGACCAACGCGAGGCGCTCGAAGCCGCCGGGCTTTCGGAGTAGCTCAGGGCCTTGCCAGTCAGGTCAGCGGGCAGGCATCAACTCCCTGCAGGGCGCGCTAGGTTGCCATCGATGGCGACGCTGGAATCGGCTGCACCACGCCGAGCTCCCGCACAGCCGGGCCTGGTCCAGCTCGGGTTGGTAGGCCTGCTCCTGGGACTGGCCGCAATCGCGTGGGTCGCCACCGGTGACCGGATGGCGGGAATGGACGCGGGGCCCGGGACCGATCCAGGCACACTCGGCTTCTACGTCACTGCCTGGGTCGTGATGATGGCCGCGATGATGTTCCCGTCGATCTGGCCGATGGTCACCATGTACAGCCGGATCCAGGACGGGAAGCGGACAAGGGGGCGAGATGTTCCGCTGGGCGCAACTGCGGCCTTCGTTGGCGGATACCTGCTGACTTGGACCGCGTGGGGGCTTCTCGCCTATGCCGTGTATCAGATCGGCAGCTCTGTCTGGCCGGAGGCCCTTGCCTGGGAGCGCGGGGGACCTTACGTTGCGGGCGGGGTGATCATTGCCGCGGCTCTCTATCAGCTCACACCGCTGAAGAACGCCTGCCTGAAGAGGTGCCGCAGCCCGATGATGTTTCTCATGAAAGCCTGGCAGCCGGGGCGGATCGGCGCGCTGCGGATGGGGCTCGCTCACGGCGCCTGGTGCGTCGGCTGCTGCTGGGGACTGATGGCCGCGTTGTTCGCCCTCGGCGTGATGAGCGTCGGCTGGATGGTCTTTATCGCGGCGTTGATTGCGGCGGAGAAGCTGCTGCCCTGGAGAGCGCTCGCGAGCTACGGCATCGCGGTACTGCTCCTGGCGATGGGCCTCCTCGTGGCTTTCGCTCCGTCAAGCGTGCCTGGCTTGACCTTGCCGGACTCGCCGGAGGCGGCGAGCGCCCGCGAGATGCACCATGACTCGATGGGCGGCGGGACGCAGCACTCAACGCCCTCCGGATCGATGGACGACGAGGGCATGCCCGCCGACAACATGTCCGGCAACTAGCGGGCTTCGCTCAGAGCTCGTCCTCGCTCGACCACTCGAACGGTATGTGCTTTGCCGAGCGTCCGGCCCAGTCCCACTTGTAGCCGTAAGCATCGACGTCGTTCTTGGTCGCGATCCCGTAGGTGGTTGGGCCGCTGTTGGGGCCGGCCTCCGAGCCGGGGATGTTCGTGACCTCGACGTTCTCTCCGGGACGGGTCGTTGGCCCGGTCAACACCTCAGCGCTGCCGCTGGCCTGACCGTTGATCTCGAGGCTCCAAGAGCTCGAGTCGTCGGCGATCCGGAGGTCGATCGATGCGAACTCGATCCCCTTCACCTCGCCGAAGGCGCTCTCGGCGAGCGCCTGCGGCCAGCTACCCGCCTGTCCGCCGAAAATCGCCTGGAGCGCCTCGCGCTGGGCGCCATCGGCGCTCTCTTCGATGAACAAACCGGCGTCCATTTTGACGTCCTCATCCCAGATGTTCCCCTCGAATTCCGCGACTCCGGCCACGGCCATACCATCAAGCTTGACGTCACCGAAGCTGCCCTCCCGGATCCGCCACGCGACGATTCCCTGGCAATCACCCTCGGTCGGCGGCTGCCCCCAGGAGCACGGACACGGCACGGAGCACTTGCAGAAGTCAATGAAATCCCCGGTCACGTTCCACTTTTCAGCCATCGCGCTCTCCTCAGGTCGACCCACGGATCCTATACCTGGCCAGGCGGGCCTGGAGGAGAAATAGCGGAGGGCAGGATCCGAACCGCCGCTGGACACCTGGAGACCGCTAGAGGGAGACCAGAGCCACCAAAAACAGGGCGAACGCCGCCCAGGTCGCCGCGAACTGGATCCAGTTGATCGTGAAATAGCGCCGGCGTCCTGACTCCCAGTCCGCTGGCATAGTCTCGGGATCCCAGGCCAAGATCACGTTGTAGGTCGGGGTCTTCCACACGTTGGAGACTATGAGCACACCGACGAGCACGATGCCCAAGCCGATCGCGGTGAGCACGAACGAGGTGGAGCCGGGATCGTCCCAGAGGAGCGCGAGTGCGACGACCGGCCCGATGGTCATCCCGAGTGACCAGGCATAGTTGTAGACCCGGCCCCAGGACTTCCCGGCGAACCGAAGGAACGTTTCCATGAAGTTCCGGAAGTCCCGGCCGTCCATCGCTGCGAGCATCGGGCGCATGATCGTGGTCAGCATCCCCAAGAGGCCAGACGCGAGCCCCGAGAAGAAAACAGACGCTGCGAGTGCCCATTCCTCGGCCGCCATGGCGCGGATTCCGACCCTATCCCGCGAGGCCTCGCGTGGCCAGCCCTGGCTGCAGATGTGGTGCATGCCGGCATAACGGCGATATCCCACTTGAACAAGCGGTTTGTTGCTCTGGCACCAGAGTCAGCTAGGCGCTAGTCAACCCACCAGTCGCGCTCGCCCTCGACGTCTTCGCGCGGAGCCTCGCCGAGATTGGGCGCGCCGATGACGACGATCTCGAGGCCGTCGGGCCCGGCCTCGTAGCCTCGCCACATACCGGGCGGGACGCGCACCGCGTCCCACTCCTTGAGCTCGACGATCTCGTCGTCGAGCTTCATCCGCCCGCTCCCGCGCAGGACCACGTAGACCTCCTCCTGCGTCTTGTGCGTGTGGCCGTACGGAAAGCGATAGCCGGGCGGGACGCGCTGGTAGCCCAGGCCGGATCGCTCGAGCTCGAGCGCCTCGGTCGCCAAGCGGAACTCCAGGTCCGGCGCGCCGTCGAACCTGAACCCGACGTCCTCCAGGTCCTCCTTGAAGTTCCTGAGCGTGAACGGCACGGTCGCAATCCTAGCCACGCACGCTGCCATGTCGGGATCAGTCCCAGAAGTCCTCGAACCGCTCGGTGTCGCCCCCCTCGGGCTTGCGGCCACCGATGCAGATCACGTCGAGGCCTTCCGGGCCGGCCTCGAACGAGCGGATCACCGAAGGCGCGACGCGCAGCACGTCCCATACTGAGAGCTCGACGACCTCGTCATCGAGCTTTGCACGGCCGGACCCGCCGACGACGACGTAGGCCTCCTCCTGCTCGCGATGTCGGTGGCCCCAGGGCATACGGGCGCCCCGGTCGTAGGTGAAACGGCTTATGCCGAGCTCCGGCGATCGCAGAGCTTCCCGCGCGAACCGCCACTGCATTTGAGCATCCTTCGGACTGGCGTCGCGAAGATCGTCAAAGTTCTTCCTCGTCCAGTCGGGCATCCAAGCACCTAGTAAAGCGACGCACGCTAGATGTGGTACATGCCCGCATCGGACTCGGCGGTCTCGCGGCGGGCGATGTCGGCGATCGTCGTCGAGCTGAACACGTCGCGCAGGGCCTCGACCCCGTCGCGCCAGATCCCTCCCGCCTCGTCCGCCTCCTGGCCGACCTTGCCGTCGAGGGATTGGACCACCTCGAGCACGGTGATCTCCTCGGGCGGCCGGGCGAGCGAGTAGCCGCCCTTGACCCCGCGCTGGCTCTGCAGCAGCCCGTCGCGACGCAGGGTCGAGAACAGCTGCTCGAGGAACTGGACCGGCATCTCGCGCCGCTCGGCAATCTGGGCGATCGGCACCGGCGCCGCCCCGGAGCGCGCCAGCTCGGCCATCGCGACGACTGCATAGCGCGACTTCGAGGTGACCGAGATCATCGCGAGAGTTTGTAGCGGATGGGAGCGGAAAAACCTCGCTCCTACCGACACGCGCCCAAACGGCCCCGGGCGGCCCGGCTAGGATCCCGCGCGGCGGTCCCTACCGCCCGCGGCCTGCGCGGTCGCGATGCGTCCTCCCGGGGCCTGTGTCTCGGTCGTTGGGGTTGATGAGTGAACGAGGAACGACGCTGCCTGGTGATCGATCTGCATCCCACCGTTCGGCTGGGGGTGCGAGGCCTGCTCGAGGACCGCTACGAGGTCGAGGAGGCCGAGGGCGGCGGCGACGCGCTCGAGCTGCTCACCTCATTGAGCGAGTTCGACGTCGCGATCGTCGAGCTCGCGCCCGGGGTCCAGGCGACGGGCGACGGGCCCAACGGCCTGCTGGCGATCCGGGCGCTGCGCAAGGCGCGACCCGGACTCGGGATCGTCGCCCACGGGCGGCGCCCCGAGCACCAGGCGGCGCGACAGGCGCTGGACGCCGGCGCGACCGCATACGTCGCCAAGTGCTCACCGGCCGACTCGCTGGCCCGGGCGGTGGACGCGGCGGCCGAAGCGGAGCGGTTCGTCGACCCGGCCGCGAAGCCCAACGGCGTCGCCGGGATCACCCGCCGCCAACGCGAGATCCTGCAGCACTACGCCGACGGCCTCTCGACCGCGGCGACCGCGAACCGGCTCGGACTCAGCACCGAGACGGTCCGCACACACACCAAGGCCCTCCTCGCCCGCCTGGAAGCCCGCGACCGCACCCACGCGGTCGCCATCGGCCTCCGCAACTCCCTGATCGAGTAGCGGGACTGGTTCAGAGCCAGCCGCGGTCGCGGGCGATCAAGACGGCCTGAGCCCGATCCACAGCGCCGATCTTGCGATAGACGTTGTGCAGGTGGGTGCGCACCGTGCTCACCGAGAGCGACAGCTCTTGCGCGATCTGCTTGTAGACCTTGCCCTCGGCGAGCCCTCGGAGGGCCTCGATCTCCCGCATCGAGAGCGGGCAGGGCTCGCTCGCCCGGCGCCGGCGCTGGCCCGAGTGCGGGAACTCGAACATCAGCGCCTGCAGCGCGGCGCCGTCGATCTCCAGCGCGTCGGCGGCCTCGCGCAAGGAGTCGGGCGCGATCGGGTCGCCGGCGGCCTGGTGGACGATCAGGTCGCCGAGCCGGATCGCCGCCGCGTGGCCGTCGGCGTCGGTGGCGTGGTGGCGCTCGACCGCGGTCGCCGCGCCGCCGCCGAGCCCCCAGCGCCGGATCAGCACCGCCCCGACCAGCGCGTGGTCGATCCCGAGCTCACGGCGCTCCACTCGCACCCGCTCCTCGGGAGACTCGGCCGACCGGCTTGCCGGGTGCCCCTCCCCGTAGAGCTCGACCAGGACGAGCTTGCCGACGTCGTGCAGAAGTGCCGCGACCGCGAGCTCCTCGCGCTGCGGGAGCCTGGTCAGCTCGCCGATCCGCTCGGTCGCGTTGCGGACCGAGACCCCGTGGCGGCGAAACTGCTCGTGGCCTTCCGACCAGACGCCCGGCTGCTCGAGCACATCGTAAGTCTCGATTTGGGCAGCCAGCTCGCGAACCCCGTCCGGCCGCAGCGTTTCGACCGCCTGTCGCACCCCGGCGGTCCGGCCGGAGGGGCCGTCGCCGTTGTTGGCAGCCCGCATCACCGCGATCGCGAGGCCGGCGTCGGCCTCGACCGCGTCGGCGATGTCGCCCGGCGCCGGCGCCGGGCGCTCGCAGACTCCGACCAAGCGCCGACGCGCCTCGGCGAGAGCGGGCAGATCGGAGACGGCGTCGAACGCCGCCGCCAAGCGCCTCCCGCCGGCGCCGGCGCGCCGATCGGCCGCCGCTGACTGGGTGCTCGCATTGCTCATCGTCAAGTTCTCATCGCCATTGGCCGCGCCAAGCGCGGGCTCACCCAATAGATCGGCAGGGGAGCGGCGTTGTTTAGTCGCGATCGCCCATTCGGGCGTCAGCTGAGCCCTCGGCGTCCGAGCGCAGCCGCTCGAGCGCTTGCTCGATCCGGCCGATCGAGTCCTCGCGCCCGAGCGCCGCCAGCGAGTCGAAGATCCCCGGGGAGACGGTGGTGCCCGTGATCGCGACCCGAATCGGCTGGTAGACGTCCTTGGGCTTGGCGTCGAGGCGCTCGACGACCGCCCCCAGCTCGCGCTCCAGGGTCGGGGCGTCGAACGGCTGGGCGGCACGTAGTGCGGTCAACGCCGCCACCAGGTTCGCCGCCGAGCCCCGGCCCATCACCTTGCGCCACGCCTTCGCGTCGTCGACAGGGGGCTCGAACAGGAACCGAACCAGCGGCCAGACCTCGCTCAGGGTCTGTGCCTTGTCCTGGGCGATCGCGCAGGCGCGGCGCAGGCGGGCGCGGTCGACGAGCGCCACAGCGTGACCCTCGCGCTCGAGCTGCCCGGCGACCGCGTCGACGTAATCCTCGAGCGCGATCTCGCGCATGTGGCGACCGTTGAGCCAGCGCAGCTTGCGCTGGTCGAAGACCGCCGCCGAGCGGCCGACGCGCTCGAGCGAGAACCGCTGCACGAGCTCGGGCGTCGGCAAGATCGTCGCGTCGTCGTCGGTTCCCCAACCAAGCAGAGCGAGATAGTTGCGGACCGCGGCGGGAAGGAAGCCGGCCTCGCGCAGCTCCTGCACCGACGCCGCGCCGTGGCGCTTTGAGAGCTTCTTGCCGTCGGGGCCGTGCAGCAGCGGCAGATGGGCATACCGGGGCGGTTCGGCTCCGAGGGCCTCGAGGACGAGGATCTGCTTCGGGGTGTTCGAAAGGTGGTCGTCGCCGCGGATCACGTCGCTGATCCGCATCTCGGCGTCGTCGACCGCGACGGCGAAGTTGTAGAGCGGCGTGCCGTCGCCGCGCGCGATCACGAGATCGTCCTGGAGCCGGTTCTCGAACCTGACCGGCCCCCGGATCAGGTCATCGACGACCGTTTCGCCCTCGTCGGGAACCCGCAGCCGGATCGCCGCCTCGGGCCCGGGTCGTGGCTCCCCCCGATAGCCCGCACCGCCGTGGGCCTCGCGCCAAGCCCTGACCTTGTCGCCGCCTGCGGGATCCGGATAGGCGCGGCCACTCTCGAGGAGCTCGTCGATCCGGGCGCGGTGGCGGTCGGCGCGCTCGGCCTGGCTCACCGGCCCCTCGTCCCAATCGAGCTCGAGCCAGCGCAGGGCGTCGAGGATCTGCTCCACGTTCTCGGGCGTCGAGCGCTCGCGGTCGGTGTCCTCGATCCGCAGCACCATCGCCGCGCCCGTGCCGCGGGCGAAGAGCCAGTTGTACAGTGCCGTCCTCGCGCCACCGATGTGCAGGGCACCGGTCGGCGAGGGGGCGAAGCGGACTCTCGAGGACTCGTTCATCGGTCGGGGCTGATCGGCGCGCATGTTTCCACAGCGCGCCCGCCCGACCGCCCAAGCGACTTGGTCGAGGGCTTGATCGGCCCACCGGCGCGCTCGCCGACAGGCGAGATACTGCGCGGCGGAGAGGCAACTACCGAAAGGGGCTCTCGTGAAGCGCATCCGACGCCTGTCGCCGGCAATGATCGTCCCGTCGCTGGCGCTCGCCGCCGCATTCGCGGGCACGGCGATTGCCGGACCGGACGCGATCAGCGACAAGCTGACCAAGGCCAAGGTCAGGACAATCGCTGCGAAGCAGATCAAGCAACTCGGACCGGAGTTGTCGGTCGCCCACGCCGACGAGGCTGATCAGGCCGACAGCGCTGACAAGGCAGCCTCGGCAACGAGGGCCGGTGCGCTCGAGGGATTCGCGGTGGTCGCCAAGGGCACGATTGAGGGTCCGGGCATCGTGGCCGTCGGTGCCTGCGGGGGAGAGACCGACCCGGTCGCGGGACTCCGTATGGACGACCACATCATTCTGACGCCGCCTGTGGGCTGGCAGACACATGAGGTCACCCTGATGCCGTTCGTGGAGACCCCCGGATTCCTCTCGTACACGATGTGCAACAACAGCGGCGGCGCCGGAACGGACTTCAGCGAAGCGTTGCGCTTCATGGTGCTGCGGTAGACCGGCGCGGGAAACATGGATCTGAGGCCTGAGTGCTGATCGGGGCCCACGTCTCCGCAGCAGGTGGGCTCGCCTCGGCGGTCGAGCGGGGCGCCGAGCTCGGCTGCGAGGCGATCCAGATCTTCCACCAGAGCCCGCGGGCGTGGCAACCGACCGCCTACTCCGGCCAGGACTTCTCCGAGTTCCGGTCGGCGATCGCGGAATCGCCGCTGAGCTCGGTCGCGATCCATGCGGTCTACCTGATCAACTGCGCCAGCAAGGAGCGCGAGGTCCGCGCCAAGTCGATTGCCTCGCTGACGCACGCCCTGCGGGTAGGCGACGGGATCCGTGCCGACGGCGTCGTCCTGCACGCGGGAGCGCGCAAGGGTGAGCCACACCGCCCGTCGATGAAGCGCGCAGCGAAGGCGATCGCCTCGGCGCTCGGCGACTCCGAGCGCTGCCGGGTGCTGCTCGAGAACACGGCCGGCACCCAGGGGCCGCTGGGCCGCGACTTCGGCGAGCTCGGCGAGCTGCTGGCATTGCTCGACGGCGACGCACGGGTCGGAGTCTGCCTCGACTGCTGTCACCTGCTCGCCTCCGGCTACGAGATCCGCGACGCCGACTCGCTGGCCGCGGTGGTCGACGAGTTCGACGACAGCGTCGGGCTCAATCGACTGCATTGCCTGCACGTCAACGACTCGCTGATCCCGCTCGGCGGCAACCGCGACCGCCACGCGAGCATCGGCGAAGGCGAGCTCGGGGAGCGGGGCATCGCGACCTTCCTCTCCGAGCCGCGCTTCGAGCAGCTGCCCGCCCTGCTCGAGACCCCGGGCCCGGAAGGCCGGGGCCCGGACCGCGATGAGGTCGAGCTCACCAAGCGGCTGCGAGCGCGCGGAATCGCCGCCCGCAAACGTCGCGGGCGGCGATAGCTGCGCCGGTCAGCGTTAGCTGACCGCCGAACCCCTAACCAACCGAATCGGACGGATCGCGCGAAACTGCGCGCTGCAGACCGAGGCCGAGGCCGGTGATCGCAAGCGCGACCGCCGCCATGGCGATCACGTCGAACCCGGTGAACGGCAGCGGCCCGACATTTCCGCCCAGGCCGGACGCCGAGGCCGAACCGGCACCGCCAGAGGCGGGCGGCTCGGCACCCTGATTGAGCTGAGTGAGCTCATTGTCGTACTGGTCGCCCGTCGGGCTGACCTGCTGGGCACCTGCCATTGCCGGAGCCGCAACCGAAACGCACAGCGCGACGATCAGCAGCCCTGCCAACTTCGTCTTCAGTGACTTTGTGATTCGCACGGAACCGGATCTCCTTTTCCCCAGGACGGCAGATGACGTCCGGATGATCGATGCGACGATCCTAAGTCGCCTCGGTGAGACCAGCGTGAAACCGAGATGAGAAGTGCTCTCATCGGTTCGTTCGCAACTTGCGGGAAAGTTGGCCTCCGCTAACAGCATCCTCATCGCCGTCTCATCGAGGTCTCATCGAAGTTGGGAAAACTTGTGAGAGATGGAGCTCACCCACCCAGAGGCCGCGAGCAGATGAGCATCGGCAGACCGGCGATCATCGCCGTGCAGGCGATCGTGGTCGGGGTGCTGGTGGTGGTCGTCTACCTGACCCTGCTGCGCCCCGAGGACGAGGGCACGCTTTCAGGGGTCGGGGGGGCTCAGATCACCCAGCGGCAGGTCCCCGGCGAAGACCGCGGCGACGGTCGCGATGACCAGGGGGGCGATGATGGGGGCAGCTCGGACAGCGCCTCGGACGGCGCCGGCCAGGTGGTCGACTCGGCGTTCGTTCCCGGCACCGCCGGCACTGCCGTCGCGCCGCTTCCGGTGACGCCGGCCGCTCCGACCACGATCCCCGAGAGCGAGCCCGACGACTCCGAGGAGGAGCCCGAGGACCCGGGTGGCGAGCCCGGCACCCCGGACGACGACCAGTATCAAAACGCGGTCGCGAGGCTCACCGAGCAGCTTCACTGACGCGGATGCACGGGGCCGGTCGCGGCGGGCGGTCGATCCAGGCTAGATTTGCCTCGTGTTGATCGAATCCCGGTCGCGCACCACGGAGGGCGCGGAGACCGAAGCCGAGCTCGCTGCGCGCAGATCGCTGTTCGCCGGCGTGCGCACGCGCGTGCTCGTCTTCTTCCTGATCCTGCTTGTGATCTCGACGGCGGCATCGGTGCTCGTCCTGCGCGAGGTCCTGATCTCGCGCATCGGCGACCAAGTCGAAAAGCAGCTCGTCCCCCACGTCGACACGCTGCGAAACCTGTCGGCGAACGGCCGCCCGGCCGACGGGCGTCCCTTCGAGAGCCTCGACCAGCTCTTCGACACCTACCTGGCGCAGTCGGCTCCGCCACCCGACGGCGCGCTGGTCACCTACATCGGTGGCCAGCGCTATGACCAACTGGTCTCCGAGCCGACCGCAACCGGGCTCGAGTTTGCGTTCGATGACGTCGCGACGGGCGAGACCCCTGCGAGCGGCACAATTGACAGCTCGCTCGGCGAGGCCCAGTACATCGCCGTGCCCGTGTCCGGTGGCGGTGAAGCCGGGACCTTGGTCGTCGCCGCACTGACCGCCGCCGAGCGCGACCAGGTCGAGAGCGCGGTCCGGATCGCGATCGGCGTCTCGATCGTGGTCTTGCTGCTCGCCTCGCTGTTCATCTGGCTCGCGGCGGGGCGCGCGATCGCCCCCCTTCAGGCGCTCTCGCGAACCGCGCGAGCGATCAGCGAGACCGACCTCTCCGGTCGGATCCCCGTTCGCGGCAACGACGAGATCGCCGAGCTCGGCCGCACCTTCAACAGCATGCTCGACCGGCTCGAGACGGCGTTCGCCGACCAGAAGGACTTCCTCACCGACGTCGGCCACGAGCTGCGGACGCCGATCACCGTGATCCGCGGGCATCTCGAGACCCTGGGCGACTCACCCCGGGAACGCGAGGACGCAATCGCGGTGATGCAGGACGAGCTCGAGCGCATGAACCGCTACGTCGACGACCTGCTGCTGCTGACCAAGGCGCCAAGGCCCGACTTCCTTCGCCTCGGACCGCTCGACCTCGATCTGTTCACCCACGACCTGTTCGCCAAGGTCGGGACCCTCGGCGACCGCGACTGGCGACTCGAGGGCACGGGGGTCGGGCTCGTCGTCGGCGATCAGCACCGACTCACTCAGGCCGTGATGAACCTCGCCGACAACGCGGTCCGACACACGCGGCCCGGTGAACCGATCTGGCTCGGCAGCTCGCTCGCCGAGGACCAGGCTCGACTCTGGGTGCGCGACGCGGGACCCGGGGTCGACCCGGCCGACCGCGAGCGGATCTTCGCCCGCTACGTGCGTGCGAGGCCGAGTGATCGCAGCCGCGCCGACGGTGCCGGGCTCGGGCTCTCGATCGTGCGCGCTATCGCCGAGGCGCACGGCGGCTGGGCCGAGCTCGACTCGAGCCCCGGCCAGGGCTCGACCTTCACCATCGTCATTCCCCCGGCGCCGGACCAGTGAGCCGGATCCTGGTAGTCGAGGACGAGGCAAGGCTCGCTTCCTTCCTCGAGAAGGGCCTGCGGTCGAGCGGCTTCGTGACCACGATCGCAGCGGACGGCCGGAGCGCCGGGATGATGGCCCACGACGAGGACTTCGACCTGATGATCCTCGACCTCGGCCTGCCCGACAAGGACGGACTCGACGTGCTGCGCGACCTGCGGGCGTCGGGCCAGCAGCTCCCGGTGATCGTCTTGACCGCGCGCGACGACATCCACGACCGCGTCGCCGGGCTGGACATGGGCGCCGACGACTACCTGCCGAAGCCGTTTCACTTCGAGGAGCTCGTCGCCCGGATCAAGGTCCAGCTCCGCGACGCGAAGACGGGGCCCCAGGAGGAGCAGCTGCGGGTCGGCGACGTGGTGCTCGACCTGCGGACCAGGTGGGCGACCGTCGACGGGGAGCCGGTCGAGCTCAGCGCCCGCGAGTTCGAGCTCCTGCGGACCTTCCTCCAGCACCCCGACCAGGTGCTCTCACGCGAGCAGCTGCTGGCGCGGGTCTGGGGCTATGCCTACGACCCCGGCTCCAACGTTGTCGACGTCTACGTCGGCTACCTGCGCCGCAAGCTCCGCTCAGAGCACTTCGAGACCGTCCGCGGAGTCGGCTACCGCTTCCGCGCGGCCTGACGCCATAGCTGTCGATTGAGCACTTGTGCCCCCTACGGGGGTGTCAACTGCTCAATCGTCGGCTCGCCGATCCTCCGGCGAAGCGCTTATTCCGCGAGCACGTTGCGCAGGTCGAAGGCGCGGATGCCCTCGGGGGCTTGGTCGGTGCAGTCGAAGAAGCGCGGATTGACGCACTCAAAGCCGCGCCCCTCGCCCTCGTAGCAGGCCTCGACCCGGAACTGGCACTGGGGCAGCGACTCGCCGGTCATCTTGATCCCTCCGAAGCCGCCGCCGGCCTCGGCGAGCTCGAACATGTCGACGTCGATCTCGGCCCGAAAGACCTTGCGCAGACAGCCCATGTAGCGCCCACCGGTGAGCTGATCCTCGTAGCTGTAGAGGAAGCGGCAGCCGAGCTCGATGCAGCCGCGCGGCTCGATCAGCTTGTCGCAGAAGGTGCGACAGCGGCGACACTCGCCGACTCGCGTGTCCGTTCGCTGGACCGTAGCCACGAGGAAAGTCTACGGCCCGAGTCGGTTCACGCTGCGATCGCCGCGGGGCCGAGGAGCTGATCGAGCTCGGCCCGCAGGGCCGGTGACGGGGTCACCCGATAGCCGCTGCCGAAGCGGAGCTTGCGGACCCCGTCGCGGGTGCGCATCTCGAGCTGCACCTCGTTCTCGCCGGGGTGCGACTCGAACAGCGCCTTTAGCTCCTCGATCACCCCGGCGCCGAACTGCCCGGCGTCGATCCGCAGCGTCAGCGGCCCTGCCGCCGCCCTCGCCCTCTCGCGGGCGGCGGCGAGCTCGTCCGGATCGGGCTCGAACACCTCGGCCTCGGAGACGACGACGCTGGTCTCCCCCCGGTTCTTGTGGTCGACCCGTCCCCTGACCACGATCACCCGGTCGACCTGGACCACCTCCGCCGCCTCGCCGCCGGCATCGCGAACGAACAGCTCGACCCTGCCCTCGAGGTCGTCGAGGGTCGCGAACATGACGTGCCCGCCGTTGCGTGTCCGCACCTTCTTCGCCTCGCTGACGATCCCGCCGACGGTCACCCAGGCGCCGTCCTCGAGCTCGGCGACCGCGGTCAGCGGACGCTCGACCCGGGCTCGCAGCGCCTCGCGGACGTCACTCAGCGGGTGGGCGGAGAGGAAGGTCCCCAGCGTCTCCTTCTCCAGCCGCAGCAGCTCGGGCTGTTCGAACTCCTCCTCGGGAACCGGCTGGTGGCGCGGCGGAGCGAGTCCGTCGGGGCTCGCATCGGTCGCGGCGGCCCCGCCGAGGTCGAAGATCGACCCCTGGCCGCGGCGGCTGTCGTCCTGCGTCTTCTGGCCCGCCGACTGCGCCTGCGCGAGGACCTCGAGCATGCCGCGCCGCGCCCCGCCGGTCGAGTCCAGGGCCCCGCATTTGACCAGGCACTCGATCGCGCGCTTGTTGACGCTGCGCGAGTCGACCCGCTCGCAGAAGTCCCAGATCGACTCGAACGGGCCGCCGGAGTCGCGGGCCGCAATGATCGTCTCGACCGCCGAATGGCCGACGTTCTTGACCGCGTCGAGGCCGAACCGGATCGAGTCGCCGGAGGCGATGAAGTCGTGATCGGACGAGTTGACGTCCGGCGGCAGGACGTCGATCCCCATCTCCTCACAGCGGTTGACGAAGAACGGCACCTTGTCCTTGGTCGACATCACCGAGGAGATCACCGCGGCCATGTACTCGGCCGGGTAGTTGGCCTTCAGGTAGGCGGTCCGGTAGGCGATCAGCGCGTAGCAGGCTGCGTGGGACTTGTTGAAGCTGTAGTCGGCGGCGGCGGTCATCAGCGACCAGAGGTCCTTCGCCACCCGCTCGTCGGTGCCCGACTCGGCGAGCCCGGCGCGGAACTTGCCCTCCATCGTCGCCATCAGGTCGCGCTTCTTCTTCCCCACCGCCTTTCGCAGGTCGTCGGCCTCGGCCGGGCTGAAGCCGGCCATCCGCTTGGCGATCTCCATCAGCTGCTCCTGATAGATGCAGCAGCCATAGGTGGCCTCGGTGATCGCCCGCAGGCGCTCGTCCGCGTAGGTGACCGAGCGCGGGTCGCGCTTGCCGCCGGCGTAATCGTCGATGTAGCGCATCGCCCCCGGCCGGTACAGCGAGACGAGGGCGATGATGTCGTCAAACTCGGTCGGCCGGACCTTGCGCAGGGCCTCGCGCATCCCCTCGGACTCGAGCTGGAAGACACCGATCGAGTCGCCGCGGGCGAGCATCTCGAAGGTCGTCGGGTCGTCGGTCGGGATCGATTCGATCTCGATCTCCTCCTCGCGCGAGCGGCGGATGATCTCGATCGCGTCCTCGATCACGTCGAGGTTGCGCAGCCCGAGGAAGTCCATCTTCAGCAGCCCGATGTCCTCGATCGGCCCCATCGAGTACTGGGTGACGATCTTGTACTGGCGCTCGGGCTTGCCGGACCCGTTCCCGTTCGCGGCGGGCGACCCGCCGCGATCCTCGGCCAGCTGCAGCGGGACGATCTCGTTCAGGGGTCGGTCGGCGATCACCACCGCGGCCGCGTGGATCGAGTTGTTGCGGACGATCCCCTCCAGGCCCTGGGCGATCTCGACGATCCGCTTCGTCTGCTCGTCCGCGTCGTAGGCCTTGCGCAGGTCCTGGCCGGGCTTCAGGCACTCCTCGAAGCTCGGGCTGCGGCCCATGATCGGCTCCGGGATCAGCTTCGCGGCGCGGTCGCCGGTCGCGTAGTCATAGCCGAGCACGCGCGCCGCGTCGCGGGTCGCCTGTCGCGGCGCCATCTTGCCGAAGGTGATGATCTGGGCCACCGACTCGCGGCCGTACTTCTCCTGCACGTAGCGGATCACCCGCTCGCGCCCGCGGACCGAGAAGTCGATGTCGATGTCGGGCATCGACTTGCGGGCCGGGTTGAGGAAGCGCTCGAAGAGCAGCTCGTTGGCGATCGGGTCGAGGTCGGTGATGTTGAGCGCGTAGGCGACGATCGAGCCGGCCGCCGAGCCGCGGCCCGGGCCGACCGCGATCCCGTTCTGCTTCGCGAACCGGACGAAGTCCCAGACGATCAAGAAGTAGGAGTCGAACCCCATCTCGGCAATCACCCCGAGCTCGAACTCGACCCGCTCCAGCGCCGCCGCCGGCGGCGGGTCGCCGTAGCGGCGAGCGAGTCCCTCGAGCGCGAGCCGGCGCAGCATCTGGCGCGGCTCCTCACCCTCGGGGGTCGGGAAGCGCGGCAGCAGCAGCTTGCCGAGCTCGAGCTCGAGCTCGCAGCGGTCGGCGATCTCGAGCGTCGTCGGGATCGACTCCGGCCACTCCGCGAAGGCCTCCTCCATCTCCGCCGCGCTCTTGAGGAAGAACTCGTTGGTCTCGAAGGTGAGCTTCGGCTGCTCCAGGGTCGACTTCGTCTGCACGCAGAGCAGTGCCGCGTGGTTGCGGTAGTCCTCGCGGCCCAGGTAGTGCACGTCGGCGGTCGCGACCAGGGGCCGGCCGAGCTCGCGCGCGTAACGCACGATGCCCTGGTTCGCCTTCGCCTGCTCGGCGATCCCGTTGACCTGGACCTCGAAGTAGACGTCCTCGCGACCGAAGATCTGCACCAGGTCGTCGAGGTGAGCGCGGGCGTCCTGCGGGCGATCCTCGATCAGGCGCCGGCAGAAGCGCGACTGCAGGCAGCCGGTGAGCGCGATCACCCCCTCGGAGTGGCGCGCGAGCAGCTCGTTGTCGACGTTGGCCTTGCCACGCTTGAAGCCGTCGAGGAAACCCTCCGAGCTGAGCTTGACCAGGTTGCGAAAGCCCTCATCGGAGGCCGCCAACAGGGTCAGGTGGTTGCGCTCGACCCTGCCCTCGGCGTGGCGGTCGCCGACCAGGTACGCCTCGAGCCCGAGGATCGGCTTGATCCCGTGCTTGCGACAGGCCTTGTAGTGCTCGACGGCGCCGTTCATGACGCCGTGGTCGGTGAGCCCGAGGGCCGGCATCCCGAGCTCGGCCGCGCGGGCCGCCATCGCGTCGATCTTGCAGGCACCGTCGAGCAGCGAGTACTCGCTGTGCACATGCAGGTGGACGACGCTCCCGCTCACGCTCCGATCATCGCAACCGACCCGGTCGGCATCGACGCCCCAAATCGCTAACTGCGACGATCCTGAGGCGTGATCTGGCTGCTCCGACACGGGACCGCCGAGCAAGGGGCCGCGGACGACGCCTCTCGGCGGCTGACCGGCAAGGGAGAGCGCCAGGCCCGCGCCGCGGGGACGGCCCTGGCCGAGCTCGGGGCGAACATCGAACGCTGTCTGACGAGCCCGAAGGTGCGGGCCGCCGAAACCGCCCAGCTGGCCTGCGAGCCGCTCGGGATCGAGGTCGAGAGCTGCGAGGCGCTGCGGGGTGGCGACTTCGACCCGTCGAGGCTGGTGGACGAGCGGACGACGCTCCTGGTCGGACACGAGCCGGACTTCTCGCGCGCGGTCGAGGCCGTCACCGGAGCCCGGATCGAGCTCAGGAAGGGCGGCGTCGCGGCCCTCGACGGGCCGCTCTTGGTGGCGCTGCTGCGACCCGCCCAGCTGCGACGGATCGCCGCTCACAGCTAGACGATTGAGCCAGATCTAGGCGTCGGGCACGGCTCGCAGGTGACCGAGGGCGCGCTTGGTGCGCTCGTCGGAGTCGAGCAGCCGCCGCTCAGCCTCGCGCAGCCTTGCGAGCACGTCGTCGAGGCGCTCTCGGACGTCGAGCGGTGTCGTCTGGTCGGCGATCCGGCGCGAGAGCTCGGCGGCGGTCGCGGTCAGGTCCCGGATCGCAGACGCGGCCGCGCTCTGGGCGCGGGTGCTCACGGTCGCCTCGGCGATCCGGGCGGTCTGCGCGACCCGTTCCTCGGCGACCCCGGCGGCGCCGCGCACGTCGGCGGCGATCCGGTCGAGCTCCTCGCGCAGCGAGGCGAGCTCGGTCCGGGTCTGGATCATCATCGCGCTGACCTCGGCGCGCATCCGGGCTCCGACCTCGCCCTCCTGGGCGCGAACCTTCTCGGCCACACGGCGGTTGGCGTCCTCGGCCGCACGGTCGACGCTCAGCCGGGTGGAGGCGAGTCGGGCGTCGATCTCCGCCTCGTGGGTCGCCAGGCGCTTGCCGATCGCCGCCTCCGAAGCGGTGACCATCTCGGCCAGCCGCTCGAGCTCACCGCGGGCCTGGACGCGCATCGAGGCGACCTCGTCGCGCAGCCTCGCGAGATCCTCGGAGCGCAGGGCGTCGATCGAGCTCTGGGCACGATCGAGAATGCCCTTCGCCTGCTTCTCGATCCGGTCCTCGGCCGCCTTGATCCGGCGCTCGCGCTCCTCGCGCGCGAGCCGCAGCTCCTGGCGGCGCGCCTTGCGCGAGAGCGTCTTGTCGACGAACTCGGTGACCTGCTCGCGCGCCTGCACACCGGCCCGCTCGGCGATCGCGCCGCTGGCCGATTCGACGACCGCCTGCCCGGCCGCATCGATTGCGGCCTCGTGGCGCTCGCGGGCGAGCCCGAGCGCCTCCTCCCCGCGCCTCGCCGCCTCGCTCGTCGCCGCCTCGATCTCGACGTTGCCGGCGCTGATCCGGCGATCGACGTCGGCCTTCAGCTGCTCCAGCCCGGCCTCGACACGACGGCCGAGGACCGCGGTTGCGCCCCCCACCGCGCTCCGGACCTCGGAGTCCACGCTCGCCGCACGCGATTCGTTCGTCTCCTGGATCCGCTCCTCCAGCGCCCGCCCGGCGACGTCGAGGGAATCGGTTACCGATCGTCTGACCTCTGTCTGAAGCTCCTCGCGCAGCGACGCGAACCGGCTCAGCAGGTCGCGCTCGATCGCTGCCGCGCGCTCGTCGATCTCGGCCGACAGCCGCGTCGCCTCGGTGTCGAGGCGGGTGTCGAGCGACTGATCGAGCTGCCGGCGCGTCTTCTTCAGCCGCTTGGCGATCTGGTCACGGAGGTCGTCGCGCAGTGAGCCGAGCGCCGCCTTGCGAAGCTTCTTGCTCTCGCGTCGTTCGGCCTCGAAGCGCGATCGCAGCCCGGACTCGATCGCCTGCATGCGCTCGGCGACCTCCGAGCTGAGCTCCGCCTGGGTCGAGTCGGCGGAAGCGTCGAGCCGGTCGAACAGCCGTCCCTCGACCTCGGCGATTCGGACGTCGAGCTCGGCGGCGAGCTCTCTGCGCCCCCGCAGCGTCGGGCCCGGGAGCTCGGCGACGGCCGCCTGCACCGTGGCGCCGATCCGCTCACGCAACTCGCTTCGCGTCGCCTCGATCTCGCCCCGGACGAGGCTCGACGCTCCCTCGAGTCGCTGCTCGAACCCAACCCGCAGGGCCGCGCTCGCCTCGTCGACCGCGGCCTCCAACCGCCGTCGCAACTCGAGGTCGGCACGCTCGACCCGGCTGTCGACGCTGCGCTCGAGCTCCCGCTCGAGGCGCTCGGAGAGGGTCGACCGCAGCTCGGCGGCGCCCGTGTCGAGGCGTCCCTGCAACTCGTCGCGCAGGCGCGCCTGCGCTCGCTCAAGCCGCTCGGCCTCGCGCTCGACCCGCTCATCGGCGATCCTCTGCGTCCGCTCGATCACCTGCTCGGCCCGGCTGTCGAGCTCGCGCTGATGGCGCTGGGCGTCGCGGTCGAGCTCGGCGGCGAGCCTTGCGCGCGTGCTCTCGGCAGCCGCCCTGAGCTCTTCGATCTCGGGCGTCTTGCGGCCCAGCCTCATCGCCTGCCCTCACTCAGCTCAGCATGCATCTCGGCCAGGGCTTCGCCTCCCCCGTGCGGATTCCACCTCCTGCAAGCCGGCTGGCAGGAGCCCGGGCGGGGTCCGTCCAATACCGTGCCCGGATGACCGATTCCGAATCGGCGCCGGCACCCGTTTCTGGACGCGCCTCGCTCGAGCCCGCGGCGCTGATCCTGCTCGCGATCCTCGCCGGGACGTGGTCGTGGTGGGCCTGGCAGGAGGGTGCCTACTTCGGCGTCGTCCTGCTCCCGGGCACGGTCGCGCTCTGCGTCGCCGCCGCCTTGCTGGCGGCGCTGGCACCGTGGAGAGTCGACCTACGGCTCTCGAAGCCGGTCGCGATCGCGCTCGCCTCCCTGGTCGGGCTCGGCGTCTGGACGATCATCTCGGCGCTCTGGAGCCCGGCTGCCGACACGGCGGTCGCCGACGGCCAGCGGGCGCTCCTCTACGCGCTCGCCTTCGGGCTCGGGTTGTGGTTGTGCGGCCTGCTCCGCTCGCGAGTCGAGCTCGCCTTCGCCCCGCTTGCGATCGCCGGCGGGGTGGCCGGGGTCGCGACGGTGATCGCGCTCGCCGGCGGCGACGATCCGCGCGATCTGCTCGACGGGGGCACCCTCGACTATCCGCTCGGCTACCGCAACGCCAACGCCGCCTTCTTCGCGATCGCCTTCTTTCCCGCGGTCGGCCTGGCTGCGGCCCCGAGGCTCGATTGGCGCCTCCGGGGCCTGGCCCTGGGCGCGGCGACGCTCTCCCTCGATCTCTTCCTGCTGAGCCAGAGCCGCGGCTCGATTCCAGCGGTCGGCCTCGCCCTGATCGTCTACGCGCTCGTCTCGCCGTTTCGGATCCGCGCCCTCTGCTGGCTCGCGCTCGCGGTCATCCCCGCGATCGGGGTCCTGCCCGCGCTCACCGACCTGTACCAGACCGCCAACGACGAGGGGCCCCGCAATGCCTTCGCCGAGCTGCACGCGACGGCGGCGACGGCCGTGGTGACGGCGCTCGCCGCGGTCGCGATCGGGGCGGTCGCCGCTCGCTTCGAGGGTCGCCTCCCGGGCCTCGGCTCCGCGTCGCCGCGCGGCAACCGCGTGATCGCAGTGGCGATCGCGGTAGCGATCGCGCTCGGCGCGATCGGCTTCGTCGCCGCGGTCGGCGACCCCGCCGACTGGATCGATCAGCGAATCGAGGAGTTCAAGGGCGGCGGCACGCCCGACGTCTCGAGGGAGTCGAGCCGGTTCACCTTCAACGCCGCCTCGGATCGCTACGACCTCTGGCGCGTCGCCGTCGAGGACCTCGCCGAGAGCCCGCTCGGCGGCGCGGGCAGTGGCGGCTTCGAGTACAGCTACGCGCGCGAGCGCGAGGTCGCATACCAGGAGGCACGCGACGCTCACGGCGTCCCGTTCGAGCTCGGCGGCGAGCTCGGCCTCGTCGGCCTGGTGCTGTTCGCGGTCACGATCGGGGCCTCGGTGGTGGGCGTGCTGCGGGCACGCCGGCTCGGCCCCGCCGAGGGCGCCCTGGGCGCGGTCGCGCTGGCCAGCGGTGCGTACTGGCTCGTCCACACGTCGATCGACTGGTTCTGGGCCTACCCCGTGGTCACGGCGCCCGTGCTCGCCCTGCTCGGCTCCGGCTGCGCGCCGCTCGTCCGCTCGGATGCCGTGCGGCCCTCGCGAGCCTCGCGGGCCGGGCTGATCGTGGCCCTGCTCGCTCTCGGGCTCAGCGCCGTGGCCCCGTTCCTGGCCAATCGCTACGTCAACGACGCCTACGCGATCTGGCGCGAGGACCTGCAGCGCGCCTACGACGACCTCGACCGGGCCGCGAGCCTGAACAGGCTCAGCGACGCGCCGCTGTTGGCCGAGGGGACGATCGCGCGCGAGGTCGGCGACCGGCGGCGCGCGCTCGCCGCCTTCGAGGCGGCGAGCGCAAGGCGCCCGGACGGCTGGGCGGCCCACTACCTGCTCGCCGAGCTGCAGGCGGGGGCGGACCCACGCCTGGCCCGCGAGCAGATCGCGATCGCGCTCGAGCTCAACCCGCTCGACCGCTCGGTCCGCCGACTCGCTCGCGAGCTCGGCGTCAGCGGCTGACACCGGCAGCGTGCGCACGGACGGCTCGCTAGGTCCCGGTCTCCTCGCCAATCAGGAAGCGCTCGTCGGGGGCGCGCAGGCCGCGATGGGCGTCCCGGAACACCTCGACCGCGGTCTCGGCGAGGATCATCGCGTCGGCGAGCACCGAGCGGCGCTTGATGTAGAAGAGGTCGTGGCAGAGCTTCCAGGCCGTCCCCAGGTCGGAGCCCGCGTAGCCACAGCGCAAGGCGGCCCAGCCGGCGATCCCGGGCTTGACCAGATGGCGGCGGGTGTAATGGGGGAAGCGCCGCTCGAGCTCGGCGACCATCTCCGGCCGCTCGGGACGAGGCCCGACCAGGGTCATGTCGCCGCGGAGCACGTTCCAGAGCTGGGGCACCTCGTCGAGGTGGGTGCGCCTGAGGACCCGCCCCACCTTCGTGATCCGGTCGTCGCGAGCGGTCGCCCACTGGGGTCCGTCGCGCTCGGCGTCGACCCTCATCGTCCGGAGCTTCAAGATCTCGAACGCATCGCCGTACTCGCCGAGGCGCTTCTGGCGGTAGAAGACCGGCCCGCCATCGCCGAGCATGATCGCGAGCGCGGCGATCCCGATCACGGGCAGGAACATGAGCCCGATCAGGCTCCCGACCGCGAGGTCGAAGATCCGCTTGCTGAACGGGCCCGCGGCGCGAAAATTCGGATGCATGATGTAGCGGTACCAGGCCGCGTCCATGACTCCGACCGGAACGTGGCCGAGCACCTCCTCGTAGAGCTGATTGGCGGCGATCAGCCGCACCGGCAGGTCGAGGCACTCGTCGGCGACCAGGGCCGAGATCTCCTCGGTGCTCGTCCCACCCCCGAAGCTCGGCACAGGAGCCGAGACCAGCAAGTCGATGCCCTCGCGGATCACCGCTGCCCGCACCCCCTCGACCGGCCCCAGCCAGCGCAGCTTCTGGTAGTCGGCCGACTCCTCCTCGTCGATCCAGCCGACGACCTCGTAGGACCCAAACCCCGACGCCGCCAGCTCGGCGACGAAGTCGGCGGCGAACTCGCGCGAGCCGATCACCGCAACACGGGCTCGCAGACCCTCCTCGAACCGGGTCTTCATCCAGGCGCCGAGCGCGAGCACCAGCCAGGCGCCGAGAACGGCGGCCTCGTAGTCGGCGAGCGACTCCGGCGCGCCGACGGCGATCGTCAGCAACCAGGCGACGGCGACGCCAATCAACGGCGCCGCGAGCCCGATCAGGACGCGCGTCGCGGGCATCAGATGCAAGGGCAGGTGCGAAAGCTCCATCGCCTGCGCCGCGGCGAGCACGGCGACGAAGACGAGCACGCCCTCGCCGAGCTGTTCCATGTGCAGCGCCGCGATCGCGCCGGCGGCCAGCGCCGGCGCCACGCGCAGGGTGACGAGGTCGATCACCCGTTGGGCCTCGAGCGCGCGCAGTCCGCGGCGCGGGCGCCTGCCGACCGCAAGCTCAGCCGAGGTCATGCGGCGACCTCGGCGACCGGCACCTCGTATTCGGACGCGGACGCGCCGCCATCCTGATCAGTGAAGATCATCCCGAAACCCTCAGTTTCTGCCACCGTGACGACGGCCCCCCGGAGCGCCCGGCCTCATGCCGGCTGTCACTGGTTCTACGGACTGGCCCGCGTACAGTCAACGCGCAGGCAGTGAAGTTACCTCGAATAGGGGAGCGCATTACCTCAATCCTGGGGTGCTAGATTCGGGCTCTCGACCCGACTCGATCCTGGTATCGGCAGCTCGCCTGACAAGCAAAGTAAACGCACGGTTCCGCCCGCCCAACCAGGCGCGGCGGAGTCGCGCAGACGGCAGGTACTCAGCGATCGCGAGCGTGAGATCCTCGGGCTGCTCTCCGAGGGCCTCAGCGGTTCGGAGATCGCCGCTCAGCTCGTGCTCTCGCCCGAGACCGTGCGCACCCACGTTCGCAACGCGATGACCAAGCTCGGGGCCTCGACCCGCTCGCAGGCGGTCGCGCTCGCCCTCCGAGGCGAGGAGATCGGCGGCGCCGGCCCGGCGGCGCCGCCACAGGCGCCGGCCACCGCCGCTCGCCGCGATCCGCGCGACCACGCCGACGCCTTGGCGGCGATGCTCGACGGGTTGGTCTCGCTCTATGACGTCGACGGAGGGGCGCTCTACCTGGCCGACGAGGACGGCCTCGCGATGGGTCGCGCGGCGAGCGCCGGCACGGCGCCCGCGCTCCCGGAGCAGGTCGCGCTCGGCGACGCGACCCTGGGCTTGGTCGCGCTCGAGCGGCGCGCCCGGGTAATCCGCGACCCCGGCTCCGGCTCGGGCCCCGGTGGGGCGCTGCTCGCCGGCCCGGTGACCGGCGGGGGGCGGTTGATCGGCGTGATCGTCCTCGGCGCTCGCGAGAGCCGGCCGGTCGGCCAGCGCGAGCTGCTCTTGCTGACCGCCTTCGCCGGTCGCCTCGGCGAGATCCTCAGCGACGACCAGGACGTCGAACAGCAGCTCAGGGGCGCGATCGAGCGCTTTCGGGGCTCGTGGTCGGGCGCCTCGCGCGCCTTCTGAGCGAAGGCGGCCCCCGGCGCACCGGCCGACGCTCAAGCCGGTGCTCCCTTGAGCGCCGCGAGCGCACTCTCGAGGTCGGGATCCATCGGGGCGACGTGGCCGATCGCGCACAGGTCGAGCACTCGCCGCATCGGGGTCCGATCGGGCACGACGAGGCGAATCGCCTGACGCCGCGCGGCGAGCCGGCGACCGAGGTCGAAGAGCAGTTGGACGCCGGCGCTGTCGAGGTAGGTGACCCGCGAGAGGTCGAGAACCAGCGCTCGGGAGGCGCTGGGCAGACGGTCGGCGAGCGCCAGTCGCAGCTCGGGGGCGTTGGAGCTGTCGATCTCGCCCTCGACCGCCGCGATCAGCACGCCATCGCGCTGCTCGAACTCGAACCCGGCCAGCCTGTCCCTCATCGCCCGGCCTCCGCCGCAGTGCCGCCGAGCGCCCGACGCATCGTCACCGTGGTCCCGGGCGGGTCGCGGTCGACCTCGACCTCGTCCATCAGTTCCTCGATCAGCGCCAGCCCGCGGCCCTGCGAGCCCATCCTCGGCGCCCGCCACTGGCCGAAGTCGCGGACGACGAGCTCCACCCCGCGCTCGAGCCTGACGCCCTCGAGCACGTAGGAGGCCTCGCCGGCCGGGTAGGCGTGGGCGACGGCATTGGCGCACGCCTCGCCGCCCGCGACCAGGATCTCGTAGGCCTCGGTGTCATCGGCCCCTGCGGCGCGCAGCCACCGGGCGAGCTGGCGCCGCATCAGCGCCAGCGACTCCGGGTCGGCTGGCAGGGTCAGCTCGAGCCGCTCGCCGCTGGGCGGCTCGAGCCGGACCGCGAGCAGGGCGACGTCGTCACGCGGGGGCTCGCCGCTGAAGCGGGCTCGAAGCAGGGCGGCGCAGAGCTCGTCGGGATGGGTCGGAGCCTGGGCGGCGAACTCGCGCAGCCAGTCGAGGCCTTCATCGAGCGAGGCGTCCGGGCGCTCGACCAGTCCATCGGTGTAGAGCAGCACGGTGGACCCGGGCACGAGCGGGATCGTCGACTCCTCGTAGGACGGGAACGGGACCACGCCAAGCGGGCTGCCGGCCGGGCTCTCGGCCAGATAGGCGCTGCCGTCGTCCCCGACGACCAGCACCGGGGGATGCCCGGCGGCCGCAAACCGCAGTCGGCCCTGGTCGGGATCGAGGACCCCGTAGAGAAGCGTCGCCATCGGGCCGCCGGGCAGCTCGCGAGCGAAGCCGTTCATCCGCTCGAGCACCAGCGACGGTCGCAGGCGCTCGAGCGCGTATGCGCGGAGTCCGTTCTGCAGTCGCGCCATCCGCGACGCCGCGTCGAGACCGTGTCCGACGACGTCGCCGATCGCGAGCCCGGCATGTCCGTCGCGAAGCGCGATCACGTCGTACCAATCGCCGCCGACCTGCGCGTCTGCGCTGCCCGGCAAATAACGGGCGGCGATCGCCAGCCCTGCGAGCTCGGGGAGCTGCTCGGGCAACAGGCTGCGCTGCAGCGTCTCGGCGACGCTGGCGGCGTGCTCGACCTCCTCGGCAGCCCGGCGAAGGCCCTCCATCGCCGCGCCGAGGATCACGTCGCCGCCCGCTTCGGGTTCGCCGCCGCCGGGTTCGATCGCCGCGTCGGCTTCCGCCGCTCGCTCGGGCCTCGGCGGGCTCTGCTCGTCCGCGGTCACCGGTCGAGTCTAGACGCGCTCCCGCCAACAATCCGCCCGCGCGGCGATCGAGCTCGCTCCGACCTGCAGCTGTCCCGACGGCCCGTTCGGTTACCTTGCGCTTGCGTGGAGGGCTCGAACGCAGGCCAGATCGCGCGATCGCACGACAATCCGGAGCAACTCGCCAAGGAGTGGCTCTTGAGGCTGATCGAGCGAACGCCGCTGCCCGAGGTCGGGGAGCTGCCCGTGTCCTGGATCGTCAAGGAGGCGCCGCCGCTGATCGCCGACATCGTTGCGGCGATGGCCGAACCCTCGACCGGCGTCGGGCGCGAGCTCGAGCCCGACGAGCGCGAGCGAGCCGAGAAGCTGCGCAAGCTGCGCGACGGGCCCGCGGCCGCCGAGCAGATCCCGCGCGATCTGGCCGCCCTGCAGGCGCTGCTCGTGGAGACGATGCGGCGCGAGATCCCCGAACGGCGGGCCGGCGACTTCGCCCAGGCGGTCGAGCGGCTGGCCGAGGTGTTCGGCACGATCCAGGGCGCGGTCGCGAGGCTGCTGGTCGAGGAGCGCAGCGGCGGCGCCTCCGCTGACGCGCTCACGGGACTTCCCGGCCCGGCCCAGCTCGACGAATGGATGCGGATCCTGATCGCGAGTCAGAAGCGCTACGAGCACGGGTTCGCCCTGGCGCTGATCGACATCGACGGCCTCGCCCAGGTCAACGATGCCTACGGTCGCACCGCCGGCGACCGGATGGTCACCGCGGTCGCCAACGTGGTCAGCCGCCAGATCAGGGCGACCGACCAGGCCTTCCGTCTCGAGCAGGACGAGCTGGCGGTACTCGCGCCGCACCAACAGGCGTCCGGGCTGGTGACCATGGCCGAGCGGGTCGCCGAGCTGGTCGAGGGCTCGCAGGCCGCCGAGGGACCGCAGATCGCGATCGCCGCCGGCGTCGTCGGATGCCCCGCCGACGGTGACACGGTCGAACGCTTGCTCGAGAGCGCCACCGAGGCCACCTACGCGGCCAAGGCCGCGGGCAACCCGGTCGCCACCGGCCCGAACAGCGAGCCGGCGCCGGTGCAAGATTCCTAGCGCCACAGGGGTCGAACTTGTGCAAGGCAGCAGAAGCTGCTTCGATCTTGCGCCCCGCGCTGCGCGCGCAATGATTGAGACCCACGATGAGCGGACTGAGAATCAATGCGGCGGCCGAGATGCTCGGCGTCAGTCCCAGCACCCTGCGGAGCTGGGAGCGCCGGCTCGGCTATCCGCATCCACGGCGCACGCCCGGCAACCATCGCGTCTATGAGCTGAGCGAGGTCCAGGCCCTGCGGGAGGCGCTGCAGGAGACCCACAACATCTCCAGCGCGGTCGAGGTCGCCCGCCAGCGCGGTCGCGGTCCCGCCTCCCCGGCACGGCTGCTGGCCGCGTTCGACCGCTTCGACGAGGGGGTCGCCGACCGCGAGCTCGAGCAGAGCCTCGCCGTGCGCTCGGTCGAGCGCACGGTCGCCGAAGTGCTGCTGCCGGCGCTCGAGCTGGCCGCGCGCCGTCCAGGTGGCGAGGCCGAGCTCGAGCACGCCTGTCGCTGGGCGACCGGGTGGCTGCTCGGCGCCCGCCGGCTCGCCGCCGGTGCCACCCGCCCTGACGGGGTTCTGCTGCTCGACTCGGGCTCGCCGCTCGGCGTCGAGTCGGTCCACGTCCAGGCCCTGGAGCTCTTCCTGCGTCGCGCCGGCCTGCGCGTGCTGCTGCTCTCCGCCGAGCTCGCCGAGGGGCGCTTTCGCAGCGCCCTGCGCGCCCTGCAGCCGACCGCGGTCGTGATCTGCGGCTCAGACGCGCAGCTCGACGTGCTCGCCGGGGCCCTGCGGTCGCTGCGTGCCGAAGACGGACAAGCCCGGCTCTACGGCTACCGGGCCGCGCGCCTGGTCACCGGACGCGACGGCGTCCCCTCGCTCGGCGAGGACCCCGCGGCGGCGACGGAAACACTGCTCGCAGCGATCGAGTAGTCAGTCGCCGCTCCCCGCTCGCCGCTGACCGCTGGCGCTCGCCGCTGGTGTGCGTGCGGCTCCTGCCGGGTGCCCGAGTGCCGACTGCAACTTCTGCGCCAATTTGCACAGGTTGTGCAGCCTGGCGCAGGTTCGGGGCTCCGAACTTGCACATCTCCTGCGCCCTGAGCGCCGAGCGGTTGCGCGGTGCCCGGGGGCGGCCTAGAACCCGCGGTCGATACAAGTTTCCGCCGCTTTTCGGCGGATCGACCAAGCGGAAGCAGGGAGATGGAAGCACAAACCCAAACACAGCGATTCCTCAATGTGAGCGACGCCGCCGAGCTGCTCGGCGTCAGCGCCGCGTCACTTCGCAAGTGGTCCGATCAGGGCCTGGTCCCGGTCTATCGCACCCCGGGCGGCCAGCGCCGCTACTCGCTCGCAGACCTGGAGGAGTTCCTCGCCTCGATGCGCCAGCCGGCGATCAACCAGGCAGTGCCCCGCTACGGGCGAAACGCGAACTCGCTCACCGGCTGAACGACAGCCATCCGCCCCCCGCACTGATGGCCGCCCGCCCGACCAAGACCGTGATCTACGCCCAGTTCGTCGCCCTGGCGGCGGCGCTGGCGGTCGCGATCCTCAGCAACTCGATGTCCGACTGGGACCTCGGGCTGCTCGGCACCCTGACCGCGGTCTCGGTGATCAGCGACCTGATCGCGGTTCGCACCCGGGTCCATCAGGTCGTCGTCTCGGCGAGCTTCCTGACGATCGTGATCTGCGCCGTCTTCCTCGGCGGCGGCCCGGCGGCGCTGATGGGCGTGATCACGATCCTGGTCGGCTGGCTCAAGGCCCGCTATCCGGCCCAGCACCTGCTGATCAACCTGGTCACCTATGCCTGGTTCCCGCTGATCGCCGGGATCGTCTTTCACGCCGTCTCGGAAGCCGGATCGATTGCGACCGGGAGCGCCGCCTTCTACCTCTTGATCTGCGGCGTCTTCGTCCTCGGTCTGGCGATCGACTTCGCGCTGATCGCGGGCTACTCCTGCTACGAGGAGCGCTCCAGCTTCGCGACCAAGGTCCGCCGCGCCCTGCTCCCCGTGCTGCCTTCCGAACTCGCCTCGGCGATGTTCGCGATCAGCGTCGCCTTCGCCTACGTCCAGCTCGGTACCGAGGCCGTCGTCCTGCTCGGCATCCTGGTGCTCGTCTTCCAGTACCTGGTCGGCGCCCTGCTGGTCTCCCAGGAGCGCGCCGACGAGCTCGAGTTGCGGGCCCGCCAGCTCGCCGGCTTCCAGGTCGCGCTGCTCTCCGCGCTGCTGCGAACGCTGGACCTGCGCGACCGGATGACCGCCCGCCACAGTGCCGCGGTCGCCCGCTACTCGCGCGAGATCGCGGTCGAGGCGGGGCTCTCGACCGAGCAGCAGGAGCTCGTCCACTCGGCGGGGCTGCTGCACGACATCGGCAAGTTCGTGCTCCCCGACAACATCCTCAAGTCCGGGCGGCGCAAACTCTCCGACGCCGAGTGGGAGGAGATCAAGAAGCACCCCTACGAGGGCGCCCGGATCGTTTCCCAGATCGACGGCTACCAGCCGATCGGGGAGATCATCCTCGCCCACCACGAGCGGATCGACGGCAAGGGCTACCCCCGCGGGCTCCCCGGCGACGAGATCCCGCTGCTGGCGCGGGTGATCTCGGTCGCCGACACCTACGACGTGATGACCGCCCGCGACACCTACCGCGAGCCGGTGAGCTCATACGAGGCGGTGATCGAGATGCGGCGGGTCGCCGGGGCCCAGCTCGACTCCCGCTTCGTCGAGGCCTTCGTGCGGGTGCTCGAGGGCAAGGACCTCGCCTACCGCCACGGCGAGGACGCCGACTTCGAGGCCGAGCTCGCGCTCGACAAGCGGATCCACGACTACGTGGCGCAGACCCCCAGCGTCGCCGAGCGTGCTCCGCTCGCTTCCTAGAGAACTGCCCGAATCCGGACAGCAACAAACCGCCCGCGAGGCCTCTTGCCTTCGCGCGCGGTGTTGGAGCTATCGAATCCTGATGTGGGTTGCTCAGCCCTTACGGAAACCCATGGTTCACCTCCTAGATGCCGATCACCCGGCAGAGCTTCTTAAAACCTGTCCACAGGATACAAAACCTTGAAGAAGTTGCAAGTCGGACTCGGAAATTGCAAAGAAATGATCGAGGCCCTGGAACACTGATCCTCGATGTCCGCCGCCCTCCGCCCTCTCCGCCTGCCTGCCTTTCCCAGCCTCGGGCTCGCCTATCTGGTCAACGAGCTCGGCAACTGGCTCGGCGAGATCGCGCTCGCGCTGCTGGTCTTCGATCAGACCGGCGACCCGATGGCGGTCGCGGCCCTGTTCTGCGGCATGCACTTCGCCCCCGCCCTGCTCGGTCCCCCGATCGTCGCCCGGCTCGAGCGCTACCCGGCCCGGGTCACGCTGCCGGCGCTGTACGCGATCGAGGCGGCCGCCTTCGCCGCCCTGGCGCTGCTCTCGAGCCAGTTCGCGCTGCTCGCGGTGCTCGCCCTCGCCACCCTCGACGGGTCGGTGGCCTCGGCGGCGCGCGCCCTGACCCGCGCCTCGGCGGCGGCCGTGCTCGCCCCCGCCGGCCAGCTGCGCGAGGGCAACGCGCTGCTCAACGTCGCCTTCACGGTCGGCGCGGCCGGAGGCCCGGCGATGGCCGGCCTGGTGGTCGCGGCAGCCGGGGTCGAGACCGCCCTGCTCGCCGACGCCGGATCCTTTCTCGCCGTCGCCTTGCTGCTCGGCGCGACCCGCCACCTGAGGGCGCCGGAGCCCGACGACGCCGAGGTCGGCTGGGTCCAGCGGCTGCGCCGCGGCCTCGCCTACGTCGGCGAGCGCCCGGCGCTGCGCCGGCTGCTCGGCACACAGGCGGCGGCGTTCGTCTTCTTCGCGCTCGTGATCCCGGTCGAGGTCGTGTTCGCCAAGCAGACGCTTGACGCCGGCGACGCCGGGTACGGCGCGCTGCTCGCCGCGTGGGGGGTCGGAATGGTGGCCGGGAGCCTGATGTTCGCCGCCCTGCGAGCGATGTCCCTGCGCAGCCTGCTGCTCAGCTCGACGCTTGCGATCGGCTTCGCCTACCTCGGCATGGGCGCCGCGCCCACTCTGCTGGTCGCCTGCGCCGCGGCGGTGGTCGGGGGGCTCGGCAACGGCGTGCAGTGGATCGCGCTGGTGACGGCGGTGCAGGAGCTCACCCGGGCGGCCTACCAGGGGCGGGTGATGGCGCTGCTCGAGGCGATCGCGAGCGCGATGCCGGGAATCGGCTTCCTGCTCGGCGGCGCGATCGCCGCGATCTTCGCGCCGCGGGCGAGCTTCGCGGTCGCCGGAGCCGGCGTGCTCGCGGTCGCGCTCGTGGCCGTGGTCGCACTTCGTCGTGCCGAGTGGACGGTCGAGCTCGAGCAGCCGGCGCCATCCGAGGTCTACCGCGGGCGCCTGCTGCCGCCGCCTGCAAGACCCGTTGCACGCGACGACTCCTCGCGCACGCTACTCACCGACACTTAACGGTTCGCTAGTCTCCCGGCCGCCGAGTCCCTGCAAATCAACCGGTTTGCCGGGATCGGGGGACCCATGGGCGGCCTGCTCTTCGCCGCCGGGGCGAATCGCGACCAGCGCGTAGCGCCTGCCCACGGCGCGAGCCCGTCAGCTAACCCCGTAGGCAAGCAAGGATGGGCAGCAACCGGCCAGAAATCCCGCCCGTACGCCCGAGCCCTCGGCTAGGCGCCCCAACCCTGCTCGCCGCCGTGGCGCTGGTCGCGGGCTTGGCCCTGGCGCTGCAGGTGCCGGGCTCGGGCGCTGAGACCATCGACGAGCTGAACGCGAAGATCGGTGGCGCCCGCGAGCAGGCCGAAGCGCTCGGCGCCGAGATCGACGCCGCCTCCGCGGAGCTCGCTTCGGCCCAGGCGCAGGCGATCGCGGCTGCGCGGCGTGAGGCACAGCTGAGCGCGGTACTGGCCGAGGGCGAGGAGCGCGAGGCGCAGCTCGAGGCCGCCGTGGCCGAGGCGCGGGCGGCGCTCGGCGCGGCGCGCGCAAGGCTGCAGCGATCGCTCGGGGTGCTCGCCGATCGCCTGGTCGGGATCTACCGCGACGGGATGCCCGACGCGACGACCGTGCTGCTGGAGGCGGACGGATTCGATGACCTCGCCACCCGTGCCGAGTATCTGCGCCGGATCGAGGAGGCCGATGCCTCGTTGGTCGCCCGGGTCCGATTGCTGCGCCACCAGGTGGCGGTGCAGCTCGCCGCGGTCGAGGTCGCCGAGCGGCGCGTCGAAGCGTACAACGAGCGCGTCGCCGCCGCCCGCGACGAGATCGCCGCCGTGCGGGCCAACGCCGAGGCGCAGGCCGCGACGCTCGCCGCCGCCCGCTCCCGCCGCCAGGCCGCGCTCGAGGGGCTGCAGGCGCGGGTCTCGGACTGGACCTCGGAGGTCCAGCGGCTGGAGCGGATCTCAGCCCGGCAGGCACAACAGGCGGTCGGCGAGTGGGTCGGCGACTACGCGATCCCCGAGTCGATCGTGCTCTGCGAGTCGGGCGGCAACTGGGAAGCCGTCAACCCCTCCTCCGGGGCGGGAGGCGCGTACCAGATCCTGCCCTCGACCTGGGAGCTCTACGGAGGCGAGGGCGACCCCGAGGACGCGTCGCCTAGCGCGCAGTCGGAGATCGCCGCCCAGATCTGGGCCGATTCGGGCTCGGCGGCCTGGGTCTGCTAGCCCTCCGGGGGCTGGCGACGCGCGATCAGGTAGCCGCCGACCAGCGTCAGCGCCGCCGCGGTAGCGCCCGCGACCTTGATCTGATGCCCGAACCGCATCCAGGCCAACCGGACGACGAGGCGGCCGATCAACTCGTAGACCCTCGACATCACTCGCCTTCCTTTCGTTCGTCGGCTTCGGCCACCGCCCGCTCCCGGACCCGGTGCGCCATCCTGCTCTGCAGCGTAAACAGCTCGATGAACCCAGGGCTCGCGGCCTGGCTGAACGCGCCCCCGGACTCCGCGAAGCTCGCCAGGCTGCGGTCATAGAGCGCGAACGGCGAGCTGCGGGCGACCACCGTCGCCTGGCCCTTGTAGAGCTTCATGGTCAGCTCCCCGGTCACGTGCTCGTTCGCGGAGCGCATGTAGGCGTCGAGGTCGAGGCGCAGCGGCTCGTGCCAGAGCCCGGCGTAGCAGAGGTAGGCCCAGCGGTCCTCGAGCATGCGCTTGAAGTTGTTCTGGTGGATGGTCGAGACGAGCTGCTCGAGGTCGCGATGGGCCGGGATCAGGATCGCCGCTGCCGGAACCTCATAGATGTCGCGGACCTTGAGCCCGACGATCCGGTCTTCGACGTGGTCGACGATCCCGACCCCGTGGCGCGCCCCGACCTCGCCGGCCCGCTCGACCAGCTCGACCAGCCCCAGGCGCTCGCCATCCAGCGTGACCGGGCACCCGCTCTCGAACCCGACTCGGATCAGCTCAGGCTCGTCGGGGGCGTCCTCGGGCCTGGCGACGAGCCCGAGCACGTCGTCTGGGGTCGCCGCGCCCAGGTCCTCGATCGTCCGTCCTTCCGACGAGCGGCCCCACAGGTTGTCGTCGATCGAGTAGGGAGCCGCCGCCTCGTTGGCGCCCTTGATCGGGATCCTGTGCTCGCGCGCGTAGGCGATCTCCTCTTCACGCCCCATTGTCCACTCACGCACCGGCGCAAGCACCTTGAGCTCGGGATCCAGGGTGGCAATCGTGCCGTCGATCCGGACCTGGTCGTTGCCCTTGCCCGTGCACCCGTGGGCGATCGTGTCGCAGCCGCTCGCCCGCGCCTGCTCGATCGCGAGCTTCGCGATCAGCGGCCGCGCCAGGGCGGTGAACAGCGGATAGCCGCCCCCGTAGAGAGCGTTCGCGCGGATCGCCGGCAGCACGTGGTCGTGGGCGAACTCCTCGCGCGCATCAGCGCGGATCGCGTCCAGCGCGCCGAGCTCCAGCGCCTTGCCGACGATCACATCCCAGTCCTCGCCGGGCTGGCCGAGGTCAACGGTGAGGGTGACGATCTCGGCGCCGTAACGCGCCTGGATCCAGTGCAGCATGACGGAGGTGTCCAGGCCGCCGGAGTACAGCAGCAGCACCCGCCCGACCCGCTCTGGGTCCGCCTGGTAGCTCGCGATCCTGGGTGCCTCGGGCATCGGGGGCGCGAAGTCTCGCACGGGCGGTTCCGCGACCGGCTCCCGGATCCGGCGCATACGCGATGATTCGGCCCCTGCGCAGGGTCCTGCACATCTTCTCGATCGCCCTGATCACCGCCGGTGCGGTGATCCTGATCGACGTCGGCTTGACGCTCGCCTGGAAGGAGCCCCTCTCGACGGTCTACGGCTCGATCCAGCAGGGCAAGGCCGCGGACTCGCTGCAGGAGCTCGAAGAGACGTTCCTGGAGCTGCCTCGGGCGCAGGCGGCCGCCGAGGAGAAGGACGCCCGGAAGCGGATCGACGAGCTCGCGGCCGCGTTCGCCGACGAGGTCGAGACCGGCCAGGGCATCGGCCGGATCGAGATTCCCGGGATCGGGCTCGACACGGTCGTCGTTCAGGGCACCGACACCGCGACGCTGCGCAAGGGCCCCGGTCACTATCCCGAGACCGCTTTCCCCGGCCAGGGACGCACGATCGGCATCGCCGGTCACCGGACTACCTACCTGGCGCCGTTCCGGCGCATCAACGAGATCGAGAAGGGCGAGGAGGTCGTGCTCGAGATGCCCTACGGGACGTTCACCTACGAGGTCGAGGGCGACAAGATCGTCGACCCCTACCAGGTCGAGATCGTCGACGACGTGGGCTACGAGCGGCTGGTGCTGACCGCCTGCCACCCGCTCTATAGCGCCGCCCAACGCTGGGCGGTGTTCGCGCGCCTGTCCGACGAGCAGCCGGCCGGGTAGGCCGGGGCTCAGTACCCGAGGCCGAGGATCCGGTCGAGGACCTGGTTCGGGTCCGAGACCCCGAGCTCGGACTTGAGCGTCGCCGCGATCTCCTCCCGGCGTCGGCCCGCGATCGCCATCTCGGTCGCCCGCAGCATCACCGCGTCCTGCTTGCTGCGGCGCTCGGAGTTGCGCGGCTCGCGCGCCGAAGCCCGGGGGGCGGCCTCCGCAGCCGTCCGCGACTGGCGGGTGCGCGGCGGCGAGGCGGTGGCTCTTTGCGACTGCTTGGCCTGGGTCCGGCGCTGGCCCTCCTCGCCGGCGGCGCGCAGTCGCTGCGCCGCGTCCTCGATCATCGACGCGGAGCGGGTCAGCTCGGCTCGCAGCGCCTCGGCAGCCTCATCGAGCCCGGCGGCGAGACCCATCAGCAGCTCGCGATGGGACGTGAGCAGCTCGTCGGCCTCGCGCCGGCGGTTCTGCAGGTAACGGGCCGCCTCCTTCTCCGCCTCACGCCGGATCTCGCCGGTAGCGCGTTCGACCGAGCTGACGATCTCGTCGAGCCGCTCGCCGGGGTCCGCGTCGGCCCGTTTCGCCTCGCGTGTCCTCACGGGCCTGATATCGGCGCCTGAGCGCCGACTTTTGCGATCTGGTTGATCGGATGCACCGCTTTCCATGACCGGGCTCCGAGGGCACGAACACGGCCCTCGGCCGCGCAACGGTAACGGAATCGAAACCGCGCCCGCCGCGCCCTCCGACATCCGTCCATAGCCGTTGCAGGCCCCTCGCGTCCGCGCGCGAGGCGTCGATCTCGCTTCCTGGAGGGCAATCGGAGATGCTTACCCAGGCCAAGAGGGACTTTCCCCGCCGCGTCGCGGTCGCGCTCGCGATCTGCGCGCTCCCGCTGATCGGCGCAGCGACGGCGAGCGCGGCGGCGGCGCCGCAGATCGGCGAGCCGACCCTGATGCTGAACGCGAAGAGCGCCTTCGACCCCTACGTCACCGAGGCGGCGCCGCAGACGCAGGCGTTCGCCCAGCAGCGCTATTGGCGGATGCGCGCCTATCCCCCGTTCTTCGACCGGGCCCTGCACTGGGCGGCGCCGACTCAGTTCTACAAGGACCTGTACGCGATCTACAACCCGCGCCAGACGGAGCTGATCGAGGAGAACCCGGATTGGGTCCTGCGGGATGGCGCCGGCGAGCCCCTCTACGTGCAGTACGGATGCTCGGGTGGAAGCTGTCCGCAGTACGCGGCCGACATCGGCAGCCCGGAGTGGCGGCGGCACTGGATCGAGGAGGCCGCCGAGGAGCTGGCGAAGGGGTACGTCGGGATTTTCGTCGACGACGTGAACATGGAGATGCGAGTCTCCGACGGCAGCGGCGAGTCCGTCCGCCCGATCGACCCACGCACCGGGGCGCCGATGACCGACGAGGACTGGCGCCGCTACATCGCCGAGTTCACCGAGGAGATCCGGGCCGCCTTTCCCGCCGCCGAGATCACCCACAACGCGCTCTGGTGGGCCGACCACGCCGACCCGTTCGTCCAGCGCCAGATCGCCGCCGCCGACGCGATCGAGCTCGAGCGGGGCTTCTCGGACGACGGCCTGACCGCGGGCCGCGGCACGTATGGGTTCCTGACCTTCATCGAGCACGTCGAGTGGTTGCACGCCCAGGGCAAGACGGCGATCTACGAGCCGCACGAGATCGCCGACGAGCGCGCCCGGGAGTTCGAGCTCGCCGGTTACTTCCTGCTCCAGCAGGGCACCGACGCGCTCGCCGTCGATGAGGATGGTGAGGCCTACCCGGATCGCTGGTGGCACGGCTGGAACGCCGACCTGGGTCGGCCGCGCGGCGGCCTGCGGATCCGTGACGGTTTTCTGCAGCGCAGGTTCTCGCGCGGGCTCGTACTGCTCAACCAGCCCGACTCCGCGAGCAGGCGGATCGACCTCGAGCGCCCCTACGTCCGTCTCTCCGGGCGGCGGGTGCGTTCGGTGCGCCTCGGCGCGAGCCGCGGGCTGGTGCTGATCCGCGCCGGCGTCGGCAAGCGATAGTCCGAGAATCGCCTTGCGCACAGGTCGGCGGCCGGGCCGTCGCGCCGGGTCGCACCACTACCCTGTGGCGGCCTTGGTCGGCTCGAGCCAGCAGATGTACGGCGTCCAGTCGCGGTGGCCGCTGACGCCCCAGGCGTTCGCCGCCGTCGGCGCGGCGCTGATGTTGGCGCTGGCGCTGGCAGTGGCAGTGGCACGCTACCCGCCACCCGGGCTGCCGCTGCTGCTGGTCGGCGGCTGTGCGCTGATCGGGCTGGTGCTGCTCGCCGTGACTCGCTACGAGGCGGCCGTGTTCCTCGGCTTCCTGCTCCTGGGAGCGGTCCGGTTCGAGCCCGCGCCGCCCGATCTGGTCTTCGGCGTGGTGATCGCGATCGCGGCGGTCACCGGCCGCTTCAGCCTCGATCGCGCGCCGCTTGCGATCGGAGCCGTGCTCGGGGCCTTCATCGCCCTCAATCTGATCTCGGCGACGGAGGTCGTCGATCCCGCCGAGGCGGGGATCTTCTTCTCGGTCACGCTCTACCTCGCCGTATTCGCGATCTGGCTCACCGGGTACGTCAACTCCGAGCGCCGGGCCCGCGGGATCGTGGTCGCCTACCTGATCGCTGCGGTGGTCTCGACCGTCGCGGGCGTGGCGGCCCTGCTGATGCCGCTGCCGGGCCGCGAGCTGCTGCTCTACGAGGGCGGCGAACGAGTCCAGGCGTTGTTCAAGGACGCGAACGTGTTCGGCCCCTTCCTGATCCCAATTGCCCTGATCGTGCTCGAGGAGATCGTCCGGCCGCGATTGCTGAAGCTCAGGGCCTGGCTCAAGGCGTTGATCTTCTTCACCCTCGTGCTCGGGGTCCTGTTCTCATATTCGCGCGCTGCCTGGGGCAGCCTCGCACTCGGGGTCTTCGCGATGCTGCTGGTCACGGTGCCGAGGCCCGGCGGCGTCCGGCGCACGGTGATCGTGATCAGTCTCCTGCTCGCCGCGGGCGCCGCTGCGATCGTCGTCCTCACGGCGACCGGCTCGGTCGAGTTCTTCGACCAGCGCGCCGGGCTGCAGGCGTATGACACCGCGCGCTTCCACGCCCAGGAGACCGGCGTCGAGCTCGCCCGCGAGCATCCTCTCGGGATCGGTCCGGGCCAGTTCGGGATCGCGGCGCAACTTGACGCGCACAGCCTCTACGTGCGCTCGTTCGCCGAGCAGGGCTATCTCGGTCTGCTCGCGGTCGGAGCGCTGATGCTGATCACCCTGGTGATGGCCGGTCGCAACGCGCTCACCGGTCGCGACACCTACGGAATCGGGTCGGCGGCCCTGTTCGGCGCCTGGTGCGGGTTGATGCTCAACGGCTTCTTCGTCGACACCCTGCACTGGCGCCATCTCTGGGTCGTGGCGGCGCTGATCTGGGCCGGGTCACGGGCCACGAGCGCGGGCGGTCGGGCGACCGATTACCGGTCCGCCGCGATCGGCGGCCGCTCGCTCACGTAGTACGGCGAGACGTCGACCTTTGCGCCGATCACCACCAGGCCTACCGGGTCGAGGCCGAAGCGCTCGAGCAGCTCCCGCGCGTCGATCGCCTGATCGATCGTCACCCGGTCGAGCTTGGCGACGAAGATCGTGTGGTCGGTGACGGCGGCGAGCCCCTGCACGTCGGCGAGCCCGATCACCGGGGGCGCATCGAGCAGCACGTAGGTGTAGTCGAGCGTCGCGTAGTCGACCAGGGCCCGCATCGCGTCGCTGGAGAGCAGGCGGGCGGGGTCGTGCGGCTTGGTGCCGGAGGTGAGCACGTGCAGGTCGGACTCCGTCCCGGACCCGCCGCCGTCGACGCGCACGTTGTGGGTGGTGGCGGGCAGGATGTAGTCGCTCATGCCGCTGCGCTCGGCAAGCTTCAGCGCGTCGGTGAGACCCGGCGTCATCGGCAGCCCGAGTTGCTCGTGTAGGCCCGGCCAGCGCAGGTCCGCGGAGATGATCAGCGTCCGGTGACCGGCGCGCGCGAGCCCGCGGCCAAGCCTGCTGACCACCGTCGTCTTGCCCTCGGCGTGGACCGCCGAGGTGACCATGATCACCTGGCCGCGGTCCCCGCGCGGCGGCATCGTGATCTGGACCGCGGATCGCAGGTTCTCGTACGCCTCGTGCGCGATCGCCGCCATCGCTCGCCGCGAGCGCGAGAAGCGCCCCGGCATGTACGGGACCGAGGTCAGGACCGGGCGCGCGAACATTCCCGAGAGCTCACGCGGCGAGCCGATTACCGGCCGCAGCTGATCGCGCCCGAGGCTGACCAGGATCGCGATGAACAGGGCCGCGAAGAAGGCGAGGACCGCGTTGCGCAGCGGTCGCGGCGAGGCGGGGTCGGCCGGCGGCAGCGCCCGTTCGGCGAGCTGCAGGTCGGAGCCGGCGCTGGCAGCCTGCACGCGCAGATCGTTGATCCGGTCGTTGATCGCCCTGATCTGGGCCCCCGAGCCCGGCTCGCTGCTGAGCTCGTCGGCCTCGCGCGCAAGCGCCTCGGCGGCGGCGTTGAGGCGGTCCCGCTCAAGCCCCTGCTGCACGTCGAGGAAGCTCTGCGCGACCGAGTTCGCGATCGCCGCGGCGGTGTCGGGATCACCGTCCGTGCCGGTCACCTCGATCAGGTTGGTGAGCTCGTCGACGGCAGAGCCGACCTTGGTCTCCAACGTGTCGGCCGTCTCCCCTCCCCCGACTTCATCAGCGGCCTCGGTCAGGACCTCCGTGCTGCTGAGCAAGCTCTCGATCGTCGCCAGCCGACGCTGGGTGGACTCGGCGTCCGGCGGCCCGAAGATGCTCGACTGGACATCGAGCACGATCGTCGCGGTGGCGTCATAGGACTTCGGCAGGATCAGGGAGAGCGCGAACACGGCGGCGGTGATCGCGATCACCGCGACGATGATCCCGCGCCGGTCGCGGTTCAGCGCGCCCAGGTAACGGCCCACGTCGACCCGGTCCTCGGCCGGGGCGCCCCCGGCACCGTTGAATCGCTCGAAGGCCATCATCGAGGCGGCAGTTTCGCACGGCTCGGGGACGGGCGGTGCGCTCGCAGGGTCGCTTGCGAGCGCCCGATCACGTCACCTCCCCGTAGACCTCGAGCATCCCGGCCACCATCGCCTCGATGCTGAAGAGCTCGGCGCGGCGGGCCCGGGCCGCCTCCGCAAGCCGCCCGGCATCCGCGCGATGATCGAGCAGCGACCGCGTCCTCAGCGCCAGGCTCGCCGCGTCGCGCGGTGCCACCAGCAGGCCGCTGACCCCGTCCTCGATCGCCTCCGCGACGCCACCGACGTCCGTGGCGACGATCGGCAGGCCGACCGCCATCGCCTCGAGCACCGAGTACGGGAACGACTCGGCCCAGGAGGGCAGGGCGAAGACGTCGACGGCGGCGAGGAACTCGTACGGGTCTCGGCTGTGGCCGGGCAGGTGCACCGCATCGGCGACGCCCAGCCGGGCTGCGAGCTGCTCGAGCCGAAGCCGCTCGCTGCCCTCCCCGGCGACCACCAGCTGAGCGTTCGAGCCATCGCCCCGCAAGCGCGCGATCGCCTCGATCATCGTCTCCAGACCCTTACCCGGTCGCAGGCCCGAGACAACGCCCACCAGCGGGCCTTGCGCGCGCAGCGAGCTGACCGCCGGGTCGGCCGCGATCTCGCCCGGGGGGTCGATCCCGTTGTGGACGACGCGCACCCGCCGGCCCGCGCCGACCCTGCCGGCGAGTCGCGCCTCGGCCTCGCAGACACAGATCGTCCGGCTGGCGAGCGGCGCGAGCGCCCGCTCGGCGGCCTGGTAGGCGCCGCGCTCGACCCGGCGCGAGAAGTGCCCGGCGAAGGCAAAGCCGTGCGGGGTGAAGGCGAGCGGGGTCCCCGGGGCCGCGATCCGGGCTAGGCGGGCCATCACCCCGCCCTTCGAGCCATGCGCGTGCACGAGGTCGGGGCGGTAGCGGCGCACGATCCCGGCCAGCTGCGCGACCGAGCGCAGGTCGTCTCGCGGGCTCGGTCGGCGGACGATCTCGAGCTCGATCACCTCGACGCCGAGATCGCGGTGGTGTCCGTGCGGGCCGCAGATCGCAACAGCGTGGCCGCGATCGGCGAGCGCCCGAGCGAGCGAGCTGACGTGCTCGAAGGCCCCGCCCTCGGTGGGCCGCACGACCATCAGGATCCGGGTCACCGCGCGGATCCTAGAGCCGCGTCCGGCCGGGCTTCGCGGGTACTCTCCCCCGATCGCCCCGGCTGCAGACAGATCAGATCCCGGTCGCCTGCGGATGTCGGTCGCGCTGGTGGGACGCGGGGCCCTCGAGCGCGCCGACCAGTTCGTCGCCCGGTTCTCGCCGACCACTCGAGGCCTGCTGATCTTCATGTTCCATCCGTTGTTCGCGAGCGAGTCCGAGGTCGACGGAGCCCCGATGCACCCGCACGAGCGGGCGACAGGCGAAGGCCTGAAGCGCCTGTTCGCCTACTTTCGCGACCAGGGCTACCGGTTCGTCGGCGCCCGCGAGATCGAGCGCGGGCTCGAGCCTGGCGGCCGGTACGCACACCTGACCTTCGACGACGGATTTGCGAGCAACCTGCGGCTCCTCGATCTGCTGCCCAAGGAGGGCGTCCACGCGACTGTCTTCCCGTCCGCGAACCACGTGCTCGAGGAGAAGGCCTACTGGTGGAACGTCGTCTACCGCGAGCGGCGCCGGCGGGGAGGGCGGTCGCGAGTCGCCGCCGAGACCGAGAAGCTGCGGCGCATGCGCGCCCCCGAGGTCGACACCTACCTGCTCTCGGAGTTCGGCCCCGGCGCGTTGAAGCCGATCGGCGACGTGGACCGGCCGCTGTCCGCCGACGAGCTGCGCCAGCTCGGTAGCTCTCCGTGGGTGGAGATCGGCAACCACACCCTCGACCACGCCGTGCTCACCCGCTGCTCGCCGTCCGAGGCCGCCGAGCAGATTCGCGGCGCGCAGCGATGGCTCTCGGAGCTGCTTGGAGCGCCCCCGTTCGTGATCGCCTACCCGGACGGTGCTTACGACGCGGAGATCGTCGAGATGTCTCGGGACGAGGGTCTCACCGTCGGCCTGACCGCGGCGGCGGAGAACAATCCGCTGCCGCTCGATCACGAGTCCCGGATGCGGCTAGGGCGATTCAGGATCGTCTTCGACCGTCGCGAGCGACCGCAGATGCGGGCCGTCCGCAGCTCGGTCCAGCTCACTGCCGCCGGGCGGCGGTTGGCGCTGCGCGGGCGTTAGCACACCTGCGCCTCAGACTCGCAGGGTCCGCCGGATCCGGTTGTAGGCGACCGGGCCCAGCAGCGTCTTGGCGCTGCCGCTGAATCGCCGCGCGGTCTGCTCGGGCAGGCGCCAGAGCCGGGCGAGCGGATAGCGCGCGCCGTGTGGAAACGAGGTCTGCCAGACGACCGGGCTGTCTCCGTCGGCGAGACGATCCTTGTAGCCGGCCGCGCCGCCCCCGAGGTCGAAGCGCCGATCGCCGCGGTCGTAGGCGTCCTCGATCGCCGCGGCAAGCGTCACGATCCCAGGCGAGAGCTTGCCCCAGTCCTCGTCGAAGCCTCCGTTCCAGCTCGCGACCTCGTCCCCCGCCGCCAACAGCAGCTCGGCACTGACCGGCTCGCCGTCTGGGCCGTCGAGCATCCAGAGTCGGAAGCGCCCCGATTCGATCAGGTCCTCGGCGACCTCGCGCAGCATCGCCATGGTCGCGGCATTGACCGCCGTCGAGCCGCCGCGGGGTTGCCAGCGCGCCGTGTGCAGGTGCCGGAACGAGCCCAGGTCACGATCGAGGCTGGCTCGATCGGCAAGCCGGAAGCTCGCTCCGCGGCGCTCGATCGCGCGCCGGTTCTTGCCCAGGCGCCGACGGAAGTGGCTGCTCTTGGCGGCCAGCCACTCCTCATAGGATGAATGGGCGGCGAGCTCGAGCACCGGCCCCGAACGTGCCAGCTCCTGCGAGAGCCGGTGGACCCGGCCACCGGGCCAGCTCTGCGAGAGCCGCTGCGCCCAGCGCGTCGACCCGTCGACGCCTTCCCAGCGCAGGAGATCCGGCCGCACCTCGCCGGCGAGCGCGCCGGCGAGCGCAGCCGCGACCTCGCGTTCGCGATCCCTGCTCGCAAGGACGTCGACGCGCGATGCGAGGCCGGCGCTGATCAGGCGCAGGACGGTGACCCCGAACCGGCGCGAGGCGTAGAAGGGGGCGAGCCCCACGAGCTCGTCCGCGTCGCGGACCGCGACCACGGCCAGACGCGCCCCACGTGGCGCCAGGTGCCGCCACCAACCCAGCGCCCACGCCGGGGCGCCGAACGGGGCCCGGGCACCCTCGGCCAGGCGGTCCCAGTCGGGCGCCAGCGCCTCGAGCTCGGCGCGGTCCTCGATCACCACGGCCGCGAGCCGCTGGGCGCGATCCACCGAAGGGTCTACGGGGATTCGGTGCCCCCGCTGTCCTCGGTCACCGTGGTCGGCTCGGTGATCGTGGTCGTCGGCGTCGTCGCGGTTGTCGTCGTCGGGGGGTCCGTGGTGGTCGTGGTCGTGGTCGTCGAGGTCGTGACAGTCGAGGTCGGCGTCGTCGTGGTCGGCGGCGCGGTGCTCGTCGACGCGCCGGTGGCCTGGTCGCCGTCCTCGTCCGCGGAGATCACCGCCAGCGCGACGCCGAGGCCGACCACGGCAGCGATCAGGATCGCGATCACAGCCTTCAGCTGACCGCTGAGCCCACCCGGCTCGGGAGGCGGCTGTCCCGGCCCGCCGCCCGGCGGCTCACCGGGCCCTGGAGCGTCCATGCGCCGGGTCGGGTCATCGTGCATCGGGCGCGAGTCTAAACCGCTCCGGCGTCGGATCCTCTGATCGCGGTGGCCAGGCGTTCGAGCGCCTCGGCGACGTCGGCCTCGTCGATGATCAGCGGCGGTAGCAAGCGGAGCATCCGCTCGCCGGGCACGTTGATCACCAGCCCGGCTGCGAGCGCGGCGGCGCCTACGGCGGCGGCATCGAGGTCCTCGGCGAGCCCGATCCCGACCATCAGCCCGCGGCCCCTGACCTCGGTCACGCCGTCGAGCGCCGCGAGCCCGTCACGCAGGCTCGAGCCAATCCGCGCCACCCGCCCGAGCAGGGCGGGATCATCGATCAACTCCAGCGTCGCCAGGGCCGCCGAGGCAGCGAGTGCGCCGCCGGCGAAGGTGGAACCGTGCTCGCCCGGCTCGAGCCCGTGCCCAAGCGGCGGCGAGGCGACCACGGCGGCGGCCGGCAGGCCTCCGCCAAGCGCCTTGCCCGCGGTGATCAGGTCCGGCTCGACCGGGAGCTGCTCGAAGGCCCACAGGGTCCCGGTCCTGCCGACCCCGGTCTGGACCTCGTCGAAGACGAGCGCGGCGCCGGCGGCGTCGCACGCCTCGCGGGCGGCGATCAGGACCTCGTCGGCGATCGGGAAGACCCCGGCCTCGCCCTGGATCGGCTCGATCAGCACGGCCGCGGTGCGCTCGGAGACCGCCGCGCGCAGCGCCTCCGGATCATCGCGCGGGACGGCGACGAAGCCGCCGGGAAGCGGCCCGAACAGATCCTCGCGCGCGAGTCGCGGCGTGGCCGCGAGCGCCGCCAGGGTGCGGCCGTGAAAGCCGCCGTCGAGGCTGACGATCTCCGGCTCGGAGATCCCGCGTGCGTGGGCGCGCTTGCGGACCAGCTTGATCGCGCACTCGTTCGCCTCCGTCCCGCTGTTGGCGAGGAAGACGCGACCGCCGAGGCTCGAGTGCGAGAGTCGCTCGCACAGCCTGATCGCGGGCTCCGAGTAGAACAGGTTCGACGTCCCGCCGAGCCGCTCGGCCTGCTGCGCGATCGCGGCGACGATCCGCGGGTGGCAGTGGCCAGCGTTGTAGACCGAGAGCCCGGCGAAGAAGTCCAGGTACTCGCGACCCTCCGAGTCCCAGAGCCGAGCGCCCTCGCCGCGCACGAACTCGACCGGCGCCCGCGCATAGGTCGGCATCGCGTAGCGCGCCTCGAGCGCCTGCAGCTCGGCGACCGTCACGGTGTCACCTTGGTCCCGATCCCGGCGTCCGTGAACAGCTCGAGCAGCAGCGCGTGCGCCAGCCGCCCGTCGATGATGTGGGCCGACCCGACCCCGCCTCGGATCGCCTCCAGGCACGCCTCGAGCTTCGGCCGCATGCCGCCGGCGACGTCGCCGAGGGCCGCCTCGACCTCCCCCACGCTCGCCTGGGAGCGCAGCGATCCCTCGTCCTCTGCGACCGCGAGCCAGCCGCGGACATCGGTGAGGAAGATCGCCTTGTGCGCGCGCAGGGCGGCGGCGACCTTGCCGGCGGCCGTATCGGCGTTGACGTTGTAGGAGTTGCCCTCCCGGTCAACCCCGACCGAGGCGATCACCGGGATGTAGTCGGCCGCGATGTGGTTGAGCACGTCGACGTCGACCCGCTCTATCTCACCGACGAAACCGACCTGGTCGGCCCGCTCGTGGGGCGAGATCGTGAACATCGCGCCGTCCTCTCCCGAGAGCCCGACCGCCGGCTGGCCATGACGGTTGAGCCGGGCGACGATGTCGGCGTTGACCTTGCCGAGCAGGACCATCTTCGCCACCTCGACCGTCTCGGGGTCGGAGACCCGCATCCCCTCGACGAACCTGACCTCCATCCCGAGCCGCTCCATGTAGCGGGTGATCTCGGGACCGCCCCCGTGCACGATCACCGGGTTCAGGCCGACGTACTTGAGCAGCACGACGTCGGTCGCGAACGCGTCGCGCAGCCCGTCGTCGCGCATCGCCGCGCCCCCGTACTTGATCACTACCGTGCGGCCGTGGAACTCGCGGATGTAGGGAAGCGCCTCGAGCAGGGTCCCGACGCTGGCGGGACCCGTGTCGCGCCCGCTCACGTCGTGTACTCCGCGTTGACCCGCACGTACTCGCAGTTGAGGTCGCAGAAGAACACCTGCGCCGCGGCCTCGCCGCGGCCGAGCGCCACACCGATCTCGACCTCGTCCTCTTCGCCGGCGAGCTCGCCCGCGTCGATCGCCTCCGCTCCGAGCTCCTCCAGCGGCTCGCCGGCGAGCGCCATCCCCGCCGCCTGGGCGATTCGGCCCCAATTCGCGTCGCGCCCGTAGAGCGCCGTCTTGACCAGCGGCGAGTTGGCAATCGCGCGCGCTGTCCGCTCGGCCTCGGCCGGGGTCGCCGCCTCGGTCACCCGCACTCGGGCGACCCGGCTCGCGCCCTCGCCGTCGGCGACGACATCGAGCGCGAGCTGGAGCAGCACGGTATCGAGCAGCCCGAGCGGCAGCGGGGCCGCGGCAGTCCCGGTCGCCTGCATGAGGACGGTGTCGTTGGTGCTCATCTGACCGTCGACGGTGATCCGCTCGAATGAGCCGGCGACGGCATCGCCGAGGACGGCGTCGGGGTCGGCTACCTCGGCATCGGTCTGCACGAAGCAGAGCATGGTGGCGAAGCCCGGCTCGATCATCCCCGCGCCCTTCGCCTGCGCGGATACGGTCACGCCACCTGCCCGGATCGTGCACGCCTTCGGCTCCTTGTCGGTGGTCATCATCGCCCGCGCCAGCTCGGCGCCACCGTCGGCGGAGAGCGACTGCGCGGCCTCGCCGATCCCGGCCAGCAGGGCCGCAACCTGCAGTGGGACCCCGATCACCCCGGTCTCGGCGACCGCAACCGACTCGGCGGCCAGCCCGAGGGCATCGGCGGCGGCGGCACGGATCGTGAGCGCGTCGCGGTAGCCGCGCTCGCCTGTCGCGGCGTTGGCGTTGCCCGAGTTGACCACCGCGGCTCGAATCGCGGCGCGATTGCACTCGTCGCGGCAGACACGAACCGGCGCCGCGGCTGCCGCGTTGCGGGTCAGGCGCAGCGCCGAGCTCACCCGCTCCGCATCGCAGGCGATCAGCCCGACGTCGGTTGCGCCGTTGCCCTTCAGCCCGCAGGCGGCGGTCGCGGCCCGAAAGCCCGGCGCCAGCTCCGCCGAGTCGAGCTCCTCGACCCCGGCCGGCGCCCGCGCCCACCGCGACCGAAAGAAGTCTCCCGGGGTGGCCCCGCCCGAGCGGCGAGCGGCGAGCGGCGAGCGGCGATTCAAAGCAGTCCCTCCGTCTGATCCAGGCCCAGCATCAGGTTCAAGTTCTGAATCGCCTGGCCCGCGGCGCCCTTCCAGAGGTTGTCGATCGCCGCGAAGACCACCGCCTTGCGCTCACCGGTGGAGACCGCACAGATCCGACACAGGTTCGTGTCGCGGACCTCGCGCACGCCGGGCGGCGCCTCGACCACCTCGACGAACGGCTCGGCCGCGTAGCGCTCTGCGAACAGCTGGGTCAATCGGTCGGCGGTCAACGACTCGGCGAGATCGACGTAGCAGCTCGCCAGCAGGCCCTGGTCGAGCGCAACCCGGTGCGGGACGAAAGTGACCTCTGCCGTCGACGACCCCGTCGGCGCCAGCCTGGTCAGCTCCTGCTCGATCTCGGGCAGGTGGCGGTGGCCCTCGGCGCCGTAGGGGACCAGGTTCTCGGTAACGCTGACGAACGAGTCCCGTTCGCCGCCCTCGCGGCCGGCCCCGGAGATCCCGGACTTGGCGTCGATCGCGACCGAGTCGAGCAGCCCACGCTCGACCAGCGGGGCGAGCGCCAGCAGCGCGGCGGTCGGATAGCAGCCCGGGTTGGCGACCAGCTCGGCGTCACGGATCCGCTCGCGCTCGAGCTCGGTCAGCCCGTAGACGGCGCTGGCAAGCAAGTCGGGTGCGCCGTGATCGCCGTACCACTTCTGATAGATCGGGATCTCGCGGAGTCGGAAGTCCGCCGACAGGTCGACGACCGCGACCCCGAGCCCGCGCATCCCGGCGACCACCCCCGCGGAAGTGCCGGATGGATAGCCGACGATCGCCGCGTCGACCGCTTCGATCGTGTCGAGGTCGAGCTCGGTGAGCTCGACCGGGACCCGGTAGCGCGGATAGAGACGGTCGAGCCGGGTCCCGGCGTGGGTGCGCGAGGTCGCCGCGACGAGCTCGAAGCGCGGGTGACGCCAGACGAGCTCGGCGGCGAGCGCCCCGGCGTATCCGGAGGCGCCCGCAACGATTACCTGGTGCTCACTCACGCAGCGATCCCCCGATCTCGCCGAGTCGGTCGCGGATCCGCTCGCGCAGCTCGCCGACCTCGGCGTCGGTGAGCGTGCGATCGGCGGCGCGGAACTCGAGCCGCAGGGCGACGCTCTTGCGACCCTCGCCGAGCTGCTCGCCGCGGTAGAGGTCGAAGACCTCCGCCGCCCCGAGCAGCTCGCCGCCACCCGCGCGGACGGCATCGCGGACGCGCCCCGCCGGGACGTCCTCGGGCACGGTCACCGCGAGGTCCTGGAGCACGGCCGGAAACGTGGTCACGTCCTCGTAGTGCTCGGCGCCAGTTTGCGATCCGGCGACGAGCGGCGCGAGATCGAGCTCGAACGCCGCGGCGCCGGAAAGCAGGTCCCAGGAACGGGCGACGAGCGGGTGCAGCTCGCCGAGCCACCCGATCGCGACACCGCCGATGCCGAGCGCCCCGGCGCGGCCCGGGTGCAGGAAGGGCTCGGTCCCCACGGTGAGCGACAGGGACGTGCCGAGGTGGCTCGCGAGCAGCTCGAGGGCGCCCTTGAGCGCGTAGAACGACGACGCGTCGGCCTCGGTAACGGGATCGCGCCACGAGCGCGGGCGCACGTCGCCGACGAGCAGCCCGGCAAGCCGGTGAGGCTCGCGCGCTGGCGCCGGCAGCCGCCCGGCGAACTCGCCGGCAAGCGGTCCGCCGCTCGCGGCCGCCGGCTCGGCCAGAAACGCGCGGCCCGACTCGAAGAGCGCCACGCGCTCGACGTCGCGCGCGATGTTGTGGCGGGCGGCATCGAGCAGGCCACCGAGCAGGGTCGTGCGCATCACGGTGTGCTCCTCTGAGATCGGATTGGCAATCGCCACCGGGCGGCTCCGGGGATCGTCGGGGGCGAGCCGAAGACGTGCGGCCAGACCACGGTCGACGAACGCCCAGGCAACGATCTCGTCGAAGCCGAGGTCGCGCAGGAGGTCCTCGGCCCGGCGGCGGCCGACCTGCTCGGCGTTGAGGCCTCCGACGCGGTCGGGGTTGGCGGGCAGCGTTCGCGGCAGGCGGTCAAAGCCGTGCAGCCGGCCGACCTCCTCGATCACGTCGACCTCGCGGTTGACGTCGTAGTGGCGGTGGACGGGGACGGTGACGCTGACCTCGTCGTGACGCACGCCGGCCACCTCGAACCCGAGCCGCTCGAGCCCCTCGCCAGCCTCGCTGCGCTCGATCGGCACGCCGAGGAGCGAGTCGAGGCGCGAGCCGTGCACCGAGATCACGTGCTGCGCCGGGATCTCGGCGGCGACGTCGATCGTGCCCGGCGCCAGCCGCGCGCCCGCGAGCTCGACCAGCAGCCGCGAGGCGACGCGCTGAGCACGCGGCGCGAGCTCGGGATGAAGCTGCTTCTCAAACCGCGCCGAGGCGTCGGAACGCAACCCGAGCACGCTCGAGGTGCGCAGGATGTTGACGCCGTTCCAGGTCGCCACCTCGAGCAGGACCCGGGTCGTCTCGTCGGCGACCTCGGAGATCTGGCCACCCATGATCCCGGCGATCCCGGAGGGTCCCTCGCGATCGCAGACCAGGACGGTCTCGGCATCGAAGGTACGCTCGACGCCGTCGAGTGTCGTCATCCGCTCGCCGTCGCGGGCGGTCCGGATGATCAGCTCGGCGCCGCGGACGCGATCGAGGTCGAAGGCGTGCAACGGTTGCGCGGTCATCAACATCACGTAGTTGGTGACGTCGACGACGTTGGAGATCGGCCGCAGCCCGGCGGCGATGAGACGCGCACGCAGCCAGGGCGGCGACGGGCCGATCGTCACCTCGCTGAACGCGCGTGCCGTAAAGCGCGGGCAGAGGTTGGGCACCTCGACAGTTACCGTGGCGAGATCCTCGACTCCGGCGTCGCCCGACGGCTCGGCGTCGGCCTCCCAAGGCGGATCGGCCAGCGGCGCGCCGGTGATCGCGTGGACCTCGCGGGCGACGCCGTAGACGCCCATGCAGTCGACCCGGTTGGGATTGAGGTCGAGCTCGAGCACGGACTCCGAAATCGGCAACACGTGGTCCAGTGGAGTGCCGGGTGCAAATCCCGCCGCCTCCTCCGCTTCGCGTCCGGGGGCGGCGGGGTCAGGTCCAGGACCGGCTTCGCGCAGGACCAGGATTCCTTGATCCTCGTCGCCAAGGCCCAGTTCGGCCTCGGACAGGATCATGCCGTTCGACTCGACCCCGCGCAGCTTCGCCGTGCCGAGCTCCTGCCCGTCGGCCATCCGCGCGCCCGGCAGCGCGACCGCGACCGTCTGACCGGCGGCGACGTTGGACGCCCCGCAGACGATCGTACGCACGCCGTCGCCGGTCTCGACCTCGCAGACGCGCAATCGGTCGGCGTTTGGGTGCTGCTCGGCGGCGACGACGTGGCCGACCACGAACCCCTCGGTCGCCGGGACGCCGAGCCGACTGATCCGCTCGACCTCCACCGCGCGCATCGAGAGCAGCTCGGCGACTTCCTCCGGCTCGAGCCCGGGGTCGCAGTACTCGGCCAGCCAGGAAAAGGGGACTCTCATGAGAACTGCTCCAGAAACCGGACGTCGTTCTCGACGAACAGGCGCAGGTCGGGCAGGCCGTGCTTGAGCATGGCGATCCGCTCAATCCCCATTCCGAACGCGAAGCCCTGAGTGGTCTCCGGGTCGTACTCGCCGCCGACGAAGCCGAACACGTTCGGGTCGACCATCCCGGCGCCCAGGATCTCGATCCAGCCGCTTCCCTTGCACAGTGGGTCGCGCTCCCCGCCGGGAAGCTCGCCGCTGCCGCCACACGCAAGGCACGAGACGTCGACCTGGACGGAAGGCTCGGTAAAGGGGAAGAAGTCGGGCTTCAGCCGGGTGCGGCGCTCGGGTCCGAAGAGCGCCTTGGCGGCGTGGTCAAGCGTGCCTGCGAGGTCGGCGAGCGAGATCCCCTCGGCAACGGCGAGACCCTCGACCTGGTGGAACATCGGCAGGTGGGTGGCGTCGACGGTGTCGCGGCGATACGCCGTGCCCGGGACGACGATGAATATGGGCGGCTCCTGGGCCTCCATCGCACGCACTTGCATCGGAGACGTGTGGGTCCGCAGCAGTACGTCGCTCGGGCCGGGCGGCAGCCCGTTCTCGGTCAGGACACCCCCGTCCGCGAGCGTCGACGGATCGACGTAGAAGCTGTCCTGCGTCTGGCGCGCAGGATGTCCCGGGGGATGATTGAGGGCGGTGAAGTTGTAGTAGTCGAGCTCGATCTCGGGGCCTTCGAGCACCTGGTAGCCAAGCCCGACGAAGACGTCCTCGATCTCGCGCCTGGTGCGGGTCAGCAGGTGCAGGTGACCGACCGCGACCGGCGGCGTCCCGGGCAGGGTCACGTCGATCGCCTCGGCGCCCAGCGAGCGCTCGATCTCCTCGGCGTCGAGCGCCGCGCGGCGCGCCCCGAGCTCGGCGTCGAGCGCTTCGCGGGTGGCGTTCGCCGCCGCCCCCACGGGCCCGCGCTCGGCGGGATCGAGCTCGGCGATCCCGCGCAGGATCGCGGTCAGCTCGGACTTGCGGCCGAGGTGATGGACCCGCAGCCGCTCGAGCTCGTCCGCGTTCTCCGCGGCGGCGATCGCCGCTGAGGCCTCGTTGCGCAGGGTGTCGATCCGCTCGAGCATCAGCCGGCCGACGATATCCGTCCCAAGGCGATCGCCGCCGCGGCGGCGACGTTCAGCGACTCGGCTCCGCCGCTGCGCAACGGGATCGTCCAACGACGCTGGCAACGGGTGAGTACCCGCTCCGGCAACCCGGCGCGCTCGGCGCCGAGGCAGAGCGTCGCCGGGTCGGGATCGCCTGGGACCTCACCGCCGTGCGCGACCAGCGCCACCCGCGGCGCCGGTGTCTGCTCGATCGATCCGCGGGCGACCGGCTGGCTGAAGATCGAGCCCATGCTCGCCCGCACCGCCCCCGCTCCGTATGGGTCGGCGCACCCGGGGCCGAGCACCACCACGGCGTCGACCAGCGCCTCGGTGGTGCGGAGGATCGCGCCGACATTGCGCGGGTCCGCGACTCCGTGCAGGTACACGCACGAACCGGCTTCGGGGGCGGCCCACGCCTGCGGGTAGACGCCGATCACCCTGGTCCCGGAGCCGAGCGCGCTGACCGAGTCGAGCAGCCGCTGCTCGACGTCGACACCGCCCCGCAGGACCAGCTCCGGGTCGCGACCCGCCTCCTGCGCGGCGGAGACCAGGTCCTCACCCTCGGCGACGAAGAGGCCCGCGCGGGAGCGCTGCCGGCGGTCGGCGAGCTTGCGGATCAGCTTCAGCTTCGGGTTGTCTGGGCTGGTGATCATCGGGCAAAGAAAAGGGCGCCTGCTGGGCGCCCGGTGAAGTCTGGTCGGCGGTCGAACTGGCTCAGGCCGCCACGGCCTCCCGGGCTTGCTCGGTGAATCGGCGAAACGCCTCGGGGTCGCGCACCGCGACGTCGGCGAGCATCTTGCGGTTCACCTCGACTCCGGCCTCCGAGAGGCCGTGGATCAGTTCCGAGTAGGTCATCCCCTCGCGACGCGCGGCGGCGTTGATCCGGACGATCCACAGCCGCCGCAGCTCGCGCTTGCGCCGGCGCCGGTCGCGATAGGCGTACTGGCCCGAGCGCATCACCTGTTCGTTCGCGAACCGGTAGCTGGAGTGCTTGCGGCCCCAGTAGCCCTTCGCCTGCCGCAGGACCTTCTTCTTGCGTCGCTTGCGCGCGACGGCGTTGGTCGCCCGGCTCACTTGCCGCTCCCAAGCAGCTTGCGGACCCGCTTCGTGTCGGCCGCGGCGATCTCGACCGGCTTCGCCATCCGTCGCTTGCGCTTCGGCGACTTCTTCTCGAGGATGTGGCTCGAGTACGCGCGCCGCCCGCGCAGCTTGCCGGTTGCGGTCTTGCGAAAGCGCTTCTTGGCGCCCGAATGGGTCTTCATCTTCGGCATCGGGGCCGACTATTGAAGCAGACGCGCGCGCCGCGGTCCGCTCGAAATCAGCCCTGAGAGTCCGCGGCCGCCGCCGGGGCGTCGTCGCCGGCCGCAGCGCGCTGCTCGCGCTCCTCGCGGGCCCGGGCCGCGCTCTCGCGCGAGGGCGCCAGCATCATGTGCATGTTGCGTCCCTCCTGCTGCGGGGCCTGTTCAATCGTCGCCAGCTCGCCGATGTCCTCGTAGAGGCGGTCGAGCAGCGCCCGCCCGCGCTCGGGATGCGCCTGCTCGCGCCCGCGGAACATGATCGTCACCTTGACCTTGTCCTGCTGGCGCAGGAAGCGCTCGACGTGGCCGCGCTTGGTCTCGTAATCGTGGTCGGCGATCTTCGGCCGCAGCTTGATCTCGCGCACGTTGACCTGCTGCTGGTGCTTGCGCGCCGCCTTCGCCTTCTGCTCCTGCTCGTACTTGTACTTGGAGTAGTCGAGCAGCCGGGCCACCGGCGGGTTCGAGTTCGCCGCCACCTCGACCAGGTCGAGGTCGCGCTCCTGGGCCATCCGCAGCGCGTCATCGGTCTTGGTCACCCCGATCTGGCTCCCGTCCTCGTCGACGAGGCGCACCTCGCTGACCCGGATCCGCTCGTTGATCCGTGTCGGGTCGCGCTCCGGGGGCTTTCGGTCGAACCGCCTCGGGACCGGCACTAGGTAATCAAGCTGGCGCGGAGCGTCAAGCTAGATGCGGGCGGTTGGAGGCGTGAGACGGGCGAGCAAGGGAGCGGCAGGCGCTATCGCTGCGCGCGGATGTGGATGCCCGTCATTGCGGGCCAGTATAGAGGTCAGACGAGGAACCACTCGCCGTCGAGCTGGGTCAGCAGCGCCGAGCCGGTCGCGAGCGCCGCCCGCAGCTCGGGGTCGGCAGCGTGCAGGACCGAGTCGCGGACGAGCCCGATCGCCGCCAGCCGACGACGCAGCGGCGCGTCCAGGTGCGGCTCCAGGCGCCCGGCGAGCACCCTGCTGCCGCCAGCGCGCGCGTGTTCGATCAGCTCGCCGAGCACGAGGTCGATCTGGCGCTCGGTGCCGAGCAGGCAGAGCACCCTGCTGGCGCCCGCGCGGCGCGGCAGGTACGCGTACCAGCCGATCGGCTTTCCGTTCAGCCGCACCAGGCGGCAGGCCAGCTCACCCGACCGGGCGCGGACCTGGCCGAGCTGGTGGTCGAGGTGGTCCGCGTCGTAGTCGACCCGGAACCTGGTCCGAGCGGAGATCGCCGGCAGCTCCTCGACGATCTGCTCGCCGGTGGCGTCCTCGCCGGTGACGCCGGCCACCGGGCCGCTCGCGCGTCGGATCTCGCCCTCCTCCCAGATCATCTCGCCGCCGCCGGGCCGCAGCCGCGCGAGGGCACTGAACGGGAATGAACCGACCGGGACCAGATCGCGGTCGATTCGCCGCCGGCCGGTCACCAAGCCGGCCCAGGAGCCGATCCAGCCGGCGGGGCGCAGGACCAGCATCCAGTCGCAGGCCCGGGCGTGGTCGAGCTCGCCGCCGAACGTCCGCCACATCCGGGCGACGATCGGAATCGCGCTGTCGGACCAGGTCAGGTCCTGCGGCCCGGCGAGCAGACGCCCGAGCAGCAGCGCCCCGGCGGCGCTGGCGCGCCGGTCCGGGACGACGACGAGGTGCGAGCAGCAGAGACCGCGCAGCGGGCGCCCGTCGAAGACCAGGCGCCGCGCCTGGGCGCCGATGAAGCCGACGATCGCCCCCTGCTCGTCGACGGCCACCAGCGAGCTCAGCTCCGGGTCGGCCCAGGGGTGCTCGAGCATCGTCGCCCGCAGCAACTCGCGATCGCCGCCCCAATCTGGGAGGTGGGTGTCGAGCAGCGAGGTCACCTCCGACAGGTCCTCTGCGGTCATCGCGCGGATCTCGGCCATGCCGTGGCATTGTTAGCGGACCGGGCGGGTGGCTGATCTAGCATTCGCGGCGGGCATGGGGCTGCGACTGATTCCGATCCTCGCCGTCGTCGCTGCGGCCTGCGGCTGCGGCTTCGCGCCCACCGCCCTCGACCAGGCGAATGGCAACAAGCCGCTGCTGGTGCGCAACGCGACCGCGGCCTTCGATCACTTCCTCACCGACCCAAGCGGCAAGCGAAAGCGCTGGATTCGGCGCCACTACTTCCAGATCCGCGGCTACACGCGGTTCTTCGAGGACAACGCGATGCCGTGGCGGCCGCCGCCGGCGTTCTTCTACAAGGACCTCTACGCGATCTACGCCTCGAGCCACTCGCGGCTGATCGCCAAGCACCCCGAGTGGCGGCTGCGGGACGAGCTCGGCCGGCCACTCTACATCCCCTACGAGTGCACCGGGGCCGGCTGTCCCCAGTACGCCGCCGATATCGGCAACCCGAGCTGGCGCAACCACTGGATCGCACAGGCCAAGCGGACCGTTGCGCGCAGCAAGCGCAAGGACCCGCGCGGGCGCGGCTACGTCGGGATCTTCGTCGACGACGTCAACCTCGAGCTTCACGTCTCCTACGGCGACGCGAGTCCGGCCAGTCCGCTCGACCCCCGCACCGGCTCGATCATGGACGAGCAGGCGTGGCAGGGCTACATGGCCGACTTCCTCGAGCAGATCCGCAGGGCCTTCCCTCGGGTCGAGATCATGCACAACCCTCTCTGGTGGCTGGACCACTCCGATCCCGAGGTGCAGCGCCAAAACCGGGCCGCCGACTGGATCGAGCTCGAGCGCGGCTTCAACGACCCCGGGATCGTCGCCGGGAATGGCGAGTACGGCTACGAGACGTTCCTCGACCACATCGACTGGCTGCACCGACTCGGCAACCGGGTCCTGCTCGGCCCCGAGCTCGAGACGCTCGATCAGGCTCGCTACGAGCTCGCCAACTACTTCCTCGTCCGCCGCGGGCGCGACGCGATCGAGTCCGACTACCGCACCGACCCACCGGGCGGCGCCGGACCCGGCTACTGGAACGGGTGGCAGGTGGACCCGGGGCGTGCGACCGGGGCGCACCGTCGGCTACCGAACGGGCTCTGGCAGCGCGACTTCGCCCGCGGCGTCGCGCTGGTGAACCCGCCGGGCGGCGCGACCGCGGTCTTCACCTTCGAGCGCCCACACACGAACCTGGCCGGCGAGACGGCGGCCAGCTTCGAGCTCGAGGCCCGTTCGGGCGACGTGTACGTGCGCTAGCTTGACGCCGCAGTGAACGCGCGAGGGGCAGGCGAGCCGAGCGGTCGCGTCGCGCGGTCTGCGTGAGCGGGCCCGGCGAGGAGCGGCAGGAGCCCGAGGCCGACGCAGCCGAGGAGCCGGCCGGGACTCATTCGATCGCCTCGGGATCGACCTTGATGGTCGGTCAGCAGCTGCTCGGGGCCGCCGGCTACTTCATCTCCGTCCTGCTGCTGGCGCGCGCTCTCGGGCCGACCGGGCGCGGAACGGTCGCCTTCTTCATCGTCATCGCGATGGTCACCTCGCGGGTGGTCGCGCTCGGCGTCTGGGAGGCGACCACGGTGTTCGCCGCCCAGCGCCCCGAGAAGCGCGGGGCGCTGCTCACCAACGTGTACCTCTTCTCTGCCGTGGGGGCGCTGGTGGGCGCGGCGATCGCCGTCGGCGCGCTGCTGATCTTCGAGGGCGCGCGACCCGAGGGGCTCGACACGGCGGAGCTGGTCGCGCTCGGGCTCGGCATCTTCGGCACCGCGCTTTCGGAGGCGGCGCTCGCCTTCATGTTCGGCTGCAGCCGCTTTCTCGCCGCCGCCGTCTGTGCCACCGCCCTGCCCTGGACCTACACGCTGCTGATCGCGTTCATGGTCATCGGGCCGGGCCTCAGCGTCTCGACGGCGACGATCGCCTGGGCGGCGGCGGCGCTGCTCGGCGCCCTGCTGATGCTGGTGGTCTCGGTTCGCGACGTGCGCCCGGGCCCCGCAAGCCTCTCGCTGCTGGTCGAATCCGTGCATTTCGGCGTCCGCGCCTGGGTCGGGACGCTGTCACGCTTCCTCAACTTCCGCGTCGACCAGATCTTCATCGCGCTGATCGCCTCCGAGGCCGTGCTCGGGATCTACGCGGTTGCGGTCAACGCCTCCGAGGTCCTGCTCTACGTCCCCAACGCCGCCTCGTGGGCCGTGCTGCCGCTCGTTGCCGCCAGCGGCCACCACGAGCGCGCCGGCCGAACCCTCGGCGCCTTCCGGGCCGTCGCCCTGATCACCGCCGCGGGGATCGTCGTCGCCGCTCTGCTCGGCCCGCCGCTGCTGCCGCTGGTCTTCGGCGAGGACTTCGAGCCGGCGACGTTGCCGTTCTTGATCCTGCTTCCCGGCGCGCTCGGCTTCGCCGCCAGCGCCATCTTCTCCAGCGGCCTCGCCGCCGCCAATTCGCCCGGGCTCTCCTCGGTCGGGCTGATCGTCTCGCTGGTCGTCGGGATCGCGCTCGACCTGGTGCTGATCGCGCCCTTTGGCGCCGAGGGCGCGGCGGCGGCGGCGACCGCGGCGTTCCTCGCCGGCGGCGCCGTCTCGGCCGCGATCTACGTCCGCCTCACCGGCTCCGGCTGGCGAGCGCTGCTGCCTCGTCGCTCCGACTTCGCGGTCGTCGGCGGGCTGGTCGCCCGGCTGCGCAGGCGGCCCGACCCCGCCGCTACCTGATCCGCGCGGCGAGCTCCTCGGCGGGCACCGTGCCGAGGTCACCGTCCGCGTGCGAGCGCACGGACGCGGTCCGCTCGGCCTCCTCGCGCTCGCCGACGACGAGCATGAACGGGGTCTTCGCCAGCTCGGCGTCGCGGACCTTGCGCCCGACCGACTCCGATCGCTCGTCGACGCGGACCCGTACGCCCTCTTCCCCGAGCCGCGTGGCAAGGCCGCGTGCGTAGTCGAGGTGCGGGTCCGAGACCGGCAAGACCACGGCCTGCACCGGCGCGAGCCAGGTCGGGAAGCGGCCACCGTAGTGCTCGATCAGGATCCCGGCGAAGCGCTCCATCGAGCCGAGCAGGGCGCGGTGGATCATCACCGGGCGGTGCTCGGCGTTGTCCTCGCCCTGGTAGCGAAGGTCAAACCGCTCGGGCATCTGGAAGTCGAGCTGGCAGGTCCCGCACTGCCAGGATCGGCCGAGCGCGTCGGTGACGTGAAAGTCGATCTTCGGCCCGTAGAACGTCCCCTCCCCCGGGCTCACCTCGTACTCGCGCCCCTGGCGCTCGAGCGCCTCACGCAGGCCCGCCTCGGCACGGGCCCACTGCTCGTCGCTGCCGACCGACTTCTGCGGTCGGGTCGAGAGCTCGACCCGGAAGTCGTCGAAGCCGAAGCGCTCGTGCAGCTCATCGACGGCTTCGCAGATCGAGTCGACCTCGTTCGGCACCTGTTCGAGCGTGCAGAAGACGTGACCGTCGTCCTGGGTGAACGCCCGCACGCGCAGCAGGCCGTGCAGGACCCCCTCGCGTTCGTAGCGCGAGACGTCGCCGAACTCGGCCAGGCGCATGGGCAGGTCGCGGTAGGAGCGCCGCTGGGAGGCGAATACGAGGCAGGCGCCGGGGCAGTTCATCGGCTTGAGCGCGAACCGGCGCTGCTCGGACTCGCGCTCGGCGGGCTCGACGAAGTACATGTTCTCGCGGTAGTTGTCCCAGTGGCCGGAGCGGTGCCAGAGCTCCTCATCGAGCACCCGCGGGGTCCTGATCTCGCTGTAACCCCGCTTCGCGAGCTGCTCGCGGATCTCGCCCTCGATCAGGCGCAGCAGCACCGTTCCGTGCGGCAGCCAGAACGGCATTCCCGGCGCCTCCGGGCGGAACTCGAACAGGTCGAGCGCCGGCCCGAGCCGCCTGTGGTCGCTCTGCCTCGCAAGCTCGAGCCGCTCGAGGTGGCTCTCGAGCTCGGCCGGGGAGTGAAAGGCCGTGCCGTAGATCCGGCTCAGCATCTGGCGGCGCTCGTCGCCGCGCCAGTAAGCGCCGGCGAGCGAGGTGAGCTTGAACGCCCCCACTCGCCCGGTCGAGGGCGCGTGCGGACCACGGCAGAGGTCGGTGAACGGGCCGTTTCGATACAGCGACACCGTCTCCACTCCCTGTTCGGCGATCAGGTCCTCGATCAGCTCGACCTTGTAGGGCTGGTCGGCGGCCCGGAAGCGCTCGATCGCCTCGGCGACCGCCAGGTCGCTGCGCTCGAACGGCTCGTCGGCCTCGATGTGACGGCGCATGACTTCCTCGATCCGCTCCAGGTCGGCCTCGCTCGGTCGCTCGCCGTCGGGGAACTCGAAGTCGTAATAGAAGCCGCCGTCGATCGGCGGGCCGATCGAGACCCGCGTGCCCGGCCAGAGCTCGACCACCGCGGTCGCCATCACGTGGGCGGCGTCGTGACGGATCAGCCACAGCGCCTCCTCCCCCCCGCGCCCTTCGCTGCGCGCGGTCACGATCGCGATCTCCGCCCCGTCGGGCAGCTCGGCCGAGAGGTCGCGGAGCTCGCCGTCGACCTCGATCCCGAGCGCGTCGCGGGCGAGCCGGGGGCCGATCGCCGCCGCCGCGTCGGCGCCGGTGGCGCCCGCCGCCAGCTCGAGCGGCGAGCCGTCGGGGAGGGTCACGGTCAGCTTCGTCATCGCGCCCGCATGCTACGCAGCGGCGCCCAGCGTCGGTGAGTCCGCGGGCGCTCGCCGTCGGTTGGTGAAGATGACGGTCGGGTAGGGGTTGGCGCAGCCCTCGGGTGACAAACTCGACGCTCGCGGCCAGGCGGCGATCGAGTGGGGAGTTGACGCCCCTATCGCGAGGATAATTCGCCACCCGGCGCTTGGCGGGCCGCGAGTGGGGAGTTCTGGCCCATCCCCCCCACCCAGCCGGTTTCGCTCGCGCCCCACAGGGCCGCTCGCTGCGCACCGGTTCCCGCGCATGGCGACGACTCCGGGACGTTCGACGGAGCGCGGGGCTGGGCTCAGTGCTCGCGCAGGGTCGCGCGGTCGAGCTTGCCGTTGCCGGTCCGCGGCAGCTCGTCGTGGACGACGATGCGCTTCGGGACCATGTAGTCCTCGAGCCGCTCGGCGCACAGCCGGCGCAGCTCGCCGGGATCGAGCTCGGCGTCGCTGTGGGGCGCTACGTGTCCGATCACCGCCTCGCCGAGCAGCTTGTCGGGGATCCCGACCACCGCTGCCTCGCGAACCCCCGGGACGGTGTGCAGCAGGTCCTCGATCTCCTTCGGGACGACCTTCTCACCGCGCGACTTGATGATGTCGTCGCGCCGGCTGACGAAGTACAGGTAGCCCTCCTCGTCGGTCCGGAAGAGGTCGCCGGTCGCCAGCACCCGCTCCCACGGCCAGCGCCCGGGGCGCAGCTTCTCCGCCGTCGCCTCGGGCTTGTTCCAGTACTCGAGCATCACGTGCGTCCCGCGGACCATCAGCTCGCCGACCGCGCCGGGGACCGGGACATTGCCGTCCGCGTCCTCGATCCAGGCCTCGGTGCCCGGGATCGGGACCCCGACCGAGGTCGGGCGCTGCTCGAGCTGGTCGGGCGGCAGGTAACAGATCCGCTGCGCCTCGGTCTGTCCGTACATCGAGTAGAAGCGCGCGTTGGGGAAGGTCGAGCGCAGCGACTGGATCATCGGCTCGGGCATCGGGGCGCCGGCGTTGGTCAGCGTGCGCAGCTCGGGGAACTCGCGCTCCTCGAGCCCGCGCAGTGAGAGCAAGACCCCGAACACCGTCGGCACCCCGGGAAGCGCCGTGATCCGCTGATCGCCGATCAGCGAGACGACCCGGCCGGCGAACGCGAACCCGGGCTCGAGCACCAGGGTGCCGCCGCTGCGGACGCTGGTCAGGAGCTGATAAAGCCCGTAGCCGAACGAGAGCGGCAGCACGCAGAGCACCCGCTCGGACTGGTCCATCTCGAGGTACTCGATGATCGAATCGGCGACGAAGGTCATCGTCTGGTGGGTGACCGCGACGCCCTTCGGCTCCCCGGTCGAGCCCGAGGTGTAGACGACCCCGGCGAGGTCGACCGAGAGCGGCCTGTGCAGGCCCGCCTCGCCCGTCGGCACCGACTCGACGCTGCTGAACACGTGCACATCGCCGGCGGCCCGCTCGGCCGCCTCGCGTGCCGTCTCGACCCGCTCGTCGTCGCAGATCAGCGCCCGGGCGCCGGAGTCATCGAGCACGTAGGCGAGCTTGCGCGCCTTGACCGTCGGGTTGAGCGGCGAGATCGCCGCCCCGGCGCGGAAGATCCCGTAGATCGCGATCACGGCCTCGAGCGAGTTCGGGAGCAGGGTCGCGACCCGGTCGCCGCGCTGAACCCCGTTGTGTGCGAGGCCCGCCGCGAGCCGGTCGGCGGCGCGATCGAGGTCCGCGTAGGAGAGCTCGCCCTCGGGGGCGATCACCGCCGGCTTCTCCGGCTCGGCGGCGGCCGAGACCCTGAGATCCTCGCCGATCGTCCGCCCGCGCATGGCTGGATCTCCTCAGGACCGCTTGGTCGTCACGAACCCGGTGATCGCGTCGATCGAGCCGAAGTTCTCCTCGGTGATCTCGACGTCGTCGACGGCGATCCCGTAGCGGCTCTGGACTTCCTCGACCAGCTCGACGAAGCCGAGCGAGTCGATGATCCCGAGCTTGAGCAGGTCATCGCCGTCGGCGAGCTCGGTGCCGGGATGCATGTAGAGGAAGTTGTCCTCGATGAAGGTGCGCATCTCCTTGCGCACGCCGTCATCGCCTGCGGTCATGAGACCTCCTTCGCTAGTGGTCGGACGGGCCGATTGGTGCGGTCGATTCTCACCCGCGGCTCGGTCGTCTCGGGACCGTAGTCGGCGAGCGGGACGCCGATGAACGCCCGATGCCAGAGCTGGGTAGAGAGCACCCCGACCAGGGCCATCCCCTCGCGCATCCCGGTGGCGCGGCCGGCGCGGCAGCGTCGCACCAGGCCCTCGACCCGCTGCGGATCCCAGATCCCGACCTCGCCGAGCGCCGCCGGGCTGAGCGCTTCATCGACCCATGCCGGGGCGTCCTCGGCGAAGAACGGCTCGACCTCCGGGGCCCGGTAGGGCTGCTTGCCGCGGCTCGCGATCGTCGCCGGCAGCACCCGCTCGGCCAGCTCGCGCAGGGCGGCCTTCTCGCGCAGGCCGTCGAGCTTGGCCTCGGCCGGGAGCCGCGCGGCGTAGGCGAAGACCCGGTCGTCGAGGAACGGGTAACGGCCCTCGACCCCGTGGGCCATCGCGACCCGGTCGCCCTGCGCGGCGAGCAGGTAGGGCTCGAGCAGGGTGGTGACCTCGAGCCATGCGGCGCGCTCGAGCTTGCTCCAGCCCGCGGCGCCGGCGGGAATCTGCCCACGCAGCCGCTCGAGCGAGGCGTCGGCGCCGATCTGCTCGGCGACCTCGGACCGGTAGAGCGCCTTCACTCCCGCGGTCGCCGCCACTCGAGTCAGGTGGGAGCCGAGCAGCTCGTCGTCGGCGCCGGTCTCGAGCAGGAAGCGCCGCCAGGCGGGCCCGCGCCTGGCTGCCGCCGGGCCGAGGTAGGAGTAGAGCTGGTCGAGCAGCTCCTCGGCGCGCTCGGGCTCGGAGGCGTTGAGCTCGCGCAGCGCCACCTCCTTGAACAGGTCATAGCCCCAGAACAGCTCGTCGGCGCCCTCGCCGGTGGCGATCACGGTGATCCCCGCCTCGCGCACCTGCCGGGCGAGCAGGTAGAGCGGCACCGGTGCGGTGCGCACCAGCGGCACCTCCGCGTGGCGGACGACTTCGTCGAAGGCGCCGGTGATCTCGCCGGTTCCGACGCGGACGACGTGGTGACGGGTCCCGATCGCCTCGGCGACCTCCTGCTGGAAGGCGCTCTCGTCGTAGAGCGGGTCGCGGAAGGCGACCGAGAAGGTCCGCAGCTCGCCCTCGGTCTCCGCCTGGGCGAGGGCGGTGATCAGGCTCGAGTCGAGCCCGCCCGAGAGGTAGGTCCCCACCGGGACGTCGGCGCGCAGCCGCAGCCGCACGCTGTCGCGCATCAGCTCCTCCAGGTCTCCCTCGGGAGGCTCGCCCTGACCGTAGTCGGGAACCCACCAGCGCCGCTCGGCGACGATCTCGCCGCGCTCCCAGACGACCAGGCCGCCCGGCGGGACCTGGCGTACGCCGGCGAACGCGGTCTGCGGCGCCCGCGGCCCCCAGAGGGTGAACACGTCGTCGATCCCTGCCAGGTCGGGCTCCGCGGCGAGCTCGCCCGACGCGAACAGTGCCTTTGCCTCCGAGCCGAAGACCAGCGTCCCGTCGTCGCGCAGCGAGTAGTGCAGCGGCCGGACGCCGAAGCGGTCGCGGACCAGGGTCAGCCGGCGTCTGTCGGCGTGCCACCAGGCGAGCGCAAACTGGCCGTTGAGGCGAGCGAGACCGTCGAGGCCCTCGCGCTCGAGCAGGCGGAGGACCACCTCGGTGTCGCTGCGGGTGTCGAACGACTCGCCCGCCGCCTCGAGCTCGGCGCGCAGCTCGATGAAGTTGTAGACCTCGCCGTTGTAGACCAGGGCGGCACCCTCACGATCGGCCTCGAAGGGCTGCCAGCCGTCGGGGAGGTCGATGATCGCGAGCCGGGTCGAGACCAGACCGGCGCCGTGGTCGAGCAGCAGCCCGAACCCGTCCGGCCCGCGATGGCGGATCGCGCGGGCGATCCGCAACAGCGCCTGCTCGTCGACCGGCGAGCTCGGCTCGGGCCGAACGATTCCGCCCACCCCGCACATCTCAGCGCGAGCCGTCGAGCAGGACCGCCGGCGCGTGCAGGTACTCGGTCGCGACCCGCCTGCGCTCGATCTCGCCGTAGGCGGCCTCGACCTCGTCCGGGGTCAGCTCGACCCGCGGGGCGAGGTCGGCTGCCGGGACCCCCTCGTCATGGCCCTGGACCAGCAGGTCCATGCGCTCGTAGGGGTGCCCGAAGTAGAACTCCTCCTGGCTCTGCGGGAGGCTGAAGGTCTCGGTCGTCGGGGCGCGGTTCGCGATCCCCTCCGGCAGCCCGAGCGCGTGGGCGAGCGCGTAGACCTGGCTCTTGTAGAGGCCGGCGATCGGCTTCACGTCGGCGAGCCCGTCGCCCCCCTTGACGAAGAAGCCCTGGTCGTACTCGAGCAGGTTCGGGGTTCCCATGACCGCGTAGTGCAGCCGGTCCGCCCAGCTGTACTCGAGCAGCTTGCGCACCCGCTGCTTCATGTTGGTCGCGGCGAGCAGCTCCCGATAGGCGTCGCCCGGCATCCGCCGCTGGTCCGTGGTCCCGTCGGGACGCTCGACCACGAGCGAGAAGACGATCATCCCGCCCGACGCCGGCGAACGGACGAGCTTGTGGCGCCAGCTCGGCTCGTAGTCCTCGAACACCTTGCGGATCGCGTCGTCGCGCTTGCTGTAGCAGCCCAGCGCCTCGAGCGCCCCCGTGATCGGCTCCTCGACCGTCGCGCAGCCGAGCATCTCGGCCAGCTCGAGCCCGAGGTCGGAGGAGCTGTCGCCGACGTCGCGCTCGGGAAGTCGCAGGCACATGACCCGTTCGGGACCGAGCGCCCGGACGCTGAGCGCCGCGACGACCCCCGAGTCGACGCCGCCGGAGACCGCGACGACCGCTCCGCGGCGGCCGAGCTCGCGGACCGCCTCGGCGAGCTTGCCCGCCAGGTCGTCGATGAATGCCTCTGTTTCCCCTGGGATCTCGATCATTCTTCTGAGGTCAACTATCGGCAGCACGACCGGCGGCCTGAATCGCGGTCCGCGCTCGCCCGCGGATACTAGAACTCAATCATCCGCCGCGGAGGGATCGGCGCGCGAGGCGTCGGGGATCAGCGGGCACGCACCCGGGCCGCGGCTGCGATTGACGAAGGTGCCTTCCGGAACCACGGCCCCCGAGTCGTCGATCGCCACCGTCAGCGTCGAGCCCTGTCCCGGCGGCTCGGCCGGGCCACCCTCGAATGCCTCGACGCAGATCCGGTTGCCGCGCAACTCCCAGAGCAGGTAGTCGAGCCCGTGCTGATCGTCGAGCAGCTCGACCGGGGCGACGACGTAGGTCGATCCGGGCCCGAGCTCGCCCGCCAGCTCCGCCAGCTCGGGCGAGTAACCACGCGGACCGACCGGCCCGTTGGCGAGCGCGAGAACGCTCGAGCCGCCCGCCGCGAGCAGGAACGCTGCCACGAGCGCCGCCGGCGCCGCGGCCGCCAGCGCCCGAGCCGAGACGAGGGCGACGAGCGGCGCCGCGATGACGAGCGCCTTGGCCTCCTGATAGGGCGTGCCGGCAAGCAGCGAGAAGAGCCAGAGCAGCGCCGCGGCCGCCAGCGCGGCCGGCACCGCCCGCTCGCCGCCGCGCAGCCACCGGCCGATCCCGAAGCACAGCGCCGCGAGCCCGAAGCCGGCGCCGAGGTAGAAGATCCAGGCGGGCGCGAACCCGTCGCCGGGCTCGACCCGGAAGTCGCCCGAGGGCCAGATTCCGAGCGCCTCGAGCGGCGAGAGGCGGTCGAACAGGTTGCCGAGCCCGGCTCCGTCCGGATCGAAGGTCTCGAAGCTCGCGAACTCAGCCATCCGGCCGAGCTCGGGGGCGATCGCGAGCGCCAGGACCGCGAAGGCGACGAGGGCGCTCGTCGCCGCCGGTCGAGCCGCCCGCAGCGTCTCGGCGAGCTCGCCGCGGCGCGTCGCGCGGCCGAGCTCGATCGCGGCCCAGACTGCGAGCGCCCCCGCGAGCCAGGCGAGCCCGGGAAAGCTGTAGGCATAGGCGCTGCCGACCGCGAGCACCGCGAGCGGCACGGCCGCGAGCCGCCGCCGCGCCGTCCCCTCCCCGGCCGTCAGGCCTCCTACGGGGCGCAGCAGGGCAATCGCGAACCCGAGCACGAACAGCGCCTGCAGGGTCTCCTTGAAGGCGCCCTGGACGAAGAATGCGGCGACCAGGTAGGTGAGGCCGACGCAGAGCGCAACCCCCAGGCGCCGCCAGCCCGAGAGCCCGTCGAGCAGCGCCAGCGGCGCCAAGCAGGCGGCGACCGCGACGGCCAGCATCAGCCCGTTGAACGCCTGCACCGTGCTCGGCCCGAGCGCCGCGACCGCGACCGCGATCGCATGCGGTCCGAGTGGATAGCCCTCCGCGATCAGCCGCTCGCTGCCGCCGACGGCGAGCCGGTCGGCGGCGAACAGGTGCTGGGACATGTCGGGGTTGAGCCCGGTGCCGAGGATCCCGAACCGCGCCTCGACGATGAACGGCAACGAGGCGAGGAGCAGCGCCGCCAGCGCGACGAGGATGCTCCCGCGCAGCGCCGCTCCGGTCCCTGCCAGCCGGCCGCGCAGCAACAGCGCCGAGCCCGCCGCCACGACCGCGACCGCGATCAGCGCCGCGGTCCCCTCCCCGGGCAGGCGCACGGTCCACCAGGCGAGCGCGCAGAGCGCCGCGAGGCCGACGGCCGGGGCGAGGGGCGAGGGGCCGCGACGCCCGCAGGCGACCAGGATCGCCTGGCCGATCAACGCCGCAGCGCCGAGCACGATCAGGAACGACGCGTAGGCACCGAGCATCGGCGGCGAGCATATTCGCGCCGCCCGGCGGCCATATAGTGGCCGGATGAGCGACTCGGAGCCCCCGCACCACCGCCTCCACACCCCGACCAGCGAGCTGCCTCACCCCGAGAAGGTCCGGCGTGAGCAGCAGCACATCCGGATCCTGACCGCGGTCCTGCTCGCTGTGCTCGCGATGCTCGCCTACGCGGCCGCGTTCGACCTCGACGCGTGGGCGGAGTGGGTGGTGCTGGGGATGATCTGCGTCACGGCGCTCGGGGCGTTGATCGCCGTCCACCGCAACTGACCCGGGTACGTATATCGTTGCTCGGTTCCGGCGACCGAGGGAGGGGCAGGATGCGGATCGGGTTGAGGGCTCTCGGCGTTACGGCTGCGCTGCTCGCGTTCGCGGCCCCGACCGCCGGCGCCAAGGACTACGCGCAGACAGCGCTCAACATCATCCCCTCCGGCCAGTGGGGAGGCCTCCCCGTCCCCGCCGATGCCGACAGCCAGGCGCTGATGTACGACGGCTTGACCCCGCTCTTCGACCAAGTCTCCGACAGCGACCTCGACACCTTCTTCAAGTCGGAGGGCTTCGGCGTCGGGCCCGACGGGCCGGCGACCATCGAGCCGGTGCCGCGCCCCGGGGTGACGATCGAGCGCGACAGCTTCAACGTCCCCCACGTCACCGGCGCAACCCACGACGACGGCATCTGGGCCGCCGGCTGGATCGCCGCCGAGGACCGCGGCCTGCTGCTCGAGCAGGCGCGCTACAACGCCCGCGTCGCGGCGATCGACGTCCCCGGGGTGACCGCGATCAGCCTGATCAGGGACCTGCACTCGTTCACCCCCAGCGCCCAGACCGAGGCCGAGATCGCACAGCAGAGCCAGGTGCTCGAGCAGGCGGGCAAGGAGGGCAGGGCGGTCCTGCATGACATCGACGTCTTCCTGCAGGGGATCAACGACTACCGCGCGGCGGAGGGCTCCACGGTCGAGCCGTGGACGCGCAACGACATCTTCGCCCTCAACGCGCTCAAGGGCCAGTTCCTCGGCCAGGGCGGCGGCGACGAGGCACGCCGCTCCGCGTTCCTGGCCGGCCTCCAGCAGCGGCTCGGCAAGCGCCAGGGCGCCAACGTCTTCCATGACCTGCGCCAGTTCAAGAACGCCGAGTTGCCGACCTCGATCGACGGCAGGTTCCCGTACGGGAAGATCCCCAAGCACGCGACCGGCAGCGCCCTCGTTGACCCGGGAAGCTACGAGCCCGTCTCGATCAGCCCGAGCCTGCGCCCCTCCCGAGTCGAGCCGGTGCAGGCCTCGAACACCCTGATGATCGCCAAGCAGCGCTCGGCGACCGGCCGCCCGCTCATGGTCGGCGGTCCCCAGATCGGCTACTTCTACCCGGGCTTCACCCACGAGATCGAGATGCACGCCGGGGACCTCAACTGGCGTGGCGCGACCGCGATCCCGTTCCCGGGCTACTTGCTGATCGGCCGCGGCGACGACTTCGCCAACACCCTGACCTCGGCCAGCAGCGACATCATCGACCAGTTTGTCGAGAAGCTCTGCAACGGCAGCGAGACGATGTATCGCTACAAGGGTGAGTGCCGGCCGATGGAGGAGTTCGACGCCGGCACCCTCGACGGCGAGCCGGTCAGCTTCATGCGCACCGTGCACGGCCCGGTGGTCGCCTATGCGACCGTGAAGGGCGAGCGGGTGGCGATCTCCTCGCAGCGTTCCAGCTACGGCGAGGACACGCTCGACCAACTCTTCTTCCGCCGGCTCTCCAACGGGCAGGTGGACTCGCCGAAGTCATTCTTCAAAGCGGCCGCGAAGACGCCGCAGACCTTCAACTCCTTCTACATCGACAACGCGCACATCGCGATGTTCACCAGCGGCAGGCTGCCGATCCGCGATCCCGCCGTCGATCCCGGCCTGCCCACCCTCGGCACCGGCAAGTACGAGTGGCAGGGGTTCCTCCCGTCCGAGGATCACATGCAGGGCATCGATCCGCGCGACGGGACGATCGTCAACTGGAACCAGGGAGCCGCCCTCGGCTTCGGCGCTCCCGACAACGACTTCGGCAAGAACGGCTCGGCGGTCCGCAACGACCTCCTGACCAGGATGCTCGACCGGCTCGCCGACGAGAACGGGAAGTGGACCCACGCCTCGGTCACGGCGGCGATGAACGCCGCCGCGACGCAGGACATCAGGGCGATCGACACCGTGCCGCTGCTGCGCAAGCTGCTCGCCGGGTCGACCCCGCCCAACGACCAAGCGGCCGCGATGCTGCAGGTGATGATCGACTGGCGCAAGCGTGGCGGCAGCCGGCTCGACCGCGACCTCGACGGGTTCATCGACGACCCAGGCGCCGCGGTCATGGACGGATCATGGGGCCGGATCGCCGATGCTTTCATGGGCCCGCGGCTCGGCAGCCAGCTCGAGGAGCTCAACACGCTGTTCCGGCGCTTCGACCTGCCCCCTATGGGTCAGTACTCCGGCTGGTACCAGTACTTCGACCGCGACATCAGGGCGTTGCTCGGGATCAAGATCAAGGACCCGTTCCGGGTCAGCTACTGCGGCAAGGGCAAGAAGGGCGCCTGTCAGCAGGCGATCTGGGCCGCGCTCGCCGCCGCCGGCGCCGAGCTCGAGGCCATCCAGGGCAGCCCGGACCCCAAGCAATGGCGCTCGGACGCGGTCCGGGAGCGGATCACTTTCGCCCCCGGTCTGCTGCCGACGACGATGCGCTACACGAACCGCCCGAGCGGGATCCAGCAGGTGATCTCGTTCAAGGGCCACCGCTAGGCGGCGTGCCTAAGCGAGCAGGATGATCAGCAGGACGATGATCAGCAGGGCTCCGATCCCGATGTACATAAGCCTCCCTTCGCTTCGCGGTTCGGCGAGTTGACGGTACCCGGCGGCCCGGCGGGGAAACCCGAATCCCGGCGCGGTCTCCGATCAGCTGGCGGCGGGCCCTCGCAGGACCGAGTCGCTGGAGTGCGAGGGATCGCCGTTGTCGGGCTCGAGCGAGATGTCGAACGAGCCGTAGCGCGACGGGTCGACCGGAATCACAAGCTCGACCGTCGCATCGCCCTCGGCTCCGACGCGGAAGGAGCCGAGCGAGACCAGGCCGCGATCACCGAGGAGCCAGACCTCGTAGAAGTCGTCGCCGTTCGGGGCCAGTCCGCTGACGCTGAGGTTGGCGCGACCGCCATCATCCTCGGCGACCGTCAGCTCCCCGCTCGCGGCGTCGCCGGAGCGCAGCGGCGTCAGCGCGATCGAGCTCTGACCGGCGGATCCGAGCCCGCCCGGATCGTCGTCGACCAGGGTTCCGATCCAGACGCCGGCGCCGAGCAGCAGCGCCGCGAGAGCGCCCGCAGCCGCGAGTCGGGTCGGCGTCCAACCCCAGCCGCGGAGCCGCGGCCGGGCTCGCGGTGGCGGATCGCCGAGCGCGGCGTCGGGGCGAGCGAGCGGCGGCGGCTCGGGGGCGTCCCAGGCCTGCGCCGGCAGCGCCGACAGTCTCGAGACCACCGGACGCAGCGCCTCGACCTCGTCTCGAAGGTCGGGGTCGCGCGCGAGTCGCCGGGCGAAGTCCGCGTGCTCGGCCTCACCCAGCTCGCCGAGCAGGTAGGCGGCGATCGCCTCGTCGCGCTCTCGTGCCGGCTCGCTCATCGCTCCTCCAGCAGCTCGCGCAGGCGTCTCAGGCCGCTCACCATCCGCATCTTCACGGTCCCGAGCGGGATCCCCGTGCGCTCGGCGATCTCGGATTGGGTCAGCTCATCGTAAAAGCGCATCCGCAGGACCGACGACTCGTCGGGATGAAGCCGCTCGAGCAGGTCGGCGAGACGCCACTGCTCGACCAGCTCCTCGATCTCGTCGACCGCGGAACGGTCCTCCTCGACGCCGGTGAGGTTGCCGGCCGGCTCGGGCACCCGGCGGCGCAGCTGGTCGATCGCGCGGCTGCGGGCGATCGTCATCACCCAGGTCAGCAGGCTCGCCCGCCGCGAATCGTAGTCGGGCGCCCGTTGCCAGACCTCGAGGAACACCTGTTGCTGGACGTCCTCGGCGGCGGAGCGGTCGCGCAGCTTGCTGACCAGGTATCCGAAGCAGATCCCCCCGCAGCGCCTGTAGACCTCCTCGAGCGCGCCCGGGTCGCCGCTCGCGAGCCGCCGGGCGAGCCGCTGGTCGGGATTCGCATCGAGCGGGTTCGGGGCATCGACCACGAGCCCGATCATCGCGCAGGCGGACTCGGGCACGCGGGTTGCTGCGATCGGCAAGGCCATCGAGGTAAGTACGCAGGCCGAGGCACTCCGGGTTGGCGACCGGGATTCCTCGGATGCCAGAGTGGGTAGCGGGAAAGGCAACCGGTCGGGCGTCAGCGCTCGTATACGCCCTCGAACATCGATCCAACCTCGACTGAGGAGGCAGTAATGACGGAAACCCAAGCACGAGCCCGAGGCTCCCGAGTGATCGGCTTCGCGCTGCTCACCGCCGCGGCACTGGTCGCCGCGCTGGCGCTGGCCGCAGCGGCGCCGGCGGCGAAGCTCGGCGGCAAGACCACGCTCGCGCCGCAGGCGGAGACGTTCGACGCGCTCGCAGCCGAGGGCGTCACGGTGGCGCCCGCCGGCGATGCCAAGCTGACCGGCAAGGGGATCGCGTTCCCGATCACCGGCGGCAAGGTGAACGTCGACCGCGTCTCGGGCAAGGTCAAGCACTCCGGTGGACTGACGTTCTCGGGCCACGGGATGACGCTCACGGTCGAGAACTTCGTCGTCAAGATCGGAAAGAAGAACGTGATCCGCGCCGATGTCGCCGGCGGCGGCAAGGTGCGGCTCGCCGACCTCGACCTCGACGACGCGAAGATCAAGCAGCGCGGCGGCAAGGTCGTGATCTCCAAGGTCGGCGTGCTGCTCGCGAACAAGGCAGCGGAGGCGCTGGCGGCGACCTTCGGCCTGCCGAACCTGGCCGGTGCCGACCTCGGCGAGGCCACGGTGAAGGTGAAGCCGTAACCATTCGGCTGCGATCGGACAGCGGGGCGGCCAGGCGCCGCCCCGCTGACGACCGTCGGAGCCGCCTCGCCCCGCTGGCCCGCTCCGCAGCCGCCGGCGCGGGCGCGGCGGGGGTCTGGGCGGCCCAACAGCCGCTCGACAAGCGGGTCTTTGGCTGCCCCTACGACGACGTCGAGCTACTCGGCAAGCTGGTCACCAGGGGCCGAGGATGGCCGTTGGCCGGTGCCGCGCTCCATCTCGCCAACGGCGCCGGCTTCGGGGCCGCCTACTTCTTCATCCGGCCATACCTGCCCGGCCCGGCCTGGGCGCACGGGCTGCTCGCGGCCCAAGTCGAGAACTTCGGCCTCTGGCCGCTCGGTCGGCTCAGCGACCGTTATCACCCCGCGCGAGACGCGCTTCCCCGGCTCGGCGGCAACCGCAGGGCGCTGGCGCAGGCTACCTGGCGGCACGGGCTCTTCGGCATCGTCCTCGGGGCCGGCGAAGCCCGGCTCAACCGATCGAGCTCGCATTCATAGGCGCTACTCCGACAGCCCGGCGGCTTCGAGGGCCTTGGCCACGTCCTGGCCCCATTCGAACCGCGCAATCTTGCCCTCGCGCAGCGTCCAGGTATGCGCCTCCTCCTGGGTCAGGTCCTGCTGGCTGTCGCGGCTGCGTGTGTACCAGGTCACGGCGGCGACAACGGCGTCCCCGCAGTCGAACAACTCGTGCAACTCGTGCCGAGACGCCTCCCAGACCTCGGCGAAACCGCGCATCGCTCGCACCACCGCCGCCGGACCACGGCGAACACCGGGTTCGACTGCATTTGGGGGATTGACGTATTCGATGTCCGAAGTGGCGAGTTCGAGCAGCCACGACTGTGGATCTCGATCGATCAGCCCATCGTCGTAGATCCGGCGAACCAGCTCGACGTTCTCCTCCGACATCGCCCGCGCAGTATCTCAACCGCTACTCCGACAACCCGGCGGCTTCGAGGGCTTCCTGCTTCGTCTGGTAGAGGGTGAGCGAGGTCTGCTCGCCGTCCCGAATCGTGATCAGCCATGCGCTTCGAGCCTGAACTTCGATGCCGTCTCGTCCTCGCAGGTAGGCGACGTTCTCCGCGATCAAGAGACCGACCTCGACCTCTACCGGGCCATCGACGATCTCGATCCGAACTTCTTCCCACGTCGCGAGGAAGTCCTCCGTGAACGCCCGGATCTCGCGGTGCCCCCGATAGACGCCCGCACCGAATCTGCGAGATCTGGACCAGTCCAACACGGCGTCGGGCGCCCAGATCTCCAACATCCCGTCGAGGTCACGGCGGTTGTACGCGTCGTTGGCTCGGCGCACGATCTCCACGTTCTCCTCCGACATCGCCCGCCCAAGTATCTCGCTCTGGCCGTGACTACCTCTCAGCCTTCGACCGTCCCCCAACTCTGAATCAAGGTGAACGTCGTGCCCCACCTGCCCGGTTCGGCCAACTCGCTCTCGGCTTCGCGACGCAGCGAGGCAAGCTCATCCTCGCTCAGTGCCTCAAGTAGCCGCGACTCGAGCGCGGCGCTGAACTGAAGCGGCAGACGCAAATAGGGGTGGCCTGGTTTGAGCGCGATCACGTGTGCGTCGATCTCTGCCTCAACCCCGATCTTGCCGAGCAGTTCAGGAAGTCCGCGGCCCGCCTCGCCGCCCAGGCCGGCAAAGATCTCGGAGAGCAATCGAATCAGTCGCTCGGCCGCGGGGGCAGGCGGATTGAAGTGCCACGAGCCCAGGTCCCACTCCTCCAGAACCAGTGAGCCACCGGGCCTCACCAGCCGCTGGTACGAGGCCACCTGCTCGGGACCGCGTCCGAGCGGAGCGATCTGGTAGCGGGCATGGACGAGATCGAAAGAATGCGGCGCCTGCTTGTTGTCGAACAGATCATCGACGACGAGCTCGACGTTGGAGATCCGCTCCGCATCGAGAAACGACCGGGCGGCATCGAGGAGCGTCTCGTCGATGTCAAAGCCCACCACGTGGCCGGAGGGGCCGACCCACTCGCTGAGGATCCGAAGCCAGCCCAGGGCTCCGCAGCCGACGTCAAGGGCACGTAGACCAGATCCGTCGCCGACCTTCGAGAGGAGCTGCCGCCCACTGGGTTCCCACACCCGCGCCTGCAGCTGCAGGCGCTCCAACTCCGAGGGTTGGTTCGCGAGCAGGTAGTCCTGCGACATCGCCCGCAGTATCTCCCCGCCGGGCTGCGGGTGCAAGCGCAACCCCGAGCTCTTCGGCTATGCCAGCCCAGACGACGGCCAGAACGCCGTCTACTGGACTACTCCGGCAGCCCGGCGGCTTCGAGCGCTTCGGCCTCGCTGCCGAAGCTCTGCCACGAAGCTACCTTGCCGTCACGCGCCGCCCAGGCAAACCAGAGCGTCTCGTCGAGGGGCGTTCCACTGTCGAGGCCATGGCCGTGAACCCGCAGGGCGGTGATGCCGTGATCACCCGAGTCCCGGACCTCCACAATCTTGTAGTTCAGGTCAGGGAAGACCGCGAGCAGGTCGTTCCACCATTCGCGGATGCCCGTCGTGGCCGCGATACTGGGGATCGTCATCGGGGCTCGCGAAGCGAGTGGTGAACTCGATTTCAGGGTCCATGAGCTGCAGGAAGGCCTTCTCAGTCAGCATCGCGAGCACTTCTTCGCGACTGGCTATCTCAGGCTTGCTCATTCGATTCCCAGTCCTTTTTTCGCAGCTTGCCACTCGGCGGTATGCGAAGCGGGCGATTCCGCGTCGGCGACCCTCCCTCCGGCGCGGGATACTGCGCGGGCGATGTCGCAGGAGAACGTGGAGGTGGTGCGGACCTTCTACGCGGCTTGGGCCCGCGGAGAGCTCCCCGGGCCAGCCCACCTCATTGACCGCGAGATCGAGTACATCAACCCTGCCGAGGCCGTGGAACCCGGAACCCGGCGCGGCGTCGCTGCCTTCGCCACCGCCGTTGAAAGGATCTTCCAGGGATGGGAGACCTGGCAAGCCGAGCCGGAGCAGTTCAGAGAAGCGGGGGATCGGGTCGCAGTCGTGGTGCGCTACCGGGCCCGCGGGCGAGAGAGCGGTGTCGAGATCGAGGGCCGCGAGTCCGCCCTGTGGACCCTCCGCGGCGGGAAAGTCGTGCGTTATGCATGGTTCAGTCGACCGGCTGAGGCCCTCGAAGCCGCCGGGCTGTCGGAGTAGGCGATGTCGCAGGAGAACGTGGAGATTGTGCGTAGCCTTAACGAGGCCTTCGACGCGAGAGATATCGAGGCGTTCGTGGCCGCGCATCACCCGAATGCCGAGGTTCGCAACCTTCGTTCGCAGATTCTCGGGCCGTATCGGGGACACGCCGAAATCCGGCAGATGGCGGAGGAAACGTTCGAGGTGGCACCGGATTTCGAAGTCCAGATCGACGAGATACGGGACTGCGGTAGCCGCGTCTTGCTTCTGGGACGCCAGCGCGGAACGGTGGGGGGCGTTCCGATCGCCGAGGTGCTTGCGGCGATGTACGAGATCGAAGGTGGGAAGGTGACGAGGAGCCAAGACTTCGCGACTGTCGATGAGGCCCTCGAAGCCGCCGGGCTGTCGGAGTAGGCGATGTCGCAGGAGAACGTCGAGATTCGTGAGGAGCCCGGCCGCCCCGCGGGCCGTCGAGCAAGGAGGCACGGGCGCGGGATGGAGAAGTGACCCGGGTGTAAGGTCGGGGCGGACCGAATCCGTCGAAGGGAGACCCCATGGCCGAGACCACGGACCCGACGTTCTATCGGTCGCCCGGAGCCGCGATCGCGGCACCGGCCGAGAGCCTCGCCTACGTCGCCGCGTTCGATCCCGCCGGCGAGCAGCGCGACGCGATGACCGTGGTCGACTGCGACCCCGACTCCGCCACCTACGGGGACGTGGTGGGCTGGACGGAGCTGCCCAGCGCGGGCAACGAGCTCCATCACTTCGGTTGGAACGCCTGCTCGAGCGCGCTCTGTCACGAAGGGCATCACGCTGCGCTCGAGCGCCGCTACCTGATCGTGCCCGGGCTGCGGTCGTCCCGCACGTACGTGCTCGACACCAAGCCCGATCCGCGCCGGCCGCAGGTGGTGCGCACGATCGAGCCCGAGGAGCTGGCCGAGAAGGCCGGCTACTCGCGCCCGCACACAGTGCACTGCGGGCCGGGCGGGATCTTCATGTCCAACCTCGGTGGGGCCAACGGCTCCGACGGGCCAGGCGGAGTGGCGCTCATCGACCACGACACCTTCGAGGTCACCGGCGCGTGGGAGACCGACCGAGGTGAGCAGTACTTCGCCTACGACGTCTGGTGGCACCTGAAGGAGGACGTCGCGATCACCTCGGAGTGGGCGACGCCGTCGATGATCGAGGACGGGCTCAACCCCGAGGACCTGCTCGGCAAGCGCTTCGGTCACCACCTCGACTTTTGGAGCCTCTCCGAGGGCAGGCTGCTCCAGCGCGTCGACCTCGGCGACGAGCACCAGATGGTGCTCGAGGTCAGGCCCGCGCACGATCCTCGCAAGACCTGGGGCTTCGTCGGAGTGGTGATCAGCGTCGAGGACCTGTCCGCGTCGGTGTGGCTCTGGCACCGCGACGGCGAGGACTGGGCGGCAACGAAGGTGATCACGATTCCCGCCGAGCCGGCCGAGACCGAGCAGCTGCCGCCCGCGCTTCAGCCTTTCGGCGCCGTTCCGCCGTTGGTCACCGACATCGACCTCTCAGTCGACGACCGCTGGCTCTACGTCTCGTGCTGGGGTACCGGCGAGCTGAAGCAGTACGACGTCAGCGACCCGCACAACCCCCGTGAGACGGGGTCGGTGCGCCTGGGCGGGATCGTCTCCCGGACGCCGCATCCCGCCGCCCCGGAGCACGGGCTCGCGGGCGCGCCCCAGATGGTCGAGATCAGCCGCGACGGCCGCCGGGTGTACGTGACCAACTCGCTGTACGCGGCCTGGGACGAGATCTTCTACCCCGACGGCGTGGGCGCATGGGTGGCCCGGATGGACGCCGACATCGAGTCCGGCGGGATGTCCCTCGACCAGCGCTTCTTCCCACACGGGGACGACTTCCGTGGACTGCGGGTGCACCAGACCCGCCTGCAGGCCGGGGACGCGTCGAGCGACTCCTACTGCTTCGTCGAATAGCGCGTGACAGGATTCCCTCTCGTTTTTTCGCAGCTTTCCACCCGGCGGTCGGCGAGCACCTGAGTTAGCCGCCGGCACTTCCGTTCCCTGCTTGAGCAGCGGGGCGTGCTCGACGGCCAGTTGCTAAGCACGACCGTCAACTGCATCAAGCATCACACAGCCGAGAAGAAGGAGAGCGCATTGGAACGCAAGACTTTGCAAGCAACTACGAGCGTCGTCGACCAGGAAGCCGGCGAGTTCGAGGCGTTGGTCAGCGCGTGGGACTCCGACCGCGAGAACGAGGCGTGATCTCGCTCACCGCGTTCGACAAGACGATTACCGCTTGTCGCGCGAGCGGCAAGAACCTGCCGCTGCTCTTCGAGCACGGCACCGAGGTCGTCGGCCACATCGACCCCGCCACCATGCGCGCGACCCGGCACGGCTTGGTCGCCGAGGGTCAGATTGACCGCGAGAGTCCGCGCGGCGGGCAGGCGTGGAAGATGGTCAAGAGCGGCACCGCAGGGTTCTCGGTCGGGTTCATGTCCAAGAGCGAGCCGCGACCAAACGGCGGCCGCCGGCTCACCGAGGTCGACCTGCTCGAAGTCAGCATCACGAGCACGCCGATGCACCCGAGCACGCGAGCATTGTCCTGGAAGTCAGCCGGCACCGGTGACCTCGACGCTGAGTTCGCAGGGATCAAGGCGAGCTTCGACGTCGACCGCTATCGCGAGAAGGAGGCCGAGCCGGCTACGAAGTCAACGGGCCGATCAGGGTCGCGACGTTCGATTGCTGATGCCTGCCCTACTCAGACAGCCCGGCGGCTTCGAGGGCTTCGGCTCGGTCGCTGAACCATTCGGAACGCAGCGCCCTCCCGTTGCGGATCGTGATCACCTGCCAGAGGGCCCACGGCACACCGGCGCCACTTGCCTTGCCGTGCATCTCGGCTCGAATCTCTGCCGCGACCTTGTCTCCGACATCGAACAGTTCGCCGGCCTCGAAGGTGGCCCCCTGCCACGGCTCTTGGGTCTCGACGTAGAACTCCCAGACGGCCTCGGGACCCTTGATCGCGGCAGATTCCGGCCACTCCCGGGGGGGCACGTTCTCGAACTCCGGGTCGTAGAACGCGAGCCAAGCAGTCCGGTCGCGCGGATTGAAGGCAGCCATAGCCTCCTGAAAGAGCTTCACGTTCTCCTGCGACATCGCCTACTCCGAGAGTCCGGCGGCTTCGAGAGCGGCGGCCTGATCCATGTACGGCTGAATCAGTATCACCCGCCCCTCGCGCACCGTGAAGACAACCGCCGTATCGGTCTCGACTTCGATGCCGCTGCCTCTGCCGCGCCGGTACTCGTGCATGAACACGACGACGAGATCATCGATGTGAAGGAACCTCTGCGGCTCAAGCCGACGCTCTTCCCAAGCTTCGAGGTCCTCAGCCTCAAACGAGTTGAGCATCTCAGAAAGACCGCGAGCGATTCGCCCCTCCCAAAGGCCACCGATCGTCCCGTGCACCTCAACGTTGGGATCGAACAGTTCTGCGGCTCGCTCCGAATTCCATCGCATGGAGGCTTCGGTCGCCGTCGGCTCGCTGGTCGCGCCATAGATCACTTCGAAGGCGTTCCGGACGATCTCGACGTTCTCCCGCGACATCGCCCGCGCAGTATCGCGCGGCGACCGTCCTCAGCCCACGACCTTGAACTTGTCCTTGGCCGGCGAGGGATCGACGTTGCCCTCCGCGTCGATCGCGCGGACCTTGAACCTGTGCTTGCCCTTGTCGAGGTGCTTGATCTTCTTGGGCGAGGAGCATGGCTTGAATGGCTTCCTCTCGAGCTTGCACTCGAAGGTCGCTTCGCGCTCCTCCGAGGACTTGAACTCGAACTTGACCTTGTGCGCGTCAAGCTTGTTCGGCGCGCCCCTGGTGATCGTGGTCTGGGGCGGGTCGGTTTCGGGGCAATAGCCGTCACCGGGACGGGTCGGGCATCCGTCCTGGGTCTCGTCACCGTAACCGTCGCTGTCGGCGTCGGGCTCGATGTCGGCGTTGATCAGCAGCTCGGTGTTGTCTCTGGAGGCACTTCCGCTCAAATCGCCCCCGTCTGGAAGCGGTCCCGACGCTCCGAAGTCGCGAGTATCCGCGTCTGCGTTCGCGGCGAACGCAGCGAGAAAGCCACCCATGCAGCAGTCGATGCCGATGGCGTCACCGGCCTGGATCGGAACCCGCACTGCGAAGGGCGAGATGGCGTTCGTGTCGGGAGTCACGATGGGCCCAGTCCCGACCCCGATGCGGGTGTTGGAGTTGCCCGGGCGGGTGATCCGGAGCGCGACTGGCGTGGCGCTGGCTCCGACCTTGATCCGCCACAGGACCACGACCCCGTCGATTGGCGCCAACAGACCGCCCGAGGCGGTGCTGGCCGGGGGCAGGGCACCATGAGCGAACGTGCATCCCGAGCCACAAGCGGTCTCTCCGGCCGCCACACCGTTGAGGTTGCTGCCTATCGTCACCGCCCCCGACGCCGGGGCCGGAAGCGCGACACAAAGCGCAGCGGCGATCCACAAAGCAGGCCTCACGCGGCGCAGATTTGGCATCAGTTCCCCTCCCTGGTTGCGGTTCAATGGAGCCTATCCCGGGAACGCGCGGCGCGCCTACCGATCAACGGTCGTCATGCAGCTCCGAGCGGTCGCGGCCGCACACGAACTCATCGTGCACCTCGCGGGACAGTGAGCCGGCGGCGCCCGAACCGTCCCCCCGGTGGGGAGGGTGCGCGCATCGCGTTAGAACGGCTAGCGCCGATCGCGCTCGCCCGGCGCCGGGTCCGCCCGGCCGTGCCGGATATGTCGGCGGGGCCCTTGCCAATCCGGGCCGTCGGAGTAGAATTTGGGGGTCCTGTCCCCCGCTGCCCTTCCAGGATTAGGGCTTGCCTTGGGGGATGCGGCGAGCGGGCCCCTGGCGGCCCTCCGACGAAACCCCCGACCGCCGGGGCCCCTCGCTATGCGGCCTCACCGATGCCCGGTGCACGTTCCCGGCGCGCCCTCCCGGCCGTGCCGGATACGTGGGCGGCGCCCTTACCAATCCGGCGGGTCGGCGTAGCATCTTTGTGGTCCCGCCCCCCGGTATGAACTTCCAGGGCGTGTGTCGGGGGTGCGGCAAGGGGTCCCGGCGGTCTGCCCGTCCCCATGTGCCCCGCCGGGGCCCTCGCTACGCGATCGAGTCGGTTTAGGCGCTCGGCGGCACAGGGCACTCCGTGCGAGCGTGCGGACCGCTCTGTCGCGCGGTCCTACGCCGTCATCCGCGACAAGTGCGGACGATCTCCAAGGCCTCCTTCGGCGTAAGCCCAGAGCCAATACCACCCGCGGTCTCCTTCAGCCCGACCCCGGGTACGTAAAAGGAGACAGTGTCTCCTAGGCAAGGGTTGCTGCCCGCATTGACGTTCGGCGTGCCACCGGTGTCCGCACTCGCGGGGGCGGCGGCGAAAGCGGCGACGACCGCCGCGACCAACGCGCCTGCGAGTCCGCGCTTGAGTCGATTGCTGGCGTTCATGGAGCCCTCCTTGGGTGTGCGGCGGCGCTAGTGGAGCCCCGCCCTGACCAGATAGCCGTAGTACTTGCCGCTGATCGGTCGCAACGGGTCGCCGAGGAAGCCGTAGCCCGGGTTGGCCGTGTTGTAGGCGGTGGCGTCGGCGACGATCTTCTGCACGATCTGGGGCGGGGTCAGCCCGGCGCAGGCGCCCGAGGCGATGCAGAGGGCGACCGTTCCGGCGACGTGGGGTGACGCCATGCTGGTGCCCGATTAGTGGGCGCTACTGGGCTCGAACCAGTGACCTCCAGCTTGTCGAGCTGGCGCTCTCCCAACTGAGCTAAGCGCCCGGGAGTCCTGAGTTATAGCTGGCGATGCGGGATTGGCCGTATCAGCCGCGGAGGGCGGACGGCCAAACGAGCTCGGGGGGTACGGGGAGCGCGCTCGGAAGAGGAGGACACCCGCTTGTTCCCCCGGCTTCGCGTCGGCCCCTCTGAGCTTCGCCTTCTCGTACAAGCCCTCAGCCGCCGACTGTACGGAGAGTAAAAAAGCCTGCAACAGTGCATGATCCGTAGAAAGGAGGAACGCGCAACTAACGTTGAATTCCCGTGTTACTCTGTTTCACACGGGTGGGGCGACGGCAGCGGTCCCGCTCCGAGGCTTTCCAAAGCTGAAGGACTGACGGGCCAGCGGCAGGAACGCGGGCGGAACGTCCTTTCGGAACAAAAGGGGCCCCTCTTTGCAGGGGCCCTTTTCCGTGCGGCGACGAAATCGCGCCTCAGCCACCGCGCTCGAACGCCCGTCGGACAGCGTCGGGGTAACGAAACAGCGACTCGAAGCCCACCGGCGCGACCTCGTAACCGGCCCGCTCGAGCAGCCCTGAGGTCTCGAGCTGCGCCAGGTCGTGCTGTTTCGGACGGCCGCCGCCGCCGACCGCGCACTCGACCGCGGCGATCGCGACCGGGTCGGGCAGCTCGGGCGGCTCAAGGTCGCGGCGCGAGAAGTCGAAGCTGCGACCGACGTTGGAGGCGTAGCGGTGGCGCTTGGTCAGATAGCCGAGCCCGAAGCGGTAGGAGATCAGCTTCAGGATCGACTCGTGGGTGCAGGTCATGTGGTTTACGCGCCCACGTCGCCTCGCGCGCGTGTACGGCGAGACGGCGACGGCGGGGATCCGAAAGCCGGTCAGCGACCAGTCCTCGTCGAGGTTCTCGCGGTTTGCCCGGTCGTCGGGGACGTGTCGCGGCGGCACGTGGTCGAAGAACCCGCCCCACTCGTCGTAGTTGATGAACAGCGCCCCGCGCCGGTACTGGGGCGACTCGACGAACGCGTGCACGACGTCGGACATGAACGCCTGCCCGAGCCGCACGTCGCCGTGCGGATGCTCGTCGGCGGAGACGCCGTTCGCGGCGCCGAGAAACGGCGGGTCGACGAAGCAGATCGGCGGCAGCGTCCCCTGCCCGGCGTCGGTGTAGAAGCGGCTCACCGGCCTCGTCCAGGCGAGGCCGCGCGGCCCGTAGAGTCCCGGCGTCGGGATGTCGGAAACGTAGTAGCCGACCTCCAGGCCGTGGGCCAGCGCCCGGTCGAGGATCGTCTCCCACTCGAACCCGAAGTCGCCGCTGTCGCTGATCTCGGGGAGCTGGTTTCGCTTCTGGCCCCCGTTCTGGGCGGCGAGCTGGTAGTGGCGGTTGGGGTAGGTCGAGGCCATGATCGAGCAGAACCAGCGGTCATAAAGGGTGTAGGCCGCGGCCACATGGGGGATGAAGCCGAGGTCGGCCTTGAGGTAGTAGCCGAGCGCGTACTCGTCGCTGCCGTCGCCCTCGGGGTTGCCGGTGTAGAAGCCGTCCATGGCGCCGCCGTTGTACTGGTGGCGCCCGCCGATCCATCCGTGGTCGGGGTCGCGGAAGCCGCACCCCTGGAAGTCCGCGGCGAGGTGATGGGTGGCGAAGCTCTGGCTGCCGTCGAGACTTGGATAGGCGAGCCCCTCGTTGCGGCCGTCGACGCGCGGGTGCCAGCCGAAGTAGTGATCGAAGGACCGGTTCTCCATCATCAGGACGACGAAGGTGTCGATCGGCAGCTCGCGCGGCCTCGGCAGCGGGGCTCGTCCCGCCCGTCGCGCCGCCTCGGCGACCAGGGTCTCGGTCGGCAGCACGCCGGCCATCCCCGCCAGTCCCGCCAGCGCCGCCGTGCGGCCGAGGAACTCGCGCCGGCGCAGGAGCCGGTCGGCGCTGCGCGCCTCCAGGCGCTCGGTCAGCTCGGGATCGGCGAGCTCGCCGCGCGCGAATCGGGACGAGTGGTCGGCCGGGAGCCCGATCACGACGGCCCGCTGACCCGCTCGCAGTCGTAGACACCCTCCTCGACCGCGTCGACGATCGCGACGTCGTTGCCGGCGCCGCAGCTGATCTCGTCGCTGCGTCCGTCGCGGGCCTCGATCCGGTCATCGCCAGGCGCGGCGAGCTCAATCCCGTCGCGCATGTTGAAGCTGTCGCGTCCGGGTCCGCCCCGCAGGCGGTCGGGTCCAGCCCCGCCGATCAGCACGTCCGCGCCTCGGTGCCCGATCAGCAGGTCCGCTCCTGCGCGCCCGCGCAGCTCGTCTCCCCCGGCGCCGCCGACCAGACGGTCGTCGCCCCCGGTTCCGCGATCGGTGACCGCCAGGGCGCTGGCGGCACCCGCCGTCGCCAGCGCGAGCAGGCAGGCGGTGACCGCGATCGGTCGCATCGTCGAGCGAGCCTACTCGCTCACCGCAGGCGTCCGTGGCCCTCTTCAAACGGCTCGACGACGAGGGTGAGGCCGTCCACCGACGCGACGCGGACCGGCTCGCCGCGGTCCGTCCCCGTCGGCCCGCGCGCGTTCCAGATCTCGCCCCGCAACCGCACCCTGCCGTCCGGGGAGAGCGCCTCGATCACCTCCGCGCGCTCGCCGATCAGTCCCTCGACCCCGGTCGTAACCCGGTAGCGGCGCAGGAAGCGGATCCAGAAGTAGACCTCGCCGATCTCGATCAGCGCGGCACAGAACAGGAACACGATCCGCCAGGGGTCCGGAAGCACGAACAGACCGACGATCGCGGCGGCGAGGACCATCGCCCCGAACTATGCCCGGTGCCGGGCTCCCACCGGGACGATGATCACCGGCCGCCCGCAATGGTTCGCGACCCCATGGGCGACGCTCCCGAGCATCGCCGACTCCAACGACGAGACGCCGCACGACCCGACCGAGACCGCCCGTGCCGATCGCTCCTCGGCGAGCTCGACGATCGGCGCCCAGACCCCGTGCTGACTGGCGAGCAGGGCCGACTCGGGGTCGAAGCCGCACTCCGCCGCCAACCTGACGCCGTCGGCGAGTACCGCCTCTGCCGCCTCGCGCGCGGATGCGTCGAACTCATCGGCGGCGGGAGCGAGCGGATGGGTCGAGGCGAGATGCCGGCCCTGGAACATCAGCGCCGAGGGCCGGAGCCAGACGTGCACAACGAGCGCGGGTGCCGGCGCGAGCAGGACGGCGGTTTCGCGAATCGCCTTCCGGGCGGTGTCCGAGCCGTCGAAGCAGAGGATGCACGGGCCGGCGGCGTCCTCGGACGCAGCGGCGGTCGGCGGCTCCGAGGCCATCGCGCCAAGATACCGGTGCGATGAAGGTCGGCATCCTCGGATCGGGCCGGTAATGACCCGTGACACCGAGACCACGGAACGGGCGAACGTCGAGGCCCTGCGGCCGATCTATGAGGAGTGGGGGCGCGGGAACTGGCGCCCCCCGCTTCGACATCTACGCCGACGAGATGGAGTGGGGATGGTCGGACGAGTTCCCCACCCGCAGGGTCTCACGGGATCCGGAGGAGCGCAGTCAGCGCCTCCGCGAGTGGCTCAGCCCGTGGGAGGGCTGGCGCTGTGAAGCCGAGCGCTTCCTTGCCGCCGGCGAGTTCGTCCTCGTCCTGACCCGCTACACGGGGCGCGGCAAGGAGAGTGGGGCGAGCGTCGACACCGAGGGAGCACACCTGTGGACGCTGCGCGACGGCAGGGTGATCCGGCTCGAGGTCTTCTCCAGCCCGGCCACGGCGCTGAAGGCCGCCGGGCTCTTGGAGCATTGATCTATGTCGCACTTGCGGGTAGGGTGGCCTTTACCGGGAGGCGGTTCCACGAATCAGCATCGCGCCAGCCCCATCCACCCTTCGGTCGCGGTCACGATCATCACGTTGGCCGCCGCCCTCGCGCTTGCGCTGACCGCCGCGCCGCCGGCGCATGCCGGTGGCCCGAGCGGTCCCGATTGCCTGCTCACCAACACCGGGGGATCACTCGACGACTTCCTCTGCGGCACCTCGGCAGCCGACGTGATGAGCGGTGGCGCCGGCAACGACCGGATGGAGGGGCGCGGCGGCAACGACACGATGAACGGCGATAGCGGCCGGGACAGCGTCCGCGGTGAATCCGGCAACGACATCCTGATCGGCGGATCGGGCACCTTGGACGGTCTCACCGGAAGCTCCGGCAACGACCAGCTCCGTCTCCGCGACGCCGAATTGGACACAGTTCCTAACTGCGGAGACGGAACGGACTCGGTCTCGATGGATCTCGTGGACTTCGCCGGCTTCGGCTTCTTCGCCTTCGCGGACTGCGAGAGCGTGACCATCGGAGCGGTGAACGAGGGTCCCAACGTCGTCATCTCGCGCCGCACGCCGAAGGTCAAGGACAATGGCGAGGTGGCGGTGCGCCTGAGCTGCCCCGACACGCTCACGGCCCCATGTGCGGGTGAGCTGACCGTCGGTCGCTCGGCCAACAAGCAGGGCGCGCCGAAGGCCTACAGCATCGACCCCGGCGCCGCGGAGAAAGTCACCGCCCGCCTCTCACGCCGCGACCGCCGCAAGCTCTCGCGCCGCGGCGAGCTGACCGCCGGCACGATCTCGGTCGAGCTTGGCGAGTTCGGCGACAAGACGACGCTTCAGACCCTCGAGCTGAACGCCAAGCGGCACACCTGACCGGGCGGCTCAGCGAGCGCGTGCGATGGCCGCGGATCGAGGCCGAAAGCATCATCGCCCTCGACGACGATCGCGTCCTGGTGCTATCTCGGCACACCGCGCGGGGCAAGCCGAGCGGCGAGGCCCTAGGTTAGGTAGCCGCTTCGTCGACCATGGGGACGGCACTATGGGTGATGTGACCGGCGCATACGTCTACCAGCCTGGACAGGCTGAACTACGGTGGATGGGCAAGACCTCCACATACTTCCTTGCCGAAGGCGAGAAGACGGGAGAAGCGTTCTGCCTTGTCGACGAGCGGGCAAGTCGGGGGGAAAGTGTCCCGTTACACCGGCACTCCGACGACATGGAGTCCTTCTACGTCTTGGAGGGTGAGATCACGCTCTACATCGGCGATCAACCCGGGGTACGCGCGCCAGCGGGTTCGTTCGCGCACATACCCGGCGGCACCGTGCACGGATTCCGCATCGAGTCGAAGGAGGCCCGCTACCTCATCCTCACCACACCGCACCACGGGCAGTTCTACCGCGCGATCACCCTCGCGTCACGACCGGGCGGTCTGCCGCCGGAGGACTCGATCCCGGGGTCGCAGATCAAGCAAGCCGGTCAGGACTTTGGCATCGAGTTCATCGGACCCCTGCCAGGTCCGACCTCGTAGCACGCGCGCGGGCCTCGCCGGCGCTAGTCGCCTCACTGACGACGTCCTGGACACCCGTATTCGTCGGCATCAGAAGTATCGCTTGGGACGACGAAGCGGAACTTTGAGCTGATCACGTCTCACTCGACTCGGCCCGGGAGCCGGTTGCGTCCTCGCCGTACGCATCGTGGTAGTTCAACCATCGGCCGGTCGGCGTCTGCGGGTAACCCTCCGGCGAGTCCTCCCACTCCTCCTGGCGGCCGAGCGCGGTCACGTCGAGGTAGCTCCAGGTGCTGCCCAGCGCCTCGTCGCCGCGTGCGTCGACGAAGTAGGTGCGGAGGATCTGATCACCTTCTCGGACGAACACGTTGTGGCCGTGCCATTGATCGACCCCGAAGTCAGCGTCGAAGTCGTCGGTGATCGTGTACCAAGGGATCAGCTCCCACCCCATGGCGTTCCTTCAAGCCGCGGATGTCGGCCTGAGGAGCACGGGAAATGAACGCAAGCGTCGTGTCGCGCGCATTCAGGTGAGCTGGATGCGCCACCTGATCGGCGACCATCGAGCAGCCGAGGCAGGCCCGCTCGGGGTAGGAGGTGCCCGGCGCACAGGTCGTCACGTCCGGTGCGTAGAACGCACGGTAGATGATCAGTTGGCGGCGCCCGTCGAACAGGTCGAGCAGGCTCGCGGCGCCGTCCGGGCCCTCGAAGCGATATTCCTTCTCGACGGCGATCCGGGGCATCCGTCGGCGTTCGGCCGCCAGTGCGTCGCGCGCGTGCGTCAGCTCCTTCTCCTTGACCAGCATCTCTTCGCGGGCGGCCTCCCACTGCTCGCGTGAGACGGTCGGCGGTGCGATCATCGTTCCTCCTTCAAGTGATCACGGCGGCGTGATCCGATCGCGCTGTGGCTAGATCCTGATATCCACCGGCGCCTCGTAGAAGCTGACCGAGGCACGCGTTCCCGCCTCCGGGCGATCGTTGGTCATCTCGTTCATGGCTGCGTCCCCGACCTTCATCTCCTCCTCGGTCTCGAAGAAGACGATCGCGATGCTCTTCCCAGACTCGTAGTCGTAGAGACACGTGATCCCGTTCGCCGGCACACCGGGCGGCGGCTCGCTCGAGCTATTGATCATGTCGGCGTCGGTCTTCATCGCCTCGGCGCTGCCGCCTTCGAAGACGGTCACACGTGCATACATCTCTCGCCCCTTACGTTGTTGCCTCGTCCGGCGCGAGCCTAACCGACGGCCGCCCGGTGGCATCGCGGGCAGAGCACGACGGGGTCGCCGGGGCGCTCGGCACCGAGCCGCGCGTAGGTTGCGCCCTTGGATCACGGCTCGCCCGCGCACCTTCGTCACCAAGCGGCTGGTCCGGGCCGGCGCGGTGTTCGTCAACGGCAAGGATCCTCGGTCCCTACATTGCGTGGCATGACGATCTACCGGATGGATCACGCCGGCGTTGTGGTCGAGGATCTCGCGGCTGCTATCGCGTTCTTCGTCGAACTGGGCCTGGAACTGGAGGGCGAGGCAGCAGTCGAGGGTGAATGGGTGGACCAGCTCGTCGGGCTGGACGGCGTCCGAGCGGACATCGCCGTCGTGCGGACCCCGGACGGCCATGGCCGGGTCGAGCTGTCGACGTTCCACACGCCGGTGGCCACCAGCATTGCGCCGAGGGCGCCGATGAACACCCCGGGCATCCCTCGCCTCACGTTCGTCGTCGACGCCGTCGACGACGTCCTCGACCGCCTGCGCGCCCACGGCGCCGAACTCGTGGGCGAGGTGGCGCAGTACGGGGACATCTATCGGTACTGCTACGTCCGCGGCCCCGACGGCATCATCATCGGGCTGGTAGAGGAGCTCCACTGAACGACACTCCGAGCATCGGCATCACCGCGTGACGGCCCCCGCTCGGTAGCCACTGCGTCGACTTGTCGCCAATGACATGACCGGACAAACGCCGGGCAGTTCGCCGCGGTGGCCAGATCCAAGCTGCCCGCTCGAGTAGGCGCTGGCGCCGACGGCGGAAACCCGGAAAGCCTGAACCCTGCTTCAATGGACGAAGGAGCGGTCTGAGGGCTTCCCTGCTACGTCACCCCTCGCGTCGAGCGAGATCGGTTCGCGGGTTGCCTGACACAGACGTCCCCAGCGCCTCTCTCGAGTACCACGATCCCGGTCACCTGACCAGGGATTCGGGGCCCTTGGACCCACGCGGGTCTCGGGAAGACCAGGCCCAACAGAAGGGAAACCAGATGAGTGCGCATGAGAACAAGCAAGCGGCACAGGACGCCTACGCGGCGTTTGGCAACGGCGACGCCGAGGGCGCGATGCGAGATATCGATGACTCGATCGAGTGGACGGTCCGCGGCGACAACGCCCTGACCGGGACCTACAACGACAAGCAGGCGGTCGGCAAGCTGTGGACCGAGTTCATGAGCAAGGACTTCCGCAGCAGCCCGCATGACTTCGTCGCCGAGGGCGACAAGGTCGTGGTTCTGACCACTGTCCAGCTCGAGGGTGAGTCGACCGAGAGCGCCGACGTTCTCACGTACAACGATGACTCCAAGCTGATCGCTTTCGAGACGCTCGGCGACGCGACGGTAGCCGACCGGGTGTTCGCCAAGTAACGGAAGCGCGACCCGAGCGCAAGGCCCGCCTCGGACTGGCTGGGTGTTGAGAATGGCTGGGTGTTGAGACCGCCTCCGCGAGCTTCGCCGCGTCCTCGCGTCGGGGCTTGTGGTGTCGGTAGCGCTGGGTAGTCGAATAGTGCTGGTGACCCAGTCGCTGTCGTCAGGCGAACGGATCCATGGCCGTCACTGGACGCGCATGCGGCGCGGGATCCACCCGACCGAAGCTGGTCGCCCCGGCGCTAGCGGAGCCTGAGGCGAAGCACCACCTCGTCGTTTACCACTTCACCCGTGCGCTCAAAGCCGTAGCGCTCGTAGAAGGTGATCGGGCTGCCGTCGCCCTGGCCGGCGCTCGTGCGCAGCACCTCGACTCCGGGTCGGCCGCGAAAGTACTCGACGATCAGGTCGAGCGTAGCCGTGCCGAAGCCTTGCCGCTGGTGGCGCTCGTCAATGAGCAGCTTCCACAGGTAGTGCGCCATGTAGTCAGAACCTCCGACCTCGTCGGCGATCATTACGAATCCGACCGGCATGCCTTCGGCATAAACCGCCCAGTACAAGGCGCGAGCGTCTGGGTGTTCGGCGGCTTCGCGCAACGAGTCGGCGACGCTGCTGACGAACTGCTCTTGGCTTGGCGATACGCGCAAAGCCTCGACGGCTTGACGGTTCGATTCGCTCAGCGGACGAAGCGAAACCACGCGGACCACCCTAGTCGGCGGGGTGGTCCGTTGGGTCTCCCCGGCCGAGCGCGAGTGGCCGGCCTGCGAGAGGTGCCACGCGGCGATCGAGGCCGACGACCGAGAGGCTCTCCTGCCCATCGCGACCGAGGTCGCCGGGCGGGCTGCGGAGCGGGGCCTGCCGCTGGTTTGCTCCTCCGAAAGCCTGGCCAGTCGAGACGTGGTCGCTCGCGCCGCTGCGCGCGGCGCTATCCGGCGACTGCTCGGCGCTCGAGGAGATCCGCCCGCGAGCCCGCGGTGGAGCTCGCCGCGGTAAGGCTGGGCTCTCGTGGTCCAGTCCAAGGCAGCAACCGTCGACGAGTACCTCGACGGGCTCGCGCCCGACCGGCGCGAGGTCATCGAGAAGGTGCTCGCGGTCATCCGTGAGAACGTGCCAGGCGGCTACGAGGAGGGGATCCTCTGGGGGATGGTCTGCTGGTACGAGTTCTGCGCTGATGAACTTCTGGACACACGTTCGTCATCGCGTCCTCGTCCGGGCGTACGGCAAGCGCGCGTGCCTCATTTAGGGCAGCGGCGAAGGCGGCGTGCTCGGTCCCCTGCTCGGCGCGGCCTCGCTTCAGCCAGCTCCGCAGCGTCTCGTACCCGACCTCGGCCTCACGGGCGCAGTCTTCAAGCCCGACCCCGAGTGCGGTGCGGGCGATGATGCCGTAGCGCACCTCGGGGCTGCCGAACCGGCTTGCGGTCACCGGCTGCCCTCGGTTTCTGATCGAGCGCGCGCGACCAGCAAGGGCCTGCCCGGCAGAGGGCGCGGAGGGGTTGCCCCCCTGCCCCGCAGAGCTTCATAGGGGCTCCCGGCCCCGGGCCGCTTCCGCAGCCGGTCACCGGCTAGCCCGTTGCCGTGCTGATCGGGTGCGCCCCGCACGACCCGAGCAGCCTACGCCGACCGGCAGGCGGTCGCGACGTGCTGCGCCGCCTTGCCTTGCGCCCTTGAGCGTGAGAGGGTTGGCGCGACCCCCATTAGGAAGGAGAAGGAGATGCCGAAGTACCTGTTCGAGGCGTCATACACAGCCCAGGGCGTGGAGGGCGTGCGCAGCAAGGGCGGCGTCGATCGGCGGGCCGCGGTCGCCGACACGGTGAAAGGCGTGGGCGGCAAGCTCGAGTGCTTCTACTTCGGGTTCGGCGAGAACGATGCAATTGTGGTCGTCGACCTTCCCGACGACGAGGCCGCCGCAGCCGTAGCGCTGATCGTGAACGCCGCAGGAGGAGCGACGGTGAAGACGACCGTGCTGCTCACACCCGAGCAGGTAGACGAGGCGGCGAAACGCGCGGTTAGTTACCGCCCGCCGGGGCTCTAAGTACCGGCATCGGCCTCCAGGTCAACCCGGTCGGCCCCGGCGCCGTTGGCGACCCGCCGCCGTTTGCGTCGGGGTCGGGATCCCTCAGCTAGGTCACGGCCGGAGCGAGATACTGCGCGGGCGATGTCCCAGGAGAACGTCGAGATCGTGCGGAGCCTCTACGAAGCGTGGAACCGTAGCGCGGGAGACCTCCCGCTGGAGTCGATTGATCCCGGCATCGAAGTGGAGATGGTGGGCGGGATCTTGAGCGGGAGCTACCGAGGGCATGCCGGTCTCTCCAAGGCGTTGGAATCCTTCTGGGACCCCTTCGACGAGTCCCGCATCAGCATCGAGGCTTGCCTTGAAACCGTCGATGACGTCCTCGTGCAGGTGCACTACTTCGCACGGGGCAAAGCCAGCGGCATCGAGGTGGACCTGCGCGGTTGGCACGTTTGGACGCTGCGCGAGGGAAAAGCTGTGCGCTGGCAGGTTTTCGGCACGAAGAAGGAAGCCCTCGAAGCTGCCGGGCTGTCGGAGTAGGCGATGTCGCAGCAGAACGTCGAGGACAGCAAGCCTTCTTGACTTCGGGTCCCGACCGGACGTAGGGTCGTCAAACGGGGCCATGACCGCCACGTTCCATCCGCGTCTTAGAGCTCGGCCCGCGCATGCCTGTTTCCTGGCCGCCATCGTTACTGGCGCCATCGCGCGCTTGGAGGCGATCAGGCCTTCGCCGCTCCGGTGGCTTGCGGCGAGACGATCACCGCCGACACGACGCTCGAAGCAGATCTGGTCGACTGCCCGGATAACGGGATCGTGATCGGCGCGAACAAGGTCACGCTCGATCTCAACGGCCACTTGATCGACGGCGACGGCGAGCTCGTCGATCCCTGCCCGAGGAACGAGTTCTGTGACGTCGGGGTCGTAAGTGAGGGTCACAATCGCATCACGATCAAGGGCGGTCGGGTCACGCAGTTCGGCCTTGGCGTGGGCGTCTTCGACGCGAAGCGCGCTCATCTGCGCCAGCTCACCGTGTCGAAGAACATCGACCTCGGCATCGTCCTCGGCGAAGCGGAGCGCAGCGATGTGAGGACGAGCTCAGTCATGGCAAACGGCCTCCACACAGACGAGGCGGGTCTCGGTGTGTTCTTTTCTAATCACGTCAAGATCAGGCGGAACTCGATCTCGCGCAACGGAGACATCGGCCTCATCACGTTCCAAGCCGACAACATCCGGATCAAGAAGAACACAATCGCCGACCATCCCGAGGCGGGGATGCTGCTCGCGGGCGACGACAACGAGGTCGCCTCCAACCGGGTCGTCCGCAACGGCGAGGGCATCGGATTCGCGGGCAACGACAACGCGATCACGCGAAACCGCGTCTTCAAGTCTGGCCAATTCGGCATCAACCGCGACGGCGGCGACCGAAACCTGATCGCGCACAACAAGGTCCGCGGCGCCGGTAAGCACGGCATCCTGGTGGGCGTCTACGGGTCGCCCAATGGCCGAGACAACGCTGTGATCGCCAATCGCGTGCGCGACGTTGGCCGCGACGGGGTGCGCGTCGGGCAGAAGGTCACCGACACCGTGCTGAGGCGCAACCGCGTCCGCGGCGCCGACGACGACGGCATCGACGTCCGGCGCGCGCCCGCGACGCTGACTCGCAATCGTGCCAGGCACAACCATGATCTCGGCATCACAGCCGTGGATGGGGTCACCGACGGCGGCGGCAACCGGGCCAGCGGGAATGGCGACTCGCGTCAGTGCCTGAACGTGAGATGCCGCTAGCGGCGCGAGGCTGACGCCCTCGAAGCCGCCGGGCTGCGGGAGTAGGGCGCCCACGCCGCACTCCTCGCCGGTCGCGTCATTTTTGCTCGCGGCTCGCCCGCGCACCTGCATCGGGCAAGCCGAAGAACCTGCTGCTGACGGTCGGCGCGGCCGTCGCGATCGCTGAGCTCGGCGTCTCGGCGGGCGCCCAGGCGGGCGCACTGGCCGTCTTCGTCCTGCTCGGCACGCTCGCACCCGCCGCCCCACTTGCGATGTCGCTGTTGTTGGGCGAGCGCTCGGCCGCCGTCCTGGGGGGACTGCGGGAGTGGATGGTGCGCGAGAACACCACGATCGTCGCGGTCCTATGTCTGGTTTTCGCCGCCAAACTCCTCGGTGACGCCCTCAGCGCCTGACCGGAGGTCAGAAGGTTCGCTTTGGACGAATAGCGGTACTCCCGCCGCCACATCGCGTCGGGGTGATATGGACGAGCACGCCGCTACCGCAATACCGCTCGGGGGCCGGGATCGCCACCCCGCGCCGACTCAACAGGTCGTGTAGAGGAGGAAGTCGCTGTCGGGCGGGTCGGGACCCGGGATCTCAAACCGGGCCTTCGAGTAGATGCGTTCATCGCAGGCGCCCTTGTTGCGCAACTTGCTGAGGATGACCGTGACCGGTGCGCAACTGCCCATGCATCCCTCGCCGACACCACGGGCGTGCGGAGCTCCCCAGTGCTTCCAGTTGATGCTCTTCATGTCGACGCCTTCGTAGCCGAACTCTCCGCCGCGCCTGAAGAAGCTGCACCGGTTCGGCGCGGACTTGAGTTTGGGTGTTCCCCCGAAGCGCCCCGGAAAGCCCTTCCAGCACACAACAGACGGCTTGTTCTTAGCGACAGCGGCCGAGTCCGGCGTGCCTGGCAGCGCGTCGGCGCCGCCCACGGCGCTCGATAGCAGGGCAACTACGGCCGACGCCGCGGCCACCGATACACCCCTTCTCGCCATCACACCTCCCGTAGGGTCATGTCGTGCCCGACCCTAACCGAATGCTCGTTAGCAAGCGCACGCCGAACCCCTACGACCTGCTAGCCACGAGGGTCTTCGTCGCCCTCCGCTGCGTTGCCGGGGGCAAAGAGGTGCCCGCGAGGTGCCCGCTCGGAGGGCATACGCTGCAGGCGGAAGGGCGCTATCCCGCGCGACTATGCGGGTTACGGGGCTAAGGCGCCTGCCGGAATCGAACCGGCGTAAACGGCTTTGCAGGCCGCTGCGTAACCACTCCGCCAAGGCGCCGCGCGGGCCAAGCGTAGCGGCCGGTGCCGGGACGCTAGGGTCGTTCGCGTGCCGTCGATCGAGCTGCGTCGCGCGGGTGAGATCGCCTATCGGGAGGTGCGGCCTGACGGCCCTGAGCGCGGCGCGCCGGTGCTGCTCCTGCACGGGTTTCCGCAGAGCTCGCTGATGTGGGAGCCGGCGATGCGGGCGCTGGCCGTGGCCGGGCGCCGGTGCGTCGCCCCGGACCTCTATGGGCTCGGCGACTCGACCGGCGCCGGCCCGGCGACCTTCGAGCACAACCTCGAGGCGCTGGACGGGTTCTGCGACGCACTCGAGCTCGAGCGCCTGGCGCTCGTCGTCCACGATTGGGGCGGGTTCGTCGGCCTCGCCTGGGCCTGCGAGCACCCGGACCGGATCGAGGCGCTGGCGATCAGCGCCGCCGGCTTCTTCAGCAACGGCAAGTGGCACGGGATGGCGAAGGCGGTCCGGGGCGAGCAGGGCGAGGAGCTGGTCGCGGCGATCACCCGCGAGGGGTTCGCCGCCCTCATGCACGGCGTCGGCGATCCCTTCGACGAGCGGGAGTTCGACGCATACTGGCGCCCGTTCGAGGACGGGCGCGGGCAGCGCGCGACGCTCGACTTCTACCGCTCGATGGACTTCGAGAAGCTCAAGCCCTACCAGGGCGCGCTGGGCAAGCTCGCGGTCCCGACCCTGCTGCTCTGGGGCGCCGAGGACGAATTCGCCCCGCCGGCGAGCGCGCGCCGCTTCGCACGTGAGATCCCCGGCGCGACCCTGGTCATGATCGAGGGTGCCGGCCACTTCGTCATCGACCAGCAGCCCGAGCGCTGCGCGAGCGAGCTAGTCGCCTTCCTCACCGACCCGGGCTAGGGGATGAAGTACATCGGGTTCGGGAGCTTGAACGCGCGCCGCGCGTGCCCGCCGGCGAGGTCGGAGTCCTGATCGCCGACGTTGACCAGGATCGTGAACCCGAGCTCGGCCTCGATCCGCGCTCGCTCGCCGCTCTTGTACTCGATCGTGTGCAGGTCGCCAGGCGGCTTGGTGATCAGGGTGTAGCCCTGGTCGTAGCCGACCTGGCGCAGGTTCGTATCGGCAACCTCGGCCAGACCCTCCGGCCGACCGGTGATGAAGAACGCCTCCACCCCGCGCTCGCGCGCGAATCGGTAGAGGTCGAGCGTCGGCGCGAGCGGGGGGTCGCCGCCGCTGACCGCGCCCGGCACTAACCCGCCGGCGCCGAAGTCGTCCGCTTCGAGCCCGGCGTAGTTGGAGAGCGAGGTCTCGTCGATGTCGAGCACGATCGCCGGCTCGACCTCCCGACAGCGACGCCCGGCGCGGTTGCACTCCGAGTAGCGCCCCGGCCCCGGCGACTCGCGCAGGCGGCGAAGCTGGTTGCCGAGCGAGCGGCGCGCGTGACTCGCGACCCGGCCGAGGTCGGAGCCGTAGGCGCCCGAGTCGTGGTAGGCGCGGATCGTCTCCGGCAGCTCGGCGACACCGTAGGTGCTCTCGGCCCCGAGGTCGGGAAGCCCGCCGCCGGTGAGCTTGATCGAGGTCACCTCGGTCTCGCCCCCGGTCACGTAGCGGGCCGCGAACGCGCCGCCGACCGCGAACGCGCCGAGCGCGAACCCGAGCGCGACGAGCAGCAGGGCGCGGGTCCGCGAGCCGGTCATCGAGGCAAGCCTATCCGCCGCCCGCGGAGCAGGATGGCGCAACGCTTCAGGGGGCGAGCCGCTCCAGCACCGCGCCGTCGGGGCCCACGGCGACGACGGTTGGAACCACCGCGACCCCGTACTTGCGGGCCAGGTCAGGCCGCGATCTGACATCGACGGTGAACAGCGGGTCGTCGAGCGCCGACAGACGCCGCTCCCAGTCGCGGCACTCAGCGCACAGCGGGTGGGTGAACTCGATCACGTTGCGCGGGGCGCCGTCCAGCCCCGGAATGTCGTCGGGGTCGACGCGGTTGTGATGGACCGGGGAGATGCCGCGCAGCCTCGCTCCGAGCCTGTAGATCTCGCAGCCGGCACAGAGCCCGGTGGCAGCCGCGAGCAGAGCCAGGGAGGCGACGAGGGCAGCGAGCGCGGTCCCGGCCGCGGGCGCACCGAGCCACCACAGCAACGCGGCGGTGCCCAGGAACGCGGTCCCGATCGCGTTCGCCAGCCGCGGTGGCCTCGCGTCCTCGAGCGGTCCCTCGCCGAAGCGCGGCTGGACCAATGTGAAGTAGGCCAAGCACGGCAGGCACCAGCGTCGTCCGAAACTCAGCCCGATCAACAGCTGCATGGCCATCAGGGCCCACAGCAACGGCCAGCCGAAGACCGCGCCGAGCAGCGCCACGATCCCCGTGGTCGCCTGCCCGAAGCGCGCCGCGCGCTGGTCGATCACGTCGGTGTCGTGCCAGGGGTCGGCGGTGCGCACCGCGCCCGGCGTTCTGGCGTTCGCGCTGGCCACGCCCTTGATGGTGACAAAGGCGCGCCGGCCGGCCCCCGACGCGGACCGCGGCCGCGCGCCGACGAGCGCCAACCACACGCTGAGCGGTTGGCGCTCGTCGGACGACCGGCGGCCTACGCGGCCGGCTCGATGTTCTGGTTCACCCGGAAGCGGTTGTCCGGGTCGTACTCGGCCTTGATCCGCGCCAGCCGGTCGTAGTTGTCGCGGTAGCTTGCCCGGACCCGCTCCTGGCCCTCGTCCATCATCATGTTGACGTAGGCGCCACCGGCCGAGAACGGGTGCAGCGCCTCGAAGTAGTCGACGGTCCACTCCCGGATCGCGCCGACATTGGCCGGGTCGGGGTCAACGCCGGCGAACACCGAGCCCCAGCCCGCGTCGCGGTAGCTCCAGGCGGTATCGGACGAGTCGACGTCGTGAACGGCCCCGTCGATCGGGTACATGTGCATGGTCGACTTCCAAGTCGGCATCTCAGCGCCGAACCGGGCATGGGCGTCGACCGCCTCGTCGGGGATCTCCTTGACGAAGTCCGCGCGCCAGTACCACTGATCGCCCTTCGGATAGACCTCGTCGAAAGCGCTCTGCAGCGCCGGGTGCGGCATCGCCTGCACACCGTGCAGCAGGGGCTCGGGAACGTTGTCGAGCAGCGGCGCCATCGCCTCGGCCGCGTCCTGCTCGCCGCCGACATAGCACCAGACGACTCCGCAGACCTTGCGCAGGTGCAGTTCCTCGGGAAACGGGGGCGCCGGCGGCACGCTCGCGTAGGCGAAGAACCCGTTCAGCTCGCGCGGGGCATTGGGCAGGAACTCGCGATAGGCGGAGAGCACGTCGGCGCTCTCGTCGATGGCCCAGAAGGTCGGGCCCGCGAACACCGTGTCGACGTCGTGCAGCCGAAACTTGAACGAGGTCACGACGCCGAAGTTGCCGCCGCCGCCACGAATCGCCCAGTAGAGGTCGGGGTGCTCGTCGGCGTTCGCGGTCACGCGCTCACCGCTCGCGAGCACCAGCTCGGCCTCGAGCAGGTTGTCGATCGAGAGCCCGCACTTGCGGGTCAGGTGCCCGAGCCCGCCGCCGAGCGTCAACCCTCCGACCCCGGTGGTCGAGATGATCCCGCTCGGGGTCGCGAGGCCATGCTCGTTGGTCGCCCGGTCGACCTCACCCCAGGTACAGCCGCCGCCGACGCGTACGCTGCGGCCCTGCGGGTCGACCTGGATCTCCTTCAGCGCCGAGAGGTCGATGACGACGCCGCCGTCACAGGTCCCCAGTCCGGCGCCGTTGTGGCCGCCACCCCGGACCGCGAGCAGCAGGCCGCGTCCGGCGGCAAACCGGATCACCGCGGCGACGTCGTCGGCGTCCGCACAGCGGGCGATCAGCCCCGGTCGCTTGTCGATCATCGCGTTGTAGACGCTGCGCGCCCCCTCATAGCTGGCGTCCTCGGGCCCGATCAGTTCTCCTCGAAATCCCGAGAGCTGCTCGCGTGCGGCCTGTGCCGGCGCGGTCGTCGTGCTCATGCTTCCTCCTGGTTCGTGCTCGGTTGGTCGATTCGCCGACACTAACCCGCGCCGGGGCCGCTGTCTATGACCCGGACTGACCTATTTCTCGATCCGTTCGGCGTCGGGCGAGGGGCGTGCGGTAGTCAGATCTGACTATGGTGCTCTGGACGCCGCCATGGACGACCTCCCCGGTTCGCTACGCCTGGAGTCGACGTTTCCGTTCGTCGGGCGCGCCGCCGAACTGGAAACACTGAGGACCCTGAACCCGATCGCCGAGGGAGAAGGTCGCCGCGTCGTCCTCGTCGGCGGCGAGGCGGGGTCGGGCAAGAGCCGCCTGGTGCGCGAGTTCGCCGGCGAAGCGGCCGCCAACGGGGGGCTCGTCCTCTACGGCGCCTGCGACGCGGTCGTGCGGACGCCCTACGGTCCGTTCGTCGAGGCACTGGACCGCGCTCGCCCGCGTCATCGACCCGGACGAGCTGCGCGCGGCGCTCGGCATCGCCGGCGGCGAGCTGATCCGCCTCCTGCCTGACCTCCCTTTGCGAGTGGCGGATCTGCCGGCCCCGGTGGCGGCGGATCCCGACACCGAACGCCATCGCCTCCACACGGCGGTCACCGACCTGCTCACCGGCGTCAGCCGTGCGCGGCCGGTGCTGCTGGTGCTCGAGGATGGTCACTGGGCGGACGCCTCGACCCTGCTTCTCCTCCGTCACCTCGCTCGCGCGGCAGGCGAGGCAAGGTTGCTCCTGCTCGCCACCTTCCGCGACACCGAGGCCGATGTGCCCGAAACCCTGTCGGAAGCGCTCGCCGACCTGCGGCGGTCCGATGACATCGTGCGCCTGCGCCTCGGCGGGCTCTCGCACGATGAGGTGGCTGAATTCGTGGGGCGCGCCGCGGGCGCCGAGCTGAGCGCCGGAGTGTCCGACGTAGCACGGGCGATCAGCGATCTGACCGGGGGCAATCCCTTCCTCGTCTGCGAGTTCTGGCGCGCGCTGGTGGAAACCGAGATGATCGAGGGCGCGGGCGGGAGGATCCGGCTGACGGGGTCGCCGGTCGAGCTCGGAACCCCCGAGAGCGTTCGCGAGGTGGTCAGCCAGCGCCTGGCTCGTCTCGCGCCGGCGACAACGGAGCTGTTGGAGCTCGCCGCCACCGCGGGATCCGAGTTCGAGCTGGAGCTTGTCCGTGACGCTGCCGGAATCAGTGAGCCTGACCTTGTTGCCGCCCTCGACGAGGCGGTCCGCAGCGGGATGATCGAGGAGATCCCCTCCCGTGGCATCGTCCACCGCTTCACCCACGAGCTCGTGCGCCGCGCCCTCTATGACCGGCTCCCGGCGGTGCGGCGGGCGGAGCTGCACCTGCAGGTCGGTGAGGCTCTCGAGCGCGCCGAGGGGCGCTCCGGCCGAGTGCTCGCAGATCTCGCGCACCATTTCGCCGCCGCGGCGCCCGTCGGCGGGTCGCAGCGGGGTGTCGACTACAACCTCCGTGCGGCGCGGGCCGCGGCCGCGGCGCTCGCCTTCGACGAGGCAACCGAGCGGTTGCATACCGCGCTCGAGCTGCGGATCGAGAGCCCCGCCGAGGAGGCCGAGGTCCTGCTCGAGCTCGGGCTGGTCAACCATCGGGCGGGCAAGTCGCTCGATGCCCTCGACGCCTACCGGTCGGCGTCCGCGATCGCCCGTGAGCTCGCCAGCCCACAGCTGCTCGCGAGGGCCGCGATCGGCTTCGAGAATGCGTGCTGGCGTCCAGGGATAGCCGACCAGGGCGCGGTCGAGCTGCTCGAGGAAGCCGCTGCCGCGCTCGGCGTCGAGACCTCTGAACTGCGCGTTGGCCTGCTCGGCGGGCTCGCCCGTGCGCTCGACTTTCAGGGCGACCACGCGCGCGCCGCCGCCGTTCGCACCAACGCGGTTGCGATGGCGCGCCAACTCACCGATCACACCGGCCTCGCCACTGTCCTGATGCGGTCCTACTGGTCACGGGGCACGAGCTCGCTGGAGGAGATCCTCCAGATGCTCACCGAGGCACGCAGCCTCGGCGACGAGCTCGGCGACATCGAGATCCGCACCGAGGCGACGTCGTGGCGGGTGCCGGCGTTCGTCGCCCTCAGCGACGTCGCCTCCGCCCGGCGGGAGATCGCCGTGCTGCTCGAGATGGCCGAGCAGACAGCGCAGCCGTTCATGCTCCACGTCGCCGAGCATTACGGCTCCGCGATCGCGCTCGGAGACGGACGGCTCGAGGAGGCAGAAGCGCGAGCGCACCGATCGCACGAGTGGAGCAGGCTGCTCACCGGCCGCGACGCCTCCGGCGTGCATGGGATTCAGATGTTCAGCATCCGCCGCGAGCAGGGGCGGTTGGCCGAGCTTGCGCCGGTGATCCGGATCCTCGCCGCCAATCCAGGTCGCGGCGGGCCCTGGCGGCCGGGGCTGGCGTCGGTGCTGGTGGAGCTCGGAATGGAGGCCGAGGCGCGGGAGGAGCTTGCGCGGGTCGCGGCGGAGGGCCTCGACGGCCTGCGCGAGTCGTTGTGGATCGCATCGTTGACGTACCTCGCCGACGCCTGCGCGGCGCTTGGCGACGACCGGATCGCGGCGCTCGTTTATCCCGAACTCGAGCCGCTCGCGGGAGCGAGCGTGATGATCGGCCACCTGGTTGCCTTCTACGGAGCCGGCGATCGCTACCTGGGGATGCTCGCCGCCGTTCTCGGCGACTGGGACCGTGCCGAGGCTCACTTCGAGCGCGCGATGGAGCTCAATCGGCGGATGGGAGCCGCGACCTGGCTCGCCCACACCGCCTACGAGTACGGGCGGACGCTGCGCGAGCGCCCTGGGGGCGATCCGGAGCGGGCGGCGGCGTTGCTGGGCGAGGCGGCGGAGCTCGCGGAACGGATCGGGATGACGGCGCTCGCGGGTCGGGTCGAGGCGCTCGGCGCTCGGCGCCCGGCCGACCTGCCCGACGAGCTCTCGGCACGTGAAGCGCAGATCCTGCAGCTCGTCGCGCGCGGGCTCAGCAATCGCGAGATCGGCGAGACGCTGGTGATCAGCGAGCACACGGCGGCGAACCACATTCGAAGCATCCTTCGCAAGACCGGTTGCTCGAACCGCACCGAGGCCGCCTCCTACGCACACCGCCACGGGCTGGCCGAGATCTGACGACCGCGATAGGATCCGGCCATGCCGCTCTACATGATCGAGCGGGAGTTCGCCGAAGAGCTCGAGCTGAGCAGCGACGACGTCGAGTTGATCGAGGAGATCAACGCGGACGAGGGCGTCCACTGGCTGTTCTCGTTCCTGAGCGCCGACCGGCGGCGCACCTATTGCCTCTACGAGGCGCCCTCGCCGGAGGCGATCATCACCGCCGCGCGGCGGGCCGACGTCCCCGCCGACAAGGTGGTCGAGGTCGGTCCGGGAACGGTCGAGTTCTCCGATCGTCTGCGCGACTGGGCCGAGGCGCAGGCGGCGGCGGCATCGTGACGATCTCCACCGTCGCCGTCGGCACCGACGGATCGGCGACCGCGGCCGAGGCGGTCGCAGAGGCCGCCGAGATCGCCCGCCGCTTCGAGGCGCGGCTGGTGCTGCTGAGCGCCTTTCAGGATTCGCGTGGCGCGCCGGCCGGTGCGGACGACGACATCGAGCGGCAGTGGTCCTCGAACTCCTCGGCGCGGGTCAGGTCGATCCTCGAGCGCTTCGAGCACGAGCTCGGCAAGAGCGGGATCGAGTGCGAGACCCTCGCCGACGAGGGCGATCCAGCCGAGGTGCTGGTGCGGCTCGCCGAGCAGTGCGGCGCCGATCTGCTGGTGATCGGCAACAAGGGGATGAAGCGGCGGGTGCTGGGAAGCATCCCGAACACCGTCACCCACAAGGCCGACTGCTCAGTGCTGGTGATCAAGACGACCTGAGCCGCGTCCACAGGCGGCTGCAGTCCGGCTGCCTCGAAGCGCTCGGGTCAGTTAGCCGCTCGGAAGCCAGCCTTCGGCATACCGCGTCGGCGCGGGCTCGGGAAAGCGAGCGTAGGCGAGCTCGGGGTCGCTCGTTTCCTCCTCGACGCCGGCCCGGTGGCGGAGCGCGACCGCGTCGACCGTGTACGCACCTCCGTTGCAGTCCGCTCCGAGGTGATCGCGCGCGCCGATCGCGAGGACGGCGCAGTGACCGTCTCCGGATCCGACGATCATGTGCCTGGACTCCGGCGGGCAGTGCACGAAGTCCCACTGCCGCAACGGCCGTTCCTGACCCTCGATGATCAAGAGCGCCTCGCCCGAGAGCACGAGGAAGTCCTCCTGATCGGCCTCCCAGTGGTACATCCCGATCGGCTCGCCCGGCCCGAGGACGACCAGGTTGACCCCGATCTGCGGAAAGCGCGTCTCGGCCTCGGAGTCCGTCCAGCCCGTGAACGGCAGGCTGTCCCCTCGTCCCTCGCGGTGGCGCCAGCGGGCGTCACGCGCGTTGAGCACGAACCACCCGGCGCCGGCCGGCGCGAGGCCCGCCTCGGTCTGCTCAAGCGTGGCCTCCGGGACCATGGCGGGATGGTAGACCGGAAGCCGGGCTGCTGAAATAGCCCGGTGCGGGTCCTCGTCACCACCCGCGGCAGCGCCGGGCACCTGGGGCCGCTTGCCCCGTTCGGGCACGCCTGCCTTCGCGCCGGGCACGAGGTGCTCGTCGCCGCGCAGCGCCAGAACCAGGCGAACGTGGACCGCGCCGGGCTTCCTTTCGCACCGGTGGACGACCCGCCCGCCGACGAATGGATGCCGCTCATGGGGCGGTTCGCAGAGCTCGACGTCGCGACCGCCAACGGGTTGATGATCGGCCAGTTCTTCGCCGGGATCGACCTTCGCGCCGGGCTGCCCGCCCTGCGGGCGATCGCGGAGAGCTGGCGCCCCGACGTAGTCGTGCGCGAAACCTGGGAGTTCGGCTCCACCTTGGTCGCCGAGCTGGCGGGGATCCCGATCGTGAGGGTGGGGCTGGGACTCGCCCAGATCGAGGAGCAATCGATCGAGCTCGCTGCCGCGACCGTCAACGAGGCGCGCGAGAGGCTGGGCCTGCGGTCCGATCCGACCGGCGAGCGGCTCACCGCCTCCCCCTACCTGACCGCGATCCCGGAAGCGTTGGAGGACCCGGGCGCGCCGATCCCGAAGCGCACGCACCGATTCCGCTTCGGAGTGTCGGAGGACGCGCCGGGGTTTGGCGACTGGTGGGACCGCAATGACGACCCGCTCGTCTATCTGAGCTTCGGCTCGGTCGCCGCGGGTGCGCACCTGCCGTACTTCCCGGCTGTTTACCAGGCGGCGATCGACGCGCTTGCTCCACTTCCCGTGCGGGTGCTCGTCACGACCGGGGATGCCGGCCGCGATCTCGGCGAGCTCGGCGAAATCCCGCCCAACGTTCATGTCGAGACGTGGGTGCCGCACGACGCGGTCGCGGCCCGCGCCTCGGTGATCGTCTGCCACGGCGGCTACGGATCCACCCTTGGCGCCCTCGCACACGGAGTGCCGCTCGTGGTCCTGCCCCTGTTCAGCACGGACCAGTGGGCCAACGGCGATGCCGCAGCGCGCGCGGGCGCCGGCATCAGCCTGGCCGGCGAGCGGGGCGCCCGCAACGTCCTCGCCCTTCCCGGCGCCGAGACGCTTGGCGAGCTCGCCGGGGCGGTCGAGAAAGTCCTGGGCGACGACGCCTACCGACGCGGGGCCGAGCGCGTCGCCGACGCAATGGCTGCTCTGCCGCCGATCGACGACTCCGTCGAGACGCTCGAAGCGACCGCAGCGACGGCTCGCGCTAGTCGTAGCCCTTGATCATCCGAACATTGAGCGCGAGCATGACGGCGCCCAGCGCGGCGACCACGGCGAACCCCGGCAGGATGCGCTCCATTGGCTGAACTTCTGTTAGACCCCGGAGCCCCGCCGAACTAATCGCACCCGAGTTGCGGGCGGAGCTAGCGCGGCGCTCTCGCGGTCACGGCCCAGGTCGAGGCCGGGGCGACGACGGCGCCGCCGTCGACGACGAAGTCGGCGAGCGCAGCCCGCAGGTCGTCCGCGATCTTCGGCCTGATCTCGTCGACGCGCTCGCCCCACATGCGCAGGACCTCGGCGGCGGGGCCGAGCGCCATGTTGAAGGCGACCGCGTGGTCGAGGTCGTTGCCGATCTTGTAAGGCAGATCCTGTCGGGCGAGCGAGATCGACTCGTAGCCGGCGAGCCGGAGCACGTCGCTGACCGTGTCCGCGTTCGCCATCGAGAACGGCCCCGGGCCGCAGCGCGGGACGTCGTACTCCTGCGGCTCCTCGAGGTACTCGGCGACCACCAGCTCGGCGCGATGCATGAACTCGTTGTCGAGCTTGCGCCGCCAGACGACCATGTTCAGGAGCCCGCCGGGCGCCAGCGCCTCACGCACGTTTCGAAGCGCCGCCACCGGATTGGCGAAGAACATCGTCCCCATGCGCGAGAACGCGTAGTCGAACGTGCGCTCGAAGCTGGTCGTCTCGACGTCGCAGGCGGCGAAGCTGACGTTCTCGATCCCGGCCTCGGCCGCCTCCTCGATCGCCGTTTCGATCATCCGCACGGCGACGTCGACGCCGTGCGCGTGACCGGTTGCGCCGACGAGGCTTGCGAGGCGCGTCGTCGTGTCGCCGAGCCCGCAGCCGATGTCGAGAACACGCTCGCCCTCGTGCGGTGGGTTGGCCGCGAGCGCCGTCTCGCCGTGATCGCGCAGCCCCTCGGCGACGAGGTCGCGGTAATCGATCCAGATCTCGAACAGGGGGCCGTTCCAGGCCTCGGTGGCCTCGACGTTGTCCTCCACCTCGCGGATCACGTCGGTCACGATTCGGAGTCTACGTGCGGCTGATTTCATCTCGACCTCACTGCGCCTCCGGTTCTGCTGCTCAAAGCCGAGGGTGCGGATACTCCTGCGCGCGACGCTGGAAGGAGAGGATCTTCGGGTTCTGTACCACCCCGTCGCGGATCTCGATCGCGTTGCGGACCGTCTCCTCCCGCTCCCAGGCCTCGGGCCCCGCGATCAGTGTGCGCAGATAGGGCATCAGCGCTCTGCTGATCTCCCAGGTGGCTGAGCTCCACAGCAGCGAGGGGCTGTGGTCGACCGCGTAGCAGCTCACCCCGTCGCCGAGCTCGTAGATCGGCTGCTCGAAGCTGGTCGGCCGCGCCCACTCGAAGCCCATCCCGGCGTCCGCGGAGACGTCGACGAACAGCGTTCCGGAACGAAACAGCGAGAGCTCATCGTTGCTGACGAAGATCATCGGCGCCTCGGTGTCCTGAAGCACGCAGTTGACGATCAGATCGTGCTCGGCGAGGAACTGGGGCATCGACTCGCGGCGGCTGTCCAGCTCGGGCGTCTGATCGGGGTGGTCGGGGTTCCGCGCGTAGGTGATCAAGCGCACCGAGTGGATCGGCGCGGCGACGGCGGCGGCCTCGCGGTGGGTAAGGACGGAGACGTCGTGGACCCCGAGCGCCCGCAATCCGAGCACCGCTCCGCGACCCGTGGCGCCGAAGCCGATCACCGCCGCTCGCAGGCGTCTCCCGTACTCACCGGTGATCCCCTTGAGCTGCATCGCGTGCAGCACCGAGCTGTATCCGGCCATCTCGTTGTTCTGGTGAAAGAGATGAAGGCCCAAGGAGCCGTCGTGCGCCCAGTGGTTCATCGCCTCCCAGGCGATCAGCGTTTGGCGGCGGTCGATCGCGACCTGGGTGATCGCCTCGTCCTGCACGCAGTGGACCCATCCACAAAGCGTCCGCCCCTCCCCCATCTCCTCGAGATCGGCGGGCGCCGGCTTGGGAAGCAGCAGCGCGTCGCAATCGCGCATCAGCTCCTCGCGGGCGTGCAGGCCGCCGACCAGGCGCTCGAGCTCCGCGTCGCCGACGCTGAAGGCCGCGCCGTAGTCGCGCTCGAGGAAGATCCGCCCCCGCAGGTCGGCGTCGAGCTCTGCGAGATGGGACGGATGGATCGGCAGCCGGCGCTCGTTCTCCTTTCGCGAGCTGGCGATGACTCCGAGGCTGAGGTTGTTCACCGGACGCGAATGGGCGGGAAGTTAGCTTGAGGCAGCCGGATCACGCCGGCTGGGAAGCCCCGACGTGCTCGTGCGCGAGGCGGTCAAGGAGCGCGGCGAGACCATCGGGGTCCTCCGCCATCGGGAAGTGACCGCCGGAGATCTCGATCGGCTCGATCCCGAGCAGCTCGCGGGCCATGAACCGTTCCCAGGCCGGCTCGAAGAACTCGTCGTCGGTCGCGTACACCAGAACCGTCGGAATCGCGGGCGGGTCGCGGAGCGGGTACTCGCCCGGCGGCAACGCCATCGGGCGCAGATGCTCGGCCAGCGCGCGGGCGGTCTCCGGGGGCAGGCGCGGGTACATCGCTGCGATCGCGGTTTCGGCGTCCCAAACGCTGGTGCCGTCTGCGCGGTCGCCGGGGAACGCGAACGCGTCCCGGAATGCGTCCGGTGCGCCGGGCGGCGGCTCGAACCCGCCCAGCCTCGGACAGAGTTGCACGAGCAGCGCGCCCGGCCGCTCCACGGCGACCAAGGTCGCGTAGGCCGACCCGGCAGAGTGACCAACCACGACCACGGGGTCGGCGACGCCCTCGAGCGCCTTGAGCGCCGGGCGGGCGCGCTGCTCGAATCCAGCGCTCGGATCGTGGAGTGGCAGATCGGGCGCCACCGTCTCGTGACCGCGTGCCTGAAGGCGCGGCACGAGCGGCTCCCAGCACGAGCGGTCGTGCCAGGCGCCGTGGATCAGGCAGAAGACAGCCACGCCTTAGTCCGAGAGGCCGGCGGCCTCGAGGGCTTCCTCGCGTTCCCGAATGCTTTCGATACGGATCACAGAGCCTCCCCGAAAGGTCCAGACCTGGTAGTAGCCCATCTCCACCGTCGCCCCGCTGCCCGTACCGGTGGCCCGCTGATTGACCCGGACGACCACGCTGTCTCCGGCCTCGAGGAACTCCTCACCCGCGATCACCGCGCCCTCCAGGTCGGCGAGGAAGTCCTCCCGCATGTATCTCCCGATCTCCTCCGGGCCGCAATAGGCCCCTGCGTCGGGAAACGCGCCCAGGACGAGTAAGACGTGGGGGTCGTAGAGCTCCGTGCCCGCCCGGAAGTCGCCGCGTCCCCACCGCTCGTAGATCTGGCGCACGATCTCGACGTTCTGCCGCGTCATCGCCTACGCCTGCCGTCGGACTGGGCGGTGGCCGCGACTTCCAACTAGCCGCCGAGGTCCTTGTTCTCCGCCACGAACTTGCTGGCGATGAACGTCGCGCCCTGCGGGTCGGTGATGATCGTCATCCGGACCCAGGGAGCGTCGAACGGCGGGACCAGCACCGTGCCGCCGAGCTCGGCGGCCTTCGCCGCCGCGGCGTCAGGATCGTCGACCGCAAAGGTCACGCTCCAATGCGGCGGTGTGTCGGGCTGGTCGTCGGGGATCGGGTTGATGCTGGCGACGACGTCCTCGAAACCCTCGGGGCCGCCGACCTCCGCCACCTGCTTGCGAAGCCCCGGCTGGAAGCTCTCGAGATGGTCACCGTAGCCCGGCAACGTCCACATCTCGGCGCCGCCATCAAGCGCCAGCGTCGTCCACCCGAACACCGAGCCGTAAAACGACTTCGCCCGCGCCGCGTCGCGGGTGTTGAGACCGTTGAAGCTCACCGAGCCGTGTTCGTTGACGATCCTCGCGCCCTTGTGCTCGTGCGCCTGCCAGACGCAGATCGCAGCCCCCTCAGGATCGGTGAAGACCGCCATCCGCCCGGCGTCCATGACGTCAAACGGCTCGCTGACGACCTCGCCGCCCGCATCGCGAACCTTCGACGCCGCATCGTCGGCGCTCTCGACCCAGATGTAGGTGTTCCACATCGCGATCGGTGGGGCGGCCTCCGGGATCGACCCGACCGCGGCCACGTCACCGCCCTGCAGCCGGCCGATGAAGTACTTGGCCTCCGAGCCCGGCGGCATCACGTCCTCGAGCTCCCAGCCGAAGAGGCCGCGATAGAAGTCGACCGCGGACTCGGGGTCGGGCTGGCTCGTGTCCGCCCAGCAGGGGACGCCGGGGATGTATCCGTCTCGCTCGGGCATTACCGCTCCTTCCGGTCGCTGGGATCGCCGCACCCTATCGGCGATAGGTGAGTGCAGCCGAGCGGCTAGCGGAAGAACAGCTTGCGCTTGCTCAACAGGCCGGATAGGGTCGCTGCCGGCCCTCGTGTCTCGTCGCACTCGGGCGAGAAGGGAGTCTCCGCAGTGAATCCGAGATCGACCATCGGCCCGGTCGCGCTTGTCCTGGCGACGATCGTCCTGGCGCTCGCCCCGCAAGCCCAGGCCCGCGACTCAGCGAAGTTCAAGGTGCTCTCGATCAGCGGCACCGAGTCGTTCACCCGCGATGTGGTCTACCCACCGTCGGACTTCGGATCCTGCGCCTTCGCCATGACCGAGCGCATCAGCTTCCACAGCACCAAGCGGGCCACCGCCTATGCCTTCACCAGCAAGGCACACGGCCGCGCGCGGGTGTCCTGGTCGTCGAAGCCCACCTTCTCCGGCAACTTCACCGTGGTCGAGGTCCCCGGCGAAGTGACCGTGTCGCGCTCGGCGACCTACCAGCAGACCAACTACGTGGACCCGGACACGGGAGAGATCCTCCCCGGCTGCTACGACGAGCTGTCGCCGGTGGACTGCAAGCTCGAGCGGACCCTCCCCGCGACCCTGGAGATCGGGGGCACGTCCGGTAGCGATGAGAGCACGTACGTCGCGCTGTCGGTGGACCTGGACGAGCTCGACGCCGCGTGTCCTGTGTACGTGGTGGACGAGGGCGGAGACGATCCGGGGCTGTTCTCGCGCGCCGATCTGTTCAAGCGCAAGCCGAAGCGGCTCGGCGACACGGACCGTGCCGAGAGGCCGGCCTTCGACAACCCCACCGATGAGGTGAGCGACACCGGGACCATCGTCCAGGAGCTCACGGCGGAGCTGAAGCGCAAGAAGCAGCGGTCTTGAGGAGTGCGATAGCGACGGCTGGGGCGGGCCCTGGGCTTCCATCCATGTCGCCGGTAAACGGGCGGTCGTGCATCGAACGACCTCCAACGGCTGCTGGACCGCCCCGCCGTCCTGGGGTTACGGACTCCCAATCTTACGGAAGTAGGAGCCAGTCGAGCCTGGTTTCGTGGGACTGTGAGCGGGTATTCGCATTGAGGAGCGAGGTACCTCCCCTCCCGAGCGAGGTACCTCGCGTATCTCGGGGCGGTCCTGGCGGAACACCTCTCCGCTAGCCCTGCAGGCCAGCGGCTTCAAAGGGCTCCTCACCCGTCACTTCCCGCAGGGCATCGAGGGATTGCTGGCTCCAGCGGCGGAAGTAGCGCTTGCCCCTCGTCACGTCAAAGAGGCGATCGCCAAAGCGCCTCGGCTCCATCCCCATCTCCAGCTCGACGAAGGTGCCGCCCTGGGCCGGAGTGAGGAACCAGTGGGCATAGGTGCCGGTCAACTCGCAGCTCATCCGGATCTCTCGCAGATCACGCGCCCGCTCGATCAGGAAGTTCGACTTCACGCTCCCGGACGGGTCGCGCGTCACTTGGACATACTCGTCGCCCTCCTCGAAGCGCTCTCCTTGCACCTCGATCACGCGAGGCCACCATTCCGGGTAGCGGCTCGGAGTGCCGACAAGGCCCCACACCTCCTCGACCGGGGCGTCGAGGTGCGCCTGCTGCCGATGCGCGGACACTGCCTACTCCTGAAGCCCGCGGGCTTCCAGGGCCTCGGCCAGCGTCAGGAACCCCTCGGCCCGTGCGATCTTGCCCTCGTGCATGTGAAGCACGGCGAAGGTCCGCCAGTGGATCGGCACGCCGCTTGCCTGTCCCCGTCCCCGCGCAGCCAATTCCGAGACGATGACGTCGCCGCCGACGGTCAAGCCCTCGGGCTCGAAGCGAACGTTGGCAACCCCTCGCAGCTTGTGCATCCATTCCCGGATGCCCGCGTGCCCGCGAAAGCCCAGCGGAGGTCGGTCGGGCATCTCCGGCGGCTCGTATAGCTGGCAGTCCTCGACAAAGGCTGCGACGACCGCATCGGGATCGTCGCGGTTGAACGCTTCGAACATGCGCCGCACGGTCTCGAGGTTCTCCTGCGACATCGCACGCGCAGTATCGCGCGGCACGGTCCGGGCGGGCGGGGCGTGGTCACCGTCCGACGGCTTCGAGGGCGTCGTCCTTCGACTGGTAGAGCTTGATGCTCTGGGCCTCGCCCCCGCTGATCGTCCAAAGCTGAATACCGACGGCCTCCACATCTACCCCGCTGCCCCGACCGCGCATGCGGACGTGGTTGACGACGATCACCCGCGACTCGTCCACGTCGATGATCTCCTCGGGATCCCACTGCACCCCATCAAAGGCTTCGAGGAAGGACGACCAGAGCTCTCGGGCACGTTCCTTCCCTTCGTAAATCCCCCTCAAGGGGCCAATCGAGTTCGACCAGTCCAACTTGACGTTCTCGACGGCGTCCTCAAGCGCAGCGTCAACATCCCCCCGATTGACCGAATCAAGGGCACGGCGCACCATCTCCACGTTCTCCCGCGACATCGCCCACGCAGTATCCCGCGGCGACCGCGAGCCGCAGGGCCTATAGGCGATACTGCCGCCGGGATGTCCCCGGAGAACGTGGCCGCCGCGAAACGGATCTATGAGTCGCGGAACCGCGGGGACGTAGACGCCGTGCTGGCGGAGTGCGATCCAAACGTCGAGTGGCATCCCCATCTCACCACGGTCAGACGCCAACCCATCCGGGGCCACGACGCAGTCCGCGAGTACATGGCATCCCTGCGAGAGGACTGGGAGAGCTTTCGCCATGAGCCGGAGCAGTTCTTCGATGCGGGTGACAAGGTCGTCGTCTTTCTCCACACCTACGCTCGGGGCCGCTCAAGCGGGGTCGACGTCGAGGTCCCCGTCGCTCATGTACTCACCTTCAACCGGGGGAAGTGCCTGGGCTACGTGAGCTATCACGATCGGGCCGAGGCACTGAGGGTCGCTGGGTTGAAGGAACGACCCGGCGCGTAGCCGTAGGCTTGAGCCGTCTATTCGGCGGGCTCGAAGACGTGCTCGGCGTCACCCGGGGACACGAGGATGACCCCCCGGACCGGGACCTCTCCGGAGTTCCAGACGGTGTGGCGCGTTCCGCGCGGGACAAAGACCGTGCTGCCGGGAGCCACCTCCATCTCGCGGTCACCGAGAAGGAACGTGGCCTCTCCGGAGGCCACATAGAACGTCTCGTCGGTGTGGGGGTGCAGATGCGGCGGGGGCCCGGGCTCACCCGGGGGGACCAACCCGATCATCGCTACGTAGGACCCCCGAGTCTCATCGGGGCCAAGGGTGATCGGGTCCGGGGTTTCCGGGGGCGGGATAACCGTGCATCCGTTGATCGTCTCCATCATGGGCCGACCCTAACGCACGCGCAGACGGCTCGATGGGCCGCGCCCTACTCCGACACCCCGGCGGCTTCGAGGGCTTCAGCGACCGTCCGGTGGATCTCGTTGCGAATGGCCTTGCCATCCCGGAGAACCCAAAGATGGACGAGGTTCATGTCCAGCTTCACCCCGCTACCCCTCCCCTGACCGGAGATCCGAACCGGCACTATCACGGCATTACCCGCGTCGATGAACTCCTCGGGCTCGACTAGGTAGTCCTCAAACGCCTCCAGAGCCTCCTCAGTGGCGCGGAGGAAACCCTCCGGTCCGAAGCGGCTCCCAGCCGCCGAGTCCGCGATGCCAAGTCCACCGGCGTCGGGGAGCGTCGCCCCGTCCGCGATCAGGCCCGCCACCGCTTCGAAGTCTCCAGCCGCGTAGCGCTCATACCCGCGCCGCACGATCTCGACGTTCTCCTGCGACATCGCCCGCGCAGTATCGCGTCGTCCGGCGGACTAGGCCCAGCCGAGCGCGAGTGGTCGGCCTGTGAGAAGTGCCACGCGGCGATCGAGGCCGATGACCGAGAGGCTCTCCTTGAGCAGAAAACCCCCGGCAAGCGGGGGCTTCCTGAGAGCGGCTGATGGGATTCGAACCCACGACCTTCTGCATGGCAAGCAGACGCTCTAGCCAACTGAGCTACAGCCGCGCGAGCGCCCGAGTATACGAAGCGGGAACCGGCTAGCTCGTCCCGCGACGACGGGCGACCAGCCGTAACGAGCGACCGCGAACGGTCACCGAGAGCACCCGCGTGTCACGGTCATAGGACCACTTGGAAGCTGCCAGCGGCGCGCCGTCGACGCTCACCGCGCGTGGGTGGAAGCGCTCGGAGAGCGTCCCGAGCGTGGCCTGGATGCGGTAGGTGCGCCGGCGCTCGCCCTGGATCCGCAGCGCCCAGCCCCGTCGCCGCTCGCGCGAGCGGATTCGCTCGTCCTCGTAGAGGCGCGCCGAGCTCTTGCCCCGAGGGAAGGCCAGCAGAGCCAGCTCGTCGCGGCGCTCGTCGAGCGCGGTGGTCGAACCGTCCGGGTAGTCGCTGAGCGTGTCGACATCGGCCGGCAGCAGACCCAGCAGCGTCCCGGCGCGAGCCAGAAGGGGCAACTCGTCCAGCGGAGCGGGCAGGGTGACCTCCCTGCCACCACGGAGCAGCTTCGCGCGCTCCAGGGCGAGCGACCCGCGGCGCTCGCGGAACCGCGCCGAGCGCCAGAGGTCGACCCAGCGACCGCGTGGAAGGTAGAGAGCTCGCTCGGTGGCCCCCGGCTCGAGCACCGGCGCCGCGAGCAGGTCGGGGCCGAAGAGGAACTCATCGTCGCGCTCAATCGCCCGCCGATCGCCCGGGAAGGCGAGCGAGAGGTGGCGCATGATCGGGAGCCCGCGGCGCTGATAGGACGCCTCGGCGGCAACGAGATAGGGATAGAGCTGGGTGCGCAGCTTCGCATAGCGGCGCCAGTTGGCGATTTGGTCGGCGTCCCAGACCTGCGGCCGCGACTTCTCGGGGACGGCGATCCCGTCGGCCTCAGTGCGCATCACGCCCGAAACGGCCCCCAACTGGACCCAGCGGATCAGCAGCTCCGGTGTCAGCTCGTCCGCTCCGATCGCGAAGAAGCCACCGATGTCCGACCCCCAGGTGCTGATCCCCGAGAGCCCGATGCTGAGCGCCTGTCGGACCGCGGACCGCAGGCCGTCGAATCCGAACGTCGTCGTCGGATCGCCGCCCCAGACGACCCCGGCGCAGGGCGCGGTACCGCTCCAACCGGAACGCTGGAAGCGGACGATCGGTCGCGGCGCCGCCGCGGCGGCGTCGGCGGCGGCGCAGTGGTACTGGCGGGGGTAGGGGTTGTGAACCGCCGTTCCCGGCACGCCGGCGGCGGTCTGCGAGTCGAGCGGCGTGTATTCGCCGAAGTCCTCCATCCAGCCGTCATGACCGTCCTCGAGCGCCTCCGCGACAACCGAGGAGAAGCCTTGGCGCCCGGCCGGATCGGTGAAGTCGAACTCTGCGACGTCGAACGAGCTGGCGGTCGAGTACTGGAACAGGTACGGCTCGCCGGCCGCGTTCTCGATCAGCCCGCCACCGGCCGCGGCCTGGTTGAACACCGGGCCGTAACTGGCGCAGACCATCGGGTTGAAGTAGGTCGTCACCGCGAGGCCGCGTTCGTGGATCGCGGCGGTCCGGGCACGTTCCGCGTCTCGGCGACCCTGCTGGTCGCCACAAGGGAGGTAGTGCAAATAGGTCTGGGCGACCGAGAGCGGCACATCCGCGGCTTGAAGCTGGTCGAGCAACCCGAGCTGCTCGCTCACGTTCCCGGTGGGTTGCAGCCAAGGCCCGAAAACCCACGGCGCTGCGGCCGGGGGCTGGCGACCCGTGGCCCGGGTGAGCCGCTCGAGCACGTCGGCGGGCTCGGGCCCGGCGAAGAAGCGCAGCCTGAAGCGCGAAGGCGGCGGCGCGGAGGCCGGCACCGCCTCGTCCGGCGGTCCCTTGACCACCTCGACGCTCCACGAGCCGTCCTGGTCGAGGCGGAAGTAGCTCGTCTCGGGGTTGTCGACGAGGACGCCGTATCCGCCGGTCGAGAGCAGCCACGGGACCGGGTAGTAGGTGGCGTCGTCACGCGGACGGAACCCCCACTCGGGGACGAAGAGCTCGATCACCGACCACTCGTCGGGCTGATAGGGCCCGTCGGCGACATAGTTCTCGACCACTTTGCCGCGCTGATCGACCGCGTTCGAGCGCTCGCCGAAGCCGAGGTAGCGCTCGCCCGGATCGGCGAGGAAACCGATCCCGAGGGCCTCGACCGCCGGCCCTGGTCCGAGCACCGCGGCCTCGAGCTCGATCACGCCCTCCTGCGCGGCCCGCAGTCGGAGCTCGATCGTGCGGCCCGCCGGGTCGTTGGTCGCCAGCTCGGCGAGGTACTCGTCGCCGTGCGCGGTCCCGCTCAGGGTCCGAATCGCGTGGTGCCAGACGCCGCCCGATCGAAAGCCGAGCGTCCCCGAGGGCCCTGGACCGGTCGCCGGGTCCTCCGCGAGCACCGTGGCGCCGCTCTGATCGAGCAGGGACAGTCCCCAGGGGTCGAGCGAGACATCGGCCCGCAGCGCACCGGCGTCAGCGACGGTTACCGCCGCGGCCGGCGCGCACGCGAGCAGCGCTGCGCAGACGGCCGCAAGCGCCGCGACCCGCTTCACCGCAGCGCGAGCAGGGGCCTCGATCTCGCCCCGCCGATCACCCTCGCTCGAGCTCGGAGAGCAGCCCGGGAAGGTCGAGCGGGGCGGTGAACATCGCCACCCCCGACGAGCCGTCAGCCGGGCGCGGCCACTGCTCGCGCGGGCGGTCCCAGTAGAGCTCGACCCCGTTCTGGTCGGGATCGCGCAGATAGATCGCCTCGCTGACCCCGTGATCGGAGGCGCCGTCGAGCGCGATCCCGGCGTCGAGCACGCGCCGAACCGAATCGGCGAGTGCCCGCCGGGTCGGATAGCGGATCGCGGTGTGAAAGAGGCCCGTGCTGCCGGGTGGCGGCGGCGAGCCGCCCTTCGACTGCCAGGTGTTGAGGCCGATGTGGTGGTGGTAGTCGCCGGCGGCGACGAACGCCGCATCGGCCCCGAAGCGGTCCTGGAGCTCGAACCCGAGCACCCCGGAGTAGAAGTCGAGCGCCCGGTCGAGATCGGCGACCTTGAGGTGGACATGGCCGATCTCGACCTCCGGATCGATCGGCCGATCGCCTCGCTCGTCGCTCATCGCCTGATCATCCCGCGTCGAGCGTCTGATTGACGATCCGGTCGGCCTCGGCGTTCTGCTCGCGGGGAACGTTTCGCACCGACCAGCGCTCGAACCCGGCGAGCGCGGTGCGCGCGCGCTCGTGCAACTCGGCGAGGTTTCGGTCCTTGACCTTGTACTCGCCACGCAGCTGGCGGACGATCAGCTCCGAGTCGCCGATCAGCTCGACCTCACATGCCCCCAGCGCCCGGGCCCGCTCGATCCCGAGCAGCATCGCCCTGTACTCGGCGACATTGTTGGTCGCCTCGCCGATCAGCTCGCCGTGGCGCTCGATCACCTCACCGTCGGCGGTCGCCACAACCGCTGCGGTCGCCGCCGGGCCCGGGTTGCCCCGCGCCCCGCCGTCGACGTGCACGACCAGCCGCTCGGGCAACCGGATCTAGGCCTTGACGCCCTGCTCGTCGCCGGCGTTGGCCTCGGCGATCACCTTCTGGGCGATGTGGCCCGGAACCTCGTCGTAGCGCAGGAAGTCCATCGTGTAGTCGCCGCGCCCGCCGGTGATCGCCCGCAGGTCGGGCGCGTAGTCGAGCACCTCGGCCATCGGCACCTCGGCCTTGATCTCGGTCGCCGAGCCCTTCGGCTCCATCCCCAGCGGGTGCCCGCGGCGCGAGTTGAGGTCGCCGATCACGTCCCCGACCGCGTCCTCGGGAACGGCGATCGTCAGCTGCACGATCGGCTCCAGCAGGTAGGGGCCGGCCTCCGCGGCCGCCTGCTTGAAGGCCATCGAGCCGGCGATTTTGAACGCCATCTCGGACGAGTCGACGCTGTGGTGCTGACCGTCGAAGAGGCGCACCTTGACGTCCTTGACCGGATACCCGGCGAGCACCCCGTTCGCCATCGCCTCGACGATCCCCTTCTCGACCGCGGGGATGAACCCGCCCGGGATCACGCCGCCCTTGATCGCGTTGACGAACTCGAATCCCGCCCCCTGCTCGTTCGGCTCGAGCTCGATCTTGCAGTCGCCGAACTGGCCCCGGCCCCCGGTCTGCTTCTTGTATCGGCCGTGGGCCTTGGCCGGGCTGCGGATCGTCTCGATGTAGGGCACCTGCGGCGGATGCAGCTCGATCTCGGCGCCGAAGCGGCTCCTGATCCGGTCGACGATCACCTCGACGTGGACCTGGGTCAGCCCGGCGATGATCTGCTCGCCGGTCTCGGCGTCGCGGTGCACGTCGAGGGTCGGGTCCTCCTCGGAGAGCCGGCGGATCGCGGTCGCCGCCTTCTCCTCGTCGCCCTTCGACTTCGGCTCGTAGGCGAAGGCCATAACCGGCGCCGGCAGGGCGAGGGTGCGGAACCGGATCGGGGTCTCCTTGGCGGCGAGGACGTCGCCGGCGCGGGTCTCGCGCAGCTTTGCGACCGCCCCGATGTCACCCGGCCCGAGCTCGTCGATCGGCGCCAGCTCCTTGCCCTCGGGCGCCGAGAGCTGGCCGATCCGCTCCTTCGATCGCTGGACCGCGTTGTACGCGTGCGAGTCGGAGCTCAGCACCCCCGAGTAGACGCGCAGGATGTTGACCCTGCCGGTGTAGGGGTCGGCCGTGGTCTTGAAGACGAACGCGAGCAGCTCGCCCGACTCGTCGGGCTCGATCTCGACCGGCTCCCCGTCGGCGCCGAGCGCGCTCACCCCGCCGCGCATCGCGGGCGACGGCAGGTCCTCGACCAGCGCCTCGAGCAGCCGGTTGGTGCCCAGATTACGGGTCGCGACCCCGCAGGTGACCGGGAACAGATGCCCCTCGGTGACCCCCTTCTTCAGCGCCGCGACGATCTCCTCATGCGAGATCTCCTCCCCCTCGAGGTAGCGCTCCATCAGCTCGTCGGAGTTCTCGGCCACCTCGTCCATCAGCTTCTCGCGGTATTCCTCGGCCTGGGCGCGAAGCTCGTCCGGGATCTCGATCTGGGTCGCATTCCCCCGCCCCTCGCCCTCGTACTCGAACGCGGTCATGTCGATCAGATCGATCACGCCGCGGACCTCGTGCTCGGAGCCAATCGGGATCTCGGTGGCGACGACGTGCTGGCCGAAGGCGGCCTTGAGCGACTCGAGGGCGCGGAAGAAGTCGGCCCGCTCGCGGTCGAGCATGTTGACGAACAGCAGCCGCGCCAGGCCCTCGTCGTCGGCGCGCGCCCAGAGCCGCTCGGTGTGGACCTCGACCCCCATCACGCCGTTGACGACGAAGACCGCCGAGTCGACCACTCGCAGCGCCCCCAGCGTGTCGGCGACGAAGCTCGGCTCGCCGGGGGTGTCGATCATGTTCACCTTGCGGCCGTCGTGCTCGAACGAGGTCACCGCGGCGCCGATCGACATCCCACGCTCCTGCTCGTCGGGCTCGAAGTCGCAGACGGTGGTCCCGTCGTCGGCCTTGCCGAGCCTGTTGACGACGCCCGACTCGAACAGGATCGCCTCGGCGAGGCTGGTCTTGCCGCTGCCCCGGTGACCGACTAGCGCGACGTTGCGGATCCGGTCGGGAGCCTTGTGGGCCATGGCCGAAAGCTATAGGACGAAGCGCGAGCGCAGGCCAATCACGGCCTTGGTGTGAAGCTGGGAGACACGCGACTCGGTCACCCCGAGCACCTCGCCGATCTCGCGCAGGGTGAGGTTCTCGTAGTAGTAGAGGGCGATCACCAACCGCTCGCGCTCGGGCAGCGACTCGATCGCGTCTGCGAGCCGGTCCTTGACCTCCGATGTCTGCGCCTCGTCGTGGGGATCGATCGCGTCGGGGTCCTGAATCGTGTCGAGGACCGAGACCTGGCTGCCACCCTCGGGGTCGGCGAACGTCCACAGGTCGTCGAGGGCGAGGACCGAGGAGTTGGCGATCTGCAGCAGGGCGTCGCGGAACTCCTCGACGGTGATCGCCAGCTTATCGGCCATCTCCTCGTCGGTCGGGGCCCGCCCCAGCGTTGCCTCCAGGGCCGCGTGGGCCTTCTCGATCTCGCGCGCGCGGGCGCGGACCGAGCGCGGGACCCAGTCGAGCGAGCGCAGCTCGTCGATGATCGCGCCCTTGACCCGGGCGACGGCGAAGGTCTCGAACTTGATGTCGCGCTCGGGCTCGAAGCGCTCGATCGCGCCGATCAGGCCGAGCAGCCCGTAGGAGATCAGATCGGATTCCTCGACGTGCGATGGCAGCCCCGAGGCCATCCGCCCGGCGATGAACTTGACCAACGGCGAGTAGGCGACCACGAGGCGCTCGCGGGCCTTCTCGTCGCCGTCCTCCTTGTAGCGACGCCAGAGGTCGCGAAGCTCGACTGCCTTGACGTTCGTTTCCATCCTCTTGGCCGGGTCGAAATCTAGCGTCGGTCCTGTTGCGGGGCGCTCAGGCGCGCGGATGTGCCTTCGCGTATTCGCTCGCCAGGCGTGAGGGCTCGACTCGGGTGTAGATCTGGGTCGTGGACAGGCTCGAGTGCCCGAGCAGCTCCTGGATCGAGCGCAGATCGGCGCCGCCCTCGAGCAGGTGGGTGGCGAACGAGTGGCGCAGGGTGTGCGGTGAGACCCGGCCCGCCACCGCCGCCTCACGGACCCACTTCTCCAGTCGCCGGCGCACGTCGGAAGGTCCCAGGGGGCGACCGCGACGCGAGACGAACAGCGCCTGCTCGTCGGCGGGCGGCCCGAGCGCGTGGCGGGCGCGGTCGAGGTAGCTGCGCAGGGCCCGCTGGGCCGGCTCGCCGATCGGCACGACGCGGGTCTTGGCGCCCTTGCCGGTCACGCGCACGGTCTCGGACTCGAAGTCGAGCGCGCCGAGATCGAGCGAGACGATCTCGTCGGCGCGCAGCCCGCACGAGTAGGCGAGCTCGAACAGGGCCCGATCGCGGACCTCGAGTGGCCCGGTGGCCGGGATCCGCTCGAGCAGCGAGGCGACCTCGTCGCGGCCGAGCACCCGCGGCAGGCGCGAGTCGCGCTTCGGCGTCGGCAGCAGGTCCGCGGGGTTGCTGACCGCCTGCCCGGTGGCGAGCAGGTGGGCGTGCAGCCCACGCGCCGCGGCGAGCTTTCGCCCGACACTGGTCCTCGCCAGACGGCGCTCCGAGAGTGCCGCCGCGTAGGCGCGCAGATCGCGGTATTCGAGCTCACCGGGCTCACGCCCGCGCGCCGTCGCCCACGCCCCGAGCTCGAGCAGGTCGCGCCGATAGGCGCGCAAGGTGGCCGCCGCCGCGCCGCGCGTGGTCAGCTCGCGCGCATAGGACTCGAGCGCCGCCTGCCAGGCGGCGCTTGGCTCCAGCTCCTCGGCAGGCAGGGCGGGCACGGGCACGAGGTCAGATTCGCCACCGCCTCACCGACGCCTGCCGCTGCAACGGCACCGCGCTACCCGATATAGATGGGGGTTCCTACGTCAACTTGGTCGTAGAGCTCGATCACGTCCGGAATCGCCATCCGCACGCAGCCGTGCGAGGCGGCGCTGCCGAGCGAGCCGATGTCATCGGTGCCGTGGATGCCGGCGCCGTCGTAGATCCCCATCCAGCGCTCCTTGAGCGGGTTCTCGGGCACCCCGCCGGGGACCGTGGTGCCGGCCAGGTCGCCCGCCCAACCGGAGTCGGGGACGTTCCAGGCCGGGTCGACCTGCTTGTTCTGGATGCTATAGAGCCCGGCGGGTGTGTCGAAGCCCTGGGCCCCGATCGCGACCGTGTAGGTCTTCGCCGCCTCGAGATCCGTCCACAGGGTGAGCTCGAAGCTCGAGCGATCGACGGTCAAATAGGTCGGGTACTGGGCGGCGAGCTCGTCGGTGGTCACCTCGGGGGCGACCCGGTCGACCGGCGCCGAGACGGTTCGCCGCTTCGGGCTCTGCACCGCCGACTCGAGCTTCGAGCGCAGCTCGTCGGTGTCGAGCGCGATCCCGTCAGCGCCCTTGACCGGGCTGAGCGAGGTCGGGGTCGGCTCGATCGAGGCGTCGACTGGCTCGCGGTCGACCTCGGCCGCGACCTTGGCGATGAACTCGTCCAGGGACTTGCCCGAGTAGGTGATCTGAGGCGAGATCGCGATGTCGACCTCCCCCCCGGTCGCGTAGCGCCAGACCCGGGTCGGCAGGCCGCCGTCCTGGCTCTCGGCGAGCGCGCGGTCGACCATTCCCTCGACGTCGGAGCTGACCCCGAGCTTCTCGGGGCTGAGCTGATACTTGACGCCCTCGAAGGTGACGGTGACCGGCTCTCGCAGCGGCTCGACCAGCTTCGCTTCGACAGCCTTGCGGGCCTCGGCCTCGGTCATCGCGGCGACGTCGACGCCGCCGATCGTCACCCCCTCGGCGATCTCGTCCTTGCGCGTGGAATCCCAGGCGTAGGCACCAACCGCGCTGACGAGCAGGACGGCGACCAAGACGAAGAGAGTGATCTGAAGCTTGCGTCCCACCGGTCGAAAGGAGTGTAGGGCGGCACTTCGACACCGCCCCGCGGCTTCCTATCGTGCAATCGCAGGTTCAGATCCTCGTGCCCGCCGGGCACCCCCCAGCGTCGGCGGGCGGACGCATGTACGAGCGCCGGCGCGCATAGACTCCCGCTCCCGATGCGGTCCAAGGATCAGGTCAGGCGCGCCGTCTGGAAGGCGATGGACCGCGAAGGGGTGTCGCGGTTCCCCGGCGCCGAGGGCAGGATCCCCAACTTCGCCGGGGCGAAGCTGGCCGCCGACAAGCTCGCCGGGCATCGGACCTGGAAGCGCGCCCAGGTGATCAAGGCGAATCCCGACTCGCCGCAGACGCATGTCCGGCGCCTGGCGCTCGAGGACGGCAAGACGATCGTGATGGCGGTCCCGCGGCTTCGCGACAAGCATCCTTTCCGGCTCCTCGATCCACGCAAGCTGAGCGCCAAGCAGGTCCGCGAAGCGGCGACGATCAAGGGCGCCTTGCGCCACGGCCGGGTCGTCGCCGACGAGAAGCTGCCCGAGATCGACCTCGTCGTCTGCGGCTCGGTCGGCGTCAACCTCAACGGGGCGCGGATCGGCAAGGGCGGCGGCTTCTCCGACATCGAGTACGGCCTGCTGATCGAGGCGGGCAAGATCGACGACCACACGGTCGTCGTCACCACCTGTCACCCGATTCAGATCCTGCGCGAGAACCTGATGATGCTCGACCACGACCTCCCGGTCGACCTGATCGCCACCCCGCGGGCGGTGATCGAGGTCGAACGCGACAATCCTCGACCACGCGGCATCCTCTGGAATCACCTCCAGCCGCCGCAGATTCACGAGATCCCGATCCTCGAGCGGATGGGGTACGCCTAACCGCTTTATCCAAGCGGTTTCTAGTTGCGGTGCGCCAGTGGTGCGCCAGCCGGTGCGCCAGTCAGCACCTCGCCAGCACCGCGAGCGGCCTCGGTCGCGCGGTCGATCTGCGTGCTGTGCGGCGGTCTGCGGAGCAAGCGATTCCGCGCCTACGACCTTCCCCCCGTCGCGGGATACTGAGCGGGCGATGTCGCAGGACAACGTTCGGGTCTTGCATGAGATGTACGGTCGGCGCACACTTGCCGACGCGGCCTCGCTGATGCATCCTGCGGCCGAGATGCATCAGCCCTCCACGCTTATCGACACCGATCACTACTACGGACGTGAGGAGGTCGTGCGCGGCACACAGCGTGCGCTGGAGGCATGGCGGGAATTGGACTTCATCCCCGAGGAAGTGATCGATCTCGGCGAGCGAGCCTTCATGCGGGTGCGACTTTCGGGTCGCGCCCGGACCAGCGGCATCGAGGTCGAACAGATGGCCTTTCACCTTTGGACCTTCCGCGACGGAATGCCCTGGCGCTGCGAGGTGTTCTTCAGCGAGGCCGAAGCCCTCGAAGCCGCCGGGCTGTCGGAGTAGACGATGTCGCAGGAGAACGTGGAGCTTGCCTACCGCGCCTATGACGCCTTCAACCGCCGCGACTGGGATGCCTTCGTCTTGCTGAGCGACCCGGAGATCGAGATCGAGTCGCGCCTCGTCATCATGGAGGGCGGCTACCACGGCCACGAGGGCCTGCGTCGCTGGTGGGAGAACTTCCTCGATGCCTTCCCCGACTACACCTGCGAGGTCGAGGAATTGCGCGACCTCGGAGACGTGACGCTCGGTCACATCCGCGGTTGGGGACATGCCGCCGCCAGCGACACGCCGCTCGTAGATCCGTTCTGGCAACCAATCAGATGGCGTCGCGGCAGGTGCGTCTGGTGGCGCAACTGCTCGACCGAGGCCGAAGCCCTCGAAGCCGCCGGGCTGTCGGAGTAGGCGGTGTCGCAGGAGAACGTCGAGATCGTGCGCAGGCTGTTCGCCGCCTTCCAGAGCGTGGACGTCGGCAGCTTCGAGCGCCGCCTCGACGAGGTGCGAGAGATCTTCGATCCCGAGGTCGAGTGGGTCGCGGCCCCGCACTCGCTCCTGGCGAGCGAGGAGTATCGCGGGTACGACGGCGTCCGCCGCTTCTGGACCCAGTTCCTGTCGGCTTGGGACGAGTACGGCGTCCAAGTTGACGAGCTGATCGACGCGGGTGATCAAGTCGTCGCGGTGATGCGGCTGTGCGGACGCACCAATGAGCTCGAGGTCGACGAGGCGCGGTCGTCGCTTCTCACCTTGCGCGACGGAAGGATCGTGCGGATCGAGCCCTTCACGAGCAAGGACGGCGCCCTCGAAGCCGCCGGGCTTCAGGAGTAGGCGATGTCGCAGGAGAACGTCGAGATCGTGCGGACCGGAATTGATGCCTGGAGCCGCGGGGACTGGGACACCGCGCTTGGAGATGCAGCCCCAGATCTCGAATACGACCTCTCCCATGCCCGCGGCCCCTTCCGTGGCGTCTACAGACGCGATCAGGTGCCGCGGGCATGGGCGGATCTCACCGAGGGCCTGACATCCGCACGGCTCGAGCCGCAAGAGTTCATCGAGGCGGGTGAGCACGTAGTGGTCCCGTGCACGTTCCACGCGACGGGACGCGATGGGATCGAGCTCCAAGCCCGTGTGACCTGGACCTTCACGATCCGCGACGGGGCCGTCGAGCGTATCTGCCTGTACCAGGAGCGGCAGGAAGCCCTCGAAGCCGTCGGGCTGTCGGAGTAGACGCTCGTGCGCCAGCCCAACGAACTCGACGTTGTCCTACATCGCCTACGCGCCAGCTAGCCGCGGACGAACTCCTTGGCTAGCAGCTCGAGCAGCAGGCCGTCCTTCCAGACGCCGCAGGGGTCGCGCAAGTATTGCCGCAAGACACCGACGGGCCGAAAGCCAGCCTCGCGGAAGCACGCGATTGAGATCTCGTTCTCAACCTCTGGGTCGACCACAATGCGGTGAAAGCCGTGATCGTCGATCAGGTGCGCGCACAGAACCCGTACGGTCTCCAGACCGAGCCCGCGCCCGTGCATCGCCGGATCGAGGAAAAGATCGAGGCCGGCAAAACGGATAATCGTCTCGGCCTCTGAGTACCACTGGGCGAAACCGATGACCCGCTCGTCGAGCATCACGGTGTAGTTGATGCTGCGGTTCATGCTGGCGGGGAAGTCGTCGGCCGGGTCCTGCCACCAACGCCGAACCCCGGGCTCGAGATGAATCTCTCGGAGGCGGGCGTGATGCTCCGGAGTGCACGGGACCAGCCCGACGCGAGGTCCGGTGAGCTCGGGCGGCGCGGCCACCCGCTGATCGTGACAGTTTGTGCTTCGGACGAAACGGTGTGAGCCTTAGCGCCGTTTGGTAAGCAGCACTAGGACGCATTAGTCCCAGCGCTGATCGCTACCTGCCGTTCACGAGGACAAGCGCGGCTAGGATGCGCTCCGCTTTCACACCGCAGCCCGACTACGGAGAAGAGGTCTCACACCATGCACGTCGCCCAATTCACCTTGCACGCCAAGCCCGGCCATTACGAGCAGGTCGCGGAGATTTACTCCGAGTTCGCCGCCGGCTTCCTCAGCGATCATCCCGCACTCCAGGCGGTGCTGATCCTTGGCGACGAGGCGAGCGGTGTGGTGCGCGGCGTGGGCGTGTTCACGGATCGGGAGGCCGCAGACGACGTCAACAGCGACCCTGAGTTCGCCTCCTTCAACGACAGGATCGGGCCGCTGCTTTCGAGCCCCTCAGAGCGGGTGGAGCTGCAGCTCCTGCACCACTACTCGCGGTAGGCGGCGGGCCTGCCTCCACGACGCGATCCGCGGTTCAGCTCCCTCAAGCCATTCGGCCTGGGCGCCGCAACTCCAATCCGCAGTATTCGCGGACGAACTGGACCGGCCTCACTTGGTGAGGAGGCGATCTAGCTCGTTATCGAGCTCTTGGCGTTCCTTTCGCTCGACCGCTCGCAGCGCCATGCCCTCGCGCATTATCGCACGGCTTGCCACCGCGGCCGGCGGTCGGCAGTGCGGGCGATTCCGCGGCGGCGACCCTCCCCCCGCCGCGAGATACTGCGCGGGCGATGTCGCAGGAGAACGTGGAGATCGTGCGTCGAGCCTTCGCGTTCGGGGTGCAAGGGCGCGGCGATCCCGCCGAGGCGCTTGCCGATTTTGATCCCGACGTCGTCCTGACCTCCGTCGAGGCAGGTCCTTCGTACGGGCGGAACGCGGTTCGAGACAACTTCGAGCGCTGGAAGAGCGCCTGGGAGAAGACTGAGGCGACGGCCGAGGAGTTCATCGACGCCGGGAACCAGGTGGTGGTGAGGGCCTACTTCCGGGCACGCGGCCGGGGAAGCGGGGTCGAGGTCGATGCCCGCTTTTATGACGTCTACACCCTCCGCAATGGCAAGATCGTCCGCGTGGACGAGTTCGCCGAGCGGGAGGAAGCCCTCGAAGCCGCCGGGCTGTCGGAGTAGGCGAGCAGGCGGCTGGTGTAGCAGCACCCCGCTTAGGCGGTTTACAGCGGTCTTGAGCGGGAGAAACGTCACTCGGTGAGCCAAGCGTCGCAGATCCACGAGATCCCGATCCTCGAGCGGATGGGCTACGCGTGAGCCAGGGCCGTCGCCGGGACGCGCTGAAACCGTTCGGCCCGCGCCCCGACGCCACCCCCTCCGAAGGCCCCGACCCCTATGGCAACCCCGACCCCGAGTGGCTGGGGGTCGATTGGCGCGAGCATCTGCGGACGATCGACGTCGCCGGTGCGGAGGGCTCGGCACGCGTCAACTACGTCGAGATTGGCCCGAGCGAGACGGACGGCGACGCTGAGCCCGACCCGCCGGCGCTCCTGTTCGTGCACGGGCTCTCCGGCAGCTGGCAGAACTGGCTCGAGAACATTTCCCACTTCGCCCGCCGTCGCCGGGTAATCGCGCTCGACCTGCCGGGCTTCGGCGCCTCACCGATGCCCGAATGGGAGGTGTCGATCGCGGCCTACGGCCGCCTGCTGCACGATTTCTGCACCGCGCTCGACGTCCGGGAATGCGCCGTGGTCGGCAACTCGATGGGCGGCTTCGTCGCCGCCGACGCGTCGCTCCACGAGCCGGGGCGGTTTGGGCAACTGGTCCTGGTCTCGGCCGCGGGCGTCTCGAGCGCGCGCCTGCGGCGCGAGCCGACCGAGGTCGCAGCGCGGATGCTGGCTGCCGCGGCACCATGGATGTTCAGCCTCCAGACCGAGGCTTTTCGGCGTCCCAAGGCACGCCGGCTTGCGTTTCGCAACGTCTTCCGCCATCCGGAGCTGCTGCGGCCGGAGCTGCTCTGGGAGTTCTTCTCGGGCGCCATGCGTGGCCAGGCGTTCACGCAGGCGTTCGCCGCCCTCGCCGGCTACCACATCCTCGACCGCCTGGAGGAGGTCGAGGTGCCGGCGCTGATCGTCTGGGGCCGCAACGACAACGTCGTCCCGCCGGCCGACGCGCTCGAGTACGGGCGCATGCTGAGCCACTCCGAGACCACGATCTTCGGCGACACCGGACACGTGCCGATGGCCGAGCGCCCGGTGCGCTTCAACCGCCTGCTCGAGGCGTTCGTCAGCCGGTGACCGCTCCCTCGGCCGCCGAGGAGACGGTCTTCGCGTACTTCGCCAGCACGCCGCTGGTGTAGGCAGGCTCAGGTTGGTGGTACTCGGCGATCCGGCGCTCGATCTCCTCCTCGCTGAGCGCCACCTCGATGAGTCCGCGCCTCGACGTCGATCGTCACCTCGTCCCCCTCGCGAAGCGCGGCGATCGGGCCTCCCTTGGCCGCCTCGGGGGCGACGTGACCGACCATCAGCCCGCGGGTTGCGCCGGAGAAGCGCCCGTCGGTGAGCAGCGCGACCTGCTCGCCGAGCCCCTCGCCGACGATCGCCGCGGTCACCTGGAGCATCTCACGCATCCCCGGCCCGCCGGCGGGGCCCTCGTTGCGGATCACGATCACGTCGCCGGGCTCGATCGCCTGGTCCTTGACCGCCCGGAAGCACTCCTCCTCGGATTCGAAGATCCTGGCCGGCCCCGCCTGCCCGGTGCGCTCGGTCCCCGCCAGCTTGACCACCGCGCCATCGGGGGCGAGATTGCCGCGCAGAACCGCCAGCCCGCCCTCGGGCTTGAGCGGCTCGGCGAGCGGGCGCACGACCTCCTGGCCCGGCTGCTCGAGCGCGGCCGCGGCCTCCTCGCCGATCGTCCGGCCGCTGACCGTGAGCGCCTCGGTGTGCAGAATCCCGGCCTCGGCGAGCCGGTTGAGGATCAGCGGCACGCCGCCGGCCCGGTAGAGGTCGGTGGCGACGAAGCGACCACCCGGCTTCAGGTCGGCCAGCAGCGGCGTCCGGCGCGAGATCCGTTCGAAGTCGTCGATCGAGAGCTCGAGCCCCGCCTCGCGCGCGACCGCGATCAGGTGCAGGACAGCGTTGGTCGAGCCGCCGGACGCACAGACGGTGGCGATCGCGTTCTCGAGCGATTCGCGGGTGATCAGCTTCGACGGCCGCAGGTCGTCGACCAGCACCCTGATCACCAGCTCGCCGATCCGCTCGGCGACCCTCGGCTTGTCGGAGTCCTCCGCGGGAACCATCGAGGAGCCCCCGGGCGAGATCCCGAGCGCCTCGAAGGCGCAGGCCATCGTGTTGGCGGTGAACTGCCCGCCGCAGGCGCCGGCGCCGGGGCTGGCGACGTCCTCGAGCGAGCGCAGCTCCTCGTCGGACATCCTGCCCGCCGCGTGCGCCCCGACCGCCTCGAACAGGTCGACGATGGTGACGTCCTTGCCATGCCAGCGGCCGGGGGCGACCGAGCCGCCGTAGAGCATCACCGCCGGGATGTCGAGTCGCGCCAGCGCCATCACCGCGCCGGGGATCGTCTTGTCGCAGGCCGAGAGCGCGACCACGGCGTCGAACTGGTAACCGCGGACGGCGAGCTCGATCGAGTCGGCGATCACCTCGCGGCTGACCAGCGAGGTCTTCATCCCGCGGGTCCCCATCGTGATCCCGTCAGAGATCGCGATCGTGTTGAACTCCATCGGCGTCCCGCCGGCCTTTCGGACCCCGTCCTTGATGTGCTTGGCGAGGTCGCGAAGGTGGAAGTTGCACGGCATCGCCTCGATCCAGGTGTTGGCGATCCCGATCGTCGGCTTCGAGAGCGCCTCGTCGTCGAACCCGATCCCCTTCATGTAGGCGCGGGCGACGGTCCGGTCGGGACCGTCGAAGACGGCCGCCGACCGCGGCCGCGGAAGTGGGCTGTCGCCGTTCGAGCTCACGGGGGCGCCAGAGTGTAGATCCGAGGTGGGTGATCTAGCGCCGCGCGAGCCCGAAGACGTCGACCGGGCCCGGCCCGCGCCCGATCTCGCGCAGGCCGTTGCCGACCGCCTCGGCGGCCACCTCCTTGGCCCAGCGCGCCGCGTCGGCGAGCTCCTCGCCGCGGGCCAGGAACGCGGCCAGGGCCGAGGAGTGGGTGCAGCCCGAGCCGTGCGAGGCGCCATCGGGGTAGCGCGGGCCCTCGATTCGCAGCGCGCCCTCGGGCTCGACCAGCAGGTCGGACCCATCCTCCGAGTGCCCGCCGGTGATCACCGCCGCTCCCGGGCCGAGCGCCAACATCGCTTCGCCGAGCTGGCGCTGGGTCGCCGACTCGCCGAGCCCTGTCAGCGCCCGGGCCTCGGGGAGGTTCGGGGTCACAACCCGCGCCAGGGGCAGGATGCGCTCGATCAGCGCCGCCTTCGCGCGTGGGTCGAGCAGGTTCGCCCCGCTCTCGGAGACCATCACGGGATCGACGACCACCGGTGCTTCCTCGACCAGCTCCAGTGCCTCGATCACCGCCTCGATCGTCGGCTCGTCAGCGAGCATTCCGATCTTGACCGCGTCGACGCCGATATCCGAAACCACCGACTCGACTTGGGCGACGATCATCTGCGGCGAGACTGCGAGCACCGCGTCGACCCCGACCGTGCTTTGAGCCGTTAAGGCGGTGATCGCCGTCATCCCGTGCACGCCGCAGCGCGCGAATGCCTTCAGGTCGGCCTGGATCCCCGCACCGCCGCCGGAGTCCGAGCCGGCGATCGCGAGGCAGGCCGGAACGCGGGTCTGGCTCTGCATCGCTCTGAGGTTATTCGCGCGGCTCGAGCCCGGTCCGCGTGTAGGCGCCGAGGATGTCAGCGCGCAGGTAGCCGAGTCGCTCCAGGCGCGCGAGCGCGATCGCCGCGTCGCGCGGCGCCAACCCGCGCGCGGCCGCGGCCCGGTCGACTGTTCCCGCTCCCGCTCCGACCGCGTCGAGGAGCTCGCGCAGCGCCGGATCGAGCGCCGGGCCCGGGCGCGGTCGCGGAGCCCGCTTGAGCGTCGGGGCGCCGGCGCCGAGGCCGATCCCGAACAGGAGGTCGAGTACGTCGCGCCCGTCGCGCACCAGGTGAGCGCCGTCCTTGATCAGGTCGTTGGCGCCCTCGGCGACGCGCACCCCGAGCTGCCCGGGCACCGCGCCGACCGAGCGACCGAGCTTCGCCGCCAGGTCCGCGGTGATCAGCGACCCCGAGGGTTGGGCCGCCTCGACGATCACGACCACCGAGCCGAGCGCCGCCATGATCCGGTTGCGGGCCGGGAATCGGTGCCGGTGGGGCGCCGACCCCGGCGGGTGCTCGGAGATCGCTGCCCCGCGGTCGAGGATGCGGCCGTAGAGGTCGCGGTGTGAAGGCGGGTAGACGACGTCGGGCCCGCCGGCGAGCACCGCGAGCGTGATCCCACCCCCGGCGAGCGCGCCACGGTGCGCGGCGGCGTCGATCCCGCGCGCCATGCCGCTGACCACGGTCACCCCGGCGTAGGCAAGCTCGCACGCGAGACGCTCGGCGGTCTCGATCCCGTAGGAGCTGGCCTGGCGGGCGCCGACAATCGTCACGGTGGCGCCGTGGTCGAGACCCTCGACCGCCTCCCGCTCGCCCACACCGTGCAGGATCGGGCGCTCGGCCTCGGCGAGGTTGCAGAGGCAGGCCGGGTAGGCGGGCGAGCGACGGTCGATCGTCCAGGGACCGGACGGCACGGAGGCGGTGGCGCTCACCGCGAGCGCGCCTCACGGCGACGCAGGGAGAGCGCCTCCTCGACGTCGCCGACCGAGACCTCCGCCCGCGCGCCGAGGTCGGCCAAGGTGCGGGCGAGGCGGATCACCCGCCCGCGGCCCCGACCGCTGAGGTTCCCCGAGGCTCCCGCCGCGGCCAGCAGGCGCTCGATCTCGGGATCGATCCTGATCTCCGACGGCGCCAGCTGCGCATTCGAGCGGTCGTCACCGGTCCGCTCGCGCTGACGCTCGCGGGCGGCCAGGACCCGGTCGAGGACCGGGGTCGAGGCCTCGCCACGGTCGGCGAACGACCCCAGGTCGGGCTGCTGGACCGCAAGCGAGATGTCGACCCGGTCGACCAACGCTCCGGTCAGCTTCGCCTCGTAGGCACGGATCGCACTCGGATCGCAGGTGCATGAGCCCGAGAGGGCGCCGCGCCCGCACGGGCACGGGTTCGCCGCCGCAATCAGCTGGAAGCGGCAGGGGAGCTCGACGGAGTAGCGCGCCCGGACGAGCCTGATCGAGCCATCCTCGAGCGGCTGGCGGAGCGCCTCGAGGGTGCCGCGACCGAACTCCGGCAGCTCGTCGAGGAAGAGGACGCCATGGTGGGCAAGCGTCACCTCCCCGGGTCTCGGCGGGGTGCCGCCGCCGATCAGCCCGGCGGTCGAGATCGTGTGATGCGGCGCCCGGAACGGGCGCCGACCCGCCACCGCGTCGCTGACCGGGCGTCCGCAGGCGCTCGCCACTCGCGCGGCGTCGATCGCCTCCCGCGGGCCGAGCGGAGGCAGAATCGAGGGCAGCCGCCGCGCCGCCATCGACTTGCCCGCTCCCGGCGGGCCGCTGATCAGCAGGCTGTGCCCACCGGCGGCTGCGACCTCGAGCGCCCGTCGCAGTCCCGGCTGGCCGCGCAGGTCGGCGAGGTCAGGCGGCTCAGCGCCGTTCGAGCTCGCGGTCAGCGGACCGGGTGAGCTCGGCTCGTCCTCGCCGCCCAGCGTGCGAAGCTGCGCCAGCCGCGCGATCGGGACCACCCCCGCGCCCGACGCGAGCGCCGCTTCGGGCCCCGAGTCCGTCGCAACCGCGATCCGGATCCCGGCGCGGCCCGCCGCTTCGGCCATCGCCATCGTCCCGGGAACCGGGCGGATCGAGCCGTCGAGGGCAAGCTCGCCGGCGAGCGCCAGATCGGTGAGCGCGTGCTCGGGAAGCTGGCCGGTCGCGGCGAGGATCGCGGCGGCAATCGCGAGGTCGAAGCCCGGCCCCGCCTTGCGCAGGTCGGCGGGCGCCAGGTTCGCCGTGATCCGCTGCTGGGGATACTCGAAGCCGGAGTTGACCAGCGCCGCCCGGACCCGCTCACGGGACTCGCGCACCGCGGCGTCGGGGAGCCCGACGAGGGCGAACGAGGGCAGGCCCGCGCGGACGTCCGCCTCGACCCGGACCTCGCGCGCCTCGACGCCGAGAAGCGAGAAGGTGCACGCCACCGCGAGCATCGGGCGACCGTAGGGGCGCTCGGCGCGCGGATGGCGCACCCAGAGTCACCGACTCGACCCAATCGGCGCACAACGGGCGCGTCTCCCGGGTCTAGCGTCGGCGACGATGAGCGCCGCGCGCCAGCAGCTCGGACGAGCCGCCGAAGACCTGGTCGCGGTCGGGCTCGAGCGGGCGGGCTGGCTGATCGTCGCCCGCAACGTCCGCCCGGCCGAGGTGCGCGGGGAGATCGACCTGATCGCGCTCGACGGCGCCACGCTGGCCTTCATCGAGGTCAAGGCCCGCCGGGCGGGCTCGGCGCTCGGCCCCGAGACCCCGGCGATGGCGGTGAGTCCGCGCAAGCGGGCCAAGCTGCGCGCGCTCGCCGCCGCCTGGCTGCGCGAGCGCGGCTATGACGTCCCGCGCCATCGCAACCTGCGGTTCGACGTGGTCGGGTTGCGAATCGACGGGCGCGGCCGGGTGATCGAACGTGAGCACATAAGGGGTGCGTTCTGAGTCGCTAGGCGAGCTCGAGCTGCGAGTAGGCGATCGAGGCGAACGAGCGGCGGTGGATCGCTGAGGGTCCGTTGGCAACGATCGCCGCCCGATGCTCGGGGGTGGAGTAGCCGACATTGCCGTCGAAGCCGAAACCCGGGTAGGCACCGGCGATCCGGTGCATGTAGCGGTCCCGGGTCACCTTCGCGATCACCGAGGCCGCCGCGATCGCGGCGCTGCGCGCGTCGCCCTCGATCACCGCCTGGTGCTCGACCCGGCATTCGGGGACGCGAAACCCGTCGGTGAGGCAGACGGCGCCCGGGACGGCGACCCGCTCGAGGCTGCGGGCGAGCGCGGCGAGGTTGGTCACGTGCAGCCCGCGTCGGTCGATCCCGCGCACGCAGCGAACCGTCACCGCGACCCGCGCCGCCGCCCGGACGACCACCGGGTAGAGCTCCTCGCGCTGCTCGACGGTGCGCTGCTTGGAGTCGTCGAGGTCGCCGAGCGCCCGGCGATCGCGCACCGCGAGCCGCTCGTAGTCGAGCAGCACAGCAGCCGCGACCAACGGCCCGGCGAGCGAGCCTCGTCCGGCCTCGTCGGCCCCGGCGATGAAGCGGGCGCCGAACTCGCGGTCGAAGCGAAACAGCTTCGCCGCCCGGCGTCGCCGCCGGCGGGCGGCGGCCTTAGAGGAGGCCGATTCGGTCCGGCGGCCAGTAGGTGAAGAAGGCCTCGCCGATGAGCCAATCACGGGGGACCGGTCCCCAGTAGCGGCTGTCGTCGCTCGCCCCACGGTTGTCGCCCATCATGAAGTAATGGTCGGGCGGGATCTCGATCTCCTCCGGGAAACTGCAACCGCCAAGCCCCCGACAGGGGCGGATGTAGTCCTCGGGCGGCGGCTTGACCCCGTTTACGATCGGGATCCCGTCGACGATCCGCAGCCGGTCGCCGGGCCCGGCGACGACGCGCTTGATGAAGTTCGTCTCGGCCATCTCGGGGGTCGGCTCGGGACAGGCCTGCCCGGCCCTGCGCTCGGGTCGCTGAACGCCGCACTGATTTCCGCGCTCGGCCCCGGCCGGAGGATGGAAGACGACGACGTCACCGATCTCCGGGTCGCCGCCGAGCCGAAACGAAAACCGGTTGACGAGCACCCGCTGGCCGACATCGAGGGTCGGCTCCATCGACGGCGAAGGGATCTGGTACGGCTTGACGATGAAGGCCTGGATCCCGAGCGCGAGGCCGATCGCGAGCGCGACGATGACGACGAGCTCGAGGAGCGCGCCGCGCCCCGTTGTCGGCTTCGGGATCAGGCCCGGTCTTCCTCGGAGTCCGCGGCTTCGTCGTCCGCGTCCTCGTCGGCCTCGGGCGCCGCCTCGGCGTCCTCCGTGACCTCAGGCGCCTCCTCGGCGTCATTCGCGGGCTCGGCCTCGGCCTCGTCGGCGACCTCGGGCGCCTGTTCGGCTTCGGCGGGCTGATCGTCCTCGAACTCCTCGGGCTCGGCCGCAGGCACCGGCTCGGCCTCCTCCTGCGCGACACCCTCCGAATCGACCGCGGCCGCCTCCTCGGAGTCCTGGAGCACGAGGTCGTCCTCGATCCCCCAGCGGCGCTCGGCGACCCTCGCCCGCTTGCCGACCCGCCCCCGCAGGTAGTAGAGCTTCGCCCGCCGCACGTCGCCCCGCGCGACCACTTCGAGCCGCTCGATCTTCGGCGAGTGGACGGGAAAGGTGCGCTCGACGCCGACGCCGAAGGACTGCTTGCGAACGGTGAAGGTCTCGCGGGCGCCGCTGCCCTGGCGCGCGATCACGATCCCCTCGAAAACCTGGGTCCGCTTGCGGGTCCCCTCGATGACTTGGAAGTGGACCCGGACGCGGTCGCCCGACTCGAAGCGAGGGACCTTGCGCAGCTGGCGCTGCTCGATGCTCTCGATGATCGTGCTCATGGAAAAGCGCGGGACCGACGGCCCGCGCGGGCGTCAGATAGTAGACAACTCGACGGTGAGCGGACGCTAAAAGCCCCCATCCTGGGCGCCCTGGCTGCGCTCGCGGCGCCACTGCCTGACCCGCTCGTGATCGCCGGAGAGCAGCACCTGCGGCACCTCCCAGCCGCGATAGCTCGCCGGACGGGTGAAGTGCGGGTATTCGACCGCCCCGCCGAGCGCGGCCGAGAAGGATTCCTCGACGACGCTGTCGGCGTGGCCGAGCGCGCCCGGCAGCTTGCGCAGGACCGCGTCGGCGATCACCATCGCCGCCACCTCGCCGCCGGAGACGACGTAGGGCCCGATCGAGATCGCCTCGTCGGCGAGATGCCGGCGCACGCGGTCGTCGACGCCCTCGTAGCGTCCGCAGAGAAGCGCCAGGTGAGGCTCGGCGGCGAGCTCGGTTACCAGCCCGTCGTCGAGCGGGCGGCCCGCCGGCGCGAGCAGCACGATCCGCACCCCCTCCCGCTGCTCGCCGTAGACGGCCTGCAGGGCGGCGTCGACGACGTCGACGCGGAGCACCATTCCTGCGCCGCCGCCGTAAGGCGAGGCGTCGACCTGGCCGGCACTGAGCGGGGTTGAATCGCGATAGTCGAAGTAGCGCAGCTCCGAGCCGTGCTCGACCGCGTTGCCGACATGGCGCTGGCTCGCGAACCACTCGAACCAGTGTGGGAACAGGGTGAAGGTGTCGAGTCGCACGCGGGCGGCGCGGGTTCAGTCCTCGACGATCTCGACCATAACCCGGCCCGCGTCCTCTGCGGTCGCCGCGGCCTTGGCGATCGTCCGGATCGCGTTGGCGACCCGGCCGTCGCGACCGATCACCCGGCCGAGGTCGTCGTCGGCGACGCGGACCTCGAGCACCGTGGCGTCGTCCTCCTCGAGCTCAGTCACCCGGACGGCGTCAGGCTCGGCGACGAGCGCGCGGACCAGGAACTCGACCAGGTCGCGCATTCGGCGAGCTAGGTGCCCGAGGCGTCGATTCCCTTGGTGCGCAGCAGCGTCGCGACCGTGGGAGTCGGCTGGGCGCCGTGATCGAGCCAGTGGCGGGCGCGGTCCTCGTCGACCACGATCACCGACGGATCGGTCTGGGGGTTGTAGTGGCCGATCGTCTCAATCGTGCGCCCGTCGCGCGGCGAGCGCCGGTCGGCGACGACGATGCGCCAGTTCGGGTTCTTTCGCGAACCCACCCTTCTCAGCCTGATTCTCACCATCCGGCCGCGAGAGGTTAGCGGGCCGGCATCGGCTCAGCGCATCCCCTTGAGCAGCTGCTGGGGGTCCGGCATCTTGCCGCGGGCGAGCTGGGACATCATCTTGCGCATCTGGGAGAACTGCTTCACGAGCTGGTTCACCGCCTGGACCGTCGTCCCCGAGCCCTGAGCGATCCGCTTGCGGCGCGAGCCGTCGATGAGCGCCGGGTTGGCGCGCTCGGCCGGGGTCATCGAGAGGATGATCGCCTCTAGCCGGTCGAGCTCGCGCTCGTCCATGTCGACCTCGCGCAGCTGCTTCATCGTCTTGCCCATCCCCGGCATCAGGCCGAGGACGTTCTGAAGCGGGCCCATCTTGCGCACCTGGCGCATCTGGGCGAGGAAGTCCTCGAGCGTGAACTCCTGCTTTCGGATCTTGCGCTCGAGCTCGGCCGCGCGGTCGGCGTCCGAGACCTCCTCGGCCCGCTCGATCAGTGACAGCACGTCCCCCATGCCGAGGATCCGCGAGGCCATCCGCTCGGGGTGGAAGCGCTCGAGCTGCTCGATCCGCTCGCCGGTCGAGGCGTAGAGGATCGGCTTGCCGGTCACCGCGCGGACGGAGAGCGCGGCACCGCCGCGGGCGTCACCGTCGAGCTTTGTCAGCACGACGCCGTCGAAGTCGATCCGCTCGGCGAAAGTCTCGGCGACATTGACCGCGTCCTGGCCGGTCATCGCGTCGAGCACCAGGAGCACGTCATGCGGCTTGGTCCGCTTGCGGATCGCGGCCAGCTCGTCCATCAGCGCGTCGTCGACGTGCAGCCGGCCGGCGGTGTCGACGATCAGCACGTCGAGTCCGGCCGAGCGCGCCTGCCCGAGCGCCCACTCCGCGATCTCGACCGGGTCGCGCTCGGTCCCCTGCTGGAACACCGTCGCGCCGCTGCGCTTGCCCATCGTCACCAGCTGGTCGACGGCGGCCGGGCGCTGGGTGTCGCAGGCGGCGAGCGCGACCCGCTTGCCGTCGTCACCGAGCTGTTTGGCGAGCTTCGCGCACGCGGTCGTCTTGCCCGACCCCTGCAGACCGGCCATCAGGATCACCGTCGTGCCCGACGGCGCAAACGCGAGCTCGCGGCCGGCGCCGCCCATCAGCGCACCGAGCTCCTCGTTGACGATCTTGACCACCTGCTGGCCGGGGTGCAGGGAGTCGAGCACCCCGGCGCCGAGGCAGCGCTCCTTGACCTGCGCGGTGAACTGCTTCACGACCTTGAAGTTGACGTCGGCCTCGAGCAGCGCGAGCCGGATCTCCCGCATCGCGCGGTCGACGTCCTCCTCGCTCAGCTTGCCGCGCGAGCGGACCTCGGCAAGCGTCTCCTGCAAGCGGTCAGAGAGCTGGTCGAACACGGGCCTGAGGCTACTCGGCGAGCAGCGCGGTGGCGAACTCGGAAGCGTCGAAAGGGCGCAGATCGTCGAGCCCCTCCCCCACCCCGATCAGCTTCACCGGGATCCCGAGCTCGCCGGTGATCGCGAGCGCGATGCCGCCCTTGGCGGTCCCGTCGAGCTTCGTCAGCACGACCCCGGTCAGCTCGACCGCGTCGGCGAAGGCGCGCGCCTGGCGGAGCCCGTTCTGGCCGGTGGTCGCGTCGATCACGATCAGGGTCTCGTGCGGAGCGCCCTCGAGCCGCTTGCCGGCGACCCGATGCACCTTGGCGAGCTCCTCCATCAGGTTGCCGTGCGTGTGCAGCCGGCCCGCCGTGTCGACGATCACGACGTCGGCGTCACGGGCCTCAGCGGCGTCGAGCGCGTCGAAGACCACCGCGCCCGGGTCGCCGCCGGGGTTTCCCTTGACGATCTCGGTGCCCGCGCGATCGGCCCAGGTCTCGAGCTGCTCGATCGCCGCCGCCCGGTAGGTGTCCGCCGCGGCGACGATCACCGTGATCCCGAACCGCTCGCGCAGGATCGCGGCCAGCTTGCCGATCGTCGTCGTCTTGCCGGTCCCGTTGACGCCGACGACCGTGATCACCGCCGGCTTGACGGTCAGGTCGAGCCGAGCCGGCTCGGACCCGGCGAGCCCGGCCAGCAGCTCGACCAGCCGCGCCTGGATCGCGTCCGGCTCGGTCATCCCTCCCTCCTCGACCTCGCGCTCGAGTCGGCCGACCACCTCCGCGGTCGCCGGCGCTCCCACGTCGGCGAGGATCAGCGCCTCCTCCAGGCGCTCCCAGGTCGCCGCGTCGAGCTGGTCGAAGAGGCTCGCCGAGAGCTCGGCCCGGAGAGCGGTGCGGCTCTTCTGGAGCCGATCGCGCAGCCTCGCGAAGACGCCACCCCCGCCTGCCTGTCCGGCCTCACTGGGCGCGGGCGACCCCTCCTCCCCGCCCGGAAGGGCGATCAGCTCTTGCCAGTCCATCGAGCGGGCACCCTAACGACGAGTAGGAGTCATGGAACGGCCAGACCGCCGTCTACTGGCCTACTCCGACAGCCCGGCGGCTTCGAGGGCTTCGGCGCGGGTCCCGTACTCGTAGCAGTACACGATCTTCCCGTTGCGCACTTTCCAGTGCGCATAGTCATGGTCCTCAACCTCGATCCCGCTCCCCCGACCTCGGCCCCACTCGCGGAGGACGGAGAACACATTCTCCCCGTTCCCCCTCAGTTCCTGGATCTCGAGGCCGTAGGTTTCCTCCTGAAATGTCTCGTGCCAGCGTTCGCGGCGCCTCAGGGCGGCATCCCGACCGAGCAAGAGGGTTTGGTGCTCCTCCTGGGGATACCACTTGATCGCGGGATCGAGCATGTCGAGCCACGTCTCGACGTCCTTCGCGAAGCCTTCGATGGTTCTGCGGACGACCGCGAGGTTTTCGTCCTCCGACATCGCCCGCGCAGTATCTCGCTCTCGCCGTGGCCTAGCTGAGTAGGAGTTCTTAGATGTCCAATACGGACGCCGTCAGATGCCTAAAGCTACTCCGACAGTCCGGCGGCTTCGAGAGCTTGGTCCTTTGTCCAGAAGACTTGACGCCTCGTGATCTTGCTCTCCGCGAACCAGAGCACCGTCCAGAATCGGAGGTCTACCGGCACCCCGCTTTCCTTGCCGCGGGCTGTGAGAACGGCCTCGGCGAAGACCCGGTCATCGCCCAGGTCCGTGATTTCCGCGAGTTCGACCTGGAGGTTCTCAAAGACTTCGAGGACCGCCGCCATCCATTCGCGGACCTCCGCTCGCCCGTGGTAGGCGTCTCGAAGTCCGGGAAGCACGGGGTTTTCCTCCCACACGACATCGGGGCTGAGGAGAGCGATGAAAGCATCGACGTCGCGCCGGTTGAACGCGTCGAGATTGCGCAGGCCCAGCTCGACATTCTCTTGCGACATCGCCCGCGGAGTATCTCGCTCTGGCCGTGACCTGGCTGAGGACCAGGTGTACCCGGTTAGGCCCGCTGAGCGGGCGCGAAACGGTGCAGCTCCGAGGTGACCGCTCTGGCGGTGCTCGGCCTACGCCGCTTCCGCGGCCTCACCGAACGCCGGTTGCTGCTGATCGAAGCGCCGTGAGACGACCTTGGTGATCCCGCCCCTGCCCATCGAGACCCCGTAAAGGACGTCGGCGGCGTCCATGGTCCGCTTCTGGTGGGTGACGATGATGAACTGGGCACGGTCGGAGAACCGGCGCACGAGCTGCAGGAAGCGGTCGATGTTCGCGTCGTCGAGGGCCGCTTCGACCTCGTCGAGGATGTAGAAGGGCGAGGGACGAGCGAGGAAGACGGCGAACACGAAGGCAAGCGCGACGAGCGCCTTCTCCCCGCCGGAGAGCAGGCTCAGCCGCCGGGTCGCCTTGCCGGCGGGGGTCACCTCGATCTCGACGCCCTGGGAGGAGAACTCGTCCGCCTCCTCCGCTTCGCGTCCGGGGGCGGACGGGTCTGGCGCTGGACCGGCATCATCGGACTCGGACTCGGCGCCGCCGAGGACCGGCTCCGGGGCGCGGCTGTCGTCGACGATCCGCAGGCGCCCGCGGCCGCCCGGGAACAGGTGCTCGACCAGCTCCTCGAAGTTGCGCTGCGTCGCCTCGAACGTCTGCTCGAACGCGGCGCTGATCTTGCGGTCGGTCTCGCGGATCAGCCCCTGCAGCTCGCTGAGCGCGGTCTCGAGGTCGCTGCGCTGGGTCTCGAGGTCCTCGATGTGGGCGAGAGCCTCCTTGTACTCGCGCTCGGCGAGCGGGTTGACCGGGCCGAGCTGCTCTCGCCGGCGGCCCAAGCGCTCGAGCTTGAGCTCGATCTCGGCGCGCTGCTGCTGATCGAGAGGCTCCTCGGCGGGCCCGAGCTCGCGCCCGACCAGGCTCGCGATCCGCTCCAGCTCCGCGGCGGCCTCGCCACGGCGGTCGCGCAGGTGCGCCACCCGCACCTCCGCTTCGGTGACCCGCTCGCCGATCTCGCGCAGGCGAGTCTGAAGCTCGGCCTCCTCGCGCGAGCAGGCGCGAAGCCGATCCGTGACGTCGTCGGCCCCGGCCTCGCCGAGCGTCCGCCGCTCGAGCGCCGCCGCGCGCTCGCCGGCCGCGTCGCGAGCATCGGCCGCCGCCTCGCAGAGGGCCTCGAGCGCGGCGAGCAGCGTCGACTGCAGCTCGAGCCGACCGGCGAGCGAGCCCTGGCGGCGGCTGCCGAGCAGGTCCTCGAGCCGGCGCGCGACCTGGGCCGCGCGGTCGGCGGCGTCGCGCACCTTGGCCAGCTCGGCGGCACGCTCGTGCTCGCCCGCACTGCGGGCCGAGTCGAGGGCGTTCCCCGCCTCGGCCAGTGCCGCGTCGATCCTCTCGATCCCGGTCTCGACCGGGTCGTCGGCCGATTGGCCACCGCCCGCACCGGCGAGCTCGCCGGCCAGCGATCCGAGCGCCGCGCGCCGTCGTTCGACCGCCCGCGCGAGCTCGCCGCGGCGGCTCGCCAGCGCCTCGGCCCGCACGCTGAGGCGCTCGTGCGCGGCCCTGACGGCCGTCAGCCGTCCCCAGGCCTCGGTGCGCTCGCGATCGCGCTCGGCCAGCTGCTCCTCGATCGCGGCGCGTCGCTCCATCACCTCGGCGAGCTCCGCGTCGACACCGGCGCGTTGCTCGCGTGCGGCCGCGGAGCGCCGCTCGGCCTCCGCCAGGTCGGTCTCCTGCCCGAGCAGCTCGGCCGCGAGCAGGCGGGCGCGAAGCTCCGCCGCCTCACGCTCGAGCCGGGCGTGGATGTCGGCGGCCTGGGCCTGGCGCTTCAGCGGTCGCAGGCGGGTGCGAGCCTCGCGCTCGACGTCGAGCGCCCGATCAAGGTTGTCCTGGGTTCGCTCGAGCTTCAGCTGGGCGCGGCGGCGGCGCTTGCGGTGCTTGCCGAGCCCGGCAGCCTCCTCGACCAGCAGCCGCCGGTCGCGCGGGGCCGAGAGGACGATCTCCTCGACCCGCCCCTGGCTGATCACCGAGTGCATCTCGCGGCCCAGGTTCGCGTCGGCCAGCGTCTCGATCACGTCAGCGAGCCGGGCGCGGGCGCCGTTGATCCGGTAGCTGCCCTCGCCCCCACGCTCGAGCCGGCGGCTGATCGAAACGGAAGAAAAGCCGGCCACCTCCTCCGCTTCGCGTCCGGGGGTGTCGGGGTTGACCGAGGCATCGCCATCGGCCTCGAGCACCACTTCTACCTCGGCGTGGCGGCTGGGGCCGGTGCCGTCGCCGCCGGCGTAGATCATGTCCTGCATCGTCTGCCCGCGGACGCTGAGCGGGCTTTGCTCGCCCAGCGCCCAGAGGACCGCGTCGGTGACGTTGGACTTGCCGCAGCCGTTCGGCCCCACGATCACGCTGACGCCGGGCGAGAAGACGAGCTTGGTGCGCTCGGGGAAGGACTTGAAGCCCTTGATCGTGATCGAGCTCAGATGCATCTTCTGGGGCGTTCGCCCTTCGGCGCGGCGTCCCTCCCGGCGCTCAGGCTGGGGATAGCCTCGCGCGCGCCTCGGACGTGATTCCCGCGCGGCTTCGTGCTAGCCGAGGCCTCCCAGCGCCTGCTCCGCCGCCGCCTGCTCAGCCGCCTTTTTTGAACGTCCCGAGCCGCGGCCGACGAGCTCGCCGTTGACGCTCGCCGCGACCTCGAACACGCGGTCGTGGGGCGGGCCGGACTCACCGGTGACGTCGTAGCGGACCCGGGCTCCCCGACGGGCGAGGCGCTCCTGCAACGCCGACTTGAAGTCGAGCAAGCGCTCGGTCGCGAGCTCGAGCTGGGAGGTGAACGCCGCCACCGTCGCCCGGGCTGTGGGTTCGAAGCCGTGGTGCAGATAGCAGGCCCCGATCACGGCCTCGCAGACCGAGGCCAGGGCACGCTCGGACTCGAGCAGCGCCGAGACGTCGATCCCCCCCTCGAGCGGCTCGGGCGCGCTCTCGCGCAGCAGCTCGGGCACGCCGAGCGCCACCGCGACCTCCGCGCAGGCGCGGCCGCTGACCGTTTGGCCGTGCATCTTGGTCAGCCGCCCGATCTCGGCCCGAGAGTGGCGGCGGAACAGGTGCTCGGCGATCGCGAGCCCGAGCACGCTGTCACCGAGGAAGGCGAGCCGCCCGTAGGAGTCGGCCCGGTGCTTGACCCATGAGGAGTGAGTCAGCGCTGCCGTGACCAGCGCCGGTGGCAGCTCGTCGAGCAGGGTCCGGAGCGCGTCCGGTCCGGGATCGGCGTGGCGCTCCCTGGCGCCCCTCGTGAGCCTGCGGATCCCGCGGGCCATCGCCTCTACGCGGGCAGGTGGCCGAGCACGAAGTCGACCGCGTCCCCGACGGTCTCGATCCGGGCCGCCTCTTCCTCGGGCATCTTGATCCCGTAGGAGTCCTCGAGCTCCATCACCAGCTCGTAGAGATCGAGCGAATCGGCGTCGAGATCGTCGCGGAAGCGGGTCGAGTCGGAAATCGAGCCGGCGTCGACGTCGAGCTCGGCGGCGAGGTGCTCGCGGACCTTGTCGATCACCTCGTCGCGGCTCAGGCTCATCGTCGCTCCTTCCTATCACGCATCGCCGCCCGGGTCGCGCCCGATCGCTCGAGCAGCTCGGTCGTGCGCTCGACCGCACGTTGCTCGACGGCCCGGGCCGCGAGCCGGACCGCGTTGGCGATCCCGTCCGGCCCGGAGCTGCCGTGGCCAACGATCGCGACCCCGCGGAGGCCGAGCAGGATCGCGCCCCCCGTCGTGTCCGGGTCCATGCGCCGGCGGACGTCGCCGAGCGCCGGCCGCAGCAGCAGCCCGCCGAGGGCCGAGATCGGGTTCGAGCGCGCCGCGTCGCCGACCGCGCCGGCGACCGTCCTCGCGGTGCCCTCGATCGTCTTCAGCGCCACGTTGCCGGTGAAGCCATCGGTGACGATCACGTCCGCGCTGTCGGCCAGCAGGTCGCGACCCTCCACGTTGCCGGCGAACTCGATCCCCTCGGCGGCCGCGAGCTCGGCGTGGGCGGCGACGACCACGCTCGATCCCTTCTTCGACTCCTCGCCGACCGAGAGCAGCCCGACCCGGGGACGCTCGACGCCGAGGACCGCGCGGCTGAAGGCGGAGCCGAGGTAGGCGAACTGGACCAGGTCGCTGGCCCTGAAGTCGGAGTTGGCACCAACGTCGAGCAGCACGCTCGGTGGCGCCTCGCGCCCGGGCACGGCGAGCTGCACGGCGAGCGCCGGCCGGCGCAGGCCGTGCAGGCGACGGAGCGCGAACAGCGCCGCGGTCATTGTCGCCCCGGTCGGGCCGGCGCTGGCGATCGCATCCGAGCGGCCCTCGGCGACGTCGGCGGCGGCGCGCACGACCGACGCCTGCGGCGTCCCGCGCACAGCCGTGACCGGGTCGTCGTCGTTGGTGATCTCGCCGGGGGCGGCGATCAGCTCGACGCCCTCCACGCGCTCGAGGTCGCCGAGCCGGTCGGGATCCCCGAACACGCGCAGGCTGATCCCGTCAGCGGCCGCCATCCGGGCCCCGGCGACGATCGTCTCCGGCCCCCGGTCGACCCCGCGACCGTCGAGGGCGATGGTCGTCACTCGGTGCTGTCGCCGAGCTCGCCGTCGCCGATCTCGTGCGTGATCACCTCGCGTCCGGCGTAGGTGCCGCAGACCGGGCAGACGCGATGCGGCAGCCGCGGGCTGTGGCAGCGCGGGCACTCGTTCAGGCGCGGCTTTCGGGCCCGGTGGGTGGCCCGCCGCTTGTCGCGGCGTTGCGCCGAGGTTCGCTTCTTCGGGACGGCCATCGGCGCGCAATGGTAGCGAGGGTCAGTCGGACTGAAGCTCACGCAGCTTCGCCCATCTCGGGTCCGGTTCGGCGGGGTGCTCGTGAGCGCCGGAGGCGACGTCGTTGAGGCTTTCACCGCAGACCGGACAGAGGCCGGCGCAATCGGCCCGGCAGAGCACCTGCGAGGGCAGCGCCAGGGCGAGGGCATCGTGGGCCCAGGCCGAGAGGTCCAGGACCCCTTCGGCGACGTAGGGGCTGCGCAGCTCGGGATCGTCCGAAGCCGGCTGATCGATCTCGCGCGCGTCGACCTCGATCTCGATCCGGGCCGGCCCGAGGCAGCGCATGCAGGGTCCGTCAAGCGGTCCCGCGAAGCGCAGGCGAAGCGCGAACCCGGCCAGCGTACGGGAGACCTCGAGCCTGCCGTCGACGGCTCCGCCCTCGAACGTGTACTCGCCGCCGCCGTAGCGCAGCGTCCCCGGGGTGACCGCGAGCTCGATCCTCGAGCCCTGACCGGGGCTGAGGCGGAGCCGGTCGAGGTCGATCGTGTGGTGTTCCGCCGTCATACCTTCCCCGCGCCCAAGATAGCGAGGAGCCGATCACGCGCTCGGAGGGCGCTCCTCGATCGCCATAGGATCGCCGCGCAGACGATCGATACCGAGGAGGAAGCGATGCCGAAGGTCCTGTACGAGAAGCGCGACCGGATCGCCTGGGTGACGATCAACCGCCCCGAGGCACGCAACGCCGTCGACCCGGAGGTGCATCGGACGATGATCGAGACCTGGGCCGAGTTCGCGAGCGACGACTCGGTCGACGTCGCGATCCTGACCGGGGCCGGCGAGGCCTTCTGCGCCGGCGCCGACCTGAAGACCTACATCCCGCCGATCATGGAGCGAGCGCGACCGCATGACATCCGCGAGATCGTCGAGCTCGGGCTCAACGGGCTGACCCGCGGCATGCACCGGATCGGAAAGCCGATCGTCGCCGCGGTCAACGGATGGGCGCTTGCCGGCGGGCTGGAGACCGCGCTCGCCTGCGACATCAGGATCGCTTCGGAGCGGGCGATGTTTGGCTCCTTCGAGGCCCGCCGCGGCTTCCACCACGGCGACGGCGGGATCGTGCGGCTGGTCAACGCGTGCGGGGTCGGGGTCGCCTCGCACATGCTGCTCACCGCCGAGCCCGTCGGCGCGCGCCAGGCGCTCGAGTGGGGCCTGGTGACGAAGGTCGTCCCCCACGACGAGCTCGCCTCCGAGGCGGAGACGGTCGCCCGCCAGATCCTGCGCAACTCCCAGCGCGCCGTGCGCTCGGCCAAGCAGACGATCCTCGACGTGATCGGCCAGCCGCTCGACTTCCAGCTCCGAACCGAGGCCTGGAACGCCTACACCTGCGCCGACCCCGAGGAGACGGGGGCGCGGCTGGGCGACTTCTACGACAAGGCCGACGCCGGGCGCGCCGGCGAGCATGAGACAGGACTCTGAGTGCGGCGGAGCGAGCCGGACGCCCCCGGCGCTCGGCGACAGCGCGTCACGCGAGCACCCGGCCGCTCGGCGACCGGTTTCATGTCGCCGCCCTGTACTTGAGATGGGTGACGCCGGGCGCCCCGACGCCCCGGACCTGCTCGAGCTGCACCTCCGCGTCCCCGAGGTTGTCGAAGAGAGGAGCGCCGTCACCGAGCACCACCGGAACGACGTGGAGCTCAAGTTCGTCCAGCAGTCCCGCTGCCAGGTACTGCCGAGCGACGTCGGCGCCGCCCCAAAGTTTGACGTCCTTGCCGCCGGCGGCCTCCCTTGCCTGTTCGAGCGCGGACTCGATTCCGTCGGTGACGAAGTGGAACGTGGTCCCTCCCTCCATCTCAACGGGATCACGCGGGTGATGGGTGAGAATGAACACGGAGTGGTGGTAGGGAGGGTCGTCGCCCCACCAGCCCGTCCACTGCTCGTCGCCCCAGGCACCACCGCCGATCGGCCCGAACATGTTTCGGCCCATCATGCTGGCCCCGACGTTCTGGGCCGATTCCTCGAATATCCGTGTGCTCTCGTTCACCTCGCCGCCCTGCTTGTCGTGGGACTGGCGCCAGGCGGCCAGCGGAACCACCCAGTCGTGAAGCCGCTCGCCGCCCTCGCCGAGGGGGTTCTCCTCGCTCTGGTTCGGGCCGGCGACGAAACCGTCCACGGAGATCGAGATATGACACCTAAGTTTGCTCATCGCGCCTCCTCAGCAGGCGGCCGCTGGGGCCGCGGGCTCTCAATGCCTATGACCGGTCCACGCCGGGAAACTAATCACGCGGCATTGCGTTTGTGGACGCAGGGTCGCCGACGGCCCGGCTACCGACAAGCGCCTCAACGATTGGCGCGACAAGGGAAGTCTGGAGGTGGCCGGGTCTACCGAACTTCGGCCGGCTCCTCTTCGCGCCCGGCGAGCCGGTCGCGGCCGCGCTGTACGGCGCTGAGGAACTTCTCCAGATTGACCTCCAGGGTGGAGAGGATCTCGTCGGCGTAGTCCTCGGCGCCGAGGCGGATCGAGCGCTCGGTTTCGCGGGCGTCCTCGATGATCTCCTCGGCGGCGCGCTCTGCCTGCTTGTAGACCTCTTCGTCTGAGATCAGGCGCTCCTGCTGCTCGCGCGCCTCCTTTACCACCCGCTCTGCCTCGCGCTTTGCCTCGGCGAGCATCTCCTGGCGCTCCTTGACGATCCAGCGCGCCTGCTTGATCTCCTCGGGGATCGTCGCGCGCATCTGATCGAGCAGGTCATAGATCTCCTCGCGGTCGACCCGCACCTGGTCGGTGAGCGGCACCGGCCGGGCGTTGTGGATCAGGTCATCGAGTTTGTCTATGAGGACCAGGACGTCCATCAGAAGTTCAGGAAGCTTACGGGGCCGCGCACGGAACGGCTGCTAGGGGCCGTTTTCGGCGCTCCATTGCAAGCTCCTGCCCACGACTCAGCGATGCCGGAAGCGAGAATAGCGCGAGGCCTAATCGCGGCGCGCGCGGCGGGCCAGCGCGGCTGCCACCGGGGCCGGGACGAGATCGCCGACGTCGCCGCCGAAGGTCGCCATCTCCTTCACCCCGGTCGAGGAGAGAAAGCTGTAGTCGGGGGAGGCGAAGACGTAGACCGACTCGACGTCCGGCGCGAGCTTGCGGTTGAGCTGGTTCATCTCGAGCTCGTACTCGAAGTCCGAGATCGCCCGCAGGCCCTTGACGATCACCGTTGCCTTGCGCTCGCGGGCGAAGTCGACGAGCAGGTTGGTGAACACCTCGACCTCGACATTGTCGATCCCGAGCTCGGCGACCGCGTCGACGATGAACTGGCACCGCTCCTCGGCGCTGAACATCGACTCCGACTTGCGGATCCCCTGGCCGACGACGCCGACGATCACCCGGTCGAAGACGCGCGCGGCGCGGCCGATGATGTCGAGATGCCCGTTGGTGACCGGGTCGTAGCTGCCCGGGCAGATCGCGATCCCGCCGTTGGTCATCGGTTCACCTGGACGCGGATCAGCGCCTCGCCGATCCGGCGCTCGTTGAGCAGGGTCATCCCGGGCGCCTCGAGCTCGAGCGGGCGACGGGCCGAGCACTCGATCGCCAGCCGGGCGCGGCGCGCCAGGCGTGGCGGAAGGTGTTGCGAGAGCTCGGGCTCAAGGCGGTCGGCGAGTCTATACGGCGGGTCGCAGAGGATCAGTCCGAACCGCTGCTCGGTCGAGCGCAGATAGCGGATCGCGTCCGAGCGGACGACCTCGCAGCGGTTGGCGAGCCCCAGCGCTTCGACATTGCGCCGCGCCAGGGCGGGGGCCTTGTCGACCAGCACGGCGGAGTCGGCGCCGCGCGAGAGCGCCTCGATCGCGAGCGCCCCGGTGCCGCAGAAGAGGTCGAGCACGAGCAGGTCCGAGACGTCTCCGAGCAGGGCGAAGAGCGTCTCGCGGGCGCGGTCCGACGTCGGCCTCAGCTCCCGAGAGCGGTTCGGGGGCGACGCGAGGCGCCGGCCGCCGAGCCGGCCGCCGATCACTCTCATGCCCGCATCCGCTCGTCGCCGAAGCGCTCCGCGGCGGCGTCGACCAGCGGCCCGAGGGCCGGATCGCGCAGGTCGCCGTGGCGCCGCAGCATCGCGATCAGCTCGGATCGCGCCGCGGCGAGCAGCCCGGCGTCGCCGGGGAGCTCGGCGATCCGGAACCGGGGCAGACCGTGCTGGCGGGTCCCGAGCAGCTCGCCCTCACCACGTAGCGCCAGGTCCACCTCGGCGAGCTCGAAGCCGTCCGCGGTCGCGGCGATCGCCTCCATCCGCCGTGCCGCCGCCTCGGACTCCGGATCGGCGAAGAGGATGCAGTGGCTCTCATGCTCCCCCCGACCGACCCGGCCGCGGAGCTGATGGAGCTGGGAGAGTCCGAAGCGCTCCGCGCCCTCGATCAGCATCACGCTCGCGTTCGCGACGTCGATCCCGACCTCGATCACGCTCGTCGCGACGAGCACCTGCGTGCGGCCGGTCGCGAAGGCGGCCATCGCCTCGGACTTCTCCGCCGAGGTCATCTGGCCGTGCAGCAAACCGACCTCGAAGCCGTCGAGCTCGGCACCCCGAAGCCGCTCGGCCTCTGCCCCCGCGGCCTTTGCCTGCAGCTTCTCCGAGTCCTCGACCAGTGGGCAGACCACATATGCCTGGCGGCCTTCGCGCAAGCGGGCGCGGATGAACTCGTAGGCGCCGGCGCGCTTCTCCTCGCCCACGACCCAGGTCCTGACCGGCCGCCGTCCGGCGGGCAGTTCGCGGATCGTGGTCGCGTCGAGGTCCCCGTAGGCGGTCAGGGACAGGGTGCGCGGGATCGGGGTCGCGGTCATGTGCAGGACGTGCGGCGCGCTCGCCCCGGGACCCTTGGCGTCCAGCGCTGCGCGCTGGGTGACGCCGAAGCGGTGCTGCTCGTCGACGACGCAGACCGCGAGGCCGGCGAACTCGACGTCGGGCTCGATCAGCGCGTGGGTGCCGACGACGAGCCCGAGCTCGCCGCCCGCCAACCGCGCCAACGCCTCGCGCCGGCGCGCCCCTGGGGTCGCCCCGGTGAGCAGTGCGAACCCGACCGGCTCGCGAGCGAGCAGCCGGTCGAGAGTCGCCGCGTGCTGCTCGGCCAGGGTCTCGGTCGGCGCCATCAGCGCCGCCTGGTGGCCCGACTCGACCGCGCGCAGCATCGCGTACAGGGCGCAGACCGTCTTCCCCGAGCCGACCTCGCCCATCAACAGCCGCTGCATCGGCCGGCCCGAGTCGAGGTCGCGGTCGAGATCGGCGAGCGCGGCGCGCTGGTCGGCGGTCAGCTCGAAGGGCAGCGAGTCGAGCCAGCGTCGCGCCAGTCCGGCCCCCGCGGGCGCGCCGATCAGGATCCCCGGCCGCGAGTCGCGACGCTCGCGGCGCCGGGTCGCGAGCACGACCTGGTGCAGAAGCAACTCCTCGAGCGCCAGTCGCTCGCGCGCGAGGGCCGCCTGCTCGCCGTCGGCGGGGAAGTGAAGCGCCCGCAGGGCGTCGGCTTCGCCCGGCAGCCGCCGGCGTGCCCGCAGCTCCGCCGGCAACGGCTCGAGCGCCAGCGTCGCTGCCTCGATCGCCTGGTGTGCCCACTCCCGGATCCGGTTCGGGCGCAGCGCATCGGAGGCCGGGTGGACGGCGACGAGCCCGGTCGTGTGGATGCCGCTGGCCGAGTCCGGCGCCTGGTCGGTGAGGATCTCGTGCGCCTCGACCCGGAAGTCGCCGCGACGCTCGAGCTTGCCGCTGAGCAGCAGCTCGACACCGGCTTGCAGCCGCTCGGCAAGCCAGGCCTGGTTGAACCAGATCGCCTTCAACGGCCCGCTCGCGTCGGCGACGTTGGCCTCGACGATCCGCAATCTACGGTTGCGGGTCGGGCGGACCCGCGCCGAGCGCACGGCGACGAGCACCGTGGCGCGCTCGCCGATCCGCAGCTCGGCGACCTCGCGGACCTCGGAGCGGTCGCGGTAGCCGTGTGGCGCGTGGCGGAGCAGGTCACCGACGTCGGCGATCCCGAGCCCCGCCGCGGCGGCGGCGAGCTTCGGCCCGACCCCGCGCAGCGACGTGAGCGGGGCCGCGAGCAGGCTCGGCCGGGGCCGGGTCCGCAGCGGCGCCCGGCGCAGCTGCTCGCGATCGAGCGCCGCGCCGCTGCCGAGCGCCCGCGGCGGCTCGGCCTCGACCGCAGGTTCCGCGACCGCGACCTCGCTCATCGCCGCAAGGGTAGGCTGCGCGGGAGATGGGACGGATCGAGGACAGGCTCTCCGAGCTCGAGCTCGAGCTGCCGGCCCCGTTCGCCCCGCCCCCGGGGGTCGAGTTCCCGTTCGACCTGGTCAAGGTCCACGGTGGACTCGGATACGTCTCGGGCCATCTCCCGGTCGACGGGGCCGAGGTGCTGGTCTCGGGCCGGGTTGGCGACGGGCTCACGGTCGAGCAGGGATACGAGGCCGCGCGCCTGGTCGGGCTCTCGATCTTCGCCTCGCTCGCGGCGACGATCGGCGAGCTCGACCGAGTGACCGGCTGGGTGAAGGCGCTCGGGCTCGTCCAGTGCGCACCCGGCTTCGACAAGCCGCCGGCGGTGATCAACGGGTTCACCGATCTCGTGCTCGAGGTCTGGGGCCCGGACGCCGGCCGTCATGCCCGCTCGGCGATCGGTGCCGACCAGCTCCCGTTCGACGTCCCGGTCGAGATCGAGGCGGTGGTCGAGATCTCGTGAGTCGGTTCCCGAGCGGGCGCTGAGTCAGGCCGCCGGCTTGCGGTGCCGGGCGTAGATCTCTCTGATCCAGCGGGCGCCTCGACGTTCGCGCAGCGGGGCGAAGAACTCGTCCAGGCGCGCCGGCGGATCGGGCAGCGACGGCCCCTGAGGCGGGTTGACGAGCGGGTAGAAGAGCGAGGCTGCGGTCAGGTCGGCGACCGAGAACGTCCCGCCGGCGAGGTAGCCGCCGTCGACGCGCTCGAGCTCGGCGTCGAGGCGGTCGAGGGCGGCGACGATCTTCGTCCGCGCCGCCGCTGCGGCGTCCTCGCCGGCGACTCGGAAGCGCAGCTGCACATAGGCCGAGCCGAATCGCCCGGCGGCGGCGCGGACGGGCCCGACGCCGCTGAGCGGCCCGGGGAGCATCGAGCGGCCGAGCTCCGCCATCCGATCGGCGTCGGTTCGCAGCTCGTGCCAGGCGAGCAGCCGGATGTGGGGACCAAGCTCTTCGTCGAAGAACTCCTCCAGCTCGAGCGCCCGGGCCCGCTCCGCAGGGTCGGACGGGTACAGGGGCGGATCCGCAAAGCGCTGCTCGAGCGCCGCGATGATCGCGGTCGAGTCGCCCACGTTCCGGCCCTCGAGCCCGAGCACGGGGAAGGTCTTCTGGGCGCCGCGGGTGAGCCAGAGCGCGATCGCCATGTGAGCGCCGGGGATCAGGGCGTGCCGTTGGTGCTCGACGCGCTTGTGGGCGAGCGCCCAACGCGCCTTCTCGCTGTAGTGCGAGACGGGTATGTGCCAAAGCACCGGCTCGCTCATCCGACTTCGAGCTCCGAGATCCCGAGCGAGACCAGGGTCGGGCCCGCCAGCACCCGATCGCCAGGCCCGCGTGGTCGCACCCAGCGCCTGGTCGGGAACACCAGCCCACCGGCCTCGACGTGCCCGGCGCACATGTGCGCGGCCCGCGCCCAGCCTCCGACGACCTCGGCGACGTAGTCGTGGCGGCGCAAGAGGCCGCCCTCGTCGAAGTAGAAGACCTGCGCTGGCGAGTGGGTGTCGAGGCCGGGCCGGAAGTCCGCGGCAAGCCGCCGCCAGCGCCCTTCGCCCACGTCCCAGGGCTCGAGCTCGCGTGTGCGCACTTCCTCGCTGGCGAGCAGGTACGGCGTGTTGAGGTAGTTCCAGAGCGCGTAGCCGGCGAAGTAGATGGCGTCGAGCGCGTCCCAGCGCAGGTTGCGGCGCAGGCCGGCGCGACCGAAGAACCACGACCGGGGATCCGACCGCGACTCGATCAGCTCGCCGGCGTCGGTCTCGATCCGCGCCTCGCCGCGATCGAAGACGCCCCGTCGCCCGGGGCTCGGGAACGGCGTCGCGGTGGCGCGCGCCGTCCCGACCTCGGCCTCGATCCTGTAGTCGGCGCGACCCCGGCCGGGAAACCGGGTCCGGACCAGAAGGCCGCCGGAGCGGATCCGGGCGCCGATGCGCTTCGCCGCCGCCCAGCGCTCGCGACCACCGTGGGCCTCGAACACCTGGTCGAGCAAGGCCGCCATCACCGCCACCCTACGGCTACTGCGCGGCGATCAGCCAGGAGTAGTTCGGCGTCCCGCCGCGGTGCAGCTCGATCTCGATCCCGTCGGAGAGACCGAGCTCGAGCTCGCCGAGCGGGATCGACGACTCCGCGCCCTCGATCACGGTGACGATCTCGGCGCCCTCGGCGAGCCGGGCGACCGTCTCGAGCAGGGTCGAGCCGGCGCCGCCCCAGGCGACCAGCTGATCGCCGGCGAACCCGACCGCATCGCCGCGACGAAACCTGCCCTCCGAATCGTCGCGGGCCGCGGGCGCCACGGCCCCGACACGGACGCCTGCGAGCGCGGCTTGCAGCCGCTCCCCGTTCGCCGCCGCGCCCTGGCGGGGATCGAACTCGACCAGTGCCACAAGCCCTGCCTGCTGGGCCTCGCAGTTGACCACGGTGACCGGCTTGGCCGCCAGCCGCGCCGCCTCATCGGCGGCCATCAGCACGTCGGCGGAGTTGGGCAACAGGACGACCTCGGCGGCCGGACAGGCGTCGATCCCCTCGAGCAGGTCCTTGGTCGGCGGGTTGAGGGTCGGGCCGCCGTCGACGGCGAGCGCGCCGAGCTGCTCGTACAGGGACCGCAATCCGTCCCCGCTGGTGACCGCGACGACCGCCGCGATCCCGTCGCCGAGCCGCGCTCGCTGCCCGGCGACCTGCTCGTGCATGTCAGCGATGTCCTCGCGCTCGACGCGGCCCGCGGCGGCGAACAGCGCCTTCGCCGAATCGGGGTCGTCGGTGTGTACGTGCACCTTCAGCGTCGCCTCGTCGCCGACGACGAGGACCGAGTCGCCGAGTCGCTCGAGATCGCCGATGAACGCGTCGTGGTCGAGGCGTTCGCCGATGACGATGAAGTTGGTGCAGAAGCGAAAGCGCGAATCGACGTGATGGACGTCGTCGATCCGCGCCGCCGCGTAGTGCGGGATCTCGGGCAGGCTGACCGCCTCGCCGGCGAGGCCGGCGACCATGCCGCGGATGATCACGACCAGGCCGAGCGCGCCGGCGTCGACGACACCGGCCTCGGCGAGCACGTCGAGCTGCTCGGGCGTGTGGCGGACCGCCTCCTCGCCGACGAACAGCGCCGTCGCCATCATCTCGGCGAGGAGCGCGTTCTGCTCGTCGTCGGTGGCGTCCGGCTCCAGCCGCAGCCAGTGCGAGCGGCGCTCGCTGACCGCATCGGCCATCGCCCGGATCACGGTCAGCATCGTGCCCTCGGCGGGCTCGCGCACCGACGCGTAGGCGGCGTCGCTGGCGTGGCGAAGCGCGACCTCGATCAGTTCGGGGTCGATCAGGCGACCGGGCGGCGTCGCCACCTTCTCGGCCAGGCCGCGGACGATCTGGCTCAGGATCACGCCCGAGTTGCCGCGCGCGCCCATCAGCGCCGCGCGAGCGACCGCGCGCACGATCTCGGGCCGGGCAGGGTCGCCGTCGCCCTCGCGCTCGAGCCGATCGAGCTCCTCGAGCACGTAGCGCATCGTCAGCGCCATGTTGTCGCCCGTGTCGCCGTCGGCGACCGGGAACACGTTGAGGTCGTTGATCTCCTGCCGGCGCGCCTCGAGGTGCGTCAGCGCGACGCCGACGATCTGGCGAAAGCGATGGACGGAGGGGTCGGCAGCCACGACGAAGGCAGCCTACGCAGTGACTCGGCCCGAGAGCGAACCGGCGCCCCCGGACGCTATACGTGCTTCTGGACCTTGTTCGACTTCAGGCAGCGGGTGCAGACGTAGACCCGGCGTGGGCGGCCACCGTCGTCGATCCGCACCTTCTGCAGGTTCGGGTTGAAGCGGCGCCGGGTGGCGACCATCGAGTGGCTGCGCGAGTTGCCGAACGAGGGACCCTTGCCGCAGCTGTGGCAGACCTTGGCCATCGGACGCAGGATGGTAGCGCTCAGAAGCTCGAGCGAAGCTCGGCCATCCGGAGCACCGCGAGCGCCGCGTTGCGACCCTGATCGCGCTTGTCGCCGCCCGCGCGCGCCTCGGCCTGCTCCCGGGTATCGCTGGTGATCAGGCCGAATGCGCACGGCACGCCCGTCCGCAGCGCGACGTCCTGGATCCCACGCGCGGCCTCGGCGCAGACGAGGTCGTAGTGATCGGTCTCGCCGCGGATCACGACCCCGAGGCATGCGACCCCGCCGAAGCGCCCCGACTCCGCGCAGAGCTTCGCCGCCAACGGCAGCTCGAAGGCGCCCGGCACCTCGTAGGTGTGCAGCGAGGCGGCGCTGACACCGTGCTCGTCGAACGCCTCGGTGGCGCCGTTGACGAGTCGGGTGGCGAGATCCTCATAGAAGGTCGCGACGCAGATCGCGAACTCAGTCACCGCCACCTCTACGGTCACCCGCGTCCTGCTCGTGCTCGGCGTGCAGCAGCTCCTCGTCGAGGGGGAGGCCCTGATGGTGGAGCACGTGGCCGAGCTTGTCGCGCTTGGCGTTCAGGTACTCCTCGTTGTGCGGGTTGGGCACCGACTGGATCGGCACCTGCTCGGCGACTGAGAGGCCGTAGCCCTCGAGCCCGTGGATCTTCTTCGGGTTGTTGGTCAGGATCCGGATCCGGCTCAGGCCCAGGTCGACCAGGATCTGCGCCCCGATCCCGTAATCGCGCAGGTCGGCCGGCAGGCCGAGCTTCAGGTTCGCGTCGACCGTGTCGAGTCCCTCCTCCTGGAGCTTGTAGGCGCGCAGCTTGTTCAGCAACCCGATCCCGCGCCCTTCCTGGGAGAGGTAGAGCAGCACGCCGGTGCCCTCGCGTTCGATCATCGCCATCGCCGCCTCGAGCTGCTCGCCGCAGTCGCAGCGCAGCGAGTGAAAGACGTCGCCGGTCAAGCACTCCGAGTGGACGCGGACCAGCACCGCGTCGGCGCTCGCGACGTCCCCCTTGACCATCGCGACGTGGTGCTTCTCGTCCAGCAGTGAGCGGTAGCCGACCGCGGTGAACTCGCCGAACGCGGTCGGCAGCTTGGTCGCCACGACGCGCTCGACCAGGCGCTCGGTGCGACGCCGGTAGGCGATCAGGTCGGCGACCGTGATCATCTTCAGCTGATGGCGCTCGCAGTAGCCGACCAGGTCGGGCACCCGGGCCATCGTCCCGTCGTCGTTCATGATCTCGCAGATCACCCCTGCCGGATTGAGCCCGGCGAGGCGGGCGAGGTCGACCGCCGCCTCGGTTTGCCCGGCACGCTCGAGCACGCCGCCGTCCTTGGCCTTGAGCGGGAACACGTGCCCTGGCTGGACCAGGTCCCCTGGGACCGCGCCGTGGTCGATCGCGACCTGGATCGTGTGCGCGCGGTCGGCGGCCGAGATTCCGGTCGTCACCCCGTGGCGCGCCTCGACCGAGACCGTGAACGCGGTCTGCAGCGGCGCCTCGTTCTTGGCCGCCATCAGGTTGAGGTCGAGCTCGTCGCAGCGCTCGGGGCTGAGCGCGAGGCAGATCAATCCCCGCCCCTCCTTGGCCATGAAGTTGATCGCCTCGGGGGTGGCGAACTGTGCCGCGAGGGTCAGGTCGCCCTCGTTCTCGCGGTTCTCGTCATCGCAGACAACGACCATCCGGCCACGACGGATCTCGTCGATCGCTTCCTCGATGGTTGCGAACTGGGTCTGGGTGGCGGTCTGCTCGGACATCGGCTAGCTGCTCCCTTCCGGGTTGAAGCGTAGAAGGCGCTCGACGTAGCGGGCGACGAGGTCGAGCTCGACATTGACCAGGTCGCCCTCGCCGACCCGGCCGAGGGTGGTGCGGGCGAGCGTTTCGGGAACCAGCGAGACCTCGATCTCGCCGTCGCCGAGCCCCGCGACCGTGAGGCTGACCCCGGCCAGGGTCACCGACCCGTGCTCGACCGCGTAGCGATCGAGCCCGTCTCCGAGCCGCACCCTGAGCCTGGTCGCGATCCCGTCCTCGGTCACCGCGGCTACCTCGCCGAGCCCGTCGACGTGTCCCTGCACGAGATGGCCGCCCAGCGGCTGGCCCGCGCGCAGCGCCGGCTCGAGGTTGACCCGGTCCCCGGCGGCGAGGCTGCCGAGCGTGGTCAGGCCAAGGGTCTGGTTCATCACGTCGGCCTCGAACGCCTCGCCGTCGACCGCGGCGGCGGTCAGGCAGGCGCCCTCGACCGCGACCGAGTCACCCTCGGAGAGCCGGCCGGCGAGCCGGGCGCGGATGCGCAGCCGTGCGCCGGCGCCGGTGCGCTCCGCGCTCTCGACCGTTCCGAGCTCGTTGACGATTCCGGTGAACATCGATTCCTCACCACTCCCGCAGGCGGGCGCGAAGGAGGATGTCGTCCCCGCAACGCTCCCACTCGCTTGCCAGCGGGCGCTGGGCGCCGGTGACCGTCTCAGCGCCGCCCCCGGCGAGCAGCGGCCGGCCGGCGCCGAGCAGCAGCGGGGCGATGAACAGGCGCAGCTCGTCGAGCTCGCCGGCGTCGCGGAACGAGCCGGCGAGGCCCGCGCCGCCCTCGAGCAGCAGCGAGGCGATCTCGCGGCGACCGAGCTCGTCGAGCGCCGCCCGCACCCGTTCGGCCGCCCCTCCGCCGACCTCGATCACCTCGGCGCCGGCCTTGCGCAGCGCCTCGACGCGGTCGCCGGGCGCACCCGACGCCGCGATCACGAAGACCGGCGCCTGGTCCAGCGAGCCGAGCAGCCGCGAGTCCAGGGGCAGCCTCGCGCTCGAATCGAAGACCACCCGAGCCGGCTGGCGAGCCGTCGCCGGCTCGGTGTCCCGGGCCGTAAGCAGCGGGTCGTCGGCGAGCGCGGTGCCGATCCCGACCGCAACCGCGTCGGCCTCGGCGCGCCATGCGTGGACCAGGGCACGGCTCGATGCGCCCGAGATCCATTTCGACTCGCCCGACTCGGTGGCGGTGAAGCCGTCGACGCTGAGCGCCGACTTCAGGCACACCAGTGGCCTGCCGGTGCGCGCGTGCTTGCGAAACGGCTGCACCAGCAGTCGGGCGGCGGCCGCCTCGCCCCCGTCGACGAACGAAACCTCGACCCCGCCGTCGCGCAGCATTCCCGGGCCACGCCCCGAGGCCTTCTCGCTCGGGTCGTCGCAGCCGATCACCACCCGCGCGATCCCAGCGGCGAGCACGACGTCGACGCAGGGGGGCTGCCGGCCATGGTGGGCGCACGGCTCGAGCGAGACGTAGAGGGTCGCTCCGGCCGGATCGTTGCCGCGCTCGGCGGCGTCGCGCAGCGCGGCGACCTCGGCGTGCAGCCCGCCGAGCTCGGCGTGATGGCCCGTCCCGAGCAACTCGCCGTCACGCACGATCACGGCTCCGACGAGCGGGTTCGGGCTCACCTTGCCGCGTCCGCCCTCGGCGAGCTCGAGGGCGTGCCGGAGGTGGATTCGATCTTCGGTCGTGGTCGCGGAACCCATACCGATTGACTCGTCAGTCAACAACCCGAGTGTACCTTGTCGCAGATCGGCGACCACGAGCTGATCCTGATCGGCGGCCTGCTGCTCGCGGCCGGCATCGCGGCTGCGAAGGTGGCCGACCGGGTCCGGGTGCCCGGGCTCCTGCTCTTCCTCGGCCTCGGGATGCTGGCCGGCTCGGATGGAATCGGCGGGGTCGAGTTCAACGACGCCGAGCTGACCCGAACGCTGGGCACGATCGGCCTGGTCCTGATCCTCTTCGAGGGCGGTCTCAGCGCCGGCTGGAGCGCGATCCGGCCGGTGATCGGCACCGCCGTCTCGCTGGCCACCGCGGGCACTGTGATCACCGCCCTGATCACCGGCCTGGCCGCGATCCTGCTCTTCGACCTCGGCACGCTCGAGGGCCTGATCATCGGCTCCGCCGTGGCCGCGACCGACAGCGCCGCGATCTTCGCCGTCCTGCGTGGATCGCGGCTTCGCCGCCGGCTGGCGAGCGCGCTCGAGGGGGAGTCGGGGATGAACGACCCGGTCGCGCTGCTGCTGGTGACCGGGTTCATCGACTGGATCGAGCTGCCCGACTACGGCGCGCTCGACATGGCCGCCGCCCTGGTCGCGAAGCTGGCGCTCGGGCTCGCGACCGGATTGCTGATCGGGCTCGCCGCCCGCTGGGCCGTACGGAACCTCGACTTTCCGACCACCGGGCTCTACCCGGTCGCCTCGATCGCCACCGCCGCGCTCGCCTACGGCGTCCCGGAGCTGCTACATGGGTCCGGCTTCCTCTCGGTCTACATCGCGGCGCTCGTGCTCGGCACCGGCTGGCTGCCGGCGAAGCGAACCACGATCGCCTTTCACCAGGGCCTCGCATGGGTCTCGCAGATCTCGCTCTTCTTCCTCCTCGGCCTGCTCGTCTTCCCGAGCCAGCTGCTCGACGTCGCCGCGGAGGGCCTGCTGCTCTCCGCAGCGCTGATGTTCGTCGCCCGTCCCTTGGCGGCGGTCGTCTGCAGCGCCTTCGGCCCGTTCGAGATCCGCGAGCGGCTGATGCTCGGGTGGGCCGGGTTGCGCGGCGCGATCCCGATCTGGCTCGCGACCTTCCCGGTGATCGCGGGGGTCGCAGGCAACGAGCTGATCTTCAACTCGGTCTTCTTCGTCGTCGTCACCTCGACCCTGATCCAGGGGGCGAGCTTCGAGGCGCTCGCGCAGCGGCTTGGCGTCACCGCCGACGAGCCGGCGTTGCCCGAGCCGGTGATCGAGACCGGGATGATCCGCCAGCTCGGGGCCGAATCGCTTGTCTGGCGAGTCCGCGAGGGCGACGCGGCGGTCGGACGCCCGATCAAGGACCTCGGGCTGCCGCGTGAGGCGCTGGTCAACCTCCTGGTCCGAGACGCGGGGGCGATCCCGCCCCGCGGCTCGACCGAGATCGAGGCCGGTGACGAGCTGCACGTCGTCGTCCGGCTCGAGCAGCTGGCCGAGTTCGAGCAGATCACCGAGCGCTGGCGAAGCGGCCCGCTCGGCGATCCACCGGTCCCCGCCTTGCCGCCGCGCGGCACGCCGCAGGTGTTCTCGGTCCGCCGCTGGCGCGAGACCGACGGCGACCCCGGCCACCCCGAGACGATCGAGGGGATCCAGGTCCTCGCCCGCCTGCGGGTGAGGCGCGACGGCGCCGGCGCGCTCGCCCTGCTCGCCGACGGCCGCTACGCGCTCAGCTCACCCGAGCTGCTCGCGATCGGGGGGCGCCACCAGCTCGCGCTGTGGACGGCACGGCGGCTGCGGGCACCGGGGCTGTCCGGCGCGGAGGTCGCCTGGTGGCAGGAGGTCGCCGGCGTGATCGCCGCCCCTCCCCCGCGCCCCGCCCCGCGCTGAGCGGAGCCTTGCGACGGGATGCGGGACGGAAACGTCCGCTCGGCGCGCCGGGCGGACCTCCGGCTCAGGTGTCGGCACCGGCGGCGGCGGCGATCCGGCGGTAGGCGTCCGCCGGGTCGGCGGTGCTGAAGATCGCTGAGCCGGCGACGAACAGCGACGCGCCCGCGTCGGCGGCGGAGGCGGCGGTTCGCTCGTCGATGCCACCGTCGACCTCGATCACGGTCCCCGGCAACCGCTCCCGCAACCGTGCCACCTTCGCCGGTGAGCCGGCGATGAAGCGTTGTCCGCCCCAGCCCGGGTTGACGGTCATGCAGAGCACGTGGTCGGCGGCTTCCTCGAGCTCGGAGACCGCGTCGACCGGGGTGGCCGGGTTGAGCGCGATCCCCGCCAGAGAGCCGGTCTCGCGGATCGCCGCCAGGGTCCGGTTCGCGTGCGGGTCGGCCTCGACATGGAAGCTGATGCAGTCGGCGCCGGCGCCGGCGAAGTCGGCGATCTGCTGCGCCGGTCGCTCGATCATCAGGTGCACGTCGAGAACCCCGCCGGCGTCGTGGACCTGGTCGGCGATCGAGGCCGCGATCAGCGGCCCGATCGTGATCGGGGGGACGAAGTGCCCGTCCATGACGTCGACGTGGATCACCCTCGCGCCGGCCGCCATCACCTCCTCCACCTGGGCCCCGAGGCGGGCGAAATCGGCGGCGAGTATCGAGGGCGCGACCCGCCGCCCCGAGAACGCCTCGGCTCGCGAACCGCTGCTCATACCGGGGTCAGCATCGAGTGCCCGCATTGTTGGCAGATCAGGTCCTGCTCGTCGGTCATCCGGACCATCGTCTGATGCTCGCCGCAGTCCGGACAGGCCGAGACGAGCTCGTAGCGGGAGAGGCAGTAGACGCAGCGGTAACGGCCCGGGAGCTGGGTCGGGCGCAGCCACGGCTCCCCGCAGCCGGGGCAGATCGGCCGGCGCAGCGCGGGTGCGGGCGGATCGGCGGCCATCAGCGCCCCGCGGCGCGCAATCGGGCGATGAAGAAGCCGCTGGTGCGGTCGCGCTGCGGCAGGAGCTGCAGGAAGCGGCCGTCGCGGCGCGATCGCAGCCTCGGATGGGCGGCGCCGAGGTCGTCGACGTCGACGGCCGAGTACTCGGGCGCCCGCGCGACCACGGCCTCGTTCTCGCCGGCGGAGATCGTGCAGGTCGAATAGACCAGGGTCCCGCCGGGGGCCAGCGCCCGCGCGGCGCGGACCAGGAGCCGACGCTGAAGCGCGGCCAGCCGCGCACACGCCTCGGGCGACTTGCGCCAGCGCGCGTCGGGGCGCGAGGCGAGCGTGCCGAGATCGCTGCACGGGGGGTCCAAGAGGACGCGATCGTAACCCGCGCCGAGGTCGGCCTCGGCCGCGTCGGCGACCTCGACCCGCACACAGTCGGCACCCGCCCGGGCGCAGAGCTGGCGCAGCTCCTCGGCCCGGCGAGCGTCGATCTCGACCGAGACGATCTCGCCCCGGTCCTCGATCCTGGCCGCGATCGCGGTCGTCTTGATTCCGGGCCCGGCGCAGAGATCGAGCACCCGCTCGCCCGGGCGCGGGTCGAGCAGGGCGACCACCGCCTGCGAGGCCCGTGACTGCGGGATCAGCTCGCCGGTCGCGATCCGCGCCCCAACCGGGTCGCCGGCCTCGCCGACGACGATCCCCGCCGCCGGGTCGAGCAGCGTGCCCGATCCGGGCCCGGCGACCTCGACCCCGGCCTCGCGCAGCTCGGCTGCCAGCGCGCGCGGCTCGGCTCGGAGCGTGTTGACGCGGAAGGCGGCCTCGCGCGGCTCGTTCATCGCCGCCATCAGCAGCCGTGCCTCTTCGGCCCCGAGCTCCTCCCACCACATCCGTACCAGCCACTCGGGGTAGGAATGGGCGATCGCCGCGCCCTGCACGGTCGAGTCGTCAAGCTCGGCGAGCAGCTGCTCGCGCTCGCTCGCGGCCCGGCGCAGGAGCGCGTTGACGAACCCAACTCCGGCCTCGGCGCGACCGCGGGGCACCCGATCGCTGCGGGCGCCGGAGCGAGCGAGCTCGACCGCCTGGTCGACGGCGGCGTGCTCGGCCCGCCCCTCCGAGAACAGGAGCTCGAACAGCCCCAGCCGCAGCGCCGCGAGCGCGAACGAGTCCACCTTGCGCCGGCGGCGGGCGAGCACTGCGATCAGGTGGTCGGTGGTCCCGCGCCGCTGCACCGCGCCGTAGGCGAGCCGGCGGGCCCGGGCGAGGTCGCGGCCGGCGAGCTCGAGCCGCCCGGCGGTGGCGGTAAACGCCCGATCGGTCCAGGCGCCGTCGTCGAATGTGCGCCGCAGGACCTCGTAGGCGGCGCGCCGGTCCGGGGTCAGGGCGCTCACGCGAGGCGCGGAGGCCGGTGGCCGCGCAGGTAGGCGTCCGCGTCCATCGCCCGGCCGCCGGCCGGGCGCACCCGGCGCAGCCGCAGGGCGCCTTCGGCGCAGCCGACCAGCAGCTCGTCGGGACCGGCGATCTCCCCCTGCGCGAGCCTCCCTTGGGGCTCGGCCTCGGCGGCCAGGACCGCGAGCGGATCGCCGCCCTCGAGCTCGAGGTAGGCGCCGATGTGCGGGGTCAGCGCCCTGACCACGCGCTCGAGCTCGATCGCCGGCCGGCCCGGGTCGAGCCGGCGCTCGCCCGGCTCGACCTTCTCCGCGTAGGTCGCCCCGACGTCGTCCTGGGCGACCAGCTCGAGCCGCCCCTTGGCGAGCCGGTCGAGCGCCTGCATGAGCAGCTCGCCGCCGAGTCGCCCGAGACGGGCCGCGAGCGCGCCGTAGTCCTCGGACCCGGTCGGGATCGACTCCTGGAGCGCGATCGGGCCCGAGTCGAGCCGCTCGGAGACCCGCATGATCGTCACCCCGGTCTCCAAGTCCCCGGCCATGATCGCGCGCTCGATCGGCGCCGCACCACGCCAGCGCGGCAGCAGCGAGGGATGGACGTTGAGCAGCTCGAGCTTGCTCAGCAGCGGCTCGCGCAGGAGCTGGCCGAACGCGCAGACGACCCCGACCTGCGCCCCGGACGCGAGGATTCGCTCGCAGGCAGCCGGGTCGCTGGCGTCGGCGGTCTGCAACAGCTCGATTCCCAGCTCCCTCGCCCCCCGGGCGACCGGTGGCGGCGCGCTGCGGCGCCCCCGGCCCCGGGGCCGGTCCGGCGGCGCGACCGCGAGCGCCGGCCGGTGCTCACCCGCGGCAAGCCGCTCGAGGACCGCGACCGCGAACTCGGAGGTGCCGAGAAAGGCGGTCCGCACCCATCAGTCCCCGGGCGCATCCTCGGGCTCTGGCTCGCGCTCGGGGCTGAAACTCGTCCCCTCGCGCAGCGCCCGGAGCGCCTCCTTGCGCTGGTCGGCCTCGGTGCGGTCGAGGATCAGGACGCCGTCGAGATGATCAATCTCGTGCTGGAGCACGCGCGCCTCCAGGCCCGAGGCCTCGACCATGAGCGGCTCGCCGTGCACGTCGCATCCGCGCACCCGCGCGTGCAGGGGGCGCTCGACGTCGAGCCCGATCCCGGGCAGGCTGAGACAGCCCTCCTCGGCGACCGCCAGTTCGTCGGAGACCCATTCGAGCTCGGGGTTCGCAATCGCGGTCGGCCGCGCATCGGGCGCAGCCTGGAAGACGAGCAGGCGGCGGAGCAAGCCGAGCTGGGTCGCCGCCAGACCCACACCCAGCGCCCCGCCCATGATCTCGATCATCCGCTCAGCCTCCGCCGCGAGCGGCTCGCCGAACTCGCTCACCTCCGAGGCGCGCGAGCGCAGCACCGGGTCGCCGAAGGTGCGCACCTCCGCCAGCGCCTGCGCGCGGCGCTCCCGTTCGGCGTCCGTGAGTCCGTCATCGGACGCAGGCCCCTCGACCTCCGCCGACCGGGGCTCGGCCTCGTGCTCGGCCGTCTCGCTCATCGTCGCGAGTCTAGATGGGCCCGGACCGGCGAGCCGGCGCTACTGCGGGTCGACGTCGACCGCGAGCGCGAGCTCGCGCAGGCTGCGAGTCGCCGCCGCCTCCTCGACCACCGCGCGGACCGCGGTGACGGCGGGGGCGCGCTCGCGCGCCTTGATCATCACCTGGCGGCGCTCGCGTCCGCGGAGCCGAAATCGAGGCGCCGGCCCCAGCGCCCGGTCGCCCGCCGGAAGCGCGGCGACGAGGGCGTCGCGCAGCTGTTCGGCAGCGGCGTGTACCCGCTCGGCGCCGGATCCGCTGAGCTCGACTCGGATCAAGTGCGAAAAGGGCGGGTAGCCGAGCTCGCGCCGGCGCTCGAGCTCGCCGGCGAGAAACCCGGGGGCGTCGTGATCGGCCGCGTGCCGGATCGCCGCCGCCTCGGGGGCAAGGGTCTGGACCAGGACCCGGCCGCCACCGGCGCCGCGGCCGCTGCGACCGGCGAGCTGGGAGACGAGCGCAAACGTGCGCTCCTCGGCTCGCAGGTCGGGAAAGCGCAGCGTCGCGTCAGCGTCGAGCACGACCCCGAGCACGACGTCGGGGAAGTCGTGTCCCTTGGCGACCATCTGGGTGCCGACCAGCACCCCGGCGGGCGCCGCCTGGAACTCGGCCAGGATCTCGAGGTGGCCGCCGGCGCGCGCAGCGCTGTCGGAGTCGAGCCGCAGCACCGGAAGCGGAGCGACCGCCGCCGCGATCAGCTCCTCGACCCGCTCGCTCCCGGCGCCGGCGCGTGCGAGCGTCACCGAGCCGCAGCCCGGGCACGAGCCCGGGGTCGGCTCCCCGTGTCCGCAGTGATGGCAGTGCAACCCGCTGACCCGATGCAGGACGAGTGAGACGTCGCAGTCGGGGCATTCCCAGGTGTGGCCGCACTCGCGACAGGAGAGGTGCGGCGCCCAGCCGCGCCGGTTGATCAGCACGATCCCCTTGCCCCCGCGCCGGCGGAGCTCGCCGAGCGCCTCCCGGGTGCGGGCATGCAGCGGTCCCGCGGCGCCGTCGCGGTCGCGCATGTCGATCACCTCGACCTCGGGCAGCGAGCGGCCGTCGACTCGATCGGGCAGCTCGAGCCGCTCGAGCCCGTGCCAGCTCTCGGGCCGCGGGGTGGCCGAGCCGAGCACCAGCGCGGCGGCGGCGGACACCGCCCGGCGGCGGGCGACCTCGCGGGCGTCGTAGCGAGGATCCCCCTCCTGCTTGTAGGAGCCGTCGTGCTCTTCGTCGCAAACGATCAGCCCCGGGCGCGCGACCGGGGCGAAGATCGCCGAGCGGGGGCCGACGCAGATCGTCGCCTCGCCGCTGCGCAGCCGTTGCCACTCGTCGCGGCGCTCGCCGGCCGCCAGCCGGGAGTGAAGGATCGCGACCCGCTCGCCGAACCGCGACTCGAACCGCGCCAGCGCCTGCGGTGTCATCCCGATCTCGGGCACGAGCACGATCGCCCCACGCCCGCGCTCGTGCGCGGCCGCGGCGGCGGCGAGATAGACCTCGGTCTTGCCCGAACCGGTGACGCCGTGCAGGAGCAGCTCCGCGCCGCCGGCGTCGATCCCGGCGACGATCCGCTCGACCGCGCTCCGCTGGGCATGGTCGAGGGTCACCGGGACAGCCGGTGCGCCGATCGCCGCCGCGGGCGGACGCCGGCGCACCTCGCGCTCGCCGAGCCGGACGAGGCCGCGGCGCTCGAGCCGGCGCAGCGCGTCGCGACCGACACCCCGCTCGGCGAGAGCGGCCGCCGCGACCGGGACTCGGGACTCGGAGAGCAGCTCCAGCGCCCGGCGCTGGCGCGGGCCGAGCCCGGCCGGCTCGGTCGCGGTAGCGCTTGGGACCGCCTCGACGACGGTTTCGGTCCGCGCCCTGGGGTGCCCGCGCGAGCTCCCCGTCCCCGGGGGCAGGACCAATTCGAGCCCACGTGCCGGGGTCGAGCAGTACTCGCGACCGACCCAGAGCCCGAGCTCGATCAGCTCCGGCGAGGCCCCCGCCTCGAGCGCCTCGAGCGGCTCGGCGAGACGCTCCGGCGCCAGCTCGCTGCGCTCGGCGATCTCGACCACGACCCCGAGCAGCCGTCGGCTGCCGAAGGGCACCACGAGCACCGTGCCGACCCCGACCGCGGCCAGGCGCTCGGGCAGGCGGTAGTCGAACGGCCCGCGCAGTGAGCGAGCGGTGGTCAGCGGCTCGACCTTGGCGATCGACATCGGTCCCAGGCTAGGACGGACCACGGACACGCCGCTCGCGTCGGCACGAGTGGCGCGGATATATTCCGCCCCGTGGCGCCGAAGCTGCACCCCGGGGAGCGGGTCCTCTATGAAGGCCACCCGTCGTGGCGGGCGATCCTCGACTTCTACCTCAAGGGGTTGCTCGCGACCGCTGTGATCTGCCTGCTGGTCGCGCTGGCGACCGGCGTCTTCGGCGACGAGACCGACAGCGGGCTGGTCGTGATCGTCGCCGTGATCGGCGTCGCGGTGACGATCCTGGCCGGCTTCGTGATCCGGGTGGCGACCAACTACACGATCACCGACCGGCGGCTGCACATCAAGCGCGGGATCATCTCGCGGACGATTCAGGAGACGCGGCTCGAGCGGGTTCAGAACGTCAACTACTCCCAGACCGTGGCCCAGCGAATGCTCCAGGTCGGTGACGTCGACTTCGACACCGCGGCGGGTGACGACTACAACTTCGTCTTCAACGGGGTCGCCGAGCCGGCCGACGTCGTGCACATGGTCGACCAGGCCACCCACCGCGGCGGCGCCGAGGGTCTCGGCGACACCCCGGCGCCCACCTCGCCCCGGGGCTAGTCAGGCCCCTGCCGGCGACGCCGCGGGCTCGCCGATTCCCGCCGCGGCGCGCAAGGCGTCGGCGCGATCGGTGCGCTCCCAGGTGAAGTCGTGGTCGTCGCGGCCGAAATGGCCGTAGGCGGCGGTCTTCTTGTAGATCGGGCGGTGCAGGTCGAGCTCGGTCCGAAACGACCCCGGGCGGAGGTCGAAGTGCTCCTCGATCAGGCGCTTGATCTCGGCTCGGGTGATCTTCTCGGTGCCGAAGGTCTCGACCATCAGCGAGACGGGATGGGCGACGCCGATCGCGTAGGCGACCTGGACCTCGCAGCGCTCGGCGAGCCCGGCGGCGACGACGTTCTTGGCCACCCAGCGCGCGGCATAGGCGGCCGAGCGATCGACCTTGGAGGGGTCCTTGCCCGAGAACGCCCCGCCGCCGTGACGGGCCATGCCGCCGTAGGTATCGACGATGATCTTGCGCCCGGTCAGCCCCGCATCGCCGACCGGCCCGCCAATCACGAAGCGTCCGGTCGGGTTGACGAGCAGGTTCTGCTTCGTGTTCAGCTTGCGCTCGTCATAGAGCTCGGCCGGGAGCACCGGGTGCAGGACGTGCTCCCAGAGGTCGGGCCGGATCAGGGTGTCGGCGTCGATTCCGTCGCGGTGCTGGGTCGAGACGAGGACCTTCTCGATCTCGATCGGCCGGCCCGACTCATAGCGGATGGTGACCTGGGTCTTGCCGTCCGGTCGCAGGTAGGGCATCACCTCGCCCTTGCGCACCGCGGCGAGCCGGTGAGCGAGCTTGTGGGCGAGCGAGATCGGCAGCGGCATCAGCTCGGGCGTCTCGCGAGTCGCGTAGCCGAACATCATCCCCTGGTCGCCTGCCCCGGCGACGTCGAGCTCGTCGTCGTCAGCCGGGTCGGTGCGCGCCTCGAGCGCCGTGTCGACGCCCTGAGCGATGTCGGGCGACTGCTTGTCGATCGCGTTGATCACCGCGCAGGAGTCGGCCGAGAAGCCGAGGTCGGCGTCGGTGTAGCCGATCTCGCGGATCGTCTCGCGCGCGATCTCGGGGATGTCGACCCAGGTCTCGGTCGAGATCTCGCCCGAGACGACGACGAGCCCGGTGTTGACCAGCGTCTCGCACGCCACCCGGCCGCCCTCGTCCTCGGCCAGGACGGCGTCGAGCACGCCGTCGGAGATCTGGTCGGCGATCTTGTCGGGATGGCCCTCGGTGACCGACTCGGATGTGAACAGGTAGGAGTCCGCGTCGCGCTCGTCGTTCATCGGCGCAAGGTTAGTCGGGCGGTGCGTTCGGTTGCGGAGCCGCTGGATCGTCCTCGGGCCCGGCGACCAGCAGTCGGGCGTCGGTGCCGAGCAGCTCGTCGGAGCTCGAAACCGCGAACCCAAGCGCCTCGAGCCTTCGCAGCTCCGCCGCGAAGGTGACGTAGGCGGGGTCTTCGGCGAGCCCGAGCTGCTCGCCGATCGCCACCAGCTCGCCGAGGTCGAGGTAGCCGACCAGCGAGCCCTGGGCGTCGTCGCCGAGATCGTCGGTCGCCCGCCGGAAGAGCTCCGCATCGGCAAGGCGGCCCTGGTCGGCGGCGAGGGCGCGAAGCGCTGCCGGGTCGGTCGCGATCACCGCCAGACCGCCGAAGACCGCGGTCGTGAGCTCGACCGTGGGCGAGATCCGCAGGCTGCGCGCCTTGACCCCGCCGACCTGCAGCTCGCCGAACACAGGCGCCTGCAAGTCGCTGCCGGGATCCACGGCAGCGGCCAGCGGTGACTGCAGCGCCGCCAGCGCTCGGCGGGCGCGCTGCTCGTCGACCCCGGCTGCGATCAGCGCCAGGTAAGGCCGGGCGGCGGTCTCGGGCGGTGCGCCGACCACCAGCGCCGCCTCGCCGCCAAGCGCGTCGAGCAGGTCTCGCTCGAGATCGACGCCTCCCTCGCGTCGCAGGCGGCTGACGAGCTGCTCGAAGCCGGCCGCAACCCCCGGCGCCTGAGCGCTGGCCTGGGCGAGCAGTGTTCGGACGGTCGCCCCGGGATCGCCGAAGCCGAGGTAGGCGAGCGATCGCCCCGGCAGCAGCTCGGGCAGGCTCGCCTCAAAATCCGGGAAGGCGGCGAAGAACCCCGGCTCGGACGCTGTCCGCTCGGGATCGAGCTCGCTGCGCACGGCGAGCTCGAGGCCGTCCTCGGTCGCGGTCAGCGCCGCCGCCGCTCCGCGACTCGCGCCCGGCGAGACGAAGGGCGCCAGCGAGCCGAGAGCGCCACGATCGCCGACGAGCCCCGCCACCCCCTCCTCGCTCAGATAGGCCTCGGCCAGACGCTGCTCGGGGAGCTCATCCCGCAGCTCTTCGGTGGTCGAGTCGCCCGCCAGCGAGCTCGCCCCGTCGGCCTCGGTGGCGACGTCGATCACCGCCCGCAGCGACTCGGCCCTGCCGATTGCCAGGAACCCGTCGATGCTCGCGGTCGCGATCCCGCGCTGATCGGTCGCGATCTCGATCCCGCGGTAGTCCTCGCCCTGCACCTGCCCGGCCGCAATCGAGACCGCGTAGCGTGCCGCCGCCTCGCCGTCGGTCGCCTCGAGCAGCTCGACCCGGCTCGCGCTCGTGGCGCCGGTGCCGAGCAACGCGATCGCCGCCTCGCCCCCAAACCAGGGGGCGAGCTGGCCGCCGAAGTCCGGTGGGCGGCCGCCGGGCCCGGGAACCAGCGCCAGTGCGCGGGACGTGATCTGCCCGGACAGCAGCGGCGCCGCCGCGGCCGTTTCGCGGGCGAGCCGGTACTGCTCGGTCTCGGGGTCGAGGTTGACGTGCACGTAGGCGATCGCGTCGGCCGGGATCAGCTCTGCCGCGTCGTCGGCGGCGGGGCAGGAGTCGCCGCCCGGAAGCTGGCAGGGCAGATTGGAGGCGAGGAGGGCGAGCAGCAGCGTCGCCGCCAGCGCCGCACCCGCGGCCAGCGGCAGCCGGCGCCTCGCCTCCGGCGAGAGCCCCGCCCAGAAGTCCGAGGCCCCGAGCGCCAGCGAGTCGGCGAAGCCGCGCAGCGCCCGGCCGGCGACGAAGGCGAGGTCCGAGATCGCGTAGCGGACCGAGCGCAGGCGACGGCCGAGCGCGGCGAGGATCTCGCTGCCCCACCCCACCTCAGCGCGGTGCGCCCGAGCGGCGCCGGGCGCGCTTCGGGACCAGATCGATGATCAAGGGGACCCCCTCGAGCCCGTAGTGCTCGCGGAGCCGGTTCTCGAGGTGATATGCCCAGTCGCGGGTGATCAGCCGGCGGTCGTTGACCTGGATCGCGATCCGGGGCGGGCCGGTGCCGACCTGCGCCGAGTAGTAGAGGCGGAGGCGCTTCCCGCGCCGCTGTGGCGGCGGGCGGCTGGCGACGATCTCGCCGACGACGCGGTTCAGGTCCGGGGTCGGGATCCGCTCGGCGCGCCGATCGGCGAGTGCGACCGCCCGCGCGAGCAGCTTCGCGACCCCTCGCCCCGTCTTCGCCGAGCATGCGATCACCGGAGGGCGCTGGCGGATCCGCTTCGCCAGCCGCGCCTTCGCGTCCTCGAGCATCACACCGGCGACGTCCTCGGCTTCGCGGCCGGGGGTGTCCGGATCTCTGGCGAGATCCCACTTGTTGAGCGCGACCAGGGTGGCGCAGCCGGTTCGCATCGCCAGCTCGCCGATCCGCAGGTCCTCCGACGTGATCCCGGCGCTCGCTTCGCAGACCAGCAGCGCGACGTCGGCGCGCTCGGCGGCGCGCTCGGAACGAAGCTGGGCGTAGTAGTCGACCGTGCCGGCGACCTTGGTCCGGCGCCTGATCCCGGCGGTGTCGATCAGGATCAGCGGACGGCCGTCGAACTCGAGCGGGGTGTCGATCGCGTCCCGGGTCGTCCCCGCTCGCTCGTCGACGATCACCCGCTCGGTGCCGAGGAACGCGTTGACCAGCGACGACTTGCCGACATTGGGGCGGCCGATCACCGCCAAGCGAACAACTCCGTCCGCCTCCTCCGCTTCGCGTCCGGGGGCGGCCGGGTGGAGTTCCGGACGGGCACGGACGAGCTCTGAGACCAAGCGGTCGAGCAGGTCGCCGGTGCCGCGGCCGTGGGTGGCCGAGACGCCGACCGGCTCGCCGAGCCCGATCGCGTACAGGTCGGCGACCAGCGGCTCGTCGGCGTCCGAGTCGACCTTGTTCGCGACCACGACAACGGGCAGCTCGGACCGGCGCAGGATCTCGGCCACCTCGGCGTCGCCCTGGCGCAGCCCGGCGCGGGCGTCGAGCACGAGCGCGACGACGTTGGCGTCGGCGATCGCCTCCCGGGCCTGTGTCTGGACCGCCCGCGAGAGCGAGTCCTCGGCGGCCAGGTCGACGCCACCGGTGTCGATGAGCTCGAACCGGACCCCGTTCCACTCGCAATCCAGAGCCTTGCGGTCCCGGGTCACGCCGGCCTGCTCGTGGACGACCGCGTCGCGCCCACCGCTGAGCCGATTGGCAAGCGTCGACTTGCCGACGTTGGGAAAGCCGACGATCGCGACTCGCGGCGAGCGACCGATCGCGCTCACGCCAGCCCGCGTTCACGTGCGATCCCGGCCAGCAACTCGATCACCGCCTCGGGCTCGAGCCCGGTCGTGTCGATCTCGACCGCGTCGGTGGCGGCCTGAAGCGGGCTGTGCCTGCGGGTGCGATCGCGCGCGTCGCGCTTTGCCTGCGCCGCCCGCACCTCCGCCGGCGGCTCGCCCGTCTGCGCGGCACGGCGGCGGGCTCGCTCCTCGCCGGTGGCGACGAGGAAAACCTTCAGCGCCGCGTCCGGGCTGACCACGGTGCCGATGTCGCGCCCCTCGGCGACGTAGCGCCCGGCGGCGATCAGCTCGCGCTGGCGCTCGACCATCGCCTGCCGCACTTGAGGATGGACCGAGACGCGCGAGGAAGCGGCGGTGACGTCGGCGGCGCGGATCGCCTCGCTCACATCCTCACCGTCGAGCCGGACGATCGAGCCGTGGAGCTCGATCCGCGCCGCGCGCGCGATCGCGGCGCAGGCGTCGGGGTCGTCGGGATCCGCTCCCGCGCGGAGCGCGGCCAAGGCGACGCTCCGGTACATCGCCCCCGAATCGAGGTAGGTGAAGCCGAGTGCCGCGGCGAGGCCGCGGGCGACGGTGGACTTGCCGGCCCCGGCGGGGCCGTCGATCGCGATCACCATGCGGCGCGGAATATATGGTTGCGACATGCAGACCTGGGACATCTCCGCGCTCGACGTAGACCGACACCATCCCGAGGTGCTGAGCTCGGACGAGGAGGGCAGGGCGATCGTGCTCGAGCTGCCGGCGGGCGAGCGGCTGTCCGAGCACCAGGTCCACGAACGCGCCTGGCTCGTCGTCGTCTCGGGTGCGGTCGAGATCACCGGGCCCGACGGCGAGGCCGTAAGCGGCGGGCCCGGCCTGCTCGCCACCTTCAAGCCCAGCGAGCGCCACGAGGTCGCGGCGACCGCCGACGCCCGTCTCCTGCTCGTGCTCTCCCCCTGGCCCGGCGAGGGTCACCCGAGCAACGCCGCCAGGTTCGCGCCGAATCCCGGATAGCTGATTGCGGCGGCCTCGAAGCCGGCCACCTCGACTCCCTCGTCCGACGCCAGGCCCGCGATCGCGCCGAGCATCGCCAGGCGATGATCTCCGGCCGCGTCGAGCACGCCGCCGCGCAGCCGGCCGGCGCCGGCAATCGTGAAGCCGTCAGGGGTCGCCTCGATCTCGGCGCCGAGACCGCGCAGGCCGCCGACCACGGTCGCGATCCGGTCCGATTCCTTGTGGCGCAGCTCCTCGGCGCCCGTGACCACCGTCTCGCCCTCGGCGAAGCAGGCGGTGAGCGCCACCAGGGGCAGCTCGTCGATCGCCAGCGGCACCTCGCCCGCCCCGACCCGCGTGCCCTGCAGCGGTCCCGAGCGGGCGACGATCGTCGCCATCGGCTCGCGCCCCGCCGCGGCTGTCTCGATCACCTCGACGGCGGCGCCCATCCTGGTCAGGATCCCGAGCAGCCCGATCCGGCCCGGATTGATCCCGACCCGCTCGATCCGGACGTTGCTGCCGGCGACGAGCAGCGCCCCGACGATCGGGAACGCGGCCGAGGAGAAGTCCCCCGGGACCACGATCGCCTCGGGCTCGAGTCGCCCCGCCGGCTCGACGGTGACCCGCTGCGCGGGCAGCTCGCCGCGGATCGTCACCGCGGTGCCGGCGTTCTCGGTCCGCAGCGTGGCGCCGGCGCCGCGCAGGATGCGCTCCGTGTGGTCGCGGGTCGGGCGCCGTTCGACCACGCTCGTCGGCCCGTCGGCGAGCAGGCCCGCGAGCAGCAGGCACGACTTCACCTGGGCGCTGGCGACCGGAAGCCGGTACTCGATCCCGCGCAGGCGCGCCCCGCGGACCGTGACCGGGGCCAGGCGATCCTCGCGGGCGCTGAGCTCGGCGCCCATCAGCCGCAGTGGCTCGACCACCCGGTCGACCGGACGCCGGCGGATCGAGCGGTCACCGTCGAGCGTCCACTCACCGCCCGGCTGGCCGGCCAGCCAGCCCGGCAACAGACGCAACAGCGTGCCGGCGTTGCCGACGTCGATCGCCGCTGTCCTCGCCCCGCGCAGGCCGACGCCGCGGATCCGAAGCTCGAGCGCGCTCGACGCGTTGTTCGCGTCATCCGCGATCTTCGCGTCAACCGCCTCCGCCGCCGGTCTCTCATCGACCGTCGCCCCAAGCGCCCGCACCGCGGCGAGGGTCGAACGGGTGTCGGCCGCGTCGAGGTAGCCGTGGACGCTGGTCTCCCCCTCCCCGATCGCGGCGACGATCGCCGCCCGGTGGGAGATCGACTTGTCGGGCGGCGGCGCCAGCGACCCGCGCAGCGGCCCCGCGGCGCCGAAGCGGGCGCTCATCGCTCGCCCGGCGTCACCAGAGCTGCGGTGTGGCCGAGCTCGCGCACCAGCTCGGCGGCCCGCTCGACCTCCTGCTCGCCCGCGATCCAGACCGAGATCGCTCCGGTGCGCATGTCGGGCGCCGGGTAGAGGGCCATGTCCTCGATATTGACCTGGGCGTGGCCGAGGGCGAGCGCGATCTCGGCGACGGTGCCGGGCCTGTTCTCGACTCCGATCCGCAGCTCGCGCAGGCCGCCGCCGATCAGGTCCGCCTCGAGCAGCCGGCGCCGGGCGTCGGCGGCGTCTCGGTGCCAGCTCGCAACCGCGTCGAGGTCGCCGGCGCGGATCAGCCGCGCCGCCTCGCGCAGTCGCTCGCCGACGGCGTCGATCTCGCCAGCGACCGTTTCCGCGTTGGTGGCGAAGATGTCCGCCCAGATCGAAGGGTTCGCCCCGGCGACCCGGGTCGTGTCGCGAAAGCTGGTCCCGACCTCGGGCAGCCGCTCGGACTCCTCGCTGAGCGCGCCGGCGGCCTCCTGGACGAGCACGTTCGCGAGCACATGCGGAAGGTGGCTGACAGTGGCCATGACCCGGTCGTGAGTCTCGGCGTCGATCGCCTGCGGGCGGGCGCCGAGCTCGGAGATCGTGCGTTGCAGGCGGTCGTAGAGCAGGCCGCTGGCCGACTCGCCCGGGGTCAGGTACCAGCGCGCTCCCTCGAGTAGCTCCGCGCGGGCGTTCTCGACCCCGGAGGTCTCGGCGCCCGCGAGCGGATGACCGCCGATGAAGCGCTCGATCCCGGCGCGCGGCAGGCTCTCGATCAGCGCCCGTTTGGTCGAGCCGACGTCGGTGACGATCGCCCGCTCCCCGCTCGCCCCGAGCGCCGTGGCGACGAGCGCCGGCAGGGCGCGCACCGGCGCGGCGCAGAAGACGACCTCGGCCCCGGCGACCGCGTCGGCGACGGAGTCGGCGCCGGCGTCGAGCGCCTCGAGCTCGATCGCGCGGGCGAGGTTGGCGCGATCGGGATCGAAGCCGCTGACCTCGGCGCCGAGTCGCCGCCGCGCGGCGAGGCCGATCGAGCCGCCGATCAGGCCGACGCCGAGGACGGCGATCTTCACCGTGACCGGAGCACCGGGCCGCTCAGACGGCCGTCGGCTGCTTGCCCGCGACCTCCGCTGCGCGCCTGACCTGCTCCGCATACTCGGCGAAGGTCTCGGTCGGCAGCGCCTGCGGCCCGTCGCAGATCGCCTCCTCGGGCTCGTTGTGGACCTCGACCATGATCCCGTCGGCGCCCGCCGCCGCGGCCGCGAGCGACATCGGCGCGACCCAGTCGCGCCGACCGGCAGCGTGGCTCGGGTCGACGACGATCGGCAGGTGGGTGAGCTCGCGCAAGGCCGGGATCGCGAGCAGGTCGAGGGTGAAGCGGTAGGTGGTCTCGAAGGTGCGGATCCCCCGCTCGCAGAGCATCACGTTCGGGTTGCCCTCCTTGAGCACGTACTCGGACGCCATCAGCAGCTCGTCCAGGGTCGCCGAGAGCCCGCGCTTGAGCAGCACCGCCTTGCCGGTCCGCCCCGCCTCCGCCAGCAGGGTGTAGTTCTGCATGTTGCGGGCGCCGATCTGGATCACGTCGGCGACCTCGACCACGTCCTCGACGTCGCGCGCGTCCATCAGCTCGGTGACCACCGGCAGGCCGGTCTGCTGCTTGGCCTCCTCGAGCAGCCGCAGGCCCTCGGCCCCGAGGCCCTGGAAGCTGTACGGGGAGGTGCGGGGCTTGTACGCGCCGCCGCGCAACATCGTCGCGCCGGCGTCGGCGACGACCTGGGCCACCTCGAGCGTCTGCTCGCGGCCCTCGACCGTGCACGGGCCGGCGATCAGGCCGAAGTGCTCGCCGCCGAGCCTGCGCCCGTCAATCTCGATCACCGTCCGCTCGCCCTTGCGGAACTGGGTCGAAGCGAGCTTGTAGGGCTTCAGGATCGGAACCAGGTGGTCGACCCCCGGCGCCCCCTCGAGCCCCAGCGAGGAGACCCGCTCGCGGTCTCCGATCGCCCCGATCACGGTCAGCAGATCACCCTGCGAGACGTGCGCCGCGCAGCCGACCTCCTCAATGCGTTCGACGACGTGGGAGATCTGCTCCTCGGTCGCCCCCTCTTTCATCACGATCATCATCTTGCGACTTGGCCTTTCGGTCTCAACACACGCGGATCAGTGGTGCTACGGCGTCCGGCGGGGGGTTTCCTTCTCGCTCACGGGCCTCGCGGCCGGCCGGACGCCTAGCTAAATCGCCAGTAGTAGGTAAACCACGCGCACGGCTGCGGACCCTTGCGGGCGCTCAAAGCAGCGGTCGCGAGCTCGCGGTTCACGCCGAAGGTTTTACCACGGAGCCCCCGAAAGCGCAAACTCCGCCCACGATCCGGGTAGATTCGGCCGATGCTCGCGACCGCCCTCGCAATCGCCGCCGGGACGCTCGCCGGCGCCGGAGAGCCGTCGTTCGACGGCCATTCGGAGCCGATCCGCGGCCGCATCGAGGAGCGGGTCGTGGGCAGCTCCTGGCATCGCGGCTGCCCGGTCGGGCTGGGCAAGCTGCGCCTGCTCGAGCTCGATCACTGGGGCTTCGACGGTGACCCGCACCGCGGGCGGCTGATCGTCCACCGAAGCCAGGACCGCCAGGTGCTGGCGGCGATGAAGCGGCTGTTCCGGATCGAGTACCCGATCCGGCGCATGGAGCTGATCGACCGCTACGGCGCCGACGATCAGCGCTCGATGAACGCCGACAACACCTCGGCCTTCAACTGCCGCTTCGTCGCCGGGACCCAGCGCTGGTCGATGCACGCATACGGGCGGGCGATCGACATCAACCCGATCGAGAACCCGTACGTTTCGGGCTCCCACGTCTCGCCATCCGCCGGCGCCCCGTTCGCCGACCGATCCCGCGACGCCGAGGGAATGATCCACGCGGGCGACGCGGTCGTGCGCGCGTTCGCCCGCCGCGCCGGCTGGCAGTGGGGCGGCTCCTGGCCCGGCGGCACCCGCGACTACCAGCACTTCTCGAGCAACGGGCAGTAGGGCGTGCCCACGTTCGAGCTCTCGGCGCGAGCCCGGCTGAGGCCGCTGGCGGAGGCGGATGCGAAGGAGCTCTACGAGCTGATCGAGGAGAACCGCTCGCATCTGCAGCCCTGGCTGCCATGGGCGGCCGAGCAGACGCTCGATCGAACGAGCGAGTTCATCCGCGAGGCGATCAAGCAAGAAGCGGAGGACGACGGCTTTCAGGTCGCACTCGTCGTCGACGGCCGGATCGCCGGCGTCCTCGGCTACCACGAGATCGAGCGCAAGAACCGGATCACGACGATCGGCTACTGGCTCGCGGCGGAACACCAGGGAGGAGGCCTGATGACCGCCGCGGTCGCATGCCTGACGGGCCATGCCTTCGACGAGTGGCGCCTGAATCGAGTCGAGATCGGCGTCGGCCCCGACAACCGCCGCAGCCGCGCAATCCCGGAGCGGCTCGGCTACCGAGAGGAAGGCGTCCTGCGGAGCGCCGAGCGATTCGACGAGAACGACTATCGCGACCTGGTGCTGTACGCCATCCTTGCCTCGGAATGGCGCGCGAAGCGCTAGATCGCGTCCGCGAGCGCGGCGAGGAAGCGGCGGTTCTGGTCCGCGGTGCCGTAGCTGACCCGGATGTGGTCGGGGCCGCCGAGCGGGGTCCCGGCGCGAACGACGATCCCCTGCTCGGCCAGGCTCGCCACCAGCTCGCCCTCGTCGGCGTCGCCGAGCGCAATCCAGGAGAAGTTGGCGTGCGAGTCGGGCGTTCGCAGGCCAAGCTCGCGAACGCCCTCCTGCACCCCCACGCGCTCGACGATCGTGCGCTCGACCCTGCTCGCGACGTCGTCCTGGTGGCGGATCGCTTCGGCGGCGGCCGCCTGAGCGATCGCGTTGACGCTGAACGGCTGGCGGACGGCGTCGACGGCGGCGCGAAACGCCGGCGCGCAGAGCGCGTAGCCGACCCGCAGCCCGGCGAGCCCGTAGACCTTGGAGAAGGTGCGCAGTAGGACCAGGTTCGGGAACCGGCGCCGGAGGTCGACCGTCGCGTCGGGATCGTCGTCGAGCTGGAACTCGACGTAGGCCTCGTCGACGATCACGGTGACGTGGTCGGGGACCCGCTCGAGCAGCTCCCCGATCCGCGCCGCCGGCAGGTGGGTGGCGGTCGGGTTGTTGGGGTTGCAGACGATCAGGATCTGGGTCGCGGCGGTGAGCTCGGCGACCATCGCGTCGAGATCGTGGGCGTCATCGCCGTCGAGCGGCACGCGGATCTCGCGCGCCCCCGAGAGCGGTGCCAGGTAGGGGTAAATCGAGAACGAGGGCCAGGCGTAGACGAGCTCGGCGCCGGGCTCACAGAGGGCCAGGGCCGCCGCGAGCAAGATCTCGCAGGAGCCGTTCGCGACCGCGACCTGGGCCGGATCGGTCTCGTGACGATCGGCGATCCGGCCCCGGAGCAGGGTCGCCGCCGGATCGGGGTAGCGGTTGCTCGCCCCGGCGGCGCGCGCGATCGCCTCCGCCACCTGCGGATGTGGCCCCCACGGCGACTCGTTCGAGGCGAGCTGGGCGATCCCGGACTCGACGATCGCCTCGGGCGCCTTGCCCGCGGGCACCCCGGCGGAGTAGCCCGGGATCGCGGCGAGCTTGTGCGCGAAGCTGACGCTCATCGCGCCTATTCTGCGGCGGCGCGTGCTCGCGCGTCGCCAGGCCGCGCCGGCGGCGACCCGGCTCTCAGCCCGCCAGCGCCGGGCGCTCGACCGGGGTCGGCGTCGAGCGGCCGAGCTCGTCGCACATCCACGCCCAGACCCAGATCGCCGACCGCGCCTCGACGTCGAGTCCCTCGATCGCCTCGATCTCCTCCTCGATCCGCTCGAAGCCATAGCCGCGCTCCAGCATCCGCTGCACGCGTGGACGCGCCTCTTCGACCGTGGTCACGATTTCTCCTCGGGGGGTTGCGGTCAGTCCGTGGTTCGGCCCACTCAGGGTACGCCTGCTCGCGCGGTGCCCTCGCACGAGAATCCCGCAAACTGCGGCATTCGTTCCTCTCGGCTGGCCGATTGTCCGAGCTACGGGGCCGAATCGTCGCGCCCCGGCCCCGCCCCGGGACCCGGGGCGCGCAGCATGACCACGACACCGATCAGCGCAACCACGATCCCGACGCCGAGCAGCAGCCCCTGCTTCCACTGAAAGCCCGGGTTGCCGATCCCGAGTGGGTTGGCGAGCGCGGCGAGCAGCGCGGCGGCGATTCCGATGACGATCAGGAGCACTCCTATGCCTCTCGCGGACACGCAGGCAGGCTACCCGGTCGCCTACTGGGCGGAATGCAGGTCGGCGCGCAGCTTCTGCGTCTCGCCGAGGTAGACGTGGGCGGGGGTGTGCGGGGCCGGGGCGTAGTAGTGGGCCAGCACCCTGATCACCCGCGGCATCGCGCCGGGCACGTCGATCTCGCGATTGCAGAGCAGCGGCACCCGGTCGAGGCCGAGCTCGCGCGCAGCGACGGCCGGGAACTCGGCGTCGAGGTCGGCGGTGCAGGTGAAGATGATGCTCACCAGGCGGTCAGCGTCGAGCCGGTTGCGCGCGGTCAGCTCGTCGAGCAGCTCGCGGGTCGCGGCGAGAATCGAGTCGGCGTCATTGCGATCGACCTGCACCGCGCCCCGCACGCCCCAGATGCGCTCGGCCTCGCTCATCGCGCGGCATCCTTCCAGAGCCGGCGCACCTCGGTCGCGCTCAACCGGCGCGACCTGCCCTCGCCCAGCTCCCCGAGCCGCAGCGGGCCGAACGCCGTCCGGCTCAGCGCCACGATCTCGTTGCCGACCGCCTCGGCCATCCGGCGCACCTGGCGGTTGCGACCCTCGCGGATCGTCAGCTCGATCACCCGGGGCGAGAGCCGGCGTACGCGCGCCGGCGCGGTCGGCCCGTCCTCGAGCTCGACGCCGGCGCGCAACCGGCGCAGCTCGGGGTCGCCGGGCGGGCGGCGCAGCCGGGCGCGATAGGTCCGCGGGACCTCGTAGCGAGGGTGGGTGAGCCGGTTGGCGAGCTCGCCGTCGTTGGTGAGCAGGATCAATCCGGTCGAATCGGCGTCGAGGCGTCCCACCGGGTACAGGCGAGCGCGCGACTCGATCAGGTCCGTGACCGCGCGCCGGCGTCCGGGCTCGCGCGCGGTCGAGACCACTCCGGCCGGCTTGTTGAGCATCCAGACCTCGCGCCGCTCAGGGCTCACCGGGCGCCCGTCGACGGTTACCCCGCTGCCCTCGTCGACGTCGCGGGCAGGGTCGATGACGACCTCGCCCGCGACCGCGACCCGCCGCGCCGCGATCATCTCCTCCGCCCGGCGGCGTGAGGCGACGCCGCAATGGGCGAGGTACTTGCCGAGGCGCACGCCAGCCCCGGGGAGCCCGTCAGCTCGCGCGCTGCTCGCCGGCGCGCAGCAGGCGCTCGCGCAGCTCGGCCTCGTCCTCGGGCGAGGGGTCGAAGCGAGCCGGGTCGGGCAGCGAGTCGAGCCCGGAGAGCCCGAAGAGGCGCTCGAAGAGCGGCGTCGTCCGATGGATCACGGCGCCGAAGCGCGAGCGCCCGGACTCCTCGATCAGGCCCCGCTCGGTCAACGTCTGCACCGCCGACTCCGACGCGACGCCGCGGATCCGGGCGATCTCCGGCCGCGAGACCGGTTGCAGATAGGCGATGATCGCCAGCGTCTCCGCCTGCGCCTGGGTCAGCGGCGGCGTCTTCGGCTTCGCCAGCAATCGCCGTGCGGCGGCCTCCGCGTCGGGATGGGCGGCGAGCGAGTGGCCGCCGGCGACCCGGCGCAGGACGACGCCGCGCTCGGCCAGCGAGCCTTCGAGCAGGTCGAGCGCCCGGTCGACCTCGGCCTCCGAGGCCTCGCAGGCCTCGGCGAGCTCAGCCGTGCCGACCGGCTCGGGCGAGAGGAAGAGCAGCGCCTCGACGATGCGCTCGAGCCCGCTCATATGTGCTGCCTCAACGGCGGCCGGGCTCGGCTTCGTCCTCTCGGACTCCGCCTCACGCCGCCTCGATCGTGATCCGGCCGAAGGTGTCGGACTGGCTCCAGGTCGCCTCGCCGCGCTTGTGCATCTCGAGCAACGCGAACAGGGTGACCGCCTGGGTGAGCCGGTCCTGGTCGCCGAACGCCTCGTCGAAGTCGAGCGTGCTGCGGGTCGAAATCAGCTCGCGCAGGACGCGCAGCCGCTTCTCGAGCGAGACGGTCGGTCGGATGTGGCTCAGATCGGGTCGCGGCGGGCTGCGCAGCAGGTCGCCGATCGATGCGGCGAGCAGGTCGGGCTCGTAGGCGGGACGGGCGGCGTCGAGCGCGACCCGGCGCAGCTCGGGCGGCAGCGGAGCGGAGCGGTAGTGATAACGGCGACCGTCGGCGAACAGCTCGGCGAGGTGTGCGGCGGCATCGCGGTAGCGGCGGTACTCGAGCATCCGGGCGAGCAGCTCGTCGGCGGCCTGCTCGGGCGCCAGCGCCAGCTCCGCCTCCTCGGGTGCCGGGAGCAGGAGGCGCGACTTGAGCTCGAGCAGCGAGGCGATCAGGACGAGGAACTCGGTCGCCGCCTCGAGCTCGAGCTCGCCCTGTTCCTCGACGTGCTCGAGATAGGCGATCACGATCTCGCCCAGCTCGACCTCGGCGAGCGCGATCTCCTCGCGCAGGACCACGGTCATCAGCAGGTCGAACGGCCCGGCGAAGACGTCGAGGTCGAGGTCGAGGTCGGCAGCGCTCATCGCCGGCAAGCCTAAAGAGGCGGCCCGACGACCTCGACCCCGTGGGTGCCGAGGAGCTCCTGGAAGCGCTGTGGGTCGGCGAAGGCCTCCTCGAGTCCTCCCGGCAGCAGCATGACCAGCACCCGGGCGGGCCGTTCGCTGATCCCGAGAAAGGTGTGCGGGATGCCTCGCGGCAGGTAGGCAAAGGCACCGGTCTCGGCCCGGAACCGCTCCTCGCCGCAGATGAAGTCGACGGTGCCGGAAAGGACGTAGAAGGCCTCGTCCTCCCTGCGATGGACGTGCAACGGCGCGCTGTGGCCGGGCGGGATCACGGTCTCGACCAGGCCCAGTGGGCCGCCGGTGGTGGCGGCCGTCGCGATCACCCCCGGCTCGCCCGCCCGGGGTTCGGCGAACAGCGGCCGTGGGCCCTCGGACACGTCGCTCACCCGCGACTCGGAGGCCCGATTCCCATCGCCTCGCGGACCTCGGCCAGCGTCGTCGAGGCGATCGCGCGCGCCTTCTCGGCGCCCGCCTCGAGCGCCGCCTCGAGCGCCGCCTCGTCCGGTCGCAGGGCCTGGTAGCGCTCGCGGACCGGGGCCAGGTACTCGACCACCTGATCGGCTACCGCGCGCTTGAAGTCGCCGTAGCCCGTGTCGGCGAACTCGGCCTCGACCCGGCCGGGGTCGACGCCGCGGATCACGGCGAGGATCTCGATCAGGTTGGCGATCCCCTCCTTGCCCTCGCCCCGAGCGACCTCGCGCCCCGAGTCGGTGACCGCGCCGATCACCTTCTTGCGCGCGGTGTCGGGCTCGTCGAGGACGTAAAGCGTCCCCTGCTCGCTGCCGCCGGTGGTCGTCATCTTCGCCCCCGGGTCCTGGAGGTCCATGATCCGCGCCCCGACCTCGGGGATTCGGTGGCCGGGCTCGACCAGCAGCTCGCCGAAGCGCTCGTTGAAGCGCCGCGCGATCTCGCGCATCAGCTCGACGTGCTGGCGCTGATCCTCGCCGACCGGAACCTCCTCGGCCTTGTAGGCGAGCACGTCGGCGGCCTGGAGCACCGGGTAGAGGAACAGCGCCGCTGAGACCAGCTCGCGCTGCTTGGCCGACTTGTCCTTGAACTGGTGCATCCGGTTGAGGTCGCCGTGCGCGGTGACGGCGGAGAGCAGCCAGCAGAGCTCGGTGTGCTCGCGGACGTCGGACTGGCGAAAGAGGATGCAGCGTTCCGGGTCGAGCCCGGCGGCGAGCAGGATCGCGGTCGTGTCGTGGACGCGCTCACGCAGCTCCGCCGGGTCGTAGGCGACCGAGATCGCGTGCAGGTCGACGATGCAGTAGATCGCCTCGCCGACGCCGGCCCGGTCCTGGCCCTCTACGTACTGGCGGATCGCGCCGATGTAGTTGCCGAGGTGCTTGCGCCCGGTCGGCTGGATGCCGCTGAAGATCCTCACCCGGCGGGAATCTAGATGGTGCCCGGGACGGGGCTGGGCTCGAACTGCTCACTCGGCCGACCGCATTCGCCGGCCGTCGCGGCGGCACCCGGGCCGCGCTCCGGCGCGCGCTCGGCCGGCTGTCTCGGGTTGCGCACCAGGGCGAGGGCGATCGCGCCGCCGAGCAGCATCAGGCCGGCCCCGATCAGCATCCCGAGGTGAAAGGCCGACTCCGAGGAGGCGACGATCTCCGAGCCGAGGGCGGCCGCCTCCGGCCCGGAGACGCCGCTGACGTCGCCGCCGGAGAGCGGCTGTGCCTTCGCGTCGTCGATCGCCGCCCTTGCCTGCGTGCCGGTCGCGCGGTCGCCGATCCGCTCGTCGAGCGAGCTCGCGAACTGCGCCGAGACGATCGCCCCGAGGGCGGCGATCGCGAGCACGCCGGCGACCCGCGAGACGGCGTTGTTGACCCCTGACGCCACCCCGACGTGGCGCTCCTCGACCGAGTCGAGCACGGTCGTGGTCAGCGGTGCCACGGTCATCGCCAGCCCGAGCCCGAAGAGCAGCATCGAGGGGAGCACGTCGGCGAGGTAGCTCGGATCGCTGTCCAGGCGCGCGAGCAGCGCCAGGCCGACGGCGGCGATGATCGGCCCGACACCCATCACCAGGCGCGGCCCGATCCGGCTTGCGAGGGCGCCAAAGCGCCCAGAGAGCACGAACATGACGATCGTGATCGGGGTCGTCGCGGCGCCCGCCTGAAAGGCGGTGAAGCCGGCGACCTGCTGCAGGAACAGGGTGATGAAGAACGAGCCCCCGATCAGCCCGGCGTAGACGCACAGCGTCGCCAGGTTGACGGCGCTGAAGTTGTGCGATCGAAACAGCTCCAGCGGCAGCATCGGCGCCCGCGCCCGCGACTCCCACCAAACGAAGGCCGCGAACGAAAGCACCCCGAGCAGCAGCGGCGCCCAGACGAGCGGGTCGCCCCAGCCGTGGGCCGGCTGCTCGATCAGCGCGAAGACCGGCCCGGCGAGGCCGATCGCCGAGAGGCAGATGCCGACCCCGTCGATCCCCGGACAGGCCTCCGGGTCGCGGCTCTCGTCGACCGAACGCATGGTCAGCCACAGGGTCGCGGCGATCAACGGGATGTTGACCCAGAAGATCCAGCGCCAGTCGAGCTCGACCAGCAGCCCACCGCCGGCGGGCCCGGCGAGCGTCGAGATCCCGGCCCAGGCCGTCCACAGGCCGACTGCCCGGCCCCGCGCCTCGCCCTCGAAAGTGGCGGCGAGGATCGCCAGCGAGCCGGGGACGAGGAGTGCGCCGGCGATCCCCTGCAGCGCCCGGGCAGCGACCAGGGTCTCGTCGGTCGGCGCGATCGCGCAGAGGACCGAGGTGACCGCGAACCCCGAGAGGCCGATCACGAACATCCGCCGGCGCCCGTAGAGGTCGCCCAGCGACCCGCCGACGAGCAGCAGCGAGACCAGGGTCAGCATGTAGGCCTCGACCACCCACTGCTGCCCGGCCAGCCCGGTGTCCAGGTCGGCCTGGATCGCCGGCAGCGCGACGTTGACCACGGTCGAGTCGAGGAAGACGACGGTCGAGCCGAGGATCGTCGCGATCAAGGTCAGGCGCTGCGGCCGGGTCACCCGGCTGAGTCTGGCAGGGCCCCCTCGATCCACCCGCGAGTTGACCCCCGTATGCGGCGCGAACTCGAAGTTCGACCGGCAGCTGGGACCTCCGCGGCGTCCGGGCCCGTATCAGCAGCAGTCGGACTCGACGAGCGAAGGGAGCGCGATGTCTTGGAAGCTGATCTCGGTGAGCGTGTTGATGTACGTCGTCGCCCTGGCCGCACTCGCAGTGCCGGCGACAGCCCAGAAGGGGGTGCTCGGGATCGGTGCTGATCCTGCCCAGGGCGTCACTGATGTCGACGACGGCGCGCGCTACACCGCGTTGCCGGCCGGAGCGGGCACGCTGATCACCAAGCTCGACACCAATGGCGCCGGGGTCGAGCAGTACACCTACGTCGACCGGCGCCTCTCGGTGCCTGCCGTCGCCTACGACGGATCGCCGGGTGGTCTCTCGGCCGATGGGCGAACGCTCGTGCTCACCCAGCCGGGCATCCGCTTCCCGCAGACGACGAGCGAATTCACTCGCCTCGACACGCGCCGCCTCAAGGTTCTCGACACGGTGACCCTGGACGGAACCTTCACCTTCGACGCGCTCTCGCCGGACGGCCGGCAGATGTACCTGATCGAGTACACGTCGCCGCGGGATCTGACGCAGTACCTCGTCCGCGCCTACGACCTCGAACGCGAGCGGCTGTTGCCCGAGCCGATCATCGACCCGAACGAGAGCGGCGAGGAGATGGCCGGGTTCCCGCAGACGCGCGCGACGAGTCCGGATGGCCGTTGGGCGTACACGCTTTACGAATCCGCCGAGCGAGACCACCCGCCGTTCATCCACGCACTCGACACCAAGCGTGGGACGGCGGTCTGCATCGACCTCGACCCGCTCGCCGACCAGCGGGGGATATGGCGGCTCGGCCTGCAGCCGAGCTTCGACGGGTCGAGCCTCGCGGTGGTCGATCGCGGCAACCCTGTCGCCCTGGTGGACCTCGCGGACTTCCAGGTCAGCGAGCCCGAGCCGCCGGCCCCGCCCGCGGACGCCGACGGCGGCGGGCCGCCGTGGGCGGCGCTCGGTGCCGGGGTCGCGCTGCTGCTCGTCGCCGGCTCGCTGGTCGCGGTGCGGCGACGTCGACGCTCGGTGCCCGGCGAGGAAGAGCTCGAGCGACTCGTCGCGACCGAGGACAAGAGCGCCGACCCGGATCGGCCCGAGGTCGAACGCGACCGTGACCGGGAGTGCGAGCCGGTCCGCTGATCGTGCTCGCGCTTGCCGGGCTGGCGTTGGCCGCCCTCGGCGTCGCGGACGTCAGGGGCACCGCCGCGCCCACCGCGTCGTCGGGAGCCCTGGCGGAGCTCGAGCGCGTTGTCATGCCACGCCGCCCGGTGCTGCGGAAGGCGACCGAGACGATCGGCCGCTCGAGCGCCGGAAGGCCGATCCGCGCGATCGCGCAGAACGGCGTCCCGAACCGCGGCACCCAGCGACGCGAAGGCCCCCTCGTACTTGCGATCGGCTGCATCCACGGCGACGAGTGCGCGGGGATCGACGCGCTTGCGAGGTCCGAGCGAGGCTGTCCTCCTCCCGGCGATGGACTGGTCACGGTCCCCAACCTCAACCCCGACGGTCTCGCCCTTGGCACCCGCCTCAACGGCCGCGGCGTCGACCTGAACCGCAACTTCGCCACCGACTGGCGGCCGCTCGGCGTCCGCGGCGACCCGGAGCACTCGGGGCCGGCGCCGTTCTCCGAGCCCGAGTCGCAGATCGCGCGCCAGCTGATCCGGACGCTGCGCCCCGACGTCACGATCTGGTTTCACCAGCAGGCCGAACCGCTGGTGCGCGCCTGGGGGCCGAGCATCCCGGCGGCACGCGTCTACGCGCGCCTCGCCGGGCTTCCCTTCCACCGCCTGCCGTGGATGGACGGGACGGCGCCGAACTGGCAGAACAACCACTTCCCGGGGACGAGCTCGTTCGTCGTCGAGCTGCCCGCGGCCGGCACTGTCGATGCCGACCGCCACGGTGCGGCGATCCTCGCCCTCGCCGGCGAGCTGATGCGGGGATCGCGATGAGCGAGGCCGTGGCGCTGCGGTTCGCGGGACAATCGTGGCCGAGGATGAGCGCGAACCAGGCCTCCGAGCGCCTCCCCGGGCTCCCCCGGGGCCTGCTGCGCGCGCGCCGCGAACCGGCGCTGGTTCGCGACGCCCAGCGGGGCTCCTCGGAGGCGCTCGAGGAGCTGTTTCGTCGCCACTGGCGCCGTGCCCATCGCGCCGCCTACCTCGTCGTCGCCGACCCGAGCGCCGCCGAGGACATCGCCCAAGAGTCGTTCCTGGCCGCGATCCGGGCGCTCGACCGGTTCGACCGCGGGCGCCCGTTCGGCCCCTGGCTGCACCGGATCACCGTCAACCGGGCGATCGACCACGCCCGAGCCCGGGCGCTGCGGCGCGAGAGCGCCCTCTCTCCCGCCGCCGAGCCCGCCGCTCCGGATCCCGACGTGATCTCGGACCAGGTCCTCGCCGCGCTCGCCGGGCTTCCCCCCGAGCACAGGGCGGTGGTCGTACTCCGCTACGTGCTCGAGTACACGCCCGGCGAGATCGCCGAGATGCTGGGGCTCCCGCGCGGGACCGTGAACTCGCGCCTGCGCCGTGGCCTCGACCGACTCCGGCCGGCCGTCGAGGAGGGCGAGCGATGAGCCGCGGGCCTGATCCAGGCGGCCGCCTGCGCGACGTCCGCGTCCCGGGCGAGGAGGCGGCCGAGCAGCGCTCGTGGGAGATCGTGCGGACCGCCTACGAGGAGCGGACGCCGGTTCGACCCGCTCACCGGGCTCGCCGACTCGCGCTCGCCCTCGGCGGCGGCCTGGCGGCGCTTGCGATCGTGCTCAGCCCGGCCGGGGCGAAGGTCGGCGAGCTGGTCTCGGATGTGGTCGGGATCGGCGAGGAGGACGCGAAGCCGGCGCTGCGCTCGCTGCCCGCCGCGGGCGAGCTCCTGGTCGAGTCCGAGCAGGGGCCATGGATCGTGCGCGAGGACGGCTCGAAGCGGCTGCTCGGCGACTACGAGGAGGCGAGCTGGTCGCAGCCGCGCGGCCTCTACGTCGCGGCGACGGACGGGCGAACGCTGCTCGCGGTCGAGCCCGACGGGACCGTGCGATGGACGATCACCGCGCCCGCGCCGGTGCACGATCCGCGCTGGGCGCCGAGTGGCGTTCGGGTCGCCTACCGCTCGGCCGGGGACCTCTGGGTCGTCAACGGCGACGGCAGCGATCCGCGACGGATCGCCCGCGACGTCGCACCGACAGCGCCGCAATGGCTGCCGCCATCGGCGAAGGCCAAACTCGCTCCCGCGGAGGCTGTCGACCTGGTTGCCTACATCGACCGACGAGGCAAGGTCCAGGTTGTTAGCGGCGACAACGGCACACCGATTCCCAATTCGAAGACGCACCAGCCGTCCCTGCACGAGCTGAAAACCGATTGGGCGATCGGTCCCGACGGCGCCGCCCGGATCGAACGACGGCGGGGTCGCTCGAGAGTCGTGGTCGCCGGCGGTGGGACGCGCTCGGTTCTGCTCGCGAAGCCCGGCCGGCTCACCGGCCCGACATGGTCGCCCGACGGCCACTGGCTGCTCGTCGGTTGGCCAGCGGCCGATCAATGGCTGTTCATCCCGATCAAGCGCTCGGACAAGGTGATCCCGATCGACTCGATCTCCGAGCAGTTCGCCCCGGGCGCCACCGGCGCCGCCTCCTTCCCCCGCATCAGCGGCTGGATCCTGCCGCAACGCTGACCGGCTACGGCTCGGGCGGCTCGCGGAGCTGGTGCGCGGAGGTGAAGAAGTTGCGGTAGGCGAGCGAGGTGGCGATCAGGGCGGAGAGCGCGACGCTGCCGAGCAGCACCCAGAGCAGGATCAGCTGCAGGCGCACGGCGTCGATCGGATCGGCGCCGGCGAGCAGCATCCCGACCATCGTGCCGGGGAAGAAGATCAGCCCGGTGGTCTTGGTCGAGTCGATCAGCGCGATCGTCCCCGAGCGCAGGCTGCGGCGCAGGCTGGGGGCCGCGGCGACCGTGGCGGTCGCCCCGAGGGCCAGGGTCGCCTCGATCTCACGCGCCCGGTCGGTCATCTCGTCGCCGAGCCGGTTCAGCGCCACCGCCGCCGCGGTCATCGAGTTGCCGATCACCATCCCGCCCACCGGGACCAGGTAGCGAGGCTCGGGCTCGAAGACGCCCAAGGCGACCACCAGCGCCAGGGTCGCCGCTCCCGCGACGCCGAGGGCGATCAGCAGCGGCCCGAGCGCGCCGGGCACCCGTCTCGCCCGCCGGCGCGCCGTGAAGGCCCCGAAGACGACCATGACCGCGATCAGCGCGAAGACGAGCAGCAGGCTGTCCTGGTCGAAGATCGCCTGGATCACGTAGCCGATCGCCACCAGCTGCACGAACGAGCGCAGGACCGCGACCGCGATCTCGTCCTCGAGCCCGGTCCGGCGCCAGAGCGAGACCCCGATTGCGACCGCGACCAGGACCAGGCTCGCCGCGACCTCGCCGAGGCTGACGTCGATCCCGACCGCGTCCATCAGCCGATCGCCCCGGCGAGCAGCTCGGCGGTCGGCCCCTGGCCGGCCGCCCGCCCGGCGTCGATCCGGACCAGCCAGTCCGACATCCGCCGCGCCTGATCGAGGTCATGGGTGACCAGCACCAGGGAGAGGTCGAGCCGCTCGCGCAGCTCGGTCAGCGTCTCCTCGACGGCGCCGGTCGCCGCCGCGTCGAGGGCGGAGGTCGGCTCGTCGAGCAGCAGGGTCGACGGCTCGAGCGCGAGCGCACGGGCAAGCATCACCCGCTGCTGCTCGCCGACAGAGAGCCTCGCCGCGTCGCGCCCAGCGAACCCGGCGTCGAGGCCGGCGAGGTCGAGCAGGCGATCGGGGTCGGGCTCGCGGCCAGCGAGCCGAGCCGCGAAGCGCAGGTTGTCGGCCACGGTCCCGGCGAGCAGCGCGGGAAGCTGTGGCACCAGCCCGACCTCACGCCGGAGCGCGAGCGGGTCGCGCTCGCGCAGATCGGCGCCGAGGTGGCGGACGACACCCGAGTCCGGGTCGGCGAGCCGGTCGAGCAGCCGCAGCACGGTCGATTTGCCCGAGCCCGACGGTCCGGCGAGGCAGGTCGCCCCGGCGGGAATCCGGGCGCTGAGCCCGTCCAGCACCAAGCTGCCCGCCCGTGTGAGGACGACTCGCTCGAGCTCGAACAGCATGCTGCGATTATCGGGCGTATGGCGCCAGACGAGTCGATCCCGAGCGGGCTCGAGCCGATGCGGGCGACCCCAGCCGCCTTGCCCCCGCGCGACGACGACTGGGCGTTCGAGGTCAAGTGGGACGGAGTGCGGGCGCTCGCCTTCGCCGACGCCGGCGAGCTCCGCATCCGCCAGGGGCGCCGAACCGACGCCACCGCCCGCTACCCCGAGCTCGCGACCCCGCCACCCGAGCTCGCGGCCCATCGGGCCGTCCTCGACGGGGAGGTGGTCGCCTTCGACGACTCGGCGCGGCCGAGCTTTCAGCTCCTGCAGCGGCGGATGGGGCTCGCAACCGAGGCGACGATCCGCGCCCGAGCATCCGAGGTGCCGATCGCCTACGTCGCCTTCGACCTGCTCTGGCTCGACGGACGCTCGCTGCTCGACCGCCCGTACGAGGAGCGCCGCGAGCTGCTCGCCGGGCTCGGTCTCGACGACGTGCACTGGCAGACGCCGCGCCACCACGTCGGCGAGGGCGAGGCGCTGTGGCAGGTGGTGCGCGAGCGCAACCTGGAAGGAATCGTCGCCAAGCGGCTCGGCTCGCCCTACCGACCGGGGCGGCGCAGCCGCGACTGGGTCAAGGTCCGCAACCGAAGCGGCCAGGAGCTCGTGATCGGCGGCTGGATGCCCGGCGAGGGAACCCGAGGTGGCCGGGTCGGCTCGCTGCTGGTCGGGCACTGGGACGCGACGCCGGAGGAAGCCGACCGGCTGGGTCGCCCGCAGCGGCTCGTCTACGCGGGCGGCGTGGGAACGGGCTTCACCCAGGCGATGCTCGAGCGGCTGACGGCGATGCTGGCGCCGCTCCGGCGCGAGCGGAGCCCGTTCGAGCTCGGCGAGGACCCGGGGGCCAAGTACGCGCAGCGAGCCCGTGCGCGCGGCGCCGGCCCGATCTGGGTCGAGCCGGAGCTGGTCTGCGAGGTCGAGTTCAGTGAGTGGACGCGCGAGGGAACCCTGCGCCAGTCCTCGTTTAAGGGGTTGCGCGACGACAAGGACCCGCGTGAGGTGGTCCGCGAGGCGATTGCCGGACGCTGATCGATCGTCTACGTTGCCGGGGAGGATGCGATGACGGACGGCAGCACCTACGCCGAAGCGAACCCGGTCCAGAAGGTGCTGCGGCGCTTCGCCGCCAGCGGCCCCGGCTCCTGGCTCTTCGCCCGCGTCCTGCACCACATCGATCGCCCCGTCTACCGGCTGACCGGAGGCCGCCACACCTTCGCCAGCCTGGTCTCGGGCCTCGACGTCGTGATGCTGACGACGACCGGGGCGCGCAGCGGCCTGCCGCGCACGGTCCCCGTGCTCGGGCTGCCGACCGCCGACGGCCTGGCGGTGATCGCCTCCAACTACGGCCAGCGCAGCCATCCGGCCTGGTACTACAACCTGCGCGCCGACCCGACCGGCGAGGTGACGGTCGACGGCAACACCCGCCCCTTCCGCGCCGTCGAGGCGAGCGGCGCCCAACGGGAGCGGATCTGGGCGCAGGGGCTGCAGGTCTATCCGGGTTGGTCGCAGTACGAGCGCCGCGCCTCGGAGCGCCGGATCGCGGTCTTCGTGCTCACGCCGCCGTGAGCCTTGGGCACGCCGAGCCGCAAGATCGCGTTCGGGGGCCCGCAGGAAGCAGGATTGCGCCGCTAGTCTCGGGTACTAGGTACCCAATGGCTCGCGCGATCTGGTCAGGCTCTATCTCCTTCGGGCTCCTAAACGTGCCCGTGAAGCTCTACTCCGCGGTCTCGAAGAAGTCGGTCAGCTTCCGCGAGCTGCGCGAGTCCGACGGTTCGCGGATCCGCCACAAGCGCGTCGCCGAGTCCGACGGCGAGGAGGTCCCCTACGAGGAGATCGTCAAGGGCTATGAGGTCGCGCCCGAGCAGTACGTCGTCATCACCCGCGACGAGCTCGAGCAGCTCGACCCGAAGAAGACCCGCGCGATCGAGATCAAGGACTTCGTCGATCTCGACGACATCGACCCGATCTACTTCGATCACCCGTACTACCTCGGACCCGACAAGGGGGCCGAGAAGGCGTACGGGCTGCTGGTCAAGGCGATGGAGGACTCGCGCAAGGTCGCGATCGCGCGCTTCGTCCTCCGCAACAAGGAGAACCTCGCCGCGCTACGGCCGATGGACGGGGTGATGACGATGGCGACGATGCGGTTCGCCGACGAGGTCGTGACCCCCGACGAGATCGCCGACTCGATCGAGGGCGACCCGGGCAAGCCGACCAAGAAGGAGCTCGAGATGGCGAAGGCGCTGATCGACTCCCTCGCCGGCGAGTTCGACGCCGATGAGTACCGCGACGAGTATCGCGAGGAGGTGCTGGCGCTGATCGAGCGCAAGGCGAAGGGCGAGAGCGTCGTCGCGGCGAAGTCCGAGGCGCCGACGCCGACCAAGGCCCCGGACCTGATGGCGGCACTCGAGGAGTCGCTGGCGGCGGTCAAGGGCGAGGACCTCGCCAAGGGCGACGACGGGGCGACCAAGCGGGCGCCCGCGCGCTCGAAGTCGAAGCCGAAGTCCGCGTCGAAGTCGAAGAGCGGCTCGAGCCGATCGCGAAGCAAGGCCAAGGCAAGCAAGTAGAGGTCGACGGGCGCGAGATCGCGCTCACCAACCTCGACAAGGTGCTCTGGCCGGCTCGGCGCGGCGGCCGGGGCGGCGGCGGCCGGCCCGGCTTCACCAAGGCGCACGCGCTCGACTACTACGCCCGAATCGCGGAGACGATCCTCCCTCACCTCCGCGACCGGCCGCTGACCCGGGTCCGCTTCCCCGACGGGGTCGAGTCACAACGCTTCTTCGAGAAGCGCGCCCCCTCGCACACCCCGGACTGGGTGCGGACGGCGCCGATCGAGATGGGGACCGCCGGGGTGCTCGACTTCATCGTCTGTGACGACCGCGCGACCCTGGTCTGGCTCGCCCAGCTCGCGGCGCTCGAGCTGCACCCCTCATTGGCGCTCGCCGAGCGTCCCGAGCGCCCGACCGTGATCGCCTTCGACCTCGACCCCGGCCCGCCGGCGAGCGCGGTCGAGTGCGCGCAGGTCGCGCTGCGGCTGCGCGGGCTGTTCGGCGAGCTCGGGCTCGAGTGCTTTCCCAAGCACTCCGGGTCGAAGGGGATCCAGGTCTACGTGCCGCTCAACTCCGAGGTCGGATACGAGCAGACGAAGACCTACGCGCGCGCCGTCGCCCAGGCGCTCGAGCGAGCCGAGCCCGAGCTGGTGGTCTCACAGCAGAAGAAGGAGCTGCGCAAGGGCAAGGTGCTGGTCGACTGGAGCCAGAACGACTACTCGAAGACCACGGTCGCGGCCTACTCGCTGCGCTGTCGCGAGCGGCCCTGGGCGTCGGCGCCGTTGCGCTGGGACGAGGTCGACGCACTCGCCGACGGCGGCGACCCCGAGTCGGTGCGGTTCGAGGCCTCGCAGGTACTCGAGCGGGTCGCCGAGCACGGCGACCTGTTCGCGCCGGTGCTCACGCTCGAGCAGGAGCTGCCAGAAGCGCCGACCACCGCGTAGGATCGCCCAGATGAGCGACCGCGAGCAGAGGGAGCGGGCGAGGGCCACCTGGGCCGCCGGGGACTTCGACGCGATCGCCGAGCGGATCTGGGGCGTCGGCGACGATCTCGTCGGGCGGGTCGAGGTCAAATCCGGGGACACCGCCCTCGACATCGCCTGCGGGACCGGCAACTGCGCGATCCCGGCGGCGGTCGCGGGGGCCGCGGTGACCGGGCTCGACATCACCCCGGAGTTGTTCGAGGCGGCCCGCCGGCGGGCCGCCGAGGCCGGGGTCGAGGTCGAGTGGGTCGAGGGGGACGCCGAGGAGCTGCCCTTCGAGGACGCCGGCTTCGACGTCGTCGTCTCCAGCTTCGGGATCATGTTCGCACCGGATCACCGCCGGGCGGCGCTGGAGGCGGTGCGCGTGCTTCGTCCGGGCGGCCGGCTCGGGCTCGCCTGCTGGCGGACCGACGGCGCGATCGGTCAGTTCTTCGCCACGATCGCCGCCCACGCCCCGCCCCCGCCGCCGGGATTCCAGCCGCCGCCGCTGTGGGGCTCGCGCGATCACGTCACCGAGCTGTTCGCCGAGACGGGGCTCGCGCTCGAGTTCGTCGACAGCGCCGCCCACTGGCACTTCGAATCGATCGACGAGATGGTCGAGGAGTACGGAAGCAAATTCGGTCCGATCGTGATGCTGCGCTCGGTGCTCGAGCCCGAGGGGCGCTGGGAGCCGCTTCGCGACGACCTTGCCGAGACCTTCGGGCGGCTCACCTACCCCGAGCGGGGAGGGGTCGCCTTCGACGGCGAGTACCTGATCACGCTGGCGACGAGGCCCTAGAAACGCTACTCGTCCGCCGGCTGGCGGATCAACGGTCGGCGGCTCGCCGCCGCCTCGTCGAGCCGCCGGACCGGGGTCGTGTAGGGCGCCTCGAGCAGGATCCGCGGGTCGGCCTCGGCCTCGGCCAGGATCTGGTCGAAGGCCTCGGCGAGCTCGTCGAGCGACTCCCTGGTCTCGGTCTCCGTCGGCTCAACCATCAGCGCCTCCTCGACCAGCAGCGGGAAGTAGACGGTCGGCGGGTGAAAGCCGTAGTCGAGCAGCCGCTTGGCGATGTCGAGGGTGCGAACGCCGAGCTCGCGCTTCGCGGGCGCGCCGGAGAGCACGAACTCGTGCATCGGCAGGCGCTCGAAGCCGAGCGGCAGGTAGCGCGCGGCGCGGCCCTGGCGCAGCTTCGCGAGCAGGTAGTTGGCGTTCAGGACCGCGGTCTCGGAGGCCTCGGCGAGCCCGTCGGAGCCGAGGCCGCAGATGTAGGCGTAGGTGCGGACGAAGACCCCGAAGTTGCCCTGGAAGCCGCGCAGCCGTCCGATCGAGCGCGGCTGCTCGTAGTCGAGCCCGAAGCTCGGCCCGGCGCCGTTGCCGGACTCGTTGCGGACCACCCGCGGCACCGGCAGGAAGGGGGCGATCCGATCCGATACGGCGATCGGCCCCGAGCCCGGGCCCCCTCCCCCGTGCGGCTGGGAAAAGGTCTTGTGCAGGTTGAGGTGGACGATGTCGAAGCCCATGTCGCCCGGGCGCGCGTGGCCCATGATCGCGTTCAGGTTGGCGCCGTCGTAGTAGACCGTGGCGCCCGCGTCGTGGACGATCTCGGCGATCTCGGCGATCTCGGGATCGAAGAGACCGAGGGTGTTCGGGTTCGTCAGCATCAGCGAGGCGACGTCGCCGGTCGCCTTCGCGCGCAGGTCGTCGAGGTCGACCCCGCCCCGTTCGTCGGTGGCGAGCTTGACCACCTCAAAGCCCGCCATCGTCACCGTCGCCGGGTTGGTCCCGTGGGCGGTGTCGGGGGTGAGGACCTTGTGCCGGGTCTCGCCACGCTCGGCGAGATAAGCCCGGGTGAGCAGCAGCCCGGCCAGCTCCCCGTGCGAGCCCGCCGAGGGCTGGAGACTGACGTGGGGCAGGCCGCAGATCTCGGCCAGGGCGCGCTCGAGCAGCCAGATCAGCTCCAGCGCCCCCTGGGCGCGCTTCGGATCCTGGGCGGGGTGAAGGCGGGCGTGACCCGGCAGCGCCGCGACCCGCTCGTTGAGGCGCGGGTTGTGCTTCATCGTGCACGAGCCGAGCGGATACGGGCCTGTATCGAGGTCGAAGTTGCGGCGCGAAAGGCGGGTGTAGTGACGGACGATCTCGGGTTCTGAGACCTCGGGCAGGGCCGGGGCGCGCTCGCGCAGCAGCTCCGCCGGCACCAGTTCGGAGAGCGCGACGTCGTCAAACTCTCCGGCGTCGGCGGCGGGCAGCGTCGCCGCGCGGCGGCCGGGCGCCGAGCGCTCGTAGATCGTCACCGCGGCCTCGCGCTGCTGCGGGGTCTCCTCCGCGGCACTGGTCGGTGGGGGCGATGTCGGGCGGGTCACCGCGTCACCTCGGCACCGACCGGAGCGGCCTCTGGAGCTTTGTGGTCGGGATCCGACGGCTTGGCTCCATGCGCCGCCTCGATCGCGCACTCGAGCGCGTCGGCGAGTCGGTCGATCTCGGCCCGCGAGCGCCGCTCGGTGATCGCGATCAGCAGCCCGTCGGGGTGCTCGGGGTACTCGCGGGCGAGCGGATAGCCGGCGGCGATCCCCTCCTCGCTGACCCGGTCGAGCACCTCGGCCACCGGCGCGTCGAGGCGGACGGCGAACTCGCGCGCGACCGGCGCCGAGTGCAGGAGCTCGACCCCATCGACCTCGGTCAACCGCCGGCGCGCGTACGCGGTCCGGCGAACCAGCAGCTCGCCGAGCTCGACGATCCCCGCGCGGCCGAGCCAGGCGAGGTAGATCGTCGCGGCGAGCGCGTTGAGCTGCTGTGAGGTGCAGATGTTGTGGGTCGCCTTCTCGCGCCGGATGTGCTGCTCGCGCGTCTGCAGCGCGAGCACGAAGCCGCGCCGGCCGTCGGCGTCGGTGGTCTCGCCGGCGATCCGGCCCGGCATCCGCCGCAGGTGCTCCTCGGTGGCGGCGAAAAAGCCGAACGAGGGACCGCCGAAGTCCAGGCGCCCGCCGAGCGGCTGGCCCTCGCCGACGCAGACGTCGACCCCACACGCGCCGGGCGGGCGCAGGACGCCGAGCGTGATCGGGTCGACCGAGGCGACGCAGAGAGCGCCGGCGCCGTGGGCTGCGTCGGCGAGCGCCGCGAGGTCCTCGATCGCGCCGAGGAAGTTCGGGTTGGCGACGAACACCGCCGCGGTCTGATCGTCGACCGCCGTCGCGAGCTCGCCGGCGTCGGTGCGGCCGTCAGCGAGCCCGACCTCGACCACGTCGGCGCCGAAGCCGCGCGAGTAGGTGACCAGCGCCTCGCGCGCATGCGGATGAAGGCCGCGCGAGACGACCAGGCGCCGGCGCCCCTTGCCGGCGCCGAGCGCCAGGTAGGCGGCAGAGGCGACCGACGACGGACCCTCGTACATCGAGGCGTTGGCGACCGGGAGCGCGGTCAGCTCGGAGATCGCGGTCTGGAACTCGAACATCGCCTGCAGCCCCCCCTGCGAGACCTCCGGCTGATAGGGCGTGTATGGGGTGAGGAACTCAGAGCGCGAGACGATCGCGTCGATCAGCGCCGGCGCGTAGTGGTCGTACATGCCGGCGCCTATGAAGCAGGCTTCGGAGTCGGCGTCGGCGTTTCGGCGCGCCAGCGCCGCCAGTCGGTCGAAGACCTCCGACTCGCTCTCGCCCGCCGGCAGATCGAGCGGCTGTTCGAGCCGCAGCTCGGCGGGGATCTCGGCGAACAGCTCCTCGACCGAGGAGATCCCGATCGCCTCCAGCATCGCGGCGCGGTCGGCCTCGGTCACAGAGGTGTATCTGCTCACTCGCCTGAGGCTAGCGAGGCGCGCGGCGCTCGCCGCTCAGCCGCAGCGCCGACACGCCCAGTGATTAACTACAAGATCAAGTGGCAGTCGAGGGGGCTGAGCGCAGCAGGACGGCGCCGCGCCCGCGGACCCTCGCGGTGGCCGCGGCTGTCGTCGTCGCCCTGCTCTCGTTCGCCGGCTGCGACCTCGGCGGCGACGATCAGCCCGAGACGGCATCCGCGCCGGCGCAGGGCGATCCGATGCGCCTCGACCTGCTCGTCTACAACGTCGAGTACGGCGGCGGGCCGGAGACCGACCGGGTGATCCGCCGCCTCGACGCTGACGTGGTCGGAGTGCTCGAGTCATACGAGCGCCTGCCGGAGATCGCCCGCAAAACGGGTTATCCGTACTACAACACCTCGCTGCAGCTGCTGTCGAAGTACCCGATCCTCGAGCCGTCCGGGGGCGACGGGCTCTATGCGCTGATCGAGGTCGAGCCCGGCTACGTGGTCCCGTTCTTCAACGTCCACCTCGACTACGTCGCGTGGGGTCCGCGGATGCTGCGCAACGGCCACCCCGTCGAGGCCGTGATCGAGAGCGAGAACGAGGTTCGGACGTCTGCGATGGAGGAACCGTTCGCCGCGATGTCAGAACTGCTTGAAAACGGCTACCCGATCTTCCTCACCGGGGACTTCAACCAGCCGTCGAGCCTCGACTACGTCGAGGAGACGGCCGGCAGCCGTCCGGAGATCCCCGAACCAGTTGCGTGGCCCGTCAGCGAGAAGCTGTTCGAGCTCGGGTTCCGCGACAGTTACCGGGAGGCGCATCCTGACCCGGTCGAGGACCCCGGCACCACTCACCGCAGCGGCGAGCGCATCGACTACGTCTACGCCGCCGGCCCGTCGACCACGCTCGACTCGAAGCTCGTCGGCGAGCCTGACGGTGAGGGCGTGGAGATCGAGGCGTCCCCGTGGACCTCGGACCACCGCGCGGTGCTCTCAAGCTTCGAGGTGACACCGGTGGCGATGCCGGCCCTGATCGCGGTCGACGCGAGTCTGCGAACGCTCGGCGACGAGGTCACGGTGACCCACAACGTCCCCGGGTCCGACAGCAACCGGGTCGTGATCGTGCCCGAGGGCGGCGATCCGGCGGAAGCGGTCGAGACGCTCGAGGCCGCGGGCGAGCGCGGCACGACGGGGCTCGACACCGAGGGCTGGGACCCGGGGGCCTACGAGGTGGTATTGACGGACGGCGACGACGCCGAGGTCGCCCGCGTCTCGCTCTACCTTCGCGATCCGGAGGCGCAGCTCGAGCTCTCGACCGACCGGCGGAGCTACGAGCGCGGCGAGCCGATCGAGGCCTCCTGGACGCAGGCTCCCGCCAACCGCTGGGACTGGCTCGGCGTCTTCGAGGCGTCGGCGTCGGACCCCGAGAAGGACTCCTACCTGATCTGGACCTACGCGGCCGGCCATTCGGCCGGCACCCTCCCACCGACGACCGACGGCGGGGTCTCTCTCGGCCCCGGGAGCCAGGGCGCCCCGTGGCCGCTGCCCGCGGGCGATTACGTGCTCCACTACCTGCTCGCCGACCAGTACGAGTCGGCGGGCCAGACCGAGTTCAGCGTTCGCGGCGGCGGGCAGTAGGCCACCCGCGCCACGAGTGGCGTCTCTCGGCCTGGAATCAGCTCAGCTGCCGGCGAGCAGCTCGCGATAGGCGGCGACGTCGAGCAGCGACTCGACCTCGCCCGGATCGGCCAGCCGTACCTTGACCAGCCAGCCCTCGCCGTAGGGGTCCTCGTTGATCTGCTCGGGGCTGTCGGCGAGCGCCTCGTTGACCGCCACCACTTCTCCCGCGAGCGGTGCGATCACGTCCGAGACCGCCTTCACCGACTCGACCTCGGCGTAGGCTTCGTCGCTGACGAGCTGCCTGCCGAGCTCGGGCGGATCGAAGAAGACGACCTCGCCGAGCGCGTCCTGCGCGTACCAGGTGATCCCCAGGGTCGCCTGATCGCCCTCGACCCGCGCCCAGTCGTGCTCGGGGTGGTACTTGAGGTCGCCCGGATAGCTCTCGTCTGCCAAACCTCGCTCCTGTCTTTCAGCGGGTGGTTTCGGCGCAGGCTAACGCGCGACGACTGGGCCGGCCCGGCGACCTCAGCGCGAGGCTGCGACCAGCGGCCGGGGCTCGACCCGCGCCGCGCGCCGCTTGCCGCGGACGTCGATCTCGATCTCGATCCCGGGCTCGGCAAGCTCGGAGCGCAGGTAGGCCATCCCGATCCCGCGCTCGAGCGAGGGCGAGAAGCTGCCGCTGGTCACCGCGCCGACCGGCTCGCCACCGGCGAGCACCGGGTTTCCCTGCCTCGGGATGCCGCGCTCGGTGAGCGCGAACGGCGCCAGCCGCTCGGCGGTGCCCGCGGCCCGCGCGGCGGCGACCGCCTCGGAGCCGATGAAGCCGGTCCGCTCGGCGCAGGCCCAGCCGAGGCCGGCCTCGATCGGGTTGCGCTCGGTCGAGACGTCTGAGCCGTAGAGGCAGAAGCAGGCCTCGAGCCGCAGCGTGTCGCGAGCCGCGAGCCCGGCGGGAACGGCGCCGGCGGCGAGCAGCTCGCCCCAGAGCGAGACGGCGAGGCCGGGCTCGACCAGGATCTCGACCCCGTCCTCGCCGGTGTAGCCGGTGCCGCAGACGAGCGCCTCGGCGCCGTTCGCCCACACCCGCCCCGGCAGGGCCGCGGACTGCATCCGCGGCGGCAACTGGCCCGCGAACAGGCCGGCGACAACCGCCCGCGCCCGTGGTCCCTGGACGGCGAGCATCGCGTAGTCGGCGAGCCGGTCCGACACCTCGGCGTCGAGGTCGGCGCCGTGATCGCGAAACCAGGCCAGATCGCGCTCGTGGTTGGCGGCGTTGGTGACGGTCAGGTAGCGCTCGGGCGCGAGCCGGTAGGTGATCAGGTCGTCGAGCACGCCGCCGTCCTCGCGGCAGAGGAGCGAGTACTGCGCCCCGCCCGGCTCGAGCTCGGTCAGGTCGTTGGAGAGCAGCCGCTGGAGCAGCTCGCCGGCGGCGGGGCCGGCGGTCTCGATCTCGCCCATGTGCGAGACGTCGAAGACCCCGCACGCCGAGCGCACCGCGAGGTGCTCGGGCCGCACACCCTCATATGAGACCGGCATCTCCCAGCCCGCGAACTCGACCAGCCGTGCTCCGGCGTCGACGTGTGCCTGGTGCAGGGGCGTGCGCCGCAGCGCCGCGGTGGCGTCCACGCGCTCAGGCTATCGGCCGCTCAGCCGATCGCCTCGCCGCCGAACAGGCAGACGCCGCCGTCGCCGAAGACGCCGTTGCCGCCGACGCTGCCGTTCTTCGCCGCCGCCGCGACCGTGCCCCCGAGACCGGTGCCGTCGGGCGCCATCGCGTACCAGCGCCCGGTGTCGAGCGCCGAGGCATCGGGCTCGGCGACGGTCGCCAGCAGCTCGCGCTCGTTCTCGTCGGTCGCGACGTCCAGATACCCGCCCGTCCCTTCGAGCTGATCGGTGTCGCTCTCGAAGACGGCGCCGTCGGCGCTGGTCTCGACGTAGACGCGAGCGAAGACGGTGTCGGTATCGGTGCTGCGAAAGCACTTCGCATAGACGGTGAGCTGGCCCTCGCTCGCCAGGACCAGCTTCGGCGCGCTCGCGCGGGCGCTGACGGCGTCGGGACCATCGATCGCGCCGGCTCGCTCGAAGGAGTCGCCGAACGGGCGCACGGTCTGCACGCCCACGGCCTCGGGCACGGCCTCGAGCTTCTCCTCGAACACCTGCTTGCCCTTGAGCGCGTCGTTCTCGACATCGGAGCCGCGCACGGCCTTGCTCTGGATGTGCTTCGAGCGCACGGCGTTGCGCTTCAGGTCGACTGAGCCGACGGTGCTCTTGCCGGGCAGGGCGATCGCGGCCCCCGACATCGCGACGACCAGGGCGATCAGGGCGACGATCAGCGCCGGCGAGGGTCGATAGGTGCGCGGCCGGTCCATCAGCCTGGCAAACCGCCGGCGGGCGGCGGAGTTGCGATCAGCCCCCGCGCAGGAAGGGCGGCACGTCGATCTCGTCATCGGAGACGGTGAGCTCGCGCCGCTCGCGATCGCCGAGCGCCTCGACCTGGCGCCGACGGGCGCGCTCCCGGACCGGGATCGGGCTCCGCGCCAGCGTCTCGAAGCCCTCGAAGCCGGTCGCGATCACGGTCACCCTGACCTCGTCCCCGAGGGTGGAGTCGATCACCGTGCCGAAGATGATGTTGGCGCCCTTGTCGGCCGTCGAGACGATGATGTCGGCGGCCTCGTTGACCTCGAACAGGTTCAGGTCCTCCGAGCCGGTGAAGTTGAGCAGCATCCCGGTCGCGCCCTCGATCGACTCCTCCATCAGCGGCGAGTTGATCGCCATCTTCGCCGCCTCCTGGGCCCGGTTCTCGCCCGAGGCGGTGCCGATGCCCATCATCGCCGAGCCGGCGTCGGACATCACCGTCCGCACGTCGGCGAAGTCGAGGTTGATCTGACCGGGGGTGGTGATCAGGTCAGTGATCCCCTGCACGCCCTGGCGCAGGATGTCGTCGGCCATCCGGAACGCCTCCTGCACGGAGGTGCGCCGCTCGACCACCTCGAGCAGCTTCTGGTTCGGGACGATGATCAGGGTGTCGACCTTGGCCCGCAGCTTGTCGATCCCGTCGAGCGCCTGCTGCATGCGTCGGTTGCCCTCGAAGTCGAACGGCTTGGTGACCACGCCGACGGTCAGTGCACCGATTTCCTCCTTGGCGATCTCGGCGATCACCGGCGCCGCGCCGGTGCCGGTCCCTCCGCCCTCCCCGGCGGTGACGAAGACCATGTCGGCGCCCTTGAGCGCCTCCTTGATGTCGTCGCGGGACTCGGCAGCGGCGCCGGCGCCGACGTCGGGATTCGCTCCCGCGCCGAGGCCCTTGGTCAGGTTGTGGCCGACCGCGAGCTTGATGTCGGCCTCGCAGGCCTGAAGCGCCTGCACATCGGTGTTGACGGCGATGAATTCGACGCCCTTGAGCCCGGCGTCGACCATGCGGCTGACAGCGTTGGTGCCGCCGCCGCCGGCGCCCACCACCTTGATCACCGCGAGGTAGGACGACTCGACCATTTCTCCCAGATGCTCCTAAGCGTTGACCCGTTCGGTTTCCGTCCGAGGTTGAAGCGAAGCTTGAGCGTTTGCCACTTCACTCAGCCTAGACGTCAACGCGACCGTAGGGCATTGCGGCTTCGGTGTCAATCGAAGCGCCCCGGCTCGGCACGGAATCGTGCAGCCGCCATACTCTGGACTCCAAGTCGAGGGTTCAGATCGGCATCGAAACCCTCGACCTGGACTGGAGACTGGGGGCGTGCGCCTACACCCCGCCGCCGACCGCGGGACGCTCCGGCACCCGCACGTCGACGTAGCCGGCCGCGGTCAATTTCGGGTCCGCGAGCACGGCCGCGGCGGCGTTCCACTTCTCGACCACCCGCTCGCCGGTGCCGAAGCGGATCGAGATCCCGCCCCGCAGGGTCAGCTCGACCCCGTAGTCGTCCCCGAGCTTGACCTCCTCGATCAGCGGTCGCAGCGGAGCCGGCGCCGCGCCCAGCACCAGCGCCTGCTCGAGCGCCTCTCCCGTGAGCGAGCCGGCGGCGGGGATCTGCTCGAGCTCGAGCACCGGCAGGCCCTCCTCGGGTGCCGGGACCCCGGCGAGCACCGTCCCGTCGGCCGCGATCGGCACCTGCTCGCCGGCGGCGCTGGCGACCAGGCGCGGCGGACGTTCGTTGATCTCGATTCGCAGACCGTGAGGGAAGTTGGGATCGACGCTGACCGAGTCGACGGTCGGGAACCGGGCCGCCGCGCGCTCGATCCGCTCGGGGTCGGCGTGCAGGGTGGTCATCTGCTCGCCGACCTGGGTCAGCTCGGCGACGACCTGCTCGCGCTCGGGGCCGATCACGCCGACCACCTCGACGTCGCTGACCGCGACCAGCGAGGAGTCGCGCAGCCAGAACAGATACCCGGCCCCGAGCGCGACGAGGGCGACGATCGCGATCACGATCCGGTAGCGCCAGCGAATCCGGCGCCGCGATCGTGCCGCCCCCCGGCGTGGGGAGGGGCGTCGACGCGGCCGCGGCCGCGCCTGCGAGCTCCGGCGCTGCGGCGGACGCCGCGCGGAGCCGCGCTTCGGCTTCGTCTTCGTCTTGCTGCGCCGCGTCGCCGTGCCGCCGGCAGAGGAGCGCTTGCTCCGCGAGCGTTGCGTGGAGCGCGCCGCGCCCGACTTCGAGCGGCTGCGGCCGGCGGCGGTCGAGGCGCGCGATCTGCCCATCGCGGTTGGATTCGCCGTCAGAGCTTCCAGCCCTGCGGCCACTCGACCTCACCCAGGACCTGGACCTCGGGCTCGAGCTCGACGCCGAACTGCGCGTGCACGCGGCGCCGACCCTCGGCCATCACCGCGAGCACCTCGGCCGTGCTCGCCGAGCCCGTGTTCTCGACGAAGTTGGCGTGCTTGAGCGAGAGCCGAGCGCCGCCGACGGCCAGCCCCCGGCAGCCGGCGGCATCGAGCAGCTGGCCTGCGCTGCGGCCCTCGGCGCGTGGGTCGTCGGGGTTCTTGAAGGTCGAGCCGAACGTCTTGATCCCCGACGGCTGGGCCTCGCGCCGCATGCCGCGCATCTCGGCCAGGATCGCCTTGACCGCGGCGGGCTCGGCCTCGGTGAGCGAGAACCCGGCACGCGAGACGACCTCGCCCGGGCGCAGGGACGAGCGCCGATAGGCGAATCCCAGCTCGCCGGGCGCCCGGCGCTCGGGACCGGTCGCGGTACAGATCGTCACCCAGTCGAGCACGGCACCGAGCTCGCCGCCGTATGCGTTCGCGTTCATCCGCACGGCGCCGCCGACCGTGCCCGGGATGTTGATCCCGAACTCGAGCCCCGCCAGCCCCCACCCCGCCGCCTTCGCCGCCGCGGAGGGAAGCCGGGCGCCGCCGCCGCACTCGACCCTCGTCCCCCGGCGTTCGATCGCGGCCAGCTCGCCACCCAGCTTCAGGACCAGGCCGCGGACCCCGGCATCGGCGACCAGCAGGTTCGAGCCCGAGCCGACAACCTCGACCTCGACCCCCTCGGATCGCGCCCAGTCGAGCACCTCGACGAGCTCGGGCTCGGACGCCGGTCGGGCGAAGAGCTCCGCCGCTCCCCCGGCCCGGATCGTGGTCAAGCGGGCGAGCGAGTAGTCGCGCTCGATCCCAGCGGGCAGCGTCACGCCGACTCCTCGATCAGCGCCTCGGCGAGCTCGTGGATGTCCCCGGCTCCGATCGTCACCAGCAGGTCGCCGGGCCCGAGCCGGTCCGCGAGCGCCCTGTGGGCCGTCTCCGCGTCCCGCAGCCACCAGACCGGCCGGCCACTAGCGCGGTCCGCCGTCGCCCGGGCGACGTCGAGGCCGCTGACACCGGCCAGCTCGCCGCGCGGCTGCTCGCGAGCCGCGTAGACATCGAGCACGCCGACCTCGTCGGCGCCGGCGAGGGCGGCCCCGAAACGCCCCGCGAGCGCCTTCGTGCGCGAGTAGAGGTGCGGCTGAAAGACGGCGATCAGGCGCCGAGGCCCGAGCTGGCGCAGCGCCGCAAGGGTCGCCGCGACCTCGGTCGGGTGATGGGCGTAGTCGTCGTAGATCTCGGCGCCCGACCTGCTGCCGCGCCGCTGTTGGCGACGCAGCATCCCGGGGAAGGAGTCGAGCGCGGTCGCCGCTCGATCGAGCGCGAAGCCGGCGAGCTCGAGCGCCGCCAGAGCCGCCCGCGCGTCGAGCACGTTGTGGGCGCCGGGGACCCGCAGGTCCAGGGGCGGGCCCGGGCGCTCGAGATCGAAGCGCACGGTTCGCTCGCCGCCACCGAGCGCCTCGACCTCGGGCCCGTCCGCGACCGCCGCCGCGGGCGCCTGGGCGGCGAAGCGGACAAAGGCCTCGCGCAGCTCCGCCAGCGAGCCCCAATCGGAGTGGTGGTCGAGCTCGACGTTGGTGACCACGGCGATCTCGGGGCGCAGAGAGAGGAAGCTGCGATCCGACTCGTCGGCCTCGGCGACGATCCACTCCCCCGCGCCCCAGTCGGCGTTGGCGGGTTCGCCCGCGGGCCCGGCCCCGGGCAGCTCGCCGCCGAGTAGGAAGCACGGGTCGGCGCCGAGCTCGCGCAGCGTGTGGACGAGCATCCCGGCCGTGGTCGTCTTGCCGTGGGTGCCGGCGACGGCGATCAGGCGCCGCAGGCCGCAGAGCTCGGCGAGCAGCTCGCCGCGGTGGATGATCCGCTGGCCGCGCTCGCGAGCGCGGGCGAGCTCGGGGTTGTCGTCGGCGATCGCGGTCGAGACGATCACCTCGGCGCCCACCGGCACCAGCTCGGCGTCGTGCCCGACCCGCGGCTCGAGCCCGAGCTCGCGCAGCCGGCGCAGGTAGGAGCCCTCGGCGCGGTCGGAGCCGGTGACCCGGGCGCCGAGCTGCGCGCAGACGGCCGCCAGCCCGCTCATCCCGGCGCCGCCGATAGCGATGAAGTGAAGCTCGCGGTCGCGCCACGACCGCTCTGCGGAGCTCGCGCTCACGGCCGGGAAGCTTTCCCGATCGCGGCCAGGACCTCCGTGGCGACCAGCCTGGCCGCGTCCGGGCGGGCGCGCGAGCGCGCCGCCGCGGCCATCGCCGCGAGCCGCCCTTGGTCGGCGATCAGCTCGGCGACCAGGGTCCGCAGCCGGGCCGGCTCGAGCTCTGAGTCCTCGATCACCGCGGCGGCGCCGGCCGCCGCCATCCACTCGGCGTTGGCGTGCTGGTGGCGGCCGGCGGCGTGCGGGTAGGGGACCAGGATCGCGGGCTTGCCGGCGGCGGCGATCTCGAAGATCGAGCCGCCCGCCCGGGCAAGGACGAGGTCGCAGGCGGCCAGCGCGTCGGCGAGCCCGGGCTCGTAGGCGAGCAGCGTGTAGCGGGGCGTCCCCTCCCCCGCGCCGACCCGCTCGGCGGCGACCGCGTGGTCACGGGCGCCCGAGAGATGGAGGACGTGGAAGGGGCGCTCGGCCGCGTCCGCGCCGGCGAACGCATCGAGCGCGCAGAGGTTGATCGAGCGTGCGCCCTGGCTGCCGCCGAAGACGAGCAGGCAGCGGTCGCCGGCGGCGATCCCGAACCGCGCCCGTGCCGCGTCGCGGTCGGCGCTCCCGACCGCCGCCGGCACCGGCCGTCCGGTGACCAGGTAGCGCTCGCCGGTGCGGCCCGCGATCGGGAACGCGAGGCAGACGCGCGTGGCGTGCCGGGCGAGCAGCCGGTTGGTCAGGCCGAGGTGTCGATCGGCCTCGGTGAGGACGAGCGGCAGCCGCAGCGAGATCGCGGCCAGGCCGGCCGGGCCGGCGACGTAGCCGCCACCGCCGAGCAGCGCCTCGGCGCCGCGCTCGCGCAAGATCCGGCGCGCGCGCGGGAGCGCGGCGCCGGCTCGCACGAGCGCCCCGGCCGCCCGCAGCGGATCGCCGCGGTCCAGCCCGCGGACGTCGAGCAGCTCGATCTCATAGCCGGCCCGGGGCACGAGCTCGGCCTCGGCACGGTCGCGCGCGCCGAGGAAGACGACGTCGGCACCCTCAGCTCGAAGCGCGTCGGCTACGGCGAGCGCCGGAACGACGTGCCCCGCCGTTCCGCCCGCGGCTATCGCGACCCTTGGCAACCTGTCTCCTGCTGGTGGCGGAAGGCCCCCGCCCGGCGCGGCGCCGGTCCGGGTGGCCGCCCTCGACGACCCGCAGTCTCGCATCGGTGCTCGACGGCCTCGCGGCCGAGCCGACGCTGCCGCCGCGGGCGATGTTGAGCAGCAGGCCGACCGCGGCCAGCATCACCAGCATGCTCGCGTTGCCGTAGGAGACGAACGGCAGCGGCACCCCGGTCAGTGGCGCCATCCCGAACACCGCCAGCAGGTTGATCAGCGCCTGGACGAGAACCAGCGAGGTGAGCCCGGCGGCGAGCAGCTTCCCGTAGCGATCGCGCGCGCCTTGGGCGATCTTCAGCCCCGCGTAGGCGAACATCCCGTAGAGGCCGACGAGGGCGCCGATGCCGAGCATCCCGAGCTCCTCGCCGATCACTGCGGCGATCATGTCGGTGTGCGCCTCGGGTAGGTAGAACGCCTTCTGCAGGCTCTCCCCCAGCCCGACGCCGAAGAGGCCACCCGAGCCAAGCGCGATCTTGGCCTGGATCAGCTGGAATCCGGCCCCGGCGGGATCGCCCGACGGATCGAGAAAGGTGGTGATCCGCGCCACCCGGTAGGGCTCGATCGCGACCGCGAGCAGGATCAAGGCGCCGACGCCGACGGCGAGCAGCCCGAGATCGCGCAGCCGCGCTCCGGCGGCGAGCAGCAGGGTCGCAATCGCGAGGCAGATCACCAGCGCGGTGCCGAGGTCGGCGACCGCGACCAGCAAGAGCCCGGCGCCGACCATTCCGAGCACCGGCATCATCTCGCCGATCCCGCCGGCGCTGACCCGCGGCCGGGTGGCGAGCAGATGGGCGGCGAAGAGGATCAGCGCCAGCTTCATCAGCTCCGACGGCTGGACCTGGACGGGGCCGGCCGCGATCCAGGCTCGCGAGCCGTTCACCTCGCGACCGATCCCGGGCACCAGCACCGCGAGGCAGAGGACGAAGGCGATCGCGAGCAACGCCGGGGTCAGCGGGCGCAGCGCCCGCACGCCGCGGCCGGCGAGCACATGCATCAACAGCAGCCCGGCGGCGCCGAAGAGCAGCGTGCGCTTGAGGTAGTAGGCGCCGTCCCCGGACTCGCCGAGCAGTGAGGTGGTCGAGCTGGCGCTGAACACCATCACCGCGCCGAAGGCGAGCAGGCAGAGGGTCGCGGTGAGCAGCAGCGAGTACTCGAGCGAATGCGCGCCGCCGCCGCGCCCGCCGCTCACCGCAGGCCCCCGACCAGGGCGCGAAAGTGCTCGCCGCGCGCCTCGAAGTCGGGGTAGGCGTCAAAGCTCGCGCAGGCGGGCGCGAGCAGGACGACCTCGCCCGGACGCGCGGCCTCGGCGGCGGCGTCGACCGCGGCCGCGAGGCCGGCGCAGCGGCGGTGTGCGACCCCGGCCCCCCAGGCCGGGTCGAGATCGCGCTCGAGCGCCTCGGCCGCCTCGCCGATCAGATAGCAGGCAGTGCAGCGCTCGGCGACGGCGACGGCCAGCTCGGCGAAGCCGCCGCCCTTGAGCGAGCCGCCGAGAATCGCATGGACGCCGGTGTCGAAGGAGCGCAGGGCGGCGACGGCGGCGGCGACGTTGGTCGCCTTGGAGTCGTTTACGTACAGCACCCCGACCAGCTCGGCGATCCGCTCGAGCCGGTGCGGTGACCCCCGGAAACGACGCAGCGCGCTGGCGATCGCATCGCGCTCGATCCCCATCGCCGCCGCCGCCGCGGCGGCGGCAGCGGCGTTGTCGGCGTTGTGGGGACCGATCAGCCCGAGCTCGGCGGTCTCGATCAGCGGCTCGCCGCCCAGGCTGAGAATCCCGGACTCGACCACAGCGTCGCACTCGGCGGTGGCTGTCCCGCCCGGCCGGCGGCAGAAGGCGACCCGGCGACCGGCTCCGCCGAGCTCGATCCCCGCCAGGGCCGGGTCGGAGCCGTTGAAGACGCAGATGTCGTCGGCCTGCTGGTTGCGGAAGATGCGCAGCTTCGCCTCCAGGTACCGCACGAGGCCGGCGTGACGGTCGAGGTGATCGGGCGAGATGTTGAGCAGCACTCCGCACTCGGGGGCGAACGCGTCGCTGTCCTCGAGCTGAAAGCTCGAGGCCTCACAGACGATCGTCGCCGAGGCCGCAACCGATCCGGGCAGCGAGGCAAGCGGCGTGCCGACGTTCCCGGCGATCGCGACCGGTTCGCCGGCGGCGCGCCAGACCTCGCCCAGCAGCTCGGTGACCGTGGTCTTGCCGTTGGTGCCGGTCACAGCACAGAAGCGGTTCGGCAGCAGCCGCCAGGCGAGCTCGAGCTCGCCGATGACCGGCAGCCCCCGCTCGCGGGCGACCGCGACCGGTGGGGCCTCGGCGGGCACGCCGGGGCTCTTGACCACGCAGCGCACGCGCTCGAGCGGCTCGATCGTGTCCCCATCCAGGATCACTTCGACGCCCGCCCCGGCAAGACCTTCCGTGCCCGGCGGACGCGCCGCGTCGATCCCGATCACGCGCTCGCCGAGGGCGGCCAGCAGCCCAGCGGCGGCCTGGCCTGAGCGGGCCAGCCCGACGACCAGGTAGGGGCCGGGCGGAAGCGGCGGTCGGCGCTCGATCTCGGGCACAAGCAGTAGTTTCGCGCCGCCCTGGACCGCCCCTGCGGCCGAGACGCGCTCGGGTCGCGGCGGGCGCGCCCGCTACCTTCTGCGTGATGGGCGAGCGAGTCAAGCGTGCGTCCGGAAAGACCGGCCGCTTCCTGGTCGAGATCGTCGCCGCGATCTTCGTCGGCATCGGGGTACCGCTGTTCTGGATCTGGCTCGGGTCGCAGATCCAGGGCGCCCGCGGCGTCAGCACCACGGTCGAGACCAGCACCGCCGCGATCATGATCGTCGGCATCCTGGTCAGCTACCTGGTGATCCTGATCATCGCCGGCGCGATCCAGGCCCGCGAGCAGGGAGCGCGGCGGCCGCCGACTCGCCACCCGTGGACGCGCAGCATGCGCGACGAGCCCTACCGACCCGGAGACGACAAGCTGAGCTCGGTCGAGGTGGTGTTCGTCGGCACCGCGGTCGTCGCCTCGATCGCGATGCTGATCTGGTTCTTCGGCTTCGCCGGCTCGCCGCTCCCGTCGTAGGCGATCGGCGAGTCCCTGTTCGAGGCAGCTCACAGCGACCGCTGCGTCGCGTCGCCCGCCGATCTCTGGGCGCTGTGGGCGGACCCGGAGCGCTGGCCGGACTGGAACCGCCAGCTCGAACGCGTCGAGGCCGACGGCGAGCTGCGGGTCGGCGCCGAGCTGCGGGCGAAGATGCGCCGCGGCGGCACGGTGGCATTCCGGGTGGTCGAGCTCGAGCCCGAGCGCCTGCTGCGGCTCGAGGCACGCTTCCCGGGCGCCCGGCTCGGCCACGAGCAGCGGCTGGCGGCGGGGCGCTCGAGCGTCGAGATCACCCACCGCGTGTATCTCGATGGCCCGTTGGCGGGCTTCTGGGCGCTGATGATGGGACGCGGGCGCCTCCGCGGGTCGGTGGTCGGCTTCGTCGAGCGCGAGCGCGAGCTGGCCGAGTAGCTCGCCGCTCGCCGCTCGCCGCCGGCGCTACGGGATCGAGTTCTGGTACAGGGTGAAGCCGATCCCCGAGCAGACGGCGGCGATGATCCAGAAGCGCAGCATGATCTTCGTCTCCGACCAGGCCAGCAGCTCGAAGTGATGGTGGACCGGCGCCATCAGCAGCACCCGACGGCGAAAGAGCTTGAAGCTGATCACCTGCACGGCGACCGAGAGCGCCTCGATGACGAAGATCCCGCCGAGAATGATCAACAGCAGCTCGGTCTGCGTCATCACCGCCAGCGCCCCGATCGCCCCGCCGAGGCCCAGTGAGCCGGTGTCACCCATGAAGATCGAGGCGGGAAACGAGTTGAACCAGAGAAACCCGACCGAGGCGCCGACGAGGCAGGCCGAGAGCACCGCCAGACCCTCCTGGCCGTTGGTGATCGTGATCGCCGTGTAGGCAAGCAGGACCGTCGCGCACGACCCGGCGGCGAGCCCGTCGAGGCCGTCGGTGAGGTTGACCGCGTTCGAGGCGCCGGCGATAACGAAGTAGACGAAGACCAGGTAGACGACCGGGCCGAGGTAGATCTCGGCGTCGAAGACACGGGCCTCGAGCGAGGGGGCGAGCCCGAGCTCGTCGTAGGCGACCCACCAGAGCGCCAGCGCGAGCCCGATCTGGACCAGCAGCTTGTAGCGGGCCCCGAGCCCGAGCGAGCGCCGCTTGGTGATCTTGATCCAGTCGTCGGCGAAGCCGAGCGCCGCGCAACCGAGAGCGACCCCGAACACCGCCAGGCTGGCGGTGTCGAGGCCGGAGAGCACCAGGTATGGGATCGCGATCCCGAGAAAGACGATCAGCCCGCCCATCGTCGGCGTCCCCGCCTTGCCGTGGTGTCCCTCGGGGCCCTCCTCGCGGATCTGCTGGCCGAACTCCTTTACCCGCAGGTACTCGATGAACCGCGGGCCGAGAAAGATCGTGATCAGCATTGCCGCCATCCCGGCGATCAGCACCTCGCCGCGGTCGATCGCGGTTGAGGCGACCTCGGTCACGACCTGGCCCGGGGGCAGGCTCACGAGCGCGCCTCGAGCCTCGCCACCAGGCCGGCGGTGAACGCCTCGAGCCCGACCGAGCGGGAACCCTTGACCAGGACCCCGTCGCCGTCGCCGAGTAGCTCGGCAACCACCTCGACCGCGGCATCGGGGTCGGGCGCCCAGCGGTCGGCTCCGTAGTCGCGGGCGAGCTCGCCGACCCCGACGATCGGCTCGATCCCGAGCGCCCGCGCCGACTCGGCCGCCTGGCGATGGTAGGTACCCCCGCCCGGCCCGAGCTCGGCCATCCCGCCGAGCACGGCGATCCGCCGGCCACCGACCTCGAGTGAGGCGAGGTACTCGAGCGCCGCGCGCATCGAGATCGGATTGGCGTTGTAGCAATCGTTGACGAGCACCGCGCCTCCGGGCAGCTCGACCAGCTCGCCCCGCAGCCGCGAGAAGGATATGTCGGGCGCCCGACGGGCCATCTCGGCCGGCTCGGCGCCGAGGGCGACGCCGATCGCGACCGCGCAGGCGGCGTTGAGCAGGTTGTGGGCGCCGCCGAACGGCAGCTCGAAGGTCGCCTCCCCGCGGGGCGTCGCGATCCGCGCCACCAGGCCCAGCCCGCGGGGCTCGGCCGAGCGCACCTCGACCTCGCCGCCGGGTCCGAAGCTGATCGTCGCCAGGCGCTGGTCGAGATGCGGCGCCAGCGCCGGCTCGTCGGCCGGAACCACCGCCCGCCCGTGGTCGCCCAGCCCTGCCAGGATCTCGGCCTTGGCCGCGGCGACGGCCTGCTCGCTGCCGAGCAGCTCGAGATGGACCGGGCCGACGTTGGTGATCGCGGCCACGTCGGGCTCGGCGATCGCACACAGCTCGGCGATCTGGCCGCGACCGCGCATCGCCATCTCGAGCACCAGGAGCTCGGTCTCGGTCGGGGCCGAGAGGATCGCCAGGGGCAGGCCGATCTCGGTGTTGAAGTTCTCGGGGCTGGCGTGGAGGCGGAACGGGAGGATCGCCCGGCAGATGTCCTTGACCGACGTCTTGCCGGTCGAGCCGGTGATCCCGACCACTCGACAGCCGAGCTCGCGACGCCAGGCGCGTGCCAGCGACTGCAGCGAGCCGAGCGGGTCAGACGAGACGAGCACCCAGCCCGCGAGCTCTGCGGTCGCGAGCTCGTCGGCGTGACCGGGCTCGACCACCGCACCCCAGGCGCCGGCTCGCAGTGCCTCGGCCGCGTGCTCGCCGCCGTCGGCGCGCTCACCGCGAAGGCCGAAGAACAGATCGCCGGAGGCGACCTCGCGGGAGTCGATCAGCGCCCGGGTCGGCGGGCCGGCCGCGCCCTCGCGGACGATCGCCGCATCCGCGGCCGCGGCGATCCGCGCCGGCTCGAGCTCGATCACTGGCCGGCGCGCGCCGGCGCGGCGAGCCGGCGCAGCTCCTCGCGCGCTACGTCGCGATCGTCGAACGGGATCTTGCGACCCGCCTCGAACTCCTGGCCCTGCTCGTGGCCCTTGCCGGCGATCACGACCGCGTCACCGCCGCTCGCCGCCTCGAGCGCGAGCCCGATCGCCGCCCGGCGATCGGGCTCGACCTCGATCTCCGCCGTGCCCCCGGTCATCCCGGCGCGGATCTCGGCGACGATCGCCAGCGGGTCCTCCGAGCGTGGGTTGTCGGAGGTGACCACCGCCAGATCGGCGAGCCGGGCGGCGATCTCGCCCATCAGCGGCCGCTTCTCGCGGTCGCGATCGCCGCCGCAGCCGAAGACGCAGACCACTCGCCCGTCGGTCAGCTGCCGGGCGGCGTCGAGGACGTTCTCGAGCGAGTCCGGGGTGTGCGCGTAATCGACGATCACTGCAAACGGCTGGCCCTCGTCGACCGGCTCGAAGCGGCCCGGAACACGATCGGCGCTCGCCAGCCGCGCGACCGCGTCGGCGAGCGGGATGCCGAGCGCGCCCGCGCAGGCGATCGCACAGAGCGCGTTCTCGATGTTGAACCGGCCCGGGAGCGGCAGCGCCACCTCGGCCTCGCCGTCCGGCGCCAGGCAGCGAAAGCGCGCGCCTGCAGGTCCGAACGACGGCTCCAGGGCACGGTAGGCGGCGCGCTCGTCGCCGCGAGCCGAGAAGGTCAGCGCCTCGAACTCGGCCGCGAGCCGATCGCCGTAGGGATCGTCGAGGTTGATCACACCGCGCTCCGGCCGCCCGGCCTCGAACAGGCGGCGTTTGGCGAGAAAGTAGTCGTCCATGTCGGCGTGGAAGTCGAGGTGGTCCTGGGTCAGGTTCGTGAACGCGGCGACCGCGAACCGGATCCCGTCCGCCCGGCGCAGGGCCAGCGCGTGCGAGGAGACCTCCATCGCGCAGGCGCGGTCGCCGCCTTCGACCATGCGGCGGAAGGTCGCCTGCAGGTCGATCGCCTCCGGAGTCGTGCGCTCGACCTCCTCCTCGACCCCGCCGACGACCCGCTTCACCGTCCCCAGCAGGCCTGTCTGGACCCCGGCGCTCTCGAGCAGCTGACGGACCAGGAACGCGGTCGTCGTCTTCCCGTTCGTGCCCGTGATCCCGACCACGCGCAGCTCCGCGGTCGGGTCGTCGTAGAAGCGGACCGCCGCATGGGCCATCGCCGCGCGGCCGTCGGCGACCACGGCTTGCACGACCCATGGCTCGAGCTCGAGCCGGTGCTCGACCGCGACCGCGGCAGCGCCTGCCTGGACGGCGAGTGGCGCGAATCGATGCCCGTCGGCGACCGAGCCCGGGTAGCAGAAGAACATCGACCCCTCCCGCACCCGCCGGCTGTCGTAGGCGAGGCCGGTGATCTCGACCTCAGCGTCGCCGACGACCTCGGTCACGTCGGCGCCGGCGAGCAGCTCGCGAAGCTTCACGCCGGCGATTCTAGGAAGGGGACTCGACGCCCAGCGCTCAGCCTCCGTCCGGTGCGATCCCCAGGTGCGGCAGCGCGTAGCGGGCGATCTCGCCGAACGCCGGCGCCGCCACGGTCCCACCGTAGTAATCGCCCTTCGGGTTGTCGACCACCACCGCGACCAGCAGCCGCGGGTCCTCGGCCGGGGCGAAGCCGACGAAGGAGGCGACGAACTCACTCTCCGAGTAGGTCCCGGTCTCGGGGTCGACCTTCTGCGCGGTGCCGGTCTTGCCGGCCAGCGTGTAGCCGGGGACCTCCACCGCCGATGCGGTGCCGCCGGCCTCGAGCACGCCCTCCAACATCTCGCGAAGCTCGGCAGCGTGGCCGTCGCTGATCACCCGCTCGCCGGGATCGCGAGCGACCCGGACCCCGTCCTGCGCGGCCACCAGCCGCGGAGCGCGGAGGACCCCGTCGCCGGCGATCGCCGAGTACGCGGCGGCGATCTGGATCGGGGTCACCGAGAGGCCCTGGCCAAGCGGCAGGTTGCCCATCGTCGAGCCCGAGTAGTCATCGGGGTCGGGGATGATCCCCTGCTCGTCGCCGGCAAACTGGATCCCGGTCGGGCGACCGAACCCGAACCGTCGCACCCAGAGGTCGAATCTGCCGCCGTACTTCGAGTCGCCGAACTCGTCGTTGAGCGTCAGCCCAATGAGCACGGCGCCGACGTTCGAGGACTGCTGGATGATCTCCGAGACCGAAGCGCTGATGTACCCGCGCGGATGCGACTCCTCGATCGTTCGGTCGGCGACCCGCAGCGTCGGTGGCAGGTCGAAGCTGGTCTGCGGCGTGACCACGCCGTCCTCGAGCGCGCCCGCGACCGTGAACGCCTTGAACGTCGAGCCGGGCTCGTAGGTGAACCCGGTGGCCATGTTGCGCAGCTCGTCGGGGCTCGCGGAGTCGAGCTCGGTCGGGTCGAAGGGCGGCCAGTTGGCCATCGCCAGCACGTCGGAGCTGCGCGGGTCCATGACCACGGCGGTGGCCCCGTCGGGCTGGTAGGCGGTGCCGATCCCCGCCAGGACGCTCTCGGTCTCGGCCTGCAGGTCGGCGTCGAGGGTCAGTTGCAGGTCCGACCCGGCCTCGGCGCCGGCGATCGTCTGCCGCTCGAGCTCGTCGCCGAGCGCGTCGCGGACGACCTCACGCTCGCCGTCGGTGCCGTGCAGAAGCTCGTCCTCGGACGCCTCGAGCCCGGTCAGGCCCTGGTTCTCGACCCCGACCGTGCCGATCACCTGCGAGGCCAGCTCGCCCTGCGGATAGATCCTGCGGCTGTCGGGCAGCAGTGCGATCCCGGGCAGGTCGAGCTTTTCGATCTTCGCCGCCGCGTCGAGGCTCGCCTTGCGCTCGATGTAGGCGAAGCCCGACTCCCGATCGGCGAGCGCCGCCAGGATCGGCTTCTCCTCCGACTCCAGCGCTCGCGCGAGCTTGCGCGCCGTCGACTCGGGGTCGGTGACCTGATACGGCGTCGCGATCACCGTCGCCGCGTCCTCGGAGACGGCGAGCGACTTGCCGTCGCGATCGGAGATCGTCCCGCGCGAGCCGGGGACGACAACCGACTCGACCTGCTGGCTCTGGGCCTCGGCGCTGTAGCGGCCGCCGTTGACTCCCTGGACCCAGCCCGCGCGGACGAGGACGATCAACAGCAGGGCGATGAATCCGGCGAACAGCAGGCCGACGCGGCGGTCGATCAGGCTCACGGCGCGGCGACCCCGCCGCCGGCCGGTGCCGCCGGCGCGGCCGGAGCGACGGGGGCGGTCGCGACCGCGGTCTCGGGCGCGACGGTCGGCGCGACCGCGGCAGCATCCTCGGCGACCGGCGGCACCGTGGGGGCCGTCTCCACCGGCGCCACGGTCGGCGCCGGGGCCACGTAGCCGGTCGAGCCAAGCTCACCCTCGCGCAGGCGGCGGGCCGCCTCGGCGGCGTCGGCTGAAGACTGGCGCAGATAGCGGATCGCGCCGGGTTCGGGGATGAACATCCCCATCTCGCTCGCCGCCGACTCGACCTCATCGCTGGAGAGGCGGGTCGCGATGTCGCCGCGTAGAGCGGAGTTGAGCCGCTCGAGCTCATCCGCCTGGCGGGCTGCTTCGCTCGAGGAGGCGCTGAAGCTGAGCGCGATCACGTTCAGGGCGACGATCCCGATCAGCAGGCCTCCGAGCAGCCCGATCCAGAGCCGTGACCTGGTCAGGCGGACGACCAGTCCCGAGTCGGCCAGGTCACCGACCGCGTGCGCGGTGCGCCCGACGGCAACCGGGACGAAGCCCGCGACCGGGGTCTGGCGCCGCGGGGCCGGGCGCCGCTTGGGCGCCGCCGAGCGGGCCGGCTTGCGGGACGCGGCGCGACGCGCGGCGGCGGTTCGGGCTGTCGCGGTCGCTGCCATCTCCTACCTCGGCGTCTCTTCGCCCTCGACGCGGGCAGTTCCTGCGCCGAGCTTGCGAGCCGCCCGCAGGCGCGCTGAGCGCGAGCGGGGATTGGTCTCCGCCTCGCGCTCGCCCGGGCGCACGACCCGGCGCGAGAGCAACTCGGCCTCGGGCTCGTGACCGCAGACGCAGACCGGGAACTCGGGAGGGCAGGTGCACCCCCGCGCCAGCCCGGCGAGAAAGCGCTTCACCCGACGGTCCTCGAGCGAGTGAAAGGCGATCGCGGCGAAGCGCCCGCCGTCGGCAAGCAGCGACCAGGCGCCGGGCAGGGCTCGGTCGAGCGAGTCGAGCTCGTCGTTGACGGCGATCCGGATCGCCTGGAAGCTGCGCTTGGCCGGATGCCCGCGCCCGAACCGGTAGGCGGAGGGGACGGCGGAGCGGATCGCCTCGACCAGCTCGCCGGTGGTCTCAAGCGGGCGGCGGCGGGCGACCTCGGCGGCGATCGCGCGCGCGTGACGCTCCTCGCCGAGCTCCCGCAGCACGGTCTCGAGCCGTGCGGCCGGCCATTCGTTGACGACCTCGAGCGCCGAGAGGCCCTGTGAGCTGTCCATCCGCATGTCGAGCGGCGCGTCATAGGAGTAGGAGAAACCCCGCTCCCAGGTGTCGAGCTGATGCGAGGAGATGCCGAGGTCCATGTAGATCGTCTGCGGGCGAAGCCCTTCCCCGGCGAGCGCCTCGAGCACGTCGGAGAAGTCGCCGGGCTCGAAGCGCGCCTCGCAGCCGAGCTCGGGCTCGAGCTCGGCGAACCGGGTCGCGGCGGCCGGGTCGCGGTCGATGCAGACGAGCGCGCCGGTGGGCCCGATCCGCTCGGCGACCAGGCGGGCATGGCCGCCGCCTCCGAAGGTGCAGTCGACGACCGTGTCACCGGGCCCGGGATCGCAGAGGGCGACCAGCTCGGGTCCGAGGACGGGCAGGTGCTCGGTCGGCATGTAAGTCAGTGTGGCCATCAGCTCACCCCCGGGCCGCGGGCGAGCTCCTCGGCCAGCTCCTCGGCCTGCCCGTCGAGCTCGGCGTAGTGGTCGCGCCAGCGCTGCGGGTCCCAGAGCTCGATGTGGTCGCCGACTCCGATCACGACACAGGAGCGATCGAGGCCGGCGTGATCGATCAGGTGGCGGGCGAGCCGGACCCGGCCCGCCGAGTCGAGAGCCTCGTCCTGGGCCGAGGCGTTGAAGCGCCGGTACATCATCCGCCCCTTCTTGCCGAGCCGGTTGAGGTCGGCGAGAAAGCGTTGGGTCCAGTCGTCATAACCGCGCGGCGAGAAGACCTCGACGCAGGGGTCGAGCCCCGCGACCAGAACCGTTCCGTCGGCGAGCTGGCCGCGCCAGCGTGCCGGGATCGTGAGCCGGTCCTTGGAGTCGAGGCTGTGTTCGTACTGACCGCGAAATGCCATCTGGCTGAAGAGACCGGAGGAGAAGATCTGGACCGGAGTGGCGAGGTGGGAGGAGCCTCACCACCCCGGTCCCTGGGTCAACTGCTTGGGCCACGCTAACCCACTCTGCCCCACTTTGCAACACAGCGTCGATCGCGAATTGGACCCGCTCCGTCGGACGGACTTGCTACCGGCCCCCTGAATGAGTGGATTTACGGCTTGCCGGAGCGCAATCAGGGGCGGGCGCTCGGGTGCCCGCGCGCCCACCGGCGAGCCCGCGGATGCAAGCCCGCTTGCAGATAAGGTCCCGCCGGTGAGCGCCGAGACCCCGCCTGACCCGGTCAGCGCGCCACCGCCGGGCGCCGCCCCGGCGACCCCCTCGGTGCCCAGCGCACCGCCGGTTCCCGACGACGCGGGCGACACCCGCGGGCTTCACATGCGCAGGCTCGCGGGCCACCCGCTGACCTTGATCGGGGGCGGCGCGCTGGCGCTCGCCGTGCTGCTCGTCGCCGGCACCCAGCTCGGCTGGGGGATCGGCGGAATCGGCGCGATCGGCGCCCTGCTGGTCGTCGGCCTCGGCGTCCTGATCGCCGCCAACTCGGCGGCTCGCGACGACTTCTTCACCGCCTACGCGCGAGGGCGAGACCTGGCCCGGATCGAGGGACGCACGCCGCTGCCGCCGGTGACGCCGCTGCTCTCGCGCGGAGACCGGCGCTATGCGCAGGAGCGCTTCAACGGCGTGCTCCCGGGCGGGCTCGACGGCAGTCTCTGCCTCTACACCTACGAGGAGGAGAGCACCGACTCCGACGGCGACCGCCAAACGACCTACGTCCACTTCACGATCGTGATCACCCAGCTCCCGGCAACCGCGGCGCTGGTCCAGGAGCTCTACTGCCAGCGCCGGGTCGGGTTCCGGTTCATGGACTCGATGGAGGACGTCTTCCGCAAGCGCCAGCGGGTCGAGCAGGAGTCGGCGGCGGTCGACGAGGAATTCGAGATCTTCACCGGCGCCAACGACGAACTCGCACGGGCGCGCCAGATCCTCTCCCCCAGCTTCCTCGTCTGGCTCGAGTCGCACGCGCCCGAGGCGTACGCGTTCGAGCTCGTCGCCGGGTCGCTCGTCTGCAACGTCAAGGGCCACAAGAGATCGGCCGCCGAGCTGGACGAGATCTGCATCGCCTCCGCCGCGGTCGCGCGGCGGATGGACGAGGAGGCGTCCGAGCTCGGACCGGCGCCGCTCTCACCGCCACCGCCCTGATGGGCGGGCATCCGGCGCTGGCAGCGCTGCGAGAGGGGCGAATCGGCGACCTCGCAGACCTCTACGAACCCGACGCCAGGCTCGATCTCTCCGTCCCCGGCCGACGCGAGCTCGTCGAGGGGCGTGCCGCGATCCGCGAGCGCCTGCTCGCGAGCTTCCGCGATCAGGTGCCCGCGACGAGCTGGGAGGCGCGTGACTACGAGTCCGGCGCCGCGGTGACACTCGAGCGTCCGCCCTGGCGCCAGCGCCACTACCTGCACCTGGCCGGGACCGGGGTCGCTGCGCACTGGGTCTACGCCGCCGGGCTCGCCGCCGCGGGCGAGCCCGAGCTGCCCGATCAGGTTCGCGAGCGGGCGGCCGCGATCGAGGTCGAGGAGCTGGTTGGAGGCGGCAACTCGGGTGCGGTGCTGGCGCGCCTGCGGCGCGCCGACGGGGAGCGGGTGATCGCCAAGCAACTCCGCCCGCGGGGCGACTGGCTCGGGCGGGCGCTGGGGGGCGGCGCGCGGTCGGCGGAGCTATGGCGCGATGGGGTGCTCGCCGGGCTCCCCGAGGGACTCGACCCGGCGGTGATCGACGCCTTCGAGGCCGAGGGCTCGTGGTGGCTGCTGATGCGGGACGCGTCCGGCGCGCTGCTCGGCGACGAGCGCCGCCTGAGCCGCGCCGAGAACCGGCGGATACTGGCTCTCGCGGCCGCCATGCATGAGCGCTTCGATGGCGCGCGGGTCCCGGCGCTCGCCACGGCCGCCGCCCGGCTCGGAATCGCCGGCGCCCCGGTCGCGGCTGCCGAGGTCGATGGCCAGGACCTGCTGCCGAAACAGTTCGGGGCGGCGTGGGACGCGTTCGCGGCGTCGGTGCCGAGACCGGTCGGCGAAGTGGTGCGCAGGCTCGCGGACGACCCGAGGCCGCTCGCCGAGCTGATCGTGCGTGGCGGCACCACCTTGATCCACGGCGACCTGCGTGACGACAACCTCGGGCTCGAGGGCGACCGGGTCGTACTGCTCGACTGGGACATGGCAACCGCCGCGACGCCGGCGGTCGAGTTCGCCTGGTACCTGGGACACGACGCCTGGCGGATCGATGCCAGCCATGACGAGATCACGGACGACTTCCGGGCCGCGGAGGGCGATGCGGTCGGCGACGAGGACCTCGCGCTGGGCCTGATCTGCGGCCTCGTGATGTACGGATGGGTGTTCGGCCACTCGGCGGTCGTGCACCCCGACCCTGTCGAACGCGGCTGGGGAACAGCGGAGTTGGACTGGTGGGTGCCGCGGGTCGCCGAGGCGCTGGAGTGGACCGGGCTCGGGACCGTTTAGAAGGGGAGCCCGTCGTCGGTGAGCGAGGCGACGACCCAGTCGCCGCCCGCCGCCCGCAGATCGTCGACCGAGTACTCGCCCGTGGCGACGCCGACGACCCGGATCCCGGCGGCGTGCCCGGCCGCGACGTCGAGTGGGGTGTCGCCGGTCGCGATGCAGGCAGCGCGGTCCAGCTTGCCCCCGGCTGCCGCGTCCGCGCGCTCGAGGGCCTTGCGGGCGACGTCGGCGCGCTCGTCGGCATCCGAGCCATAGCCGCCGAAGGCGAAGTAGCGGTTGAGACCGGCGCGGGCGAGCTTGATCCGTGCAGCAGGCTCGGTGTTGCCGGTGATCAGACCAACCAGACGCCCTTCGCCGGTCAGCCGCTCGAGTAGCGGCTCGGCCCCGGGCATCACCCGGTAGCCGGGCGAGGCCTCGACCTCCTCGTGCAGGTAACGCTCGCGGAGCGCCATCAGCCTCGCCATCTCCTCGCCCTCCGGCTCGCGGCCGATCGCGCCCCGGAAGCACTGCAGGCCGACGACTGGGTCCGGCACCCCCTTTCCGGTGTAGTCGGGCACGTTGACCGCGACGCCTTGCAGCTCGAGGAAGGCCCGCTGCCAGGCGCGGTCGCTGGCGCCGCCGGTCGAGATCAGGGTGCCGTCGATGTCGAACAGCACCGCCGATACGCCGCCGGGCTCAGCCACCGGTTCGATGTGCGCGGTAGCGCCGGATCAGGGCGTTGGTGGAGCTGTCGTGGTCGAGCGTCGGCTCGTCGGCGCTCTGCAGCTCGGGAACGATCCGCTTCGCCAGCAGCTTGCCCAGCTCGACCCCCCACTGATCGAAGGAGTCGATGTCCCAGATCGCGCCCTGGGTGAAGACGCTGTGCTCGTAGAGTGCGACCAGGCTCCCCAGAGAGCGCGGGGTGAGCTTCTGCGCCAGGATCACGTTCGTCGGCCGGTTTCCCTCGAAGACCCGGGGCGCGACCAGCGCCGGCGGGGTGCCCTCCTCGCGCACCTGCGCGGCCGTCCTGCCGAACGCCAGCGCCTCGGCCTGGGCGAAGACGTTCGCCAGCAGCAGGTCGTGATGGTCGCCGAGCGGGTTGAGCGGCTCGCAGAAGCCGATCAGGTCGCAGGGGATCAGCTTCGTCCCCTGGTGGATGAGCTGGTAGAAGGAGTGCTGGCCGTTGGTCCCCGGCTCGCCCCAGTAGACGGCTCCGGTCTCATAGTCGACCGCCTCTCCGTCCAGCGTCACGTGCTTGCCGTTCGACTCCATCGTCAGCTGCTGGAGATACGCCGGGAACCGCTTCAGGTACTGCTCGTAAGGCAGCACCGCGACCGTCTGGGCACCGAAGAAGTCCCCGTACCAAACCGCGAGCAGGCCGAGCAGGGCGGGCAGGTTGGCCTCGGTCGGCGCCTCGCGGAAGTGCTCGTCGATCGCGTGAAACCCGGCCAGCAGCTCGGCGAAGGCGACGGGGCCGATCGCGAGCATGGTCGAGAGCCCAACCGCCGAATCCATCGAGTACCGGCCGCCGACCCAGTCCCAGAACCCGAACATGTTCTCGGTCTCGATCCCGAACTCCGCCACCCCCTCGGCGTTGGTCGAGACGGCGACGAAGTGCCTGGCGATCGCCGCTTCGTCGCCGCCGAGGCCGGCCAGGGCCCACTCGCGAGCCGTGCGCGCGTTGGTCATCGTTTCCAGGGTCGTGAACGTCTTCGAGCAGACGACGAACAGCGTCTCGGCAGGGTCGAGGTCGCGGGTCGCCTCGGCGAAGTCCGTCCCGTCGACGTTGGAGACGAAGCGAAAGCTCATCTGCGGGGCCGAGTAGTGACGCAGCGCCTCATAGGCCATCACCGGTCCCAGGTCCGAGCCGCCGATACCGATGTTGACCACGTTGCGGATCCGCTCGCCGCTGGCCCCTCGCCAGTCGCCGCTGCGGACCCGCTCGCAGAAGGCGGCCATGCGGTCGAGTACCTCGTGGACGTCGGCGACCACGTCGGTGCCGTCGACGACCAGCGAGCGTCCGCGCGGCATCCGCAGCGCGACGTGGAGCACGGACCGGTCCTCGGAGACGTTGATCCGCTCGCCTCGGAACATCGCCTCTCGGCGCTCGGCCAACCCACACTCGGCGGCGAGCGCCGCTAGCAGCTCGATGGTCTCGTCGGTGACCCGGTTCTTCGACAGGTCGAGGTAGAGGCCCGCCGCCTCGGCGACCAGCCGCTCGCCGCGGCCCGGGTCGTCGGCGAACAGGTCGCGCAGGTGGCGTCCGGCGAGCTCCGCGTGATGGCGCTCGAGGCGGCGCCAGGCGTCGCGCTCGCGCAGCGCGCTGATGCCGGTCTGCCCGTCCACCGTGCGCCGGACCCTATACCCGACGCCGTGCCTGCCGGAAGCGGCGGCCGACCCACCTAGACTCGGCCGGTGGCCCCGATCGAGGTCCTCGACGTCGACATCACCGGGCTCGAGGTCGACGCGATCACCAACGCCGCCAACACGTCGCTGCTGCATGGCGGCGGCGTCGCCGGGGCGATCGTCCGGGCCGGAGGGCAGGAGATCCAGGAGGAGAGCGACCGACTCGCCCCGATCGGGCTCGGCGAGGCGGTGGCCTCCGGGGCGGGAAGGCTGCCCGCGCGCTGGGTGATCCACGCGGCGACGATGGACCCCGGCGGGCCGACGTCCGCGGAGGCGATCCGGGCCGCGACCGCGAGCGCGCTTCGGGTCGCGGACGAGCTCGGCGCCCGCTCGCTGGGGCTGGTCGCGTTCGGCACCGGCGTCGGCGGCTTCTCGGTCGCCAAGGCGGCGCGGATCGAGGTCGAGGAGGTCCGCCGCCATCTCGACGGCGACAGTGGCCTCGAGCGAATCGTCCTCTGCGTTCGCGGCGCCGAGGCCCGGGGGGCGTTTGAGGCCGAGCTGGCGGGTCCGCCCGGCCCCGGTTAGCGCCAGGCTCTCAGGCCGCTGCGTGCTGGCGCGCGATCGTGCCCAGCAGCTCGCGCCAGGAGGCGGCGAACGCGTCGGCGCCCTCGACCTGAAGCCGCTCGGCGAGCGCGTCGACGTCGATCCCGGCCTCGGCGAATGACGCCAGCACCTGCTCGGCGTCGCCTCCGTCGGCGGGGATCGGGTCGCCGATCTCGCCGTGGTCCGCGACCGCGAGCAGGGTCTTCTCGGGCATCGTGTTGACGGTCTGCGGGGCGGCCAGCTCCTCGACGTAGAGGGTGTCGGACGCGTCGGGGTCCTTGGTCCCGGTGCTCGCCCAGAGCAACCGCTGCGCGCGGGCTCCCGCGTTGGCGAGGCGCTGCCAGCGCCCGGAGTCGAGCAGCTCGCGGTAGGCGCTGTAGGTGCGCTTGCCGATCGCCACCCCGAGACGGTTGCGCAGCTCCTCGGGTGCCGTCTCGGCGACCGCGACGTCCCAGCGGCTGACGAACAGCGAGGCGACCGAGGGCACGTCGGGATCGAGCCCGGCCTCGATCCGGCGCTCGATCCCGCGCATGAAGGCGTCGGCGGCGCCGAGGTAGTGCTCGCGCGAGAACAGCAGGGTGACGTTGATCGGGATCCCGGCGAAGATCGACTCCTCGATCGCGGTCCTCCCCTCCGCCGTGCCCGGGATCTTGATGAACACGTTGTCGCGGGCGCGCGAGTGCAGCTCTGTCGCCTGGGCGATCGTCGCCTTCGCGTCGTTGGCGAGCAGCGGCGAGACCTCGAGCGAGACCCAGCCGTCGACGCCGTCGCTGCGCTCGTGGACCGCTCCGAACAGCTCCGCCGCCCGGCCGAGGTCGGCGAGCGCCAGCTCGAAGAACAGCGCCTCGTCCTCCAGCCCCCGCCCGGCGAGCTCGTCGATCTGCTCGTCGTAGGCCTCGCCCGAGCCGATCGCCTTGTCGAAGATCGTCGGGTTCGAGGTCAGCCCGGTGACCGAGAGCTCGCGCACGTAGCGCTCCAGGGTGCCCTCGTCGAGCATCGTCCGGGTGATGTTGTCCACCCACAGGCTCTGGCCGAGCTCGGCCAGGGTCGTCGTCGCCGTCATCGATCGCCTCCGTTTCGTCTCAATGTCTCGCGAGCGGTCTCGGCGACCCGCTCGGGCGTGAAGCCGAACTCGCCCAGCACGTCCTTGAGCGGCGCCGAGGAGCCGAACGTGTGCATTCCGATCTTCGCCCCCTGCGGGCCCACATAGCGGTCCCAGCCCAGGGTCGAGGCCTCCTCGATCGAGACGCGGGCGGTCACCGCCGCGGGGAGGATGCTCTCGCGGTACTGCTCGGACTCGCGCTCGAAGAGCTCGAACGAAGGCATGCTGACGATCCGGGCCCTGATTCCGTCGCCGGTCAGCGCCTCGTAGGCCTCGACCGCGAGCGCGACCTCGCTCCCCGAGGCGATCAGGATCAGCTCGGGGTCGCCGTCGGGCGGATCGGCGAGCACGTAGCCGCCTCGGCGCAGGCCCGAGGCGGCGGCGTAGCGGGAGCGGTCGAGCACCGGGACGCTCTGGCGGGTGAGCACGAGGGCGGTCGGCAGGTGTTCCTGCTCGAACGCCACCCGCCACGCCTCGGCGACCTCGTTCCCGTCACACGGACGGATCACGTTCAGTCCCGGGATCGCCCGCAGCGACGTCAGCTGCTCGACCGGCTGGTGTGTCGGCCCGTCCTCGCCGAGCCCGATCGAGTCGTGGGTGAAGACATGGATCACCGGCAGCTCCATCAGCGCCGAGAGCCGGATCGCGGGCCGCGCGTAGTCGGAGAAGACGAGGTAGGTCGACCAGGACGGGCGCAGCTTCGAGAGCGAGAGCCCGTTCGAGACCGCCGCCGACTCGTGCTCGCGGATCCCGAAGTGGATGTTGCGTCCGTCGGGGGTCGCCGGTTCGAGGTCCTCGGCGCCCTCGAAGGTGAGCCGGACCGAGGTCGAGTCGGTGAGGTCGGCCGAGCCGCTGACGAACCAGGGCACCCGGGCGGCGATCGCGTTCTGGACCGCGTTCGAGGCCTTGCGGGTTGCGATCCCCTTCTCGTCGGGCTCGAACGACGGAATCTCGGCGTCCCAGCCCTCGGGCAGCTCCCGCCGCTGCATCTCGCCGATCTCGTGCGCGAGCGACTGGTGCTCGCGGTGGTATCCGTCGAGCAGCCGCTCCCATTGCTCGCGCAGCTCTCGACCGCGAGCGCCGATCCCGGCGTCGAAATGCTCGCGAACGCCGTCGGGGACGAGGAAGGGCGGCTGCTCGGGCCAGTTGTAGACGCGCTTGGTCTCCCGCACCTCCTCCTCCCCCAGCGGCTCGCCGTGCGCGGCGGCGGTCCCCTGCTTGTGCGGGGAGCCGTAGCCGATGTGGCTGTCGACGACGATCAGCGTCGGACGGTCGCGGTAGGCACGGAAGCGGGCCAGAGCACGGTCGAGCAGCCGCACGTCGTTGGCGTCGCCGACCCGCATCACGTGCCAGCCGTAGCCCATGAAGCGGGCGGCGACGTCGTCGTCGTAGGTGATCTCGGTGTGGCCATCGATGGTGATGTGGTTGTTGTCGTAGATCCAGCAGAGGTTGTCGAGCCGCTGGTGGCCGGCTAGCGAGGCGGCCTCGTGCGAGACGCCCTCCATCAGGCAGCCGTCGCCGGCGACCGCGTAGACGTCGTAGTCGAAGAGCTCGAACCCGGGCCGGTTGAAGTGCGCCGCCTGCCACTTTCCCGCCAGCGCGATCCCGACCGAGGTCGCGATCCCCTGGCCCAGCGGGCCGGTGGTCGTCTCGACGCCGGAGGTCCAGCGGTACTCGGGGTGGCCCGCCGCCTTCGAGTCGAGCTGGCGAAACGACTTGATGTCGTCGAGGGTCACCGACTGGCGGCCGAGCACCTCGTAGTCGGGATCGACGGCGCGCACCCCGGTCAGGTGCAGGAGCGCATAGAGGAGCATCGAGGCGTGGCCCGCGGAGAGCACGAAGCGGTCGCGGTTGGGCCAGATCGGCTCGGCGGGATCGAAGCGCAGGAAGCGCTGCCAGAGCGTGTAGGCGACCGGGGCGAGCGCCATCGGGGTGCCGGGGTGGCCGGAGTTGGCCTTCTGGATCGCGTCGATCGACAGCGTGCGGATCGTGTTGATCGCGAGCCGGTCGATGTCGACATCGGTCGGCGAGCCCGTCACGTCCCTGATCCTAGTCAGCCGGCGTCGTCCGACCGCCCGTGCGGACGATCGGCCCCATCCAGACGCTTGATTCCATCTAGATTTCCGCGGGCGTGGGTTCCGCCGCCGAGATCGAGGCCGAGAAGCGGCTCGCCGCCGAGGCCGCCGCGGAGCTGGTCGAGGACGGGATGCGGATCGGCCTCGGCACCGGCTCGACCGTCGCCCACCTGCTCCCTGCGCTCGCCGCGCGCGAGCTCGAGCTGCGTTGCGTGGCGACCTCTCCCCGGACCGAGGCCGCGGCGCACAAGCTCGGATTGCAGGTCGAGCCGTTCGCCGACCTCGAACGGCTCGAGATTGCGATCGACGGCGCGGACCAGGTCACCCCCGGCGGCTGGCTGGTCAAGGGCGGCGGCGGCGCCCATACGCGCGAGAAGATCGTCGCCGCGGCCGCCGAGCGCTTCGTCGTGATCGCCGACTCGACCAAGCCGGTCGACGCGATCCGGGCGCCGATCCCGCTCGAGCTGCATCGGTTCGGACTCCAGGCAACGCTGCGCGAGCTCGGCGCGGTCGAGCTTCGCGACGCCGAGCCGAGCCCCGACGATGGCCTGATCGCCGACTACACGGGCGAGATCCGCGACCCGATGGCGATGGCGATGCGGCTGGCGCTGACCCCGGGGGTGGTCGAGCACGGCCTGTTCCCGCCGGCGCTGGTCGCCGAGATCCTGATCGCCCGCGGCGACGAGGTCGAGCAGCTCACGATCGAGTAAGCGGTTCGGCGCCACCGGCCTCGGCACCGGCAAGGGTCAGCCCGCGGCCTCCCGGTCACAGATCAGGGTCGGGTTCGGATTCGCCACCCGCCCGGCCGGGATCGACTCGTCGCCGGCGCGCAGCTTCGCGAGCACGGTCCGCTTGTCGGCGCCGGTGACCAGCCAGAGCACGCCGCCCGCGGCCGCCAGCGCCGGATAGGTGAGCGTCATCCGGCGCCGTCCCTGGTAGGGGCCGGTGGTGGCAACCGGTCGGTCGTCGACCTCGAGCACCGGGTCGCCCGGGACCAGCGACGCGGTGTGGCCGTCGGGGCCGAGCCCGAGGTGGACGAGGTCGAGGCGCTCGGGCAGCGCGCCGGCGTAGCGCGCCGCCGCTTGCTCGAGGTCGGGCTCGGTCACCGGCATCGGCCTGATCGAACCGGCGCTCGCGGACGGCAGGCTGGCTTCGAGCTGGGTCAGGTTGCGATCGGGGTCGCCCGCCGGGGCGACCCGTTCGTCGACCTGGAAGAGCTCGATCCGCGCCCAGTCGAGATCGTCGTCGGCGAGCAGCTCGAACATCCGCCACGGCGCATGACCGCCGCTGACCGCGAGCGTGAACGAGCCTCGGGCCGCAATTGCCTGTGCCGCCGCCGCCGTGATCAGCTCGGCGCCGCGCCGCGCCGCCGCCTCGGGGTCGGCGAGCGTCTCGGCGTTCACTTCTTCTCGTCGTGACCGCCGAACTGCTTCCGCATCGCCGACAGCACCTTGTCGGCGAAGTCGTCGAGATCGCGGGAGGCAAAGCGCGAGTAGAGCGCGCTCGAGAGCACCGGCGCCGGGACCCCCTCCTCGATCGCGGCGATCGAGGTCCAGCGGCCCTCGCCGGAGTCGGAGACCCGGCCCTCGAACCCCTCCAGGGTCGGTGACTCGCGCAGCGCCGCGGCGGTCAGGTCGAGCAGCCAGGAGCCGATCACGCTGCCCCGGCGCCAGAGCTCGGCGACCTCGGGGATGTCGATCTCGTACTCGTAGAACCCGGGGTCGCTGAGCGGCGCGGTCTCGGCGTCGGCCTCGCGCTCGTGCAGGCCGGCGTCGGCGTGCCTGAGGATGTTGAGGCCCTCGGCGTAGGCGGCCATCACCCCGTACTCGATCCCGTTGTGGACCATTTTCACGAAGTGCCCGGCGCCGCTGGGGCCGCAGTGCAGATAGCCGTTCTCCGCCGTCGACGGTTCGCCGTCGCGCCCCGGTGTGCGCTCCGCCGAGTCGATCCCGGGCGCGATCGTGGCGAAGATCGGGTCGAGCCGCGCGACGGCCTCGTCGGGGCCACCGATCATCAGGCAGTAGCCGCGATCGAGGCCGAAGACGCCGCCGCTGGTGCCGCAGTCGATGTAGTCGATCCCCCGCTCCGCGAACGCCTTCGAGCGGCGGATGTCGTCGCGGTAATAGGAGTTGCCGCCGTCGATGATCGCGTCGCCGGTCTCGAGTCGCTGGGCGAGGTCGTTGACCGTCGACTCGGTGATCTCACCGGCCGGGACCATCACCCAGGCCGCCCGCGGGCGCTCCAGCTTGGAGACGAACTCGTTCAGCGAATCGGCGCCGATCGCGCCCTCGCCCGCCAGCGCCGCGACCGCATCGGAATTGACGTCGTAGACGACGCACTCGTGGCCATCGCGCATCAGCCGGCGGACCAGGTTCGCCCCCATCCGCCCCAAGCCGACCATCCCGAGCTGCATCGCGTGGATACTAAGCCCCGGCGCAGGGCAATAGGCTGCCGCGAGCTTGGCCGAGAACACCGACACCCTGATCATCTTCGGGATCAGCGGCGACCTGGCGCGGAAGATGACCTTCGAGGCGCTCTACCGGCTCGAGTATCGCGGCGAGCTCGCCTGCCGGATCATCGGCGTCGCGATCGACGACTGGGACGACGATGCCCTCCGCGAGCACGCGCGGGCGGCGATCGCCGCCGAGGTCGCCGACCCCGACGGGTCGGTCGTCGACCGGCTCTGCGAGCGCCTCTCCTACGTCGCCGGCGACTACAAGCGCGACGACACCTACGCCGCCCTGGCGAAACAGCTCGGCGACGCCCGACACCCGGTCTTCTACCTCGAGATCCCGCCCTCGCTATTCGCCGAGGTCGTGCGCCGGCTGGGGGCCGCGGGGCTGACCGAGGGGGCGCGGGTGATGGTCGAGAAGCCCTTCGGCCACGACCTCGAGTCCGCCCGGGCGCTCAACCGCGAGCTGCTCGAGGTGCTCGAGCCGGATCAGATCCTGAGGATCGACCACTTCCTCGGCAAGGAGCCGGTGATGGACATCCTCTACCTGCGGTTCGCGAACGCGATCCTCGAGCCGGTCTGGAACCGCACCTACGTCGACTCTGTCCAGATCACGATGGCCGAGGACTTCGGGGTCGAGGACCGAGGCGCGTTCTATGACGCAGTCGGGGCGCTGCGCGACGTGGTCCAGAACCACCTGCTGCAGATGCTCGCGCTGGTCGCGATGGAGCCGCCGTCCGGCGGCCCAGCGGACCCCGACCCGATCCGCGATCGCAAGGCCGACCTCTTCCGGGCGATGCCCGACGCGGATCCGGGCCGCTACGTGCGCGGCCAGTATCAGGGCTATCGAGAGATCGACGGGGTCGCGGCGGACTCGGAAACCGAGACCTTCACCGCCCTGCGGCTGACGATCGACAACTGGCGCTGGGCCGGGGTCCCGTTCTTCATCCGGGCCGGAAAGCGGCTGCCGGTCGAGTCGACCGAGATCCGGGTCGTGTTCAAAGCCCCGCCGCGGCTCGGGATCGGCGGCCGGATGGTCCCTGACCCCGACGAGCTGGTGCTGCGGATCAAGCCGGATCCGGGGGCCGAGCTCTGCCTGTTGTCGAAGAAGCCGGGCGCCGACGCCCTGCAGCGGGTCCACCTCGACCTGCTCTTCGAGGCCCAGGTCGGCGACCAGCCCGAGCCCTACGAGCGCCTGCTCCACGACGCGTTGATCGGCGAGTCGGATCGGTTTCCGACCCTGGAGGGGATCGAGGACACCTGGCGGATCGTCCAGCCGCTGCTCGACGACCGGCCGCCGGTCGAGCCCTACGCCCCCGGCACCTGGGGCCCGGAGGCGGCCAGCAACATGCTCACCGGCCACGGCGGCTGGCGCAAGCCCTGGCTGTCGGAATAACGCCGGCCACGTCCTCCGCTCCCGCTCGAATATCTGGTCCGCGGCTACGCCGCGGACATTTTTTTCTGCTCCCGCGTCCGGGCGTGCCGGGTGAGACCCGAAGCGCTACTCGTCGAAAAGCAACGACGCGCCGATGGCGCCGCCGAAATCGCCGAGGGCCGCGAGCTCGACGGCGGGCGGCTGGCCGTCGAGGAAGAGGTGGCGGCCCATGCGCTTGCGGATCCGCTCGACGTAGGGCTCGCCGAGCCTGACGCCGAGCCCGCCGCCGATCACCACGGCCTCGATGTCGAGCAGGTTGACCGCCGAGGCGACTCCGGTCGCGAGCGCCTTGACCGCGTCGTCGATCAAGCCCACCGCCAGCGGGTCCTCATGGCGCAGCGCCCGGTCCCAGATGCTCGAGGTGAGCCGGTCTTTGCCGTGCTTGGTCATGATCTTGAACAGATCGGTCTTCTCGCCGTCGTTGACCTCGCGCCGCGCCTTTGCCTCCATCGCCGCGCGGCCCGCGTAGGCCTCCATGCATCCGCGCCGCCCGCAGGGACAGCGGCGCCCGCCCTCCCTGACCACCATGTGCCCGATCTCCCCCGCAGCTCCTCGGCCCAGCCAGCGCTTGCCCTCGAGGACCAGCCCGCCCCCCACTCCGGTGCCCCAGAAAACGCCGAGCAGGGACCGGTAGGGCTTCCCGGCCCCGAGCTTGAACTCGCCGTTGGTAGCCACGTCGACGTCGTTGCCGACCCGCACCTCGGCCCCCAGCGCACCCGAGAGCCGGGCGGCGAGCGGGAATGCCTGCTCCCACCGGGGCAGGTTGCGCGCCCGGGCCACCTCGCCGGTGGCCGCGTCGACGTTGCCCGGTGAGCCGACCCCGATCCCGGCCAGGGAATCGGTCTGCGTGCCGGCCTTCTCGGCCGCCTCGACGAGCGCCTCGACCATCTCGCGGGCGACGTCCTCCGGTCCGCCGCTGGTCGGGGTCGGGCGGCGCGCGTCACCGACAACCTCGCCGTCGACGGTGACGATCGCGGCCTGGATCTTGGTCCCGCCGAGATCGATGCCGCCCCGCGGCGAGGCCTTGCTGCGGCGGGCATCTGGCATCGGGCGGCGAGTCTATCCGCGAGCGCCACGGAGTGGAGGCGCTCGGGGCCGTCAGAACTGGCTCAGCAGCGAGTCGGCGTGGGCGATCACCGCGGCGAGGATGATCAGCAGCACCGAGGGCACGAGGACGAGCGCGACGACGAGCTGGATCTTCGGAGCCGCGCGGGCCGCGCGGTCCTCGACCCGGCGGCGAGCGTCGCCGCGCAGCGAGGTCGCCTGCAGGTGAAGCTGCTCGGCGAGCGGCGAGCCGTACGTCTGCGAGCGCTCGAGCGCCGCCGCCAGCGCCCCGACCTCCGCCCCGCGGACGCGCCCGCGCAGCCGGTCGATCGCGGTCGCAGTCGGTGCCCCGCAGTCGATCTCGGCCAGGGTCACGGCCAGCTCGCCCGCCAGTGGTCCGCTGGTGCCGGAGGCGACCTCGGCGAAGACCGTCGCCGGGCCCTGGCCGGACGCGGCGCCGACCGCGAGCATGTCGAGCGCGTCGGGCAGCGCGGCGACTAGCCGCTGATGGCGGCGCCGCGCGGTGCGCTCGAGCAATGCGTCGGGGGCGAGGAATCCGCCGGCGACCAGCAGCCCGGCGACCGCGAGCCCGAATCGAACACCGAGCGCAGGGGCGATCACCAGGGCCGCGAGCGCGCCGAGCGCGCCACCCGCGAGCTTGCCGCTGACCACGGCCGCCGGGTCGAGACGCCCGGCGAGCCCGGCGCGCTCGATCCGGTCGGAGAGGCGCAGGCGCGCCGCGGTATCGGCGATCGACCCGGCCCGCCCGCCGGAGACAATCGTCAGCGCCCGCCGTGCGATTCCGCCGAGCCGACCCTCGAGCGCGCCCGCGAGCTCCCAGAGCGTCGCGAACGCGAGCACAACCGCGCTCCCGACCAGCAACCCCGTCACGCGTCGGCAATCCTGCTCAGGCGCCGGATCGCGGCGAAGCCGGCTACCTGCAGCCCGGCGGACGCCGCGAGCAGTGCTGCCGGCGCCGGCTCGGCGAGCAGCGCGGCGACGAAGCCCGGCTCGAGCAGCTCCGCGAGCAGTGCCGCACCGGCCGGCATCGCGACCACGAGCAGACCGGTGAACCGGGCTTGCGCGGTCGCCGAGCGGGCGTCGGCCTCGGTGCGATCGCGATCGCGAGCGGCGGCCGCGAAGCGCCGCAGCAGGGTCGCCAGGTCGCCGCCGGCGAGCTGCTGGGAGAGCAGTGCCGCGGCGAACGAGTCGACCCGGGGCGAACCGACCCGGCGTCGCAGACGCTCGAGCACCTCGTGCGTCGGCGCGCCGAGCGTGATCTCGACCCGGACCCGTTCCATCTCGGTCGCCGGCGGACCCTCCAGGGTGCCGGCCGACGCGGCGAGCGCGGCGCGTGGCGAGCGTCCCGAGGCCAGCGCGTCGGCGACCGCAATCGCCACCTCGGGCAGGCCCCAATCGACGCCGCGCCGATAGGCGGCGCGCCGGCGGGCGACGACCCAGGCCGCCGCGGCGGGCCCCGCGGCGGCCAGCGGCGCGGCCGGTCCGGGACCGAGGACCAGCACCCCGGCCACGAGCATCGCCAGCGTTCCGATCGCCGCCAGCCGCCGGCGTTCGGCCTCAGACGGCACGTAGCCCTCGTCGCCCGCGCGTCGCACCGGCTCGAGCGCCCCGGAGAGCCAGCGACCGGCGCTCGGGATCGCCGCAGCCGCCTCGCGGAGCGCGATCGCGGCCAACCCGCCGCCGAGCGCGGCGAGCCCCGCCGCGGCCAGTTGCGCAGCTGTCACTCGCGGCTCCACAGCGTCCGCACCCCCACCCCCGCGGCCGCCCGAGCCACCTGGGCGAGCTCGGTCACCCGGCGCTCGCCCTCGGGCTCGCGGACCATATGGACGACGAGGTCGACACCGCGTGCGAGTTGCTCGCGCACCGCTTCGTGCGGCAGCCCGACCCCTGCCATCAGCGCCAGGGTCTCGATCCGCCGCAGGGCGTCCTCGGGCGAGTTTGCGTGCACGGTCGAGAGCGCCCCCTCGTGGCCGGTGTTGAGCGCGGTCAGCAGGTCGAGCGCCTCAGCGCCTCGAACCTCGCCGATCACGATCCGGTCCGGGCGCATGCGCAGCGCGTTGCGCAGCAGGTCGCGAATCGTCACCTCACCCCGCCCCTCGACCGATGCAGGCCGGCTCTCGAGCCGGACCACATGCGGCTGGCGTAACCGCAGCTCGGCGGCGTCCTCGATCGTCACCACCCGCTCGCTCGGCAAGATCCAGGCCGAGAGCGCGTTGAGCAGGGTCGTCTTCCCCGAGCCGGTCCCTCCGCAGACGAGGATGCTGCGCCGCGACCGCACGGCGTCGGCGAGCAGCTCCCGCAGCTCGGCGGTCAGGGTGTCGCCGGCGACGAGCTCGTCGGGGCCCGGGCGGGCCGCCGCGAACCGCCGCACCGAGAGCGCCGGCCCGTCGACGGCGAGCGGTGGGATCACCACGTTGACCCGTGATCCGTCGGCGAGCCGGGCGTCGACCATCGGACTCAGCTCGTCGACGCGGCGACCGACCGGGGCCAAGATCCGTTCGATCGTGTCGCGCAACGCCTGCTCGGACTCGAATCGCACCTCGCTCGTCTCGATCCGGCCGCGGCGCTCGACGTAGACGGTCTCCGGTCCGTTGACCATCACCTCCTCGACCTCGGGGTCGGCGAGCAGGTCCTCGAGCGGCCCGAGGCCGACCGTCTCACGCAGGATCAGGTCGGCGATCTGCTCGCGGCGGGCCGGCGAGAGCACCGCGGCCGCCTCGTCGACCAGCTCGTGGACCGTGGTCTCGAGGTCGGTTCCCGAGCCGGCGTCGGCGCGGCGGCGCTCGACCAGCCGCAGGCGGAGCTCGGCGGCGAAGACACGGGCATGGTCATCGGCGGTGGCGATACCCCGATGAGGCGTTGGCGGCCGCGATCTCTCCCCTCCCGCGGGGTGCTCAGGCGCCGGCTTGCGAGCGGGTGGCTGCCGCGTCGCGGACGATCTGGTGATCGTCGGCGAGCACGACCGAGATCGCCGGCCGGCGGGTGCGATAGGAAGGCCTGATGCTCGAGCTGGTTCTGGCTGCGACCGCGACCGCGTTCGCCACCGGCCTCGGCGCGGTGCCGGTCGCGATCCTCGGCGACCGCGCCGAGGCGCTCCGTCCGGCCCTGCTCGGGCTCGCCGGCGGGGTGATGGCCGTCGCCTCGGTTGCCGGGCTGCTGCTTCCGGCGCTCGACGACGGCTCATCGGCCGAGGTCGCGGTCGGACTCGCGCTCGGGCTCGCATTCCTGCTCGCCGCACGGCTCTGGCTCACCCATCACGAGCGCGACCACCCGTTGCGCTCGCGCTCGCTGCGCACCTCGCTGCTCGTGTTCACGGTGCTGCTCGTCCACAGCCTGCCCGAGGGGTTCGCGATCGGCACCGCCTACGCCTCCGAGACCGCGGGGCTGGGCCTGTTCGTGGTGATCGCGATCGCGATCCAGAACATCCCCGAGGGGACCAGCGTCGCGATCCCGCTCGAGGCGGCGGGTTTCAGCGGCTGGCGGCAGTTCTGGGCCGCGGTCGCAACCAGCGCCCCGCAGCCGGTCGGCGCGGTGATCGCCTACCTGCTGGTCGAGCAGGTTTCCGCACTGCTCGCGGTCTCGTTCGGATTCGCGGCCGGCGCGATGCTCGCCCTGGTCGCGGTCGAGCTGGCGCCGCAGGCGTGGCGCGCCGACCGCCTCAGGGCCCTGGTCGGCGCCTCGATCGGAGCCGCGGCGATGCTCGCGCTCAGCCTCGCGCTCGGGGTCTAGCGAAGACGCTCAGCGGCTCCGTACCCGCTACGGGCGTTCCTCCGGTGGCCACGGCGGAAGAGCGCCAGGCCCCTAACGCCTAGGATCGTACCGTGGCAGAGCGAACCGGACCCCGGCCCAGCACCGTGATCCTCGGCGGCGGGATCGCCGGACTGGAGGCCCTGCTGGCACTCCACGATTTGGCGGGTGAGCTGACCGCGATCACCCTCGTCTCGCCCGCTCCCGAGTTCCTCTACAAGCCGACCACCGTCGAGGAACCGTTCACCGACCAGCCGGCCGCCAGCCGCGAGCTGGCCCCGGTCGTCGCCGAGCTCGGGGCGAGCTTCGTCCCGGGCGCCGTGCGCCGGGTGGACACCGAGAGCGCCGCGGTCGAGCTCCTCGACGGCGAGCGGCTTGCATACGACCGACTGGTCGTCTGCGTCGGCGGCGACGCTCAGGACGCCTACCGCGACGCGGTCAGCTTCCGGGTCAGCGGCCCACCGCTGGCGATCGACGGGCTGATCGACGCGGCGCTCGCCGACCCTTCTCGCCGGCTCGCCTTCGTCGTCCCGCCGGGCGTGAGCTGGCCGCTGCCGATCTACGAGCTGGCGCTGATGACCCGCAGGCGCGCCGACGAGAGCGGCCGACGCGAGCTCGCGATCGGCGTCTACTCGCCCGAGTCGACGCCGCTGACGCTGTTCGGCAGCGTCGCCAGCACCGCGGTCGCCGAGCTGCTCGCGGCGCGCCGGATCGAGTTCCGCGACGCGCTCGTGCACGAGGGCGAAGCCGGCGAGCTGGTCATCAGCCCCGGCGGGGCGGTGCTCGAGGCGGGCGCGGTCGTCGCCCTACCGCTGATCGGCGGCCCCTGGATCGAGGGCCTGCCGCGCGACGAGCGGGGCTTCATCCCGATCGATGACCACGCCAGGGTCGTCGGGCTCGAGCACGTCTGGGCGGCGGGCGACGGGACCACCTTCCCAGTCAAACAGGGCGGGATCGGCACCCAGCAGGCCGACGCCGCAGCCGAGCAGATCGCCGCCTCGGTCGGCGCCGAGATCGAGCCGCGGCCCTTTCAACCGGTGCTCCGGGGTCAGCTCGTCACCGCCGGTGAATCCCTGCACCTGCGCCACGAACTCGCGGGCGGGCACGGCGAGGGCGAGGCCTCGCTCGATTACCTCTGGTGGCCACCGCACAAGGTCAGCGGCCGCTATCTCGCCCCCTGGCTCGCGGGCGAGGCGCCCCGCGGCGATCCCGAGCCGCCCTCGAGCCCGCTCGAGGTCGAGATCCCGCTGTCGCACGAGTGGCACTCCCAGCCGATGGCGATCGATCCCGACGGCTCCCCGGGCCCGGTCGATTGACCAAGGCGGCCAAGAAGCTCGAGCGGTGGATTGCCGCTCAGCGGTGGATCCACCCCGGATATGCGGGTCGATCCCCCGATCGCCGGAGATCCCCCGACCATCGCTCCCGCACGCGAGGGGTATCCCGGTTACGGCTCGACCGGCTCGACGGCGACGAGCGCGACGGTTAGTGCGGCGAGCGCGGTCGCGATCACCGCGTTCGCCAGACACCACTGGCAGATCGCCTCGATCACGAACAGCTCGACGTAGGTCAAATAGAGGCTGAAGCCGAATCCGGCCAACGCCAGGCCGGCGGCGACCGGGTGCAGGCGGCGACCGGCGGGTAGCAGGCAGGCGGCGATCACCAGGTAGTTGGCGAGACCGACCGCGGCCACCGGCACCCCGAGGAGCTCGGACTGATCGGAGCTCTGCACCCGCTCGCAGCCGTCACTGCCACCGACGCACAACGGCTCCAGCTCCGCGTAGTGGACGTAGGTCAGATAGCCGGCGACGCCGGCTCCGAGCAGCGTCGCCAGGATCGTCGCCGCGCGAAGCCGGGCAGCGCCCGTCGAGCTCACTGACCGTTGCCGAGCACGGCCTCGAGCGCCGCCGTGAACTCCTCCGAGTCGAGGCTCGCGACCTCGAGCAGGCGCGGCTGACCCCCCTTCGGAGTAAGCACGAACGACGGTGTCGACTCGACCCCGAGCTCGTCGGCGAGCTTGCGCGCCGCCGCCAGCGCCGAGTCGACGTCTGGCGAATCACGGTCGGCGAGCGCCGTTTCAACGTCGAGGTCCGGGAGCGCCGACCCGATCTCGGTCAGGAACCCCTCGTCGACGTAGCCCGAGTTCTCGGTTCCCTGGTTGGCGTAGAAGACGCCGACGAACTGCCAGAGCTGATCCTGGAGCCCCGCCGCCTCCGCCATCCTCGCCGCCTCCTCGGAGTCGGGGCCGATGAAGGTGAGCGCCTGGAAGTCGAGCGCCAGCTCGCCCGGGCGGACGAAGTCGTCGACCACCGCGGGCAGGGCTTCGGTCGCGAACTCGGCGCAGAACGGGCACTGGAGGTCGGCGAACTCGGTCAGGGTCGCCGGCGCCTCGGGATCGCCGAGGACCGTGCCCGACTGGGGAATGCCCTCGAACAGGGCGGTCGCCTCGGCGGCGCTCGTCTCGATTCCCCCCTCGCCGCCGGAGCCTTCGTCGGTGCCGCTCACGTTGAGGACGATCAGGACCACGATCACGACCGCCGCGAACGCGGCGATCGCCAGGATCTGGGTCCGCCTCGGGCTCCCCGCCATCGTCCTCAGTCTGACATTCGCGCAACTGGCCCCGTTGTCGACGAGGCGGCGCTCGCCGAGCTCGGCGACTCGGCTCACCCAGGCCGAGGGCGAGCTCGGCGCGCCCGCGGGTTGAGCGCCGCGAACCCCGCCGAGAGGACGATTTCGTCGGCAGGAACGTCGAAAGTGTCCGTTCGGCCGTGGCGAGACTAACGGCCGATCAGGCGCACGGAGCGGGCGAAGCTCTCGGCCTGGATCAGGCGCAGCGCCTGGCGGCGGGTCAGCGCCAGGGTCGCGATCCACGCCTCCGACGCGGGGTCGGTGAGCAGGTCGTCCGAGCCGGCCTCGCCGCCGGCCGGTCGTAGGTCGACCAGGCCGACCGAGCGCACCGCGACATAGGTGCGACCCGCGCCGCCGCCGGGACCGGGCTCGCTGGTGACGATCACGTCGACGCGGCGACCGCTCGAGTGCTCAGCCAAGGCCGCGGCGCCCTCGACCACGATCTCGACCGGGCGGCGCCCCGGCTGCAGGCGCGGAGTCGGCTCGCGCTCGGCCCGCGGCGTCGCGAGCTGGGAGCCGACCAGGTAGCCGCCGGCCGGGATCGCGGCCGCCGGCGACCGGCCGACGGCCTGGGCGGGGTCGGAGAGCGCGTCCGGGGGCAGAAAGCGCTCGGGAACCCGACGCAGCTCGAGCGCCCGGCGGACGATGCGCGGCCTCAGTGGCCGGCCCGGCGGCAGGGGGCGCTTGGCGACCACGACCGGACGCAGCTCGCCGAGCTGGGCGCTTAGCCCGCCCGCCGGTCCGCCTGCCGCGCTCGCCGCGAGCCCGCCGCAGATCGCTGCGGCGGCGGCGAATGACACTGCCCGGGCGCGGTGGCTCACCTGCTCATCGCTCGGCGAGCGGCAGCTCGATCACCGCGCAGGCCCCGTTCCCGTGACGGCAGGCGGCGAAGCGGCCCCCGTGCGCGGCGGCGAACTCGGCGACCAGGCGCAGGCCATGGCCACGCCGCGGGTCGCGCCCCCGGTGGCGAGCCGAGCCGGGCCACCGCCGTTGTCCGATCGCCGGCGGGGCCGCCGAGCCGGCCCCATCGACGACGAAGACCCGCAGGCGAGCTCCCCGGACGGCACCCTCGACCGAGATCGGACCGCCACCATGCTCGAGCGCGTTGCCGATCAGGTTGTCGAGCGCCCGGGCGCCCGCCGCCGGGTCGCAGCGCACCCGAGAGCCCTTGGCGCGCCAGCGGAGCTCGATCGTCCGCCCGGCCCGCTGGGCGAGTGGGTGCCAGCGGGCGACGGCGTCGGCGGCGATCCGCTCGGGCTCGACGACGCTCGGAGAGCCGGGCCGCGAGCCCCCGTTTAGCTCCGCGTCGAGCTGCTCGAGTGCCTCGAGCGCGCGCTCGAGGTGGCTCCTGGCGGACGCGCTGCCAGCCGGCATCGCCAGAGCCGCTGCCGCCAGCGGGCGCCGCAGCTCGTGCAGGGCCCGGTTGACCCGCTCGCGGCGCTTGCCGACGCGCGTTCGCCCAAGCAGGCCCACGGTCGCCGCGATCGGCGCCAGCGCCAGGGTTACAGACTCAGGGATCGTCGCCGGCATCCTCCCCGCCCCCATCGATCAGCCGGTAGCCGACCCCCCAGCAGTTGACCACGTAGCGGCCCGACTCGGGGTCGAGCTTTCGGCGCAGCCGGCTCGCGTGCGAGTCGAGCGTCCGGGTCCGCCCTGCCGAGCGAAAACCCCACACGTCGCGCAGCAGCTCAGCCTTGCTGAAGACCCGGGTCGGCTCCGCCGCGAGGGCGCGGAGCAGGCTGAACTCCTTGTTCGCCAACCGCACCGGCCGGCCGGCGACCGTCACCTCACGGCGAGCGGTGTCGACGAAGATCTCCCCGACCTGGAGCGGCCCGGCGCGGCGTCCGTCGCGGCGGCGCAGCACGGCGCGGATCCGGGCGACCAGCTCTTGCACCTGGAACGGCTTGACGATGTAGTCGTCGGCCCCGCAGAGGAACCCGCGCAACCGATCGGCATCGCTGCCGCGACCGCTGAGCACGATCACCGGCAGCTCGGGGTCGTACTCGCCGGTCAGCCCCTCCGAGTCGCGGATCTGCCGCAGCACGTCGAGCCCGAAGGCGTCCGGCAGGCCGAGGTCGAGCAGCAGCAGGCCCGGTTGCTTGTAGTGGCAGAGGCGCAGCGCGTCACTCGCCGAGCCGGCGGCGAGCGGCCGGAACTGCTCGGCCTCGAGGTGTTGGCAGAGCAGCTCCAGCGTCGCCGGATCGTCCTCGCAGACGATCACGGTCGGCCGGTCCTGCTCACGCGTCAACATCAGCCGCCGGTTCGAGACGGGACGATCTCCGCCGGCAACTCGACCACCGCGGACGCCCGTGGTTCGCGAACGACTCGATTGGAGGGCACCCGACGCCGCACCGACAGCGGCTCCATCGCCGCGTCGAGGAAGACGAGGTCGAGCGGAGCGCGCATCCCGAAGGTGTGGATGCTGCGGCAGCGCGGGATCAGCAGCCCCTCGCCGATCCGCTCGGCTCTCAGCAGCGCTAGACCAAGGGTGCGCGAAACGAGGGTGACCGCCACCGGCACCCGATGGGAGGCGACGTCCGCGAGGGGGAGCCGGCGGAAGCGCAGCGGGCGGGCGGTGGCGGTCACGCGGCCTACAACCCCGCACCGGCGCCGGGTGCCCCCCGGCCGTCGCGCCGGGCTCGGCTACAACTAGGGACGGTGGAGCTCGAGCTGGTCCTGACCCTGGTCCTCGCGGTGGTGATCGCGCTGCTGATCGTCGCCGAGTGGGCGCGGATCCCGTACCCGATCCTGCTCGTGCTCGGGGGGCTCGGGCTGGCGCTGGCGCCGGGGGTGCCCGAGGTCGACCTCGACCCCGAGCTGGTGCTGCTGATCCTGCTGCCGCCGTTGCTCTACGCCGCCGCCTTCTTCACCCCGCTGCGCGAGCTGCGTCGCAACCTGCGCCCGATCGGGATGCTTGCCGTCGGTCTCGTCCTGGCGACGATGGTCGGCGTCGCGCTGGTCGCGCACGCAGCACTCGGGTTTGGCTGGGCGGAGGCGTTCGTGCTCGGGGCGATCGTCTCCCCGACCGATCCGGTCGCCGCGACGGCGATCGCCAGGCGCCTGCACGTCCCGGCGCGGATCGTGACGATCGTCGAGGGCGAGAGCCTGATCAACGACGGCACCGCCCTGGTCGCCTACAAGTTCGCCGTCGCGGCGGTCCTCACCGGCAGCTTCAGCCTGATCGAGGCGAGCGGCGACTTCGTGCTCACGGTCGTCGGCGGGGTGGCGGTGGGGATCGCGGTCGGCTGGCTCGTCGCCGCCGTGCGACGCCGGCTCGACAACTCCCCGGTCGAGGTGACGATCGCGCTCGCCACCGCCTACTTCGCCTATCTGCCGGCGGAGGCGATCGGGGTCTCGGGAATCCTCGCCGCGGTCACGGTCGGCATCTACATGGGCCGGCTGACCTCGCGTCTGACGACGCCGGCGACCCGGATCCAGGGCCTCGCCGTCTGGGAGATCGTCACATTCCTGCTCAACTCGGCCCTGTTCGTGCTCGTCGGACTGCAGCTGCCGACCGTGACCGACGGGATCGAGGGCATCGGCACCCTCGAGCTGATCGCCGAGGGCGCGCTGGTGACGGCGACGGTGATCGTGTTGCGGATCGCCTGGGTCCTCCCGCTCACCTATCTGCCGCGCGCTCTCTCCCGACGCCTGCGCGCAGCCGGCCCGGCTCAGCCCTGGCAGGAGACCGTGATCGTCGCCTGGACCGGGATCCGCGGTGCCGTCTCGCTCGCCGCCGCGCTCGCATTGCCGTTCGCAATCGATACCGGCGGGGCGTTTCCGGAGCGCGAGCGGATCATCTTCCTCGTCTTCTCGGTCATCCTCGGCACCCTGCTGCTCCAGGGACTCACCCTGCCGGCGCTGATCTCCCGGCTCGGCCTCGACGCCGCCGACGAGGAGGTGGAGCTGGAGGAGATCGAGGCGCGGTTGCGGGTCGCCGACGCCGCACTCGAGCGAGTCGACGAGCTGGCCTCCGAGGAGTGGGCGCTCGACGACACGGTCGAGCGGGTCCGCGGCGCCTTTCGCTACCGCCAGCGGCGCTTCGCCGCGCGCTCCCGAGACGGCGAGTTCGACGGCGGGCTGGGCGGCGACGGCGTCGACTACGAGACCCGTTCGCAGGCATACCAGCGCCTGGTCCGGGAGCTGATCGAGGTCCAGCGCACCGTGTTGATCGAGATGCGCGACCGCGGCGAGATCGACGACGACGTCCTGCGGCGGATCGAGCGCGAGCTCGACCTCGAGGACTCGCGGCTCGAAATCTGAGAACAGGATCCGTTCGACGTCGAGCCTGCAAACCCTCGTTCAGGCGCCGGGGTGTTGATGCGGACGGCCTGGGCTTGATAGAAGATGATCGTCCCTGGGAGGCCCCGCGGGGTGTACTTGATCGGGGCGGATGATCGGAAGCGGAAGCTGTGGAGAAGGCAACTCGGAGAGGCAACTACGAGTCGGGGTCCGACTACGTGCTCGAGTACGGCGAGCTCCGCTTCGCCTTCAACGAGGGCGACTTCTCACAGCGCGTCGAGCAGGCCGCGGTGAAGCTCGACTTCGTCGACCAGGGACTCGAGTCCGACGAGCTGCACGACCTGCTCGAGCTGGCGGTGAACGGCGAGATACGCGAGCCGACGTCAGCCCTGGGGGAGCACATAAACGAGCACTGGACCGAGCTCGTCGGACCCGCGAACCGCAGCCTCGTGCACTGGATCCGCAGGCTCGTCTTCCGCGGCGCCTGGCTCGACCAGCGGGTCAAGGAGGGCGAGCTCGACATCGTCTTCGACGAGGAGACGCACACGTTCGGCTACGTGCAGCCGGATCGTGACGCGGAGCCGATCGAGCTCTCGCGAGAGCCTTCGTGGGCGGGACTGGCGTACAGGCGCTAGGCGCGCTCGGCGCTCGGGCTGAGCTAGAGCGAGCTGAGCAGGTCCGAGTTCGAGGCTGAGGCCTCGATTCGCTCCCGCAGCACTGCTGCAGCTTCGGCGGAATCGAGGTCGGCCAGCAGCGATCGCAGCCGGCGTGCGCCCTCGAGCTCGGCCGGCTCGCGTAGCTGGTCCTCGTTCGAGGCCCGGCACTCCGTCGCCCGCAGCGCCGGGTGCACCCCGGCGGCGGCGAGCTCGGGGTCGAGGACGACGAGCGAGCTCTCGGTCGTGGTCACCGCGCGCTCGGCCTCCCCTTCGTCGCGGGCGTCCGCGAGGACCGTCGCCAGCACGGTCAGCGAGCCGCCTCCGGCGAGATTGCGGCCGGAGCCGAACAGCCGCTTGACCTCGGCGGCGTCGCCGGCGGCGAAGGCGAGCCGCGAGAGCGAGTCGCAGACCAGGACCGCGTCGGCGCCGACCTCGGCATGGCGGCGGGCGCGCTCGAGCGCGAGCTCGGCCGTCCGCACCTGCTCGACCGGCGCCAGGTCGGCGGTCGCGATCGCGAACTCGGCGACCGGCAACGCTTCGCGCCACGCGGTCGCCTCCTCCGGCGCCTCGTCGATCAGGAGCACGACCACGCGCGCGGTTCTCGGCCGTCGCGGTCGCCCGGGCGAGCGAGCGCAGCAAGGTGGTGCGGCCAGATCGCGCCGCAGCGCGGATCAACACCCGCTGACCGAAGGCGAGGGGCGCGAGCAGGTCGACGGCGCGTGCGAGCGTGTCGGCCTCTCCGCCGAGCGGGATCCGTCGCTCGGGGACGACCGGAGCCAGCGCCTCGAACTCGGGTCGCTCCTCGACCTGCGGCTCGGCGCCGTTGACGGAGTCGACGTGGACGAGCGCACGATGGCGCTCGCCGCGACGCGGCTCGCGGGCCGGGCCCGCGACCTCGTCCGCCGGGCGCAGCTCGCAGCGCCGGACCTGGGCCGCGGAGACGTAGACGTCGTCCTCGCCGGGAGCGAGCCCGGAGACGCGCAGGAAGCCGTAGCGCTGGCGGGTCAGCTCCAGCACCCCGCGCACGGGCTCGGTCGCTTCCGTGTCGCGGTCGCCTCGATCGCCGGCCTCGGCTCCCATCGGGCCGAGCTCGACCGGTTCCGCGCTCGTGTCGTCGAGCACCGTTGCCTCGACCGCAACGGCGTCGATCTCGTCGGTGTCGGCCTCGTCGGCCTCGTCGGCGTCGGCCTCGTCGGCCGCAGCCGCCCCCGGCACGCTCTCGAGCACCTCGACCAGCTCGGCGCGGCTGAGCTTGCGATATCCCGAGATCTCGGCCGCCGCGGCCCGCTGGTGCAGGTCGGCGAGGTGAAGGTCGGTGAGCTCGGCGGCCATCGGCCCGGGGAGGATAGGAAACCGCGCCTCAGCCCGGCCCCGAGGCGGCGGCCGGCGGGCGCTCGGTGCCAGCCGACGAGAGGTGGCGCGCCGGGTCGATCCCCTCGGCCTCGGCGTCGGCGGGCCAGCGCTCAGCCTCGGCCCGGGCCCGCGCCGCGTCCCAGCCGAGCTCGGGTGCCATCGCCTCGGCGACCGCCGCGACCGAGTCGGCGCCGCGCAGGTCCGGCGCCGCGACCAGCCCGAGCCTGGTTCGACGCAGGAGCACGTCGGCGACCGAGACCGCCTGCTCGAGCCGGGCCGCGATCGCCGCCTCGGCGAGCATGTCGGGCTGTCCGGCGACGATCGGGCGCGCCAGCTCGGGGCGCTCGCCGGCGAGCCGGAGCACGTTGCGGGCCGCATGGCCGTAACGGAGGGAGAGCAGCTCGCGGTAGCCCGCCGGCAGGTCGGCCTCGGTGATCCCCTCGGGCGGGTCGAGCTCGTGCTCCGACGCCGCCATCCCGAGCGGGATGTCGTCGGTGCGACAGGGGGCGACCCGGCCCTCGCGCTCGACCATCCGGTCGACGACCTGTCTCGCCATTCTCCGCCAGGTGGTCAGCTTGCCGCCGGTGATCGTCAGCATCCCCGACGAGGTCTCATACAGCTCCGCCTTGCGCGAGATGTCGACCGACTTGCGCGGGTCTCCGGTCGAGATCAGCGGCCGAACCCCGGCGTAAGCGCCGGTCAGGTCGTCGAGCCCGAGGTCGAGGCCGAAGAAGGCGTTGGCGGCCTCGAGCAGGTAGGCGATGTCGTCACCCGCGGGCCGGACGTGGGCGAGGTCGCCGTCGTAGTCGTTGTCGGTCGTCCCCATCAGGGTCCGCCCGTACCAGGGCAGGGCGAAGATCGTCCGCTCCTCGCCGGCGGGGACGATGCAGGCCGCCTCGCCGATCGGCAACCTCTCCTGCGAGACCGTGACGTGGGTGCCACGGCTGGGGGCGATCCGCGGCAGCTCGGCCTCGTCGTGGATCTCCTCGGGCCGGATCCGGTCGGCCCAGACCCCGGTCGCGTTGATCACGTTGTCGGCCTCGACCTCGAACCGCTCGCCCGATTCGCCGTCGACGCAGGCGACGCCTGTCGCCGATCCGCTGCCGGCGATCAACCCGGTGACCTCGGCCCGGTTGAGGCAGACCGCGCCGAAGCGCTCGGCCTCGCCGATGATCGTCAGCACCAGGCGGACGTCGTCGGTCTGGCAGTCGTAGAACAGGTAGGCCTCGCGCGGGTCGAGATCGGCGAGCGCCGGGATCAGCTCGCCGACCTCCTCGCCGGGGATCGTGCGGTGGCGGTCGGGCGCCCAGTAGTCGGCGCCCTGGATCCGCTGGTTGCGCTCGCGCCTCGACATCCCGACCCTGGTCGTCGCCATCACGTCGTACATGTTGAGCCCGATCCCGATCGTCCTCCTGCGCTTCGTCTCGCCGAGGCTGGGGACGAGGAACGGGGTCGGATAGACCAGGTGCGGCGCGAGCTGGACCATCAGCTGGCGCTCGAGCAGCGCCTCGCGGACCAGTCCGAGATCGAAGTTCTGCAGGTAGCGCAGCCCTCCGTGGACCATCTTCGAGGACCGGCTCGAGGTGCCGACCGCATAGTCGTCGCGCTCGAGCAGCGCCACCGTGTAGCCGCGCGAGGCGGCGTCGAGGGCAACCCCGGCCCCGGTGATCCCGCCGCCGATCACGACGACCTCGAACCGCTCGCCGGTGACCGCCGCCAGCGCTTGTCGCCGGGCCAGCACAGGCTCAGTCCAGGTACTCGACGACCGCGGCGATCGGCTCTCGCTCGGGCGCCGGGCGCTCCTGGACCGGCTCGCCGAGATGGATCAGGGCGACGAAGCGCTCGTCGGGCCCGAGACCAACCGCAGCGGCTCCCTCGGCGGTGCGCAGCACGGCGGGAGTGCGCCAGTAGCCGGCCAGGCCGCGGGCGTGGGCGCCGAGCAGGACGATGTAGGCAGCGAGGGCGCTCGCGTGCAGGTCCTCCTCGTCGGTGACCGGGTCACCCCCGAGCGCGCACGAGCAGACGACCAAGGTCGGCGCGCGGTCGAGCTTCGCCGCCGCCTCGCGCCCGGCCGCCAGCTTGAGCCGCTCGAGCGCGAGCGGGCCGAGCACCCGGAACCGCCACGGGTTGGTCAGATGGTGGTTGGGGGCCCAGCGCGCGAGCTCGAACAGCTCGTCGAGCGTCGCCCGGTCGACCGGCTCGCGTCGGTACGCCTTGTGGGTGCGCCGGCTGCGGATCGCCTCCTCGACCTCCATTGCCGAAAACGGTATTCGACCGAGGTCCCCGGCCGCGCGTCGAACGTCCCGGAGTCCCACGTATAGAGAGGGACTGCGGGACGTTCGGCGTCAACCAGCTAGGGGAGCGTGCGCCGGTACCAGAGAAATCCGCCGCCCAGCGCCAGGGCGAGCAGGCCGAGCCCGCCGGCGACGTAGGGAGCGATCGGCTCGTCGTCGACCTTCGGCGTGATCGGCTCGGTCGAGGCGGCGATGACCCGCTCGGCGAAGGTGCCGAGGTCGCTCGCGGGCTGCGGGGTCGGCTGGCCCTCGGGCGGGGCGGAGCTACCGCCGGGCGGCGCGCCCGGGCCGGATCCACCAGACCCCGTTGCCGGACCGCTGCCGACACCCCCTCCCCCACCGAGGCCGCCGTAGTCGGGAAGCCCGCCGAGGTCCGGGCCAGAGACGACCGGGCCGCTGTAACCGCTCGGCGGCGGCGTGGCGGTCGGGGTCGGGGCGATGCCTGCGCCGGTCCCGGTGCCGGTCGCGTCGTCGTCGGGCTCGACCGGCTCGCGCGCCACCGCGCCAGCGGGAACGCTCGCCGCTCGACCGCGAGCAGGGCCTGCGAGGTGACCCAGATCGGCGTCTGGTCGCTCGAGTCCGAGTAGCGGTAATGGCCGTCGCCGGCGCGCAGGTCCGTGAGCTTTGCGATCGCCTGCCGGACCGCCGGGCGGCCCTCGTCGGCGGCGATCAGCCCCTGCACCGCCCAGGCGGTCGACTGGGCGTTGACGACTCCGTTCGTCGCCAGAGCGAAACCACCGTCGCCGTGCTGGGCGCGACGCAGCCAGCGCGATCCATCGGCGCTCGCGCGGCCGTCGCCGGCGCCCGCCGCGGCGAGCGCCTGCAGCACCGCCCCGGTCGAATCGGCGTCGCTGGGCGCGCGGGGCTGAAAGCCCCAGCCGCCGTCGTCGCCCTGGCGGCTGCGCAGCCAGCGAAGCGGGCGCCCCAGCTCACCGGAATCGACGCCGGCCGAGCGCAACGCGAGCACGTAGAACGCGGTCAGGTTGACCTGGCCGCGGACCGAGCCGTCGCGCCGCCGCTGCGTCGCGAAGCTCGGCGACCAGGTCGGTGCCGGCGAAAGCACGCGAATCGAGTCCCGCTCCCTCGAGGGCGAGGATCGTGCGCTCGAGGTCGCCCGGCGAGCCGAGCCGGTCGAGATGCGCGCGCAGGTAGGCGACCGGCGATCTGCCGTGACTGCGCACGTCGAGTGGATTGCGCCCGGCCCCCTCGAGGCCGAGCATCACCCAGCCGGTCATCGCCGGGCTGGAGGGGTACTCCGCTGTCGCGCCGAAGCCGCCGTCGGAGTTCTGACGTCCGCGCCAGCCAGCGAACACTGGTCTCGCGCTTCCCCAGCCGCTCGCCGCCGGCCTCGGCACCCGACCCGGCTGGAGCGAGGGCCCAGACGCCGGCGAGCAGGGCCAGCAAGGCCAGGGGCAGCGCCCCGGCGGGATGCCAGGTGAACTCGAGACGGGTGCGGTAGCGGGCGATCATTCTCACCAGCGCCGGGCCGGCAAGCAGCGCGATCGCGAAGTTGCCGGCCGCGTGGGCAATGTTGAACGGTACCCCCCTTGCCGACAGGGCCAGGTAGCGGTCCAGCGACTGCTCGCCGCCGTAGGTGACCATCACCGAGAGGTCGAGCAGGGCACCGTAGGCGAGGCCCGCGAGCGCACAGCAGACGGCGAGCCCGAGGCGCCCGAGGCGGCGGCCACTGAAGACTCCGAGCCAGGCCCCGGCGAGGCCGACCAACCCCCAGCCGGCCATCTGCCATGCGGTCCACGGGCCCTGCCCGAGCCAGATGTTGGAGATCGGCGCCGCCAGCGCCCCGACGGCGAAGCCCGGCGGCCCGCCGAGCGCGTAGCCGGTCAGCAGCGCGATGTCCGTCGTCGCGACCACGTTCGGGATCGGGGCCAGGACCAGGCGTCCGGCGACGGCGAGCGCCGCCAGCGCCGCCACCAGGGCGATCAGGCGGGCCGGCGGCCGGGTGTGCTCATACCAGCCGAAGCCGGCCACGACGACCACCACCAAGAGCGCGAAGACGGCGACCTGCCAGTTCATCGCCCCGCCTTCACCGGGTCGGCGGCGAGCGCCGCTCGCAGCACCCGGGCGCCCGCCTCGGGGGTGATCGCGCCGTCGCCGCCGAGCACCCGAGCCACCTCGGTGGCGAAGTACCAGCCCCCGGAGAGGATCTCGTCGACCGGGCCGTCCGCGATCAGCTCGCCGTCCCCGAGCAGGACCACGCGATCGGCAAACCGCGACGCGAACTCGACGTCGTGGGTCGCCACCAGGGCCGCCGAGCCGCGCCCGGCGAGCTCGACCAGCCACCGCACCAGCTCGGCCTTGCGCTCGCCGTCCATTCCGCGGGTCGGCTCGTCGAGGCAGATGATTCCGGGCTCCGACCGCTCACGCCCGGCACTCACGATCGCCAGCGCCAGCCGCTCGCGCTCGCCGCCGGATAGGTCGCGCGGGTCCCTGTCGCCGGCCCATTCGAGTCCGACCGCCGCCAGCGCCCGCATCCCCTCGGCTCCGGGCAGCTCCTCGTCGACGCGCTCGTGCAGGAACAGGTCGGCGGCGCTCTGCGGCAACAGCGCGCAGCCGCCGGGAACCTCGATCCGTCCCCGCGCCGGCTCGACCAGGCCGGCCACGGCGCGCAGCAGGCTCGTCTTCCCGGCCCCGTTGCGGCCCATCAGCGCGACCCGCTCACCGGGACCGAGCTCGAGCTCGAGCTCGCGGACGACGTCGCGGGGGCCGAGCCCGGAATCGAGCTCGATCCAGAGGTCGCGCGCGCGAAGCGCCGGCGCACGGTCGCGGCGCCGTCGCTCGCGGCGCTCCTGATCGGCGGCGGGCTGCGCCGCGATCTCGATCCCGTGCGCGCGCAGGGCCCGGCGCGCGTCCTTGGCCCCGATCGGCAGCGGCCGCAGCCCGGCGAGCGAGAACAGCCGCGCGGCCGGGGTGGCGAGGGACGGGTCGGCCTCGCCCGCCCATTCGCCGAACCCTTGCGGCGAGCCGTCGTAGGCGACCGCGCCGTGGTCGAGGCAGACCACCCGGTCGGCGGCCGCCAGGCAACGCTCGAGCCGGTGCTCGGCCAGGACCACCCCCATCCCCCACTCCTCGTTGAGTCGGCGCAGGAGGCCGATCAGCTCGCCTCCCGCGACCGGGTCGAGCTGCGAGGTCGGCTCGTCGAGCAGCACCAGGCGCGGTCGCAGAACCAGCGCCGCGGCCAGCGCGACGCGTTGCAGCTCGCCCCCCGAGAGCGTGTCCGTGACCCGGTCGAGCAGCTGCGGGATCGCGAGCGCCAGGGCGACCTCCTCGATCGCCCGTGCGCGCGCGGCGGCATGCTCGCCGCGCAGCTCGAGCGGCAGCTCGAGCTCTCCGCGGACCGTCGCCGAGACGACCTGGGTCTCGGGATCCTGGCCGACGAGGCCGACCAGACCGCCGAGCTCGGCGGGACCGTGCTCGCGTGCGTCCAGGCCGCAGATCTCGACCGAACCCCAGGCCTCGCCGCCGTGGTAGTGCGGGACGAGTCCGCAGCAGGCCCGCAGCAGGCTCGACTTGCCCGAGCCCGAGCGCCCGGCGAGCAGCACCAGCTCCCCCTCGCCGAGCTCGAGGTCGACTCCCCGCAGCGCCGGACGGCTGGCACCGGGATAGCGGTAGGAGAAGGAGCCCAGACGGGCGAGCGGCTCAGCCACGGCGCCTCCGGATCCCGGCGAACGGCAGCGCGGCGAGGACCGGAAGCGAGACGGCGAGCGCCAGCGTCGCCGGATCGGCCTCGACCACGGTGGCCGGATACGGGTCGAAGTCGCCGACACCGGCGACCCGGGCGCCGATCCCGAGCACGGCGATCGTCAGCCCCGCGGCCGCGAACCGCCACGAGTGCCGTGACGCACGCGCCCGCCCGCCGGCGCGCGGAGCGCCGCGCGCGTAGCCGCGCAGCTCGAGCGAGGCGGCGATCTCCACCGCCCGGTCGAGCGAACCGGCGAGCAGTCGCCGCGCCAGCGCCGCCCGGCCGCCCGCGGCCGCGCCCGGGCCGCGGAGGGCGATCGCGTCGCGCAGGCGGGCGTGATCGGCGGCCGCGAGCGGCACCAGCCTGGTGATCAGCGCCGCGGTCAGCGCCGAGTGGCGGGCCACCGGCCGCACCAGGCGCAGCAGCCGGTCGGGATCGACCCGGGCCGAGTGGACGGCGAAGGCGCCGAGCACGACCCCGATCCGCAACGCCAGGATCGCGCCCTCGCCCAGCGCCTCGGCGCTGACGTCGACCTGGCCCAGCAGCGGCAGGTCCCAGCCCCGGACGAGGATCGTCTCGCCGCGCTGCGAGGCGATCCCGTTGACGGCGACGATCAAGATGCCGAGGGTCGCCGCCCAGCGGGCCGAGGCGGCGAGCGCGCGACCGGCGCCGGCGCCGAGCCCGGCGACGACGACCGCGGCGCCGGCGCCAGCGAGCACGAGCGGGTTCGAGCAGGCAAAGGCGACGACGGCGATCGACCCGAGGTAGACGCTGGCGGCGAGCGCGCTTGCGCGCCCGAGCGGGCCGGGATCCGGCGAGTAGGCGATCGGGGACCTCATTCGCGGTCCACCGCGGGCAGCGACATCCGCTCGCCGTGAGGACCGATCGCGAGCGCGTAGCGGTGCTCGAGCTCGTCAGCTCCGAGCGCGGCGGCGGCGGCCGCGACGCCGTCGCGGCCCGTGCCGGTCACGACCCAGGTCGGCGGCCGCTCGCCCTCGCGGAGTGCGGCGACCAGCCCGCCGCCGGCGAGCCGCTCGATCGTTTCGGCGTGCTGGTCGAGCACCAGCAGCGAGGTTTCGCCGCCGAGACCGCCCTCGAAGCGGGCGAAGACGCCGCTGGTGCCAGGGCCGTGCCCGAGCAGCGCGGCGACGCGATCGTCGGCGATCCGCGTCCAGGGCCCGACCAGGAGGCGCAGCGCCGGCCCGCGCGAGCCCGCAGAGGTGCTCGCGTCCACGCCCACCTCGGCCAGTCGCTCGGCGACCTCGTCGCAGGGCGCCGCCGCTCCCCGGCACTCGATCCGGACCGGGAGCCGCTCGCCATCCGCCGAGGCCTGGACGAAGGGCTCGGGCCACGACCCGACGACCGCCGGAGTGCGCATCGCGTCGGTCCAATCGCGGTGGTCCCACCAGATCCGGTCGCCGCCGCGAACCGGCACCTCGGCCGCCCCGACCGAGGACTCGATCCCGTTGACGAAGAAGAACCAGTCGAAGCTGCGCCCACCGGAGACCTCACCCGAGACGCCGTCGATCGAGTGCACAAAGCCGCCGCCGTAGCGGGTCGCGATCTCGGCCTCGGCGTCGAGCAAGCGGATCACGGTGTCGGACTCGCTCGGCTCGGGCGCGCTTGCCTCGAGCATCACCTCGACACCGTAGTCGCGGGTCACGGTCAGGGTCGCCTCACCGTCCGAGCGCTCCCCGGACCCGAGCCCGCAGCCCGGGGCGGCGGTCGCGATCACGGCGACCGCGAGCACCGCCCGTACGCCACGGCTCAGGCTCATCGCCTGCTGGTCACCTCGCAGTTGCGCGAGATCCGGTCGTCACGATCGCTGCGCTTGACCAGGACCCTGTCCTCGCCGGCACCGCAGCGGACCCGATCGACACCGCCCTTGCGGAGATCGATCCGGTCATCGCCGCCGCGGGAGCGGATCTCGTCCGAGCCCGCGGTGCCCTTGATCTTGTCGCGCTCCGAGGTGCCGAAGACGCGCTCGCCGCGCCGCGCCGGGCACTCGCCCGGGTCCGCCGAGACGCAGACCTTGAGGCTCCTGGAGGGGATGTCGGCGCCTCGCGTCGCGACCAGGCTCAACTTGCCGGCCGCGTCCGCGGTCAGCTCCGCGGTCCCGTCGGCGCCGGTGGTCGCCCCGCCGACCGCCGCTCCGACCGCCGGCACGCTCTCGCAGCTGGTCTCGAACGTCACCTGGTCGGTAACGCAGCCGTGCTCGATCACCGAGACCGTGAACGGCTCGCCCGGCTTCGCTCGCGCGGGAGCGACGAGCTCGAGCTCGTCCGGATTCGAGGCCGGGAAGTTGTCCGGAGCCAGGTAGACGAGGAACTCGTCGCCGTTGGCGATCGGCTCCTGGTCGGCGCCGACGCTGAGCTCCGTGTGGTTTCGCTTCAGGTACCAGAAGGTGCCCTCCTGGTCGTCGATCGGGCCGATCGCGCAGATCGCGAGCCCGAACCCGAACTCGTCGGTGACCGAGAGTGGCCGCAGGTCCGGGTTCGCGCGCGCCGCGCTCGCGAGCAGGCCGAGCGCCGTCGGCTCGGTGAGCTCGAAGCTGGCGCCGCTGCCGCCGGCGCCGCCGAAGTTGCAGTCCGCCGCGGGGTCGGTGGTGACCCGCTCGGGGCCGGTGATATAGGTCGTGCCCGGGTCGAGGACCCGGGTCGGGGTGAGCACGCGCAGCTCGGCGCGCACCGTCTTCGCACCCGCGAGCGCGGGGACGATCGAGAGCAGGGAAAAAGCGCACAGCACGGCGAGCGCGAGGCGCGCAAGGGAACTGCGTATGGTCATCGAGGGCCACCCTTTCCGCGAGGGACGTGTTGGCTGGCCGGGGCAGGTCTCCTGGCTTCCGGGCCGGTCGTCGCGCCTTCCCGGGGCCGCTCTCGCAACCTCAGTGGCCGACCGCAGTCATGCGACGCCGTGCTGCCCGGTCACAGTGGCGGGACCGCGCCGGTTTCTCACCGGACTTCCCTTGACCACCGACCGTATGTCTGCGGCCACTCTAGCGCTGCCGGACCGATCGGGTCAGCGATCCTCTCGCCGGCTCAGTCGTGGCTCCCTCGCCGCTTCAGCCTCACCGTCGGCCGCTCGACCTCCCGGTTGCCGATCCTGTCGCCCAGCCGCACTCTCAGCTCCGCCGTCACCGTCGCGCCGTCCTCGAGCGCTCGGGCAATTCCGCGTTCGTGGCGCTCTCTCTTTGGCTTCAGACGCACCACCTCGGTCTCGCCCGCCCGCACGGACCGGTTCCCCGGCAGCTGCTCGAGCCTGTAGGAGCGTCGCTGCTTCGCGCCCACCGTGAGTTTCCCGGTCGCCTTCACGCTCAGCCACTGCCGCGCCGTGACCTTGACCCTCACCCTGATCGCGTCGGATCGCTGGCCCTGCGACTTCTTGGCCTTGACGCGGCCAATCGGCCCGGGCTCGCCGAGAGCGAGGTTCAGCGCCCCCGCTCGCCTGACGAACCGCTCCTCGATCTCCGAGCCGTCGAGGTTCGCATGGCCGATCTCGCCCGTCTCGAGGCTCGTCCAGTAGATCCCGCGCTCCCCGACAGCGATCCCCCAGGGATCGGCGACCGGGGCGATGAAGTCCTGATCAACCGCGGAGCCGTCGAGGTTTGCGCGGCCGATCGAGTCGGCCCCGAAGTTCGTCCAGTAGAGGTGCATGTCGTCGACCGCCACGCCGGCCGCCAGGTTCGTCCCGCCGACCAAGGCCGGCTCGACCTCGCTGCCGTCGAGCTCGGCGCGGGCGATCGCGCCGCCGACGCCGCTCGTCCCGCCAGTCCAATAGACATGCGTGTCGTCGATCGCCAGGCTGCTCGGGAACGAGGTGCCGATGAACCCCGGATCGACCCCTGAGCCGTCGAGGTTCGCACGCCCGATCGAGTCCTCGAGGAAGTCCGCCCAGTAGACGTGCGCCGAGTCCACCGCCACCGCCCCCTGCCTCGAACCGGCCGGATCGGCGATCCACTCCGGCTCGAGATCCGACCCGTCGAGGCCGACGCGGCCGATCGAGCCCTCGCCGCCCCAGTAGAGATGCTCCCGATCGACCGCGAGACCGAAGGCGCCCTCTCCCGGGGTATGGATGAAGTCCCACTGCGATGTGAACCCGCGCAGGGGAGCGCGGCCGATCGTGTCGTTGGCGCCGGTCGACCAATACAGGCAGCATTCGGCTCCATGGGCGCCGGCGGGCGCGGCCAGGACGATCAGCGCCAGAGCGCCGAGCAGCATCGCCCACAGCCCGCGGCGTCGCCGCTCGGTCAACGACGGCGCAGCGGCAGCACGGGCGTCTCCGCCTCGGCCGCTGGGCGAGCGCGTCGCGCCCCGACGCCGGACGGGAGGGTACGGCCGTGGCCGCCATGCGCTCTAACCGTGGTCGAGAAGAGATCGGTCGGGTTGCCCGGATCGCCGGTGGTCTTGGAGAACAGCACCTCGAAGCGATTGCCGGCCGCGGCGAGGCCTTCGTAATCGCCGAGGAAGAAACCGCGGGCGTCGGGCGCGGTCCGCAGATCGAACGACTGCGGGGTGACCCGCTCACGGGGCGCGAAGCTGCGGCCGCCGTCGGTCGAGCGCGCGACCCAGTAATCGGTGTCGAGGCTCGGGGAGGCGACGCTGTCGTAGCTGAGGTCGTAGTAGCTGACCGCGACCTCACCGCTCTGGCTCACCTCGACCCCGGGCGTGAACGCCTGCACCTCCGGGTTCTCGCTCAGCCTCGCCGGCGCCGACCATGTGCGCCCGCCGTCGCGCGAACGCGAGAAGGCGATCTGGCTCTCGTCGGTGAACACGGTGTCCTGCCAGACCGCGTACAGGCGTCGCTTACCGCGCCGCGGGTCGACCGCGATGTCGGGGATCACCTCGCCACCTCGGATCAACGCACCGTCGCGCGGATCAGTCGTGACCGGGAACGAGTCGAGCTCGGCGATCGTGCTCAGAGATGCCCACGTGCGCCCCCTGTCCTGCGAGCGGATGACCACGTAGCGCAAGCTCGGCACGTCGTCGCCGGTGATGAGGATGAAGGCGTTGATCAGGTCGCCGTTTGGCTTGACCACGATCTGGTTGCCGATCGTCTGGTTGAGCGGGCCGCTGCCGGAATCGAAGATCTCCCTCGCCGGCTCCCAGGTCCGACCCCGGTCGGTCGAGCGGGTGAACATCGTTGGGCCGGCGAGTCGGCCGAGGTCGAAGCGCCACCAGGTCGCGTAGACGAACCGCTCGTCGGTCGGGTCGGCGGTCAGCGTCTCCTTGTCGTTGGAGAGCAGCGGCCCGTCGTCGGCGATCAGAGTCTTCACCGGACCCCAACTCCTCCCACCATCGCGCGACCGGCTGACCAGGACCGCGTTCCGACCCAGGAACAGGTTGTTGACCGCGAGGGCGATCTGGTAGGCGATCCCGGTCGGCCCGAACGAGACCCAGGGATCGGTTACGCGCTCATAGTCGCCGCCGTTTGCCGCCCCGCCGCCCTGGCAACGGGCAAACGGGGGTGCCGTCGGATGCTTCCACGTCTCGCCCCCATCCCTCGAGTAGGCGGTCAGCAGCCCATCCGCCCCGCCGCTCGACCAGCGGTCCTGCTGCCAGGTCGCGATCAGGTTGCGCCGCCTGGTCGGATCGACGGCCAGGTGGGGCTCGACCTCGGCGTTGCGGTACAGCGTCCCGACCTGGGGCACCCCATTGCACTCGGCCGCGAACGGGCTCGGCACGCTGACCAGCGAGAGCGGATCCACGCGCGCCAGCGCCGGCTGCGCCAACCCCACGGCCACCAACAGCAGGGCAGACGTGGGAGCGATTCGTCGAGTCAGACGGTTCACTGCCGGCAACACGACAGATCCGCGCTCCGCTGCCAATCGGCGGGGCCTCCCCTTGCCACGAAGCGACCATAACCCACGCCCGGGCGTTCTCCAAATCGTCTCCGGCGACGGTCACCTGACCGGCCTTGCCTGACCACCGGTCGCCGTGCTCACCCGCGAGCGCTCGCGGACGGGCTGGCTCGCGGCAGTGGTCGCCTTAACGGCCTCGGGGCGCTATTTCGAGCGCTCGCCGACCTTGCGCCGCAGCTGGTCGACGACCTCGGGCATCGCCGAGCGCATCCGCGAGAGCTCCCAGTGCTCGATCCTGATCAGCCGCACCGGCGAGGTCGCGGTCACGGTCGCCGAGCGCTCCTGCTTCTCGAGCAGGCCCTGCTCGCCGAACACGTCCCCGGGCCCGAGATCGGCCAGGTGGTCGCCCTCGTGCTCGACCTTAACCGTGCCGTCCTCGATCACGTAGAAGTCGTTTGAGAACCCGCCCTCGCGGATGATCGTCTTGCCCTCGGCCGCGGACTCCAGGGTGGCGAAGGTCGCAACCTTGGCCAGCGCCTCCTCCGGCACGTCGGCGAACAGGGGGATGTTCTTGAGCGCGCTTACGTCCACGGGTCTCCTCGGCTCGGTTCCGGGCGAGAACCTAACCGATCGCCTCTGAGCCGGGAGCTCCGATCGCGTGAAAGCCGCCGTCGACGTGCAGGATCTCGCCGCTGATCGCAGCGGCCCAGTCGGAGAGCAGAAAGCAGGCCGCGCGGGCGACCGGCGTCGGGTCGTCGGGATCCCAACCCAGCGGCGCTCCACGCTCCCAGGCGCGGGCCAGCTCGGCGAACCCGGGGATCGCCGAGGCTGCGGTGGTCCGCACCGGCCCGGCCGCGACCAGGTTGACCCGCACCCCGCGCGGGCCGAGGTCGCGGGCCAGGTAGCGCGCCGCCGCCTCGAGCGCCGCCTTGGCGACCCCCATCCAGTCATACAGCGGCCAGGCGACCGCGGCGTCGAAGTCGAGCCCGACGATCGCGCCCGCAGGGTCGCGCTCGAGCAGGGGGGCGAGGTGGCGGGCGAGCGCCGCGAGCGAGTAAGCGCTGGTCCGAAAGGCCTCCGCCGCGCTCTCGTATCCGGTCGCGACGAAGTCGCCGCCGAGCGCGTCCTCGGGCGCGAAGGCGACCGCGTGCAGGGCGCCGTCGAGCCCGCCCCAGCGGCTGTCGAGCTCGGCCGCCACCGCGGCGAGGTCGGTCTCGCTGTTGACGTCGAGCTCGAGCACGTCCGGGCGCTCGGGGAGCTGGCCGGCGGCGCGCTCGGTCAACCGCCGCGCCCGGCCGAAGCCGCTCAGCACCACCTCGGCGCCGGCGAGCTGAGCCTCGCGGGCGACGGCAAAGGCGATGCTGCGGCGGGTGATCACGCCGGTGATCAGCAGTCGCTTGTCCGCCAGCAACGGCGCCGACTCGCTCATCGAGCCGAGCGGGCGGCGGTCATTCCACCGCCTCCGCGCAGAGGACGACGTTGTGGCCACCGAACCCGAACGAGTTCGAGATCGCGACCAGCGGTCGGCCGTCGCCATTCAGCGGGCGCGCCTCGCGAGGGACGTAGTCGAGATCGAGGCCCTCGTCGGGGTGCTCGAGGTTGATCGTCGGCGGCGCCACCGCCCGCTCCAGGGCCAGAACCGTGGCCACCGCCTCGACCGCGCCGGCGGCGCCGAGCAGGTGGCCGATCGACGACTTCAGCGACGAGACCGGGAGCGAGTCGGCGTGCTCGCCGAACGCGCGCCGCAGCGCCTCGGTCTCGGAGCGGTCGTTGAGCTCGGTCGAGGTGCCATGCGCGTTCACGTAACCGACCTCTCCCGGCTCGGTCTCCGCGTCTCGAAGCGCCGCGGCGATCGCACGGGCGGCGCCGTCTCCCTCGGGGTCGGGTGCGGTGAGGTGGAAGGCGTCGGCGGTCGCCCCGTAGCCGGTCAGCCGGCCGAGCACGGTGGCGCCCCGGGCGGTCGCCGATTCGGCGTCCTCGAGCACCATCACCCCGGCGCCCTCGCCCATGACGAAGCCGTCGCGGTCGCGGTCGAAGGGGCGCGAGATGCCGAGCTTCGAGGTCGCGCCCATCGCCTCGAAGGCGGCGATCCCGAGCGGGGTGACGCCGGCCTCGCTGCCGCCGACGACGCAAGCGCGAAGCGCCCCGCGCTCGACCAGCCGCATCCCCTCGCCGATCGCCTGGGCCCCGGCGGCGCAGGCCGAGACGGTGCCGTAGCACTCGCCGCGCAGGCCGTGGCGCATCGCGATCGCGCCGGCGGCGGCGTTGGGCATCATCTGCGGCACGCAGAGCGGTGACATCGCGCCCGCCCCGCGCTCGAGCATGACGCTGTGCTGGTCCTCGATCGTCGCGATGCCCCCCACCCCGGTCCCGATCACGCAGCCGATCTCGACCGTGTCGTAGGGCGGCTCGGTGCCCCAGCCGGCCTGCTCGATCGCCTCCCCGGCGGCCACCTGCGCGAGCTGGGTGAAGCGGTCGGCGCGGCGCGCCTCGCGGCGGCTCATGTGCTCGGTCGGGTCGAACTCGCGGCAACGCCCGAGCCCGTCCTCGATCCCCGACTCGCCCGCCACCCAGCGCTCGATCAGCGTCGGCGCCCCGATCCCGAGCGGGCTGACGGCGCCGAGGCCGGTGATCACGACCGCTCGGGTCATCCGGCCCTGGTCGCGATCAGCTCGATCACGTCACCGACCGTCTCCAGCCCCTCGAGATCGGCGTCCGAAAGCTCCACCCCGTATTCGTCCTCGGCGATCTGGGCGAGCTCGACCAGGTCGAGCGAGTCGACCTCGAGGTCCTCGAAGCGCGCCTGCGGCGTCACCTTCTCGCGCTCCTCGCCGAACTCGACCAGCGCGTCGATCACCCGTTGCTCGATCTGCTCCCGGCTCTGCGTCTCTGCCATTTCTCGCTCCTTTGGTTGAGGACCCTTGACCCTTATGCCGCCATGCCCCCGTCGACGCTCAGCGTCGCCCCGGTCACGTACGAAGCGCCCGGCGAGGCGAGGAAGCCGATACATGCTGCGACCTCCTCCGGGGTCCCGACGCGCCGAGCCGGGATCGCGTCCGCGACCCCGGAGTCGAGCCCCCGGGTCATCTCGGTTTCGATCAAGCCCGGGGCCACCGCGTTCACGGTAACTCCCCGGCTGGCGACCTCGACCGCGACGGTACGGGTGAAGGCGATCAGCCCCGCCTTCGAGGCGGCGTAGTTGGCCTGGCCGGGGTTGGCGCGCAGTCCGACCACCGAGGCGACGTTTATCACCCGCCCGAACCGCGCCCGGACCATCGGCAGCACGGCGCGGCGGGTGAGCCGGAACGCGGCGCCCAGGTTGGTCTCGAGCACTCGGGTCCAGTCGTCGTCGCTGAGCCGCATCGAGAGCCCGTCCGCGGTCACGCCGGCGTTGTTGATCAGCACCGAGACCGGGCCGAGGTCTTTCTCGACCGCGCCCAGAAGCTCGTCGGCTGCTCCGGCCACGGTCAGGTCGGCTTCGAAGGTCGCCGCCTCACCGCCCGCATCGCGGATCGCAGCCGCGACCGTCTCGGCCAGCTCCGGGTCGGTGCGAAAGTGCACCGCGACCGGCCACCCGGCCCGGCCGAGCTCGCTCGCGGCGGCAGCGCCGATCCCGCGCGAGGCCCCGGTGATCAGCGCGCAGCCCGGGGCGACGGGCTCGCGGGTCATCGGCTCGGCTCGCTGCGGGGGGCCACGGCGTCCCGCACGGTAGCGCGACCGGCCCTACGAATCACCGGCCTGCGCGTCGCTGCGCGTCTGGACCTCCGCCTCGGCGAGCGTCCGCCGCGCGAGCCCGGCCAGCACCCTGCCCGGGCCGACGTCGAGGAATCGGCGCGCGCCGTCGGTCTCGAGGCGCCGCATCACGTCGGCCCAGCGAACCGGGCTGGTCAGCGCCGCGACGAGCAGCTCCCGCGGGTCGTCGCCAAACGGCTCGGCGCTGACGCAGGAGATCACGGTCGCGCCCGTGGGGCGGAACTCGATCGCCTCGAGCTCGGCTCGGAACGGCTCCGCCGCGGGGCCCATCGCGACCGAGTGGAAAGCGCCGGCGACCGCGAGCCGCTTCGCCCGCAGGCCGAGCGTGCGCGCCTGCTCCAGCGCGCGGTCGAGCCCGATCACCGGGCCGCTGAGGACGAACTGGCTCGGCGAGTTCTCGTTCGCGAGCTCGAGCCCGGTGCTCTGGGCGAGCTCGGTCGCCCGCTCGCGCTCGCCGCCGACCGCGACCATGCCGCCGGGCTCGCGGGCGCCGGCCTCGTCCATCAGCCGCCCGCGGGCGACGACGGCGCGCAGGCCGTCGCTCTCGGCGAGCGCCCCGGCGGCCGCAAGGGCGGTGATCTCGCCCAGCGAGTGGCCGGCGCAGAGGCCGGCTCGCGGGCGCCCGAGGCTCTCGAAGCCGGCCAGCGCGGCGCAGTAGATCGCCGGCTGGGCGAACCTCGTCCCGTCGTCGAGACGGGGGAAAGGGTCCTCCCCGACCAGCTCGGCGACCAGCGCCAGCAGGTCCGGGCGCTGCTCGGCGACCAGCTCGCGCATCGCAGGCTCGGCGGCGCCCTGGCCCGGGAAGAGCAGCGCGAGCTGACTGGCGGCTGTCATCCCCTAACACCTACCGCGACCGGCGGCGGAGCGGCGGATTGCCGTCGCGCGGGGGATCGACCTCGCATACGAGGGTCGATCCCCCGATCGCAGGCGATCCCCCGATCTGCTCAGCGCGCGGCGGGGTCGCGCAAGCGCTCCGAGTCGCGCGCGCTGCCGTTCGAACCGACGGGTCCGCCGCCGTTGGCGTGCGTCGGCTCGGGTTGGCGGCCGGCGGCCTCACCTGCGCCGTTGCCGTTCGCTGCCGCAGCGCCCACGGGAGCCGGAGCGGGCTCGGGCGCGGCCGCTTCGCCGTCGCGATACTCGGCGATCGCCCGGCGCAGGCGCCGCTTGCGCCACCACTCGGCGGCGAAGTAGCTGCCGATCACGAAGACGAAGGCGGCGCCCTGGGCGACCAGCGTCTCGACGGTCGGGAAGACCCCGAGCCAGGTCCCCATCCAGAGCGGGAACTCGACCTCGACCGGCGTGATCGGGATCCAGCCGACGCCTTGCATCGTGCGCACCGTGTTGCCGACCAGGACCACGAGCACGAGCGCGATCAGGACCCCGGTCACGATCAGCATCCGCTTGTACGGGAGCCGGCGCTCGAGCATGAAGGTCGCGATTCCGACCATGGCCGTAGCGAGCAGGCCGAACCCCACCCCGGCGACGACGATCCCGGTCCCGGAGCTGAGCTGCAGCGCCTGCAGGAAGAGGACCGTCTCGAAGCCCTCGCGGAGGACGCTGGAGAAGCCGAGCAGGTAGAGGCCGACGACCGTCACCGCTCCGGCGCCGGCCGCGGCCGCGGTCCCGCCGGACAGCCGCAATCCCCGTTTGCGGTGGCTGGATATCCACTCGGTCCAGTAGACGCGGTGAAAGAACCAGTTCATGACCAGCATCAGGACCCCGATCGCGACCACCCCGACGACGGCCTCGAGCCGCTCGCCGTACTGCGAGAGCGAGTCGAGCACGAGCATCGAGACGATGAACAGGAGCACGCTCGCGGGCAGCGCGAGCAGGGCGCCGCGATAGACCGGGCGCCGCAGCCGGCGGTTCGCACCGACCATCGAGGCGGTGACCGCGGCGACGATCAGGATCGCCTCCAGCCCTTCGCGGAAGACGATCGTCGCGGCGTTGGTGATCACGGTCGCGTCGCTGGCGCCGTCGCCGGTCTTCGCCCGCGCCTCGTCCAGGGCCTCGTCGAGCTCGAGCCTGGTCTCGCGGATCTGGCGCAGATCGGCACCCGCGGCGATCATCTCGGCGAGGCCGTCGACTCCGCGCGCCCCGTACCAGACCATGCCCTCGATCTCGGCGACGAGTTGCGGGTCGAACGCCTTCAGCTTGATCTCGGGGCCAAACTCGAACAGCGCGTAGGCGGAGAGACGTGCCTGCTCGGCCTGCTCGTACTCGCCGGCGGAGATCGCCGCCTCCATCTGGTCGAGCGAGATGTCGACCAGGTCGTAGTCGGCCTCGTCCGTCGACTGCTTCCACTCCTCAGGGAAGACCGCATCGAGCGTGCCCGAGACCTCGCCCTCGAGCGCCTCGACCTGTTCGAGCGCGGCGACCGAGCGCCCCTCGTTGGCGTCGTTTGCGATCGTCCGCAGGCGCTCGAGGTCACGCTCGACGCTCGCGGCCGCCTCCGGGTCGCGCTCGTCGAGCTCGCCCTCGAGATCGGTCAACGCCGAGTCCGCGGCGTCGATGAAGGCGAGCATCTCCTGGAGCTCGAACGGGATCGTCACCCGGCCGTCCTCGGTGCCGTGGTCGTACTCGACCGGGATCAGGTCGACGAAGCGGGTGAGCTGCGCCGCGCGTCGCGCCTGCTCCTCGGCCGTGAACGGCGCCGCGGTGAACCCGTCGAGCCGTTTCTCGACCGCCTGCGTCGCGGCGGCGAACCGCCCGGGGTCCGCGTCGCCTGCGGCGTCGACGAGATCGACGAAAGCGCGATCGGCTTCCCGCTCGGCCGGACCGCCGCGCTGCTCGAGGTACTCCTCGGCGAGGATCAGCCAGTAGCCGCGGACCAGGGCGGCGGACTCCGCCAGCGCCGGGCCGAAGCCGCGCTCCGCCTCGCGTTCGGCCTCGGCGACGTAGTCGCCGAGCCGGGCCTGATAGGCGTCGAGCAGGTCCTTGCGGACTTGCAGCGCTGCCGCGCCGGGCGCGATCTCGCCAGCCTCGAGGGCGTCGAGCGCGGCGGTCGCGTCGACGCCCGGGCGCGTGTAGCGGGTCGCCTGGCGGAAGTCGCGGACCAGGATCCAGCGGCGCGCGGTCGCGACGTCGGACGCCTCCACTGCCTCCAGGGTCGCGGCATAGGCGCCGCGGCGGAGCGCTGCGACCAGCGACCCACGGGCCGCCGCCAGTCCAGTCTCGTCGCCGCCGGCGAGGGCGGTCGCGGCGCGGGCGAGCGCCGCGCGCGCGTCGGCGGCCGCGCGCGGGTCCGTGCGTTCGAGTTCGCGCTCGAGGCCGCGCTCGAACGCCTCACGCGCGACGCCGACCGATGCCTCGGGCGCCTGGTCGAGCAGGAGCGCGGTCTGGGCGTCGAAGAGCGAGGCCCGCACCTGCTCGGCGGCCTTCCAGGGCGCGATCGGTCCGCCGTCGGCGGGCGCGGCCACGGCCGGCGAGGCAACGAGCGCGCAGAGCAGCCCGGAGACGACAGCGAGCGCCGCGGCCAGGCGGCGCTCGCGTTCCGGTCTCTTGACTCGAGGCGCCGGCATCAGCCTATGCCTGGAGCTCGATTCCGAGTCGCTTCGCGGCCTGCGTGACCTGGCCGGCGATCGCCTCCGCCTGGCGCTGGGCCTCGGACCCGAACGTGTCGGCCTCCTCGGCCGTGTATTCATGCCCGTGCTGCTCGTTGTCGCGCAGCTTCTCGACGAAAGCGAGCAGCTCGCCGAGCGCGGCCGCCGTCTGCTTTGCCTGCGCCGGCGACTCCTCGGCGATCAGCGGCTCGACCTCGTCATAGGTGAACTCGATCCCCTCGAGGATGTCGGCGATGTCGGAGAGCCGGGAGGCGGCGACGAAGCCGAGCTCCTCAGCGTCCTCGCCGGCGATGAAGCGCGAGTTCTTCCACGCCTCGAAGTACTCACTCATCGTCGGCGTCATCACCGTGATCGCGGTCAGCGCGTCCGACGGGGTCGGCTCGAAGGCCTGGGCGTCGGCGTCGAGGGACTTGGCCATCTCGTCGAACTTACGAACCATCGCGACGTAGATGTCGGCGTCGGGGATGCCCTCGCCGAACTCCTCCTTGCCGTCGCCGTCGACGTCCTGGTCGACGGCCTTGGCGAGGAAGTCGGGGTTGGTGCCGTAGAGCGACGTCTCGGTGACGAAGAACGCGTTGCCGGGCTGCTCGAGGGTCTTGCCGTTCGGCAGCTCGAGGCTGAACGAGACCGCGTTCTCGGGGTCCGACGAGTCTGCGCCGGCGTCGATGTCAACGTCGTACTGCGCCAGGCGCGGGACCCCGGCGACGATCCCCTCCATCTCCTCATAGGCGGGGTTGGCCTTCACGAACGCCTGCTTGGACCGGTCGAGGATCTCGGCGACCTCTTCGCCGTGCTCGGCGATCAGCGCTTCGTAGTCGAATCCGGTCGACTCGGCGAGCTCGTAGTAGCGCTCGCCGAGGCGCTTCAGCTCAGCCGTATGCGCCGAGAGCTCGGCGCTGTGCTCGGTCAGGTAGTCCTTGACCGCCGCCAGGTCGACGGCCTGCCCGCCCGGCGCCTCCGCCTGGGTCGAGGTCGTGTCCTCGTCCGAGTCGCCGCAGCCGACGGCTGTGGTCAGCGCCGCGCCGAGGGCGAGCGCCAGCGCCGCCCGGCCCCCGCCCAGGCGCCGTGCTCGCGCGCTCAATCTCGTCCTCTGCTCCCAACCTGCCAACGCCGCCTCCTTCTGCTCGTGGAGATCCTACTTCGGTATCCCTAATTAGGGCAGCCTAATGGATGCGGGGGTGGCTACCGCGACGTCGACGCAGCAGTCAGGTTCCTGCGCGCGCAGGGGATCGACCCCGAGCGGATCGGCGGCATCGGGCAGTCGGTGGGCGGCGAGATGATGCTCGAGGCCGCCGCCAGATCCGGCGGGCTGAAGGCGGTCGTCTCCGAAGGGGCGGGTATCCGCTCAGCGCGCGAGGCCGGCGAGCGGTCCGACGCCGGCCCGCTCCAGAACCTCGGCGTGGCAACGCAGACCGTCGGGGTCGCGTTGTTCTCGAACGAGTCGGTGCCACCAAACCTGGTCGAGCTGGTCGGCGAGATCGCCCCTCGGCCGGTGCTGCTGATCTACGCGGTCGACGGCGAGGGTGGCGAGGAACTCAACGAGGAGTACCTCAACGCGGCTCAGGAACCGAAGGAGTTGTGGGCAGTCGATCAAGGCGGGCACCTCGGCAGCCAGGCCGCAGAGCCGAAGGATGGCTGCTCGCGCGCCACCACCAAGGGGTGCCTGTGGCGACCTAAGATCGGAGCTACTGGCCCTGGCGCTCCTCGGCCGTGGCCGCGATCTTCGGCTCGAGCTCGGTGAGCGCGAACAGGAAGATCTCGGAAAAGGTGGGAAACGGCTGGATGACATCTTCCATGACTGCCAGTGGGACCTCGGCGCGGATGGCCAACGTCGCCTGCTGGAGCCATTCGCCCGCGTCCGGGCCGAGGGCGTAGGCCCCGGTTAGGCGTTCGCCGTCGGACACGAGGGTCATGAATCCGTTCTTCTCCGCATAGGCACGCGTGTAGGTCGACGTGCGCGGCACCTCAGAGATCGGGACCGTTGCGGTGGTCGCGCCCTTGGCTTCACCGACCGACGCCGCCTGGGGGTCGGTGAACACAACGCGCGGCACGGCCTCGTAGCTTGCTTCGCGAGGGCGCCCAAGGATGTTGGCTGCGGCCACGCGACCCTGGTACTTGCCCACGTAGGTGAGCGGCCAGACGCCGGTCACGTCCCCGATTGCCCAGACGCCGCCGGTGACGTTCATTCGCTCGTCGACCGGCACCCCGGACTTCTCGGGCGACACGTCCACGTTTTCGAGACCGAGGCCGTCCGCGAGCGGACGCCGGCCCGTGGCGACCAGGATGCGGTCCCCGCGCAGCTCCGTGCCGTCTCCGAGCTCAAGGACATAGTCGTCGCCCTCGCGGCGGGCGGACGACGCCTGCTGTCCGAAGTGCAGCTCGATGCCTTCGGCGGCCAGCGCGTCACCGAGGGCGTCACCGAGCGGCTTGGGCTCGCGCGGTAGCAGGTGATCCATGCCCTCCACCAGTGCCACCGACGCCCCGAAGCGAGATACCGCTTGTCCCATCTCCACCCCGACGGGCCCGCCACCGAGCACCAACATCCGCTTGGGCACGTCGCGCAGCTCGGTCACACCGCGGTTGGTCCAAATCCCATCCAGCTCTCGGAGCCCCGGGACCGGCGGGACGACCGCTTCGGACCCGGTGGCGAGGACGATGTGGTCACAGGAGTGCTCGCTGCCGTCAACCGTCACGCGCCCGGGACCGGCGATCGAGCCCGTGCCGCGCAGGACGTCGATCCCCTTCGAACGCAGCCACTCCTCCTTGGCGGAGTCCTCCCAATTACCGGTCATGAAGTCGCGCCATTCAAAGGCGGCGGCCGGGTCGAGCGGGCCGCCGACGGCTTGCGCGGCCCCCGGCGCCTCGCGGGCCGCCTGGAGCGCTTCGCCCGGACGAAGCAGGGTCTTCGACGGGATGCACGCCCAGTAGTCGCACTCGCCGCCGATCAAGCCGCTCTCGACTATCGCCACGTTTAAGCCGCCGCCGGCCAGACGGTCGGCGCAGTGCTCACCGGCTGGGCCAGCTCCGATGACTACGACGTTGTAGTCGCTCATCGCGCCATCGCTATCGGGCCCTCACGAGGGTGGGACGACAACGTCCTTGACTTCCGCCATGTAACGGTCAGCCGCGGCGGAGGCGTCGTCGGGTGTGCTTCCGCTCTGCCGAGCGTTCATGTAGGCCGCGTACCAGTCCCACCAGTCGTGCGGTGGCGCAACAGCCTCGAAGGCGCCGTGACGCCCGGAAGTCTCGTGCAGCAGATTAGCGAGCGATGCGACCTCCATATCAGTCCTCCCATTCCCGGCCGGGGAGCCGATCCGTGATCTCTTGAAGAACCCAGCCGTTGCCGTCCGGGTCGCTGAAGGTTGCTTGCGCGAAATACGAGCGTCCTTCGATCGACTCGAAGCCTGGGGGTTTGTTCTCGACCACCTCGCTGACGTCGACGCCGCGGCCGATCAGATCCTCCCGAACGGCGTCCACGTCGCCGACCGCGAGCATCAGCCGGTCCAATGAGCCGGGCGCCATCGGGGTTAGGCCCTTGCCGACATGGATCGAGCATTGCGAATGAGGCGGCGTGAACTGCACGGTCCGGACGTCGTCGCTTACGACCAGGTCGATGTCCAGGCGCCATCCGAGGCTCTCGTAGAAGCTCTTTGCCCGGTCGACGTCGGACACGGGCACCGTCACGACCTCGAGTTTCATGTCCATGGTCTGCACTCCTTTGCTCTGTGCTCTGAATGGCATTTGCCGGCGCGAGCGCCGGGGGCGCACTCGCCCGCGCGAGTCACGAGGGCCGCCGACCCGGCGATGCTCCGCCACCTCGTCACCCGTGGTTGTTGGCTGACGGGTTCCCGTCGAGCAAGCGGTGTAGCGGCGTAACGACCCTCTCACTGCGGGGTCTGCAAGTCAAATGGGCCATTGGCTAGATCGGACCGATCTTGGCAACCCGTGATGTGGTGGCCGCGTTTTCTGGGCTGAAATGCCTCACCCCGTGCATGGCCGACTAGGGTCCTCCATAGACGACCAGGTCTTCACGGGCGCGACGGGGCGCTCGAACCGCGAGCCTAACGGCGCGCACCGAGAAAGGAGCACGCATGCCCACAATCCACCTCCACCAGACGACCACCGCAACGCCGGAGCAGGTCCTCGCCGGAATCACCGACTTCGGGCCCGGCCGGTCCGAGCTCTTCCCGAACAGCGTCGACGATCAACTCGAGGTGCACGAGCAGGGCCCCGGCCACGCCGACGTCACGGAGGGCGGGAGGGGCAACTGGGAGCGGCTGCACTACGACTGGTCCGATCCCAACCGCATCGTGATGACGACCACCGACTCAAACGTGTGGGCGAACGACTCGATCCAGACCTACACGCTCGCGGCGAAGCCCGACGGGACGACCGATGTTGACGTGGTCGTTGAACGGCACGGTAAGAACCTCAAGGGGCGATTCCTCGGCGCGGTGCTTGCCACCGTCGGCAAAGGCATCCTTCAGAAGGCGCTGGATCAGACTGTCGAGACCATCGACGCCCGAAACAACGGGGCGAAGGCCGCGGAAACCGCTTAGCAGCTCGACGGCAACAGCCTCGGGCGGAGCTAAACCACCTGACGAACAAAAATGAGGATCTGGAGCGCGGAGCCGGCTGCCGCTTTGCTCGATCATCAGCTCGTGGGACCGAAGCGCTCGGTTCGGATTCGCGCCGGGTCCACACCGACCGCGAGCAGCAGCCGGGAGGCCGCCTCGACGAATCCGTTGGAACCGCAGACGAAGGCGGTGGTCATCGGACCCAAGCCCTCGAGCATCGAGCCGTCGACGCGTCCTGCGTGCCCGGCCCAGTCCTCGGGGGTGACGCGGGTGTAGGTGAGGGTCGTCTCCTCACCGAGCTCGTCCGCATAGATCAGCTCCTCAGGCGAGCGGACCGAGTAGATAAGGCTCATCTGCGCATTGGGCGTCGCCCGGCGACGGTGGCGCAGCATGCACATCAACGGCACCACGCCCGAGCCGCCGCCGACCAGCAGCGTGGGCGATTCGCCGCGCCACACGAAGTACGAGGCGAACGGCCCGCGGAGCTCGACCTGGTCCCCCTCTTCGACCACGTCGTGGAAGTACGGCGAGACCTCGCCATCGTCGAGTCGGTCGATGGTCAGTTCGATTTCGCCCGCATCGAGCGGCGAGGAGGCGATCGAGTACGAGCGCTGGGCCGTGTAGCCGTCGGGTGCGGTGAGGCGAACGTCGTAGTGCTGGCCGGGCAGGTGTGGCATCCACATCCGCAGCTCGAAGCGAAACGACTTCACCCGCTCGGTTTCGACCTTGATCGCAGCGACCGTTGCGATCTGCCACTTGCCCGGAGCACGCTGGGAGACCTCAGTCAGTCCGTCCAATAGCGCTCCTCTCGCCAGGGGTCGCCGCGGTTGTGGTAACCGTTGGCCTCCCAAAAGCCCGGTTCGTCGTGATCCATCACACGCAGCCCCGCGATCCACTTGGCGCTCTTCCAGAAGTAGAGGTGCGGGACAACGAGCCGCGCGGGGCCGCCGTGCTCGCGGGGAAGCGGCTGGCCCTCGTGCTCGGTGACGATCCAGGCCTTGCCGTCGGTGAGGTCCTCGACCGCGAGGTTGGTGGTGTAGCCGCCGAACGACCAGGCCATCGCGTAGGCGTCGAGCGGCTCGGCCTGCTCGAACAGGGTGTCGAGCGAGACGCCACGGAAGCTCGTTCCCAGCTTCGACCACTTGGTCACGCAGTGGATGTCGCAAGGAATCTCCTCGAACGGCAGCTGGTGGAACTCCTCCCAGCTCCACTCACTCTCCGAGGCGACCATCCCGTCGATCCGCAAGCTCCACTCCCCGGGCCCGGTGCCGACATCTGGCGTCGGACCCGCGGTCAGGACAGGGAAGTCGCGCTCGTAGTACTGGCCGGGGGGCAGGCGGTCGGCGTACTCCTCGGGAGGCCTGCGGCTACCGCCGAAACCGCGTGAGAGAAAGCCGCTCATCCGACCTCATCCTAGGGGTCGAATGGCGGCGCCTCGGCCCCATCCCCACCGCGGCACTTGGGCGTGCTCGGCGATATCGGCACAGGGCTCAACGCAGGAGGGAGTGGCCCATGTCGCCCCATCGAGTGTCACGATCGACGGCGGGCCAGGCCAGGGAGGCGCCAAGCGAACGGCGATCTGGGGTGCCGGCTCGCCGAGGTTGCGGGTGTGGGCCGGGCCGGTACCCTGCGTCACCTGATCGGCGGCGGAACGCCCTCTGCCGTGGCCGCTAGAACGGGATCCCACTCACAGACCGTGCAGGCGTGGCGGAAAGCGGCCCGGGCAAACTCCACCGCGCGGGCGCGTGGATCGGCTTCCTCGCGGAGCTCCTCCCAGTCCAGCACATACTCGCCGAGCTGTGCGTCCCAACGCCCCAAGGCGGGGCTCAGATCCGCTTCGCCAAAGCTGTCGGGCGCCGGATAGGCGAGGGCGAAGAAGGCAGCCAGCTCGTGATTCGGATCCCCGGGCCACCAACCAATTCCGACTTGCTCGGCATCTCCCCCGTTTCGCATGATGAAGTCATCAGACGGTGGATCTGCCGGCCGCCCTGAGAAGAGGTTGACCGCGAGGTCGAAGGTGCCCCACCAGGCGTTGACCGGCGTTGAGCGTCCGCGAAACGGCGCTCGAAATTCCGCCAGCACGAGTGCCGCCTGGGTGGCGGCCTCGAAGTAGGTCGCCACCTGTTCGGCGTCATACGTCGCATGCTCGCGGTCCTGGTCGAGCGGCGCCGTCCACGGCACCTCCTGGGGCGCAGGGTTGATCTCGACCGGACCGGCCAGGCGCCCGACCGCCTCTAGCACCTCGCGCGTGACCTCGGCGACGGGACGGTTCGGCGCCAGGGCGATCCGCGTCTCATGGCCGTTGCTGTGCTCGACCACGGCCTCGTGCTCGCGCAGATCGAGAGCGACGCCGATCGCGCCGGAGCCGTCCGGGGCCGGCAGCGCCGGCGTCTCCCAGCCCCGCGCGGTCAGCCGCAGGGCTGTGTGTTGCAGCTGCGGCTCGGGCGGGGCAAGCTGGACCGCGAGTTTCCCGAGCACCTGCGTGTGCGCGTGGAGCGTGTCGCAGGTCGCACTCCAGGCGTCATATGCCAGCGGTGGCCACCCGGCGCGCACGGTCGAAAGCTACTCCCGATCCGTCCGCTACCCGGCGTTGGGGTTCTCGAGGACGGTCGCGACCCCCTGGCCGGAGCCGACGCAGACTTCGGCGACCCCGTACTGGGCCTCGCGCAGCCGTAGCTCGGTCGCCAGGGCCCGCTCGCAGGCCGCGACCATCGTCTGGCCGAGCAGGTCGTCGGTGCGGATGTGCGAGAGCCCGCCGCCGTAACGCCCAACCGGGGTGCGAACGCCGCCGAGGACGAACGCGTCGGTCATTGTCAGCCGCCCATCGGCGAGGGCGGAATCCGGGTCTGACCCTGGATCTGCGGGATCACCATGCCCACATCGTCAAGAAAACAAAAGGACCAATCCTCGCCCGGCTCCAGCGAGCGGATCAGCGGGTGACCTGCCTCGCGGGCGTGCCTGGAGGCGTGCCGGTTCGGCGAGCTGTCGCAGCATCCCACCTTGCCGCACTCGAGGCAGATCCTCAGGTGAAGCCATGGATCACCGGTCATCAGGCACTCCTCGCAGCCGTCGACTGACTCGGGCAGCTCGATCACAGCGACCTGGTCGAGATGTGTGCAGCTCGCCATCCGATGGCCTCTCGTTTTCTGAGCGGCCCGCAATCCGGGCCACAGTCTTCTTTCAGCGTCGCAGAGTCGTCAAGGGCAGGACACGCTCACCTGGCGCGCGCGGGGCGCCGGGCTTGGGTTGTGCGCGCGTACTCGAACCGCGGCCCTCCGAGCCGCCCCAGAGGACCAGCTTGATAACGCCCGCTTTGCATGGAAAGGCGGCCTGTTCGTGTTCTAGGCTCCGACGGCGTGCCGACGCACGAGCCACGAATATCCCACCTGCGCTCGACATCAAGATCTCCGTCCCCTCGGCCGCAGAGCTGCCCGGCGAGTTTCAGCCGCGCACAGTGCGCCGCCGCACGCTGCAGGCGATCGCCGCCCTCGCCGTTCTGGTTGCGATCGTGCTGTTCACGCCCGGGCTGGGCGAGGTCCGAGACAGTCTGGCGGACGCGAACCCTGCATGGCTCGCGCTGGCGACGCTCCTAGAGGGTCTTTCCTTCGCCTCGTACGTGGTCATGTTCGGGCCGATCTTCTGCACCGGGCTGAGCTGGCGACGGTGCTGGCAGATCGGTGGCTCGGAGCTAGCGATGGGTTCACTGATTCCAGCCAGCGGCGCCGGTGGGCTTGCGCTCGGCGCCTGGGTGCTCCACCGCGGGGGCATGGACGGCGAGCGCATCGCCCGTCGGTCGGTCGCGTTCTTTCTGATCAAGAGCGCGGTCAACTTTCTCGCCGTAGCGGTGATCGGAGCGGTGATGGCACTCGGCCTGGTCGGGCCCGAGCTTTCGCTTTGGCTGACCGCCTTCCCGGCGGCCGTAGCCATACTGGCGCTCGCCGCGGTGGTAGTCATTCCCCGCCTCGGCGGGGGCCACCCCCCGGGTTCTGCCGCCTCACGGCTGCGGCGCGGGGTCAGCGCGGTCCGGCGGGCGCTGATCGACGGCAGCGCTGAGGCGCTCCAGATCCTCCGCACGGGAAACCGTCGCGTGCTGGCGGGGTCGGTCGGCTACTGGGCCTTCGACAACGCGGTGCTCTGGGCGACGTTTCAAGCCGTTGGCCTTTCCCCCCCGCTCACCGTCATCCTGATGGGCTATCTGATCGGCCAGCTCGGTGGGCTGCTGCCGATCCCGGGCGGAATCGGGGGGATCGACGGCGGGCTGATTGGGACCTTGATCGTCTACGGCGCACCCGCAGCGGGTACCGCCGCGGCGGTGCTCGGCTACCGGGTGATCCTCTTCTGGCTGCCGCTGATCGTCGGCGGTATCGCCTTTGCCGCGCTGCGCCGCGACATGCCGGGGAGCTACGAACTGGCCGCCTGCAGCCCGGCCATCGCCGCGCAGTCCGCTTGACACCACTGATCGAGCTGTCTCAAGCGTCGCGATCACGACCGCTGGCCGACCCGCGCCGGTGTCGTTCGTGCAGCCGCTCGGCCGTGTCGTTCGTGCAGCCGCTCGGCCGCAAGCTTTCCCCCCCTCCAGGTACACGTTCCGCGCGCTCCACAACGGAACGGTGCTTCTCGTCCGAAGCGGGCCTCTGCGTGCGATGCTTGAACACTCCGTTGACGGGTCCTGTCGCTAGAAGGGCCCATGCCTCCCCCACCCGCCGAGGTTTCTTGCGGTTTTCTTTGCGCGGAGCTACCCGGCGGTTATCTGAGGCCTGAGCTTCCGCCATCAGACCCTCCCCCCGTCGCGGGATACTGCACGGGCGATGTCGCAGGAGAACGTCGAGGACGCCCAGCCGTCTTGACTTTGATCGCGCCTGGACGCTAGGTTCGCCCAAGCGAGCTATGACGTCCATGCCCCACCTCGGTCGGCGAGAGTGTCTATCGGCCACGGTAGTCCTGGCTGCGACGGTCGCTGTGGTGCTGGCTGTAACGGGTGGTAAGGCGAGCGCTGACCACGTCAGCTGCGGCGACACGATCACCGTCGACACGACCCTCGACAGCGACCTGATCGACTGCCCGAACAACGGGATCGTGATCGGCGCCGACGACATCACCCTCGATCTGAACGGACACCGGATCGACGGCGACGGCACCAGCGCTGCCGGCTGCAACCCCCGGGAAGAGTTTTGTGACATCGGGGTGTTCAACAGGGGCCACGACGGGGTCACGATGAGGGACGGCTCCGTGCGCGAGTTCGACGCCGGCGTGTTCGTATTCAAGGCCCGCGCCAGCCGGGTGCTGGATATCTCCTCCAAGAGGAACACTTCCTTCGGCTTGATATTCAACGAGGTGTCCCACAGCCGGATCCGCGACAGCGCGGGAAGCAACAACATCCCCCCCGAGGGCGACGGCCTCGGCCTGTTCGGCTCGCATCACGTCCGGGTCGTGGACAACACGTTCAAGAAAAACCCCGGGCCGGGCATCCACGTCGCATTCGGTTCCCCCCACAACAACCTGATCAAGGGAAACCGGTTCTCGCACTCCAGCCCCGGGATCCTGATCGAGGCCGACCGCAACGAGGTACGAGGCAACCGCTTCGTTCGAAACCGTGGCGGCATCATCGTCGCCCACGGCAGCCGAAACGTGCTCACCCGCAACCACCTCTCCCGAGACGGGGCGGGCATCGGAATCGAAAAGGGACGCCACAACCTAGTCGCCCGCAACGTGGTCGTTGACCCTCGCAGCAGGGGCATCAGCCTCGGACTCGACTTTGCCGACGGGACTTCTATCGGCGGGGTCGACAACATCGTCCGCCGAAACGTGGTCAGAGGGAGCGCGGGCGATGCGTTCCTGGTCAACAAGAAGGGCAGCAGCCTCCTGAAGCGCAACCTCGCCAGCGGAGCGAAAGGCGACGGCTTCCACATCGAGAGCCGCTCGACGAAGCTGGCCAAGAACCGGGCGCCGCGCAACGCGGCCATCGGCATCGAGGCCCGGCGCGGGGTGATCGACGGCGGCGGCAACCGGGCGAACGGGAACGGGGGTCCTCGCCAGTGCGTGAATGTGAAATGCCACTAGCGGCGCGAGGCTGACGCCCTCGAAGCCGCCGGGCTTTCGGAGTAGGCCATGCATCAGCAATCGAAGGTCGCGACCCTGATCGGTGCTGTTTACTTCGCAGCTGGCTCGCTCGGGCGCGTCTCACACAAGCGCGCCGTCTGCCGCGAACGCTCGGAATGGCGACGCCGATCTGATCGACGAAGCCGCCGCGACCGTCTACGCTCCTTGGGCGCGACGAGGAGCATCTGCCCGCGGCATGCGAAGGGAGCAGCGGCCCCCAGGCAGGGCTCGAGCTGATCCTGAGGGCGCCGGGCGGGGCTCTCGGTGGTTCAGCCCTGACGGTCCGGACCCGCGCGCTCGAGCTCGATCCGGATCAGCACGCGTCGCTCGCGTTCCATCCGCGCCCGGTAGTCGTCCCAATCGGGGTTCTCGTCCGGGAAGCGCTTGTAGTAGTCGATCAGCGGGTCCATCGCCTCCGGCAGCGAGAGCGCCTTGGCATTGCCCTCGATGAAGAGCCACTGCCCGAAGAAGCCGTCGCTGAAGACGCAGGCCTGCGCCCAGGGGTCGCGACGCAGGTTGTGCACCTTGTAGGCGGTCTCCCTGCTCGAGATGATGGCCCGCCCCTCGCCGTCCACGTTCACGAGCACGGGGCTCTGTTGGATGCGACCGCCCGCGCGGCAGTGGCGAGCACGCCGCGATGGTGCCCGTCCAGGAACGCGCGCGCCTCGTCGAGGTCCACGTTCAGGACTCTAAACGCCGGCGGACGTTCTCAAGCCCGTTGCGGTAGGGCATGCGCCGCGGCTTCTCTCGTATAGGGCGCTCACTCCTCCTTCGCGCGAGGAGCGCGAGCACGGTCGCCGGGCGTCACGGCGCCGCGTGTGTCAGCTTCTCGGGTGTGAGCCTGCTGCCCGACTACTCTCGGCAAGCCGAGATCTATAACGAGACACGCGCGACGAGCCCGTCGGTCCTACGGCCGTTGCGCGGACGCTCTTAAACGGTGCTCCCGGCAGTCGGCTCGCCGACATCGGCGGCGGCACCCGGCAACTACGCCCTCGCCCTGAAACGGGAGGGGTGGGATCCGGTTGTCGTCGATCGTTCGCCCGAAATGCTCGCGCGGGCCGCGGCCAAGGGACTCGAGGCGGTCGAGGCCGACGCGCAGCGCCTGCCGTTCGAGGACGAACGCTTCGACGCTGCGCTGATGCTTTCGATGCTCCACCACGTCGCGGATGCCGACTGAGTTTTTGCAGCTGCGCGAGGACGCGCGTATTCTTCGCTGAGGGTCCGAAAGGGTCGCGAGTTCGAGTCTCGCCGCCCGACTACCAGGGCTATTCGACTCGGTCAGTCGCCGGATCGGGATGCTCGCCAAGGTATTCGACCCAGCGAGTCTTGACCCGCGGATAGTGCTTGCTGGCCTCGACCAGATCCATGAAGCCAACGACGTTGCTCTCGAATCGTTCCTGCAGTTGCGGGTCGGCGATGCGCCCATCCTCGTCGAACGCCTTGTGCGCCCGCGCGAGAGAGAACATGTCGGGATAGATCCGTGCGCCGAGATGCTCGAAGGGGACGCGCAGCGCCCAGAGCCCCCGGTTGCCGCCAGCCATCGACGGCGATGCCGACAGCATCAGCCCATGCTTCCCGTTGAACGGTTGGGGGCTGAAGCGCGAAACCCAGTCGATGGTGTTCTTGAGCAATCCGGGCATCGAGGCGTTGTATTCGGGGCAGCTGATCACGAATGCGTCGTTGGTCTGGATGCATTCCCGCAACCGGTCGGCACCAGGTGGAAAGCCCTCTACGTCCTGGATGTCGGCATCGTAGGAAGGAGTCTTGAAGTCCGGCATCTTCGTGGGGTCGACGATCCCGTCGTTGGCCTCGATCGTGGCTTGCGCCAGGCGGGCCAGGCGCCCATTGAGCGAGTCGGCTCGCAGGGAAGCGCAGAAGACTAGAAAGCGGACTGGCTCGCGCTCCCGCGGGGTGGACGGGTCACTGGCAGCCATGTCAATGGACCTCCTCTAGTTGGAACCGGCGCCATGCCGATCGAGTTCTGCGAAGGATCCCTCAGGCGGTTGAAGCTGACTGCGTTGATCGGGTCACGAACCTCGGACGAGGGGAACCAGACGGGGCGGACTCGAGCAAACGTCCTACGTCGTCTTCTCGCGGTGCGGCAGCTTCCAGTCAGGCCGCACGAAGTGGCACGTGTAGCCGTTCGGGATCCGCTGTAGGTAGTCCTGGTGTTCGGGCTCGGCTTCCCAGAACGGGCCGGCCTCGCTCACCTCGGTGACGACCTTGCCTGGCCACAGGCCCGAGGCGTCGACATCGGCGATCGTCTCCTCGGCGACCTGGCGCTGATCGTCGCTCGTGTAGAAGATCTCCGAGCGGTAGCTGGTCCCGACGTCGTTGCCCTGCCGGTCCTTCGTGGTCGGGTCATGGATCTGGAAGAAGAACTCGAGGATCTCCCAATAGGAGATCCGCTCGGGGTCGAAGACGATCTCCACGGCCTCGGCGTGGCCGTCGTGGTTTTGGTAGGTGGCGTTGGGAAGGTCCCCGCCCGTGTACCCGACCCGCGTCGAGATCACGCCGTCACGCTTGCGCAGCAGCTCCTGCGCCCCCCAGAAGCACCCTCCAGCCAGGATCGCCGTCTCGGTGTGGTCCGTCATCGCGTCGCTCCTTCGTTCGGGGTTCGATCTGAGCTTAGCCTCGCACGAAGGCCGCATGGGGCCGGTCGCCGAACGGTCACGCTGCCAGGCGCACTCGCCCGGGAAGGGGCTTCGGCACCCGGCCTGGGTCCCCGTCGTCGCCATCGCGGCGCGACCGAATCGCCTACGCCGACGGACGATCCTCGCGGGCGATCTGCTCGCGATAGCGGGCGTCGTCTGCTTCGATCGAGCGCGCCTCGGCCAGCACCTGTTCCAGTTCCTCCGGCGGGATCATGACCGCGCCCGAGGAGTCGGCGAACACGTGCTGGCCAGGGATCACGCCGACGCCGCTCAAGACCACGGGTACGTTGGCCTGAAACGGCGTGATCTCGCGTCCGCCCCATCGAGTCGCCTCGCCGGCGCAGTAGGCGGCAAAGTCATACTCCGCCAGTTCGTCGAAGTCCCGCAGGCGACCGTCGGTGATGACTCCTGCCAGGCCGTCGTACTGAAGACGCGAGAGCTTGGTTCCACCGCCCATCGAGACATCGGTGTAACCGTTTGAGGCGAGCACAAGGACCTTGCCCTCTGGATCGCTGCCAACCGCTTCGTGGAAGAGGTTGCCGAGGTTGTAGCGCTCGGGATCGAGCGAAGCCGAGCAGCTCGGGAAGTAGGAGATGGTCACCGCGGGGCCGAACAGGACCCGCCCCGGCGTCGGACTGACGAGATCGAGAATGTGGCAGCGGTGGCGATGCAGCCGCCCCATCGCGTCGACTAGGTCCGCACACTTGAGACCCTGCACGGCCGATCCATGGTCCATCGATTCGATCCTACGCTCACGAAGCCGCGCGCGACAAGCGCGATTTGGGCCCCGCCCCCGCTCGCCACTCAGGCCGGGGCCGGCATCGCGCCCTCGGCAAGTTTGAGCCGGGTCCAGACGTTCATGTTGACGACGACGGCGACGATCTCGAGGATCTCCTCCGAGCTGAAGTGCTCGGCGAGCGCGTCGTAGAAGCGCTGGAACGCCGCGTCCCGGTCGGTGTCGGCGGCGCGGGTGAGCGCCTCGGTGTAGCGGAGCGCCGCCTGCTCGGCCTCGGAGTGAAGCTCGGTCTCCCACCACGTGGTCAGGGTGTCGATCCTGGCCCGGGGGATGCCCGCCTCGCGCGCCGCCTCGTAGTGCAGGTTGAGGCAGTAGGTGCAGATGTTGGGCTGCGAAACTCGAAGGCGCAGGAGCTGGGCAAGGCCGCGGTCGATCCGCAGGTCCGCCCTGTACCCGAAGGCATCCGCGCCCATCCGGGCCATGCCAATCAGCGCCTCGTTCTCGCTCGCGTCGAGCCGGCGGTTCGCCACCTGGACATCGTCAGTCATCTTGCTTCCTTTCGGTGCTCATCGTCCCGGTGCCCGCGCCTCCCCGGGCCCGCTCCAAGCCGCTCGCTCGTGATCTTCTCGCGAACGCCCGCGTTCTCTCGCTGTACGGCCTGTGTGCTCTCGAGGACCCGGACTCCCGGCGGCCGCGAGGGCTTCGGCGTGGCTCCGGAAGAACTCAGATCGCGTCGAGCAGGGCGGTGCAGGCTGCCTCGCAACGGCGGCAGCTTTCAGCGCAGAGCCGGCAATGCTCATGATGCTGGGCGTGGCGCTCGCACTCCTCGGCGCAGGTCGAGCAGGATTGCCGGCAGCTCTCGACCTCGGCCCGCGCGGTCTCCGGCTCGTATGCCGTCTGGCGGCTGACCATGCGTCCGGTCGCGATGCAGACGTCGGCGCAATCCAGGCAGAGGCGAATGCACCGCCGCATCTCAGCGACATCTTCCTCGGCGAGGTCGGCGTCCACGCAGATCGTGCAGCTGCGAGCGCAGTCGTAGCACTCGGCGATGCATCGGGCGAGCGCCTCGCGGTCGACCTCGCTCGGCCGCGGGTGGGTGGCGAGTAGCTCGGACATGTCGGTTGCGGTAGCCATCGGTCCTCCTTTGTTTGCGCCTCAGGTCGTCTTGAGCATCTCATCTCAACACCGAGGTACGCGCAACCGACACCACCAGCAGCCGGGCGGTGGCGACTCGGTCACTGCTCCTTCGCGCGACGAGCGAGCGTGCGCTCCCGGTCGTCGTCCGGAGCCGGAGCAGACCGCCGGTTGACTCGGGCCGCCGGGGTGGCGGGATCCACGCGGGAGCAGGCGTCTCTTCCGCGGCCAGGCTCAGTATCCCTCCGCGTCGAAAGCCGCGGTCTCGCCCGCTGAACTCTTCGCCACCGAGGTGCGGCCGGTGCGGCCTTGACTTTCCCCACCGGTGGAATAGGTTTGCCTCGGCGCGATGGCGCCGCCTGTTCCGACCCCATCTGCGCCCCGCGATCGAGCGAGGGCCTTCACAGGCCCGCAAATTCGCAAGTCAGGAGCCGCAGATGGAAGCCTCAGCCTCGACCCCAGCGGCCGCCGCCGATCAGGCGAAGGCCGAAAATGGCGCAATCCGCCCCTATGAAGTAGATATTCCGCAAGAGGCCCTCGACGACCTCCGCCGCCGGATCGCCGCGACGCGGTGGCCCAGTAAGGAGCTCGTCACAGATCGGTCGCACGGCGTGCAGCTGGCGACGATGCAGGCGCTCGCCAGCTATTGGACGAGCGACTACGACTGGCGCAAGGTCGAGGCGAAGCTGAACGCGCTCCCGCAGTTCACGACCGAGATCGACGGGGTCGAGATCCACTTCATCCACGTGCGGTCACAGCACGAGGATGCGCTGCCGCTGATCATGACGCACGGCTGGCCCGGCTCGGTCGTGGAGCTGCTGGAGACCGTCGGCCCGCTGACGGACCCGACCGCGCACGGCGGCAGCGCCGGGGACGCGTTCCACCTGGTGCTGCCGTCCTTGCCCGGGTATGGGTTCTCGAGTGAGCCGGCCGAGCTCGGTTGGGACGCCGCCCGCACCGGACGCGCGTGGGCGGAGCTGATGCACCGCCTCGGCTATGACCGCTACGTCGCCCAGGGCGGCGACGTGGGTGCCCTCGTTACGGACCTGATGGGTCGCCAGGCGGTCGAGGGGTTGGTCGGCTACCACCTGAACCTGCTCACGGCGGTGCTCGCGATCGGCGATCAACTGCCCAAGGAATCCGAACAGGAACGCACAGCGGCCGCGGCGGTTGCGTCGTTCAGGGAAGACGGCTTCGGCTACTTCCTCGAGATGGCAACGCGGCCGCAGACGATCGGCTACTCCCTGCTCGATTCGCCGGTCGGCTTGGCGGCCTGGCTGCTCGATCACGACACGGACAGCTACTACAAGATCGTCGGCGCCTTCGTCGACGGAAAGCCCTCGGGCAACCTGACACGGGAGTCGATCGTCGACAACATCAGCCTGTACTGGCTGACCGGCACCGGAGTGTCGGCGGCCCGGTCGTACTGGGAGGACGCACGAGCGCTGGCCGCATCGCTTGCGAGCGGCCAGCCGCCTCCGGCGGTCACCGTGCCGGTCGGCTTCACCACGTTCCCCGGCGAGATCTGGGCGTCGCCCCGGAGCTGGGTCGAGGCGGTCTACCCGGGCCTCGCCTACTTCAACGAGGCCGACAAGGGCGGTCACTTCGCGGCTTGGGAGGAGCCGGAGCTGTTCTCGCAGGAGCTCCGTGCAGCGTTCAGGTCGGTGCGCTAACGACGCCAACCCGGAGGGTGCGGGACGTGAGCCTCTTCGGCGCGCGCCGCCATCCCCGCTACGCTCGTTCTTGGAGTCGCGCCCGCTAGCCGGCTCGGTAGCTAGGGCTGCAATCGGGCTGCTATCCGGTGTTCTCGCCCTCGGCGGCGACGCACTCAGCGCATAGAAAACCCCCGCCTAGCGGGGGCTTTGTTTAGCACCGCTACGGGGATTCGAACCCCGGTTTCCGGACTGAGAATCCGGCGTCCTAGTCCCCTAGACGATAGCGGCGAGGGAGCGAATTTTAGCGAGCGTCGAGTGCGGCTGGAGGGAGTCGAACCCCCACGTCCTTGCGGACACGGCGACCTGAACGCCGCGCGTCTACCAGTTCCGCCACAGCCGCTTGCGGGTCTCAGAATCTAGCGACCACGAGCGGTGGATTGCCCGCGCGCGGGGGATCGGCCTCCCATACGAGGGTCGATCCCCCGATCGCAGGCGATAGCGTTGCGCGGATGAGGGTGGGGCTGGTTCTCGGCGCCGGCGGCGTGCAGGGAGGCGCCTGGTTGACCGGGGCGCTCGACGCGCTCGCCGAGCGGACCGGCTGGGATCCGGCGACCGCCGACGGCCGGAAGGGCCGTCCTCGCAATGGCCGCACCTGGACGAGATCCGGGCGATCGTCCGCGGACGCTTGGCGGCCGCCGACTGAGACTGATCGCTAGGGTCGATCCGTGAGCGAGTGCTCTCACCTCGACTCGATCCGACACCGAGCGCCGCCCGACCAGGTCGCCGGGTGCGAGGAGTGCTTGCAGTCGGGGCAGAGCTGGCTTCACCTGCGAATGTGCCAGGTGTGTGGTCACATCGGCTGCTGCGACAACTCACCCGGGCGACACGCGAGCGGCCACTTCGAGGCGACCGGGCACCCGGTCATTTGCTCGGCTGAGCCCGGCGAGGACTGGAGCTGGTGCTTCGTGGACGAGCTCTTCCTCCGGCTCAACTGAGCTTCATCGTCCTCTCATCTCGGGCCTCGACCCTGGCTGCCGATGGGAGCCAAGCGGATCACGACGACGATCGCAACGGCTGGAGCCACGCTGGCGGCCGGGCTCATCCCGGCGGCATGCGGGGACGACGCAGCGTCGACGGCAACGACGACGCCGATCCTTCAGCCCTCCCCGGCCCAACTCGAGGCTGCTGGACTGGGCGAGCTCCCGGTCGCCCCCGAGCGCCGGCGGGTGGACCTCGTCGCGCCGCCGTTCAGCGACCCGACCGAGATCACCAACCCGCTGTTTCCGATCAGTGAGCTCCGCTCGGCGATTCTCAACGGCCGGGTCGACGGCAAGCCGTTCCACACCGAGACGACCCTGCTCCCGGGCACACGGACGATCGAGTGGCCCGACGGTCGGCCGGTCGAGACTCTGGTCTCCCAATACGCGGCTTTCCTGGACGGACGCCTCGAGGAGGTGGCGCTCGACTACTACGCACAAGCCGACGACGGCTCGGTCTGGTACTTCGGCGAGGACGTCTTCAACTACGACCCCGACGGCGTCATCGCCGACACCGACGGGACGTGGCTCGTCGGCCGCGAGGGCCCGGCGGCGATGATCATGCCCTCCGAGCCGCGCGTCGGCGACGTCCACCGGCCCGAGAACATCCCCGGCAACGTCTTCGAGGAGGTCGCGGTGAAGGCGACCGGCAAGACCGTTCCCGGGCCGACGGGACCGGTCGAGGGGGCGATCGTCGGCCGCGAACTCCACGACGACGGCAGCTTCTCCGACAAGCAGTTCGCCCCCGGCTACGGCGAGTTCTTCTCGGCGCACGAGGGCGACATCGAGGCGCTGGCGCTGGCTGTTCCGACCGATGCCCTCGCCGCGCCGCCGCCCGCCCGACTGGTCGAGCTGGAACGGACCGGCCAGGCGGTCTCGGATCTGGTGCGAGCGGAGAGGTGGACGGCCGCCGGCGCCGGCGCCGAGCGCGCGGCCGCAGCCTGGGACGGGCTGCGGTCGGAGCAGCTTCCGAGCAGGTTGGTGGCGCCGCTCGACCGCGCGCTGGCCGCGCTGGCGGCGCAGACCTCCGATCGCGACCCGGCCGCGGGCGCGGCCGCGATCGACGTCGCTCAGGCGGCGCTCGACCTCGAGCTGCGCCACCTGCCCCCGGCCGAGGTCGATCGCCGCCGCTTCGGGCTCTGGGCGCACCAGCTCGCGCTCGACGCCGAGTCCGGTGCGCTGGGCGCCGCGCGCGGCGACCTTGCGACCCTCGAGTGGGTCCGAGACCGGTTCGCCGCCACGCTCGAGGCGGTCGAGCTGACCCGGATCGACGCGCGCCTGCTGGCGCTGCGCGACGCGATCGTCGATCGCGACCTCGACGCGGTCGCCGCCGAGGCTAGGCGGCTCGAGGCGCCCTAGGGTGCAACTCGCGCGCCGGGCGCGGGTAGGCTCGGCTCATGGACGGGACGCAGCGCCCGGCACGGTTGAGCCTGGCGCGGGTCGCCGGCCGGGTGATGCGCATCTACATGCGGCGCTGGCCGTTCCTGATCGGCGCGGGGCTGATCATCTTCGTCCCGCTCGGCCTGATCGAGGTCGGCGACGAATTCGCACAGGAGCCGCTCGCAGAGCTCGACACCGGGGGCCTGGAGGCCGAGGGGATCGCCGCTGCGATCGCGACCGCCGCCCTGCACACCGCCGGCTCGCTGTTCGGCGAGGTGCTCTACGCGGGCGCCGTCACCGCGGCCGTGCTCTCGGTTCGAGACGGACGCGATGCCTCGCTGCCCGCGATCGCCCGATCGCTCCCCTACGGGCGGCTGATCCTCGCCGACCTGATCCTCGCCCTCGTCGTCGTGCTGGGCTTTATCGCCCTCGTCGTGCCGGGGCTGATCCTGCTGACCTGGTTTGCGCTGATCGCACCGGTGATCAAGGTCGAGGGCCTGACGGCAACGGCGGCGTTTCGCCGCAGCCGTGAGCTGGTCCGCGGCAACGCCTGGCGGGTGTTCGCGCTCACCTTCCCGGTCCTGCTCGCCCAGGACGTGGGGGCCGAGGCCATTCAGCGCGGCATGATCGCCGCTTTCGGCGAGGGCTTCGGCGGCACCTGGGTCGCGTCGGTCGGCTCCAACCTGGTCACCGCCCCCTTCTACGCGCTGGCGGTGGTGGTGATCTACTTCGAGCTCGCGAGTCCTACCCGCGGCGCGCGATCTTCGCCTCGTACTCCTCCTCGGTCGAGCCGCCGAGCGCCGTCCGTACCCCCTCCTTGAACCGCTCGGTGCGGCGGTCGGACGGGAACCGCTGCTCGGCCTTCGCCTGCTTGGCCGGGTGGCGCTCGCCGTATCGGCGGCGTGCCCACGCCGAGCTCGGCTTGCCGATTCGCGAGGCGGCGTAGATCGCGAGCGGGATGAAGAAGAACCCGATCAGGCCGTGCCAGACTCGCGCCTTGAGCAGGCTGATCGCGATCACCCCGAAGAAGATCGCGGCGACCGCCAGGCTCAGGATCAGGGTGCCGGGGTCGTCGGCGTCGATCTCGAGCGGCCGGACGCCGAGCAGGATCATGCCCATGAACGCGACCGCGATCACCGTCGCGTCGATCGAGCGGCGGCCCTCCTCGGCCCAGTAGACGTCATCGAGATAGAGGAAGAGGGCGAACTCGTCGATCGTCAGGCCGATCCCGACCCCGAACAGAAAGGCGCAGATCTCATAGATCGGGGTGACCGCGAAGCCCGCGAAGCTGATCGTCCCGGCGGCGATCATCAGCACGATCCCGAACACCAGGTGGTGGACGTGGAGCCCACTGTCGCTGACGACGCTCCCCGGCCACCACGGCACTCGCGGGCTGCGCATCAGCCTGGTCGAGAGGCGGATGAAGCCGAACGAGAGCACGAGCCCGGCCAGGACCAGGAACATCCACTGGCGGTCGTGCTCGACGAGCTGGTCGTTCCAGAAGTCGGTGATGAAGAAGGCGGGCGCGATCACGTTTCGCCGACGAGCTCCGGGACGGTGACGAACTCATACCCCTCGGCCCTGAACTTCTTCAGCGTGTCCTCAGTGGCGGCGACCGAGTGCGAGCGATCGGCCGCGGGCTCGAGGTTGCAGCCGTCGTGCAGGAGGATGATGTCGCCCTCGATCGCGCGCGAGGCACGGTGGGCGACCTTGCGCTCGGTCGCGCTGCGTCGCCAGTCGTAGCAGGTGACCGACCAGGTGACCGGGACGTAGCCCTCGGCGCGCATCGCGCGCAGGGTCGCCGGGCGGCGGCGTCCGTACGGGGGGCGCATCAGCGCCGCCCCTTCGACGGTGTCGAACTCGATCCCGGAGGCCTCGACCGCCTCCCGGCAGCGCGCGAGCTCGTCCTTGACCTGCGCCGAGGAGAGCAGCGGCATCGTCGGGTGGGTGTGGGTGTGGTTGCCGACCGCGTGTCCGGCCGCCTTCATCTCGCGCAGCAACTCGGGCTCGCGCGCCGCCCACTGGCCGATCGAGAAGAAGGTCGCATGCGCGTCGTGGCGATCGAGGATCTCCATCAGCTTCGGGGTCTGCTTGGGATTGGGGCCGTCGTCGTAGGTGAGCGCGATCCGGCGCACCCCCGCCGGCCCGCGGCAGATCGTCGACCCGTAGAGCTGCGAGGTCGGCCACTGGCCGTGAAAGACCGCGAACCCCGCTCCCGCGGCCACCGCCGCGCCAACGCCGACCTTGTTCATCTACACCCTTCTCCTCGCTGTCCGGCGCTCGCGCCGCAGGTCGCGCGGCCTCGCCGCCGCCGCCGCGCTCGCGCGTTCTTCGATCGTCCTCAGCGTGACAGTGTTGCCGTCCTGCTCGTAGCCCGCCAGTGCGGCCTCGAACTCCTCCAGCCGGGCGAGGAAGCCGGACAGCACCTCGGACGTCACCTGAGGCGCGCAGATCCCGTAGCCCTTGCGCTCCAGGTAGCGGGCGTTCATCAGCTGCTCGAACTGCCCCTGGAGCGGCATCGCCAGCACCGGCTTGCCGAGGTAGACCGCCTCGCTGAGCAGCGAGAAGCCGCCCCCGGTGATCACCGCGCGCGCCGTGCGCAGGTCCTCGACGAAGGCCTCGTTTGACCGTGGCCGGTACTCGAGGTTGCCGTCGACCTGGTCCTCGTCCGGGCCACCGCGCATCCCGTAGATGCGGGAGGGGACGCCGCTGGCCCGCAGCGCTTCGATCAGCGCCGGCTCGCCGCCGGAGTAGACCACCAGATGCTCCCCGCGCTCGCTCGCCGCGGCGACGATCTCCGGCCGGACGATCGGCGGCACCAGGATCGTGCCGCCGCGCTTCAGTGGTGCCTCGAAGAAGGTCGTGACCAGGTACTCGACAGCGCCGGGGACCATCGAATGGGTCACCTCGCGAGCGAGGATGAAGTCCCGCTGCTCGGCGCCGATGACCTCCTCGTCGTGCCGGCAGCGGTCGAGCATGTTGATGTTGTCGACGGCGATCATCGGCACCCGGTGGGTGCGCGCGTAGATGCCGACCAGGGGCTCGAAGTCCGTGATCACAACCTCCGGGCGCCAAGCGTGGATCGCCTGCATCCAGTTGCGAACCGTGTCCGGGACCTCGCGGCCCGCGTTGCGGATGTTCTGGACCACGGTCGCCCAGCGGTGGATCTCGCCGTCCTGCATCGCGAAGCTGGGGCCGAAGATCTGCTCGACCGTGGGCAGGCGCTCCGACAGGTAAGTGAACGCGGCCTGCGACGCCATTACCCGCACGTCATGGCGTTCGAGCAGGTCATCGATCACCACCCGCGAGCGCGTCGCGTGCCCCATGCCCTCGCCGTTGACTCCGTACAGGACGCGCATCGTCTCTCGCTCTCGGTCCGCTCCGCGGCGGGATTCTCGCACGATCCACCCACCTGCCAAGCTTTCGGCGATGCCGCGCTGGGGGATGATCGCCGCCGGAAGCGTCGTCTTCGCGCTCGTCGCAAGCCAGCTCCTGCTGCCCGCCCTCGGCGCCCGCCGAGTCGAGGATCGGTTGACCGAGGGCGGCGGCTCGGCCGAGGTCACCCTCGGCGCGGTGCCGGCGCTGCGGCTGCTGCTCGGCGACGGCGAGCGGCTCGAGGTCTCGGGGCGCGACCTGAGCCTCGACCTCGACGCCGAGAGCGACGTCTTCGAGCGACTCGACGGGTTCTCGATCGTCGAGATCTCGATCAGCGACTCGAGCGCCGGGCCGTTCGCGCTCGAGAGCTTCAGCCTGAGCCGCGACAGCGACGGCTCCTATCACCTCGTCTCCAGCGCCACCGCGACCGCGTCGGGGCTCGCCGACGCCGGGCTCGAGGCCGCCGAGCTGCCGGGTGAGACGGTGATCGACGTGATCCTCGGCGAGGTGTTCGGCGAGAGCGACGAGCCGATCCCGATCGAGCTCGACATGGAGCTCGCCAGCGAGGACGGGCGGCTGCGGGTCGTCTCGGGCGGCGGCACGGTCGCCGGGATGCCGACGGGCCCGCTGGCCGAGCTGCTCAGCTCGGCGATCGTGGTCCGGATATGAGCCCTCGCACCGCCGGCGGGGTGGCCTGGGAGGCGGTCGGCGCGGGGCCGGCGGTGCTGCTGATCCACGCCGGGATCGCCGACCGGACGATGTGGGCCCCGCAGTGGGACCGTTGGCGCGACCGCCTGACGATGATTCGCTACGACCAGCGCGGGTTCGGCGAGTCCGCCGATCCAGCGCCGCCCTACTCGCTGCACGGCGACGCGCTCGCGGTGCTCGACGGCGCGCAGGCCGGACGGGTGGCCGTGATCGGTGGGTCGATGGGCGGCGGGGCCGCACTCGACCTCGCGCTCGCGGCGCCCGAGCGGGTCTCGGCGCTGGTCGTTGTCGACGCGACGCCACCCGGCTGGGCGCACCTCCCTGACCTGGTGGCGGCGTTCGACCGCGTCGAGGCCGCCTACGAGAGCGGCGGGATCGAGGCGGCGAACGAGGTCGAGCTCGGGATCTGGGTCGACGGGGTCGGGCGCGTGCCCACCGCGGTCGACCCGGCCTTCCGGGCTCGGGTGGCGGAGATGAACCGCGAGGCGCTGCGTCGCGAGGAGGCCCGCGAGCAGGCCGACGGCGTGCTCGAGCCGGCCGCGCTTGAGCCGCCGGCGATAGCCCGGCTGGCGGAGGTCGCCGCGCCGACCCTGGTCGTCACCGGAGCACACGACCAGCCGAGCGTGATCGCCGGCTCCGTGGCGATGAGCCGCGAGATCCCCGGCGCCGAGGCCGTCGAGATCGCGGGTGCCGCGCATCTGCCCAGCCTCGAGCAACCCGAGGCATTCGACTCCGCCCTGCTGCCCTTCCTCGCCCAGCACGCTCGCTGACGCCGGCCGCTTCTTCGGCTCAGTTACGGCGCAAGCCGTATCGGCAGGTCAGCCGCCGTCCTTGGCGCCAGTCGCCGCCGGGAGCGGCGGAAGCGCGTCCTCGCTCTCGAGCCCGACCCTCGGCAGCACCTTCTCCAGCCACCCGGGAAGCCACCAGTTGCGCGCGCCGAGCAGGACCATCGCCGCGGGCACGAGCAGGCAACGGACGATCGTCGCGTCGACGGCGATCGCGACAGCGAGACCGACCCCGAACTGCTTCACGGTCGGGTCTCCGTTGAGGATGAAGCTGGCGAAGACGCTGACCATGATCGCCGCGGCCGCAGTGATCACCCGGGCCGACGACGCGAGACCCTCGATCACCGCCTCGCGGTTGTCGCCGCGCTTTCGCCACACCTCGCCGATCCGCGAGACCAGGAACACCTGGTAGTCCATCGAGAGCCCGAACAGGATCGCGAACATCAGCAGCGGGACGAAGCTCTCGATCGGGATCGTCCGCTCGAGCCCGATCAGCTCGTTGCCCCATCCCTTCTCGAACACGGCGGTCAGCACGCCGTAGGCGGCGGCGACCGAGAGCAGGTTCATCAGCGCGGCGGTGAGCGGGACCAGCACCGAGCGGAAGGCGACCAGCAGGAGCACGACGCTGAGCCCGACCACGATTGCGATCACCGATGGCAGCTTTTCCGAGATCCGATCGGCGAGGTCGATGTAGCCGGCGGTGGTGCCGCCGACGTAGGCGGTCAGGTCGGTGCCCTTGGTCGCCGCCGGGATCACCTCGTCGCGCAGCCGGTTGACCGTGTCCTGGGTCGCGTAGGCCGACGGCGCCGTGTTCGGAACCACAGTGAAGACCGCGCCCCGGCCGCTCGGATCGACCTTCGCCGGGCTCACCGACTTCACCCCGGGATCCTTGGAGATCTTGTTCTCGAGCTTGACCAGGTCGGGATCGCTCGCGGTCGAGCGCAGGAACTTCTGCTGCTGCTTGGACTTGCGCTGCTCGGCCGCACTCGGACCCTGCGCCGCCACCGCCGACTCGGCCTCCGACTGGGCCTGGTCCGCCGGCACCCCCTCGGCGACCAGCGCCTGGGCCTGATCGCTGACCGCCTGTTGCTGCTGGGCCTGCTGCGCGCGCTGCTGCTGCTTCAGCTGATCGAGCGAGTGCTGGTCGTTGCGGGCGGGCTTGGCGAACTCGACCGCGATCAGGAACGGCCCGTTCTGGCCAACGCCGAAGCCCTGCTTGATCGCGTCATAGGACTGCCGCGCGCTCGTGTCCTCGGGAAGCTGGCCGACGTCCTCCTGCCCGAGGCGCATGTCGAGGACCGGCAACGCGAGCAGAACGAGGATCAGCACCGCGGCGATCAGCGACGGCCACGGCCTGGTCGCGACGCCGCGGGCCCACCGCGCCCAGCCGTGCGGCTGGTCGTCGTGGTGCTCGGGGGTGATGTGCGGAACCCGCAGCGACTCGACCCGGGGCCCGAGCAGGGCCAGGATCGCGGGCAGCAGCGTGGTCGCCGCAAGCATCGCGACGGCGACCACGATCGCCGCCGAGTAGCCGAGCGCGCTCACGATCGGGATCTGGGCGAAGGTCAGCGAGAGCAGAGCGATGACGACGGTGCTCCCCGCGAACGCCACCGCGCTGCCCGAGGTCGCCGCCGAGCGGGCGATCGCCTCCTCGACGGCGAGGCCGTCCGCGAGCCGGCGCCGGTAGCGGGTGACGATGAACAGCGAGTAGTCGATCCCCACCCCGAGCCCGATCATCGTCCCCAGCGTCGGCGCCACCGAGGGCACCTCGATCAGGTGACCGAGGAGGGCGATCGCGCTCAGGCCGGTAACCACGCCGATGATCGCGACGACGATCGGGATCGCCATCGAGACGACGGTCCCCAACGCCAGGAGCAGGATCACGATCGCCGCCGCGATCCCGATCCGCTCGCTGGACTCGGTGCTCGGCTTGGACACGGCCTGGCCGAGATAGCCTCCCGCGGACACCGCGAGACCGGCGTCGCGGGCGGGTTGGGCAGCGTCGATGATCGTGTTCGCCTCGTCCTCGCTGAGCTCGCCGGGCCCGTAGTCCAGGGTCAGCGACACGTAGCCGATCCGGCCGTCCTTGGAGAGCGCATCCTTGCCGGCGGCGCTCAGCGGGCTGACCGCGCTGCGCACCCCCGGCGCGCGCTTGAGCGAGCGAACCGTCGCCTCGGTCGCCTTTTGGTTCTTGCCCTTGTCGAGCCGTCCGCCGGTCGACTCGAGCACGATCGGGACCGTCCCGTTCGCCTGCTTGGGCAGCTTCTCGTCGAGCAGATCGGTGGCCTGCGTCGAGCCGGTGCCGGGAAGCGTGAGGTCGTCCGAGGTCTGGCTGCCGACCGATCGGGCGGCGACGACGATGGCGACGACCGCGACGGCCCAGATCGCGATCACCACCAGGCGATGGCGCGCGCACAGGTGTCCAAGCCGGTAGAGCAGCAGGCTCATCGCCGCTCCGCCAGCCACTCGGCGATCCGGCCGCCGATCTCCTCGCCGGCGTCCTCCTGGAGGAAGTGCGAGGCGTTCTCGACCTTCTCCGGTGCCGGGGCATTGACGGCGGCCGCCAACCGCTCGCCGACCGCGAACGGAATCACCGGATCGCGGTCCGCCCACAGGCAGAGCTTTGGCCGCCGATCGGCGCGCAGCGCGTCCCGGACCCGCTTGCCGGCGGCGGCGCCGGGCATCTCGGGCGAGGTCGGCAGCATCAGCGGGAAGGCTCGCGCCCCGGCCTTCGACTCCGGGCTCGGATACGGGGCGTCATAGGCCGCGACCACCTCGTCGGGCATCTCTCGCGCGCAGGCGCCCTTGACCAGGAACGAGACCGGCAGGTCCTCGGTCCGCTCGACGAAGTCCCGGAACGCCTTCCACGCATCCGACATCGGCTGCTCGCCGGTGAACAGGCCGGTGTCGAGAATCACCATCCGGGCGATCCGCTCGGGATGCTCGATCGCGGCCCGGAGGCCGATCGGCCCGCCCCAGTCGTGGACGACCACGGTCGCGTCGCGCAGGTCAAGCTCTTCGACGAGGGCCCCGAACAGCTCCGAGTGGCGATCGTAGGAGTACCAGCCGAGGTCGGTCGGCTTGTCGGAGCGGCCGAAGCCCGCGTGGTCGGGCACGATGCAGCGAAATCCGGCGTCGAGCACCGGCGGGATCACCTTGCGCCACAGATACGACCAGGTCGGCTCGCCGTGCACGAAGATCACCGGCTCCCCGTCGCCCTCGTCGATGTGGGCGAGGCGCAGCCCGTCTGCCTCGCGATAAACCGGCGGGTAGGGGAACCCCGGCAGCTCGGCGAAGCGCTCGTCGGGCGTCCGGAAGGCCTCGCTCATCGCTCGCAGACCCTCTCACACCGACCCGCCGGCATCGGTCAGTAGCGGGCGAAGCCCTCGAGCGTGAAGGTGCCCGATTGGCCGTCGAGCGTGTTGTGGTCGAAGGCGGACAGGTTGTGAGCGGTGATCCCGCGGTAGGCGCCGGTGCCGCCGACGATCTCGGCGCTGCCGTTGAAGGTGATCTCCGAGCCGCTGACCTCGTAGCTCATCGCCACGGTGCCGAACACCGACCCGCGCTCGGCGTCGATCTGAAACGGCCCGCTCGCCTGCGAGCCCGCGAGCGTGATCTCGAGCGCGACGGTGCCGGGACCGAACGGCGGTCCGGTGACCGTGCCCTCGTCTCGGAGCGTGCCAGGAGCCGGAATCCCGACCGTCCTCGTGATGCCGGTGAGCTCGACCCGGTGGCGCTCACGCGAGGAGGGCCGAGGAGCCGGCGGCAGGCGCTGATAGGTGTTGAGCAGCTCGTCCTGGACGATCGTCGCCTCTCCCCGCGCCCTCAGCACCAGGTCCTTGCGCAGCCTGTGGCTGCGATAGCGCCAGCCGAGCGGCAGCTCGAGCCGGTCGCCGAGCGAGCGCAGGTCACCGATCGCGAGCTCGGGGTCGCGGATCTGGGAGTAGGACTGCATCACATAGCGCGTCCCGTCGGGGGCGAGGAGCTTGTAGACGCGGCGGCCCGCCGCCCAGGTCCAGGTGTTGCGGCGTTCGATCGTGCGCTCGACGTAGGGCGTCTGGACGAGGTCGGCGGCGCTCTCAATCGGGATCGTCGCCACCCGGCGCAGCCGCTCCCCGGCGAAGGAGCGGACCTCCCCGGTCCTGCCGCTCGCCTCGTCCATGAGGAAGTGGCGCGGGCCGTTCAACACGACCAGCCCGGCGCCAAGCTCGTCGGCCAGCGTCGCCGCGTCGAGCGAGTCCCACCACTGCTCGGGGCACCGGTTGAGGCCGATCGTGTTCCAGACCGTCACCCGCGCGTCCGGGATCGCCCCCTCGAGCACCAGGATCTCGCAGTAGCGGGCGTCGTGCAGGTCGTCGGCGGTCCGCGGCGGGGCAGCCGGCGCGGCCGTTGCGGTGGTCACGGCCGCGGCCGTGACCAACAGCGCCAGCAGCGCCCGTGCCCCGCGCCAGCTCACGGCTTCACGTTGCATGCCTTGCCGGCACAACCCTCGAGCTTGGCGAGCTTCGTGGCCAGCCGCGCCTCGATCTCGGCGTATGCCGGGTCACCGGCGACGCTGGCGAGCTGGTGGGGATCCTTGCGACGGTCATAGAGCTCGACCTCGCCGGTCTCGGTCCAGACCACGTAGGTGTAGCGGTCGGTGCGCACCCCGCTGTAGGGGCGGTCCCATGCGTTGACCGGGATGTCGCCCGCGAACAGCGGCGCCAGCGCCTCGATCTGAAGCGCCCGCTCGGGGCGGCGCTTGGGGTCGCGGAGGGTCGGCAGCAGCGAGACGCCGTCCATCGTCCGCCCCGCGCTCGCGTCGGCCGCGTCGACCAGGGTCGGGGCGAAGTCGATGTTCGAGACCTGGCCCTTGACGGTCTGGTCCTTGGGGACGCCGGGTCCGCGGATGATCAACGGGATCCGCAGCGACTCCTCATAGGGGAGGAACTTGTCGCCGGTGATCCGGTGCTCGCCCTGCATCCAGCCGTTGTCAGAGAGGAAGACGATCATCGTGTTGCGCAGCTGGTCGGTCTCGCGCAGCGTCTTGACCAGCTCGGCAACGTGGTCGTCGACCGCGAGCAGCGACCCGGCGCGGCCCTGGTAGTCGAGCTCGAGCTGGGCGATCTGCTCCTCGCTCATCGGCGCGGCGCCGTCGGTGAGCGCCGACGGCTTGTCGGAGAAGTCGGCCTCGTTGAAGCTCGGCGGGCGGGGGAGCTCGAACTCCGTGCTCTCGTCGGCGTATCGCGGCGCGGGACGCGGGTCGGGCCCCGGGCGGCCCATCAGCGTCGTCGAGACGTCCTCGCGGTGGGGCGCGGCGACCGACCACCAGATGAAGAACGGCTTTCGCGACTTGCGCTCGGCCCGGACGAGGCGCTCGGTGATCTTCCCGGTGACGTCTGGCGAGTAGTCCTCGGGCTCCTCGGTGCCCCAGTAGTCATACGGCGCCGGCCCGAACAGCCGCGTCAGCTGGGCGATCACGTCGGCGAGGCCGTTGACGCCCTCGCGGACCTCGATCTCGGCGAACTCGACCAGCTTGCGGGCGAACTCGGCGTCGCCCCAGCTGCGCAGCTTGCCGTCCTTGTTCATGACGAAGTTGAAGTAGTCATAGGCGGAGACGTCGAGCAGGCCGCGCCAGATGTCGAACCCCTTCGGCACCTCGCCGTGGGCGTCGAGCGCCCCGTAGCCGTTCAGCCACTTGCCGATCAGCGCCGTCCGGTAGCCGGCGTCCTGAAGCCAGGCCGGGAGCGTGTTGCCGCGCTTCTTCATCCCGTACCAGCCGTAGGGGTAGAAGTTGCCGGCGACGCCGTGGTTGTGCGCGTACTGGCCGGTGATGAAGGTCGCCCGGGCGGGACAGCAGAGCGGGAACGAGTCGACCGCGTCGGCGAAGGTCGTCCCCTTGGCGGCCAGCTTGCGCTGCGTCTTCGGCATCAGCGCCAGGTCGGTGGCGGCCATGTCGTCGGTCATCACGACGAGGATGTTCGGGCGCCCGTCACGGTCGGCGTCGACTGGCCGCGCGGTGGCGCTTGCGGCCCAGGCCAGGGCGATCGCGACCGCCGCCAGCGCCGCCGCTCCGATTCGCCCGCGCGCACCCATCTGCTCCAACCATTCGCAACTCCCCTCGTGAACTCCGCTCGCCGCAACGTAACATAGTGTGTCACACTGTGTCAACAAGCCGATGACCAGCGCCACTCAACGGACGACAACACGCCAGAGCCGCGAACGGAGCCGTCAGCGGATCGTCGACGCCGCCACCGAGCTCGTCCGCGAGCGCTCCTATGCCCAGCTCAGCGTCGGCGAGGTGATGGAGCGAGCCGAGCTCGGGCGGACGATCTTCTACCGCCACTTCGACGACCTCGGCGACCTGCTGGTGACCGCGGCGCGCGAGGCGATCGAGCAGCTCTACGAGGCCCAGCAGGCGCTCGCCGCGACCCGCGGCGAGCCCGGGCCCGAGGCGGTCCGGGCGGCGATGGAGCTGGCCGTCGACGTCTACCGGCGCCACGGACCGCTTCTGCGAGCGGTTTCGGAAGCAGCGGCGAGCGACGAGTTGGTGGCAGCCGGACGGGCACCGATCCTGGACCGCTACGACGAGCTGGTAGCCACCGCCTTGCGCCGAGTCGAGGCGCAGGCGGGGCGCCGCTTCGCGGATCCCGCCGAAACCGCCCGGGCGCTGAACCTGCTCGCCGAGAGCTACCTCCTCGACGCCTTCGGGCGCGAGCCGCGAGTCGAGCCCGAGACCGCGGTCCAGACCCTGACCGAGATCTGGGTCGGGCTGGTGAGCCGCTGAGCATGCCGGTCGAGCCCGACGAGCACCAGCTCGCAGAGATCGCCGCCGGCGCAGGCGGCAGCGGCGATCGGCCGGTGGTGATGCTGAACCTGAACCTCTATCGCGAGCGCGCCGCCTACGACGAGGACCCGCCGGGCGGCGGCAGCGCCGAGGTCAGCGGACGTGAGGCCTACGCGCGCTACGGAGCGGTCGCGACCGCGATCCTGGAGCGGGTCGGCGCAAGGATCCTCTGGTACGCGCAGACCGGCCAGACCGTGATCGGCGACGCGGCGACCGCTACGACGAGGTGATCGCGGTCTGGTATCCGAGCCGGGCGGCTTTCGTCGCCCTGGCCACCGCTCCGGAGATCCTCGCGGCCCGGGCCGACCGTAACGCCGGGCTCGAGCGCGCCACTCTGATCTGCTGCGAATCGGGAGCCGAACCGATCCTCGCCGCGCCATGAGCGCGACCGCCGGCTATTGGCCGGGCGTCTGGACCTGTGAGGACGGCGGGCCGCGGCGCTGGGGCGCGGTCGCGGAAGGGCGGGGACTCGGCATCGGCCACGGCGAGCAGCTCGAGGTGGCCGCGGTGCATGACGCGTTCGCGACCGACGCGCTCGTCCGCCGCGACCCGGGCGAGCTCTACGCGCTGCGCCACGACATGCCCCTGTCCGGAGCCCAAGCCGGGCCGGTCGAGGCCTGGGTCGAGCGCCTCGACCCCGACACGCTCGCGGTCACCGCCTCGTCGCCGCGGCTGCCGGGCGGGCCGTTCTGGCCCGGCGGCCTCGCCGCGCACGCCTGCGGGGATCTCCACGTCGTCTTCGGCCACTGGGCCCACCGGCTCAGCTCCGAGCTCGAGGTGCTCGCCTCACACCGGTTGCCGGTCGAGCGACCGCACAACTCCTTCGTCGTCCTCGACGGCGGCGAGCTGGTGACCAAGGACTGCGACGCCCCGGCGGGCCGTGCGCCGTCCACGGTCTCGGTGCTCGATCCGGAGACGCTGCTGCCGGTGGCAGCGCCGTTGCGGCTGCCCGAGCCGGTGATCGCGAGGCTGTCAAGCGACGGTGAGAGCGTGTTCGCGGTCGGCACGACGGTCGTCTTTCGCCTTCGCCTCGACCGCGACGCCGGCCGGATCGTCGCCGATGAGCGCTGGCGCCCCCGCTACGGGCCGGCGCCCGAGCGTGGCTACGGCTGGGATCCGGTGATCACCGACCGGCACCTGTTCTGGATGGACAATGGCCGCAATCGAGTCGATCACACGATGCTCGACAGCGGGGTCGAGTCGAGCCCGGTGCGGCTCTGGTGGGCGCGCCTCGACGACGACGAAGCGACGCGCTCGGTCGAGATCAGCGGGCTGCCGCACGGGACCGAGTCCAACCCGCCCGGCTGGGACCCGGAGGGTCGGATCGTGGTCGCCTACGACGCCGGCAACGCGGTCGTGCGTGCCTGGCGGGTGAACGGCGACGAGCTCGAGCCGCTCTGGCGCCGCGACCGGCTCGCCCACGCCGGGCACCTGATCCTCTACCCGCGGACGCGAGAGCTGATCGTCGGCGACTGGCGGGGGCCGGGCGTCCTCCGCAACGCGCTGGTCCGACGGGGGGCGCGGGCGCTCGGCCCGATGATCGCCCGTAGCCGACGCGCCCGGCGCGCGATCCCTCGCGCCGGCGCCGACCAGCTCGTCGTCCTCGACCTCGACTCCGGCGCCGAGAAGGCCCGGGTCGAGGTCCCCTCGCCGGTCCAGGGCTTCCTCTTCCCCGCCCCCGGGTTCGGGCGCGACGTCTATTACCAGTCCCTGACCACGGTTGCCCGCGTGGCGGTGACGGCGCTCGGATACGATCCGCCGGGCGAACGCCACGAGGCATGGGAGGCGCAGTGAACAGGAGGCGCCGCGGGCTCACCGCGGCAGCGATCGGGCTGGTCGCGCTGCTCGTCGTTGCGGCCCCGGCCGGGGCGAAGGACCGAGCGGAGCGCCCGAACGTGATCGTCGTGATGGCCGACGATCAGGACTTCCGCTCGCTGTCGGCGATGCCGCAGACGCGGAAGCTGATCGCCCGCCAGGGCACTCGCTTCGAGCAGGCGATCGTCAACTTCCCGCTCTGCTGTCCGTCGCGCGCGACCTTTCTCAGCGGCCAGTACGCGCACAACCACGGCGTGATCTGGAACAACGCCCCGCTGGGCGGCTACAGCAAGCTCGACGGCACGCAGACGGTTCCGGTATGGCTGCAGCGCGCCGGGTACCGGACGATCCACATCGGCAAGTACCTGAACGAGTACGGCGAGGCCGATCCGCTCGAGATCCCCCCGGGCTGGAGCGATTGGCACGGCGGCGTCGACCCGAGCACCTACGACTACTACGGCTACACCCTGAACAACAACGGCAAGCTGCGCGCCTACGGCCGCACGCCGTCGGACTACTCGACCGACGTCTATGGAGCGCTCGCCGAGCGGGCGATCCATACCGCCGCCGGTAAGGACAAGCCGTTCTTCCTCAGCCTGGCTCCGAACGCGCCGCACACGGTGGCGGTCGAGACCCGCGCGCGCGTCGAGGGAACGCCCGCACTGCCGGCCCCGCGCCATGCCGACGTCTATGCCGATGCTTCCCTCCCCCGCTACCCGAACTTCGACGAGGCGGACCTCTCCGACAAACCGACGACGCTCTCGGACTTCTTCCCCGATCCGTTCACCGCGGACGAGATCGACGCGCTCCAGGACCACTACCGGGGCCGGATGGGATCCCTGCTGGCGGTCGACGAGATGGTCGCCGGTCTGGTCGAGGAGCTTCGGCAAACCGGCGAGTACGAGAACACGGTGATCGTCTACACCTCCGACAACGGCTGGATCCTCGGCGAGCACCGGCTGCGCGACCCGGTGACCCAGGACGGCCGCGCCGCGGGCGTCAAGTACGTGCCCTACGAGGGCTCCTCGCGAGTGCCCTTGATGATCGCCGGCCCCGGCTTCCCGGAAGGCCGCCGGGTGCGCGGGGTCGCCAGCAACGCCGACCTCGCGCCGACGATCCTCGACCTCGCCGACGCGCGGCGCGAGGCGACGCTGCCGCTCGACGGCGTCTCGCTGCTGCGCGCGGCTCGCGACCCGGACCGCCTCGACGGCCGCGTGGCGCTGATCGAGACCTTCGAGAACCCGCGCGGCGTCCCCTCCTACACGGCGATCCGCACGAAGCGCTACCGCTATGACCTCCAGGAGGACGGGCAGGACGGCCTCTATGACCTAAAGCTGGACCCGTGGGAGCTCGAAAGCGTCCACGACGACCCCCGTTACGCCGCGATCAAGGCGGCTCTGCAGGAGGCGTTGGCCCGCCTCACCACCTGCGCCGGGACCTCCTGCAAGGTCCCGATCGAGCCCCTGCCGCCTCCGGGGCCCTAACCGGCGCGAGCGCCGCCGAGTTGACGATTCCGTCTCCTATGCCGACGGAATCGCCCCCTCGGCGCTCGGGGCGGCGCGGTCGGCCGCGCGGGCGGCGTTCGCGGCCAACGCCTCGGTGATCCGAGGCCAGAGCTGGGGTGGCAGATCGTGGGCCATGCCCTCGATCATCACCAGCTCCGCGTCGGGGATCTCGCGCGCCAGGGCGCGGCCGGAGATCGGCCGCACGAGCGGATCGGCGGTCCCGTGGATGACCACCGTCGGGGCCCGGATCGACCGTAGCGCCCGGCTGCGATCCCCGGACGCGTTGATCGCGTGCAGCTGGCGCAGCGTCCCGGCCGGGTTGTGGGCGCGATCGTAGGAGGCGAGCATCAGCTCGCGAATCTCGGCCTCGGGCATCGGGTAGGCGGGCGAGCCGATCAGGCGAAAGAGGCCGAGCACGTGATCCGCGTAGGCCTCGCGCTCGGTTGGCGCGGCAGCGAGGAAGGCGCCGAGGACGCGGATCCTCGGCAGTGCCAGGCGGCGCTTTCCCGACCCGGTCATGATCAGCCCCAGCGAACGCACCCGGTCCGGGCGGCGATAGCCGAGCACCTGGGCGATCATCCCTCCCATCGAGGCGCCGACCACGTGCGCGGACCCGATCTCGAGGAAGTCGAGCAGCCCGGCGGCGTCGTCGGCCATCTCGGTGAGCGTGTAGGCGAGCCGGCGTCGGACGCCGCCGAAGACCGCGAGCCGGCGTGGCAGCGGCCCGACCGTCCAGCTCGAGCTGCCGACGTCGCGGTTGTCGAACCGGATCACCCGGTAGCCGCGCTCGCCGAGCAGCGCACAGAAGCGCTCGTCCCAGGCGATCATCTGCATCCCGAGGCCCATCACCAGCAGCAGCGGCTCGCCGTCGGGATCGCCGAGCTCCTCGTAGGCGAGCTCGACCTCGCCGACCGGGGCGATCCCGCCCGCCACGGCTATCCGGCAGCGACGATCGTCTGCGCGGTCCGCCGCGCCAGCGCCATGATCGTCAGCATCGGGTTGGTGCCCGACGGGCTCGGGAAGGCGCTCGCGTCGCCGATCCAGACCCCGGGCGTGTCGTGCAGCTCGCCGCGCGGGTCGGCGACCGAGCTCGCGGGATCGGTTCCCATCCGGCAGGAGCCCATCTGGTGCGCGGAGAAGAGCGCGAACTCGCGCGGCGCGATCGGCTGCGAGGTGACGTCGGCGACGAACGCCTCCAGGTTCTCGCCCCGGCGCCAGTCACCGCACTTGCGTGCGCTGCCGACGATCTCGCCCGCCCCCGCCGCCTCGTGGATCCGGATCAGCTGCTCGGCACCCGCGCGGATGTTGCGGATGTCGACCTCGTCGGTGATCGGGTAGTGGCTGATCGCGTTGCCGGCCTCGTCGATCGTCACCCGCCCGTGCCCCTGCTCCCGGGTGAGGCTGATCAGCGGCGCCGCGCAAGCCCAATCGGCCATCCGGCGCTTGTGGTCGGCGCCCGAACGCCACGGCAGGGCGCCGGCGAACAGTCCGGTGGTCGACTGCGCGGACTCGAACAGGAACCCGGTCCCGTCGCCGACGTTGGCGAACTGGTGCGAGATCGCCGCCTGCGGCGGCCCCCAGCTCCAGTCCTGAGGCTCGTCGTAGTAGCCCGTCACTGCCACGGTCGGGTGCAGGCGGAGGAAGTCGCCGGTCGCCGGACCGCCGATTCCCGAGCGCAGCAGCAGCGCGGGCGACTCGATCGACCCGCAGGCGACGACGACGACCGGCGCCCGGACCGTCACCCGGGCTGAGACGCCGTCCCCGGCTGTCGCCTCCGGATCGGCGAACTCCGCCTCGACCCCTGCCGCTCGTCCGTCGGAGACGATGATCCGCTCCGCCCGGCAGCCGGCGAGCACCTCCGCGCCATCGGCCTGGGCGTCGAGCAGGTAGGTCTTCGCGGTCGAGAGCTTCGAGCCCGATTGGTCGCCGAAGCCGATGTAGGCGGCGCTGGCCGGGTCGTAGCGATCGCGATCGGCGTTCCGCACGATCGGCTGGAAGTCGTATCCGAGCCGGCCGCATGCCTCCTGCAGACGCCGATGCGGGCCGTTGAGGTCGCTGCAGTCCGCGTTCACCTCGAGTCGCTCGACGACCGCGTCGAGGTGCGCGTCGAACTCCGGGCCGTCGAGGCCCTCGAGCCCATGCGCCTGTGCCCACTCCTCCCGCACCCAGTCGTGGGTGCGAAGGCAGTTGGTCCAGTTGACCACGGTGCCGCCCCCGACCGCCTTCCCGGCGACGATCGAGATCTGACCGTCCGCGGTCGGGAACGGCCCTCCGTTCAGGTAGAGGCGCTGATAAGCGGAGAGCTCGAGCTGGTCGAAGTCGCGGTCGTCGTAATAGCCGCCCATCTCGAGCACGACCACCGACTTGCCGGCCGCCGCGAGCGCGCCGGCGACGACCCCGCCCCCAGCCCCGGACCCGATCACGCAGACATCGGTCTCGAGCGTCTCCTCGGACCCGGCCGGGCGCCGGATCCGCAGCGGGCGCTCGCGGTCGGGCGGCGCGGAGATCGGCCCCGGATAGCCGATCGCATCCCAGGTCGGGTTGCGACCGGTGCCGAGGTCGGGGAGCGCGTAGAACAGCGTCCCGGCGAGGCCGCGCAGGGTGCTGATCCCGGCCAGCGCCTCCGGGCTCTGGTCGCAGACGCCGTGGACGATCTGCTCGCGCACATCCTGCGGCGTCGCCGCCGAGATCCCGTTCGCCGCCAGCCCGTCGAGCAGCTCGCGCAGGCCGCGACCTGCTCGTCGCCGAGCTCGGCCTGGAGCAGCGCCACCTCGACCGCCTCCGCGATCGCCGCGTCCGCGGCCGAGCGGGCCCAGAACCCGTGTGGGTCAGGCTCGCCGTCGGGCGGCTCGAGGCTCGGGAATGAAGGTGTTGCAGAGTGCCGCCAGGGTGAGCCGCTGGCGGTCGTCGAACAGCTCGCTCGTCGCGAGCAGGGCGAAGGCGTCGCCGATCGCCTGGCTGGCCTGGGCGGTGTAGGGGAAGTGATGCGGGTCGCGCGAGGGGGCGTAGCCGGGAACGATCATCAGCGACTGGCGCTTGGTGTACTTGCGGATCCCATCGGGTCCGTGGCGCGAGCCGAGCCCCGACGCCTTCCAGCCGCCCATCGGCAGCTCGAGCGCGGCGTAATTCGTCTGCGCGTCGTTGACGATCGCCGTCCCCGCCTCGATCGTGCGCGCGATCCGCTCGCCGCGTTCGTGGTCGCGGGTCCAGACCGAGGCCTGGAGGCCGTAGGGCCCGTCGTTGGCGAGCTCGACCGCCTGCTCGGCGTCACGCACCCTCATCACCGGCAGGGTCGGCCCGAACGTCTCCTCGGTCATGCAGCGCATCGAGTGGTCGACATCCGCGAGCACGGTCGGCTCGTAGAAGCGGCCGGGCCCGGGGCCGCGCTCGCCCCCGACCATCACCCGCGCGCCCTTCTCGACCGCGTCCTTGACGTGCGCCTCGATCAGCTCGAGCTGGGGCGGGAAGATGATCGCACCGACGTCGACCGTGCCGGGCTCGCCGGGCGGGCCCTGGCGCAGCGCCGCGACCTTGCCGGTGAGTCGCTCGAGGAACTCGTCGTGGACCGGCCCCTCGACGTAGATCCGCTCGACCGAGATGCAGACCTGGCCCGAGTTGTTGAGCCCGTAGGAGGCCGCGGCGTTCGCCGCCCGCTCGAGATCGGCGTCGGCGAGGACGATCATCGGGTCCTTGCCGCCGAGCTCGAGGCTGACCGGGGTCAGCGTCTCGGCCGCCCTCGCCATCACCCTCTTGCCGGTCTCGACCGAGCCGGTGAACATGACGAAGTCGACCTCGTCGACCAGCGCGGCGCCGGTCTCCCCCCGGCCCGTGGCGACCTGGAAGACCCCCTCGGGCAGCCCGCACTCGGCGAGCATCTCGGCGAGCAGGATCGAGGTCAACGGAGTCACCTCGGAAGGCTTCAGGACGACTGAGTTGCCAGCCGCGAGAGCCGGGATGCAGTCGCCGAACGAGTTGTTGAGCGGGAAGTTCCAGGGCCCGATCACGCCGATCACGCCGAGCGGCGCGTAGCGGACAACGAGCTTGCGGCCCCGGGCCAGCGGCGAGGCCGTCTCGATCTGCTCGTCGGCAAGGTAGGCGGGTGCCTGGCGGGCCCAGAACTCGAGCGCGATCATCCCGTAGGCGAGCTCGGTGAACTGGGTCTCGTCGGCCGGGCGGCCGGTCTCGGCGCAGATCGTCTCCACCACCCGCGCCGCGTTGGCGACCAGCCAGCGGCGCGCGGCGAGCAGCAGCTCGGCGCGCGCTTCGAAGCCGGCCTCGGCCCAGGCCGGCTGGGCGGCCCGGGCGGCCGCGACCAGCGCCCGGACCTCGTCGGCGGTGAGCTCGGGTACCGTGGCGATCGTCTCCCCGATCGCCGGGTTCTCGACCTCGATCACGCTCCCGGTCGCGGTGCCGTCTGCGCCGCCGGCCATCGGCGAGGAGTCTATTCGGCCTCCGTGCCCTTCGCCTGTCGCCCAGGGCGCGATCTCGGGATTGACGGCGATCACGTCCGTGCCCGCGCGGCGATCCGGCCCAGCCGCGGCGGTCATCGCGCGTGAGTATGCCGAGGAATCCGAGACCGAGCGGGATCGCCGCCAGGACGACGCCGCCGAGGCGCCGCCATGCGCGGCGAAATCCGAGCCTCCGCGAGCCGTCGTAGTCCTCGACCTCGGATCGAGAGAAAGCGCATCCCCGGGGTCTCACCGGCAAGCGACCAGAAGGTGAGCAGGTAGGCGGACGCGGCGACGATCCATCCGACCGCCCCGAGCGCGGCGAACTCCCAGGATAAGCCGCTGTCGGCGGTGCCGAAGATCGCCGACAGCACGGCGATGCTGAGCAGGAAGACACTGTTCAGGATCAGCAGGTCGAGCCCGAAGGCAAGGGCCCGCGTTAGCGAGCCCGACGTGCTCGGCCGGCTCAGCGCGCTGCGGCTTGCGCAGCAGCCTGCGGATGAGCCGCTCCAGACCCGCGTCGAGCCGCTCGGTGATCCGCCGCACCTGGCGTCCGAGGTCGCCGATCAGCCCCACGCCCTGGGCGGCGATCGCGGCCCGGACCTCGGGCGCCTCGGCGATCCGCTCGACCAGCCGCTGGGCCTCGTCGGAGGCGAGCAGGTGATCCCAGACGTCGTCGACCAGCTCGGAGTCGAGCACCTTGACCGCCGCCCGCTCGACCGCGGGGCTGGAGAGGGTTCGCTCGAGCGCCTCCTGCGCCGCCTCGCTCTCGAGCACGCGGACGATCGCGCGCTCGACCGCCGGGCTCTCGAGCGCCCGCACGATCGCCTCCTCGGTCGTGCGCTCGACCGCCTCGTCGATTCCGGTCGCCGCGGCCATCCGCTCGGCCCCCCGAGCGCCGGCACCGAGCAGGCTCGCGAGCGGCGAGCGTGACCGGGGCGGCTGATCGGGCGTCGGCGGCATCCGCCCGGCAATGGTCGCGTCCGCGACGGTCGGAACCATGCCCGCGTGCGCACGGCCGTGATCTCCGACCTCCACCTCGGGCTCGGCAGCGGCGGTGACCTGCTGCGCCGCGCGAGCTTCCGGGAGCTGCTGCTGGCGGAGCTCGAGGATGTCCAGCGGCTGGTCCTGCTCGGCGACGTGCTCGAGCTCCGCGACCGCCCGCTGGCCGAGGTGCTCGACGCCTGCGCCCCCGCCCTGGCCGGGATCGGCGACGCGTTCGCCGGGCGCGAGCTGGTGATCGTGCCCGGCAACCACGACCACCACCTGATCGAGCCCTGGCTCGAGCGCCGGGGCTTGGACGGCTCGCCGGCGCTCGGGCTCGAGCAGGCCGGGGCCCCAGAGGGGACCGCGTTCGAGGCGGTCGCGAGCCTGGCGGCGCCCGCGCAGCCCCGCTTCGCGTATCCGGGGCTGTGGCTGCGCGAGGACGTCTACGCGACCCACGGCCACTACCTGGACCGGTTCCTGACCGTGCCCACGATCGAGCGCCTCGGGCTCGCGATCGTCGAGCGGGTGCTCGGCCTGCCGAGCGGCGGTCAGGACCCGCTCGGGCCTCCCGACGAGCGCAGCACCCATGACGTCGAGGAGTACGAGCGAGTCCAGACCCCGGTCTACGCGTTCCTTTACGAGCTGGCGCAGGCGACCGCGGGCGGTCGCCGCCGCGACGCCAGCCCCTCGACCCGGATCTGGCAGATGCTCGGCGGCGGGGGAACGCCCTCGGCACGGCTGCGCGGCTGGCTGCTCGGCTCGGTCGCGGTCCCGGGAGCGGTCGGCGTCGCCAACCGACTCGGCCTCGGCCCGGTGCGCTCCGACCTCTCGGCCACGGCGATCGCCGAGGCGGGCTTCGAGGCGATGGCCGAGGTCGCCGAGCGGCTGGCGATCGGCGCGCGCCATCTGGTCTTCGGGCACACCCACCGGCGCGGCGGAGCGCGAGTCCATGACGAGCTGCGTCTGCTCAACACCGGGAGCTGGGTCCACTCCCCCGGCTTGCTCGGCGCGACAGCGGCCGAGAGCGCCTACTGGCCCGGCAGCATCTGCGTGATCGACGACGAGGGCGAGCCGGAGCTTCTCCACGTGCTCGACCGGCTGACTCGCGACCAGCTCGGCGCGGACGCGCCCATGTGACATCTGCCGATGTCACACCGCGCCTAGAATCCACCCCGAAGATGGCGGCCGACGAGCTGACGATCGACGAGCTCGCCCGACGGACGGGGATGACCGTGCGCAACATCCGCGCCCATCAGTCGCGCGCCCTTCTGCCTCCGCCCCAGGTCCGCGGCCGGACCGGCTATTACGGTCCCGAGCACGAGCGGCGGATCGAGTTGATCCGCGAGCTGCAGGCCGACGGGTTCAAGCTCGAGGCGATCTCGCGCCTGCTCGAGAGCGCCGGCGGCTCCACCGAAGAGGTGCTCAGGTTCACCCGCGCGGTCAAGGCGCCGTTCGAGGACGAGCAGCCCCAGATCGTCAGCGCCGCCGAGCTGGCGGAGCGCTGGCAAGCCGGCGAGGCGGCGGCGCCGCGGCTGCTGCGCAAGGCCGAGCGACTCGGCATCCTGCGGCCCCTCCCCGACGGCAACTACGAGGAGCTGAGCCCGACTCTGGGCCGGGCGAGCGCCGAGCTTGCGGCGCTCGGGATCCCCGCCGAGGCGGCGCTCGAGGTGGCCGGGGAGATCCGCAAGCACGCCGGGGCGGTGGCGAAGGCGTTCGTGGAGCTGTTCGTGCAGCGGGTCTGGAAGCCGTTCGAGGACGAGGGCCGTCCCGAGCATGACCTGCCCGAGGTGCGCGAGGCGCTCGAGCGCCTGCGACCGCTCGCCTCCGACGCGCTGCTGGCGATGTTCCAGCTCGTGATGACCGAGTCGGTCGAGAAGCAGGTCGGCCGCGAGGCCGAGCGGATCCGCAAGCGACGGTCCCGCTGACGTCTTAGGTCGTTCCGACGAGGAGCCGCTCGTGCATCGTCTCAGTGTCGAGCTCGGCGGGCTCGGTCGCGGCGATGAACTCGGTCAGCAAGCGGGCGAACTCGAGTGGCCGCTCGAGCTGGGGGAAGTGGCCGGCGTTCTCGAACAGCTCCAGGCGGCTGCCCGGCATCGCCTCGTGAGCGGCGCGGGCATGCTCGACGGGGATGATCGGGTCGGCCGCGCCCCAGACGATCAGCGAGGGCATCGACGCTGCCAGATAGAGGCGGTCGAGCGCGCTCACCCGCTGCCCGCCGGGATCGAGCACCGCACGCATCGTGTGGATGAACGCCGAGCGCGCCTCGGCATCGTTGAGCGAGGCATACCCACGGGCGAACTCGTCGAGGTCGGTCCCGAGCTTCAGCCGCAGGAGTCCGAGCGCGCCGGCGACGGCTTCGCCCACGGCGAGCAGTCGCGAGTGCACGAGCAGCGGCAGGACCAGCTCCGAGCCGGGCAGGGTCGCGGCGCGGAGCAGCGGATGGACCTCGCGCCCGAGCCCGCCGCTGGAGACGAGCACGAGGCGCTCGCAGCGCTCCGGGAACTGATACGCGAACTGCATCGCGATCCCGCCGCCGAGCGAGTGACCGACGATCGTCGCCCGCTCGTGACCGAGCGCGATCATCGTGTCGCGGATCGCGCTCGCGTAGGCGCCGAGCGAGTAGTCGCCGCGCGGTTTCGCCGACTCGCCGTGGCCGAGCAGGTCGGGCGCGAGCACGGTGTGCTCGGCGACCAGATGCTCGATCGCGGGGTCCCACTGGTCCGAGCGGCCGGTGATCCCGTGGATCAGGACCACCAACGGGCCCTCGCCGCGATGGCGAAAGCAGACCCGATGGCCGTGCAGCTCGATCTCTTCGTGCGTTGACATCGACTCGGATAACCCCTACTCTGCGCGATGTTACATCACTCGATGTCGTATCGGGAGCAAGCGAGACTTGAACGCGAGCACCACCGAGGACCTGGTCGAGGAAGCCGCCGGCGGGCCCGCCCAGGACCCCGGCCCCGCCTTCAGCCTCGAGCTGACCCAGGACCAGAAGGACATCCGCGACTGGGTTCACGGCTTCGCCGCCGACGTCGTCCGACCCGCGGCGGCGGAGTGGGACGAACGCGAGGAGACTCCGTGGCCGGTGATCCAGGAGGCGGCGAAGATCGGCCTCTACGGCTACGAGGGGCTGGCCCAGTTCTGGTTCGACCAGTCCGGGCTGACGCTGCCGCTGGTCAACGAGGAGTTGTTCTGGGGCGACGGCGGGATCGGGATGTCGATCATGGGGACCTCGCTGGCGGTCGCGGCGATCTTCGGCCAGGGCACCCCCGAGCAGACCGCCGAGTGGATCCCGCGCTGCTTCGGGACCGCCGACGAGCCGAAGGTTGCGGCCTTCTGCTCCTCCGAGCCCGACGCCGGCTCGGACGTCGCCGCGATCCGCACCGGCGCCCGCCACGATGAGGCGGCCGACGGGTGGGTGATCAACGGGCAGAAGGCGTGGGCGACGAACGGAGGGATCGCCGACGTGCACGTGGTGATCGCCTCGGTCGACCGCGAGCTCGGCTCGCGCGGGCACGCCGCGTTCGTGATCCCACCGGGGACGAAGGGATGCGAGCAGGGAGCGAAGGTGCGCAAGCACGGCCTGCGCGCCTCGCACACCGCCGACGTCCACCTTGACGACTGCCGGGTCCCCGGCTCGTGCCTGCTCGGAGGCAAGGAGCGCCTCGACGAGCGGCTCGCCCGGGCCCGCGAGGGCAAGCGCAGCCAGTCGCAGGCCGCGATGCAGACCTTCGAGGCCAGTCGCCCGACGGTCGGCGCGCAGGCGCTCGGGATTGCGCGCGCCGCCTACGAGTACGCGCTCGAGTACGCAAAGGAGCGACGGCAGTTCGGCCGCGCGATCATCGAGAACCAGGCGATCGCGTTCACGCTCGCCGACATCGGGACCGAGATCGACGCCGCGCGGCTGCTCGTCTGGCGGGCGGCGTGGATGGGTCGCAACCAGGTCCCGTTCACGCACGCAGAGGGCTCGATGTCAAAGCTGAAGGCCGGCGAGGTGGCGACCTGGGCCACGGAGCGTGCGATCCAGATCCTCGGCGGGAACGGCTACACGCGCGAGTTCCCGGTCGAGCGAATGCACCGCGACGCGAAGATCTACGACATCTTCGAGGGCACGTCAGAGATCCAGCGGCTGGTGATCTCGCGAGCGATCTCGGGCGTGCAGGTGAAGTAGCGCGTGCCACCGGATGAGCGGGCGGCGATCGGAGAGGAGACGGCGATGAGCGAGCAGGCGGACGACGCGACGCAGGCGATCGACACCGGTCAGGTGAACGCGGAGGAGTTCGCGCGCGACCTGGCCTCGCTGACCGACAAGCAGCTCGACGAGCTGATGAGTGGCCCGCTGCGCGAGCAGATCCTCGCCGAGGTCTTCAGCCGCATGGAGCACCACTTCCGCGGCGATGTCGCCGGTGCCACCGAGGCGGTGATCTGGTGGCGAATCGGGGGCCATGCCGACGGCGGCCATGCCGAGTACGAGACCGAGATCGCCGCCGGCGCCTGCACGGTCCGCGAGGGCTTCGCCGCCGACTCGGCCCGGGTCACGTTCACGATCGGCGGCCCGGATTTCCTCCGCCTGGTCACCGGACACGCCGCCGGGCCGATGCTGTTCATGACCGGAAAGCTGAGGATCGAGGGCGACATGATGTTCGCCGCCGGCACCGCTTCGCTGTTCAGGATCCCGAGCGGCTGAACGCCGGGCAGCGTCGGCCCTGGGGCCCCGATCCGACGCTCGGCGAGTCAGAGGGACAGAGGCTCCTCCTCAGCCTCGCGCACCGTCTCTGAGACGCACTTTCCGAACGCGTTGCGCTGGTTGTGGTTCGAGCCGTAGTTCTCGGCGAACCCCTCCGGATCGGCGTTGCGCTCGGCCCGGCACGCCTGGGCGGCGTTCTGAAACTCCTCGACCACCTCGTCGACCGCCTGCTCGCGCACCGTGGCGCTGACGCACTTGCCGTGCGCGTTCGGGTCGCTGCCCCACGCCTCTGCGAACGCCGCCGGGTCCGCCTCGCGGTCCGCCTTGCACTGCTGCGAGGCATTGCGGATCGTGTCGCCGACCTGAGCACGGTTGGCGCGCTTGCACTCGCGCATCGCGTGCTTGCCGTAGGTCGCCTTGAAGGCCGCCTTGTCGGCGTGCTTCTCGGCCTGGCAGAGCTTCGCTGCGATCTGGTTGGGCTTCGGCAGGCCAGGCTTCGCGATCCCGGTGCCCGCAACACCCAGCGACCCCGCCAATACCGCAACGATCCCGATCGTCGTCACACGCTTCATTCGGTCCTCCTGATTCGGACTGTGCGTCTCTACAACGGTCGGCGCGACCCTGCGTCAGGCGCTACCTGTCGACGAATGGACGGCTGTCCGACCCCTGTGCCGGCCGTTCAGGCTTGGGCGGGCCGCCGACGCCTTGATTCGAGGCGGGGACGCCGCCGGCCGCGCTCTCGGCGGCGGCGCCCGACGTCGATGGCCCGCCGGTTTGAGAGCCCGCGCTCGAGTTGGCCGGCGGGTTGTCGCCGGCGCTCGAGTTGGCCGGGGGGTTGTCGCCGGCGCTCGAGTTGGCCGGGGGGTTGCCGCCGGCGCTCGAGTTGGCCGGCGGGTTGCCGCCGGCGCTCGAGTTGACCGGCGGGTTGCCGCCGGCGCTCGAGTGCGTCGGAGGGTTGCCGCCGGCGCTCGAGTGGGCGGGCGGGCCGTGGTCCGTCCTTCCCCCGGCGATCGCATCGGCTGGAGGTCCACCGGGCGAGCTCGCGTCGGCCCCACCTGGGCCACCGCGCCCGTCGCGATCGACGTTGTCACGGATCGCCTGTGATCGTGTCTGCCCGGCACCGCTCGTCGGCTGTCTCGAAACCGTCTCCGCTCCTCCGGCGTCGGAATCCTCTCCGGCCGCCTGCGGCGCGACGGTCGCACCGCTTCGATCGCCGAGGCCGGGCAGCGGTGTCTCGATCAGGCCCGCGCGGTCGGCGGCGCCGATGCCGATCGCCGTCGCGGCAACGAGCGAGCCGGCGGCCTTCGCAACCACGGCGGTGCTGACCCCCTTTGCGCCCGCGCCGAGAACCCCGGCGGCCGCGCCCGAGCTGCCCACACCAGCGGCCGTCCCGGCACTGCCGAGGACCGAGTGCAGCAGCGCGGCGGCCGTGACTGTTCCCATCGGGGGTGCGAGCGCCGCGAGATCGGCCCGCCTGCGGGCGATCGCGTCGCTGAAGGCGCCGCACGAGGCACACGCCCGCAGATGCGCACGGACGCGACGCCCGCGCAGCGCCCGTCGGTCGCCCTCCGAGATCAGCTCACAGACGGCGTCACACTGCATCTCCCTGCCCTCCTCGAGCGCGCGCAGGGCGAGGCGGGCCTCGTAGACCGCCTGCCGCGCGGCCTGAGGCGCGATCGTCAGCGCCTCGCCGACCTCCTCGAACGAGAGGCCGCTCAGCTCGCGCAGGGTCAGCGCCGCGCGCTGACGCTCGGTGAGCAGCTCGAGGTCCTCGAGCAGCGCCCTGAGCCGGGCTCGCGACTCGATTTCTCCCTCGCGGCCGTCGGCCTGCAAGCCGGCCAGAGCGGGGTCCACACTCACCTCGCGCCCGCGGGCGCGCAGGATCGAGATCGCATGGTTGTGCGCGACCTTGAACAGCCACGGGCGCAACGAGATCTCGCGGCGCTCGCCGGGCAACGACCGCAGAGCGCTGAGCATCGCGCTCTGCAGCGCATCCTCGGCATCGTCGGGGTCCCGGAGGATCGAGCGGCAGTACCGGTACAGGTCCTGGTGATAACGACCGAAGATCGCCGCGAACGCCTCCCGATCCCCGTCCGAGGCGCGCGCCGTGATCAGCTCCTCGCGGCCCGGCCAGAGCCGCCTCAACGCGTTGCCGTGCCGAAGCCGTGCCGTCTCGTCCATCACGGTCATTATCGGCTTCGACGACGGTTTCGAACCCGTTTGCCATCTGCAGCCACAACGTTTGTCGAGGCGTTACGTCAGGAGCGATCGCGGCGCACCTGCCGCGCAGTCAGCGCGGCGGGCGCAGCAGCTTGAGCAGGTCGTCGAACAGCCGGGCGAGCGCCGCAGCGCCCGAGCGGCGAGGCTCGCTATTACCCTCGCGCATGTGATCCTCTGCCTCGGCGAAGGACTCGTCGATCTGATCTGCGAGCGCCCGGTTCGCCGGCTCACCGAGGCCGACTCGTTCTCGCCTCACTGCGGCGGCGCGCTCGCCAATGTCGCCGTCGCGGCCCGGCGCGCCGGCGCCGAGGCCGGGCTCGCCGGAGCAGCAGGCGACGACGAGTGGGGGCACTGGCTGGCGGCGAAGCTCGAGCGCGAGGGGGTCGAGCTGCGCTTCTTCGAGCTGATCCAGGGCGAGCAGACGCCGATCGCCTTCGCCAGCTTCGACGAGTCACGCGAGCCGAGCTTTCAGATCTACGGCGACGCGATCAGGGCCGCGGTCGAGTCGATGGCGCCGCGGGTTGAGGAGGCGATTGGCGCCGCGAGCGCGCTCGTCCACGGCTCGACCACGCTTGCGACCCCGGGCGAGCGCAAGGTCACCCTGCGCGCTCGCGAGCTCGCGCTCGCACACGGGGCGCGGGTCTGCTTCGACCCAAACATCCGGCCCAACCGCTGGGGAGGCGAGGGCGCCGCCGCGGCGCGGGCCTCGCGCGAGCTGATCGAGTCGTCGTTCCTGGTCCGCGCCAATCGCGAGGAAGCGACGGCGATTGCGGGCATCGAGGACCCGCGCGCGGCGGCGGACGCGCTCGTCGCCATGGGCGCCACGCTCGCGGTGGTCACCCTGGCCGGGGACGGGGCACTGATCCGCGGCGCCTGCGAGGCCGAGCTGCCGGCACCCGAGGTCGAGATCGTCAACACGCTCGGTGCCGGCGACGCGTTCATGGGCACGCTGGTCGCCGGGATCAGCGCGCGTGGGTGGGACCCGTCCCGAGCCGGCGAGGCGCTCGCGCCGGCGCTGGACGCCGCCGCCGCGGCCTGCGAGCGTTGGGGCGCGCTCAACTGAGCGCCGAGCCGAAGATGCGGGGTCCCTGGTGGCACGAGGCGGTCGTCTACCAGGTCTATCCGCGCTCGTTCCAGGACTCCGACGGCGACGGGGTCGGCGACCTGCGCGGCTTGATCTCGCGTCTTGGGTACCTGGAGTGGCTCGGGGTGGACGCGCTCTGGCTCTCGCCGATCTACCCCTCGCCGCTCGCCGACTCCGGCTACGACGTCGCCGACCACACGGCGATCGACCCCGTCTACGGCTCGCTGGCCGACTTCGACGCCCTGGTCGGCGAGTGCCGAACGCGCGGGATGCGGCTGCTGCTCGATCTGGTCGTCTCCCACACCTCGATCGAGCACCCGTGGTTTCGCCAGCACCCCGACTGGTACGTATGGGCTGACGGCGGCCCGCCGAACAACTGGCGAGCGGCCTTCGGCGGTCCCGCCTGGAGTCGCGACGAGCGCAGCGGGCGCTGGTACCTGCACTCCTTCTATCCCGAACAGCCCGACCTGGACTGGCGCAATGAGGAGGTGCGGGAGGCGATCGCCGGGGTGACGGGCTTCTGGCGTGCGCGCGGCGTCGACGGGTTTCGGGTCGATGCGGTGCAGCAGCTGGCGAAAGACCCGGGGCTTCGGGACGACCCGCCGGCGACCGCTGTCTTCCCGCTGCCGCTGCACCCCGAGCTCGCGGCGCTCGAGGGCGTGCACTCGCGCACCGCTCCGGGGATCACCGAGGCGCTCGAGGCGCTGCGAAGAGGCGCCGGCGACGCGCTGCTCGTCGGCGAGGTCTACGTCCCCTCCGAGGCGCTCGGTCCATACCTCGAGCACCTCGACCTCGCCTTTGCGTTCGAGTTCCTGCACGCGCCCTGGGACGCGGCCCGACTCGGCGAGGTGATCGAGCGCGCGGCCGGACTCGGGAGGATCGCCTGGGCGCTCTCCAACCACGACTTCCCGCGGCTCTCGACCCGCCTCGGCGCGGACGCCGCGCGCGCCGCAGCGCTGCTCCTGCTCACCCTGCCCGGAGCTGCCTTCGTCTATCAGGGCGACGAGATCGGGATGGGCGACGGCCCCGGTGGCGACCCGCCGGTGGACCGAGCCGGGCGCGACGCCCATCGTCACCCGATGCAATGGGAGCCCGCGCCGGACGGAGGCTTCAGCCCCGGCGACCCCTGGCTGGGACTGACCGATCCGGAGCTTCGCAGCGTCGCCGCCCAGCGCGGTGACAGCGACTCGATCCTCGAGCTCCACCGGCGGCTGATCGCGCTGCGCCGCGAGCTTCGCGGCGATCTCGAGCTCGTCGACGCCGGCTCGGGAGTGCTCGCCTACTCCCGCGACGAGCACCTGATCGCGATCAACCTCGGCGCCGAGGCGGCGCCGCTTCCGGTGGGCGACCTCGTCCTGGCGACCGTCCCAGGGCCGGCGCCGAGCCGGATCGAGCCCAACGCCGGCGTCGTCATGCGCCGCAACGAGGTTTGAAGCCACGGGGGTCGGGGAATACCCGGACCGTCGGGCCACATCGGTCGACCGAGAGAGGAGAGTGCTTGGCCGCCAGCCGCGCCAGCAGGACGCTCACCGCCCTGGTCGTCGTCACGATCGCAGTCGTCGTCGGCGCTTGCGGCGGTGGCGATTCGGGCGGCCCAAACGCGCTCACCTGGTTCATCTTCAACGAGCCCAGCGCCTCCCCGCAGACGGCGGCCGAGAAGTGCACGAAGGAGTCGGGCGGCGAGTACGAGATCGAGTTCGAGTACCTGCCCAACGACGCCGACGGGCAGCGCGAGCAGCTCGTCCGCCGGCTCGGCGCCGAGGACGACACGATCGACCTGATCGGCATGGACGTGATCTGGACCGGCGAATTCGCCAACGCCGGCTGGATCGTCCCGGTGCCGGCGAGCACCGCGAAGGTCGTCTCAGAGGACGTCTTCCCGAGCGTGCTCGAGACGGCGAAGTTCGAGGGCGAGCTCTACGCGGCACCGCTCTGGTCGAACACCGAGCTGCTCTGGTATCGCTCCGACCTGGTCAAGAAGCCGCCCAAGACCTGGGATCAGATGATCGACGAGGCGCTGAAGCTGAACCCGGACGAGAACCTGATCCAGGTCCAGGGCAACAAGTACGAGGGGCTCGTCGTCTGGTTCAACCAGATGGTCGAGTCCGCCGGCGGCCAGATCCTCGCCGGCCCGGAGGAGCTCGCGCTGCCGCGCGAGGAGACCGAGCGCGCGCTCGAGGTAATGGGCCGGCTCTCGACCTCCGACGCCGCCGATCCCGCGATCACCACCGCGGAGGAGGACCCGAATCGGCTCGCCTTCCAGACCGGGAGCTCGGCCTTCATGATCAACTACCCGTTCGTCTATCCGAGCGCCGAGGCCGAGGCGCCGGACATCTTCAAGGTGATGAAGGCGGCGAAGTACCCGGCGATCGAGCCCGGGATCCCCTCGGCGCCACCGCTCGGCGGCATCAACCTCGGGGTCTCCGCCTTCTCCGAGAACCAGGACCTCGCCTGGAAGGCGGTCGAGTGCCTGGTCGGAGCCGAGAACCAGATCGCGACCGCGAGCGCCGGCGGCCTGCCGCCGGTGCGCGAGGACCTCTTCGACTCGAAGGAGATCGAGAAGGTCTATCCGGGCTTCTCGCAGATCATCCGCAAGTCGATCGCCGACGCCGCCGCACGGCCCTCGGAGTCGCCCGCCTACCAGGACATCTCGCTGGCGATCCTGAGTGCCGTCCACGCGACCACAGAGATCGACCCCGATGATCCGGCCGCGACCTATGACGCGCTGCGGGAGGCGCTCGAGCAGGCGATCAATCGCGAGGGGCTCCTGTGAGCGCGAGGAAGTGCCTGTGAGCACGGCGACCGAGACCGTCGACGGGCCGGGCCCGGCGCGCGAGGACAAGCCGGTCTCCGACAGGACCCGGTCCGAGCGCCGCCTCGCCTGGATGCTCTGCGCCCCGGCGGTGATCGCGATGCTGCTGGTCACCGCCTATCCGATCGGCTACGCGCTCGTGCTCTCGCTCCAGGAGGTGGACTTGCGCTTCCCCGACGAGGGGGGCTTCGTCGGGCTCGACAACTACGGAACCGTGCTCAGCTCGGACCTCTGGTGGCAGGGGCTGTTCAACACCCTGTTCATCACCGTGGTCTCAGTCGCGATCGAGCTCGTGCTCGGGATGATCATCGCCCTGGTCATGTACCGGGCGATCTTCGGCCGCGCCCTGGTGCGCACCTCGGTCCTGATCCCCTACGGGATCGTCACCGTGGTCGCGGCCTTCGCCTGGTTCTTCGCCTTCGACCCGACGTCGGGCTTCGTCAACGAGCTCCCGTTCGTCGCCGACGACAAGGCCTGGTTCGGCGATCGCTGGAGCGCGATCTCGGTGATCATCGCCGCCGAGGTCTGGAAGACGACGCCGTTCATCGCCCTGCTGCTGCTCGCAGGGCTGACGACGATCGACGAGGGCCTCTACGAGGCGGCCAAGGTCGATGGCGCCAACGCCCGCCAGCGGTTCTTCCGCATCACCCTGCCGCTGATGAAGCCGGCGATCCTGGTCGCGCTGCTGTTCCGCACCCTGGACGCCTTCCGGGTCTTCGACTCGATCTTCGTCATGACCGGCGGCGGCCAGGACACCGAATCGGTCTCGATCATCGGCTACAACCAGCTGATCTCGCGGGTCAACCTCGGGCTCGGCTCCGCCGTCTCGGTGCTGATCTTCCTCCTCGTCCTGATCATCGCCTTCATCTACGTGCGCGGTTTCGGCACCGCGATCCCCGGACGGGAGAAGGTGGCCAAGTAATGAAGCGGGGCACGCGCGAGTACACGTTCTGGAGCGTCGGCATGTTCGTGATCATCGCCGCGTCGCTGATCCCGGTGCTGTGGATCGCCTCGCTGTCGCTGAAGGCGCCGGCGACGATCGGTGAGGGCGGCTTCCTGCCGAGCGAGTGGACGTTCGACAACTACAAGAGCCTGTTCGAGGGTGGCCTCGACAGCCCGCTGTTGCGACCGCTGATCAACTCGATCGTGATCGCCCTGATCGCGACCACGATCGCGATCGTGCTCGCGTCGTTCACCGCCTATGCGATCGCGCGCCTGGAGTTCCCGGGCAAGCTGCTGATTCTCGGCGGGGCGCTGGCGATCGCGATGTTCCCCCCGATCTCCACCGTCGGGCCGCTGTTCGACATGTGGCGCACGCTCGGCCTCTACGACACCTACCTCGGCCTGATCATCCCCTACCTGACCTTCGCCCTGCCGCTGGCGATCTACACCCTGGTCGCGTTCTTCCGCGAGATCCCGTTCGACCTCGAGCAGGCCGCTCAGGTCGACGGCGCGACCCCGTTGCAGGCATTCCGCAAGGTGATCGTGCCGCTCGCCGCGCCGGGCATGTTCACCGCCGCGATCCTCGTCTTCATCTTCTGCTGGAACGACTTCGTCTTCGCGATCTCGCTCACCTCCTCGGACGCCTCGCGGACGGTGCCCGCGGCGCTCGCCTTCTTCACCGGCGACTCCCAGTTCACCGCCCCGACGGGAAACATCGCCGCCGCGGCGACCCTGGTCACGGTGCCGATCATCATCTTCGTGCTCATCTTCCAGCGACGGATCGTCGCCGGCCTGACCGCGGGGGCGGTCAAGGGATGAGCACACCGGCCACGTCCTCCGCTTCGCGTCCGGGAGTGCCGGGCGAATCCTCGACCGCAAAGGAGCTACCCAGCCATGGCTGACATCGTTCTCGACGGCATCTCGAAGCGCTTCGACGACGGCTACGAAGCCGTCAAGGACATGGACCTCGAGGTCAAGGACGGCGAGTTCGTGATCCTCGTCGGCCCATCGGGGTGCGGCAAGTCGACCGCGCTGCGAATGATCGCCGGGCTCGAGGACATCACCGAGGGCGAGCTGCGGATCGGCGGCGACGTCGTCAACCAGTACGCGCCCAAGGACCGCGACATCGCGATGGTGTTCCAGAACTACGCGCTCTACCCCCACATGAGCGTGCGCGAGAACATGGCCTTTCCGCTGAAGCTGGCCAAGGTCCCCGAGGAGGAGATTCGCTCCAAGGTGGAGGATGCGGCGAAGATCCTCGACCTCGAGCAGCACCTCGACCGCAAGCCGGCCAACCTCTCCGGCGGCCAGCGACAACGGGTGGCGATGGGGCGCGCGATCGTCCGCGACCCGAAGGCGTTCCTGATGGACGAGCCGCTCTCCAACCTGGACGCGAAGCTGCGGGTGCAGATGCGGACCGAGGTCGCGCGGCTGCAGAAGGACCTCAACACGACGACCGTCTACGTCACCCACGACCAGACCGAGGCGATGACCCTGGGCGACCGGGTGGCGGTGATGCGTTCCGGGATGCTGCAGCAGGTCGACACCCCGGCGGTGCTCTACGAGAAGCCCGTCAACCTCTTCGTCGCCGGGTTCATCGGCTCGCCGGCGATGAACTTCATGCCTGCTCGGTTCGAGAACGGGGTCGCGAAGCTGCCGTTCGGCGACGTCCAGCTGCCCGACGAGGTGCGCTCGGCGCTCGGCGACCGCGAGGGTCGCGACGTGATCGCGGGGGCGCGCCCGGAGGCATTCGAGGATGCCGCCCTGGTCGGCGAGGCCAAGGACCGCGGCCACACGTTCACGGCGAAGATCGACCTGGTCGAGTCGATGGGCTCCGAGCTCTACGCCTACTTCCCGCTCGAGACCGAGCGCGTGCAGTCGAAGGAGCTCGAGGAGCTCGCCGCCGACTCCGGCGCCGCCGAGGTCCCCGGTGGTGGCGTCAACCAGGTCGTCGCCCGCCTCGACGCGGCGAGCAAGGTCGAGCGCGGCGCTGAGGCCGAGCTCTGGCTCGACACCTCGACCCTGCTCTTCTTTGACCCGGAGAACGGCGAACGGCTCGGGTCCGAGTAGGGATCGCCGGGCGCCGGCTCCGTACGGCCTCTAGCCGCCGGCGTTGAGGTCGCGCCGCAGCCGGTGCACGAAGGTGTCCTCGCCGCGCCCGGGGTGGCGCAGCTCCTCGCGCAGGCTCTCGATCACCTCGTCACTCCAATCGTGCGTGCGCAGGAGCAGATAGCGCAGGCTGACGACGCGGGCGTATGCCTCGGTCTCGGTCCCGCGCCCGCAGAGGCCGGCCTCGCGCATCATCTCGGTGACCGGCTCGTACTCCTCGCGAAACCACGCCTCGGCGACCCGGTCGCGGCTGATGAACTCGCCGCGCGCCTGCATCAGGCGAAAGCCCCACGCCTCCACCCCCTCGGCGAGGCCGGCGTAGTCGAACCCGTTGGCGAGCTCGATCCGGCTTCGCATCGCCGCCGGCAACGGGACGCGCTCGAAGAACAGCCGCTGATGCGACTTCAGCGGCAGGTCTCGGGGCGAGATCTCGGCCCCCGCGCCGACCTCGGTGACGACCTCGGTCACCAGCGCGTCGATCTCCTGCAGCCCGATCTGGCGCGCGACCGAGACCCGGTGGTGGCCGTCGACGACGAAGTGCATCGGCCCGAGCCGGTAGACCTCGATCGGCGGCATCGCGTCGCCGCGTCGCATCGCGGTCGCGATCGCCTGCCAACGCCGGCGCACCCGGCTCGAGGTGGGGCGGAAGCTGCGGTCGAACTCGCGCCGCGAGCGGTCCACGGTGCCGACGATCGAGTCGAGCTCGATCGTCTGCAGACCGAGTCGCCGCTCGCCGCGGCGCCCGAGCGCCTCGACGACCTCGTCGAAGGGGAGGATCAGGTCGACGTCGTCGGGCTCGCGGCGCAACCGCGCCGCCAGCCGCGAGAGCTGCTGGCCGCGACGGGCACGGCTGAAGTCGGTCTCCGCGTCCTGGGTCGAGAAGCCGGTGTCCATCTCCCCCCAAGATACGCCGTCGGTGCGCGCTCCCCGTGAACCGTCCGGCACCCGCGGCGGAGCGGGCGCGTCAGGTGTTCTGGGTGTAGGTGCTCTTCACCTTCTTGGCGCCCTTCTTGCATTTCACCTTCGCGTTGTACTGAGCCGGCGTCGACTCGCGTGACCCCTCCTCGCACTTGAAGCCCTCGACGCGCGAGTGACAGCGCCCGTCGGCGCCGCCGTTGTCCTTGCGGCACTGGTGATAGGCCTTGATCACCTTGGCGCCCTTCTTGCAGCTCGTGTTCTTAACCTTGAGCGAGGTCACGTAGGAGGCACCGAGGTCGGTCTGCTGGCCGGAGATGTCACACGCGGCGCGCTTGCCGGCAGCGTCATCCCGCTCGCTGGGCCCGGCGAGCGCCGGTGTGAGCGCCAACGTCCCCGCCGCGCACAGCGCCGCGAGCGCGACCGCGAGCCCGATTCCTGCCTTCATTCGGACCTCCCGTCTCGATCCCCTCGGTTTTGAGGGCGGGATTCTATCCCCGGCCCGGCGGCCCGCCGGCGCTCATCGCGCCGGCAGATAGGCGTCGCCGGCGCGGCGCCAGACGCCGGGACCCGGCGGGGTCCCCTCGGCGCGCAGCGCCGCCGTGCTCGGCCGATACCAGGTCGTGACCGGGATCTCGTCGACGACTCGGACCAGGTCCGGTCGCTCCTGCGGCGGCAGCACGGCGAGCGCTGCGGCGAGCAGCTCGGCATCGATCTCCGCACCCGCGAGCAGGGTCACTGCGGCGATCGCGAGCGAGATTCCGGGCCGCTCGGTGGCGATCCCGTAGACGACCGCGAGGTCGACCGCGTCGAGGTCGCCGAGCGCATCGATGATCGGAAACCCGGCGACGTGTCCCGCGTCGGTCCGGATCAGCGCCGTGACCCCGTCGACGAGCCAGAGATCCCCGTCGACGTCGGCGCGGAAGAGGTCGCCGCTTGCGAGCCAGGCGTCGTCGGGCTCGAACAGACCTCGCAGGGGGCTGTCGCTGGTCGCGACCACGCCCCGCAGACGGGTGAGCAGCATCCCGACCTCGCCCACCTCGCAGGGGATCGCGAAGCCGTCCTCGCGCTCGCGCAGCCGCCCGGCCGCGATGTCGTAGGCCGCCAGCCGGACCTCGGCGCTGCCCGGAAGCGGCCTGCCCTTGCAGCCGGGCTTGTCGCCGGCGAGATTGACGAGGATCGCCTCGCCCTCGGTCGAGGCGTAGAACTCGAGCACCCGGGCGGGGGCGAACCGGCCCGTGACCCGGCGCCAAAGGCCGCGTGGCATGCCGGCGCCGATGAACAGCCTGACCGGATGGTGGCGCTCGGCGGGGTGCTCGGGGGCGGTCGCGATCTCACGCAGCATCGTCCAGGTATAGGAGGCGACCGTGATCCCGTAGCGGCGCACCTCCTCCCAGAACGTCGCCGGGTCGAAGTCGCGTGCGATCGCAACCCGGGCGCCGCCTGCGATCGCGCCGCCGAGGCTCATCAGTAGGCCCGACGGGTGATAGATCGGGGTCACCGCGTACACGGTGTCGGCGTCGTCGAGCGCCGCAGCCGACGCGGTCGCGAACGCCGACAGTGCCCAGCGTCCGTTGCTGACCCGGTTCGCCCGCACGCGCTCCGCCTCACCGGTGAAGAGGATGAAGGCCAGATCGCTGGCGCGGCCGGGGTTGGCCGAGTACCAGGACGGGAGCTCGACCAGGTCGGGGTCGATCCTCTCCATGTCGATCACCTCGCTGCCGAGGTCGCGCTCCTGGCCGCCGCCGCCGAGCACCATCACCTCCCCGAGCCCCGCCTCGAGAGCTCGTCCGGCGAGCTCGGGATCGGCGACGATTCGCGTCACCTGCCCGAGCTCGGCCTCACGCTCGACCGGCCCGTCGGGACGCATCAGCACCGCGACCGCCCCGACTCGGTTGAGCGCCGCGACGACCGAGAGCCCGCTTGGGCGAGTGTCCATGAGGACACCGACGTGCTCTCCCTGGCGCACCCCGAGCGAGAGCAGGCCGCGGACGACGTTGTCGACTCGGCGCTTGGCATCGGCGTGGGTGTAGGCGCGGTCCTCGAAGAGGAAGAAGTCGGCCTCGGGGTGGTGCCCGGCCTGTTCGTCGAGCAGGAGGCCGAGCGAGACTCGCGTATGCGGGCGCAGGCGCCCGAGCCGGGCCAGACGCGGGAGCTGGCCGGTGACCTCCTCGGCGACCGCCTTGACCCCGCCGAGGGTGCGCGACGCCGCCCCGCCGAGCGAGCGGACGACCCCGCTGCCGACCCCGGCTGCGAGCCCGAGCCCGACCCCGAGCCGGGTCCCGACCCCGGGCTCCTCAGGCGGCGGGCCCTGCTCCCAGATCCCGCGCACCCGCTCCGGCAACTCCCCCCGCTCGGCGCGCCAGTGGACCCACTCGGCGACGGTGGGCCAGGTGACCTCGCTCGCGGTCGAGCCGACGACGAGCCCGAAGTGCCCGGCTCGAAGCGCCAACTCGTAGACGTCGGCGCCGGGCGCCGCGCGGGTGATCGCGCGCACCGCCTGCGCGGGGGCGATCTCGTCGACCTCGCCGACCACGGTCAGGATCGGGCACTCGATGTCGGCCAGCGTCACCGTCCGCTCGTCGATCACGAAGCCGCCCTGCAGCATCCGGTTGTGGGCGATGAACTGGCGCAGGAAGTCGGCGAGAGCCGGTCCTGGCCAGGCGACCCACCCGTCCCCCATCAGGAAGCGCCGTTGGCGCTCGCGCGGCAGCAGCGCCTCGCGGTCGTGCAGCCGGCGGACGAAGTCCACCTGTTGGCGCAGCGACTTGAACGGGTCGAGGAGCTGAAACCCGGTGCGGCTGAGCCAGGCCGGGACGGCGCTGTGAGCGAAGGCGCCGGCGAGCACCCCGGCGGCGCCCTCGGCGATCTCCTCGGGGATCCCGAGTGGCAGCGCTCCGCGAGTGTCGACCGGGCTGCCGAAGGTGACCAGGCTGTCGATCCCCTCGCCGCGCAGGTAGGCGGCCGTCTGGTAGCAGAACATCCCGCCCTGGGAATAGCCGCCGAGGTGCACCTTGAGCCCGGTTTCGCTGCGCACGCGCTCGACCGCTTCGGCGACCGCGATCACGTGGTCGGCCAGGTTGCGCTCAAGGCCCCCCTGCTCGTGCTCCGGAGAGCCGAAGTCGACAACCCATGGATCGACGCCGTGCCGGTGCAGGATCGTAACCGCGCTCGACGCGGGAGCGACGTCATAGACGTCGGCGGCGAGCATCATCGGCGGCACGAGCAGCAGCGGCGTGCCCACCGCCCGCTCGGCGTGGTAGTGCCGCAGCCGGTAGACCGGGCGCTGGCAGACGACCTCGAACGGCGACGGCTGCTCGTCGGTCTCCAGGCCGCCGAACCGGGCCACCTCGAAGGCGTTCTGGGCCGCGGCCCCGAGCCGCGCGGCCGACCTTGCGATCTGGTCGATCACAGGTCGCGAACCGCGAGCGGGAATACGTCGACGATCACGTAGGCGCGCAGCCGCTCGGGCAGCGCGGTCCCGGCGGGAAGCCGGAGCCTGGCGCCGGCGATCTGCCCCCCGGCGTCGAGGACCTGCTCGGTCAGCTGCCGATAGTCGAGCGTCACCGGAGCGCCGGTGGCGGCGTCGACGAGCAGGATCGAGGCGAGATGGCGATCGGCCCGCAGCCGGGCATCAGCGTCTCGCCGGATCGCGGCGACGAGCTCGCCGTCGGCGTCCGCGCTCGGCGGCGTCAGCGCCAGATCGCCCGCCTGCACACCGGCGGGGCGCTCGTTCGCGCCCCCGCGCCGGTAGGCCTCACCGAGGAAGGTCCCGTAGGCGGCCAGCGTGTCGGTCGCGTTGCAGACGCCGGCGATCCGGAGCTGGGCCGAGTAGTTGGGGACGTCGGCGCAGGTCACCTGGCCGTAGAGGCTCGCTCCGGGGCCGAAGCTGCCGTCGCCGGCCAGGCGGCCGCGGAAGTCGAAGCTGCGCAGCGGCACGGTGCCGAAGCTGAACTGCAGTCCGACGCCGCCGGTGTTGAGCGCCAGCGACCCGCCCCGGTACTCGCCGAAGAGCGGGAAGGCGAAGCCGCCGCCGGGGTCCGGCACGGTGGCCCCGTCTCGGCCCCGGCGGCCACCGATCACCCAGATCAGGACTCGGCCGCGCTTGCGGTCGGTTCGCTCGCGGGCGATCGTGCCCGCGATCAGGTCGTAGGAGTCGAAGCCGATCTGGTTGACGCTCGGCAACAGCGAGGGCAGGGGCAGCGCCAGGCGGCTGAGCTCGAGCGCTCCCACGCGCCGGCGCCCTACCCGGAGCGTCTCGCCGGCGTCGCCGGGCGAGCGCTCGGTGCGCAGGCGCAGGGTGTCGGCGAAGCTGCCCGATCCCTCGTCCGACGTCCACTCGCCCGCGATCTCGACCCGGTATTCCGCCTCGGGCTTGAGGATCCCGTCGGGCCGGATGAAGAGGTAGTGGCCGTCGCCCGAGAGCTGGACCTCGAACCCGAACGGCGGGCTCGAACTGACGATCGCCTCCGGCGCGACGCCGGGATCGATTCTGGCATCGACGGTTTGCCCGCCGCGGCGGATGACGAGCCGGGCCGCGAGCACGGTCGAGGCGGGCACGCTCTGCCGGGAGCCGGGCAGCGTGGTCCCGCCCGGGGTGACGCCGAACGCGCGCGCGAGGTCGGGCCTGAACTCCTGACCGGGGCTGTGATCACAACGGCGGTCGCGGCGCTCGAGGCAGTAGTCATAGGGGACGAACCAGATCCGGCCGTGCTCGCCGCCGATGTAGACCCCGCGGCGCCCGAGCGCCGGCGAGCCGTTGAGGTCGTTACGGTCGGCGAGCCGGCTGTCGCCGGGCGTGGTGTCGAACGACCAGCGCCGGCGACCGGTCTCGGCGTCGAGCGCGTAGAGCTTGCCGTTCGAGGAGCCGACGTAGACGATCCGCCCGCTGCCGCGCGGCGCGCGCCCGAGCACCGGCGACGAGCGCACCGGCTCGCCGGTGTCATAGCGCCAGAGCCTGGTGCCGTCGGCGCCGACCGCGTATACCGAGCCGTCCGCCGAGCCGATGTAGACCGCCTCGGTCTCGCCGTCGGGCCCGGCGGCGAGCGCCGGCGAGCTGTAGATGTGGTCGGCGGTCGGAAAGCTCCACCGCACCGCGCCACTATCGGGGTCGAGTGCGTAGAGGCTGCGATCGAATGAGCCCGTGTAGACGGTGCCGTCGGACCCGAGCGCCGGCGAGGCGGTGAGGTAGCCGGGGGTGAAGGTCTCCCAGCGCAGCGTGCCGGCCGGATCGAGGGAGAAGGCGAAGAAGTCGACCGAGCCCCAGTAGCTGTTGCCGGCCGCGTCGAAGGCCGGCGTCGTCCAGACCGAGTTCTGGCGCTGCACGACCCAGCGCTGCTCGCCGCCGGGGGTGAGCGAGAAGGCGCCGCCGCCGGTGTTGCCGACGTAGAGGTTTCCGTCGGGGCCGTAAGCGGGGTTTCCCTCCCACCAGTTGACGAGCTGGCCCGTTGCCGGCGCGAGGCCGGTACGGAACTTCCACCGGCTCCGCTCGCCACGCGTCAGCCGCCGATTGGAGCTGCGGAGCTGATACAGGGTCTCGTCGCCAGAGCCGAAGGTGATCGGAAAGCCGCCGCCGGTGCCGCGCACGCCGAGCGTCGCGGCGGCGTCGATGATTCCGCCGGTGCGAAAGCGCCAGCGCCGCTCGCCGTCGCGATCGAGCGCGTAGAAGCTCGTGTCGGCCGAGCCGACGTAGACGGCCTCATCCGGTCCGAGCACCGGGGTCGAGAAGACCCCGCGCCCGCTGCGGTAGGCCCAGGGACGGTCACCGCGGTAGCGGCCGCGGATCGGGCTCGAGGCGGTGTTGCGCGAGTCGCGGCGCATCTGTGGCCACGGTGAGTCCGCGAGCACCGGGACGTCATAGGAGTAGCGCGGCGGATTGGCCTCCGCCGAGGCCGCGCCGGTCAGCGCCAGCGCCGCGACGCCCGCCGCGAGCGCGAGTCCCCCAGGTCCGGCGCGGTGACCTCCGAGCTCGACTCTGTGACCGTGACCCACGCGCTCCTCCTCTCCCCGGTGCAGCGTATTCGCCGATCGGCGAAGTCGTATGCTCGCGCCGTGAACTGGGTCCATCAGTTCTCCGAGGGATCGCGCGAGATGCGCGACCTGCTCGGGGGCAAGGGCGCCAACCTCGCCGAGATGACCCGAGTGCTCGGTGCGGAGCGGGTTCCGGGCGGGTTCACGATCACGACCGAGGCCTGCGTCGCCTACCGCGGCGCCGGGCACAGCTTCCCCCCCGGGCTCGACGAGCAGCTCGACCAGGCGCTCGCCGAGCTCGAGCGCTCGGCCGGCAAGCGCCTCGGCGACCCCGCCGACCCGTTGCTGGTCTCGGTGCGCTCGGGCGCGCGGGTCTCGATGCCGGGGATGCTCGACACGATCCTCAACCTCGGCCTCACCGACGACTCTGTGGGCGGGCTCGCCGAGCGGACCGGGGACGAGCGCTTCGCCTGGGACTCCTACCGGCGGCTGGTGGGGATGTTCGGAAACGTGGTCCGCGAGATCCCCTCGGCGCGCTTCGAGGCGGCGCTCCAGCAGGCCAAGGACGATTGCGGGGTCGAGCTCGACTCCGAGCTCGACGCCGGGGCGCTCGCGACTCTGACCGCCACCTACAAGCGGGTCTACCGCGAGCAGGCCGGCGAGGACTTCCCCGCCGATCCGCGGATTGCGCTGCGCGACGCAGTCGCCGCGGTGTTCGAATCCTGGGACGGTGAGCGTGCGGTCACCTACCGGCGTCTGAACGGGATCCCCGACGACTGGGGGACGGCGGTCAACGTGCAGCGAATGGTGTTCGGCAACCGCGGCCCGAGCTCGGGCTCGGGAGTCGCCTTCAGCCGCGACGAGCGAACCGGGGCGCCGCAGCCGTCGGGTGACTACCTCGTCAACGCGCAGGGTGAAGACGTGGTCGCCGGGACCCGGACTCCCGAGGACCTGGAGTCGCTCGGAACCCGCCTGCCCGACGCCCACGCCGAGCTGCTGCGAACGCTGTCGCGGCTCGAGGCCCACTACGAGGACATGCAGGACGTCGAGTTCACGATCGAGGAGGGGGAGCTCTACCTGCTGCAGACCCGGAACGCCGAGCGCCCGGCCCAGGCTGCGGTGCGCTTCGCGCGCGACGCGGTCGCCGAGGGGCTGCTGACGCGCGAGCAGGCGCTGCGGACGATCGACGCCGAGGCGCTTGACGCGCTCCTGCATCCGGTCTTCGACCCCGACTGCGAGTACGCGGTGCTCACCCGCGGCGTCGCAGCCTCGCCCGGCGCCGCGCGGGGAGCGATCGCGCTCAGCGCCGCCGAGGCCGTGCGCCGCAGCACCGAGGGCGAGGACGTGATCCTCGTCCGTCCGTTCACCGAGGCGGACGACGTCGCCGGCTTTCACGCCGCGCGCGGCATCCTCACCTCGCAGGGCGGCAAGGCCTCGCATGCGGCGCTGGTCGCGCGCGGGATGGGACGGCCGTGCGTCGCCGGGGCGAGCGAGGTGAAGGTCGACGAGGCCGCAGAGACGGTCCGGATCGGCGATCTCGAGCTGCGAGCCGGCGAGATGATCGCGATCGAGGGTTCAACCGGAGCGGTGACGACCGACGAGGTGCCGCTGGTCGAGCCCGAGATCTCCGACGACTTCCGCGAGGTCCTGGCCTGGTCGGACGAGCTGCGGCGCCTCGGCGTGCGGGCAAACGCCGACAGCGCCGAGGACGCGGCCCGGGCGCGGTCGTTCGGGGCGGAGGGGATCGGCCTCTGCCGGACCGAGCACATGTTCTTCGGCGCCGACCGGACCGATCTGGTGCGAGGGATGTTCGTCGCCGCCGAGCGTTGGCGGCGGGCCGAGCTGCGCCAGACGCAGGATGGCGAGGAGGTCGAGGAGGACGGCGAGCTCGGGGCAGCCCGCGGCGAGTTCGACGCCGCGCTCGAGCGCCTCGAGCCGCTGCAGCGAGCCGACTTCGCGGCGATCCTGCACGAGATGCGCGGCCTGCCGGTGACCGTGCGCCTGCTCGACCCGCCGCTGCACGAGTTCCTCGCCCTCGAGCACTTCGAGGCCGAGGTGGCAGCTCTCGCCGCCGACTCCGCCGAGCGCCCGAGCGCGACCAGCGCGCTCGAGATCGTCCGCGATCTCCAGGAGGCAAACCCGATGCTCGGCACCAGAGGCATCCGGCTCGGCTTCCTCTACCCGCAGGTCTATGAGATGCAGGTGCGGGCCGTGATCGCGGCGGCCGCCGAGGCGACCGGGGCCGGCGACCTGCCCGAGATCGAGATCATGCTGCCGCTGGTCGCCTACGAGACCGAGCTGGTCCAGCTTCGGGAGCGCATGGTCGGGGTCGCAGAGCAGGCCCGGCGCGCTGCCGGGAGCGAGGTCCCGTTCAGGATCGGGACGATGATCGAGCTTCCCCGCGCCTGCCTGGTCGCCGACCGGATAGCCGCGCACGCGGACTTCTTCTCCTTCGGTACCAACGACCTCACGCAGACCGCGATCGGGCTCTCGCGCGACGACGTCGAGGGCAGCTTCATGCCCAGCTACCTGGAACGGCGGATTCTCGACCGCAGCCCGTTCGAGACGATCGACGTGCCGGGCGTCGGCGAGCTGGTCCGGATCGGCACCGAACGCGGCCGGCGGACCGACCCCGGGCTCAGCTGCGGGGTCTGCGGCGAGCACGGCGGCGATCCGCAGAGCATCCGCTTCTTCGACTCGCTCGGGCTCGACTACGTCAGCTGCTCGCCCTACCGGGTGCCGATCGGCAGGATCGCCGCCGCGCAGGCCGCGATCGGCACGAGCAACTCTGAGCGCCGCCGCTAAAGGTCTCGCACGAGACGGCCGATAGCTGGCTCTAGCCCAGTCCCACGGCATCGGAAGGAAGCCCAATGCGCTCAACTCGACTCACCTACTCGAACATCGTCTCCACCCTGGCCCTGTTCCTGGCGCTGACCGGAGGCGTCGTCTACGCCGCCCAGAAGATCGGCACCAAGAGCCTTAAGCGCCACGCGGTGAGCGCCAAGAAGCTCGCTCCCGACTCGGTCAAGGAGGGCAAGCTCCTCGACGGCGCGGTCGGCACCGCGAAGCTCCGCGACGAGGCGGTCACGTCGGACAAGCAGGCCTTCCCGGTCTTCTACGTCGCCGAGCCGACAGGCGGCTCCGCTCCGGTGAGCTCGGGTCCGCCGCAGCCCTACCCGCTCGAGGGCGCGACCTGGCAGCAGGAGCCCGGCGCGGTCCAGGTCGTCTTCGGTGAGGCCGAGGGGACGATCGCCTACGACGGCGATGGGTCCGGGCAGTGCCAGGTCTTCTTCGACGTCCGGCTTAACGGCCAGCAGCTCGGCGGCGGTCAGATCAGCACCGGATCGACCACGCCGGAGGAAGTGACGGCGAGCCTCGGCGCCCAGCCGACCGTCGACCCCGAGACCCTGACTGACGTCGAGATGACGATTCAGATCGGTTCCAACGGCGACTGCGAGGGCGGCTCCACGATCGACTCCTCGCGGTTCAAGATCCTCAACTTCGGCTAGCCGGGGAACGCTGCGCGCAGAAGACCGGCCCGGCGTCCGCTGACGCCGGGCCGGTCGTGCGCGTGGGTGTGGGCAGCGCGCCTCGCTCAGACCCCTTGCGAGGCGGCCGGAACCTGGCCCGGAGCGCGCGGGCGGTCGCGGCGTACGGCGCCTGACCCCGCGGCGAACAGAGCGGCGGCGAGCAGGCCGGCGCCCGCGCCGATCGCGGCGTCGCCCCAGTCGAAGCCGTCACCCCGCGGCGCGGCCTCGGGTGCTTGCTCGGCGACGAACTGCGTCGCCTGGCCCGGGTCGCGTCGCAGCGCCTCGGTGCCGACCTCGGCGACGAACGGCGTCGCCGCGCTCGGCGAGCGGGGCAGGCGGGGGATGAACGCGGACTCCGGCGGATCGGCGGGCGCCGCGGTCTCGCCACCGTCGCCGGTGGTGGTGTAGGCGCCGGCTGCCGTCGGCCCGGCGGCGGCGATCACGACGGCGACCAGGGCGGCGGCGGAGAGGCGGGTCTTGGTCGAGGTGTTCATCTGCTCCTCCTTGGAGGTCGGGGCGGTTGATCGAGTCACCGTCACCGTAGGCGCGCCAGGAGCTCGCGACCACGCATTCCTGCACCCCGCCTCTGTGCATTTCTGCACCTACGTGCTGGACGGAATCAATCGTCTAGGTTCAGGGCCATGCCCCGAGAGCCGGCGCCACCCGCGAGCGTGCTCGACCTGCTCGACGAGGCGGATCGCCGCGAGCTGGAGCGCCGCGGCGGGCGGCGGCGGTTCAAGGCCGGCTCGACGCTGATGCACGAGGGAAGCCGCGGCGCCGAGGTGCTGATGCTGGTCAGCGGCAGGGTCAAGGCCTCGGTCACGAACGCCGACGGACGCGAGGTGGTGCTCGGGTTCGGAGGGCCCGGCGATCTGGTCGGCGAGCTGGCGCTGATCGACGATCGGGCGCGCTCGAGCACCGTCGAGGCGCTGGAGGAGGTCGAGGCGATCGCCGTCTCGGCGCCGGACTTCCGCGCCCTGCTGGCGCGGCCGGGATTCGCCGGCGCGCTGCTGCGCAGCCTCGCCCAGCGCTTCCGCGACGTTGACCGGCAGGCGGATCGAGTTCGCCTCCGCGCAGACCCACGGACGGGTCGCGGCGCGGCTGCTCGAGCTCGCCGATCGACACGGCGAGCCGGACGGGGAGGCGATCGTGATCACCCTGCCGATCTCCCAGGAGGAGCTCGCCGGCTGGACCGGGTCCTCACGCGAGGCGGTCGCCAAGGCCCTCGCCACGTTGCGAGACCTCGACCTGATCCGGACCGAGCGCCGGCGGATCACGGTGCTCGATGCGGCGGGCCTGATGCGCCAATCCGCCTGAGCGGCCAGACTGCCCTTGGTGCTCTGCCCAACCTGCGAGGCCGAGAACCGGGATGACGCCCGCTTCTGCCGCGCCTGCGGCGCCAGGCTGGCGCTCGCCTGCCCAAGCTGCGGCGCCGCCCGCGAGCCCGGCCAGGAGTTCTGCGACCAGTGCGGGGTCGCGCTCGCGGTGCCGGCGGCGGCCGACCCGGAGCCCGAGCTGCGAGTCGCCTCGGTGCTGTTCGTCGATCTGGTCGGCTACACGAGCCTCTCCGAGTCCCGCGACGCCGAGGACGTCCGCGACCTGCTGAGCCGCTACTTCGAGCAGGCGCGGGCGATCATCGACCGCTATGGAGGCGCGGTCGACAAGTTCATCGGCGACGCGGTGATGGCCGTCTGGGGGGTGCCGGTCGCCCGTGGGGACGATGCGGAGCGGGCGGTCCGCGCCGGGATCGAGCTGGTCGACGCGGTGGCCGCCTTCGGCGAGCGCTTCGACGCGCCTGAGCTGCGCGCGCGGGCCGGCGTCGCAACCGGCCAGGTCGCCGCGCTGCCCAATCCGGGCGAGGGCATGGTGGTCGGCGACCGGGTCAACATCGCCTCCCGGGCCCAGGCAACCGCGGAGCCGGGCACCCTGCTCGTCGACGAGACCACGCGTCAGGTCGCCGCGGCGGCGATCGCCTTCGAGGACGCCGGCGAGCACGCGGTCAAGGGCAAGGCGGAGCCGCTGCGCTTGTTCCGGGCTCTGAGGGTGGTTGCCGGCATTGCCGGGTCCCAGCGCAGCTCGGCGCTCGAGGCGCCGTTCGTCGGTCGGGCCTCCGAGCTGCGCCTGGTCAAGGATCTCTTCCACGCCTCGGTCGACCGCGGCGTCGCCAGGCTGGTCGGGATCTCGGGTCCGGCGGGTATCGGCAAGACGCGGCTCGGCTCGGAGCTCTCGAACTACGTCGACGGGCTCGCCTATGACGTGCTCTGGCATTCGGGGCGGTGCCTGTCGTTCGGCGAAGGCGTCGCCTACTGGGCGCTGGCCGAGATCGTCCGTCAGCGACTCGGGGTCGCCGAGGACGCATCGGAGAACGAGGCGGTCTCCCGGCTCACCGAGGGGCTCGATCGCTGGATCTCCGATCCGGACGAGCGCCGCCGCCTTCGCCCCGCGCTGGGAGCGCTGATCGGGATCGCCGAACCCGCCCTCGAGCGCGCCGAGCTGTTCGCGTCATGGCGGCTGTTCCTCGAGCGCCTCTCCGAGCATCACCCGGTTGCGCTGCTGTTCGAAGACATGCAATGGGCGGACGAGGAGCTGCTCGACTTCGTCGAGGGGCTGCTCAAGTGGTCGGCCGAGCATCCGATCTTCATCTGCACCTTCGCCCGACCCGAGCTCGCCGAGCGCCGGCCCGGCTGGCCGGCCGGGGTCGCCAACGCGACTTCGCTGCTGCTCGCGCCGCTCGTCCCGGAGGCGACGACCGAGCTGCTCGAGGGGCTGGTGACCCTGCCGGTCCCGGCGCTGCGCCGGATCGTCGCCCAGGCTGAGGGGATGCCGCTGTACGCGGTGGAGACGGTGCGCGCGCTCGCCGACCGGGGAGTGCTCGTCCAGCGCGACGAGCGGCTCGAACCGGCCGCCGAGATCGGCGAGCTCGATGTGCCGGCGAGCCTGCACTCGCTGCTTTCGGCGCGCATCGACGCGCTCTCGCCGCCCGAGCGCGAGCTGGTCAAGGCGATGGCCGTGTTCGGCTCGCGCTTCCCGCGCGCGAGCGCCGCGGCGCTCGCGGACCTGCCGGAGGACCGCCTCGACGACGTGCTCGCCTCGCTCGTCGGGCGAGAGATCCTCGCGATCCGCACCGACCCGCTCTCCCCCGAGCGTGGCCAGTACGCCTTCGCCCAGGGCATGCTGCGCACGGTCGCCTACGAGATGATCGGCAAGCGGGAGCGCAAGCCCAAGCACCTGGCCGCCGCCGAGCACCTGCGCACGACCTTCCCGAACCAGGGCGAGGAGGTAGCCGAGGTGATCGCCGCGCACCTGCTCGGCGCCTACCGGGCGGCCGCCGGCGATCCCGACGAGGCGGCGCTGCGCGAGCGCGCCAGCGCCGCCCTGCGCCTGGCCGCACAGCGCGCGGCCACGGTCGGCGGCCTCGACGCCGCCGAGCGCGCCCTGCGGACGGCGATCGAGCTCGCCGGCGACGATCACGAGCGGGCCGAGCTGCGCGAGGAGGCCGGGCAGACGGCGCTCAACGCTGGTCGCTTCGAGGCGGCCCTGGAGCTGTTCGAGCGCGCGTCCGCCGACCACGCCGCGGCCGGGCGCGACCGCGCGGCGGCGCGGCTCGCCGGGTCGATCGGTTACCTGCGAGGCCGCCTCGGCCACGACGAGGAGGCGATCGCGGCCATGCGCGAGGCGCTCGAGCTGCTCGGCGACGATCGGCTCGATCCCGACGTAGCCGCAATCAACTGCGAGATCGGTCGTGCGCTGCTGTTCACGGGCCGCCCGGAGGAGGCGGGCGCGGCGATCGAGCGCGCCCTCGCGGCCGCCGAGGCGCTTGAGCTACCGGAGCTGACCTGCCGGGCGATGGATCGCAAGGCGATCCACCTCGAGTACCAGGGCCGCTTCGAGGAAGCGTTGGCGCTGCACGAAGGCGCGGTCGCGATCGGTGAGCGCCACCGGGTGCCGCGGCGCCACCTCGCGCTCGGCAACGCCGCCGTGCTCAGGCTCACCCAGGACCTCGCGGGAGCGACCGAGGCCTGCGAGGCGGCCTTGGCAGCCGCCCGGCGAGCCGGGGACCGGGCGGGCGAGAGCATCGCGATCTGCAACCTGATGACGGCAAAGCTGGTCTCGGGAGAGTGGGACGAGGTGGCTGCGCTCGGCGAGCGGGCGCTTGCCGAGGAACCTGACAGGCCCGATTTCGAGTACATCGAACAGCAGCTCGGGCTGCTCAGGGTCCACCGTGGCGAGCTCGCGGCAGCGCGCTCCAATCTCGAGCGGATGGCCGCGCTCGAGGGCAGCGACGACGTCGAGGCCCGCCATTGCCTCGCCACGCTCGACGGCCTACTGGCATGCGCGGAAGGCGATCCCGAGCGGGGTCTCGAGCTGCTCGCGCGAACGACGCGCGAAGGCTTCGTCAGCCAGGGCGCCTCCAGCGAGAGCGTGCGGATCGCCTGGCCCGAGGCGGTCGGAGCGGCGCTCGCCCTCGGGCGAGTCGATGCCGCGCGAAACATCGTCGGCCTGCTCGCCGAGCGGCCCCGGGGCCTGGTCGCGCCGTTGCTGCGCGCCGAGCTCGAGCGTGCCAGGGCATTGCTCGCCGTGCTCGACGGCGACGAGGTGCTGGCTGAGCGCAGCTTCGCGACCGCGCTCGACGACTTCGCCCAGCTCGGGTACCCGTTCTGGCACGCCCGTGCGACCAACGACCTTGCCGGATCGCTGATCGAGCGCGGTCGCGGCGACGAGGCGGCGGCGCTGCTCACGCCGGCCGCCGAGGCGCTGACCACGCTCGGGGCCCAACCCGAGCTCGATCGCAGCCGCGACCTGATCGCGCAAGCGCGCGAGTCCGCGGCAGGACAGCCCACCGCCGATTCGCGGTGAGCGGACTATTTCGACGGCATGCCGGTCGAAAAAGTCCGTTCGGCGCGCGGTGATCTAGGTGTGACGCTTGGTGTGGCGCTTGGCGGCCGGCTTCGTGGCGGCCGTGGAACGCTTCGCCCTGTTCTTGCCGGCGCTCTTGCCCGCGCCCTTCTTGCCCTTGCGCTCGTCCTTCTGGGGCATCGCTGCCCTCCTTCCGGTGGCCTCGGCCTACCGTAACCGCTTTCGTCGACCCGGCAGGACGGAGCGGTGGAGGCGTCGGTCAGCGGGAGGGGACGGCGCGCCGTGCCCTGACGGTCGAGACGCCGGCGCCGTAGGGATATCCCCCCTGCTTGCGCACCCGGGCACGGAACAGGTACCGGGTCGGGCGGCTCGTCTGCCCGAGCTTGTACCTGGTCCGATATCGGCACTTGTTGTCGGTCGTCGGGCTGCGGAAGACCTGCCATCTGCGCTTGCCGACCTTCGCCTGGATCTTCACGTCGCGGTTCGCGCACCCCGGCCCCGGCAGCTTGCCGCGGAAATGAAGCCGGTCGCCGGCCCGCACGGCGCCGGCGCGCTTGCCCGGCTTGACCTCGAAGGAAGGCCGGACGCTGGCTGCGGTCGAGAGCCCGTGACGGGCGAGGATCTCGTTGCCGAAGACGCGATGGAGAAAGACCTGGCGACTGGGCCCGGGCGGCAACTTCAGCCGGAAGCCGCCCTTGTCACCGGTGACCGCGGTGCGGGCGAGCGCGTAGGGCGCGCCGTCGCTGCGGACATGGGTGATCGCGCAGACGGTCGCTCCCGATACCCCTTCGCCGGCATCGGTCCGCAGCTTGCCCTTCAGCCGGACGCGGCGATCAGAGCGCACCCTGATCTTGTTCTTGCCGCCGGCGAACTGCGCCGAGAGCACCGAGCCGGAGCCGACCTCCGACTGCGGGCAGACGTCGTCGACGAACACCCGCTCTGTTGCGCAGGCGGAGTTCTCGACCCCGTCGAGCGCCAGGTCGGCGCCGCAGATCTCGAGCTCGTTGAGCCCGGTTGCGAACGGTTCCGCCGACGTCGCCAGCAGCTGCGTCCGAGTCACGCCTCCGGGGCACGGCTGCAGGGAGAGCGCGAAGTCACCGACGATGTCGCACGAGAGCGTGTCCGCGTCGACGGCGTCACCGTTGACGAGCACTTCGAGCGAGTGCACGCCGCTGCCCTGATCGGAGACCCCGAACTCGACGCTGGTCCCGCCGCGGACGGCAGCCTGTCTGAGGATCTGCCCGCCCGTGATCGAGACAGCGGGCTCCGATCGGTCGGCGGTGCGGAGGAGCACGTCCCTGACGGCGGCGGTCACGTCCGCGCCCCCCGAGCAGCTCCCGGCCTCGCAGGTGAGGCCGGCGCGGAAGGTTTCGAATTCGCCGGTGAGCTCGTCGGCCGGCTCCCAGGCGGCGCCCTGGGCGCCGAACTCGATCGCCTGCCCGTCGCCGGTGACGCCCGCCAGCGCGGCCTGATCCCCACCGCCGCCGACCAGCATCGCGGCGGCGTCGATCTCGGTGAACACGGTGCCTTCCGGTGCACTCCAGACCCAGCGTCCGAGGGCGCCGCTGGAGACGCTGCCGGCCGGGTGTGAGATCGCCAGGCCGTCGCCGGCGGCGCAGGCGGCGGTGAAGTCGTACTCGGAGCCGCTGCGGACGACGAACGCCTCGCCCTGCACGGGGTTTATCGACTGATGGCACTGGGCAACGACGTAGCTGCCACCGGCCGCGGGCCCGGCCGAGAGCAGCATCGCGCCGCCGACGACGATCAGCGCGCAAGCGGCCTTGGACGCGGCCCGGGTCAGCATTCGAAGCTGAAGCAGTCGGATGATCCGCCGCCGGATGACGGCGCCGGGGCCGGGGCGGGAGCCGGAGCCGGGGCCGGCGGTGCCGGCGCGGGCGCCGGCTGTGCCGCGGGCGCGGCGACCGGCGTCGGCTCGGCCGGCGCGGGCTCGGCCGGAGCCGGCTCTGCCGCGGGCGGCTCGGCGGCGGGCTCGGGCTGCGGATCGGGCTGCGGGGGCTGCTCCTGCGCTGCGGCGCGCCGCTCCTCTCGGCGTTGCTCGCGCCGCGCGGCCTGCTCGGCCTGCTCGCGCCGCTCGGCCCGCGCCTCGCGTCTCTCCGCGCGCGCCTCGCGGCGCTCCTTTGCGGCTCGATCCCCGGCCGGCGCGTTGGCCTGCTGTCCGGTGCCGAGGAAGCTCGGTCCCTGCGCCCGGTCATCCGCGTCGTCACTGACCACGGAGAAGAACAGGACGCCGGCGCCGATCAGCCCCACAGCGAGTCCGGACTCGCCAGATGATCCGCGTCTTGCTGCGCCTCTCGGACCAGGACCGGCTCCGGCCGAAACTCCATGTCCGTGTTGGCCACCAGGGTCCCTGCGACCGCGCTGTCCACCTCGACCATCAGCTCGTCGAATCGCTTCCGCGCCCGGACCTCGGCCGCCGCCCTGGTCGGCGCGCGCATCCAGGTCGCGAGCCGCGGCTGTTGGGCGGCCAGGCGGACGAGCTCGGCGCGGAACTCGTGCAGGTAGCGCCAACCCCAGGGCTCGGCCCAGTCGACCAGTCTCGTCCCCTGCTCGAGGATCGAGCTCGCCTGGCGAAGGACCAGCGTCAGCAGGCAACCGTTCTCGTACAGGTTCGCAACCCGCCACGGCTGCCGCAGCCGCCCGCTCGCGTCGGGGCCGTAGCGCTCCCGCGCGAGGCGGGAGCGCGCGTCCTCGAGCCGCACCAGGGCGCGTCTCGACGCGGCCGAGGATTGCGGCTCCTCCGCCTCGACTCGAGTCAGCTCGTCCTTGATCGAGTTCACGGTCGCCGCACTTTCGGGCTCGGTCGCGCGCGTGGTCATGGGAGCGGGATGAACTGCTCCGTGTAGTCGACTCCGGCCGAGCAGCCCGAGGCGTTGCCGAGCGCGTCGACGGCACTCGCGTGGAGGGTCGTAGTCACGTCCATGAGCAGGCTCGAGGGCACGGTCACGGTGATCCCGCCGCCTTCGAAGTCGCCGGCGGGCCCGGTCCCGCCGGGGAGCGTGGGAGCCGTACAGGTCGCGTTGTCGTAGATGCTGACCGTCGAGCCCGCCTCGGCCCCAGCGCCGAACACCAGCGGGGTGTCGTCGTCGGCGGGCGAGGCCGGAGTTGTCCCGGTGATGGTCGGCGTCGGGGAAGCCGAGTCCTCCTCATACGCGAACGCCGCCGAGCAGCCGGAGGTGTTGCCGGCCCGGTCGGTCGCGTTCGCGCGCAGATCGGTCACCGCGTTCTCGGGCACGGTGACGGTGATTCCGGCCCCGAGAGCGTCCCCCGAGCCGGCGGCGAGCGGGGTGCCGACACAAAACGCTGCGTACACGCGGACCGTGGGAGCCGCGCTCGTGCCGACGACGGAGGGAGTCTCGTCGGCGGAAGGGGGCGGCGGCGCGGTCCCGGTTATCGTCGGCGCCGCCGGCGGGTCCGAGTCCTCGTCGTAAGCGAATGCGGCCGAGCAATCGGAGACGTTGCCTGCGTCGTCGGTTGCGGTGGCACGGAGGCTGGTCTCCTGGTTAGGGGGGACCTCCACGGTGATTCCGGACACCCCGGTGAAGGCCGCCGCGGAGGCGACCTGAAGCCTCCGTCCGGAGCAGTCGCCGGAGTAGATCCGGACTCTGCTGTCCGCCTCAGCGACTCCGAACACGCGGGGGGAGTTGTCCGCCGACGGAGGAGCGGGATCCGTGCCGATGATCTCGGGCCGCGGCGGCGCCGTATGGTCGCCCGGGCCGCGGTTGGTGACCTCGATCTTGGCCTGCGATGCGCGGCAGTTGTTCGATTCGCGCTTCTCCCTGATCTTGCCGCCGGGATCGACGCACGCGAGCAGCCTGTACTGGCCCTGGGTTGCGTCTCCGGGAACCGCGATCTCCACGCTGCGGGTCGAGGACTTCCCATGCTTCAGCTTCGGCACCTTGCGCGAGCCCTCGAGCTTGAGGTCGGACGGCTCCCGGACCTTGTTCTTGGAGAGGAAGTAGCGGTTGCGGGTCTTATCCGCCTTGCGTCCCCCCTTGTTGCGGACCGTGTCCCGGAGCTCGAATTCCGAGTCCGCGGCGATCTGTGCCGGCAGCCCCTCCAGCCCGGTGACGACCAGATCCGGACGCTGGCGCTTCGCGTCGGCGATCGCCGAAGAGAGCAGGACAGCGACACATGCCACGACACCGACCGCCCCCTTGCTCGCCTGCCTCACACGCACCTCCTGCCCTGGCCTTCCTGTCCAGTGCCCTTTGCCGCGGCCGATTCTAGCCCCTCCGGAGTAACGGTGCGCGGTTCGCTCCGGCCGGCACGCCCGGCCAGGCGCGGCGCTCAGCGCGGCTGCGGCACGATTCTGATGTAGGGCTTCGGCGACTCCCAGCCGTCCGGGTAGGTCTCCTTCGCCTCATCGTCGGAGACCGAGCCGGCGATGATCACGTCATCGCCCTGCTGCCAGTTGACCGGCGTGGCGACCTTGTGGCTGGCGGTGAGCTGCATCGAGTCGATCACCCGCAGGACCTCGTCGAAGTTGCGCCCCGTCGTCATCGGGTAGACGAGGATCAGCTTCACCTTCTTGTCGGGGCCGATGACGACCACGTTGCGAACCGTCTGGTTGTCCGCTGGAGTGCGCTCGGTCGGATCGCCCTCGACCTCGGCGGGCAACATCCCGTAGGCCTTCGAGATCGAGAAGTCGGAGTCGGCGATCAGCGGGTAGTTGGGCGCGTGGCCCTGCGTCTCCTCGATATCCGCCGCCCAGTCGGCATGGCGGTCCATCGGATCGACCGAGAGGCCGATGATCTTCACGTTGCGCCGATCGAACTCGGGCTTGATCTTCGCCATGTAGCCGAGCTCGGTGGTGCAGACCGGGGTGAAGTCCTTCGGGTGCGAGAAGAGCACCGCCCAGCTGTCACCGATCCAATCGTGAAAGCTGATCGGCCCCTCCGTCGTCTGCGCCTCGAAGTCGGGGGCCGTGTCACCAAGTCTGAGAGCCATCGTCTTCCTCCGTGTCAGTTTCTTGTCGCCCCTTGAGGGTAGGACACGGCGGTTCGCTGGATCGAGTCAGCGCCCGGGGGCTTCAGCGCTCGGAGAACTGCCGGTTGTCGAGCGGCGCGTACTCACGACACGGCTGTCCGCGCAGGCCCGGGCAGGGCGGCAGCCCCGCGGGTGCCTCGACCCCGTCGACCACCGGCAGGACCAGGCGCGAGGGCTGCTCGCGCGAGTGCGCGACCGCGACCCAGGGGGTCCCGTTCGGCTTTGCCTCGGCGAAGGCCCAGGTCGGCTGGTCGCCGCCCGGCGCCGAGACGATCACCCGGATCCGCGAGCCGGCCCGGTAGACGTGGCCCTGGTAGTAGAGCGGGATCGTGACCTTGACCCAGCGGCCCTTCGGCAGCGTCTTCGCGTCGCGCTTGCGGAAGCTGGGCACCGGCTCGAGCAAGGTGCTGCGCTCGCGGTCGAGCTTGCGACCGCCGGTTCGCAGCCAGCCGCCCTGGACGAAGGCCTCGTCGCCGTCCGGGCGCACCTCCGAGATCGTCGCCTGGAGATCGACGTTACGGGCGGAGGAGCGAACCCAGAGCTGCAGCGCGCCGGCGCCGAGCACCGCGGTGTCGGAGTCGAGCGGCGGGGTCAGGTACGAGAGCGCGGTCCCGGCGGGGTTCTGCGTCCACTCGTAGCTGGGCGAGGCCGTCCACAGGTCGCCGGACCCGGTGTTGCCGGTGAAATTGGTCGGCGGGCGGGCGTCCGGGTCCCAGGTGAACTGCTCGGCCCTGTACTTGCCGGGCTTCGCCTTGAGCTTGCCCTCGGGCCCCAGATACCAGGAGGCCGCTTGGGTCCCGCCCGCCGGAAAGCGCCCAAACGAGCGTTCGAAGGCCGGCACCGGGGTGCCGGGGGCGGCGCCCGCCCCGTTCTCGAACAGGAGCCGCACCCGCGGCAGGTCCTCGAAAGCAGCCAACGCGGATGCGTAATCGGGCTGCTGGCGGATCGGATCCGGCGGCAGGGTGACTCCGGGCACCCCGATCAGGGTCGCGTAGAGGACGCTCGCAAACGCCTCGGTCCCGGGCGGAAGCACGGGTCGTCGCTTGGCGACGTAGAGCTCGAGGAAGTCGAACCAGCGGTTGAAGGTCTCGGGGTCGAGGGAGTCGGTGTGGACACCGTTGGTGAACGTGAACCACTTGCGCTTCGTACCCGTGAACTCGTCCGCCAGATTCGGGCAGTGTCCGCCGGTCTGCTCGTCGGTCCACTGGCAGGCGAGGAAGACCGGGACCTCGATCTGATCGACGAAGGTCTCGGGAGCGAGCGGGTCGACCAGCTTTGGCCGGTAATACTCGTTGCGGCGGATCTTGGCGATCAGGTTGACCGCCTCGGTGTGCAGTTCCTGGTTCTCCGCGCAGATCTGATCGCCGGCCTGGATCTGCTCCCAGGCCCAGGGTTGGCCGGTCGTGGGCCCGGCCGGCTGCCCGTCGTCGACTCGGTCCTGCGCCCATTCGAAGGCGAAGCCGGTGTTCAGGATCCCGCCGGGATAGAGCGTCGTCAGCGTGTTGTCGATCACCGACAGGGGCGCGATCGCCGACAGGCTCGGGGGCTGGGTCGCGGCGACGAAGAGCTGGCTGATCCCGCCGAACGAGATCCCCATCATCCCGACCTCGTTGTTCATCGCCCACGGCTGGCGGGCGACGGTCTCGATCACGTCATAGCCGTCGAGCGACTGCAGCGGCTCGAAGAAGTCATAGGCGCCCCCCGAGCAGCCGGTGCCGCGCATGTTGACGTCGACCACCGCGTAGCCGAGCAGCCCGGCCACCGGCTGGATTCCGCTCTCGGGGCCGTCCGGGTCGGCATAGCCGTAGCCGGAGTACTCGACCACGGTCGGGTACGGACCGTCCTCGACCGGACCGGGGAGGTGGACGGTGATCGCCAGCTCGGTCCCGTCGCGGGTTGTGAGGTAGCCGTAGCCGCCGGCGGGCAGGGTCTGGTCGTAGATCGCGGGGTCGGGAGGCGTCGAGCGCGTGGTCAGCACCCGCAGCTTCGGGGTCGGCGCTCCGCCCGGCTCACGGACGGTGTAGCCGCCGCCGGGATCGACGCGGCGAAAGACGGCGCCGCCGAGCTCGCCGGCCCGCTTCGAGTCGACGGCCTCGCCGCGGCGCAGCAGCTTGACCCGGGCGCCCGGCGTTGCTCCGGTGACCTGGACCTGCTCGACACTGCCGCGGGCGGTCAGCGACGACTCCACGCCGGCGCCGCCCTGCGCCGCCGGCGCCCAGGCCAGGGCCGCTGTCAGCGCCAGCGCGACCAGCGCCATCAACAGCCGACCCGAAGCTCTCTTGACCACCGCCGTCAACCTCCCCTGCCTCTCCGCCGGCGAACCCTATCCGAGACGGGGCGGGTCAGCAGTTGTCGTCAGTCAAACGCGGACTGATCGACCCGGATCATCTCGATAGCGTGCCGACGACATGCGCGCGCTTGCATCCTTCGTGTCCGGACGGCGGGGAAAGTGGATCGTCCTCGCCGTCTGGGTCGTCGTCTTCGCGGCCTTGATGCCGCTCGGCGCGAAGCTCGCCGACGAGACCCGTGACGACACGACCTCATTCCTGCCGGCGAGCGCCGAATCGACCGACGTGGTCAAGATCCTCGATCAGGACTTCGTCGGCGGCGAGACCACCCAGGGCCTGATCGTCTACCAGCGCGACGACGGGCTGACCGCCGCCGACCGTCAGCGGATCGCCGCCGACGCGAGGGCGCTCGAGCAGCTTCCCGACTCCGAGCTGCCGCTGACACGCCCGCCCGCGGTGCCGTTCGCAGCGGGCTCGTCGCCGGATCTGATCGCTCCCGAGGGCGACCTCGCCTACATGGTCCTCACCGTGCCGACCAACTACGACAAGCAGGCCGACTGGGGCGAGAACGTCCGCGAGCTGACCGGCGACGAGGCGGACGGGATGCGGATCCTGCTCACCGGCGACCTCGGGTTCACGACCGACTCCGAGGAGGTGTTCGGCGAGCTCGACACCAAGCTGCTCGCCGCCACGGTGCTCCTGGTCCTCGTCCTGCTCGGCGCGATCTACCGCTCGGTGCTGGTCGCGCTGACCCCGCTGGTGGTCGTCTTCTTCGCCTACACGGTGGCGACCGCGTTCGTCTACCTGTACGCGAACTCGGGAGCGACGGTGTCCTCGAACGGGACCACGATCCTCGTCGTGCTGATGTTCGGGGTCGGCACCGACTACTGCCTGCTGCTGGTCTCGCGCTACCGCGAGGAGCTGCACCGGATCGAGGACAAGCACGAGGCGATGGCGCGCGCCGTGCGCCGCACCGGGCCGACCATCCTCGCCAGCGGGCTGACCGTCTCGCTCGCGATGCTGACCCTGGTTCTGGCCGACGCCCGTCTCACCTCGACCCTCGGCCCGGTGGCCGCGATCGGGGTGGCCTGCGGGATGGTCGCCGGGCTGACCCTGCTTCCGGCGCTGCTGACGATCTTCGGCCGCCGGGGATTCTGGCCGCGCAGCAGCATGGTCGCGTACGAGCCCGAGCGGCCCTCGATCGCGCGCCAGGGGGTCTGGCGCCGGGTCGGCGACCGCGTCCTGCGCCGGCCCGGCCTCGCCCTGGCGGTGACCGTGACCGCGTTCATCGCCGGTGCGTTCGGCCTGCTCGCCTACAAGGTGGACTACTCGACCACGTCCTTCTTCAAAAAGTCGGTCGAGTCGGTCGACGCCTTCGAGCTGATGGAGGATGCCTTCCCCGCCGGGGTGCTGGCGCCGACCACGGTCCTGCTCGTCAACGACGCCGGCCCGATCACCGGGGCGGACGTGACCGCGGCCGTTGTCGCCGTCGAGCAGGTCGAGGGCGTCGCCTCTGCGACCCCGACCCCGTCCCCATCCGGCGCCACCGGGACCACCGCGTTCAATCGCTCCGAGGACGGGCGAATGGCGACGATCGACGTCGTCCTCGAGGGCGACCCGTTCACCAAGGATGCGCTCAACGTGGTTCCCGAGATTAGGGCGAGCCTCACCGACCTCGGCCCCGGCCTGACCGCCCTGGTCGGCAGCGGATCGGCGATCAGCTACGACTTCGACCAGGCGATCGAGAGCGACCTGCGGCTGATCGCCCCGGTGGCGCTGCTGGTGATCGCGGTGATCCTGGCGATCCTCCTGCGCGCGATCGTCGCACCGCTGGTCCTGATCGCGAGCGTGATCCTCTCGTTTCTCTGCACGCTGGGGCTCTCGGTGCTGTTCATCCGCTTTGTGATCGGCGACGCCGGGCTCGACGCGTCGATCCCGACCTTCGCCTTCATCTTCCTGGTCGCGCTGGGGATCGACTACACGATCTTCCTCATGGCTCGGGTGCGGGAGGAGGCGCGCCGGCACGGCACCCGTGAGGGGATGCTGCGCGCGCTCGCCGCCACCGGGCCGGTGATCACCTCGGCCGGGATCATCCTCGCCGGCACCTTCTCGGTCCTGATGACGCTCCCGGTCACCTACACCTTCGACCTCGGGTTCATGGTCGCGCTCGGGATCCTGCTCGACACCTTCATCGTCCGCACGATCATGGTCCCCGCCGCGGTCGAGTTGCTCGGCGACAAGATCTGGTGGCCGTCGACGGCGACCGGCGCCGGGGCGCTGCACGAGACGACCGAGGAGGACGCGGCCCCCGAGCCGGCTCGAGGCTGAGCAGCGCGGGCGATCGCCGGACCGCCGATGCGGCTGCACTTCTTTCGTCTCGGGCTCGATCAAGCGGTCCTCGGCCGCGCCCGCGAACAGCTCCTCGACCGGGTCACCCCGGACCGTGAGGCCCCGTTTCGCTGGGGATACCTGCTCGGGGACGAGGGGGCCCCGGGCGCCGAGATGCCGGCGGTCGCGCAGCTCGTCCGGGCGCTCGACGACGTCGTCGTCGAGGCGATGGAGGCCGAGACCGGGCGCCGCTACGAGCGCTCGGTGATCAAGGCGGCGGTCGGACCGCCGCCGCCCGCCCGCGAGGGGGTCCGGCTGACCGGGTTCCGTCTCGACACGCAGCCCGCGATCACGGTCGACCCCGGGCTCGAGCTGGCGCGGGTGCTGCTCAACCTGGCCCCCGCGCCGCACCGGATGCGCTACGCGGCAATCGACCGCTTCCAGCTCACCGAGCGCGGGATGTCGCTGCCGCGCAGCGACTACCAGGTGGTCGACCTGCCCCGCGGGGTCGAACGGCGGACGATCGAGATCCCCGCCTACCGCGGCGGGACCGCCTTCGGCCTGCGGTTCTGGCCCAGCGTCGTTCCGCACACCGGGATCGACGCGGAAACCGGTCACTTCCTCGCCTCCTACGAGGCGGTCGCCGAGTACGACCCAGAGCGGCCCTGAGGCGGCGGCTACCCTGGAGGGGTGGGTCCGGCCTCCTCGACCTCGATCGACGACCAGCAACTGCTCGAGGCAGCCCGCGGCGGTGACGAGGATGCGTTCCGGCGCCTGGTCGAGCCCCACCACCGCGAGCTGCACGCCCACTGCTATCGCATGCTGGCCTCGGTTCACGACGCCGAGGACGCGCTCCAGGACGCCCTGCTTCGCGCCTGGCGTGGGCTCTCCGGGCTCCGGGACCGAGGCTCACTGCGAGCCTGGCTGTACCGGATCGCGACCAACACCTGCCTCGACGTGATCGGGCGCCGGCCGAAGCGGGTGCTTCCGGCCGACTACGGCCCGGCCTCGGACCCCGAGGACGGCGTCGGCGAGCCGCTGGTCGAGACGGTCTGGCTCGAGCCCTACCCCGATCAGGCGCTCGCCGTCGAGGACGGCTACGCGGCGCCCGAAGCCCGCTACGAGCAGCGCGAGAGCATCGAGTTGGCCTTCACCGCTGCGCTCCAGCACCTGCCCGCTCGACAGCGCGCCGTGCTCATCCTCCGCGAGGTGCTCGGGTTCTCGGCCCGCGAGGTCGCCGCGACGCTGGAGACGACCACGGCCTCGGTCAACAGCGCGCTGCAGCGGGCCCGCGCGACCGTCGAGGCGAAACTTCCCGATCGCAGCCAGCAGCAGACCCTGCGCTCGCTCGGCGACGATGGCCTGCGCGAGGTGGTCGACGGCTACGTCGACGCCTGGGATCGCGGCGACATCGAGGGCGTGGTTGCGATGCTGACCGCGGACGCGAGCTTCGCGATGCCACCGCTACGAACCTGGTACGGCGGCAGCGAGGCGCTTCGCGGCTTCCTCACCGGCGGGCCGCTGTCGGGCGACTGGCGTTGGCGTCATGTCCTGGTCCAGGCCAGCGGACAGCCTGCGCTCGCGTTCTATTGCTGGAACGACGAGGCCCAGGCCGATCTCGCGTTCGCGCTCAACGTGCTCACGCTCGACGGCGACCGGATCGGCGCCGTGACCGCGTTCATAAACCGCTCGACCGAGCGCCCCGAGCGCGAGACCTACGCTCGTTTCCCGGAGCAGCCGATCGATCCCCGGGCGCATGCCGCCTCGTTTGGGAACTTCGGCCTTCCGGAGCGGCTCGGCTAGTTGCAAACCACACCGGGTCGTGAGAGGATCGCCGCGATGGGCCGCTCTGGCATCCGGCTCCGGCAAGTCGTCGGCTCCCTGGCGCTGGTCGGATCGCTGCTCGTGCTGGCGGGCTGCGAGCCGCTTCGCAACGCGCCCCCGGGCGGCGGCGAGACCGTCACCCAGACCTTCCGTTACGGGCCGTTCACGCTCGGGCCGGGCGAGGAGATGCAGGGATCGCCCTCGTCGGGCATGCCCCGTCCCTCGGGCTCCTTCGGCCTCAAGAGCGCCAAGTTCAACGTCGTCGACGAGAACGGCACCCCGGTGAGCGCCCACGACGTCCACCTGCATCACATCGTGATGACGACCTCGGCCCGCGAGGACCGACTCTGTCCGGGGCGGCGCGAGCGGTTCATCGGCGCCGGGATGGAGCGAACGCCGATCTTCATCTGGGGCCCCTATGCCTATCTCGTCGGTGCCAGCGACCAGTGGGGCTCGATCTATCACCTGATGAACGAGACCCCGCCCGGGACCCCGGAGGAGACGGTCTACATCGAGTACACGCTCGAGTACCAACCCGGCGCCAACGCGACCAACTCCCGTCCGGTCGACGTCTACTTCCAGGACGTCACCGGGTGTGGCGACTCGACCTACGACGTGCCGGGCAACGGCGGTCCGGGGAGCGTGCACACGAGCTCGCGCTCATGGCAGGCGCCCCGGGACGGGCTCGCGATCTTCACCGGCGGCCACCTGCACGAGGGCGGTATCGACATCTCGCTCAAGGACGGGACCACCGGGACCAACTACTGCACCGGCACCGCTTCCTACCACGAGAACCCGCGTCATCTGGCGACGATCAACCCGTGCCTGCTCCATCACAAGGTCGTCGCCGGCCACGATTTCAGCGTCACCGCCCGCTACGACAACTCCGAGCCGTACGAGGACGTGATGGGCATCATGCTGACCTACGTGTGGTGGGGCTCGCAGTAGCTCCGTAGGCAATCCGGGCTTCGAGGGTCACCGGTCGGGCGCCGAGGGCGCCGAGGCGGCTAGGCTCAGCATCGCGTGGCGGAACTCGTCCTCGGGCCCATCCTGCGTTACGTCGGCGAGACCGAGGCGGTGCTCTGGGTCGAGACCGACAATCGCTGCGAGGTCGAGGTCCGCGGCCGTGACTCCGACCTCGCCGCCTCCGGCAAGGGCTTCTGCGTTGAGGGCCACCACTACGCGCTGGTCGTCATCGACGGGCTCGAGCCGGGGAGCACCTACGAGTACGAGCTCTGGCTCGACGACGAGCGCCGCTGGCCGCCGCCGGCATCGGCCTTTCCCCCGAGCGCGATCCGCACCCTCGCCGGCAATGGTCCGGTTCGGATCAGCTTCGGTTCCTGCCGGGTGACCCTCCCCCATCATCCTCCGTACACGCTGGCGAAGGACGACGACCCGCGAGGACGCGAGTTCGACGCCCTCTACACCCTCGCTCACGAGCTCTGGGGGCGTCCGCGCGAGGACTGGCCCGACGTGCTGCTGCTGCTCGGCGACCAGGTCTACGTCGACGAAGGCTCGCCCCAAGCGCGCGAGCTGATCCGCTCGCGCCGCGATACCACCCAACCGCCCGGCGAGGAGGTCGCCGACTTCGAGGAGTACACCGCGCTGTATCGCGAGGCATGGGGCGACCCGGTGATCCGCTGGCTCTACTCGACCGTGTCCTGCGCGATGGTGATCGACGACCACGACGTCAGTGACGACTGGAACATCTCCGCCGCCTGGGTCGAGGAGATCAGGCGCGAGCCGTGGTGGGCGAAGCGCGAGGCGGCGGCACTCGCCTCCTACTGGGTCTACCAGTTCATCGGCAACCTCTCGCCGCAGGCGCTGGCGCAGAGCGAGCTCTACCGCGAGGTCGGCAATGCCGACGACGCGGGATCGATCTTGCGCAGGTTCGCCGACCGTGACCGCGAGCGCGCCGACGGCGAGCGCTGGAGCTATAGCCGGGATCTGAACGGAAGCCGGCTGATCGTCATCGACGCCCGCTCGGGGCGAATGCTCGAGGAGGGCCGGCGAGAGATCCTCGACGAGGAGGAATGGGAGTGGCTCGAGCGCCATCTCGCCGGGGAGTGGGACCACCTGCTGATCGCGAGCTCGGACCCGTTCCTGCTCGGCCCGGGCCTGCATTACATCGAGGCGTGGGGCGAGGCGGTCGGCGAGGGCGCCTGGGGCGCGAGGATGGCGGGAGTCGCCGAACGGCTGCGACGGGCGCTCGATTTCGACCATTGGCCGGCGTTTCGGCGCTCCTTCGATCGGCTCGCTCGGGCCCTGGGCGAGCACGGGTCCGGCGCCCACGGCCGCCCGCCCGCCTCGATCGGCATCCTCTCCGGCGACGTGCACCATGCCTACCTGGCGGAGGTGGCGTTTCGCCGCCAGGCCGGGGTCGACGCCGTGGTCTGGCAGGGCGTCTGCTCGCCGTTTCGCAACGCGCTCGACCGCCGCGAGCGGGTGGTGATCCGGCTCGGCAACTCGCGGCTCGGCGAGTCGATCGGTCGCCTGCTGGCGCGCGCCGCCGGCGTCTCGCCCCCGCAGATCCGCTGGCGGATGGCCGAGGGCCCGTTCTACGACAACCAGGTCGCGACCCTGTCGCTCGACGGCCGCCAGGCGACCCTCAAGCTCGAGCGCACGATCGGCGATCCGAAGCTCGACAAGCGCCAGCTCACCACCTCGTTCGAGCGCCGGATCGTCTAGTTGAGGGATGCCGCGGGATGCCGGGGATTCCGCGGTCGACCTGTTCTGGTTGCCGCTCGGCGCCGGCGGGCACTTCGTCCGACTCAACGGTCGCGTCTACGAGGCCGTAGCGGCGCGACTGCAACGACGCCCGGCGTGCGACCTCTACCACTCCGCGCTCGAGGTCCGAGTTCCGGAGGGGACGTTCGTGATCGAGCAGGCCCCGGTGCGCGACCCGAGCGGCAGCCGAAGGGGCGTCGTCGCCGAGGGCGCCGTCGGCGCGGCCTGGGCGGGCCGATTTCGGATCTTCCGCTACGAGATCCGTCTCTGGCTCGACGGACGGATCCCCGATCTCGACGAGGCGGTGGACAGCCCGCGGCGGTTGACGGACGACGAAGGCGGGGCGCGACGCGTGCTCAAGCTGATCGCGCAGGTCCCGACCCCGGTCTGGGGTCGCGATCAGCTCGCCACGGGCGAGATGTGGAACTCGAACTCGGTGATCGCGTGGGTGATCACGAGCAGCGGGCTGGACGCCGCCTCGGTTCAGCCTCCGGCGGGCGGGCGGGCGCCCGGCTGGCAGGCCGGGCTCGCGGTCGCTCGCCGGCAGCTCGACGAGCGTCCGCCGACCGGGATCGACTGAGAGCAACGCTCGCGGTTGGTTCGTCGGTCCTCTCTCGGGGTAGCCCCCGAGCGAGTGCGATTCCAGAGGTGAGAGGAGCCCCGAGTGGCGAAGCGCAAGACGAAGCGCGACAAGAAGCTCTACCAGAGCCTCCGCGACAGCGGTGTGAGAAAGAAGGTCGCGGGCAGGGTGTCCGACGCCCTGCCCTCGAAGGGGGCGAAGAAGCCATCGAGGGCCGAGCGGGTCGCCGACCAGCTCTCCGTCGCGGCGGACTCGATCAGGGACCGCACCGGCTCCGGCCGCAAGCGCTCGAAGTCGGCCAAGAAGGCGGCTCGGACGCGAGAGGCCAAGGCCGCCAAGCGCCGTTCCGGAGCGCGCAAGGGCGCCAAGTCCCGTGCCAAGCGCTAGCGGAGGCTCGGAGGCGAGCGACGGCGAGGAGCGACTCGACGAGGAACGGGCGGTCGAGTGCCTGAACGCCGCACTGACGCTTCAGTGGCGCTCGGCGTTGCAGTACTCGCTCACCGCCTCGAGCCTGCTCGGCGTGCCCGCGCAGGCGATCGGCCCCCAGCTCACCTCCTATGGCGACGAGGAGCTCAATGACGCGCGCCGGCTGACGGAGAAGGTCGTCTCGCTGGGAGGGACGCCGAGCACCGAGGTCGCCGAGCTGCGCGTCGATCGGGATCACGTCGCCGCGATCGGCTGGCTGATCGAGTGCGAAGAGGCGGCGGTCGACGCGCTTCAGGCCGCGATCGAGCCGACCGGGCGCGAAGGGCGATCGGAGGCGCTCGAGCACCTGCTCGAGCACCTGATCCTGCGCAAGCAGGGCCAGATCGACTTCCTGACCCGGGCCCGGGTCGAGGCCTGAGCGGACGGACATCCCGCCGCTTGGGAACGCCTGAGGTACGCCTCAGCGGCGTCGCTGCTTCAGGCGGCGGCGTCGTCGAGAGCCTGGAGCAGCTCGTGAGCCGCGAGCTCGATCTCCTTGTGGCGCCACTCCGCGGCGCGGTAGTGACAGGCGATCAGGCCGGATCGATGAAGCCGGCGAAAGTCCCCGTAGACGAACCCGTATCCGGCCTTGGTTTCGTCCGCCGCCCCCTCGGTGAGCCCGAGATGCCATTCGGCGTACTGCTCCCAGGAGTGCGACGACAGGTACTCGTTCTCGTCGTCGGCGGACGGTTGGTCCTCGCCCCAGTCGCTGTCGAGCACATACTGGCGAGACTCGATCAACCGGCGCGCGTGTGCGACGGCGCGATCGTTGACGGTGTAGGAGGCCACGGCGCGCAGTCTGACGGCTGCGAGAGCTAGCGCGTCCCGTAGCGGAGGTAGACCATGCCGTTACCAAAACGGCGCTCGTCGAGCAGCTCGAGCTCCAAGCGCAGGTCGTCGGGGAGGGATCGGTTGCCGCCCCCGACCACGATCGGCGCGAGGAACAACCGGCACTCGTCGACCAAGCCGGCCTTGAACGCCTCGGCGGCGAGGCCGGGGCCCCCGACGGCGAGGTCGGATCCCGCCTGCGCCTTGATCCGCCGAACCGCTTCGGGCTCGAATTCCCGCTCGATCCGCGTCCGCTCGCTGCTCACCTCCTCCAGGGTTCTCGAGTAAACGATCTTCTCGGCCGCGCGCCAGATCTCCGCGTAATCCTTCATCTGGGGCGGCTGGCCGGTGTGGATGTCCGGGCTCTCCCAGGCGACCATCACCTCGTACATCCGGCGGCCGTAGAGGTGGGTGCCGACGGGTCGCTCGAGGTCGTTGACGAAGCTGTGCACCTCCTCGTCGGGCTCCCCCCAGTCGAACTTGCCGTTCGCGTCGGCGACGTAGCCGTCGAGCGACGTGATCGCCGCGTAGATCAGCTTGGCCATGTCAATTCCTCCTCATGCGCGTTCGTGTCAACGAGCCACGCTCGGCAGGTCCCAGCCGAAGTAGACCTCCGCGCGGCTGATCTGCTCGCCCGCGAAGGTGAGCACCTCGGTGTTGCGAAAGCGGCTCCCGTCCACCTTCGTGCTCTCATAGGTGACCACGACCTCGTCGCCGCTTTCGATCAGCCGCTTGAAGTCATAGGACTCGATCAGCTCGGCGTTCGGCCAGCAGCGGTCGAAGTACTGCGCCCGGTCGATGCCGGGATCCGGCGGGCTGTAGAAGACGAACTCGTCGCTCAGGTGCCGCTCGATGGCTGCGCGGTCGCCTGACTCGTAGGCGAGATAGCAGTCACGCGCGATCTCCTTCCTGTCCTGGCTCATGAGGGGCTCCTTTGCCTCGGGTGGTCAGTGGATTAGATCGCCTTCGCGCGCAAGACTCATCGGTTCTCACCCCGGTCCGTTTACGATTTGGCCGAGGCGGAGGCCAGCTCGATCCGCCTGATCGGGAGACGAAAGGAGCCGTGTGTGAGCGAAACAGCCGCTGAAGGCGTTGTCCGGCTGCGCGGGGAAGGCGAAGCCACTTCGCTATTCGGCGACACCTATGTAGTCAAGGCGGCCGGCGCGGAGACCGGCGGAGCACTGGCGGTGATCGAGGCTGACCTCGCTCCGCACAGCGGCGGGACGCCAGTCCACGTGAACACGCTTGAGGACGAGAACTACTACGTGATCGAGGGGACGCTCAACTTCCGACTCGACGAGCGAACCCTCGAAGCCCCGGCGGGAACCTTCGTCCACATTCCCAAGGGCATGGTGCACACGCATTGGAACGCCACCGCGGCGCCGGTCAAGTTGTTGGCCTTTCCGGCTCCGGCCGGTTTCGAGACGTTCTTTGCCGAGCTCGCCGAGCTGATCGAGAAGATGCCCCCTGGCCCGCCGGACATGAGCCGGATGGCCGAGCTCTACGAGAAGTACGGCCTCCGAGTGGTAGGGCCGCCTCCAAGCAGCGAACGCTGACCGAAAGCCGCCGCCTTCCCGCGAGTCGGAGCGTCGCCAGCGAGGGTGGCGTCGATCTCGGCTCAGGGCGTGATCGGCGCCGCGTCCTGGATCGCCAGCGGCGCGACGCGGCGGCGCCGTCGCTCCAGCGGCCGTTGGAGCGATGCCGGCGCGTGTCGCCGAGCGCGTACCGGCAGTCGGTCCGCGCGATCGCGCAGCTGCGCAGCGCGTCCCACACCTTCCAGCAGAAGTTCCAGTCGTAGGCGTCGGCCGTACCCGGTCGCGCCGTGCACACCCCATGGCCGGCCTCCAGGTCGGGGTCGCCGTGATCGTCGGCGCGGGCAAGCACGAGGTCCTTGTTCTTGCTCGGGATCTGCCCCAGCAGCGGGAAGAGCGCATTGCAGCTCGAGCTCTCCTTGCCGGGTTCTGAGATCACGCCCTCGGCGCTCGAATGACACTGCACCTTCGTCCTCGGCGGAATCCCCGACAGGGAATCGTCGAGCGCCGGCTCGCCCGGCCCGGTGAAGCCCCCGTCGTGAGGGTCGTCGAGGAAGATCGCACGGGGCCTCGGGGTCGAGTGACCTGTATCGATTGGCGTCATCGGCGGACCGGCGTCCGCTCCCGTGCGCTCGCTCACGTCGCGTGCATCCCCGATCGCCCCGCGGGCAACTCTACGTCGTCCCGGATCGGCCTCCGTTGCGGGGTTCTCGACGTCAGGCGGACAGGGGATTGCCGTCCTCTGTGCAGGGGTGAGTCACCTCTACGCCCTCAGCGTGTGACTCCTCCTCGATTACCCTGAGCACCTCCTCCATCTCGATCGGCCTGATGCTTCCGCTCTCATCCGTGAACGGGTGGTCCAAGAACCACACCAGCAGCAGCGCCGCCGTGGCCATGGCGGCGACGGAGGCGACCGCGCAGGCCTGAACGACGAAGCTGCCCCGCCGATCGGCGCCCAGCACGATCCATCCGACCGTCAGCAACGCTCCGAGGATCAGCACGAACCACATCGGGGGGGGCGTCACGCGGACGGCCTCGGCAAGCCTCATGCGCCGGCCCTCGATCCGCCTGTCCTGTTCCGCCAGGAGCTGCCGGAACACGGCCTCGTCGACCAGCGAGCGGACACGGACTTCGAACGCCGCCTCCCTGAAGCGTCTCCCCCAGTCGGTCACGACCGGGCTTCCCTCGCCGCCATCGTGCATCGCCGGCCATCCCTGCTCGATCACCGCCCGTCCGTAACAGACCAGCGTCCCCTCCAGGCGCTCATGTTCCTCCGGCGTGAACGCCGACGCGGTGCGGGTGAGCTCCAGGACCGCTTGGGCCTCCTGCTCGGCGCCCCTCTTCGCGTCGTTGTAGCTGTCGTACGCCTGCAGCACGACGAATCCGAGCAGGATTGCGAACGCGATGCCAAGGAAGTCGAACGCCCGGGTGTGCTCGCCGAGCTGCGACGCGAAGCGCTCGTTCATCGGGTTCCGCCGGGCCAACCACAGCAGGCCGACAGAAGCTGCAGCCACCCCGACGATCATCCCGGCGAGCGCGAAGAGGTTCATCGGCGGGCTCAAGGCTCGCGTGTCCGGCCGCCGGCGTCAAGGCGACGGCGCAACGCGAGGCCGAGAACTGACCGCTACGTCAGCGTGCGATAGGCCGACTTGCGGGGACAATCGGGGCGACTGGTTGAATGCTCCGACAGGGCTGGTAGCGGGAGCGATCCCGCTTCCGCCTTACGCGGAAGCAGCACTCTCCACCCGACGCCCGCCCAGTTCCCCTGATCGTCCATTCGCTAGCCGGGAAGCAACGCCTCGATCTCTTCCGAAGCTCGCTCGGTCCCAACCTCGCGCGCGATGCGCTCCGAGAGTTCGCTCGCCCGTCCGCGGATGGCGCGGTCGTCCAGCGCCGTGCGGATTGCGTCACTGAGCCGCTCCGCGGTCAGGTTCTTCGCTGGCAATGGCTGGGGGCCAGCGCCAACCTGCCGCACCGCCTTTCCCCAGAAATACTGGTCTCCTTGGAACGGGCAGACGACGCTGGGGCGCCCGGCCCGAAGTCCGGCGGCGGTCGTTCCGGCGCCTCCGTGATGAACGACGGCCGCAACCCGTGGAAACAGCCAACGATGTGACGCTTGCTCAACCACGATTGTGTCGCCATTCCAGGCTGGGCCGGCGAGTCCACCCCACCCGGTCGCAATGACAGCGCGGGCGCCTGTCACCCGCAGGGCCTGGTCGACCGACCTGCTCAGCCGAATGGGGTCGGGACCGACGCTGCTTCCGAAGCCGACGTAGACCGGCGGATCGCCGGCCGCGACGAAGGCTTCGAGCTCGGGATCAATCGGCCCATCCCCATCTTCGCTAAGCCAGTAGCCCGTCGCGACCGCGTTCGGCGGCCAGTCGTGCGGCGTGGGCACGACGTTAGGGCTGTAGCAGTAAAGCGTTTTGGCCGGTTGCGGTGGACTGCCGCGGGGCGCAAGCGAGAGGTGCTCGTCGCGCCAGTCGCGAATCAGGCCCGCGTATGGCCGCGTCAGGAGGCCGAGAAGTCGGTAGCTCGCGCGATTCAGTACCCCACCGAGCTCACGGTTGACCATGCCGGGCAGCGGAAACGCGCGGGTCGGCGTCAGCATCGGGACCGTCAGCGCCTGCACGTGCGGGATCCCGAGCTTCTCTGCGACGTGCGGTGCCGCCAACGTTTTCTGGTGGGCTACGATCGCGTCGGGGCGATGGGCTTTCGCCACTGTCCAGCTGTCCTCGAGCATCCCTCTGATCACCGGAAAGACCTCATGGCGAAGGGAGGGCTTCCTCCTATCGGGTGTCGGTAGCAGCGACCGGAAGTCGGCGCGAATCGGCGCAAACTCGACCCCGTCGTTACCAGGAGCCAGCTTGGAGAAGCGGGCATCAGTCGCGAATGTGACCGCATGGCCGCGACTGGCCAGCCGTGCGGCGAGTGCCGCGAAGGGCTCGACATCTCCGGTGCTTCCAGCAGTAAGCACCATGATCTCGGCCATCTGTGGTGATCGTAGACGACGAGGAACGCAGCGACGGGGCTAGTCGAGTCCCGGTTCAAACTGGCATCGGGGCGACTGGATTTGAACCAGCGACCTTTCGGCCCCCAGCCGAGAGGACTTGGGCGTCGATGGGTCCCTGAGCGTCCCCGGCGTCCTCATCGTCCACCGGAGTGGACTCCCTGGAGGGATTCGACGTAGCAGTCGGTACCAAAGTGGTACCACGAGGGTCGCAGGGTGAATCGGGGGTCCGATTCGTCTCTCAGTACGACGCACGGATTGTCGAGCGAGCACGCCTCCACCGACGAAAGCGTGCATCGCGCAGATCTACCAGGACGGCGCGCGCCGGTCAGTGAGGCTGTAAACCGAGGCATCAGTCAAGAAATGCGGGACCCTTACCAAGAGCCGCAGCCATCGAGCGGGCGAGTTCCTGGACAGTCGGGACCGCGATGCGGCACGATGTGGCCGGGCCGCGCGATGCTTGGCATGGCCATGCCTCGACATGAGCGATGAAGCAGAGGGAAACGAACGCGAGCTTCGGGAGCTGCGCCTCGAGGTCGACGAGCAACGGCGCGACAGCCGCGAGTCGGACGATCGAGAGCGCCGTCAGGACACGCTGATCACGCGCCTTCGCGACGAGGCGGCGGTGCACGATGACGATGCGGCCGCGCTGCGGAATCGTCTCAAGGCGGCTGAGCATGAGCTCGGGGACCTGCGCGCGATTCGGGATGCGCTTACCCCGCCCGAGTTGCCGCAGCGGCCCGGCTTGGATCTCGCCGCGGCCTTCTTGCCCGCCATCGCCGAACGGGTAAGCGGCGACTTCTACCTGGTGGCGGAGGGGCCCCAAGATTCCACCGTTCTCGTCATCGGCGATGTCGTCGGCCACGGTTTGAGCGCCGCCCGACGTGCAGCGTTCGTTCGGACGGCCTTCGCCGCGACAGCCCCCTTCTCCGACGATCCCTGCCGGCTACTGAGTTGGGCGAACACCGCCCTGATCGAGCGGGCCGGCATCACCAGCGAGTTCGTCACCGCCGGCTGCGTGACTTATCTCCCGGACGAGCGGCTCCTGCGCTGGGCTTACGCCGGCCATCCCCGAGCGCTGTGGCTGGACGACGGCCGGGAGCTCGTGGCGCCCACGCATGGAACCCCGCTCGGGATTGGCTCGGACCTGGAGCTCGCCGAGGGTTCGCAACGGTCGGTCGCCGACGCGGGAGTGATGCTCTATACCGACGGGCTAACCGAAGCAGAGGGCCCCGACAGACGGTTCGGGCTCGATGGCGTCCAGGCCGCCTTGAGCGGCCTTAACGGGCCCTCACCGGCCGAGGCGGTCGCCATCCTGCGCGCGCGAGTGGCCGAGTTCGCGTACGGCACCCTGACTGACGATCTCTGCCTACTGGCCGCCCACATCCGCTAGCGAATATTGAGGGTCAGTCGGACCCCGGCCGCGCCAACGGGTCGGGCTCGACGCGGGCGAGGATGCGGGTGCCATCGGGCCTGATCACGATGCAGCCGATGTGGCCGGGTCTGCGGGCTCGATCTGTCGGATCGAAGGATCGCCGGATCGACGTGGCGGATCGTCACCGCCGAGCCCGCCTGCGCCCCACCCTCGCGCCATGCCTTCGACTCCTCGGTTTGATCCCGAGCCGCTTGACGCAGGACGTGCACGCATGAACCGACGAATCGCTGCGCGGCGCTCTTCAACGTCTCGCTTGTTGCTGGGCTCCTCGCGCTGAGGCAAAACCGTAAGTCGGGCCGTGCCGTCCGTGTCGCGCTTCTCTTGACTCCGACCTGAGATGAACCCATCCCCTCCGGAGGCTGTGTCACTTGGCGCTCCGACAGCGAGCGTCAGGATTGAGGAGGTCGCTGGGCGGGTACGTCCTAAGTCGCGAGCAAGGCCCGACACCCACCGCCCAAAATCTGAGAAGGAAGCCGAATTGACTCAGCAGAACCCAGACACCGCCAGCGCCAGGATCCGATGAGCTTCGTGACCAGCCTTCCGCGCTCCGCCGTGGCTGCGCTGCAGGCCTCGGTTGACATCCTCGCCCGCCTGCCCGAGATCGAACGCGCAGTCGCCCGGGCCTCCGGACACGTCGAGGACGTGCTCGACGAGGTCCTCGAGCGGATTCGCCCGATCGAATCGGAGCTGCGCCAGGTTCGCGAACACACCTCAAGCCTCGAGGACGAACTGAGTGCCACCAGGAACGCGCTCGAGCCGATCGAACAGCGGCTGGAGCAACTGAACGAGGTTGCGGCTCAGCTCGAGGGCGCGCTCGAGCACGTGCTTGGACGCGTACCCGGCTTGTCGGCGAAGGACGCTCGCAAGCGCGGGGACGAAGCCGCCGCGGCGGCTCGATAAGGCGCAACTAGACTGGGCTCGGGACTCTGCTCAACGCCAGCCGTCGCTCGGCCAGCACCGGTAACCGCCTGCAGATCACCCCCGGCAGGGGGCACGTGGCGGACATGTTTCGCCTCACGGCTCTCGACGTGTGCTGCCGGGTTCTTTCTTGATGTCAGCCTGATCCATCATTCGAGTGCAAGTGGTACCACGGCCGGGACCACGGCTGACCTCCGTGCCCGCTCCCTGGGCGCTGCGATGCCGAAAACCCGCTTCCGAAGCGGGGTCCGAGTAGTCGGGGCGACTGGATTTGAACCAGCGACCTTTCGGCCCCCAGCCGAATGCGCTACCAGACTGCGCCACGCCCCGTGGGGGCCTGATTCTACGCTCGGGACGTGCGAAAGCGGGCGACGGGGCTCGAACCCGCTTCCTTCAGCTTGGAAGGCTGACGTGCAACCAGTTACACCTCGCCCGCGGGCGCTTGATCATAGGACCCCGGCGAGGCCGTGAAGCACGAGCACGATCGCGAGCAGCTCGGCGATCGCGCAACCCTAGACGGGTGATCCCAGGCCGGCGGCAGCGGATCCGGCCGGCTCAGTCGACCGCGACGCCGAAGTCGATCGTGTAGATGCCGCCCGGGTGGTCCGCCCGGCTCGGGCTGCCGGTCGCGAAGCCGACCCCGAGCTCACGAAACGACCCGCTGAGGATGTTCGCCCGGTGCGGCGGGCTGCCCATCCAGGCATCGACGACCGCAGCCGGGGTCCCCCGGCGCTCCATCCCCCAGGCGATGTTCTCGCCGTAGGCCCAACGCCGCAGCTTGCCGCCCAGGTACCCGGTGCTCTTCAAGCGCCCGCCGAGATCGGCCTCGCCACTGCACTGGTGCGAGAAGCAGCCGCTGCCGACCATGCGGTCGTTGTGGCGCTGCGCCGCCCGCTGCAGGTTTCGATCGCGCTCCAGGGGTCGCAGGCCGGCGTGGCTGCGCTTGCGGTTGACGAGGCAGAGGACCGCCGCGCGCGCCTCACCGTTGCTGAGCTGTCCGGGATGGGCGTCGCCCCATTGCCTGCAGGCGCCGGTCCCTCCGGCCGTGGCGGACGCGGGCATGCCGGCGACGCCGATCATCGCCGCCGCCAGCGCGGCGAGCGCGAGCAGCGCAACCGTATGCAATCCCCGAATCGCCATCGGTTGATCGGTCGGCGCGCCGGCGCCGGCGCTTGAGCGCGACAGGCGAAGCCTGGACGTCGCGGCCCTGGGGATGTGGACGAGCCGAGGGGCGCTATGCGGTCGGCGTGCGCCAGCCGAGGACGACCGCGAAGGTGGCGTAGCCGCCCGGGCAGCGTCCCTTGACCCGGTCGCCGACCACTCCGACGCCGAGCTCGGTGAACTTGTGTCCGAGGATGTTGACGCGATGGAAGTCGGTCTCGATCCAGCTCTTCACCATCGCCTCGGCGTCCGGGGCGCAGCCCGTGCTCTCGGCGTAGCCCCACCGCTTCGCCCCGGCCAGATAACCGGCCTTGCGCACCCGCTCGTCGAGCCCGGCCTCGCCAGGACAGCGGTGAGCGAGGCACTCGGTCGCCGCCATCGCCTTGCTGTGGCGCTGCGCCGCCTTCTGCAGCCTCGGGTCGCGCGCCAACTCCCCGAGCTCGCGCAGCGCTCGCTGCTCGTTGAACAGACAGCGCACGGAACGCCGCAGCTGCCGGCGGGACACCTCGGATGCGGCCTCGCCCGCCGCCGAGCAGACGGGGCCGCGGAGTGCGGTCGCCCCGGCGTCCTCGCGCGGGGTCACAGACAGCGCTGCGAGCAGCGCACCGAGGACCGCGGCGAGCGCAATCGCCACGGCCGCTGGTTGGCGTTCGGCCTGTGTGTCGTGGTCCATGTCCCCGGCAAGAAGCTAGCGCGCCCCTGCCGGCGCGCTAGACCCAGATAACCCACGCCCGGCCGTCGAGTTGCGCGGCCGGCGCCGACGGGGCAGCCAGGACTCGAACCTGGGACCTCCGGTTTTGGAGACCGGCGCTACCACCAGCTGAGCTACTGCCCCCGGGCGGTTGCAGTCTAGATGGGTGATCCCACGGCACCTACAATCGCGTTCGGCCTGCGGGCGTGCTGGAAATGGGTAGACAGGCCGGGTTTAGGTCCCGGTGCTCGCAAGAGCGTGTGGGTTCGAGTCCCTCCGCCCGCATCGCGGCTCGCCAGGCGCCGGCCCGCGGCCGCGGGAGCGCATATGCTTGCGCTGATGCAGGTGACGGAAGTCCGCTCGGGCTACGAGCTCTGGCATCCCAACCGCGAGAAGGCGTCGTCGAAGACGATGAAGGCGGTGATCGTCCTCGTCCTCCTGGTCAGCGCCGCGCTGGTGATCATCATCACCCTCGGCGGCTGGGAGCGGCTGCTGGGCGCGAGCGTCGCCGTGATGTCGCTGCTCTGGGCCGGCCTTTACATCCTCTTCGCCTTCCTGGTCGCGCGCTGGAACCGGGGCCTGCTGCCCGTCTCCGCGGCGTTGGCGATCATCCTCGCGATCTTCGCCGCGATCTCGGCGCCAGAGTGGTTCGCGCGGGACAAGGACGGGCTCGACTCGCCGGCGCTTCCGGAGGAGCTGCTCGGGCTGTTGACCCTGGTCCTGGTCCCGGTTCAGCTGCTGCTGATCGTCGTCGCGATGATCGGCTTCTACCAGGAGTGGCAGGTCGAGGAGGAGCGCCCGGTGGGCGGCCGCCCGCTGCACGGCGAGGGCGAGGGCTCCCCCGGCCCGGCCGCGGCCCCCGCCTGAGCCTTCAGAAGAGTGCCCGCTGCTGCTCGCGCGGCGCGATCAGCGCCGGCCTATCCTCGCGCACGTCGTTGACGAGGTCCGGGACCTCGCGCGCGACCAGCGTCCCCTCGGCGGCGGGCACGAGCAGGTTGAGCAGGTCGTCCGGGTCGCCGTCGGGATCGAGCCAGTCCGCCTCGGCGTCCGCAGCGAGGACGACCGGCATCCGATCGTGGATCGGGCGCATGAGCTCGTTCGGAGGACAAGTGACGATCGTGCAGCTGTGCAGGGGTTCGCCGTCGGCGCGCTCGAGCGAGGTCCAGAGTCCGGCGAAGGCGAACAGGCCCGCGTCGAGGCGGCTGAACCAGACCGGACGCTTGCCGCGCTCGTCGTTGAGCCACTCATAGAAGCCGTCGGCCGGGATCAGGCAGCGACGGCGGCGGAAGGCCTCGGCAAACGCGGGCTGGCGGAGCAGCGTCTCGGCCCTGGCGTTGATCAGCGGCCGGGCGCCCTTGCGCTCGGCCCAGCGGCCCGGGAGCAGCCCCCAGCGCAGCCGGCCCAACTCCCGGCGGTCGTCGAGCCTGCGCACGGCGAGCACCGGATCGGTCGGCGCGATGTTGAACCTCGGCGGGTCGTCGGCATCGACCGACTCGAGGATGTCGAAACGCGCCCGCAGCCGAGCGGGGTCGGGGTTGGTGAGCGTGTAGCGGCCGCACATCGACGTCGAAAGTAGCCAATCGGGACCGCAGTCCGCCTTCATCGAACAGACGTCCAGGGTCCGATCGAGCCGACCTCGAGTGGGTAGCCGGGGTGCGAACCGATCCAACCTGGGCCCCGGCCCACCAAAGTGAAGGAGCCCGCTCGTGAACAGACGCCTTGCGACCGTCCTCGGAGTCCTCGTCCTGGTGGCTTCACTCGCCGGGGTCGCCGCGGTCGCGCCCGCGGCACCGGACGAGACCGACCACACCGACCGCTCGCTGGAGCTGCGCGAGGCACTCACCTTCGGCGGAATCAAGGAGCACCTCGAGCGCCTTCAGGCCTTTGCCGATATCAGCGACGGCAACCGCGCCTCGGGCTTTGACGGGTTCGACCTCTCGGCCGACTACGTCGCCCGCAAGCTCGAGCGCTACGGCTGGCGAGTGCGCCGACAGCCGTTCGCCTTCGACGTCTTCATCCAGAGGGCGCCATCGGTGTTCGAGCAGACGGCTCCCGAGGCGGCGACCTACGTCGAGAACGAGGAGTACTCGACGATGGAGTACTCGGGCAGCGGCGAGGTGACGGCGGAGCTGGTCGCGGTCGACCTGAAGCTGCCACCGACCCCTGAGCCGAGCTCGACCAGCGGCTGCGAGCCGTCCGACTTCACCGGGCTCGACGTCACAGGGAAGGTCGCGCTGATGCAGCGCGGGAGCTGCGACTTCGCCGTCAAGGTCCAGAACGCTGCCGACGCCGGTGCGTCCGCGGCGGTGATCTTCAACGAGGGCCAGGAGGGGCGCACGGACGTGATCTTCGGCACCCTCGGCGAGCTCGCCGAGATCCCGGCCGTCGACACCGACTTCGCGCTCGGCGAGGACCTCGCCAACGAAGTCCTCAACGGACCCACGGGCACCACCGTGCACATCGCGACGCTGACCAGGTCGGAGACTCGCTCGACCGAGAACGTGATCGCCTCGACCCGAACCGGCAACCCCGATGACGTCGTGATCGCCGGCGCGCATCTCGACAGCGTGGTCGAGGGGCCGGGCATCAACGACAACGGTTCGGGCTCGGCGACGCTGGTCGAGCTCGCGCACCAGATCTCCGAGCTCGGGATCAAGCCCGAGAACAAGCTGCGCTTCACCTGGTGGGGCGCCGAGGAGAGCAATCTGGACGGCTCGACCTACTTCGTCGAGCAGCTCTCGCAGGCCCGGTTCGAGCGGATTGCGCTGTACCTCAACCTCGACATGATCGGATCGCCCAACTTCGGCCGCTTCATCTACGACGGAAACGGGTCGAAGTTCGAGGTCGAGGGACCGCCGGGCTCGGCCGCGATCGAGCGCACCTTCGAGAGGTATTTCGACAGCCAGGATCTGGCGAGCGGCCAGACCGCGTTCGATGGCCGCTCGGACTATGGCCCGTTCATCGATGTCGGGATCCCCTCCGGCGGGCTGTTCACCGGCGCCGAGGAGATCAAGACGGAGGCCGAGCAGGACGCCTACGGCGGTACCGAGGGCGAGGCCTTCGATCCCTGCTACCACCAGGCGTGCGACGACATCGACAACATCAGTCGTCGCGGCCTGCGGCAGATGTCAGACGCCACGGCGCACGCCGTCAATCACTACGCGTTCGACCTCAAGTTCATCCCCCGCCCCGAGCGCGGGGCGGCGCGGGTGACGAGGGACAGCGCCGGGACGTCCGGCGAGTACCTGGGTGACCTGCTGCGCAAGTAGCGGGCGCAGCATGTCCAGCAAGGGCCGCCCCGCGCGAGCGGGGCGGCTTCTGCAGGCCGGCTGCCGTAGAGCGGCCGGCCAATCGTCAGAATGGACGGACCCGCGGCGGTGGAGGAACGGCAGACTCGCGGCTCTCAAAAAGCCGTGCCCGAAAGGGCGTGTGGGTTCGAATCCCACCCGCCGCATCACGGTCCCCGGGTGCTCGTTCGCCCGAGGCATCCCGCCCCAGTAGATAATCCCGTCCCGTGGACGTCGAGCGGCGGATCGAGATCATTCGCGAGCTGTGCTCGTTTGCGGGCCGGCGGGCGGGCACCGACGCCGAGCGCCGAACGGCCGAGCGGATCGCCACCCGGCTGCGGGAGATCGGGCGCCCCGCCGAGATCGAGCCGACCGCGGTCCACCCCCAGTACGGCTACGTACACGCCGCGCACTGCCTGCTTGGGATCGCCGGCAGCCTGATCGCGGTCGAAGTCGCGGCGCTCGGCTTCGCGCTCGTCCTGCTCGCCGCCACTTCGCTCTACCTCGACCTCGACTACCGCCTCTACCTCGTCCGGCGGCTGTTCTTCCGCCGCGCCTCGCAGAACGTCCTCTCTCGCCCCGCTTCGGAATCCGAGACGCGACTGATCGTCTGCGCGCACCTCGACTCCGCTCGCAGCGGCGCCGTGTTCGCGCCCTGGCTCGCGCGCCGTGCCACCCGCGTCCGCCGCCGCCTACCGTGGCTGGGGCCGTTCCGGGTCCTGTTCTGGTCGATGGCGGCGCTGCTCGCCGTGCTCGGCGCTCGGATGGCGGGCGTCGACTCGACCGCGGTCGCAGCGCTCGCCCTGCCGCCCACCCTGGTGCTCCTGGTCGGCGCCTTCGCCCTGGTCGAGATCGAGCTCTCGCCGATCGTCCCGGGAGCGAACGACAACGCGTCGGGGGTGGCGACCGCGCTCTCGATCGCCGAGCGGCTCGAGGCCGAGCCGCTGCGCAACCTCGAGACCTGGTTCGCCTTCAACGGCGCCGAGGAGCCGATCCAGGAGGGGATGCGCTCGTTCGTCCGCTCACACCGCGACGAGCTCGATCGCGAGCGCACCTTCTTCCTCGTCCTCGACACGGTCGGGATCGGCGAGCCGCGGTTCGAGACCGCCGCCGGCTGGGTCACCGCCTACCCGGCCGACCGCCGCCTGGCCGAGCTCTGCGCGGCTATCGCCGATGCCGAGCGCGCGCCCGACGGCCGGCCCGGCGCCGAGCCGCTTCGCCGCAGCGTCGCCGGTGACTCGCTGCCGCCGCGCGTCGGCGGCTATCGCTCGCTGCTGCTGACCAGCCTGCCTCGCGACGGGCGGCTTCCCGATCACCGGCTCCCCGGCGACACCCCTGCAACGCTCGACCCCGAGGCGCTCGAGCGCGCCCACGACTTCGCGCTCGAGCTGATCCGCCGGCTCGACCGCGACCTGGGGCGAAGGACTCGCCCGGCAACGACCGAGGCGGTGGCCGCATGACCAGGGCGGGAATCATCACCGCGACCTGCGGAGCGCTGCTCGTCGTCTCGCTCTTGCTCACCTGGTGGGGGCCGCCGCCGAGGTTCATCGATCCCCCCGACGACCTCCCGGCCGAGCTCGAGCTGGTCGCCGAGGGCGCTCGGGAGGACGCGAGCCTTCCGGCTGAAACGATCAAGCGCTACCACCGCGACGCGTTCGCGTACTTCGAGTTCCGCGATTCGGTCTGGCTCCTCACCGGAATCGCCGGATTCGCGCTCGGCCTCGCCGCGCTCGCGGGTTGGCGCTTTATCAGGCCGCTCGCCGTCGGCACCGCCGCGCTCGCGCTCGTCTCCGCGATCCTGATCATCCTCGTCCTGATCTCGCCGCCGGACTACATCGGGATCACCAACGACTTCTTCGAGGGCATCGGCGGCAAGGGGCCGTTCGAGATCGAGTACGACGCGCCGTTCGGCCGCGAGGCCGGCGGCTGGATCGGCCTCGCGGCAACGCTCGGCATCGGCCTCGGCGCCGGCCTCGTCCTGCGTGCGAGGCGCGAGTGAGCGAACCGGGCAGCCTGCTCTGGGAGCCGTCGCCGGAGGCGATCGAGCGCTCGAGCATGAGCCGCTATATGCGCTGGCTCGAGGCCGAGCGCGGACTGCACTTCGACGGCGACTACCACGCGCTCTGGCGCTGGTCGACTGCCGAGCTCGAGGGCTTCTGGGACTCGATCTTCGAGTTCTTCGAGCTCCGCGCTTCGGCGCCCTACGAGCGGGTGCTCGCCGAGCGCGAGATGCCGGGCGCGGTCTGGGGTCCGGGGGCGCGGCTCAATTACGCGGAGAACCTGCTCGCCGGCAAGCCCGCCGACCGGCTTGCGCTCCAGCACGCCTCCGAGCTGCGCGAGCTCGACTCGCTGAGCTGGGGCGAGCTGCGCGAGCAGGTCGCGCGCACCGCCTCGGCGCTGCGCGCGCTCGGGGTCGAGCCGGGCGACCGCGTCGTCGCCTACATGCCGAACCTGCCCGAGACCCTGGTGGCGTTCCTCGCCTGCGCCTCGATCGGCGCCGTCTGGTCATCGTGCTCGCCCGACTTCGGCGCCTCGAGCGTGATCGACCGCTTCGCGCAGATCGAGCCCAAGCTGCTGCTCTGCGTCGACGGCTATCGCTACAACGGGCGCGACTTCGACCGCACCGACACCCTCGCCAGGCTGCTCGCCGAGCTGCCCACGGTCGAGCGCACGATCGTCCTCCCCTACCTCGCGGCCGAGCCCGAGCTCGACGCCCTGCGCAATCCGATCACCTGGACCGAGCTGCTCGCCTCCGGGGATCCCGGGGAGATCGAGTACGAGCAGGTCGGCTTCGACCACCCGCTCTGGGTGCTGTACTCGTCGGGCACCACGGGGCTGCCGAAGGCAATCGCCCAGGGCCACGGCGGGATCCTGCTCGAGCAGGCGAAGAAGCTCGGCCTGCACCTCGACGCGCAGGCCGGCGATCGGGTCTTCTGGTTTACGACCACCGGCTGGATGATGTGGAACTTCCTCGTCGGCGTGCTGCTCACCGAGGCCTCGATCGTCCTCTATGACGGCAGCCCCGGCCACCCCGGAATGGGGCTTCTCTGGGATCTCGCCGAGGCGGCCGAGATCACCTGCTTCGGGACCTCGGCCAGCTACGTGTCGGCATGCATGAAGGACGGGATCGAGCCCGGCGCCGGGCGCGACCTGAGCGCCCTGCGCGCTGTCGGCTCGACCGGCTCACCGCTCTCTCCTGAGGGTTTCGAATGGATCTACGGGCAGCTGGGCGCCGACACCTGGCTGTTCTCGACCTCGGGCGGGACCGACGTCTGCACCGCCTTCGTCGGCGGGGTCCCGATCCTGCCCGTCTACCGCGGCGAGCTCCAGGCCCGATCGCTGGGCTGCGCGGTGGAGGCCTGGAGCGAGAATGGCGAGCCGCTGATCGACGAGGTGGGCGAGCTGGTGATCACCGAGCCGATGCCGTCGATGCCGCTCTACCTCTGGAACGATCCCGACGGCGAGCGCTACCGGCGCAGCTACTTCGAGATGTTCCCGGGCACGTGGCGCCACGGCGACTGGATCGAGATCACCTCGCGCGGGACGGCGATCATCTACGGGCGCTCGGACTCGACCATCAACCGCTCCGGGATCCGGATGGGCACCTCAGAGATCTACCGCGCGGTCGCCAGCCTGCCCGAGATCACCGATGCGCTCGTCGTCGACCTCCCGAAGCCCGGCACCGAGGGCTGGATGCCGCTGTTCGTCGTTCTCGCCGAAGGCTCCGAGCTCGACCAGGAGCTGACCGCCGAGATCGCGAGGCGGATTCGCGAGCGCTGCTCGCCGCGCCACGTGCCCGATCGGGTCTACGCGGTCGCCGAGGTCCCCCGGACGCTGAGCGGCAAGGTGCTCGAGGTGCCGGTGAAACGGATCCTGATGGGGACGCCGCCCGAGCAGGCGGCGTCGCGCGATTCGCTCGCCAACCCCGAGGCACTCGACTTCTTCGTCGAGCTCTCATCGGAGCTCGCCACGGCGGCCTGACCGCGGCACCCGTATCGCCGGTCAGCCGAGCAGTGCCTGGGCTCGCTCGCGGGCGCGGGCGACGATCTCCTCCGCTTCGGCCCGCTCGCCCTGTCGGTAGACGACCCGGCCGCCGACCACGGTGACCGCGACCGCGGAGGCGTCGGCCGCGTAGACGAGACCGGCGTCGAGGGCCCCGAGGGCGAGGGCCGGCGATCCGAGGCGCACGAGCGCGAAGTCCGCCGGCGCCCCGGCGGCGGGAGCCCGCCCGTTGATCAGCTTCGAGCGCAGGCCGGTGGCGATCTCCCAGGCCTCGCCGGCCGTAACCGCCGCCGGCTCGGCGGCGACGTGCTTCTGAATCAGCGCGAAGGCCTTGACGTCGTCGAGCAGGTCGAGCGAGTTGTTGGATCCCGCGCCGTCGGTGCCGAGCCCGACCTGCGCGCCGGCGTCGCGCGCCGCCAGATAGGGGAAGACGCCGCCGACGGCGAGCTTCAGGTTGGCGACCGGATTGGTGACCATGGTCGCGCCGCGCTCGACGATCAGCTCGATCTCGTCGCGATCGATCCAAACGCAGTGGGCAAGCAACGTCTGAGGGCCGAGCAGGCCGCAGCGATCCAGGTACTGCGCCGGCCGCACCCCGGTCTCACGAACGCACTCCTCCACCTCGCCCTGGGTCTCGGAGAGGTGGATCTGGACCGGCACCTCGCGCTCGGCGGAGATCTCGGCGATCCCGCGCAGCGACGGCTCGGAGACGGTGTAGATCGCGTGTGGGGCGAGCGCTGCCACGGCCGCCCCCTCCCCCGCCTGCTCGATCTCGTCGATTGCCCGGCGCGCCTTGGCGAGCAGCTTCGGCGACCCGCCGGCGTCCTTGCCGTCGATCAGCGGCGCGCCGACCACCGCCCGCAAGCCGGCGTCCTTGACCGCGCGCGCGGTCTCCGCATGCTTCCAGTACATGTCCCAAAACCGCACCGTTCCCGAGCGCGCCATCTCCCAGCAGGCGAGGCGGGTCCCCCAGTAGACATCCTCACGGGCGAGCCGCCGCTCGGCCGGCCAGATGTAGCTCTCGAGCCACTTCATCAGCGGCAGGTCGTCGGCGTAGCCGCGAAACAGGGTCATCGCCGCGTGCGTATGGGCATTGACGAAACCCGGCACCAGCGCCAGCCCGTCGGCGTCGAGCACCTCGTCGCCGGGGCGCGGCGAGACGTGCGGACCGAGCTCGGCGATCGTCGGTCCGTCGGCGCGAAGCCCGACCGCCTCCCCGTCCAGCCGAGCCCCGGTGATCGCGAGCGCCATCCCGGGATTCAAGCAAGCGCCGGCAGCGCCACCGCGAGCAGCGTCTGCAACCGCTCGCGGTTGGCGGTTCGATTTGCCTCCAGCTCGGCGACCGTGAGCTCGGATCCGGCGATCCCGTTGGCGAGGTTGTCGACCGCGCAGAGCGCCGCGTAGCGGATCTCGAGCTCCCCCGCGACCACGCACTCGGAGGCGAGCGTCATCCCGATCACATCCGCGTGCGCCGCGACCAGCCGGATCTCCGCCGGCGTCTCGAGCCGCGGCCCACGCGACTGCCAGTAGACGCCGCCGTCGATGATCTCGGCTCCGCCGTCGACGAGAACTCCGAGCGCCTCCCGCCGCCATCCATCGTCGAAGCCGGGCACCCTGTGTGCCAGGTCGCCGTCGAGCGCGCTGACCGGCTCGGCGTCGAGCGCGATGAAGTCGTCGGGGCAGACGAGCGTCCCCGGGCCGAGCTCCGGGCGCAGGCCACCGACCGAGCCGACCGCGAGCACGCGGTCGCAGCCGGCATCCGCAAGCGCCCGCATGTTTGCGACATGGTCGATCAGGTGCGGGAGCACGTAGGCCGCCGCCTCGCCGTGTCGCTGCAGCAGCTCCCAATCGCCGGCCGAGATCCGCTCACCGCGCAACGAGCTGCCAACGATCAGGCCCAGCCGCCCCATTGCAGCAGCCTAGCCCGGCTAGGCTCGCCCGCCCATGGAGCCGCTCGAAGCCCTCGCGATTCTCGCAGCCGGTATCGGCGCCGGCGCGATCAATGCCGTGGTCGGGAGCGGCACCCTGCTCACCTTCCCGGTCCTGATCGGCCTCGGCTACGCGCCGCTGACCGCCAACGTCTCCAACAACATCGGCCTTGTCCCGGGCGCCGTCGCCGGCAGCCATGGCTACCGCCGCGAGCTCACCGGACAACGCCCGCGGATCCTCGCGCTGGCGGGTTTCTCGGTCGCCGGATCGGCGCTCGGCGCGGCGCTGTTGCTTGTCCTTCCGAGCTCGGTCTTCGACGCGTTCGTGCCGGTGCTGATCGCGATCGCGATCGTCCTGGTCGTCGCCCAACCACGCCTTGAACGGAAGCTCGCTCACCGACGGGATCCCGACGGCAAGCACGGGGTCATCGTGCGAGGGGCGATCGCTGCCAGCGCCGTCTATGGCGGCTACTTCGGCGCCGGGCAGGGGATCTTGCTGATCGCAATCCTCGGGCTTGCGATCGACGACTCGCTCCAGCGTCTCAACGGGCTCAAGAACGTGCTCGCCGGACTGGTCAACTTCACCGCCGGGGTGATCTTCGTCTTCGCCGCCGACGTCGACTGGGCGGTCGCAGGCCTGATCGCGTGTGGCTCGCTCGTCGGCGCCGTGTTCGGGGCGCGCTACGGTCGCCGGCTCTCGCCGACGATCCTGCGGGCGTTGATCGTCGTCGTCGGGACCGCGGCGATCATCCGCTTGACGCTGACCTGAGCGCCGCTCAGGCGGGGGTGACCGGGTTGCGTCGTTCGGAGAAGCGCCGGTCCTTCGACTCGGCGAGCGCGAACCGGCGGATCAGCTCGGCGCGCAGGTCGTCGGGCTCGATCACCGCGTCGACGACGAGCTCGGACGCGAGGTGCAGGATGTCGATGTCGGCCGCGTACTCCTCCCGCTTCGCGGCGACGAAGCGCTGGCGCTCGTCGGGGTCCTCGATCTCCTGGATCTGGTTGAAGAAGACGGCGTTCACCGCGGCCTCAGGCCCCATCACCGCGATCGAGGCGGTCGGCAGGGCGAGACAGCAGTCGGGCTCGAAGGCCGGGCCGGCCATCGCGTAGAGGCCGGCGCCGTAGGCCTTGCGGACGATCACCGAGAGCTTCGGCACCGTCGCCTCCGAGACCGCGCTGATCATCTTCGCGCCGTGCCGGATGATCCCCTGGCGCTCGACGTCGGTGCCGATCATGAACCCGGGCACGTCGGCGAGGAAGAGCAGGGGGATGTTGAACGCGTTTGCGGTCATGATCAAGCGCGCGGCCTTGTCGGCCGAGTCGACGAACAGCACCCCGCCCTTGAACTTGGGCTGGTTGGCGACGATCGCGATCACGCGCCCATCGAGCCGGGCGTAGCCGACCACCACCTCCTTCGCCCAGCGCGCGTGCACCTCGCAGAAAGAGCCCGCGTCGATGAGGGCGGCGATCAGCTCCTTGACGTCGAAGGCGGTCTTCTCATCGGCGGGGACGATCTCGGCGGGCGAGCGCTCGGACTCAGGCGCCGCGGGTGGCGCGGGCGGCGGCTGCTCGCGCCAGTTCGACGGCATCAAGGCGAGATACCGGCGGGCGAGATCGATCGCCTCGGCGTCGCTGGCGACCAGGAAGTGCCCGCAGCCCGAGACGCCGGTGTGCATCCGCGCGCCTCCCATCTCCTCGAGGCTGACCCGCTCCCCGATCACCATCTCGGCCATCCTCGGCGAGCCGAGGTACATCGAGGCGTTGCCCTCGCGCATGATCACGACATCGCAGAAGGCCGGGATGTAGGCGCCGCCGGCCGCCGAGGGGCCGAACAGGAGGCAGACCTGGGGGACCCGTCCGGAGAGCCGGACCTCGTTGTGGAAGATCCTCCCGGCACCTCGGCGGCCCGGGAACATCGCCACCTGGTCGGTGATCCGGGCGCCGGCGGAGTCGACCAGGTAGACCATCGGCAGCTCGAGCTGCAGGGCGCGCTCCTGGATCCGGAGGATCTTCTCGACCGTCTTCGGCCCCCAGGAACCGGCCTTGACGGTCGGATCGTTGGCCATCAGACAGACCTTGCGACCGCCGATCCGCGCCATGCCGGTGACCACTCCGTCCGCGCCGAGCCCGTCGGCCTCCCAGTTCGCGAGCAGGCCCTCCTCGGCGAACGAGTCCGCATCGAGCAGGCGCTCGAGCCGCTCGCGAACGCCGAGCTTGCCCTGCTCGGCGGTCTTCTGATGGTGGCGCTCGGGCCCCCCGGCAAGGGCTCGCTCGAGCGCTCGCTCGAAGTCGGTCGGGGAGCGGGTCTCGCTCATTGCGGATCGGCGGCTGCCGGCTCGGCGCTGCGCGCTTCCTCCTGATCGGGCTCGTCGCCCTCGGGGGTTTCGAGGTGTCGGTGCCGACTCGCCGTCCCGGTGATCCCGGTGGCGAGCTGCTCGAGCTCGGCGACCACGGCCTCGCGGCGCTGCTCGAGATCTGAGATCACGGCTTCGACGTCGCGCTTGCGCTGGTTTGCCTCCTCGATCAGGCGCTCGACCTCGGCGTCGGCGTCGGCGCGCACGCTGCTCCCGTAGGCGTCGGCCTCCTCGCGAGTCCGCTGCGCGTACTCGTCCGCGTCACCGCGCACCGACTCGGCGGTGGTGTTCGCCCCGACCAGGCTCTGGCGCGCCTGCGCCGACGCCTCCTCGCGGATCTCGCGGGCGGCCTCGTGGGCCTCGACCAGGATCGCGCTCACCTGCTCGCCCACCCGCGCGAGCTCGTCACGAACCCGCTCGGATCCCGCCGGGTCCTCCCCGGCGCGCTCGATCCACTCGCCGACCTCGGTCAGCAGCGCGTCGACCTCCCCGCGGTCGTAGCCACGCATCGCGAGCGAGAAGCGGGGGTCGCGAATCCGATCCAGCGGGTAGCCGTCCAAAGCAGCCTCCTCGGGTGGTTCGGCCCGAGCGTAGCGAGAGCGCCGTGGTGGATCTAGGAGCCGGGCTCGACTGCGACGGGCTTCTCACCCGAGTAGTCGTAGAAGCCGCGACCGGACTTGCGTCCGTAGTGCCCGGCCCCGACGAGCGCGCGCAAGGTGTCGGGCTGGCCGAAGCGCCGGTCGCCGTAGGCCTCGACCATGATCTCGGCGATCGAAGCGAGCGTGTCGAGGCCGACGAAGTCCGACAGCGTCAGCGGGCCCATCGGGTTGCCCGAGCCGGCGACGATCGCCTTGTCGATGTCCTCGATCGAGCCGACACCCTCCTCGTAGGCGCGGATCCCGTCGAGCATGTAGGGGACGAGCAGCCGGTTGACGATGAAGCCGCGGTTGTCCTTGGCGGCGACGCTCGTCTTGCGCAGCCGCTCGCCGACCTCGAAGCCGAGCTCGACCGCCTCGTCGGAAGTCGGCTCCGCCCGCACTACCTCGAGCAGGCGCATCACCTGGGGCGGGTTGAAGAAGTGCAGGCCGAGGAACCTCTCGGGCCTCGAGGTCGCTGCCGCCTGGTCGGCGACCGAGAGCGACGAGGTGTTGGTGGCGAAGACCGCCTCCGGCTTGACGATCGAGTCAATCTCACGCCACATCTCCAGCTTGCCGTCGAGGTCCTCGGTGATCGCCTCGATCACCAGATCGCAGTCGGCGAGCTCGCCGTAGTCGAGCGTGGCGCTGATCCGGTCCTTGATCGCGTCTGCATCGGCCTGCTCGAGCTTCTCGCGCTCCACCGCGCGCGAGAGCTGCTTCTCGATCTTCGCGATTCCCGCGTCGAGCGCGTCCTGGTCGATCTCGCGAACGACGACGTCCCAGCCCGCCTCGGCGCAGATCTGCGCGATCCCGTGGCCCATCAGGCCACAGCCGACGACTCCTACCTTGGCGATCTCCATCTGTTCGCAAACCCTCCGATCGGTTGCCGAGCGGTCGCGGAGCCTACCGATCGTCGCCTCGCTCGGCGGCCGGCGAGCGAGGTCCGAAACCGGACCTCGAGCGGGTTGCCGAAGCTCGGGCGGCGCTGGGTCGCACCGTCGCGCGCGAGGCCGAGCGCCTCGTAGAAGGCGAGGTTGCGCGGGCTCGCGGCCAGGGTCCAGACGATCGCCTCGGCGTGACCGTCGCGCGCCAGCCGGTCGAGCGAGGCCTCGACCAGACCGCGTCCGATCCCGCGGCGCCAGCTCAGCGGATGCACGTAGAGCGCGATGATCTCCCCCTCTCGCGGCGGGGCGCCGCGGTCGCGGCTCGGCCCGTAGAGGCTTAGCCCGCGGATCTCGCCGTCGACCTCGGCGGCGAGGATCGCGCTGCCGTCGCGCGGCCTGCTGGCAAGCCGTTCGGAGATTCGCTCCGGTCGCCAGGTGGCGGCGGGGTCGACCTGCTCGGGCACGATCCCGCGAAAGCCGGCTCGCCAGGCGGCGATCGCGGTCTCGGCGAGCCCGACGGCGTCCCCCTTTCGGCCCGGCCGGATCAGCGCCTCGCCGGTCGACGCGCTCAAGGTAGACCGTCAGGCGGCGCCGGTCGTCGCCGCGAGCAGCTCGCGCATCCGCTCGGCGAGCGCCTGCATCCCCGACATCGGCCGCACCATCACCGTCATCGCCTCGATCCGCCCGTGCTCGCCGAAGCGCAGGATGTCGACGCCCTGCAGCTCGCGCTCGCCGACCCGGGCCTCGAAGATCAGCACCGCGGTGTCGCCGCTCTCGACCTGGTCGAGGTAGCGGAAGTCCTCGAACACCTGGAGCACCGCGCCGAGCAGGACCTTGATCGCCTCACGGCCGTGGTAGGGCTTGTAGACGACGGGGCTGCTGAAGACGGCGTCCTCGGCGAACAGCTCCTCGATCTGCGAGAAGTCCTTCGCCTCGGCGGCCGCGCGGAAGGCATCGCTCTTCATCGCGCCCCAGGTTATCGCTGCCACACAACCGGCCCCGCGGTGAGCAGGTGGGCGCCGAGCGGCCGCCCGAGCAACTCCTGCACCGAGCGCGACGCTTCGAGCAGGCGCGAGAGGTCGATGCCGGTCTCGATCCCCATCTCCTCGAGCATCGAGACCAGGTCCTCGGTCGAGATGTTCCCGGTCGATCCCGGTGGCACCGGGCAGCCGCCGAGCTCGCCGAACGCCGCCTCGTAGGACTCGATCCCGGCGCCGAGCGCAGCGTGCACGTTCGCGAGGCCCTGGCCGCGGGTGTTGTGGAAATGGGCGGTCAGCTCGACACCGGGGAGGCGGTCGCGCGCGGCGGAGAAGAACTCCCCCACCTGGCGCGGGTTGGCCATCCCGGTCGTGTCGCCGAAGGCGACCTCCTCGCAGCCCGCGCCGGCGAGGCGCTCGGCGATCTCGAGCACCCTGTCGGCCGGCACCTGGCCCTCGTAGGGGCATCCAAACGAGGTCGAGATCACGCCCTCGCAGCGAAGGTCCTCGGCACGGGCGCGCTCGATCACCCGCTCGAGCCCGGCGAGCGACTCGGCGATCGAGCGGTTGACGTTGCGGCGGTTGTGGGTCTCGGACGCCGAGAGGAAGAGGTTCACCTCGTCGAAGCGCTGGCGCTGGGCGAGTGCGCGATCGAGCCCGCGCTCGTTCGGGATCAGGACCGAGAACGAGACGCCCTCGACCCGCTCGAACTGGGCCAGCACCTGCTCCGCGTCGGCGAGCTGGGCGACGACGTCGGGGCGCACGAACGAGGTCACCTCGATCCGGCGCAGCCCGGTCCGGGCCAGCATCCCGATCAACCGCACCTTCTCCGGCGTCGGGATCACCTCCGGCTCGTTCTGAAACCCGTCGCGGGGCCCAACCTCGCGGATCCGAACGCTCCGCGGCAGCTCGCTCATCGGCCTGAGGTTAGGCGGCGAGCGACGCACGCGAGAACCTCGCATACGTGATCAGGCTCGAAGCGGACCTGGGCATGGGTGAATCGCAGCGCGGTCAGGCCGCGCGCCATGTGGGTCTGATCGCGGACGCTGTCGCGGGTCTGGGCGGCGGCGGTGCGGTGGTACCGGAGGCCATCGGTCTCAACGATCAGCCCGAGATCCGGCCAGTAGAAGTCCACCTTGAAGCCGTTGACCTGTCGGCCGGTCAACGGCAGCGCGAGGCCGGCTCGCCTGGCGACCGGCAGGAACCGACGCTCGAGCTCGGAGTCGGTAAGCACGAACGTGCGCCGGTCGAGCAGCTCACGCAACACCCGGACCCCGGACTGCCCGCGACGCCACTCCAGTGCCGCACGCAACGATTCCGGGTCGACGAGGTCGCCCTTGTCCGCCTCGTTCACCGCCGCCTCCAGTGGATCGGCGTCGAGACGGACCGCCAGATCGATCAGGGTGCGGACCGGGCTCGTGACCGGAATCCCGCGATGAGTGGTCCGGTCCTGGGCCAGGAGCGTACGGCGATGGACTCGGATGCCGGTAGGCCGAGGGTCCGTGTCGGCTGGGACCGATACCTCGATCGGGCCTCGCGCCGACCGTCGCAGCTCCCAAAGGGCCGCGGCGCTCTCGTCGCTGAGCGCCGCCTCGCTGCCGCAGCAGAGCACCGCGGCGATCCAGAGCCCGCAGCGGGTTAGCTCCGGCCGACCAACCGCATACACGCCCCGGCGCACCCGGTGCAAGCGACCCCGGGCCAGCCGGTGCTCGATCGCCTTGTCGCTGAAGTCAAGCCCGCGCAGTTGGACCCGGCTGATCACCCCGTGCTGAGCCGAAGCCAGCGCCCACGCCGCCTCCGACCGCGATCGGGGATCTACCGCCGCCATCGGGGGGATGAGTCCCCAGCCGCGTGGGATTCGCCCCCGTTGGGGCCCCGTCGCTCAGACCATCCCGAGGCCGCCGGAGACGCCGAGGGTCTCGCCGGTCACGTAGGAGGCGTCGTCGGAGGCGAGGAAGGCGGCGGCGGCGGCGACCTCCTCCGGCTTTCCGAGCCGCCGGAGCTGGGTCGATGAGCGCATCGTCTCGATCACCTTCTCCCCCAGCTCGCCGAACTCGAGCGCTCCCATCAGCAGCGGTGTCTCGATCGGGCCGGGCGCGATCGCGTTGGCGGTGATCCCACGCCTGGCGCCCTCGCGCGCGATCACCTTGGTGAACGCGATCACGCCTCCCTTGGCGGCCGAGTAGACCGCCGAGCCCTTCGAGCCGACCCGGCCGGCCTCGGAGGCGATGTTGACGATCCGCCCGTAGCCCGCCTCCTGCATGCCGGGAAGCAGGGCGTGCGTGCAGGCGAGCACCCCGACCAGGTTGATCGCCAGGATCCGCTCCCACATCTCGGGGTCGGTCTCGGTGAAGAACCCGAACTCGTCCGTGCCCGCGTTGTTGACCAGGATCGCGAACGGCCCGTGCTGGGCGACCAGATCGCGCGACGCCTGGGGCTCGGTGACGTCGAGCGGGCTCGGCGTCGCCCCGATTCCGGCCGCGACCTGCGCCGCGCCCTCGACGTTGACGTCACCGATCACCACCTCGGCGCCCTCGGCGGCGAGCCGGGCGGCGATCGCCGCCCCGATCCCGCTGGCGCCGCCGGTGACGAGCGCCTTGCGCCCCTCGAGCCTCATCGCGCGGAGCATATGCGCCCACCGAGCCGGCGACGTACACTGCCGCGCGCGTGAGCGGCGAAGCGATCCCGATCATCGGCGGCACCGGTGCGCTCGGCTACGGCCTGGCGCTGCGCTGGGCGCGCGCCGGCCACGCGATCGTGATCGGCTCGCGCAGCGCCGATCGAGCCACCGAGGCAGCGCGCAAGCTCTCACAGGCGGTGCCCGACGCCGAGATCGAGGGGATGGGTAACGAAGCCGCTGCCAAGCAGGGCCCGGTCGTCGTGCTCACGGTCCCGTTCCGCGCCCAATCGGAGAACCTCAACAATCTCCGCGAGGCGCTCGAGCCCGGTCAGATCCTGGTCGACTGCACGGTGCCGCTCGCCGCCGCGGTGAGCGGCAAGGCGACCCGCTCGCTCGGGGTCTGGCAAGGCTCGGCCGCCCAGCAGGCCCAGGAGATGGCCCCCGACGGAGTCGTCGTGGTCGCCGCCCTGCACACGGTCGGGGCTCCGGCGCTGACCGAGACCTCGTCCGACCTCGACGAGGACGTGCTCCTGTGTGGCGATCGCAAGGCCGACAAGGCGGTCGTGGCGCGCCTGGTGGAGGCGATCCCCGGCTTGCGCGCGGTCAACGCCGGACCGCTGGAGACGGCGCGAATCGTCGAGCAGCTCACCCCGCTGTTGATCTCGATCAATGCCCGCTACAAGACTCATGCGGGGATCCGGATCAGCGGCCTGCCCGAGGACGACCACTGGGAATGAGCCTCGCGGCCGCGGTCGTCGCCCGCCCGTGACCGTCGTCTGCCTGGCCGGCGGGAGCGGCGGCGCCAAGCTCGCCGCGGGGCTGCAGGACGTGGTCGGCGAACGGCTCGCGGTGATTGCCAACACCGCCGACGACACCGAGGTCCACGGCCTGCTCGTCTGTCCGGACCCCGACCTGATCACCTACTGGCTCGCCGACGAGATCGACGAAGCGCGAGGGTGGGGCATCCGCGACGACGGCTTCGGCGCCCACGAGCGCCTCGAGGCGCTCGGCGCGCCGGCGTGGTTCCGGCTCTCAGATCGCGACCTCGCCGCCTGCGTCTACCGCACCCACTTCCTCGCCGAGGGCGGCACGCTGACCGCCGCGCAGGGCCAGATAGCGACCGCGCTCGGCGTCCGCGCCCGGGTCCTGCCGATGTGCGAGCAGCCCGTCCGCACCCGGGTCCTGACCCCGTCGGGTTGGCGCGGCCTGCAGGAGTTCCTGATCCTCGACCACGGAGCGGCGCCGATCGAGGCGGTCGAGCTCGCCGGGGTCGCCGATGCCGGCCCCACCCCCGAGGTGCTCGCCGCCCTCGCCGACGCCGAGGTGGTGGTCGTCGGCCCGTCGAACCCGGTGATCTCGATCGGGCCGATCCTCTCGCTGCCGGGCATGCGGGACGCGCTCTCCGCCTCGCCGGCGAAGGTGGTCGCGGTCAGCCCGCTGATCGGCGGCCGCGCGGTCAAGGGTCCGACCGACGCCTTCGTCGCAGCGCTCGGCCGGCCGCTCAGCGCCGCCGGAATCGCCTCGCTGTACGAGGGCGTGATCGACGCGATCGTCATCGACGAGGACGATCCCGACCCGCCTCCCGCGGAGCTCGCGTCGCTCGCCTGCCCGACGCTGATGGAGGACGCCGCCGGACGCCGGGCGCTCGCCGAGCGGGTGCTCGAGTTCGCGCGCGGGCTGTGAAAGCGACCGCGATCATCCCGGTGAAGCGCTTCGGCGACGCCAAGCAGCGGCTGCTGGAAGTGCTCGACCGGCCTGGGCGAGCGGCGATCGTCAGGGCAATGCTGACCGACGTGCTCGCCTCGGTGACCGCCGCCGAGCTGGTCGAGCGCGTGATCGTGGTCAGCGGCGAGGGGCGGGCGGAGCGGATCGCGCTCGCGCGGGCGCGCCGGACCTCGGTCCCGCTCGAGGTGCTCCGCGACCCGATCGACAGCGGCCACTCGCGGGCCGCCACCCTGGGCATCATCCGTGCCCTTTCACACGACGCGCGGGCGGTGGCCCTGCTGCCCGGCGACTGCCCGCTGCTCGATCCATCCGAGCTCGATGCGGCACTCGAGCTGCTGGCGCCGGGCACCGTCGCCGTCGTGCCCGATCGCCACGGCACCGGCACCAACGGCCTGTTGATGGCGCCCGCGGACGCGATCGGACCCGCCTTCGGCGAGCGCAGCATGCAGCGCCACTGCGACCGAGCCGAGCGGGCCGGGCACGCGGCGAAGGTGGAGCTGATTCCGTCGCTGGCGCTCGATCTAGACACCCCGGACGACCTCACCGTCCTGACCGAGGTGCTCGGCGAACATCCGGGCCGCGCCCCGGCCACCGCAGCCGAGCTGGCGCGGCTGGCGCCGACCGGCGGTGGCCGGTGAGCCCCCGAATCCAGGTCGACCCGCTCCCGGGCCTACCCGAGATCACGGCCGGGGTCCGGGTCGGCGAGCTGATCGCCGAGACCGCCGGCGCGGCGGGGGTCGAGCTCGCCGACGACCTCGTCGTCGCGATCTCGCAGAAGGTTGTCTCGAAGGCCGAGGGACGCACCCGGACTCTCTCCGAGGTGGTCCCCGGCGAGCGGGCGCGAGCCCTGGCCGCCGAGCTCGACAAGGACCCGCGCCTGGTCGAGCTGATCCTCGCCGAGTCGCGCCGCGTGGTCCGCGCCGATCACGGGGTGCTGATCGTCGAGTCCGCGAGCGGCTGGGTCTGCGCCAACGCCGGGATCGACGCCTCGAACGTCCCCGGCGACGACGTGGTCGGCCTGCTGCCCGAGGACCCCGATCGCTCGGCGCGGAGGATCCGGGCGGAGATCGCCGCCGCCTGCGAGGCGCGGCCGGCGGTGCTCGTCGTCGACAGCTTCGGCCGCCCGTGGCGGCTCGGGCAGGCCGAGGTCGCGATCGGATGCGCGGGGCTGGTCGCCCTCGACGACTGGCGCGGGCGCTCTGACATCCAGGGGCGGCCGCTTGCGGCGACGGCGGTCGCGGTCGCCGACCAGCTCGCCGGCGCGGCCGACCTCGTCCGCGACAAGCGTCTCGGGCGCCCCGGTGGTCTTGATCGCCGGGGCGGGGCGCTGGCGCACCGATGCCGACGGCCCGGGCGCCGCCGAGGCGCTGCAGCGAGGCGCGGACGACGACCTGTTCCGCTAGGCGAACTTCGAGGGGAGGGGCTGTCCGTGCCCCTGGGCCTTGAGCCCGAGCGGGTCGGGCGCCCCCTCCTCGGTGAACTCGGGCGCAACGTAGGCGGTCCCGAGGGCGCCGCCGACGGCCAGCACGCGTGCCGGCTCGTCGCCGGTGCTGATCTTGCGCAGCTCGCGGGGCCCGACCCGGGCCCAGGTCCCCGGGCTGAGCTCGTGCTGCTCGCCGCCGACATGCAGGGTCGCTCTGCCGCTGAGCACGGTGTAGACCTCCTCCTGGTTGTCGTGGGTCTGGTCGTGCTCGGGGTAGTCGACGAAGCCGGATGGAAGCTCGATCACCGCGATCCCGAACGAGGTCACCCCGAGGCCGGCGCGGACCCGCCGGAATCCACCGCCGAAGATCGCCTCGAACTCCTCGATCCGCCTCACGGTCACGTCAGCCACCGTCGCCTCCCTCTGCTGCGAGCGGGTCCGGCTCGCCCTCCTCGGTGAACTGCTTCGGCGAGAACGAAGCCCCCGGCACGCCGCCGAGCACGAGCACCAGGGCGCCCTGCTCACCGGTGGTCAGCTTGCGGTTCTCGTTCGGGCCGACCCGGGCGAAGACGCCGGGCTCGATCCGGTGCTCCTCCCCGCCGGCGATCAGGGTCACAATTCCCTCGAGCGCCGTGTAGACCTCCTCCTGACCGTCGCTCGCGTGGTCGTGCTCGGGATGGCGGGTCTCGTTCGGGGGAAACCGCAGCACCTGCATCCCGAACGAGGTCACCCCGAGCCCGGCGCGGGCCTTCAGCATCCCACCGCGAAAGGTCGGCTCGAACTCCTCGGTGCGCTTCACGGTCACGTCCGCCATCCGGTCGGCCCCTCTTTCACGGTCTGAGCACGGCGGCGCCCTGAACCCTACCCGCACGCAGGTCGGCGAGCGCCTCGTTGGCCCCCTCGAGCGGGTACTCGGCCGCCTCGATGCGGAGCGGCTCGTCCCCGACGAGGGCGAAGAACTCCTCGCCGTCGCGCCGGGTCAGGTTCGCGACCGAGCGGATCTGGCGCTCGCCCCAGAGGTCGGCGTAGGGGAACGAGGGGATATCGCTCATGTGGATCCCGGCGCAGACCACGACCCCGCCCGGCGCCAGCGCCCGCAGGGCAACCGGAACGAGCTCGCCGGCCGGGGCGAAGATGATCGCCGCGTCGAGGGGCTCGTCGAGGCTTTCGGAGTCCCCCGCCCACTCCGCGCCGAGCCCGCGCGCGAACGCCTGGCGCGGCTCGTCGCCGGGCCTGGTGATCGCGAACACGCGTCTGCCCTGGTGCGCGGCGAGTTGGCAGACGATGTGCGCCGAGGCGCCGAACCCGAACAGCCCGAGGCGCTCGGCGTCGCCGCACATCGCCAGCGCCCGGTAGCCGATCAGTCCGGCGCAGAGCAGCGGCGCGATCTCGATCGCCGCGCCCGAGTCCGGCAGCGGAAGGCAGTAGCGCTGGTCGGCGACGGCGAGCTCGGCGTAGCCGCCGTCGAGCTGATAGCCGGTGAAGCGGGCGCGCTCGCAGAGGTTCTCGCGTCCGGAGCGACAGTAGCGGCACTCGCCGCAACTCCAGCCGAGCCACGGGATCCCGACCCGGTCGCCGACCGCGAACCGGTCGGCGCTCGGGCCGGGTGCGGCGATCTCGCCGACGACCTGGTGTCCGAGCACCAGCGGCAGCTTCGGCTCAGGAAGCTCCGAGTCGACGACGTGCAGGTCGGTTCGACAGACACCGCAGGCATGCACCCGGACCAGCACCTGCCCCGTCGCGGGCGTCGGCTCGGTTGCATCCACGGCAACGAGCGGGCGACCCTGCTGCTCGAGCACCATCGCGCGCATCGCGGGTCCGTCAGTACGTCTCGACGATCTCGTAGAGCGTCGTCCGCTGGGCCGGGACCCGTCCGGCGGCGCGGGCGGCGCCGATCAGGTCCGCGGGCTCGAGCCGGACCCCGTGCTCGGAGCCGGCCATGCGCGAGATGTTCTCCTCCATCAAGGTCCCGCCGAGGTCGTTGACGCCCCAGCGCAGGCTCTCGGTCGCGGCGTCGAGCCCCATCTTGACCCAGCTCGCCTGCAGGTTGGGGATCGTCTTGCCGAGCGCGAGCCGGAACGCCGCGGTGTGCTTGAGGTTTTCGCCGCGCGAGATCTCCTCGATCCCATGGGTGCGGCCGAGCAGGGTCTGAAAGGGGATGAACGAGAGCGGCACGAACTCCGTGATCCCGCCGGTGCGCTGCTGGAGCTCACGGATCACCCGCATGTGGCGGGCGAGCTCCCACGGCTCCTCGATGTGGCCGAACATCACGGTCGAGGTCGAGCGCAGACCCGCATGGTGGCAGGCCTCGATGATCTCGACCCAGCGCGCGGCCGGGAGCTTGTTCGGCGAGATCCGGGTGCGCACTCCGTCATCGAGCACCTCGGCGGCGGTGCCCGGGGTCGAGCCGAGCCCGCACTCGGCCAGGTACTCGAACACCGCCTCGGGCGAGCGCCCCGAGCGCTCGCACATGTAGTGGACCTCCATCGGCGAGTACGCGTGCAGGTGCAGCTGCGGCGCCGCCTGCTTGGCCAGGCGCAGCCACTCGCCGTAGCGCTCGAGCGTGTAGTCGGGATGGATCCCGCCCTGCATGCAGATCTCGGTCGCCCCGAACTCGAGCGCCTCGGCGATCCGGGCCTGGAAGTCGTCCGGGTCGAGGTGGTAGGCGTCGGGCGAGCGCTTGCCCTGGCCGAAGCCGCAGAAGGCGCAGCCGACGACGCAGACGTTGGTGAAGTTGACGTTGCGGTTGACGACGAAGGTGGCGGTGTCGCCGGCCAGCTCGACGCGCAGCTCGTCCGCGGCCAGGCGCATCTCCTCGATCACCTCCGGCCTGGTCTCGGAGAAGAGCGCGGTCAGCTCGGTCTCCGAGAGCGGCTCGCCCGCGCGCCCGCGCTCGATCGCGCGCGGCGCCAGCCCGGGATCGACGGGGCGCTCGGCGCGCCGCCCCGACCCTCGGCGGGGGATGAAGCTCCAGTAGCGCGCCTTGACCACGTCGAGGACCCCCTGGTCGATCCAGGCGGGCTCGAGGTAGTTCGGGTATGCGCAGAGGCGCTCGGTCAACGCGTATCCGCGCGGGGCGAGGCGCTTGCGGACCTGGTGCGGGCTCGGGAACGCATGCTCGGGCGAGATGTGGTCGCCGTTCGCCGACAGCCCGCCGAGGTCGGTGGCCCCGGCCTCCACCAGTTCGACCCACCAGTCGGCAAGGTTGGGCGGGACCTGGATGCCGATCTCGGGCATCAGCCGCCGGCACTCACGCACCAGGCGCTTCATATCGTCGAGTGTGATCGGGGTCGCCCAGGGTGGAAGAGGTTCGGGAGCCGGAGCCTGAGCGGACCCCGCCGCCCCCGGACGCGAAGCGGAGGAGGCGGCGGGCATTTGTTCGGAATTTTGTCCCCAGCGGTCCCGAGCAGCCGCGTCGGCGATTTCCGCCACTTCCGCCCCGTAATACCGAGGGTGCGGAACAAAATTCTGCAGGATCACCTCCTGGAGGTGCGCGTACTCGCGGTGGACCTCGGCGAGCGTCTCCAGCGCCTCGATCCGTTCGTCCTCGGTCTCGCCGATCCCGACCAGGATCCCGCTCGTGAACGGGATCCGCAACTCGCCGGCGGCGCGGATCGTCTCCAGGCGGAGCTCGGGGTGCTTGGTCGGCGACCCCTGATGGACGACGAGGTCGGGGTTCGCCGACTCCAGCATCAAGCCCTGGGAGGCGGTGACCTCGCGCAGCCGGGCGAGCTCGGCGGCGGAGAGCACGCCGAGGTTGGTGTGCGGAAGCAGCCCCCGCTCGAGCGCCCGCTCGCACGCCCAGGCGACGTAGGAGACGAAGTCGGAGTGCCCGTATGAGCGCAGTCGCTCGGCGACCTCGGGGTTGACCTCGGGCGCCTCGCCGGTCAGCACCAAGAGCTCCTTGGCATTGCGGCGCAACGCCAGATCGAGGCGCCGCTCGACCTCCTCAGGCGAGTAGAGGTGCGCCCGGTGGGTGGCGAAGGCGCAGTACTTGCAGTAGCAGCGGCAAGTGCGCGAGAGCGAGAGCGTGTAGTTGCGCGAGAACGTTACGCGGCGCACGCCCACACGCTACAGCTACCGGTTGCGCTCCCGCACCTCGGCGTCCTTGACCGCCTGCGTGACCCCGCGGACGTCCGAGGTCGGCGGTTCGGCGCCCTCCGCGTACTGCGGGCCGGCGATCACGAAACGGTAGACCGCGAACGCGACCGCGGCACCGACCAGCGGGCCGAGCACGTAGACGAGCAGGTCGCTGCCATCGATCGAGCTGTCGATCAACGCCGGTCCGAACCAGCGGGCCGGGTTGAACGACCCGCCCGTCAGCGGCCCGAAGATCATCACCGCGAAGCCGAGCGTGGTGCCGATCGCCAGCGGCGCCCACTCCTGGCGGGCGCGCGGGTTCATCGCCACCGCGAGCACCGCGGTGACCAGCAGGAAGGTCCCCAGCGCCTCGACCACCCCGCCGGCGAAGTTGCTCCCGAGCAGCGGCGAGACCTCAGCGTTGCCGTAGCCGCTCGCACGACCCTCGTCGAGCAGCAGGCCCTTGCACAGCAGCGCCCCGAGCACCGCGCCCGAGAGCTGGGCGAGGATGTAGACCACCGCGTCGATCGGGTCGATCCGCCGCATCGCCCAGGCGGCGGTCGTCACCGCCGGGTTGAAGTGCCCGCCGCTGACCTGGCCGAGCGCGATCACCAGCAGGAAGAGCAGGAACGCGTGCACGAGCCCGACGACGGCGAAGTCCGAGCCGGTCTGCGAGGTCGGGCTCGTGGAGACGAAGAGCGAGACCACGACGCCGACGACGAAGACCAGGAACAGGGTCCCGATCAGCTCCGCGATGTATGCCGCCAGACCTCTATCCCGCACTTCGAAACGCCTCCCTCGGTCGATGAACGCGCGGCAGTGTACTGGTTGTCGCCTACGGCGCCCCGGCGGTCCGCTCGCGCTCGAGCTGCAGGCGCCGACCGTCCGCGATCACCTCGAGCGCCTGCTCGCGCGAGCGCCAGCCCTCGACCACAACCTGCTTGCCCTCGAGCTGCTTGTAGACGGAGAAGAAGTGAGTGATCTCGCGTTGCAGGGCCTCGGGGATGTCATCGAGGGTTCGCGCGGTGTTCCAGCCGGGATCGTGGGTCGGCACGCAGACGACTTTGTCGTCCTCGCCCTTCTCGTCGCGCATCACGAACAGCGCGATCGGCTCGACCGGAATCACGCAGCCGGGAAAGGTCGGCTCCGAGACACAGACCATCGCGTCGAGCGGATCTCCGTCGCGACCGTGGTGCCCGATCAGGTAACCGTAGTCGGTCGGGTAGACCATCGAGGAGGAGAGGAAGCGATCGAGGATCACGTGCCCGATCGCTTCGTCGAACTCGTACTTGTTGCGGCTCCCCTTCGGGATCTCGACGAAGGCGAGCAGCTCGTCCGAGAGCGGGTGATCGGCCATCGCGCCAAGCGTATCCGCAGTGCCGCGGGGGCGCGAGCTGCGCCCGAGGCCGCGCCGCTCAAGCCCGCTCCCGCAGGCGCCGATGGGTTCGAGGGAGAGGGGTCGAATCCCGTGCGCAGACATCTATTCCGAGGCAACGCCGAGGCGGTCCCCACACGCTCTCGCGTGCTGCTCCCGGCCGCGGTCGCCTGCGGCCTGCTGTGGCTGGGCGCGATCGTGGTCGCCGGCAGTCAGCTCAGCGGCTCCGGGCTGATCGCGCTCGGGATCGCGGGCCTGCTGCTGACCGGCACCCTGCTGCTGCTGATCCAGAGCCAGCACAAGCGCCTGCTCAGCCTCGCGGCTACCGACGCACTCACCGGGCTTGCCAATCACCGCGGCTTTCACGAGACCCTGCGGGCGGAGATCGACCGCGGCCTCGAGCTCGCCCGCCCGGTCGCGCTGGTGACCCTCGACCTCGACAACTTCAAGTCGATCAACGACACCCACGGGCATCCGTACGGCGACACGATCCTGAGCGCCGTCGGCTCGGCGCTGCGCGACGCGATCCGCAGCAACGACACCGCGGCGCGGATCGGCGGCGAGGAGTTCGGCCTCGTGCTCCCCGGCTCCGACGGGGAGGCCGCGTTCGTGGTCGCCGAACGCGCCCGCGCGAACGTCGCCGCGATCGCGGTCCGCGGCTTCGAGCTCAGCTGCTCGGCGGGGATCGCGGCTTTCCCGGCCGATGCCGAAGACCCCTCGGTCCTCTGCCAGCTCGCCGACAGCGCCCTGTATTGGGCAAAGCGGGGCGGCAAGCGACGTACCCGACGCTTCGATCCCGACCACTCGCCCGCGACCTGGTCCCAGCGCCAGCGGGCGGAGATCGAGTCCCTGCTCGCCCAGGAGCGCCCGATCCACCCGGTCTTCCAGCCGGTTGTCTCGCTCGCCAACGGTCGCGTCGTCGGCTATGAGGCATTGGCCCGGTTCCCGGGGACGAGCAGGCGCGCCCCGGACGTCTGGTTCGCGCAGGCGCACGGCAGCGGACTCGGCCCGGAGCTCGAGGCGATGGCGATTCGCGCGGCACTCGAGCCGCTCGGTCGTCCCTTCGATGCCCACCTGGCGCTCAACGTCAGCCCGTCCGCGCTCTCGACCGCGATCGTGCAGCGATCCCTGGGCGGCAGCCTGGAGGGGATCGTGGTCGAGATCACCGAGCACGAGTTCGTCCCCGATGACGACTCGCTTCAGGAGGCGGTCGCCGACCTGCGTCGGCGCGGGGCGCGGATCGCGATCGACGACGCCGGGGCCGGGCACGCCGGCCTCAAGCAGCTGATGCGGGTCCGCCCTGACATCGTCAAGCTGGACCAGGCGCTGATCCGCGACATCCACACCGACCCCGCACGGATGGCGCTGGTCGAGTCGTTCGTCCGCTTCGCCCGCGACGTCGGCGCCACGGTCTGCGCCGAGGGGATCGAGACGCTCGAGGAGCTGGCTGTGATCGCCGATCTCGACGTCCAGTGGGGTCAGGGCTATGCGCTGGCGCGTCCGGGCGAGCCCTGGGCCGACGTCTCCAAGGAGGCCGCCGAGCTCTGTCGCTCGGCGCTCGCCGAGACCTTCCGCTCGATGCCGGCCGAGCGCCACCCGGTCGGCGCCAGCGACCGCCGCCTGGTCCACCTGAGCGCACGGCTCGCCGGCGCGCGCACCCGCGACGACCTCGAGAGCGCGCTCGCCCTGATCGCGGCCGAGCTCGGCGCTTCGCAGGTGGCCCTCTCGGCGTGGCTCTCAGAGGCGGCCGCGCTCGAGACCCTGGCGGAGACCGGGGACCCGGCCGAACAGCGGCTGTTCGCGATCGACGAGTACCCGCTCAGCGCTCGGGTGCTCGACGAGCAGGAGGCGGTGCAGGTGGTCGTCGGCGACCCCGACAGCGACCCGAGCGAGGTCGAGCTCCTGCTCGCGCTCGGGGAGCGGTCGCTGCTCATGGTCCCGGTCGTCTGCCGCGGCGAGAGCCTCGGACTGATCGAGGCCTACCGCTCGGACGAGCGAGCCTGGACCCGGGCCGAGATCAACCGCGCCCGCGTGGTCGCGAACCAGTTCGCCTCCGTAATCCCGACCCTGACCGGCGAGTCGGGCTCCGCGCGGGCTCGTGGGTTCAGAGCGAGCGCCGGGCGCGAAACTCGCGCCTGACCGAATCCGGGCGGCCCCACATCTGCACGACCTCGGCCCGTCCCTCTTGCACGTCGCGGACGATCAGCACGCCCTCGATCCCCTGCTCGTCGAGCAATGCCAGCGTCCCGGTGACCGTCTCGGCCGCCGCCGCATGCCCGAAGCTGTGGGCGACATTGAGCCGGAAATGCCACTCGGCCTTCGAGTAGGGCTGCGCGTTGACCTGGGTCAGCAGCACCGCGGCGTCGACGTAGCGATCCTCGTCCGCGAGGCGCAGGTCGCAGACGATGTCGGTCCAGTCGCCGGGCAGCGAGTCGAGCAGCTGCTGGAAGTCGTCGGCGAGCGCCACCGGGCAAGCGTATCCGCAGCGCCGCCGCTCAGGCTCCCGGCTTAGATGGGATCACCCATCTCGTCGACGATCACGCGCATCGCCAGCGCCAGCTCGCCGCCGAGCGCGTGCACACCCCCGGCGGCACGGATGTAGATCGGGCCCTCGAACGGATCCCGGCGCTCGACTCGGACCTCGATCCCCGGCCGGATCCCGAGCTCAGCGAGGTAGCGCAACATCGCCGGGTCGGAGTCCGAGACGCGGCTGAAGACCCCGCCCTCGCCCGGGCCGAGCCGTGCCAGCGCGACCGCCTCGCCGTCGGCGAGTGAGAGCTCGCGGTCGGGGATCGGGTCACCATGCGGGTCGTGGCTCGGGTCGCCGAGGGCGGTCGCGATCCGTTCCTCGAGCTCCTCGGAGATGTAGTGCTCGAGCACCTCGGCCTCGGCGTGGATCTTGTCCCATGGCATCCCGAGCGCGTCGGCGAGGTAGGCCTCGAGCAGCCGGTGGTGGCGGATGACCTCGAGCGCCACCCGCTCCCCTGCCGCGGTCAGCACCACGCCGTGGTAGGGACGGTGCTCGACCAGGCCGAGATCGGCCATCCGCTTCAGCATCGCGGTCACCGTTCCCGGGGCGACGCCGAGGCGTCGCGCCAGCGCCGAGGTCCCGACCGGTCCCTCGGCCTGTCGGGCGAGCCCGTAGATCGCCTTCGCGTAGTCCTCGACCGCCTCAGTGTTGGGCGCCGCACGCTCGTGCCGAGTATGCGAGTCGGTCGACATCAGACCGAGACCAGCAAGCCGGTCAGATAGAGGGCCAGCGCGCCGGCGGCGATCGCGGCCGAGTTGGCGGCGTCGAGCAACCGCCCGGCCCGGTCGCGGACCGAGGGCACGATCTGCACGATCACCTGGGCGATCGCGCCGACTCCGATCCCGAGCAAGAGCGCGGATAGCTCGGCGTTGTCGATCGAGGCGCCGATCAGCGCCCCGACGATCGCCGGCGCTCCGGCGATCAGCCCAAGCCCGATCAGGCGCGCGATCGAGGGCCGCTCGCGGGCCAAGGGGGCGACGATCGCGATCCCCTCGGTCGTGTTGTGAATCGCGAACCCGACCACCAGGAAGGCGCCGAGGGCCAGCTCACCGACCGCGTACGCCGACCCGATCGCAAGCCCCTCGCCGAGGTTGTGCAGGCCGATCCCGATCGCGATCATGAGCGCGAGCTGGATCGCGCGCGAGCCCGAGGCGGCGGCGCGCTCGCGGCGCGCGGCGAGGAACCGGTCGAGCCCGGTCAGGGCGAGGAAGGCGAGCCCGGCGCCGAGGAAGACGAGCTCGGCGCCACCGAAGGCCGCCCCCGATTCGCCGGCCAGCTCAAGCCCCTCGAGAGCTCCGTCGACGACCAGGAAGCCGAGCAGCCCGACCGTGAAGGCGAGCATCAACCGAACCCAGCGCTCGTGCAGGCGCCGCATCGCCGGCAGCAGCAGCATCCCGAGCACCACCGGGATGATGCCGACGTAGGTGCCGAGCAGGGCCATGAGCCCGAAGAAGCCCGCGTCGCCCGCGGGCGTCTCGACGGCGACCGGGATCTCGTGCTCGATCACCGCCCCGGACGAGGTCAGCAGCGAGATCACGTAGGGCTGGCCCTCCTGCCAGGGGTAGTCGAGGGCGACGGTCTCGCTGCCGAGTCTGCCGATCCGCCCGCTGTCCGCCTCGAAGTCGACGTAGGCGTCGTTGACGAAGACCTGCGCCAGCTCGACCGCGTCGGGACCGACGTTTCGCAGGCGGAGCTCGATCCGGTTCGGCTCGAGCACGGCCCGCTCGACCGCCAGCTCCTCAACCGGCGGGCCGGCGCGCTCGGGGAGCGCGTCGCCGCCGGCGAGCGCGAGCGCGATCAGCACCGCCGCGATCAGGGCCACGGCGGCGGCCGCCAGCCCCCAGGCCGGCAGGCGGTCCAGAGAGGCGGCGGCGCCGGTCGAGGTCTCGGTCTGCGCCTCCATCTAGCCGACCTCGAAGAAGCCCATCCAGCCGAGCTCGGCGAACTCGGTCTTATGAGCGTGGAACATGAACGGCCCCGCGTGCGGGAAGCGCAGCTCGCAGATTCCCCGCTGGGCCTGGCCCTGGATCACCGTGTCGGTGAACTCGGTCGGGGTCAGCGAGGTCCCGGTCGGGTAGTAATCGAAGAAGTTGCCATGGATGTGGAAGGAGTTGATCGGGTCGTACTCGAGCGCGTTGACGAGGTAGATGCGGACCAGGCGGTCGCGCTCGACCTGAATCGGCTCGTTCATGTAGGCGAAGGGGATCCCGTTGACCGCGTAGAGCTGGTTCCCCTCGGCGTCGAAGGTGGTGTTGTAGCCGTGCTGGACCATCACCATCTCGTCCGCGTCCGGGCGCCCTTGCGGGGGGTCGACGATGAAGGTCCCGTACATGCCGCGCGCGATGTGCTCGGCCAGCGGCGCGACGTGGCAGTGGTAGAGGTGAAGGCCGAAGGGCTCGGCGTCGAACTCATAGACGGTCGACTTCCCGGATTCGATCAGGCCCGCGCCAACTCCCGGAATCCCGTCCATGAGCGCCGGATGCAGGCCGTGGAAGTGCATCGTGTGCGGGTGGGCCGAGCCGTTGACGAACCGGACCCGCAGCCGATCTCCCTCGCGACAGCGCAAAGTCGGCCCGGGGACACGCCCGTTGTATGTCCAAGCCGGAAAGCTGACCCCGGGCGCCACCTCGATCTCCTTATCGGAGGCGACGATCGTCCATTCGCGAAGCAGCCGCCCGCTGGCCAATCGCCGGGTCCGGCCGTGGTCGAAGTCGCGCAAGATCTCGCTCGGGTTGAAGCCGTTGGCGCGGTGGTCGACCGTGGCGCCGCCGCGAAACGTCGGGCCGGCGAGGCCACTGGCGTGAACGTGGCTGGGCGCGCCGCCGTTACCGGCGTGGCCGTGGGTCGCCGCTGCCGCCGCGGGATGCGAACCGCCGCCGAGCGCCGCGTGCAGCCCCTGATGCGGGACCGCCTCGTGCAGCACCGCCAGCGTCGGCGCCGCCAGCACCCCGCCGGCGAGCAGCTTGCGCCGGCTGATCGCTCCCCGGCCGGGGATCTGACCGTCGCGATCGTGTTTTGGCTCGTCCACACCTCGATTTTGACAGATCAAAAGCTGGTCCGCCCGAGTGCTCGCCGCGAGCAGCGACAGCCGCGGCTGTCACGGCTGTCATCATCGACTCGTGGTCGAGAGCGCTACCGAGGTCGAGCTCGACGCTCAATACCGCGCCTTGCGCGAGGGCGCCGGGCTGCTCGAGCGGCCCGAGCGCAGGCTGTTCGAGGTCACCGGGGCCGAGGCGGCCGAGTACCTCCAGGGCCAGCTCACCAACGACGTCGAAGCCCTGGTGCCGGGAACGGGCTGCTATGCGGCGCTGCTCGACCGAAAGGGCCGGATGCAGGGCGATATGCGCGTGTTGCGAACCGAGCCCGGCTTCCTGGTCGAGACCGAGGCGGTCGCCGCCGACGCCGTGCTCAGGCACCTCGTTCTCTACAAGGTCGGGCGGGCGGTCGAGGTCGAGGACCGGTCCGAGGGACTCGCGGTGCTCTCGGTGATCGGCCCGGCGGCGGGCGAGGTGGTGCTTTCCGGCCCGACCGGCCCCGAGCATGCGCACCGCGAGCTCGAGATCGGTGGCGTCGGGTGCCGCCCGGTGAGCACCGATCTCGGCGTCGACCTGATCTGCCCCGACACCGAGCTCGACGCGGTTCGCGAGGCGATGCTCGAGCGGGGCGCCGAACGGGTCGGCGAGCAGGCGGCGGAGATCATCCGGGTCGAGAGCGGCAGGCCGCGCTTCGGGCGTGAGATGACCACCGCGACGATCCCCGAGGAGGCCGGGATCAACGAGCGCGCGGTCAGCTTCAGCAAGGGCTGCTACATCGGCCAGGAGACCGTCGCCCGGCTGCACTACAGGGGCAAGCCGAACCGGCGCCTGCGCGGGATCAGGCTCAGCGCGCCGGTCGCCGCCGGCGCCCCGATCCGCGCCGGCGAGCGCGAGCTGGGCGCGATCGGGACCGCGGCGCTCTCCCCCGCCCACGGGCCGATCGCTCTCGCGATCGTCCGTCGTGAGGCCGAGGAAGGAGCCTCGGTGCTGGTCGGCGACGGGGTCGAGGCCGAGGTCGTCGCGCTGCCGTTCTGAGCGCTCTGCCGCTGTCGCGGCTCAGTTAGGGTTGCGCCGATGCGCTTGAGGAGGAGGCTCGTGGTGCCGGCGGCGGCGCTCGTCGCCGGGCTCGGCGTCGCGGCCTGCGGCGACGACGACTTCCCCAACGAAGGGCGGCCTTCGTCGCCGGTCTCGGTCGCCGCGGTGATCACCGACACCGAGGTCAGCGTCAGCCCGCGTGCGCCCGGCGCGATCGGCGGTGGTCTGGCGGTATTCACGATCGCCAACCTCTCGAGCGAGCCCGGGGCGCTGGTCCTCGAGGGACCGACCGACGCCGCCAGCGAGGAGATCCTGCCCGGCGACACCGGCCGCTTGAAGACCGAGTTGCTCGAGGGCGACTACATCGTCAACGCGGGCGAGGACTCGAGCGTCGCCGACGCGGAGCTGACGGTCGGGCCGCAGCGCCCCAGCGCCCAGAACGAGCTGCTTTTCTTGCCCTAGAGCTCTTCGACCGTCGCGGCTGCGACCAGGCCCTCGATCCGCCCCAGGCAGCGCTCGACATCGGCGACCATCTCGTCGAACTCGTCGCCGGCCGCCTTGGCGCTGTTGGTCACGTTGGTGAGCGACTTGCGGACCCGATTTGCGCGCTTCAGCCGCGCCGCCGCCTCCTCGGCGGCGTCGCGGACGCCGGCCGCGTCGACCTCGAGCTCGACCGCGCTCTCGGCGAGCAGCCGGGCGCGCACGTAGCGGTAGACCAGGCGCAACGCGAGCGGGTCGGGACTCTCACGATCGAGCACGGCGACGATCTTGTTGCCCTGGTACTCGGTCAGCTCCTCGAGTCCGGCCGGGATCTTGTCCTCGCCGGCGACCACGAGCACGGCGAAGGCCGCGTCGCGCTCGCCCATGCAGCCGTTGAGCTCGGTCCAGGCATCGTTGCGCGACAGGCGCTTGTTCTTTGCCTCGAAGACGACGGTCGCCAGCGAGCTGCCCAGGGCGCCGCCGATCTCGACCACGATGTCGCCTCTCTTGCCGCCCGATTCGCTCGAGGCGTCGCCGACGTGATGCGCGGCGTCCCCGTGCCCCTGCGCGATCTCGTCCAGGGTCACATGGACCAGCTCCTCGAAGCTGCGCCCCTTCGCCGTTCCGCGCTCGGCCTCCTCGGCGACCCTGCTGTCGGCGTCGCTGCGCTCGCGCAATTCGAGCAGCTCGCGCCGCAGCTCGCCGATCACCCGCCGGTTCTCCTCGCCCTCAGCCTGCTGGCGAGCGCCCAGCTCCTTGTACACCTTGACCATCGCGTCCTTGAAGTCGAACAGCGGGTTCGAGCCCTCCTGGGCGGAGAACTGCTTGACCAGCGCCTCGCGCTGCTCGGTCAGCGCCACGCGAACGACCGAGTCGATCTGCTTCTGCACCGAGCCGTCACGGGTGCCGTCGAAGTTCTCGGTGATCCGCTCGGCGAGCAGCTCGTCGCCGGACGCCAGCGCCTTGCCGAGCCGCTCGCGCAACTCGCTCGCGTGACGCTCGAACTCCGCCCGCACGTAGTCGACCTCGACCGCGGTGCCCTCGCGCTCCAGCACCCGGGCCCCGATCTCGACCGCATCGCGGACGGTCTGTGCCGGCGCGTGGCCGGCCTCGGCACGTTCGCGGACGAGCTTCGCGGCACGCTCGTCCTCGACCGTCAAAGACTCGATCACGAGCCGGTCGCCGAGCGCACGTACGGTCCCGTCGACGCTCGTCTCGATCGGCAGTTGTGGGGTCTCCGAGGCTTCCATGAGGACTCACGAAGGTAGTCGGGAGCCCGGACGCGAAGCTGACAGGCGACAATCGCGCGATGCAGGTGAATCCCGCCACCGCCGACGAGGAGATCATCGCCGCCGAGCAGGACTGGGTGGTCTCCCAGCACACCGACGAGCAGCGGCTGGCGAAGATCGAGCGCGAGCTGCGCACCGGCTTCGACCGCCTCGCCGGGATCGGGCCCGCAGTCTGCGTCTTCGGCTCGGCGCGGATCCCGGCGGGCGAGCCCGAGTACGTCCGGGCACGAGCGATCGGCCGGGCGATCGGCGAAGCCGGCTTCGCCGTGATCACCGGCGGCGGCCCCGGCCTGATGGAGGCGGCGAACCGGGGCGCGCGGGACGCGGGGGCGACCTCGGTCGGGCTCAACATCGTGCTCCCCGCGGAGCAGCGGCTGAACCCGTACGTCGACGTCGGGATCACGTTCGACTACTTCTTCGTCCGCAAGCTGATGTTCGTGCGCTACTCGCGATCGTTCGTGATCCTGCCCGGCGGCTTCGGCACACTCGACGAGACGTTCGAGATCCTGACCCTGATCCAGACCCGTGAGGCGATCGACCGCCCGGTGGTGCTGGTCGGCAGCGACTACTGGTCCGAGCTCTGGGACTGGGTCGGCTCGGAGCTGCTCGCCGGCGGCCTGATCTCGCCCGCCGACGCCGAGATCGCCTCGCTCGCCGACGAGCTGTCCGAGATCGTCGCGATCGCCTGCTCGGGCACCGAGGAAGCCGGGTAGCGGGCGCGGACGGCATCGACGAACGCCGCCAGTGTCTCGGCGATCGCCGGATCGCGCAGCTCGAGCACGTTCTCGGCGTTCATCTCACCCGAGCGCGAGAGGTTGAAGGAGCCAACGAAGGCGGTGTCGTCGGCCACGGTCACCTTGGCGTGCATGAAGTCGTGGACGGTCTCGGGGCCCCACGGGGTCGAGGGCTTGCCCGAGAACTCGAGCAGCTGGATCGTTTTCGCGAGCAGCGGGATCTTCCAGGCCGAGACGCCGTTCGTCGCCCACTGGGCGTAGACGGCATCGGTCTGCGGCTCGTCGATCACCCCGGCGATGTCGAGCGCGCCGCGCTGGCCGAGCTCGGCCAGGGTGCCGAGGATCGGCGCCGAGGTGATCACCGGCGAGGCGATCCGGACCCGGCGGCGGGCCGAGCCGATCGCCGAGGCGATCGCCTGTGCCAGCTCGGCGCCGTGACCGGGCGTGAACCAGGCACGGACCGTCGCACCCCCGTCGAGCTCGAAGGGGCGAGGCTCGACCTTGCCCGAGCGCTCGACGTCGCGGTGCTCCCAGAGCTCGGCGAAGTTGGCGGCGTAGGCGCCGGCGAGGGGCTCGGACTCGACCGCGATCAGGACGTTCTCCTGCCGGGTCCAGGAGTCGACCGTCCAATTCGCCGATCCGGTCAGCACCGCGGCGCGGTCGCGGACCGCGTACTTGTGATGCATCAGGTCGGGGATCCCGGGCACCGGCCGGGCGTCGATCGGCAGCTCGGCGAGGATCTCCGGCCTGGTCGCCGGCGGCGGATGCAGCGCGGCCGGCCGCTCCGAGTCGAGGTTGTAGAGCAGTCGCACCTCCACCCCGCGCCCCGCCGCCTCGCGCAGCGCCCCGGCGACGATCTCGCCGGCGGCATCGGGCAGGCGGACGTCGTAGAGGGCGAGCTCGAGCGACTCGCGGGCGCCGAGCACGAACCCGGCCACCGTCTCGGCCACATCCTCGGCCCGCTGGCCGCCGTCGGTGAGCGTATGGACCCTCATCGGCAGGGATTCTGATCGCGTAGCATCCGCCGCGCTCAGAACCTAGACGACAGGGAGTGATCGCGAGTGGCCGTAGACGCAGCGGAGGTATCGAAGCTCGACGTGGAGCCCGGCACGCTGCCGGAGACGATGGCCGCCTGGGTGATCCGCGCCGAGCGCGAGGGTGAGCCCAAGGACGCATTCCAGCTCGAGCAGATCGAGGTGCCCGAGCCGGGCGCCTTCGAGGTCGTGGTCAGGGTGATGGCCGCGGGGGTCAACTTCAACAACGTCTGGGCGGCGCTGGGCGAGCCGGTCTCGGTCTTCAACTACGGCGACCACCCCGAGTACGGTCACCACATCGGCGGCTCAGACGCCTCCGGGATCGTCTGGAAGGTGGGAGAGGGCGTCACCCGGTGGAAGCCCGGCGACGAGGTCGTGATCCACTGCAACCAGGCCTCCTACGAGGACGTCGAGGTGCACGGGCTCGACCCGCTCGCGGCCCCGAGCCAGATGATCTGGGGCTACGAGACGACCTGGGGCTCGTTCGCGCAGTTCACCAGGGTCCAGGCGCAGCAGCTGCTGCCGAAGCCGCGCAACCTCTCCTGGGTCGACTCCTCGGCCTTCGGCCTCACCTACTTCACCGCCTACCGGATGCTGCTCGATCGCTGCAAGCTCCAGGCCGGCCACAAGGTGCTGATCTGGGGCGCCGCCGGCGGCCTCGGCGTGTTCGCGACCCAGCTCTGCGCCGCGGCGGGCGCGAGCGCGGTCGGCGTCGTCTCCTCCGACGAGAAGGGCGAGCTGGTCAAGCAGCTGGGCGCGGTCGACTACATAAACCGGAACGAGTTCGGCGAGATGATGCGCAGCGACGCCAACCACCCGGCCGCCGACCCGGCCGCCGACAAGGAGCGCTTCGCCGCCTCGCGCGGGTTCGCGAAGCGGGTCAAGCAGATCCTCGGAGACGCCCCCGACATCGTCTTCGAGCACGTCGGGCAGGCGACCTTCCCGACCTCGGTGTTCACGGTGAAGCCGTTCGGCAAGGTGGTCATCTGCGGCGCCACCTCGGGCTACAACCTCGACTTCGACGTCCGCTACCTGTGGATGAAGCAGAAGGAGATCCTCGGCTCGCACTTCGCCAACGCCTATGAGTGCATGCGCGCCACCGCGCTGATCTCCGAGGGCAGGATCCGCCCGGTGCTGTGGCAGGCGATGGAGTTCGACGCCGTCCCCCACGCCCATCAACTGCTGCGCGAGAACAAGCACGCGGGCAAGATCTCGATCATGGTCGGCGCCACCTCGACCGACGAGGGCCAGCACGAGGGCGGCGACGGAGCGCTCTGGGCCGAGGTCGGAGCCTAGGCGCCGTTAGGCTTGGGCGCGATGGAGATCCATTACATCGAGTGGCACGTGGTCCCCTTCCGGCGCGATCGCTTCCTCGAGACCTGGCGCCCGGCGCTCGACCGCGCGCTCGCCTACGGCGCCCGCACCGCCTTCCTCTCGCGCAACGAGGACGATCCGCTGCACATCCGGCAAGTGACCATGTGGGAGGACCGCGCCGATCACGAGCGCTGGTGGTTCTCCGACGAGCTCTCGACGCTACGCCGGGGGATGCTCTCCCTCTACCACAAGCCGATCGACCAGCATTGGCACGCGCAGGTCGCCGACGCGGTCGTCCAGGCTTCCAACGGCTCGCCCTAGCAACCACCCGGGTATCATCGCCGGGTCGGGAGGTCGGAGATTCGGGGGACGAGATCGGGGGGATCGGGAGATCGCGATGCTGGCTGGCGGCGCTTGCCGGATGCGCGCTGACGCTCCTCGCGGGGGCCGGCACCGCCCACGGCGCCGAGTTGGAGCCCGGGTTCGAGGAGACGACGGTGCTCTCCGGGCTCAACCTGCCGACCGCGGTCCGCTTCGCCGCTGACGGGCGAATCCTGGTCGCAGAGCAGCGGGGCGTGATCAAGCTCTTCGACCGGATCGGCGACACCTCGGCGGAGATCGTCGACGACAACCGGACCGCGGTTCACAACCCGCAGGGCCAGAACCGAGGCCTGCTCGGGTTCGAGCTCGACCCCGAGTTCCCGACCCGTCCCTACCTGTACGCGCTCTACACCCGCGACGCCGAGATCGGTGGCGCGGCACCGCTCTACGGGCCGGCGGGCGCCGACTTCGACGACTGCGTCGACCCGCCGCGCGACGGCAGCGGCGACCCGAACCCGGAGAGCTGCCCGGCAGGCGGCCGGTTGGAGCGGCTCGAGCTCTCACCCGGCGGCGCGGTGGTCGACCGGACGACGCTGATCGACGACTGGTGCGTGCAGTTCGAGACCCACTCCGTCGGCGCGCTCGGCTTCGGCGCGAGCGGGGCGCTCTACGCCAGCGGCGGTGAGGGAGCGGACTACTTCCGCGAGGACTACGGCCAGGTCGGGACCCCGGCGAACGCATGTGGGGACCCGGACGACGAGGGCGGAGCGCTGCGGGCACAGGACGCGCGCACGCCGGCCGACGAGACCGGGCTCGGCGGCAGCGTGATCCGGGTCGATCCCGCGACCGGCAACCCGCTGCCCGACAATCCCGGCGGCGGCGATGCCGACGCGCGTCGGATCGTCGCCTACGGGCTGCGCAACCCGTTCCGGTTCGCGATCCGGCCCGGCACCGACGAGCTCTGGGTCGGCGACGTCGGCTGGAGCACGACCGAGGAGATCAACCGGCTGCCCGCGGGCCAGGTGCGCAACTTCGGCTGGCCCTGCTTCGAGGGCGGAATCCGCCAGGCGAGGTATGACGCGCTCGGTCTCGGCCTCTGCGAGTCGCTCTACGCGGCGGGTGGGGAGAGCGGTCCGTCGTTCTCCTACGACCACACGGACACGGTCACCGCGGGCGACGGCTGCGTCCACCCCGAGGACTCCTCGGCGGTAAGCGGGCTCGCCTTCGAGCGCGGTCCATCGTTCCCGGACGCTTACGACGGGGCGCTCTTCTTCGCCGACATCCAGCGTTCCTGCATCTGGGCGATCCCCGACACGAACAACGACGGGAGCCCCGACCCGAGCGGGCTCAGCCGCTTCGCCGGCGAGGCGACCTACCCGGTCGATGTCCAGTTCGGCCCCGGCGGCTCGCTCTACTACGTCGACCTCTTCAACGGCGCTCTGCGCCGGGTGCGCTGGACCGGCCCAACGGCAGTCGCCCGGGCGACGCCGGCGACCGGGACCGCTCCCTTGCGGGTCGAGCTCGACGCGAGCGGGTCGAACGACCCGAACGGCGCCTTCGCCGGGCTCTCCTTCGCCTGGGACCTCGACGGCGACGGCGCCTACGACGACTCGTCCGCGGCGACGCTGACCCACGAGTACGCGCAGCCCGGCAGCTATCTCGCCCGGCTGCGCGCCACCGATCCCGACGGGCTCACAGACCTCGCCTCGGTCGGGGTCGAGGTCGAGCCGGTCCTCTGCCGCGGGCGGAGCGCAACGATCGGCGGCACGAACGCCAACGAGCGGCTGGTCGGCACCCCGGGCCCGGACGTGATCGCGGCCGAGGGGGGCAAGGACAGGGTCAAGGGGGGCGCCGGGCGAGACATCGTCTGCGCCGGCGGCGGCGCGGATCGCGCCCGCGGTGGTGGCGGGCGAGACCTGCTCGCGGGCAGCCAGGGGCGCGACCAGCTACGCGGGGGCGGCGGCAAGGACAGGATCATCGGTGGTCCCGGCCGCGATCTCTGCGGCGGCGGCGCCGGGGACGACAAGGTCTCCGGCTGCGCCTGAGCTCAGGTGTCCGGGCTCGATCGAGTCGGCACGGGCGCCGTGGCTAGGCCACCAGCTCGAGATGCTCGCGGCTGCGCTCGGCGAAGCCCGCGCCGACCTCGGTCAGGACCGCGAGCATCTCCTCGGTCGCCGGCGAGCGCGCCTGCTCGGACCGGGCCACCGCCCAGACGCGCCGGCTCGGGGCCGGCGGGTCGGTGGGCCGGACGACGAGCTCGGGACGCAGCGTCGGCAGCGCCAGGTCGGGCAGCAAGGTGACCCCGAGGCCGGCGGCGATGAAGCCCTGCATGACGTGGTAGTCGTCGGACTCGAACCCGACCCGAGCCTCGAAGCCCGCCCGCCGGCAGGCGCCGAGCACCGCCTCGCCGCACGAGCTCGGGCATGAGCCGGAAAGCCAAACCGACTCACGGAGCTCGATCAGCGGCACCACGTCGCGCTTGGCCAGCGGATGGCGCTTCGGAAGCGCGACGTACATCGACTCGGTCAGCAACAGGGTCCGCTCGAGGTCGCGCTCCTCGGGCGCCGGCACCGACGCGTAGTCGAAGCTGAGCGCGAGGTCGATCTCGCCCCCGCGCAGCCGCGGCAGCGAGACCTCGGGCTCGGCGTCGCGGACGCTCAGCCGGACGCCCGGATGGCGCTCGTGGAAGACCGAGACGGCCTCGGTGAGCACCGTCGCGCTCGCGGACGGAAAGCTCGCCAACCGCAGCTCGCCGCCCTCCAGCCCCTCGATCGCCGCCAGCTCGCGCTCGGCCTCGTCGAGGCGAGCGATCGCGGCCTCCGCGTGGGCCACGAGCACCGAGCCGGCATCGGTCAGCTTCGGACCCTCGCGGGTGCGGTCGAGGAGCTGCATCCCGACCTCGCGCTCGAGGTTCGCGACCTGCTGGCTGACCGCAGATTGGGAGAGGTAGAGCTCGTCGGCGGCGGCCGAGAACGAGCCGCGCCGGGAGACCTCGCGCAGGATCGCCAACCGCTTCAGATCCAGCATAAGCCAACCTTATCAGGCCGAATAGCAATCCCTGTTGCGCTAATGCAGTTACGGATCGATGCTGTCCCTCACACAGAGGCCAGGAGGAGCGTTTCAACCTCGAGGCCAATCCGATCAGAGACCAGAGAGGTGAACGAGATGACTGCCAGCGTCAACACCGAGATCACGATCCGTCGCGTCGACCTGACCGATGAGGACCGCGCGGCGCTGCTTCGCCTCGCCGAGCGCGACTCAAGCGCGGCGCCGGGCGGACCGGTGCTCGGGCTCGAGATCGAGGGCTCGCTGATCGCCGCCGTCTCGCTGAACACCGGTGAGGCGATCGCCGACCCATTCTCGCGCGCGTCCGAGCTCCGCAACCTGCTCGAGCTCCGCGCCGCTCAGATCCGTCGTCGCGACCGCAAGCGCGGGCGCGGCCTCGGCAAGCGCCGCCCCGCGGTCGGCGGGTCACCCGCCGGCTCGATCATCACCCTCCCGCGCTGGGGCTGAGACGCCGCCTTGGTAGCAGGGCATCCCGTTTCAGTGTTGCTCCAAGGGCGCCATGGTGAGGCCGGCGTCCTTGAGCTGCTGCCAGTAGAGCTCCGCGGGCTCCTTCGGGCCGGTCCAGACGACCGCCTGGCCGCTGCGGTGGATGCGCTCGGCGAACCGATGCCCGGCGTCGATCGAGACGCCCGGGATCACGCTGGCGAGCGTGCCGGCGACGTGGTCGAAGGTGTTGTGGTCGTCGTTGAGGACGATCACCTGCCAGTTGCCGCCGAGCCCTTCCCCGGGCCCACCGGTCTTCGGCCGCTCGAGCGTCTCGGTCGAGATCGCGCGCCTCGCTAGGGATCCGGGACCGCGACGGCGAGCTTCTTGAAGGTGGCGGCGACGTTGCCCTTCTTGTCCTTCTGGCTGCCGACCCCGAACCTGACCTTGGCGCCCGAGACCTGGCCCGGATTGGCGTCGTCGACCTTCGCGATCTCCTCGCCGTTGACCAGCGCCCGAACCTCCGAGCCGCTGGCGACGAGGCGCAGCTGGTTTGGCTGGTTGACCTTCTTGATCGCGTTGCTCTTGCCCTTGACCGGGAAGCCGTTGCCCGCCGGCCCGCGCAGGAGCTCGAAGCGCTGCTTGTGCGGGAACACCCTCAGCGAGTAGCCGATCCCGCCGCCCCCGGCGCGAACCGTGAGCTCGAGGAAGGCGCCCCCGCGCAGCGACCCGCGCGTCTTCTTCAGCACCTTGCCGGTCAGCTTCACGTCGTGGTTGGGGAGCTCGTTGTCGCCCTGCACCGGCGCCCGAAATGAGCAGGTCGTCGGGCTGCGCTTGACCGACGCGAGCATCGCCTTGCTCTTGCTGCGGAACTTCCGCTCGCAGCGCTTGCCGCCGCCGGACTTGATCATCTCCTTGTACTCGGCGCGGCTGGAGAAGTTGTTGTCGTAGACGGTGACCGCGGCGACCGCGAAGCCCACCGCGGCGGTGACGAGGGCCGCGCCGGCGAGCGCGAGCGCGAGCGCGAGGCCCTTGCGTGTCGACTCTGGCGTTCTCATCAGCTTCGCGGCCCGTCGCAGGGTAGCCGCTGGACCCCCCACAACACCGGCGCGCCCGCAAGGCTGCGGTCGGACAATTTCATCGGGCACGCTACCTGGGACAATTGGCCGATGAGCGAGCACCGGCTGCCTGAGCCCGATCGGCCGTGGGTGATGCGCACCTACGCCGGGCACTCCGACGCCCGGCGCTCGAACGAGCTCTACCGACGCAACCTCGCCAAGGGCCAGACCGGGCTCTCGGTCGCCTTCGATCTGCCGACGCAAACCGGCTATGACCCCGACCACGAGCTCGCCCGCGGCGAGGTCGGCAAGGTCGGCGTCTCGATCGCCCACAAGGGGGACATGCACGCGCTGCTCGACGGGATCCCGCTCGGCGAGATGAACACCTCGATGACGATCAACGCGACCGCGGCCTGGCTGCTCGCCCTCTACGCCACCGTCGCCGACGAGAACGGGGTCGAGCGCGCGGCGCTCACCGGGACGACCCAGAACGACATCATCAAGGAGTACCTGTCCCGTGGCACCTATGCGTTCCCGCCCCGGGCCTCGATGCGGCTGATCGCCGACACCGTGGCGTTCGCGGTCAACGAGATCCCGAGCTGGAACCCGACCAACGTCTGCAGCTATCACCTCCAGGAGGCGGGCGCGACCCCGGTCCAGGAGATCGCCTACGCGATGTCGACCGCGATCGCGGTGCTCGACGAGGTCAAGGCGCGCGGTCAGGTCGCCGATCAGGACTTTCCCCGTGTCTTCGGCCGGATCTCGTTCTTCGTCAACGCCGGGGTCCGGTTCATCGAGGAGCACGCGAAGCTGCGCGCGATGGCCGCGCTCTGGGAGGAGATCGGACGCGAGCGATACCGGGTCGACGAGCCGAGGTACCTGCGCCTGCGCTACGGCGTCCAGGTCAACTCGCTCGGACTGACCGAGGCCCAGCCGGAGAACAACGTGCAGCGGATCGTGCTCGAGGCGCTCGCGGTGACCCTCGGTCGCAACGCGCGCGCCCGGGCGATCCAGCTCCCGGCCTGGAACGAGGCGCTCGGCCTACCCCGGCCCTGGGACCAGCAGTGGAGCCTGCGGATCCAGCAGGTGCTCGCCTTCGAGACCGACCTGCTCGAGTACCCGGACGTCTTCGAGGGCTCCGCGGTGATGGACGGCCTGGTCGCCGAGCTGGCCGAGGGCGCCCGGGCGGAGATGGAGGTGGTCGCCGAGCAGGGCGGCGCGGTGGAGGCGGTGGCCTACATGAAGGCGCGCCTGGTCGAGTCCCACAGCCGGCGGATCGCCAGGATCGAGCGCGAGCAGATCCGCGTCGTCGGCCAGAACTGCTTCACCGAGACCGAGGACTCACCACTGACCGCCGGCGCCGACGGCGGCATCCTCACCCCCGACCCGGAGGTCGAGCGCGAATGCCGGGAGGCACTCGAGCGCTGGCGCGATCAGCGCGACGAGGGCGCGGTGGCGCGGGCGCTCGAACGCCTCGCAGATGCGGCCCGCGAGGAGTCGGCGAACATCATGCCGGCGACGATCGAGGCAGCGAAGGCGGGCGCGACGACCGGGGAGTGGGCCCACACCCTGCGCGAGGTGTTCGGCGACTACCGCGCTCCGACCGGCGTCGGCGCCGCCGCTGCTCCCGGCGACGAAGCGGAGCTCGTGGCGATCCGGGCGCGGGTCGAAGAGCTCGCCGGCCGGATCGGCCGCCGTCCGCGGATGCTGGTCGGCAAGCCGGGGCTCGACGGCCACTCCAACGGCGCCGAGCAGATCGCGGTCCGGGCGCGCGACGTCGGGATCGAGGTCATCTATCAGGGGATCCGGCTGACGCCGGAGCAGATCGTCTCCTCGGCGGTCGAGGAGGACGTCGACGTCGTCGGCCTCTCGATCCTCTCCGGATCGCACCTCGAGCTGATCCCGGAGACGGTGCGACTGCTGCGCGAGCAGGGGGTCGATGCCCCGGTGGTGATCGGCGGGATCATCCCGGCCGCCGACGCCGACCGGCTCCGCGACGCGGGGGTCGCCCGCGTCTACACGCCGAAGGACTTCGACGTCAACCGGATCATGGGCGAGATCGTCGACCTAGTCGCCCAGCGCAGCGGGGCCGGCTCGCCGGCCGCGATCTAGACGATCGGCGGGCGGGCGGGGCCGGCGGCCGCGGTCGTCCTGCCGGCCGGCAGCAGCGGCGCTACCCTCAGAGTCGATGAGCGAGCTCAACGGTGACCGCAGCGCCTGGCTGCGCTGCTACCGCTGCTGGTCGACGCGTCTGGAGGCACAGGTCCACTACGACGCGATCATCCGTGTCGACCCCGAGTCCGGCGAGACCGCTGAGCGGGTCGAGGAGATCCAGGAGGCCGTCGTGCAGTGCCTCGACTGCATGCACGACCAGCCTCATCTTGCGATCGAGGAGAACCTCGTCGTCCCGATCGAGGACCGCTGGGAGCGGATGGTCGCCGGGACCCCCTGGGTCGCGTCGTGCACCGTGACCGTGGATCAGGACCAGGCCGAGACCTGCTCCGGCCCGGAGGCGGCCGACGCGCTCACCTATGCTGCCTTCGGCGACCCGGGAACGCGCGAGTTCTTCACCCACGTGCGCTTCCACAAGCACGACGAGGAGCGGATCATCGTCCACCTGCTGGTCGAGCTCTACGCCCGCTCCGCCGAGGAGGCCACCGAGGTGCTCGAGGAGGCCTCGCGCGGGGTGCTCGAGCTGACCTCGCTGGCCGAGGAATCACGCCCGCCGGCGCACGCGGTCGAGCCCCCACACTGAGGCGCTCGAGTAGTCCCGGTCGCGGTCCGTGCGTGGCTGGCGCCGGCCGCGGCAGATTTCCGGTAGAAATACCCGTGCGCCGGGTAGGCGCGGGGTGTATCGGAATTCAGGCGCCGGGTAGGCGCGGGGTGTATCGGAGTCGGCGGAGGTGCGGATGCGTGGGATGCGGATTCCCGGGCGTGGGCCCGGCGGAAGCCTTTTCGTAGGGACGATCGTCGCCGCGATCGTCGCCGCGCTCGCGCTCACCGGCGTCGCCGCCGGGGAGCGGTCGGGCAAGCAGGATGGCGAGAGCGAGGCCGAGACGCCGCTGCGGATCGCGATGGCCGCGAACTGGCGGGAGCGAGGCCCGGCGGAGTTCGGGTTCAGCGACAGCGGCGGGGGTTTTCTGAGAGCCGCCGGCGGCGCTGCTGACGCCGGATCGAGCGTTGCCCGGCTGGCGGTCAGCATGACCAACATCTTGCAATCCGACGGCCCTGGGTGGACCAACCTCGACCAGGTCGTCGAGGTGCTGCGCGCCAACGACATCACGCCGCTGTTGATGGTCTCCGACGTGCCGCCATTGTGGAACCCGGCGGCCCACGACGGCCACAACTTCTACATCCGCCCGCCACTGCACGAGTGGGACGACGAGTTCGCGGCCTTCTACGGGGCGCTCGCGAGGCGCTACCCCGATGCCGTGTTCCAGGTCTGGAGCGAGCCCAACCTCGAGTTCTACGGCAAGATCCCGCCGGACCGCTACGTCGAGCTGGCGGAGCTCGCGGCCGCCGCCGTACACGAGGTGAACCCGACCCAGACCGTGATCGGCGCCGCCCCCTCGCCGGGCGACGATGCCTGGCGCCAGTACCTGCGCGCGGTCTACAGCGTGCTCGACCCGAGCATCGAGGTCGGCGTCAACCTCTACCCGCGCAAGGGCCGCAGCGTCGAACGCGCGATGCGGCGCCTGAGCAAGGACTTCCGCCGGGTGAAGAGGATCGCCGACGGGCGCCCGATCTGGGTCACCGAGACCGGGCTGGCGTCGGTCCAGTTCGGCGTCAAGCGCCAGGCGAAGGGCTCGGCGCAGATCTACAAGATCCTCTCCGGCGGAAACGCGAAGGCGATCATCTTCCACCGCCTGATCGCTCCCGACGCAGGGATCAACGAGTGGGAGGACTCGCTCGGCGCGATGACCGTCGATGCGCAGCCGACGCCGATGTACAAGAAGCTGCGGGCGCTGCGCCTGCGCCACCTGCGGATCCGCTAGCTGTTCTGGCCCTGATCGCGGTCGCGTCGCGGAACCAGCACCGCACGCTTGAACTCGGCGACGAGCGTGCCGTCCTGCTTGAACGCTCGGGTGTGGACCCGGACCACGCCGCGGTCGGGCTTCGAGGTAGAGGGGCGCACGTCGAGCACCTCGGACTCGCAGAACAGCGTGTCGCCGTGAAAGACCGGGTTCGGGTGCGAGAGCTCCTCGGTCGCGAGGTTGGCGATCGCCTTCCCGGAGACGTCGGAGACCGACATCCCGAGCGCGAGCGAGTAGACGAGCGGGCCGACGACCACGTTGCGGCCCTGCTGCGATTCGGCCGCGTAGACGTCGTTTAGATGCAGCGGATGGTGGTTCATCGTGATCAGGCAGAAGAGGTGGTCGTCGGACTCGGTCACGGTCTTCGCGGGCCAGTGCTCATAGACGGCCCCGACCTCGAACTCCTCCAGGTAGCGCCCGTAGGCGTGGGCGCCGGAGGCCTCGCGCTCGGCCTGGTCGGTGGAAAGCTGATGTCCTTCGTCGCTCATCGGTCCTGCATCTCCTTGGATCGGTGTGACCCTCCTCCCCGCTCGGCGCGGGATCGTAGCCGTCACGGCTCGCGGGAGCGAGGACGTGTCTAAGCTTCCGCCCCCGATGAGGATCCTGGTCACCGGCAGCGAGGGCACATTGGGCAGGCCGCTGGTCGCGCAACTGCGCGCCAACGGGCACGAGATCCGTGGCGTCGACACCGACCACACCTCGACCCTGACCACGACCCGCGCCGACGTCCGAGAGCACCGCCAGATGCAGCGGGTCTTCGACGAGTTCGAGCCCGATCTCGTCTATCACCTCGCGGCGGAGTTCGGCCGGATCAACGGCAACGAGTGGTACGAGCAGAACTGGACCACGAACATGCTCGGGACCAGGAACGTGATCGACCTCTGCATGGAGCGCAGCACCAAGCTCGTGTTCGCGTCCTCGAGCGAGATCTATGGCGAGCTCGACCACGATCCGCTGGTCGAGGACCACGACCAGCTCCCGCTGCGCCCGGCGAACGACTACGCGATCAGCAAGTGGGCGAACGAGCTGCAGATCGTCAACTCCGAGAAGGACGGGCTGGAGTGCGTGCGCTGTCGGTTCTTCAACGCCTACGGACCCGGCGAGACCTACCACCCGTATCGCAGCGTGGTGGCGCTGTTCTGCAGCCACGCGCTGATCGGCCTGCCGTGGACCGTCTACGACGGCTACTCGCGGGTGTTCATGTACGTCGACGACTTCATCCCGACGCTGGCCCGCGTCGCCGACCGGTTCACCGCCGGCGAGATCTACAACATCGGCGGCACCGACTTCCGATCCGTGCGCGAGCTCAGCGACCTGGTGCTCGAGCACACCGGCGCCGATCCGGGCCTGGTCACCTACATGCCCGAGGACCTTCACAACGTGAAGAGCAAGCGCCCGGACATCAGCAAGGCGGCCGCCGACCTCGACCACGATCCGTCGACCCTGCTGGAGGACGGCGTGCCGCGCTACATCGACTGGCTGCGGGCCCAGGGCATGGGGGTCGGCAATCCCGCCGAGCAAGCCGACCAGATCAGGGGCTGAGCCGCCCGGCCCGGTGGCCGCGGATGACCGCGGCACGGTCGCCGCGGAGGACCCCGGCAAGTCCTGGCGCGCGGCGAGCGGGATCCCGGTCGTCGCGGCGTTCGACGGCTTCCGGGCCCTGGCGATCGGCGGCGTGGTCCTCTTTCACATCCTCCAGGTCTGCGGCGCGCTGACCGCGGACAGCGACTCGGCGCTCGGGGTCGCCCTCTGGGGCATCCTCCCCGGCGGCTCGCTGACGATGCTGTTCATCGTCAGCGGCTTCGTCATGTACCTGCCCGCCGCCGCGCGAGGCGGCGACCTCGGCTCGGTGAAGGTGTTCGCGATCCGCCGCGCCGCCCGGCTCGTGCCCGCGTACTACGTCAGCCTGATCGTCGCGCTGCTGTTGCTCGCGATCTTCGATCCGATTGCCGGGCCGGCCGGCTATCCGGGCGTCGGCGAGGTCGCGGCGCACTTCGGGCTTGTGCAGACGCCCGCTCTGCTGGTCGACGGCCAGGTGGTATCCGAGGGGGTCGCGAGCGGGGGCTTTCAGCTCGGGCTCGGCGTGATCCCGCCGGTCTGGACCCTCTCGGTCGAGGTCGGCTTCTATCTCGTGCTGCCCCTGGTCGCCGCGGCCTACTTCCGCCGCCCGTTCGTCGGGCTCGGGGTTGCCGCGGTGATCCTCGCCGCCTGGTATGCGATCGCGGTCAACATCGGCTCGATCGGCGACCTGCTCGGCATCGCGATCGACCCGACGACCGAGGCGCGCGTCGGCGCCTACTACGCGAGCCAACTTCCGACCTGGGCCCTCGCCCTGGCCGCCGGGATGACATGTGCGTGGCTCTACGTGAGGCTCCGCGAGCGGGTAGCCCCGGAGCGGCTCGCTCGTCAGGCGCTGTGGGCCTTGCTGGCCCTGATCCCGGTCCTGGTCGTCGTCTTCTACGCATCCGGGCGCGAAGCGGTGACCGATGTGAACCCGTTCGCCGGGCTCTTCGCCCGCCAGCCGCTCGTCCTCTCGATCGTCTACCCGCTCGCGATGGCGGCGGCGATGATCGCCTTCGCGCTTGCGCCGAGCCGGCTCCAGCGCCCGCTGACCAATGCCCCGGTGCGCGCGGTGGCCGACATCAGCTACGGGGTCTACCTGATCCACTTCGCCGTGATCTGGTTCGTGGTCAGCGAGCTCTCGCTGCCGACGGGGTCCGCCGGCGCGGCGGTCGTCTGGGCGGCGATCGTCTACCCGGTCTCGCTTGCCTACGCCTACGCCTCCGCACGGCTGCTGGAGCGACCCGTGCGCCGCTGGGCGCACAAGTTCCGCGACCGCGATCGGGCCAAGAGCCGGACGCACGACGCAGCTCCGCCCGGGCGCCGCCGCGACGCCGACGCCGTGCCGGTCACGGTCGTGATCCCGACCCACAACCGGGCCGAGTGGCTCGGGGGTGCGATCGACAGCCTGCTCGAACAGGACTACCCCGACCTCGAGGTGCTCGTTGTCGACGACGGCTCGACCGACGGCACGCCGGAGCTGCTGGCCGGTTACGCGCGCCGACATGCCGAGCGGCGGTTTCGGTTCGTGCGCCAGGACAACGCGGGCCAGGCGCGGGCGATCAACCACGGCAACGAGCTCGCCCGGGGCGAGATCCTCGGCTATCTCTCCGACGACGACGTGGTCGCGCCCGGGCTCGTCTCGAGGCTGGCCTCCGAGCTGGTCGACGACCCGGACGCCGCGGTCGCCTACCCCGCCTACCACGTGATCAACGAGAGCGGTGCGATCGAGGACACCGTGCTGCCGATCGCCTACTCGCCGCTCGAGGCGCTGCGCCTGCACGACACCGTGATCGGCCCCGGCGGCCTGGCGAGACGGTGGGCGGTGGAGTCGGCGGGCGGCTGGGACCCGGCCCTGCGCTGGATGGGTGACCTGGTCCTCTGGCTCGGGATCGGGGCCGGCGGCCGCGCGATCCGGGTCGCCGAACCGCTGGCGTCCTGGCGGCACCACTCAGGCTCGGTCACCCTGCGGCTGAGCCTCGAGCACGCGCGCGAGCACCTGACGGTCGCCCGCCTCGGCATGGACCTCGCCGGCATGCCGGCCCTCTCGGGCGCGGACCGGGCGGAGGCGCTGCGAAACGCCTGCCTGACCGCGGCGCTGTTCGCCGGAGACGCCGGGAGCTGGCCCGGTGACCGCTACGTGATCTTCGATCTGCACCGCAAGCGGATCTCCGCCTGGTCGTCGGGGCAGTCGGACCTGAGCCGAATCGACGGGCCGGCCGCCGAACGCGCCGCCGAGCGCTACCGGGAGCTGGTGCTGGCGGAGATCGACCGAGCCGACCGGGGCGCAGTGGCGAGCGCTGCGGACCCCGAGCCGAGCGGCTACGAGGCCGCGATTCGAAAGCTGCGCGCGGTCGGCGCCATGCCCGAAGCCGACGGCCGTTTCGCCGAGGGTGTCGACGAACGCGCCCTGCGCGTCGGCCTGGTCGAGGCCGCGGTCGCCTGCGGAGCCGAGACCGACCTGCGTCGAGGCCGCTACGCGATCCTCGATCGAGCCCGAATCCCGATCCCGGAAGCGACGCTCGACGAGCTCGTCGGCCTCGGCTTTCAGGCTTCCGCCGATCAGCTCGCCGAGGCGATTCGACGGCGCTCCTCCGGGGCGACGGGGCTGCGCGCGGCTAGCTCACCGTCGCGCTGAGGCCCTCGAACCTGGCGATGTCCTCGACCTCGGCGGCGGCCGCCGCCTCGATCTCCGGCTCGAGCTCCTCGAAGGGCTCGAGCGCGACCGAGAGCCGCTTGCCGGTGCGCTTCGAGGACCAGGTGCCGACGAAGCGGCCGTCGAGGGTGATCGTCGGCCGCACGACGCCGCCGCCGGGAACGATCCGCCGCTCGCCGTCGGCGGCGACGGCGAACCGGCGGCTGACGTAGCCGAGGTTGTAGTTGTCGAAGGCGCCGAGCAGCCGGACGGTCGGGGCGGAGGCTCGGCGGCGGCCGCGCCGACGGGTGACGAGCAGCGTCTGCTCGCCGACCCGGACCTCGGCCAGCTCGCCGGCGATTCGCTCGAGCCCGAGCCGGCAGTCACGCAGCCCGAGTCCGGCCCAGCGGGCGAAATCCCGCTCGTCGGCCGGGCCGTAGGCACGGATGTAGCGGCGGGCGAGCTCGGCCAGGGACTCGTCGCGGGGCCTGCGGCGCGGCTCGCCGATCCAGTCGTTGGTGAACACGAGGCATGTCTGGCCGCCACGGTCGGGGCCGAGGCAGAGCTCGCCGTCGAGAGTCGCCAGCAGCCAGAGGTGGACCTTGATCTCCTGCGCCGCGGCGAAGCCGGCCGCAGCCAGGCGCTCGGCGAGCTCGGGACGAGTAAGCGGACCGTGGGTGCGGACCTCGCGATGCAGAAGGGCCAGGGCGCGATCCTGTTGCGAGCGGTCGAGGCCGAAGTCGGCCAGTCGCTTGCGCGACCAGCGCACGATCGGGTCGGCGAACAACGGCAGCAGCCAGCCCGCGTCCTCGGTCGCGATCAGGTGCACCGTCTTGCGCATGATCCAGGCGCGGAGCAGGGACCGCTCCTCGGTCCGCGCCCGATCGACGTCGGCGGCGGTCAGCGTCCGGCTGCGGGCGCGAAAGGCGAGCCGTGCCGCCCGCGGCTCCTGCGCCTGCACAGGACCGACCTCGCGCACGACCTGGACCGGGTCCGTGAGGCCGGTCGGGCGACCGAGGAGCTGTGCCGTGCCGCGCAGCGCGGCGAGTCGCTCTGGATCGACCCGGCGCCGGCTCAAGCGCCGCCGATCGCCCGGCCCAGCAGGCGGATCACGCGGGAGTCGCCGGAGACCTTGAGGTGGCCGTAGTGATAGGCCTCACGCCAGTCGACCAGCTCGCCCTCCTCGGCGAGCAAGGCGAACATCGGGCGCGGAATCGAAACCGTCAGGCGCTCGTCGTCGCCCGCCCCGTCGCTGACCTCCGGGCCCGGCAGCTCGACCCGAAACCGCTGCGACCGCGCGGGGCCGGTGAGCCCACCCCCGGTGAGCTCGACGCCGAAGACCAGCTTCAGGCCGGCGAGCTTCGGCGCCTGTCCTTGGAGGCGGCCGACCGCGCCACGGATCAGCTCGGCTTCGGAGGCCACGCGCGCCGGCCTCAGCGCGCCTTCCGGAGCTGCCCACGCGCCTCGGTTCGCGCGATCACCTGGCCGACCAGCTTCTGGATGTTGGGATCGCCTTCGACCTTGACGTGGCCGTGGTCGTAGGCCTCGTGCCAGTGTCGAACCGTGCCGTCAGCGGCAAGCTCGTTGAAGTGCGAGCGCGGCAGCGAGACGTGGAGCCGCTCGTCGTCGGCGAACCCCTTCGAGATCTGCGGGCCCGGGAGCTCGACCCTGTAGAGCTGGACATCGCCTCGGCCGCGCAACTCGAGGCCGAACGTCAGCTTCAGATTCGCCAGCGCCGGCACCTCCTGCTGGAGCCCGACGACCGCGGTTCGGATCAGGTTCGCTGTGCTCGCCGCCATCCGCGCGTTCTACCAGGGAATCGGCTCGCGGTCGCGAAAGAAGCCGCCGCTGGGGCCGTCCTCGGACATCGTCGCCAGCCAGACCGCGGTATCGGCACCCTGCTCGACCGAGCGCGGCGCCGACGATCCGCCCATGTCGGTGCGCACCCAGCCGGGGCAGATCGCGTTCACCTTGAGCTCGGGCTCGTCGGCGGCGAGAGTGCGGGTGAGCGCGTTCAGCGCCGCCTTCGAGAGCCTGTAGGCGGTGCCGCCGCCGCCCATCTCGGCGAGCTGGCCGGCGCCGCTGGAGACGTTGACGATTCGCGGCGACGCGCTGCGACGCAGTAGCGGCAGCGCCGCCTGAATCAGCCGCCAGGGCCCGAAGACGTTGGTCTCGATCACCTCACGGGCGTCGGCGAGGTCGTAGCCCGCGACCCCCTCGAAAGTCCCGTAGATGCCGGCGTTGTTGACCAGGACGTCAAGCGATCCCGGGTTCTCCTCGGCGCCGGCGAGGGCCGCGCCGACGCTGGCGTCATCGGTCACGTCGAGCTCGAGCGCGATCAGGTTGTCGGCGGGCCCGACCGCCGCCGGGTCGCGAGCCCCGGCGAGCACGAGGAAGTCGTGATCGCGCGCGAGCTGGGTCGCGATCTCGCGGCCGATGCCGCGACTGGCGCCCGAGACAAGAGCGACCGTCAGAGCTTGTTCCTCTCGAGGACCTTCTTTCCGATCACCATCTTCTGGATCTCGGAGGTGCCCTCGCCGATCAGCAGCAGCGGCGCGTCGCGGTAGAGGCGCTCGATCTCGTACTCCTTCGAGTACCCGTAGCCGCCGTGGATCCGGAACGCCTCCTCGACCACCTCCTTGCCGGTCTCGGAGGCGAACAGCTTTGCCATCCCGGCCTCGAGGTCGGAGCGCTCGCCGGCGTCCTTGAGCCGCGCCGCCTTGGTGGTCAGCAGCCGCGCCGCCTCGACCTTGGTCGCCATCTCGGCGAGCTTGAACTGGATCGCCTGGTGCTGGGCGATCGGCTTGCCGAACGTCTTGCGCTCCTGCGAGTAACGCAGCGCCAGCTCGAGCGCCCGCTGAGCGATCCCGACGCCGCGGGCGGCGACGTTGACGCGGCCGACCTCGAGCGCGTCCATCATCTGCTTGAACCCCGCCCCGACGCCCTCGGCGCCGCCGAGGACGCGCTCCTCCGCGCAGCGATAGCCGTTGTAGACGAGCTCCGTCGACTCGACGCCCTTGTAGCCCATCTTCTTGATCTTCGGCGGGATCTCGAGCCCGGCGAAGTCGCCCTCGTTGTGCTCCGCCCACGGCTCTTTCTCGGTGATGAAGCAGGTCATGCCCCGATACGGCGGGTCGGCCTTCGGGTCGGTCTTCATCAGCACAAAGACGACTCCCGAGCCGAGGCCGTTGGTGACCCACATCTTCTGCCCGTTGAGCTCCCAGGCACCGTCCTCAGCCCGCTTCGCGGTCGCCTTGATCCCCTGCACATCGGACCCGACCTCGGGCTCGGAGAGCGAGAACGCGGCGCGGATCTCGCCGGTCGCCATCCGCGGCAAGAAATGGTCCTTCTGCTCCTCGGTGCCGAACTTGAGCAGCAAATACGAGCCGATGAAGTGGGTGTTGACGACCCCCGAGATCGAGATCCAGCCGCGCGAGAGCTCCTCGACGATCATCGCGTAGGTGGTCAGGTCGAGGCCCATGCCACCGTACTGCTCGGGGATCGTGACCCCGAACAGCCCCAGCTCCTTCATCTGCTCGACGATCGCCTCGGGGAACTTGTCCTCGTGGTCGAACTCCTCGGCAACGGGGAGGATCTCGTTGTCGACGAACTGGCGCACCATCTCGGTGATCGCCTGCTGCTCGTCGGTCTTCTCCTGATAGGTCGGTGTAGCTACGGCCATTTGCTCCGGTCTCGCGCTCGTCGGGCGGCAGAGGATACTTCGGCGCGGTGGCCGACCACGACCCCAAGGCGCTCGCGTTGGAAGCCCTCTCGGGGATGCTTTTGGACGAGAGCGATCTGGGCTATATGGAGGACGCCCTGCCGGCGCTGACCGCCTTTCTCTCCGTACGAGTACGGTCCGACGCCCGACTTCGTCTGTGTCATCGTGGTGCTGATGGTCAAGCAGATCGCCACCACGCACCGCGACGGGGTGGAGATCACCCAACCGAGCGCGATCGTGTTCAGGTTCGCCGACGGGCGGCTGACGAGGCTCGAGCTCCATCTCGACCGTGACGCCGCGCTGCACGTCGCCGGGCTCAGCTCCGGGTGATCCCCGATTCGGCGCAGCCTGCCTCGAGCGCGTCGAGCCCGAACGCCTCCGCGGGACCGAGTGCGCCCGCCGTCCGCATCCCCTCGGCGGCGGCCTGAGCCCCGCCCCAAGCGAGGACGCGGGCGGTGAAGTCGTATCCGTTCACGCCCCGCAGCTCGACCGACGCGAGCTGCTCTTCGCCGGCGTAGGCGATCGCCACGACCGCCGATCCGGTGCCCTCGCGTTCGCGCTCGTCCGGTCCGCCGGTCGAGCCGTGAATGAAGCGCCGCGTGAGCGCCTCGATTCCCGACCGCGCCCCGGGAACGCGAAGCACGGCGGCGTTGATCGCCGAGAACGCCTGCATCCCCCGCGAGGCCGAGCCGAACCAGCCCAGGTAGGCGTTCACCTCCCGCAGGCGCGGATGGAGGCGTGGCAGCGTGAAGTGCTCCGAGGACCCCACCGAGACGGCCTGGCGGGACTTGCCGGCGGCCACGAACGACCGCCCGCGGGCGGCAGCGCGCTCGGTGCGGACCCCCTGGCGCCAGACGAACGAAGGCTCGAGCATCGCGCCGGCAAGGGACGAGAGTGTGCCTCCGCTGAATCCGCCCAGGCCACCGCCGGTGGCGAAGTAGCCGATATCGATCCGGTCGGCTTCCTCGCCCGCCTCGCGCAGGGCCAGCGCCCCGGCGAGGTTGCCCGGGACCCAGTCGTAGCCGAACGCGGTCACCAGCCCGGTCCCGGCTTGCTCGGCGGCCTTCCCGAACCGCTCGAACACCCGGCGGATGAACGCCGGCTCTCCGGTCGAGTCGAGGTAGCAGGCGCCGGCATCGATCGCCGCCTCGACCGCCGTGTCGCCCCAGCGCGCAAACGGCCCGACGGTCGCCACGAGCGCGTCCCCCGACTCGACCAAAGCCCGGACCGAGGCCGGCTCCGCGACGTCGGCGATCGCCGTCTCCAGGCCGCCGAGCTCCTCGGACAGCGCCGCGACGCGCTCGGCGTTTCGCCCCGCGAGCACCGGTCGGTCGCCGCGGGCGACCATCGCCTCGGCGGTAAGCCGCCCGGTGTAGCCGGTGGCGCCGAAGAGGACGATGCGGCCGGGCATGGCGCGACCCTACCGCGGTCAGAGCTCCCAACCGAAGCTGATCGAACGGTGGGCGGCGCCCTCCCGTTCGTAGAAACGATGGGCGTCGGTCCGGCCCTCGGCGGAGTCGAGCTCGAGGTGGGTCGCGCCCCGCTCCCGGGCCCAATCGCGGGCGGCGCTGAGCAGCAGCCCGCCGATGCCCCGCGAGCGGCGGTCCGGCGCCACCGCCAGATCCTCGACCCAGGCCCGGTAGCCGTAGCGGACCGAGTGCAGATCCAGGTATCCGGTGCAGAGGCCGACCAACGTTCGCCTCCCCTCCTCGGCAACCAGCACGCAGGCGTCGTGGGATTCGATCGCCTGTCGCAGGGCGACTGCGGCGCGACGCTCGTCCCAGGCGGCGGGTCGCGAGCCCGGCGGCTCGAACAGCCATTCGTAGAGCAGCACGATCGATCGCTCCTCCCCCGGCAGCGCGGCACGGATCTCGACGGCCATCCGGCTCACGCTAGCGTTCGCGGCCAACGACCCAGGAGACCAACTTGCGCAACCCCCGTGATTTCGCCAAGGCGCTCGCGATCGGCGCCCCCGACCCGGTTCTCGAGGTGCCGTTCAGGCCCTCGCGGATGATCCATTTCTTCGATGCCTCGAACGAGAAGATGGCGGCCAAGGTGCCCGAGATGGCCAAGCAGGCGGACATCTTGCTCGGCAACCTCGAGGACGCGGTCCCGGTCGACAAGAAGGAGGCGGCGCGCGAGGGCCTGGTGCGCGTCGGCAAGGCGACCGATTTCGGCGAGACCGCGCTCTGGACCCGGGTCAACTCGCTCGAGAGTCCGTGGGTGCTCGACGACCTGACCACGCTGGTGACCGAGATCGGCGACAAGCTCGACGTGATCATGGTGCCGAAGGTCGAGGGCGCGCACGACATCCACTACGTCGATCGGCTGCTCGCCCAGCTCGAGGCCAAGGCCGGCCTCCCGCGGCCGCTGATGGTCCACGCGATCCTCGAGACCGCCCAGGGAGTCGTCAACGTCGAGGAGATCGCCACAGCCTCGCCGCGGATGCAGGGGATGAGCTTCGGGCCCGCCGACCTGGCGGCCTCGCGGCGGATGAAGACAACCCGGGTCGGCGGCGGGCACCCCGGCTACCTGGTCATCAACGACCCCGATCCCGACGATCCCGAGGCGCCGCGTGCAACCGCGCAGCAGGACCCCTGGCACTATTCGATCGCCCGCATGGTCGACGCCTGCGCCACGGCCGGGATCCTTCCCTTCTATGGCCCCTACGGCGACATCAAGGACATCGCCGGCTGCGAGGCCCAGTTCCGGGCCGCGTTCCTGCTCGGCTGCGTCGGCGCCTGGTCGCTGCACCCGGCCCAGATCGAGGTCGCAAAGAAGGTCTTCAGCCCGGATCCGGACGAGGTCAGGTTCGCCCGCAAGGTGATCGAGGCAATTCCGGACGGCAGGGGCGTCCACATGATCGACGGCAAGATGCAGGACGACGCGACCTGGAAGCAGTGCAAGGTGATGGTCGAGCTGGCCGAGATGCTCGCCCGCAAGGACCCGGCGCTGGCCGACGCCTACGGGCTTTGAGCCGGCGGTGACGCCGCCGCCTCTGCCCAGCCTGATAGACCGCAGCGATGCCGCCGGCCGAGTTCCGCCATCCGATCCGGGTCCGCTACAACGAATGCGATCCGCAGGGTCACGTCTTCAACGCCAACTACCTCGCCTACTTCGACATCGCGATGACCGAGCTCTGGCGCGAGCTCGGCGGCTACGGCGCGATGATCGACGGCGGCGTCGACATCGTCGTCGCCGAGGCGCGAATCCGCTACCTGGCGGCGCTCGGGTTCGACGACGAGGCAATGCTTGTGGTCCGCTCGGTCGGCCTCGGTAAGACCTCGATCAGCACCGAGCTGGCGATCGAACGGGGCGAGCAGACCGTGGCCGAGGGCGAGCTCCGGCACGTCTTCGTCGACGCCCGGGCCGGCGGGACGGTGTCGATCCCCGAGCCCGTTCGCGCCGGGCTGGCCCGCTACGCGCGCTGACGGGACGCCGCGCTCAGCCGAGGCGGCCCTTGAGCGCCTCGAGCTGGGCGGAGATCTCGGCCGGCAGGCTGTCTCCGAACTGGCTCAGGAACTCCTCCAGCTGGGGGACCTGGGCGCGAAGCGCATCCGGGCCGACCGTGAGCAGCTCGCTGATCGCCTCATCGGAGATCGAGAGCCCCTCGAGCTCGAGCTCCCCGGCGGCGGGCACCAGCCCGATCGGGGTCTCCACCGTCTCCCCCTCACCGTTGCAGCGACGAAAGACCCACTCGAGCACCCGGCTGTTCTCGCCGAACCCGGGCCAGATGAACTTTCCGTCGGCGTCCTTGCGAAACCAGTTGACGACGAACACCCGCGGCATCCGGTTTGGATGCTCGCGACCGAGCGCCAGCCAGTGGCCGAACAGGTCGGCCATGTTGTAGCCGCAGAAGGGCAGCATCGCCATCGGGTCGAAGCGCAGCTTGCCGACCTCGCCCGCCTGTGCCGCGGTCGTCTCCGACGACATCGTCGCGCCGAGAAAGACGCCGTGCTCCCAGTCGGTGGCCTCGCTGACCAGCGGGACCACGGTCGCGCGCCGGCCGCCGAAGAGGAAGGCGTCGATCGGCACCCCCTCGGGGTCCTCCCACTCGGGGGCGATCGACGGGCACTGGGAGGCCGGGACCGTGAAGCGGGCGTTCGGATGCGCGGCGGGATCGGGCGAGTCCGGCGTCCACTCGTCGCCCTTCCAATCGATCGCGTGCGCCGGCGGCTCGCCCGTCATCCCCTCCCACCAGATGTCGCCGTCGTCGGTGCGGGCGCAGTTGGTGAAGATCGAGTTGCGCTCGATCATCCCCAGCGCGTTCGGGTTCGTCTTGTGGCTGGTGTTCGGGGCGACGCCGAAAATGCCGGCCTCGGGGTTGACCGCGTAGAGGCGGCCGTCCTCGCCGAACTTCATCCAGGCGATGTCGTCGCCGACCGTCTCCACCCCCCATCCCGGCAGGGTCGGGACCAGCATCGCCAGGTTCGTCTTCCCGCATGCCGACGGGAAGGCCCCGGTCACGTACTTGACCTCCCCTTCGGGCGAGGTCAGCTTGAGGATCAGCATGTGCTCGGCCATCCAGCCCTCGTCGCGGGCCATCGCCGAGGCGATCCGCAGCGCGAAGCACTTCTTGCCGAGCAGGGCGTTGCCGCCGTAGCCGGAGCCATAGGACCAGATCTCCCGCGACTCGGGGAAGTGGACGATGTACTTGTTCTCCGCGTCGCACGGCCACGGAACGTCCTCCTCGCCCTCGGCGAGCGGCATGCCGACCGAGTGCAGGCAGGGAACGAAGTCGCCATCCTCGCCCAAGACCTCGAGCGCGCCGAGCCCCATCCGGGTCATGATCCGCATCGAGACCACGACGTACGGGGAGTCGGTGAGCTGGACTCCGACGTGGGAGATCCGCGAGCCCAGCGGGCCCATCGAGAACGGAACCACGTACATCGTCCGACCCCTCATCGAGCCGCGGAACAGTCCCTCGAGCTCGGCTCGCATCGCTCCCGGCTCGCGCCAGTTGTTCGTCGGTCCGGCATCCGACTCGCGCTCCGAGCAGATGAAGGTCCGGTCCTCGACCCTGGCGACGTCGCCGGGGTCCGAGCGAGCGAGATATGAGTTCGGGCGCTTCGCGTCGGCAAGCCGCTCGAACGTCCCCGCCTCGACCATCTCCGCACAGAGGCGGTCGTACTCCTCCGCCGACCCGTCGCACCAGTGGATCGAGTCGGGTTGGGTCAGCTCGGCGACCTCCTCGACCCAGGCGATCAACCTCGGGTTCTCGGTCAGGGCCTCGGCCGCGGCCGTGGTCTCAGACAAGTTTCGGCTCAACTCCTTTCGGGCGCTCTTGCAAGGCTGGTTACCCGACCGGGTTGGCCGGAAACGGGCGCCAATTGTGGCGCACCGGTCACTTAACGGGCGCCACGGCTCAGGTCTACCGACCGGCCCAGCCCCGGGCATCGGCATTGAGCACGGAGGCGGGTCGGGGTCGAGCACTGACGCGAGAGCCTCGCCCGGCGATGATCTAGTCTCCCGCGCCGCAGCGATGCGCTTCTACGAGTACGAGTCACGACGGATCGTCGAGCGGGCCGGGATCCCGGTCACCGAGTACGGATTCTGCACGACCGCCGCCGAGGCCCGCGCGGCCGCCGAGCGGATCGGCGGCTCGACGGTGATCAAGTCGCAGGTCCTGACCGGCGGCCGGATGAAGGCGGGCGGGGTCAAGTTCGCCGACAGCGCCGACGAGGCCGAGCGGCATGCCGCCGAGATCCTCGAGCTCGAGATCGGAGGGCACCTGCCGGTCGGGGTGCTGGTCGACCCGCGAGCCGAGATCGAACAGGAGTACTACGCGGCCGTGCTCTGGGACGGGCGCGCGAAGCGGCCGATGATGCTGTTCAGCGACATGGGCGGGATCGAGATCGAGCAGGTCGCGGCCGAGCACCCCGAGCATGTCGGCCGCGGCCACCTCTCGAACCTGCGCCCGATCGCCGACTTCGAGGCGAAGCAGGTCGTCGCCCGGGTCGGGATCACCGGCTCGGAGCTCAACCGCGCCACCGCGGTGCTCGCCCGGCTCGCCCGGCTGCAGCGCGAACACGACATGACCCTCGCCGAGATCAACCCGCTGGCTCGGCTCGCGGACGGCTCCTTCGTCGCTCTAGACGCCCACATGGAGATGGAGGACGAGGCGGTCGGGCGCAACAAGACGCTGCTGACCGGGATCGGCGTCGACCTCGACGAGCCCCGCGAGCTGTACCAGCCGTCCGAGTTCGAGCGCAACGTGAAGGCGATCGACGCCGCCGATCACCGCGGCGTGATCCAGGGCAAGGATCACGGCTTCTCCGGTGACCTCGGCCTGGTGATCGGCGCCGGCGGCGGTTCGCTGACGCTCACCGATGCGGTCCGGTCGCAGGGGGGAAGGCCGGCCAACTACGCCGAGATCGGCGGCAATCCCTCGGTCGCGAAGGCGAAGGGGCTGGCGATCGAGGTGCTGCGCAAGCAGGGGGTCGAGAAGATCGCCGTGATGATGTCGATCGTCTCCAACACCCGGGTTGACATCGTCGCCCGCGGGGTGATCAAGGCCTGCCTCGAGCTCGGCAAGGACCCTGCCGAGACGATCGCCATCTTCCGCATCCCGGGAGCCTGGGAGGAGGAGGGCTACAAGATCCTCGATCGCTACGGGGTCGAGTACTGCGATCGCAGCGTCAGCATGTGGGAGGCGGCGGGACGGGCCGTGGCGAAGGTGCAAGGGGATGGAATAAATGCCTGACGGCTGCTCCGCTTCGCGTCCGCTGCCGTCAGGGTGGTCGCCAGGATGAGCGTTCTGCTGCACGAGAGCTTCAGCTTCATCGTCCAAGGCATCACCGGGCGCGAGGCGGTCAACCTGACCCGCGAGTGCCTCGACTACGGCTCGCGGATAGTCGGCGGCGTGACCCCCGGCCGCAAGGGACGTGACGTGCACGGCGTGCCGGTGTTCGACACCGTCGAGCAGGTGGTCACGGACCACGGCTCGGCGCCCGACGGCGCCGTCGTCACCGTTCCCCCCGCGTTCACCAAGGACGCGGTGCTGGAGGCGATCGAGAACGGCATCTCGCTGATCGTGGTCGTCACCGAGCGCATCCCGCGCGCGGACGTCGCCCAGATGGTCGAGCGCGCGAGCGAGCGAGGGGCGCGGATCATCGGGCCCAACTGCCTCGGCCTGATCGCCCCCGGTGTCGCGAAGATGGGCGGAATCGGCGGGCCCGCCAAGGACGCCGCAAAGGCCTACTCGCCGGGCCCGGTCGGGGTGATGTCGCGCTCGGGAGGGATGACGACCGAGATCTCCTCCACCCTGACCGCCGCCGGGCTCGGGGTCTCGACAGCGATCTCGATCGGCGGCGACGCGATCATCGGCTCGACCTACGCCGAGCTGATGCCGGTGTTCGAGGTGGACGAGCAGACCGAGGCGATCGTGATCTACACCGAGCCCGGCGGGCGAATGGAGGCCGAGCTGGTCGACTGGCGCGAGGCCAATGACTCGCGTCTCCCGATCGTCGCCTTCATGGCCGGGCGGTTCATGGACGACGAGGAGATGCAGGGGATGAGCTTCGGACACGCGGGCACGATCGTCGAGGGCAAGGAGGACTCGGCGAGCGAGAAGATCTCCCGCCTCGAGGCGGCCGGGATCCCGGTGGTCGAGCGGATCGACGAGATCCCCGGCGCCGTCCAGGAGCGGCTGCGATGAGCGAGCACGGAGTCTTCATCGAGGTCGAGGTCGACCCCGGAATCGCGGCCGACGGCGAGCTGGCGCGCAAGCTGGAGGAGGTGTGTCCGGTCGACATCTTCAGCGGCGAGAACGGGCGCGTCGGCGTGGTCCGTGAGAACCTCGACGAGTGCGTGCTCTGCGAGCTCTGCCTCGACGCCGCCCCGGCCGGCAAGCTGGCGATCCGCAAGCTCTACGACGGCACCGAGCTGCGGCGGTAGACGTTAGTCGTCGACCTCACCCTCGAAGACCGCGAAGGCCGCGCCCTGCGGGTCGTGCAGGACCGCGATCCGCCCGGCCGGGATGTCGAAGGCCGGCGCCAGCACGCCGCCGCCCGCGCCGCTCGTCGAGGTCACCATCGCGTCGGTCGACTCGACGGTGAAGTAGGGCAGCCAGTGCGGCGGGATCCCCGCCTCGCTCTGCTGCGGCGCGAGCTCGCGCATGCCACCGTTGAGGCCGTTCGCGGCGCACTCGTGGCGGATCGCCCAGTACGGCGGCATCTCACCGGTGTCGAGCTGCTCGAAGGCCCAACCGAAGAGGGGTGTATAGAACTCCTGGGCCCGCTCGACGTCGTTGGTCGCCAGCTCGTTCATGGTCAGACAGCCGGGGTCGTTGACAACCGTCGACCCGATCGAGCGGCCCGCCTGCCAAATGCCGAAGATGGCGCCGGTGGGGTCGCCGATCACCGCCATCCGTCCCTCTTCCATGACGTCGAACGGGCCGGCATGAACGCCGCCACCGAGCTCCGCCGCCTTGGCCGCAGTCTCGTCCGCGTTCGCGACCGTGACGTAGGAGAACCAGTTCGGCGGCACGCCGGCATCGCGCTGCTGCGGAGCCTGCGGCGTCAGCGCCGCGACCGTCTCACCGTCCAGCTTCAGCGCCGTGTACGTGCCGCCCCCGGCCTCCTCGGGGATCGGCACGTCCTCGCCCTGCCATCCGAACAGCTCCCCGTAGAACTGCCTCGCGCCCGCGGTATCGGTGGTCTGCAGCTCGACGTAGCTGAACGTCCCGGGCCCGTAGCTTGTGCGCTTGCCCATGCCTCCCCCTTGAAATGTCGCGTTCGTACGAGCGTACGAGGCGCTCCGTTCGCGCGTGTATTGGGTTTGATATTGAGCGCTCGATGGCCATGCTTCGACCCAATGCCGCGATCGTCGCGATGACCGTCTCGCTGCTGATCGCGGCGACGGCCGGCGAGGCGAAGCCGGACAAGCCGCCGAAGCGCCGAGAGCTCGAGTTGCTGACCGAGACCCAGGAGGCCGTGCTGCGCAATGAGGCGGTCAAGGTGCAGGTGCGATCGAGGCGCGGTCGCGAGGCGCGGGTCAAGGCCGGGCTCGTCGTCGACGGCTTCCCCGACGACTTCAGCTTCCGCCTCGGCCCCGAGTCGCGGCGGCTGCGCGACCGCGAGGCGAGGCTGAGATTGCCGCTCAGCGCCCGCCAGGCCGAGGTGCTGGCGTTCGCCGAGCAGGCCTGCGACGGCGCGACGCTGACGCTAGCGGCGAAGGCCGGCAAGCGCAGGACGAGCCTCGAGGCCCCGCTTCGCGCCAAGGATTGCTAGCCCGCGCGTGAACCTGATCGAGGACGTCCTCGAGCGCTTTCCGGCCTCGAAGCGGGCGCTGCTGGCGATCGGGCGCGACGGGAGCCGGCGCGAGTGGCACTTCGGCGAGCTGGTCGCGGTCTCGGCCGGTCTCTCGGGGGCGCTCGCCGCGCGCGGGGTCGCCCGCGGCGACGTCGTCATGACCCTGGTCGGCAACCGGTTCGAGTGGGTGCTGGCGATGCTCGCCTGCTGGCGGATGGGGGCGGTGCCGCTGCCGTGCAACCCCCAGCTCCGGCGCCACGACCTGGCGCTCCGAGCGGGCGTCGCGAACCCGGCTCTCTGCGTCGGCGAAGAGGATCTGCTCGCGGAGCTGCCCGACGGGATCCCGTACATGACCATGGACGAGATCGCCGAGGTGCTCGACGAGGACCGCCCACAGGAGACGCCGGCCGAGATCGCGCGCCTCGCCCCGGACGACCCGGGCCTGGTCGTGTTCACTTCGGGGACCAGCGGCGAGCCGCGCGCCGCCCTGCACGCGCAGCGCTACCTTCCCGGCCAGCGCGCCCAGGCCGAGCATTGGCTCGGGGCGCGCGACGGCGAGCTGGCCTGGTGCACTACCGCGACCGGGTGGTCGAAGTCGGCCCGCAACGTCTTTCTCGCCCCGTGGCTATGCGGCGCCGCAGCGATGCTCGTCGACGGCCGGTTCGAGCCCGCCGAGCGACTCGAGCTGATCGGGCGCGAGCGGGTCGACGTGCTCTGCCAGGCACCGACCGAGTACCGGGTGCTGGCGAAGCGGGCGGAGCTCGGCGAGTTGCCGTCGGTGCGACGGATGGTCTCCGCCGGCGAGGCGCTCAACCCCGAGGTGATCGACGCCTGGCGTGAGGCCACGGGAGTGACGATCTGCGACGGGTACGGGCAGACGGAGACCGGCCATCTGGTCGGCAACCACGTCGGCGAGGCCGTGCGCGAGGGATCGATGGGGCGCGCCCTGCCCGGGGTCGAGCTCCGGGTCGCCGAGGGCGAGCTGCAGCTCCGGGTCGCGAGCTGCCCGACCTTCTTCGACCGCTACCTCGACGACGAGCCGTTCGCGGGTGAATGGTGGCCGACAGGCGACGTCGTGCGCGCCGACGAAGACGGCTACTACTGGTACGAGGGGCGCAACGACGACCTGATCGTCTCCGCCGGCTACCGGATCGGCCCGTTCGAGGTCGAGTCCGCGCTGCTCAGCCACCCCGCGGTCGCCGAGGCGGCTGCGGTGGCGGCGCCCGATCCCGAGCGCGGCGCCGTCGTGCGGGCGATCGTCGTCCTCGGCGCGGGCGAGCCGGGCGATGAGCTCGCGCGCGAGCTTCAGGACCACGTCAAGACGGTGACCGCGCCCTACAAGTACCCACGCGTGGTCGAGTTCGCGGACCAGCTGCCGAAGACCGCGAGCGGCAAGATCAAGCGGGCCGAGCTCCGGGCCCAAGGGCCCGGGGGCAGTCGAGCGGCGACCTCGTAACTTCAGGCGGCGATGCCAAGCCCGCGCTCGATCCAGCGCACCTACCTGACGCTGATGCTCGGCAACACCCTCGCGGCATCGTTCATCTGGGGGATCAACACGATCTTCCTCCTCGACGCCGGGCTCTCGAACGCCGAGGCATTTGCCGCCAATGCCTTCTTCACCGCCGGGATGGTGATCTTCGAGGTCCCGACCGGGATCGTCGCCGACACGGTCGGGCGGCGGACCTCCTACCTGCTCGGCACGGTCACCTTGGCCCTCTCGACCGCGATCTACGTGCTCCTCTGGCAGCTCGAGGCGCCGTTCTGGGAGTGGGCGCTCGTCTCGATGCTGCTCGGGCTCGGGTTCACCTTCTTCTCCGGCGCGGTCGAAGCGTGGCTGGTTGACGCGCTCAACGCGACCGGCTTCGACGGCGATCTCGAGTCGGTCTTCGGCCGGGGGCAGATCGTCTCCGGGATCGCGATGCTGACCGGGTCGGTCGCCGGTGGGTTGATCGCCCAGGCGACCAGCCTCGGGGTCCCGTTCGTGGCCCGGGCCGGCGTGCTCGTGGTCATGTTCGTGGTCGCCTACCGGCTCATGCACGACGTCGGCTTCGCTCCCGACCGGCGACAGCGACCGCTGGCGGAGATGCGCCGGATCAGCTCGAACTCGATCGAGTACGGATGGCGGGTGCCGGCGGTCAAGTGGCTGATGCTGAGCTCGCTGTTCAGCGGTGGCGTCGGGTTCTATGCCTTCTATGCCCTGCAGCCGTACCTGCTCGAGCTCTACGGCGACCCGACCGCCTACTCGGTCGCCGGGCTGGTGGCGGCGATCGTCGCCGGCGCCCAGATCCTCGGCGGGATCGCAGCGCCGCGGATCCGCAGGGTCTTCGACCGGCGGACCTCGGCCCTGATCGGGATGTCTACCGTCGGCGTCGCCGCGCTGGCGCTGATCGGCGTGATCGAGGCGTTCGCGGCGGTGATCGCGCTGATCGTCGTCTGGGCGCTGATGTTCGCCGCCGAGATGCCGATCCGCCAGGCCTACATCAACTGCATGATCCCCTCGAAGCAGCGGGCGACGATCCTCTCCTTCGACTCGCTGATGAGCTCGACCGGCGGCGTCTGGGCGCAGCCGGTGCTCGGCCGCGCCGCCGACGTCTGGGGTTACGCCCCCTCCTATCTGCTCAGCGCCGGGATCGCGGCGCTCGCGATCCCGTTTATCTGGCGCTCGCGCCGAGAGCGCGACCCGGCCGACACGATGGTCGGCACCCCCGCCGCCGAGGCCGAGCGGGGTCCCGAGCCCGAGCCCGCGGTGACCTGAGCGGCTATTCCTCGTCGCCCTCACTCGCGCGCCGCTTGACCACCTGGTCGAGCTCGGCGACGACGTCGGGGTCGCGCAGTGTGGTCACGTCCCCGAGCTCCCGTCCCTCGGCGATGTCGCGCAGCAGCCGGCGCATGATCTTGCCCGAGCGGGTCTTCGGCAGGTCGTCGGCCCAGATCACCCGCCTCGGGCGCGCCAGCTTGCCGATCCGCTCGGCGACGTGCTCGCGCAGCTCGGCGATCAGCTCGTCGGTGCCCTCGAGGTCGCCCTCGAGGGTGACGAAGGCGCAGATCGACTGGCCGGTGTGTTCGTCGGCCTGACCGATCACCGCCGACTCGGCGACCTTGGGGTGGCTGACGATCGCCGACTCGACCTCGGCGGTCGAGAGCCGGTGCCCGGAGACGTTGATCACGTCGTCGACCCGGCCGATCACCCAGATGTACCCGTCGGGGTCCTGGCGCGCCGCGTCGCCGACGAAATACGTCCGCGGGCCGAACTTCGAGAAGTAGGTCTCGACGTAGCGCTCGTCGTCGCGATAGAGCGTCCGCAGCATCCCCGGCCACGGCCGGCGCAAGGCGAGCAGCCCCTGCTCGCCGACCACCTCGTTGCCCTCCTCGTCGAGAACCGCGGCCTCGATTCCCGGGAGCGGCGTGCCCGCCGAGCCGGGCTTTGAGTACTGCGCTCCGGGCAGGGTGGTGATCATGATCTGGCCGGTCTCGGTCTGCCACCAGGTGTCGACCACCGGGCAGCGCCCGCCGCCGATCACCTTCCAGTACCAGAGCCAGGCCTTCGGGTTGATCGGCTCCCCGACCGTCCCCAGCAGCCGCAGGGCCGAGAGGTCGTGGCGCCCCGGGAACTGCGGGCCCCATTTCATGCAGGCGCGGATCGCGGTCGGCGCCGTGTAGAAGACCGTCACCCCGTAGCGCCCGCACAGCGCCCACCAGACGTCGCGGTCGGGGTAGTCGGGCGCTCCCTCGTACATGACCGAGGTCGCGCCGCAGAGCAGCGGTCCGTAGACGATGTAGGAGTGCCCGGTGACCCAGCCGACGTCTGCGGAGCACCAGAAGACGTCGGATTCGGGCTTCAGGTCGAAGACGTGGCGCAGGGTCCAGGCAACACCGGTCAGATAGCCGCCGGTGGTGTGCAGGATCCCCTTCGGCTTCGCCGTCGAACCCGAGGAGTAGAGGATGTAGAGGGGGTGCTCGGCGTCGAGCTCGGCCGGTGGGCAGTCCGAGTCGGCGGCCGCGATCGCCTCGTCGTAGTAGACGTCGCGTCCCTCGCGCATCGCCACCTCGGCGCCGGTGTTGCGGACGACGACCACGGTCTCGATCGTCGGCGTCTGGTCGAGGAAGGCGTCCACCGCCGGCTTGATCTCGGCGACCTTGCCCTTGCGGCGGGCGGCGTCGACGGTGATCAGCGCCTTCGCGTCGGAGAACTGCATCCGCTCCTTGACCGCCTCCGGCGAGAAGCCGCCGAAGACGACGTTGTGGGGGGCTCCGATTCGCGCGCAGGCAAGCATCGCCACCGCCACCTCGGGGATCATCGGCAGGTAGATCCCGACCACGTCGCCCGCCTTCACCCCGCGCTCGATCAGGACGTTGGCGAGCCGCTGGACGTCGCGGTGAAGGTCGGCGTAGGTGATCGCGCGCTGCTCGCCCTCCTCGCCGTGCCAGTGGAAGGCGACCCGGTCGCCGCTGCCGGCTTCGATGTGGCGGTCGAGGCAGTTGACCGAGGCGTTCAGCCGGCCGTCGGCGAACCAGCGGTAGAAGGGCGGGTTCGAGTCGTCGAAGACCTCGGTCGGCTCGACGAACCAGTCGAGATCGCGGGCGAGCCCCGCCCACCAGGCGTCGGGGTCGGCCGCCGCCCGGTCGTGCAACGATCGATCCGAGACCAGCGCCGCGGCGGCGAAGGCGGCCGGCGGCTCGAAGCGCTCTTGCTCCAGCAGCTCGCTGAGCTCGCGCTCGAGGTCGTGTTCGGGGGTGTCGCCACTCATCGCTGCTTCCTTTCCCGGGCGGGTTCGATCATCGCCATGGGTCGCACGCTATCCATTACGGCGTGTCCTTCCCGACCGACCGTCTGTCGAGCTCCCAGGCCGCCTTCGCCGGGATCTTCGTCGTCACCGGCCTCGGGCTGCTCTCGATCGGCGCGACCCTGCCGGTGCTGCCGCGCTACGTCACCGGCCCGCTCGGGGGCGGCGAGGTCGAGGTCGGGATCGTCACCGGCGCGTTTGCGATCACCGGCCTCGCCTGCCGTCCGCTCGCCGGGCACCTCGCCGACCGCCGGGGCCGCCGCCGGGTGGTGGTCTGGGGCACGCTCGCGACTGCCGTTTCGGGGCTGTTGCTGTTCGTCCCGGCCGGGGTCCCCGGCCTGATCGTCTCGCGGCTCTTCCTCGGCGCCGGCGAGGGCGCCGTCTATACCGCCGGCTCGGCCTGGATCGTCGACCTCGCCCCGCCCGACCGCCGCGGGCGGGTGATCGGCCTCTACGGACTCGCGATCTGGGGCGGGCTCGCGCTCGGGCCGCCGCTCGGTGAGCTGATCCTGCAGGCGTCGAGCTACGAGATGGTGTGGGCGTTCGCGACCGCGGCGCCGCTGCTCGGGGCGCTCGTCGCAATCCGGATCCCCGAGCGCTTCGCCCCGCGTGACGACCTCGAGTTCGAGCGACGCCTGCTTGCGCACGAGGCCCTGCGACCCGGCCTCGGCCTCTCGCTGGCGATCGTCGGCTACGCGGCGATGGCCGCCTTCGTCGTCCTCCACCTCGACCAGCGAGACGTCGGGCACGGCGCCGCGGTGTTCGCCGCCTTCGCGGCGACCGTCGTCGGCGCGCGCATCTTCCTCGGCTGGCTTCCCGATCGCTTCGGGCCGGTCCGCTGCGCCGCGGGGGCCGGAGCGATCGAGGCCGCCGGCCTCGTGGTGATCGCCGGCGCGCAGACGATCGAGGCCGCGGTCCTCGGCGCGGTGGCGATGGGCGCCGGGTTCTCGCTCCTGTTCCCGTCGTTCGCGTTGCTGGTCGTCAACCGGGTCCCGGTCGAGCGTCGCGGCGTCGCGATGGGCACCTACACCGCCTTCTTCGACCTCGGGATGGGGCTCGGCGGGCCGCTGACCGGAGCCGCGGCCGCGCTCGGCGGCTACTCGGCCGCCTTCGCGCTGGCGGCGGTCTGCGCGCTCTCGACGATCTTCGTCGCGCTCTCGCTCAGATCAGCGTCTGCTGCTCTGGCGGCGGCGGCCGCGCCCTAGCGTTCCCCGCCTCCTCGGCGCCCGGCGGCTCGCCGCGAAAGCGCCGCGGCCCGCTCGGCCCGCGGGCGATCCGCGACAGCCGCCGCGACTCCTCGCGCGGCAGATAGGCACCGCGGGCGTAGAGGCGCCCGTAGTGCTCGACCAGATCGGGGCGGTACTGGCGCAGCCAGTCGAACCAGATCTCCCGCACCTCGCCGCGCAGGTGGAGCCCGATCCCGCCGACGCTCTCGGCGCCCGCCTCACCGAGCAGGCCGAGCAGCCGCTCGACCTGCCGCGGGTCGTCGTTGATCCCCGGCATCAGCGGCGCGATCAGGACCCCGGTCGGGATCCCGTTGCGGGCCAGCTCCGCCACCGCCTCGATCCGCGTCCGCGGGTGTGGCGTGTGGGGCTCGGTCGCGCGCCAGGCCCGCTCCTCGAGGGTGGGGATCGAGAGGTTGGCGACGAACTCGGTCCGCGCCGCCAGCTCGGCGAAGAGATCGAGGTCGCGCAGCAGGAGCGGCGACTTGGTCAGCACCGAGCACGGGTTGGCGAAGTCGCGCATCGCCTCCCAGACGCCACGGGTCAGCCGGTAGCGGCCCTCGACCCACTGATAGGGGTCGGTGTTGGTGCCGAGCGCGACGTGCTCGCGAGACCACCGCGGCCGCGCCAGCTCGGCCCGCAGCAGCTCCGGCAGGTTGACCTTGACGACGATCTCGCGCTCGAAGTCCTCGCGGGGGTTGAGGTCGAGGTAGGTGTGTGTGGGGCGGGCGAAGCAGTAGATAAGACGCACGCATGAGTGCAGCCGCGATACGGATTGATCGTCCAGCGGAACGGCATCCTCGACCGCTCGGGAACCCGGTTGATGGCCGAGCGTGCCCGCACCTCGTGAAAGCTGGTGCCAAGCGCTTCCGGAGCAGCGAAAGTCCGAACCACGGAGTCACCGAGACCCGGCAGCGAGCCCTGCGTGCGATCTCCTTGTTCGAGGTTCTTCCAGCGCACGAACGTATGTTCGCACACCGGCCGGACGCTAGAGCTGCGAGCTGTCGAGCTCCGCCGGGACGACGGTGAGCGCGAGCACCGAGCCGTCGCGGATCACCCTCGCGGTCGCGTCGCGGCCGATCCGCTCGGCGACCATCAGCCGCTGCAGGTCGGCAGCGGACTCGATCGGGTCGCCGTCGAGCTCGAAGATCACGTCGCCGACCCGCAGGCCCGCCCGCGCCGCCGGGCTGTCGTCAACCAGCTCGACCACCTCCACTCCGCGCTCGGCGCCGGTCGCCAACCGCGCCCGGGGCGGCAGCGGCCGCGGCCCGCCGGCGATCCCGAGGTAGGCGCGACGCACCCGGCCCTCGGAGATCAGCGCGGTGATGATCGGCTGGGTGGTGGCGCTGACCGGCACCGCCAGCCCGAGGCCGACCCCGGCGACGGCGGTGTTGACGCCGACCACCCGCCCGCGCCCGTCGGCGAGCGCGCCGCCGGAGTTGCCCGGGTTGAGGGCCGCGTCGGTCTGGATCACGTTGTCGATCACCCGCACGCCGCGTCCGGCGCGCGCCGGCAGGGCGCGGCCGAGCGCCGAGACGACGCCGGCCGTCACCGAGCCCTCGAACCCGTTCGGGTTGCCGATCGCGACCACGAGCTGGCCGACTCGCAGCTCCTCGGCGTCGCCGAGCTGCGCCGGAACCAGGTCGCCGCCCTCGGTGCGGACGACCGCGAGATCGGAGAGCGCGTCGCTGCCCGCGACGACGAAACGGAGCTCGCGCCCGTCTGTGAACCGGGCGCTGCCGCCGTCGCTCCCGGCGACCACGTGGGCGGAGGTGAGGATGAAGCCGTCGTGGGTGAGCACGACCCCGCTTCCGGCCCCCGCCTGGACGCGCCCGCGACGGGTCCGGCGCTGCACGCGCAGGCTGGCGACCGACGGCGAGAGCCGCTCGGCGACGCTCGAGACCGCAACCGAGTAGGCGTCGAGCGCCCGCTGCTCCGCATCCGTCCCGGGCGCGGGCGAGCCGACCCCGGGATCGCTCTCGGCGGCCGAGCCTTGGATCAGGCGCAGGGAAGCCATCTCGCTCAGGGTAGCCGCCGCGCCACGCCCCCTGGTTAGGCGGGCTCGGCGGCTTCCGCGGTGACCGCGGCGACCAGCTCGATCGCGGGCGGCAGGACCTGCGGTGGCACCCAGTGGGCGGCGTCGGTCTCCATGTACTCGACGGCCAGGCCGGCATCGGTGAGCAGGTCGCGGGCCCGCCGGCCGAGCGCGACGTCGATCACCGGATCGTTGAGCCCGTGGTGGATCAGCACCGGCAGCCCGGCGCGGCTCTCGAGCTCCGGCGCCCAGCCCTCGACCGTGGGCAGAAACCCGCTCAGCGCCAGGATCGCGGCAGGGCTCGGGCGACCCGGCCCGAGCCCGACTGCGTAGGACATCACCGCCCCCATCGAGAAGCCGCCGATCACCGTCCGCTGCCAAGCGATCCCCCGGTCCGCCAGCAGCCGATCGAGGAAGCCGGTCAGCAGCGCGTAGCTGGTGCCGAAGGTCGCCGGATCCGGATAGCCGACCCGCGGCACCAGATACCAGTGCCGGCCGCCAGGGGGGACATCGGTCAGCGGCGCCCCGGTGGTCACCCCGAGCAGCCGCCGATCCGGGTCGAGCTCGTCCAGGAGGCCGAGCAGGTCGCGCTCGTCGGCGCCGCGGCCGTGGTTGAGGATCAGCGCCCCGTGCGGCTCGGCCGCGGGCTCGCGCAGCAGATGGACGAGCTCGCCGGTCACCGACGCAGGGCGACGCGCGGGTTCTCGATCGGCACCAGCGCAGCTTCGATCTCCTTGCGCCGGTCCTCGAGGAACGGCGGCAGGATCAGCTTCTCGCCCAGGTGCTCGGGGTCCTCGTCGAGCGCGAAGCCGGGCCCGAGCGTCGCGATCTCGAACAACACCCCGCTCGGCTCGCGGAAGTAGATCGAGCGAAACCAGAACCGGTCGATCTCGGGCGTCGGACGGGCGCCGGCTGCGATCGCCAGCTCCCGCCAGCGCAGGTGGTCGTCCATGGTCGAGGCCCAGGCGATGTGGTGCACCGTGCCGGCGCCCTCGAGCCCGTTCTCGGCCGGCGGCTCGTCGTACTGCCAGGTACCGCCGCGACGCTCGCCGCGCGCCTCCCAGCCGCCATCGACGGGCTCGAACTCGAGCGCCTCGAGCAGCGACGCGCTGCGGCTCGGATCGGCGGCGTAGGCACGGGCGAAGTCGAAGCCCGCAAGAGCGAGATCGGCCGGCACCTCCGGGTGGTCGGCAATCAGCGGCTCGTCCCGGCCCGTCGCCACGACCAGCTCGTGTCCGAGGCCCTCGGGATCGGCGAAGCGCAGCCGCTCGCCCTCGCGCTCGCTCTCGTGGCCCGCCGTGCTCAGCCGCTGGGCCCAGAAGTCGAGCGCCTCGACCGAGCCGACCCGCCAGCCGATCCGGTGCACCATTCCGGCACCGGCACGGCCGCGGGGCGCGCCCGGGAACTCGAAGAAAGTCAGATCGGCGCCCGGACTGCCCTGCTCGTCGGCATAGAAGAGGTGATAGACGGTCGGCTGGTCCTGGTTGACGGTCTTCTTCACCAGCCGCAGGCCGAGCGTCCCGGCGTAGAAATCGACGTTGCGCTGCGCTTCGGCGGTGATCGCCGTGATGTGGTGGATGCCCTCGAGCTTCATCTGCGTCCTCCCATGTATGGCCGCGATCGTAACGGTGAAACTGATTGTGCACTCAACTATACCACTTAGTTGCGCCAGCAACCATTGCTACCCTGACCGGGTGAACGCATCCGGCCCGGGCCGCCTGTCCGAGATCGAGCAGGGAGCATGGAGGGGGATGCTCGAGCTGCACAGCCGCCTGCTCGCCGAGCTCGACGCCGAGCTCGAGCGCGAGCACGGACTGGCGCTGAGCTCATACGAGTTGCTGATCAAGCTCGCCGACTCAAGCGGCCGGCGGATGCGGATGAGCGAGCTCGCCGAGCAGCTCCTGCTCAGCCGTAGCGGGATTACCCGACTCGCCGACCGACTCGAGCGCCAGGGACTGATCGAGCGCCAGCGCTGCTCCGAGGACGGACGGGGCCTCTTCGCCCACCTGACCCCGGCAGGCGAGGCGAAGCTCGCCGGCGCGCGCCCGACCCATCTCGCGGGAGTGCGACGGCACTTCCTCGACCGCCTGTCCGTGGACGAGCAGCGCGACCTGGGCGCGCTCTGGAAGCGCCTGGACGGCCAAGGCGCGGCGCCAGAGTTGGACGCGGTGGCGCGCTGACGACCGCTAGTCTGCGCTTCATGCCAGCCCAAGCCACCACCGCAGCCATCGATCGCGAGAAGGTCGCCGCGCTCACCGAGCGCGAGCGCGGCAGGCTCGCCGATCGGACCCCCCAGTCCAAGCAGCGCCACGAGCGCGGCCTCAAGGTGATGCCCGGAGGGGTCCCGTCCTCGTTCCAGCTCAACGACCCGTGGCCGATCTACCTCGAGCGGGGCACGGGCGCGCGGGTCTGGGACGTCGACGGACGCGAGTACGTCGACTTCCACAACGGCTTCGGCGTGATGTGTATCGGGCACGCCAACCCGGTCGTCGGCGCGGCGGTCAAGGCGCGTCACGACCAGGGCACCCACTTCGCCGCCCCCACCGACGGCTCGATCATCGTTGCCGAGGAGCTCGCCGATCGCTTCGGGCTCCCGCAGTGGCGGTTCACCAATGCCGGTACCGAGTCGACTATGGACGCGGTCCACCTCGCTCGCGGCGTCACCGGCCGCGACGTGATGCTGAAGATCGAGGGCTCCTACCACGGCCACCACGACGCGGTCATGGTCTCCGTCTACCCGCCGCTCGACGCCCTCGGCGAGCGCGACGACCCGCGCTCGGTCCCCTACGGAGACGGCTATCCGCTCGCGGTCACCGAGCTCACCCGCGCGGTCCCCTTCAACGACGCCGAGGCGCTCGAGAAGGTGCTCGACAAGCTCGAGGGCCAGGTCGCCGGCCTGATCATGGAGCCGGCGATGATGAACATCAACATCATCCCGCCGGTTGAGGGCTACCTCGAGCGGGTCCGCGAGCTAACCAGCCAACACGGCGTGATGCTGATCTTCGACGAGGTCAAGACCGGCGCCACGATCGCCCGCGGCGGCGCGACGAAGCGATTCGGCGTGCAGCCGGACATGGTCACCTTGGCGAAGGCGATCTGCGGTGGCTACCCGGGCGGCGCGATCGGGATGACCGACGAGGTCGCCGCCGCGGTCGATGAGGGCCGCGTGCACCAGTACGGGACCTTCAACGGCAACCCGCTGGTGATGGCCGCCGCCGCGGCGACGCTGACCGAGGTGCTGACCGAGGACGCCTACCGCCAGCTCGAGCAGGCCAACGAGTGGCTGCTCGGCCGCTGCGACGAGATCATCGAGCAGTACGGGCTGCCCTGCTACACCGAGGGCCTGGGCGCGAAGGGCTGCGTGATCTTCTCCCCCGAGCCGCTGCGCGAGTACCGCGACTACCTGACCAAGGTCGACGACGAGCTCGCCGCGCTTGCCTGGCTCTACCACATGAACAACGGGGTCTTCATGACCCCGGGCGTGGAGGAGGAGTGGACGATCTCGGTCGCGCACACCGAGGAGGACCTGCAGACCTTCGCCGGCGCGCTCGAGGCGTTCGCGCGCGACGTCACCGGCGGCTGAGCGCCGCTCGCCGATGGCCGGCGGTCCCTCGATCCGGCTCTACCGGGCCGAGTGGTCGACCAACTGCGAGCGGGTCGGGCTGGCCCTCGCCCACAAGGGGCTGGGCGCCCAGTCGGTGCTGATCGAGTACTCCGACCGCAGCCCGGTGGAGGCGGTCAGCGGTCAGGGGCTGGTGCCGGTGATCGAGGACGCCGGCGAGGTGGTCAACGACTCGGTCACGATTCTGCGCCATCTCGAGCGCCGCTATCCGGAGCCGCGGCTGTTCCCCGCCGACGCAGCGCGCCGGGCGGAGGTCGACGTGTTCATCGACTGGTTCGAGCGGGTCTACAAGGACGCCCCGAACACGATCGAGGACGAGCTCGAGCGCGACGATCCCGACCTGGCGCTGGTCGAGCGCCGCGGCGCCGAGATGGCCGCGCGCCTGGACATCTTCGAGCGCCTGCTCGACGGGCGCGACTTCCTCTCCGGCGAGTTCGGCGCCGCGGACTGCGTCGCCTATCCCTTTCTCAAGTACGCCGCCCGTCGCGACCCGGACGACACCGAGCTCTTTCACCTCGTGCTCGCCGACCACCAGCCGCTCGGCGACGATCACCCGCACATCGCCGCCTGGATCGGGCGCGTCGCCGAGCGCCCGCGCGCGTACTAGCTCCAGACGCCGGGGACTATCGTTCGGGATGGTGTCGAAGCGCTTCACCGATGTGCAGCTCGAGATCCCGCCCGCGGATGCGATCGTCGCCTGCCGGGAGGCGATTCGGAGCCTGGAGTGGGACCTCGCCGAGGCGGGCGAGGGGCGGCTCATGGCCCGCGAGGACGCGGCCCGGCTGCCGTGTCGCGACTGGCCGGCGGAGATCGAGATCGAGGTCGGAGCGGCGCCCGGAGAGCGCACGGCGCTTACCCTGGCGGGCTTCGTCCCCGGCCGCGGAGTCATCTCGTCGCGACATCTACGAGCCAGCCTCGCCGTGCTCGAAACCGCGATCAGGCGCCGGATCGGCTGACCCGGATGACGAACCGGCTCGTTCACGAGACCAGCCCGTACCTGCTCCAGCACAAGGACAACCCGGTCGACTGGCACCCGTGGGACGAGCAGGCGCGCGAGCGGGCACTGGAGCTCGACCGGCCGTTGCTCGTCTCGATCGGCTACTCGTCGTGTCACTGGTGTCACGTGATGGAGCGCGAGTCGTTCGAGGATCCGGAGACCGCCCGCCTGATGAACGAGCACTTCGTCTGCGTCAAGGTCGACCGCGAGGAACGACCCGACGTCGACGCGATCTACATGGAGGCCGTCCAGGGAATGACCGGCCAGGGCGGCTGGCCGTTGACCGTCTTCTGCGATCCCGAGGGCGTGCCGTTCTACGGTGGCACCTACTTCCCTCCGGAGCCGCGCCCGGGGCTTCCGAGCTTCGCGATGGTGATCGAGGCGGTGACCCAGTCGTGGGCGACCCAGCGCGAGCGGATCCGCGAGTCGTCGGGGCGGATCCGGGCCCAGCTCGGAGCCGCGGGCAGGCTCGAGCCCTCCGACGAGCCACTCTCCGAGTCGATCCTGGTCGACGCGGTCGAGAGCCTGCGCCGGTCCGCCGACATGCGCCACGGCGGCTTCGGCGGGGCGCCGAAGTTCCCCCCCACGGCGGCGCTCGAGCTGCTGCTCACCCGCGGCGGTGACGACGTCGTCGAGCTGACGCTCGACGCGATCTCCGCCGGAGGGATCTTCGATCAGGTCGGCGGCGGCTTCGCCCGCTACTCGGTCGACGGGGCCTGGCTGATCCCCCACTTCGAGAAGATGCTCTACGACAACGCCCTGCTCGCCCGCGCTTACCTGCACGGGTTCCAGGCGCATGGGCAGGCTCGCTGGCGGCTGACCTGCGAGCGCACGCTGGACTGGATGCTGACCGAGATGCGCGGCCCAGAGGGCGGCTTCTTCTCGGCGCTCGACGCCGACTCGGAGGGCGAGGAGGGCCGCTTCTACGTCTGGACGCCGGGGCAGATCCGCGAGGCGCTCGCCGACGCCGGGCTCGGCGATTCCGCCGAGGAGGTGATCGCGTACTACGGGGTCAGCGAGCGCGGCAACTTCGAGGGTCGCAACGTGCTCCACCTGGCCGGCGGTCCACGGGCCGAGCCGCCGGCGGCGCTCGAGGAGGCGCGCCGCGCCCTGTACCGGGCTCGAGCGCAGCGGGTGTGGCCGGGGCTCGACGACAAGCGGATCCTGTCCTGGAACGCGCTCGCGATCGCGGCCCTGGCGGATGCCGGGGCGGTGCTCGACCGCGCCGACTACCTCGACGCCGCGCGGGCCTGCGCGGAGTTCGTCTGGGCGCGGATGCGCGACGCCGACGGGCGCCTGCTGCGGACCTGGAAGGACGGAGATGCCAAGCTCGGCGCCTACCTCGAGGACTACGCCTACCTGACCGAGGCCCTGCTGACCCTGTATGAGGCGAGCTTCGAGGTCCGCTTCTTTGACGCCGCGCGCGAGACCGCCGACCGGATGATCGAGCGGTTCGCCGATCCCGAGCGGGGCGGCTTCTTCACCACCGCGAGCGATCACGAGCACCTGGTCGCGCGCCGCAAGGACATCGACGACCACCCGATCCCGTCCGGGAGCTCCTCCGCCGCGTTCGGGTTGCTGCGGCTCGCGGCGCTGACCGGCGAGCGCTCCTACGAGCAGCACGCCGTTTCGGTCCTCCGCCTCCTCGCCCGGGTCGCCAGCAGCCATCCCAGCGCCGTCGCCTATCTGCTGCGGGGGCTCGACTTCCACCTCTCGGCGGCGCGCGAGGTCGCCCTGGTCGCGCCGCGTGACGGCGACGGCCTCGCCGAGCTGGCCGCCGTGGTGCGTTCGGGCTTCCGACCCAGACTGGTGCTGGCCGGCGGGGTCGAGGGGGGCGAGCGACCCGAGCTGCTCGCCAAACGAGGCGCCGTCGACGGCCGCGCCGCCGCCTACGTGTGCGAGAGCTTCGCCTGCCGGGCGCCGGTCACCGACCCGGGCGCGCTTGAAGCCGCGCTCGAAGGGTAGATTCCCGCCCATGGCCACCGAGACCAAGCCGCAGACGAAGAAGGCGCGCAGGAAAGGCGCGAAGACGATCGCGAAGGAGTACTTCGAGGCGGTCGGCAACCGAGACGTCGACGCGATGATGTCGATGTGGGAGCCCGGCGGCAAGGGCTACATCTACGGCATGGTCGACCTCGAGGTGCCGGACACCTACAGCGCCTGGTTTCGCAACCTGTTCCGGGCCTTTCCCGACTTTCGCTTCGAGGTCCTCGACATCGTCGCCTCCGGCGACCAGGCAGCCGTGCGCTGGCGCGCCACCGGCACCTTCAACGGCCCGGCCAGGTTCGAGGGCCTGAACCCGACCGGCGCCCGGGTCGACGTCGAGGGGATCGACATGCTGACGATCCGCGACGGCAAGATCCGCCAGAACCTCGCCTACACCAACGGCACCGAGATGGGGCGCCAGATGGGCGCAATGCCGCCCAACGGCTCCGTCGGCGAGCGGCTGATGCTGGGCACCGTCAACGCCCGCACGGCGGCAACGGACGCGATCCGCAAGCTCCGCGAGCGCGGCTAACGCCGCTTGCGCCGCTTGATTCGGAGGCTCGCCTCCATGCCCAAGCCGCGGTGGCCGGCGAGCGAGCACCAGAGCGTGTAGGTCGAGCGCCGCCGCAGGCGCGTGTCGAGGTTCTCGTACTCGCCCGGTCCGATCACGCCGAGACCGAACTCGGGCTGGCCGGCCAGATCGGTGCGCTGCATTCGCAGGTCGTGGGGGTCCTCGCCGTCGTTGAGGAACTGGATGATCGCTCGACCGGGCCGCAGCTTGGTCTTCGACAGCGTGAGGTCGAACTCGACCGCTCTGACCAGGGCCCGCTCGGGGTCGGGCGCGGGCCGGGCCGGCGCCGCCGCCGCGAGCACGCCGCAGGCGCCTGCCGCCGCGAGGACGGCGAGCCCGCGGCTCATCAGCCGATCAGGGCCGGGCGGTAGAAGCTCGAGGCGCTCGGGATCACCGCGGCGGCGTCGACGTTGAACCACTGCTCGAGGATCGAGCAGTAGAGGCCGCGGAAGTCAGAGGTGCTGCGCAGGTTGTCGTCGGCATCGAGCTGTCCCAGGCCGGGGAACTCGCCGATCATCCGGCCGCGGACGTTGGTGCCGATCGCCAGCCCGATCCCGGCGGCACCGTGATCGGTGCCTGAGTCGTTCTCCGCGGGCCGGCGCCCGAACTCCGACCAGACGAGCGTCAGGACGCGGTCCGCGAGCCCGCGTGCCTCGAGGTCTGCCTGAAAAGCGGCGATCGAGTCGGCCGCCAGCTTGAGGTCGCCGGCGAAGGACTCCGCCTGGTTGTCGTGAGTGTCGAATCCGCCGGGCGCCGAGATCGCCGCGCAGCGGATCGGCAGCCCGGAGGCGAGCATCGCCGAGAGCGCTGCCAAGTTCTCGCCGAACCAGGCACCGTCACCGCTCGGGTAGGGGACGGGGGGCGCGATCTGCTCGCCCGAGAAGGGGTCGAGCTGGGCCTTCAAGCGCATCGACTGCAGCGCCGCGTCACCAGCCTCCACCAGACCGGCGTCCTTGCGCTGGGCGTTGCCGATGTCGGCGATCGCGCCCCACATCAGGTCCTCTGGCTCGCCCCACACGCCCTGTGCCCAGATGTCATAGGAGGGCCCGTCGAGGGCGGCCACCGGCACCGAGCCCGTCGCCAGCGCGGGCGAGAGCGTGCCGTCGAACGAGAGGCCTTGGAGCGGGTTGTCGGGCGTGCCGATGACGTCGAGAAGCCGTCCCATCCAGCCGGTCGCGCCGTTGGGGTCCAACTCACCGACCTCCCAGTAGTGGCGCGATGTGAAGTGCGACTGGTCCGGGCTCGAGTAGCCAACCGCGGGCAGCACCGAGACCTTGCCGGCGGCGTGGAGCTGCTCGAACGCGCCGGCGCCCGGATGCCAGTGCAGGCTCGGGTCCTCGCCGAACGGGCTTCCGTCTCCCGGCCCCAGCGCAAGGCTGGGGCGCAGCGAGTGGTAGTTGCCGTCGTTGACCGGCGCCAGCACGGAGAGCGAGTCGATGCCCCCGTCGAGGAAGATCGAGACGAGCACCCGGTCGTCGCCTGGAGCGGCCTGCGCGATCCCGGCCTGCAGGTCGCCGAGCCGGAGCTTCGAGGCGCCGTAGACGGACAGCATCGCGGCGCTCGATCGCAGCAGGAAGGAGCGTCGGTTGAGTCCGGTCCCGGCGGGCACCGGCATCCCCGGCTCGATCGGCGGCAACCCCTTGCCCGCCTCGGCGACCGCGCGGCGCACGAGGTGCGACCGGGTGAACTCCTCACAGTGGTTGCAGGCCATCGCGCTAGCTAGCTCGTCTGCAGGTCGGGGGATGTGGCGATCAGCAATCGGAGGGCGTTCTGGCGCAGGGCGCGAAAGGTGCTCTGCTGCCAGTCCTCGGTCGCGACGCCCTCGACCGCGGACGCGTAGCGCTCGAGCGCTCGACGTGTGGCGCGGGAAACGCCCGGATCGCCCCAGTAGGCGAGCGCCCGGCGAACGGCGATCGCCGGTCCTTCCGACTCGTCATAGGGCGCCTCCTCGTCGACGACGTCGGGTTCGACGACCAGGTTGGCGGCGGTCCAGCGCCCGCGGAAGGTCGAGGTGTCGAGCCAGCGCTCGTCGTCCCAGCCGGAGACGTTGGGCGGGTCAAAGAGCCGCTGGCCGGCCATCCCCGAGACCCAGACCAGGTCCTCGTTGGCGATCCCCTGGCCGCGGGCGCGCAGCAGGCCGGCGATGTAGACGACTGGCGGCTTGACCATCGCCGGGCCGCGATAGAGCTCGGGGTGCATGAGGATCGCCTCGACGACCGGGCGAATCGCGTACCCGCGCTTCACGTAGAGCCGCTCGAGCGCCTTGCGGGTCTTGCGCGAGGGCGGCTTGGGGATGAAGTAGCTCCACAGCTTCTCGACGAAGAAGCGCCGATGGGCACGGTGCTTGACGCAGAGCTTGCAGGCGTCGCGCCAGTCGAAGCTCCCCGACCTGCCGAAGATCCGCTTGCGGCCGTCGTCGTGGCGCTCGGGGTCATAGTGGAAGTCGGTCAGCCCGACGTCGTCCGAGTACTCCGCCGTCCAGCCGGTCAACGCCCGCGCCTGCTCGCGGACATCGTCCTCGGAATACGGATAGCCGGCCTCGTTGGAGGCCCCGAGGGTGAACAGCTCCATCAGCTCGCGGGCGTAGTTCTCGTTCGGCGCCTCTTTCTGGTTGTCGATCCCCGAGAGCCAGATCAGCATCGCCGGGTCCCTGGTCACCTGGAGCAGGAGGTCGAGGAACGAGCCGCGCCCGAGGCGGCGAAAGAGCTCAGCCTGGCCGATCGAGAGCCGCTGCGAGTTGACGTCCGCGGTCGCGAACCAGTCGTGCCAGATCAACGCCATGCGCTCGTCGAAGGGACGCGTCGTGCGCACCATCCGGTCCAGCCACCAGAGCACGTCGTGGCCGTAGGCGTCGAACGGCGCCAGCGGCAGGCCGTCCTCGGCGCTCGGCTCGTGACCGCGCAGGGCCTCCTTGGCCTTCGAGCGGGTCAGCGAGCGGACCGCGCCCTGGAGGTTGTAGCGGCGGGCCAGCTTGCGGGCCTGGCCGGGCGCCGGGCCGAAGCCGGCCCGCCACAGCAACCGCTCGGCCTCGCGCTCGCCGAACTTGCCGCGATAGACCGGAACCTCCGCCATCCGGGATCTAATCGGACGCTCAGGGTCACGCTTTAGCGCCCTGGACGCTGCTCAAAGCCGCTCAGAGAATCGAGAGGAAGCGCTCGATCTCCCAGGGCGTGACCTGGACGCGGTACTCCTCCCACTCCTCGCGCTTGATCTCGACGAAGCGCTTGAACGTGTGCTCGCCGAGGACCCGGAGCACGAGCTCGGACTCGGCGGCGATCTCGATCGCCTCGCCGAGGTTCTCGGGCAGCTGCTCGATCCCCCGCTGCGCCCGTTCCTCGGGCGAGAGGTGATAGAGGTTCTGCTCCATCGGCTCGGGCAGCTCATAGCCCTGCTCGATCCCCTCGAGGCCGGCGTGCAGCATCCCGGCGAAGCAGAGGTAGGGGTTGCAGCTCGGGTCGGGGCAGCGCAGCTCGGCCCGGGTCGCCTGCTCCTTGCCCGGGTGATAGAGCGGGACCCGGATCAAGGCCGAGCGGTTGCGCCGCGACCAGGCCAGATAGACGGGGGCCTCATAGCCCGGGACCAGCCGCTTGTAGGAGTTGACCCACTGCGCGAACAGGGGCGCGATCTCGCGCGCGTGGCGAAGCTGTCCCGCGATGAACGACTTCGCCGTCGGCGAGAGGTAGTACTGGTCGTCGGCGTCGTAGAAGGCGTTGCGCCCGTCCTTTGACAGCGACTGGTGGACGTGCATGCCGGAGCCGTTCTCGCCGAACAACGGCTTAGGCATGAAGGTCGCATGCCAGCCGTACTTCATCGCGTACTCCTTGACCACGATCCGGTAGGTCATGCAGTCGTCGGACATCGCGAGCGCGTCCTTGTAGCGCATGTCGACCTCGTGCTGGGACGGGCCGACCTCGTGGTGGGCGTACTCGACGTGGATCCCGAGCTGCTCAAGCGCCAGGATCGTCTCCCGGCGCACGTCTGAGCCGGCGTCGAGCGTGGTCAGGTCGAAGTAGCCGCCCTCGTCGAGGATCTCGGGCGTGCCGCCCGCCGGTCGTGCGTCCTTGAAGTAGAAGTACTCGAGCTCGGGGCCGATGTTGAAGCCGTCGAACCCGAGCTCGGAGGCGCGCTCGAGAGCTCGGCGCAGGATCCAGCGCGGATCGCCCTCGTAGGGCTCGCCGCCGGGCACCTGGATGTCGCAGAACATCCGCCCGGTCGCGTTCTCGACCGGGCGCCAGGGCAGGATCGCGAAGCTCGATGGGTCGGGCATCGCGATCATGTCGGACTCCTCGATCGGGTTGAAGCCCGTGATCGAGGAGCCGTCGAAGCCCATCCCGCCCTCGAACGCGTCCTCGAGCTCGGACGAGTTGATCGAGAACGACTTCAGCTGGCCGAGTACGTCGGTGAACCAGAGTCGGATGAAGCGGACGTCGTGCTCCTCGACGGCCGCGAGCACCTCGTCGGCGGTCTCGGTGCGAAGGGTCTGCTCGGCCATCGGTCCTCCCGGGGAGTGATCCGTTCGTGGTCTGAGCGCGGGAATCTATCCGCGGCGCGAATCGGCTGCATCGCCCGCGAGCCTCCCCACCCCCTGTCGTGGTATCTTGGCTTACGTCTAGTAAGTAACAGGCTAAAGGTAAAGTAAAGGCGGGAAGGCCCAGTGACAGTCAAGACGGATATCAGCCGCTTTCAGATCCACGACGAGCTGACCGCTCCCGAGGGCAGCGCCAAGATCCTCAAAGGGGTTCAGGGCGCCGCCGGCTCGGTCTCGAAGTTCATCGGCGTGCTCGCCGGCGCTCCGGCGGCGTTGCGCTCGTACACCCGCATGCGCCATGAGCTCCGTGGTGGCTCGTTGCCCGACCGCACCCGCGAGCGGATCGGGCTCGCGGTCGCGCAGCGCCGCGGCGATCCCTACTCGATCGCCCAGCACGCGCGCACCGCGCGCGCGACCGGGCTCGGACTCGACGAGGTCTCGCGCGCTCGCGCGTTTCGTTCGGCCGACCCCAAGCAGGCGGCGCTGCTGGCTTTCGTCGAGGCGCTGCTGGCGACCGACGGCCGCCCGGCCCAGCATCTGGCCGAGGAGGCGCGCGAGGAGGGCTGGACCGACGAGGAGCTGCTCGAGGCGGTCGCCCACCTGGCGCTGAACGAGTTCCAGAGCCTGATCGCGAACGCCGCGGCGCTGCCCCAGGACCAGGCCGACCCCTCGGTCCTGCCCGAGGTCGCCTAGCGCCTCACGCCGAACGTCCCGGACACCCCCGCCAGAGGGGTGACTGCGGGACGTTCGGTGGTGGCGTACGAGCGACCTACCTCCATCTAGGATCGACCCGATGAGTGGTGCAGCCGTGATCACGGGCGCGGGGCGCGGGCTCGGGCTCGAGATCGCCCGCGCCCTGGCAGCCCGCGGCCTCGCCGTCAACGTCACCGACGTCGACGCGGGTGCCGCCGAGGCCGCGGCGGGCGAGCTCGGCGGCTCGGCCTGGTCGGCGGCGCTCGACGTCCGCGACGCCGACGCCTGCCGCACGGTCGCCGGCGACGCCGCCGAGCGGACGGGCTCGCTCTCCGTCTGGGTCAACAACGCCGGTGTGCTGGCCACCGGTCACGTCTGGGAGCACGACGAAGCCCTGCGTCGGACCCTGTTCGAGGTCAACACGCTGGGCACGATCAATGGCACCCTGGCGGCGCTCGAGCTGATGCGCCCGAGCGATCGCGGCCACGTGATCAACGTGATCTCGCTCGCCGGGCTCGGCGCCCCTCCGGGCGAGGCGCTTTACGCGGCGACCAAGCACGGGGCGATCGCGTTCACGCTCGGCGCCCTCGCCGACCTGCGCCGCTCGGGGTCGCGGGGGATCTCGGTCTCAGCCGTCTGCCCGGACGGGATCTGGACCCCGATGCTGCACGACAGGCTCGACGACCCCGATGCCGCCCCCTCGTTCTCGGGCAGTCTGCTGCGCGCGGATCAGGTCGCCGTGCGGGTCGCCGAGCTGCTCGACCGGCCGCGCGCCGTGCTCACGATCCCCCGCTGGCGAGGGGGGATGGTGCGCGCGTTCGACGCTCTTCCCGGCCTCTCGGCCCGGCTGATGCCGCTGTGGATGAAGGACGCGCGACGCCGCCAGCGTCGCTTCAAGCAGCGGATCGAGCGTGGCTGGGAGCCATGAGCCGGCGGCCCCGGCGCCGCTGCGGGTCACGGCAGCGATCCTGGCACTCCCGTTCGCGGCCACGGTCCTCGTCCCGGCGCTGATCGTCGCCGCCGGCGCCGGCTCGATTGGCTGGGGGCTCGAGGGCGGCGCCGCTGGGTTGGCGATCGGTGCCGGGGCGCTGCTGCTCGGCGCCGGCCTGGTCCTGTTCGTGACCACCGTCCGCCTCTTCACCTCGGTCGGTCAGGGGACCTTGGCGCCCTGGGATCCGCCGCGGAGGCTGGTCGTCCGCGGTCCGTACCGTCACCTTCGCCACCCGATGATCACGGGGGTGGCGCTGGTCCTCGCCGGCGAGAGCCTGATCCTGGGCTCGGCCGGGGTGGCAATCTGGCTCGCCGCCTTCGTCATCGTCAACGCGCTCTACCTGCCGCTGGTCGAGGAGCCGGCGCTGGTGCGCCGTTTTGGAACCGATTACGAGCTCTACATGGCGAACGTCGGTCGCTGGCTGCCGCGCCTGCGCCCGTGGCCGGGACCTCGGACGTAGAAGGGGCCCCGTTGCCGGGGCCCCTTCCGTAGCTGGCCTGTAAGCCGGATTCTGTCTCGTGCAGCCATCTGTCTCGCCGGTTCTGTGCGAACCGACCGGGCTTGCGCCCTGCGGCCCACCTGGATCTCGCCGGGCGGGGTCGTCGATCCTGCTTGGCCTTGCACCGGGCGGGGTTTGCCTGGCCGCCGCGTCACCGCGACGCCGGTGCGCTCTTACCGCACCATTTCACCCTTGCCTGTTCGCACCTCACGTGTTGGTGCGTCATCGGCGGTGTGTTTCTGTGGCACTTTCCCGCGGGTTTCCCCGGGTGGGCGTTACCCACCGCCCGCGCCCTGTGGTGTCCGGACTTTCCTCGAGAGATACCTCCCGCGACTACACAGCCAGCCCCAGGAGTGTAGGAAGCGCGGCGGGTTGCGTCAACGTCGCCGGCGCGGGATGATGCGCGGATGGCGGAGCGCGTCGTCCGCGGGGCCTGCCCCCACGACTGCCCCGACACGTGCGCGATGCTGACCACGGTCGACGCCGGCGGGCGGGCGGTGGCGATCGGCGGCGACCCCGAGCACCCGATCACAGCCGGCTTCCTCTGCGGCAAGGTCTCCAACTACCTCGACCGCGTCTACTCCGAGCAGCGGATCCTGCGGCCGCTGGTCCGCGCCGGCGCCAAGGGCGAGGGCGAGTTCCGCCAAGTCGACTGGGACGAGGCGCTCGACCTCGCCGCGGCGGGACTGCGCGAGGCGATCGACTCGCACGGCGCCGAGTCGGTCCTCCCGTACAGCTACATGGGCACCCAGGGGGCGATCCAGGGTGGCTCGATTGCAAACCGGTTCATGAACGCGATCGGCGCCACCGAGCTCGTGCGGACGATCTGCGCCAGCGCCGGGATTGCCGGCGTGGCCGCGACCCACGGCGTATCGCCGGAGGTCGACCCCGAGCACTGGCCCGACGCGCGTTACGTGCTCGTCTGGGGCTGGAACCCGATGTCGACGGCTCCTCACCTGTGGCGGAAGATCCTCGACGCGCGCCGCAACGGGGCCCGGCTCTGCGTCGTCGACCCGTTTCGCAGCCGCACCGCCCGGGTCGCCGACGAGCACCTGCGACCGCTGCCGGGGACCGACGCTGCGCTGGCGCTGGGGATGATGCGCGCCGTCGTCGACGCCGGCCTCGCCGACGAGCAGTGGTGCCGGGCCCATGCCGACGGCTATGACGAACTGCTCGAGCGGCTCGCCGAGCACCCGGTCGAGCACTGGGCCGAGCTTTGCGGCGTGCCCGCCGAGCGGATCGTCGGGGTCGCGAGAGACTTCGCCCGCACCCAGCCGGCGCTACTGCGGCTCGGGGTCGGCGCCCAGCGCCATCTCGGCGCTCCGGTCGCCTATCGGACCGTCGCCTGCCTGCCGGCCCTTGTCGGCGCCTGGCGCCACCGCGGCGGCGGCTGCTCCTATATCCCGACCGCGACCTGCAGCGCGGTCCCGAGCGCGGCGATCGACGGGGCCGAGCTGCGCGCCGCCGAGGTGCGGCGGATCAACATGTCGCAGCTCGGCGACGCGCTCACCGACCCGGACCTCGAGCCGCCGGTGGCGGCGCTGGTTGTCTGGTCGTCGAACCCGGCCCAGGTCGCGCCCGAGCAGGAGCGGGTGCTGGCGGGCATGCGCCGCGACGACCTGTTCACGCTCGTGATCGAGCAGTTCATGACCGACACCGCCAAGCACGCCGACGTGATCCTGCCGGCGACGACGCAGCTCGAGCACCTCGACGCGGTGTTCTCGTGGGGCCATCACTACTTCACCCTCAACGAGCCGGCGATCGCGCCGCTCGGCGAGGCGAAGCCGACGACCGAGGCGTTTCGGCTGCTCGCCGCGCGTATGGGCCTCGATCACCCGGCCTTTGCCGACACCGACGAGGAGCTGCTGGCGCAGCTTCTCGCCGACGAGCCCGGCGGGGTCTCGCTCGATCGCCTGCGCGAGCGAGGCTGGCAGAAGATCGACCTCGGCCAGGGGCCTACGCCCCACGCCGAGGGCAACTTCATCACCCCGAGCGGGCGCCTCGGCCTGCGCGCCGACTGGCTCGCCGACGCCGGAGTCGACACGCTGCCCTTCTACGACCCCCCGGCGGAGGCGGCCGGCAAGGACGGGCGCTTCCCGCTCGCGATGGTGACCCCGAAAACGCACCTGTTCCTCAACTCGAGCTTCGCCAACCAGGCCCGCCAGCACTCCGCCCAGCCCGAGCCGTACGTCGTGATCAGTGCCCGCGACGCTTCCGCGCGCGGGGTCGAGGAGGGGAAGATGGTGCGAGTGTTCAACGAGCGCGGCTCGTTTCGCTGCCGCGCCGAGGTCTCAGACGATGCCCGCGACGGGGTACTGGTGGCGCCGATGGGATGGTGGAGCGGCGACTACCCGGACGGGCGCGGCGGCCAGGCGACCACCTCACAGCGCCTGACGACGCTCGGCGAGGCGCCGACCTTCAACGACAACCGGGTCGAGCTCGAGCCGGCCTGAGACCTAGCAGAGCTCGGAGCCGCAGGACTCGCAGGGGTTGCCGGGATCGATCCGGTGCGCGCAGACCGGGCACGCCGCGTGACCGTCGTCGGCGAGCTGCTCCGAGATCCGCAGGATCGCGTCCTCGAGCGAGATCCGACCGGGCTCGGGCTCGAACAGCCGCCTTGCCGGGCGGGCCGGCGCCCTCACGGCGCGCTCGCTTGTCGCGACCGCGCTCATCTCAGACCGTCCGGAACACCCCGACCACGCGGCCGAGCAGGTGGACGTCGCGGGTGCGGATCGGCTTGTAGGCCTTGTTGGCGGGCTCGAGCCGCACCCGGTCCTTCTCGCGGTAGAAGCTCTTCACCGTCGCCTCGTCGTCGATCAACGCGACCACGATCTCGCCGTTGTCGGCGACCTCGGTCGGCCGCACGACGACGTAGTCGTCCTCGAGGATCCCCGCCCCGATCATCGAGTCGCCCTTGACCCGGAGGATGTAGTCGCCGGTCTCGCCGCCGATCACGTCGGGCACCTCGAGGTAGTCCTCGATGTTCTCCTCGGCGAGGATCGGCTCACCGGCCGCAACCTGGCCGACCAGCGGCAGGCCGGTCTGCTTGATCGCCCGCTTCGCCTTGTCGACGAGCAGCTCGATCGCCCGCGGCTTGGTCGGGTCGCGGCGCAGGAGCCCGATCTTCTCCAGGTTTGCGAGGTGCGCGTGCACGGTCGAGGACGAGTGCAGCCCGACCGCTTTGCCGATCTCGCGCACGGTCGGCGGGTAGCCGTACTTGGCGGCGTACTTGCCGATGAAGTCGAAGATCTCCTTCTGGCGCTTGGTCAGGTCCACTTCAGCTCGCTCCTTCGCCTTGGGCCGGGTAGGTCGAACACACGTTCGTGATAGTAGATGCCCCGGCGGACGGATGCAAGTGCCCGTTTCCGCCCCGATGCGCGAGCCGGCCGGGGGCGAGGCCGGGCCGTCTAGAATCGCCCTCCCTCAAGCGGCTGTGGCGGAACTGGTAGACGCGCAAGGTTGAGGGCCTTGTGGCCCGCAAGGGCCGTGGAGGTTCGACTCCTCTCAGCCGCACTCCGGAGTCCAGGCGAACGAGAACGTGACCGCCGGGCCACTCCGGCAGGCCGGCGGCCGGATCGCCCTGCCAACCCTCCGGCGGGCTACTCCGAAAGCCCGGCGGCTTCGAGGGTCTCGGACCGACTCAGGAACCCTTCAGCCCTGACCACCTTGCCGCGTCGAACCGTGAATACCCAACCCGTGGGGGAGTCGATCTCCAGCCCGCTCCCGCGGCCACGGGCATGAATATGGCCGAATGCGACGATTCGATCACCCAGGTCGCGGTACTCCGTCAAGTCGGTACTGAGCTCCTCGAAGCTCTCTCTTGTTTCGGCAAACCACCTGCGAAATCCGTCGTGCCCTCGAAACACCTTGGCCTCGGCGCCGCCGATGATCGCGGAGTGAAGCTCGCCCCCCGGATCGACATACGCGAGCATTTCCTCAATCTCGCCGCTTGCGTAGGCCTCCAAACAGAGACGCACGATCTCGACGTTCTCCTGCGACATCGCCTACTCCGATCGCGCGGCGGCAGCGAGGGCCTTGTCCCTCTCGCGGTCCAAATAGATCTCGATCCGCGCAATCAGACCGTCCTCGTCAAAGGTCCAGACCGACCAGGAGATGGTGTCCAACTCGATCCCGCTGACCCTCCCTCGGGCCGTGACGTGCTGTTTCGCGAGGATCCTTCTATTTGTGATCGCGATGGTTTCCAATGGCGTGGCCACCTGGTCCTGAAATGCGTCCGGCTCCATCCAGCGTCGCAAGCTCTCGGCACCTATGAATGGCGGCTGATCTCCCGGAGGGACGAACACTACGTCGCGACGTACCAAAGCGAGGGCGGTGTCGAAGTCCTCGCTGCTGATGGCTTCGAGCCAGCGGTGCACGCTCTCGACTTTCTCCTGCGACATCGCCTACTCCGAAAGCCCGGTGGCCTCGAGAGCGTCGGCCTTTTCGATGCAGTGGGTCACTCGAAACGCCCTGCCGTCGCGCATCATCCACACCTCCCAGAAGCGCAGATCGACCCTGGCCCCGCTGCCTTTCCCGCATCCCCATTGATGCAACTGGACAGCCACCGCATCCCGGGCGTCGATCACCTCCTCGACTTCATACCCCCACTCCTCGAACGCGCCCACCCAGCGGCGAAAGAACTCACGCACCCCGTCCGGGCCTCGGGACCTGGCGGGGACATCCGGAATCGACAGCTTGCCGACCTCCCACTCGACGTCTTCGTCGAAGATGTCCCAGACGTCGGGATCCTGTCGGGCGTGGTCCAAGAAGCGCCTGACGACCCTCACGTTCTCCTGCGACATCGCCGTCCAGTATCTCGCGCCGGGGGCTGGGGCGACCCGCTGCCCGCCTGGATTTCGCGCGGGGCCCACGATGGCTTCGATTACTCTCATCTGCATCGAGATGGCCGTTCCGAGCAGCGCCGAGCCGTACCTCGATCTCTCCGACCCGGGCTTCGACGTCCGCTCGGCGGCGGTTCGCGAGGCGCGGGCACGGGACTGGTATGCGCGCACCAACTACGGCCTCGCGGTCCTGCGCTACGACGAGGTCAAGCGGCTGCTCAAGGACCCCCGGCTGCGCCAGGGCAGTGCCGCCTGGCCCGCCCACAACGGGGTCGAGGCGGGGCCGTTCGTCGGCTGGTGGTCGAAGGCGCTGCTCAACCTCGAGGGCGAGGATCACGCACGCCTGCGGCGGCTGCTCACCCCGGCCTTCGAGCCGCGCCTGATTCGTGCCCTGGCGCCGCGCTTCGCGGCCCTCGCCGACGAGTTGATCGACGGCTTCGCCGATCGCGGCCGCTGCGAGTTCATCTCCGAGTTCGCTGAGCCCTATGCCGCGCGGGCGATCGCGATCGTGCTCGGCCTGCCCGAGTCCGAGTGGAAGCTGATCGCCGGCCGGTCGGCGGACCTCGGGCTGGCGCTGAGCGTTGAGATTCGCTCCGAGCTCGATCGGATCGAGGCCGCGCTCGAGGATCTCTACGGCTACGCCGACGAGCTGATCGCCGACCGCCGACGCAACCCCGGCGACGACTTCGTCAGCCGGCTGGTGCAGGCGGAGCATGAAACCGACAGGCTCTCGCACGACGAGCTACGGATCTCGCTCGTTCTGCTCGTCTTCGGCGGCATGGACACGACCCGCAACCAACTCGGGCTGGCGCTCGAGACCTTGATCGAGCATCCGGACCAGTGGCGGCTGCTCGGCGAGCGCCCTGAGCTCGCCGCCGCCGCGACCGAGGAGGTGATGCGGGTCAACCCGACCGTGACCTGGGTCACCCGCGAGGCTTGCGAGGACTTCGAGTTCCAGGGCCTGCCGATCGCGGCGGGCACCACCCTGCACCTGTTGACCGAGTCGGCCGGGACCGACCCGCTGCGCTACGGCGAGGCCGGTTTCGAGATCACGGCCGAGCGCGCCCGCCACTTCGGCTTCGGCGCCGGGGTGCACCGCTGCATCGGCCACATGGTCGCTCGCACCGACATCAGCGAGGCCCTGTCCCGGCTCGCCCGCCGGTTGCGCGATCCGCGCCTCGACGGCGAGCCGCGGTCATTGCCACGCTCGGCCAACACCGGGCCGATCGAGCTGCCGATCGCCTTCGAGGCGTCAGATCTTCAGCAGGACGAGCGTGTTGACGACGAACAGGATCGAGAAGAAGATCGTCCACCGGTCGAGGTTTCGCTCGACCAGCGAGCCGCCGCCGAACGAGCCGCCGGTGGAGCCGATCCCGAAGGCGCCCGAGAGCCCTGAGTCCTTGCCCGAGTGCAGGAGCACGAGGAAGATCAGGATCACCGAGATCAGGACCTGGACGCCGCCGAGCACGTTCTCCATCGCGGGCAGGGTAGCGGGCCGCGCTCAGCCCGCGTCCAGCGCGTCGATCCGCTTCAGCACCTCGACCGCCTCGCGGCGCAGCTCGGAGTCGAGCCGGCGCCAGTCGGGCTCGGAGAGCTTGCCCTGGGCGCGATCGAGCTCCGCGTCGCGGATTTGGCGGTAGAGCGCCTGCTTGCGGGCCTCGAGCTCGGCGGCGTGAGCATCTTCGGAGTCGTCAGGCGTGGACGGCCGACGGCGCAACGGCACGCTCACGAACCAGGCGAGCGCGACGACGATGACCAGCGCGAGGACGATCTCCACGGCCGGGAGCGTACGGAGGCCGAGCGGGGCTAGATCCGCCCCAGATCGCGGGCGAGCCGCGCCGCGTAGACGTCGGAGACTCGCCGGCGGCGCGCCTCGGGCGCCGGCCAGACGGCGATCATCGCGCCGCCGATCGCGATCGCGCCGCCGATCCAGATCCAGATCACGAGCGGGTTGACGTTGACGCGGAAGTCGACCGGGACCGGGTCGGTGCGGTAGCGCTCAGCGAGCCCGGCGACGGCGAGGCCCTGGAGCCCGCTCCGGGTCCGGGCCAGGAACGGCGCCTGCTCGGCGCCCGCGGTGCCGGTCGCACGGGCGATCCGCCGGTCGGCGCCCTCGATGAAGGCGTCGTAGCGGGCCAGGTCGGGGCGCATCGCCGTCCACAGGTCGCCACCCGGACGTGCCCGGCGACCGACCTCGCTCGTCGCCTCGCCCTCGAAGAAGCCGCGCAGCGTCCCCCCCGCGGCGACCGAGGAGTAGTAGTTGCGCGACGGGCGCAGGGTCGCGAACGGCTCGCCGTCGCGCTCGACCGCGAGCGCGGCGCCGAAGTTGAGCCGCTGCTCGGCGGCGTCGATCGAGCTCGTCGGCTCGACGTAGGTGACCGTGTAGTCGCCGACCTCGCCCGACTCCCCCGGCAGCAGCCGCAGGTCGGCGCTGGTCTGAAAGCTCGACGAGGCGGCGACCGCGATCAGCAGCAGCGCGATGCCGGCGTGGACCACGTAGCCGCCGTAGCGGCGCCGGTTGCGACCCACCACCCGCGCCAGCGCGGCCAGCCAGCCGAGCTCGCCGTCGAGCGCCCGCTGTGCGGCGGCGCCGCGCCAGAACTCGGCCCCCAGCGCCGCGAGGGCGAAGAACGCGAACGCGAACAGCACCAGCGCCACCGGCTCCGAGAGCGCGTCGGTGAGCGCCGCGACGGCGATCGTCGCGGCGACCGCCACGGCCAACGGAGCGCGCACCAGCCGCCAGAGCGCCCCGGCGCTCACCCTTCGCCAGGCGAGCAGCGGCCCGATCCCGGTGAACAGAACCAGCAGGATCGCGAGCGGCGCCGTGTAGCGGTCGAACCAGGGCGAGCCCAGCGACGAGCGTTCGCCGGTGATCGCCTCGGAGATCAGGGGGAAGAACGTGCCCCAGAAGATCACCGCGGCGAGCCCGACGAGGAGCAGGTTGTTGACCAGGAAGACCGACTCGCGCGAGGCCAGAGACTCGATCCGGCGCTCTCCGCGCAGGTCGTCGAGCCGCGAGACGATCAGCCCGGCGGAGCCGACGATGACGATCGCGATCAGCCCCAGCAGCGGCCCGCCGACGGTCGAGGCGCCAAAGGCATGGATCGACTCGAGGATCCCCGAGCGGACGAGGAAGGTACCGAGCAGCGCGAGCGTGAACGTGGCGACGATCAGCGAGACGTTCCAGACCCGCAGCATCCCGCGCCTCTCCTGGACCATCACCGAGTGCAGGAATGCGGTCCCCACCAGCCACGGCATCAGGGCGGCGTTCTCGACCGCGTCCCATCCCCAGTAGCCGCCCCAGCCGAGCTCCTCATAGGACCAGAACATGCCGAGCAGCAGTCCGGTCCCGAGGAAAAGCCAGGCGATCAGCGCGAAGCGCCGGGTGGAGCGGATCCAGCTCGCGTCGATGCGGCGCGCGACCAGGGCCCCGATCGCGAACGCGAACGGGATCGAGAAGAAGACGTAGCCGGAATAGAGCATCGGCGGGTGGATCGCCATCGCCCAGTGGCGCAGCAGCGGGTTCAGCCCGACGCCCTCGGCGGGTGCGGGGTCGAGCCGCGCGAACGGGCCGGCGCCGTCGGCGAGCAGCATCAGCCCGGTGAAGAAGAGCCCGAGCCCGGCGAGGACCGCGGTCGCGTAGGGAACGACCTCGCGATGGCGGTTACGGGTCAGATAGAGCACCGCGCTCGAGGCGATCGAGAGCACCCACGCCCAGAGCAGCAGCGAGCCGCCCTGGCTCGACCACAGCGCGGTCAGCTTGTAGAAGGTCGGGGTGGTGGTCGACGAGTGCTCGGCGACCAGCTCGACCGAGAAGTCGGAGCGCAGGAACGCGGCCTCGAGCACGACGACGGCGATCGTGAGCAGCGCGCAGAGGGCGTAGATCGCGCGTCGCGACGAGTCGATCAGCCGCCGGTCCTTCCGCCGGGCCCCGATCAGCGCCGCGCCGCCCGCGTACAGGCAGGCGATCGGGGCTGCGACCAGGCAGGCTGCTCCGAGCTCGACCATCCGGGCAGCGATTATCCCAACGGCGAGCCTGCGGCCGCCGCGGCTACTCGATCACCACGTGCTCGGGATCCGCGGCCGCCTCGTCGGCGAACTTCGACGGGCACTTGGTGATCAGCGAGTCCTTTTCGGCCTCGAAGGTGCCCTCCTCGACGGTCCCCGAGACGATCACCTCACGGCCCTCGCGAAACGGGTCCGGGACGGTGCCGGTGTAGACGACGGGAATCGTCGCCGCGGGGTCCTCGCGATCGGCGACCTCGAACCGCAGCCCAGCGCCGTCGTGGACCACCGAACCCTCGGCGACCTTGCCGGTCAGGTCGTAGCTGCCCCCGCTCACCCCCGCGAGCTCGGACGGCTGGCGGGTCTCGCTCGAGGCGCTGAACGAGGTGTAGGCCAGGCCGGCGGCGAGCAGCACGGCGGCGCCGAGCGCGACGACGAGCCTGATCTTGCGCTTGCGGTCGGGGTCCATGGGCGAGTCTGATTATGCCGATCGCGTTCGGGTACTTGGGCGGTCGTGAGCGAGCAGCCGGTCCTGTTGATCACCGGTGCCTCGAGCGGAATCGGGGCGGCGACGGCGCGCGCCGCGGCAGGCGACTACCGCCTCGTCCTCGGTGCGCGCAGCGAGGAGAAGCTGACCGCGTTGGCAACCGAGCTCGGTGGCGACGAGCGCGCGGTCGCGGTCCGCTGCGACGTGACCGAGTTCGCCGACAATGAGCGCATCTGCGCGGCGGCGATCGAGGCCTTCGGGCAGCTCGACGCGGTGTTCGCGAATGCCGGCTTCGGCGCCAGCCGCGGCTTTCTCGAGAGCGATCCCGAGCACTGGCGCTCGATGGTGCTCACCAACGTGCTCGGCGTCGCCCACACGATCCGGGCGACGCTGCCGCGGCTGCTCGAGCAGGGGCACGGCCACTACCTGATCACCGGCTCGGTCGCCGGGCGCCGGGCGCTCCCGGGCTCGCTCTACTCGGCCAGCAAGTGGGCCGTGACCGCGATCGGCGAGGCGCTGCGGGCGGAGCTGCGGACGATGCACGACAACCACCGCATCCGCGTCACCCTGATCGAGCCGGGGATGGTCGACACCCCGTTCTTCGATCAACGCCCAGGCCCCGACCGGGCGCTGCAGGACGAGGACATCGCGCGCGCGGTGATCTACGCGCTCTCCGAGCCCGAGCACGTCGACGTCAACGAGATCCTCATACGACCGTCCAGCCAGCCCACCTGACCGGCCCGGTCCGAAGCCCGCAATCCCGCATCAGCACTGCCGTTTCGAGATTACCGCGGAGCGGTTACGCCGGATCGGCCTGGGGGCTAGTCGCGATCCGGGCCGATGAGGCGGCGAGTGCAGATGAGAAGCACCGAGCAGACCGGGCCGATCGCCTCCGAGCCTCCGAGCGCCCAGCCCGTGGGGCGTTTCCGGCATGCGTTCGAGCATTCCGCCTCGGCGATCGCGCTGATCGAGGGCCGCGGAACGGGCGCCGGGCGCTTCCTCGAGGTCAACCCGGCGCTGGTCGGGATCAGCGGCTACAGCGCCCCGCAGCTGCTCGCGATGAGCTACTGCGAGCTGCTCCATCCCGAGGACGTCGAGGCGATCCGTTTCAGGGTCGCCGAATTGATCGCCGGCAGTGCGGCGAGCCTTCACTCCGAGCAACGGCTGATCGCCGCCGACGGCGCCACCCGGTGGATCGCCTTCAGCGCCTCGATGATCCGCGACGATCGCGGGCGGCCGGTGAGCGCGATCGCGCACGCCCAGGACGTGACCGAGCGCAAGCTCGCCGAGCGGGAGCTCCGCTACCTGGCCGATCACGACCCGCTCACCGGCCTCTTCAACCGCCGCCGGTTCGAGTCCGAGCTCGCGCGCCGGCTCTCGGCCTCGTCCCGGCGCGAGCCGGGCGGCGCGATCCTGGTCCTCGACCTCGATCGCTTCAAGGCCGTCAACGACTCGTGCGGGCATGCGGTCGGCGACGCGTTGCTGGTCGAGGTCGCGATCGCCATGCGCGGGCGCTTGCGCGAAAGCGACATCGTCGCCCGGATCGGCGGTGACGAGTTCGGGGTCATCGTCCCGGACGCGGACAGGACACGGGCCGCGCTGATCGCCGAGGAGCTGCGCGCGGCCGTGCGCGAGCTCGCGCTCGGGCGCGGGGTCGGGGTCGGGGTCACCGCCAGCGTCGGCGTGAGCGTCTACGGCGGCGGGGTGGCGGCCGGAGAGCGGGTCGTCGCCGACGCCGACGCGGCGATGTACGTGGCCAAGCAGGGCGGTCGCGACCGGGTCGGCGTGCTCGCGGCCGACGACGCAGGGGCCGGTCGACCTTCGACCTAGCACCGAATGGCGGGGGTCAGGCCGAGGACGGCGCCGGCGCCGGACGCCTGCGGCCGACGACGATCTGCGTCTGGGCCGGGGTCAGCGCCATCGGCCAGCGAACGCCGAACTGTGTCGTCCAGCGGCCCGGCTGGACGCGGTACGAGCGCTCGACCTCGAACCGCTCGGCGACCAGGGCCTCCACCCGTTCGGCGGTGAGCTGGATCACGGGCGGATGACCTCGCATGACCGGCGTCTTCGAGAGGCGCACCAGCGCCGGGTAGAGGCGTCGCTCGACGGCGTAGAACCAGCTCGGCACGCAGGACTCGGCGACGATCAGCCTCCCCCCCGGCTCCAGCACCCTGTGCGCCTCGGCGATCGCGCGGCGGACGTTGGCGATGATGTCGTCGGCGCGGTCGCCGACGAGATGGTGGTAGAGCAGGCCCTGGAGTACGGTGTCGAACCCGCCGTCGGGCTGGTCGAGGTCGAGCGCGTCGCCGGTCTGCGGAGTGACGTTGGCCGGGAAGGCGTCGGTGGGCAGCCGGTCGAGGAAGAGGTCGACGGCCACGATCTCCTCGACCAGCGAGGTGTCGTACTCGAAGATCCCGCCGTTGCCGACGTCGAGCATCCGCCCGGCGCCGTCGATCTCGCCCTCGATCGCGTCCCAGATCAGGCGAAAGACGTCGAGCCGGGCAGAATCGCGCGCGTGCTGGCCGCCGGCGAAGAAGTCGGCGTTGACCTCGGCCGTCTCGCGCTCGCCGGTCGCCATCGCGGCGAGACTACCGGTGGCGACGTCTAGCCTCCGAGCGATGCCGGGCGCGAGCGAGTTCGACTCCTACGGCGATGGCTACCGCGAGGCGGTCGACCGCTCGATCGCCTTCAGCGGGGCCGATCACGAGTTCTTCACTCGAGCCAAGGCGCGCGAGCTGCTGCGGACCGCCGCGCGCCGGCTCGGCGATCCGCGACGGATCTCGGTGCTCGACATCGGCTGCGGACCGGGCGAGACCGATCGCATGCTCGAACGACGTGTCGCACGCCTGGCCGGGGTCGACACCTCGGCGGCGATGGTCGAAGCGGCCCGCAAGCGCAACCCGTGGGCCGAGTACCGGATCTCCGAGGGCGGCGCGCCGCTGCCGTTTTCGGACGGCGCGTTCGACCTCACGTTCGCGATCTGCGTCCTCCACCACGTCGAACCGCCGCAACGGCCGGCGCTGGTCTCCGAGGCCGTCCGGGTGACCAGGCCGGGGGGGGCGCTGGTGATCTTCGAGCACAACCCGCTCAACCCGCTCACCCGCCGCGCGGTCGCCGGCTGCGAGTTCGACCGCGACGCGGTGCTGCTGCGGCGCAGCGAGAGCGAGCGGCTGCTCGCCGGCGCCGGGCTGCGCGACCCCGAGGGCGCCTACATCGTCTTCTTCACCCGTGACTCAGAGCGGCTCCAGCGGGTCGAGCGCCTGCTCGGCGGTGTCCCGCTCGGGGCCCAGTACGTCGTCAGTGCGCTCCGGCCCTGAGCCGAAGCCGTGGCGCGAGGCGACCAGGTAGAGCGGCCTGCGCTTGCCCTGTTCGTAGGCCTTGGCGACGTAGAGCCCGATCATCCCGAGGACGATCAGCTGCACCCCGGCGAGGAAGGAGACGAGCACCGTCAGCGACGCCCAGCCCGCGACCGGCGGCAGCGCTCCGGCGAGCTTGAGCACGATCGCGACCACGCCGACGACGAGGGCGGCGATCGACATCAGAAAGCCGATCGCGATGATGAACCTCAGCGGCGCGACCGAGAAGCTCAGGAGGCCGTCGATCGCGAAGCCGATCATCCGCGACAGCGACATCTTCGTCTCGCCGCCGTAGCGCTCGGCGCGCTGGTAGCTGACCGTCGTCTGACGGTAGCCGGCCCAGGCGAACAGGCCGCGCAGGTAGCGGTCGGGCTCGCGCATCCCGCGGACGACGTCGGCCACCCGCCGGTCGACGAGCCGGAAGTCGCCGCTGTCGAGGGGCATCTCGGTGTCGGAGAGACGGCTGAGCAGGCGATAGAAGCGGTTCGCGGTCCAGAGCTTGAACCGGCTCTCGCCTCGCCGATCGCTGCGAACCCCGTGCACGACCTCCCACCCCTGACGCCACATCGCCGCCATCTCCAGCACCACCTCGGGCGGGTCCTGCAGGTCGGCGTCGATGATCACCACGGCATCCCCGGAGGCGTGGTCGAGCCCGGCGGAGATCGCGAGCTGGTGGCCGAAGTTGCGCGAGAGGAAGAGCAGCTTGATCCGCGGGTCGGCCTGGCGCAGCTCGAGCATCAGCTCGCGGCTGCGATCGGTGCTCGCATCGTCGACGAGCACGAACTCCGAGCTGCCATCGAGCCGCCCGGCGACCGCCGTGAGGCGCCGGTGAAGCTCGAGCAGGACGTCCTCCTCGTTGCAGACCGGGATCACGAACGAGTAGGTCGGATCTGTGCCCACCCGCCAATTGTGCGCGATTTCGGCCTCCGGCCCGCGATTCGGGCCGCGTGAGAATAGGATCGTCCAATGACCTCGCCCCTGCCCGCCCGCGTGGTCGCAGGCCTGGCGCTGGCCCTGGCCGGCGCTCTGCCGACCCAGGCCGCCGCTGCCCCGATCACCGACAGCGGGACCCCCTCGCTGCCCGCCTTCTCGGGCGCCGCGGCGAGCGCGCAGAAGATCGGCGATCCGGCGAACCCGCCGCAGAACCCCTATATGGCGCCCGACCCGAACTCGAACATCCACAACGACACCTGGATGACCGACGCCTACCGGCGGGCCGGGCCGCTCGGGATCTCGCTCGCGCCCACCTCCGAGGCAAAGCCGGCGTCGCTATGCGGCTCGCTCGCCTTCGACAGCCGCGGCCGGATCGTCAGCGTCTGCCCGTCGCTGGCCGCGCCGCCGACGGCGCGGATCATCGATCCGGACACGCTGGCGACGATCGCCGAGTACGTCCTGCCGACGGCTCCCAACCCGCCGAACACGCCCGAGTACCAGAACTTCACCGGCGGCGGCTACTTCTTCCTCGACCACAAGGACCGGATCTGGGTGCCGACAAAGACCGACCACATCTACGTGCTCGGCCAGACCGCCGACGGCCAGGCGTTCGAGCTGGTGCGCGACTACGACCTCACCTCGGTGCTCGACGAGAGCAGCGAGCGGATCACCTCGGCGCTGCCCGACTTCGACGGCCTGATCTGGTTCGTCTCGAAGCGCAACGGCAAGGTCGGCACGCTCGATCGCGAGACCGGTGAAGCTGAAGGTGAAGAAGCTCGGCGAGGAGATCGAGAACTCGTTTGCGATCGGCGAGGACGGCGTCTACATCGTCTCCGACAAGCGCATGTACCGGTTCGCCGCAAACGCCAACGGCAAGCCGCGGATCGTCTGGAAGAAGCGCTATCCGAACTCCGGGATCGTCAAGCCGAGCCAGGTCAACGCCGGCTCGGGCACGACCCCGACCCTGATGGACAACGGCTACGTCGCGATCACCGACAACGCCGACCCGATGAACGTCATCGTCTACCGACGCGAGCGCAAGCTGCACGGGGCCAAGCGCGAGGTCTGCCGCCAGCCGGTGTTCGAGCCGGGTGCGAGCGCGACCGAGAACTCGCTGATCACCGCCGGGCGGTCGCTGATCGTCGAGAACAACTACGGCTACCAGGACCCGTTCGGACCCGGACTCCGGCGCGGTCACCGAGCCGGGCGTCGCCCGCGTCGACGTGAACAAGCGGGGCAGCCGGCTGCAAGCTGCGTTGGACCAACGACGAGGTCCGCGCGCCGAGCGTGGTGCCGAAGCTCTCGACCAAGACCGGCCTGATCTACCTCTACACGCGCCCGCCCGACCCGGCGGCGCAGGGCTACTACTGGACCGCGGTCGATTGGCGCAGCGGGCAGACCGCGTGGACCCAGTACGCGGGCTCGGGCCTGACCTTCAACAACAACTACGCCGGGCTTGCGCTCGGTCCCGACGGAACCGCGTACCTCGGGGTGATCGGGGGGATCATCGCGCTGCGCGACGGCGGCTGAGCGACTCGGCGATCAGCAGACGTGGAGGTCCGCCTGCGAGCGGACGACCTCGAACGCCGAGCCCGGGATCTGCTTCAGCTGGCCCAGGTTCTGATCGTTGAAGCGCCGGTCCGAGGTGCCGCTCAAGTACCAGTTCGAGCCGTTGTCGGCGACGATCATCCCGTAGCGCCGCAACGCCTCGGCGACCACCAGGGCCTCGCCGCCGAGCCCTGAGAGGTCATAGTCCGAGCGCAGCCGCAGCCGCAGCCCCATCGGCGGTGCCGCCGCACTCGCGGTGTCGCCCGCGCAGTGCGAGGCCGGGTGGATCCAGGCGTCGCGGGTCGACTCGAAGGTGACCCGGATCGCGTGCTCGATCCCTCCCGCACTGACCTCGTCGTGGCGGACGAGGCCGGGGAAGATCGGCAGCCCGGCGGCGTCGGCGGAGGTGTAGCCGTCCGTCCGCAGCGCCGCCGAGCGCAGGTCCCAGATCACGCCCGAGTCGGCCTCCCAGCGCTTCGGGCGGCGGTCGGGGAAAGCCCGGTAGAGCTCGTAGAGCTTGCAGCGGGCGCGGTCGTAGGCGAGCACGTGGCGGTCGCCGTCGGCGTCGCGGCCGCCCTCGACCGGCGAGCCGAGCGGGACCCGGTACTTGCCGTGATCGGAATCCGCGCCGTAGGCGGTGAACCGGACCTTGACCTTGCGCTGTCGCTTGCCGACCACCCGGTAGGGGATCCCGTACTCGCGTGGAGAGCCGAAGTCGGGATGCAGCGTGTCGCCGCCGTGGGCGTTGATGTAGGCGATGATCTCGTCCGAGCGCGGGTCGACCGGGGCCGCGGAGATGTCCTGGTTCCAGGCGCGCTGGTCGGGGAGCGAGGCCGCGCCCGGCTCGACCTCGGGCCCCGGCCGGGGGAAGACGCCGCACTTGGAGCCCAGCGACGGATACGGCCCGAGCTTGGCGAATAGAGCGGGGCCGGCCAGCGCCCCGAGGCCGCAGAGCAGAGCCGCGATCGCCACCCCGCTCGTCCATCGCGCCACCTCCACAGCCTAGATCGTCGCTTCCATTCGACCTGCCCCGGGCGACACTCGTCGTTAGCGCCGCAGGGTGATCGACCCAGGGCGGGATCGACAGTGATCTGCACTGGCGCGTCGGCGACAATGGCGATGTGGCATTCGCGCGAGCCTCGTGGGGCAACGGGTGAAACCGCTGCCCTCGGGCACGATCACCTTTCTGTTTACCGACATCGAGGGCTCGACGCGGCTCGCATACGACCTCGGTGACCGCTATCCGGAGGTGCTGGCGGAACACAGGCGGCTCCTGCGTGGTGCGTTCGCACGCCACGGGGGCGTCGAGGTCGATGCACCGGGGGATGCGCTCTTCGTCGCATTCGACTCGGCCTCTGCTGCGGTCAGGGCGGCGTACGAAGGACAGGCAGCGCTCGGCAACGGGCCGGTCCGTGTTCGGATGGGACTCCACAGCGGCGAAGCGATCCAGGCCGAGAACGACTATGTCGGCCTCAACGTCCACCGCGCGGCACGCATCTGTTCCGCCGCGCATGGAGGCCAGGTCGTCCTCTCGCAGCACACGCTCGAGCTGGCGAGCGCAGCGGCCCCGGTGCAAGACCTCGGCCGTCACCGGCTCAAGGATCTAGGCGAGCCGGAGCGGCTGTACCAGCTCGGCGAGGGCGACTTTCCGCCGCTTCGCTCGCTCAACGCGAGCAATCTGCCAACCCAGCCGACGCCGCTGATCGGCAGGGCAGATGAGTTGGCTAGGGCGATCGACCTCCTCGGTCGCGAGGACATCCGCCTGCTCACCCTGACCGGCGCCGGCGGCAGCGGAAAGACCCGGTTCGCACTCCAGGTCGCCGCTGAGCTCACCGACGATTTCGTGGATGGGACCTTCTGGGTCCCGTTGGCGGCTGTCACGGATCCAGCGTTCGTCCTGCCGACGATTGGGCAAGCGCTGGGCGCAGGCAACGAGGTCGCCGAGCACATAGACGAGAGGCGCATGCTGTTGGTGCTCGACAACTTCGAGCAGATCCTCCCTGCAGCGCCCGCCGTCTCCGACCTCCTTGCCGCGTGTCCGAACCTACGCATCCTGGTGACGAGCCGCGCCGTCCTTCGGATTGCTCCCGAGCACGAGTTCGAGGTGGCGCCACTGCCTGAACGAGATGCCGTGACGCTGTTCATGGACCGTGCGCTCGCGCTCCGGCCGGGCACCCAACCCGACGAACGGGTGGCCGAGATCTGCCGGCGTCTGGACGGACTGCCGCTTGCGATCGAGCTCGCTGCCGCGCGCCTTCGAGTGCTCTCGACGAGCCAACTCGTAGCCAGTCTCGACCAGCGCCTTCCGATCCTCACCGCAGGTGCTCGGGACGCCCCGGCGCGCCAGCGGACATTGCGGATGACCATTGATTGGAGTCACGACCTGCTGGCGACCGAGCAGCAACGTCACTTCGCGCGTCTCGCGGTCTTCGCGGGCACCTTCACCGGCGAAGCTGCCAAGGCGGTATGCGGTGTCGACCTCAACGCTCTCAGCGAGTTGGCTGAACAGAGCCTGGTCCGACGCCGGGCGAGCGATCGCTTCGGGATGCTGGAGACGATTCGGGAGTACGCCGTCGAGCGCTTCGAGTGCCTGCCCGAGGCAAGAGCGCTCCGTCGGCGCCACCTGGAGCGGATGCTCGAGACCGCCGAGCGGGCCAAGCGTGAGCTGGGGACCGGCGCCAGCCAGGAGGAGTGGCTGGAAGCGATTGACGCCGAGCGCGAGAACATCCGGAGTGCGCTGAGCTGGTCGCTCGAGAACGGGGAGGCCGTCCACGGCCTGCGGCTGGCGTCGGCATTGGAGTGGTTCTGGGTCGTCCGAGATCATGTGGAGGGCTTTCGCTGGATCTCCGAGGCCCTCGCCCAAGCCGTTGAAGCGCCGCAGGCGCTTCGCGCGGACGCGCTACGCGCGGCGGGGAGCACCGTCTTCTTCACAGGGGACTACATGCGGGCTACGGAGCTCGCCGAGGAGTCACTGGCGCTCTTCCGTCAGCTCGGAGACAAGCGGGAGACCGCGCGAACCCTCGACCGCCTCGCGGCAGCACAGGTCAACCTCGGGCACCTGGACGAGGCGCGCGCATCGGTCGAGAAGTGCCTGGCCCTGTTCGAAGAACTGGGTGACCGCGAGGGCGCGCTCTATCCACTCGAGAAGCTCGGCTGGATCGAATGGGAGCGCGATAATCGGGAGCGCGGCGTGGAGCTGATCGAGGAGAGCCTGCGCCGGGCGTGTGAATTCGGAGATTCATGGTGGGAAGCAGTCCAGCTGCACTCGCTTGCCGAGATGGCGCTCGATCAGGGTGACCTCCCACGTGCGAACCGGCTCTGTAGCGAGAGCCTCACGCTCGCGCTCGAACTCGGTGACCGCGTTGGCGTTGCCCAGTGCGTTGCCCTGCTCGCGACTGTCGCCGCGAGGCGAGGCGACGCAGAGCGGGCCGGATGCCTTTGGGGTGGCCTCGATGCCCTCGAGGCGGCGGGCGATCCGGCGCTCCCGCGCGAGGTCCGCGCCTCGCTGGGCGAAGGCATTGAGTGGCACGAGGAAGCGGTCGCCGCCGGGCGGGAAATGGCCGCCGACGAGATCGTGACCTACGCCCTCGAGGTCTGATCGCGCCGCGAGGCGGTCACCGCGCCGCGTCGATCACCCGCGAGGCGGCGAGGAAGAGCTCGCGTCCGGCCTCGGTCTCGGCGGCGCAGGCGAGACTGCGCCCGCCGGGCGCGTAGACGCGCGCGAACGGACGGCGGGTGAGCCGGCGCCGGCGCAGGTAGGCGGCGGCCTCGTCGGCGTAGCCGGAAACGCGACCGAGGATCGCCCGGTGCGGCTTCGGCGGCATCAGGCCGCCCGCGAACTGTCGGCAGCCGGAAGCGATCCGCGAGCCAGCTCGCGGAGCACCGCCCGCATGTCCGAGAGCATCAGCGAGGCAAGCGGAAAGCGCTCGCTCGCGGCGACGAGGGCGAGCCCGTCTCGGCGGACGAGGAAGGTCTCGCCGTCCTCGGTCCCGACGTGGGCATGACTGACCGGCTCACCGGCCGCCGCATCGGCTGCGGCGAGCAACCCCCGCGCCGCCTGCTCCCAGGTCTCGCGATCGCCGCTGGACGCGAGCAGGGTGCCGGCTCGGTCGAGGATCGCGCATCCGGTCAGGTCGTCGGAGAGCCGCTCGAGCCGAGTCACCGCCCGCTCGGCCTCGGCCACGCCGACTGCCCCGGTCGCGGATGGGTCTGGCACGTCGGCGACAATACCGGCCGTGTCCCTGGGCCGAGCATCGTGGCTGACCGTGGTCGCGCTGTGCGCGATCGTGACCGTGCTGCTGATCATCAACGGCTACAGCGGCTACTCGATCGTCGTCGCCGCCGTCGGCTTGTCCGCGGCCGTGAATCTGCTCTGACCGGCCCGGTAGCGCTCGCTCACCCGGCGCGGTAGGGCCCCCGTGCCTCCTGCTCGGGTGGACGAAGGGAGTCCTCGGGCTCGTTGTGGATCAGGACCTCCGAGCCGGGGAACTCGGCCTCGACCGCACCGCGGACCGCGTGGGCGATCGCGTGCGCCTGCTCGAGCGTGGTCCCGGAGCGGAACTGCAGATGCAGGTCGATGTAGCGTCGGGCGCCGGCGCGGCGGGCGCGCAGCTTGTGGTAGCCGGCGATCTCGGGCGCCCGCTCGCGCTCCGCGGCGATCACGGCCTCGATCCGGTCGAGCTCGTCGGTCGGCGGCGCCTCGTCGACCAGCACCCGGCCCGAGCGGGTGAGGATCCGAAAGCCCGCGACGACGATCGCCGCGGCGACGCAGAGCGCGGCGATCGCGTCGAAGGCGGGCTCGCCGGTGATCTCGACCAGGGCGAGCCCGGCGAGCACGCCGAGCGAGGTGAGCGCGTCGGCGCGCAGGTGGGCCGCGTCACCCTCCAACGCGGCCGAGTCGAGGGCGCGGGCGCGGCGGCGGATGAAGCCGGAGACGGCGAAATTGGCGACCGCCGAGAAGGCGATCACGGCGATCCCGACGCCGAGATCCTGGATCTCTGAGCCCGACACCAGCCGCCGGGTCGCCTCGAAGACGATGATCCCGGCGCCGACCAGGATCAGCATGCCCTCGATCGCCGCTGCGAGGTTCTCGAGCTTCTCGTGCCCGTAGGGGTGCTCGCGGTCGGCGGGCTCGTCGGCCTTGCGGACCGAGAAGAAGGCGATCAAGGAGGCGAGCAGGTCGATCGACGAGTGGATCGCCTCGGTGATGATCGCGATCGACCCGGTGATCGCCCCGGCCGCCAGCTTGAGCGCGATCAGGAACGCGTTCGAGGCGATCGAGAGCCCCGCGGCCCCCGCTTTGGACCGGATCACGGCCTCACGCCCCCAGCCCCGAGCTCGGTGGCGAGCGCCCGCGCAGCCCGGCCCCGGTGGCTGATCGCATGCTTCTCCTCGGGCTCGAGCTCGGCCATCGTGCGCTCGTCGGCCGGCCCGGTATCAGCGGGGACGAAGCCGGGGTCGTATCCGAACCCGCCGCTGCCCCGCGGCTCGACGATCAGCGTCCCCTCGCAGCGGCCCTCGAACACGCGCTCGGCGCCGTCATCGTCGACGAAGGCGATCGCGCAGACATAGGCCACCGAGTGGTCCCGGTGCGGCTCGAGCATCGAGATCAGCAGGTTGAGGTTCTGCTCGTCGGTCGCCCCCGCGCCGGCGAAGCGCGCCGAATGCACTCCCGGCCTGCCGCCGAGCGCCGGCGCGACGATCCCCGAGTCATCGCCGATCGCGGGTTCGCCGGTCGCCCTCTGGACCGTGCGCGCCTTGACCAGCGCGTTCTCGGCGAAACTCGAGCCGGTCTCCGGCGGCAGCTCGATCGTCTCGGGCAGCGCGCCGAGCTCGACTGCGCTCAGGATCTCGCCCAGCTCGCGCAGCTTGTGCTCGTTGCGCGTCGCGACGATCAGGCGCCGGCGCGGCGCCGCCATCAGCCGGGCAACGAGCCGCCGCAGGCCTGCGCCTGCGTTTCGCGCAGCGCCCCGATCGCCGCCTCGGCGAGCTCGAGCAGCTCGTCAAGCGAAGCCCGCGACGCCGGCGTACGCTCGGCGGTCGCCTGGATCTCGACCAGCCCGCCGTCTCCCGTCATCACGATGTTGGCATCGACCTCGGCACTCGAGTCCTCGGCGTAGTCGAGGTCGCAGAGCGCCTCGCCGTCGACCACGCCGCAGGAGATCGCAGCGACCGAGCCGGTGAGCGGGTCGCGCTCGAGCTCACCGGCAGCGAGCAGGCCCTCGGTGGCGAGACGCAGGGCGACATAGCCGCCGGTGATCGAGGCACAGCGGGTGCCGCCGTCGGCCTGCAGGACGTCGCAATCGATGTAGACGGAGCGGTCGGGCAGCGCGCTGAGATCGACGACCCCGCGCAGCGCCCGGCCGATCAGGCGCTGGATCTCGGTCGAGCGTCCGTCCGGACGCCCGCGCTTGGAGTCGCGCTCCTTGCGATCGCCGGTCGAGGCCGGCAGCATCGCGTACTCGGCCGTGACCCACCCCCGGCCCTTGCCCTCGAGCCACCTCGGGACCGAGCTCGAGACCGAAGCGGTACAGATGATCCGGGTCTCGCCCTGTTCGTAGAGGCAGGAGCCGGTCGCCGTGCGAACGAACCCGGGCTCGATCGCCACCGGACGGTGGTCGGCGCTGGAGCGCTCGTAGCTGCGCGGCGGCGGCACGCCCTCAGTCTGTCAGGCGCCCGCTCGGCCGCGCGCTCAGAACCAGGCGCATGGGGCCGCGCGCTCGCCCGCGCTCCTCCCCGGCCTCGACCGGGGAACGTGGCGGGCGAGGCAATCGCGGCTCGCCGGGGGCGATCGCTACCGGAACGAGATCGCGTTCACCGCCTGCTTGATCTTGTCGATGATCACCTCGGCGATCTCAACGCCCTGGGTGGCGTTGAAGCCCTTCATCGCCGCCACGACGCCGACCATCAGCATCGAGACGAGCAGGATCAAGCCGACGTACTCGACCGTGCCCTGGCCGCGCTCGCAGGCGAGCTTGCGTCGAAGCCCGACCCCGAGGTCGCGGGCGCTGGCGTGCGTATGTGCGAACAGCCGTTGCATCGTTCTCCTTCCGACGATTTCGATGAAGCGATGCTGGCCCGCCGGCTGTCACCGGTCCAGACCCGGGTGCCTCAACCGAGGCGCGATTGGGTGAAGAGACGCGCGCCGCCGGATCCGGCGTCAGCCGCGGCCGCTCGTCGCGCTGACCGAGAACACCGGGGGCAACCGCGTGGCGACCGCCGACCAGCTCGCGCCGGCGTCACCCGAGCCGAAGACGTCGCCGGAGGTGGCGCCGAAGTAGAGCTCGAGCGCCTCGCCCTCGCCGACCCCGTCGAGCGCCTCGCGGAGCACGGTCAGATAGGCGTGCTGCTGGGGCAGCCCATCCCCGCGCGCCGACCAGCTCGAGCCGCCGTCTCGGGTCTCGTAGACCCGCACCCGCCCTTCGGGCGTCACCCGGTCGCTGTCGGCCGCGAGCGGGAGCACGTAGGCGCTCTCGGGGTCGGCGGGGTCGAGGACGAGCGGGAAGCCGAAGTCCGACGGCAGCCCGGCGCCGATATCGGTCCAGCTCTCGCCGGCATCGTCGGAGCGATAGACGCCACCGTGAAACTGCATGAAGAGCCGCTCCGGCCTGGTCGCGGCGCGGTGGATCCGGTGCACGCACAGCCCCACCTCCTCCGGGACCGCCTCCTCGGGCACATAGCGGGCGACCAGGCCCTCGTTGCCCGCCGCCCATGACCTGCCTCCGTCGTCGCTCAGCCACACCCCGGCGGCCGAGACCCCGACCGCAAGTCGATCGGGATCACCCGGCCAGGTGGCGATCGAATGCAGGCAGAGGCCACCGCCCCCCGGCTGCCACGAAGCCCGGCTCGGGTGCTCCCAGAGCCCCCGATTGAGCTCCCAGCTGAGGCCGCCGTCTCGGCTCTCGAACAGCACTCCGGGATCGCCCCCCGCATACAGCGTGCCGTCGGCCTCGCCGGCGGCGATCACCCAGATCCGCTCCAGCGCCATTTGCCCCTCGGCGGGCAGGGCGATGCCGGTCGCCTGCTCCCAATCGCCGTCAGGGTCGTCGGCGGTGAAGATCTTCGGGCCGTAGAAGGCGGACGTCACCGCCGCGAGCAGGTGCCCCGAGCGCCGGTCGCGGAGCGCGTACTCGACCGGCTCGCCGCCGAAGGCACGCGCCGTGACCTCGAACCCGTCCGCGGGGCTGCCGTCGAGCACGAACAGGCCCTTCTTCGTCCCGACCACGAGCTCGGTCAAGCCGCGCCGCCTCCGGAGATCGCGGGAAGGACGTCGATTCGGTCCTGGCCGTCGACGGCGGTCTCTTCGCTGCCCCGCTCACCGTTGACGAAGACGTTGATGTGGCGCCGGATCAGGCCGCGCTCGTCCAGGATCCAGCCGGCGAGCGGCGGGTGGGCGAGCTCGAGCTCGCGCAGCACGTCGCCGACGCTGGCGCCGCTCACCGGGTGCTCGGATTGGTCCGCGGCCAGCCGCTTCAACGGCGCGCGCAGTCGCACGGTCGCCATCGCCCGATCCTACTCTCCGTCGAGCGGACGCTTTCGACGGGTATGTGGACGGAAACGCCCGTTCGGCGGCGCGGCGCGGCGCGGTCGCGGGGATCAGGGCCTCGAGGCAATCCGCTCGAGCACCGCGGTCATTCGGGCGGCTTGGCGGCGGACGTCGTGCTCGGCCGCCGCGGCGCGGGCGGCCGGGTTCGGCGACGGCAGCTCGGCAGCCCGCGCGAGCGCCGCCGCCAGCGCCTCGGCGTCGTCGGGGTCGACGAGGACCCCGGCTTCGGGAGGTACGAACTCGGGCGGGCCGCCGATCGTCGTCGCGACGACGCTGCGCTCCATCGCCATCCCCTCCAGCGTCGCCTGGCCGAAGGGCTCGGTCCGAGACGGCTGACAGAGCACGTCGCAGGCGGCGATCCAGCCCGGCACCTCGGCCTGCGGCACCCGCCCGACGACCCGCACGCCGCCGCGACCCTCGAGCGCGGCGCGCAAGGGGCCGTCCCCGACGAAGGCGAGCCGGCCACGGCCGAGGGTCGCGAACGCATCGGCGAGCGCGACCACGTTCTTGCGCTCGATCAGCGACCCGACGCAGAGCAGCGCCGGGCCGTCGCCGTCCCAGCCGAGCTCTCGCCGCGCCTCGGCGGCCGCGCGAGGTACGAAGGCGTCGAGGTCGACGCCGCAATCGATCACCTCCAGCTTCGCCGCGGCGGCCGGGATGCGATCGACCAGCCGGTCCGCGAGCCAGCGCGAGTTGGCGATCACCGCGCCGGCGCGGCCGACGACCCGTCGGGTCGCGGCGTCGGCGCCCCGGATCCGGCCCAGGTTGGCGACGTCCTGGCCATGAGCCATGACCACGAGCGGAGCCCGCCCGAGCGCGGAGGCGAGCGCCGCCGCGCCTCCGGCCGGAAAGAGGAAGTGGGCGAAGACGACGTCGGGCCGGCGACGCCGGGCGGCCGCAGCCGCCGCCAGCGCCAGCCCGGCGTACTTGGTCGGCGCCCCGCCGCGGCGACTGATCGCCACTACCTCGACCTCGTGTCCGAGCGCCTCGATCTCGCGCCGCAGCGGAACCAGGAAGCTGCCCAGGTCAGGGTTGGCGGGACTCGGCCACATCTGGGTCACGAGCAGGACGCGCACGGCGGCGATTATCTACGGACTCGCACGTGTGCGTGAAGTCGCCGGATCACCGATCTGAGCAGCCGGATCTTGCATAGAGTCAGCCCATGACAGCGCGCCGCTTCGGGATCTTCGGCCGGTCGACCGGCAAGAGCGGCGACGAGCCGACCTCCGAGGCCACCGCCGAAGAGGCCGCCGCCGAAGAGCCGGCACCCGACCAGTCCGACCGATCCCCGGCCGCACCCGCCCCGGAGCCGGAGGCCGAGCCCGACCTGACAGGGGCTGCCGAGCGGATCCGGGAGGCGGCCGAGCGCGCCGCCGAGCAGGCCGCGCGGGCCTCGACCGACGAGATGGAGGCGATCGAGCGCGATATCGAGGCGGCGAGAGAGCGGGCGGACAAGCAGATCGACGAGCTCGAGCAGCGGCTGGCCGAGGTGGAGAGACGCGCCGCGGAAGCCGAGCGGCGCGCGACCGAAGCCGAGCGTCGGGCCACCGAGGCCGAGGAGCGCGCGGTTGAGGCCGAGCGGCGGGCGACCGAGGCCGAGCGCCGAGCCGGCGAGGCGCAGCGCCTGCTCGCCGAGCACGCCGACGGGCCCGCCGACGCCGACGCCGGTCTGCCGCCGAGCGCCGACACGCTCGCAGCCACAGAGGACGCGGCCCGGGCGGGGGCGGCGAACTGGCTGCGTGGCCGGGTCGAGGAGCTGCAGCGCGAGGCCGACGAACGGCTCGCCCAGGCGGTCGAGGAGGCGACGCGGGCGACCGAGGAGCGCGTCCGGGCCGAGCTCGGAGGCGGCGAGGACGCCGCCTGACCCGGCGCCGAGCGCCGAGTGGACGATTCCGTCCGCGATGCCGTCGCAATCGTCCGCTCGCCGCGGCTAGAGGTCCCAGCGTTCGCGCAGGCGGGCGAGATGGGGCTCGGCGGCCTCGGGCGCCGCGCGGCGCGGCGGTGGGCCCGCGGCGAGCCCCTCGACGGTCGCCAGCACCGAGGCTGCGAGCGCGGGTCGCGCGTAGCCGCCCTCGAGGCAGATCAGGATCCCGACCCCGAGCTCGGCGGCGACGTCGCGGACGCTCGCGGTCATCTCGCGATAGGCCTCGGTCTCCACCCGGCAGGAGGCGAGCGGATCGTCGCGATGCGCGTCATACCCGGCCGAGATCGCAATCAGCGACGGGCGCCAGGCGCGGGCGACCGGGACCACGATCTGCTGGACGAGGGCCAGGAACTGCTCCGATCCCGTCCCCCCGGAGACCGGGAGGTTGATCGTCAGCCCCTCCCCCTCCCGCTCGCCCTCGTAGTCGGCCGGACCGGTACCGGGATAGAGCGGCGACTCATGGATGCTCACGAACAGCACGTCGGGGGCGTCGGCGAAGATCGCCTCGGTCCCGTTGCCGTGGTGGACGTCCCAGTCGAGGATCAGGACCCGCTCCGCGCCGCAGGCGTCGATCGCGTGCCGGGCGGCGACGGCGACGTTGTTGAACAGGCAGAAGCCCATCGCCCGGCCGCGCTCGGCGTGGTGACCGGGCGGACGCACCGCGCAGAACGCCGCCGATTGATCGCCGGCGAGCAGCCGCTCGGCCGACCAGAGGGCGGCCCCGGCCGCGTGCAGGGCGGCGTCGTAGGAGTCGGCACTGGTGATCGTGTCGAAGTCGATCATCCCGCCACCCGCCCCGCTGAGCCCGGCGATCGCCTCGACGTGGGCCGGGTCGTGGACGCGGTGGAGCTGCTCCCGGGTCGCGGGCGGCGCCTGCGCGCGCTCGAGCCCGGGCCAGCCCGCCTCGTCGAGCGCCGCCTCAATCGCGATCAAGCGCTGCGCGGACTCCGGATGGCCACCGGTGTCGTGAAGCAGCGACGACGGATGGGCGAGGTACAGCGCCATGCGCGCCGAGTACCGTAACCCGCGGTGGACGACGTCCGCGAGACCGAGGCCGTCGTGGTCGGTGGCGGCGCCGCCGGGCTTCACGTCGCGCTCGAGATTGCCGCCGCGGGCACCGCGACGACGCTCGTCTCACGCAAGCCGCTCTCGGAGAGCTCGAGCTTCTGGGCGCAGGGCGGACTGGCTGCGGCGCTGGCCCCCGACGACTCCCCCGAGCGGCACGCGGCGGACACGCTCGCCGCGGGGCGCGGGTTGTGCCGGACGAGCTCGGTCGAGGTCCTGACCCGCGAGGCGCCCGCCGCCGTCGAGCAGCTGCGAGCGCGCGGGGTGCGCTTCGACAGCGATCCCGGCGGCGAACTGTCGCTCGGGCTGGAGGGCGGGCATTCGGCGCGGCGGATCGTGCATGCCGGCGGCAGCGAGACGGGGCGCGCGATCACCTCGCGGCTGGCCGAGCTGGTCGCCGAAGAGGGCGCGATCGACGTGATCGAGTCCGCCTCGGCGACCGCGCTGTGGAGCGACGGGCAGCGCTGCGCAGGGGTGATCACCGACCGCGGTCCGATCGCAGCCCGGGCGACCGTGCTGACCACCGGCGGCGGGGCGGCGCTGTGGCGGCGGACGACGAATCCCTGGGGAGCGATCGGCGCCGGAGCGGTGCTCGCCCACCAGGCCGGCGCCGAGCTCGCCGACCTCGAGCTGTGTCAGTTCCACCCCACCGCGCTGGCGCTGCCCGGCTCGAGCCATGACGGTGCGCTGATCACCGAGGCGGTCCGCGGCGAAGGGGCGAGGCTGCTCGACGCCTCGGGCGAGCGGTTCACCGACGAGCTCGCCCCCCGCGACCAGGTAACGGTCGCGATCCTCGACCGGATGGAGGCCGACGGCTCGGACAACGTGCTGCTCGACCTGCGCGACCTCGACCGCGAGCGGTTCCCGAACGTGTTCGCCACCTGCCGCGACGCGGGGCTGGCGCCCGAGCGCGAGCCGGTGCCCGTCGCGCCCGCCGCCCACTACCTGATCGGCGGAGTGAACTGCGACCTCGAGGGCAGGACCTCGCTCGAGGGCCTGTTCGCGGTCGGCGAGTGCTCCTGCACCGGCCTGCACGGGGCCAACCGGCTTGCCTCGAACTCGCTCAGCGAGTGCTTCGTCTTCGGAAACCGCGCGGCCCGGGCGGCCGTCGACCAAGCTACCGGCGCTCCGCTGCTGCCGCAGCCGGAGGTGCGGTTCGAGCCACCGACCGTCGCCACCCGCGATGCGATGTGGACGAGCGCCGGCCCGCGCCGCGACGCCGCGGGACTCGAGCGCCTGCTCGACGACCCCTACCCGCTCGCCCGGCTGATCGCCCGCTCGGCGCTCGAGCGACGCGAGTCGCGCGGCACCCACCGACGCTCGGACTACCCGCTTCCAGATCACGCCTTCGACGGGGTCCACCTGGTCGTCGACCGCGCCGGTCGGGTGCGCCGCGAGCGCTGGGCCTGACGCGATGCTGCTCGGGGTCGACGTCGGCGGGACGTTCACCGACGCTGTCCTCTATGACGGCCGTTCGCTGTACTCGGCGAAGGCGCCGACCACTCCCGACGATCAGTCCGCCGGGGTGCTCGCGGCGATCGCCGCGACGCTCGAGCGGGCCGGGTCGCGGGCGAGCGAGGTGACCGGCTTCGCGCACGGAATGACCGTCGGCACCAACGCGTTGCTCACCGGCGCCGGCGCCCGGACGGCGCTGATCGCCACCCGCGGGTTCACCGACCTGCTCGACGTCGGGCGCCAGAACCGACCCCACCTCTACCGGCTCTGCGCCCCCAAGGCGGCGCCGCTGGTCGCCGAGTCGCTGCGGTTCGGCGTCGCCGAACGCGTCGGTCCGGCGGGAGTGGTGGAACCGCTCGGCGAGCCCGAGCTGAGCCGGCTGGTGGAGGAGCTGCGCGACTCGAACGCCGAGGCGGTCGCCATCTGCCTGCTGTTCTCGTACCAGGACCCTGCCCACGAGCGGGCGATCGCCGAGCGGTTGCGGGCCGAGCTGCCTGAGCTTCACGTCTCGGCCTCCCACGATGTACTGGCCCAGTTCAGGGAGTACGAGCGCTGCTCGACGACCGTGATCGACGCCCACCTCTCGCCGCTGCTGGCCCGCTATCTCGGCCGCCTCGGCGAGGCGGCCGACGAGCGCGGGCTGCCCGAGCCAACGGTGATGATGTCCTCGGGTGGCGTCGCCCCGGCGCGTGAAGCGGCGCGGGCGGGCGCCTGGAGCGTGCTCTCGGGGCCGGCGGGCGGTGCGGTCGGCGCCGGGCTGCTGGCGCGGCTGTCCGGGGACGGGCGGGCGCTCGGCTTCGACATGGGCGGGACCTCGTGCGACGTCTGCGTGGTCGAGGAGGGGCGCGTGCGGCGGACCGACTCGCGGCTGATCGGGGGCCGGGTGATTCAGCTGCCGATGGTCGACGTGCATACGGTCGGCGCCGGCGGCGGCTCGATCGCCTGGCGTGATCCCGGCGGCGCGCTGGCGGTCGGGCCCGATTCGGCCGGCGCCGAGCCCGGCCCCGCCTGTTACGGGCGCGGGGGCGAGCGAGCGACGGTGACCGACGCCAACCTGCTGCTCGGCTACCTCGACGCCGGCTCGGAGCTCGCCGGGGGAGTGGCGCTCGACGCGGAGGCCGCCGAGGCCGCCGTCGCCGAGCTCGGCGACGAGCTCGGGCTCTCCCCGCTCGAGACTGCGCAGGGGATCGTCCGGGTCGCCAACCAGGAGATGGTCAGGGCACTGCGCGTGGTCACGGTCGAGCGCGGCGTCGACCCGCGCGGATTCGCGCTGCTGCCGTTCGGCGGCGCGGGGCCGATGCATGCGGCCGCGATCGCCGAGGAGCTCGGAATCGAGCGGATCCTCTGCCCGCGCGCGAGCGGCGTCCTCTCGGCGCTCGGGCTGGTCGCCTCCGAGCGCCGCCGCGACACCGCTCGCACCGTGATGCTCGCCGGCTCCGAGCTGACCGCGGCGCGGATCGCGGCCGAGGTCGAGACGCTGCGCGAGCGGCTCGCCGAGGGCCTCGAGCGGGCTCGGACCGAGGTCGTCTACGAGCTCCGCTACCGGGGCCAGGGCTTCGAGTTGCCCGTCTCCGAGGGTCCGAGTCCCGACCCCGCCGAGCTCGGCGAGCTGTTCGCCGCCGAGCACGAGCGACGCTACGGGTACCGCGACCCCGAGGCCGAGATCGAGCTGGTGACGATCCGGGTGGCGCTGGTCGAAGACGGCCCCGAGGTGCGCCCCGAGGCCGCCGAGGGAAGGCTCGGGCGCGCCGGTCGCCGGGCGCGGTTCGGCGACCGCTGGCTCGAGGCGCGGGTCCTGCGCGGCGAGCCCGGCGAGGGCGTGACCGCCGAGGGGCCCTGCGTGTTCGAGCTTCCGGAGGCGACCCTGGTGCTGCCGCCCGGGTGGCATGCTCACAGCGACCGTCTGGGCACGATCGTCGCCGAGAGGACTCGATGAGCCCGAGTCTGGACCCGATCTCGCTCCAGGTCCTGGTCGGCGCGCTGCGCTCCGCCTGCGAGGAGATGGGGGCGATCCTGATCCGCTCCTCGCGCTCGTCGAACATCAAGGAGCGGCGCGACTGCTCGACCGCGATCTTCGATCCGGCAGGTGAGCTGGTGATGCAGGCCGAGCACATCCCGGTCCACCTGGGCTCGATGCCCGACGCGGTCGCCGCGATCCTCGACTTCGATCAGGACGAGGGCGACCTCTGGATCCTCAACGATCCCTATGCCGGCGGCACCCATCTGCCCGACATCACCCTGATCTCGCCGGTCTTCGCGGCCGCGGGCGATCGGCTGATCGGCTTCGCGGCCAGCCGTGCGCATCACGCCGACGTCGGCGGGCCGACCGCGGGCGGGATGCCCGCCGACTCGACCCGTCTCGACCAGGAGGGCGTGGTGATCCCGCCGACGCGCGCCGACGACGACGTCCTGCGCGAGCTGGCCGGCCGGATGCGCGCATCCGAGGAGCGGCTCGCCGACCTGCGCGCCCAGCGCGCCGCCAATCTGACCGGCGCTCGCCGGCTCGGCGAGCTGGCCGAGAGCCTCGGCGTCGCCGGCCTCGGCGCCGGGATGGCTGAGATCCTCGACTACGCCGAACGCCGCACGCGCGCCGCTCTGGCCTCCCTGCCCGACGGCGAGTACGAGGCCGAGGACGTGCTCGAGGCCGGGGCCGACGGCTCGCGGGAGCTGCGCCTGCGGCTGCGGGCGACGATCGACGGCGACTCGCTGCGGCTCGACTTCGACGGCACCGAGCCCCAGGTCGAGGGCAATCTCAACTGCCCGCTCTCGGTCACTCGCTCGGCGGCTTTCTTCGCCGTCCGCGCGCTCACCGACCCCGACGCGCCGCCCTCGGCGGGCGCTCATCGCCCGGTCGAGGTGGACGCGCCCGCGGGCTCGCTGCTCAACGCGCAGGCTCCCGCCGCGGTCGCCGCGGGCAACGTCGAGACCTCGAGCCGGGTCGCCGACCTGGTCATCTCCGCGCTCGCCGACGCCGCGCCGGCGCCCGCCCAGGGGCAGGGAACGATGAACAACCTGACCCTCGCGGGCGAGGGCTGGACCTACTACGAGACGGTCGGCGGCGGCCAGGGCGCCTGCCCGGACGCCGACGGGCCGAGCGCCGTGCACGTGGCGATGTCGAACACCCTCAACACCCCGGTCGAGGCGCTCGAGACCGAGTACCCGGTACGGGTCCGGGAGCTGGCGCTGCGGCGCGGCTCGGGGGGCGACGGCAAGCACCGTGGAGGAGCCGGGATCGTGCGCGAGCTCGAGGCGCTGGCGCCGATGCGCTTCTCGCTGATCAGCGAGCGCCGGCTGCACCCCCCGCGCGGCCGCGACGGCGGCGGAGACGGGGCGCCTGGGCGCAACCTGCTCAACGGCGACGAGCTGCCGCCGAAGTGCTCGGGCCGGCTCGACCCCGGCGACCGGCTGCGGGTCGAGACCCCCGGCGGCGGCGGGCACGGATCCGGCTGAGAACGTGACTTTCTTCACAAACTTGGAATTTCGGCGCTCTTTCCCTAGACTGCCTGCCCTCAGCGGGCCTCGCATGCCCCTCCGGGGCGGCGTTGCGCCGCATAGACCAAGTTTCCCTTTCGACGCAACGAACAAATGCCTATTGCCTTCAAAGAGTGGGCCGTGACGGTTCGCGCCCTGTCCGAGGGTGAGCAACTGCTCACGCTTCGCAAGGGCGGGATTCGCGAGGACGACAAGCACTTCGAGCTCGAGCACGAGCAGTTCTTCCTCTACCCCACCTTCGACCACCAGCGCAACGACCTGGTTCGCGAGTCCCACCACCCCGAGTTGCGCCGCGCGCTCGAGGAGGGTGTCTGGCCCGACGAGGAGCCGCCGCCGCGGGCGCTCCTTCAGGACGGCGGGATCCCGCAGCCCGACCGGGTCCGGATTCGCGCCTGGGCCGAGGTCGCCGACCACTTCGAGACCGACGACCCGCGGATCGTCGACGCGCTGTCGCCGTATCACGTCTGGACCCAGGACTACGCCCACAAGCGGCTGCGCTGGAAGCGCACCCACCCGCTGCACGTGCTGCTGCTGCGCGTGTACCGGATCCCGCGACCGGTCACCGTCCGGGTCAAGGACGAGTACCACGGTTGTCGCTCCTGGGTCGAGATCGATCGCGAGCTTCCCTTCGAGGGGACGCCGGTGATGGCCGACGAGGAGTTCGACCGTGCGGCGGCCGCGATCCGCGAGCTCTGCCAGGCCGAACCCGCGCTCGCCTGAGCGGCCCGGCCCAAGCCTCGTTCGAAGAGCGCCTTGCCGGGGCGCACCGAGCGCTGGTGCTGGGCATCGGCGGTGGCGGCGACGTCGTCGGCGCGCTCGCCGCCGCTCGCCAGTGCGAGCAGCTGGGGACCCCGTTCGTGCTCGGCGGCGTCGCCTGGGAGCGGCTGCCGGTCGACCCCGTCCCCGGCCCGCGCTCGACCGCCGAGATCCTCGGCGGTGAGCCGATCGGCGACTGGGCGACGCTCTGCGGGGCCCGGACGACGACGCCCGAGGGGGTGCCGTTCAGCGAGGCGCACGTCGCCGCACACCTGGGCCAACCGACTGTCCTGATCGACATCACCGGCGGGCCGGCCGGCGCCGCGAAGGCGATCGCCGACACCACCGCGGCCCTCGATTGCGACCTCGTCGTGCTCGCCGACATCGGCGGTGACGCGATCGCGGACGGTTCGGAGCCGGGCCTCGGAAGCCCGCTCTGCGACGCGGTGATGATCGCGGCCGGGTTCGCGCTCGGCCCCCGCATCGAAGCGGTGCTCGCCGTGCTCGGCCCGGGCTGTGACGGCGAGCTCGAGCCCGACGAGGTGCTCTCCCGGGTTGCAGCGCTGGCCGCCGCGGGCGCCTGGATCGGCAGCTCGAGCGTGCGGATCGCCGAGGCCGACGAGATCGAGATCGCGGCAGCGGCGACCGGGACCGAGGCGAGCGTGCAGATGGCGCGTTGCGCCCGCGGCGCAACCGGCCGCGCGCCGATCCGGGGCGGGCGCCGCAGCGTCCCGCTCGGTCCGCTGGGCGCGCTCGGCTTCTGGTTCGATCTCGCCTCGGCTGCCGCCGAGCTGCCGCTGGCGACGGCAGTGGCCACGAGTAATGACCTGGGCGCAGCGCGCGACGCGTTGGTCGAGCTCGGCGTCTCGACCGAGCTCGACTTCGAGCTGCGAACCGCGCCCACACGCTCGCCCTAGGCGTGGGATCACCCATCTAAGCTGAGATCGGTGGCCTGGGTCGAGACGGAATCGCTGAGCTTCACCGCCCGCCACGAGAGCGAGGACGAGGCCTGCGCCCAGCGAACCCTCGACCGGCTCGAGGATCTGAGACTGCGGCTCGAGGATCGCTTCGACGACGCGCCCGGGGGCGTGACCTTGATCGTCCACCCCTCTCCGGGCTGGCTCAACGCGGCGCACCCGTTCCTCCCCGCCGCCCGGCTCGCCGCCGCTCCGGCGGGGCGCCGCTATCTCGCCGGCTGGGCGATGGCCTCAGAGCTGCACATCCTCAACGACGCCTACACCGACCGGCGCGCCGCCGGCGAGGACTCGCTCGCGGCGCTGCGCGGGACCGCCGAGCGGCTCTACGCGCAGATCGTGATCGCAGCCAACAACACCCGGCTGCCACCCCCGTGGGGCCCGCGCAGGTTCGCCCGCTACGTGCGCTGGGCGTGGCTGATCGAGGGCGGGGCGCAGTACTTCGCCGGGCAGACGACGCTGCTGCGACCCGCGGTCAACACCCGCATGCGCCAGGGCAAGCCGCCAGCCTTCCCTCCCTCGGCTCGCGACGCGATCATCCTCGGCGGGACGATCTTCGACCTGCTCGAGGCCGAGCGAGGCCGCGATGCCTGCTCCGTGCTCGTTTCGAGGTTGCGCCGCGAAGGGCCCGAGAAAGCGATCGAGCTCGCCTTCGGCGCCCGGGTGCGCGAGGTCGAGCGCGAATGGCGGCGCTACCTGCGCGAGGACCTGCCGCGCGCCGGCAGCCCGGACGAGCTCGAGGTCGAGGACCCGTTCGCGATCTAGATCAGGGCCGAGACTGCCCAGACGATCAACGCGGCGATCGCCAGCGCGACCAGCAGCCCGGCGAGCAGTCGCAGGGGGCGCTGTTGGGCCGGTTGGGCCTCGAGCTCCCCGTTGCCACCGCCGGCGAGCAGCTCGCGGGCGGGCTCGTAGGCGGGCCGCGGGACGAGGATCTCGCGCGGCCCGGCGGCGAGGAAGTCGGGGACGTCGAAGCCGCGCGCTCGACGCTCGACGCTCGGAATCCCCTCCTCGAGCAGCATCCCCTGGATCAGCTCGGCCTCGGCCTGATTGCGCGCGAAGGCGGCCTTTACCAGCTCCCCGCCGGTGTAGCGGGGATCGACCTTACGGGCGCGCTCGTGGGACGCGGTGATCGGCTCCTCGTCGCCCCGACCGACGTAGACGAGCGGCATCGCGCAAGCAGGGCAGAAGCTCTCCGAGAGCCCGAACTTGCGAGCGCAGGTCGGGCAGGCGAGCGGCTCGACGGCTTCACCGGGCATCGAGATCGACCTCTCGCACCTCGGCGCCGTCGATCTCGAACGCGCGCACGACCGGATCCGCCTCGGCGAGCGAGCAGATCACCCAGAGCACCCCGGGCCACCAGCGGGCGAGATTGACGTCGGTCTGCGATGGGCGCGCCTCGCTGTTCGGGTGTGAGTGGAAGATCGCGCCGATCTCCTCGCCCCGGCGCTCGATCTCGTTCGTGATCCGGATCTGGTCGCCGGAATCGATCTGAAACCGCATCGGGCTGGCGAACTCGTTCGCCGCCGGGAAATACGAGGTCAGCCGCCCATCGTCGCCGGCGATCATCCCGCAGCACTCGTTCGGCGCCTCGCCGCGCGCGTGCGCGATCAACTCGTCGATCAGTTCGGGCGTCACCCGCACGAGCCGAGGCTAGCAACGGGTCGATGCCGATCGGGACAGCCGCCTTAGAGGGTGAACTGCGCGAGCGGATGACCCGGGCCCGATGCAGCAACAGGCGAGCCGCGACCCAGAGCGTCTTCGTGCCGTAGATCGAGCTCGCCTTGAAGCTCACCGACGACGCCTCCTCGAAGTACTTCGTCGTCGACGGGGATCTCGCGCGATGCGGAAGTCGAACGCGACCGCCTGCGCCAGCATCTCCGAGTCGAAGACGAAGTCGCGGCTGTTGCGCAGGAACGGCACGGTCTCGAGGAAGCGCCGGCTGAAGGCGCGATAGCCGGTGTGAGTACTCGGAGAGCTGCGGCCGGAAGACGCGGTTCTCGAGCGCGGTCAGGAAGCGGTTCGCGAGGCGCTTCCACCAGCGGCATCCCGCCCTCCCGCGCGCCGCCCGCGCGCAGCATGCGCGAGCCGAGCACGACGTCGGCCTCGCCGCGGAAGATGGGCTGATCACGATCTCGGGCAGGAACGTCGGGGTCGTACTGGCCGTCGGGATGGACCATGACGACGACGTCGGCGCCGCGCCGGAGCGCCTCCATGTAGCAGGTCTTCTGGTTGCCGCCGTACCCGACGTTGTGCGGATGCGGGATGGTGACGAGCGGGATCGACTTCGCCGAGCCGCCGCGCGACCTCGACGCGTGTCGTCGCGAGCTCGGTCGTCGACGAGGATGATCTCGTCGACGAGGCCGCGCGGGATCGCCGACACGATCGGCTCGAGCGTCAGCGCCGCGTTGTAGGCCGGCATGACGACGACGTCTTCGGGCGGTAGATGTCAGGCACGGCGGGCCTCGACGTAGACGCTGCCGCCGCGCCGCAAGCCTACCTCGATGAGCGCGGACGAGGAGCCGGCGGGGCACCATGATCGCGGCCGGCGATCGCGGCGACCCGGCGGCCGGCCGGATGCGCCCCGGCGGGCGGCGGGACTGCGGAGGCGTCGTAGAGATCGAGCCGTCCCGGCTGCGGGACGATGTGTACAGAACACGACCTGGCCTCCCGTAGATAGCTGACTTCTCGACGTGGAGTCGAGAGGTCGAGCGAGCGACGAGCGCGTGGGCGGGGACGTGACCAGGTGTCGCGGGTAGATCGAGCGCCAGCGACGATGCCGAAGACGTGCCTGAAGGCTGTCGATGTTGGGGATGCGATGACGATCACGCCGCCGTCGCCCGAGCGGCGTGCGGCGTGCTCGACCGCGCTGCCAGCGTCGCGCAGATGCTCGAGCGAGTGCCAGAAGACGATCGCCGCCCAGCGCTCGTCGAGCTCGGCGAGCTCGATCGACGCGGACGTCCTCCCGGTTGGAATGCCGCTCGAGCCCGACCGCCATCCTGCCCTCGGCGCGCGAGCGCATCGAGTAGCGCCCCGTCCCCGGCTCCGACGTCGAGGATTGCCCCTTCGGGAGCGATCCGCGTCAGGCGCGTGCGAGCCGGCCGCGCAGGTAGGAGAGCAGGCGATCGCCAGATCCCGAGAATCGACCGGATCGAGGGCCGGTACCAGGAGCCATACGCTCGATTGAGCTCGACGTCGCTCGGCGGCGGCCATGCTGGTCTGAGCACCACATCGGGGGCATCCGAGCCGCCCGCTCGAGGGAGATGCCGTCGGCGTCGAAGGCGGCACCGCACCAGGCGCAGGCGCCGCTTCGAGCGTGCGGACGAGGGGCCTGCTGCCGAAACGCTCCGGTGGGATGCGCGAGGTCGTCAGCACCGGGAATCCGTAGCACGATTAGCGCCGCTGATGACCGTTCGCGGTTCAGGCGACCGCGCCGAGCCGGGCATCGCCCGTATCCTCACCGATCGTGAGGCGCGTGCTGGTCACCGGGGGGGCCGGGTTCGTCGGCGCCAACCTCTGCGTGGCGCTCGCCGACCGCCATCCCGACTGGGAGCTGATCGCGCTCGACAACCTCCACCGGCCGCGGCTCGGAGCTCAACCTGCCGCGGCTCGAGGCCGCCGGGGTCCGAGTTCGTGCGCGCCGACGTGCGCGACCGCGACGCGCTGCTCGGCGCTCGAGCCGATCGACGCGCTGGTCGAGTGCTCGGCCGAGCCCTCGGCGCTGGTCGGGATGACCGGCGATACCGCCTATCCGTTCGAGACCAACCTCGTCGGCGCCTACAACTGCCTCGAGCTCGCGCGCCGCGACCGGGCCCAGTTCGTCTTCCTCTCGACCAGCCGCGTCTATCCCGTACCGGGCGCTCTCGGCGCTGCGCCTCGAGCGAGGCCGAGACCCGCTTCGAGCTCGCCGACGAGCAGCAGCTCGCGGGCGCCTCGGCGGCCGGGATCTCCGAGCGCTTTCCGCTCGACGGGCCCGCGGACGCTCTACGGGGCGACCAAGCTCGCCGCCGAGCTGCTGATCGCCGAGTACGCGGCCAACTTCGGGCTGCGCGACCGTGATCGACCGCTGCGGCGTGATCGCCGGGCCCGTGGCAGATGGGCACGCGTCGACCAGGGGGTGTTCACGTTCTGGCTGCTGCACCACCACTTCGGGCGGCCGCTCGCCTACATCGGCTACGGCGGCGTCGGGCAAGCAGGTGCGCGACCTGCTGCACATCGACGACCTGGTCGAGCTGATCGACGAGCAGCTCGCCGACCCGGAGCGCTGGGACGGGTTCGTCGGCAACGTCGGCGGCGGGCGCGAGGGCAGCCTCTCGCTGCGCGAGACGACCGACGATCTGCCGCGAGCTGACCGGGAACGAGGTGCCGATCGAGCGCCGGCCGAGACGCCGCCCGGGCGACGTTCCGCTATACATCTCCGACTGCTCGCGGCTGTTCGAGCTCACCGATTGGCGGCCGCGACGGGGCGCCGCGCGAGGTGCTCGCCGACATCCACGCGTGGGTGAGGAGCAACGAGGACGCGGTCGGCGGCGTCGCTCGGGTTCGCGCGATGAAGCTCTCGGTCGTGATCCCCGCCCACAACGAGGCCGGCTCGATCGCCGCGACGCTGCGAGCGACCGTCGGCGCGCTCGAGCGAGGCCGGGATCGAGCACGAGGTGCTGGTCATCGACGACGCCAGCGTCGACGGCACCGCCGGCCGTGGTCGAGGCGGTCGCCGCCGAGCACCCCCAGATCCGCTGCCTCCGCTCCCACCACCCGCGCGGCTTCGGCTTCACCGTGCGCGTCCGGGCTCGAGCGCTTCGAGCGGCGACGCGGTCGCGGTGATGATGGCCGACGGCTCCGACGACCCGGCCGACCTGGTCCGCTACCACGCGCTGCTCGAGCAGGGCTACGACTGCGCGTTCGGCTCGCGCTTCGTCCCCGGCGTCGAGGTCCACGACTACCCGCGGTTGAAGCTGGTCGTCAACCGGCTCGCGAACTGGTTCGTCCGGGTGCTCTTCCGCCACGGCTACAACGACACCACCAACGCCTTCAAGGCCTACCGCCGCGAGGTGATCGAGACCGTCCAGCCGCTGCTCTCGCAACCACTTCAACCTCACCGTGGAGCTGCCGCTGAAGGCGATCGTCCGCGGCCACAGCTTCGCGGTGATCCCGATCTCCTGGCGCAACCGCACATCGGGGCGAGCAAGCTGGCGATGCAGGAGATGGGCAGCCGCTACCTGTTCATCGTCCTCTACGTCTTCCTCGAGCACCACCTGAGCCGCGGCGACTACAGGCGGCAGACGCTGACCGGACCCCTCGGCGACCAGCTCGAGCTCCCAGGGCTCGTCGAGCGGTCGGAGGGGATCGCCAGCCGCGAGGAGCCGGCCGGCAAGGCGACCGAGCTCGACCGGGAACTACTCCGAGGCGTAGCGGCGCAGGCGGCCCGTCGGCGCCGTCGGGCAGGGCGAGCGCGCCGCCGGCGCGGCAGCGAGAGGATCCTCGGCGCGCTCCGTCGACGAGCGGCGCGAACGTCAGGCACGACTCCCGGCAGGTCGGCCGGACAGCGCGCTGACGGCCAGCGCGATCCGGAGCGCGCGGCGAGGACCTTGTCGGCCGCGACCCGGGCCGGCTCCGGCGCCGTCGGCCAGCTCGGACGAGTCGTAGGCGGGGGAGCCGAAGGCGTCGACCGCGGCGAGGTAGGAGCCCAGCGTCGAGGATGCCGACCGAGTCGAAGCCCGAGTTCTCGCTGGGTTAGGATGAAATCGGGGGCGACGGTGTCCGCCGCGATCTCCAGCGCCGCCAGGCCGCCTCCGCGACAGTGATCGCGAACTCCCGTTGGGATCGGTACCCGTCCCGGAGCGAGCAAGCCTCCCAGCACGGCCGCCGCACGCACGACGATCACGCCGCGCCCACGGCGCCGTCCGAACGCCCCGCAACAGCTCGGCGCCGATCAGCAGCAGAAGCACGGCGCCGACGTACTGATAGCGGGAGGAGGTCGGCGTCGCGCAGGGAACGGCATTCGGCGCCGCCAGGAACCAGAAGGCGAGCGCCACACGAGCGCGATCCAGACGCCCTGCGGGATCGCGGCAGACGCTCGAATCCTTAGCCCGCCACAACCAGAGCCGCAATCAGCAGGGCCCGCCCCCAGTCGAGCGGGGTGAGCGAGGCTCCGTCCGGAGGTCCGCGAGGCCGAGCAGCGACGAGATGCTCGAGGCGAACCCGTCGAGCACGTAGCTCGCGCTCGCGCCGATGTTCGTCCAGGCTGAGGTGCTCGTCGGCTGTCGTGCCCCCAGCCGAGCCACCAGAAGCCGTAGAGAACAGCCGGCACGGGAGCGACGTATGCCCTGCGCGGCGCCGATCCGTGCCTCAGCGCAACCCGCATCGCGGCACCTGCGACGAAGGCGAGCCCGAGGCTCGAGAACGACAGCGAGGCGACCAGCAGGACGCAGCCCAGCAGGTCGCCGCGCCGATCGTCACGGTCGAGCGCCAGCAGCGCCCCGAGCCCGCAGGCCATCGAGCCGAAGAACCCAATCTGGAACGCGAGCAGCAGGTCGTCGTACGCCGCGCCAAGAAAGAGCACCAGAACACTCCCGCGAGCGCCAGCCAGGCCCCGACGCGGCCGCGCAGATAGACGAAAAGGAGCACCACGCTTGCGAGAAAGACGGTGATCGACGCAAGCTGGAACGGTGCTGGCGACTCCATTCCGAACGTATGCTGAATCAGCTTGAAGACAGCCATCGGCGCGATCACCGGATGCTCGTTGTAAGGCTCAAGAAAAACTTCCGGCGAGGATCCCGGTCGGTGAAGGAGCACGTCCCAGTGATCGAGCGAAAAGCTGATCTGCGACCCCAGGATGACCAGGATGACGCCAGACGTTGCCGCCCAGCCGGCGAGCAGCAGGGTCGCCAGGTCGACGCCACGTCGGATGCTCGTTTCGGTGACATGAGTTGCGCTCATAGCGGTCACAGGGGACAGACTGTCACCGGCCCCGCTGCAGTCAGCTCGAGCTCCCACGGCTCCGACGAGCGGTCGGTGGGGATCTCGAGCAATGACTCGCCCTCGGGAAGCGCGCCGATCTCGACCGGAAACGACTCCGACGCGTAGCGGCGCAGCCGCCCCTCGGCCCCGGGCGGGAGCGCGAAAGCCGCTCCACCGGTCGGCAGCTCGAGGACGCGCGGCTCGTGCCCGCCCGCGGACGAGCTCAGGCAAGCAGCGGGCAGCGGGCCGTTCAGTGGCTCGAACTCGAGCCCCAGGGCGCTCGCGACCACCTTGTCGGCCGCCGCGCGTGCCGACTCGGGCGCGGAGGGGAGTTCGTCGACCGAGTACGCGGGGGAGCCGAACTCGTCAACGGCGGAGAGATAGGACTCGGCGTCGACGAGGGTGAAATAGTCGAAGTCCGAGTTCTCGGCCGTGAGCAGGAACTCGGGCTCGACCGGGTCGCGCGCGATCTCGAGACCGCCGGTGCCGCCGCGAACGACGGCCGGATACCCCTCGAGGTTCCGGAACGCGTCGCGAAGCGCCGCCAGGTTGCCGAGGGTCGCGAGCCCCGAGCAGGCGAAGACGACGATCAGAGCCGTGCGACCGGGCCGAACCCCGCGCAGCAGCTCCGCGGCGATCAGGAGCAGGAGGACGACGCCGATGAACATGGTAGCGGCTCGGGGTCGGCGGGCGGTAGATGCGGTGTTGAGCGCGGCCAGGAGCCAGAAGGTCACCGCGATCGCGACGTCACCCAAACCGACCGCGGCACCCGGCCCAGGTGTCGCAGGCGGACCCCGGCGAGCACAGCGCGACGAGCAGCAACGGCAGGCCCCAGTTGAGCGACGTGACCTCGGGCTGGTCGCGGCCTGTCGAGGCCGAGCCGCGAGGCGATGCTGGAGCCAAAGCCGTCGACCACGTACGCGGGGCTGGCCGAGAGGTTGTCGAAGTGAGACTGGTTCCCGGCCTCGCGGCCGCAGCCGAGCCACCAGAGGCACCAGAGCGCGAACGGGACAGCGACGACGTATGCGCGGCGCCAGCGATCGGGGCGCAAGCCACCTCGACCGCGACGCCAGCCGCGAACGGGAGCCCGAGCAGGAGAAGCTGAGCGAGAGCGCCAGCAGCCCGCAAGCGAACAGGTCGCCGGCGCGATCGCCTCGATCGAGCGCCAACAGCATCCCGAGCCCAGCGGCCATCGAGCCGAAGTAGCCGATTTGAAACGGCGCCAGCAGGTCGTCCCACGAGGTGCCGAGGAAGAGGACGGGATCGCTCCCGCGAGCGCCAGCCAGGGACCGACCCGACGCCGCAGGTAGACGAAGAGCAGCGCCGCGCCGGCGAGGAACACCGCCACCGCTGCGAGGTGGTAGGCGGGCACCGAGTCCATCCCGACCGTGACCTGGATCGCCTTCTAGATCACCACCGGCGCGAGCGCGATGTGCTCGTCGTGGGGGTTGAGAAGGTCGTCGAGCGTCAGACCGCGGCGATGCAGGAGGAGGGCCCATTCGTCGAGCAAGAAAGTGAGCTGCGAGACGAGGACCAGCAGCAGCACCGCCGAGGCGGACGACGCGCCGCGAACAGGGAACGGCAGGCTCGATCCGCCGCGCGCGTACATCGGTCGCGGCGCCGCCCACTCCGCTCACCGGTAGCCTGTGCGCCCGGGAGGCCGATGGGCATCGCGATCGTCACGGGATCGGGAGGTCTGGTCGGGTCGGAGTCGGTGCGCCGCGCCGTGGCGGCGGGCTACGACGTGATCGGGATCGAGAACGACATGCGGGCGCAACTTCTTCGGCGCCGAGGCCTCGACCGCTGCGGTCACCCAGGGGCTGGTCGAGTCGGTCCCGGAGTTCCGCTCGCTCGAGCTGGACGTCCGCGACCGCGACTCGGATCGAGCGGATCTTCGCCGAGCACGCGTCGGCGATCGAGCTGATCATCCACACGGCCGCTCAGCCGTCGCACGACTGGGCCGCGCGCGAGCCGCAGACCGACTTCGGGGTCAACGCGCTCGGGACGCTCAACTTGCTCGAGGCCGACCCGCGCGCACGCGCCGACGCCAGCTTCGTCTTCATCTCGACCAACAAGGTCTACGGCGACCTGCCGAACCGCTGCCGCTCGACGAGCTGCGAGACCCGGCTCGAGCTGCCCGACGGACCACCCCTACTACGGCGGCATCGACACCTCGATGTCGATCGACCGCTCGACGCACTCGCTGTTCGGCGTCTCGAAGGCGGCCGCCGACCTGCTGGTGCAGGAGTACGGCCGCTACTTCGGGATGCCGACGGTCTGCTTTCGCTGCGGCTGCATCACCGGGCCCAGCCACGCCGGGGCGATGCTGCACGGCTTCCTCGCCTACCTGATGAAGTGCACGGTCACCGGCGACCCCCTACACCGTGTTCGGCTACGGCGGCAAGCAGGTGCGCGACAACATCCACGCCGTCGACCTCGCGCGACGCTTGCATGGCCTTCCACCGCGCCCGCGGGCGGCGGCCGTCTACAACATGGGTGGCGGCCGCGAGTCGAACTGCTCGATGCTCGAGGCGATCGACGCCTGCGAGCGGATCGCCGGCCGCGAGCTCGACTGGACGCTTTCCGACGAGGCGAGGATCGGCGACCATCGCTGGTGGATCAGCGACCTCGACGAGTTCCGCGCCGATTACCCCGGCTGGGCGATCACCCGAACGTCGACGCGATCCTGCGGGAGATCCACGCCGCCAACGCCGACGGCTGGGCCGGCGCCGGCGCCCGGATCCGAGGCTAGGGCTCGCATACCGCCACCGTGCCGGCTCCGCTCAGCTCGACTTGCCACGGCGTCGTCGAGCGGTCGGCCGGGATCTCGAGCAGCGCCGGCCGCCGATCGCGCAGCGAGCCGACCGAGACCGGGAACGACTGCGACGCGTAACGGCGCAGGCGCACCTCGGCGTCCCCGCCCTCGGCGCGCATGGTCACCCCGCCCGCGGGCAGGGTGAGGACGGCAGGGCCAGCACGGGTTCGCACGATCTCACACTGGCTCCCGCCCAGTTCGTCCTCGCGGATCGGGCCGATCTCGAGGCCCGCGGCGAAGACCTTGTCCGCGGCGATTCGGGCACGCTCGGAGGACCCCGCCAGCTCCGCAGGGGTGTAGGCGGGAGAGCCGTAGTCGTCGACGGCCAAGAAGTAGGACCCGGCATCGAGCTCGCCGAGGTAGTCGACGTCCGAGTTCTCCTCGGTGAGCGTAAACGCGGGATCGACCTCGTCGCGGATCAGCTCGAGCGCGGCCAGGCCCCCGCGCGTGCGCTCGGCGATCTGGGCCAGTCCGCCGGCGGCCGAGTCGAGATAGCGGTAGAAGTTGCTCGAGCGCCGCCAGCAGCGCGCCCAGCGCGACGACGGCGATGAGCCGGCGACTCGTAGGACGCACGCCGCGCAGCAGCTCGGCCGCGATCAGGAGGATGAAGATCGGCTCCCATGTACTGGTAGCGGCCCACGGTCCGGAGCGCCGAGCGGCGACGAGTTGAGACCGGCCAGGAACCAGAACCCGGCCCCGACCACCAGCACGGCCCAGAGTCGCCGGGATACGCCCCCGAGCCTGTAGACGCGCCAGGCGCCGAGGCCGACCGCCAGGACCAGCAAGGGACGGCCCCAGTCGAGCGGCGCGACCTCGAGCTCATCGCGACGGAGTCGAGAACCCGAGCAGCGCCGACATGCTCGCCGAGAAGCCGTCGAGCATGTAGCCGGGCACGGTGAGGAAGTTGTCGAGGGAGATGAACGTCGTGCGCCTCGTGACCCCAGATCGAGATACCAGAGGCATCGAACATGGCGGTCGGCAGCGCGATCGACGTACAGGCGCGCCGGAAGCGCTCCCTGGTCAGCGCGATGTCGACGGTCGCTCCGGCCACGAACGGGATCCCGAGATCGGAGAACAGCAGCGAGAGCATGAGCAGGCCGGTGGCCAGGACATCACCGAAGCGGTCCTCGCGATCGAGCGCCAGGAGCGCGCCGACGCCACAGGTGACACGAGCCGAAGAAGCTGATCTGGAAGGGGAACAGCAGGTCGTCCCAGGCGGGGCCGAGCACGAGGACCGGGAGCACCCCCGCGAGCGCTAGCCACCCACCGACGCGGCGCCGGAGATAGAGCCAAACGACGACGATGCTGGCCAAGAACATGGTCACGGCGGCGAGCTGGAACGGGCGCGGGGAATCCATGCCGAAGCCCGTGACTAGCAGCCTTGTAGACGACGATGAGCGAGATCGCGAGGAGCTGCTCGACGAACGGCTCGAAGACGACATCGAGGCTGGCGCCCCGCCGGTGAAGCAGGAACGCCCACTCGTCGCGCCAGAAGGTGAGATCTGACATCCAGTTGAGCAGGAGTCCTGCTGTGAGCAGGACGGCGGCGACGAAGAGAAGGGTGGCCGGGCGGGCGTCGCGGACCCGGGCGAGAACGGCGGTGGGCGTCGCGGACCGAACGCCCGCATCAGTGCGTCCGCCGACCGCCCCACGCTCCAACCCGGTCGTCACCGCGGAAACCTTATAACTAGCGGAGCAGTCTGAGCAGCAGCCGGCGGAGCCCCAGTCGCAAGCGCCCGAGCGGCGCCCGGGCCGGAGCCCGGGCCGACCGTCGCCGAGAGCGGACGAGCGATCTGCGATCCGGGCCGCGGCCGCGGTGTTCGAGCTTCCGAGCCGCTCGCGCATCAGCTTCGCGTTCGCGCGCCGCAGGGCGCGGTTCTCGCGCTCCAATGCCTCGATCCGGCTCTCCTCGCTCATCGCGGGACCGTCCACTGGACAGCCGTCTCGGCGAGGTGGGCCTCGATCGCCTGGCGGATCCAGGCCTCTCGGGGGGACGAGAGGGAGCGCATCATCGAGTCGGCGCGCATCCGATAGCGAATCAGGCGCTCGGGGATCACGTGGCCGATCATTCCGCGCCGGCGCATCTCGCGATACAGCGCCCAGTCCTCGAACCCGGCCACGTCGGTGCTGTAGGCGAGCCCGGAGCGAAAGATCGAGCTGCGGAACACCGCGCAGGCGTCGCCGGCGAGGTTGAGCGAGTCGACCGCCCGGCTCGAGTTGCCGATCGGGGAGAGTCCCTCCTCGGTCCCCTTCCACGGCTGTCCGCGCTCGTCGATGTAGCGCAGCCATGAGCCCACGTAGGCGATCTCGGGGTCGGACTCGAGCGCCCACACGCAGCGAGCGACGAACTCGGGCTCGAGCACGTTGTCGGCGTCGAGCGGCAGCACGTACTCGCCATGGCTGAGCTCGATCCCGAGGTTGCGTGCCGCCCCGAGGCCCGAGTTCGGCTGCGCGACCAGGGTCAGCTCGTAGCGTGCCTCGAGCTCGAGCAGGATCTCGTCCTCAGCCCGGAAGGAGCCATCGTTGACGACGATCAGCTCGCAGCGCGGATGCGTCTGCGCGGCCGCCGAGGCGACCGCGTCGCCGACGTGCTCGGCGAGCTCGAAGTAGGGGATCACGATCGAGACCAGCGGCTCGGCGGCGGTTGGGCGCGCGCCGGCGCCGGCGCGCGCCGCGATCTCACAGATCTCGCGGTAGGCGTCACGGATCGGCTCCGGGGCGGTCAGCGAGCCGAACAGCTCGCGCGCGGCATCAGGGTCGTGCTCGTCACGGGCGAGCTGCGGTCGCTCGACCAGGGGCTCGATCACGGGGGCCAGGCCGTCGACCGTCGCGTCTCGCGTCAGCCACCCGCTCGCCCCGTCGGCGACCAGCTCGCAGAGGCCGCCGGTCGGCGTGGCAATGATCGGTCGTCCACGGGCCATCGCCTCCAGGGCCACGTACGGCCAGCATTCCCACCGCGATGGGACCACGAGCGCGTCGTGAGCGTCGAGCAGCATCGGCACCTGCTCGCGAGGCACCGCCTCGACCAGCTCGATCCGCTCGTCGCCGGCGATCTCCAGCGTCAGCAACTCGCGCATCGAGCCGCCGAGCGGGGCGGTCTCCGTATCGCCGCCGACCATCGTCAACCGCCACTCGGTCCGCTCGAGCCCGAGCAGCGCGTCGACCAGCTCGCGCACCCCCTTGCGGCGTTCGAGCCGGCCGAGGTAGAGCAGCCGCAGCGGGCCCGTCGCCGCCGCCGCCGGCTCGGTCGCTGCGCTCCATTCGAAAGGGTGGCGCACCAGCCGCGCCGGCGCGAGCCGGTCCGCGCCATAGAAGCGCTCGTAGGAGCCGAGAATGTCACCGCCCGCCCAGAGCAGCGAATCGGCGTAACGCAGCAGGTAGCGCTCGAGCTCGTGGGTGAACGACCGCTCGCGGTCGCCGGGCAAGAAGCCGTCGAGGACGTCGTAGACCTCGGCGCTGCCGTGGATCCGGACGCAGACCATCGTCTGGCGCAGAGCGGGTGAGCCGGTCCGCTTCGCCTGCGCGGTGACGCAGCCCTCGCCGAGGAAGTCGCCGAACTCGACCAGGTCCGGGCCGCGGTCCCCGTACTCGCCCAGCAGCGCCGCGTACACGCGAGAGCTCCAGGCGTGCAGGCGGCTGAACGAGGCGCGCGCGTCCCAGGGCCGCGGCTCGCGCACGAAGACGAGCTTGGCGGGCGGCAGCGAGGCGGGCTGATCGCGCCGCGCCGCGTCGTGGGCGGCACGATGGCGGCTGGTGGTGAAGATCGTGACCTCGAACTCGTCCGCGAGCAGGGCCGCGAGCGCGCTCACGTAGCGACCGATGCCCCCACCGCCGAACGGGGCGACCTCGCGCGAAACGAGCGCGACGGTCGGCTTGCCGCCTACCACCAGACGGTGGACTCGACGCCTTCGAGCTCCTCCACGGGAGTCGTGTATACGCCCGAGGAGAGGTACTTCCACCCGTCGTCGGGGACGATGAAAACGATGTTGCCCTCGTCGAGCTCGGCGGCGATACGGACGCAGATCGCGGCGATCGCGCCGGCCGAGACGCCGGCGAACAGCCCCTCCTCGGCGAGCAGGCGCTGGGTCCAGACGATCGCGTCGCGGTTCGAGACCATGATCTTGCGGTCGAGCAGCGAGAGATCGATGATCGGCGGGATGAATCCGTCGTCGAGCGAGCGCAGGCCCTGGACCAGCTCCCCCTGCATCGGCTCGGCGGCGACGACCCTGGTCTCGGGATCGCGCTCCTTCAGCCTCCGCCCGACGCCCATCAGCGTCCCACCGGTGCCGAGGCCGGCGACGAATGCCGCCACCCGGTCGAGCTCGTCGAGGATCTCGACCGCAGTGCCGTTGTAGTGGGCGCCTGGATTGGCCGGGTTGCCGTACTGGTAGGGCATGTAGTACGAAGCGTCGGCGGCGGCCATCTCGAGCGCCAGCTCGACTGCCCCGTTCGATCCCTTGGCGCCCTCGGAGTAGACGATCTCGGCGCCGAACATGCGCAGCAGCTGGGTCCGCTCCTCGGTCACGTTGTCGGGCATCACGACCTTGACCGGATAGCCCTTGCGACTGCAGATCATCGCCAGCGAGATCCCGGTGTTGCCGGAGGTCGGCTCGAGGATCGTCTGTCCGGGCGCGATCGCCCCCTCGGCCTCGGCGGCCTCGATCATCGACTTCGCGACCCGGTCCTTGACCGAGCCGGTCGGATTGCGCCCCTCGAGCTTGGCGAAGATCCGCACCCCCGGCTTCGGCGTCAGCCGCGGAAGCTCGACCAGGGGAGTGTTGCCGACCGCCTCGACCAGATTGCCGTACCGGCCCCCGCAGGGCCGATTGAGCGTCGGATCAAGCATCGCTTTAGAAAGTGTAGTAGCCGAAGCCGGGGCGGATATCCTGCGCGCAGATGCCGAGGCGAACCGCAGATGGCATTCGTCTCCGATCGCGAGCGGCACTGAGCGCGCGGATCCGGAGGCTGGCCGGGACCGAGGAGCTCGAGGCCCGGCTCGACCATGGCGAGCAGCGCGTCGGCCGCCTGGAGCAGCGGGTCGGCCGGCTGGAGGAGGCCGTGCAGTCGTACTTCGCCGGCAACGACCAGCGGGTCGGCCGGCTGGAGAGCCTGGCAGCGATCGGTCCGGTGATGGACTGGATCGAGCAGGCGACCCTGGCGACTGAGCCGCTGGTCTCGGTGATTCTGCCGACCTACAACCGCGCCGCGATGCTGCCCCGCGCGATCGAGACCGTGCTCGCGCAGACCTACCCCCGCTGGGAGCTGCTGATCGTCGACGACGCCAGCGAGGACGACACTGCCGCGGTCCTGAAGAGGGCCGCCGAGCGCGATCGTCGCGTCCGCTCGCTGCGGGTCGATCACGGCGGGGTCGGCGCCGCGCGCAACGCCGGGCTCGAGGCGGCCGAGGGAGCGCTGGTCGCCTATCTCGACGACGACAACGCGATGCACCCGGGCTGGCTCAAGTCGGTCGTCTGGGCTTTCGAGCAGCGTCCGGCGATCGAGGTGATCTACGGGGCGATCGTGATCGACGACTACAACCGCGGCCTCGACGGCGAGCCGGCGCTGCCGATCGCGGCGCTGACCCCGTTCGACCGCGGGCAGATCTCGGAGCGCAACCCGGCCGACATCTCGACGATCGCCCATCGTGCCGGGCTCGCCGAGGCGCGCTTCGACGAGGACCTGGCGGCGATGGCCGACTGGGATCTGCTGGCCCGTCTCTGCTCCGAGCAGGACCCGCTCGTGCTGCCGGCGATCGCCTGCTTCTACTCGACCGCGCGCCCGGACCGGCTGATGAGGGCCCCGACCGCCGCCGCCGAGGCCGCGCTGGTCCGCGAGCGCCTGCGAGAGCCTCGTTGACGAGCGCGCTGCTCGCCCGCACGCTGTCCGCGGGCCCGGAGCTCCAGCCCAGCGACTGGGCGCTCGGCGATCCGGCGCTGGCGCTGCTGCTCGGCGAAGTCGCCGCCGGACGCGAACGGGTCGTCGAGTGCGGGTCCGGGCGCAGCACGGTGGCGATCGCCCGCCTGCTTCGCGAGCTCGGCCGGGGCACGGCGCACGCGCTCGAGCACGATCGCGGCTGGGCCAGCCTGACCCGCGCCCGGATCGAGGCCGAGGGACTTCGCGGCTGGGCGACGGTGATCGAGGCACCGCTGGAGCGCGATCCGCTCGGCGAGCCGGGTTGTGAGTGGTACGCGAACGGTTCGCTCGGGGAGCTGCCCGAGCACGGAGTCGACCTGCTGCTCGTCGACGGGCCCCCCGCGTCCCCGGGCTCGACGCAGGAGCGGTCGCGCTACCCGGCGCTGGCGCGGCTCGGCGACAGGTTGGCGCCCGGCGCGACCGTGGTCCTCGACGACGCCACTCGCCCCGGGGAGCGCTGGGCGCTGGAGCGCTGGCGCCGCGAGCTGCGGCTCCCGTTCGAGCCCGGGGCGGGCGGATTTGCGGTCGCGCGCTGGCGAGATCCCTGATTCCCAGTCCACCAGGGTATGTTTCAGGCCGACGTCTGACTTCGAGAGAGGGGTACCCGTGAGAGGAACTCGGATCTGGCTGGTGATCGGGCTGATCGCGCTGTTCGTCACCGGCCTGGCGGCGGTCGGCTGTGGCGATGACGATGACGACGGCGGCGACACCGAGACCACCGCCAGCGGCGAGGACCTCGGCCTGATCACCGAGGGCACCCTCAGCGTCGGCACCGACACGCCGTACCCGCCGTTCGAGATCGGCCAGCCGCCGAACATCTCGGGCTACGACATCGAAGTCATGAACGCGATCGCCGAGCAGCTCGGGCTGACCGCGGAGTACACCGACACCGGCTTCGGGACGATCTTCCGCGACACGGCGAACGGCCAGTTCGACACCGCCGCCGCCGCCTCGACGATCACCAAGGGTCGCGAGAACGCGGTCGACTTCACCGACCCCTACTACGAGGCCCAGCAGGCCCTGCTCGTCCCCGAGGACTCCGACATCGCCTCGACAGACGATTTGGGTGGCTTGATCGTCGGCGCCCAGGACGGGACCACCGGCGAGACCTATGCCAACGAGGAGACCGACGCCGCCGAGGTACGTGGGTTCCCCGAGGGCCCGAACGCGATCTCGGCGCTGGTCACCGAACAGGTCGACGCCGTGATCATCGACCAGCCGGTGGCGGTCGACGCGGTCGAGAAGCAGGGCGGGGTCGAGATCGTCGAGGAGATCCCGACCAACGAGCTCTACGGGTTCGCCGTCGCCCCCGAGAACGACGGCCTGCGCGAGGCGATGAACGAGGTGCTGGCGACGATCAAGGAGGACGGCACGCTCGACGATCTCTACGCGCAGTACTTCGCCGGCGCGAAGCCGCCGAAGGGGGTGCTCGGCAGCAACGAGCTGCTGACCAACGACTGAGAGCGGCGCCCGACCGAGGGCGACGGCCAGGTTCCGAGAGGGGCGCCCGGAAAGGCGTCCTTTTCGCGTTCGGAGGGATAGGCTGGGCCTCAAAGCGAGCGAGGGAGAGCGATGGACTTCATCCGCGAGTACTACTTCGACTTCAGCCTCATGGGCGACAACTTCGATGCCGTGCTCGACGGGTTCTTCGTCACCCTGAAGCTCTCGGTGATCTCCGGCATCCTCTCGCTTGTCTGGGGCCTGGTGCTCTCGGTGGTGCGCCAGCTCCCCGGCAGGGCGACCGCCCCGATCCGCTGGTTGGCGATCGGCTACATCGACGTCTTTCGCGGGGTGCCGCTGCTGCTCGTCCTCTTCCTCGTCTCCGGATTCCTCTCGGCGGCGCAGGCGGAGGACGTGATCCCGCGCTCGATCGGGATCCCGGAGTGGTTCGGCCAGGAATCGTGGTTCTGGTACGGCGTCATCTCCCTGACCCTGACCTACGGTGCCTACATGGCCGAGGTCTACCGCGCCGGGATCGAGGCTGTGCCGGGAGGGCAGACCGAGGCCGCGCGCTCGCTCGGGATGAGCCACGGACAGGCAATGAGGTTCATCATCGTCCCGCAGGCCGTGCGCAAGGTGATCCCGCCGCTGCTCAACGACTTCATCGCGCTGATGAAGGACACCTCGCTGGTCAGCGTGATCGGCGCGCTCGAGGTGGTTCAGGCAGGGTTCGACATCCAGAGCGCCGAGTTCAACGGCTCCGGGCTGGTGCTCGGCGCCCTGTTCTTCCTCGCGGTGACGATCCCGCTCGCTCGGATCATCGATTGGCTGATCGCGCGCGACCAGGCCAAGACCCAGAGAGGGAAGCCGACCGAGGGCGCGCCGACGGAGCCCGCCGGACCTGCGCCGACCGGAATGGCGGGGGCGTAGCGATGACTCCCGGCGAGAACGCGACCGGCCTCCCGACGTCCGAGGGCGCGCCGATGATCAAGCTCGAGAACGTCTGCAAGCGCTTCGGCGAGCTCGAGGTGCTGCGCGGCGTCGATGTCACGATCGAGCGCGGCGAGGTGGTCTGCGTGATCGGGCCGAGCGGATCGGGCAAGTCGACCCTGCTGCGCTGCATCAACCTGCTCGAGCCACCCGAGCAGGGCCGGATCCTGCTCGAGGGCAAGGAGATCACGGGCGACACCGCGACCGAGGGGGTCGACTTCGTGCGCCGCCGGGTCGGGATGGTGTTCCAGCACTTCAACCTCTTCCCGCACAAGACCGCGCTCGAGAACGTCTGCATCGCCCAGGAGAAGGTCCTCGACCGCTCGAGCAAGGAGGCGGCCGAGAAGGGCGAGATGCTGCTCGCCCGGGTCGGGCTGGCCGAGAAGGCGGGCGAGTACCCCGACCGCCTCTCGGGCGGTCAACAACAGCGGGTAGCGATCGCGCGCGCGCTGGCGATGGATCCGGGCGTGATGCTGTTCGACGAGGTAACGAGCGCGCTCGACCCGGAGCTGATCAAGGGGGTGCTCGACGTGATGCGCGAGCTCGCCGAGGAGGGGATGACGATGATCGTCGTCACCCACGAGATGGGCTTCGCGCGCGACGTCGCAAGCCGGGTCGTGTTCATGGACGAGGGTGTGGTGCTCGAGGAGGGGGCGCCGACGGAGGTGCTCGGCAACCCCCAGCAGGAGCGGACCAAGCGCTTCCTCGGCCTGGTGCTCGAGCGCTGAGCGATTTCGCGAGCGGGCTCAGCCGGCGACGTTCGGCCGGCGGTGGCGCAGCGCTCGCAGCGGTGCGGTCAGCCGCCAGCTCGGGCTGCGCCTGACGCTGTCGAGCTCGCGCTCGAGGGTTTCGATGCGGCGGATCTGGGCGTCGATCAGCAACCTGCCCTCGCCGGTCTGGATCCGCGCGGCCGCCGCCTCGGCCTCGGCTCGGCGTGCCCGCTGCTCCCAGTCACCGGGCGCGGCGCCGACACCGGGCAGCTTCCCCTCCCATTTCGCGGCCGTCTGTACGTAGGCGTCGATCCAGGCCTCGATGTCGCCGACCAGGCCGAGCGAGTGATGGTGCACGACCTGCAGGTCGGCGGTCACGACCTTGCGGCCCGCGACGCGCGCCTGGCAGCAGATGTCGAAGTCGTAGCCGTGGATCGGGCCGAGTGACTCGTCGAAGCGCAGCTCGCGCATCGCCCAGGGCGAAAGCGCCATCACGAAGCCGTCGATCGAGTCGACCTCGCCGGTGGCCGCGTGGGTCGGTCCCCTGCCCTCCCCGACCCAGCTCAGGCCGGGGAACTCGCCGCCCCCGTGCTCCTCGTAGCGGTGCGTGAACGATGCCCAGGTGACCGCGCCCTCCCACCAGGCGATGCTGCGCACGCCGACCGCGCCAACGCAGCCGACGATCGCCACCTCCGGGTCCGCCAGCGCCTCTCGGAGCCGGTCGCAGAAGTCCGGGCTGACGATCTCCGCATCCTGGTGGACGAGGACCAGGGCCTCGAGGTCCTCGCGCGCGGCGGCGCGCTCGAGCAGCATGTTGTAGTTGAGCGCCAGCGAGCCGACGCTGCCGGCGGTGAGGATCTCGCTGTCGGGCTCGGCCGCCCGGCGCAGGCCGGGCTCCGCGCAGCGCTCGTAGGTCTCGGTGTTGGTCACCGCGCAGGCGAAAGCGATCATGCGCCGGAATCTAGATACATCTAGGCTGCGCGGCCATGACCTTGCCGCGCGAGAGCGACTTCGCCACCGACGGCGACCCGGGCGACCCTCACGACCGTGATCGCTCGGGCTACTCGCTGGCGAACAACCGCGAGCTCGTCTTCGGCTGCCTGGAGGCGGCCGGAGCGAAATCGGTGGTCGAGATCGGCTCGGAGTACGGGGCCTTCACCCGCGAGCTGCTCGCCTGGGCCGGCGATCGGGCGCGGGTGATCGCGGTCGACCCGCGGCCGATGCCCGAGCTCTACGAGCTCGACCGGAACAGCCCGCGGCTGGAGCTGATCGAGGAGCTGAGCGCGGACGCGATCCCCTCCCTGCCTGCCCTCGATGCCTACGTCGTCGACGGCGACCACAACTACTACACGGTCACACAGGAGCTGGAGGCGATCGAGAAGGTGTGCGAGCCCGCCGGCTTCCCGCTCGTCCTCTTCCACGACGTCTGCTGGCCGCACGGGCGCCGGGACTCCTACTACGTGCCCGAACGGATCCCGGCCGAGCATCGCCAGCCGCTCGCCCATGACGTCTACCTCGTCCCCTGGGCCGGGCCGGCCGAGCCCGGCGTCGGGCTGCGCTACGACTGCGTCGCCGCCCACGAGGGCGGGCCGGCGAACGGGGTCCTGACCGCGATCGAGGACTTCATCGAGACCCGCGACGAGCTCAGCTTCGCGCGCGTGCCTGCCTTCTTCGGCTTCGCGGTGCTGTGGCCAACCGAGGCGGATTGGGCACCGGGCGTCGCCCGTCTGGTCGAGCCACTCCACAACCACCCGGTGCTCGAGCGCCTCGAGGGCAACCGCGTCGTGCAGCTGATCGAGCGGATCCACCTCGGCGACAAGGCGAGCCGGGTGTACACGCTCGAGCACGAGCTGCGCCCGATGCTCGACTCGCGGGCGATGGCGATCGCGGAGAAGCTCTCCGACCTGAAGGCCCGCGGTGGCTGGTCACCGGTCTCCCGCGAGCGCCTGCGGCGAGCGCTCAACGGGAGCTGAGCGAGCTCAGATCGAGCGGCCGGCGAACCGGTCGCGACTCCGCCGCGCGGCGACCAGCGGGCCCTTGAGCGGACCGGCGAGACGCTTCAGCACCCGCTGGCGGCGCTCGAGCGTCACGATCCGCTCCCAGAACAGCGCCGCCTTACGGTCGGACTCGTTGCGCAGCATGCTGAGCGAGTCGCGGTCGATCTTCACCGCCCCGGCCTCGGCCTCGGCGCGGCGGGCGCGCTGTTTCCAGTCGCCGTTGCGGCCGGCCGCGGCCAGCCGGCCCTCCCACTTCTCGGCGATCCGGATGTGGGCCTCGATCCAGTCCTCGTAGGTCATCATCACCTCGAGCTCGTGGTGGTGGGTGACCCCGAGGCCCGCGACGACGATCGACTTCCCCGCCTCGGCGGCCTGAAAGCAGATGTCGATGTCGTAGCCGTGCGCGGACGGGTCGATCTGCTCGTCGAAGCGCAGGTTGCGCACCGCCCAAGCGGAGAGCACGATGATCATCCCGTCCACGGCGGCGACCGGATGGACACCGGTGACCTCGATGAAGTTGGTCCAGTTGTCCTTGACCACGGTGCCGCCACCATTGCCCTCGTAGGCCCACTCGAAGTCCCCGATCACCGGGCCCGGTTCCCACCAGTCGAGCCCGTGGACCCGCGGGGCGCCGGCGGCGCCGATGATCGCCACCTCCGGATCCGCCAAGCACTTGCGGACGACCGCGGCGAAGTCCGGATTGCGGATCTCGAGGTCCTGATGGAGCAGGACCACCGCCTCGAGGTCGTCGCGATCCGCTAGCTGGTCGAGGATCCGGTTGTAGCCCTGCGACAGCGTGCTGCCCTGGTTCGGCATCGCGACCACGACCGAGTCCGGCTCCGCCGCAATCCTGCAACCCGGAAGCGCCACACGCTCGTACTTTTCCTGCGATGTGACCGCGGACCCAAAAGCGATCATCGACGCACCACCCCTTCCCCGGTTCGGGATTCCATCCCGACCGGCATTCCGATACCACCCCTAGTATGCCGCGAAATGCGTTTGAGCAGGGGTCTCGCAATGGAGGACATCTTTCCGCGGCTCGAAAACGAGCTGCTCCCGTACCGCGATCTGTTCGCCGGGCGGGTTCTGAACGCGGGCGCCGGCAGCCGCGACATCGCCGATCTGATCGAGGGCGAGCTCTTCAACCAGGACATCAAGGCGGCCCCGCACATCGACTACGCAGCGCCCCTGCACCAGATCCCGGTCGAGGACGGGTTCTTCGACGCGATCATCTGCAACGCCGTGCTCGAGCACGTCGAGAACCCCGAGGAGGTGCTGGCGGAGTTCAGCCGGGTCTGCAGGCCGGGCGGCGTGCTCTACCTCTGCGTGCCGTTCATGCAGCCCGAGCACCTCGACCCGACCGACTACCAGCGCTACACGATCGACGGTCTTCGCCGCGAGGTCGAGCGCCACGGCTTCGAGGTCCGCGACTCCGGCGGCGTGCACTCGGTCTACGTCACGCTCGCCTGGATCGCCCGCGAGTGGCTGGGACCGCGCCGGGACCTCGCCGCGCGGGCGCTGAAGCTGCTGCTCTTCCCCGCCCTGCGCTACAAGTGCCGGACTTCGAGCGAGCACGTGCATTCGATCGCCTCCGCCTATCGCGTGATCGCCAACCGCAGCTCGGGCTAAGGGGCCTGGCTGGTGTCCGATCTCGCCCGGCTGACCGTCGATCTCGTCCTCCGGCTCGGCGCCGAGCGGGTCGTCTCGCTCGGATGCCGAGCCCCCGAGCGGCTCGCCGAGCTCGCCGGCCGAGTTCCGGTCCTGGCGCTCGATCTCGAGTCCGAGCTCGAGTCGCTGCGCGCGATCGCGCCCGCGGTCGAGGCGCAGGCCTGGGACCCCACCTCGGCGCTGCCCGACCGGGTTCAGGAAAGCGCCGCGAGCTCACTGGTGGTCTGTGACTCACTGCTCGAGCATCTCGAGGATCCCGGCCCGGCCCTGGCGGGGCTGCGCGAACTGCTCGAGGAGGCCCCGGCGGCGCTGGTCTCGACCGCCGATCGCGAGCTCCTGTCCCCGGACGCGGACGGCGTTCCGCCACGCTGGAATGCCGACGAGCTGCTCGCCCTGCTCGCTCGCGCCGGGCTGGAGACGGTCTGGATCGGGATCACCGATGCGCGCGGATCGCTGGGGCGCCGGGCGGGGCTGACCTGCGCCGTGTCGCGAAATCGGCCCGGTGACGTGCGCGCAGCACTCGCGCCGGGCCCGCTCGGGCTCGGCTTCGACCCGGACGCGAGCCTGCCGCCGGCCGAGGAGCCCAAGCCACGCGTCTGCATCGCCAGCTACGAGTTCGTCGGCCCGACCCGGACCGGTGGGATCGGCACCGCCTACACATCGCTGGCCGAGGCGTTGGCCGACGCCGAGCAGGAGGTGACGCTGCTGTTCACCGGCTGGGAGGAGACCACCACGGATCCGTTCAGCCACTGGGTCCGGCATTACCGCGAGCGCGGGATCGACCTGCAACGGCTCCCGCAGGCGACGCCGAAATCGATCGAGACCGGCCATCGCCACGCGGTCCGCTCCTATCAGGCCTATCGCCGCCTGCGCGAGCTCGAGCAGGAGCGGCCGTTCGACGTGATCCACTTCCCCGAGGTCCTCGGACACGGCTACTACTCGCTCTGCGCCCGCCGGCTTGGAATCGCGTTCGAGAACACGACGATCGCGGTCGGCGCACACAGCTCGACGAGCTGGGTGCTGGAGGCAAACGGCACCGTCTTTCAGGCGATCGACGACTTCGCCGACGATTTCATCGAGCGGCGCTGCGTGGAGATGTGCGACGTGCTGATCAGCCCCAGCGCCTACATGCTCGACTGGATGCGGGCGCGGGGCTGGAAGCTCCCCGAGCGCCACTTCGTGCAGCAGTACGCGCGCTCGCTCGCCGCCGAGCCCGCCGGAGAAGGCGCCGCCGAGGCGGAGAAACCCGACGGCACGGCGACCGAGCTCGTCTTTTTCGGCCGGCTCGAGCCGCGCAAGGGCCTGCGGGTCTTCTGCGACGCCCTCGACCAGCTCGCCTCCGAGCACCCCGAGAGCAGGGCGACCGTGACCTTTCTCGGCAAGCGAGCCTGGATCGACGGCGCCGATGCCGCGGACTACCTGCGCAAGCGCGAGGTCGAGTGGCCGTGGCCGGTCGAGATCATCGACGAGCTCGGACAGCCGGAGGCGCTCGCCTACCTGCGCTCGCCCGGCCGCAGGCTGACGGTGATCCCCTCGCTGGCGGACAACTCCCCGAACACGGTCTACGAGGCGCTCGCGCTCGGGATCCCGTTCCTCGCCTCCCGGGTCGGCGGCACCGCCGAGTTGATCGACCCACGCGACCTCGAGTGGGCGACCTTCGATCCCGAGGCCGGCCGTCCGTCCTCGTCACGCGGGACCGCCGCACTCGCGAGCCGGCTCGCGGCGGCGCTGCGCGCGCGGACCCTCGAGGCCCCGCGCCCCGCGGTCGCCTCGGACGCCTGTCGCGACGCGCACGTGCACTGGCACGCCGCAGTTCGCGCGACGGCGCCCGCCGGCGGCGCCGAGTCGGCGCCGGTCTCGATCGAGGTCGCGGAGCTGGGCCACGGTCCCGATCCCGATCGCGCCGACGCGGACGCGTATCTGTTCATCTCACCGGGCTCGGGGCTGACGCTGGGAGCGATCGAGACGCTCGAGCGCGCGGCGGCTGTCTGCAACGCGGAGGTGATCGCGGTCGCGGTGACCGGCGACGGCCGGCGCAAGCCGGTGACTCGGGTGCCGGTCGGCGGCCCTCCGATCGCCGGCCTGCTGCGTCGCTGCTTCGGTGACGCGGGGTTCATGATCCGCAGCGATGCGCTCGAGCGGCTCGGCGGGCTCTCGGAGGAGGTCGAGCGGGCCGATCGCGCCCATCACCTGCTCAGCCGGGCGGCGATCGCGGGGATGCGGATCGAGGTCCTGCCCGAGCCGCTGATCGTCGGACCGCCCGACGCGCTCGCGCCGATGACGATCGTCGAGCAATCGCGCCGCCGGGGCGCGATCCTCGATGCCTACGCCGACGCGCCTCGCGAGCTGCTGGCGGCCCTGCCGCTGCTCACCCAGCAGCTCTACGCAGCCGCCGTCGAGACCGAGCGTCAGCTGGTCCACCTCTACGAGCACCGGTTCGGCCGCCTCACCCTGCCGATCCGTCGCTCGGTTGGCCGCGCGCGCCGGATGCGCCGCGCCGTGCGTCGATATCGGAACGGCGGGCAGGGGTAACCTCACCGGCCCGAGCCCACCAAATGGCGAGCCCGCAGACCACACCCACCGTGCCCGGTCCCGGCCTCTCGGTCCCCGAGACGCCGCCGCGCGAGATCTCGATCGACGTCGAGCGGCTCTCGAAGAGCTACATGATCCCGACCAAGAAGCTCGACACGCTCAAGGAGCGGGCCGTGCGGCCGTTCGAGCGGGCGACCTATCGTCGCCTGCAGGCGCTCGACGAGGTCAGCTTCGCGGTCGAGCAGGGCGAGTTCTTCGGCATCGTCGGCCGCAACGGCTCGGGCAAGAGCACCCTGTTGAAGCTGCTCGCGAGCATCTATCGAGCCGACTCCGGGCGGATCCGGATCGCCGGCAGGGTGGTCCCCTTTATCGAGCTCGGCGTCGGCTTCAACGTCGAGCTCAGCGCCCGCGACAACGTGGTCCTCAACGGCGTGATGATGGGCCTGACCCCGCGCGAGGCACGATGGCGGTTCAGCGAGGTGATCGAGTTCGCCGAGCTGGAGGAGTTCTCGGAGCTGAAGCTGAAGAACTACTCCTCGGGGATGATGGTCAGGCTCGGGTTCGCCCTCATGACCCAGGTCGAAGCCGACGTGCTGTTGATCGACGAGGTGCTGGCGGTCGGCGACGCGGCCTTCCAGCAGAAGTCCTTCGACGCGTTCAGCCGTCTGCACCGCGAGGGCCGCACGATCGTCCTCGTCACCCACGACATGCACACGGTCCAGGGTCATTGCGATCGCGCGATCCTGCTCGAGGAGGGGCGGATCCTCGAGATCGGCGACGCCGGCGACGTCGCGCGGCATTACCTGGAGCTCAACTTCGAGCACCGGCGCGCCGAGAAGGAGTCCGAGGACGTCCGCTTTCGAGGCGGGGGCGACGTGGCGGAGTTCGTCGACGTTCGGATCGTCGACGAGTCCGGGGCAACGGTCACCAGCATCGAGGCTCGTCAGCCGATTCGGATCGAGATCGAGATCGAGGCGAAGACGCGGATCGAGCGGCCGATGTTCGGCTTTCAGATCCTCGACGGGGACGGACTGCAGATCTTCTCGCCTGATCCGTGGGGGCTCGACACGCCGCTCACCGATCGCGCCCTCGAGCCGGGCCAGCGCGTCCACCTGCGGGCCGAGGTCGCGAACCCGCTCGCCTCGGGCCACTACTACGTCAACTGCGCCCTCGGCCGGCTCGCAGGGCAGATGGAGATGATGGCGTTTCGCAAGCACGCCGCGGATTTCGTCGTCTACGGGGTGAAGCCGTTCGGCGGCCTCGTCCGGCTCGACTACGAGACCTCGGTCGAGGTCGAGGACCGGCGATGAGCACTGCCGACGGAGCGAGGCGGCCGGGAACCGCCGAGCTGCGCGAGATTACCGGCCCCTCGGCGCTGGGCGGCGGCGCGAGGCGCTTCTTCGACCTGCTCTGGCTCACCTCGGTGACCGAGTTCAAGCTCGGCTACCACGGGACCGCCCTCGGTTTCGCCTGGTCGTTCCTGCGCCCGCTGCTGCTCTTCGGGGTGCTGCTCCTGGTCTTCACCCAGGTCTTCCGCTTCGGCGACGACGTCAAGAACTACCCGGCGATGCTGCTCTTCAACATCATGTTGTTCACGTTCTTCGCCGACGCGACCGGCAACGCCGTGACCTCGGTGGTGCGAAGCGAGAACGTGGTCCGCAAGATGCAGTTCCCGCGGCTGGTGATCCCGCTCGCGGTGGTGATCACGAACGCGCTCCAGCTCGCGCTCAGCCTGATCGTCGTCTTCATCTTCCTGATCGTCTACGGCGTCGACCCGGTCTGGACCTGGATCCTGACCCCGCTGCTGATCCTCGCCATCGTCGTCCTGACGACCGCCGTCTCGATGCTGCTCTCGGTGCTCTTCGTCCGGGTTCGCGACATCTCGATCATCTGGACCGTGCTCTCGACCCTGCTCTTCTACGCCACCCCGGTCCTCTATCCGATCGACGTCCCCGACCCGCCCCTGCGCGAGGTTGTGATGTGCAACCCGCTGAGCCCGATCTTCGAGCAGGCGCGTGAGTGGATCATCGACCCGACGGCGCCCGGGGCGGTCGAGGCCGCCGAAGGCCGCCAACTGCTGGTGATCATCCCGGCGGTGCTGTTCGTCGCGATCTGCGTGGTCAGCGTCTGGGCGTTCAACCGCGGCGCCCCGCGGGTGGCGGAGGAGATCTAGACCCGGGGCGACTGAGCGCAGGCGAGGGTCGCCTCGACCGCCCGCCGAAACCCGGCCAGGCTGCGCTCGGGCCGCAGCCGCTCGGCGACGATCCTGCGGGCGCCGGTCGCCAGGGCAGCGCCGAGATCGCGGTCGGCGAGCAGGCGATCGACCGCCTCCGCGATCGCGCCCGGGTCCTCCGGGGCGACGGTCAGGGCGCTGGTCTCGTGCTCGAGCAGCTCCTCGTTGGCGCCCACTCGGGTGACGACCGCCGGGGTCCCCACGGTCGCCGCCTCGAAAGCCACTCGGCCGAACGACTCGCTGGCGCGGACCGGATTGACGATCACGTCCGCAGCCACGTAGACGTCGGCGATCTCCTCCACCCTGCCGGCCATGAGCACGGCGTCGGTGAGCCCGAGGGCGACGATCTGGGAGCTCAAGCGATCCTGAAACGCGAGGTCCTGCGGCCTGGCGAATGCCTCGCCGACGACGAGCAGGCGGGCGCCGGGATGCCGGGCACCGATGGTCGGCATCGCGGCGACGAGCAGATCCTGGCCGCGGCCCTCCGTCAGCGCGCCGACCGCGGCCACCAAGGGGGCGTCGGCGGGGATCCCGAGGCGCCCTCGAAGCCGGCTCCCGTCTCCGCCCGACTGATCGCCGATCGGCGGGTAGACGATCTCGACCCGGTCCGCGGCGGGCGCGAACTGGGCGCCGACGGCCTCAGAGCACGCGATGACGCCGCCCGCCGCGCGGCCGGTCAGCGCGAGCAGGGCGCGGGCGGCGAGCCCGCGCACACCGCCGCGGCTGAGCAGCTCTCCGCAGTAGACGAGCAGCGGAACCCGCTCGAGCCTGGCCGCGAGCGCGACGGCCGGCAGCATCGTCGTCACCTGGATCACGAGTCGCGGGCGGCGATCGCGGATCTCGCGCCGGAACATCCGCACGGCGGCGGCGAGCCCGCGGGCCGCCGCGAGGATGCCTGAAGGTCCTCCGGAGGGCATCATCAGGGCGGCGTAATCGCGCGCCACCAGCTCGTCGGCGCCGGCGAGCTCGCGCGCGGCCGATCCCGGTCCGGGCACGATCGCGGTCAGCCGCCCGGCGTCGCCGAGCCAGTGCATCTCGGCCTCCAACGAGCGCGATGGCCCGCTCGTCTCGGCGAGATGGAAGACGGCGAGCGTGTCGAGCGCATCGGTCCGGGCGGGCGCCGGCGTGCGCAGCAGGACCCGGCGCCGGGCGCGGCGGGCGAGCGTCGCGGTCGCACGATCCGATCGCACCGGCGGCAGCCCCAGCGGGTAGGGCTCGGCGGGCTCGGCGCTGCGGTACCCGCGCACCCGACCCCGAAGCCCGGAGAGGTTTCGGTCGACGATTCCCTGACCGACGCAGAGCACACCGTCGCGCGCCAGCACCGCCCCGACCCGGCGGGGGGTGAGGACGTTCCACTTCCGCAGCACGTATCCGCGTCCGAAGCCCATCAGGTAGTTCTTGCGCGCCGAGCCCGAGCCGAGCGTCGCCGAATGCTCGTGATCGCCGATCGCGTCGTGCGCCAGCGCGCAGCGGATCCCCTCTCGCCGCAGCCGGAGGACGAGATCGACGTCCTCGTAGTAGGCGAAGAGCCGCTCGTCGAACCCGCCGGCCGAGACGAACGTCTCGCGATCGAAGGCGGCGGCGGCGCCCGAGGGACCGACCGGGTCATCGACCGGGGCCTCGAGGATCGTCAACGGCGCCCCGTTGAGGTAGTCGATCACCAGCAGGGTGCGATCGAGCTCCATCCCGGCGCTGTCGATCAGCGACCGGTGGCGCCAGTCGCGCATCACGCCGGCGGCCATCGCGATCCCGGCCGCCGGGTCGATCCGGGCACTGATCCGCTCGACGAAGTCGGGCTCGACGACGCAGTCGTCGTTGAGCAGGACGACGACCTCGCCGTCGGCGAGCCGCGCGGCCATGTTGATCGCGCGGGTGTAGCCGAGGTTCTCCTCCAACCGCAGCACCTGACCGCCGTCCAGCTCCTCGGGCAACGCAACCGCTCCGGCGGGGGAGCCGTTGTCGACCACGATCGTCTGGTGCGCGAGGCTCTGGACCGCGAGCGAACCGAGCATGCGCCCGAGCCGTTCGCCGCCGAGCACGGTCGGGACGATGACCGTCGTCGATCGCACCTCCACGGTCAGCCGCGCGCCCGAGCGCTCGCTAATAGGCGCCGGTTCCGCGCAGGGTGACCGGGAGCGTCTCGGCGATGATCCGCAGGTCGCGCGACAAGGACAGGTTCTCGATGTAGTCGAGCTCGACCGCGAGCCGCTCGTGGAAGGTCAGCTCGCCGCGGCCGAAGACCTGCATCGGCCCGGTGATCCCCGGCTTGACGCTGAGTCGAAACCGATGCTCCGGGCGGTAGCGCTCGACCAGCTCGATCTGCTCGGGTCGCGGGCCGACGATGCTCATCTCGCCGCGGAGGACGTTCCAGAGCTGGGGCAGCTCGTCGAGACTGAGCCGGCGCAGGACCCGCCCGACCCTGGTCACCCGCGGATCGTCGGAGAGCTTGAACACCGGCTCGCGGAGATCCTCGAGCCGGACCACGTCGCCGAGGCGGTCCTCCGCGTCGACGACCATGGTCCGGAACTTGCGCATCTCGAAGGGACGGCCGTCGAGTCCGGCCCGCGCCTGCGAGAAGAAGACCGGCCCCTTGGAGTCGAGACGGATCGAGAGCGCGATGATCGGCAACAGCGGCGCCGTCACCAACAGGCCCGCGGACGAGACGATGATGTCGAAGCCACGCTTGATCATCGCCGTCGAGCGCGACGGGTCCCAGGTCTCGTACTCGAGCACCGGCAGGTCGGCGACGCGGGACAGCCGCACCGGGCCCGCGCGTCCGTGCAGGGGGGAGATGACGCTCAACTTGACCTGTCGCTCCCGGCACTCGGCGACCAATCCGCCGATCTCGCCGGGCTCCATCACATCGGAGGCGAAGATCACGCGGTCGACCTCGGTGACGATCTCCTCGAACGACCGCGGGGCTCCGTAGTCGACCAAGCGCAGGTGCATGTCGGGGAACAACTCGAGCTTGCGGCGGATCATCTCGGCCAGGTCGCCGGCGCCGAGCACCGTGGTCAGCTCGCGCGGCGTCGTCCGCCGCCAGATCCAGCGGGCCGCGCCGCGGCCGACCAGCGCCCCCGCGGTGGCGACCAGCCATCCGACCAGCGCCGCCGCCGGATCAACGGCTCCGGCGGGGGTCTGCGGCAGCAGCAGCGCCAGCATCGCGGTCCCGGCGCCCGCCCAGGCGGCGATCGCCGGCAGCTCGTCGATGGTCAGGTGACGGATCGCGGCGTGGTCGCGGTCGTAGAGACCGATCAGCTTCGCGAGCACGATCCAGGCCGGCAGCAGGACGAGGGCCCAGAAGGCCTCCGCGGTCGAGGTCGCGATCACGATGCTCGCCGCAACTGCCGCGATCAGGTCGGCGATCGCGAGCAGGCGGCGGCGCAGGGCGTCACGCCAGAAGCGAGGTTTGCGAACACGATCGCCGCCGCCCTGACCCACCGCGGCGGAAGGAGGACCTTCCTGGACCATCTGTAAAGCCTAGATGGTCGATGCGAAGATGACGTCTGCCGGCGGCAGGCGCGGGATCGACGTGGCAGCCAGGCGGGCGGATCCGATCATCTACCCTCCCGGTCGTTTTGGCCACTCCAACCGCCTTCTTGATCTGTGTCGAGCGCGGCAGGCTCGAGAGCGAAGCCGTCCTGCTGGTCGAAAGCCTGCGCGCCTGGGGCGGCGCCTGGAGCGACTCGCCGGTGTACGCCTTCGCCCCGCGCCCCGGGTTCGAGCCCGAGCCGGCGACCGTCGAACGCCTCGAGGCCGCCGGCGCGACGATCGTCGCCGAGCCGCTGGTCGAGCGCTTCGCCGAGCTTCCCACCTTCAACAAGGTCGCCGTCTCGGCCTGGGCCGAGCGCGAGCTGGAGCACGAGATCCTCGTCTTCACCGACACCGACACCGTCTTTCTCGGCGAGCCCGCGGAGCTCGGCGGCGGAGAGTGGCTGGCGGCAATGCGCCCGGTCGACCGGCGGATCGCGGGATCCCGCGGCAAGGGCAAGAACGAGCCGTTCTGGCGCCGTATGTACGCCGAGCTCGACGTCGACGAGCGGCCGTTCGTCGAGACCGCGGTCGGCCAGATGCGGATCCGCGCCTACTGGAACAGCGGCCTGCTCGGGGTCCGGCGCAGCGCGGGGCTGTTCAACGCCTGGGAGGACGCGCTGGGGCGCCTCTTCGACGCCGGGATCGTGCAGAAGCGCTGGCCGCAGTTCATGGACCAGCTGAGCTGGGCCGGGGTGACCGCCGACCTTCGCGACCGGGTCAGGATTCTCTCGCCCGCGTACAACTACCCGCTTCGTCACCGCCAGGCGCTGCCCGCCGACGCTCGAGAGCTCGACCTCCCGGGCATCGTCCACCTCCACTACCGGCTCTGGTTTCACCTCCCCGGCGCGCTCGAGCAGGTCGGTCCCGCGTTCGACCCCTCCGGCGATCGCTATCGCTGGCTGGCGGCCCGGCTGCCGCTCGAGCCGGTCGTCGACTCAGCCTGAGCTCGGGTAGTCCGCGTCGAAGAACGGGTCGAGTGGGTTCAGCTCGCGCGCCCGGAGCAGGCTGCGGCGGGACCCGGAGAGGTCCCCCTCGGTGAACTGAAGGCGGGAGAGGAGCAGGTAGAGCTCGAAGTCCCGTGGGGCCCGCTCGATCGCCTCCTGCATCGACTCGAGCGCGGCCGCGTCCTCACCGGCACGCTCGTAGAGCAGCGCGAGCTGAGTGCGTGGCTCAGCCGACCACGGCTCGAGATCGCGGGCGTCCGCCGCGGCCTCGATCGCCGCTTCGAGGTCACCTTGCGACGCCGCGTCGCGACTCGACTCGAGCGACCGGTCGGCGAGCAGCAGCAAGCCGGCGGCGCAGATCGCGATCCAGGCGACGAGCAGGACCGAGACGCCGCCGGCGAACCGGCGCCGGCTCCGGGCTTCGCCCGCGGGCGGTCGGGGCGAATCGCCGTTCGCCTTCGGCAGGGTCGCCGGCCCGACCAGCAGCGCCACCGCGACCACGGCGAGCACGAAGACCGCAGGCAGATCCCAGGTCCAGTCGACCGCCGCGGCGAGCACACCGACCGTGAGCACGCCGACGACGACGCCCAGCTCAGGCGCCCAGCGGGGGGCTCGGCGCCGCCTGACGGCGGTGACGACCGCGGTTGCGAAGAAGCCGACCACGAGGGCGAACCCGGCGAGGCCAAGCTCGGCGAGGCTCTCGAAGGCGAGCGAGTGGGCGCGGGTGGCGATCAGCTGGTACTCGCGATGCTCGAGCCAGTAGGGACCGTAGCCGCCCGAGCCCTGGCCGCCGAGCGGTGCCTCGGCGAATGCATCGATCGCGGTCTCCCAGAACTGGTAACGGCCACTGCCTCCGCTGCTCAGGAAGCGGTCTCGCCCGAGGCGGATCTCGTCCGAGGTCGGCGGCGCCTTGAAGGTCTCGAAGCGCTCGACCGGGTCGGCCGCCACGATCGCCGCCAGCAGACCCGCGACCACGACCGCGAGCGCGATCCGGCGCGTCCGGGGCGAGGTCCTGGCCTCAGCGAGATTGCCGAAAGGCCGGTCGAGCGCATAGCGGACGAGCCCGGTCAGCGCGACGGCGGCCAGGGTGAGCAGCAGCACCGCGCCGGCCTCCGAATCGGCCGCACGGGTGCCCGGGTTCTCGAACAGATCGTCGCGGCCGCTTGCCAGCAGGGCGAGGACGGTGCCGGCGATGACCCCGAGGGCCGTGTTGAGGATCAGCGCCAAGCGCTTGGGCCCGAACGCGACCAGGGCCGCGAACCCGAGCCCGGCGGCGACGATCCCGCCGCGCGAGTCGGTCGCCCAGAGCGCGAGGACGACCGCGGGCAGCGCCGCGACAGCCAGCGCGCGGCCGAGACGGCTCGACCCGGCGGCGCCGATCCAGCCGAGCAGCACGACCGCGGTGGCCATCGCCGCGGCGAGCCCGTTCCAATAGCCGATCGGGTAGGTGAGCCGGCCGCCGGCCGCCGGCAACACCTCGCGCAACTCCGCGTCCGGGTTGCCGAACACGCCCGGCTCGAAGCGGGCGAGGAGCGCGATCGCCGCCACCATCACCAGCCCGATCGCCAGGCCCCGGAGCCACGCCCCGGCCCCGGCGGGGCGCGAGCCGACCACCACGAGCACGAAGACACCGACGTAGGCGAGGGCGCGGACGACGTCCTCGAAGGCGATGCCGTTGTCGGCGGCCCAGGCGATCGAGAGCCCGGTCAACCCGGCGAAGCCGCCGATCATCAGCCCGGCCACGGTCGCCGACCCCGGAACGGCCGAGAGGGGCAAGGCGCCGGTCGCGAGGCCGATCACGACGGTCCCCCAGACCAGCGCCGCGGTCGCCGCGTAGGCGGTCGGCGCGAACCCGCCCTCGGCGAGGGCGAGGCCGGCGAGCCCGAGCGCAACCGCAGCCGTGATCACGTGCTCTAGCCTTAGGAGGTGCATCGGATGGCGGCGCCGGCAGTTGTTACGCTGGCCCGGGGTTCAACGAAGGAAGGGCGACGAGGGATGAGGCAAGGCAGGAAGTCTAAGACCGTGGTCGTACTCGGCTGTTCACTGCTCGTGTTCGCCGGCTGCCTGGCGATAGCGCCGGGATTCGCAGCGGCCCAGGCAGCACCCGACGAGTACACGCCGGGGGAGCTCCCAGATCCTGACAGCGACGATCCGGGGGCCGCGGCCGGCGGCTCCTCGGGCTCCGGCGACGACGACTCCGGCTCGGCCCCCCCGCCGGTGACCCCGGCTCCGAGCGACTCCGGCTCCGACCCGAGCGCGACCGCGCCGGTTACCGAGGGCGGGGGCAACTCGGGGGACGAGAGCGGCGGCGGCGGCGGCAAGGGTGAGGACAAGGGCGGGAACAACGGCGAGGGCCAAGGCTCGGGCGCGAACGACCGCGACCGCGCGGGCGGCAGCTCGAAGCCCGATGGCGCGACACCCGCCCTGACCTCGAGCTCGTCCGACGACGGCGGCGCGCCGGTGCTGCTGATCGTGCTCGCTGTCGTCGCGGCCGTCTGCACCGGGCTCGCGATCTGGCGGATGCGGCGCGGTGACGTCGCCGATCGGGAGGCCGCCCAGGCCCAGAGCGGCGGTGGTCGAGTGCACGGCGAGACAAGCTCGCTCTGACCCCTGACCGCGGTCTGCGAGCGACGAAGTCGCTCGCGCGGCGCAGCTTTCGGTTCGCCGCGGTGTTCTTGGGTACTTCGGGCAAAGGCAGAGGACAAGACGGAGGTAGGACGATCTGCATGTCGCATCAACTCGGCCGCAGGGCCAAGAACCGACCAGCCAGTCTCGCTCGCAGGGGCGTTCGCTACCCTGGCGCGCTCGTGATCGCCAGGTGGAGACGAGCCGGCTTGGCCATCGCCGCGACCGCGGCCATGGCACTGACCGCGGCGGCAGCGGCAGGCGCCGCGGTGCCGAAGACCTTCTACGGCATCGTCCCGCAGGCGTCGCTGACGGACGCCGACTTCGAGCGCATGGAGGAGGGCAGGGTCGGGACCCTGCGCTTCGAGCTCTACTGGGCGGGCGTCGACCGGACGGCGGCCGCCGATGACTACAACTGGTCGGGCCCGGACGCGACCGTCGCCAACGCCGCGAGCCACGGGGTGCAGCCGCTTCCCTTCGTCTACAGCACCCCGACCTGGGTCGCGAACGGGCTCGACGGCTTCAACTGCGGCGACGCGACCTGCGCGCCCTACGCGCCGAAGAGCCGCGCCGCGCTCGATGCCTGGTCGGCCTTCCTCGGCGAGGCCGTCCGCCGCTACGGTCCCGGCGGCGAGTTCTGGGCCGAGAACCCGACGATTCCCCAGATGCCGATCCGCAACTGGCAGTTGCTCAACGAGCAGAACTCGCCCACCTTCTACAAGCCGAAGCCGAACGTGAAGGCGTACGCGAAGGTGCTCGCGGCCGGGCATGACGCGATCGCCGCCGAGGACCCGGGCGCCAAGGTAGTCCTGGGCGGCATGTTCCAGACCCCTCTGCAGGGCCGCAAGCCCGCGATCGAGGCCTGGAACTACCTCGAGAAGCTGTACAAGGTGAAGGGCGCGAAGAAGTCGTTCGACGGCGTCGCAGCCCATCCCTACGCGCCGAAGATGAAGACCGTTATCGACGTGATCGAGCTGTTCCGGGACGAGATGAAGGACGCCCGCGACAAGCAAACCGGGCTCTGGATCACCGAGCTCGGTTGGGCGTCGGGCGGGCCGAAGCACCCGCTCAACCGCGGCAAGTCCGGTCAGGCGCAGCGGCTCAAGGAGGCGTTCAAGTACTTCAAGCGCAAGCGGGGCAAGCTCCACGTACAGACCGTGAACTGGTACTCGTGGCGCGACAACCCGGACTCCGGGGTCGGGCTCTGCACCTGGTGTCCGGACTCGGGCCTGTTCACCCAGTCGCTGGCGCCGAAGCCGTCTTGGGACGCGTTCACCAAGTTCACCGGCGGAAACTGAATCAGCGCCGGCGAACGGCGAGCGAGCCGCCCGCCATCGCGGGCAGGATGACGACCGTGTCGGCATCCGCTACCGGGGTCTCGAGCCCGGCGAGCACCCTGACGTCCTCGTCGTTGAGATAGACGTTGACGTAGCGGTTCAGCGCCCCGTCGTCGGCGAAGAGCTGGTCGCGGGTCTCGGGATGGCTCTCGGCGAGCGCCGCCAGGACCTCGCCGACGGTCGCGCCGGAGGTCTCGATCTCGGGCTCCCCGTCGGTTCGGGCGCGCAGAACCGGTGGGATCTTCACCGTCGGCATGGCGGCTATGCCGGGGAAGGCTCGCGAGCGGGGGCGCCGCAGAAGAGCTCGTAGTCCGGGAACCTGCCCATCTCCTCGGGCACGATCTCGGGCGCGTGATCGCCGCAGATCGGGCACTCGGGGTCGCGCTTCACCTTCAGCTCGGTGAACCGGGTGCCGAGCGACTCGTAGAGCAGCAGCCGGCCGATCAGCGGCTCGCCGATCCCGGCCGCCAGCTTGATCACCTCGTTGGCCTGCAGCATGCCCATCACGCCGGCCATCACGCCGAGAACGCCGTTGGCGCCGCAGCTCGGCGCCAGCTCGGGTGGCGGCGGGACCGGGTACAGGCAGCGGTAGCAGGGGCCCTCGTAGGGCATGAAGGTCGAGATCTGGCCGTCGAAGCCGAGGATCGAGGCGGAGACGACCGGCTTGCGCAGCCGCACCGAGGCGTCGTTGAGCAGGTACCGGGTGGGGAAGTTGTCGGCCCCGTCGACGATCACGTCGTAGGGCTCGAGCAGCTCGATGATGTTGCCGGCGTCGAGGCGGGTGTCGTGCTCGACCACGCGCACGTCGGGGTTCAGGCCCTCGATCGCAACTCGGGCGGAGGCGGTCTTCGCGATCCCGACCCGCTCGGTGCTGTGGATCACCTGACGCTGCAGGTTCGACGCGTCGACGACGTCGTCATCGACGATCCCCAGCGTGCCGATTCCGGCGGCGGCGAGGTAGAGGGCCGCCGGCGCGCCGAGGCCGCCGGCACCGAGCAGCAGCACCTTGGCGTCCAGCAGCCTGAGCTGACCGTCGACACCGACCTCGGGCAACAGCGTGTGGCGCGAGTAGCGCATCCGCTGCTCGGCGGTCAGCCCCGACTCGCTCTCCGTCGCGAGTCCGGCCTGCTCCCAGGCTGTGATCCCACCCTCGATCACGGCGACGTTTCCGTAGCCGAGCCGCTCGAGCTCGTCCGCCATCCGCGCCGAGCGGTTATCGGTCCGGCAGTAGAGCAGCAGGCGCTCGGATGCGTCGGGAGCGAGCTCGTCGATCCTCTCCACCAGCTCGCCCTGCGGGACGTGGATCGCCCCGCCGAGGTGGGAGTCATCCCACTCGTTCTGCTCGCGGACGTCGATCAGCTGCGCCCCGGCGCCGATCTGCTCGCGCGCCGCCTCGAGCGACAGCATCTCGACCCGCTGCTTGAGCTCGTCGATCGCGCTCACGTCGAAATCTCCTAATCCCGATCGGAAATCAAGTCTTTACTTCAGAAAGTGTAGCAACGCGGCCGCCCGCGCTCAGGGCCTGCGCCCGCGATCCGGCGCCGACGCGGGCGGCAGGACCGGGGCCGGATCGGCCGCGATTGCCCCGGCGAGCGCCGCGCGGTCGCGATCGGTGGCGCGGCCGGCGAGCGTCTTCGCGATCAGACGAAGGCGCAGGTTGAGCCGCAGCGCCCGCCAGCCGAGCCACTCGCGCCGCGCGCCGTGGGCGCGGCGCACCGCCGCGCGCCAGTTCAGGGTCCCGGTCGGCCGCCAGCCCTCGGCGGTCCCGTAGAGGCGCGCCGACGAGCCCTGACCATGGTGGACCACCGGTCCGGTGCGCGGCTCGAGCCAGGAGGCGATCCCGGCGGCGGCGGCACGCAGGCCGAGGTCGACGTCCTCGCCGTACATGTGCAGCGCCGGGTCGAACGGTCCCAGCCGGCGCAGGACCTCGGTCGGCGCGGCGATGCAGGCGCCGTTCAGCCACGCGACGCGAACCCGGCGCTCGAGCCGGTAGGGCTCGGTGCGCGCGCGCAGCGGCGGCGGCTGGATCGCCGCCGGCACCAGCGCCCGCACCCACGGCCAGATGCCCACCTCGGGCCCGCTCGCGGAAGGCTGGAGCGTGCGATCCGGGTTCAGCACCCTGGGGCCGACGAGCGCGCCGAGCGCGCCGGCGGCGTTGGCGAGCAGGTCGAGCCCGTCGTCGATCAGCTCGGTGTCGGGGTTGAGCAGGACGGTGACCGGTGAGGAGGCCGCCTCGACGCCGCGGTTTGAGGCGGCACCGAAGCCGAGGTTGTCCTTCAGGCCGAGGAACCGCTGGGGTCCCTTCCATGACGCCGCCACCCCCGCCGGGGAGTCGGTCGAGGCGTTGTCGACGACGAGCAGCTCCTGCTCGCCGCCGAGGTGCTCGTTCATCGACGCGACGAGGGTGCGCAGGTGGCCTGCGCACTCCCACGTCACGACGACGATCGAGTAGCTGATCTCGCTGCGCGCGTCCTAGGCGATCGCAGGGCGCATCTGGCGCAGCCGCCGGACCCGCTCCTCGATCGGCGGGTGGGTCGAGAACAGACCCGCGATTCCGCGCGCCGAGAACGGCTTCACGATGTAGAGCGGCTCGGTCGCCTGGTTGACCTGCATCGGCATCGCCTTGGCGCCCTCCTCGAGCCGCAGCAGCGCCGAGGCGAGCGACTCGGGGTTGCCGCAGTACTCGGCCCCGGAGGCATCGGCGGCGTACTCGCGCTGGCGCGAGACGGCGAGCTGGATCAGGCTCGCCGCGATCGGCGCCAGCAGGATCAGGGCCAGGTTCGCCACCAGGCTCAGTGGGGACTCGTCATCGCCGCCGAACCACATGAAGAAGTAGGCGAGGTAGGTGATCATCGATCCGATCGCCGCGGCCACCGATTGGGTGAGGATGTCGCGGTTCTTGATGTGGGCGAGCTCGTGCGAGATCACCCCGCGCAGCTCATCCTCGGAGAGCAGCTTGGTGATCCCCTCGGTGACCGCGACCGCCGCGTGCTTGGGGTTGCGGCCGGTGGCGAAGGCGTTCGGCTGCTCGCTGGGGATCATGTGCAGGGTCGGCATCGGCAGGTCGGCGCGCGTGGTCAGCTCGCGGACCATCTGGTAGAGGCCCGGGGCCTCCTGCTCGGAGAGCGGCTTGGCGCGGGCGCTTCGCAGGGCGATCTTGTCGCTGAACCAGTAGGCGACGAAGTTGATCAGCAGCGAGATCCCGAGGAAGACCCCGGCGATCTGGATGCCGCCGATCGCGTAACCGATCGCCACCAGCAGGGCGCCGAGGGTCGCCATCAGGATCGTCGTCCTCAGGGTGGCGGCGAATGTGGACTTGCGCGTCGTCGTCATTGCGGGGGCAATCTCCTTCTGCTGCCCGGCTCTCAGCAACAGGCGGCCGGACTTGAACCTGTACTCGGACATTCTGACGATCTCAGCCGCTCGGTTCATAGGGGCTGACCCCTATCGTGCCTAGGGGCTCGACCCCCCATGCCGGATTACTGATCACGGCCTGCGGCACCGATACCTTGAGCGAATGAGACGTCGCGACCTGATGACGCAGGTGCTGTTGGTCAACCTGCTGCTGATCGTCGCGGCGGTGGTCGCCGCCGCCGTCGCGGCGAACCCTGACGTCGACCTGAGCGAGACACCCGAGGCGGGGCTCGTGCTCGGGTTCGCGATCGCGTTCACGATCCTGTTCAACGTCTTCCTGCTGCAGCGGCGGTTTCGCCCACTCGAGCTGCTCGTCGATCAGATGGAGCGGGCCGATCTCTCCCGTCCGGGCGCCAATATCGACAGCGCGCTCAGCCCGGGCGGCCCGGAGGAGGTCGATCGCCTGCACCAGGCCTTCATGCGGATGCTCGAACGGCTCGAGGCCGAGCGCCGGCGCTCATCGAGCGCCGCGCTCGTCGCCCAGGAGGAGGAGCGCGCCCGGGTGGCCCGCGACCTCCACGACGAGGTCAACCAGTCGTTGACCGGCCTGCTGCTGAGGCTGGAGGCGGCTCGCAAGAAGGCGCCTCCCGAGCTCGCCGGCGAGCTGGCGGAGATCCGCGCACTCGCCAACCAGGCGCTGCAGGAGCTGCTCACGCTCGCCCGCCAGCTGCGCCCGACCGCGCTCGACGATCTCGGCCTCAAGGCGGCGCTGTCGAGCCATGTCGAGGAGCTTCGTCGGCAGAGCGGGATCGCGGCCGAATTCGAGGCTGCGGGCGACCTCGCTTCGGTCCCGCACGAAGTCCAGGTGGTCGCCTACCGGGTCGCCCAGGAGGCACTCTCGAACGCGACCCGGCACTCGGGAGCGGCCAACGTCTGGGTGCGACTGGCGCGCGAGAACGGCTCGGTCGAGCTGACGATCGCCGACGACGGACGCGGCTTCACCTTCGACCAGGCCTCGCGCGGGCTCGGTCTCTCGGGGATGCGCGAGCGGGCGTTGCTGGTCAACGGCGATCTGCAAGTCGAGTCCCGTCCCCAGGTCGGCACAAGTGTTCGACTCCGCGTGCCGATAGGAGGTAGCGATGACCGGATCGACGGGACATGACGACGTGCGGGTACTGATCGCCGACGATCACGGGATCGTCCGCTCGGGACTGCGAATGCTGCTCGAGCAGCAGGACGACATCGAGGTGATCGCCGAGGCGTCCGACGGCGCCACCGCTCGCGACATGGCGATCCGCGAGCGACCCGACCTCGCGATCCTCGACGTCAAGATGCCGAAGCTGACCGGGCTGCAGGCGACTCGCGAGATTCGCGAGCAGGCCCCGGACGTCTCGGTGCTGATCCTCTCGATGTATGACGACGAGCGCTATCTGTTCGAGGCGCTGAAGGCCGGCGCCTCGGGCTACGTGCTCAAGGCGCAGGCCGACATCGACCTGCTCGAGGCAGTGCGGGCGGTCGAGCGCGGCGAGCCCTTCCTCACCCCCGAGGCCCAGCGGGCCCTGATCAAGGACGTGCTCGGCCAGAGCGCCGGGCGCACCGACGAGCTCACCCCGCGAGAGCAGGAGGTCGTCAAGCTCGTCGCCGAGGCCCACACGAACAAGGAGATCGCCGAGATCCTGCACCTGTCGGAGAAGACGGTCGAGAATCATCGTTCGAACGCGATGCGGAAGCTCGGCATGCGCGACCGCGTCGAGCTGGTCAGGTACGCGATCCGGCGGGGTCTGATCGAGCCGTAGCCCTGGCCCGGCCGGCGCCCCAGAGCGAGAACACGGCGATCGCTGCCGCGGCCACCATCGGACCGGCGATCGGCACCGTGTAGCGCGCGTTGTAGTAGACGCTGAAGCTCGCCGCGAGCAGCATCGCCAGGCTGCCGAGGCCGAACACCGCGACCCCGAAGCGCTGCCGCCGCGGTCCGAAGAAGAGCCCGAGGCCGACCAGCAGGGTGGCGATCGAGAGGGCGAGAGCGCCGAAGCGGACCAGCCGCTGCTCGGTGTCCAGGACCTCGACCACAGCGTCGTTGACCTCGACCGAGAAGGGCTCGAAGAAGAGCTCCATCCCCTGCTCGTTCGCCGCCCGCCGAAACGCCTCCTCGGGGGTCAGCGAGGCCGTGGCGACGCTCCAATCAACGAGCCCGTCGAGGTTCGCTCCCTGTCCCTCCCTGAACTCGTAGCTGTTCGGCAGGTAGTAGCCGCGGACGTCATCCCAGACGGCGCTCAGGTAGTCGCCCGGCTGCGCGAACAGCGCCGCGCGCGCGAAGCTCCCCAGGGTCCCGTCCTGCTCGCCGATGAAGCCGAAGCTCGACCGCGCCGGCGAACGCTCGTCGAAGAGGTAGAAGTCGAGTCCCGGCCGCCGTTCGGGCGGCACCGACTCGCACAGCACCTCGGTGCCCCCCGGCGGCTCGAAGCGAGCGCAGTCGGCGAACGGGGCCGCGCGCGCGTACAGATGCCAGCCCTGCGCGGGCGAGATCTCGAAGCGACCGTTGCTGAGCGCGCTGGCGCTCGCGTAGGCGAGCATCAGGGCGGCGAAGCTCGCGGCCACCGTCGCGGAGGCGATCAGGCTCGGGCGCCGGGAGGCCGGGCGCCAGACGAGCAGGGCGATGACCGCCACCGGGGCCAGGAACAGGCCCTGTGAACGGATCGTCGCGGCGGCGGCGATCAGCACCCCGGCTGCGAGCGGCCAGCGGTGCCAGGGTTGGGGCTGGGCGTAGCACCTGACCAGCGCGTAGCAGGCGAGCGCGAGCGCGAGCGTGAACGCGGCCTCGGACATGATCGAGTGCTCGAGGAAGATCTGGTCGCCGCCCAGGATCACGGTGGCCGCCGGGGCGAGCGCCGGCCAGGGCGAGCCGGTGAGGCGTCGAACCGCCGCGAACAGGAGCAGACCGGCGGCTATCCCGGCGAGGTGCTGGAGGATGACCGCGACGACGACCTCGTGCGAGAGCACCCCGACCAAGGCCAGCAGGGACGAGTAGCCGGCCGGGTGCTGGGGGTTGTCGAGAGGGTTGCGGGCGGCGTACTCGGCATACGGGAACGAGTCGGCGAGGTTCGTCGTCGCCGGCGACCAGGCGAGCATCGCGAGGACGCGAAGGACGACCCCGGCGCAGACGATCGCCAGCAGCAGCCACTCGGCGGGCTCGTTCGGGCGCAGGCGTCCGAGCCTCGTGCGCGCAGCGCTGATCGGCGCGTCCAAGCTCAGCGCCCTGCCCGGGCCAGGACGAGGTACTGGCCCCCGACCGGCAGCTTGGCGAGCATCGGCTCGAGCCGCCGCAGCGCTGCCAGGGCATGGGGAAAGACGAACAGGAAGTCGGTCCGGATGACCTCGAACCCGTTTCCGGCCAGCAACCGGCGCGCGACCGGAGCGGAGAGGGTGACGGCGTCGCGGTCGAACTCGACTCGACTCATGATCAGCCTCGTGCCCGGGTTCCACGGGTTGTTCTCCCACAGGGCGAGCAGGCCGCGCTGGCGCAGCGCCGCGCGGATGCTCGCCAGCGTCGCCGGGCGCTCACCCGGGTCGATGTGGTGCAGGACCCCGTTCAGGTGGGCGAGGTCGAACTCCGCGGGCGGGATCCGGTCCGGGATCGCGAAGCGCACCGAGCGGCTCCCGTGCTCGGCCTCGGCGGCGGCCAGCGAAGCTCTCGAGACGTCGGCGCCGAGCAGCTGCTCGACGCCGAGCTCGTCGCGCAGGTGGGGGATCGCTCCTCCGACCCCGCAGCCGAAATCGAGCACTCGCTTCGGCGCGGCCCCGATCTCGTCCAATCGCCGGCGCAGCCAGCGGGCGCGCTCACGGGCGAAGTACGAGCTGTCCTCGCCCGAGAGCCGCAGCCCGCGCGCCAACTCGCCCTCGTAGTCGCCTGCGTAGCGGTCGAACTCGCTCGCCCGACGGCCCGGGGGCGAGGTTTCCATCAGCGCGCGGGGGTTCTCAAGACGCTGACCAGGAATCCTCCGAGGATCGCCTGAAAGCCGAGCGCGACGAGCGTCACCCCGGGGATCACGACCCGCATCGTGCTCGCGTAGTCGAGCTCACCGAAGTCCGCCAGGCGCCAGCGATTGAGCGCCACCCCGAGCAGGAGCAGCCCGATGAGCATGACGACCGCCGCCAGCGCCAGCAGCCGCTCGAGCGGGAGCGCGCGTTCGAGCCGGTCCAGGCGACGGTCCTCGGGCAGCAGCCCGTGGCTGGTCGCGTAGACCTTGGCGAAGACACCGAAGAGCGCCGATTGAAAGCCGCAGATCATCGCCAAGCTCGAGACGAGCAGGGTGTTCGCGTCGAGGCTGGCCCCGAAGACCTCGAGTCCCGGCAGCGCCAGGGCATAGCCGGTCAGGCCGAGACCGAAGAGGACCAGGCCGGGGATCAAGAAGAGCCAGCGCGGGCTGTAGAGGAGGAAGAAGCGCAGCGTTCTCCAGCCGTCGCGGAAGGTCCGCAGGTGAGGCCGAGAGGCGACCCGGCCGTCGGGGTGCAGGGTGATCGGCACCTCGCCGATCCGGGCCGAGGCGAGGCTCGAGCGGACCACCATCTCGACCGCGAACTCCATCCCCGGCGCGCTCTGGCGCAGGCTCTCCCAGTGGCGCTTGGTGAACCCGCGCATGCCGCAGTTGACGTCGTGGATCGGCGCCTTGAACCACCACTTGACCAGGGCCGAGAACATCGGGTTGCCCCAGACGCGGTGCAGGAACGGCATCGCGCCGGCGATCACCGTGCCCCCACCGCTCTCCAGCCTGCAGCCCTGCACCAGGTCGTAGCCCGCGCGCAGCTTGTCGACGAACCGCGGCAGCTCGCCGAAGTCGTAGCTGTCGTCGGCGTCGCCGATCACCACGTAGCGACCCCGAGCCGCCCTGATCCCGGCGCTGAGAGCGTTGCCGTAACCGCGCTCGGCGGCGGCGACCACCTGCGCGCCGGCCGCTTCGGCGCGCTCGCGAGAGCCGTCGGCGCTGCCGTTGTCGGCGACGATCACCTCGCCGCTGATGCCGTGATCGGCGAGCGCCTCGCGAGCCTTGATGACGCAGACGGCGACGGTCTCGGCCTCGTCGAGGCACGGCATCACGACCGATACCTCGACCCCCCCGGAAGCCCCCCCCGGGGCGAAGCCGGGGCGGCGGTCCAGGGCGCGAGACGCAGCTGTGCTGGGTCGCTCCATCAACACCTCCGGCGGGGCGAAGCCTAACGCGATCGCGCCCGCGGACCGGCGAGCCGAGCCTGATCAGGCGGACGGCAGCGCACGGGCCTCCCGCCTTCGAGCCCGCTCGGCCCGGACGATCGCAGTCAGGGCGACCGCGGAGGCCGCCGCCATCAGGCCCGTCATCGGCACCGTGTAGCGGCCGACGTAGTTGCCCGTCAGCGCCGGCGCGATCAGCAGCGAGAGGCCGCCGATCCCGAACAGGAGCACGCCGAGGCGCGATCGCCGCACGCCGATCAGCAATCCGAGCGCCGTCAGCAGGGTCGCGATCGAGAGCGCAAGGCCCCCGAACCTGGTCAGGTGCTGCCAGCCGCGCATAAACTCGAGCCCGAAGCGGTCCTTGTCGACGCTGAAGTCGTTGAAGAACAGCTCCATGCCGGCCTCGGTCACCGGCTGGATCTCGGTGTAGTAGCGGTCGGCGTCGTTGATCGCGCGCGTGTAGTCGAGTTGCGGATCGAGCCCGCCGCCGCCGAACTCGCGCAGGTGCAGGCTCGGGACCCAGTAGGCGCGCAGGTCCTCCCAGACCGTCTCCAGGTAGTCGGTCGGCTGAGCGAGGATCGCTCGCTGCGACCACAGCCTCAGCAGGTCGTCGTTGGTCCCGAACCTGCCGAATCGGCGGGGCACCGGCGCGTCGGGGTCGAAGAGGTAGTAGTTGGCGCCGGGGCGGTCGTCGGGGTCGGTCCACTCGCACAGAAACGCGGTTCCCGCCGGGGGCACGAACTGGCTGCAGTCGGCGAACTGCGCAACCCTTCCGTAGAGGTACCAGCCCGGCGACGGGCCGATGCCAAAGCGGTCGGCGATGATCGCGTTCGCGGTCGCGAAGGCGAGCAGCAGAGCGGCGCCGGCGCCGGCCGCGGCGGCGGCCGCGCGCCAGTTGACCTTCGGCCGCCCGCGCGCGAGCAGCAGCGCGAGCGCGATCACCGCGATCAGGAACAGCCCCGATGAGCGCAGCACCGCGCCGGCGCCGCCGAGCGCTCCGGCGAGCAACGGCCATCCGTAGACGGGGTCGGGCCGGTCGAACGCCCTCACCGCGGCGTAGACAGCCCCGGCGCAGGCGAGCACGAACCACGGCTCGGACATGATCGAGTGCTCGAGATAGATCAGGTCGGGGTTGAGCAGGACCGCCGCGGCCGGCACCAGCCCGACCCACGCCGATCCGGTGATCCGGCGGACGGCGGCGAACAGCAGCAGCGCGGTGGCGATCCCGGCCAGGTGCTGGAGAAAGACCGGGAACACCACCTCCCGGGTGAGGGCGCCGAAGACCGCCAGCATCAGCGAGTACCCCGCCGGGTGCTGCGGGTTCTCGAACGGGCCGCCGCCGGCGTACTGCGCGTACGGCCACGAATCGGCGAGCGTCGTCGTGACCGGCCACCAGCTCACCGCGACGACCAGGCGCAGGCCGACGCCGATCAGGAGCAGGGCGAGCAACGCGTACCCGGCCCGGCCGGACGGCCAGAACCGGCGCACGGCGCCGATCACGCTCGACACAGCGCCATCGTCCAGGGCAGCGGCGCGCGGACCTCGACCACGCTCAGCCGAGTGGAGAGCCAGTTGACGAACCCGCGCCGCGACCAGTGGTTGAGGTGGCCGGGGGTATTGCCGAGATCGGCGAAGTAGTGACCACGGGCGAGGTTCAGCGCCCGCCAAACCGGCTCCCGCGGAACGCTGACCAGCAGCCACGGACGCGCCAGCGAGGCCAGCACCGCGAGCCCGCGCTCCGGATCGGCGAGGTGCTCGAGCACCTCGCAGCAGACGACCAGCTCGGCCCCGTCGCCCGCCGGGGCCAGCTCCTCGATTGGCGCCCGGCGAAACTCGATCTCCGTCCCGGCGGCGACGGCACGCCGACGGGCCTCGGCGATCACCTCGGCGGCGACATCCGAGCCACGGACACGGAGGCCGCGCCGGGCCAGCCTGATCGAGATCTCCCCCTCCCCGCAGCCGACCTCGTGCGCCTCGGCCGCGCCGGTGAGCGCGACCAGCTCGTCGACCTGCCCGAGAAAGCCTCCGACCAGCCGGCGCTCGATCGGGTGCCGGGTCGCGTACTTGTCATAGACGTTGCCGCCCTGGGCGTCGACGCGATCAGCCATGCGCGTCCCGCTCGGGCGCCCGAGCCGCCTCGTAATGCGAGGGTTCGACCCCGGCCGCGAGCTCCAGCCGCCGCACCCGCTCGTGGATCCGCTGGCCGATCACGCGCTGGCCGGCGAGCGCGTCGCCGATGATCCCCAGCGCCAGCATCTGCACGGTGACCATCGCCAGCACCGCGGCGACGATCAGCGACTGCAGATGGCCCTCGGTGTCACCGGTGCGGATCAGGTCGATCACGAACGGCGCGCAGGCGATCAGAGTCGCGACGAAGAACACACCGGCGACGATGACGAAGAACCGCAGCGGCTTGTAGAGGATGAAGGCGCGCACGATCGCCAGCGCGCTTCGGCGCACGTAGACGGCGTTGGAGGCGAACAGCCGCGACTCGCGGGTCCTCGGGTTGGCCGCGATCGGCACGTGCTCGACGGCGACCAGGGTCCGACCGGCCTGGATCAGGCTCTCGAGCGTGTAGGTGAAGTTGGAGACGACGAGGAGCTGGATCGCCGCCTCACGGTTGTAGGCCCGAAAGCCGGAGGTGGTGTCAGGGACGTCGGTACCGGACAGCTTCCGCACGACCCAGCTCCCGAGCCGCTGCAGCAGCCGCTTGGAAGGCGAGAAGTGCCGCAGGTCCTCTACCTGACGATCGCCGACCACCATGTCGGCGTGGCCGTCGAGGATCGGCGCCACGAGCCGCGGGATGTCCGCCGCCTCGTACTGGCCGTCCGCGTCGGTGTTGACGACGACGTCGGCACCGAGCTTCAGCGACGCGTCCAGGCCGGCCTGAAACGCGGCCGCGAGGCCCTTGTTGCTGGTCAGGCTGACCAGGTGGTCGACCCCGCCCTCGCGGGCCACGGCGAGGGTGCGGTCGGTGGAGCCGTCGTCGATCACCAGCCACTCGACCCGGTCGAAGCCGACGACCGAGCGGGGCAGCCCGCGCAGGGTCTGCGGCAGGTCCCGCTCCTCGTCGAGGCAGGGAATCTGGATGATCAGCTTCACCCGCGGCGCATTATTGCGGCGCGTCGGACGCTGCCATAACCGACCTCTCGAGTAGGATTTAGGTCGAACCATGCTGTTCTCGACCAAGGCTGAATACGGCGTGCGACTGATGGTCGAGCTGGGCCGCAGGGCGGGTTCGACCGCTCCCGAGGCGGCCGAGCCGGTGGCGCTCGCGGCGGTGGCCGAGGCGGAGATGCTGCCCCTCGCCTACCTCGAGCACCTGGTCGCCAAGTTGCGACAGGCGGGCCTGGTGACCTCCGTCCGCGGCGCCCACGGCGGCTATCGCCTGGCGAGGCCGGCGACCGAGGTCGCGATGATCGAGGTCGTCGAGGCGCTCGAGGGGCCGGTCGCGCCGATGGAATGCTTCCACGCCGACCGTGAGGGACGGGTCCTGTGCTCGCACGAGGCCGACGCCGACCGCGCCTGCGCGACCAAGATGCTCTGGACGCGAGTCCACGGTGGGGTGACGAAGGCGCTTCGTCAGACGACGCTCGCCGAGCTGGTCGAGTTCGCGGGCCCGCACAAGGCCGGTCGCGCCGCGCCCGTCGCCGAGAGCGTCGCCTGAGACCGAGAACCGATACCGAAGGGAAACGCGTGGCCGATCTGGAGATCCGCAACCTGCACGTCAGCGCCGAGGACAAGGAGATCCTCAAGGGGCTCGACCTGAGCGTGTCCAAGGGCGAGATCCACGCGCTGATGGGCCCCAACGGCTCCGGCAAGTCGACGCTCGCGAACGCGATCATGGGCCATCCCGAGCTCGACGTGACCGAGGGCGAGATCTGGTTCGAGGGAGCGGAGATCACCGAGGCCGATCCGGAGGAGCGCTCGCGGGCGGGCCTGTTCATGGCCTTTCAGTACCCGGTCGCGATCCCGGGCGTGACCGTGGCCAAGTACCTGCGCATGGCGCTCAACGCGCATCGCGAGGCGCGCGGCGAGGGCCAGGTCAGCCTGAAGGAGTTCCGCCGCGACACCGAGGCGGCGATGGAGCTGGTCAACATCCCGAAGGAGTTCTCCTCCCGCTACGTCAACGACGGCTTCTCCGGCGGCGAGAAGAAGCGCATGGAAGTGCTGCAGCTGGCGATGCTGCGGCCGAAGATCGCGGTCCTCGACGAGACCGACTCCGGGCTCGACATCGACGCGCTCGGCGTCGTCGCCAAGGGTGTGAACACGTTCGCGACCGCCGAGATGGGGGTGCTGATCATCACCCACTACCAGCGCATCCTGCACCTGGTCGAGCCCGACTTCGTCCACGTCATGTACGACGGGCGGATCGTCAAGCGGGGCGGGCCCGAGCTGGTCGGCGAGCTCGAGGCGAAGGGCTATGGCTGGATTGGCGAGGAGGTCGCGGCGAAAGCGTGAGCTCGGCACTCGGCACTCGGCACTCGGCACTCGACCTGGAGAGGGTCCGGGCGGCTTTCCCGGCGCTCGAGCGAGAGGTCAACGGCCGGCCGGTGGCCTATCTGGACTCGGGTGCGAGCGCGCAGCGCGTGCTCGCGTCGATCCAGGCGGTCGATCGCTACGAGCGCCGCCATCACGCGAACGTGCATCGCGGCTCCCACACCCTTTCGGCCGAGGCGACGGCCGCCTTCGAGGGCGCCCGGGCGACCGTGGCCGACCACATCGGCGCCGCCGACCGGCGCGAGGTCGTCTTCGTCCGCAACGCGACCGAGGCGATCAACCTCGTCGCCTACGCCTGGGGCGCCGCCAATGTCGGCGCCGGGGACCGGATCGTGCTCACCGAGATGGAGCACCACTCGAACATCGTTCCCTGGCAGCTGCTCGCCGCGCGAGCCGGAGCGGAGATCGACTGGGTCCCGGTCGACGACCACGGCGCGCTCCAGCTCGACGCCTACGCGAATCTGCTCGAACGCGGGCCGAAGCTGGTCGCCGTGGCGCACGTCTCGAACGTGCTCGGCACCCTGAACCCGCTCGCTGAGATCTCTCGCCTGGCCCACGACGCGGGGGCGCTGGTGCTGGCCGACGGCGCCCAGGCGGCCCCCAAGCTGCCGCTCGAGATCTCCGAGCTGGGGGTCGATTTCTATGCGCTCACCGGCCATAAGGCCTACGGCCCGACCGGGATCGGGGCGCTCTGGGCGCGGCTCGAGCTGCTGCGCGAGATGCCGCCCTTCCTCGGCGGTGGATCGATGATCCGCAAGGTGACCAAGGCCGCCACGACCTGGGCCGATCCGCCGGCGCGGTTCGAGGCCGGCACGCCGGCGATCGCTCAGGCGATCGGGATGGCGGCGGCGCTGCGCTGGCTCGACGGGCTCGGGATCGAGGCGGTCGCCGCGCACGAGCGCGAGATCACCGCGATCGCGATCGAGCGCCTCAGCGAGGTGCCCGGGTTGCGCATCTTCGGCCCTCCCGTCTCAACGGAGCGGATCGGACCGGTCTCGTTCGAGCTCGAGGGAATCCACGCGCACGACGTCTCCGAGATCCTCGACCGGCATGGGGTCGCGGTCCGCGCCGGCCATCACTGCGCCCAGCCGCTGATGGAACGACTCGGGGTCGCGGCGACCGCCCGGGCGAGCTTCGGCGTCTACACGACGGCCGAGGAGATCGACCGCCTGGTCGAGGGGATCGACGACGCGCGGGGCGTGTTCGGGACCCGCTGAGCCAGACCGTGGACGAGCTCTACCGCGAGAACATCCTCGATCACTACAAGCGGCCGCGCAACTTCGGCCGCCCGCAGCGCTTCCAGCTCGAGTTCGAAGACACGAACCCGTTCTGCGGCGACGAGCAGCACATCTACATCGCGCTCGACGACGGCGGGCGCGTCTCGGAGATCGGCTTCGAGGGCAAGGGATGCGCGATCTCGACCGCCGCCACCTCGATGCTCAGCGAGGAGCTGGCGGGCAAGAGCCGCGAGGAGCTGCTGCGCCTCGACAAGGACTTCGTCCTCGACCTGCTCGGGATCGAGATCTCGGCGACGCGGATGAAGTGCGCGCTGCTCGGGCTCAAGGTGGTCAAGTCAGCGGCGCTCGGCGACGTCGCCGATTGGGAGGACGAGGGAGCGCCCGGCGACCCGGTCGCCGAGCGCGATCAGGTCTGAGCGGGCGCCGAGGCCGGGGGATCCGCGCCGCCGGGTTGGACCTCGGGCTCTCGGCGTTCACCCCAGCGACGCCAGAGCGCGACCAGCGCAATCGCCGAGGCGGCGACCAGCGGACCGGCCATCGGCACCGTGTAGCGACCGACGTAGTTCCCGGTCAGGACGGGTGCCACCAGCAGCGCCAGGCCGCCGATCCCGAACAAGAGCACGCCGACACGGGACCGGCGCCCGCCGACGAACAGACCGATCAGCGTCAGCACCGTCGTCACCGCGAGCGCGGTGCCACCGAATCGGAACACCTCCTGCCAGCCGCGGAGGAACTCGAGCCCGGGCTGATCGCGATCGACCGTGAACGGGTCATAGAACGACTCCAGGCTGCGTTCGATCTCGGCCTCGAACAGGCTCTCAGCGGTGAAGTCGAGCTGCGGGTCGAGATTGGTGCCGCCGGCGGGCGTCAGGCCCGAGAGCCAGTACGCGCGCAGGTACTCCCAGGTCGTGCTCAGGTAGTCGCCGGGCTGAGCGCGAATCGCCCGCTTCGCCCACTCGCCGACCAGTTCGTCCCTCTCGCCGAACCCACCGTACGCGCGCGGCGCCGGCGCCGCGGGGTCGAAGAGGTAGTAGTAGGCGCCTTGCCGATCGGAAGCGGGGGTGTCCTCGCACAGGACCTCTGTCCCCGGTGGGGGTGTGAACCGGTCGCAATCGGCGAACTGGGCCGCGCGCCCGTACAGGTACCAGCCCTGTGACGGACCGAGCCCGAAGCGATCGCCGAACGTGGCGTTGGCGGTTGCGAAGCCGAGCAGGACCGCCGCCGCCACCCCAGCCGCAGCGACCGGCGCCTGCCAATGCCGGCGCCAGGCGGCGAACGGCTGCGGGCGGCAGAGCAAGAGCGCGAGGACGGCCACGGGGATCGCCAGGAGTCCCGCGGTGCGGATCGCGACACCGAGCGCCAGCGCGCCACCGGCGAGCGCCGGCCAGCGCCACCACGGGTCCGGGTCGTCGAATGCCCTGACGACCGCATAGAGCCCGACCGATACCGTGAGCACGGCCCAGCTCTCGGACATGATCGAGTGCTCGAGGAAGATCTGGTCGGGGTTGAGCAGGACGATCGCGGCGGGCAGCAGCCCGGCCCATTCGGACCGCGCCACGCGCCGGGTCGCCGCGAACAGCAGCAGCGCCGACGCGATGCCGACCAGGTGCTGGAGCAGAACGGGAACCGCGACCTCGCGCGTGAGCGCGCCGAGGGCGGCGACGATCAGCCCATAGCCCGCGGGGTGCTGCGGATCAGCGAACGGGTTCGACTCGGCATAGAGCTGGTAGCCGTCGTCCAGCGTCGAGGCGGTTGGCCACCAGCCGATCACCGCGACCAGGCGCAGGCCGACGCCGGCGAGCAGCAAGCCGGCGAGCACGTATCCCGGCGGGCCGGCGGGCCAGAAGCGCCCGGCAGCTTGGCGGCCCGTCGATCGCAGCTCGCTTCCCGGCACGCGTCGCCAACCTACACGACCCCCGTGCGGGCAATCAGGGCCCGGCGTGCACCGCCGGCCCCTGCCGGAAGCGCTAGCTCAGTCGACCGCGACCGTGCGCGACTTCTTGCGCAGGCAGACGTAGATCGTCCCCGCGGTGCCCTCCTCGCGGCGCTTGGCAACGGCGAAGTAGGCACCGGACTTGAGCGGGTCGACCTCGACCAGCCACTTGCCGTCGTTGTCGGTCTGATCGAAGCCGAGCAACTTGCGCCCGCCGTTGCGGCGCTCCTTGAACAGCTTCACTCGCCGCTGCTCGACGCAGGCCGCGTTGTGGGCCTTCACCTTGCCGTGGAAGGCGGGAAAGCCGTCGCGAATCTTGACGTGACTGCCGAGCTCGACCGTCTGGCCCGCTCCCGCCAAGGCGATGCCGGGGAGCGCGACAAGCGCCAGCGTGGTCGCGAGAACGGCCTTGTAGTTCATCGAAGGCTCCGTGGGTCGCGGTCGGGGTCGCTCCGACCCTACTCGACCGCGACGCCCCCCTCGATCACTCGTCCAGGCCGGCGAGTCGACCGCTCGCTGCCAGGGATGCGTTGACGCCCGAGCCGGCGGCCCGGGCCTGCAGCTCGGCCACCCGCACGGGGCTCACCCCCTCGAGCAGGCTGATCGGCTGCCATCGCGAGCCGATCAGCATTTGGCCGGCGGCGAACGGCTCGGGGTCGAGCGCGCGCGACGGGAACACCACCGCGCAGTGACCGCCTTCGCCGGCGGCGAGCTCGTTTGCCGCGAGGTCGAGAAAGGTGACCAGCGCGCCGTCGTACCGATGCGAGTTGAAGTTGTGGCGCCCGTACGCGGTCGCGGCCGGGTCCGAGTTCCACGATCTGACGCAGAACGGGTCGGGGCCGGGAGCCGCTGAGTCGCCGCCGCCGCCCCGCGCGAGCCCGATCGCGACCACCAGCCCGCCGAGGACGAGCGCTGCCGCGAGCGCCAGCGCGATCCGCGCGCGCGCCGGTTGCGGGTCGCCCTCCATCGTCCGCCAAGCTACTCCGCCCTCAGCCCCGCCCCGACCGCTAAAATCCGACCTCGACAGTAGGAATACTTGCCGTTCGCGACCTGGAGCCCACGAGTGCCGACCGAAACCGAGACGATCAGCGTCTGCAAGCTCGCCGAACTGCCGGAGGGCGAGATGCGCATCGTCGAAGCCGACGGGCGCAAGATCGGGGTCTTTCACTGCGCCGGCGGCGATCTGTTTGCGATCGAGGACCGCTGCTCGCACGACGACGGCCCGCTCGCCGAGGGGGAGTTCGACCCCGGCTCATGTACCGTGGAGTGTCCCCGCCACGGCTCGCTGTTCGACATTCGAACCGGGAAGCCCCGCACGCTCCCCGCTTACCGGCCCGTGGAAACGTTCGAGGTGCGGATCGACGACAACGAATTGAAGCTGGAGCTCTGACGAAATGAACAAGCCCCCGGAGACGCTGACGCCGTCCGGCAAGCAACTGACCGAGTCCGAAGCCGCGCTGAAGGGGATCAACACCGACTACGCGGAGAAGTTCGGCTTCCACGACTCCGAGACCGGCTACGCCTACAAGGCGCCGAAGGGACTCTCGCGCGAGGTGGTCGAGTCGATCTCCGAGTACAAGGACGAGCCGGCGTGGATGCGCGAGTTCCGGCTCAAGGCACTGGAGCACTTCGAGCGCCGGCCGACCCCCGACTGGGGCGGCAACCTCGCCCAGATCGACTTCGACAACATCCACTACTTCGTCCGCGCCTCGGATCGCAACAGCCGCGATTGGAGCGAGGTACCCGAGGAGATCAAGAACACCTTCGACCGGCTCGGGATCCCCGAGGCGGAGCGCAACTTCCTCGCCGGGGTCGGCGCCCAGTACGAGTCCGAGGTCGTCTACCACCAGGTAAACGAGAAGCTCGAGGCCCAGGGCGTGATCTTCACCGACATGGACACTGCCCTGCGCGAGCACGAGGACTTGGTCCGCGAGTACTGGGCAACGGTGATCCCGCCCAACGACAACAAGCTGGCGGCGCTCAACTCGGCCGTCTGGTCCGGGGGCTCGTTCGTCTACGTGCCGGCCGGGGTCAAGGTGGAGATGCCGCTGCAGGCCTACTTCCGGATCAACACCGAGAACATGGGCCAGTTCGAGCGCACCCTGATCATCGCCGAGGAGGGCTCGGACGTGCACTACATCGAGGGCTGCACGGCGCCCGTCTACTCGACCGACTCGCTGCACTCGGCGGTGGTCGAGATCATCGCCAAGCCGAGTGCCAATGTGCGCTACACGACGGTCCAGAACTGGTCGACCAACGTCTTCAACCTGGTCACCAAGCGGGCGATCGCCCATGAGGACGCGCAGATGTCGTGGGTGGACTGCAACCTGGGATCGAAGCTGACGATGAAGTACCCGAGCATCTACCTGCTCGGCGAGCGCGCGCACGGAGAGCTGCTCTCGATCGCCTTTGCCGGCCAGGGCCAGCACCAGGACGCGGGCGGCAAGATCATCCACGCGGCGCCGAAGACGACCTCGTCGATCTTCTCCAAGTCGATCTCCAAGGACGGCGGCCGGGCGACCTACCGCGGCCTGCTCGAGGTCGCCGAGGGGGCGACCGAGGCGAGATCGAAGGTCGTCTGTGACGCGCTGCTGCTCGACGAGGACTCGCGCTCGGACACCTACCCGACGATCCGAATCGACGAGTCCGACGCCAACGTCGGGCACGAGGCATCGGTCTCGAAGGTCGGCGAGGACCAGCTCTTCTACCTCCAGGCCCACGGGCTCGACGAGGAGGAGGCGTCGAAAATGATCGTCAACGGGTTCATCGAGCCGATCGCCAAGGAGCTGCCGATGGAGTACTCGGTCGAGATGAACCGCCTGATCGAGCTCCAGATGGAGGGCTCGATTGGCTGACGCTGCGACGGCCGTCGAGCCGGACTGGCTGACCAAGAGGCGCCGCGAGGGCGCCTCTTTGTCGCAGGGGCTCGCCATGCCGAGCGCCAAGGACCGCGGCTGGGAGTTCACCGACCTGACCGGACTCGACCTCGACGCCTTCGAGCCCGTGCGGGCGACCGTCGGCGGGCTGCCGGAGACCAATGGCGACGGCGCCGGCCCGATCGTCCTCGGCCTCGCCGAGGGGATCGAGCGGCTCGGCGAGGTGGCCCGGGAGCGGCTCGGCAGCCTGGTGCCGGCGAGCGATCCGTTCGTCGCCCGTAACGAGGCCCGATGGAGCGACGGCGTGCTCGTCTACGTCCCGCGCGGCTCGCGGCTGGCCGAGCCGGTCAGGCTCGACGTCGGCGCGCCCGAGGGTGGCCTCGACTGGCGGACGCTGATCGTGCTCGAGGAGGGGGCCGAGGCTGAGGTCTGGGAGCGCTACTCCTCCAAGGGGGAGGCGCTCTTCAACGGGGTCGTCGAGCTCGTCGTCGGCGACGGCGCGAACCTGCGCTACGTCTGCGAGCAGCAGCTTTCCGAGCAGAGCTGGGTCTTCGCGACCCAGCGTGCGGAGGTCGGCCGCGACGCCAATCTCGAGTGGGTCGCGCTCGGCTTCGGCTCGGCACGCGGCAAGGTGCGGATGGAGACCAAGCTCGCCGGTCGCGGCTCGAGCGCCAGGGTCACCGGCGCCTACGCGGGCGCCGGCAGCCAGCACCTCGACTACGACACGACCCAGGAGCATGCGGCCGAGGACACGACCTCCGACCTCGCCTTCCGCGGTGTGCTCGCCGATCGTGCGACCGCGGTCTGGCGGGGGATGATCCGCGTCGACCCGGGCGCCCAGCGCACCGACGCCTTCCAGGAGAGCCGCAACCTGCTGCTCTCCACCACCGCGCATGCCGACGCGATCCCGGGGCTCGAGATCGAGGCCGACGACGTCCGCTGCACCCACGCCGCCGCCATCGCTCAGGTCGATTCCGAGCAGCTCTACTACCTGCGCTCGCACGGGCTCGCCGAGCCCGAGGCCCAGCGCCTGGTGATCGAGGGCTTCTTGCAGGAGCTCGTCGAGCGCGCCCACGAGGGCCCGATCCGCGACGCGCTGCGCGACGAGCTCGGGGCCCGCCTCGAGCGGCTGCTCGCCTAGACGATCGAGCTAACGGCTGAGCCGCTCGCGGCAGCGCGGGCAGTCCCCGCGGAGGACGACCTCGTGGCCGCGGACGCGGTGGCGTACGCGCCCCCCGAGCCGGTCGATCGCCCGTTCGAGAGCGGGGTCCGAGAACGGTGTGATCTCGCCGCAGCTGTCGCAGACGAGGTGGTGGTGGTGCTCGCCGCCGGGTGCGATCGCCTCGTAGCGCGCTCCGCCACCACCGACCTCGACCCGGGCGACGACGCCGGCGCGGGTGAGCAGGTCGAGCGCCCGGTAGACGCTCGCGGCGCCCACCGGTCGGCCTCGCCCGCGGAGCCGGTCGGCGATCTCCTGCGCGCTCACGCAGCAGGCCTCGGCGGCGAGCAACTCGATCACCGCCGCCCGCGCCCCACCGCTGCGATGGCCGGCCTGGTGGAGGGCGGCGTGCGCGAGCTGCGCCCATTCGGAGCCGTCCCGAGCGCCTCGTCCCGCGGGTGAAGGCATGGCCGTAATGATAACGATTATCATTCTCGGCGCATGGAGTGGATCGCGATCCCGTTCGCAGCCGCCACCGTCGTCGCGACCCTGGCCGGTGGGGCGCTCGGCCTGCGCCTCGCCCACTCGCTGCCGACGCTGATCGCGCTCACCGGCGGAGTCGTGGTGGCGGTGGCGCTCTTCGACGTGCTTCCCGAGGCGTTCGAGAACCTCGACGACCCGCGCGAGGTCGGCGCGCTCGCCGGGGCCGGCTTCGTCGCCTTCTTCCTCGCCGAGCGGGTGCTCGTCCTCCACCATCGCGACGACCCGGCGCAGGCTCGCGCCCATCACCGGGTTGGCACCCTGGGCGCGCTCGGCCTCTCCGCGCACTCCTTCATCGACGGCCTCGGGATCGGGCTCGCCTTCGGGCTCGACACGGCGACCGGCGTACTCGTCTTCGTCGCCGTGATCAGCCACGACTTCGCCGACGGCCTGAACACGGTCAGCTTCGTGCTCAGCCAATCGAACGACCGGCGCCAGGCCCGACGCTGGCTCGCGATCGACGCCTGCGCGCCGCTGGTCGGCGCGATCGTCGGCAGCGCGATCACCGTCTCGGAGGCGACCCTCGGCGGGATCCTCGCCGTCTACGCGGGCTTCTTCCTCTACATGGGCGCCACCGACCTGCTGCCCGAGGCGCACTCCGAGCACGCGTCGTGGCGGCGGGTGGCGCTCACCTGTGCCGGCTTCGCCGCCGTGCTCGCGATCAGCGCCCTGGCAGGCGTCTAGCTGCGCGGCTCGAGGCTCACCGCGCGCCGAGCGGACGATTCCGTCCGGCATGCCGTCGAAATGGTCAGCTCACCGCTGTGGATCGGGGTCCTCGGCCCCGTGGCCGCGGTCGCGGACGAGGCTGATCACGATCGAGGCGAGCACGATCACGACCGGGACCGAGTACAGCACCCAGATCGCCCAATGCCCGACATGCGCGAGCAAGACCACATCCCCAAGCTACTGGTTGGCCTGTGAGAGCAGATAGAGGCCGAGCGAGGTGAAGCCGACCATCAGCGCCAGCATCCAGTACTGCGACCGAGTCGCCGAGCGCGTGTCGGAGTAGACGGCCAGGGCGCGGTCGTGGCCGAGCGCCAGCGCCGTCACGTGACCGACGACGAGGGCGCCCACCTGCACGTACCAGATCGCGTTCGCGCTCAGCGCTCCATAGTCGATCCCGCCGCCGACCGTGCCGAACAGGTCCGAGCCCTCACCGAGCGGGTCGGAGAGCAGGAAGGTGAACTGGGCCTGCTCCTGGAAGACGACGAGGCTGAAGTAGTGCGCGACCAGGTAGGCGAGCGCGATCGGGATGAACGCGTGCGCGAACAGGCGCGCCAGCCGCCTCGTCGCGATCCCGGTGCGCACCGTGTGCATGCCGTAGATGCCCGACCAGAAGAGGCCGGCCACGAAGGCGATCGAGAGCGCGAGGAAGAGCGTGTTGGTGATCCGCAGCGACGCCACCGGGCCCAGCCCGGCCCCCTCGAGCGCCTCGAAGACGCTCGCGATCGGCTCCGCAAGAGCCCCCTCGGAGGCGCCGTCGAAGGTGGTCGCGGCGATCGTAAGCAGGATCATCGCCACCGAGCCCGGTGCGGCGGCGACCCAGGCCGAGGCGCCGGCGAGCGGCTTCCGCCTGCCCAGGGTCCGATCGCGCACCTGGAGCGGCGCCAGGCTGGCGAACATCGAGAAGTAGACCGAGAACGCCTCCCCGCGGTCGAGCCAGCGCTCGCTGCCGAACAGCGCCATGCCGACGAACGTGTAGGCGGAATAGACGAGGGTCGCGATGGCGACCGTGTGCGGGGTCAGCCCGACCGTCTGAAAGCCGGCCGCCCCGTAGATCAGCTCGAGCCAGACGAAGGCGAGGATGCCGGCGACCGCCGGCCAGCGCCCGAGCCGATCCGGGTAGCGCAGCGGTGGTGGCGGCGACTGGCGCGCGACCAGTTCGAAGATCGCGCCGACGGTGCGAGCGATCGCCCGCCACGGGTTGAAGGCGCGGAACAGGTCGCCGAAGACGACGCTGATCGCGACCATCCCGAGCCAGACGGTGACGAAGACGAAGGTGACCGAGAAGTTGCGGTCCGGGGCCTCGGTTCCGGTGAGGCCGGACCAGACGACGACGCCGAGCAGGGCCACGCCGGCGATCCCGGCGAGGATGGAGGTGACCCGGTTGACCAACAGCCGCGAGAGCCACGGCGCCAGCGGGCGCCAGTCCTGCTGCTCGAGCCGGGTGCGCTGCCAGGCGACCGAGAGGGCGACGAAGGAGACGATCAGGACCAGCGACGCCCCCCAGGCGAACAGCCACTCGGGGATCGGCAGGTCCTGGCGGCCGACCAGCGCGTGGCCGACCACCAGGATCCCGTCGAGTGCCTCGGTCAACCCGGGTTCACCGTGATCTCGGCGAGCGGGACGACCGATTCCTCGAGCTCAACCTCGAACACGCCCTCGATTGTCGCCGGGAGGTCGAACTCGACCTTGCCGCCGGCGCTCACGTCCTCGCTGACGTCGTAGCCGTGCAGATGGACCTCCTCGTCGACGTCGGACTCGACGACGAAGCGAATCCGCCCGCCCTTGTCGAACTCGAGCTCCTGCACGCCGCCCACCGGCTGGCCGTTCTTGACCACGATCGTCGCGGGCTCGGGCTCGGGCGGCGGCTCCGGCTTCTCGCCTCCGCCGTCCACTCCGTCGGTAGGGGTGGTCGTCGTTTCGGTCGTCGTCGCGGCGACGGTGGACTCGCCGCCTTCGTCGTCGCGAAGCACGACGAACAGGACCACGGCGGCGATAACCCCGATCACGGCGATCGCCGCGGCCGTTCTTCTTGACTGCATTCTTGAACGCTCCTTTCGGGCGGCGGTGCGCCGCCCGTAGTTATCCGGCACTGCTGCTGTCGGCTGTCCCCTTGGCGGGTCAGCCGGCGGTCAGGCCGGAGGCGCGCGAGGCGAGAGGCGGAGGGTCCCGAGCAGGGACTCGGGCGTCCAGGCGCGGTTCGCCCGCGGGCGGGGAGTCCTTCGCGGCGGGCGCGGAAGCGGGGTTGCGAGCAGCGCAATCGCGGCCCGGAGCTCGGTCCGATCGAGCCAGCGACCGGCGAGCGCGGCGAGCCCGCCGAAGCTCATCGCCAGCGGCAGGACGAGCCAGCCCTCGCTCCCGAGCAGGTGGGAGAAGACGGGGTGATGGTCGGCAGCCAACAGCGCCTCGCCGGTCTCCTGGAGGAAGTAGACGGCAAGCAGCCCGACCGCGAAGAGGACCGCGCGATCGGTCGCCTGCTCGGGAGCGGGCGCGACCGGCAGGCAGCGAAGCGCGAGCGTGGCGAGGAACGAGACCGCGATCGCGGCCACGGTGCCGAGGACGATCACCGGCCCGAGCAGCTCGAGGTACCCGTGGCCGTGATCGCCGCTCGGAGACGCGAGCAGGTAGCGGCCCTGGTGCACGGCCAGCGCCCCGAGCGCCAGCAGCGCCACCGAGCGCGCCCGCGAGCCGATCGTCGAAGCCCCGCGCATGGCTCCGATATTACGAGTCAGCGGTCGGCGGGTCGCTCAGTCTGCTCGCTGCGGTCGATCGACGGCGCGTCGACCGTCTCCTCGCTGAACACGAACACGAACACCGCCAGGATCGCGATCCCGAGGGCGATCCCGAGCACGATTCCGAGGATCAGGTCGCCACGGGGATGCATCCGCGCATTATCGCCCGTCCGGGCGGCTTTACGATCCGCGCCCGAATGAGACCCGAACGGGACGACATCGCGGCGCCCGAGCTGCCTGGAGGCCTGCGCTGGCACGGCAGCGAGCGGGCGCCCCGGATGTCCGAGCTGACCGCCGCCGGACCGGTGCTCGTCCACTTCTTCGACTTCGCCCAGCTCAACAGCGTCAGGGCGCTTCCCTACGCGATCGAGTGGGATCGGCGTTATCGGGGCGCCGGGCTGACGACGCTCGGGATCCACTCGCCCCGGTTCTCGTTCACCGCCCGGCGCGAGGGCCTCGCCCCGGCGCTCGAGCGGCTCGGGATCGGCCACCCGGTCGCAGACGATTCCGGCTACGGCGCCTGGCACGACTATGGCTGCAGGGGCTGGCCCTCGCTGTTCCTCTGGGGCCGGGGCGGGGCGCTGCGCTGGTCGCATTTCGGCGAGGGCGAGTACGGCGCCACCGAGCGGGCGATCCAGGACGAGCTGCGCGAGCTCGACCCGCTCACCGCGCTGCCCCCGGAGCTCGCGCCGCTGCGCACCAGCGACGCTCCCGGCGCCCTCGTCGCCCCGCCGACCGAAGAGGTCCTTCCAGGCGGCTCGGCGCGCGATCCGTGGGCGCCATCCGAGCGCGGCACCGCGCTCGAGCTCGGCTACGAGGCCGGCGGCGCACACGCCTCCGTCGACGGCGAGGGCGAGCTTCGGCTGCTGCTCGATCGCAAAGCCGAGCGATCGATCAGCGTTCCGGCGCCCGGCCTGTTCGAGCTCGCGGTCCATCCGCGCCACGAGCGCCACCGGCTGCGCATATTCGTCGGCGAGGGGGTCGACCTCTACTCGGTCAGCTTCTCCGCCGGCGTCCCGTAGCCGCCGGTCTCGATCTGCAGCAGCTCGCCGCCCTCGTGATCGACCTGGAGCGTCGTGTGCTCGAGCCCGAAACGCTGGTCGAGCATCCGCTCGAGCGCCCGCCGGGTCGCGTGGCAGTCGGTATCGCGGTCGACCAGCACGTGGGCGGCGAGCGCCGCAAACCCGGAGGTGATCGTCCATACGTGCAGGTCGTGGACCTGGTTGACCCCGGGCATCGAGGCCATCGCGAGTCCGACCTCCTCGACCTCGGTCCCGCTCGGCGAGCCCTCGAGCAGGATCTGGGTCGAGTCGCGCAGGATTCCCCAAGAGCTCGCCAGGATCAGGAGCGCGATCAGGACGCTGACCACCGGGTCGGCGTATTCCCAGCCGGTGACCAGGATGATCAGCGCGGCGGCGACCACACCGACCGATCCGAGCAGGTCCGCGAGCACGTGACGGAGCGCGGCCGAGACATTGAGGCTGTCGCGCGCGTGCCCGTGCAGGACCCGGGCCGCCACCAGGTTGACGACCAGCCCGCCGACCGCGATCGCCAGCATCAACCCGCCGTCGACCTCGGGCGGGCCGCCGAACCGGTTCGCCGCCTCGATGAAGATCCAGATCGAGATCGCGACCAGGGTGACGCCGTTGAACAACGCGGCGAGGATCTCCGCCCGCCGGTAGCCGAAGGTGCGGTTGGGGCCCGCCGGGCGCCCGGCCAGCCACGAGGCGAACAGCGCGAGCCCGAGCGAGGCGTTGTCGGAGAGCATGTGGCCCGCGTCGGCGAGCAGCGCGAGGCTGTCGGCGAGCACCCCGCCGACCACCTCGACGACGGTGAAGGCGGCGGTGAGCGCGAGCGTCAGCCGCAGGGCGCGGGTGGCACCGCTGCGGGAGTGCTCGTGCAAATCAGGCCCGCGCCGCGAGCTCGGTCCGGATCTCCTTCGGCAGCATGAAGCGCACGTCCTCGTCGATCGCGCGCAGCTCGGAGACGTCGCCGGCGCCGCGGTCGAGGAAGAACTCGACCAGCTCGGCGACCAGCTCCTCGGGGGCGCTCGCGCCGGAGGTGATGCCGACGGTCCCGACCCCCGCCAGCCACGCCTCATCGACCTGGGAGGCGTTGTCGATCAGATGCGAGTCGGCGCCGTGCTCGCGCGCCACCTCGACCAGCCGGTTCGAGTTCGACGAGTTGGTCGACCCGATCACGAGCACCAGCTCGCACTCGCGGGCGAGCTGCTTGACGGCGATCTGGCGGTTGGTGGTCGCGTAGCAGATGTCATCGGACTTCGGGGCGGTGATCCCGGGGAACTTCTCGCGCAGGCGAGCGATGATCCCGGCCGTCTCGTCGACCGAAAGCGTGGTCTGAGTGATGAAGGCGACGTGGTCGGGATCCTCGAGCTCGAGCGCGTCGACGTCCTCGATCGTCTCCACCAGGACGATGTTCTCCGGCGCCTCGCCGGTCGTCCCCTCGACCTCCTCGTGCCCCTGGTGGCCGATGAGGACGATCGTGTACCCCTGCTCGGCGAACTTGCGCGCCTCGACGTGGACCTTGGTCACCAGCGGGCAGGTGGCATCGATCGTGCGCAGGCCGCGCGTCGCGGCATTCGCGTGCACGCTCGGCGCCACCCCGTGGGCGGAGAAGACCACCCGCGCCCCCTGCGGGACCTCGGTCTCCTGCTCGACGAAGATCGCGCCGCGCTCGGCGAGCTGCTCGACCACGTGCTTGTTGTGGACGATCTCCTTGCGCACGTAGACCGGCGGGCCGTACATCTCGAGCGCCTTCTCGACCGCCTGCACGGCGCGATCGACGCCAGCGCAATAGCCGCGCGGCGCCGCGAGCAGGACCCGCTGCGGGCCGCGCGATTCGGTGGCCGAGGCCATCTCCGAGAGGGTAGCGGCGGCGGCTCAGCGGATCCGCGGGATCGCGGCGAGCGCCGCCTCACCGACCGCCTCGAGGCTCTCCGGGCAGACCTTGTCGAGCGTGTCCTTCGGCGTATGCCAGTAGGCGCCGGGGGAAGGCCCGGGTCCATACTCGAAGTCGATCAGGTCGAGCGCCGGCACCCCCGCCTCGAGGAAGGGGACGTGGTCGTCGCCGATCCCCCCGACGTTGCCCTCGAACGGTGCCGGGCCTCCGCTGCGCCGGCGCGCAGCGTCGGCGAACAGCGCATAGAGCGCCGGGTCGGAGTTGGCCTCGAGCGGGATCCGCAGCTCGCAGTCGCCGACCAGGTCGAAGAGCACCATGGCGCGGATCTCGTCCAGCGCCGGTGCCCCCTGGAGACCCCCGGCACGCGCGTAGTCGACGTACTGGCGACTGCCGCGGGCGCCGTCGAGCTCGAACGGACGGCTGCCGCGCGCCTCCTCGGCATCGAAGAGGGCGAGGTCGACCGAGGGCCCAGGCAGGGGCCGCGGCAGCGCCCGGGCGAGCTCGAGCACGACCGCGGCCCCCGAGGCACCGTCGTTGGCGCCCTCGAAGCCGCCCTCGATGCCGTCCTTGGTGTCGAAGTGGGCGCCGACGACGACCGTCCCGGCCCCGCGCCCGGGAAGCCTGCCGACGACGTTGCGCCACGGCCGCTGCACGACGACGTCCTCGACCCCGGTCTCGCGCAGGCGGGCGGCGAGCAGGGCCGCGGTACGCCGCGCCCCGGCCGAGCCCGCCGGCCGCGGGCCGACCTCGACCTGCGCGGTGAGGTCGGCGAACGCGCGGGCGGCGTCGAAGCCACCGTCCCGCCCGCCTACGTCGGAGGACGAGCTCTCGTCCCCGCACCCGGGCAGGGCGATCGCGATCAGCACGGCGGCGGCGAGCGGGCGCATCCGCGGTAAGTTAGGCACATGGCCCAGGGGCACATGGAAAGGCTCAGCGCGCTCGACGTCTCCTTCCTCACCAACGAGAGCTCCTCGGCCCACATGCATGTCGGCGGGGTCTGCATTTTCGAGGGCCCGCCGATGAGCTACGAGGACCTGCTCGACCACATCCACTCGCGCCTGCACCTCGTCCCCCGCTTTCGCCAGAAGCTCGCCTATCCGCCGGCGCCCACCGGGCGACCGTTCTGGGTCGACGATTCGAGCTTCAACCTCGAGTACCACGTCCGCCATTCGGCGTTGCCGTCGCCCGGTTCGGAGGAGCTGCTGCGAAAGATGGCGGCGCGGACCTTCTCGCAGGCGCTCGACCGGACCAAGCCGCTGTGGGAGCTGTGGCTGGTCCAGGGCCTGACCCGCAACCGCTTCGCCCTGCTGACCAAGACCCACCACGCTTTGGTCGACGGCGTCTCGGGAGTCGACATCGCGACCGTGCTGTTCGACATCAAACCGGTTCCCGAGCCCGCCGAGGCCGAGCACGAATGGGCCCCGGGCTCGCAGCCCTCCGGCGCCCAGCTGCTCGTCAAGGACGCCGAGAGCCTGCTCCGCACCCCGGTCCGGCTGATGCGGCGACTCGAGCGCGCCGTCGAGCACCCGCGCACAGCGATCGGCCAGGCCTCCGAGGCGGCCGAGGCGCTCGGTGAGGTGGGCTGGAACTTCGCCAACCCGGCCCCGCAGGTGCCGCTCAACGTCGAGATCGGGTCCCATCGGCGGTTCGAGTGGGTCCGCGGCGACCTGGCGCAGTTCAAGCGGATCAAGTCGGCGCTCGGCGGGACGGTCAACGACGTCGTCCTGGCGGTGGTCAGCGGCGCGTTGCGGGAATGGCTGCACGGGCGCGGGGTCCGCACCGAGGGGCTGGAGCTGCGCGCCCAGGTCCCGGTCTCCGTTCGCGCCTCCGGCGAGCACGGGGAGCTCGGCAACAAGATCGTCGCCGTGCGGGCGCCGTTGCCCGTCTACATCGAGGACCCGATCGAGCGCCTGCACGCGTGTCGGCAGTCGATGGGGGGCGTCAAGGACTCCAAGCAGGCGCTCGGGGCGGAGGTGATCTCGCGGCTCAACGACTTCGCCCCGCCGACCCTGCTCGCCCAGGCGGCGCGCATCAACTTCTCGACCCGGCTCTTCAACCTCGTGGTCACCAACGTCCCCGGCCCGCAGATCCCGCTCTACGTGCTCGGCCGCGAGCTCGAGGACATCTTCCCGGTCGGCTTCCTGCCGCCGAACCAGGCGCTGTTCATCGCGATCATGTCCTACAACGGCGGGATCAACTTCGGCCTCCTGGCCGACTACGACGCCGTCGGCGACGTCGCCGGGCTGGCGAAGCGGATCGAGGGAGCGACCGCGGAGCTGCACGAAGCCGCGATGCAGGCACTCGCGCAGCGGACCGGCTCCGGGGCCGAGGCGGCGCCGGCATCGACGGGCTGAGCCGCCGACGCCGCGGCTAGCTGCTCAGGGCGGCCGTACGGTAGCGGCGCACCGCGAGGGTGCCGAAGAGGGCGATCAGCCCGACGCACCAGATGATGCAGGGAAGGACGTCCTCGCCTCCGGGCCCGCCGACGAACAGCGAGCGCACCGCGTCGACCATGATCGAGAACGGGTTGATGTCGGTGGCGAAGGTCTGCAGCCAGTCGGGCATCGTCTCGGGCGGGACGAAGGCCGAGGAGGCGAAGGTGAGCGGGAAGATCGCGATGAACCCGAACGCGTTCGCGGCCTCGGGAGTCGAGGCCAGCAACCCGACGCAGGCGAAGACCCAGGAGAAGGCGTAGCCGATCAGCAGGCAGAGCGCGATCCCGGCCATCACCTCCGCCGCCGAGGTGCTGAACGAGAAGCCGACGATGTAGCCGACGACGATCATCACCGCCAGCGCGAGTGCGTTCATCGCAATGTCTGAGAGCGTCCGCCCGGTGAGCACCGCCATCCGCGACATCGGCAAGGAGCGAAACCGGTCGACGAGGCCCTTCTGCAGGTCGTCGACGAGGCCGAGCGCGGTCGCGAACCCGCCGAAGGACATCTGCTGGACGATGATCCCCGGGATCATGAAGTCGGCGTAGTCGTCGTAGCCGGGGGTCGGGATCGCGCCCCCGAAGACGAACACGAACAGAAGCGTGAACATCACCGGCTGCACCGTGTAGGCGGTCAGCAGATCGGGGTTGCGCGGGATCCGGCGCAGGGCGCGGATCGCGAGCACGAGCGTGTCGGAGATCGCGTAGCGGGCGGTCATCCGACGGGCTCCTCCTCGAACTCGCTCGGGTCACCCTCGCGCTCGCCGTTCTCGGCCTCGGACCTGTGCCCGGTCAAGATCAGGAAGACGTCGTCGAGGGTCGGGCGGCGAACCGAGATGTCGTCGATCGAGATCTGCGCGGAATCGAGCTTTCGAACCGCGGCGGCGATCGCCCCCCGGTGCTCGCGCACGGGGACCCGGACGGTGCCGTCCTCGGCCCACGGCGCGTCGGCGGCGAGCTCACCGAGCGCCGCGATCGCCGCCTCCGCCTCGGCGGGCTGTTCGAGCCGGACCTCGATCCGCTCGCCGCCGACTCGCTTCTTGAGCTCGTCCGAGCTGCCTTCGGCGATCAGCTTGCCGTGGTCGATGACCGCAATCCGGTCCGCGAGCCGGTCGGCCTCGTCGAGGTACTGGGTGGTCAGCAGGACCGTCGAGCCCTGGGCGGCACGCGCCTCGATCACCTCCCAGAGGCCGATCCGGCTGCGCGGGTCGAGCCCGGTGGTCGGCTCGTCGAGGAACAGCACCGGCGGCCGGAAAATGAGAGCCGCCGCGAGGTCGAGGCGGCGGCGCATGCCGCCCGAGTAGGTCTTCGCGAGCCGGTCCGAGGCCTCGGCGAGGTCGAAGCGCTCGAGCAGCTCGCCCGCCCGCTCCCGGGCGCCGGCGCGGCCCATGTGGTAGAGGCGGCCGACCATCTCGAGGTTCTCGAACCCGGTCAGGTTCTCGTCCACGGCCGCGTACTGGCCCGCGAGCCCGATCCGCTCGCGCAGCTTCGCCGCGTCGGCGACCACGTCGAGCCCGGAGACCCTGGCCGTGCCGCCGCTCGGCGGCAGGAGCGTGGTCAGGATCCGGACCGCGGTCGTCTTCCCGGCTCCGTTCGGACCCAGCAATCCGAGCACCGTGCCTCGCTCGACCTCGAGGTCGATCCCGCACAGCGCCTCGACGTCCTTGTAGGACTTTCGCAGGCCCTCGATCTCAATCGCCGCCTCGGCCGCCATCGGCGGCGAGGTTAGAGAGTCGGTTGTGGGACGTAGGATGTTCGCGTGGAATCGATCAACTACCACCTCGAGCTCACCCCGGCGCAGCTCAAGATCGCCCACACCGCGCTCCGCAGCCTGCTCGACGACTTCGGCCACGACGAGCCCGAGATCGGGACGATCATCCGCGAGGTGCTCGCGAAGCTGCCCGACGAGCACGCGATCCGCGCGATCCAGCTCGACACCGACCTGGAGCCGAAGTCACCCGCGCCCGAGCCCGAGCGCCCCGGCGACGGGGGGCCGAGCGCGGCCTGACGTCGCGTGAAGGCGGGAAGGCCAGCCCGGCGACGCGCTCGCCTCGGGTCTCCCGAGCTGACGCCCTCCTACACGGAGTTCGCCGCCCTGGCCGCGGTAGTCACCGGTTCTGAGTAAGTCCCCTCAGGGCGGCCTCCGCACGGGGAGCCTCCAGCGGGTCGAAGCGGGGGCTCTGTGCGAGCAGCCGCTCGAGCAACGCCTGCGCACGATCGCGATCGCCGATTGCCGCGGCGATGATCCCGGCGTGGTAGAGGAAGTCCGGATTGCGCGACCCGAGTCGCATCGCCTCCGCCGAGAGCCTCGAAGCGGCCGAGAGCCGCCCGTCCCGGTACAGCGCCCAGGAGTAGGCGTCGGCGGAGGAGACGCTCGGCGCGCTGCGCCATGCCGTCCGCCCCAGCTGCACGGCCCGGGCCGGGTTGCCGTGGCGCGCCTCGTTGAGAGTGATCCCGGCGTCGGTTCCCGCCCCCTCGTCGAGCAGCCGTTGCTCGATCGCGAGCGCCCGTTTGTAGTGACGCCTCGCCGCGGCCTCGAGGCCGGCCGCCTGCTCGACCTCGCCGAGCTCGACCAGCGCATCCGGGGAGGGCGGGCTGCCGACCTGGGCGCGCAGCGCCGCGATCGCCCGACCGAAGCGACCGCGCCCGGCCTCGAGCATCGCCAGACCGGAGATCGCCCGACCGAACTCGGGATCGATCGCCAGTGCTTGCCCGTACGCGAGCCGCGCGGCACCGTAACGGCCCCGCATCGCCTCGAATTCACCCTCGAGCGAGTGGATGTAGGCGTTGCCCTCGACCGTGCCAGCACCGGCGGAGACCGCCAGCCGCAGCGCCTCGGCAGCCCGATCCAGGTCGCCGTTGAGCTCGCTCAGGTACGAGATCCGCGAGTAGGAGGCCAGGTTCGGCTTCAACGCAACCATCCGCTCGAGCGCCCGTCCTGCCGCACCGTAACGGCCGGTCTCGATCAGGCCGTCGACGAGCGCCGCATACGGATCGACGGTCGCCGGAGCGAGTCGATGGGCTCGGCGGGCCAGCTCGAGCCCCTCGGCAAAGTTGTGCCGGGCGAGCGCCACCGTGGCCTGGCCAGAGAATGCCGTTGCGTTCTTGGCGTCGACGAGGAGCGCCGCGTCATACGCGCGGTCGGCTCGCTCGTAGAGGCTCGGGTCGCCGGTCTCACGCGAGCGCTGGTAGTAGGCGTCGCCGAGCGCAACGCGGACCGCTGCGTCGCCGGGATCGCCCGCGGCGGCCGCGCGCAGCCCGGCGATCACCTCGGTGGTTTCGGCTCCCGGCTCGATCTCGGCGTAGCCACCCCCTCCGAGCTCCGAGAGCGAGGGCGCGGATGAGCGATTCGCAATCGTCAGGATCACGACCAGCGCGGCGAAGGCGAGCAGCGGAGCGGCGAGGCGGCGCAACCAGATCAGGGCTGTGGGGTCGGCAGGCATTCGTTGTCTCCCTCTCGTGTCCGGCGGCACGGGGAGCGCCCGGAGACCGGGCGCTCCCCTGCCAATCGGTCCGTCAGCCTCCCGCCGGGACGGGCGGGTGGGCCGGCTGGATGAACTGCCCCGGGTTCGAGTCGAAGCCCGACTCCGGGTCGGCGAGGTGCGGGAACTGGGCGTCGAAGCCGACGCTGTCCTCGTCCACGCCGTCACCGAGCGGCACCGCGTTGCCAACCAGGATCCCGGCGACGACCTGGAGGTCGATGTCGACCACGTCGTCGGTCGGGCGCCGGCCGTTCGGGTAGCCGGCGAGGTCGCCGCCGATGACGCCGAAGCGATCCGGCATCGCGGTCGGCGGGACACCGAGGTTGAGCTTCAGGGTGTCGACCGGCGTGCCGGCGAACTTGCCCGAGTGCTGGTTCAGCCCCGGGATCCCCTGGAGCACCGCCTCGACGATGTCGGTGCGGTCGGTCTCCGGCGCGTTGACGTCGAAGAGCGCGTTCAGCACCGTCGCCAGCTCCGGATTGAGCGCGTACTGTCCGTAGAGCTCGGCGTCGCGGTCAGGCGTGGTCCGGTTGAACCTGTCCTTCTGGCCGAGCGGGATGATCACCTCGTTGATCAGCGGGTTGCCGAGCCGCGAGACCTGCACCCACTTGTCATGGCCGTGGCTCGCGTTCTTGCTCTTGCCGTGCCCGCCGACGACCTCGAGCTTGCGGCGCTCGGTGGTCGACCAGACGCCGACGACGGCGTTCGACGCGTCCGCGTTGGCGACCGGCTGATGGTTCTTGGTCACCTCGCGCTCGGGGATCTGCATGATCGTCGAGGACGTCCAGTAGCCGGACAGATCGTCGCGGCCCTGACCCTCATTGCCGGTTCCGGCGCGCACGTTGATCGCGTCGAAGGTGGCTCCGAGGTCGACGAAGAACGGCTCGTCGCGGGTGCCGACGAACAGCTCCGTCCCGTTCTTCAGCGTCTTCGTCGCCTGAGAGACGAAGTTGCCGTAGTTCGGGAACGTCTTCGGCCCGATATTCGGTGGAGCGACCGGAAGGTCGTCGGCGAGCTTGCGCTTGCCGCTCAGCTTGCCCTTGCGGTTGTACTGCTCGCGGACCAGGTCGTACGTCTGTACGACGTTGAGCCCCGGGTCGGCGAAGTCCTGGGTCCCCGGGCCCGCGTAGAGGAACGAGTTCGGGTTGCGGACCTCGGTGTCGAACGTGAACCGGTACTTGATGTCCGCGACCCCGTCGCCGTTGTTGTCGATGTTGTTGTAGTAGCGGGCCCGATCGTCGAACCGGAAGAAGTTCGGTCCGTTGGCCGGAACCTGGCCCGGGATCCAGTTCGACGCGATCGTGATCGCGTCCTCGGCTCCGGGCGCCGTCCAGGCGTAGACGTCGGTGTTGTCCGCGCTCGGGTCGAGGCTGATTCCAGGAGCCTCGCGGTGACTCGAGCTGATCGCGAGCGGAACCGCGATCGCCGCGGCGGCGGCGACTGCGACCGGCAGCAACCATCGCCTCGAGCTGGGTGACTTACTCATCGCCAATCCTTTCTGCATACGGATGGATCTGGGCGACGAGACACCCGGCCGTGAGGGCGGGTTGGGAACTGCGGTCTCGCCGTCCCTGTTCAAAACCCCCTTACGGAGGCACGGCGAGATCGGATCAGCGGATCAACGCGCGATCAGGGACCGGCTGCCTGCGTGAAGGTCGCCCGGTAGGTTCCGCCGGCATTGGCGGTCAGGTTGTGACTTGCGCTACCGCCGTCTGACCAAGACTGGAAGACCCAGCTTTGTCCGAGCAGGGACTGGGGTGAGGGCGCGCTGATCGAGTTCGCCGAGCCCTCGATCACGGTCCGAGTGAAAGGCGCCGGGGCGCTCTCCGCGTTGACCGCGAGCTGGAGCCCGCTGGGCGTCGACTCGAACCGCAGGGTCACCGTTCTCGGGTCGAGGCGAACGGTCTCTGAGTCGGTGAGGCCCCCGGAATCGGTGGCCGTGACCTTCAGCTCCAGATAGGAGGGGTACTCATGGTCGGGCGTGAGGAAGGAGCCCGACGACACGTTCTCGAAGGTCTGCAGGAAGTGGGCGTGGCAATCGTCGGCGGCGTGACAGTGCTGCAGGGTGAGCTCCCAGTCGTACGCCGACGCGGGCAGGACCCCCTGCTGAGTGTCGAACGCGGAGCCGGAGAAAGCGAGCTGCTGGCCGACCCTCCAGCTCTGGCTCGACGACGGGTCCTCGAGCGTCACGTTCGGCGGCGTATTGCCGACGCTGATCGTGATCGCGTCGGTGTCGGTGGCGCCGCTGCCGTCGGTGACCTGGAGCGTGACCCGGTGGTTGCCCGCCTGGGCGAACGTCCTCGTCGGCCTGGCCGCGGTCGAGTCGTCGAATTGCCCGTCGTCGTCGAGATCCCATGCATAGCTCAGCGGCTCCTCGTCGCGATCGCTGGAGCCGGTCGCGTCGAAGGTGACGTTGAGGGGCGCAGCGCCGTAGGTGGGCGTCGCCTGGGCGTCCGCGGCGGGCGGCGTGTTGCCGGTGAAGTAGCGGATCCGCCGGATCGTCCCGGTCGCGATCGAGCTGTAGAAGAGGTCACCCCCGGGGCCGAAGACCAGGTCCACCGGGTACGGCGCCTGCTGGAAGACCTCGATCCGCGCCGGGTCGGGGAGGCCGCCGGCGCCCGTCTTGATCGCCCAGATGCAGCCCCGGGCGTAGTCGGAGAAGAAGAGCGCTCCGTCATAGGCGGATGGATAGTTACCGACGCCCGCCGGCTTGAAGGCGAGCCCCGCGATCGCCGAGCTGCCGCTGCCGCAGCTCTCGCCGGCGACCACGGGGTCCGCGTGCCGGTAGGCGTAGAACGGAGCGATGGCCGCCCCCGCCTGGCCGTAGAGGTTCGAGCAGAGGTTGAGTCCGGCGCTCTCGTATCCCGGATCCGGCGTCGCGCCCTGGTAGCACGGCCAGCCGAGATTCTCCACCGGCGCGCCGGTTGGGTTGGCGATCCGATTGATCTCCTCCCACTCGCCCCAGCCCACGTCGCCGGTCCAGACCTCCCCGGTTCCCGGCCGGATCGCGAAACGGTAGGGGTTGCGCAGCCCGTAGGCGACGATCCTCCGGGCGTTCGGGTCGGGGCTGGCGGCGAGCGGGTTGTCGGCAAGCGCCTCCCCGGTGTCGGGGTGGATGCGGACGATCGCGCCGTTGAGGCCCGCCGGATCGGCCACTGTGCGGAGGTCCTGCGAGCGCAGCGAGCCGCCCTCGGCAGCGGGCGCCGTCAGGTCGGCTCCCGCCGGGCCGGGCGGGTCGCCGCAGGGATTGTCGACCTGGCCGTAGTCGGCGAACCAATAGCTCGAGCCGTCGCCGGCGCTGGCGTAGAGCGCGCCGCCGGGCCCGAACGCGAGGTGGCCGACTGAGTGGCTGTCGTACTGGAAGCAGTAGTCGTCAACGAGCACCTTCTCGGCGGTCATCTGGTTTCCGGCGGCGGTCAGCCGCGAGACGCGCCCGTCAGAGGGACAGCTCTGCCCGGTGTCGGGGCAGGGATCGGAGTCGACACCCGGGCTGCCGTACCGCGGCGCGCTCCCGCCGGGGAGGGCGTCGTGGTGGTAGGCGACGTAGACGTAGGGCCGCGTCGGAAAGGATGGGTCGAGCGCGAGTCCGAGAAGGCCGCGGTCGCTGTTGTTGTAGACCCTCGTGCGCAGGTCCGCAAAGGTGGCCGGGGTGGGGTCGTTGAGGCTGTCGAAGACCTTGATGATGCCGCTCTTCTCGGCCACGAACACGCGCCCGTCGGCTGCGAAGCGCACCGCGGTCGGCAGCTCGAGGCCTTCGAGTGCGACCTCCTCCTGAAACCCGGGGGCCTTGGTGGTGAAGGCCTGGTCGGCGAAGCATTTCTGTCCGTCGGAGTTGTCCTGGCAGAGGCGCACGTGATAGGTGGTGCCGGGCGAGAGGCCCGTGACGCGCTCCTGGACCGCCGCCGTGTTCCCCGAGCCGGCATTCCTGGTCGGAGTCCTCTGACCGTAGGAGGTGGTGGTGCCGTACTCGAACCAGTAGGTGGTCGGCTTGTTGTTCGACGAGACGATGCCCCAGAACGTCGCCGCGGTGCTGGTCACGTCCTTGGGCACGAAGGTGCAGGCGGAGACGGTCAGCGAAACGAAGGCAGCGATCAGCACCGGGGCTAGCCTCCGTGCCGCCGGGCGGGACCTCCGACGCAGCATCCGCATCCGAGTTCGACACTACCCGATCCAGGTCCGCCCGACGCAACGAGCGATCGGGCGTGACCTCGGTGTCTCGCAGATGCAAATCTCCCGCATCAGTCGCCGCGCGCTCGGCAAGCGTCTGACCGCGGTCCGCGGCGAGCGGGCCGACGGTTCGACCAAGGTCGCGGCCTAAGCGGACTCGGCAGTCGCGATCTGGCGGCTCTGCACCCTGGTCGAGCGCCGAGAGTCGAGCGAACGGAGCCCCTCTTGTCGAACGTTTGTTTGGATGCGTCTATCGGCGGGTATCAGAAGACAACGGCAGCCATTGCTTTGCCGATTCGCGCTGCAACCTGCCAATCCGACCGGGAGCACAGGGGCGAGAGTGACGCGGTCACCTTGCACGGCCCGGGAGGCATCCAAACAGACAGGAGATCGGACTTATGGAAGCAGGAACAACGACCGGTGCCGTGCGCACCGACTCCGTCCGTCACAGCGGCGTCATCCGCCGCCTGACGACCGAGACCAAGCAGGCGTTCAAGACCACCGAGTTTTGGGCCATGGTCGGCGTCGTCGTGGCGATTCTGGTCAGCGCCGCCGCAATCAAGGGCGGCGACACCAGCGGGACCGATGAGTTCATCGCCCGCCAGGCATGGCTTTACGTCGCGATCGTCGCCGGCGCCTATCTGATCAGCCGCGGGCTGGCCAAGTCGGGGTCGAGCGATCCCTACACCGAGACGCACGAGGACAGCAACGGGAGTCGTCACTAGGACCGCGAAGCGGGGCGCAGGCGGATCAACCGGCGCCCCGTCGTACTGCAAACCGGCCGGGGGCCTCTTCTGGGGGTCCTCGGCCGGCTCTTGATAACGAGTCAGCAATCGAAGGGATATAGACCATGGCCGCACAGACAAAGACCCAGCGCCAGGCAGCCGCCAAGAAGGCCGCTGCGACACGTAAGCGAAACTCCGCCAGGCAGAGCGGTGGGACCGCCAAGGCCTCCGCTCGCCGGACCCGGAGTTCCGCCCAGGACACCGGGCGCGCCGCGCGCACGACCGCCACGCAGGCCGCCCGCGCGACCGCACGTCGCGCCGAGGCCGAGACGACCCGCCTCGGGGCCGTCGCCCATCAAGCCGAGCGCGCCGTTCTGATCCCCGTTGGCGCCGCGCTCGAGGCGCGCGACCGAGTGACGGACACGGTTCGCACCTATACCGACACCCGGCTCACTCGTCACGAGCTGAATCGATTCGAGCGACGGGGTGCCACGGCGCTCGGGCGTACGGGGCGCACATCCGACCGTCGGGCTTAGCACGTGCGAGGCAGGTCGAGGGCTCCGCGAACGATCAATCGAACGCCACGGACATCATCGACCGGGTTCTGAGCCTCGACGGTCCTCAGCATCGGGCGAAGGAGAGGCCCGGGGAAACCCGGGCCTCTCCTACGTACGGGGCGCGCGGGCACGCGATCGGCGCCGAGCGAGACGCTAGTACGCGCGGATGGCTGCAGTCAGGGCTGCAACGCCGCCGCAGCCGATTCCGCAAACCGCATAGCCAGGCGGCTTAGTAGCCCAAAGCGAACTTCGCGTCCTCGGTCATCATCTCCGGGGACCAGGGTGGGTCGAAGACCATCCTCGGATGGACCTGCCCGACGCCCTCGAGATCGCCGACGAACTCGCGCATCTGCTCGGACACCTGCGGCCCGATCGGGCAGGCGGGGGTGGTGAGGGTGAAGGTGACGAACACCTCCGGCCCCTCGATCTCGACCTCGTAGACGAGCCCGAGGGAGACGAAGTCGAGTCCCAGCTCGGGATCGATCACCTCCTCGAGCGCCTCGTAGACATCCTCCTCGGTGGCCATGGGCCAATCGTAGTGGACGGGGTTTCGTAGCCTTTGGCCATGGCCGTGGTCCTGCTCTTCCTCTTCCTCGCCCTGCCGATCGCCGAGATCTACGTGATCATCCAGGTCGGCGGCGCGATCGGGATCTGGCCGACGCTGGCGCTGCTGATCATCGACGGGTTCGTCGGCGCTGCGCTGGCGCGCTCGCAGGGCCGCGCCGCTTGGGAGCGGTTCAACCGGGCCCTGACCGCCGGCCGGATCCCCGCGCGAGAGACCTTCGACGGGGCGATGATCATCCTCGGTGGTGCCCTGCTGCTGACCCCGGGCTTCATCACCGATCTGGTCGGCTTCGCGCTCCTGATCCCGCCCACCCGCGACGTCGTCCGCGCGGTGCTGACCCGGCTCGCCGGGCGGCGGATCGGGATCGCCTGGCGGGTGGCAGGGCCTGTACGAGGCGCCGCCCGGCGCCGGCCCTCTCACGAGCCCGGTTACGACTACGAGGGCAGCGCACGCGAGGTCACCGACCCGGCCGCCGAGCTGCCGCCCGCCGAGCGCGATGGCTGAGGCGGTCGCGGTCGAGTTCACCGACCCCGCCGGCGATCCACTGCGGGTCGAGTGGCGCGCCGACCTGCTCGCGGCGCTCGATCCGGCGAGCCCGCCCGAGACGCCGCTCTGGAAGCTGGCCGGCGAGCTCGACTGGGACGAGATCGAGACGCTGCGGGTGCTCTCGGGACGGCTCGCCGACGGGCGCCTGATCGCGATCGCCGCGCTGCGCCCCGCCGGCGCGGACGGCCACGGCGACGAGCTGCGCCGCGGAATGATCGGGCCCCCGGGCGAGCTCGAGGCGCTCGCCGAGTCGCTGCTCTCGACCGAGCACGGTGCGGACGAGCTGCCGCGGCGGATCGGGCTCGAGCTCTACCACGATCCGGACGGATTGCCGCTTCGGATCGCCGGCGAGGTGACGGCGAGCACGACGGAGGAGCGGGCGCACCTGCGACGGGTCTCGACCGTGCTCGCCCTGCGGGCCTCGGGGGAGAGCGGGACCGCGGTCCTCGACCTGCTCGGCCGGGGGTCGTGATCGAAGCGGTGATCTCGGACTTCGGCGGCGTGCTGACGACGCCGCTGATGCGCTCCTTCGCCGCCTTTCAGGACCGGACCGGGATCTCCGGCGAGGCGCTCGGGGCGGCGATGGCAACGATCACTGAGCGCGACGGAGCCCATCCCCTGTTCGAGCTCGAGACCGGGAGGATGAGCGAGGCGGAGTTCCTCGACCGGATCCGGACCGAGCTCGAGCTCGTACTCGGTCGGCCGCCCGAGATGCACGCCTTCAAGGAAATCTACTTCGAGGCCCTGGAGCCGAACCAGCCGATGATCGAGCTGATGCGTGACCTGCGCTCGCGCGGGCACCGAATGGCGCTGCTGACCAACAACGTGCGCGAGTGGGAGCCGCTGTGGCGCTCGATGCTGCCGGTCGACGAGATCTTCGAGCTCGTCGTCGACTCGGCCTTCGTCGGGATGCGAAAGCCCGATCCGCCGATCTACGAGCTCACCGTGGAGCGGCTCGGAAACGGGATCGGCGCCGCCGAGTGCCTGTTCGTCGACGACGTGCTCGTCAACGTCGAGACGGCGCGCGAGCTCGGGATGACCGCGGTCCACTTCCTCGACAACGAGCAGGCGATCGCCGAGATCGAGGCGGCGCTCGGCGCCTGACGGACACGCACCCGGCGAGCGGCGCGCCGGCTGGGTACCGTCGCGGGACGTGAGCGTCGATTTCGAGGTCGCGATCGTCGGGGCAGGGGACGTCGGCGCCGCGATCGCGCGCGAGCTGGCGCGGTTCGAGCTCCGGGTCGCCCTGATCGACACGGGCGACGTCGGGGCGGGGACGAGCAAGGCGAACACCGCGATCCTGCATACGGGCTTCGACGCGAAGCCCGGAACCCGGGAGGCCGCGCTGGTCGCCCGCGGCCACGCGTTGCTGCTCGACTACGCCGATCAGGTGGGCATCCCGATCGAGCGCACCGGAGCGCTCCTGGTCGCCTGGGACGACGAGCAGCTCGCCCGCCTGCCCGCGATCGCGGACAACGCCCGTGCCTGCGGCTATCGGCGGATGCGCGAGGTGTCGGCGGACGAGCTCTATCGGCGCGAACCCGATCTCGGACCGGGCGCAGTAGGGGCGCTCGAGGTGCCCGACGAGTACGTGATCTGCCCCTGGACACCACCGCTCGCGTACGCCACGCAGGCGGTGCTCGCCGGCGTCGAGCTGCGCCGCCACGAACAGGTCACCGATCTCACCCGCCTCGCCTCACACTGGCTGGTCGCGACCTCGCGCGGGACGTTGACCGCCGAGTGGGTGATCAATGCCGCCGGCCTGCGATCTGACGAGGTCCATCGGATGGCGGGGCTGCAAGGCTTCACCGTGCGTCCGCGGCGCGGCGAGCTGATCGTCTTCGACAAGCTCAGCCGGGCCCTGGTGTCCCATGTGCTGCTTCCGGTCCCGACCGAGAAGACGAAGGGGGTGCTGGTCGCGCCGACGGTGTTCGGGAACGTGATGCTCGGACCGACCGCCGATGACGTTGAACGCAAGGACGACACGGGGTCGACCGCCGACGGAATCGCCCGCCTGCGGGCGGCCGCGGAGCGCCTGATGCCCCGGCTTCTCGATTACGAGGTGACGGCTGTCTACGCGGGCCTGCGCGCCGCCACCGAGCACGTCGACTACCAGCTTGAGATCGACCGCGAGCTCGCCTACGCCTGCGCCGGCGGCATCCGCTCGACCGGACTCAGCTCCTCGATGGCGATCGCCGAGTGGGTCCGCGACGGCCTCGATCGGGCGGGCCTCGCCCTGCGCGAGCGCGACATGGGCCTGCCGGAGATCCGGATGCCGAACCTCGGCGAGGCGTTCCCGCGCCGATATCAGGACGGCGAGCGGATCACCGCCGACCCAGCGTACGGGGAGATTGTCTGCTTCTGCGAGCGGGTCACGCGCGGCGAGATCCGCGACGCCGCAACCAGCCCCGTTCCGCCGCTCGACCTGGACGGGCTGCGGCGGCGGACCCGGGTGCTGATGGGCCGCTGCCAGGGTTTCTTCTGCGGTGCGGAGGTGGCGCGGGAGATGGCGGTCCAGACAGGACGACAGCCGGGCGAGCTGTGGGAGCGAGCGCCGTGAGCACCGAATCGGCCGAGGTCGTGATAGTCGGAGCGGGCCCCTCCGGCCTCGCCGCGGCCACCGAGCTGCGGCGTGCGGGAGCCGGCTCGGTCGTCGTCATCGACCGCGAGCACACGGCCGGCGGCATCCCTCGGCACGCCCAGCACGCCGGCTTCGGGCTGCGTGACCTGCATCGGCCGATGTCCGGGCCCCGGTACGCGGCGCGCTGGACCGAGATCGCGACCGCCGCCGGCGCCGAGCTGCGCCTTGGAACCCAGGCGACCGGCTGGACGCGCGACGGCGCGTTGGAGCTGACCGGGGCGGCTGGGCGGAGCGCGATCCACACCGAAGCGGTCGTGCTGGCGACGGGCTGTCGGGAGCGGCCACGGTCGGCGCGCCTGGTCGCCGGTTCGCGCCCGCAGGGGGTGATGACGACCGGGATGCTCCAGCAGCTCGTCTATCTGGCCCGCGAGCGGGTCGGGTCGCGGGCGGTCGTGGTCGGCGCCGAGCACGTCTCGTTCTCCGCTCTGCTCACCCTCGAGCATGGTGGTGCCCGGACCGTCGCGATGACGACCGAGCTGCCGCGCCATCAGTCGTTCGCCCTCTTCCGGGCCGGGGCGGCCGCGCGCTTCCGCGTTCCCTTGCTGACCCGGACCGCCGTGACCGCGATCCACGGCGGTGCGCGCGTCGAGGCGGTTGAGCTGACCGAGCTCGCCACCGGGCAGGTGAGACGGATCGACTGCGACACGGTGGTGTTCACGGCCGACTGGATCCCCGACCACGAGCTCGCGGTGCTCGCGGGCGCCGAGCTCGATCCGGGAACCCGTGGGCCGGTGGTCGACTCGCGCCTGCGGACGACGCGGCCGGGGCTGTTCGCGTGCGGGAACCTGCTGCACGGCGCCGAGACCGCCGACGTCGCCGCGCTCGGTGGCCGTCACGTCGCCGCGGGTGTGCTCGACCGGCTCGGCGGGGGCGCGTGGCCGAAGCGGATCAGGATCTCCTGCGAGGAGCCGCTGCGGTGGATCGCCCCGAGCGCGATCAGCGAGCTCGAGGGCCCGGCTTCGATCCCCGCTCGAGGGCGCTACCTGCTGCGGGCGCGGGAGGAGATTCGCCGGGCCCGGATCGAGCTCAGCCAGGACGGCCGGGTGCTCGCGCGCCGACGCGTCGCGCGCATCGTGCCGGGGCGCTCGACCGCGCTCGGGACCGCGTGGGTGAAACGGGTCGACCTGCGGGGCGGCCCGGTGGTGGCCCGCGTCGCCTGAGCGGACGCCTTCGCCACCCGCGCCAGGCGGCGTTACCTTAGGCGGGTGGCAAAGCGCGACGCCGCGACCGAGGCGGTGTTCAAGCCGGTCCGGCCTCCGACCACGTTCGAGGAAACCGTCGAGCGGCTCGGCACGGCGATCCGCACCGGCCTGCTCGCGCCGGGCACGAAGCTGCCGCCGGAGCGCAAGCTCGCCGGGGAGTTGCGGATCTCGCGATCGACGCTGCGCCAGGCCTTGACCACCTTGGTCCAGACCGGTCACCTGAACTCGGTCCGCGGGCGCACCGGCGGGACCTTCGTCGCCGCGAGCCCGCCCCTGCACGAACGTGACGAGGAGCCGCTTGGCCGCGACGCCTGGGCGATCCTCGATCGCCGGGTCGCGATCGAGGTCGGCGCGACGATCCTCGCCGCCGAGCGCTCCGAGTCCCCCGACCTCGCGGCGCTCGAGTCGGGGGTCGAGCGGATGGCGAGCGCGCCCGACTTCGAGCAGTACCGGCGCGCCGACATCCGCTTCCACATCGGCGTCGCCGAGGCCGCCCGCTCGCCGCAGCTGGTCACCGAGATGACCGAGGTCCAGAGCCAGGTGAGCGACCTGATCGCGCTCATCCCCCATCCCGAGCAGGTGCTCACCTTCTCCAACGAGCAGCACCGCGAGCTGGTCGTGCTGCTGGCAGCAGGCGACTCGGACGCGGCGGCCTCGCTGATGCGCCAGCACATCCGCGGCACCGAGCACATCCTCAGGGGCCTGATCTAGGGGGCTGCGGCCGATGCACGAGATCGCCGAATTTCTCAGCGCTCACGACCCCTTCGCCGCGCTCGGCCCCGAGGACCTGAAGCGGTTGGCCGAGAACGTCGAGATCGAGTTCTTCGACGCGGGCAAGACGATCTTCCGCCAGGGCGAGGGGCCGCCCGACGCGATGTGGGTGGTCCGAACCGGCGCGGTCGAGCTGCGTGACGACGGGCGCTTGCTCGACCTGCTCGGCGAGGGTGAGCCCTTCGGCCACCCCTGGATGCTGTCGGGGCTGCCGACCGGCTGGGAGGCGCGCGCCCGGGAAGGATCGCTGTGCTACCGGCTCGCGGCGGAGGACGTGATCCCGCTGCTCTCGGAGCCGGCAAGCCTGCGGTCGGTGGCCAGGTCGCTGATGGACCGGCCGCTGCCGGGCGGCCCGCCGACCGCGCGAGCCGCGATCGTCGACGCCGGCCAAGCGCCGGCGCGGAGCCTGGTCCGGGAGCGGGCGGTGCTCTGCGAGCCGGACCTCACCCTGCGCGAGGCGGCGGCCCGGATGGAGAGCGAGGAGGAGGTGGGCTCGATCCTGGTCGACCTCGGCGACGGCGAGCTCGGGATCGTCACCGATCGCGACCTGCGCTCGCGGGCGATCGCCGCCGGGTTGCCGCTCGACACTCCGATCAGCGAGGTGATGACCACGCCGGTGATCACCGCGGAAGCGGAGCAGCCGGTTGCCGAGCTGATGGTGACGATGCTCGACAACGGCGTCCAACACATCCCGGTGATCTCGGCTCGCCGGGAGCTGCTCGGCGTGATCAGTCACATGGACCTACTCGCGGCTGAGACGCGGACCCCGTTCATGCTCCGGCGGGCAATCGATGACGCGAGCAGCTTCGACGCATTGCGCCGTCCTGCCCGCGAGCTCGAGTCGGCGGTGATCGGGATGCTCGAGGCCGGCGCGGGGCCGGCGAGCATCAGCTCGATCGTCTCGATCGTCGTCGACGCGCTGGTCCGGCGGACGATCGAGCTCACGATGGCCGAGTACGGCGATCTCCCTGCCGAGCTCGGCTGGCTGTCCCTGGGCAGCTTCGGCCGTCGCGAGGCGGTCCCGTCGTCCGATCTCGATTCGGGGATGGTCTGGTCCGCCGGGTCCGCCAACCCCGCTCCCTACATGCACCGACTCGCCAATCGGGTCGTGACCGAGCTCGACGCGATGGGGTGGCGCCACGACGCCCACGGGGTCGACGCGACCGGCGCGATGTCGGCGAGCTCGATCGCCGACTGGCGCGCAGCGGTCGAGAGCTGGCTGGCCGAGCCGGCTTCCCAGCCGAAGCTGGTCGCGATCTCGATCGTGCTCGACGCCCGAACGATCTATGGACCCGCGCGCGACCTCGACGTGCCCTCGCTGCTGCGCGGCGCACACCTGCGTCCCGGGTTGCTGCGGCTGCTGCTGCGGATGGCGCTGGCGAGCAAGCCGCCGACCGGCTTCCTGCGCGACATCGTCGTCGAGCACTCCGGCGAGCACGCGGGACGTTTCGACATCAAGCGAGGCGGCCTGCTGCCGATCGTCAACGTCGCCCGCTACGCGGGCCTCGCCGCCGGGGCGACGACGACCTCGACGGTCGAGCGGCTGCGAGCGGCGGCCGAGACTGGGACCCTGGCGACGGCGGACGCAGCGACGCTCGAGGAGGCCTTCGAACTGTTCTGCGAGCTGCGGCTCGAGCACCAGGCCGGTCAGCTGAAGGCTGGGCAGCGGCCCGACGACCTGATCGACCCGACGACCCTGAACAAGCTCACCCGCCACTACCTGCGCGATGCCTTCCGGGCCGTCGCGTCGGTGCAGAGATCGCTCCACACCAAGCTCGCGTGGAGCAGCTGAGCGACGCGCACGAGGTCGGCGATCGCTCGCCGGTCGAGGCGTACCTGCGGACGCCGATGCCCGAACCCGCCACCCCCTGGCGGCAGGCCGGTCTCTGCGTGCTCGACCTCGAGACGACGGGCCTCGAGTCGCCCGCCGACGAGATCATCGCCTTCGCGACGATTCCGATCGACGGAGGTCGGGCCCGGGTCCGGGGCACGCGCAGCCGCCTCGTGCGCCCGCGCCGGATGCCCGGGCCGGATTCGATCCGCATCCACGGCCTGCGCAGCGAGGATCTCGTCGGCGCACCGGCCCTGAGCGAGGTCCTCGACGAGCTGCTGCTCCCGCTCGCCGGCAGGGCCCTGGTCGCCCACGTCGCCTCGCTCGAGGAGCGGTTCCTTCGCGGAGCCATGCTGCCCGCCGGGATCAGCTTTCGCAACCCGGTGATCGACACCCATGCGCTCGCCGCCGAGCTCTATTCGCGAGCAGCGATCACCAGGTCCACATGCGATCCGGCTCGCGAGCTTGGCGCGCGAGCTCGGCCTTCCGGTCCATCGCCCCCACGACGCCGCCGGCGACGCGCTGACGACGGCCCAGGTGTTCCTGGCGCTGGCGACCCGGCTCGACGCGATCGAGCCGCAGACGATCGGCTCGCTGGGCGCACTGAGCCATCGCGCCGATCCCTGGCCGACGTTGCGTCGGGCGTTGCGTCGCCTGCGCGGCTAAGGCATTCGCGGATCCGCTCGCCACTCGGGTCGAAGAGCGGCTCGGTCGCGACCTCGCCCGGGATCCACTCGCCGAAGATCTCGACCTCGACCGCCGTTCCCGGCTCGGCCCGATCGGGCGGCAGGTAGGCGTAGGCGATCGAGCGCTCGACCGTGTAGCCGTAGCCGCCGGTGGTCACCCGGCCGGCGATCTCGCCCTCGACCCGGACCGGCTCGTTGCCGAGCGCGACCGAGCGCGGGTCGGCGAGCGTCAGGCAGCAGAGCCGGGTCCGTGGGCCGCGCTCGCTCCGCCTCCGCCAGCGCCTCACGGCCGATGAAGCCGCCCGGCTTGTCGAGCTTGACGCAGAAGCCGACACCGCCCTCGTACGGCGTCTCGTCGGGGGTTATGTCGGCGCCCCAGACCCGGTAGCCCTTCTCGAGCCGCAGCGAGTCGATCGCCCGGTAGCCGGCGGCGGCGACCCCGTGCGGCTCGCCCGGCTTCCCAGAGAGCGCGCCAGAGGCCGAGCCCGTACTCGGTCGGGCAGTAGAGCTCCCAGCCGAGCTCGCCGACGTAGGTGACCCGCAAGGCCCGGACCGGAACGTTGCCGACCGTGATCTCGCGCACGGTCATGTAGGGAAAGCCCTGGTTTGAGAGATCGTGCGGGGGTCAGGGGCGCGAGCAGATCGCGGACCGGGGCCCCCAGACCCCGAAGCATGACCAGGCCGAGGTGACGTCGCGCGACCGTGCGCCGAGCCGTCCTCGGGCAGGTGCTTGCGGATCCACTCGCGGTCGTGGTTTCCGAACGCGGTCCCGGTGACGATCGAGAACCGCTCCTCGGCCAGGCGGGCGACCGTGAAGTCGCACTCGATCCCGCCGCGCTCGTTGAGCATCTGGGTGTAGGTGATCCGGCCGACCTCGCGGGCGACCCGGTTGTCGCACAGGCGCTCGAGCAGCTCGGCGGCGCCCGGCCCCTCGATCTCGAGCTTCGCGAACGAGGACTCGTCGAAGAGCGCGACCGCGCTCTCGGGTCGCGCGGTGCTCGGCGCCGATCGCGGGCGACCAGTGCTGGCCCGCCCAACCGCGCGGTCGCAGCGACTCGTCCCCGTCGGCGGCGTTGCGACTCGTACCAGTTGACCCGCTCCCAGCCCGACTTCTCGCCGAAGGCGGCGCCGTGCTCGCGATGCCAGGCGTTCGCGGCGGAGATCCGCAGCGGCCGCCCGGCACTGCGCTCGTGGTTCGGGTAGCGGATGTCGTAGTAGGCCTCGTAGGTTCGCGGATCCGGGCGTGGGTGTAGGCCGGCGAGCGGTACTGGGCGCCGAAGCGGCGCACGTCCATCTCCCACAGGTCGAGGCTCGGCTCGCCCTCGGCGATCCACCGGCGATCACCTGGCCGATCCCGCCGGCGCCGGCGAGCCCGTGGGCGCAGAACCCGGCGGCGACGAAGAACCCGCGGATCTCCGACTCCCCGAGGCAGAACTCGTTGTCGGGGGTGAACGCCTCCGGGCCCGTTGATCAGCTTCGTCACCTTGATGTCCTCCATCGTCGGGCACCCGGCGCTTCGAGTTCTCGATGATCTCGGCGAAGCGGTCGACAGTCGTCCTCGAGCAGCCGGCCGTTGAAGTCCGGCGGGATCCGGTCGAGCCCGCCGGTGCCGTCGGGCAGGAAGGCCGGCTTCGACTCTGCGCTCGTAGCCGCCCATGACCAGGCCGCCGCCGTCCTCGCGGAAGTAGACCAGCAGGACGGGGTCGCGCAGGGTCGGCACGCCGTCGTCGCGTGCTCGCGGAACGGCTGCGTGACCAGATACTGGTGCGACATCGGGATCATCGGCACCCGCACGCCCGCCATCCGCCCGATCTCGGCCGCGAACATCCCGCCGGCGTTGACGACCACCTCGGCCTCGATCCGCCCGCTCTCGGTCTCGACCGCGCGGGCGCGGCCGGCGCTCGACCTCGATCCCGGTCACGCGGGTGTTCTGGAACACCGCCAGCTCGCCCTCGCGACGGGCGACGTCGGCGAGCGCGTAGGTGAGCTGGCGGGGTCGATGTAGCCGTCGGTGGGCAGCCAGGCGGCGCCGAGCACGCCGTCGGTCGACATCAGCGGGAACGCTCCTTCGCCTCCTCGGCCGAGATCAGCTCCAGCGGCAAGCCAAAGGTCTTCGCCCAGCCCGCCTGGCGGCGAAGCTCCTCCATCCGCTCCTCGCTCGAGGCGAGCCGGATCCCGCCGCACTCGACCCAGCCGGGGTCGAGCTCGGACTCGGCCGCCAGGCCGCGGTAGACCTCGACCGAGTGCATCATCATCTTCGTCAGCGAGACCGAGCCGCGGAGCTGGCCGACGAGGCCGGCGGAGTGAAAGGTCGAGCCCGAGGTGAGCTCGGCGCGCTCGAGCAGAACGACGTCGAGGTAGCCGAGCTTCGCCAGGTGGTAGGCGATCGAGGCCCGCCGACGCCGCCGCCGATGATCACGCAGCGCGCCGAGCTCGGGCAGCTCAGCCCGCGGGCTCACGCGCCTCGTCGAGCCAGGTCTCGAAGGCGCGGGTCGGCGGCGGTCTCGAGCATCCGGTCGAAGTGCTGCTCGGCGTAGCGTCGAAGTCGAAGTCGAGCTCGGAGACGACGCGCTGGACCACGCCCCACATCGCCTCGCGGAAGTCGGACATGAACTGCATCAGCCGCAGCGTCGGCGAGCCGCGCGCGGCGTCGGCGGCTCACCGAAGTAGTCGCCGAGCAGCGCCACCTCGCCGGCCTCGTCGAGCTCGTTGTTGACGGCGAAGTTGGCGAGGTCGAAGTAGCGGTCGCCCATCCCGGCGTACTCCCAGTCGACGATCCAGATGCCGCTCGCCGCCGCGGATGAAGTTGGCGGCGAGCAGGTCGTTGTGGCAGGGCACCGGGTCGTGCTCGGGGCCGCGTCAGCGCGGCCTCGATCGCGCCGCGCGTGCCCGTGCGCCGCCTCGTAGGCCTCCGGGCAGCTCGCCGCCGCGCTCGCGTCGCGGTCTCGGCGTAGGTCTCGACGATCCGAAACGAGTCGAAGCTCGGTCGGCAGCGGCTCGCCGAGCTCGTGGATCGCGCGCAGCGAGCGCGCGACCTCGGTCAGCACCGATGGCTCGCGCAGCTCGCTCGGGCTCCATCCCGTCGCCCGTCGACGAACACGGTGACGATCGCACTGCGGGTCGGCGAGCGTCGCCGCGACCGGCGGCGCGATGCCGACCTCCGCGGCGCGCTCGTTGGCGATCCGCTCGGCCCCGCGGTCGATCTCGAGCAGGGACGTGTCCTTGCCGGAACGCGGATCACGTAGTCCGTGCCGCCGAGCCGGGCGCGGAAGTTGCGGTTCGTGATCCCGCCCTCGAGCGGCTCCGGCTCGCCCCCGGGTTCGCCCAAGCTCGGGCGCGAGCTGCTGGACGATCCGGCGCAGCAGCGCGTTGCAGGGGCTTGACTCGCGTCCGTCTTCGGGTTTAGGGTCGGATCGTTCATAGGTCGGTAAGGCACACCTTTTTACCTGAACGACCGGCGCGAGAGGAGGAGACACGCATGACCGGAGCCGCCCCAGCCGACCGCGACGAGAGCGCCTCGCCGAACTCGGCTACAAGCAGGAGCTCGATCGCGGCTGGACGCAGGTTCACCAACTTCGCGATCTCGTTCTCGATCATCTCGGTGCTGGCTGGGTGCTTCACTGTCTTCCCGTCGCGTGGAACAACGGCGGCCCGATCGCGGTCTCGATCGGGTGGCCGCGTGCTCGCCTGTCATCCTCACGGTCGCCGTCAGCATGGCCGAGCTGGCCTCGGCTATCCCGACCGCGGGCGGCCCGTACTGGTGGGCCCACGATCTCGGCGGCGAGGGCTGGTCCTGGTTCACCGGCTGGTTCAACATGGTCGGGCTGATCGGGATCGTCGCCTCGGTGGACTACGGCGTCGCGTTCTTCCTCAACGCTCTGTTCGGCCTCTGGGGCTGGGATCTGGGCTTCATCAACTTCGGCGACAGCGAGCACATCATCCGGGAGACTCTGGCTGTTTGCGCTGATCCTCGCGCTGCACGGTTGATCAACATCTTCGCCGACCAGTTCCTCGCGCTGCTCAACAGCATCTCGGTCTGGTGGCACCTGCTCGGCGTGCTGATCATCATCGGGATCCTGGTCTTCGTCCCCGACAATCACCAGAGCTTCGACTTCGTCTTCACCGAGCGGATCAACAACTCCGGCTTCGCCGACGGACCACGGCCGCGGACTACTGGTTCCTCGTCCTGCCGGTCGGCTTCCTGCTGACGATGTACACGAAGACCGGCTATGACGCCTCGGCGCACGTGGCGGAGGAGACGAAGGGCGCGAGCAGTCAGCGGCGAAGGGCATATGGCGGTCGGTTTTCTCTCCGCGCTGATCGGCTGGTTCGTTCTGCTCGCGTTCCTGTTCGCAGCCACCAACGTCGACGCGGTCAACGAGGGCGCCGGCAGCTCGATCGCCGTCTTCACCTCCGCGAGATGACCCAGAACTGGGCCGAGGCGATCCTGATCGCCAGCGTGGGCCAGTTGTTCTGCGGCATGGCGGGCTGACGAGCGCCTCGCGGACGTGCTTCGCGTTCTCGCGCGACCGCGCCATCCCGGGCTGGCAGCTCCGGGCGCGTCAATCGCGGCCGGGCGTGCCCGCGATGGCGGTGTCGGCAGCTGCGCGCTCGCGATCGATCGTGATGCCGGCGCTATTCGCGCAAGAACCTAGTGCCCCGGTCGCGTTCTTCGCGCTGACCGGGATCGGCACGGTCGGCCTCTACATCGCCTACATGATGCCGGTCTACCTGCGCTGGCGGGAGGCGACTCGTTCGAGCCCGGGCCGTGGACCCTGGGGGCGCGGTACAGGTGGATCAACATGCTCGCGGTCATCTTCGTTGTTGGTGATGTTTCATCCTCAACCTGCCATACACAGCCCCGGTCGTGCCGTGGAAGGACGGGTTCGACTGGAGCCTGTTCAACTACACGCCGCTGGCGTCGTGGTCGTGCTGTTCGGGATCTGGTGCCTGGTCTCGGCGAAGGACAGCTACAAGGGCCCGGTCGCAGATCGAGTTCGAAGAGGGCATGGGGATCGTCGAGGAGAAGCCGGAGGAGCCCCGCCGCCCGGCGCCGCCCCGGCGCCTGCCAGCGCGGGAAGGGGCAGCGCGCCGCCGCGCTGGAGCCGCCTAGAGCGGGTCGAGCGCGGCGGTCGCCCGCGACGAACTCGCGCCAGCGCGCGTGCTCGGCGGCGCGCCAGGCGGCGTCACGGCCGGGCTCGACAGTGCGGTCGACCGGCGGCAGCGCCGCCGCCTCGGCCAGCGACTCGAACAGCCCGGCGCCGACCGCCGCGAGCGCTGCGGCGCCGAGCACGGTCGCGTCGGCGCCGGCCGCCTCCGCCGGGGCGCCGATCGCGTCGGCCTGGAGCTCGAGCATCAGAGGCTCGTTGGTGAGCCCGCCGTCGACGCGCAGGCTGTCGACCTCGACGCTCTCGCGGATCGCCTCGACGACGTCGGCGACCCGCCAGGCGATGCCCTCGAGCGCCGCGCGCGCCACCTGGGCTCGCGGTGGTGCCCCCGCTGATCCCGGCGAGCACCGCCCGAGCGTCCGGGCGCCACCAGGGCGCGCCGATCCCGGCGAGTCCCGGCAGCACCCGCGCGCCTCCCGAGTCGTCGGCCTCGCGCGCCAGCGCGCCGAGCGCCGGCGGGGCATCGGCGAGTCCGAGCTCGCGGCAGAGCCACTCGAGCATCGCCCCGGCGGCGAAGACGCCGCCGTCGAGCGCGTACTCGGTCCGGCCGTCGATCATCCAGGCGACCGTAGGCAGCAGGCCACCTGCGGGCTCGGGGACCTCTTCGCCGACGTGGGCAAGGACGAAGACGCCGGTCCCGTAGGTGGCCTTGACCCGGCCGGGCACGACGGCGCCGGCCCCGGCGAGGGCCGCCTGCTGGTCGACGGTCTGACCGCAGAGCGCGAAGCTCGACCGGCCAGCGCGGGTGGCCCAGGGTGCCGAGCTCGCCGGCGGTCTCGCGGATCTCGGGCAGGACCTCCCGCGGGACGCCGAAGATCTCGCAGAGCCGGGGTCGAAGCCCGGGGGCATCGATCCGCTGGAGCTGGGTGCGCGAGGCGGTCGAGGGGTCGGTGGCGAAGCCGGCGCCGAGGCGGTCGCAGAGGAACGCGTCGACGGTCCCCATGCGAAGGGTGCCGCGCCTCGTGGGCCTCTGCGACCGCGTCCTCGTGTTCGAGCAGCCAGGCGAGCTTGGCGGCGGAGAAGTACGGGTCGAACGGCAGCCCGCTCGCGCGCCTGGACCTCGGCCTCGCGGTCGGCCAAGCCGGTCGAGTGACCTCCTGCGAGCGCTTGTCCTGCCAGACGACGATCGGGCTCAGCGGCCGGCCGCTCTCCGCGTCCCAGGCGAGCACCGACTCGCCCTGGTGGTCGAGCCCGCAGGCGACCACCTCCCCGGGGGCGTCCGTGAGCACCTCGGCGATCGCATCGACCACCGCGGAGAGCACCTCCTCGCCGTCCTGCTCGACCCATCCAGGCTGCGGGTGGCGGTTGACCTTCTCGCGGCGTGCCTCGCGCACAGGGCGCAGCTCGCGGTCGAAGAGCGCCGCCTTGACTCCGGTCGTCCCCTCGTCGACGCCGAGCAGCAGCTGCTCGGCCATCAGGCCGAGCGGCCCGGCGCGAGCCGGGGTTGACATCGTGCGACCCGTGGATAGGCTGACGCCAATGGTCCGATCGACCAACCATAAGCGATGTCGGGAGGTATCGGGTGACCCTCGACGAGCTCAGAAAGGCGTTCGACGACGGCACCGTCGACACCGTCCTGCTGCATCGCCGACATGGAGGGACGGCTGCAGGGCAAGCGGCTGACCGCGGCGCACTTCCTCGACGACGTGGTCGAGCACGGCGCCGAGGGCTGCAACTACCTGCTCGCGGTCGACGTCGACATGGACACCGTCGCGGGGTACGAGATGTCCTCCTGGGAGCGCGGCTACGGCGACTTCGTGATGAAGCCCGACTTCGACACTCTGCGCGCGATCCCCTGGCACGAGGGCACCGTGCTGCTGATGGCGGACCTCGGCTGGGAGGACGGCTCCGACGTCGTCGCCTCGCCGCGCCAGATCCTCCGTCGCCAACTCGACCGGCTCGGTGAGCGTGGCTGGAGGGCGATGGCGGGCACCGAGCTCGAGTTCATCGTCTTTCGCGACACCTACGAGGAGGCGTGGAAGAAGGGATACACGGACCTCGACCCGGCGAATCTCTACAACGTCGACTACTCGATGCTCGGGACCGCCCGGGTCGAGCCGCTGATCCGGCGGATCCGCAACTCGATGATGGCGGCCGGGATGCCGGTCGAGAACTCGAAGGGCGAGTGCAACTTCGGCCAGCACGAGATCAACTTCCACTACGCCGACGCGCTCAGCACGTCCGACGATCACGTGATCTACAAGAACGGCGCCAAGGAGATCGCCGCCCAGGAGGGGATGTCGATCACCTTCATGGCGAAGTTCAACGAGCGCGAGGGCAACTCGTGCCACATCCACTGCTCGGTAGCTCGCGAGGACGGGCAGAACCTGTTCGCCGATGAGCCGCAGACCTTCGACCACTTCCTCGCCGGCCAGATCGCCGCACTGCGGGAGCTGACCCTGTTCTTCGCCCCGCACATCAACTCGTACAAGCGCTTCGCGCCGGGCTCATTCGCGCCCACCGCGGTCGCCTGGGGACACGACAACCGGACCTGTTCGCTACGCGTCGTCGGCCACGGACAGGGGAAGCGGCTCGAGAACCGGATGCCGGGCGCGGACGTCAATCCGTATCTGGCGCTGGCGGCGATGATCGCCGCCGGGCTGCACGGGGTCGACTCGGAGCTGCCACTGGAGGAGCCGCTCGAGGGCAACGCCTACACCGCCGACAAGCCGCACGTGCCGCAGAACATGTACGACGCCCGCGACCTCTTCGGCGCCAGCGAGATCGCCCGCGAGGCCTTCGGCCAGGAGGTCGTCGACCATTACCTGAACCGCGCGAACATCGAGCTCGCCGCGCTCGAGGCGACGGTCACCGACTGGGAGCGCGTTCGGGGCTTCGAGCGTTGTGACTCTGATGCCGCGCCCGGTGATCGGGATCACGGCGGCGATCGAAAGCGCCCGCTGGACGGTCTGGGAGGACGTCGAGACCAACATCTCGCAGCGCAGCTACTCGGCCGCGGTCACCGATGCCGGAGCGCTGCCGGTCCTGCTGCCGGCCAACGAAGCGGGGGCGAGCGCGCCCGACGAGGTGCTCGATCGTGCTCGACGGGCTGATCCTGGCCGGCGGCGCCGACCTCGACCCCGCGGCATACGGCGCGATCGCCGCCCCGAGCACGATCGGGTTCAGGGCCGAGCGCGACCGGTTCGAGCTCGCGCTCGCCCGCGCCGCGCTCGCCCGCGACCTGCCGCTGCTCGGGATCTGCCGCGGGATGCAGCTGCTCAACGTCGTCCGCGGCGGGACCCTCGACCAGCATCTCGCCGACCTCGCCACCCACCTGCATACCCCGGGCCGGTTCGCCGATCACGAGGTCGGGCTCGAGCCCGGCTCGCTGGCGGCGGCGTCGGTGGGCGGCGAGCGCGTCTCGGTGCGCTCGCACCATCATCAGGGCCTGGCGAGGCTCGGCGAGGGCGTGGTCGCGAGTGGCTGGGCGGACCCGGGCGAGGTGGTCGAGGCAATCGAGGTGACCGGGCACCCGTGGGCGCTGGGGATCCTCTGGCACGCCGAGGAGGAGCGGCCGAGCGCGGTGATCGCGGCGCTGGCGGCGGCGGCGCGCCCGCAGGGGGTAGCGGCGTGATCGCCGTCGTCGAACCCGCCACCGAGCGGGTGATGGCCGAGGTTCCGCGGGCGGGGGTCGAGGAGACCGACGCCGCCGTCGCCGCGGCGAAGGCCGCCTTCCCGGCCTGGAGAGCGGTCTCCCCGGCGGACCGCGCGGCGCTGATCCGGCGCCTCGCCGACGCGCTCGAGGAGCGCGCCGGCGAGCTGGCGACGCTCGAGGCTCGCAACGCGGGCAAGCCGATCGGCTCGGCGCGCGGCGAGATCGCGATGGTGATCGAGTGCTTTCGCTACTACGCGGGCGCTCCCGAGCGGCTGCTCGGCCAGACGATCCCCGTCGCCGGCGGGGTCGACCTGACCTTCCGCGAGCCGCTCGGCGTCGTCGGCCTGATCACGCCCTGGAACTTCCCGCTCGTGATCGCCTCGTGGAAGGTCGCGCCGGCGCTCGCCGCCGGCAACACGATCGTGCTCAAGCCGGCCGAGCTGACTCCGCTGACCGCGCTCGAGCTGGAGCGGATCGTGCTCGACGCCGGGCTGCCGGCCGGGGTGCTCAACGTGGTCGCCGGACCGGGCTCGGTCTGCGGGCAGCGGCTGGTCGAGCACCCCGACGTCGCCAAGGTCGCGTTCACCGGCTCGACCGAAGTCGGGCGGCAGATCGCGGCCGGCGCGGCGCAGACGATCAAGCGGGTGACCCTGGAGCTGGGCGGCAAGTCGGCCAACATCGTCTTCGCCGACGCCGACCTCGAGGCCGCTGCGGCCGCGGCCCCGGTGGCTGTCTTCGACAACGCCGGGCAGGACTGCTGCGCGCGCTCGCGGATCCTGGTCGAGCGCAGCGCGATCGACGAGTTCATGGCCGCGCTCGAGGGCGCGGTGACCGCGATCGAGGTCGGCGACCCGCTCGCCGACGAGACCCAGATGGGCCCGCTGATCTCGGCCGCGCACCGCGAGACGGTCGCCTCGTTCGTGCCCGACGGTGCCCCGATCGCGATCCGCGGATCGGCGCCCGACGGCCCGGGCTTCTGGTTCCCCCCCACCGTCCTGGCGCCGGTCAGCAACGACGACCGCGCGGCGCGCGAGGAGATCTTCGGTCCGGTCGCCTGCGTGATCGGATTCGACGACGAGCGTGACGCGGTGCGGATCGCCAACGACACCATCTACGGCCTCTCGGGCTCGGTCTGGACCCGCGACGGCGCGCGGGCGATGCGGGTCGCGCGGGCGCTCGAGACCGGGGTGATCTCGCTCAACTCGAACAGCTCGGTGCGCGTCTCGACCCCGTTCGGGGGCTTCAAGCAGTCCGGGGTCGGCCGCGAGCTCGGGCCGAACGCGCTCGAGCACTACACCGAGGTCAAGAATGTCTACTTCGCGACGGAGGGAGGCTGATGGCCGCGCAGCTCGAGGGCAAGGTCTGCGTGATCACCGGCGCCGCGAGCGGGATCGGGGCCGAGTCGGCCCGCGTCTTCGCCGAGCGCGGCGCGAGGGTCGCCGGGGTCGACCTCGCCGAGGGGGCGGAGGGGGAGCTGTCGCTGGTCGCCGACGTCACCGACGAGGACCAGGTTCGCGCTATGTACGCGCGGGTCGCCGCCGAGCTCGGGCGAATCGACGTCCTGTTCAACAACGCAGGTATCAACCCCAACGACGACCAGTCGGTGCTCGAGACCGATCTCGAGGCCTGGCAGCGGGTCCAGGACGTCAACGTGCGCTCGGTCTTCCTCTGCTGCAAGCACGGCATCCCTCACCTGCTCGCCGCCGGCGGAGGCTCGGTGATCAATACCGCGTCCTTCGTCGCGGTCAAGGGCGCCGCGGTCTCGCAGATCTCCTACACCGCGTCGAAGGGCGCCGTGCTGAGCATGTCGCGCGAGCTCGCGGTCGAGCTCGCCGACCGCGGCGTGCGGGTGAACGCCCTCTGCCCCGGTCCGGTCAACACGCCGTTGCTGCGCGAGCTGTTCGCCAAGGATCCCGAGCGGGCGGCGAAGCGGCTCGTCCACATCCCGATGGGCCGTTTCGGCGAGCCGCAGGAGATCGCGCGCGCGGCCGCGTTCCTGGCCGGCGACGACGCCTCGTTCGTGACCGGCACCACCTTCCTCGCCGACGGCGGGCTCTCGGCCGCATACCTGACCCCGGTCCAGCGCGACTAGGCGGCCCCAATTCGCCGCGGCCCGCCGCCGGCTCAGCCGTCCGACCGCTGCGCCCGCGACCCGTCGAGCCCCCCGAAGGCAAGCCTCCACCAGCTCGCGAACATCGAGTCCGCCGCCGCCCTGACCAGGTCGCGATGGTCCTCCGCGCGGCGATACTCGGAGTCGTCGATGCCGAGCTCCTGCAGCCGCTCGCGGTCCTGATCGGCCCAGGCCTCGGCGATCTCGGGCGTCGCCTCGGGATGAAACTGCAGCGCCAGGTGGCGGCCGGCGCTGAAGGCCTGGACGCAGCTCGCACTGCGCGCCAGCTCCTTGCCCTGCTCGGGCACCGTGAAGGCCTCGAAGTGCCAATGAAGCCACGGCCCCGGCGGGATCACGGCCGGGTCGTCGGTCTCGACCGAGCGCCAGCCGACCTCCGGCTCGGAAGCGGCGAAGACCTCGCCGCCGAGGGCGAGCGCCAGCGCCTGGGCGCCGAAGCAGATCCCGAGCACCGGCAGCTCGCGTGAGAGCGCCGCGTCGATCGTCGCTCTGACGATCGGGATCCAGGGCGGGTCGTCCTGGGTCGCCGAATGCGCCGAGCCGAGGACGACGAGGAAGTCGCGCTCGGCGAGGTCGGGCTCGGTCTCGGTGTGCCACGTCTCGCAGACGTCGAACCCGATCCGCTCCCGCTCGAGCCAGTCGCCGAGCAGGGCCGGCGGGTCCATCAGCCCGTGCTGGAGGATCAGTCCCTGGCGCGTGCGCACCGGCGTAGGTGTAGCGGATCGGCCTTGCTTCGGGACGCTGGGTTGCGGGGGGAAGCGACTTTGCGGTGGCTAGTTGTCGCTTCCGGCCCGATCCCAGATATAGAGCTCGGTCGCCTCCAGCGCCAGCTCCATCAGCCGCGGCCCCGAGAGCCACTCGAGCACCGTCTCGAGCGCGCGCTCCTCGGTCACTCCGCGATCGACGGCCTCCTCGCCGCGGAAGCCCGCCGCGAGCTTGAGCGCCTCGCGGCGGTGCACGCCGAGCGCCGGGAAGGCGCCCATCAGGTAGTCGCGATTCGGGATCGGGTGGCCGACGTCCATCGACGCGTGCCAGGCGGCGAGCATCGAGATGTCGTGCTCGTCGAGCTCGGAGATCGCCTTCGCGTAATGAGCCTCGAGCTCGTCGTCGGGGATCTCGTCGACCCAGGCGCGGACCGCCTCGCCGAGCAGCTGGCGACGCGCCTCGCGACCGATCGAATCGGCGATCGCGCGCACCGAGTCGGCTGGATCGATGAAGCACAGGGACATCGCCGCGGAAGATAGATCCGCCCCAGGACGTCAAAAGCGGTCAGATTTGGAGGCCGGATCGCGACCTATGCTCAACCGGATGGCTCTCGCGGTGGTCAGTGGACCCCCCAACTCGGGGCGTGCGAACGAGATTCTCGGGCGCTTTCGCGCCGCGCTCGAGCACGCTCCGATCCTGGTCGTGCCGACCGCCGACGACGTCGCCGCCTTCGAGCGCGAGCTCTGCGCCGCCGCGCCGGCGGCGCTGGGCGGCTCGATCGTCACCTTCGCCGCGCTCGAGGCCGAGGTGGCGCGCTCGCTCGCGGCCTCGCTTCCGCCGCCGCTGACCACCCCGCAGCGCGAGGCGCTGGTCCGGGCGGCGATCCGCCACGCGCCCCCGGTCCGGCTGCGCCGCTCGGCGGCACGGCCCGGATTCGCGCCCGCCCTCGATGCGCTGATCGCCGAGCTGCAAGCCGCGCTGATCGCCCCGGCGGAGTTCGCGCGGCTGGTCGCCGCGCTTCCCGATCCCGCCCACGAGACCGAGCTCGCCGCACTCTATGCCGCCTACGTCGAGCTGCGCGACGCGAGCGGGCGCGGGGACCGGGCGATCGTCGCCGAGGCGGCAATCGCCGCGCTGCGCGCCGATCCGGCGGGCTGGCGCGAACGGCCGGTGTTCGTCTACGGCTTCGACGACCTCAGCCGCTCGCAGATCGAGCTCGTCCGCGAGCTTGAGCGGGCGGCCGAGGTGACGATCGCGGTCAACTACGCGGATCGGCGCGCGCTCGCGGTCCGCGCGGGGCTGCTCGGGCTGCTCACGGAGGAGCTCGGCGCGGAGCCGCCGCTCGAGCTTCCCTTCGATCCCGACTACACCTCGAGCGCCACCCTGCGCCATCTCGACCGGGAGCTGTTCGAGCCCGAGGCGGGCGCGGTGGCGCCAGACGAGGGCCTGGTGTTGCTCGAGTCCGCCGGGGCGAGGGGCGAGGCGGAGGCGATCGGGATCGAGATCGCCCGCCTGCTGCGCAGCGGCCACAGGCCCGACGAGATCGCGATCGTCACCCGGCGACCCGAGTCCTCGGGCCCGTTGTTGGCGGACGTGCTCGGCGATCTCGGGGTGCCGGTGGCACTCGAGGCCTCGCTGCCGCTGGCCTCGACCTGCGTCGGCACCTCGCTGACCGCGCTCTGCCGCGCGGCGAGCGACGAGACCGCGGTCGGGTCGCTGCTCGCCCATCTGCGCTGCGATCCCTCGCTGCCGGCGAGCACGGTCGACAGCGTCGAGCGCCGGATCCGCCGCGGCGACGCCCAGACCGTGGCCGCCGCGACCGAGCGCTGGGAGCGTCCCCCCCGCCACCTCGCGCGGCTGCGCGAGGCGCCCGACGGCGCGACCCGGTTGCGATCGCTGGCGCGCTCGGCGCGCGAGCTGGCCGAGGGGGCGCATCGCGAGCGCGCGCCGCTGGCCGGGCGCACGACCGGGGACGACGGCGCGGTCCCCTTCTCGGCGCTCGAGCTGCGGGCCGGGGTGGTGGCGGCGGAGCTGCTCGACGAGCTCGCCTCCGTCGGCGCGCTGCCCGGATGCGAGTCGCCCGACCTCGGCGCGGCGCTCGAGGCGCTCGAGTCCGCGTCGGTCCCGCACTGGCGCGGGCCGGCATCGGGGAGGGTCCGGATCCTGAGCCCCTCGCGTGCCCGAGTCGCCCGCGTGCGGGCGCTGTTCTGCGCCTCGCTGCAGGACGGTGAGTTCCCCAGCTCCACCCCTCCCGACCCGCTGCTCTCCGAGGAACGGCGGCGGGCGATCGGCAACCCGGACCTGCGCCGCGTCGAGCAGGCCGACCAGGAGCGCTACCTCTTTCACGCCTGCGTCTCACGTCCGACCGAGCACCTCTACCTGAGCTGGCAGAGCAGCGACGAGGACGGCGGGGCGCTGGCGCGATCGCCGTTCGTCGACGAGGTCCTCGACCTGCTCGACCCGAAGCCGGCGATCCGCGCCCGCGGCCCCGAGCGCGCTGTGATCGCCGCCGACGAGGCGAGCACCGACCGCGCCCTCGCCCGGGCCCTGGCTCGGGGCGGCTGGGGGATGGACCGCGCGGCGGCGCTGGCGCGGCTCGGGGTCGAGGGCCGCCACGCCGCCGCGGCCCTGCGCCTGTTCGAGGACCTCCCCGACCCCGATCAGCTCCCCGGGCCCCTGCGTGCGCCGGGGGTGCTCGAGCAGCTCGGCGCCCGCGAGGTGTTCAGCGCCAACTCGCTCGAGGGCTGGGTCGAGTGCCCCTACCGGTGGTTCGTCAGCCATGAGCTCTCGCCGCAGCGTCTTGAGCCCGAGGCGGATCCGCTGTGGCTCGGCGGCGTCGTCCACTGGGCGCTCGAGCGGCTCTACCACGAGCCTCCCGGCGAGGATTCGATCCCGCGCCCCGGCGACGTCGCGCGCTGGCGAGAGCGCTTCGCCGAGCTGCTCGAGGAGGGGGCCACCCGGCGCGCCCGGGCGCCGCTGAACCGGTCGCGGCGGGCGGCGCTGGCGCGCGCCCGGATCCAGGTCGACGCCTTCCTCGAGGTCGAGGCGGAGACCGAGACCGAGTTCCGGCCCGCGACCGGCCTGCTCGAGCTCGGCTTCGGGCCGCTCGAGGACGTCGACGGTGAGCCCTCGCCGACGCGCGAGGCGCTGCGCCTCGGCGAGCTGGCCCTGCGCGGGCGGATCGACCGCATCGACGTGGCCGGCGACGGTCGGAGCGCGATCGTGCGCGACTACAAGACCGCCAAGCGTGTGCCCAGGGCGGCCGAGTTCGTCGACCGGGGCACGCTTCAGATCCAGCTCTACATGCGGGTCGTGCGCGAGGTGCTCGAGCTGGAGCCGGTCGCCGGCCTCTATCAGCCCCTGGGTGCCTCGGATCCGCGCCACCGCCGACCGCGCGGGATCGCGGTCAGCGGCGACGAGCGCCTCGAAGGGCTCGACCTCGTCCGTTCTGACCGCCGCGAACCGGAGGAGCTCGAGCGGGCCCTGGAGCGGGCCGAGGCGACTGCAATCGAGGCGGCGGGCGAGATGCGCGCCGGGCTCATCGACCGGCGCCCGATCGGCGGCGTCTGCCCCAAGTACTGCAACTTCCAGTCGATCTGCCGGCTCGAGCGCGCCCTCGGCGCGGTCGGTGAGCAGAACGGCAACGGCAACGGCGGCGAGGGATGAACGACGGCGACCGCCAGCTCTCGCTCACCGACCTCACCGACGCCGCTGAGCCGGCGCCGCCCGACCTGGTCGAGAACGGGTCCGGGACGGCGACCGAGCGGCGGGTGGAGCCGACCGCAGAGCAGCGGGATGCGGTCGCTGCGCGCAGCCGGGACGCCTTCCTCGAAGCCGGGGCGGGCACCGGGAAGACGACGGTCCTGGTCGAGCGCTACTGCGCCGCGGTCGCCGACGACGGGGTCGAGGTCGAGCGGATCCTCGCCTTCACCTTCACCGAGCGCGCCGCGGCCGAGATGCGCACCCGGGTCCGGGCCGAGCTCGGCTCACGAGCGCAGGCAGCGCGCGCCGGCGGCGACGCGCTGCGAGCGGGCGAGCTCAAGGACGCCGCGCGGGCGACCGAGCGCGCCTGGGTGATGACGATCCATGCCTTCTGTCGCCGGCTGCTCGCTGCCCATCCGCTCGCGGCCGGGCTCGATCCCCGCTTTCGGGTACTCGACGCCGCCGAGGCGAACCGGCTTCGAGGTCGAGCCGCCGACGAGGCCCTCGACGCGCTGCTGGCGGCCGGTGACGAGCAGGTTGCCCGCGCCGCCGCGGCCTACCAGCCGTGGCGAATCACGACGATGGCGGTCGAGGCGCACCAGCGCCTGCGCAGCCAGGGGATGGTCGACCCGCGCCTGCCCCCGATCGGCGACCCGGTCCACTCCCAGCGCCCGGACGAGGAACCGCGTGCGCTGACGCGGTCCGAGCGCGATGCCGCGGTCGCGGCGCGGGGCGCGCTCGAGCGCCTGCTCGAGGGCTTTCACCGTCGCTACGAGGAGCTCAAGGACGAGCGCTCGGCGCTCGACTTTCAGGACCTCGAGCTGCGCGCGCTGGAGCTCTTGCGACGCAGCCCGACTCTCGCCGCGGCCTGGCGAGAGCGGTTCGTGCACGTGATGGTCGACGAGTTCCAGGACACGAACACGGTCCAGCTCGAGCTGGTCGAGGCGCTGCGCGGCGAGCAAACCCGGGTGTTCATGGTCGGCGACGAGAACCAGTCGATCTATCGGTTCCGCAACGCCGACCTCGAGGTCTTTCGCAGCGAGCGGCGCCGCGCGCTCGACGCCGACGACCGCGACGTGCTGCCGCTGCGAGGCAACTTCCGCTCGCTCCCCGACGTCCTCGGCGCGGTGAACGAGGTTGGACGCACGCTGCTGGGGGAGTTCGCCGAGCTGACCGCGGCGCGGCGGGATCGTGACCGGCCGGGCTCGGTCGAGCTCCTGCTCACCCTCGACGAGGGGCGGGGAGCGGACGCGCGCCGCTGGGACGCCGAGGGAATCGAGCTCGAGCCTCCGCCGGGCGGCTCGGGACCCCGAATCGTCGCCGAGGCCCGATTCGTCGCCGAGCGCCTGCGCCGGCTGGTCGACGACGGTGAGGCGGAGCGGGGTGAGATCGTCGTCCTGCTGCGGGCCTTCACCCATGTCGACGCCTACGAGGAGGCGCTGCGCCGGGCCGGTCTGCGCCCGTTCGTGGTCGGCGGACGCGGCTACTGGACCCAGCAGCAGGTCGAGGATCTGGTCCGCCTCCTCGGAGTGGTCTCGAACCCGCTCGACGACGAGTACCTGTTCGGGGCGCTCGCCTGCTTCGCCTGCGCCGTGAGCCCGGATGCGCTCTGGCTCCTGCGCCGAGCCGCCCGCGACGACGAGGGCCGAGACCGCCACGTCTGGCCCGCGCTGCGGGCGCGCTTCGGCGACGGTGACGAGCCCCGGGAGTGGAAGCCGGAGTGGCTCGAGGGAATCCCGGCCGAGGACAGGCGGCGGCTCGAGTCCTTCTGCCGGACGCTGGGCGCACTTCGCGCCGAGGCGCCGCTGCTCGGCCTCGAGCGGCTGATCGAGCGGACGATGAGCGCCTTCGGCTACGACCTCGGCCTGATCGCCCGCGATGGTGGCGTCGGGCGGATGGCGAACGTGCGCAAGCTGATGCGCCTCGCGCGCGAGTACGAGCGCAACGAGGGCCGCGATCTCGCCGGCTTCCTCACCCTGGCCGCGGAGAGCAGCCGCCGCGACGAGCGCGAGGGGATGGCGGCGGTCCAAGCCGAGGGCCACGACGGGGTCCGGGTGATGACCGTGCACGCGGCCAAGGGGCTCGAGTTCGGGGTCGTCGCGCTGCCCGACCTCGGCCGCGCCCTCGACGCCGGCCACCAGCGCAGCGATGTCCTGATCGGCTCCGTCGACCGAGACGGCGCCGGACGCTTCGGGATGCGGCTCGCCTTCCCCTCGGAGAGGTCGCTCGGGCTCTGGGAACTGGTCGACCTCGACACCGAAGAAAACGAGGCCGAGGCCGAGGAGGGCTGCCGGCTGGTCTACGTCGGCGCCTCGCGGGCGCGCGACCGGCTGATCCTGAGCGGGATCTACAAGCCGGGCGAGCTCGAGCCGGCCGTGCCGCGACCGAGCGACTCGCCGTTACGCCGGCTGCTGCCCGCGCTGCGCGAGCGCGGCTGGGACGGCGGCGACGGCGAGATTGCGCTGCCCGGTCCCGAGCCCGTCGATGGCGCGGGCAGGCTGCCCGAGTCGATCCTGCGCGTCCGGATCAGCGCCCCGAGCCCCGAGCGGGCGGCCGAGCTGGTCAGAGCGCACCCCCGCCCGCCCGAGCTCGACCCGCTCGCGGGCGCGAACGGCTCGCCGCCGCTACTCGACGACCGGCCCTCGCCCGTGCCCGTCGGCCACCTCTCCTACTCGGCGCTGGCGCTCTACGAGCGCTGCGGCTACCGGTTCTACGTCGAGCGGGTGCTCGGGGCCCGGGAGAGCGACGCGGCGGCCAGCGGGCAGGGCGGCGCGCCCGAGCGCGGGCGCGGGCAGGCCCTGGCGGTCGGCAACGTGGTCCACGCGGCGCTCGAGTGGAGTGCGCGCAACGGCTGGCGACGCCCGCCTGAAGGGCTCCTCGCCCTGCTCTTGCGCCGCGAGGGGCTGGCGGGCGACGGCGACGCCGCCGAGCGCTGCGAGCGGCTGGTGGCCGGATGGCTCGAATCGGCGCTGCTTGCCGAGCTCGGGGAAGCGGCGGTGCGGCCCGAGGTCCCGTTCGTGCTCGGCCTCGCCGGGACCGTGGTCCGGGGCCAGATCGATTTGCTCGTCGCCGGGCAGGCGGACGAGGCGACGACGGTGATCGACTACAAGACCGACGCCGTCGAGGGCCGCTCCGCTGCCGAGCTCGGCTCACGCTACCTCGCCCAGCGCGAGGTCTACGGGCTCGCCGCCGGCGAGGCGGAGGAGGTCCGGGTGGCGCACGTGTTCCTCGAGGCGCCGGCCGAACCGGTGATCGAGCTGCTCGACCGCGAGCGGCTGGCGAGCGCGCGAGCACGACTCGAGCGAACGATCGGCGCGATGACGGCCGGGGAGTTCGAGGTCACCGCCGACCCCCACCCGGCGCTCTGCTTCGGCTGCCCTGCGGCGCGGCGGTTGTGCCCGCGGCCGGCCTGGAGGCCGGCGGCGTGAGCTCTCGGCTCGCGGTCTTCGGCTACGGCTCGCTGGTCAGCCCGACGAGCGCGGCGCAGACCCTCGGGCGCGAGGTCGATACGGTCGTCCCCGCGCGCCTCGCGGGATACGCGCGCTGCTGGACGCTGGCCAGGGACAACCTGCGCTCGGAGAAGACCTTCGCCCGTCCCGACGGGACGCTGCCGCGCTTCTGCCTCGGGCTCAACATCGAGCCCGACCGGACGGCGGAGCCGCTCAACGGGGCGCTGATCGCGGTCACCGAGGCCGAGCTCGAGCGCCTCGACCTGCGCGAGATCCGATACCACCGGATCACGGTCACCGACGCGGTCACCGCCGATCCACCCGCCCGGGAGCGGTTCGCGGCGGTGTTCGCCTACCGGGTTCGCCCCGACCACCACTATCCCGAACCTCCCGAGGACACGGTGCTGATCGCCAGCTACGCCCGCGCGGTCGAGAGCGCGTTCGCCGATCTCGGCCCCGGGCAGCTCGAGCTCTACCGGCGCACCACCGGTCCGGTCGGCGTCGAGCTGACCGAGGCCACCCTCGTCCGCGACCGGATCCCGGCGGGCAACCCGAGGGACTGGTAGCCGGGCTCTAGGAGCTCAGCTTCCACGACCGAGCCCAGTCCTGGAGCGCGGCGAGCGCCGGCTCGAGCGCGTGGCCCTTCTCGGTCAGCGAGTAGGAGACGCGGGGCGGGTTGCCCTCCTGCACCGAGCGGGCGACCAGACCGGACTCCTCGAGCTCGCGCAGGCGGCGCGAGAGCAGCCGGTCGGAGATCCCCGGGACGCCGGCACCGAGCTCGGCAAAGTACCGCGGGCGCTCGGACAGGGTCCAGAGGATCGCCCCTGCCCAGCGACGGCCGACGAGCTCGATCGCGGTGTGAAAGTCGGGGCAGACCTGCTCCGAGCGCCGATCGGGGCGATCAGCGCGAGACTGTGCACCCGCGGTCTCCACCCTGGCCCGAGAGTAGCGAACCGCCGACCCCGCCTCAGGCCGCGCAGGCGCCGGTGTCGACCGGCTCCAGCTCTCCCGCCAGCGCCCGGGCGACGATATCGCCGGGGATCCCGAGCCCGCCCTGAGCGCCCGGGTCGGTCGCGGCCCCGAACACGGTCGCGACCACCCGGCCCTCTTCGTCGACGACCGGACCGCCCGAGTTGCCGCTGCGCACGTCGGCGCGGAACGGCGTCATCCGTCGGCGCACCGGCCCGCGCCCGTAGGAGTCCTCGCTGATCACGGTTCCGGTGCGCCCGAGCCGGGCCGCGGCGAAGGTCAACGGTCCGTTCTCCGGATAGCCGATCACGGCCGCGTCGTCGCCGCGCCGCGCCCGCTCGGCGAGCTCGAGCGAAGGTCCCGGGAGGCCGGGCGCGGCGAGCAGGGCGAGGTCGTTGCGCGGCTGGTAGTGAACGGCGACCGCATCGACCTCGGTGCCGTCGCGGGTGGCGACCGAGGTGTCCTCCTCACCCGCGACCACATGGGCGTTGGTGACCACGAGCTCGGGAGCCGCGACCCAGCCCGAGCCGGCGACGCCGAGCCCGCAGGCGGTGCCGAGCACCCGAACCGTCGCCTCGCCGGCGCTGCGAACCGCCGCGGCGGCGAGGATCCCCTCATCCGGGGGCTCGACGTCGGCGTTAGGACCGCTGACCACCGGCCTCGGATCGACCCGGCGCAGGACTCGCAGCAGCGGTCCCGACGGGGGCAGGGCCTCGTTCAGCGCGGCGAGGATCGCCGACTGCTGGATCGCCTCACGCAGCCGGCGCGCCTCGGCCTCGTCGCTGTGAAGGACGACCGCCCCGATGCTCCAGGCAATCAGCAGCGCCAGGACTGCGAGCAGAAGCGCGCCGCCGATCCCGTCGAGAACCCCGACCGGGCTGCCGGCAATCCGCCCTCGCAGGGCCCGTCCGAGGCCACCGAGCGCGACCGCGAGCAGGGCGCCTGCGAGGACCCCGGTCAGCACCGCGACCAGCGGCGCCTCCGGGGCCCGCGCGCCCCCGTCGAGCAGCGCCGGCCCGATTCGCGCGCCGAGCGCGGCCCCGCCGACGAATCCGGCGAGGGGCAACGCGCTCGCGAGCAGGCCTCGCTGGTAGCCGACCGCGGCGAGCGCGAGCGCGAAAAGGATGATGCCTGCGTCGACGAGATTCAGTTTCCGGCCCCGGAAGCCACTAGCTTGTCTCGCGTGAAGCACGGGTCGCACAGGCGACGCGGCGGCAGGGACGCTACCGGACGGCCGCGACCTCGTTGAATCCAACGCGGCCCAACAGCGAGCGTCAGCACCGGATCCTCACCCGCGCGATCCCCCTGGTCGTGATCGCGGTCCTCGCCTTCGCCGCGGGGGTGGCGGTGGCGGTCGGGCCCAAGGCGCCCGAGGCGGAGCGCTTCCTCTCGGCCTGGGAACGCGGCGACTTCGCCGCCATGCACGACGAGATCACGCCCGAGGCGCAGGACGAGTACCCGCTCGAGCGCTTTCGGCGGCTCTACGCCCAGGCCACCCAGACGGCGACGATCGAGGGCATCGAGACCGGCGAGGTGAGCGAGGCCGACGAAGGCGCCGTCGCCAGGGTGGACTTCGACAGCTACACCTTCGGGGCGCTGAGCGGCGAGCTCGAGCTGCCGATCAGCGAGGACAGGATCGCCTGGGCGCCGCAGCTCGTCTTCCCCGGCCTCGCCCCCGACGAGCGGCTCAGCCGCCTCACCCGGGCCCCGCGGCGGGCGCCGATCCTCGCCGCCGACGGAGCCGCGCTGGCCCAGGGGCCGGCGGCGGCACGCAGCCTCGACACCGCGGCCGCGGCGGTGGTCGGCACGGTCGGCACCCCGACCGGCGCCCAGGCGGAGGAGCTCGTCCGCCAGGGCTTCCCACCCGGCTCGCTGACCGGGATCTCCGGCCTCGAGCTGGCCTGGAACGAGCGCCTCTCCGGTCGTCCCGGGGGCCAGCTCGTCGCCGCGAGCGCGGTCGAGGAGAGCGAGTTCGGCGGCGGGCGGGTGCTGGCGACCAGCGAGCCCATCCCCGGCAAGGCCGTGCGAACGACGATCGACCCGGCCCTCCAGGAGGCGGCCGTGAGCGCGCTCGGGGATCTCTTCGGCGGCGTCGCCGTGCTCGACGCCCGCAAGGGCGACGTGCTGGCGATGGCCGGGATCGCCTACTCCTCCCCGCAGCCACCCGGATCGACCTTCAAGGTGATCACCGCGACCGCCGCCCTCGACGCGGAGATCGTCTCGCTCGCGGACGAGTTCCCGGTCGAGGTCTCCAACTCGCTGATCGGCCGCGAGATCGCCAACGCCCACGACTCGCCCTGCGGCGGGACCTTCGCCGAGACCTTCGCCCACTCGTGCAACACGGTGTTCGCGCCACTCGGCGCCGAGCTCGGTGGCGAGCAGCTGGTCGAGACCTCGGAGCTGTTCGGCTTCAACCAGACCCCGGAGCTCTTCGATCCCGAGGCGGCCGCCGTGATCGACCCACCACCGAGCACGATTCCGGTCGACCTCAGCGAGAGCGTCGAGACCGGCGAGTCGGCGATCGGCCAGGGCCAGGTGCTGGCGACCCCGCTCGAGATGGCCACGGTCTCGCAGACGATCGCCAACCGCGGGGTCCGCCTGCCGACGCCGATCGCCCGCTCCGACGAGCTGGCGCCCGCGGGCAGGCCGGTCAAGGTGACCTCGAAGCAGACCGCGGCGATCGTCCGCGACCTGATGATCGGCGTGGTCGAGGACGGGACCGGGATCGCGGCGGCGCTCCCGGGGGTCCAAGTCGCCGGCAAGACCGGCACCGCCGAGCTCGGCCCGACGGCGCTCTCGACCGGCGACGAGGGAGGGGGTGAGCCAGTGCAGGAGCTCGATGCGTGGTTCACCGCCTTCGCCCCGGCCGGCGACCCGAAGCTGGCGGTCGCGGTGCTGGTGGTCGACGCCGGCGGCGACGGTGGCGAGGTCGCCGCGCCGATCGCCGCCCAGGTCCTCTCCACGGGCCTCGGCCTCTAGATGTCCAGGATCACCTCGCCCAACTCCCCGTCGCTCTCGATCTCGAGCTTCAGCGGTCGGTTCTCGCTCACCTCGTCGTCGACCGAAAAGATCAGCAGCGAGCCCTGGTTGGGACCGGTCTGCGCGGTGGTGTCGGGCAGCGGCAGCGCCCCCTCGGCGGGCACCGGGGCACCGATCTCGAGCGCGAACGGGCTCTCGCTCTCGACCGGCAGATACTCGTTCTCGAGCGTGTCCCTGACCACGTAGTCCTCGGCCGAGTCCAGCTGCTCGTCGGTCTCGTTCTCGATCGTCAGGAAGACGCCGAGGTAGGAGAGCCCGGGTTCCTCGGCCGGCTGTCCGACCAGGTACTCGGCGTCCTCGTTGTCATCGGGATTGAGGAAGCGGGTAAGGCTGATGTTGTACGAGAGCTCGCCGAGCTCGATCGGCTCGCCCTCCACGACCTCGGATTCCTCCTCCTCGCCGCACGCGGCGAGACCCCCGGCGAGCGCGAACGCGGCGAAAACGGCAGCGAGGATCGCGAGCGGACGGCGACTCATCAGCGCGCAAGCATATGCGACGGCGGCTCAGGCTCCGGTCGCCGGAATTCGGTCCAGCCCGGCGACCGCGACGGGGTCGGGCGAGGCGCCGGTCTCGACGATCGCCTGCAGCCGCTCGAGAGCGCGCTCCCACTGGCGGGCGAACGCCCGCGAGGAGCCGAGCAGCTCGCGGGCACGGTCGAAGATCGTCGGCGGCTCGGTCCAGAAGCTGACCTTGGCCTCGCAGGTGCTCGGTACAGGGCCCTCGGCGAGCTCCCAGACGGTGAATGTGGGAACCCGGTTCGAGCGCCCGCCGTACCCCTGCTCCCGGATCAGGTGCGGCCGCTCGAGCTCGGTGATCGCCGTGTCGAGCCAGGCGCCCGACTCGCGCAGGCGAAAGCGCGCCGAGGCCCCGACCCCGACCGGGTCGAGGCGGCCGAGCCGGTACTCGGCCAGGAAGTGGTCGGTGTACGCGGGGCGCCGCGAGAGGTCGCAGAGGAAGTCGAAGACGCGCTCACGGGGAGCGTCGATCGTCACCGTGGCGGAGACGGGGCGCATTCGAGCCGCGATTCTAGTCGCCCGCCCCGGGCGGAAAGCCCGCAAATACCGTCCAACGAGGCTCGGTCCAAATGGACGCTCCGTCCAAACACGTTAAAATCGGCACAAGGCGATGGCCCCCCTGCTCGCGCACCCCCCCTCGAGGCCGATCCATCGGTCCGGCGAGCAGATCTTTGAGAAGCGCGTCGGCTCACTGCTCTGCACCCGCTGCGGCTACGCGATCTCGGTCGAGGCGATTGATTCGCTGCCGGAGTGCCCGAACTGTTACGGGCGACGCTTTCGCGACGCCCCGCTCTTCGATCGGCCGACGGTCGCATCGGTCGCGGTCGAGGCGCCGGTGCGGACGCCGGGCTGGCTGTTCGAGGCCCGCGCGAGCCTCGAGCTGCCAGGCCATCACCTCGCCTTCGAGGACGAGGGCGGCCACCGTGTGGTGATCCCGCTGCGATCGGGATGGACCCGGATCGGTCGCAGCGCCGCCGCCGACCTGCAGCTCGATCACCCGACCGTCTCACGGCGCCACGCGCTGATCGTGCTCACCGAGGCCGGCGATCTGCGGGGGCTCGACGATCGCAGCCTCAACGGCCTGTTCGTCAACGGCGCCCGCGTCGACTGGGCGCCGCTCGGCGACGGCGACGAGCTCGAGATCGGCCGCTACCGCCTCTACATCCTCGAGGCGTAGGACACTCGATCGGCGCGCGGCGGGCGGGTCCTGTCGCCCGCGCGTGTCCCCATCCTGCGCCCCGACAGTGCTCGGATGGGGGCCCCTCGGCGGGCGCCACCCGCCCGAGGAGCGCTTGCTCCCGACGCCGAGCCCGCGAGCGGCAGGCGACTACTCGGTTGAGATGTTCGGATCCGCCTGGACGCGCTCCGGCACGATCATCAGGAAGTTCCCCGAGGCGTCGGCGGCGAGGGTGAGCATCCGCTCGGCCTCGACGTCCTGCCCGCTGGCCCGAAGCTGGTCGGCGTAGTGGCCGAGCAGGTCCTGGACGTCGAGCTCACCCTCGGCGTCGAGCTCTGAGATGTGGACCTTGGCGCCCTCGCCAAGCCGGCGCGTGATCGTCTCGCGGTCGAGGTTCCAGGCCGGGTTGACCCGGGCGTAGACACGTCCGCCGGTCATCCCGGCACAGGCCCAGGGCCCGATGTCGCCCATCACCACGGCCCGGCCGGAGGTCATGTACTCAAACGCGAACCCCTTCGCGTTGGCGCGGTCGACCGGGCAACCGAGCGCGTCGTCGATCGGCTGCACCGGCTCGCCTCCGAGCACGACGTCGGCCCCGGAGAGCCGGATGCAGAATCGTGAGTCGGCCGAGCCCTGGACGAACAGGCGCCCGCGCTGGGCCCCGTAGGCGAACGACTTGCCGACCGAGCCGTTGACGCGCTCCCCGTTGCGGTTCGTGCCCTTGAGGATCGCCACCGTGCCGCCGAGCATCGCCTTGCCGGCCCCGTCTTGGGCCCCGCCCTCGACCCGGACCACGAGCCCGTAGGCGTTGAAGGCGCCGAAGCCCTGACCGGCGACCGAGCCGCCGTTGAACTCGAGCTCGGCGAGCACGTCCTCGGACCCTTCGGGCGCCCCCTCGTAGAGCCGCGCGCGCGAGATCGCGCCGGCGAGCTCGGCGCCGAGGACGCGGTCGTTGGCGTCGGTCGGGCGCGGGAACTCGAGCCGGACCCCGGGGCGCTCGGCGATCGCTCCGGCGAGCGCGGCGATCTCGGACGACGCCTGCTTGGCCTCCATCCGGATCGGTCGCGCCCGCACCAGGCCCGCCTCGGCGCGCGCCTCGGCCGGCTCCTCGTCGGCGACGGGCATGTCGGCCGGCGCCAGGTCGAGGTACTCCTCCAGCGGCGTGATCAGCTCCGCGAGGTCGATCTCGCCCTCGTGCGCGACCTGCTCGAGCAGGTCGTAGCGGCCGACCAGGTCCTGGGTGCGCTCGTATCCGAGCTCCGCGGTCAGCGCCGTCACCTCCTCCCCCATCGAGGAGAAGAAGCGGGCGCAGCTTTCCGCGGCGCTGCTCACCTGCTGGGGGGTGAACTTCTTCAGCCCGTGCTCGGTCGCCTCCTTCGTCGTCTCGATCTGGGTCGCGATCCCGACGTGGCAGGTGTCCAGCTGGCAGCCGCGGCAGATCGTGCAGCCGAGCGAGACCATCGCCAGGGTGCCGAACCCGATCCGGTTCGCGCCCATGCAGATCAGCTTGACGACGTCGTGGGCGTGCCGGTAGCCGCCGTCGGCCCAGATCTCGACCCGGTTGCGGATCCCGGCCTCCATCAGCGCCCGGTGCACGAGCCGGGTGCCGATGTCCGACGGCAGCCCGACGTGGCGCAGGGCGTGCTGGCGGGCCGCCCCGGTGCCGCCCTCGAACCCCGAGAGGGTGATGATGTCCGCCCCGGCCTTGGCGATCCCGAGCCCGATCGTGCCGATGTTGGGGACGACCGGGACCTTGACCGAGACGCGGACGTCGGGGTTGACCGTCTTCAGCTCGTCGATCAGCTCGGCGAGGTCCTCGATCGAGTAGAGGTCGTGGTTGTTCGAGGGCGAGATCAGGTCGGTGCCGGGAGCGGCGTTGCGGGCCGCGGCGACCTTCTCGGAGACCTTCTTGCCGGGCAGGTGGCCGCCCTCCCCCGGCTTCGCCCCCTGGCCGATCTTGATCTCCGCCACGTAGGAGGCGTTGAGCATCTCCGCCGAGACGCCGAACCGCCCCGAGGCGACCTGCTGCCCGCGCCACTTGCGGTAGCGGCCGTACATGTCGCGGATCTCGCCCCCCTCGCCGTTGACGCAGAGGATGTTGATCGCCTTCGCCGCCTCGGCATAGGAGCGGAAGGCGGGCTCGGACTGCGAGCCGAAGCTCATCGACGAGATCACCAGCGGGTAGTCGTGATGGCCGACCCCGGCGTCGACGCGGTCGGGCTCGATCGGCTCGCGATCGGACCGCAGGCCGATCAGGTGGCGCATCGAGATCGGCGACTGGCGCTCGAGCTCGCGCACCTTCTCCGAGTACTCCTCGTAGCCGGCGGTGCCGTTGGCGGCCGCGATCGCCGCTTTGTAGACCTTCGGGTAGAAGCGGAAGGTCTTCGCCGGCTTCGCGCCCTCGTCGTGGCCGATCAGGATGCGGAGGCGAAGATCGGTGTCGACGTCGAGCTCGGCGAAGCCGACCCCGGCCCTGGTCGAGGCCGCGAACGCCTCGGTCTGAAAGATCTCCGCCAGCTCGGGCTTGATCCCGATCGAGGAGAACTGGCGCGCGTAGCCACGGACCTCGTGGATGCCGATCGTCGAGATCACCTTCTCGATCCCCTTCGCCAGCGCCGAGCAGATGTTGCCGACATCCTGGGCGTAGTCGTCGACGCAGACGACCTCCAAGAGCACGTACGGACAGACCCCGTTGGCGCCGAGGCCGAGCGCCAGGACGACGTCGTGAACGTTGCGAATCGCGGCCGAGCGGAGCACGAGCGAGCAGCGGCGGCGCAGGTTCGGCTCCCCGGGCTCGACCTTGAAGTGCTTCAGCGCCTGGTCGATCGCCGAGGTGGCCAGGTGCGGGTCGATGTAGCGGCGCTCGCCGTCATAGACGGTGCGGTCGGTGAGCACCAGTAGCTCGGCTCCGTCGCGGACCCGCTTCACCGCCTCCTGCTTGAGGCGCTCGATCGCCCCGGCGGTGGTCTCGGACTCGAGCAGCGCGATGTCGATCGCCGCGGCGCGGCCGCGGAACTCCTCCCACAGGTCCTCGAGCAGCCAGGTCTGGTGGCGACGGGCGATCTCGCGGTAGGTGGAGTCCGAGAGCGGCGCCATCTCGTGATGACCACCGAGCACGACCGGAAACGAGGTCTCGATCGTCTCCGTGTCGGTAGCCGGGTCGTGGGGCGAGGGACGGCGCCCGAACACCGCCCGGGTCGAGAAGTGCTCCATCTCGCGCTCGCGGTCGATCGCGGGGTTGGTGACCACCGCGACGGTCTCCTTGAAGTAGTCGGCGAGGTTCTGGCGCTCGGGCGAGAGCGCCGCCAGCGGTCCGTCGTAGCCGAGCGAGCCGATCGGCTCGGCCCCGCTCGACGCCATCTGCTGGCAGAGCTTGAAGTCGTCGCGCTGCCAGCCGAAGCCCGCCAGCACCCGCTCGTCGACGACGACCGGCTCCGCCGGGCCGGCCGAGGTGTAGCCGGGGATGTCGGTGCCCTCGAGCGGCCCGCCGGTCTCCAGCGCGCGGTCGTAGGAGGCCGCGCCCTCGGCGCCGGTCCGCTCGATCCAGCGCTGGGCGACCTCGCGCTGCATCTCGGCGTGCTGCCAGAGCCGCGAGCTGCGCTTCTCTGCGTCGATCGTGACCATGAACTTCTCCCCCGGCCCGAGTGGCAGCGGCTCGGCGATCATCTCGTCGACGCCGACCACCCCGGGCTCGGAGCTGAAGATGTAGTCGTCGGGGGTCTCGAGCTTCCACAGCGGGCGCAGCCCGAGCGCGTCGGCCGAGAACACGCACTCCCCGTCGTGGCGGGCGATCAGCGCCACCGGGCCCTGGGCGAACGGGCCCATGGCCTCGCGCAGGTACATGTAGAACGGGTGCAGCTCGGCGGGCAGGGTGCGGATCTCGTTGACGACCGGCGGCACGACCATCTCCATCGCCTCGGCGAGCGACAGGCCCTCGACCCGGATCATGTGGTCGACGGTCCGGTTGAGGTCCTGGGAGTCCGAGCCGCCGGCGGGGATCGCGATCCCGAGCATGCGCGCCTCCTGGCGCAGCTGCTCGATCGTGTTGATCTCCCCGTTGTGGCCGAGGACCGAGAACGGCTGCACGCGCCGGAAGGACGGCCAGGTGTTGGTCGAGTAACGGTTGTGGCCGAAGCAGCCGACCGTCTCGAAGCGCTGGTCGCGCAGGTCCGGGTAGTACTCGCCGAGCACCCGGGGCGCGCCCATCACCTTGTAGACGCAGGTGGTCGCCGAGAACGAGGGAACGTGAAAGCCGAGCTCGGCCTCGAGTCCCGCGGTCAGCCCGAACAGGTCCTGGTCGCGGTTCTCGGCCCCGGCAAGCAGGCCGCCGAGCTGCCAGAAATGCGGCTCCTCCTCGCGCGCCGTCGCGCCGAGCGCCTGCGATTCGACCTCGCCGAGCCGCTCGGCGAGGATCCGGAACCCGGCCCTGCCGAGCAGCTCGCGGGCGTCGCGACGCGCCCGCTCGGTGTCCTGCGAGCGCTCGATGAAGACATGGGCGACGGCGAAGGCGGGGTCGTGGACCAGCGCCGGGCTGTGCCCGCCGGCGCGCACCCCCTCGGCCCAGATCGTGCGCGGGACGTCGACCAGGATCCCGCAGCCGTCGCCCTCGCCGTCGACGTTGCCCGCCCGGTGGAGCATCTTCTGCAGGTTGGTGAGCGCCAGGGCGACCGGCTCGCGACTCGGGATCGCGTCCTTGCGCACCGAGGCGTAGATCGCACAGGCATCGCGGTCCTCGACCGACGGCGGCGAGACCCTCGGGCGCCAGGGCAGATCAGGCGCGTAGCGCTCCGCGGCCGAGAAAGCGGACCGCGGCGGGCGGCGTTCGGACGGTTGGGGCAAGCGAACCTCCCGGGTTCCGCGCCTTCTCCGAGCGGGCGCGCGACGGGACCAGAGGCGAGCGCAGTATACGGGCGAGGGCGGTCGGGAGCGACTAGCCGCTACTCGAGATGTTCGCCACGATCCACTCGGCGAGAAACGGCTCCGCGATCTCGTAGCTGCCACGGGTCGCGGCCACCACCTCGCGCTGGACCAGGGCCCGGGCGGCGCGCTGGATGTTGGACGCCGAGGGCAGATCGTGATCGCGCCGGTAGGCAACCGTGAACGGTCGTCCCGGCTGCTCGGACGCGAGCGCCTCGAGCAGCAGCTTCTGGACCGACGACGCCGCGTTCCAGAGCAGGCTGAAGTGGGCGTGCTCGGAACGCAGGACCGCCGCCAGCGCGCGATCGAGCTCGCCGCGGCCGGCGATCGCCTCCGGCGCCGTCTCCTCCCAGAGGAAGTAGCACAGCTCCTGGGTCGCGTACGGATGTCCCTTGGTCAGCCGGACGAGATCGTCGGCGGTGGCGGGCTCGATCCGCTTGCGGGTGGGAGCGAAACGCCCGATCACGAACTCGGCGAACACGTCGGGGTCGATCCGCTCGAGCTCGATCGGCTTCGCGCTGCGCCAGAAGGGCTCGTTCTCGTCGTTGAAGATCCGCTCCATCACGTGCCGGCGACTGCCGAGGTAGACGTGCGCGACCTCGGGCTGTTGCTGAAACGCTGCGCGAAGCAGGCGCGGTAGCTCCCGATCGATCGCGATCGCCTCCTGGAACTCGTCCATCACCAACGCCACCCGCCGCTCGCGCGCCGCCCCCAGCTCCGCCGGCAGCGCGAGCAGCCGTTCCAGGGTCGCGTCGAGGTCGGCGCCCTTATGGGAGACGCCGAAGCTGAAGCTGAACGAGCCGTCGTCCGGGCTTACGGTCACGGTGGGCTGGATCCGCAGCCCCCGAAACGGCGCCAGCGCGCGCTCGCGGACCCGCTCGAGCGGCGAGGCGATGTTCTCGTAGATCGACCCCGCCAGCTTCTCGGCCAGCCTCGCCTTGGTCGGGGTCGTCATCAGGTCGACCGACGCGATCAGCAGCCCCTCGGAGACGAGCTCCTGGCTCGCCCGCCAGGCGAGCGAGGACTTGCCGTAGCGGCGCGGGGCGAAGATGACCACGTCCTGGCCGTTGCGGACGTCGGCGATCAGCTCGGCGAGCTCACGCTCGCGGTCGGCGAAGGCCTGATCGAGGGCAAGGGCGCCGAAGCGGAAGGGATTGGTGGCCGGCTCGGGCATCTGGAGCTGTATTATACAAGCAAGTATGAGCACGTGCGAGCTATGGCCGACCACTTCAATAGGCGTCTCCGTATAATGCACATCGGTATAAGGCCGCACCCGGACCCCACGGCCACCCGTGGCGCGACTAGGATCAGCCCGATGGCGACCACGATCGCGGTCCTCTCGCAGAAGGGCGGCACCGGCAAGACGACCCTGACCCGGACGCTGAGCGACGTCTTCGCGCGGCTCGGGCTCGAGGTGCTGGCGATCGACGCCGACCCACAGGGGAACCTCTCCGACTACTTCGACACCGATCCCGACGCGCAGCCGACCCTGGCCGAAGTGCTCCAGGGGCAGGTCCGGGCGGCCGATGCGGTGCACGGAGCGGTGATCCCGGCCAACATGCGGCTCGCGGAGGCCGAGCTGATGCTGGCGGGGAAGATCGGCCGCGAGGTGACGCTCCGCAACGCGCTGCGCGACCTGAAGCGCAATACGGACCTGATCCTGATCGACTGCCCGCCGACCCTCGGCCTGTTGACCGTCAACGCCCTGGTCGCCGCCGATCACGCGATCCTCTCGACCGAGGCCCAGTACTTCTCGATGCAGGGGGTCGAACAGGCGGTCGAGGTGCTCGATCTGGCGCGTGAATCGCTCAATCCCGAGCTCGAGCTGCTCGCCGTGGTGCTCAACATCGCCAACATGCGCACCAGGCATGCTCGCCAGACCCTCGAGGCGCTGCGGGAACACTTCGGGGACAAGGTCTGCCGGACCGTGATCCGCCAGTCGATCGCCTACGCCGAATCGGCCGAGCGGGCGATCCCGATCCTCGACTACCGACCCGACCGCGGCGCCGACTACCTCTCGCTCGCCGGCGAGCTCCTGCGCCGGCTCGGCCGCCACGACCTGCTCGAACCACTTGACCGGCTCTCGGCCGAGGTGGTGCCGGCGGGCGCCCGGGCCTAGGTCGGACGGTGCGGCCGCGTCTTCGCCGGAACGACTAGCTACGGGGGAAAGGTTGCCCTCCGTCCCGCGATCGTCAACTGGCAGACGACGGAGGCGGACATCGAGCTGCTGATCGAGGTCGTGCTCGAACTGCTCGGCTCGCGCACGAGCTCGATGCGAGCGTCGACTTCCTCTGGTTATCCCTGAGCACCGCGACTCGCGACGTCCGGCGCGCTCCGGAGCGTCAGAGCTCGACCACGTCGGCGCCCAGGGGGCTGAACGGGACCCGCCTCACCTCGGCCCAGCCTCCGGTCGCGGCGCGGGCGGCGTCGACGACTTTGCCGGTGTCCTGCCAGAAGCTCCACAGCAACAGCGAGGGACCGGCGCCCGAGATCGTCGCCCCGATCGCGCCCAGCTCGCGGGCCTTGGCGAGCAGCTGCATCGAGCGCTCGTAGAGCCGCCGGCGCGCGGGCTGGTGAAGCCGGTCCTCGAGCCCGCGGGCGATCAGCGCCAGGTCGGAGCGCTCGATCCCGAGCACGAGCTGCGCCGCGGCGGCGACGTTGGCGACCGCGTCGTCGAGCGCCACCGCCGCCGGCATCGCCGCCCTCGCGTCCGCCGTCGGCACCGTGTCGTCGGGGATCACCAGCACCGCCTCGACCCCCTCGGGCGGCTCGAGGCGGACCGGCGCCGGCGCCGGCTCGCCGCTCGGCGCCTGCGGGCAGAGCACGAAGCCGCCGTAGAGCGCGGCGGCGACGTTGTCGGGATGGCCCTCGACCTCGGCTGCGCGGGAGTGCAGCTCGTCGAGCCCGAGCCCGAGCTCGAACATGTGATCGGCGGCGACCAGCCCGGCGACGATCGCCGCGGCGCTCGAGCCGAGCCCGCGCGCGAACGGGATCTCGCTGCGGATCTCGAACCGCAGGCCGTCGGCGGGTTGCAGGGTCTCGAACGCGCGCACGCAAAGGTTCGTGCGATCGCTCGGGACCTCGGCATCGGCCTCGACCGAGAACTCGCCGGCCTCGCTGACCTCGAGCTCGAGCGAGAGCGAGAGCGCGGCGGCGAGCGTGTCGAACCCGGGGCCGAGGTTGGCCGACGACGCGGGGACGCGAACAACCCGTCGGCGCGCGGTCATCGCCGTCCGCTCAAGGGCGCCACTTGATCGAGCAGCCGACCGCCTCGGTGCTCGCCGGCGGATCGCCGCCGCCAAGCAGCGCCTCGAGCGCCGCCCGCAGCCACTCCGCCCGCCGGCCGGGATCCCGGTGGTCGCCGTCCGCCGCCCCCTCATAGCGCAGCCGCAGATCGGCGTCGAGCACGAACAGGTGCGGCGTCACCCGGGCGCCCCATTCGCGCGCGGCGACCTGCGTCTCGTCCCAGAGATACGGAAAGGGCCAGCCCTCGCGCTCGACCCGGTCCCGCATCGCCTCCGGCGAGTCGGCCGGGTAGCGCTCGGCGTCGTTCGAGTTGACGGCGAAGAAGCGCACTTCGCGATCGGCGTAGTCTGACGCCACGTCGACGATCCGATCGTGCCAGGCGAGCGCGTAGGGGCAGTGGTTGCAGGTCCAGACGACGACGGTCGCCGTGGCCTCACCCGGCTCGGGCAGCGAACGCGACCGCCCGTCGGTGTCGGGCAGCTCGAACGCCGGCGCCGCGGCGCCGAGCGCCGGCCGCTCACCTTCGCTGGTCATCCTCGCGTTCCCTCGGTCGCCGCCGCCAGCGCCGCGGCGAGGTCGGTGCGGTCGGGGAGCGCCGAGACGCGGCCGTCGCGCAGCCGGTAGACGCGGCAGCTCAGACCGACCGGCTCGCCGGCCGGGTCCTGGAGGTCGCGGCCGGCGATCCTGATCGTCGGCGAGCCGACGAAGCGGTCGCGCTCGGCCTCGGCCTGATCGCCGACCTCGCGCACCACCAGCGCCCCGGGGTCGAGGCCCGCGGCGGTCATCTCCGCGCGCACCAGCTCGATCGCTTCCTCCGCGGAGGGACAGCCCGCCCACCACAGCAGCTCGACCGCCGGCGCCGTTCCCCGCTCAGCCGCGGGCATCGACCATCCCGAGGATCGCGCCGGCCGCGAGCCCGTGATTGGGCACCGTCGCTCCGCTGAGCAGGACCGACTCCCGGACCCGGCTTTCGGTCCCGATCGAGGCGTTCGGGCCGAGCACCACCGGCCCCTCGAGCCGCGTGCCGGCGCCGATTCGCGCTCCCTCGCCGACCAGGACGGGGCCGTCCTGCTCGATTCCGTCGCCGAGGCCGTCTCCGGAGCCGGGCTCGACCAGGGCCCCGGCCGGCTCGACCGCGACGGCGCCGTTGAGCACGTCGAGGTTGCCCTGCAGGTACTCCGACAGCGAGCCGACGTCGTTCCAGTAGGCGTCGGCGACATGGACCCCGAAGGGCACGTCGTGCTCGAGCAGCGCCGGGAAGACGTCGAGTGCGAAGTCGACCTCCTCGCGGTCTGGGAAGTAGTCGAAGATCTCCGGCTCGAGCACGTAGATCATGCAGTTGGCGAGGTCCGAGAGCGCCTCGCCGGGATCGGGCTTCTCCTGAAAGCCCTGCACCCGCCCGTCGGCGCCGGTGACCACGACGCCGTACTCGCTCACGTTGGTGACCCGCTTGGTCGCCAGGGTCGCGATCCAGTCGTGCTCGCGGTGGGTGCGGGCGAGCGCCTCGAGGTCGATGTCGGTGAGCGCGTCTGCGGCGGTGACCACGAACGGCTCGGAGCCGAAGAACTCGCGCACGTTGCGAACGCCGCCTGCGGTCCCCAGCAGGCGCTCTTCGTCGCTGTAGGTGAGCTCGATCCCGAGCCGCGAGCCGTCGGCGAACGCCTCGCGGATCGTCTCCGGGTACCAGTGCAGGTTCGCGACTACCTCGCCGAGCCCGTGGCGGGCGAGCAGGGCGAGGACGTGCTCCATGATCGGGCGGTTGGCGACCGCGACCATCGGCTTCGGAACCTCGTATGTGAGCGGCCTCAGCCTCGTCCCGAGACCCGCCGCCATTACCATTGCCCGCATCGCGTCCAGGCTATAGAGCGCAGGAGAGGCATGACGACAATCGCAGCGCAGGATCACAAGGTCGCCGACATCGGGCTGGCCGAGTTCGGTCGCAAGGAGATCACCCTCGCCGAGCACGAGATGCCCGGCCTGATCAGGACCCGCGAGGAGTTCGCCGCCGCGCAGCCGCTCGCCGGCGCGCGAATCACCGGCTCGCTGCACATGACGGTGCAGACCGCGGTCCTGATCGAGACCCTGGTCGCGCTCGGCGCCGAGGTGCGCTGGGCGTCGTGCAACATCTTCTCGACCCAGGACCACGCCGCGGCGGCGATCGCCGCGGCGGGGATCCCCGTCTTCGCCTGGAAGGGCGAGACGCTGGAGGAGTACTGGTGGTGCACCGAGCAGGCGCTCACCTGGCCCGACGCCGACGGGCCGAACATGATCCTCGACGACGGCGGCGACGCCACCCTGCTCGTCCACCGGGGGGTCGAGTTCGAGCGCGCCGGGGCGGTCCCCGAGCCGACCGCCGCCGACCCGGAGGAGTTCCGGATCGTGCTCGAGGCGCTGCGGCGCTCGCTCGATGCCGATCCGCAGCGCTTCACGCGCCTCGCGGCGGGGGTCAAGGGGGTGACCGAGGAGACGACCACCGGGGTCCTGCGGCTGCGCCAGTACGCGCTCGCCGGCCAGCTCCTGTTCCCCGCGATCGACGTCAACAACTCGGTCACCAAGTCGAAGTTCGACAACCTCTACGGCTGTCGTCACTCGCTGGTCGACGGCATCAACCGGGCGACCGACGTGATGATCGGCGGCAAGGTCGCGGTGATCTGCGGCTTCGGCGACGTCGGCAAGGGCTGCGCGGACTCGCTGCGGGGCCAGGGGGCGCGGGTGATCGTCACCGAGATCGATCCGATCTGCGCCCTGCAGGCGGCGATGGAGGGCTTCGAGGTGCGCACGCTCGAGGAGGTACTCGAGACCGCCGACATCTTCGTCACCGCGACCGGGAACCGCGACGTGATCTCCGCCGAGCAGATGTCGCGGATGAAGCACCAGGCGATCGTCGGCAACATCGGTCACTTCGACAACGAGATCGACATCGCCGGCCTCGAGCGTATGTCGGGAGCGGAGAAGGTCGAGATCAAGCCGCAGGTCGACGAGTGGGTGTTCGCCGACGGCCACTCGGTGATCGTGCTCTCCGAGGGCCGGCTGCTCAACCTCGGCAATGCGACCGGGCACCCCTCGTTCGTGATGTCGAACTCGTTCACCAACCAGACGATCGCCCAGATCGAGCTCTACACCAAGAACGACGACTACGAGAAGCGCGTCTACGTGCTCCCCAAGCACCTCGACGAGAAGGTCGCGCGACTGCACCTCGACGCGCTCGGCGTCAGCCTCACCGAGCTGACCGCCGACCAGGCCGCCTACATCGGGGTCCCGGTCGAGGGCCCGTACAAGTCCGACCACTACCGCTACTGACCGAGATTCCTATTGAGGAGATTGAGCTGCGGGCGAGCCGCTCGTCGGGGCCGGGGGGTCAGCACGCGAACGTGACCGCCTCGCGAATCGAGGCGGTGTTCGAGATCGATGCCTCGCAGACGCTGAACGAGGAGCAGAAGCAGCGCCTGCGGGCGCGCTTCGGGCCGCGGGTGACCGCGGTCGCCCAGGACGCGCGCGGTCAGGCGCGCAACCGCGAGCTCGCCGTACAGCGGCTGCGCGGGCGGATCGCGTCGGCGCTGCGGCCGCGCAGGCGCCGCCGCGCGACCCGGACTCCCCGCGCGGCGCGCGAGCGACGGCTCGAGGCAAAGCGCCGTCGCTCGCAGCTCAAGCGGGCGCGGCGGCGACCGGCTCAGGAGGACTAGGCCCGGCTCGGGCGCGCATCGTCCGGGCGACGAACGGGTAGATCAGGGTCGAGAGCATCGCCGCGCCGACCAGGCCGGCCGCGGTCGAGGAGCGCATCTCGCCCGCGGCGGTGGCCAGGGTCGTGATCGAGACTACGAGCGGGAGCTCGGTGGCGCAGTAGAAGGCGAGCGCGACGCGATCTCGACGCTCGAGCGCGTCCCGGTACAGGAGCAGCGCCGGGACGCCGCGGACGACCAGGAACAGCGCCAGGAACAGCGCCAGCTTGGCGAGCGCCGCCGCCGACCCGAGCGCCTCGAGATCGAAGTTGATCCCGCTGTCGACGAAGAAGAACGGAATCAGGAAGCCGAACCCGACCGCGGTCAGCTTCGATTCGAAGGCATGGATCTCGCGCCCGCGCAGCGCCGCCCGGACGATCATCCCGGCGACGAAGCCGCCGAGCAGCAGATCGAGGCCGAGCTCGCCGGCGAGCAGCACGAGGCCGAAGACGAGCAGGGTGACGATCCGCACCGCGAGCTGGCTGCTGGCCTCGACCGTGCGCTCGAGCGCCTCGAGCCCGCGCGAGCCGAGGCCGACCGAGAAGATCGCGATCCCCAGGGCGAGGACGACGAATCCCGCCAGGATCGCCGCCTCGTGCAGCGGCTGGGCGGTCGAGAGCACCAGCGTGATCAGCAGGATCGGCCCGAACTCCCCGATTCCTCCCGCCGCCAGCAGCAGGGTCCCGAATCGCGTTTTCAGCTCGCCGCTGTCGCGGAGGATCGGGATCAGCGTCCCGATCGCCGTCGTCGCCAGCGCCGAGCCGGTGTAGAGGAGCGAAAGCACGATCCCGGCGGCGGCGAGCAGGCCGCCGATCCCATAGGCGAGCAGGAGCGAGAGCAGCCAGCCCCAGAGCGCCAGCTTCAGCGGCCGGCCCTTGATCCGCTCGAAGTCGATCTCGTAGCCGGCGAAGAAGAACAGCATCCCGAGACCGAGGTTGGAGAAGAAGTCGATGAAGTCGTCGCTCTCGGCGAGCCCGAGCACCTGCGGGCCGATCACGATCCCGAGCAAAAGCTCGACAACGACGACCGGCGGGGCGAAGCGGGCCGGGAGCGCGACCACGGTCACCGCCGCCAGCGCGGCGACGAAGATGATCGCGAAGAAGGAGCCTGAGTCGACGTCGATCATCGCCGTCGGGCCGCCGGCTAGCTCCGTCCGAGCTCTTCCTTGAGCCGGTCGATGACCTCGATCGGGGCCGGGTCGACCTGGTTGCGGGCGGCGAGCTGGAGCGAGACGAGGTCGCCGAGCATCACGCCCCAGAGCAGACGCTCGACCCGGGTCTCGCCCTCGCTCTCGACCTCGATCACGGTCGAGGCGGAGGGCGCGATCAGCTTCGCCGTCAGCTCCGCGCGCTCGCGCAGTCGCGGGTGCTGGCCGCTGTCGGTGAGGAAGACGGCGGAGAACTCGCCCGAGGCGGCGCCGCCCGGCTCCCAGCCGACGATCTCGTTGTGATCGAGCTCGGGGAGCTGGTGATCGAAGGCGTGCTGCTTGGCGTTCTCGTTCAGCTGGCACTTCCACCGGTAGGCGACCGGTGCGGTGAGATCGCATCCGTAGACCAGCGGCACGGTGCCGGTGAGGCGGTCGGCGATCTCGCCCGAGCGCACGGCGAGCGTCTCGGCGGCGGCCTCCAGGTGCGCGGCGGCGGTGTCGATCTCGGCCCGGATCGTGTCCGCCGCCCCAACCAGGGCGGCGATCTCGCAGGCGACGGTGAACCCGTAGCCGACGCTGTGCCGCGGCTGCAGGCCGGTGGGCAGGCCGATCACGGGCACGTCGGCCGAGCGGGCCGCAGCGGCAAGCGTGCCGCCGGTGGTGGTGACGAAGCGAGGGGCGCCGATGACCTCCGCCGCCTCGAAGCAGGCGAGCGTCTCCTCGGTCTCGCCGGAGTAGCTCGAGCAGAGGACCGCGCGGTCGGCCGAGGTCCACGACGGCAGCTCGTAGTCGCGAAAGACGAGCATCGGCAGGACCAGCGAGTCGGCGAGCGCGGCGCGAGCGAGCGAGGCGCCGATCGCCGAGCCGCCCATCCCGCAGACGATCAGCCCCTGCGTGCGGACGGGCTGGAGCCCCGCCGACTCGACCCGCCAGAGGGCATCGCGCAGGTGCTCGGGGAAGGCGAGGACGTGGTCGAGCTCGCGAGTCGGATCGACAGCGCGGATCGCCGCCAGCGGGTCGCTCACGCCGCAGTCACCGCCTCGACCGTGTCCCGGGGCGCAATCCGGGCGTCGCCGCCGACCCGGGCACCGGGGGCAATCCTGGCGCCGCGCCCGATCACCGCGCCGGGCGCAATCTCCGCCCGCTCGCCGAGCTCGACCTCGGGTCCGAGAATCGCGCCGCGGATCACGGCTTCGGCGCCGATCCGGCAGCCGTCGAGCAGCACCGACTCGGCGACCAGCGCACCCGGCTCGACCACGCACCCGGCGCGAACCACGGCCCGCGGCTCGATCGTCGCCTCGGGGGCCACCCGGGCGCTCGCGTCGATGAACGGCCCTCCGGTCCGGGGCAGGTCCGTCCGCACCGCCCCCTCGAGGATGTCCCAGCAGGCCTGCAGGAAGCGCTGCGGCGTGCCGATGTCCATCCAATAGCCCTCGAGCCGGCGCCCGAACAGGCCCCGCCCGACGAGGCGCGGGAAGACCTCGCGCTCGATCGAGACCGCGCGCCCCGGCGGGATCAGCTCGAGCGCGGAGCTCTCGACCACGTAGGCGCCGGCGTTGATCTGGTCGGTGTCGATCTGCTCCGGGTCGGGCTTCTCGAGGAAGCCGAGCACCTCGCCATCCGGCGCGGTCCGCACCAGCCCGTAGGAGCTCGGGTCCTCGACCGGATAGAGGGCGAGCGTGATCACCGCGTCGGTCTCCGAGTGCTGGCGCTGGAGTGCGGTCAGGTCGAGATCGGTGAGCACGTCCCCGTTCAGGACCATGAACTGCTCGCCGAGCAGGCCGCGGTCGGCGGCCAGGCGGACCGGGCCGGCGGTGCCGAGGGGCTCGTCCTCCTCGAGGTAGCGAATCGAGACCCCGCCCGGGACGCCGTCGCCGAGCGCCGCTCGGAGGTCGGCGGGCCGAAATCCGCAGGCCATCACCACCTCGTCGACGCCGTGGTGGCCGAGCCAGTCGACCATGTAGCGGATGAACGGCCGATCGACCAGCGCCAGGGCCGGCTTCGGCTGGGTCAGGGTGAGCGGACGCAACCGGGTTCCCTCCCCACCGACCAGGACGACGGCCTGCATCAGCTCGAGCCGTCGCCGGAGACCGTCGCCGCCCGACCAATCCCCTCGTAGGTGAAACCCGCCGCGCGGATCCGCTCAGGATCGAGGAAGTTGCGACCGTCGACGATCAGCGGGTTCGACATCCGCGCCGCGAGGTCCTCCCAGTCGAGCTCGGCGAACTCCGGCCACTCGGTGACCAGGATCGCGGCATCGGCGTCGGCGAGCGCGCCCTCGGCGGAGTCCGCGAGCTCGACGCTCGGCAGCAGCTCGCCCGCGCGCGAGTCGGCGACCGGGTCGTAGGCAACGACCGTCGACCCCTCCCCCTGGAGGCGAGCCGAGAGCACCAAGCTCGAGGCCTCGCGCATGTCGTCGGTGTTCGGCTTGAAGGCGAGCCCGAGCAGGGCTATCCGCCGGCCGACCAGCGATCCCAGGTGCTTGCTCAGCTTCGCGATCACGCGCCGCTTCTGCAGCTCGTTGACCTCGATCACCGAGTTGAGGAGCTGAAAGTGATACCCGGTGTTCCCGGCCAGCATCTTCAGGGCTGAGACGTCTTTCGGAAAACAGCTCCCGCCATAGCCGACGCCCGCCTGCAGGAACGTCGGCCCGATCCGCTCGTCGAGTCCCATCCCGCGGGCGACCTCGGTGACGTCGGCGCCGACGCCCTCGCAGACGTTGGCGATCTCGTTGATGAACGAGATCTTGGTCGCCAGGAAGGCGTTCGAGGCGAGCTTGATCATCTCCGCCGAGGCGACGTCGGTGCGGACCAGCTCGCCGCCGAGCGGCGCGTAGACCTCGGCGACCGCGTCGGCGGCCCACTCGGCCCCGGGGTCGGCTCCGACCACGACCCGGTCGGGCTCGAGGAAGTCGGCGACCGCCGAGCCCTCCTTGAGGAACTCCGGGCAGGAGACGTAGGTGAGCTCGGGGTTCGAGCGGCGGATCGCCGCCCCGGTGCCGGCGGGGACGGTGCTCTTCATCACCAGGGCATGCTCGGAGCCCGCCGGGAGCTCGGCGACCACCGCCTCGACCCGCGAGAGGTCGGCGTCGCCGGAGTAGGTCGGGGGCGTGTCGACGCAGCAGAAGAGCAGCCGGCATTGGTCGAGCACCGCGGCGATCTCGGTCGTGAACGAGAGCCGCTCGCGGTTACGCTCGACCAGCTCCGGCAGCCCGGGCTCGTGGATCGGCAGCTCGCCGCCCGCGCGCAGCAGCTCCACCTTGGCCGCGTCGACGTCGACCGCGAACACCCGATGGCCGAGCTCGGCGAAGCAGCCCGCTGTCACCAGGCCGACCCAGCCGACCCCGATCACCCCGATCGCCGGCTTGCTGGCGGGCTCCACGCTAGCCCTTGAACCTGTCCAGCGAGGTGATGATCGAGAGCATCTGTCCCTCGTCGAGCGACTGGCTGAGCGTGTTGTTGACCCAGTAGGCGGCCTTGTTGGTCTTGAACCCGACCAGCCGCAGCCGGTCGCCGTCGTAGAAGAGCTCGTACTCGCGGCCGTCGATCGTCCGCGTCTCGCTCGGGTTGTCGAGGATCGGGGCCTCGAGCCAATCGGTGCCCGAGATCCCGTAGTACTCGGTCAGCAGCCCGTTGCCGAACTCCTCACCGGGGACCGCGACGACGAACTTGTAGCCGTACTGCTTCTCGCGGTCGCCGGCGTCGATCACGAACGCCCGTGAGTCACGGGCGATGAACGAGCCGGGCACGAGCCGGGTCGGGTAGAGGATCGGGAAGCGGATCATCGGATCGCCGCCCTTGGTCTTCTTGACCGAGAACTGGTGCGAGAACGCCCGCCCCTCCCCGGTCGCGTCCTGCATCTCCGGGCCGACGAAGTCCTGCTCGGGCTCGTCCTCGCCGGGAGACTTCTCGCCGGAGGGCTTGCCGTCACCGCCGCCGCCTGACGGCTCGCCTCGGGTCTGGTCTTCGTCCGGCGCCTCGGAGTCCCCTCCCGGCCGCGCCCCGGGGGTGCCCTCGGTCCCGAGGAACTCCTCCACCGCCTGGGCGATCGCCTCGTCCGACGCGGTCACGTACCCGGTCGTGCCGTCACCGAGCTCGGCCGGGAAATGGACCTCGTTCACCGGCGCCGCCTGGACCTTGACGAAGGACTTGAGCAGCTCGAGCAGCGTCACCCCGTCGGAGATGTCGGAGGTCGTGTACTCGGTGAAGATCCCGAGCAGGTCCTCGGCGTCGCCGACCAGCTTGCCGACGGTCAGCTTCTGGCGCGCCTCGCGGAGGAAGTCCTGCTGGCGGGCGGAGCGGACGAGGTCGTTGTCCTCGTGGCGGAAGCGCACGTACTGGAGCGCCTTGTAGCCGCACAGCCGCTGGTAGCCGGCCTCGATGTCGATCTCCGAGATGCCCTCCTCCGGGGCGATGTAGTAGCGGCGGTCGACGTCGACGTAGACGCAGCCGATCGCGTCGACGGCGTCGGCGAAGCCGGTGAAGTTGATGTTGACGACGTGGTTGATCTCGAGCCCGGTGAGCCGCTGGACGACCTCCAGTGTCTTCTTCTCACCACCCGCCGAGTAGGCGGCGTTGAACTTGTCCCGCCCGACCCCGGGAATCGTCACCTCGAGGTCGCGCGGGATCGAGAGCAGCGCGATCGCGTCCTTCTCGGGGTCGACGCGGAGCAGGATGGTCGTATCGGAACGGCCCGGGTCCCCCGTGGTGTCCAGGCGCTTGTCCGAGCCGATGATCAGGATCGTCTGCGGGTCGCCGCCCTCGACCTCCTCGAGCTGGTCGCGAAGCGAGGCGAGCGCGTCGTTGTCGCCGAGGCCCTTGGCGAAGTCGGTGAGCTCGTTGAGCAGCGAGATCGAAGTCGCCGCGGCCATCGAGACCACGATCAGCAGCGAGGCGGCGAGAAACCGGGCCCAAAGCCCGCTTCGCGGCGGCGGCTCGGATCGGTCGTCGGCGCCCGCCGCCGCCGGCGGCTCCGCGTCGGGGGGCTGCTCGGCCGCCGCCGAGGGCTCCTCGCCCGTGGCCGCCGCGGGCGGCGGTGTGACGCCGTGCTGGGCCGTTCGGGCCTGAAGGCCGGCGAGCGCCGCCTCCTCGGCCTGCTCGCGGTCGGCCAGCGCCAGCGTCTCCGCCTCGATCGTCTCCGGGCCGGCTGCAGCGCCGTCGTCCTCCTCCGCCTCGGCCTGATCTGCCTCGACTTCGGCTTCGTCGGCCTCCTTCTCCTCCTCGTCGTCTTCGCCCTCGAGCGCGCGCAGCTCCTCGTCGAGCTCTCGCTCGATCGCGTCGAATTCATCGGTGAAGCCCGCGCGCAGCTCCTCCTCGTCCTCCGTCCCCTCGTTCGCCGGCTCGTCCGGCTCGTCCTGCTGGTCAGGCTCATCCTTGCTCTCGTCCGCGTGTCGGCGTCCGGCCCAGGTGGCCGGCGCGTCCTCATGCTCGCCCGCCGGATCGTCGGCCGGCGGCTGCTCGTCCTCGGGAGGGTCGGGCGGTCCCGCGTCCTCAGGCGTCTCGTCGTCGGGCCTCACTCGACCCCCTCCCCGACCTCGCCCTCCAGGCGCGCCGGCAGGGCGCGGACGAAGTCGCCGAGCGCCCGGCGGTAGCTGGCCAGCGACTCGACCGAAACCCATTCCTCGGGGCCGTGGTGGCCGGCCCCGAGGGGCCCGAACTCGACCGCGGGAACGCCGACGCGCAGGAAGGAGACCGCGTCCGAGGCGCCGTCGCGTCCGACGCTGGTCACCTCACTCTCGTGGTGGGGTGCGGTCGCCTCGGCGAGCGCCTGGACGAACGGCGAGTCGGGGTCGACCTGGGCGGGTGGGCGCTTGAAGGTGGAGACGACCGTCGCCCCGGGGATGCCCGCGACCTCGTCGAGGATCGCAGCGGGATCCTGCTCGGGCAGGTAGCGGACGTCGACGTCGATAAAGCAAGTGTCGGGCACCTTGTTGAGGGCGTCGCCGCCGAGGATCCGGCCGAGGTTGATCGACGGCCGGTCGAACAGCTCCGAGCTTCGCGAGGCGAACGGTAGCGACTGGACCGCGCGGAACACGTCAATCGCGCGTAGGATCGCGTTCTCCCCCAGCCACGGCGTGGCGCCGTGCGCCGCGCGGCCATCGACCCGCAGCCGCATCGCGACCACGCCCTTGGCGGCGACCCCGACGTGCATATCGGTCGGCTCGCCGGTGATCACGAAATCGCCCAGAAAGCCTTCCGAGATGAGCAGCTCGCCGCCGCGCTCGGTCTCCTCCTCGGACTCCTCGTCGGGGACGATCCCGAGCCGCACCCGTACTCGGTCCTGCTCGCGGAGGTCGGCGAGCGCGAGCAGCATCGCCGCCAGTGCGCCCTTCATGTCATAGGCACCACGGCCGTAGAGGCGGGCGCCGTCGACTCGCGGCTCAAACTGCTCCCGGAGCCCCGGGACGACGTCGACGTGACCGTGCAGCAAGATCGTCGTCTCGGCCGCCTCGGGGCCGACCTCGGCGAGCGTCACGGGCAGGTCACGGCAGGCGATCTGGCGGCTCGGGATTTCGCGGGCGTCGAGCCAGCCCTTGATGAAGCCCGCGCAGAGCTTGATCCCCTCGGAGGTCGAGGTGTCGTAGCCGATCAGCTTCTCGGTCAGCAGTCGTTCGTCCATATGCGAATGCCGCCCGGTCACCGGAGGGCGGCCCCGTCAGCTTAGAGCCAGATCAGCGCGACTCGGCGATCGTGATGAACGCCTCCGCGCGGGTCAGCACGCGCTTAGCCTGCTCGGCTGCCGCTGAGCCCTCCTCCGCCTCGTCGAGGCGCTGCTGGGCGTCGTCGCGACGCTGGCGCAGCGAGGACAGGTCGAGCTGGTCGGGCGGGATCGCCTCGGCGATCAGGACCCGGGCGCGGTTGGCGAACACCTCGAGCCAGCCCTCGCCCTGCGCGTAGCGCTCGATCTCGGACTCGGACTTGTGCAGCCGCAGCTCCGCCGGCACCAGCCGGGCGACCATCGGGATGTGCCTGGCGAGGATCCCGACCTCGCCGACCGCGGTCCGGGTCGAGAGCTGGATCAGCTCGCCACGGAACACCTCGCCCTCGGGGGTCAGCACCTCCGCCTCGAGCTTCGCCTGACCGTCGGCCATCTACGCCTATCCCTCGGCGTCCTGCTCGGACTCCGCGAACTCCTCCTCTGCCTGCTCGCGGTCGCGCGCCTCGGCGGCCTCGCGCTCGACGCCCTCGTCGGCCTCGCCCTTCTCCTCGGTGCCGGTCACCTGCTCGATCGAGCCCTTCATGTAGAAGGCCGACTCGGGCAGGTCGTCGTGGGTGCCGTCGAGGATCTCGCGGAAGGAGCGGACCGTCTCGGTCACCGGCACGTACTCGCCGTCGCGGCCGGTGAACTGGGAGGCGACGAAGAACGGCTGGCTCAGGAAGCGCTCCAGCCTGCGGGCGCGGTTGACGGCCAGCTTGTCCTCGTCGGAGAGCTCGTCGATCCCGAGGATCGCGATGATGTCCTGCAGCTCCTTGTAACGCTGCAGGTTCTCCTGGACCTCGGTCGCGGTCCGGTAGTGCTCCTCGCCGAGGATGTCGGGCTTGAGGATCGTCGACGTCGAGTCCAGCGGGTCCACCGCCGGATAGATGCCCTTCTCGGAGATCGCCCGGGACAGCGTCGTGGTCGCGTTCAGGTGCGCGAACACCGACGCCGGAGCCGGGTCGGTGAGGTCGTCGGCCGGGACGTAGACGGCCTGGATCGACGTCACCGAGCCCTTCTGGGTCGAGGAGATCCGTTCCTGGAGGCCGCCCATCTCCGTCTCCAGCGTCGGCTGGTAGCCGACGGCCGACGGCATCCGCCCGAGCAGGGCCGAGACCTCGGAGCCCGCCTGGACGAAGCGGAAGATGTTGTCGATGAACAGCAGCACGTCCTGGCCGCCCTCGTCGCGGAAGTACTCGGCCATCGTCAGCCCGGAGAGGGCGACGCGCAGGCGCGCCCCGGGGGGCTCGTTCATCTGGCCGAAGACCAGCATCGTCTTGTCGATGACGCCCGACTCCTTCATCTCGCCCCAGAGGTCGTTGCCCTCGCGCGAGCGCTCGCCGACGCCGCAGAAGGCCGAGAGGCCCTCGTGCTCCTCGGCGAGGTTTCGGATCAGCTCCTGGATCAGCACCGTCTTGCCGACGCCGGCGCCGCCGAAGAGGCCGACCTTGCCGCCCTTCGCGTACGGGGCGAGCAGGTCGACCACCTTGATCCCGGTTTCGAGGATCTCCTGCGACGGAGCCAGGTCCTCCACCGATGGAGCGGGCCGGTGGATCGGCCAGCGGGTGTCGGCGTCGACATCCCCGCCGTTGTCGATCGGATCGCCGAGCAGGTTGAAGATTCGCCCGAGCGTGCCCTTGCCGACCGGGACCGTGATCGGCCCGCCGGTGTCGATCACCTCATCGCCGCGCTTGAGGCCATCGGTGGCGTCCATCGCGACCGCGCGCACGCGATCGTCCCCGAGGTGCTGCTGGACCTCGAGCGTCAGCGTGGTCGCCTCGTCGGCGTCGCGCTCGGCCTGGCCCGCGTCCATCTTGATCTCCAGCGCCGAGTAGATCTCGGGGAGCTCCTCGAAGAGCGCGTCGACGACCACGCCGGCGACCGACTCGACCCTGCCGACGTTCTGCCCGTTCCCGCTTTCGTGTCCGTCGTTCTCAGCCATGTTCCCTTTCTATGTCGGCGTCAACCGAGCGCCTCGGCGCCGCCGACCACTTCCAGAATCTCCTGCGTGATCTCCGCCTGCCGCGCCCGGTTCATCGCCAGCGTCAGGTCTCCGATCATGTCCTGAGCGTTCTCGGCCGCCGAGCGCATCGCGGTCATCCGCGCGCCCAGCTCCGATGCCGACGACTCGAGCAGCGCCCTGTAGACCGACAGGTCGACGTACTCCTCGAACAGCATCGGCAGCAGCCTCTCCGGGTCGGGCTCGTAGTCCCAGTACGCCTTCTCGTGCGCCTCGGCCAGATCCGGGTCGGCGGGCTCCTCGGGCTCCGGGATGCCCTCGCCGAAGACCTCCGCCTCCTGCATCGGCAGCAACGTCTGGCGGCGTACGTACTGGGTCAGTGGCGAGACGTAGCGGTTGTAGACCAGCTCGACGCGGTCCAGCTCCTCGTCGACGTAGGCCGCGGTCACGTCGCGCGAGATTTCGCGCGCGTCGGTGAACGCCGGGCGGTCGGTGAAGCCGACGTAGGAGCTGGTCACCGGCTCGCCGCGGAACGTCATCGTCGAGTTGCCGCGCCGACCGACGACCGAGAAGTGGACCTCGGCCCCCCCGCCGGTGAACTCGCGCTTGAGGCGGATCCCCTCGCGGATGATGTTGGTGTTGAAGGCGCCCGCGAGCCCGCGGTCGCCGGTGACCAGGATCACGCCGACTCGCTTCTCGTCCTTGCGCTCCTCGAGCAGCGCGATCCGCGGGATCACGCCGGCGGAGGCGTCGGCGACCTGCTTGGTCATCTTGCGGATCGCCTGCGCGTAGGGGCGCATGTTGTCGATCCGCTGCTCGGCACGCCGCAGCCTGGCCGCGGCGACCATCTCCATCGCGCGCGTGATCTTGTGGATGTTCTTGACCGAGGAGATCCGGTTCTTGACTTCCTTCTGGGTCGCCACTACGCGGTCACTTCCTCCTCGGCCTTCTCGACCGTGTCCTCGGCCGCCTCACGCTCCTGCTCGGCCTCTGCCTCCTCGTCGGTGCGACCGGGGCGCGAGCGCTCCTCCCCGGACTTGACCCGGTCGGACTCGCCCTCCTCCAGCGGCTGTCCGTCCTCGTCGAAGTCGGGGCCGAAGTCGTCGACCGCCTCGGCGAGTGCCTCGCCCAGCGCCTCCTCGTCCTCGTCGGAGAGCTGGCCGTCGTCGATCCGGTCCATCAGGTCCGAGTTCTCCGACTTCAGCCGGCTCAGCGTCTGGTCGAGGAAGTCGTGCACCCGCTCGACCTTGATCCGGTCGAGGTAGCCGCCGGTGCCGGCGTAGATCGAGGTCACCTGCGCGCCGACCGAGAGCGGGCTGCGCTCGTTCTGGTTCAGCATCTCGACCAGGCGCTCGCCGCGGCTGAGCTGCTTCTGGGTCTCCGGGTCGAGCTCCGAGCCGAACTGGGCGAACGCCTCCAGGTCGCGGTACTGCGAGAGGTCGAGCTTGAGCTTGCCCGCGACCTTCTTCATCGCCTTCGTCTGCGCGTTGCCGCCCACCCGCGAGACCGAGATGCCGACGTTGATCGCCGGCCGCACGCCCGAGTAGAACAGGTCGCCCTCGAGGAAGATCTGGCCGTCGGTGATCGAGATCACGTTGGTGGGGATGTAGGCGGAGACGTCGTTGGCTTGCGTCTCGATGATCGGCAGGGCCGTCATCGAGCCGCCGCCGAGGTCGTCGTTGAGGCGGACGGCTCGCTCGAGCAGCCGGGAGTGCAGGTAGAACACGTCGCCCGGATAGGCCTCGCGCCCCGGGGGGCGGCGCAGCAACAGCGACATCTGCCGGTACGCCGAGGCGTGCTTGGTGAGGTCGTCGTAGACCACCAGGGTGTCCTTGCCCTCGTAGAGGAAGTGCTCGGCCATCGCGCAGCCGGCGTAGGGCGCCATGAACTTGATCGGCGCCGCCTCGTCGGCGGGCGCAGCGACGATGATCGTGTTCTCAAGCGCACCGTTGTCGTCGAGGATCCCGGCGACCTGGACCACGGTCGCCATCCGCTGGCCGACGGCGACGTAGACGCAGATCAGGTCCTTGTCCTTGTTGTTGATGATCGTGTCGATCGCGATCGCGGACTTGCCGGTCTGGCGGTCGCCGATGATCAATTCGCGCTGGCCGCGTCCGATCGGGATCATCCCGTCGATCGCCTTGAGCCCAGTCTGCACGGGGGTGTCGACCGGCTGGCGCTCGACCACGCCGGGCGCCTTGAACTCGGCCGGACGGGTGTCGGAGGTGCGGACCTCGCCCTTGTCGTCGAGCGGACGGCCGAGCGGGTCGACGATCCGCCCGAGCAGCGACTCGCCGACCGGGATCTCGAGCAGGCGGCCGGTCCGCTTGACCGTATCCCCCTCGACGATCTTTTCCCACTCGCCGAACAGGACCACGCCGACGTTGTCGGCCTCGAGGTTGAGCGCGAGGCCGGTCACGTCGTGGGGCAGGTCGAGCATCTCCAGCGACATGCAGCTGTCGAGCCCGTGCACGCGCGCGATCCCGTCCGCCACAGAGAGGACCGTCCCGACCTCCGAGAGGTCGGCGGCGTCGGCCTCCAGGCCCTCGATCCGCTGCCTGAGGATCTTCGAAATCTCGTCCGGCTTGATCTCCACTTGGGTCAGTCTCCTTGGATAGCTAAGTCGCCGCGGCGACTTCCTTTCTCAGTCTCTCCAGCTTGCTGCGCAGGCTCGCGTCGAGGACCATGTTCCCGACCCGCAGCACGAGCCCACCGAGGATCTCCGGGTCGACCTGGCTCTCGAGGTCGATCGTGCGCTCGGTCTGGCGCTCGACCTCGTTGCCGACCTGCTCGACCACCGACGGGTCGAGATCGACGGCGCTCGTCAGGGTCACCTCGAGGCGCTTGTTCGCTTTCGCCCAGAGCTCGTCGAAGCGGGCCCGGATCCGGAAGATCGCCGGCATCCTGTGCTTCTCGGCGAGCAGCTCGAGGAAGTTGACCAGTTCGGGACTGGCGCCCTCGACCGAGCTGGCGATCGCGGCGCGCTTCTCGGCCGAGGAGAAGTAGGGGCTGAAGAAGAACACCCGCATGTCGTTGGACTCGTTGATCGCGTCGGCAAACTGCCCGAGCTGCTCGCGGACGACGTCGAGGTCGTCCTTGTCGCGCGCAGCCTCGAACAGCGCGTCTGCATACACCCGGGCAATTTCTTCCACGGCCTAGCTCCGCTCCTCGGCGCTCGTGCCGGCGAGGGTCGAGAAGTCGACCTCGGCGAGGGCCTCCTCGACGAGCCGCTTCTGGTCGGCATCGTCGAGCGTCTTGCGGGTCACCTTCTCGGTCGCGAGCACGGTCAGGTCGGCGACCTCCTTGCGGATCGTCTCCAGCGAGCGCCGCGTCTCCGCCTCGATGTCCTTGCGGGCCGCCGCGACCAGCTCCTCGCGCTTCGCCTTGCCGTCCGCGCTCGCCTCGGCGACGGCGGCGTCGGACGCCTTGCGCGCGCGGGCGACGATGTCGTCGGCTTGCTCGCGCGCCTCCCGCAGGCGCTGGCGGTACTCGGCGAGTAGCTCCTCGGCTTCCTCACGCTGGCGCTCGGAGGCCTCGATGTTCTCGTTGATCGCGTTCGCTCGCTTCTCGAGCGCATCGCCGATCCGCGGAAAGGCGACCTTGGCGAGCACGAACATGGTCACGCCGAAGGCGAGCACGGTCCAGAACATGAGCCCCAGCGAGGGCGAGACGAGGAAGCTGCCGCCCCCCTCCTCCTCCGTCGCAGGCTCCGCCTGAGCGAGCAGGAACGCGCCGATGTCGCCGAGCGTCTCCACGGCCTAGGTGAGGAAGAACGCGATCAGGCCGAAGATGAAGGTGTAGAAGGCGACCGCCTCGGTGAGCGCGAAGCCGAGCCAGCGGATCGACTGCAGCTCGGTGGCCATCTCCGGCTGGCGGGCGACGGATTCGATCTCCTTGCCGAAGATGATCCCGATCCCGATCCCGGCGCCGATCGAGCCGAGCCCGGCGCCGACGCCGAGCGCGATCGCCCTCCCGGCATCGGTGATGCCCGTCGCAAGCGCCTCGTCGGCCGCCTGCGCGAGTGGAATCAACAGGTCCATTGAGTTGCTCCTTTTCTAGTGAGTCTCGGCGGTCGCGCCGCCGATGTAGATGGCTGTCAGGGTCGAGAAGATGAATGCCTGCAGGGTCGCTACCAGCCCGATCTCGAAGACGAAGAAGGCAAACGCGAGCGGGAAGGTGAGGACGCCGAGCGCTGCCAGACCGAGGAGGACGGCAAGCCCCCCGGCCATGAACAGGATCAGCAGGTGGCCGGCGAGGATGTTGGCAAAGAGACGCACCGAGAGCGAGATCAGCCGCACCATGTGCGAGATCGCCTCGATCACCCAGATCGCCGCCCGACCGAAGATGTTCATGTCCTCGAGCCCCGGTGGCAGCCACGACTTCAAGTAGCCGAACAGGCCCTTAGCACGCACGCCCTCGAGGTGGTACGCGACAACCGAGATCAGGGCGAGCACGAGGGGGATCGAGATGTTGGCCGTGGCGGCGTAGATCGCCAGCGACGGCACCTCGAGCCCAAAGATGTCGACCTTGTGCTCGGTGTTGGTGGGCAGCGGCAGATAGCCGAGCATGTTCGAAAACCAGATGAAGAAGAAGAGCCCGGCGAGATACGGGAACCACCGCTTCGCCAGCCGCTCGTCGGGAATGTTCCCGCCGGTGATGTTGTTGCGCGTCAGGTCGAAGGCGAGCTCGACGGCCATCTGGGTCTTGTTCGGCTTGCCGGTGCTCATCCGGCGGGCGATGAAGACCATCGTCCCGATCGTCAGGCCGCTGGCGAGCAGCAGGTAGAGCACCGCCTTGTTGATCGAGATGTCGATGCCGCCGATCGTGATCTCGATCCAAGGCTCGAGCTTGAACTCGTTCTGGGGCTGGAACTCGTCGTTCTCGCCGGCGCTGCCGACGATCACGACCAGCAGCACGGTGACCAGCAGGTAGAGCCCGAGGGCGAGGAAGACCTTGGCCTTGGTGCTCATCGAGATGGCTCCGGGTAGAGCAGCTTGGTCAACCCGAGGCAGATCAGGTGCACCGTGACCAGGGCGAGGCTGAGCAGCGCTGCGGCGAGGCCGTCCTCGCGCTCGCCGAGCAGGCCGACGAGCAGAATCGCCAGCGCCACCAGCCACACCCGAGCGAGCGTCGCCGCGCCGATCGCGCCCATCGCCCGGCGCCGGTCGCCGGCGGCGAGGGAGGCGGCGGCGAAGCGATCGGCGGCGGCGAGGATCGCGTGCTGGGCGAGCCACGCCGCGGCCGCGACGGCGTAGCCGAGCAGCGGCCATCCGGCGAGCAGGAAGATCGGCAGGGCGAGCGCCAGCACGAGCAGGTCGGCGTAGCGAACGAACAGGCCCGGTCGGCGGGCGCCGCGCTCAGAGCCGTCTAAAGCGAGCGTAGACAAGAGCAAAGCCCGCGGCGAGGCCCGCGAACAGCCCAATCAGGCCGAGCGGCACGGCCAGCCCGACCAGCGAGCCGAGCCCGTACCCGGCGAGCGCGCCGGCCACGATCGCCGCGATCAGCGAAACGCCCGCGGTGGCGGCGTCCACCCTGCTCGGGGGGCCATCTGTCATCCGAAGAGCTGAAGCTGCGGCCAGGCAATGACGGTCGCGTATCCGATCGATCCCAGGGACGTGACAGCCGCCCACCATCCGGCGCGTGCCCCGGAGGCCAGGCGGCAGCGCCGACTATATCCAAACGGGGTCCGCCCCGGAGCCCGCTTGTAACAACTTTGTGACAGCCGCTACGGGTGCCTGAGAAGGGCGAACCTGGGGTCTGAGTCGAGCACCTCGACGAACATCTCGACCAGCCGGGGATCGAACTGCGAACCCCCGTGGGCGCGTAGCTCGTCGAGCGCCTCGGCGGGAGAGATCGAGTCGCGATAGGGACGTCGCTCGATCATCGCCTCATACGCGTCGCAGATCGCGATGATCCGGGCCCCCACCGGGATCTCGGCTCCGCGGAGGCGATCCGGATAGCCGCTCCCATCCCAGCGCTCGTGGCTCGCCCGCACCAGCCGGGCGACCGGGGCCAGGGCCGGGGCGACGCTCAGCATCCGCTCCCCGATCAAGGTGTGGGTGCGCATCAGGTCCCACTCCTCGCCCGAGAGCGGCCCGGACTTGGCGAGGAGCTCGTCGGGAATCGCCATCTTGCCGATGTCGTGCAGCTCGGCGGCGCGTCCGATCACGTCGATCTGCTCCGCGTCGAGGCCCTCGCGGCGCGCCAGCTCGGCCGCCAGCTCGCCGACCCCCTCCATATGGGCCCCGAGCCCGGGCACGCGCTCGCGCAGGACTCCGAGCAGCAGGTCGCGGGCCTGAAGCTCGAACGAGCGCGGCGAGCGGCCCTTGTCGGCGTACAGTCGCCGGTCGGCAAGCCGCAGGGCGTCGGCCGGCGAACGGACCTCGGCGGGGATCAGGGCTCGTCCCTTCGAGCTCGTGATCGTGAACCCCTCGCCGTCCTCGCGCAGCGCGGCCGCGCAGGCGGCGACGATCGAGTCGGGCTTGGTGGCGCCCTCGAGCGGGGCGAGGACGCAGAACTCGTCGCCGCCGAGCCGGTAGGCGCGGCTCGGGCGCGCGACCGCGGCGTCGAGCGCCATCCCGAGTCGGCGCAGGACGAGGTCGCCGGCACCGTGACCGAAGGTGTCGTTGTAGGCCTTGAAGCCGTCGAGGTCGAAGATCGCGAACAGGTAGCGCCGGCGGCCCTCGGCCGCCTCCAACGTCGCCCGCTCGAGGTCGGTGGTCAGGCGCCGCCGGTTGCCGAGTCCGGTGAGCGCGTCGGTGAGCGCATCCGAGCGGGCGGCCGCGAGCAGGCCGGTGTTCTCGGCGAAGGCAAGCGCCAGGCGGGCGACCGCGAGGACCAGGGTCGCGGCGGCGAGCACGACCGCGATCGCCGGCGCGCGGTTGAAGTGGTCGGCGACCAGGAGGGCGATCGCCGCCAGCGCCGCGACGCTCGGCACGAGCACGGCTCGAGCATCGATCGTCGGCGTCTCGGCCTTGCTCCGCGGCTGCCAGGCGGCGAACGCGATCAGGGCCGCGGCGAAGACCCAGGCCGAGTCGTAGACCGAGCCCTCGACGTAGCCGGTGGTCGCCTCGGCATAGAGGTAGGCGGTGTCGGCGACCGCCATCGCGACCAGCCCGAGTGCGAGCACCGCCATGTCGCGCCGCCAACCGAGGATCACCGCCCCGGCCGCCGCGCCGCCGACGATCACGATGTCGCCGAGCGGGTAGGCGGCGTCGACGATCGCGGCTGCCGGGTCGCGCGACGAGTAGCCGCTCAGCGCCGGCCCTAGCAGCGCCGCCCCGATCGCGGCGGCGCCGAGCCCGGCGATCGCGCCGTCGAGCAAGACGGCGCCGCGCAGGCGCCTCGAGCCGCTCACCGCCAGCACCAGCACTCCGGCCGCGATCAGCGGGTACATGGTCAGGTAGAGGACGTCGGAGAGCGACGGGTAGGGCGGCTGAGCCTGCTCGGCGAAGATCAGGACCCAGGTCAGCTCCCCCGCGGCCCAGGAGGCGGTGCCGAGTCCGATCAGCGCCCAGGCGAGCCGATTGGTGCGGACGACGGCGGCACGAAGCAGGCAGGCGCAGGCGGAGGCGACCAGCAGTGCGTAGTAGAGCCACGAGTTGGCGATCTCGTAGAACAGCCCCTCGCCGCCGAACACGATCGCGCCGAGGTGGACCACGATCCCGAAGCCGAGGAAGCCCAGCAGCGCGCCGATCAGCAGGCGCCGAGTCGGGTCCTTCCGCGTGTTCGAGCGCCCAGCCAACCCGATCTACTTATCGTCATCGGACGGGCGCCCTTGAGCCGCCGGTGAGCGCTTGCGAGGTCGCTCAGACGGCGTCGAACTCGCCGGTGTCGGGCTCCAGCGCTTCGAGCTCGCCGGTCTCGGGGTTGACGGCGGCGAAGGTGCCGGTCTCCAGCTCCCGCGCCACCCCCTCGTCGACCTCGGCCTCCTCGGGCGGGCTGCCGCGCGCGCCGCCGAGCTCACGGAACCGCTCGCGACGCAGCTTCAGGATCTCGAGCGTGACGACCAGGTAGAAGCTCGCCGCGAATGCCGCCACCAGGCAGGCGGCCATCACCGCCGTCCATGCGGCGTCGAAGTTTCCGTGGTCGTCGGAGTAGGGAACGAAGCGCAGCGCCAGCGCCAGCCCCGCCATCACCGCCGCCCAGCCGTAGAGGTAGGCGAGGGTTCGTCGCTGGGAGAAGCCGATGTTCGCCATCCGGTGGTGGAAGTGCCAGCGGTCGGCGCGGTAGATCGGGCGCCGGTACTTGATCCGCTTCGCGATCACGAAGCCGGTGTCGAGGATCGGGACCGCGAGGATCAGCAGTGGGAAGAGCAGGGCGACGACGGCGTTCGTCTTCAGCGCGCCCTGGACCGCGATCGCGCCGAGCAGGTAGCCGAGCAGGTTCGAGCCGGTGTCGCCCATGAAGCTCGACGCCGGCGGGAAGCCGTGGCGCAGGAAGCCGAGCGCGGCGCCGGCGGTCAGCGCGGCGAGCACCCCGGCGCCGGTCTTGTCGAGCGAGAGGGCAATGATCGAAAGCGTTCCGGCAGAGATCACGCAGACGCCCGCCGCCAGCCCGTCGACCCCGTCGATCAGGTTGATCACGTTGATCACGGCGACGATGCCGACGATCGTCAACACATGGCCGAGGTGGACCTCGCCGACCAGCGGCAGGTCGAAGAGCTCGACACTGCGCAGGTCGACCCCGCCGATGAACGGCAGCGTGAACACGCTCGCGTTGACGCCGTTGAAGACCGGGATCGCCGCCGCCACGGTCTGTCCGGCGAGCTTCGCCAGCGCCGGCATCTCGAAGACGTCGTCGAGCACCCCGACGATCGTGATCACCGTCGCGCCCGCCAGCAGCGCCTGGGTCTGCTGGGCCCAGGGCAAGAAGAGCAGGGTGGCGACGACGGCGGCGACGAAGATCGCCAGGCCGCCGAGCTTCGGGGTCGGGCTCTCGTGCAGGCTGCGCTCGTTGGGCCGGTCGACCGCGCCGATCCTCCAGGCGAGCTGCTCGGCGACCGGGACGAGCAGCCAGGCGAGCAGGGCCGCGACGCCGAAGGCGAACAGGGCGTAGATCGCGGCCGGCCTGCCGTCGACGAACATCAGCCCGCGGCCTCGAGCACCGCGTCGACGAGCAGGGCGGGATCACGGGGTCGCACCGGTCCGATCTCGGCCGCCGGGCGGCGGACCAGCTCGAGCTCGTCGGGATCGGTGAGCGGGCGCATCGTGCCCGCGGCGATCAGCGCCTCGTCGACCGCCCCCATGCGGCCGCTGAAGATCGTTCGCACGGGGACCCCGAGCGCGACCGCCTCCCGGTTCATCGTCCCCCCCGCACTGACGACGAGGTCGGCGTAGGCGATCAGGCTCTGGGCATCGATCGCCGCGGCGGGCACCAGCAGCGAACCCTCCCCCCGTCGCCGGACGGCGTCCGCCTGGGCGTCGGTACGGGGGATCACCACCGCGGTCGTGCCGGGATCGGCGGCGAGGCGGTCGAGCACCCGCTCGTAGAGCGAGTTGGGCTCATGGTATGCCGAGGTCTCGGGCGGCGGTCGAACCACGATCAGGACCCGGTCGCGGGTCAGCCCGAGCTCGGCGAGCGCCCGCTCGTCGGCGACGAAGTCGGAGAGGTAGTAGTCCTCCTTGAGGCCGGGATAGCGAAACAGCCGCTCGGACCGGGCGCCCGCGTCAACCAGCCGCTCGACCGGGATCGCATCGGGGACGATCACCCGCTGCGCCAGGCGCCAGCTGATCCGGCGCTGCAGGCCGGCCCACTCGTAGTCCTGCATCTGGGCAGCCGGGACCCGGTGGGCCGCGGCGACCATGGCGAGCTCGACCGATCCGTGCGAGAGCGCGAGGTCGAAGCGCCGGCCCCGCGCCCAGGACCAGAGGGCGGCGCTGCGGCGACCCGACGCCAGCGCCTTCTTGGTCGTCGCGCCGCCCACGTGGCTGCCCACCACCCGGTGCGCGATCCCGAGCCGCTCGAGGATCCCGACCGTCTGCCCGTAGTCGCGCGTGGTCACCTCGACCTCGTGCCCGTCCGCCCGCAACCGCTCGATGATCGGCCGGAGGACGAGCGGGTGCGCGGCGGCGGTGCAATCGACCCAGACCCTCATGCGTCGGCCGAAACTTACGGACCGAGGCCCGGGTTAGGGTGAGCGGGGACTGCAACTTCGACAGGAGGGTTGACGTGATGAACGAAGGTGTGAGAAGGCGACTGCCGTCGCCGGCGATGATCGTCGCGATCGTCGGCCTGGTGGTGGCGCTGACCGGATCCGCGGTCGCCCTGCAGGGCAAGAACTCGGTCAAGTCCAACGACATCGCCCCGAACGCGGTCAAGGGCAAGGACATCGCCTCGAACGCGGTCAAGTCCCGCCAGGTCGCCGACGGCAAGATCACGGCGCCGAAGCTGGACGTGTTCAAGACCCAGGTCACCCCGGAAGAGGTCTCGACCACCTCGACCCCGGCGGCCGACCTCGGCGGCCCGTCGGTGACCGTGACCGTCCCCCCCGACGGCCTGGTCGGCGTCTTCGCCCGGGTCGAGGGTCGGGCGACCGGAGGCGGCGCGGGCGCACTCGCGCAGGTGCACCTGTTCGAGCCCACCTTCCTCTCCAGCGCGCCGAAGGTGATGGAGTTCGCACCTGGCGGCTTCCAGGTCAAGCAGACGGCGCCGGGCCCCGACAACGAGGGAGTCGGCTCGGCCCTGCGCGGCGGGATGATCGTGCTCGCCCCGCCGGCGGGGACGTACACGTTCTCGCTCCGCTACAGCCGCGCCGGCGGCGCCACGGCGCTGTTCCGCAACCGCGCGATCTGGGCGGGGATCCTGAACTAGACGGTCGCGGCCGTGAGCTGCGGGTAGAGCGGATAGCGCTCCATCAGGGCGCGAGTGCGATCCGCGAGACCCGCAGCCTCGGCCTCGAAGCGATCGGAGAGCGCGACGGCGATCACCTCGGCGATCTCGCGCATGTCGTCGACGACCAGGCCGCGCGTGGTCAGCGCCGGGGTGCCGATCCGCAGTCCGGACGGGTTCATCGGCGGGCGCTCGTCGAAGGGGATCGCGTTGCGGTTGACCGTGATCCCGACCCGCTCGAGGCGCTGCTCCGCGGTCTTGCCGTCGAGGCCGGTGGGCCCGAGGTCGACGAGGACGAGGTGCACGTCGGTGCCCCCGGTCAGCACCTCGACCCCGTTCTCGATCAGCGTGTCGGCGAAGGCGCGCGCGTTGGCGATCGTCTGACGCTGGCGGGCGCGGAACGCCTCCGATCCCGCGATCCCCAGCGCCACCGCCTTGGCGGCGATGATGTGCATCAGCGGCCCGCCCTGCTGACCGGGGAAGACCGAGCGGTCGATGTCCTTGGCGAGCTCCTCGCGGCAGAGGATCATCCCGCTGCGCGGCCCGCAGAGCGTCTTGTGGATCGTCGTCGTCGTGATGTCGGCGTGCTCGACCGGGTTCGGGTGCTCTCCAGCCGCGACGAGCCCGGCGAAGTGCGCCATGTCGACCATCAGCTTCGCCCCGACGGAATCGGCGATCTCGCGGAAGGCGGCGAAGTCGAGCTGGCGCGGATATGCCGACCAGCCGGCGACGATCAGCTTCGGGCGATGCTCGCGGGCAAGTCGCGCCACCTCGTCCATGTCGACCCGGTAGTCGTCGCGGGCGACGTGGTAGGCGACGACCTCGTAGAGCTTGCCCGAGAGGTTGAGCTTCATCCCGTGGGTGAGATGGCCGCCGTGATCGAGCGCCAGCCCCATGATCGTGTCGCCGGGCTCGAGCACCGCCATGTAGGCGGCGTTGTTGGCCTGCGCCCCGGCATGCGGCTGGACGTTCGCGTGCTCGGCTCCGAACAGCGCCAGGGCGCGATCGATCGCCAGCTGCTCGGCGACATCGACCTCCTCGCAGCCCCCGTAATAGCGCCGCCCCGGGTAGCCCTCGGCATACTTGTTGGTCAGCACCGAGCCGGCGGCATCGAGCACCGCCTGGGGGACGAAGTTCTCCGAGGCGATCATCTCGAGGGTGTTCTGCTGGCGCTCGAGCTCTCGCCGCAGCACCTCGGCGATCAGCGGATCGACCTCGGACAGCGGTGCGGTCTGAAAGTCCTCGGGCAGCTCGGATGCCATTGGCGCTGATAATAAGCGCGTGGCGGACAACGTCGAAGCGATCGCGGCGACATTCCGGCTCCTCGACTCCGATACCTACGAGCAGGCGCTGGAGTCCATCCACGACGAGTTCGTGATGGAGACGCCCAGCGAGCTCGCCAGCGAGCCGGACGTCTACCGCGGCCCCGAGGGCGTCCGCCGCTGGTGGGAGTCGTTCCTGGAGGTCATGGAGTCGGTGCGACTCGAGGTCAAGGACGTCCACACGATCGACGACGACACGGCGCTGGTCGAGTTCGTGATCAAGGCCCGGGGTCGCACGACCGGGATCGAGACCGAGCAGCGCGCTGTCGGACTGGCGACGGCGCGCGAGGGCAAGGTCGTCGGACTCGAATTCTTCACCGATCTCGACCGGGCTCGAGCCGCCGCAGGACTTCCTCCCGGCTGAGCGCCCCCTCGCGCAGGATCACCGGCTCCTCCCCGCGCTCGATCCCGGTCACGTCGACGACCGTCGAGGGGAGGCCGGTGAGCTCGCCACCGTCGATTGCCAGGTCGGCGGCCTCGACGATCGCGGGGTCGACCTCGGCGAAGCTCGCGGGGGCGGGCTCGCCGGAGCGGTTGGCGGAAGTCTGGAAGATCGCCGCCGCGGCGCCCGCGAGCGGCCCGGCGATCAGCCGCACCGCGAGCCGCTCCGGGTCCTCGGCGCAGGCGAGCGGGTAACGGCGCTCGGGGTTGGCGACGACGAGGGTCACTGGCCCGGGCAGCAGCGCCGCGAGGGCGTCGCGGGTCCGCGGCCCGAGGCTCGAGACGAGCTCGCGCATCGCCAGCGGCGAGAAGTAGAGGACCGCCGAGGCCTTGCCCGGGTCGCGCCCCTTGAGCGCGTTGATGCGGGCGATCGGGCCGGCTTGCATCGGGTCGCAAGCGAGGCCGTAGAGCCCGTCGGCGGGGAACAGCGCCACCCCTCCGGAGCCGATCGTCCGTTCGAGCGCCGCGCGCGCCGGCGCCGCCCCGGCGGTCTCGATCGCGACCAGCTCGGTCATCGCTCGCCGGCCACCACCCGTTCGATCCCCGCCAGGTCGGCGAGCACCCGGACCCGCTCGAAGCCGGCCCGCCGGGTCAGGCCGGCTACCTCGCCCGCCTGCCCGGCGCCGACCTCGAGTCCGACGGCGCGCGCCTCGAGCTCGCCGAGCGCGATCGCCGCCAGCAGCTCCTCGATCCGCTCGAGGCCGGTCGGCCCGGCGACCAGCGCCTCGCGGGGCTCGAAGCCGGTGATCTCGGGCTCGAGCCGGGGCCACTCCGCTTCGCTGACATAAGGGAGGTTGGCGAGCACGAGATCGAAGGGAGCGTGCTCGCTCGGCGGCGGCAGGGGCCCGTGAGTGAGCCGCACCCGCGGGCCGAGGCCGAGCCGCTGGCGGTTCGACGTCGCGAGCGCGAGCGCGTCGAGCGAGGTGTCGGTCGCGGCCAACTCCGCCTCGCGAAGCTCGTCGGCGATCGCGAGGGCGATCGCCCCCGATCCGGTGCCGGCGTCGAGCACCCGCCGCGGTCTGAGCTCGAGCGCGAGCTCGACCAGCAGCTCGGTTTCGGGGCGGGGGATCAGCGCCCGCCGATCGACTGCGAGCTCGATTCGCCGGAAGCCCTTGCGCCCAAGGATGTAGGCGACCGGCTCGCGGGCCACCCGGCGTCGCACCATGGCGCCGAACGCCCTCGCCGAGCCGGCTTCGACGCCGCTCTCGGGGTCGGCAGCGAGCGCGGCGCGGTCTCGACCGGTCGCCTCGCCGAGCAGCAGCTCGGCATCGAGCCGCGGCGTCTGCACCCCGGCGGCGGCGAGCGCCGCGACGGCCGCGTCGAGCGCCTCGCGGACCGAGCCCGCCGCCGTCGTGCTCACGCCGGCCGGGCCGCCATGGTCACCGCGCCCCGGCGGTCTGAGCCTCGAGCCGGGCGCGCTTCTCCTCCGCCGCGAGCGCCGCCGTGAACTCGCTCAAATCGCCGACCAGGACCTCGTCGAGGTTGTGCGCGGTGAGCTTGATCCGGTGGTCGGTGACCCGGCCCTGGGGGAAGTTGTAGGTGCGGATCTTCTCCGAGCGCTCGCCGGTCCCGACCTGGGAGCGACGCTCGGCCGCGATCTCGGCGCGCTGGGCCGCGAGCGCCCGCTCGTAGATCCTCGCCCGGAGGACGCGCATCGCCTTCTCGCGGTTCTGGAGCTGGGACTTCTCGTCCTGCATCGAGACCACGATCCCGCTCGGGTTGTGGGTGATCCGAACCGCCGAGTCGGTCGTGTTGACCGATTGCCCGCCGGGCCCGGAGGAACGGTAGACGTCGATCTGCAGGTCATCGGGCGCGACGTCGACCTCGACCTCCTCGGCCTCGGGGAGCACCGCGACGGTCGCGGTAGAGGTATGGATCCGCCCCTGCGACTCGGTCTTCGGCACCCGCTGGACCCTGTGCGTGCCGCCCTCGAACTTGAACACCGAGTAGGCGCCCTCGCCGCGGATCTCGAAGCTGACCTCCTTGAACCCGCCGACCTCGGCCGGCGAGCTCGAGAGCGGCTCGACCGTGAACCCGCGCTCCTCGGCGTAGCGGGTGAGCATCTTGTGCAGGTCGCCGGCGAACAGCGCCGCCTCGTCACCGCCGGTGCCGGCGCGGATCTCGATGATCACGTTCTTGGCGTCGTTGGGATCGCGCTCGACCATCGCCAGGCGGATCTCATCCTCGAGCTCGCGCAGCCGCTCCGGCGCCTCGGCGACGAGCTGGCGCAGCTCCTCGTCATCGCCCTCCTCGGCGAGCATCTCCTCCGCCCCCTCGAGGTCGGCGCGCAGCCGGCGCCAGCGCTCGACCAGCGCGTGCGCGGGCTCGAGCTCGTGGTACTCGCGCCCGACCGCGGCGTAACGCGCGCGGTCGGCGATCACCTCCGGGTCGGACATCTGGCGCTCGAGCTCCGCGAAGCGCTCCTCGACCTGCTCGACCAGCTTCTCGATCACGAGCTGAGGCTACCGCCGGCCGCCACTGTCGCATCGACCACCGTCTGGGTGGTCAACACGTCAGCCGGGCCGGCCAACGGCCCGCTAGGCGACGATCTCGATTGCGCCGCGCTCGTTCGCGGCGTCGGCGGGGCTCTCGACCGCGAGCACCGCCTCGAGAGCGGCGATCGCGACCGCGAGCTGGCTGCGGTCGGGCTCGCGGGTAGTCAGGTTCTGGAGCATCAGCCCGGGCCACATCAGCGCCCGCACCCAGCGTTGGCGACGGTTGCGGCCGGCCCACTTGATCACTTCGTAGGAGAGGCCTGCGAGCAGCGGGATGCCGAGGATCCGCGAGAGCACCAGCCAGTACCACTCCGGAAGCCCGATCGGCGCGAAGACGAAGATCGCCAGCACCATCACGATCAGCAGGAAGCTGGTTCCGCAGCGCGGGTGCAGGCGCGAGTACACCTCCGCGCGTTCGGGCACGAGCCGGTCGCCGGCCTCGTGGCAGGAAATCGTCTTGTGCTCGGCTCCGTGGTACTCGAAGACCCGGCGTAGGTCCGGCAGGCGGCTGATCGCGGCGATGTAACCGATGAAGATCGCGGTCCGCAGGATCCCCTCGACGAGCCAGAACAGCCACGCGGAGCCGAGCCAGTCCTTGATCAGGCTGGTGGCGCTGACCGGGACGACGAAGAAGAGCCCGATCGCGAGCGCCAGCGAGAGCGCGATCGTCAGCCCCCACATCCAGCCGCCGATCTCCTCCTTCTCGCCCTCCTCGTCCGGCTCGAGCTGCGCGTTGGCCGAGAAGGCGAGCGCGCGGAAGCCGATCTTCAGCGACTCGCCGAGCGCGACCACGCCGCGGATCACCGGCAGGCGCCAGATCCGATGGCGCTTGGCCCATGAGACGAGCGGTTCGGAGCTGATCACGATCTCGCCGTCGGGCTCGCGCACGGCAACCGCCCAGGTCGAGACGCCGCGCATCATCACGCCCTCGAGCACCGCCTGGCCGCCGATCGGGGCGTCGTGCGCGGCCACCGGCTTGCCGTCCGGCATGCGCGCCGCCTCCAGCGCGGGCCCGGACGAGCCGTCGGCGTCCATCGGGCGGCGGGTCAGCCGCGCTTGCTGCGGGCGGCGCGGCGCTTGAAGCGCTCGACCCGGCCGCCGGTGTCGACCAGCTTCTGCTTGCCGGTGTAGAAGGGATGGCAGGCGGAGCAGATCTCGACGTGCAGGTCGGGCTTGGTCGAGCGGGTATAGAACTCGTTCCCGCACGAGCAGTGCACATGGGAGAGCACGTACTCGGGGTGGATGCCGGTCTTCATCGGAGCCGATTCTAGCCAGCCGGAGTGACTAGGCTGGCGGCTCCGATGTACCGCAAGATCCTGGTCGGCTACGACGGACACGAGCACGCCCGCGACGCGCTCGCGCTCGCCCGCGGCCTGGCGACGATCGAGGGCGCCGAGCTGGTCCTCGTCGCAGCGCTCGAGCTCGACCCGCTCGCCACCCCCGCCGACGCCTACCAGCGCGCCACGGCGGAGGCCGAGGATCGGCTCTCGGCGTCGGCGCGGGAGGTGCTCGACGGGACGCCGTTCGAGCTCCGGACCTTCGGCGGGGTCTCGGCCGCCCGCGCCCTGTCGGAGTTCGCCGAGGCCGAGCACGCCGACGTGATCGTGCTCGGCTCGACTCACCGGGGCGGGCTCGGCCGGGTGCTCCCCGGGAGCGTCGGCGAGCACCTGCTGCACGGCGCCCCGTGCGCGGTGCTGATCGCGCCGATCGGGTTCGCGGACCGCGACAAGCTCGAGATCGACTCGATCGGGGTCGGTTTCGACGGTCGAAACCAGGCCGGACACGCGCGCGAGGTCGCCACCGGGCTCGCCGCCGATCTCGGGGCGTCGGTCGAGACGATCACGGTCGCCGAGGACGACGGCGACCCGGCCCAAGTGCTCGCCGAGCGCTCCGCGAGCCTCGGCCTGCTGGTCGTCGGCTCGCGCAACCACGGACCGGTGCGGCGGGCGCTGCTCGGCAGCGTCGCGGCCGAGGTGATGCGCAGCGCGACCTGCCCGGTGCTGGTCGTGCCCCGGTCGGGCGAGCTCGGGCTCGAGCGCGGGGGCACCCGATGAGCGCCGCGAGCGGTCCGGATCAGCGCACGGCCGAGGTCCCGGGAGGCAGGATCGTCTACCGCGAGCTCGGCGAGGGCGAGCCGCTCCTGTTCGTCCACGGCCTGCTGGTCGACGGCCGGCTCTGGCAGGGCACGACGGAGCGACTCGCGGGGCGGTTTCGCTGTCTGGTCCCGGACTGGCCGATGGGCTCGCACCGGGTCGCCCTCGGCCCGGGCGCCGACTTCTCGCCGCCCGGGATGGCGCGGACGGTGGTCGCGTTCATGGATGCGCTCGGGGTCGAGCGCGCGACCCTGGTCGGCAACGACAGCGGCGGCGCGATCTCACAGATCGTCGCGGCAAACCATCCCGAGCGGGTCGAGCGCCTGGTGCTGACCAACTGCGATCTGTTCGAGCATTTCCCGCCGTTCCCGTTCAGCCTCATGCCGCCGTTGGCGCGCTTGCCCGGCGGGATGGTGGTGCTCGCCGCGCCGTTTCGAATCGGCGCCGTGGCGAGAGCGACCTACGGGCTGCTCGCCAAGCAGCCGATCCCGGCCGAGCTGGTCGCCGAATGGCTCGAGCCGACTCTCAACGACCCCGCCGTGCGCGAGAACGCGCGCGCGTTCACCGCCGGAGCCGACAAGCGCCACACGCTCGACGCGGCCGAGAAGCTGCGTCGCTTCGAGCGTCCGGTGCGCTTCGCCTGGGCGCCGGAGGACCGCTTCTTCAGCCTCTCGGACGCCGAGCGCCTGGCGGCGATCGTTCCCGACGGCCGGGTCGAGCGGGTCGGCGATGCGCGGACCTTCGTCCCCTTCGATCAGCCCGCCCGGGTTGCGGAGCTGATCGCGGGGTTCGTCGCCGAGGGCCGGGTCGCCGACTGAGCTCCCCGGTCAGCCGCTCAGCTCTCGACCTCTCGCAGGCCCCACGGTGGCGTCGCGAGCTCGACCGGTCCCGCCGCGGTGACCCGCAGTACGCCCGCCATCTGCTCCCCGATCCCTCGCTCGGGGAGCTCGATCTCGACCTCGACCGTTCCCGAGTCGCGAGCGGTGACCCGGGGCGGTCCGAGCGAGGCGAGGATCTCGAACATCGTCTCGTTCGCGGCCAGCAGCCGGGCGGTGAACCGCTCGATCCCCTCGGCACGGGCACGATCGGCGAGCAGGCTGCAGATCGCGGTCCCGGCCCCCCTGCCGTGCCAGTCGTCGACGATCGTCACCGCGGCTTCGGCGCTGATGCCGTCCTCGAGCCGCACGAATCGACCGACCCCGACCGGCTCTCCCGGCTCCCCCGACTCGCACTCGAAGGCGATCAGCGCCTCGTGGTCGTGATGGTCGACCTCGGTCAAGTAGCGAAGCTCGCTCGCCGACAGCTCATTGATTGCGCTCAGGAAGCGCTGGTAGCGCGACTGCTCGCTGAGCCGCGCGAACCCCTGCTCGAGCGCCCCCTTGTCGTCGGGCCGGATCGGCCGCACGACGATCGACGACCCATCCCGCAATCTGACCTCAACCTCATTCACTGAACGACGCCGAAAACCAAGCTTTGCAGGCGCCGCGTCAGGTCTCCTGATACAGAGGCCCGTCGCCGCCTTCGGGCATCGTGAGCCGCCCGCCCTTGGCGTTGATCGCCCCGCACTGGACGCAGTTCGAGGCGGTCACCTGCACGTCGACCTCGGTCGCGCCGTTGTTGAGCTGGTCCTCGGGGATCTCATAGACCTGAGCCGGACACAGGTTGACCCACGTTTTCGCCAGCTCGCGCGGGACGTGGCTCTGGATCCGGACGTGGTTGGGGGCGTCGTCGCGGGTCGCGTTGCCCGAGAGGAAGACGGAGTCGAGCTTGTTGAAGGTGAGCTCGTTGTCGGGCTCGGGATAGGTCTTCGAGGCGCCGCCGTCGCTCATCGCGATCTCGGTGTCCGGCTCGTACTTCCACTTGCCGCCGGGAAAGACGCCCTTGGTGACAGTCATCGCGCTCGCCATCGCCCCGCCGACGAAGAAGCCCTTCGAGAACGGCTGGCGCATGTTGCGGGACTCGAACAGGTCGTTGCCGATCGCCGACTTGCGGACCCGCTCGTCGTAGGACTCGAGGTTGACCGAGTCGCGCTTCAGCGCCGCGAGGATCGCCTCCGCCGCGTAGATGCCCGCGTGCATCGCGTAGTGGACCCCCTTCAGGGTCGGCACGTTGACCATCCCGGCGGCGTCGCCGGCGATCGCCATCCCCGGGACCGCGAGGCTGCGCGGGAGCGCGAAGTATCCGCCGGAGGGGATCGTCTTCGCTCCCCAGGCGACCCGCTTGCCGTTGTAGAGCAGCTTGGCGACGAACGGGTGCGTCTTCAGCTCTTGGAGCAGGTCGTGGCAGGAGAGGGTCGAGTCGGTGTGGTCGAGCCCGATCACCATCCCGATGCAGAGCTTGTCCGAGCCCATCGGGTAGATGAAGCTGCCGCCGAACTCGTTGTACTTCGGTCGCTTGCGAAGCGGCCAGCCCATCGTGTGGATCACCCGGTCGAGCGGTTCGCCGACCTCCCACACCTCCTTCACCCCGAGCTCCCAGCGAACCGGAAGCGACCCGGCGAGCTCGAAGTAGTCGACCGCCGCCTGGGTCAGGTGGCCGAGCGTGCCCTCGGCGAGCAGGGTCGCCTTCGCGACCACGTCGGAGCCGGGCTCGAAGTTGCCCAGCGGCTCCCCGTCCTTGCCGCGCCCACGATCACCCGAGCGGACCCCGCGAACGATCCGGTCGCTGACCAAGAGCTTGTCGGCGACGGTCTCGGTGAGGATATAGGCGCCCTTCTCCTCCGCCTGCTCGGCAAGGAAGCGCGACAGCTTCGAGACCGAGATCACGTAGTTGCCGTGGTTGCGAAAGTTCGGCGGCATCGGCTTCAGCGGCAGAGCCGACCGCTTCGTCAGCAGGTAGACCGCGTCCTTGGTCACCTCCTGGTAAGAGAACGGCCAGTCCTCCGGCTCGAGGTCCGGGAACAGCTCGCGCATCGCCGAGGGCTTCATGTTCGCCCCCGAGAGCTCGTGCGCGCCCGCCACCTTGCCCTTCTCGAGCACGGCGACCGGGACCTCGCCGAGCTTCTCGCTCAGCTCGGGCTCGTCGGCGAGCAGGTCGAGGAGCCGGTTCGCGCAGGCGAGGCCCGCCGGCCCGCCGCCGACGATCGCCACCCCGACCTCGATCCGCTCGTCCTCGGGATCGGTCGGCGCGGCGATCAGATCGCCGGGGTCGAAGGGGGGCGGGTAGTGGGCTGGTTCGATCGACATCGTGATCTCGGCGCTCGCCGCTCGCCGCTCGAGCGGCCCCCTAGGAGCCCTTCTTCGCCTTTACCGCCTCGGTGAGCTTCGGCAGGATCTTGTGCAGGTCGCCGACCACTCCGAGGTCGCAGAACTCGAAGATCGGGGCGTTCGGGTCCTTGTTGACGGCGAGGATGCTCTCGGAGTTCTGCATCCCGACCTTGTGCTGGATCGCACCCGAGATGCCCGCCGCGAGGTAGAGCTTCGGCGCCACCGTCTTGCCGGTCTGGCCGATCTGGGCCGCGTAGGGGTACCAGCCAGCGTCGACCACCGCCCTGGTGGCGGCGACCGCGCCGCCGAGCGCCTCCGCGAGCTCCTCGGCGAGCTTGAAGTTGTCCTTTTCGCCCAGGCCGCGTCCGCCGCCGACGAGGATCTCGGCGTCCTCGATGTTGACGTCGGCGCCGCGCTGCTCGCCGCGCTGGCGCATCCGCGCCCGCGTCGACCAGGGCGAGAGCTCGACCTCGACATCGACGACCTCGGCCTGGCCGCCACCACCCTCGTTGACGTCGAAGGCATTCAGCCGGCCGATGACGATTCCCGGCTCGCCGACGTAGCCGACGTCGACGACCGCCGAGTCCTGCAGCACCGGCCGCTCGGCGACCAGCTTGCCGTCGACGGCCTTGATCGCGGTCACCTCCATCGTCACCCCGGCGTTCAGCCGAGCGGTCAGCCCGGCGCCGATCTCGAACCCGAGCAGGCCGCCGCCGAACAGGGCGTAGGAGAAGCCCTCGTCGGCGATCACCTTGGCCATCACGTCGACGATCGGCTGGGCGAGGCCCTCGCTGACCCCCTTCGCGCGGTAGACCTTGGCGGCGCCGTAGGCGCCGAGCCCGGCGCAGGCGTCGTCGGCGACATCGCCGACGACAACGACACCCGCCTCGGAGCCCAGCCCGCCGGCGAGCTTCGCCGCCTCCGAGATCGCCCCGAGCGAGTTGTTGTTGAACTTGCCGTTGTCGTCGTGGAGGGCGTAGACCAGGATTCCACCCATCAGACCAGCTTCCTTTCGTCGAGCCAGGCGACGATCTTCTCGACCGTATCGCCGGTGTCCTCGTCCTCGAACACCTCGCCGGCCTCCTTCGCGGGCGGCGGGTTGATCGCGAGCACCTGGGTCTTCGACCCGGCCTCGCCGACCTCGCCGGCGTCGATGCCGACGTCGGCGGCCGCCTTGCCGTCGAGCGGCTTCTTCTTCGCCCCCATGATCGCCTTCAGGCTCGGGTAGCGCGGCTCGTTGATCGCGTCACCGACCGAGATCACGGCCGGCAGGTCGACCTCGACCGTGTCGTAGCCGTACTCGGCCTGGCGCTCGCAGACGAGCTTTCCGTCCTCGACCTCGATCTTGATCACCTGGGTCAGCGACGGCATCTTCAGATGGTCGGCGACCACGGCGCCGATCGTGTAGCACTCGCCGTCGTCGGACTGCTGGCCGAGCAGGACGAGGTCGGGCTGCTCGGCCTCGAGCACCTTGGCGAGCGCGTAGCCGGTCGCGCACACGTCTGAGCCCGCGAGCGCGTCGTCGGCGAGGTGGACCGAGCGGTCGGCGCCCAGGGCGACCGCCTTGTGCAGCGCCCGGACGGCGGTCTCGGGGCCCATCGTCACGGCGACGATCTCCTCGACCTCGGCGCCGTCGCCCTCGCGGATCTGCATCGCGGCCTCGATGCCGTGGGTGTCGAACGGGTTCAGGTTCTTCTCGCCCGAGCGATCGAGCCGCTTGGTGGCGGGGTCGAGCCGCTTCTGCACGGCGGCGTCCGGGACCTCCTTGACGAGGCAGCAAACTTTCAAGTCGGATCCTCCTTGGGAGACTGAGGCGGCGCCGATCTTACAGAATTGACTGACGAGTCAATCGGGGCTCAGACGCGCTCGACGACGGCGCCACGGATGAACTCGACGATCTCATCCGTGGACGAACCGGGCGTAAACACCTCGGTCACCCCGAGCCGCTTGAGCTCGGGGACGTCATCGGCGGGAATCGTGCCGCCGACGGTGATCACGACGTCGTCAGCGCCCTGCTCGGCAAGCAGCGCGACGACCTTGGGCACCAAGGTCATGTGAGCGCCGGAGAGGATCGAGAGGCCGACCGCGTCGGCGTCCTCCTGGATCACGGTCGCGGCGATCTGCTCCGGGGTCTGGTGCAAGCCCGTGTAGATCACCTCCATCCCCGCGTCGCGCAGCGCCCGGGCGATGATCTTCGCCCCTCGATCGTGGCCGTCGAGACCGGGCTTGGCGACGACGACGCGGATCTTGCGGCCCTCGCTCACGCCGCCAGCGTACCTACGCACACCTGGCAAGGGGCAGACATCTCGGCCGCCGCTTGACAAGACCCCCGCGGTTTCACTCGGTTGACACATCGGCTTGGCGCGGATAGGTTCGACCAGAACCGGAATTGAGGGAGGGACTGATGCTCAGTCTGCGCGGGGTAGGGCGTGCCGTGGCGATTGGCCGTGGCGCCGACGCGGGGACCTGCAACGAATGCGCAGGGAGGACCAGAACACGTCTATGGAAGCTGAGAGGCACCGTGGTTGGCGTGATCGCTTGCACTGCGGCGCTGGCGCAAGCGTCGCAGGCCCCCGCCGCGACGACGCTCGGCGAAGCCGGTAGTGGCACGGTCCCCTGCGACGGTCCCGCCAGCTACGTGCAGACGACGACCGGTCCGCCGCCCGCCTACGCGGTGCCCCCCGGTGGCGGCGTGATCACGGCCTGGAGCACCGAGGCCGGCAGCACCGGCGGAGCCCAGGTGAGGCTGGCCGTCCTGCGGGCCACGGGGGCGCCGAACCAGTTCGCGACGATCGCGGCAAGCGCCGCCGCGACACTGAAGAGCGGATCGCTGAACTCGTTCGCCACCAGCCTGTCGCCGCAGGCCGGGGACGTCCTCGGACTGCTGATCGTCTCGGGTACCCACACCTGCGTCCGGACCAATACCGGCAGCGACGACGACCGCGGCGCGCGCGAAGTGGGAACCGTCTTCGACGTCGGGACGATCGGCACATACACGGACCCCTCCGCGCCGGGCCGGCGCCTGAACCTCGCCGCGACGCTTGAGGCCGACGCGGACGGGGACGGGATCGGCGACGAGCCGCCGCAGACGAAGATCACCAAGGGGGCTCCGAAGAAGACCGACAAGAGCAAGGTCAAGTTCAAGTTCAGCTCCGATGATCCTGGCGCGAACTTTGAATGCAAGCTCGACAAGAAGCCTTACAAGGCGTGCACGTCCCCGAAGACGGTCAAGCGCCTCGACGAGGGCAAGCACAAGTTCGCGGTGCGAGCGGTCGATGCGGATGGGCACCGCGATGCCTCCCCGCCGAAGGACAAGTTCAAGGTCGTGGACTGAGGATCGCCGCGCGATACTGCGCGCCTCGCTAGCAATCCGGGCGCAATCCCGCTCTGTGGGCGGAGAAAGCTAGAACTGCGGCTCCTCGCTGTAGGTGCCGAACACCTGCTGCAGCGAGGCCACCATCTCCCCCTCCGTCGCCCGAACGCGGGTCGCGGCGATGATCGCGGGCATCAGGTTCTGCGCCGGCGCGGCGGCCGCCGCTCGCAGCTCGGCCAGCGCCCGCTCGACCGCCGCCTCGTCGCGGGCCGCCCTGGTGCGCTCGAGCCGCTTGCGCTGGCGGGCCTCCGCCGTCGGGTCGGGGCGGTGGATCTCGGTCAGCTCGTCCTCGTCGGTGCGAAAGTCGTTCACCCCGACTACCACCCGCTGGCCGAGGTCGAGCTCGCGCTGGTAGCGGTACGCCGCGTCGGCGATCTCGCGCTGGGGAAAGCCGCGCTCGATCGCCGCGATCATCCCGCCGAGCTCGTCGATGCGCTCGAAGTAGCGGTAGGCCGCGGCCTCGATCTCGTCCGTGAGCCGCTCGACGAAGTAGGAGCCGCCGAGCGGGTCGGCGGTGTTCGCGACGCCGGACTCGTGCGCGATCACCTGCTGGGTGCGAAGCGCGATCCGAACCGCGTCGGCGGTCGGCAGCGCCAGCGCCTCGTCGAAGGAGTTCGTGTGCAGTGACTGGGTCCCGCCGAGGACCCCGGCGAGCGCCTCGATCGCCGTCCGGACGATGTTGACCAGCGGCTGCTGAGCGGTAAGACTGACCCCGGCCGTCTGGGTGTGAAAGCGCAGCCCCTGCGAGCGCGGGTCGGTGGCGCCGTAGGTGTCGCGCATCTCGCGGGCCCAGATCCGGCGCGCCGCGCGGTACTTGGCGACCTCCTCGAAGAGGTCGATGTGGGCGTTGAAGAAGAACGAGAGCCGGGGCGCGAACTCGTCGACCGCCAGCCCGCGCTCGATTGCCGCCTCGACGTAGGTGAAGCCGTCCTTGAGCGTGAAGGCGAGCTCCTGGGCGGCGGTCGAGCCCGCCTCGCGGATGTGATAGCCGGAGATCGAGATCGGGTGCCAGCGCGGCATCTCAGCCGTGCACCACTCGACCATGTCGGTGACCAGCCGCATCGCCGGCTCGATCGGGAAGCACCATTCCTTCTGAGCGATGTACTCCTTCAGGATGTCGGTCTGGATCGTCCCGCCGAGCCGCTCGGGACCGATGCCCCGCTCCTCGGCGGTGACGACGTAGAAGGCGAGCAGGATCGCGGCCGGAGCGTTGATCGTCATCGAGACGCTGACGTCGTCGAGCGGGATCCGGTCGAAGAGCGCCTCCACGTCGTCGACCGTGTCGACCGCGACGCCCTCGACTCCGACCTCGCCGAGCGAGCGGGCGTGGTCGGAGTCGAGGCCCATCAGGGTGGGCATGTCGAACGCGGTCGAGAGTCCGTGCTGGCCGTGATCGAGCAGGTAGCGGAAGCGCTCGTTGGTCTCCTCGACCGTGCCGAAGCCGGCGAACTGGCGCATCGTCCACAGCCGCCCGCGGTACATCGAGGCGTACGGGCCGCGGGTGAACGGGAACTCACCCGGGTGCCCGAGCCGCTCCGCATAGTCGGCGCCCTCGAGCTGCTCGTCGGTGTACAGGGGCTCGACCGGGTGGCCCGAAAGCGTCGCGAAGAGGGCGTCGCGCTCGGCCTGGCGGGCGTAGACCTCCTCCCGCCACTGGTGCGCGCGACGGCGGGCTTCGGGCTCGGTCGCCATCGGGCGAAGTCTAGGGACGGCGGTAGCGGCGCCGACCGGGTCAGGAAAGCGGCGGCCGGCGGTCCGCCCACGGCCGCTCGGCCTCGATCTGGGCCGCGAGCGAGATCAGGGTGCTCTCGTCGCCCGGGCGGCCGACCAGGGTCACCGATCGCGGCAACCCGGAGGCGTCGAAACCGGCCGGGACCGCCGCCGCCGGCTGGCCGGTGTGATTCCAGACCGGGGTGAAGCAGAAGGTGCGGCTCATCCCGAGCAGGGTCCGTAGCGCCCCCTTTCCCGCCCACCGTCCGGCCTCGATCGGCTGCTCGCCGACGGTCGGGGTGACGAGCACGTCGCAGCGCTCGAAGACGCGGCCAAAGCGCGCGGCGTCTCGCTCGGCGAGCCTGGTGGCGCGGCGCACGAACGCCGGCGCGTAGGCGGCGCCGAGGCGGGCGAACCCGCGCGTTCGGCGCTCGAGCCGCTCGGGATCGCCGATCGCGGCGACATCGTCGCGGATCCCGCGCAGGTAGCGGGGAATGAGGTTGTTGGCGGCGAGGCCGAAGTCGGGGTCCTGGTGTCGGAGCTTGTGCCCGAGCGAGCGCAGCAGCTCCTCGGTCTCGACGAGCCCGCGGCGCGCCTCGTCGGTGACGATCGGCGGCAGCATCATCCGCGCCGGCTTGGCCGAGATCGCGATCCGCAGCTTGCCCGGCGCCGTCGCCGCGGCCTCGACGTAGGGGCGATTGGGCGGCGGCGGGGCGCCGTCCTCGCCCTCGCGATTGATCGTCAGGTCAAAGAAGAGCGCCGTATCGAGCACCGAGCGTGTCAGGCACCCGTGCACCGACATCCCCCACCAGTGGTCGGCGGGCCTGAACGGAAGCCGCCCCCGCTGCGGCTTGAGCCCGAACAGGCCACAGAACGCCGCCGGGATCCGGATCGAGCCGGCCCCATCGGACGCGGTCGCCGCGCCGACCAGCCCGGCGGTGACGGCAGCTCCGCTGCCCCCAGACGAGCCGCCCGTGCTGCGGCCGGGCGCCCAGGGGTTGCGGGTCACTCCCCAGCGCTCGGACTCGGTGAAGCCGCAGATCGCGAGCTCGGGGAGCGCAGTCTTGCCGACGATCACCGCCCCGGCCGCCCGCAGGCGACCGACCAACGGCCCGTCGGCGGTCGCCGGCTGATCGAAGGCGGCGCTGCCGAACCCGGTCACCACCCCCTCGACGTCCTCGACGTCCTTGACCGCGAGCGGGACGCCGCGCAGCGGCCGGCCGGGCTCGCGAGCGCGATCGGCCTCATCCGCCTCGGCGAGGGCGCGCTCGGCGAGCACCGCCGTGAACGCGTTCAAGGCGGGGTTGAGGCGCTCGATTCGATCGAGGCAGAGCTCGGTCAGCTCGCGCGAGGAGACCTCTCCGGCGCGGATCAGCTCCGCCTGGCGCGCGATGCCGGCGAACGCGAGCTCGGTCGGGTCCACGGCGCGATCCTATGGCGTCCGAGCAGCCCGGCGATCGCGAGCGCGCCGGTGAACGCCGCGAACAGCAGCCGGCGGCCGAGCTTCTCGAACCGCATCACCCGCCAGCCGCGCTCGCGGGCGAGCCGGGCCAGCTCCTCGTCGGGGTTGACGACGACCGGATTGCCGACCGCGCCCAGCATCGGCAGGTCGGAGGCCGAGTCCGAGTACGCGTAGGAGGTCTCGAGATCGATCTCGTGCTCGGCGGCGAACTGGCGCACCGCCTCGAGCTTGCCCTCGCCGTACATGAACGCTCCTCCGAGCTCGCCGGTGAAGCGCCCGTCGTCGCCGATCTCATAGCTGGTCCCGATGCCGCCGTCCATATAGAGGATGCGGGCGAGGAGCCGGACGAGCTCGTCGCCGGCGGCGCTGACGATGAAGGTCGGCCGCCCGGCGTCCTGGTGGGCGTGCACCTCCGCCAGCATCTCGGGATAGATCCGCGGCAGCACCCCGACCAGCACCTCGGGGGTCATCCGCGCGATCTCGCGCGCGGAGACCCCGTTGAATACCTGCTTGATCTCGTCGAGCAGCTTCTCGGTCGCCTCGTCGGTCGAGCCGCGGAGGCGAAACCGCATCGCGTCCATACCCCAGCGCGCCATCTGACGGCGGCTGATTAGACCGGCCTTGGTCGCCGCCCGCGCCCATGGCAGCCCCGAAGACCCCGAGATCAGCGTCCGATCGAGATCGAAGAAGGCCGCCGGCCGCGGCATGCTGCTAGCCGCCGTCTACCTCGAGCACGATCGCGTCGCCCTGGCCGCCCCCGGAGCAGATCGCCGCGCACCCCAGGCCACCGCCCCGGCGGCGCAGCTCGTGCGCGAGGGCGCCGACGATCCGCGCACCCGAGGCGCCGATCGGATGGCCGAGCGCGATCGCCCCGCCGTTGACGTTGACCTTGTCCTCGTCGACCTCGAGCATCCGGACCGAGTTCAAGGCGACCGATGCGAACGCCTCGTTGATCTCCCACAGGTCGACGTCGGCTGGCGTCTTGCCGAGCTTCCCCAGCGCCTGCAGAGCCGCCTTCGCCGGGGTCCGGGCGAGGTAGGCGAAGTCGTCAGCGACCGATCCGTAAGCGAGCACTCGGGCGAGCGGGGTGCGGCCGTTGGCCTGCGCCCACTCCTCCGAGGCGACGATCACCGCGCCCGCGCCGTCGTTGACTCCGGGCGCGTTGCCGGCGGTGTGGGTGGCGTCGTCGCCGCCGACCGCCGGCAGCTTGGCGAGCGACTCGACGGTCGAGTCGGGACGGATCGCCTCGTCGGCCTCGACCACGGTCTCCGCCTTGCGGCTTCTTCACCGTCACCGAGACGATCTCCTCGGCCAGCCGTCCCTCATCGGTGGCGGCGGCGGCGAGCTGGTGCGAGCGCACGGCCCAGCGGTCCATGTCGGGGCGGCTGATCTCGAGCTCGTTGGAGACGTCGCTCGCCTCGTTGATCATCTGCTTGTCGGTGAACGGGTTGGTGAGCCCGTCGTGAGTCATCGCATCGACCGCCGGCTTGTCCCCCATCCGATAGCCGAAGCGCGCCCCGGGCAGCAGGTAGGGGGCGTTCGACATCGACTCCATGCCCCCGCTGACGACGAGCTCGACGTCGCCGGCCCGGATTGCCTGGTCGGCGAGCCCGACCGTGCGCATGCCGGAAGCGCAGACCTTGTTGATCGTCTCCGACGGCACCTCGCGCGGGATCCCGGCCCCGACCTGCGCCTGGCGCGACGGGATCTGGCCCTGGCCGGCCTGCAGGACCTGGCCGAAGATCACCTCGTCGACCTGCTCGCGGTCGATCTCGGAGCGCTCCAGGGCGGCGCCGATCGCCTCCGCGCCGAGCTCGATCGCGTCCTTGGCGGCGAGCGCTCCGCCCATCTTCCCGAACGGTGTGCGGGCGGTGCCGAGGATGACGGTCTGGGACATGGGGCCTTTCTGAGTCGGGCGGCGCTGGCCGCTTGGCTGCGGATCGGAATGCTAGATGAGTGGCTACGAGCGCCGGTAGACTCGCGCGCGGTGCAGCTCGAGGTCGTATCCGCGCAGCTCGAGGAGCTCGACTGCGACCTGGTGGCGGTGACGCTGGCCGAGGGGGAGGCGCTGAGCGGGCCGCTCGCCCAGGCCCCGGGCGCCGCCGACGCGCGCGGCGCCTATCGCCGCCTCGCCCTGCTCCACCCCGGGCGGCCCGCGCGGGCGATCGCGGTCGGCGTCGGGGCGCCCGGCGAGCTCGACCTCGAGCGGCTGCGCGTCGCCGGCGCGCTGGCGACAAGACGGGCGGCCGAGCTCGAGTCTCGCTCGCTCGCCTGGGTCGTCCCGGAGGGCGCCGACTCGGCGGCGCGTGCGGCGGCACTGGTCGAGGGGGTCGTGCTCGCCTCCTACCGCTTCGACCGCTTCCGCTCCGAGCGGCCCGACGACCCGCCGGCCGTGCGCCTCGATCGGCTGATCCTGGCGACGGGCCCCGACGAGCGCGACGTGGTCGGCGCCGAGGCGCGGATCGCGATCGTCGCCGGCGAGGCCGCCAACCGCGCCCGCGAGCTTCAGGACCTGCCCGCCAACACGCTCACCCCGGAGGCGCTGGCCGCCAGGGCCGAGGAGATCGCCGCCACCGACGAGCGAATCGAGGTCGACGTCCTCGACCGCGACGCGATCGTCGACCGCGGGCTCGGCGGGCTGGCGGCGGTCGCGCAGGGGACGGCGGCCGAGCCGCGGCTGATCGCGCTTCGCTACGCGGGCGGCGGCTCGGGCGCCCGGCTCGGGCTCGTGGGCAAGGCGGTGACCTTCGACAGCGGCGGGATCTCGATCAAGCCGGCGGCCGCGATGCACGAGATGAAGATGGACATGTCCGGCGGCGCCGCCGTGCTCGAGGCGATCGCCGCGATCGCCGAGCTCGGGCTCGAGCTCGAGCTGGTCGCGGCCATCCCCGCGACCGAGAACATGCCCAGCGGCAGCGCGACCAGGCCCGGCGACATCATCACCCAGCTCAACGGCCGCACGGTCGAGGTCAACAACACCGACGCCGAGGGGAGGCTGATCCTCGCCGACGCGCTGACCTACTGCGTGCGCGAGCTCGGCGCCGAGCGGGTGGTCGACGTCGCCACCCTGACCGGGGCGGTGTTGATCGCGCTCGGCTCGACCTACGCCGCGCTGATCTCCAACGACGACGACTGGGCCGAGGCCGTGCGCCAAGCCGCCGAGGCATCCGGCGAGCTCGCCTGGCGGCTGCCGCTTCACCCCGAGTACAAGGAGCTGATCAAGGGCACGGCGGCCGACCTCACCAACGTGGCAACCAAGCGCAAGGCGGGGACGATCTATGCCGGGTCGTTCTTGGAGGAGTTCGTCGACGGGGTGCCGTGGGCCCACCTCGACATCGCGGGCACCGCCTGGGACACCGGCCGCGAGTACGTCGGCAACGGGGCGAGCGGCTTCGGCGTCCGTTTGTTGGTTCGCCTCGCTCGCAACCTGGCGGGCGGCGCAACGGCGGATCGAACCACGCGTTGACCACCGTATTCGGCGCGAACTCGCAGTTGAATCCCAACTACGTCCGGTCCCGCGCGAACCTCCCCAATTTTTGGGGAGGTTCAGCCCTCACCGCCCGATGCCGACGCGCTGACGCGGACGGACCGTAAGCTGCTGCGACCGGCGTCCCAGCGCGGCTGGCGCCGGTCCCGACAGGCGATGGACTTCGAGCTCACAGACACCCAGCGCCTGCTGCGCGACACCGTGCGGGAGTTCGCTCGCGCCGAGATCGCGCCGGTGGCCGCCGAGCTCGACCGGACGAAGGCGTTCCCCTACGAGCTGGTCGCGAAGCTGGGCGAGCTCGGGTTGATGGGGATCCCGTTCCCGGAGCAGTACGGCGGCGGCGGCGGGGACACGCTCTCCTATGCGCTCGCGGTCGAGGAGCTCGCCCGGGTCGACTCCTCGGTCTGCATCACGCTCGCCGCCCACACCTCGCTGGGGACGATGCCGATCTTCCTCTGGGGCAGCGACGAGCAGCGCTCGGAGTGGCTGCCGGCGCTCTGCGCGGGGGAGCGCCTGGCGGCGTTCGGGCTCACCGAGCCCGAGGCGGGCTCGGACGCGGGGGCGACCCGGACTCGAGCGCGCCTCGACGACGGCGAGTGGGTAGTCGACGGGACGAAGCAGTTCATCACCAACGCCGGGACCGAGATCTCCGGCTGCGTGACGATCACCGCGGTGACCGGCGAGGGACCGGGCGAGCGCAAGGAGATCTCGAACATCATCGTCGCCAACGGGACGCCGGGCTACGAGCTGGGCGAGCCGTACCGAAAGATGGGCTGGAACGCCTCCGACACCCGCCCGCTGACGTTCAGCGACTGCCGGGTTCCGGAGGCCAACCTGCTCGGCCGGCGAGGTGAGGGGTTCAAGAACTTCCTCCACATCCTCGACGGGGGACGGATCGGGGTCGCCGCGATGGGGGTCGGGCTCGCCCAGGGAGCCCTCGACGAGGCGATCTCCTACGCGAAAGAGCGCCGCGCCTTCGGCCAGCCGATCGCCAAGTTCCAGGCGATCCAGGCGAAGATCGCCGACCTCTCGGCACAGATCGAGGCCGCTCGGCTGCTCACCTACCGCGCCGCGCTGCAGAAGGACGCCGGCGAGTCGTTCACCCTCACCGCCGCCCAGGCGAAGCTGATCACGGGTCGGCTCGCGGTGCGCGCGACCGAGGAGGCGGTCCAGATCCACGGCGGCTACGGCTACATCGAGGAGTACCCCGTCTGCCGCTTCTACCGCGACGCGAAGATCCTCACGATCGGCGAGGGCACCGACGAGGTACAGCAGATGGTGATCGCGCGGCAGCTCGGCTGCTGAAGCCGTGCGCGCCCGATAAACGCGCGGTTTGCGGCTTCGTCACCGTTGGCACGAGGGATTCGTCCGATGGACGCGCTTACACTCGCGCCGACGAGTCACCCGCCCCCCGCGGAGGAGTCGATGGAAAGCACGGACAGCAATGCGAAGTGGCACCAGCTCGCGGCGCTACGCGATGACCTCGATCAGAGCGCCGTCGTGATCCCGATCTGCGTCAGCCGCCTCGACGGCAGACCGCATGAGCTCTCGCCGAAGGCGATGAGGTTTGCCGAGGCGCTCTCGTTCTCGGATGCCTGGTCGCGGATCTCGGAAGCCCGCAACCGCCGCCTCGCCGCCTAGCGACCGACCGACCGGAAGATCAATTCGGGCCGAGGCCGTAGTGGGCGCGCAGCGCCTGCTCGGTCGTCGCGTCCGGTCCGTCGCGCGGCTCGATCCGCGGAGCGCGGCGGATGTGGTCGCGCGTGTACGGCACCCAGACGCGGCCGGCACCCTCGACCGCGTCGCGGGCGGGGACCAGGGTGTAGTGGCCGAAGCGCCCCATGCGCGCCAGCAGCCAGGGCGACCCTCCCGCACGTTCGGCAAACGCGCCCTCGATCCTGCCGACGCCGGATCCCGAGACGTCGTCGAGCCCGTGGCCCTTCCAGCCCTTGACCGTGTCCGCATGCGCCGCCGGAGCCTGGCTCACGGGCCGATCATCTCACCCGCCGCGCTCGAGCAGTTCTCGCGCTGCCGTCGCCGGGTCGATCTCGCGCCGAACCACCCGCTCGAGCAGCGCCGTCCAATCGGAGTCGCTGTCGGCGCGAGCCTCGAGCCCCCGGCGCAGCCGCGAGGCGGCGATCCCGAGCACCTCCGCGCGCAGGTTGCGGGCCCGGCGCTCGGCCAGCGTGCCGGTCTCGGTGATCTGGCGGTGATGGGCGTCGATCGTCTCGACCAGCTCGACGATCCCCTCCCCCTTGACCGCCTCGGTGCGGACGACCGGGACCTTCCACGGCCGCTCGGGCCCGAGCGCGAGCACCGACCTGACCTCGCGCAACATCGTCTCGGCGAGCGGGTGCTCGCACTTGTTGACGACGATCACGTCGGGGATCTCCATCACCCCGGCCTTCAGGGCCTGCACCGAGTCGCCCGAGCCGGGCATCAACGCGAGCACCACCGTGTCGGCGTGATCGACGACGTCGATCTCGCCCTGGCCGACGCCGACCGTCTCCAGCAGGACGTCGTCCTTGCCCGAGGCGTCCATCAGCAGCGCGGCCTGCAGCGCCGCCTCGGCGAGCCCGCCGAGCGACCCCCTGGTCGCCATCGAGCGGATGAAGACGCCGGGGTCGAGGAAGTGCTCGGAGAGCCGGATCCGATCGCCGAGCACGGCGCCCTGCGTGAACGGGCTCGAGGGATCGATCGAGAGCACCCCGATCTCGCGGCCGGCCTTGCGAAGCTCGGCGCAGACGGCAGCGATCAGGGTGCTCTTGCCGACCCCGGGGGGACCGGTGAGGCCGACGACGCGCGCGCGGCCGGTGCTCGGGAAGAGCTCGGCGACCAGCCGGTCGCCGTCGGGGTCGCGATTCTCGACCAGGCTGATCGCCCGCGCGAGCGCGCGCTTGTCGCCGGCGACGAGCCGCTCGGCGAGCGTGTCGGCCGTATCTGCGGTGGCGGCGGCCAAGGCGGCTGCGGAGTCTAGTGCTGCGTCTGACCGCGTTCGAGCGGCATTAGAGTCCGCGCCGCGATGGTCCGCACGATTCGCTTCCTCGCCGAGAAGAGGATGTTCAACTGGCGCTACGCCCGCCTGCTCTGGCGTTACCTGTGGCGGCGGCTGCTGACCCCCGCGGGGTGGCGCTGGGAGACCGACGGGCCGGTCTTCTTCGGCAAGGACCTCGAGCTGCAGATCTCGAAGCGCGGCAAGGTTCGGTTCGGGCGCTTCACATGGATCGGCGACCGCACGAAGATCCGCTGTCACGAGGGGGAGGTGACGATCGGCTCGAAGACGGTGATCGGCCAGGAATGCACGATCTCGGCCTATCGCCGGGTGCGGATCGGCGAGCAGTGCGTGATCGCCGACCGGGCGATGTTCATCGACTTCGACCACGGGGTGGTCGAGGTCGAACGGCCGATCCGGTTGCAAGGGATCTACATGCGCGACGTCGCGGTCGGCTCGAACGTCTGGATCGGCTACGGCGCCTGCGTCCTGCGCGGGATCCGGGTCGGCGACAACTCGGTCGTCGGCACGAACGCCGTCGTGACCAAGGACGTGCCGCAGAACGCGGTCGTCGGCGGGGTCCCGGCAAGGCTGCTTCGAACACGCGAGCCGCCCGCGGCGCTGCGCTGGCCGGACCCGGTCGATCCCGATCCCACGGCGGAGACGACGCTGAAGCCGGGCCCGGCTGAGGCGCCAAGTGAGCCGCGGGCGTCTGCCTAGGGTCGCGCCAGCGCGAGCTCGCCCTCGAGCTCGAGGTGGGCGGCGAAGCGGGCGACCGCTTTCGCGAGCTCGGATCGTTCCTCGCGTCCGAGTGGCTTGAACACGGTCGCCTCCACGGTCACCGTGTGCTTCGACAGCGTTCGCTTCCAACCGCCCACGGTGCGGCCGTCGATCGAGATCGTCCGGGTCAGGAGGCCCTCGCGGGGCGGCTCACGGACGAGGTCGACGCGCAGGTCCTTGTAGGCGACGATCAGCTCGTCGTAGGTGGGCAGCAGCAGGCAGCGGCTGCGCGCCCGAGCCTCGGCCGCAGGACCGAGGGTGAACCAGGGCGTCTCGTCGTCGCCGAGCGTCCGCTCGATCTCCTCGCAGAGCCCGATCGCCGCACGGGCCTGGGTCAGCGTCAGCCCCGACCACCAGGCGAAGTCCCGCGCGGTCGCCGGCCCGTGGCTTTGGAAATAGCGCCGTGCGAGCTCGGCGAGGGCGGCGTCGCCGATCGGCCCCGGATCGGGCGGGACCCGGTCGTCGAAGAGCACGTAGGTCTGCTGCTTGCCGCGCGGTGGCCCGCTGACGATCAGCTGCTCGACCTCGGCGTGCCCGAAGAGGTGGCCGAGCCTGATCGAGTCGCCCTCGATCCCGAGGCCCGCGACCAGCTCCTTGCGCGTCCGCGGCTCGCCCCCCGCAAGCTCGCGGGCGAACGCCCGGTGCGCTCGGGCGAGAGTCGTGCCGTCCAAGCCGAGCTTGCGGTACCAGTAGCGAAGCGCCTGGTGGACGCGCGGCGCCGTCAGCCGCAGGAGCCAGCGCAGGTCCTCGGCGGCGACGAAGTGCCAGGTCGGCCGCATCACATGGGTTCGCAGGATCTCGCCGTCGGCAAACGCCCGCTCCACCTCTGTCGCGGTCGGCGCGCCTCCGAGCCGCTCCGCCAGCGACCACTTGACCTCGGCGAGCTCCTGCGCCTGCACCGCTCCCGACCAGCGAACCGCATCGCAGACCGAGGCCAGCGGCTGGCCGGCGAGCCGCTGGCTCGCGTGCCGGCGCCGGATCGTCGCCAGCGGATCCAGCCGGCTAGGCCCGAGTCGGGTCGCCGACCAGCTCCCGGTAGATCTTGGAGGTGCGCTCGGCGACGTCGGCCCAGTCGAAGCGCAGGATGTGCTCCGACCCCTCGGCGACGAGTCGCTCGCGCAGCCCGGGATCGGTGAGCACGCGCTCGACCATCTCGCCGAGCGAGTCAGAATCGCGGGCGCGGAAGCGCAGCCCGACCTCGCCGTGGGAGACGATCTCGCGCAGACCGCCGGTGTCGGCGACGATGCAGGGGCAGTCCGAAGCCATCGCCTCGAGCGCGACGAGCCCGAACGGCTCGTAGAGCGAGGGGACCACGCAGACGTCGGCAATCCGGTAGAGCGAGTGCAGGACGTCGTCGCCGATCCAGCCCAGGAACGTGCCGTGCTCCATCAGGCCGAGGTCGGCCGCCTGCTTTCGCAGCTCCGGCTCGTGGGTGCCCGAGCCGGCGACCAGGAAGCGGGTGCCTGGGACGGCATCGATCAGCCGCGGCATCGCCTCGAGCGCGAGCTGAAAGCCCTTCTCGTAGACGAGCCGGCCGATCAGCAGGACCAGCTTCTGATCGGCACGGGCGAACTCGGCCCGCAGCCTGCGCAGCTCGGGCTCGTCCTGAGGCTGCAGGTCGTCCGCGTCGATCCCGTTCGGGATCACGGTCACCCGCTCCTCCTCGATCCCGAAGATGTCGGCGATCTGCTCGCGCATGTAGTACGAGCAGGCGATCACCCGATCGGAGCGGTTCGCGATCCAGCGCTCGACCCCGTGGATATGCGATTGCGGGTGCTTGTCGACCCAGCCCTGATGCCGGCCGTGCTCGGTCGCGTGGATCGTCGTCACCAACGGCGCTCCAAAGCGTCGCGAGAGGTGGTCGCCGGCCATCGCGACGAGCCAGTCGTGGCCGTGGACGAGGTCGAACGCGAACCGGTCGCCGAGCTCGACTCCGGCGGCGAGCATGTCGGAGTTCATCCGCTCGACCCAGGCCACGAACTCGCCCAGGTCGGTGGGCCGGGTGGGCTCGCGGACGCGGTGGATCTGCACCCCGCCGGCCATCTCCTCCTCGGGCGACTCCTCGCCGCCACGGGTAAGCACGTGGACCTCGGTGCCCTGTCCGGCGAGGTTCTCGGACAGCTTGCGGACATGCCTGGCGAGGCCACCCTCGATCAGCGGCGGGTACTCCCAGGAGAGGATCAGGGCTCTGGTCAAGGTTCGAGCAGCGGGCTGAGGCTGAGGTCGGGCGCCAAGTTGCGCAGCCGGGGATCGGGCTCCTGCGCGCCGCAGTCTATGGCCTCGAGCAGCGCCCAGGCGTGGCCGGTGCTGCGCTCCCACGGGTAGTCGCCCGCCTCTCTGCGGCGATCGAGAAACGCCCAGTCGCTCGCCTGCAGGGCGAGCAGCTCGCGGGCGGCGCGACGGCCCGCGTTCGGAGCGATCCCGGTCCCGAGGCCGCGCAGGACCCTGAGCTCGAGCCGCCGCGCCGCCCGCGCCAGGTCGGCCACCTGCGGCGAGTCCCAGGTTCGCATGTCCTTGCCCTCGCCCCAGGTCGAGGCCCGCAGTGGTCGGGGTTCGGCGCGGTGACGCTGGGCGGCCTCGCCGAGCGTGATCGGCTCGAGGCCGTGCTCGGACGCGACCCGGAGCAGCTCGGCGAGCCACTCCGGTCCCTCCCACCACCAGTGCCCGAGCAGTTCGGTGTCGATCGCGAACACGAGCAGCCCGCGGCCTCCCGACCCGGCCGCGAACCGCTCCAGCCGCGCGGCCGCGGCGCGCGCGAACTCGTGCGCATGCTCGCGGGCGCGCGCCGACGCCACCTCGGGGTCGTAGGGGTCGCCCCCGATCGCCCAGGGGCGGGCGCCGCGCAGCGACCTGCGGTGAAAGTCGGCGTAGACCGGGTCGGAGGGGTAGCCGTCAAGGGACCAGACCCAGCTCACCGCCTCCCAATCGATCGGGAAGGCGACCGGCCCGGCGGCGGTGGCGATCGGCGTCAGCGCCGCGAGCCCGGACTCGTGAGCGCTCTGGTCGGTGCAGAAGTAGCCCAGAGCACGCTCGGCGAGCAGCGCCTCGAGGCCGGGCTCATAGGCGCACTCGGGAAGCCAGAACCCGGCCGGATCCCCGAACCGGCGCCGGTGCGAGCGCAGGCCGGCGTCGATCTGCAGCCGCCGCCCGGCGCGCGTGGCGAGCAGCGGCATCACCGCGTGGGTGGCCGCCGAGCTGATCAGCTCGACGCGGCCGCTCTTCCCGGGCTCGCCGAACAGCCCGGTGAGATCCCGATCGAGGCGCTCGACGTGGTCGAGCGCGACACGGTAACGCCGCGCTTCCGCCTCGCAGGCGCGCCCGAGGGCCGGCTCGAGCTCGGTCGCGTCCGTCTCGCAGGCGCGAATCCGAAACTCGCGGGTGAACTCGCGCAGGCGCTCGTCGACTCCCGGCGCCTCGAGCTGGTCGGCGAGCACCGGGGTGACCGTCATCGTCAGCGCCGCGGCGCGCTCGCAGACCGGCGCGTAGGAGCGGATCACGGCGTCGAACAGCCACTCCTCCCCGAACGGGTAGGTGCCAAACCCCTCGACGTAGGGCATGTGGGAGTGGAGGACGATCGCAAGGGAACCAATGCCCGCCGCCTCCTCCGCTTCGCGCCCGGGGGCGGCGGGGTCGGTTGCGGATCCCTCCGCCGGGCTCACGCGTGGCAGACCGCGACGAAATCGAGCGCTCGGTCGAGGTCGGCCTTGGGGGCGCGGCGAAGCGCAAAGTCCGAGGCGGAGATCGCGGGGACGAAGCGGCCATAGAACGGCTTCGTGATCCGCAGAGCGGTGTGAACCCGGTCCCACCCAGCGCGCAGGGCGAGCTCGTGCAGCCACAGCTTGCGGGCGTGAAAGACCCCGAACAGCTCGATCCGCGAGAAGCGCGGCTCGAGCAGCTCGAGATACTCGGCCGCCGTGTACTCGCGCAGATGCCACGGGTTGTCGGACTTCGCGGCGCCGGGAGGCGCGAGGGTGAGCCGGTTCGGGGTCGAGACGTAGCTCACCGGGGCCGTCGCCGCAAAGCGATCGAGCAGGGCGCCGGGCTCCTCGACGTGCTCGATCGTCTGCAGGAAGACGATCGCGTCGCATGGCCCGCGAAAGGACTCGACCAGGTCGCGCTCGTAGCGCAGGTTGGGACGCACGTAGCGCAGCCGAGCGTGCTCGTGGGCATCGGGGTTGGCGTCGACCCCAACCACCTCGCGGCCGCTGCGGGCGAGCAGGTCGGAGCCGTAGCCCTCGCCACAGGCGAGGTCGGCGACCGCGAGGCCGGCCACCCGCGCCGCGATCCACTCATAGACAGCCAGATGGCGACGAAACCAGTAGTTCTCCTCCGGCAGGTCGGGGAGGGTGCGCTCGCCGGTCAGTGCCAGCGCCGGTACCCCGGGCGGCTGATCCTGCTGCACAGGCGCCTCTTCCACGGTCGCTGACCGTAGAGCTTCGCGGGGGCGAGCACCTACCATCTGCCGCCGTGCCAGCGACGCCGGAGCAGATCAAGGACGCGAACACCCGCTACCACGATGTCGCGGCAGCCGAGTACGACGCCAAGTGGGGAATCGACTTCGGCGAGCTCGGCCGCGAGCAGGTGCGCACCAAGCTCGCCAAGGCGCTCGGCGGTGATCCGACCCCGTTCGGCGACGCGCTCGAGATCGGCGCCGGCACCGGCTACTTCAGCCTCAACCTCGCCCAGCTCGGGCTGATCGAGCGCCCGACCGCGACCGATATCTCGGCCGGGATGCTGGCGACGCTCGCGGCCACGGCGGACCGGCTCGGAGTCGAGGTCGAGACGGTCGAGGCCGAGGCCGAGCGACTTCCCTTCGCCGCGCGCTCCTTCGACCTCGTCCTCGGCCACGCGGTGCTCCACCACATTCCCGACCCCGGGCGGGCGTTCGGGGAGTTCGCCCGGGTCCTGCGCCCGGGGGGCGTGGTCGCGTTCTGCGGCGAGCCCTCACGCTACGGCGACCTGATCTCGACGCTCCCCAAGCGAGCCGGGCTGCTCGCCGCTCCGGCCTGGCGGCGTCTGGTCGGAGCCTCGGCTGCCCGCAGCGGCATCGAGCACGCGATCGACGGCCACCACCTCGAGCCCGAGGTCGACGTGCACGCGTTCGCGCCCTCGCAGCTCTCCGCGCTCGCTCGCGCAGCCAGCTTCGCGGACGTGCGCGTCGGCGGCGAGGAGCTGCTCGCCAGCGCGCACGGCTGGCTGCTGCGCAGCCTCGAGGCGAGCGCTGAGCCCGACGAGATCCCGCCGGCGTGGCGGCGCTTCGCCTTCCGCAGCTATCTCGCCCTGCAACTAGTCGACGCGACCCTGCTCGAGCCACGGCTCCCGGCGCGGCTCTTCTACAACCTCGTGCTCAGCGCCCGCAAGCCCGGCTGAGCGGCGCGCCGTATACGCTCGCCGCGTGGCACACGCGGGCCAGGTGATCGGCCAGGGCGGCTTTCGGCTGCGACTGATCAAGACCGCCGCCGAGACCCACGGCGAGCTGCTCGAGATGGAGGCCAGCTACGCAGGTGACGGCCCGCTGCCGCCCGAGCACCTCCACCCGAGCCAGCTCGAGCGCTTCGAGGTCCTCGAGGGTGCGATGCGGACGATGATCGCCGGAGTCGAGCGCCGCTACGAGGCCGGCGAAGCGTTCGAGGTCCCGGCCGGCACCCCGCACCAGATGGCCGGCGACGGCCCGGCCCGCGTGCACTGGCGGGTGACGCCGGCGCTGCGCACAGCCGAGTTCTTCGAGCAACTCCACGGCGGCACCGCCGGCGCGGACTTCCTCGACGAGTTCAGCGCCGAGTTCCGGCTCACGGCCGCCTAGATGATTGATTCCGATTCGCGTGTGCGCGGGGGCGCACGGGGCCGAGTCCGGTCGTGGACGGGCGACGAAGCGCGTGCCCGTGGGCACGCGCGAGGCAGGACGGGCACGATCCGGCGAAGGTATCCGTGCGTCATCCGCGTGCGCGGGAATTCGGGATCACTCATCTAGCCTGAACGGATGCGCGAGATCTTCGGCCCGCCGCTGCGGGCAGCCGCCCTGGTCGCGTTTCTCACCGGCCTCGTCGTGCTCGTCCTCAACCCGCCCTCGTTCGGCGGGCTCGGCGACCTGCTCACCGTGCTCGCCGCCGCGACCGCGATCGTCCTGATCACCGCCTGGGCGACCGTGGCGCTGATCGGCAAGGAGATCCCGGAGCCCGAGTTCCGGCGCCTGGTCGACCGCAGCGACGCTCTCGCCTCGCTCCCACCACCGGATCGCGAGCCGAGCGAGTTCGACGAGCTGGTGATCCGGGCGCTCGACGACCTGCCCGAGCCCTTCCGCGAGGTGCTCGAGCGCACTCCGGTGACCGTCTCCGACCGCGGCCACGAGCACCGCGCCTACGGCCACTACATCGGCGCCACCGTCGCCCGCGACACCTACCCCGACCACATCGTGATCTACCGGGACACGCTCGAGCGCGACTTCGGCCACGACCCCGAGCTGCTCCGGGCGCAGGTCGAGCGCACGGTTCGCCACGAGCTCGCCCACCATCTCGGCTGGGACGAGGGCGGTGTCCACGGGCTCGGGCTCTGAGCGCGAACCGCCCGCGATCGCCGATCGCCGCGTTGATCAGCCGATCGAGGCCCGGGCGGCCGACTCGTCGTAGAACTCGCGGTACCGGGCCACCTTCGAGTCGCGGAACGTGAACACCGCGTAGACCGTGGCCTGCGCCGGAGCGCCACTGCCCTGTCCCTGGGCGCGCTCGCGCGCGACGACGAGGACGTGATCCCCGAGGTCCTCGATCCGCTCGGCCTCGACCCGGTACTCGTCCCACTGCTCGAGCCAGTGCTCGAACGAGCGCCGAATCCCCTCGTGGCCCCGGTAGGTCTTGGCGTCGACTCGCTCGGGCGCCTCGATCCACTCGGCGTCGGGCGCGAACAGGGCCGGGATCATCTCCGGCAGCGCCGCGAGGATCTCCTCCTTGTCCCACGTGTCATCGCGTTCGAAGATCGCCCGGACGATGGCGACGTTCTGCTCGGACACGACCGCAGCCTATCCGCCCCCTACCCGAACGTGAACGCGTAGCCGGTGACGCCGGGCTCGAACCGCAGCTCGAGCGTAGCGCGGGCGACCTCGGGCAGGTCGACGAGCCGGTAGAGGCGCTGGCCGCTGACCGTGATGTGGCCGTCGCGCACGTCCTCCCCGGCCCCCGGCCCGGTGAGCGGCTCGCCGTCGAGCAGCACCTCGACCTTGCCCAGGCCGCCCTCGGCGCCGAGCACGAGGAAAACCCGGCGCGCCTGGAAGGCGAGCGAGATCGTCGCCTCGGCGACCGCGGTCGCCGACTCGCCGTCGACCCGCCAGCGCCCGCCGTAGGCGAGCTCGTTGAGCTCGAGCGATCCGGGGTCGGGCGCGGTGTAGTCGGCGACGCCCGGGCGCGGCGGCTCGACGAACCCCTCGGCCCGCTCCCAGCCGAGATAGGTCTCGGGCGTGCGCAGGCCGGGGTCGGCGACCTCGGCGCGGCCGGCGTCGGCCCCGGATCCGAGCTCGCGGTCGCCCGCCTCGGCGAGCAACGAGCGGATCGCCGCCTCCGTCTCGGCGTACGAGCCCTCGCCGAAGTGGACGTAGCGGACCTCGCCCTCGGAGTCGATCAGGTACTTCGCCGGCCAGTAGCGGTTCGCAAACGCGGTCCAGGTCCCGAGCTCGTTGTCCTGGACCACCGGGTAGCGGATCCCGTTCTCGCTCACGGCCTCGGCGACGTTGTCGGCCTCCTTCTCGAAGGCGAACTCCGGTGAGTGCACGCCGACGATCGTCAGCCCGTCGTCGCGGTACTCGGCGTCCCAGGCGCGCAGGTAGGGAAGCGTGCGGATGCAGTTGATGCAGGTGTAGGTCCAGAAGTCGATCAGCACCACCCGTTCCTCGCCGGTCAAGCCGGCGATCGAGAGCGAGTCGCCGCCGGTGTTGAACCAGCGCCCGGGCGAGACGAAGTCGGGGGCGGAGCCAAGGCGCGGGAGCGCCGCTCCGGCAGCGGCCTGCGCCGCCCCACCCTCCTGCGCGCCGTGGCCACCCCGAACCGCGTCCAGTTCGTCGGCGATCGCCTCGCTGCCCTCCAGCTCGCCCGACGGGTTGACGAGCACCGAGGGGAGCTCGTCGGCGATCGCCCGCTGAAACCTGAGGTCGAGGTCGGCCGTCATCGCGACCGCGACCAGCACCATCGCCGCGCCGGTCGCGGCCTGGACCCAGCCGCGATAGGGGCTCAGCCGGTCGACCAGCCGCCGTCCGCCCAGCATCAGGGCGTAGAGCACCAGTCCCGAGCCGAGCGCGTATGCGATCGCGACCGCGAGCTTGCCGGCGGTGAAGTCCTGCGCCGCCGAGACCGTGATCACTCCGGCCAGGATCGGCCCCGCACACGGCGTGTAGACGAAGCCGAGGCTCGCTCCGAGCAGCAGTCCGGAACCGAATCCCTGGCCTCCGACGCGGGCCGGAGCCGGCGCGACCCGGCTCGCCCAGGCTTCGATCCGGTCGCCGAGGCCGGGGATCAGCAGGCAGACGCCGAAGACGAGCAGGGTGACGATCGCCAGCGTCCGGACCAGGTCGTCGGGCAAGCCGAGCGCCTCGATCACGTAAACGAGCGCGACCGCGGTGAAGGTGAACGAGGCAACCAGCCCGATGAGCACGCCGAGCGGGCGCCGGCGGCCTCCGGTGACGCCGGCGCCGAGGACGGCGGGCAGAACCGGGAGCACGCAGGGGGAGAGCGCCGTCGCCGCGCCGGCAACCAGCGCGAACAGCATCAGCAGGACCATTCGGCTGAGCCTTCCTGCCGACCCTTAAGCGATCGTCAACGTGGACATGGCGCTCCCGGGAGGGCCGATCCGAGCTAGGCCTCAGCCACGGGCGCCCGCCGGCAGCGGAACAGCCTCACCTCGCCCACGCCCTTGAGCTTCTTCGAGCCCGCGAACGACCACGAGTAGTCGCCCGCGAGCGCCTCGTGCACGTTCTCGTCGGTGAGCACGCTTCCCGGCCGGGCGATCGAGGTGATCCGGCTCGCCAGGTTGACCGGCCGCCCGTACCAGTCCCCGCCGCGCGGGATCGCCCACCCGGCGGCGACCCCGGCCCGCAGCAGGGGGTAGTCCTCACCCTCGCGCTCCGCCGCCTCGACCAGCGCGACCGCCGCCTCGAGCACGGCCGCCGCCTCCTGTCCGACCAGCATCGCGGCGTCGCCGAGCAGCTTCACCAGCCGCACCGGCGGCTCGACCACGTCGGCCGCCAGCTCGGCCAGGCGGCCGGTGACCGCGCCCAGCTCCTCCGGCTCCAGCATCTCCCCCAGCCGGGTGAAGCCGACCAGGTCGGCGAAGGCGACTGTGGCCGGCTGGCCGCCGTCGGGGCCGGCGGCTGCGCCGTCCTGCGGCGCGGCGACCGCGTCGTGGCGGATCTGCTCGCGCAGATGCACATCGAACAGGTACGAGAGCGCCTCCCCCATCATCGGCGCGAAGATCTCACCCGCTTGGCGCAGGCGCTCGGCGATCTCGTGCTCGTCGCTCCCAGGGCGGACGAACGCCTCGGCGACCAGTCCCCGCGTCGCCGCCGCGAGCTGGCTCATCGTCATCCCGAGCACCCGCGACACCTCGAGGATCCCCTCCTCGGGAAGGCCGCCGGCGCGCAGCGCCGCGACCCGCCTCGCCGCCTCCAGATCGCGGTCGGTGAACACGGCGGCGCCCTCGGCGGGAACGGCCAGGCCCTGAGCCCGCCACTGCCGCCGCAGGAACTCGGGCTCGAGACCGGACCGCTCGGCCACCTCGGCCGCGGTGTGGCGGGCCTCGCCCCCCAGGGCCCGCTCGACCGGCAGCAGCGCGAGCCGGTTCTCGCTCACCGCGTGGCGCAGCTCCTCGAGCGGAACGCCGGCATCTGCGAGCTCGGAGAGCAACCGCAGGCGGGCCTCGCGCCCGGGCTCGTCGAGCCCCTCGAGCAGTCCCTCGGCTTCGAAGTCGGTCCGGTCCATCTCGACCGCGGCATTCTCCCTCCTACAATCCCGCTATGGACCGCGACGCGGTCGAGCTGCCGATCTTCGAGCTGCCTCTCGTGCTGCTGCCCGGCGAGCTACTGCCGCTGCACATCTTCGAGGAGCGCTACAAGCGGATGATCGGGCGCTGCCTGGACCAGGGGGCGCCGTTCGGGATCGTCTTCCGCGACGCCGAGACCGGCGCCAGGCGGATCGGCTGCGAAGCGCGGGTGACCGAGGTCACCGAGCGCTTCGACGACGGACGACTGAACATCGTCGTCACCGGCGAGCGGCCTTTCCGCGTCCTCGACCGCTACGAGGCGGCCGAGTTCCCCGCCGGCGAGGTCGAGCCGGTGGAGCCGGCGGATCGCGCGGCGGGCGAGGTCGGCGGGCGAGCGAGCGGCGGACGCCGCCCGAGACGCCTTCGCCGAGCTGATCGAACGGGTCGGGGGCGAGGCTCCCGAGCCCGCCGACCTCGAGGCCCTCGACTCCTACGGGATCGCGGCCCGGGTCGAGCTGCCGGCACCGACCAAGCAGCGACTGCTCGAGCTGCGGTCCGAGCCCGAGCGGATGAGCGTGCTCGCGCGGGCCCTGGGCGAGCTCGTCCGCGCCGTCGCCCGCTCGCGCGAGATCGCCGAGCGGGCACGGCTGAACGGCAAGGTGATCGTCGGCGACGTGCAGGACTGACGGACGAGATGGGCATCTAGTGGGCCACTAGGCGGCGGCGACCGCGCCCCCGCGGCGCGGGTCCCCAGCACCGCGCAGGGCGCCGCTCCGAGGCTCTCGCGCGACCGCGTGCACCCCGCCGAAGAAGACGTTTCGGTCGGGCCAGCGGACGACCTCGCAGCCGGCGGCGGCGAGCCGCGCGAGCGCCGCCTCGTCGACCCCGGGCTCAGCCTGCACCGATCCCTCCTCGTAATGGACCCTGGGTGCGACCACGGCCGCCTCGACGTCCAGCCCCTCACCGATCAGCCTGACGATCGTCTGCAGGATCGCCGACCGGATCCGGTTCGAGCCGCCGCTGCCGAGACCGGCCTCGAGCGCCCCGTCGGCGAGCACCACAGTCGGCGACATCATCGAAGGCATCCGGCGCCCGGCGGGCTGGCGATGGAACCCGTGCGGGTTGAGGTCCTCCTCGCCGAGCATGTTGTTGACGTGCACGCCGGTGCCCGGGACGACGAGCCCCGAGCCGGTGCCGTTCGAGCAGGTGACGCTCGCGCAGCGCCCGTCGCCGTCGACCGCGGTGATGTGGGTGGTCGACCCGAGCCGGCCGGCGCCCGGGGGCTGGTCGAGGAAGCGGCTGGCGAACCGGTCGACGTAGAGGCCCTCGAGGAACTCCTCGGTGCGCGCGTCCTGCGCCACCCGCATCACCTCGACCAGGTCCTCGAGCCCGTTCCGGTCTCGGCGCTCGAGCAGCGAGAGCGCATAGGCGATCAGGATCCCGCCCGAGGACGGCGGCGGGTTGGTGAGCACCTCGCGACCGCGAAACCGCGCCCGCACCGGCTCGCGCGCGATCGACTCATAGGCCGCGAAGTCGCCGCGCCCGAGCGTGCCGCCGCGGTCGAGCACCCAGTCGGAGATCGCCGCCGCGACCTCGCCGCGGTAGAAGGGCTCCGCTCCCTCGTCACCGAGCCGCTCGAGAGCGTCCGCGAGATCGGCGAAGACGATCGTGTCGCCGGCGCCGAGCAGGCTGCCACCCGGCGCGTAGATCGACGCCGCCTCGGGGTAGTGGGTCAGGATCGGCGCCAGGATCGAGAGGAAGAAGGCCTGCTCGGGGACCACCACGTGCCCCTCGCGGGCGAGTCGGGCCGCCGGCGCCGCCAGCTCGCCCAGGGTCAGGGAGCCGAACCGCTCGAGCGCGTCCTCGAGCCCGGCCGGCGTCCCGGGGACTCCGCACGACGCGGCCCCGACGTGGAACACCTGCGCCGACTCCGGCGTGAAATAGACCGGGATCGGAACGAGCTCGGAGCCGCGCTCGGTCCCCTCGGCGCCCGGTACGGCGACGAAGAAGTCGAGCACCACCGTCTCCTCGCCGCTGTGGACGAGCATGTATCCGCCGGCGCCGAGCCCGGTCAGCGGGCTCTCGGTGACGAACGAGGTCAGCACCGAGGCAACGGCCGCGTCGACCGCGTTGCCACCCTCGCGCAGCACCCGCGCCCCGGCCTCCGCGGTCAGCGGATGACCGGCAGCGACCACGCCGCGGGAGCTCATGGGCCTGAGACTAGAACGCCGGCCGGAACCCGGGTCCGGGCCCGCTCAGGGCGAGTACTCGGGGACCTCGAACTCGAGGTCGCGGGGTCGCGACTCGAAGCTCTTCGCCGTGCCCGCGCGCCGGTCGGCGGGCCGGCGGGCCGAGGTCGATGCGGTGCCGATCGCGCGGCGCTCGCCGGTCCCGCTGCCGTCGGCGCGCCGGGCGCGACCGTCGAAGCGGGTCGCGATCACGGTCACCCAGACCTCGTCCTCGACCGAGTCGTCGATGTTGGCGCCGAAGATGATGTTGGCGTCGGGGTGGGCGGCTTCCTGGACCACCTTCGCCGCCTCGGAGACCTCGAGCAGGGTCAGGTCCTGGCCGCCGGTGATCGAGAGCAGGATCGAACGCGCGCCGTCGACCGAGGTCTCGAGCAAAGGCGATGAGACCGCGCTCTCGGCGGCGCGGACGGCGCGATTGTCGCCGGCTCCCATGCCGATCCCGAGCAGTGCCTGACCGGCGTCGCGCATCGTCGTCCGCACGTCGGCGAAGTCGAGGTTGATCATCCCCGGCAGGGTGATCAGCTCCGAGATCCCCTGCACGCCCTGGCGCAGGACGTCGTCGGCGACCTGGAAGGCCTGCATCATCGTCGTCGTCTTCGCCAGCACCGTGAGCAGGCGCTCGTTGGGGACGACGATCAGGGTGTCGACCTCCGCGCCGAGCGCCTCGATCCCCTCCTCGGCCTGCTTCGCCCGCCGCGAGCCCTCGAACCGGAACGGCCTGGTGACGATCCCGACGGTGAGCGCGCCGACGTCGCGGGCGAGTCGGGCGATCACCGGTGTCGCGCCGGTCCCGGTCCCGCCGCCGGCGCCGGCGGTGACGAAGACCATGTCCGAGCCCTTGAGCAGGCGCTTGATCTTGTCCTGCTCCTCGAACGCCGCCCGGTAGCCGAGCTGCGGGTTGGACCCGGCGCCGAGCCCGCGGGCCATGCCGCTCCCGAGGTGCACGGTGACGTCCGCGGTCGACTGCTGCAGCGACTGCAGATCGGTGTTGACCGCCATGAACTCGACCCCGGGGATCCCGGCCTCGACCATGCGGTTGATCGCGTTCACGCCCGCCCCGCCGACGCCGACGACGCGGATCACGGGGGCGTGCGGGCGCGGCTCCTCGCTCGACGCCATGCCGTGTCCGTAGGAGGGCTCGTCGCGGCCGTAGATCGGCCCGTCGACGTCGACAGCGTCCTCGGAGAAGGCCCTGTGCAAGCGCTCCCTGGCGGCGGGCGGGTCATCGACCTCCTCGCCAACCCCATACGGGGCGACCGGCGCGGCCCCCTGCTCCTCGTGCGCGGAGCGCGGCTCGGGGTCGACCTCGGCTGGCTCCGGGGCGGGCTCGCGGATCACCCGGGTCTCGTCCTCGGCGCGCCGCTCCGCCGGGGCGGAGGCCTCCGGCGGGTCATCGGGTTCGACGGTGGCGCGGAACAGGTCGGCGAGCGGGCCCTCCCGCATGCTGGCCCGCTTACGTCGCGCCATTGCTCAGGACCTCCTTGGCCAAGTCGCGGTAATAGTCGGCGGCGTTGCCCTTGGGATCGTACTTGAGCACACTCGCCCCGCGGACCGGCGCCTCGGCGAACTTGATCGCCTTGCGGATCCTGGACTTGAACACGAGGTCGCCGAAGTTCTCCTCGAGGATCTCCACCGCCTCCTTCGCGTGCACGGTGCGCGAATCGAGCATCGTCGGCAGGATGCCCTCGATCTTGACGTGGGGATTGAGGTTCTCCTGGATCATCTCGAGCGTGTTCTGGAGCTGGAGCAGGCCGCGCATCGAGAGGTACTCGCACTGGACCGGGACGATCACCTTGTCGGATGCGGTGAGCGCATTGATCGTCAACAGGCCGAGGCTCGGCGGCGTGTCGATGCAGACGAAGTCGTAGTCCTCGCCGACCGCGGCGAGAGCCTTCTCGAGCGAGCGCTCACGCCCGATCTGGGTCGACATCGCGATCTCGGCGCCGGCGAGGTCGATCGAGGCGACGGCGATGTCGATCTCGCGCTCCTGGATCACCTCGCTAAGCGGGATGTGGTGGACGAGGACGTCGAACATCGACTTGTCGACCTTGTCGGGGTCGATGCCCTGGCTCATCGTCAGGTTGCCCTGCGGGTCGAGGTCGATGCAGAGGACGTCATGGCCGGACTCGGCGAAGGCGACAGCGAGGTTGAGGGTCGAGGTCGTCTTCGCGACGCCGCCCTTCTGGTTCGCGAATGAGATCACCTGCGCCCGCCGCGTCGGACGGTCGTCGGCGGCGCCCCGGGAGCCGGCGGCGACCGACGGCTCGCGGCTCGGGGCGAGCGCCTCGGAGGCGGTGATCCGCAGCTCCTCGTCCGGCTGGGGGTCGGGGACGGGGTTGACCGGCGGCGGCTGGGGGGCGCGCTCGGGCTCGGACGCCTCGGCAGGATCCTCAGCGGCGGGTCCCGGAGCGGGCTCGGCCGGCTCGGCGCCCTCCGGGGGCTCGATCGCCACCTCGGGGTCGGCCGGCTCGGCCTCGAGCGGCTCGTCGAACACCGGCTCGGGGAGGTCGGGAATCAGCTCGTTCTCGGGGCGGGTCTGGCGGTTGAAAAGTCCCATACGTTCGCGACTATTCGCACGCAGCAGCGGCTTTCCTTCCCCTGCAGCGCAAACGGCTTCAAGGCGTTCGCGCGTGGGTACGATCAACCGCGGCGCGGTTGCCGCGTCCGAGACCCCGAAGTGTCCGAATTACTCGACAAGCGGCTGGTGATCGTGACCGGCAAAGGGGGCGTGGGCAAATCCACGGTCTCGCTCGCGCTCGCGCTCGCCGGCGCGCGGGAGGGCAAGCGGACGATCCTCTGCGAGCTCGCCTCGCAGGAGCATCTCTCGCGCGTCTTTCACCGGGCCGAGGTCGGCTTTCACGAGGTCGAGATGGCCGACAACCTGTGGGCGATCTCGATCGACCCCGACGAGGCGATGCGCGAGTACGTCCTCCTGCAGCTAAAGGTGAAGGCGATGCGCGATCTGCTCTTCCGCTCCCGGGTCTTCACCTACCTCGCGGCTGCCACCCCCGGGCTCAAGGAGCTGGTCACGATCGGCAAGATCTGGGAGCTGGCGCTGGACGACCGCAAGGTCAAGCGAGGGCGCAATTACGACCTGGTGATCGTCGACGCGCCGGCGACGGGCCACGGAATCGGCTTCCTGCAGACGCCGCGCACCTTCGCCAACGTCGCCCGGGTCGGGCCGATCCGCCAGCAGGCCGACGCTCTCGACGAGTTCCTGCGCGACTCGCATAGGACCGGGGTCGCGATCGTCTCCCTGCCCGAGGAGATGCCGGTCAACGAGACCGCCGGGCTGGAGCGCGGCCTGGAGGCGGATGTCGGCGTCCGCGTCGACCGGATCTTCCTCAACGGTCTCTACCCGCAGCGGTTCAGTCCCGATGAGACCGAGCAGCTCGGGGGGCTGGCGGTGAACGGCGACGGCGCCGTCCGGGCCGCCGGCCGGGCCGCGGTCAGCGAGAGCGCCCGCGCCCGTGCCCAGCGCGAGCAGCTCGCCCGGCTGGAGGAGCTGACCGAGGCGCCGGTGACGACACTGCCGTTCCTGTTCGAGCCCGAGCTCGGAGTCGAGCAGATCGGCATGCTCGCCGGGGCGATGCGCACCTGATGGCCGGGGTCGCCGAGCTGCTCGAGGGCAAGCGGGTCTGCATCTGCGCGGGCTCGGGTGGAGTCGGCAAGACGACCACCGCGGCGGCGATCGCCGCCGGGATGGCGGCGCGCGGACTCCGGGTCGCGGTGCTGACGATCGACCCGGCGAAGCGACTCGCGGACTCGCTCGGGCTTCCCGAGCTCGGCAACGTCGAGCGCCGCGTCGACCCGGGGCGCTTCGAGTCCGCCGGCGTCGACCCCGGCGAAGGCGAGCTGTGGGCGATGATGCTCGACGCGAAGCAGACCTTCGACGAGGTGGTGCGCAAGCACGCCCCCGACGAGCAGACCCGAGAGCGGATCCTCTCGAACCGCATCTACCAGCAGCTCTCGTCCGCGCTCGCCGGCTCGCAGGAGTACATGGCGATGGAGAAGCTGTTCGAGATCCACGCCGAGGACCGCTACGACCTGCTCGTCCTCGACACGCCCCCGACCCGCAACGCACTCGACTTCCTCGACGCTCCGAAGCGCTTGACCCAGTTCATCGAGGGCAGGGCGCTGCAGGTGTTCATGCGCCCCGCCGGGATCGGGATGAAGGTCTTCGGGCGCGGCAGCGCGCTCATGTTCTCGGTTCTGCGCCGGGTCACCGGAGTCGACCTGCTCGAGGAGCTGGCCGAGTTCTTCCAGGCGTTCGCCGGCATGGTCGAGGGCTTTCGCGAGCGCGCGCGGCGCGTCAACGAGCTGCTCGCAGCGCCGCAGACCTCGTTCCTCGTTGTCTGCGGCCCCCAGGGCGAGCCGATCTCGGAGGCGGTGTACTTCCATCGCAAGCTGACCGAGGCGCGGCTGCCGTTCGGCGGCGTGATCGTGAACAAGGTCCACTACGAGGGCGGCCCCGCGACCACCGACCCCACGGCGGTCGAGACCGAGCTCGCCGACGCGCTCGGCGACCCCGATCTCGCCCGTCGCGCCGCCGCCAACCTGGCCGACTACGACGCCCTCGCCGCCCGCGACCGCGCCAACGTCGAGCACCTCGCCGCCGAGCTGCGAACCAAGTCGGTGATCCAGGTGCCCTATCTCGACCAGGACGTCCACGACCTCGCCGGGCTGATGGAGGTCAACCGCTACCTGTTCGCATCCGGAAGCGAGGAACGGACCCGGATCGCGGCCTCGGCCTAGATAGTTGCTTCCAGACAGGCCAGAGCCACCGAGCTCCGCTCGATGGCCTGACCTGCTCTTCCTGGGGGGTGATCGGAGGAAGTCTGGGTGCTAACTGCCGGCCCGGGCGCGGCGGGTGCGGTCGTAGGCGATCTCGCGCACGTTCCACTCCGTCGTCTCGGGACGGGGGAAGAGCCCGGCTGCGCGCTCGTGGTGCGCGCGGCTCTCCGCCCGGGTCTGCTCGATCAGTTCCAGCACCGGGTTGGCGCCCGAGCGCTCGCGCCGCTCCGCCGGGGGCGGTGCGATGGGCGGATCGGTGACGACCTCCAGGCTGGCCGTCTCGGGCTCGGCCTGGCCGCCGAAGATCTCTCTAGCTCTCGCGATCACCATCTCCTCCTCGGGCTCCGGGCTCGGTTCTGGCGTGATTCGCCGGTCGAGCTCGGATCCCTGCTCGAGGATCTCGTTCAGCTCCTCGGCCAGCTCGGGCTGATCCGCCTCGGGCGCGGTCGCCGGGTCGGGCTCCACGGTCAGCTCGGAGACGGCCTCGACCGGCTCCAAGTCCCATTCGGTCGTTCCGCCCAGCTGCTCGCCCGAGCCCTCGCCGACCGCAAGCCCGTCGGCGAGCAGGATCTCGTCGGCCGTCGCGCGCAGGTCGGAGCCGAGATGGCCCGCCGCGGCGTCCTTGAGGATCGCGCGGGCCAGATCCTCGAGCCGGGCCGCGGTCTCGGCCGGGGTGACCGGGCCCGCGCCGGGTGCGGGCTCGCCGCTCCACAGCTCGCGCTCGAGCCCGATCGCGCGGTCGACGACCGCCTTGACCTCGGCGCGCTGGTCGGGCTCCGCACACAGTGCCGCGACCCGCATCGACAGCCCGAGCTCGGCCGGCCCGCTGCCCTCGAGCAGGAAGCGCAGCGCCAGCAGATGGTCGTTGAGGGCCTCGACGACCACGTTTCGCTCGAGCCCGGCCTCGAACCGGGTGATCGCCCGGGCCAGCGTGTTGGGGAAGCCCGGACGGCGCTCGGCCGCGCGGCTGAAGGGGGTCCCGGGCGCAGCAAGGGTGGCGGCGAAGCCCGCCAGCGTCCCGAGCTCGCCGTCGACGATCCGGTACCCGCCGGGCCGCAGCCGACCGGCCGCGGTCGCGATCCGTCGCCAGCGGTCGCCGGGGACCCGCGTCCACGCGTACGGGCCGATGCCGACGCCGCCGGTCTTGAACAGCCTCAAGATGGTCAGCAACCGGCGGAAGGACTCGACCGCCGCGACGCCTGCCTCGGAACCCTCCTCACCGCCGTCGAGGCCGGGCTCCTCGACCCGGACGACGGCGAGGAACGCGGGCTCCCAAGGCGACACTCCAAGCCCGTCGCCCGAGCGGGCCTCCGGCGGCACCTCGACGGTGTCGGCGCGAACGATCGAAGCCATCGGCAGGTCGACACGGGCGATCGGCATCTGCAAGCCGCGCAAGGGCACGATCACCTCGATCTGGCCCTGCTCCGCCTCGCCCGCCGATTGCAGCTCGTCGATCGCGCCCTCGAGCCGTTCGTCGTCGAGGGCGAAGTCGGTGCTCTCCGACCACAGCCGGCAGAGGAATGCGACTCCGGCGAGCTCGGCCCGGCGCCGGGGATCGGTCGGAACGCCGACGCCCATCTGCTCGAGGTAGGTGCCCGCGAGGCCGGCCGCCTCGATCGCCGCACAGGCGGCGCCGAAGGAGTCGAGCGATCGCAGCTCGCCGGCGTGATCGCGGACGAAGCGTTGGGTGAGCGGCTGATAGCGGCAAAGCGGCGAGCCGTCTCCCGGCTCGCGGACCTCGTAGGGGAGCTCGTCGCCCGCGGCCACGAGGCCGTGCAGGCGCTCGGCCGCGTCATGGGCCATCGTCACCAGCCCCTCTCGAACGACGAGATCCCGCATGCGCAGGGTCTTCGCGCGGCTCGAGCGCGCTCCTTTACTGCAAGCGCGGTTGCAGACCCGCCCGTTCGCCGCTCGCCGGTCGGCGCCGGGTCAGGCGGCGACGGCGGCGCGGGCCTTCGCCCGCTCCTCGGCCGACGGCTTGGCGTCGAAGAGCCAGTGACGCCCGTAGTTGCGCATGTCCTCGATCAGCGGCACCAGCGCGGCGCCCTTGTCGGTGAGCGCGTACTGGACCCTCGGCGGCACCTCGGGGAAGGTGTGGCGCTCGACGATCCCGTGCTCCTCGAGCGCCCTCAGGCGCAGCGACAGGGTCCTCGGGCTGATTCCCTCGAGCGAGCGCTCGAGCTCGCAGAAGCGACGGCTGCCCTCGGCGAGGTCACGGATCAGCAGCAGCGTCCACTTGCCGGAGATGATCTCGGCGGTTCTGCAGACTGGGCAGCTGGGGTCCGTCATCTCGGATCCTCGCCGGCCGGGGCCGAGAGGCTCACGCCCTCCTCACTCCCCGGCGGCCAGAAAGCCGAGTATAGCGCCAAAGCTTTACGAACTGAAGTGTCTGCGGAGGGCCTAGGGCGAGGCGAAGCTGGGCTCGGACTCGCCCTGCTCCCCGCCCTCCAGCACCTGCTCGATCCCGGAGGCTCGCCGGCCCCGGGCCGCGAGCATGAGCTTGAAGTCGTGCGGGCTGGAGGCGTACTCGAACGCGGTCGCCTCGTCGACCGTCCCCTCCATCACGTGCCCGAGCAGCGCCTGGTCGAAGGTCTGCATCCCGTAATACTCGCCCTCGCCGATCACCTCCGTCAGCCGCCCGGTCTCCTGCGGGTTGAGGATCAGGTCCTGGACCCGCCCGGTCGAGACGAGCACCTCGCAGACCGCGACTCGCCCACGGCCGCCGGAGCGGAGCACGAGCCGCTGCCCGACGGCGCCGCGCAGGGTGGCGGCGAGCATCACCCGCGCCTGCTGCTGGAGGTGCGGCGGGAAGAAGTCGATGATCCGGTTCACGGTCTCGGTCGCGTCCAGCGTGTGCAGGGTCGAGAGCACAAGGTGACCGGTCTCGGCCGCGGCCAGCGCCGTGCGCACGGTCTCCTCGTCTCGCATCTCGCCGATCAGGATCACATCCGGGTCCTGGCGCAGGACCCGGCGCATCGCGCGGGCGAAGCTCTCGGTGTCCGAGCCGACCTCGCGCTGGTTGACGATCGAGAGCTTGTCGCGGTGCAGGTACTCGATCGGGTCCTCGAGCGTGATCACGTGCCGCGCCCGGGTCGAGTTGATGTGATCGACCATCGCCGCGAGCGTCGTCGACTTGCCCGAGCCGGTGGTACCGGTCAGGAGCACAATCCCGCGCTGCTCGTCGGCGAGCCGGCGGATCGCCGGCGGCAGCCCGAGGTCCTCGATCGTCCGGACCTGGAACGGGATCGCGCGACAGGCGATCGAGACGCTGCCGCGCTGTCGAAACGCGTTGACGCGAAACCGCGACAGGCCGGGGATCGAGTAGGCGAAGTCGACCTCCCCCTCACGCTCGAACTCCTCCAGCAGGCGCGGATCGGTGAGGATCTGGCGCAGCGCGGCGTCCGTGTCCTCGCCCTCCAGCGGCTCCACGCCCGGGAGCGGCGCGAGCTCCCCGTGGACGCGGGTCAGCGGCGGGGCCGGCACCTTGACGTGCAGATCGGAGCCCTCTTGCTCGACCAGGGTGCGCAGCGCTGCGTCGATGTCGAACATCAGCCCCTGTATCGGGCGCGCCGGGCGTCGGCTTGAGCCGTCAGCGCCGCGCCGGACCCGGGACCGCGACGTCGAGCAGGCAGCCGGGGCCGCCACAGGCCCGCAACCGAGCCAGCGTCGCCGCGAGCGTCGCTCGCGTCGCCGCGTAACGGCCGGACGCGTGCCGGCTCTCGAGCTGATAGGGGTCGCGGCGCAGGTCGTAGAGCTCGCGATCGACCAGCTCGCCCGCCCCGAGCGCGGCGTCAAGCCCTTCCTCGACCGTCGCCGTGCGCAGCTCGTAGCGCTCGACGTAGGCATAGCGGCGGGTGCGCACGCCGATGAACGAGCGCGCCACGGCACCGCTCGCGGTGGCCCGCGCGGGTCGTTTCGCCTCGATCAGGATCGCCCGCCCGGGGTCGCGCTGACCGGCCAGGTGGGCGACGAGCGAGCTCCCGTCCGCGGACCGCTCGAGCCCCGGCGCTTGCCCGGCCGCGGTCAGCTCGGCGATCGTCGGCGCGAGGTCGACGTCGGCGACCGGGTCTCCGATCCGCACGCCGCGCGGCACCCCGGGTCCGCGGATCAGCAGCGGCACCCTGATCGCCTCCTCGTAGGGCTGCAGCTTGCCCGACCGGATCCGGTGCTCGCCGTGCATGTAGCCGTTGTCGGAGGTGAAGATGACGTAGGTGCTCTCGGCGAGGCCCGCGTCGGTGAGCGCGCGGTCGATCGCCGCCACGCCTTCGTCGACCGCGAGCAGGCTGGCGAGCTCGCAGCGGTAGCGGCGGGCGATCTCGCGGCGCTCGGCGCGGCGGATCGGCTTGCCCTTGCGAAGGATTGCCGGCTTGTCGGCGAGCGCACGCTCGTCGAAGGAGGGCGGCCGCGGGAGCTCGCGGGTGCGAAAGCGCTCGGCATGGCGGGGAGCGGGCTTGGCGCGGGCGGTGTCGAACGAGAACGGCTTCGGGCTCGCGCAGCGCTTGCCCGCCCGGTCGCGACGGCCGGAGCCCCAATGCGGCGCCGTGTAGGAGAGGTGAAGGAAGAACGGATCTGGGTCGGTGGCGTGCGCAGTTATGAACGGCAGCGCGTACTCCCGGGTCAGGACGTCGGTCTGGTAGTCCGAATCCTCGCTGCCGTAGGAATCCATCCCGCCGTCGGAATCGGCGATCGAGTAGTCGTAGTAGGCGGTCGCGGTCGCCGGCACCAGCCCCCACCAGCGATCCCATCCCGGCGGCGGGGTCAGCGGCTCGTAGTTGTGGATCCACTTGCCGGCCAGCCCGGTGTCATAGCCGGCGGCGTCGAGCCATGCCGGCAGCACTCGCTCGGGTTCGCGCAGATGCTCGTAGCCGCCGCCGCTCGCCGGGCGGTTGTCGATCACGCCGTGGTTGTGGGGGTACTGGCCGGTGATCCAGGTCGTGCGCGCCGGACAGCAGAGCGGATAGGCGGCGAAGTAGCGCGTGAAGCTGGCGCCACGGTCGCCGAGCAGCGCCCGGGTTCGCTTCATCACCGCCAGCGACTGCGCGGTCTGGTCGTCGGTCGTGATCAGGACGACGTTCGGGCGCGCCGGCGGCCCTGCAGCGGGCGACGATGCGCCTCCGGCGGCGCAGAGGGCGATCGCGGCTGCGGCCGCGAGCGCCAGGGTCAGTCGTGTGCGGCGGGTCGTGCTCACTTCCCTGCCAACAGGCAGCGGGCTCGAAGGTAGCGGGGCCAGTGCTCAGCGCGGGATGGTTGATTCCACGGCCTCATCTAGGACCGGGCACCCCGCTGGTGAGCACGCACCGCGCGCCCGAGCAGCGCTCGAGCCGGGCGAGCATGCCTGCGAGCGCGATCCGGGCGGCCGCGTAGCGAGGATCGCGGTCGCGGCTTGTGAGCTGGAAGGGGTCGCGGCGCAGGTCGTAGAGCTCGCGCGCGGTCGTCCTGCCGGCGCCGATCGGAGCGGCGATGCCGTCGGCGCGGGCGTCGAAGCCGGCGCGTCGGTGCTCGATGTATGCGTAGCGACGGGTGCGGACCCCGACGTAGGAGCGAACCTTGAAGCCGCGCCGCGCCCGGGCGGTGTTGTCGCGACCCTCGATCAGGACCGCCCGGTCGAGACCGCTCGAAGCCCCGGCGAGCTGCGGCGCCAGCGAGCGGCCGTCGATCGGGCGCGCCAGCTCGGCGGGCTGGCTCACCCCGGCGAGGTCGAGGATCGTCGGGGCGAGGTCGGCATTGACGACCGGGGCCGCGATCAGGCGTCCGGGCGCGATCCCCGGACCGCGAATCAGCAGCGGCACGCCGATCGCCTCCTCGTAGGGCTGGTTCTTGCCCCGGGGGATCCGATGCTCGCCGGCGAGCACGCCGTGATCGGCGGTGAAGACGAGCACCGTGCGCTCGAGCTGGCCCGACTGGCGCAGCTCGGAGACGAGCGCGTCGACCGCCTGGTCGAGCGCCAGCAGCGCCGCCAGGCCGCAGCGGTAGTCGCGCTCGATCCGCTCCAGGTCGGCGCGATCGAGCCGCGGCCGGCGGCGGACCAGCGCCGGCTTGTCGGCGACGTCGGCCTCGTCGAACGAGGGTGGGCGCGGAGGGCGGGCGCGGGAGTAGCGACGCGCGTGGCGCGGTGCCGGGATCGCGCTCTGCTCGCCCTCGCGCGAGCCGGGCGGGCCGCGCGAGCAGCGCCTGCCGGCGGCGTCGGCACGACCGAGCCCGTTGTGGGGCGGGTGGTAGGCGAGCCAGAGGAAGAACGGGTCGGGATCGATCGCGTGCGCGGCGACGAACGGGCGGGCGTACTCGCGGGTCAGGGCGTCGGTCTGGTAGTCGGTCGCGCGGGTGCCGAAGTGACGCGGCTCGCCTCCCTGCTCGAAGACGTCGAAGTCATAGAACGAGGACAGGCCCTCGCCGCCGGAGCCGACCAGGCTCCACCACTCGTCCCACCCCGGCGGTGCGAGGCGCGGCGTGCGCAGGCCGTTCAGCCACTTGCCGGCGAATGCGGTGTCGTATCCGCTCGCCTGCAGCCAGGCGGCGAGGTTGCGCTCCGGATCGCGGAGCGCGGAATAGCCGCCGCCGCTGGCCGCGTTGTTGCCCTTGGCGCCGTGGTTGTGCGCGTACTGGCCGGTGAGCAGGGTCGCGCGCGCCGGACAGCAGAGGGGAAAGCTGGCGAGCGCGTTCGGGAACTCCGCCCCGAGCCCGCCGATTAGCCGTTGGACCCGCGGCAGCGCCCGCATCATCCCCGGCCCCTGGTCGTCGCTCATCACGACGACGAAGTTCGGCCGCGCCGGCGCTTGGGCGTCGGCACCCGGGTTCGCTGTCAGGCCGATCGCGCAGAGACACGCGAGAACCGCGGTGGCTCTGAGCGGCGAGAGCCAAGCCTGGCGAGGAAACAGGGAGCGAGGCGTGCTCCGCACGCGAGCGACCGATGACGAAGCCAGGCGCCGGCTATCGCCGCTCAGGCGACTTCGCGCAGCTTCTGCGCCTCAGCCAGTGACTGGAGCTTCTTCAGCGACTGATTCTCGATCTGACGGATGCGCTCGCGGGTGACGTTGAACGTGCGCCCGACCTCGTCCAGGGTGCGGGGGTGCTCGCCGCCGAGCCCGTAGCGGAGCTCGAGCACCCGGCGCTCGCGGTAGGAGAGGTTCTCCAGCGCCTCGCGCAGCGCCTCCTTGGTCAGCAGGTCGGCGGCGCGCTCGAACGGCGACTCGGCCTTCTCGTCGGCGATGAACTGGCCGAACTCCGACTCCTCCTCGTCGCCGACCGGCTTCTCGAGCGAGACCGGCGCCTGCGCCGAGCGCTTGATCTGATCGACCTCCTCGGGATCGATCCCGGTCACCTCGGCAATCTCGTCGGGGGTGGGCTCGCGGCCGAGCTCGGTGACCAGCTTGCGCTCCGCGCGGCCGATCTTGTTCAGCTTCTCGACCACGTGCACGGGGATCCGGATCGTCCGCGCCTTGTCGGCGAGCGCGCGGGCGATCGCCTGGCGGATCCACCAGGTCGCGTAGGTGGAGAACTTGAAGCCCTTGCGATAGTCGAACTTCTCGGCCGCGCGGACCAGGCCCAGCGTGCCCTCCTGGATCAGGTCGAGGAACGGCAGGCCCTGGTTGCGGTAGTTCTTGGCGATCGAGACGACAAGCCGCAGGTTGGACTCGACCATCTTCTGCTTCGCGTCGAGGTCGCCGCGCTCGATCCGCTTCGCCAGGTCGACCTCCTCCTGGGCGGTCAGCAGGCGGACCTTGCCGATGTCCTTGAGGAAGAGCTGAAGCGAGTCAGTGGTCATGTCCGGCTTCAGGTCGAGCGCCGTCTTCTGCCGGCGCTTGCCCCGCTTCGGCTCCGCCCGCTCGGACTCGGGGGAGGACTTCTGGGCCGGGTCCACGTCGTCGACCATCTCGACGCCCTGACCCTCGAGGTAGGTGTAGAGCTCCTCGATGTCGGACTCGTCGACGTCGACCTCGGAGAGGGCCTGCGCGACCTCGCCGTAGGCGACGACGCCCTCGGACTGGCCCTTAACGACGAGGTTCTTGACTTCCTCGAGCTCCTGAAGCTCTGTGATCAGCATCGGTTGGGTCCGTTTCCTTCCTGTCTTGGTCCTATCGGGCGGGAGGGCGGGTTTCGGAAGCGCTCAGATCCCAGGGTCGCTTCGTTGACGACCGAGCGCCCGCGACCCCCGCCGACAAGTCCCGTGCTCGCCGCAGCGAAGCTCATACGCGTGTTCGAATCGTAGTCACTATATTTTCTGAAGTCAAGGTTTGGTCCGGTATTTGCGGGGGATTTGCGGTTCGGGCACAGTCGCTGAAACGCGGCTCGCGAACCTCGAACACCGAGGCGACGCCGGTGTTACGCGCCCCGCAACGCGCCCGTCCGCCGATCGCGCTGGAATTAGGTGCGATGGGCGAGGGCGACCAAGGCGAGATCGGTCCCGAGCAGGGGGGCGTGTTCGGAAACCTGCCCCGGTCCCGGCCCGGGACCCGGAGCCCGCGGCGCGAGAGCCCCTCGCGGCGCCGCCCCGGGGCCGCAGGCGAGTCGCCGCCCGAACCAAGCCCCGAGCCACCGCCCGAGCCCGCTGCGCAGCCCGAGGCCGAGCCCACGCCGCCGCCCGTGCACGCCGAGGCAGCCGGGGACGAGGGCGAGCCGGATCGCGACGCCGAAGCGGATCGAGAGGGCAACGGGCTCGAGGAGCTCGCCTGGGCCGGCGTCGCCGCGGCCGCCGAGGCGGCGACGATCGGGGTGCGGCTGGCGAGCCGAGCGATGGAGGCCCTGCGGGACTCCGTCGAGCGGCGGTGATCATCCGCTATCTGCGCGTCTTCTGGGAGCGCGCCTACCGCGAGAACATCACCGGGATGGCCGCGATGGTCGCCTACAACCTGGCCCTGGCACTGTTCCCGTTCGCCCTGCTCGTCCTCTTCATCTTCGGCCAGGTGATCGATAACGCCGAGATCCGCGAGAGCGTGATCCGCGACCTGCAGAGCGTCTTCCCCGCCGCCGAGCAGAGCTCGCTGACGAGCGTCGTCGACCGGATCCGCGCCAGCTCGACCACGATCGGGGTCGTCGCCGCTATCGGCGCGATCTGGATCGGCGCCTCGTTCTGGGGCGCGATGGACACCGCCTTCTGTCGCATCTATCACGTCGAGTGCCGGGGCTGGGTCGAGCAGAAGCGCTTCGCGCTCGTGATGCTCGTCGTCGTGATCCTGTTCCTCGCCGCCAGCGTCGTCATCCCGGTCGCCGAGGGGCTGCTCGCCTCGCGCGCCGACGACCTCCCGTTCGGGCTCGATCAGGTCGGAGCGCTGCGCGCCTTCGTCGTCCTGCTGGCGGCGATGACGATCACCTTCGCGGTCTGCTCACTGATCTACTACTTCGTCCCCAAGGGCCACGTGCCGTGGCCGGGGGTGTGGCCGGGGGCGCTGTTCGTCACCCTGACGACCGCGATCGGCAACGCGGCGTTCCCGGTCTATCTGACCCAGTCCAACGTCGATCAGCTCGGCGGCGCGCTTGGCTTCATCCTCGTCGCGCTGATCTGGTTCTACCTCGTCGCGCTCGCGCTGCTCGCGGGCGCGGTGATCAACGCGCTCCGCTACGAGCTTCACGACACCGGCAGCGTCGAGGAGGAGCGGGCGCGGACGTTCGCCGAGGAGCTCGAGGCGCAGGGCTAGATCGGTGATTCGACGACGTCACGCACGCGGATGATCAGTCGTAGAGGCCCCCGGTCACCTCGCGCAGCTTCGCCTGGTCGTGGCGGGCGCTGACCGTGCGCACCGTTCCCGAACGCGATCGCATCACCAGCGACTCGGTCGACGCCTTGCCGCCCCGGTAACGCACCCCCTGCAGCAGGTCGCCGTCGGTGACCCCGGTGGCGGCGAAGAAGACGTCCTCGCCGGCGACCAGGGCGTCGGCGTCGAGGGTTCGCTCGAGGTCGTAGCCGGCGTCGAGCGCGGTCTGGCGCTCGTCGTCGTCGCGGGGCCAGAGCTTCGCCAGCAGCTGGCCACCGAGGCACTTGATCGCCGCCGCGGAGATCACGCCCTCCGGCGTCCCTCCGACCCCCCACAGCAGGTCTACCCCGCCCTCGCCGGTGACCGCGAACAGGGCCGCCGAGACGTCGCCGTCGGAGATGAACCGGATCCTCGCCCCGGCCTCGCGGATCGCAGCCACGCCCTGCTCATGGCGAGGGCGGTCGAGGATGATGATCGTCACGTCGCCGACCGGCTTTCCCTTGCGCTCGGCGACCCTCGCGATCACCTCGGGCAGCGGGTCATCGAGGCTGAGCACGTCGGCGACCTCGGGCCCACCGGCGATCTTCTCCATGTAGACGCACGGGCCCGGGTCGAACATCGTCCCGCGCTCTGAGAGCGCGATCACCGCCAGCGCCGAGGGCATGCCGCGGGCGGTCAGCGTCGTGCCCTCGAGCGGGTCGACCGCGATATCGACCTGGGGCGGGCTGCCATCGCCGATCGATTCGCCGTTGAAGAGCATCGGCGCCTCGTCCTTCTCGCCCTCGCCGATCACCACCAGGCCGTCCATCGGCACGGTGTCGAGCAGCAGACGCATCGCGTCGACGGCGGCCCCATCGGCGGACTCCTTCTCGCCCCGCCCGACCCAGCGCGCGGCGGCCAGGGCCGCCGCCTCGGTGACCCGGACCAGCTCGAGAGCCAGGTTGCGGTCGGGCTTGGCGCCGGAGCGCTGGTCCTGCGAGATCACGCCCACGCGGGCAGGCTACCCGGCGCGGCCGGGGCGGGTCAGACGGTCCCCGGCGCCTTGCGGGTCTTGCGCGGGCCGCTCTCGATCGAGCGGGTGAAGCCGGTGGCGGCGATCGTGATCGCCGACAGCAGGGCGACCCAGTAGCCGTAGTCGAGGCCGGTGCCGAACTCCTGTCCCTGATCCGGGGCCGGCCTGTCGATGACCCCGTTGTAGAGGATCAGTACCGCGGCGGCGAACCCGACCACCATCGTCATCTCCCCCGGCGCCCACGAGAGCCGGTGGCCGCGGACGAGGATGTAGGCGAGGATCAGCGGGGCGAGCGCCGCCGCGAGCAGCAGCCAGCGCAGGATCGGGAAGGTCTCGAAGCCGGTGCAGCTGAACTCGCCCTCGCCGCACAGCCAGGCCTGCTGCTCGACCCGGGTCTCGGTGTCCGTGAGCGTGTACCAGGGCAGGAAGAGGATGCTGATCACGAGCAGGATCGAGGCCGCCCCGCCGATCAGGACCCTGGTCCGGTTGAGCCGGGAGAAGTCCATCTCCATCCGGGCGCGAGCCTATCCGACCGTTAGGCTGCGCCGCACCCGTGACCGCCGCCTCCGCACCCCCCCGTTGGGGGCTGACGCTGCCGTTCGCCGGCCTGCCGCTGCACCACCACGAGGATCTGGTCCGGCGCGCCGAGACGGCCGGCTACACGGACCTGTGGAGCGGCGAGACCAACGGTCCGGACGGGTTCACGCCGCTGGCGTTGGCCGCCGCGTGGACCGACGAGGTCAGGCTCGGGACCGGCGTCGTCGGCGTCTTTCAGCGCGGCCCGGCGCTGCTCGCCCAGCAGGCCGCGGCGCTCGCCGACGCCAGCGGGGGGCGGTTCGCGCTCGGGATCGGGGCCTCCTCGGACCGGATCGTCGAGGGCTGGAACCGGATCGCGTTCGAGCGCCCGCTGAGCAGGGTCTCCGAGACGGTCGATTTCCTGCGTTCGGCGCTGGCGGGCGAGCGGACCGAGACCGGGTTCAAGCTCGAGCGGGCGCCGGCCGAGCCGGTCCCAATCGTGCTCGCCGCGCTGCGCGGCAAGATGCTCGAGCTCGCGGTGGCGAAGGGCGACGGGGCGATGTCGAACTTCCTCCCGCTCGCGGGTCTGGCCAAGGTGCGCGAGGCGCTCGCCGGCGCGCCGCCGGGCTTCGAGCTCCTCTGCCGGCTCTTCTGCCTCGCCGGCGAGCGCGATCAGGTCGAGCCGCTGGCCCGGTTCATGTTCTCCAGCTACGTCACCGTCCCCGTCTACGCCGCCTTCTTCCGCTGGCTGGGCCACGGCGACGCGATCGCGCCGATGTGCGAGGCCTGGGAGGCACGAGATCGTGCTCGCGCCGCCGAGCTGGCGCCCTGGGAGCTGATCGAGCAGACCTTCGTCCTCGGCTCGGCCGAGCAGATGCGCGAGCGGGTCGCCGAGTTCGTCGCCGGCGGGATCACGCTGCCGGTCCTGACCCCGATCGCGGCCCCGGACCGACTCGGTGAGCTGGTCGATGCCTTGGCGCCGCGCTGAGCGGCGAGCCGCGACTCAGTCGGTGCCCTCGTACTCGGGATCGACCCAGACGCGCTTTCGCCACGGCGGGGTGACGGCGAAGTCGAGCTCGGGATCGGCGGCGGCGATCGGCTCGAGCGCGACGAGGTCGATCCGCCGCGGTGGTGTGATCCGGTCGAACTCGGCCGGCTCAACGGTCCCCGCGTGACTGCCGCCGGCGACCCGGTAGCCGGCGCGGCGGAGCGCGACCCAGCCGGGCCCGTAGCCGTGGTGGCTGCTGGCGCGCACCGAAACGGCGCCGTCGGGGCCGATCCGGAACTGGAGCGACTCCCAATCGTCGGGGTGATAGGTCGGGGCGCCGAGCGCCCGCGAGGCCTCGCGGATCAGCCCCCGCAGCGGGCTCGAGCCCTCGCCGGTGGCGCTGCCGGGGTAGTAGAGCCAGAACTGCAGATAGAGGTTTCCGGAGCGCACGCCCGAGCAGAGCGCCCCCGGGGTCTCGCTGCCGGGCCGGCAGTCGACCACGTGCGTGAACAGCGTCGCCCGCTCGCCCGTGGCCGAGCGCGCCACCCGGAGCTTGTCGGCGGCTTCCGCACAGGCGTCCTCGCGGCAGCTGCGGTAGTCGACGGGCAGCGCCCGCATCCCGGGCTCGTAGCGGATCTGCGGCACGCGCTCGGCGACCATCGCCCCGATCTCGTCCCCGTAGGCGGCGCCGAGCGCGGTCGGGGCTGGAGCAGCGCAGGCATCGGTGAGCTCGATCGCGCAGGCGATCCGGGTGCCGATAGCGTGCGCCAGCGCGGTGCCCGGCAGGGCGAGACCGGTGAGCGCCCCGAACGCCGCGACCGTGGCCGAGACGACGAGCACGAGCCCGATCCACTCGACGGTGCTCTGGCCGCGCTCGCCCGTTCTCGCTCGTGTTCGCACCGGCCGAAGCTAGGTGCGCGCGGTCGACCTGTGCCGCGCACCCTGTGTCGAGTCGGCGCCAACTGCGAGCCGATAGGGTCGCCTCGATGACCGGCCGCGAGCCACCCGAGGGAGCGCCGCGCAGGGAGGGGCGCGGCCTTCGCTTCTGGGTCCTCGTCGTGGCGGTGGTCCTGCTCCTGATCATCGTGCTTCAGAACGGGCAGGAGGTGGAGATCAAGCTCCTCTTCATCGAGACGACGGCGCCGCTGATCATCGCGCTCGTGATCGCCGGAGCGCTCGGGACGCTGATCGGCTGGGCGTGGCCGCAGATGCGCCGCGGCCGGCGCGCCGAGCGCGCGACCGAGAAGCGGTAGAGCGCCTGGCTCAGCTCAGCTTCGAGATCACGGCCAGCAGCAGCGGGTGACCCCGGCGGGCCTGCCGGGACCCGCGGGACGCGGGCGGGGTGCGCCGGGCGGGGGGCCGCTGCGATCGGGACGTGAACAGGGGTGTCATTGCCTTGACCATGGCGCGACCGTACTCGCGAGGAACGCGAAAAGCACCGGGTGAACACCTAGTTCCTATCGCCACCGGCCCCCCTTGCCGCCGCGGGCGCGGTCTGCAAGGGTGATCAGCCGGGTGCTGGTTGGAAGAGACGCCGAGCTGGATCGGATCGAGGCTCTGCTGGCTGCCGCACGCGCCGGTCGCGGCGGCGCGCTGGTGGTCCGAGGCGAACCCGGGATCGGCAAGACCGCACTGCTCGGCTCGGCGCGGGAGCGGGCCGAGGGGATGCGGATCACCCACGCCTCGGGGGTCGAGTCCGAGGTCGACCTCCCGTTCGCCACCCTCGGCGAGCTCGCGGCGCCGATCCTGGACGGGGTCGCGGAGCTGCCCGAGCCGCAGGCGGCGGCGCTCTCGGCGGCGCTGGCGCTGGCGCCCTCCGAGCGCGGGGTCGAGCGGCTGGCGATCTTCGCCGGCTTTCTCGCCCTGCTCGGCTCCGCCGCTCGCGAGCGCCCGCTGCTCGTCCTGGTCGACGACGCCCATTGGCTCGATCGGCCGTCGGCGGAGTGCCTCGGCTATGCGGCGAGGCGTCTCGACGGGCTCGGCGTCGCGCTCCTGGTCGCCGCCCGCCCGCTGACCGCGACCGAGTCGTTCACCGGCTGGGACGCGGAGGAGCTCCACCTCGAGCGGCTCGAGCGAGACGACGCGCTGGCGCTGCTCTCGAAGCTCGCGCTGGCGCCGGCGGTCGCCGAGACTCTGCTCGAGCTCTCGCTCGGCAACCCGCTGGCGCTGGTCGAGCTCCCGGCAGCGCTCAGCGACGAGCAGCGTCGCGGTGCGCTGCCGATCGCCGGGCCGCCGCGCGCCGGCGGAGCGCTCGCGGAAGCGCTGGAGCGCCGGGTCGCCGCCGCCGGGCCCGAAGCCCAGCTCCTGTTGCTGGTCGCGGCGACATCATTCGACCGCGCGCTCGAGCCGATCGTCGCCGCTGCGCGCGACCTCGGCGTCCCCGACAGCGCGCTCGAGCGATCCGAGTCGGCAGGTCTGATCGAGACCGATGAGGGGGAGCTGCGCTTCGCGCATCCGCTGCTGCGGGGCGTCGCCTATGCGTCGGCGCCGCCCGCCGCTCGCCGCCGGGCGCACCGGGCACTCGCCGACCACACCCAGATCGACGCCCGCGCGTGGCACCTGGCGACGGCGGCGATCGGTCCCGACGAGCAGATCGCGACCGAGCTCGACCGCGCCGCCGACCGGGGCGGCGCCCGCGGGGCGCACGAGGCGGCCGCCGACGCGCTCGAGCGGGCGGCGCAGCTGAGCGAGGTCGCGGCGACGCGCTGGAGACGACTGTTCGCGGCCGGCATCTCCGCCACCCTGAGCGGCGCCTACGAGCGCGGCGCGGCGCTGCTCGAATCCTCGGCGGAGACCGACGACCCGCTGATGCGGGCGCGAAGCCGCCACATGCTCGGCATGGTGAGCCTCAACGGAGGCATCCGCAACGCGCTCGAGAACTACCGGCTGCTGAGCGAGGAGGCGGACGCGATCGCCGCCGAGGATCCGGCGATGGCCGCCTTGCTGCACGCCGACGCCGGGGTGACGGCGACGGTCGCCGGCCTCTGCGATCTGGTCCTCGCGTCGGCGGAGAAGGCCGTCGCCTGCCTGCCCGACGATGCGCCGCTGAGCACCCGCTGCCAGGCGTACTCGATCCACGCGATGGGCCTGGGCCTCAAGGGCCGCACGCCCGAGGCGGCCGTGGCGCTCGATCGGGCCGCGGCGCTGCTCGGGGAGGTGGAGCCGATCTCGCCCGCGGCACAGTCGATCTCGTTCGCGCTCATGGCCCGCTTCTGCACCGGCGACGTGGCGTTGCTTCGCGAGGAGACGGTGGCCTTCGCCGCCGCCGCCCGCGAGGCCCGCTCGCTCGGCATCCTGCCCTGGTTTCAGCTCCAGTCAGCCGACGCCGGCTACCGGATCGGGCGCTGGGACGAGGCCGAGGCGGAGATCGAGGAGGCGGTGGCGAACGCTGAGCTGTCGGGCCAGCTCGGCCCGCTGTCGATCGGGCTCGTGATCCGCGCCCGGCTGCACGCCGCGCGTGGCCGCGAGCAGGCCGCCCGTGACGACGCCACCCGGGGGGTGGAGATCGGCGAGCCGGTCGCCTACGGCAGCCCGCGGCTTTGGTCCCTTTCCTGCCTCGGCTTCCTCGAGCTCTCCCTCGGCCGGATCGAGGAGGCGATCGAGGAGCTCGAGCAGGCGCAGGTGCTCGCCGACATCGCCGGGCTCGAGGACCCGCTGATCATTCCCTGGGCCGCGGACCTGGTCGAGTCCTACGCGCGCGCCGGTCGCGGATCCGAGGCCGAGCGGCTGGCGCAGGCGTTCAGCGGCCAGGCCGAGCGCAGCGGCGCCGCGCTGGCGCTGGCGCTGGCCGCCCGCTGCCGGGGCCTGGTCGCCAAGCGCGGGTTCGAGGAGCAGTTCGAGCAGGCGCTCGAGCTGCACCGGGTGGCGGGCTCACCACTGGAGCAGGGACGCACCCTGCTCGCGTTCGGCGCTCGCCTGCATCGCGCCCGGCGGCGGGTCGAGGCCCGGGAGCGGTTGCGGGAGGCGCTCGACGTCTTCGACGAGCTCGGGGCTCGCCCGTGGAGTGCCCAGGCGCGCGACGAGCTGCGAGCGGCCGGGGCGGTCGAGCGGCGGCGGTTCGGGGACACCGACGAGCTCACCGCGCAGGAGATCCGCGTCGCCGAGGCAGTCGCTCGCGGACAGACAAACCGCGAGGTGGCCGCCGAGCTCTTCCTGAGCCCGAAGACGATTGACTTCCACCTCGGCCGCGTCTATCGCAAGCTCGGGATCCACTCGCGAACCGAGCTCGCGACGGTCGTCGCCCGAGGCGGGCTCGAGGCGGATCAGCCGAAGACGACGTAGTTCAGGGTCCGGTGGTGAACGGGCCGGATCTGGTCGCCGGCGATACCGACCCGCTCGATTACGCCCAACCGTCGTGGATCGCGGGCCGCGGCCTCGGACTCGTCCCGCGAGGGCCAGAGATTGACGATCAACAGACCGTCCTCGGACTTCGCCGCCGCGTGCACGATCAGACCGTGGTCGCGACCTACGCCCGACATCACCTCCGACGACCGTCGATAGCCGTCGGCGAGCTCCTCGGGGTCGCCCGCGATTCGGGTGATGGTCAGATAGCCATCGTCCTTTGACATCAGAACTCCGTTCAGCCTTGGGTTGGACGAAAGACAGGATGGCTGTCTTTCCCCCGAAGCGGTAATATAGACAGGGTTCCTGTCCAATGTCAAGTGACGTCCCCCACGCATCTGCACGCGGTCGTCCCCAGAACCTGGGGATCCTCATGCGCGAGCCGGTTCGGGCCGGCACTGCGCTCGTCCATCAGCGCCTGGTCGAGCGCGGGCACGAGCACGTCCGCCCGCCGCACGGCAACGTGTTCCAGTTCCTCGACGAAAACGGCACTCGGGTCAGCGTGCTCGCCGAGCGGGCTCAGATCACGAAGCAGTCGATGGCCGAGCTTGTCGCCCACCTCGAGCGCCACGGCTACGTGGAGCGCGTGCCCGACCCGAGCGACCGGCGTGCGAAGCTCGTCCGGGCCACCCGGCGCGGAAAGCAGGTCTACGCGATCGCCCGCGAGGTGGTTGCCGAGCTCGAGCTGCAGTGGACGCGGCGAATCGGGAGGGCGAGGATGCGCGAGCTGCGCGAGATCCTCGAGCAGCTCAACACCGGGCCCTGAGCGCCTAGAGCTCGGTGATCTCCGCCGCGACCTCGGCCGCGGCCTGCTTGGCGTCGGAGAACAGCATCGAGGTGTTCGGCTCGTAGAAGAGATCGTTGTCGATCCCGGCGAACCCCGGCGACAGGCTTCTCTTGATCACGATCACCTGCTGGGCCTCGGAGACCTCGATGATCGGCATCCCGGCGATCGGCGAATCGGGGTCGTTCTTGGCCGCCGGGTTGGTGACGTCGTTGGCGCCGATCACGACGGCGACGTCGGTGCGCGGCATCTCGGGGTTGATCTCGTCCATCTCGCGTAGCTTCTCGTAGGGGACGTCGGCCTCGGCGAGGAGCACGTTCATGTGCCCCGGCATCCGCCCGGCCACCGGGTGGATCGCGTAGTTGACCGAGACGCCGCGCTTCTCAAGCTCGTCGGCCATCTCCTTGACCGCGTGCTGGGCCTGGGCGACGGCGAGCCCGTAGCCGGGGACGATCACGACCGAGTCGGCGTAGGCGAGCTTGATCGCCGCGTCCTGGGCGCCGATCGAGGTGTGCGGGCGCTCCTCGCCGGTCCCCACGCCGGCCGCCGGAGCGCCGCCGAAGCCGGAGAAGAGGATGTTGGCGACCGAGCGGTTCATCGCCGTCGCCATCTCCAGGGTCAGGATCGTTCCGGAGGAGCCGACCAGGGTCCCGGCGACGATCAGCGCCACGTTGTCGAGCGCGAAACCGGCAGCGGCCGCCGAGAGCCCGGTCGCGGCGTTGAGCAGCGAGATCACCACCGGCATGTCGGCGCCGCCGATCGGCAACACGACGAGGTTGCCGAGCGCCGCGGCGGCGACCAGGATCAGGATGAACAGGCCCTGCGAGGGGTCGTCGTTGTTGGCCGCGATCAGCACGCAGGCGACCACGATCCCGACCAGCAGCACGACGTTGATCACCTGCTGGCCCGGGATCGCGAGCGGCCTGGTCGGGATCAGGTCCTGGAGCTTGGCGAAGGCGATGTTCGAGCCCCAGAAGGAGACCGAGCCGATCACCGCCGAGAACAGGATCGGGATCAAGGTGTCGAGCGGGATGTCGGCGATCGCGCCGGCGTCGATCTCGCTGATCCCGTGACGCAGCTCCGACCAGGCGATCAGCGCCACGGCGCCGCCGCCAACCCCGTTGTAGAGCGCGACCATCTGCGGCATCGCCGTCATCTGCACCCGGACCGAGGCGATCACGCCGACCGCGGTCCCGATCACGATCCCGCCGACGATCAGGCCCCAGTTGCCGATCCCGTCGAGCAGCAGCGTCGTCGCCACCGCGACCGCCATCCCGCCGGCGGCGATCAGGTTTCCCTGCTTCGCCGTCGTCGGGTGGGTGCCCCGGCGAACGCCGATGATGAAGCAGGAGAAGGCGACGATGTAGAGCAGCGTCGCCAGGTCGCCGCCGGGCTCGAGCACCGCCAACGGGGTAGTCAGCACGTCCGCCAGCAAGCCCGTCCCTACTCCGGCCCTGACCCGCCCGGAGGCGAAGCCGAGGACGTGTCAGGAGATGTCTTTTCGGTGTTTGGCCGCCTGCGGGCAAACATCGAAAGCATCCGGTCGGTGACCAGGAAGCCGCCGACGATGTTGATCGTCCCGAAGGCGATCGCGATCACCCCGATCAGCTTCTCGAGCGAGTCGTCGGCGTAGCCGACCACGATCAGGCCGCCGAGCATGACGATCCCGTGGATCGCGTTGGTCTGGCTCATCAGCGGCGTGTGCAGCGTCGTCGGCACCTTCGAGATCACCTCGAAGCCGACGAACGCGGCGAGGACGAAGATCGTGATTTCGGTGATCAGGTCCATGGTGGTTCGGCGCTACTCCTTCGCTGCTCGCTCATTCCTGATCTCCCCTTTGTGCGTGATGCAGGCGCCGGCGATGATCTCGTCCTCGAAGTCGAGCGAGAGCTCGCCGTCCTCGCCGATCATCAGGCCGAGCAGGTTCTCGACGTTCTTCGCGTAGAGCTGCGACGCGTGGGCCGCCATCTCGGAGGGAAGGTTGACCGGCGCGATCACCTTGACCCCGTTGTCCGAGACCACGGTCCGCCGCGCTTCGGTGAGCTCGCAGTTGCCGCCCGAGTCGCCGGCGAGGTCGACGATCACCGAACCGGGGCCCATGCTCGCGACCGCTGCCCGGGTGAGCAGGATCGGCGCCGGGCGGCCGGGGATCTGCGCGGTGGTGATGATCACGTCCTGCTTCGCGGCGTTCTCGGCCAGCGCCTCCCGCACCTGCGCGTTCTCCTCCTCGGTCAGGGGCCGGGCGTAGCCGCCCTCCGCCTCGGCATCGGGGATGAAGTCGAGCTCCAGCGGGCGTCCCCCGAGCGAGGAGATCTGCTCCCAGGCCGCGCGCCGGATGTCGAAGCCCGAGACCACGGCGCCGAGGCGCTTCGCGGTCGCGATCGCCTGCAGCCCGGCGACACCGGCCCCGAGCACCAGCACCCGCGCCGGGGCGACCGTGCCCGCCGCCGTGGTCATCATCGGAAAGAAGCGCCCCGCCTCGCGCGCGGCGAGCAGGGTGGCGGCATACCCGGCGACGTTCGCCTGCGAGGAGAGCGCGTCCATCGCCTGGGCGCGGGTGATCCGCGGGATCGCCTCGATCGCAAAGCTGGTCACGCCCGCGCCCGCGAGCGCCCGGTTGGTCTCGGTCGAGGTCAGCGGCGCCAGGTGTCCGATCAGGATCTGGCCCTCGCGCATGCGGCCGATCAGCTCGGTGGTCGGGACGGCGACGCAGGTGACGACCTCGGCCCGCCAGCAGTCCTCCGCCGAGCCCAGGCTCGCGCCCGCATCGGAGTACTCGGCGTCCGGATGCCCCGACCCGTCCCCGGCGCCGGCCTCGACCACAACGCCGATCTCGCGCCCGGTCAGCGACTCGACAGTGTCCGGGATCAGCGCCACCCGACGCTCGTCCTCGGCCGTCTCTTTGGGAACCCCGACGTTCATGCCCTGGTGAAAGCCGGGGCAGCCTAACCGAGAGCGTTGGAGCTGCGCCGTGGCCGTCTCGACGGTCGCTGAGTTGCAGGCTCGCATTCCGCTTGCACCTGGGCCGTAGGTCTGAGAGAGTCTGGCGGTTGAGGGGGAGCACGGAGGGGGACTGATGCACGGAGGCAGGCTCAATCGCGGCCGGACGGATCGCGGTCCGATCGGATCCGGTGCGGCAGCACTCGCCGTCGCCTTGGTCACCTTTGTGATCGGTGGCGGGATCGCATCGACGGCCGCCGGCCAGCAGGTGAACGTGCCGGGTCCGCCGACGACGGCCCCGAAGCAGGGCGCGGAAGCGGTGCCGCTGAGCGACGGGCTGCTGCGCGAGACGGTGCGCCGCCTGGCCCGGGGTAATCGCGCGCCCGCCGGGGTCGACACCGTGGCCGACGGGGTGCTGGTCGAGGTAAGCGTCGAGCGCGGGGCCGCGGCGGCGATCAGGAGCCGAATCGAGCGGCTCGACGGCGACGTCAACGGCGCCGTCGGAAAAACGCTGCTCCAGGCGCTGGTCCCGGCCGACCGGCTGATCGCCCTCGAGCGCGATCCTCGAGTTCTGTTCGTGCGCCCGCCGCTGGCGGCGGACCTTCCGCAGGCGGCCTCGGGCGAGGCGCCGGCCTTCGCAGCCGGCACCGCGCCCCTCGTGGGCGAGGAAGTGGCGAAGACGAACGCCCCCGCCTGGCACAGCGCCGGGATCACCGGCGAGGGGGTAAGCGTCGGGATCATCGATGGCTTCGGCGGTGCCTTCTGGGACGCGGCCCAGCGCCTCGGCGAGGTGCCGGCGCCGGCCGGGGTCTTCTGTCAGCAGGCGGGCCAAACTTGCGACGTCTTCGGCGGAGGCACTTCGCACGGCGTCGCGGTCGCCGAGACGATCCACGACATGGCACCGGGGGCGACCCTCTACCTCGCCTCGGCAAGGACCGCTGCCGACATCCAGGCGGCGGTGAACTTCTTCGCCGCCAACGGGGTGAGGATCATCTCGCGATCGCAGAGCGCCGAGTACGACGGGCCCGGCAACGGCACCGGGCAGCTCGCGAACGTGCAAAACAGCGCCGTCTCGCAGGGGATCGCCTGGTTCAACTCGGCCGGCAACAGCGCCGCGCGTGACCCGTCGCGCCAGGGCGGGTACTGGCGCGGGCCCTGGCGCGACGCCGACTTGGATGGCTGGCTGGAGTTCGGACCCGGTGACGAGCTCAACAGGTTCCCCTGCTCCTTCGTCCTCGGACTTCGCTGGAGCGACTGGGGTAGCAACCGCACCGACTACGACGCCTACACGCTCGACGAGACAGGGACGACGTTCCTCACCGAAAGCGAGGGAAACCAGCCGGGAGGAGCGCCGCCGATCGAGTCAATCGACTGCAACGTCAACGGGGTCGTCAACCTCGCCGTGTTCCTCTACGCCCCAGGCGGAGGGACTGGTGGCGATGTGCTCGAGTTCATGGTCAACTCGAGCACGGTCGAGCACGCGAGCAATCCCTACAGCGCCACCCAGCCGTTCTCCGACACCGCCAATCCCGGCGCGGCCTCGGTCGGGGCGGTCGATCCCTGGGACGGGACGACGATCGGCAGCTACAGCTCCGAGGGGCCGTCAAACGACGGTCGGATCAAACCCGATCTGAGCGCGCCGGCGTGCTTTTCGAGCGTGAGCTCGTTCCTGGATGAGTACACGTGCAACGGCATCTATGGCTTCGACGGGACCAGCGCGGCGACCCCGGTCGTCAGCGGCGCGGCGGCGCTGGTGCTGGACTCCGGCCGGGCGAAGACCCCGGCCGAGCTGAAGACGTTCCTGATCGAGCAGGCGACCACCGAGCGTGGCGCCCCAGGGCCCGACAACCTCTTCGGGGCCGGCGAGCTGCTGCTGCCGAACCCGAAGAAGAAGGACCGCAAGCGGCCGAAGGTGCGGGCCTTCCGCAGCCACGGCGAATCGGGGCAGACGATCAGGCTCCGCTACCGCGCCGGGGACAACAGCGGTCGCACCCGTGAGGTGATCAAGGTGAAGCCGAAGAACCGAAACTGGGCCCTGGACACGATCCGGACCAAGTTCGGCCGCGCCACCGGCGGTCGCGTCTACGTCAAGTGGCGGGCGCCGCGCAGGGTTCCGAAGGGACCGCTGGAGTTCTGCGTCAAGGCGAAGGATCGAAGCGGCAACAAGAGCCGCGTCGACTGCGCCGCGCTCAACGTCAGCTAGGCGCCACCGTCGAAAGCTGTCGCCTCGGCGGACGGGGTCAGGCGGGCGACGGAGCGCCGACGAGCGTGGCGAGCCGCTCGACCGTGTGCATGCGCTCGCCCGCGTCGAGGTGGACCGGGGCGCAGATCAAGCGGTCGACCCCGGCGGCGACGAGCTTCTCGATCCGCGCCGCGACCTCGTCCTCGCTCCCGACCAGCGCCGTAGCGTCGACGAGCTCGTCGGGGATCGCGTTGTAGGCGTCCTCGCGCTTGCCGGCCAGGTAGAGCCCCTGGACCTCGTCGGCGACCTCGCCGAAGCCGAAGCGGTGGGTGAGGTCGACGTAGAAGTTGGTCTCCCGCGATCCCATCCCGCCCAGATAGAGCAGCAGTCCCGCCTTGACGATCCCGCGGGCGGCGTCGAGGTCCCCGTCGATCGCCACCGAGAGCGAGGGCGAGACCTCGAGGTCGGCCCGCGAGCGCCCGCCCTTGGCGAAGCCGGCCTCGAGATGCTCGCCCCAGGTCTGCTCGAAGGCGTCGGCGCTGAAGAAGATCGGGATCCAGCCGTCGCAGACCTCGGCGGCCATCTCGACCGACTTGCGCCCGATCGCGCCGACGAAGACCGGGATCTCGTTCCGGACCGGGTGGAAGTTGAGCTTCAGCGCCTTGCCCTGCCCGGTCCCGCCCTCGATCGGGAGGCGGTAGTGCGGTCCCTCGTGCTCGAGCGGCCCCTGGCGACTGATGATCTCGCGCACGACCTCGATGTACTCGCGGGTGCGTCCCCACGGCTTCGCGTACGGGACGCCGTACCAGCCCTCCGAGACCTGCGGCCCCGATGGGCCGAAGCCGAAGATGAACCGGCCGCCGGAGAGCGCGTCGATCGTCGCCCCGGCCATCGCCGCGGCGGCCGGCGGGCGGGCGGGCACCTGCATGATCGCGGCCCCGAGCTTGATCGTCTCGGTCTGCCCGGCGAGCCATCCGAGGACCGAGACGCAGTCCGAGCCGTAGGACTCCGCGACCCAGACCGAGTCGAACCCCCTCGCCTCGGCGGCGCGGACCAGCTCGGCCGCCTCGGGCCCCTGCGGGCCGATTCCCCAGTAGCCGAGGTTGATCCCGAGCTTCAGATCCATCGCCGCGGACGTTATTCGATCATCACCGCGCGAAGCTCGGCCAGCGATCCGCCGATCGCCTCCGCCAGTGTCCCCGCCCCGGGCAGCGCCTCGGGGTCGGTGCAGATGCCGATCCCGAGCTCACCCGCGCAGGAGATCGCCGAGACGCGCAGGGCGTGGTGGTCGGCCGGCTCGGCGGCGGTCCAGAGACGGTCGACCGGTCGGCCGAGAACCTCGACTGCGGCCCGCGGTCCCGGCACGTTGGAGATCGAGAGGCTGAACTCGTGCGGGCTGACCGCCGCCCGCTCGGCCGCACCGGAGAGGTGCTTGAACCTGGCCAGCCCGTGAAAGAAGTCGTAGAGCTCGACCGCGTCACCGAGCCGCTTTCGCTTCGCCGTCTCCGCCCTGATCGCCTCCAGTCGCGCCCGCGGGTCGGGCTCGGCGAGCGGCAGGTCGACGTTCAGGAACGAGTCGCGGTTGCCGAGCTCGCCGGGGCCCTCGTCGCGGCGATGCAGGCTGACCGGGATCTGGGCGCGCAGCTTCGGCAACCGGCGATCGCCGCCGAGCCACTCGCGCAGCCCGCCCGCAATCGCAGCGAGCAGGACGTCGTTGACGGTCGCATGCTCCGCGAGCCCGGCCCCGACCCGCTTCAGCTCCGCCAGCGGCGCGCCGGAGAAGGCGAGCTCGCGCGCGGCGCCGATCTCACGGTCGAGCGGCGAGCGCGAGGCGCCGGCGCCAAGCTCGCGCCGGATCGCGCCTGGCAAGCGGCCCACCTCACGCCACGGCGAGGGCTTCGACGGCGCTGCGACCCGGGGCGGCTTCGCCGGTGGCTTGGCGTCGGCGGCCGCCTCCCAGAGCACCGCGTCGAGGAAGCGCACCGAGCTGATCCCGTCCGCCATCGCGTGGTGGATGCGGGCGACGATCGCCTCGCGCCCGTCGGCCAGCGGTCCGAGGACGTCAAAGCGCCACAGCGGCCGGCCGTGGTCGAGCCGCTCGGCCATCAGCCCGCCGGCGACCCTCCGCAGCCCCTCCTCGTCGAGCGCCGGGTCGAGCTCGCGGCGTCCGACGTGGGCCGCGATCTCGAAGCCCTGGTCGGAAACCCAGCGCGCCCGCGCGCCTTCTCGCTCGACCCGCATCCGGGCCCGCGGCTCGGACGCGAGGCGCTCGCCGACGCTCGCCCGCAGCGCCTCGAGGTCGAGCGGCTCGGGCGCCGGCTCGAGCAGGCACAGCTTCAGCGTGTGGCCGACGATCGCCTCGGACTCGAGCGCCAGGATCGCGGCATCGTCCGGGCTCAGGTTCGCGGTGTCCTCGCCCATCGGCTCAGGCTCTGCGGCGTCCTCGCCCACCAGCTCAGACCGTGTCCAACGACCCGCGGGAGTACCGCGTTAGAAACTGGCGTCCATGATCAGCTGGGGCGGAGGGGCGGACTCAGCGAGATCGATACCGTGCACCTGCTCCATCGTGTCGCGAAACCAGCGATCGAATGGAGCTTCGGAGGTGCCGATCGCCTGCATCGCCGCTCCAACGTCCTCGGCCTCCAAGTAGACGACCGCGAGCGTTCCCTGCGGCGTTTCCTGGTGCCAAACCGCTTCCCGCTTGATCCCCGCAGCTCGGCGAGCTTCCTCGTACTCCTCGCGCCGCGAGCGCTTCATCTCCTCGAATGCATCCCGGTCCATCTCCTCCTTGCCGGGAACGATCGGGAGTGCGAAAGCTACGGCAGCCATTTTTCCTCCTCGGTTGGACGTCGTCGCCCATTCTCACTCAGCGCAGCGGGGTCGAGTCGAGCGACTCGAGCAGGGCGGCCGGGGACTCATGGACCGCCACCGCACCCGCCGCCTCGAGCTCCGCCTCGCCGAAGCCGCCGGTGAGCACGCAAATCGTCTCCACCCCCGCCCGTGCCGCGGCCTCGACGTCCCAGGTCGTATCGCCGACCATCACCGCCGGGGCCCCTCCCGCCCGCTCGATCGCCGTCGCGACCAGATCGGGGGCGGGCTTCGAACGATCGACGTCGGCGGCGGTCGTCCACGCGTCCACGGCCTCGCGCGCCTCGAGCAGATCGACGAAATGCTCGGCGTCCTTCGCCTTGGCCGAGCTGGCGAGGACCACCTGGTGGCCGCGCCGTTTCAGCTCCAGGATCAGCTCGTGAGCGCGCTCGAGCGGCTGGACCTCGTCGATCAGCGCCGCGAACGAGATCGCCTCGGCTTCCCTGACCGCATCCCCGCAGCGGCGCTCGACCTCGGCGCCGGCGACCGCGGCGACGAACTGGTCGCCGCCGATGCCGATGTGGCGATGCAGGCGCCAGAGCGGCAGCGTCAGCCCGTGCTCGCGAAAGGCGCGATGCCAGGCGATCGCGTGCTGGTAGTTGGAGTCGACCAGCGTCCCGTCGATGTCGAGAATCGCCGCGGCGGCCATGGACCGGTCCTACCCGGTCGCCGCCGCGGCGAACTCGTATGTCTGCCGGCTACTCGGTGTAGCCGAACTCCGTCAGGTAGTCGGCGGCGACGTCCTCGGGCTTCTCCTTGTCGATGTCGACCCGCGCGTTGAGCTCCTGCATCACCTCGAGCGAGAGGTTGGACTGCACGTTCTCGATCGTCTCGCCGAAGTCCGACCCGGCCTCGTCGACCGCCTCCTGGCTGGCGACGAAGGTCACGTTGCCGGCCGGGAGCACGCCCTGATCGTCCTCGAGGATCGTGTAGTCCTCGGAGACGAACAGCTGGGCGTCGGTCGTGAACACGATCGAGAGGTCGGCGTCGCCCTTGTCGAGCACCTGGTAACGGAGGGCGATGTCGACCGGCGAGAAGTTCTCACGCAGGTCGGTGAGCCCGTAGTACTCCTCCAGGCCGGCGAGGCAGTCGATCCGCTGCCGGCACTCGGGCGAGCCGTAGAGCGTCAGGTCCTGGTTCTGCTCGAGGTCGGAGATCGAGCTGATCCCGAGCTCGTCGGCCTTCGAGGCGAGCATGCCGACCGCGTTCGCGGACGAGAACGGCGTCGGCGGATAGGCGACCAGGCCCTTGCCCTCGAAGTCAGGCTGCGCCTGGTCGAGCGCCTCCTGCGGATCGCCCGGCACATCCTCGGGCGCAGTGTCGAAGAACGAGGTCAGAGCGGTCGAGGTGTACTCCGGGTAGCCGCTGATCTCGCCGTTCTCGAGCGCCTTCAGGGCGACGAACTCGTCGCCGAGGTTGAGGTCGGTGGAGACGTCGTAACCAGCCGCCTCGAGCCCTTGCGCGTAGATCTCGCCGAGCACGATCTGCTCGGTGAAGTTCTTCGAGCCGACCGTCAGCGCGACGCCGTTGTTGTCGGCGTTCTCCTCGATCGCGGTCGAGCTGGTCTCCGTGCCGGCATCGCCCGAGTCGTCATCGTCGTCGTCGCCACAGGCGACGACCGCGAGCGCGAGCACGAGTGCGGCGAGCAAGGCGAACAGCCCCTTGTATCGGGCGCTGGAACTCATCTTGGGGTGATCCTCCCTCTTAGGTGACCTTCCGCGAATCCGCGGTCCCGTGATCCTACGCGGTTGCGCGGGCGGGGTCGCGTTCAAGCTCGAGGCCCCGTGGTGTGAGCAGCCGTTGCAGGCCCGCGAGCGCGAGCTCGAACGCGAGCGCGAGCAGGGCGACGAGGATCGCCCCCGCGAGCACGCCCTGCTCGCCGTACACACCGCGGTTGATGATGAAGTCGCCGAGCGTGAGCACGCCGGCGAGCGGCGCGATCGTCGCCGTGGCGACGATCGTGATCGCCCCGGTGCGCACGCCGCTCATCATTGTCGGCACCGCGAGCGGCAGCTCAACCCGGCGGATTACCCCGAGCTCCGTCATCCCCATGCCCCGCGCCGCCTCGACCGCGCCACGGTCGACCTGGCGCACGCCGACGAAGGTATTGGTGAGGATCGGCGGGATCCCGAGGATCATCAGCGCGATCGTCACGTTGAGCACGCCGACACCGATGAACGCCGCCATCGCCGCGATCAGGACGAGCTCGGGGATCGCGCGGCCGGCATTGCCGATCGCCACCGCAAGCAGCTCGCCCGTTCCCCGGTGGCCGAAGTAGAGGCCAACCGGGATCGCGATCGCGCAGGCGATCGCGAGCGCCAGCGACGCTGATCCAGATCTGCGTCCACATCAGCTCCCAGACCTCGTCGAGGCCGCCGACCTCGTCGGCCGCGGCCCGTGGTCCCTGCTGAGGCTCGAAGATGAACTCGATCGCACTCGAGAACGAGTCGATCACCGATCCCGGCGGCAGCAGCTCCGTCATACCGGCCTCACCCGGCGCCACGGCGAGAGCAGCCGCTGGGCACCGACGTAGAGCACGTCGAAGCCGATCGCCATCGCGATCGCGATCGAGCCGCAGACTACGATCCCGGTCTTGAAGGTGAGGTCGCCGTAGAGCTCGGCGCCGAGCCCGCCGGCGCCCGCGAACACCGCCAGGGTCGCGATCGCGACGGTGGAGACGGTCGCGATCCGCAGTCCGGCGATGATCTCCGGCACCGCGAGCGGCAGCTCGACCCGCCAGAGGAGCTGGCGATCGGTCATTCCCATCCCCCTGCCGGCGTCCTTAGCCGCCTCGGGAACATTGGCGAGCCCGGTGACGATGTTGCGGTAGATGATCTGCAGCGTGTAGAGGGTGAGCGCGATGATCGCGGTGACAGTGCCGCGACCGGTGACCGGAAGCAGGATCAGGAACAGGGCGATGCTCGGGATCGTGTAGATCACCCCGGTCGCGCCGGTGAAGGTCGGCACGAGCCAGCGGCGGCGATGCGAGAGCAACGCCATCGCGAGTGCAATCGCGAACCCGGCCGCGACCGGGACCACCACCAGGACCAGGTGCTCGAGCGTCGGGGTGAGGTAACGGTCGATGTTCTCGAGCGCCCAGCCGACGCAGACGGTGTCGTTCTCCGCCACGCACTCGGTTGCCGCCTCGGCCGGATCGCGGACGAAGCCGCCGCCCTGGGCGAGCAGCAGGGTTGCGAAGGTGCCGGCCACGGCGTCAGCCCAGGGGTCGCTCGGGCGCGGGATGCTCCTCGACCAGCGCCTCGTCGGAGGTCAGGAACTCGGAGATGATCTCGACCGAGAGCACCCCCGCGATCCGGCCGTGTGCATCGACGACGGGCGCGTAGCGGGTCTCGGCCTGGAGCAGGTCCGAGAGCGCGTCGCGCATCACGTCGTCGAGCTCGAGCACCGGGTCGGGCGAGGTGTCGGGGTGCTGCGGCACCGTCGCTTGACCGAGGTCGGCGTCGGAGAGCCAACCCAGCGGCCGGCGCTCGGAGTCGACCAGGAGCACGTGGGGCACCTCGGCGCGCTCGAGCTTCGCCCGCGCCTCGCCCGTCGCCTGGCCGACGAAGGCGAGCGGCGCCTGCCAGAGGTCGATGTCTGAGACCCGCATCAGGGCCAGCCGCTTCAGCGCCCGGTCGGCGCCGACGAAGTCCTCGACGAAGCCGTCAGCAGGCGCCATCAGCAGCTCGGCCGGGGTCGCGTACTGGGCCAGCTTGCCGCCCTCGCGCAGGATCGCGATCCGATCCCCCATCTTGATCGCCTCGTCGATGTCGTGGGTGACGAAGAGGATCGTCTTGCGCAGCTCCGCCTGCAGGCGCAGGAACTCGTTCTGAAGCCGCTCGCGGTTGATCGGATCGACCGCTCCGAACGGCTCGTCCATCAGCATCACCGCCGGGTTCGCCGCCAGGGCGCGGGCGACGCCGACCCGCTGCTGCTGGCCCCCCGAGAGCTGGGCCGGAAAGCGCTCCGCCATCTCGGGATCGAGCCCGATCAGCTCCAGCAGCTCCCGCGAGCGCTCCTCGGCGCGGGCGCGGTCCCAGCCGAGCAGGCCGGGGACGGTGGCGATGTTCTGGGCGATCGTGCGGTGCGGGAAGAGGCCGATCTGCTGGATCACGTAGCCGATCTCCCGCCGCAACTCTGCCGCCGAGCGCTCGCGGACCGAGCGCTCGCCGATGATCACGTCGCCGTCGGTGATCTCGACCATCCGGTTGGCCATCCGCATAGCGGTCGTCTTCCCGCAGCCCGAGGGCCCGACCAGAACGCAGATCTCGCCGGCCCCGACCTCGAGGCTGAGCCCGTCGACCGCCGGCTTCTCGGCGCCCGGGTAGACCTTGGTCGCCGCACGGAACTCGACCGAGACAGCCTCCGCGTCACCGGCTCTGGGGCTCGTGCCCTGCTCCACTGGTCCGCGATCCTACCCGCCGGGCCGAGTCGCAAACTAGGGCCATGCCAACCGCCTCCTCGCGCCAAGCCAACCCGTGGTGGGTCCTGGTCGGCTCCTGCGCCGGGCTCTTCGTGCTGATGCTCGACTCGACCGTCGTCGTGCTCGCGCTGCCGGCGATCCGGATCGACCTCGACACCGACCTCGACGGCCTGCAGTGGATCCAGAACGCCTACCTGCTGGCGCTGACCGCGGCCGTGATCACCGCCGGGCGGCTCGGTGACATCCGCGGCCGTCGACTCGTCTTCGTGATCGGCATGGTCGCCTTCGCGGTCGGCTCGGTGATCTCCGGCAGCGCCGACTCCGAGGGGATGCTGATCGCGGGCAGGGTCGTGCAGGGAATCGGCGGCGCGGCGCTGCTCTCGCTCTCGCTGGCACTCACCGCACATGCCTTCCCGGACGAGCAGCAGGCACGGGCGCTCGGGATCTGGGCAGCGGTCTCGGCGATCGCCCTCGCCGTCGGACCGCTGATCGGCGGCCTGCTGATCGAGGCGGCGAGCTGGCGCTGGATCTTCTTCATCAACGTCCCGGTCGCTGTCGCGGGGATCGTGATCCTGCTCGCGCGCGGCGAGGAGTCGCGCGATCCCGAGGCCCCGCGCCGCGTCGACCTGGCGGGCGTTGTCGTGCTCGCGGTGGGGCTCACGGCGGTCGTCTTCGGGCTCGTCGAGGCCGACGAATGGGGTTGGGGATCGGCGCGGACGCTGGCGCTGCTCGGGGGCGGTGGCGCCGTCCTCTGCGGGTTCTGGCTGTTGGAGCGTCGGCGCGAGGACCCGCTGGTGGATTTCTCGCTGTTTCGCAACCGTCCCTATCTCGGCGCCAGCGCCGCCGCCTTCGCGCTGGTCGGCTCCTACTGGGCGGTGATGTTCTTTCAGCCGCAGTACCTCCAGGACGAGCTCGGCTACTCGGCTGCGGCGGCGGGAGCGATGGTGCTTCCGATCACCGCTCCGATGGTCGCCTTCTCACCGTTCTCCGGCAGGCTGATCGACCGGCTCGGCCCGCGCCTGACGATGACGGCCGGGATGCTGTTCGGGATCGCCGGCCTCGTGCTCCAGGCGCTGGCCGAGGATTCCGCCTCGTATCTCGAGCTGCTGCCCGGCTTCCTCTGCTTCGGAATCGCCCTCGCACTCGTCTACGCGCCGATGTCGGTCGCTGCGATGGCGGCGATGCCCCGTTCGAAGGCGGGAATCGCCTCCGGGGTGCTGGCGATGGTCCGGGTGCTCGCCGGGGCCCTGTTGCTGGCGGTCTCGAGCGCGATCTACGCGTCGTCCCTCCCCGACTCCGGATCGCGGCACGCGGGCGCCGACGGAACTGCGATCGCCGACGCGCTCTGGGCGCCGATCGTGCTGATGGCGATCGGCACGGTGCTCACCTGGCTCCTCGTCCGCGCCCCGGCCGAGCCGCAGGCAGCCGCGCCGGACCCGGTCCATCACCAGCACCACCGCCGCTTTCACCTCTGAGGCTCAGCAGACCTGGAGCTCGACGCTGCGCTTCAGTCCCGGCCCGCCCTTTCGGGTCACGTTCACGTTCAGCTCGTAGAAGCGCGCCTGGTCGAGCTCCGAGCCCGGGACGGTGAAGGTGAGCCTGTTGCGATTCGATTGCCCGAGCCGCTCGCTCACGTTCTTGCCGATCAGCTTCGCCTTGATCCCCTTCACCTTCGAGCCCTTGGCCTTCGCCTTCAGCACCAGGTCACCCCCGACACACCCCTGAGGAAGCCCCTTGAGCTTGACCTTCGGCGATCCCGAGATCACGGGCGGGACGATCACCGTCGTCCGCTCGTGCGCCTCGTCATCGGAGGGGTCCGCGTCGGAAAAGGCCTGGCAGGAGAGCGGTCCGAAGTCGCAGATCAGCAGCCCGGCGACGTTGTCGGTCGAGACGTTCGCCTCGACCACCGAGACGACCCGCGCGCTGGCTCCGGGGGTGATCGAGCCAAGGTCGCAGAGCGCCTGCTGGTAGTCGCCGGCAGGTTCGATCACGCAACTTCCCTGCGACGGGGTCGCCGACCGGTACGGATTCGGGACCGCCCGTGAGTTCCCCGCCCCGAGGCCGAACAGGTCGAGTCCGGTGCCTTCGAACGTCTCGGTGCCCTGGTTGGTGACCGTCGTCGTGTAGGTGACGAGGGTCCCCTTCTGCACCGGATCGGCCGACTCCGTGTGGGTGATCGCGACGTCGAGGGATGCCGCCGCTGCCGCCGGGAAGGCCAGGGTCGCAACCGCAACCATGGCCAGAACGATTCGCTTCTCGCGCCCGTGCGGCAATCTGCGTCTACGCGCGATCGTAGCGCGGGGCGCTCTGTTTATATGGGCTCGTGGAAGCTGCGACCACAGCCCAAGGGCTTTCGAGCGCGGAGGCCGCCCGGCGCCTCGATCGACTCGGCCCGCGCGAGCCGCAGACCAGCCGCTCGGTGAGCAGCATCGTGCTCGCCAACACGCTGACGCTGTTCAACGCGATCATCGGTGGCTTCTTCATCCTCATCCTCTCGCTCGGGCTCTGGGCCGACGCGATTTTCGGCCTGATCGCGATCGTCAACTCGGCGATCGGGATCCGCCAGGAGCTGAAAGCGAAGGAGACGCTCGACCGCCTCGCGCTGCTGGTCGCGCCGCGGGCGAAGGTGGTCCGCGACGGGCGGCTGATCGAGCTGCACGCCGACGAGATCGTCCCCGGTGACCTGATCCGGGTCGAGCCGGGCGACCAGGTGGTCGCCGACGGGCCGGTGGTCGACTCCCGTGGACTGACGGTCGACGAGTCGCTGCTCACCGGCGAGTCGGACGGGATTCGCAAGCGGCCCGGCGAGCGGATGCTCTCGGGCTCATTCGGGCTCTCGGGATCGGGGCAGTACGAGGTCGACGCGGTGCGCGAGGACAGCTACGCGGAGAAGATCGCCGGCAAGGCCCGCGAGTTCCGCCACCCGCCCTCACCGCTTCAGCTCGAGGTCAACCAGGTGCTGAAGGTGACGACGATCGCCCTGGCGCCGATCGCCGCCATCACCCTGCTCGGCTTCAGCCTCCACGACAAGGCCTTTCGCGAGGCGGCCCAGGAGGCGACCGCGGGCCTGGTCACCCTGATCCCCGAGGGGCTGGTGCTGCTGATGAGCGTCACCCTGGCGGTCGCCGCGGTGCGGCTCGCACGTCAGCACACGCTGGTCCAGCAGATGGCCGCGACCGAGGCGCTCGCCGCGGTCGACACGATCTGCGTCGACAAGACCGGCACCCTGACCGACGGCAGCCTCGAGCTGGTCAAGGTCGAGGTCGCCGACCCCGACGGCCCGGCGGCGGCCGAGCGCGCGCTGGCGACCTTCGCCGCGTCGGCTGGAGAGCGCAACCGGACCCTGGAGACGATCGCCGAGCGCTACCCGGCGAGGGCCGCGACGGTCAGCGCCGAGGTCCCGTTCTCCTCCGCCTGGAAGTGGAGCGGGTTGACCCTGAACGGGGCCAGCTACGTACTCGGCGCTCCCGACGTGCTGATCGACACAGGCCGCCTGACCCTGCCGGGGGCGCTCGAGCACGCGCTCGCCGAGCACACGGCGGCGGGACGCCGGGTGGTCGCCTTCGCCCGCACCGGCGCGCCACTGCCCTCCGACCCGGCCTCGGAGGGCCCGCCGCCACTCGAGCCCACCGCGCTGGTGGTGCTCGAGGAGACTCTGCGCCCCGACGCAATCGAGACGATCGAGTTCATGCGCTCCCAGCAGGTCGACCTGAAGCTGATCTCCGGCGACGCCCGCGAGACCGTGACCGCGGTCGCCCAAGCCGTCGGCGTGCCTCGGGAGGCCGGCGTGATCGAGGGCTCGGAGCTGCCCGACGACAAGGCCGGCCTCGGCGAGGCGGCCGAGCGCAACACCGTCTTCTGTCGGATCACGCCCGACCAGAAGCAGGCGCTGATCGGGGCGCTGGCCGAGGGCGGGCGATTCGTGGCGATGATCGGGGACGGCGTCAACGACGTCCCGGCGCTCAAGCGCGCGCGGCTCGCGGTCGCGATGGGCTCCGGGAGCCAGATCAACAAGGGGATCGCCGACATCGTCCTGCTCCGCGACCAGTTCTCGATGCTGCCCCGCGCGGTCGCCGAGGGGCGGCGGATCGCCCGCAACATCCACCGCCTCGGCCGGCTCTACCTGACCAAGTCGGTCTACGCCGGCTTCCTGATCACGTTGACGGCGATCTTCGGCTTCGCCTTCCCCTTCCTCCCCCGTCAGCTCACCGTCGCCGCCTTTCTGACCATCGGCGTGCCCTCCTTCGTGCTCGCGCTCGCGCCCAGCGAAGGGCCGCTCTACCGCGGTCGGCTGCTGCGGGCGCTGGCGGCGTTCGCGGTCCCGGCCGGGATTGCGATGGGGATCGCTTCGCTGCTCTCGTTCTTCTTCGTCGACGGGGTCTTCGCCGGGACCCTGAACGAGGGCCGCACTGCCGCGACTACCACCCTGATCGTGCTCGGGCTCTGCTTCATCGTCCTGCTCGAGCGCGGCCCCGGCCGCGAGCACATCACGGTGCAGAGCTACATGCTCGCCCTGGTCGCCGGTCTGGGGGCGATCTTCGCCCTGATCCTCGCCGCGGAGCCGGTGCGCGAGTTCTTCGAGCTCGAGCTGCTCTCCGGCGGGCAGTGGTTCCTGGCGCTGGCGTTCGTCGCGCTCGGGCTCGGGCTCGCCGGCGTCGCCTGGCGCCTCCCCTACGTGCAGCGGCTCGAGCTCGCCGAGGGCGAGCAGCTCGACGAGGGCGGCCCGGCGCCGACGCACACGCCGAAGACCGGCGAGTTCGAGCCCGTCGACGAGGCGCCAACCGCGACAGCGCCGACGGAGACCCTGCCGTGAGCGGCCACCGCCGAACCAAGATCGTCGCCACGATCGGGCCCGCCACCCGCAGCACCGCGACCATGGTCGAGCTGATCGAGGCCGGGGTCGACGTGTTCCGGTTCAACTTCTCGCACGGCACCCGCACCGACCACGCGGAGAACGTCGCCATGGCCCGGGCCGCGGCCGAACAGGTGGGGAAGGAGGTCGGGATCCTCGGCGACCTGCCGGGGCCGAAGCTGCGCCTCGACGAGGTCGAGGGCGGAATCGTCGGGTTGCGGCCCGGGAGCGAGATCACACTCACGACCGACGACGTGCTCGGGACCCCCGAGCGACTCTCGGTCTCCTACGACGCCCTCCCCTCGGCGGTCTCGCCCGGGGGCGAGATCTACATCGCGGACGGCCGGATCCGGCTCCGGGTGCTCGAGTGCGGGGTCGACCAGGTGCGCTGCACGGTCGAGGTCGGGGGCCGGGTCGCCTCGCATCAGGGCGTCAACCTGCCCGGCGCCGCCGTTCGCCTCCCCGCCGCCGGGCGCACCGACCTCGAATGGGTCGACTTCGCGATCGAGCAGGAGATCGACCTGCTGGCGATCTCTTTCGTGCGCCGCGCCGAGGACGTCGCGGCGGTCGAGCGGCGGGTGCGGACCGCCGGCGCCGACATCCCGGTGATCGTCAAGATCGAGAAACCCGAGGCGGCCAACCACGCCGAGGAGATCATCAAGGCGGTGACCGCGGGGGTGATGATCGCCCGCGGCGACCTCGGGATCGAGCTGCCGATCGAGCAGGTGCCAAAGCTGCAGCGCCGGCTGCTGGCGCTGGCCGGGCGCTTCTCCCGGCCCTCGATCACCGCGACCCAGATGCTCGCCTCGATGGTCGGCTCACCGCGTCCGACCCGGGCCGAGGTATCCGACGTCGCCGGCGCGATCTACCAGGGCACCGACGCGGTGATGCTCTCCGAGGAGACCGCCGTCGGTCAGTACCCGGTCGAGGCGGTGCGGGTGATGGACCGGATCGCGCGCGAGACCGAGCCCGACCTGCCCTACGGCGACTGGGTCTTTCATCGCGTGCTCGCCGACTCCGCCGACGTCGCCAACTCGGTCGCCCGCGCCGCGGTCGCCTCCACCTACACGATCGGGGACCTGGCGGCGATCGTGGTCCCGACTCGCAGCGGCCGCACCGCGCGTCTCGTCTCCGCTCATCGCCCCAGGGTGCCGGTGCTGGCGATCTCGCCGCGGCTGCCGACGGTGCGACGCCTCAACCTCCTGTTCGGGGTTCGCTGCGCGATCGCCGACGATTGGGTGGGGCTGACCGCGTTGCTCGACGACTGCGCCCGGCTCGCCAAGCAGACCGGGGTCGCGCAGTCCGGCGAGCTGATCGCGGTCACCGCCGGCCTCCCGAGCCAGGAGCTGGGGACGAACCTGTTCGAGGTCCATCGGGTGCCGTGACCGAGATCATCGGGCGCGCCGCCGTGCCGGTGGCGTTGATGGCCGCGATCTTCTACCTCTCCGCGCAGCCGGCGGTGGCGCCCGAGCTGCCGGGCTGGACTCGGGTGCTCGCCCACTTCGTCCAGTTCGCGCTGCTCGCCGCCGCCTGGTCGTGGACCCTGGCGCCGTCGCTGGGTCGGCGCGCGCTCGCCGCGGCGGCGGCGATCTCGCTCGCCTACGCGATCAGCGACGAGTATCACCAGAGCTTCGTCGAAGGCCGCGACTCCGATCCGCTCGACGTGCTGGTCGACGCGGCGGGGATCGCCTTCGCGCTCAGCCTGATCGCAGCCCGAAGTCGTCGAACGGCTCGTCGCGCTCTCGAACCGCGCGCTTGAACCCGGCCTCGGCCGCGCGCCGGGCCCACGCGAATCCCTCCGGGGTGTGGCGGGCGATGCCGTCGAAGAAGGTGCCCAGGACCTGGGTCGCCTGCAGGCCGCTCGACGCGACGGCCTGGTTGACGAGCAGCTTGTGCATGACGAGCTGGTTGACGGGCAGCAGCGCGACCCGCCCGCAGAGCGCCTCGAAGCGGGCGTCGAGCTGCTCCGCCGGCGCCGCCTCGGTCGCCAGGCCCCACTCGAGCGCCTCGGCGCCGGAGATCGAGTCGCCGGTCAGCAGCAGGCGCTTGGCGCGGCCGGCGCCGATCCGGTGCGCCCAGAGGGCGGTTGTCGGCACGCCCCAGACCCGCGCCGGCGGGTAGCCGATCTTCGCCTCGTCCTCGACCACGAGCAGGTCCGAGCAGAGCGCCATGTCGGTGCCGCCGGCGACGCAGTAGCCGTGCACCTTGCAGATCACCGGCTTTTCCGAATGGAAGAGCGACATGAACCCGCGCACGTTGCGCGACATCATCTGGTAGTCGACCACCGGGTCCCAGACCGCGCCCGGGTCGTGGTTGGCGGCGATCGTCGCCGGGTCGAGCGGAGATCCCCGTCCCGCCGCCGACCCCGAGACGCCCGGACGCGAAGCGGAGGACGTGTCGGGCATTTGTTCTGAGGAGGTGGTCTGCTCCGCAGACTCGACGAGGTCGTAGCCGCCGCAGAAGCCGGAGCCGTTGCCGGCGAGCGCGATCACGTGCACCTCGGGGTCGAGGTTGGCGCGCTCGACGCAGGCAGCGAGCTCGCCCGGCGTCTCGAGCGTGATCCCGTTCCCGCGCTCCGGGCGGTCGAGGGTGATTCGCGCGATCCGCCCGTCGCGCTCATAGGTCATCGTTTCGAGCGCCATGGCGAAAGAAGCTATCGCGATCGAGGCGGCGGGCCGGGAGGTCAGGCTCTCGAGCCCGGGCAAGGTGTTCTTCCCCGAGCCGGGGTGGACGAAGCGCGACCTGGCCGAGTACTACGTCGGCGTCGCCGAAGCGGCCTGCCTGCACCTGCGCGAACGGCCGACGACGATGAAACGCTTCGTCGACGGGGCGGCCGGCGAGTTCTTCTTTCAGAAGCGCGTCCCCAAGACCGCGCCCGACTGGCTCGAGACGGCGACGGTCCGCTTCCCGAGCGGTCGCAGCGCGACCGAGCTCTGCGCCAACGACGCGGCGCACCTGGTCTGGGCGGTCAACCTCGGGGTGATCGACTTCAACCCCTGGCCGGCGCGCCGAGCCGACCTCGACCATCCCGACGAGCTGCGCGTCGACCTCGATCCGACCCCCGAGGTCGGCTTCGCCGAGGTGCGCGAGGCCGCCGGTGTGGTCCGCGAGGTGCTCTCTGACCATCGCCTGCTCGGCTTTCCGAAGACGTCGGGATCGCGCGGGATCCACGTCAACGTCCGGGTCGAGCCGCAGTGGAGCTTCACCGAGGTTCGCCGGGCGGCGCTCGCCCTGGCGCGCGAGGTCGAGCGCCGGGCGCCGACGCTGGCGACCTCGAAGTGGTGGAAGGAGGAGCGCCACGGGGTGTTCGTCGACTACAACCAGAACGCCCGCGACCGGACCGTGGCCTCGGCCTACTCGGTCCGCCCGGTCGTCGACGCCCGCGTCTCGACCCCGCTCGAATGGGACGAGATCGGCGACGCCGACCCCGCCGAGCTGCGGCTCGACACGGTGCCGGCCCGACTCGCCGAGCGCGGCGACCCGGCGGCGACGATCGACGACGTCGCCCACTCGCTCGACTCGCTGCTCGAGCTCGCAGATCGCGACGAGGCCGAGGGGCTCGGCGACGCCCCCTGGCCACCGCACTTCCGCAAGCAGGAGGGCGAGCCGAAGCGGGTGCAACCGAGCAGGGAGAAGAAGGCCTGATCCCCGGGCGATCGGGCACCATTGAAGAGATGGATGCGGCGACGCTCAGGGCGATGCTCGAACAGCACTTCGAGCACGCCGGCAGCGATCCCGACTTCGCGCACGCGATGTACCACGACGACGCCGTGCTCGAGTTTCCGCAGTCGGGCGAGCGCTTCGTCGGGGTCGAGAACCTCCGCGACTGGCGCAGCAACTACCCCGCGTCGACGACGGTCGAGTTCCGCGAAATCAGAGGACAGGACGATCTCTGGATCGCGGAGATCTCGATCAGCTACGACGAGGGCGCGGCGAGCTTCGGGGTGAGCATCCTCGAGCTTCGCGACGACAAGATCGCCCGCGAGACGATCTACGTCGCCGAGGGCTGGGAGGCGCCCGAGTGGCGCGCGCAGTGGAGGTCCGCGCCGTAGTCCGGCGCCCGCCTCCGGCCTACGCGTCGAGCTGCTCGAGCAGGCACTCCCTCGGGTCCTTGTCGTCGCGCCAGCGCTGGATCTTCGAGCCGTGGCGGATCCGGCCGGCGCTGACGTGGTCGAAGCTGACCTCGACCACGAGCTCGGGGCGCAGGTCGACCCACTCGAGGTCGCGGTCGGCCGACCAGCGGCTCGGCTCGGCCGAGCCGCGCTCGCCGGTCTCGTAAGGGGCCAGGGTGGTGACCAGCTCACGCTTCTCGGCCGCCTTCAGGCCAGAGGTGTGGCCGACGACGCGCAGCTCGCCGTCCGCGCCGTAGAGGCCGAGGATCAGCGAGCCGACCGTGCCCTCCTCCTTGCCGGGCCGCCACCCCGCCACCACGGCGTCGATCGTCCGCAGGCGCTTCACCTTGACCATCGCCTTGCGCTCGCCCTGCAGGTAGGGGGAGTCGAGCCGCTTTGCGATCACCCCCTCGCCGTCGGCGAGCCACGGCTCGGCCTCGGCCGGGTCGCCGACCAGCGGCGTGAGCTCGACCGAGCCCGGGTCGGAGAACTCGGCGAACAGCTGCTCGAGCGCGGCGCGGCGCTGCTCGAACGGGTTCTCGAGCGCCTTCTGCCTGCCGACCGCGAGCAGGTCGAAGGCGCGAAACAGCGCCGGTGTCTGCTCGGCGAGCATCCTCACCCGCGACTCGGCCGGGTGGAGGCGGTTCTGAAGCGCGTCGAAGACCTCACGGCCATCGTCGTCGAGGATCACGAGCTCGCCGTCGAGCACGTAGGCGCCGGCCGGGAACTCGAGCTCGGGGAAGTAGCGGGCCAGCGGCCTGCCGGTCCGCGATTGCAGGAACAGCTTCTCGCCGTCGACGAAGGCGAGGGCGCGAAAGCCGTCGTACTTGGGCTCGTAGGCCCAACCCTCGTCGCGGGGGAGCTGCTTGCGCGAGAGCGCGAGCTGGGGCTTGATCGGCGGCTTCAGCGCCAGCGACATGGCCGGATCGCTCGGGTCACTGATCTAGTCTCGCAGCCGTGCCCGAGCCGCCGCGTGAAGCCGATCTCGTCGTCGTCGGAGCGGGGATCGTCGGGCTCGCTGTCGCACGCGAGATGGCGCTTCGCCACGACGGCCTCGCGGTCGCGGTGCTCGACCGCGAGCCGGTGATCGGCGCCCACCAGACGAGCCACTCGAGCGGCGTCATCCACGCCGGGATCTACTACGCCCCCAGCTCGCTCAAGGCGCGACTCTGCGTCGCCGGCGCCGCCGAGCTCTACTCGTATTGCGACGAGCGCGGGATCCCGGCGCGCCGGACCGGCAAGCTGATTGTCGCCACCCGCGAGCCCGAGATCACCCGGCTCGACGAGCTCGAGCGCCGCGGGGCCGCGAACGGCGTCCCGGGCCTGCGCCGGCTGGCGGCCTCCGAGCTCGGGGAGGTCGAGCCGCACGTGACCGGGATCGCCGGCCTGCACTCGCCCGCGACCGGGGTGGTCGATTTCGCCGAGGTCGCCGCCGCCTACGCGGACGACGTGACCCGGACCGGCGGCACGGTGACGACCGCCTGCGCCGTCGAATCGATCGCCGAGCACGACCGCGGCGCCACGGTCACCCATCGGGGCGGGACGACGCGGGCCCGGGCGGTCGCGGTCTGCGCCGGGGCTTGGTCCGATCGGCTGGCGATCGCCGCCGGAGCGCCCCCCGAACCGCGGATCGTCCCTTTCCGGGGCGCGTATCTGAGGCTGCGGGCGGACCGCGCCGAGCTCATCCGAGCGAACATCTACCCGGTTCCCGATCCCGACCTGCCCTTCCTCGGCGCCCATCTGACGCGCGGTCCGAACGGGACGGTGCTGCTCGGACCCTCGGCGCTGCTGGTCGGCGCCCGCGACGCCTACCGCCTCGCCCGCATCCGCGGTAACGACCTGCGCGACACGCTCGCCTGGCCCGGGACCTGGCGGCTGGCCGGCCGCCACTGGCGCACCGGCCTGACCGAGCTGCGGCGGGCGTCGTCGAAGCGCGCCTTCGTCGCCGAGGCGCGCCGCTTCGTCCCCGCGCTGCGCGCCGACGACTTTGTCGCCGGGCCGGCCGGGATCCGGGCCCAGGCGGTCGCCCGCGACGGCTCGCTGGTCGACGACTTCGTCGTCTCGCAGACCGAGTGCACGCTCTACGTGCGCAACGCGCCCTCCCCGGCGGCCACTTCCTCGCTCCCGCTCGCGCGCCTGATCGCCGAGCGGCTCGAGCCGCTGCTCGGCTAGGTCACGGCCAGAGCGAAATACTGCGCGGGCGATGTCGCAGGAGAACGTCGAAGTCTTCAAGCGCGGGGCTGACGCCTACAACCGCCGAGACGTCGAAGCGCTGCTGGAGGAACTCCACCCCCAGATCGAGTGGCGCCCCTTGCTGCCGGTGCTGCTCGGCGGGGAAGCCGCTGTCTACAGGGGTCACGAGGGGGCCCGCCAAGGGATCAGAGAGCTGGAGGAGGCTTTCGCCGAGATCCGGGCCGAGCCCTTGGAGATCCGGGACCTTGGCGAGCGGGTCGTCGCGCTCGGCCATCTGCGGGGACGGGGCAAGGAGAGCGGCGTTGAGACCGAGTCGCCGATCGCGTGGTTGGTGGATTTCGCGGACGGCAAGGTGGTTCGGATTCGCGAGTACGTTGATCCTGACGAGGCCCTCGAGGCCGCCGGGCCGTCGGAGTAGCCAATAGCGCTGAGGCGGTCATTCTGGCCACCCAATACCTGCGAGTCGGCTGATCGGGGCCTAGAGTCCGTAGGTCTTGGAGACGATCTCGCGCTGGATCTCGTTCGTGCCGCCGTAGATCGACATCACCAGCGACGCGCGCACGTGACGCTCCATGTCGTATTCGGTCGCGTAGCCGTAGCCGCCCATCATCTGCATCCCCTCGAGCGCCGTCTTCTTCGCCACTTCGGTCGCCTTCAGCTTCGCCATCGAGGCCTGCCGCGGAAGCATCTGCTCCGGGGCCGCGTCAACCCTGCGAGCGACGTCGTAGACGAGCAGCCGGGCGCACTCGAGCTCGGTCGCGAGGTCGGCGACCCGGTGCTTGATCGCCTGAAAGGAGCCGATCGGGCGCCCGAACTGCCGCCGCTCCTTGATGTAGGCGAGCAGGTCGTCGAAGGCGCGGCGGGCGATCCCGAGCGCGTTCGCGGCGAGGATCAGTCGCTCGACGTTGAGTCCCGCCATCAGCTGCGTCCAGCCGCCGTCCACCTCGCCCAGCACCCGCTCCGCGGGCACGTGGCAGTCGGTCAGAAAGACGTCGTTGACCTCGCGACCGCCCATCGTCTCGATCCCGCGGATCTCGATCCCCTCGGCGTCGGTCGGGACCGAGATCATCGAGAGCCCGTCGTGCTTGGAGCCCGAGGGGTCGGAGCGGGCGATGACGAGGATGTGGTCGGCGAGGTGGGCGGCTGAGATCCAGGTCTTCTGCCCGTTGAGCACGAACTCGCCTCGCTCACCATCGGGGCGGTCGGCGCGGCAGGAGAGGTTGCCGACGTCCGAGCCCGCCTCGGGCTCGGACATCGCGATCGCCTCCACCCTGCCCGCCGCGATCCCGCCGAGCATTTCCCGCTTCTGCTCGTCGGTGCCGAAGCGCCCGTAGGCGCCGGCGACGATCAGGCTGACGCCATAGCCGGCGATCGGCAACAGGCCGCGCATCGTCTCCTCGAGGAAGATGCAGGCGTCGACCATGCCTCCGCCCGACCCCCCGTAGGCGTCGTCGATCGAGACGCCGAGCCAGCCGAGCTCGGCGAGCTTCTCGTAGAGCTCCTGGTTGTGGAGCTCGGTGTAGCCCTCGGTGAGGCGCTCGCGCTGCTCGCGACTCCCGGCCTCGCGCTCGCAGAAGTCGGCGATCGCCGACCGGAAGTCGCGTTGCTCGTCGGTCAGCCCGTCGATCGAGGTGGCGGGGGTGGTGGTGCTCATCGGGCTTCGATGCTAACGACGGTCCGTGGCGCGGTGCGTCGTTAGGGTGCGGGCGGCGCTGATGATCGAGCGACTCGAGGACATGCCGGCGGGGACGATCGGGTTTCGGACCACCGGGCGCGTGACCCGCGACGAGTATCGCGAGCTGCTGCTGCCGGCGATGCGCTCGGCGGCGGAGGCTGGAGCGGTGCGGCTGGTGTTTGCGGTTGGGCCGGGCTTCGAGGAGTTCGAGCCCGGAGCCCTGATCGAGGACACGAAGGCGGGGATCACGCTCGGCATCGGCCATCCGCACGCGTGGAAGCGCACGGCGCTGGTCACCGACGTCGACTGGATAACCAAGGCCGTGCACATGTTCGCTTGGCTGACTCCGGGCGAGATCATGGTCCGCGGCCTCGACGGGCTCGAGGAGGCGAAGCGCTGGGTCGCCGGCTGAGGCCGGTCTTCGCGGCGGCTTAGCCGAGCCTCGTGGCGGGTAGGGTGGCCAGCGTGGAGGCCACCACCGAGCCGCAGAGCGAGGACAGGCCCGAGCGCCAGGCCTCGTCGTTCGCGAAGTCCCTCTTTCTCGGCGAGATCCACGACGAGCTCGTCTTCCCGTGGCCGGCGCCGGACCCGGGCGAGCAGCAGCGGATCGTCGCCCTGAACGCCGCCGCCCGCGAGATCGGCTCGCGGATCGACCACCGCGAGGTCGAGGAGAAGCGCTGGATCGGCGACGACGTGATCCGCGAGCTCGGAGAGGCGGGCCTCTGCGGCCTCTACGTCGACGAGCGCTACGGCGGCCAGGGGCTCTCGCAGACCGGCTACGCGCGGGTCTTCGAGACCTTCGCCCAGATCGACGCGACGCTGTCGATCATCCTCGGCGTCCACCAATCGATCGGGTTCAAGGGAATCCACATGTTTGGCTCCGACGCGCAGAAGGAGCGCTTCCTGCCCGATCTCGCCGCGGGGCGGAAGCTGGCCGGCTTCGCGCTCACCGAGCCCGAGGCCGGCTCGGATGCCTACGAGATTCGTTCGCGTGCGGTCCGCCAGCCGGACGGCTCATGGGTGCTGAACGGCGAGAAGCGCTACATCGGCAACGGCTCCAAGGGCGACGTGTTCACCGCCTTCGCCCGCTGCGAGGTCGACGGCAAGGACCGCCACGTCGCCCTCATCCTCGAGCGCGGGATGAAGGGGTTCGAGGTCGGCGAGCGCTACGACACGATGGGGCTGCGCGGCAACGACCTGCGCCGGCTCTACTTCAACGACGTCACGGTCCCGGCCGAGAACGTGCTCGGCGAGCCCGGCGAGGGCTTCCGGATCGCGATGCAGGTGCTCAACAACGGGCGGATCGGGCTCGGCACCGGGTCCGTCGGGGCGGCGAAGAAGCTGCTCGACCTGGCGATCGACCACGTCAAGCAGCGGCGCCAGTTCGACCGCCCGCTGGCCGAGTTCGAGCTCGTCCAGGACAAGATCGGCTGGATGGTCTCCCACCTTTTCGGGCTCGAGGCGATGTGCTACCTGACCTGCGGCTTGGTCGATCGCGGGGTCGAGGACTACTCGCTCGAGTCGGCGATCTGCAAGGTCTCGGGGACGGAGTTCCTCTGGTACGCCGCCAACCGGGCGATGCAGCTGCGCGGCGGCGAGGGCTACATGAGGACCGAGCCCTACGAGAAGATCCTTCGCGACATTCGGATCTTCCCGATCTTCGAGGGCGCCAACGACGTCATGCGCGCCTTCATCGCCCTCTCGGGGATCAAGCCCGCCGGCGAGAAGCTCGCCGGTCTGGGCGAGATCGGGCTCGGCGACCCGATCGGCTCGATCGGGCTCCTGGTCGACTACGTCGGCGGGCGGATCCGCAGCCAGGTCGCTCCCGAGCGGATCAGCCTCGCCCACCCCGAGCTCGAGGCCCACGCCAACGCGGTCTCGGACCAGGTCAACGAGCTGCGCGCGGTGACCGAGTCGCTGTTGCGGGAGCACAAGGGCGGCATCATCGAGCGCCAGTTCCAGCAGAAGCGGCTCTCGAACGCGGTCTCGGACATCTTCGGCCAGGTTGCCGTGCTCTCCCGGGTGAGCTCGATCTTCGCCGACCAGGGGGTCGAGCCCTCCGGCCAGGAGCGCTACATCGCCGACACCTTCTGCGCCCGCGCGGCCGAGCGGGTGCGCTCGGACCTCGCCCAGGTCGAGGACAACGACGACGAGCGGCTCTCGGCGATCGCGAAGCTCGCCTACAGGCGCGGCGAGTACGGCTACGCGCTGTTCGAGGACTGAGCGCGCTGGCGATGCGGCTCACGGCGGCGACCGCCGGCGCGCCCGCATCGCCGCCAGCGCTCGCCTGATCCGGGTCCAGATCAGGATCACGACCGTGACCCCGGCGACCAAAAGCAGGACCGCGATCGCGGCGGCGATCTCCGGGTTCTCGAGCGAGAACCCCGCCACCACAGCGACCAGCCCGTCCTCGGTCAGGCTCGCGACGATGTTCGAGACCGGCTCGGGCGAGGCGTTGATCCCGAGCCGCAGCCCGGCCTTGACCGCATGGCTGGTGAGCGCCACGGCTCCGGTGCCACCGCCCGCGAGCGCCTCGTCAACCGTCCCGAGGCCGTCGAGCTGCGCGTACTCGACTCCGATCACGCCGCCGATCACCGGGCGGATCAGGGTCGAGATCGCGTCCCAGGTGTTGTCGACGTAGGGGATCTTGTCGGTCACGAACTCGACCGCGAACATCACCGCGGCGACGGCGAGCACCGGCGTCTGGGTGAGCTGCTCGGGCACCTCGGCGACGCCGGCCCGGCCGCCGAGCCCGAGCACGAGCACGGTCAGGTAGGAGTTCACTCCCGAGGCCCACCCCGAGCTGAGCAGGGTCGGGATCAGGTCCATGGCTCAGGCCGCCCGGAGTCTCCGTGGCCGGCCCGCCGGCGGGCGGCCGGCTAGCTCAACCGCTCGACGACCATCGCCTCGCCCTGGCCGCCGGCGACGCACATCGTCTCCAAGCCGACCGCGTGATCGTCGGTCTCCATCACGTTGAGCAGCGTGGTCATGATCCGGGCGCCGGTCATCCCGAACGGATGCCCGAGCGCGATCGCGCCGCCGTGGGTGTTGAGCTTCTCGAGCGGGATCTCGCACTCGGCCATGATCGGGATCACCTGGGCCGCGAAGGCCTCGTTGAGCTCGACCACGTCGATGTCCGACATCTTCATCCCGGTCCGCTCGAGCACCTTGCCGATCGCCCCGATCGGGGCGACGCCCATGTACTCGGGCTCGTTGCCCCAGGTCGCCGCGCTGACCAACCGTGCCTTCGGCGTCATTCCCAGCTCGGCCGCCTTGGTGTCCGACATCACCAGCACCGCCGCGGCGCCGTCGTTGAGCGGGCACGAGTTGCCGGCGGTTACCCCGCCGCCGCCCTCAAAGGCCTCGTCGAGCTCGGCGAGCTTCTCCAGGGTCGAGGACGCCCGCGGCCCGTCGTCGCGGCTCACCTCGTTGCCCTCCTGGTCGGTCACGGGCACGATCTCGCGGTCGAAGAAGCCGTCCTCCTGGGAGGCGACCGCGAGCTCCTGCGAGCGCTGCGCATACTTGTCCATCTCCGCACGGCTGACCTCGTAGTGCTTGGCAACGTTGACCGCGGTGATCCCCATGTCGATGTAGGCGTTGGGCTGGCCGTTCTCCCCGATCAGGTTCGGGTTGCGGTCGGCGACCCCGGCCGGCTCGGTGCGCTCGTTGAACCGGCTCACGAACTCGACCCCCGCGGCGACGTAGGCATCGCCCTCGCCGGCCTTGATCGCGTTCGCGGCGTGGCGGATCGCATCGAGCGAGGAGGCGCAGTAGCGCGAGATCGTCGTCCCGGTGACCGTCTGCGGGAGCTGCTCGGAGAGCAGGGCGATGATCCGGGCGACGTTGAACGCCTGCAGGCCCTGGGGCATCCCGCACCCGCAGAGGACGTCCTCGATCAGCTCCGCCGGCAACTCGGGATTGCGCTCGATCAGCTCGTCGACCACGTGGGCGGCGGTCTCCTCCGGCCGCAGCTGGGCCAGCGAGCCCTTGAACGCCCGACCGATCGGGGTCCGGGCGGCATCGACGATCACTGCTTCCGGCATCTTCTCTCGAGGCTCCTTCGGATTGGGGTGCGGGGGCGCAGATGGTATTGATGCGCGCCCCTCCGTCCTAGCGCGAGAGCTGGTTGATCGACCGCCGGAGCATCTGCAGCAGCTCGGTCATCGTCCGCTGGGTCGTCACGTGGACGAGCTTCGCCTGCGCGTGCAGGGCCCTGCGGACGACCTCGACCGCCGCCTTCTCGCTGTCGGCGCTCAGGACGCCCTTGAGCGCCGGCAGCCGGGCCTGGATCGCAGCGTGCGTCGATCGCACGACCGCCTCCTGGGTGGCCTGAAGCTGTACGGCACGCCGCTCGTTCGCCACGTGCTGGGCGCGCAGCGATGGCGTGACCGGAAGCCGAAGCATCTGCAGCAGCTCGCTCATCGTTCGCTGGGTCACGGCATCGACCAGCGTCGCCTGGCCGGCGAGGGCAGCCCTCGCGCTTCTCACCGCCGCCTTCTCGTTCGCCGCGCTGACCGCCGCCTCGAGCGCCGCGAAGCGAGCCTCGATCAGATTGCGGGTCGAGCCGACGACAGCCTGCTGGCCGGCCTGCAGCTGCACGGCGCGCGCCTGATTGCTCGGCAAAGGCGCCGGGGCCGCGGTCACGGGGCCGACCGACAGGACCGCAAGAGCCGTGATCGCCGCCCCGGCTGCCGACAGGATTGTGAGCTTCGGCTTCGTCATCAGAGATCTCCTCGTTGAATGCGTCCCGCCAAGTCCGTGGCGAGCTGACTGCCTCCCAAGTCGGGGCAGTGTAGGCATTGGATCAGCGGATTGCAAGCAAGCGCTCATAAACTGCCTATTTGCTGGGGAAGCCGCGCTCGGCCGGGCTGTCATCGATAATCGACCGGTGAGCGACGAGAGCGCGACCGGGGCCGAGCTCGAGCCGGCGCAGGCCGCCGAGCTGATCGAATCCGGCGCCGAGCTGATCGACGTTCGGCGGCCGTACGAATACGAGGGCGGCCATCTGGCAGGGGCGCGAAACGTCGAGATGAACGAGCTCAGCGCCGCCGCCGACTCGATCTCCCGCGAGCGGCCGGTGCTCTTCTACTGCCGCACCGGCGACCGCTCCGGGATGGCCGCGCAGGCGTTTCGCGAGGCGGGCTATGACGCCTACAACCTGGCCGGAGGGATCGTCGCCTGGGCGGGCGCGGGGCGCTCGCTCGAGCCCGACGGGGGCGGGGTCGTCCAACCGTTGCCGCCCTCGTAGGATCTGGCGGCGATGGAGGCCGGAGACCAGAAGCCCGAGCCGGCGAAGCCGGCCACTCCGCGGCCGGACGCAGGCGCGCGGCCGACCACCGGCTCGCAGGCGGCGGCCGCGCAGCCGCTCGAGGAGCGGGTCGAGGGGCTGCGCTCCTGGGTCGCGACGCTCGACCGGAAGCTCGGCGTGCGCAGCTACGCCGGCGCGGCCGCGGTCGTGCTCGGCCTCGCCGCCGGGATCGTCGGCGTTGTGCTGGCGCTCAGCGCCAAGGACGAGAGCGCGACCAAGGACGAGGTTCGCGCCCTGCGCGACCAGGTGGAGATCGTGCAGGAACAGGCGTCGGAGGCGACCGAGGAGGACCTGGCGACGCTCACCGACCGCCTCGACGCGCTCGAGGGCCGGGTGAACACGATCGCGGCCGGCCAGCGCACCATCGAGAGCGAGCTCTCCGTGGTCCAGGACGACATCGACGAGCTCCGAGGCGAGATCTCGAGCGGGGGCGGCTCGGGGGGCTCCGCGCCCTAGTCAGGCACGCGCGCTTGTGGCAATCGCTACGATGCCTGCCTGCGGGCGTCCGACGACTGGTCTACGGTCGCGCGAACGTCTCCTGAAAGGAGCAGGCCAATGCCTGAGGGTTACTGCGTCAAGGAACGCAAGAAGGTCGAGATCAAGGATCCCCAGCAGGTCACGATGAAGAACGGTCGGCCGGCAATCCAGGGCACGTGCCCGGACTGCGGCACGAAGATCTTCAAGATCGGCAAGCTGGAGGGCTAAGCGGGCCCGGTCGCGATCGGGACGCGACCAGCTCAGACGGCCGCCAGGCCCGACTGACGGCGGCCGTAGAGATAACCCACCAGCGCCTCGACCACCTGCGGGTCGAACTGCGTGCCGGCGTTGTCGGTGAGTTCGGTGAACGCCTCGCCGTGCTCCATCGCGGCGCGGTAGGGACGGTCGGAGGTCATCGCGTGGTAGGCGTCGCAGGCGAGGATGATTCGCGCCTCGACCGGGATCTGCGAGCCGACCAGCCGGTCGGGGTAGCCGTCCCCGTCCCAGCGCTCGTGCTCGGCGCGAACGATGCGCGCGATCGAGCCCAGCCCCGGGATCGCGCGGATGATCCGCTCGCCGATCACCGGGTGCTGGCGCATGGTCTCCCACTCGGCCTCGGTCAGCGGTCCGGGTTTGTGCAGGATCTCGTCGGGAACCCCGACCTTGCCGATGTCGTGAAGCAGGGCCGCCGTTCGCAGCCGGCCGATCTGCTCGGCGTCGAGCGCCAGGGCCGACCCGATGCGGGTCGCCAAGTCGACCACTGACTCGGAGTGATCGCCGGTGTAGCGATCGCGCTCGCCGAGCGCCGAGGCGAGCGCCGCGATCACCTCGCCGTGCGCGGACGAGACCTGCTCGCCGTCGTCGCCGGGCGCCGAGTAGAGCTGAGCCCGCCCGCCCCCGGCGGCCCGCGCCTGCTCGAGTGCCGAGCCGGCGGTGGCGAGCAGCGCTTCGGTGCTCTGCCCCGGGTCGAGCTCGGCGACCCCGGCGGAGGCCGTGTGCCCCCGCACTCCACCGGCCTCGAGCTCCTCGAGCTCGACCAGGATCCGCTTCACCGCATCGAGGGCGCCGGGCGCAGCCGTCTCGGGGAAGATGAGCGCGAACTCGTCGCCGCCGAGCCGGCAGGAGAGATCGTGGGAGCGCGTGCAGCGCGCGATCGTCGCGCCGACACGGCCGATCACCTGGTCGCCGACGGCGTAGCCGTGCTATGAGGTATGACCGGTGTCGGTATCGGCGACGCGAGCCGCCGGCTTGAGGGACGAGCGCACGCGGGCTGCCGGCAGGCCGGGCGTTGCTCGCCCGATCCGTCGATCGGTGGGAGAATCGGCGTAGCGGAGATGACGAGCTCCCAGCAGCAGAAACCGCTCGAGCTGATCCTGGCCCGCAACCTGCTGACCAGCCTCTCGACCCCTGCCCTGCTCGTCGACCACGAGGCGGTGCTGGTCTTCTACAACGAGGCGGCCGCGGTGGTGCTCGGGCGCTCGTTCGAGGACGCCGGTCGGATGACCGCCGAGCAGTGGAGCGCCGCCTTCGGGCCCTTCGATCGTGACGACGAGCCGATCGAGGTTGACCGGCTCGCGATCACCAAGGCGATCCGCGGCGGCCGCCCCGCCCACGGCAAGTTCAGGATCGGGGTCGGAGCGGGCGAGCGGGCGTCGGTCGAGGCGAGCGCGTTCCCGATCGTCGCTTCGGAGCAGGGTTCATCGGGGGCGATGATCCTCTTCTGGCCGCTGGCGGAGAACGGGGCGAGCTGATGCGGGTCAAGGTCTGGGGAGCGCGCGGCTCGGTCCCCGCGCCCGGGCCGCACATGAACCGATACGGGGGCAACACATCGTGCGTGCAGGTGAGCCTCGCCGGAGGCGAAGAGCTGATCCTCGACGCCGGCACCGGCATCCGCACGCTCGGGCTCGGGCTTTCGGAGCGCGCTCGAATCCAGATCCTGCTCACGCACCTGCACCTCGACCACATCCAGGGCTTGATGTTCTTCCCACCCTGCTTCCGGGCCGAGTCCGAGATCACGATCTGGGGACCCGCATCGCCGGAGGCCTCACTCGAGGACCGGGTCGCGCGCTACATCTCGGCCCCGCTCTCGCCGGTCGAGGTTCGCGAGCTCCCCTGCTCGGTCTCGTTTCGTGACACGCCGGCGAGCCAGTGGGAGCTCGGCGGGGCAACGATCCGTGCCGAGGCGGTCACCCACCGCGGCCCGACGCTCGGCTATCGGATCAGCGACGGCGAGACGACCCTCGCCTACATTCCCGACCATGAGCCGGCTCTCGGGGCGCCGCTGGCCGGGCTCGATCCGGAGTGGATCTCGGGCTTCGACCTCGCCCGCGACGCGGATCTGCTGATCCACGACTCCCAGTACACCGACGACGAGTACCCCGACCACGTCGGCTGGGGCCATTCGCGACTCACCGACACGCTCACCTTCGCCCGCCGAGTCGAGGCTCGACGGCTGCTGCTCTTTCATCACGACCCGCTGCACTCCGACGAGTTCCTCGACCGGTTCGCGGCCACCGCGAAGGGCACCTGGACTGAGCTCGGCGGGGTCGCAGCGGAGCTCGAGCTGGCGATGGAGGGCGCGGAGCTCGAGATCGAGGCCGCTTCGCAAGCGGTTATCGCCTGAACGCAGGCGACTCCGACCACCCGTACAAGTAGGCGACGCCAAAGTTTCGACATCCGGATAACGCCTTCGGGGCCCTCCGCACCTACCGTCGAGCGTAATTCCTGGAACCCGCGACTGCCGGGCGTCGCTCGGTGCGCAAGGAGGGCAAGCAGATGAAGACGAGGCTCTGCCTCACCGTAACCTCAGTGTTGGCGCTGGCCCTGGTCGTGCCGGGGTCGGCGCTCGCGCAGGGCGGCGTCGGAGCCGTCAAGACCGAGCTCGACATGACCTGGGTCATGGTCGCGACGGCGCTCGTACTGTTCATGCAGGCAGGCTTCCTACTGCTCGAGATCGGCTTCTCGAGAGGCAAGAACGTCGGCGCCGGGGTGGCGAAGGTCCTGGTCAACCTCGGGATCGTCACGATCGCCTGGTGGGCGGTCGGCCAGGGCGTCAACGGGCCCGGCAACTCGCTGTTCGGAAACGACGGCTTCCTCTATCACGCGGGTCAGGACGTGGCCGGGACCGTGGTCGGGAACGTCGAGATCGGCTACATGCTGTTCGGCCTCGTTTTCTGCGCTGTCTCGCTGGCGATCGTCTGGGGCACCACCCTGGAGCGGATCAGATTCGGCGCCTACGTGATCTACGCGGCGGTCTTCGGGGCGGTCATCTACCCGTTGATCGCGCACGCGGTCTGGTCGGGCGACGGCCTGCTCGACGACATCGGCGGCAAGGAGGTGCTCGACTTCGCGGGCTCCTCGGTGGTCCACCTGACCGGCGCAACCGGGGCGCTGGCCGCGCTGCTGCTGCTCGGCGCTCGCGCCGGCAAGTACGGCACCGACGGCAGGCCGCGGGCGATTCCAGGCCACTCGATGCCGCTGGTCGGGCTCGGCGTGGCGATCCTCTGGGTCGGTTGGTACGGCTTCAACGCCGGCTCGACCCTGGGCACCACCGACGTCGCCTTCGCCGAGGTCGCGCTCAACACCCAGCTCGCCGCGGCGGCCGGGGTGATCGGGGCGCTGCTCGTCGTCTACGCGAAGACGAGATCGCTCGATGTCGGCATGGCCGGCAACGGCGCGATCGCGGGCCTGGTCGCGATCACCGCGCCCTGTGGTTATGTGGAGCAGTGGGCGGCGCCGATCATCGGCCTGATCGCCGGTGTGCTGGTCGTCTACAGCGTGCTCCTGATCGAGCGCTGGCTCGATGACCCGGTCGGCGCCCTGTCGGCGCACGGGATGGCCGGGATCTGGGGCACGCTGGCGGTCGGTGTCTTCGGCACCGAGCGCCTGATCGGCGACACCGCCAGCCCGGGGGTCTGGTACGCGATCTTCGGGGATGCGCCACTGGGCGCCGCGCTGGGCCAGCTCGGCGTGCAGGCGGTCGGGGTCGCGGCGACGTTCGTCGTCGTCCTCGGGCTCTCGTTGGTCGCCTTCTACGCGATCAAGCAGACGATCGGCCTCCGTGTCTCGGAGGACGAGGAGCTGGCCGGGCTCGACATCTCCTCGCACGGGATGTACGGCTATCCGGAGCAGTTCATCCCGCCGGAGGAGTACCCGGGCGCGCCGAGCGAGCCGCACGTCGCCGGCACTCCGGTGGCGTCTCCGGCAGCGGTCACCGCGATGAGCGCCAACCGGCCGTCCGAGGCCTGAGGGGAGGTGATCTGATGAAGAAGATCGAGGCATTCATTCGCCACGAGGCGTTCGAGCCGATCCGGACCGAGCTGCTCGACAAGGGGTTTCCCTCCCTGTCGATCGGCGAGGTCAAGGGCTCGGGACGCCAGAAGGGGATCGTCGAGACCTACCGCGGATCGAGCTTGACCGTCAACGTGCGGCCGAAGCTCAAGATCGAGGTCGTGGTCGAGGACAAGGACAAGCCCCTCGTCGTTGAGACGATCCTCAAGCACGCGCGGACCGGCGATGTCGGGGACGGGAAGGTGTTCGTGATCCCGGTCGAGGAGGCGATCCGGATCCGCACCGGCGAGGAGGGCGAGCAGGTCCTCCAAGCCCACACCGAGGCCGAGATCCCGGCCTAAGCGGGAGATGGTCGGCGACGGCGGGCCTCGCGCCCGCCGTCGCTAACCGCTGAGCGCGGCCCGGCGCGCCTGATCGGCCGCCGCCTCGGCCTGCTCATCGGCCTCGCGGCGGAGGCGCTCGGCGAGCTCGGCGCGGCGGTTCTGCACCTCACGCCGGGCCGCCTCGGCGGCGAAGCTGGCGTGCTTGGCGGCCTCGCGCTCGAGTCGGGCCTCGGTCGCGCGCAGGCGCCGCTCGGCCTCGTCGCGAGCACGGTCCTCGGCCTGCTCGCGCACCTTGGCCCGCTCCTCGGCAAGGCGACGGTCGAGGTCGGCCCGAGCTTCCTCATCGGCTCGCTTGCGCGCCTGATCGGCCGCCTGCTTGGCCTCGCGCTCGAACTCCTCGCTCTGGCTGCGCAGGCGGTCCTCCGCCTCCTTGCGAGCCCTCCGCTCGGCCTCGCGGGCGAGGCGCTCGACGAGCCCGTTCAGCCGCCGCTCGGTTCGACCCAGCGCGTGCTCGGCTTTCAGCCTCAGCTCCGCCTCGACCGCGGCCTTGCGCTCGGCCTGCTCAATCGCCAGCTCGACCCTGCGGTCGGCGGCCTCGACCCGCCGCTCCGCCTCGGCGAGCTCCTCGGCGACTTCGGCCCGCGCCTTCTCGCTCGCCTCGCGCAGCGCCGCCGCGCGAGCCTCGGCGACCTGGGCCGTCGCACGCTGGTCGGCGCGCCGCTTGATCTCCTCGGCCGCGAGCTTCAGCTTCTGCTCGGCCTTGGACCGCAGCTGCTCGCGGGCCGCCGCCAGCTTCTCCTCAGCGGTCTCGCGGACGCGCCTCGCCTCCGCCGTGACCGCCTCGCGGGCGGCACCGGCGTCGGCGCGGGCGCGGCCGGCCTCGGCCTCGGCGGCCTCCCGCGCAGCGGCCTCACGTTGGCTGGCGGCCGCCCGTTCGCGGCCGATCTCGTCCTCGGCCTGGGCGGTGGCGGCGGCGATCGCAGCCCCGGTGCGGTCGACGACCTGGACTCCGACCAGCTCGTGCAGCCGTTCGACCTGAGCGCCGAGCTCCGCCACCCCGGCATGGTGATCCTCCGCCACGCCGCGACCCTACCGCACCGCGGCACCGTTGCCGGCGAGACTCACGAGTCGGGCCCGGGCAGCGGCGGTGGCGGCTCGATGTCCCATGCGCGCATCCCCTGCTCGATCCCCTCGATCACGGTCTCGATCACCGCGACGCGGGCGAAGCGCTTCGATTCGGCGCCGATCAGCGACCAGGGCGCGTTCGGCTGGTCGGTGCGCGCGACCATGTCCTCGACCGCCTCCTCGTAGACGTCGCGCCGCTCCCGATTGCGCCAGTCCTCGTCGGTCAGCTTCCACGACTTGAGCGGGTCGTGCTCGCGGCGCTTGAACCGCTTCATCTGCTCCTCAAGCGAGATGTGGAGCCAGATCTTCGTCAGGATCATCCCCTCGTCAGTAAGCGAGCGCTCGAAGTTGTTGATCTCGTCATAGGCGCGCAGCCACTGCTCGCGGCTCGCAAACCCCTCCACCCGCTCGACCAGCACGCGCCCGTACCAGGTGCGGTCGAAGATCGCCATCCCTCCGTGGCCCGGAAGCTGGCTCCAGAACCGCCACAGGAAATGGTGGCGCTTCTCGTCGGTGGTCGGCGCGGCGAACTGGCAGACGCGCACGTGGCGCGGGTCGAGCGGAGCGACCAGGCGCTTGATCGCGCCGCCCTTCCCGGACGCGTCCCAGCCCTCGAACAGGACCAGGAGCGGGGGGCCGATCTGCCGCTCGCCGATCTGACCGCCGAGGGTGAGCCGGAGCTGCGCCAGCCGGGCCTGCGAGGCCGCGAGGTCGCGCTCCTCCTGCTTGCGCGAGAGCGTTCCCGAGAGGTCGACTTCCTCGAGTCTTCCCACGCCCGGAATCTAAACCCCCGGGACCCCGGGGACGCCGTTCCCACCGGAGTCGTTGTCGAGTACGAACCCGCCGGTCCCGATCAGGATCAAGAGGATGCCGGCGATCACCGCAACCGGAACCCGCGCCGACTGGCCCCACGCGCCGAGCAGGAAACCGGCGCCGATCACGATCAGATAGGGGACCAGGTCGGCGGTCGTTCGCGCCACGGCGGTGACGGCGACGGCGACGGCGTGTTCGAGGCCGGGCACCGGACCATTCTCCCTATGATCGGAGTCGATGAGCTCGGTAGCCGAGGTCAAGGGCGCTCTCGAGCGGGTCGGCTATCTCGCCGACGAGCGGGCCGCCCTGGTCGCCTACCTGGCCCAGGAGCTCGGCAAGCCGGTCCTGGTCGAGGGACCGGCGGGGGTCGGCAAGACCGAGCTGGCGAAGGCGATCTCGCGGGCGAGCGGCCGCACCCTGATCCGCCTCCAGTGCTACGAGGGCCTCGACGAGGCGAAGGCGCTCTACGAGTGGAACTACCGCAAGCAGCTGCTCCGGATCCAGGCGTCGGCGGGGGCCGAGGCGGAGCCCACGGGCGATTCGTGGGACGACATCTTCGCCGAGGACTTCCTGCTCACCCGGCCGCTGCTGGAAGCGATCGCGTCCACGGAGCCCGTGGTGCTGCTGATCGACGAGATCGACAAGACCGACCAGGAATTCGAGGCGATGCTGCTCGAGGTCCTCTCGGACTTTCAGATCTCGATCCCCGAGCTCGGCGTGATCGAGGCGCGCACCCACCCGGTCGTCGTCCTCACCTCGAACAACTCGCGCGAGCTCACCGAGGCGCTCAAGCGCCGCTGCCTCTACCTGTGGCTCGACTACCCCGAGGTCGAGCGCGAGATGGAGATCGTCCGCCTGCACGCGCCCGAGCTCGACCAGAAGCTGGCCCGGCGCCTGGTCGAGGTGATCCACATGGTCCGCCAGCTCGATCTGAAGAAGCCGCCCTCGATCGCCGAGTCGATCGATTGGGCGCGGGCGCTGCTGCTGCTCGGGGCCGACGACATCGACATGGCGACCTTCGAGCGCACGATGAGCATCATCGTCAAGCACCGATCGGATATCGATCTGGTGGCGGAGCGGGTCGGGGTGAAGCTGGGGGCAGCGCCCGGGCTCGAGGCGGAGGCGGCTGGATGAGCCATCCGGGCCTGCCCGCCGGGCTGGCCCCACGGATCGTCTCCTTCTGTGAGGAGCTGCGTGGCGAGGGGGTCGCGGTCGGTAGCGCCGAGATCCTGGACGCGTTCGCCGCCCTCGCGGCGGTGCCGTGGACCGACCCGGCCGATTTCCGCGAGGCGCTGGCGGCGACGATCGCCAAGTCGCAGGAGGACAGGCGGGTGTTCGAGCTGCTCTTCGAGCGGTTCTTCTTCCGCGCCGCCGAGGCGGAGGCGCTGGCGCGCGAGATCCGCGAGCAGAACCGCTATGCGGGCGGCGAGGCGCTCGACCTCGAACAGCTGCGCGAGTCGATCCGGCGCGCGATCGCCGAGGGGCGCGACGGGCAGATGCGCGACGCGGCCCGACTCGCAATCGCCGCTTTCGGCCGCCGTGGCGAGGGCTCGGGGGTCGTCGGCGTCGACGTGCAGCGGATCCGGCGCACGCTCGGGCTGCAGGCCGGCAGCCCCCCTGAGGACCCCGCCGAGCCGGCGCTCGAGCGCGAGCAGATCCAGGCCTTCGAGCGCCACCTGCGACGCGAGCTCGAGCGGGCGCTGATCGAGCGAACCGAGAAGCTGCCGCCGTCGCGCCCGCTGGCCGAGCTCGATCGGACCCTGCCCAGCAGCCCGACCCAGGATCTCGCGGCGGTGCACCGGGCGGTCGCCCAGCTCAAGCGCCGGCTGGCGACGCTCGGCCACGAGCAGCGGGGGCGAAAACGGGCGACGGCGGTCGACGTGCGGCGGACGATGCGCGCCTCGCTGGAGACCGGCGGGGTGCCACTGCGGCTGCGATACCGGCCGAAGCGCCCGCGCCGGCCGGAGATCTACGTGCTCTGCGACGTCTCGACCTCGGTCACCTCGGCGAGCGTCTTCTTCCTCTCCGTGCTGCACGCGCTACACGACTCGTTTCGCAAGCTGCGCAGCTTCGTCTTCATCGAGCGGATCTCCGAGGTGACCGAGGTGTTCGAGCGCGAGCGCGACTTTCGCACGATCTCGGAGCGGATCAGCCGCGAGGGCGGCGTCGCCGACGTCTCTGGCTACACCGACTACGGTCGCGTCTGGCTCGAGTTCTTCGACGAGATCTCGGAGGACCTCGACCCGCGCTCGACCGTGATCGTGCTCGGCGACGCGCGCACCAACGGTCGCGAGCCGCATGCCGAAGTGTTCTCGCGGATCGCCGAGCGCGCCGGGCGCACCTTCTGGCTCAACCCCGAGCCCCGGCTGTACTGGAACTACGGGGACTCGGTGATGGCCGCCTACGAGCGCCGCTGCACCGCTGCCTTCGAGTGCTGGACGACCAAGCACCTCGAGGACTTCGTCCGCGTGATCGCCGGCGGCAGGCCGGGGCGGGACTAGAAACGGACGGTCCGGCGGCGGACAGGGGCCCGCCGCCGAGACCGCCCTGCGCGCTAGCGCAGTCTTACCTTGAGCCGCTCCTCGGAGGAGTTGTCCGCCTCGTCGGTCGCGGTGACGGTGATCCTCGCCGTCCCCTTCTTGGCTCGCTTGAGCTTGCGCCGGACATTGGCCGAGCCGCGGAGCTTCAGGGTCGTGCTGTCGTCGGACTCGAGCTCTGCGTCGACCTCCCGCAGGTCCAGCGTCTTCGCCCGCTTGCCCTTCCCCTTGTCCTTGCCCTTCGCCTTCACCGTGCCGTCGGCTTCCACCGAGCACGCCTCGTCGCAGGTGACCTCGATCTCGATCCGTTTGCCGAGCTTCTGCCGCGCGTCGCCGCTCAGCTCGACGTTGGGTGGATCGTCATCCCCACCGGGCGGCGGAGGCGGCGGAGCGGCCTCCTCGGCGACGAGGAAGTTGCGCGTGACCGGAGTCGGGTCCACGTTGCCGGCGGGGTCGATCGCCCGGACCTCGAACGTATAGCTGCCCGTCGTGAGGTCGAAGGTGAGCGGGCTCGTCGCCGGCTGCCAATCCGACCCGGGGGTGAGGCGCGCCTCGAAGCTCGAGCCCGGCTCGTCGGAGACGAACTCGAAGCTGACCGGGCCCTTGGCCACGGTCTCGCCCTCGGCTGGACCGCGTGCGTAGATGGTCTCCGGCGGATCGGTGTCGGGCGGCACGGGCACACCGAGGACGTCGCGGTGGAAGATGTCGGTGAACCCATTGTCGTCTCCGCCGACCAGGTTCTCGGCCGAGGAGTCGAAGACGACATAGCGCCCACTGGCGGAGATCGCCGCCAGGAACGAGTCGCCGCCGCCGCCAGCGCCCGCCGCACCGGTAGCCCGCGAGACCAGGATCGTGGTGTTGGCCTGCGTGTCGCGGAAGAAGACATCCGAGACCGCGTCGTTGTCGTCGTCGCTGAGGTTGTCGGACAGCGATTGGAAGGCAACGTAGCGACCGTCGTCGGAGATCCCCGGGCCGTCGCCGGGAAGCGTCGCGTCGCCCGAGGCGCCGTCGCCGCCCGCGCCGGCAGCTCCATTCGCGCGCGAGACCTGCGTCGTCGTGTTGAGCTGCAGGTCGCGGACGAAGGCGTCGCCGAGCGCGCCGTTGTTGTTGCCCGGAGCGAGGTTGGTGGCCTCGGACTCGAAGGCGACGTAGCGGCCGTCGGCGGAGATCGAGGCGTCGCTCGAGGTCGCGTCGGCGCCGCCGGGCGCCGCCGAGACGAGCTCGGTCGTGCCCCCCGTGCGGTCGCGGACGAAAACGTTGCGAACGCCCTCGTTCTCGCCGTCGGCAAGGTTGTCGGCGAACGACTGGAAGGCGACGTACCGTCCGGTCGCCGAGATCGACGGGAACGCCGCGACGTCGTCGGCGGGCACCTCGGCGCTGTTGCGCGAGACCGCGCTCGTGTCGCCCGTCTGCGTATCGCGGACGAAGACGCTGAGGGCGTCGATGCCCGCCACCAAATTGTTCGAGTCCGAGGCGAAGGCCACGTAGCGGCCGTCGGCCGAGATCGACGGCCAGTTGGAGATGTTGTCGCCGCCCTCGCCCGCGCCATCGGCGCGTGAGATCAGGGTCGTCGTGTTGAGCAGGGTGTCGCGGAGGAAGATGTTCACCACCGCCTCCGGAGCCGGGTTGGTGGGTCCGAGGTTGTCGGCGTCCGAGGCAAAGGCGACGTAGCGCCCGTTGGCGGAGATCGCCGGGTTGAAAGAAACCGCGTCCGCAGGGACTCCGGCGGTCGCTCGCGAGACCAGCGTCGTCGTGCCAGTCTGGATGTCGCGGAGGAAGACGTTGCCGAAGCCGTCGTTGTCGAGCAGGCTCAGGTTGTCGGCGTCGGACGCGAAGGCGACGTAACGGCCGTCGGCCGAAGCCGAGGCGTCGGTCGAGCCCGCGTCGCCAATTGCGTCGCCCAGCCCGCCGCGCGAGACGAGCGTCGTGTCGTCCTTGGCCGCGAGGGCCACCGGCGCCCCGATCGCGGTAACGCACAGCGCCACAGCGGCGCAACCAACCAACTTCACCGTTCCCACGGCGGTCCCTGCTGACATCCCTGCCACCCCCTGTATTAGGCACCCGCCGATGCGCGGGTACTGCGATACCTCTGCCTGAAAAACGTCCCCGGAGCGCAAATCTGTCACGCCACCGAGGTCCAGTGCGATCCACCAGCCCCCGGCCATCTAGACTGACCCACAGGCACGAAACCCAGGGGGGCTCGCGGGCAGCGGGCTGAGATAGCGCCTCATCGACCCCGGCGCTGACCCTTCGAACCTGTGCGGTAATGCGCGCGGAGGGAGCATGCGAGGCGCACCCGAGGCTCCCGTCGAGGAGCCTTTGACATCTTCGGCGACGGACGGCGAGCGCCGCGGCGGCGCGGCGATAGCGCTGTCCGCAGTCGGGCACCGGTTCGGGCCCACCGAGGTGATCTCGGAGCTCGGCCTGCGGATCGGACCCGGCGAGGTGACGGGGATCGTCGGGCCCTCCGGATCGGGCAAGTCGACCCTGCTCGAGCTGGTCGCCGGACTGCTCGATCCCACCACCGGCTCGATCGCGGTCGACGGCGGCAAGCTCGCCTCCGAGCGGCTCGCCTGCTGCGCCTACATGCCTCAGCGCGACCTGCTGCTGCCCTGGCTGGCCGCGATCGACAATGCCTCGCTGGCCGCCCGCAACCGCGGCGCCTCGCGCGAGCTCGCACGCGCGCAGGCGGCACCGTTGTTCGAGCGCTTCGGGCTCGCCGGCTTCGAGCGCGCGCGCCCGGCGGCGCTCTCCGGCGGGATGCGCCAGCGGGTCGCCTTCCTGCGCACACTGCTGGCGGGCAAGCCGGTGATGCTGCTCGACGAGCCGTTCGCCTCCCTGGACGCGATTACCCGGGGCGAGATGCAGGAGTGGCTCGCGGGAGCCCTGCGCGGCGAGGCGGCGACGGTCCTGCTGGTCAGCCACGATGTCGAGGAGGCGCTCTACCTCTGCGATCGCGTCGTCGTGCTCTCCGCCCGCCCCGCGACCGCGGTCGCCGAGCTCCGTCCACCGGCTCCTCGCGCCGCGCCCCGGCACGAGGCGATCGCCGACCCCGGCTTCGTCGCCGCCCGCGAGCGCGCGATGGAAGCGCTGCGGGAGGGCTCGCGATGAGGCGAGCTCTGTTGCCGCTCGCCGTCGTGCTCGGCCTGCTCGGCCTCTGGCAGCTGGCGGCGAGCTGGAACGTGCTCGCCGACGCGCTCTCGATCGAGCCATTCCTGGTCCCCGCCCCGAGCGATGTCGCGGACTCGCTCTGGACCGACCGCGAGCTACTCGCGGAAAACGCCTGGGTCACGGTCCAGGAGGTGCTGCTCGGGTTCGCGATCGCGCTCGTCGCCGGGTCGGCTTTCGCGATCGCCCTCCACCTCTCCGATGTCCTGCGGCGAGCGCTCTATCCGCTGCTGGTCGCATCCCAGACGGTGCCGGTGATCGCGATCGCCCCGATCCTCGTCGTCTGGCTCGGCTTCGGGCTCGGGCCCAAGCTGGCGATCATCGCCCTGATCTGCTTCTTCCCGATCACCGTCAACGCGCTCGACGGCCTGCGCGCCGTCGACCCCGAGCTGCCGCGGATGATGCGGACGCTCGACGCGAGTCGTACCCAGACGCTGCTCCGGGTCGAGGCCCCGTCGGCGCTCCCCTTCCTGCTCAGCGGAGCCAAGATCGCCGCCGTGATCTCGGTGATCGGGGCGGTGTTCGGGGAGTGGTCGGGGGCCGATCAGGGCCTCGGGCACCTGATCCTGGTCGCCCAGGGCCAGGTGCAGACGGCGCGCGTGTTCGCCGCGGTGACGGTGCTCTCGGCGCTCGCGATCCTGCTCTTCGGAGGGCTGGCGCTGGTCGAACGGCGGCTCGCCTGGTGGCGACCGGAGCGGACCGCCCGATGAGTGCGAGGGTGGCGGCGCTCGCGGTCTCGCTTGCCGCGTTCGCGCTCGGCGCCGGCTGCGGAGAGAAGCAGGAGCAGCGCGGCGGGGCGCCGGTCCCGTTCTCGGTCGCGCTCGACTTCTACGTCAACCCCGACCACGCCGGGCTGTTCACGGCGCTCGAGCGCGGCTACTTCGACGAGGCCGGGCTCGAGCTCGAGCCCCGCGTCCCCTCCGACCCGTCGGCGCCGATCCGCCAGGTGGCGGCCGGCCGGGTCGACCTCGCGATCTCCTATCAACCGGAGGTAGTGCTGGCCCGCGACCAGGGCCTGCCGGTGATCGCCATCGCGGCTCTCGTCGATCAGCCGCTGACCTCGCTGATCTCTCTGCCCGAGGCCGGAATCGAGGAGGCGGCGGATCTCGGCGGCAAGACGATCGCGACCGCCGGGATCCCGTACCAGGCCGAGTTCCTCGACGCGATCCTCAGCGAGCAGGGCCTCTCGCCCGAGGACGTGACCCGGGTCGACGTCGGCCTCGGCTTGCTGCCCGCGGTGCTCTCGGGTCGCGCCGACGCGATTCTGGGCGGGTTTCGCAACGTCGAGGGCGTCGACCTCGCCGAGCGCGGTCGCGACCCCCGGGTGGTCCCGGTGGACCGGCTCGGGATCCCGACCTACGACGAGCTGGTCCTGGTCGCCAACTCCGACCGGGTCGCCGAGGACCCCGAGCTGCTGCGACTGTTCGTCGCCGCGCTCGAGCGCGGCACTCGCGACGCGGTCGCCGATCCGGAGGCGGCAACCGAGGCGGTGCTCGCCGCCGGCGACGGCCTCGACCCGCGGCTCACCCGGGCCGAGGTCCGGGCGACGCTGCCGTTGCTCGCCCAGAGCGGCGGCTCGAGCCCATACGGGTACATGGACGCCCGCGAGTGGGAGCGCTTCGCCGGCTTCTTCGCCGATCGCGGGCTGATCTCGACCCGTCCCGGCGCCGACGAGCTGCGCACCAACGCCCTGCTCCCGGGCGAGATCCCGGACTAGCCGGGTCCTCCAGAGGTCGGTCAGCTCCCCGACGTGCGAGCGACCGCCGCTTCCTTGTCGTCGGCGTCGTGGACTGCCCAGCCCACGCGCGCGATCAGCTCGGCGGACCGGTGGTCGCTGTCCAGCTCGGCAGAGCCGATCCGCTCATCGAGCGTAATCGCTCCCTCACGTCCGCCACCTCCATTGCTCATCACGATGATTCTCGGCATGACCGTTCCTCTCTGGGATTGATGGGACCCCTGGGGACCACCGGCCGGTCAAAGCTTGGATGGCGATTGAGGCTCCCTGGCAGGGTAGCTGAGGGCAAGCCCAGTCCCGGCAGGACCGGTCCGCTTGGAGGCGGCGCGGTGAAACTCGCCCGCGTCGGGCTAACCTCGATGCGAGGGTCGCTTCGCGGTTGGCGCGGATGCGGGACCCGATGCGGGGCGGAACCGAGTGCGCCGCACGCGCGCTTGGTACCCGCCACGAGGGAGCACGAATGACTGATCAGAAGGCGGACGTGACCGAGGGACGCGGTACGGAGCCGGTCGGCAGCGTGAGCGGTGACGGGGGGCGCGAGGCCGAAGAGGGCAAGGTCGACCACCCCAGGTCGTCAGTCAGGGCAAAGGTCGAGCGCGCGATGGATGCGGCCCGAGAGCGGTTCAGCCGCAGCGACGAGAAGTAGGATCGCCCCCTAGCGCGCCCTCAGGCCGCGAGCCGGAGCGGCGGGCCCTGGGCGACCGCGCCGTGCCAGCGGACGAGCGCGAAGCTGCCCGCAAGGCCGCGAAAGGGCGCATAGGGGGCGAAGTACTCCTCCACCTCCTCGACCGTGGCCCGGCGCCGGAGGCCGGCGAGCGTTCCGACCAGCTTCACGTAGGCGAGGTCGCCGGCCGGCAGCGAGTCGGGGTCGCCCCGCCCCGCCAACCCGAGGACCTGCACGGTCCAGGGGCCGATCCCGGGGATCCGCAGCAGCCGCCGGTCCGCTGACGCGCAAGCCGGATCGACCCGCCCGGCGGCGACCTCGCGCGCGACGCGGACCAGGGCGATCGCGCGCGAGGGGGCGAGATCGAACGCCGCCAGCTCCGCCGGCGCCAGGCCGGCGATCACGGCCGGCGCCGGGACGTCGCGCAGCGGTCCGCGCCCGCCCCAGGCCGCGCTCGTGCCCGGTTGCAGCCGCGGGCCCCAGCGGCGGACGATGCGGCGCTGGATCTGCGCCGCACGGGCCGCCTCGATCAGCTGCTCGGTGACCGCCCAGGCAAGCGCCTCCCAGGCAACCGGCCGCCGCCTCGGCCGATGCCAAGGCCGGTGATGGATCGCCGCTCCGATCAACGGATCGCCGCGGAACGCGCGCGCGAACTCGCTCAGGTCGACGTCGACTCCGAGCGCGAAGCGGATCCGCTCGATCGCCGACTCGAGGGCCTCGGCGGGAACCGGCCCCGACGCCGGCACCGCGCGCAGCAGAACTCGGTCGGCGGACGGCTGCCAGGCGTGGACGACGACCGGATGCACGCCGAGGTGAAGCAGGCGGGTGACGACACCGCCGCGAGCGCGCAGCACCCCGTCCCCCCTGCCGCCACGCGCCAGCCGGTAGGTCCAGGCGGGCCGGACCGCGACCTCGAGCGGGCGCGGCGCCCGAGCGCCAGCGAGCGCGGCTCCGGGCACGTGCCGGGCGACCGCCGAGCGGGCCAATCGCCTACCTGTCGAGCAGGTGCACGTCGACCATGAACGAGCGGCTGGCGACGATCTTCACCGGGCGCTCCTTCGAACGCCCCGAGCGCCGCGCCGGGCGCTTGGCGCCCGAGCCGCGCGACGCGCGAACCACGGCGACCGTGGCGGCGCCGGCGACGATGCCCCCGGCGGCGGCAAGGGCGGCGCTTCGCACCTCATCGCGCCACGGCGAGAGGTCCGAGCCCTGCTCGGAGCGGGTGGGCAGCGGCCGGGGCCGAAGGCCCTCGGCCCCCTCCTCCTCGAGCGGCGGCAGCTCGACCGCCTCCGTCTCCAGCAGCTCCTCTCGCATCCGCTCCTACTCTAAGGGCTCGTGCGGCGCGGGCGCCGAGCCCTCGCCGAGCATCTGGCGGTAGATGCGGTACTTCTGCACCACCCTGCCGCCCATCCCCTCCATCGCCCGGTTCATCGGCTCGTTGGTCTCCAGGATCCAGCCCATGTGGCCGCCGCGTGGACCCCGCCCGGCGGCGGTTTCGACTTGGCGCTCATACAGCGCCGCGGCCACGCCCAGGTGCTGGTACTCGTCGCGGACCCCGAGCGCGAACACGCGCAGCCGGTCGATGTACTTGTGGCGGCGGAGGAAGTGCCACCAGCCGAACGGCAGCAGCCGCCCCCCCATCCTGGCAAGCGCCTGATCGACGTCGGGCAGGGTCAGCGCCGCCCCGACGACCTCGCCGTCGAGCTCGGCGATCATCGCCCAGTTCTCGTCCAGTACCGGCTTCAGGTTCTTGGCCTGGAAGGCGACCTCGGCGTCGGTGATCGGGACGAAGCCCCAGTTGTGACCCCAAGCCTCGTTGTAGACCGCCGTGAACCGCCTCACCTCGGCCTCCATGTCGCGCTTTCGCATCCGCCGCACGACGACGCCCTGCTCGCGCGCCTTCGCCGCCGCGGCGTGGATCAACGGATGCATCTCGGTCCCCTCCTTGAGCTCGCCGAACCACAGCTCCCACATCAGCAGGTCGATCTCCTTGACCAGCCCGTGATCCTCGATCAGGCGCCGGTAGTGGGGCGGGTGCCAGGGCTCCAGCACCATCGAGGGCTGGTCGTAGCCCTCGATCAGGAGCCCGCACTCGTCGTTGGTGGTGAAGTCCATCGGCCCGAGCATCCGCTCGCGCCCCCGCTCGCGCAGCCAGCCCGCGGCGGCTTCGAGCAGCGCCGCGGCGACCTCCGAGTCCTCCTCGGCCTCGAAGAACCCGAACATGCCGTCGCTGCCACCCTGAAACTCGTCCCAGCGACGATCGATCTGGGCACTGATCCGGCCCACCACACTTCCCTCGCGCTCGGCCAGCAGCAGCTCGACGTCGGCGTGCTCGAACCACGGGTTCTTCGAGCGGTCGAGGAACTGGCGGCGCTCGAAGCGAAGCGGCGGCACCCATTGCGGGTCGCCATGCCGCAGCCGGTAGGGAAGCTCGATAAAGGCGCCGAGGTCGCGCTTGCCGGCGACCGGTCGAACGGAGACGGATCCCACGGACGCTCAACCTACACTTCTGCGCGATGAGCGAGACGACCCGGGCCGCCGCCGACGTGTTCGAGAAGGTGCGCGGGCACGAGCGCGCCGAGCAGCTCGAGGCGGCGAAGGCGGCCGGGGTGCTGCCCTACTTCAAGGTGCTCACCTCCGAGGCAGGGCCGGTGGTCGAGATGGAGGGCCGGGAGATGGTCATGCTCGGCTCCAACAACTACCTCGGGCTGACCGGCGACCCACGGGTCAAGCAGGCGGCTCGGGACGCGCTCGAGGTCTACGGCACCGGGCTCACGGGGTCGCGGCTGCTGAACGGGACCACCCCGCTGCATCTCGAGCTCGAGCGCGAGCTTGCCGAGTGGATGGGAAGCGAGGACGTGATCGTCTTCACCACCGGCCACCAGGCCAACGTGGGTTGCATCGGCACGATCCTGAGCGCCCGCGACACGGTGATCTGCGACTCCGCCGACCACGCCTCGATCCTCGACGGCTGCAAGCTCTCGGGCGCCAAGCTGCGGCCGTTTCGCCACAACCAGATGGCGAAGCTCGAGCGGATGCTCGAACGAGCGGCCGGCGACGGGGGCGGGGTCCTGGTCGTCGTCGACGGGGTCTTCTCGATGGAGGGCGACCTCTGCGACCTGCCGGCGATCGTCGATCTATGCCGGCGCTATGGAGCCCGCTTGATGGTCGACGAGGCGCATGCCGTCGGGGTCCTCGGCGCCCGCGGGGCCGGCACCTGCGAGCTGTTCGGGCTCGAGGACGAGGTCGACCTGCGAATGGGGACGTTCTCCAAGAGCCTCGCCTCCTGCGGCGGATTCATCGCCGGCCCGGAGGAGGTGGTCGAGTACCTGCGAATCTCCGCCCGGCCGTTCATCTTCACCGCCTCGGCGGTCCCGGCCGCGGTCGGCGCGGCGCTCGGCGCCCTGCGGATCATCCGCTCGGAGGGCCCGGAGCTGATGGCGCGGCTGCTCGACAATGCGCGCTACCTGCGCCGCGGGATCTCCGAGCTCGGCCTGCGGGTGATCGAGCCCGGGACCCTGCCCGAAGGCGGCGAGGCGACGACCCCGGTTGTCCCCGTCGTCGTCGGCGAGGACTGGCAGGCGGTGATGCTGTGGAAGGCGCTCTATGACGGCGGCGTCTACACCAACGTCGCGATCCATCCCGCTGTCCCGCCCGGCGGCGCGTTGCTGCGCACCTCGCTGATGGCGAGCCACGAGCGCGAGCACCTCGATCGCGCCTTGGCGGTCCTGGAGTCGGCGATCGCCGACTTCCCCGACCTCCCTCGCTCCTGATCGGCGCTCCGGGCCCTTCTCCGTTCCCCCCAAAGGGTCGGTTTGGGGTTGTCCATTTCCGGACAAGCCGGGCGGAAGCAGAAAAAGGGTGCTAGTAGCGACCGGGGCAGGGGGCGGAACGTCCAGCTGCGGTTGACGCGGCCGCCCGATCTTCTCTAGGTTGCGCGAGCGCCCGACGCACCCCGGGGCAGGGGAGCGGTCAGGACGACTGAGAGTGTGTGTCGTCCGGGCCCGACCCCTAGAGCGGCGAGAGCCGTATGGGGAGCCCGGCGCCGTACATACCCCCCGCAAACCCCCCAACCTGCTCGAGAGGAGTGAGAATGGAAGCTGCCTCGACCCTGGCCCCTGCGTCGATCCCGCAGCACATGCAGGCGCTCGAACACGCCAACCGGATCCGGCTGGCGAGGGCGTCGCTGAAGCGCGCGGTCGCCGCAGGACAGGTCGACGCGGCGGAGATCGTGAAGGACCCTCCCACGGAGGTCGAGTCGATGAGCGTCGGGGAACTCCTGCGCAGCCAGCGTCGTTGGGGACGCACACGGGCGCGCAAGTTCCTCTTCTCGCTGGCGCTGAACGAGAACCGTGAGCTCGGACGGCTGACGGAACGCCAGCGCACCCTGCTCGCGTCGGAGCTCGAGGCCAAGCGCCTCGGGTGCGTCGCGAGCTGGGATGCTCGGCCCGGGAGCCGGTAGAAGCGGTCAGCAGGGGCGGGCGCCAGGCGCCCGCCCCGCCGCCATCTCCCCGGAGCCGACCCGGGAACGGCTCAGCGCAGCTTGACGAGCCGGCCGGAGCGCCGTCTGAATTCGGCGGCCAGGCCCCAGAAGGCGAGCGCCGCGACGATCACTCCGGCGCCGACGCTGGGGGTCGGAGAGAGCCCGGCCAGATAGTGCAGGCTGAGCATGCTCGCCAGCCCGACCGCCCCTGCGAGCAGCAGCGAGTGCGACCGAAAGCCGGCGAGGTGCTCACGGATCGAGAGCTCGAGCCCGGCCAGGGACGCGATCGCGAGCCCGGCGACGAACAACGAGGTGCCGCGCGATCCCTCGACGAAGAAGAAGCCGACCACGAACAGCGCCAGGCCCACCAGCACCAGCAGCTCGATCAGCGGGAACGAGCCCCACGGCGCCGGCGGCGCCTGGTCGTCGATCGGCGCCGGCGCCCGGGCGGCGGCGCGCCGACTCGGGGGCGGCGCCGCGCCGGTCGGGCGCCGGGCTGCTGCGGCGCGACGCTTGCGACGCTTGCGAGCCTTTGCCATCAGAGATGCCGCTGACCGCGTCGGCCGGGGGCCGCAGCCCCCCGGCTAACGGGCAACCGGAGGAGAGTCGGACGCGCCACCAGCCGAGCAGCGCACCGAGCAGACCCCAGCGGGGCCGCGAGTGCCAGTGCCGGCAGCCCGGCTCGCCGATGTCCTGGTTGGAGACGCGAACCCAGCGATGGCGATCCGGCTCCGCGATCATCCGCTCGATCAGGGCGCGATTGGCGCGCTCGGCATCGTGTCGACGGGCGAGCTCGGCCTCGGCGTCGCGAAGCCGCAGCGCGAGCGAGTCGCGAACTCGCTCCAGCTCGCCGGTGCCGAGCAGACGAGGCCCGCCGACGGCACCGATCCCCCACTCGAACCCCGCGCGGGGGGAGGCCTCGCCGAACAGGGCGCCGAGCCGGCGCTCGATCCGGGCTATCTGGCGGCGCAGGTCCGTGCGCGCCTGGCGTTCCGCCGACTCGCTGACCCGGGGGACTGAGGGGGCAAAGCCCGCCGGCGAGGTGAGCGGCTGTGTCTCGTCGAGTGCGCTCGGCACGGAGCTCCTTTTGCCCGTTGCGGTCGGCTGGACGAAGTCTAAGGCCGCGGTCGAGCTCATGCTTCGTGCAACACCCCGGCGGCGAGCCAGAGCGCCTCCTCGACGGCGATCTCGGGCACTCCGGTGACCCCGATCGCGACCAGCAGCGTGCGCCGGGTGCGCGGTCGCACCCCGCGGCCGGCGGCGAGCGCGCCGAACAGCAACGCCAGCGGTCGTTGCTGATCGGCGATCACCAAGGTCCCGGGCGGGAGATCGCCCGGCCGTCCCTCGAGCTTCTCTCCGGGCTCGCTCGGCCGGATTCCCGGCGCGCCCTCGACCCGATCGGTGTCGAAGGCGCGCAGCGCGACCCCCGACTCGACGATCGCGATCGTCAGCGCGTCGTCGAGCAGGCTGCGACTGCGAAATCCCCCGTGGAGCATCCGCTCGAGGACCAGCCCCTCGACCGGCGTCCGCTGGTGGTCGGGGTCGAGCCCGATGTGGCGGTAGAAGATCCGATATGCGGACGGAATCGGACGCTGTCGCAGGGTGACCGCCTGGGCGCCCGCGAAGCGGTCCGAGAGCCGGCGTAGGCGATCTCGGACCGCCGCAGTCGAGCGTCCCGAGCCGCGCTCGACCCCGAGCGAGAACAGCGCCAGGCCCGGGAACTCGGCTCGCAGCTCAGGCGCGACCCATCCCGGCCGTGCCGCCCGCTCGCCGGTGCCGGCCACCTCGTTCACCGCGGACGCTCCGCGGCCCTCTTCGACCGCTCGATCAGGCGCTCGATCGAGCGCTCCAGGCGCGCCGGCTCGAGCTCCTCGACTCCGATCAGCGCCTCGCTCAGGATCCCGCCCGGGAGCACGTAGGCGACGGTCGGGCAGACCCCGACGTTGTAGAGGTTGGAGACAGCCCCGTCGCGGTCCCAACCGACCGGCAAGGTCCAGCCTCGCTCGCGGACCAGCTCGACGAGCTGCTCGCGGTCGCCGCGGACGGCCAGCGAGAGGAAGTTGACCTCGCCGCGATAATCGCGCGCGGCGCCGTCGACGGAATCCTGGGTCGGTGGGCAGTCGTCGGGGTCCGTGAACCAGAACGAGATCACGAGCGGCCTGTCGAACAGGTCGCAGACCCTGATCACGTGCGGGAGGTCGACCGCGCAGGCGGCTGTCCTGCGGGCGTCGGCTGGACAGGGCCGCTCGGAGGTCTCGCAGCCGTTCTGAAACACGTTCGCATCCGCGTCGGCGCCGCCGATCAGCTCCGGGACCGCGAACTCCGCCAACTTGGTGCCCGTCTCCGCGGCGCCGGCCCCGAGCACGCCACCCTCCTCGCTGCGGAAGGTGTCGAAGGCGGCGATCGCGATCAGCGCCAGGAACGCGATCCCGACGAACACCGAGTAGCGGCTCGGCGGCCGCAGGCCCCCGGAGCGCTCGCCGCCGTCGCTCATCCGGGATCGACCGCGGCCCGAACCCCGTCACGGGCACCGAACGGGGCGAAGCCGCTCTCCGCCCAGACGAGCGCGGCCGGGAGGACGAGCAGCACGCCGGCGAGCGCGATCGAGAGGTCGAGCACCGTGACGATGCCGAAGTCCCGCAGCATCCGGATGTCGGTCGCGATCAGCGCCGCGAAGCCGGCGACCGCGGTCAATCCGGAAGCGACGACCGCCGTCCCGGTGCGGGCGTAGGTGCGTCGCAGCGCCTCGCCGACCGTCGCCTCGCCTCGCCGCTCCTCCTCGAAGCGAGCCGCGATCAGAACGCTGAACTCGGTCGCGATCGCGATCACCAGCGCCCCCAGGGTCGCTGACATCGGGTTCAGCGGGACCCCGGTGATCGCGAGGCCGAGCGCCGACCATCCGGTCGCGAGGGCGATCGGGATCAGCGGCACGAGGGCCCTGCGCAACGAGCGGTAGATCGCCAGCAGGGCGAGCGCGACCGCGACCAGCCCGGCGAGAGTCAGCAGGTAGCGGTCCTGCTCGAGCGCCGAGTTCGCGTCGGCGACGAGCACCGGCAGGCCGACAACATCGGCGCTCACGCCTGCGGGCGGGTCCTGCGCGGTCCCGGGCGGATCGATCTCCGCCCGGATCGAGTCGATCAGGCGCTTTTGCTCGTCGAACGGCATCACCTTGATCCCGAACGAGATCACCGCCGTGTCACCGATCGCGCCGCTGCCCGGATCGACGCTGACGACCGCCTGCGAGAAGTACGGCGGCAGCAGCGAGAGCACCCGCCGCACCCGGGCCCTGGTCAGCTCGCGGTCGCCGAACAGGTCGGGCAGCGCGATCGAGGGGCAGAGCTCGGTCCGCTGATCGACACAGGCCTCCGAGTCGCTGCCGAATCCGGCACGGTCGAGCACCCGCCGCTTGTAGGAGCGCATCCACGCGACCAGCTCGGGATCGCTGACGTCGGGGGCGCTGACGGTGACATCGATCTCGCCCGAGACCCCCGTTGCAGCCTGAAGCTCGTCGACGCTGCGTAGTTCGGCGAGATCGCGGGGGACGAGCTCGCGGATGTCGGAGACGACCTCGGTCCGGGTCCCGGCCGCCCAGCCGATCGCCGCCAGGACCAGGGCCCCGAGCAGGATCCGGCCCGGGGCCGCGACCGCGACCGCCAGCGCCCGTCGCCCGAGCCTGCCGATCCGCACCCCCGCCCACGTCCGCGACTCCGCCAGCGGGGAGCGGTGGACGCCGAGCGAGCGCCGAGCGCCGAGCGCCGAGCGCCGAGCGCCGCCGGTCAGCGACAGTCCCGCAAGCCCAACGGTAAGCGCCAGGAAGAACGCCACCACGATCCCCACCAGGAGCAGGAGGCCGAATCCACGCACCATCGGGATCGGCGATAGCAGCAGCACGGCGAAGCCCGCCGCCGTGGCGACGGCGGCGGTCGCGATCACCGGGCCGCCCCGGGCCGCCGCCTCGACCGCCGCCCGCGGTGGCGAGGAGCCGAGGGCGCGCGCCTCGGCGAAGCGCGCCTGAAACTGGATCGCGTAATCGACCGCGAGCCCGATCAGGATCGGGAGCACAGCCAACGAAGCCATCGTCAGCGAGCCGCCGATCGCCGCCAGGCACCCGAACAGGATCGCCACCGCCGCGAGCGCGATCGCGAGTGGCAGCAGCCGCACCGGGGGCCCGAAGATCAACGCCAGGACCGCCGCCATGACCGCGACCGCGACCGCGAGCAGGACGAAGATCTCGCCGGAGAGCGTCTCCGCGAGGCCCTCGACGACGACCGGGACGCCACTGACCACGTACTCGGCGTCGGGGATCGCGAACGCCGGGTCGGCGACCGCGCCGCGGATCAGCTCGATCGCCTCACGGCGCTCGGTCTCGCTCAGGTCGGGGCGCAAGCGAACCGAGATCAGCACCGACTCGGAGCTCGGGAACAGGTACGAGAAGCGCGCCTTGGGCTCGCCGGGACGATCCGGGTCGAAGACGACCGGGGCGACGAAGTTGGGATCCCCGATGCTCGGCAGGCCGGTCTGGCCGTAGCGCGCGGCGAGCCCGGCGAGCCGGCTCCAGAACGCGGCCGTCACCCGTTCCGAGGCCGCCTGCGCGGCGGCGCGCTGGGCGTCGACCGCCAACCCCCGACGAGCGGCCTCGCGGCGGGCGGCCTCGCCCGCGGCGCGCGCCTGGCGCAGCACGGCTCCCGCCTCGGTGCTGAGCAGACGCCCGGCCTGCTGGGCGAACTGGTCGAGGAAGGTCGCCGGGCCGTAGACGACGCGGGCCGGGCGCTCGGCGGCCAGCTCGGCGCACGGCTCGGGAACCGGCTGCGCGCCGGCGGTCCCAGCGGTCGCGTTGCCCGCCAGGCAGGTCTCCAGCGACAGCAGCGTGGTCAGGTCCGAGCTCAGGACGAGCTGCTCGAGCTCCCCTTTGACCAGGACCACGACCGCGTCGTCGCCGAAGTCTCGCTTGAACTCCTCGGTGCCGACGAACGCCGCCGAATCGCGGTCGACGAGCTGGTCGGTGCCCGCGTCCGCCTCGAGCCGCAGCGCCAGGATCGCCGCCACCAGCACCACCAGTGCCGCGGCCGCAAGCACCGGCCCCGGCCGCTCCACGCACCGCGCCGCGATCCGTGCGAGCAGATCCCTCATCTGATCAAGACTAGAGCGGCGCGAGACGCCGCCAGTGGTTGTCTAGTCCATCGCCAGGGGTCCGACCGTCTGGGCGTTCAGGAACTGCGAGACGAACTCGTTCTCGGAGTTGAACAGCTCCTCCGAGGGCCCGGACTCGACGATCCGGCCCTTCCAGAGGACGGCGATGAAGTCGGCGATCCGGCGCGCCGTCCCGAGGTCGTGGCTGATCACCAGATAGCAGCCGCCGTTCTCCTCGTGCACCTCGCGGATCAGCTCGCAGAGCAGCGCGGTGCGAACCGGGTCGAGGCCGGAGTCGGGCTCGTCGAACATGACGATGTCGGGGTCGAGGACCAGCGCCCGGGCGAACCCGGCGCGCTTGCGCATCCCGCCCGAGAGCTCGTTCGGCATCTTGTCCATCGCCTCGGCGAGGCCGACCTCGCGCAGCCGGCGATTGACGATCTCGCCGATCTCCTCCTCGCCCTTGTCGGTGTGCTGGCGCAGGGGGAAGGCGGTGTTGTCGAACACGTTCATCGAGCCGAACAGAGCCCCGTCCTGGAACAGCAGGCCGAACTTCTTGCGCATGTCGAAGAGCTGGTCGTCGGTCATCGCGGGGACCGACTCGCCGTGCACGAGCACGTCGCCGGAGTCGGGGTAGAGCAGCCCGACGATGTGCTTGATCAGGACGCTCTTCCCGGTCCCCGACGGGCCCAGCACCATCGAGATCTGGTCGTCCGGGAGGCCGAGGTTGAGGCCGTTGAGGATCCTGGCGCGACCGAACTGCTTGACGACGTCGATGATCTCGATCGCGTCCACGCCCCCGTGATCGCGCTTGCGTCCCGTGTGCCAGCGGTAGGGGTCCGACTCGCGCGAGTCGACGCCGGGGATCGAGTAGTCGCGATGCAGGTTGCCGAGCTCGGGCACAGACTCCTCGTAGGCGCCGCCGGGATCGCCGCCGACCTGGTCGGCGAAGCTCTCCTGCTCGCGGGCGATCTCCTCGACCGCCGGCGGACCTGCCTCGGGCGGGTCGACCGGCTCCTCGGTCGGGTAGTCCGGATTACGGGGCTGCTCGCTCAAATCGCGTACTCCTCCCTCTGCTCTCGGTTCGTCTCAGCCGCCGATCGGCGCTCGCGGATTGGCTCCCCAGAAGACCAGCGTGCCCATCATCCCGATCACGTGCACGAGGACGATGTTGAGCACCATCGACTTCGCCGTCGCGGTGCCGACCCCGACCGGGCCGCCGGAGGCCGTGTAGCCGTAGTAGCAGCCGACGAGCACGATCGCCGTCGCCATGAACATCGCCTTGATCAGGCTGAATAAGAGATCGGGCGGGTTCTGGAACATCCAGAAGATGAGGAAGAAGCCGCCGGCCGAGACCTCGCCGATCTGCTGGACGACGGCCAGATAGGAGGCGAGGTATCCGACCCCGATCGCGGCCAGGTACATGAACGGCAGCGTCATCCACGCCCCGAGCAACCGGGTGCCGCAGAGGAAGATCATCGGGTTGACGCCCATCACCTCGAGCGCGTCGATCTCGTCGGAGATCCGCATCGCGCCCAGCTCGGCGACGATCCCGGTGCCGACCTTGGCGGCCATCATGTATCCGAAGCCGTACGGAATCACCTCGCGCAGGTCGCACCAGGCCGCGAACACGCCGGCGTAGGCGGGTGCGCCGACCGAGCGGTTGAAGTAGGCGCCCTCGATCCCGCACTGGAGGCCGAGGATGAAGACCAGCCCCCAGATCACGATCGTCGAGCCGAGGACCAGGATCCCGGCCTGGCGCAGCGCCTCGCCGAAGAAGCGCAGCACCCGACCCGAGTAGACGATCCCCAGCACCCGGCCCGAGAAGCGGCCGATGTCGCCGAAGCTGGCGAGCCAGTCTCTGGGAACCGCCAACCAGTTCATTTGATCACCGAGATCTCGGGGTTGGTCGCGAGCAGGGTTTGGGTGAAGACGTAGTTGAAGGCGAACACGCCGAGGAAGGCGACCACCACCCCCTGGTTGACGGCGCGGCCGACTCCCTCGGCCCCTCCGGACGCATTCATCCCGTAGTAGGAGCAGACGATCGCGATGATCGCCCCGAACATGGTCGTCTTTACGATCGATCCCCAGAGGTCGGTGACCGAGGCGTTGTTGAACAGGGTGGCGAAGAACCCGCCCAGCGGCTGGCCGTAGGCGATCTCGGCGAAGATCCCTCCCGCGATCCCGAACAGGAGCGCGTACACGTTGAGCAGCCCCGTGATCAGCATCAGGGCCAGGAACCTGGGAACGACCAGGTTCTTGATCGGGTCGACCCCGAGGACCTGGAGCGCGTCGAGCTCCTCGCGGATCTTGCGCGCGCCGAGGTCGGCGGTGATCGCGGTGCCGGCGACACCGGCGACGACGACGGCGGTGACGAGCGGCGCGAACTCGCGCACCGAGGCGAGGATGAAGAACCCGCCGAGCCGGTCGAGCGATCCGAACAGCGAGAGGAAGTTGGCTGCCTGCAGCCCCGGGGCGCCGAAGCCGAACGCGATCGTCGAGATCATCATCGGGAACCAGCTCAGCTGGAGCACGAAGAGGAACTGGGAGACGAGCTCGCCGCCGTAGGGGTACGGGGGCCGGACGGTCGCGGTCAGCGTCTTGCCGGTCAGGATCATCATGTTCCCGACCTGCTCAAACAGGGATTTGGCTGGTAGGAACGCCCTGTCGGCGGCTGATCTGACCATCTGCTCCTCCCGGATGCCGGCGGCGCGCCGGTGACCCAGGCGACAGCGTATTCGATGGGCTTGACCGGCGCCAGCGGTGCCCGTGAGACGGGTCAGATCCGACTGCGCAGGCGAGCTCGGGTGGTATGTTCCCGGCGCCTTGGGGGAGGAGACCGCCACAAGCGTCCGCCCACCACGACGACTTCCGGGCGCGAGGGCGCGGGCGGTCGGGCTGGCGGTCGCCGCCGCCCTGCTGAGCGGGCTCTCGGCCTGCGGTGACGGCGCCCCCCGCCAGGACGCGGACGAGCCCGAAGCGGAGTTCCCGGTCGAGGTCGTCTCGGCCAAGTTCCCGGCCGAGCAGCGGCTCGCGGAGGCGACCGAGCTCGCGCTCGAGGTCGAGAACCCGGGCTCCGAGGCGATCCCGAACCTGGCGGTCACAGTGCAGACGGGGACCGGCGAGGCCGCGGGCCCGTTCTCGGTCCGCAGCGAGCAGCCGGGGTTGTCGAGCCCCAGCCGCCCGGCCTGGATCCTCGAAAACGGCTTCCCAAAGGCGGTTCGCCCCGGCGAGCAGGACGTCGACGCGCTGCCCGGCGGCGGCTCGGGTGCCGGGCGCACGCGCACCTTCGCCTTCGGCGCGCTCGAGCCCGGCGAGCGCACCGAGCTCGTCTGGCGAGTGACCCCGGTCGAGGCCGGCGTGTACACGGTCGCCTATGAGGTCGCAGCGGGCCTCGGTGGCAAGGCGACAGCGGTGAGCGAGGGCGGCGGACCGGTCGACGGCGAGTTCGAGGTCACGATCAGCGACGAGGTGCCGCGGATCGAGGTCGACGGCTCCGGCAACGTCGTGATCGAGGACGGGTGAGAAGCCGCGCTTGATCCGGGATTAAGGAGCTGCGCTATCAATACCGCCCGTGTCGCGCCTGCCTGCACTGATCGTCTCCCTCGCCCTCGTCGCAGTGGGGGCCGGCTGCGGTGACGACGAGGACACCAGGACCGCCTCCACCCCGCCTCCGTCCGGGAACGGCGGCGGCAAGCCCCCGGTCGGGGACGGCGAGGGCGGCGTGGTGCTCGAGGAGCTGGGGGAGTTCGACCAGCCGCTCTACGTGACCCAACCGCTCAGCGGCGACCCCGATCACGTCTACGTGGTCGAGAAGTGCGGCACGGTGCAGCGGGTGCCGATCGGCGGCGGCGGCGCGGAGCTCTTCCTCGACATCTCCGACCAAACGAGCTGCGAGGGCAGCGAGCAGGGCCTGCTCTCGATCGCCTTCGCTCCCGACTACGAGCGCTCGGGCCTGCTCTACGCCGACTACACCGACTCCGAGGGCGACTCGCACGTGGTCGAGTTCAGCGCCGATGGCTCGGGCGAGAGCGCCGACCCCAAGAGCGCCCGCGAGGTGATGTTCGTCGACCAGCCCTATGAGAACCACAACGGCGGGCTGGTCCTGTTCGGGCCCGATCGGCAGCTCTACATCGGCTTCGGGGATGGCGGCTCGGCCGACGATCCCGAGCGCCGCGGACAGGACCTCTCGACCCAGCTCGGGAAGATCCTGCGAATCGATCCACGCGAGTCCGGCGGCGAGCCCTACAGCGTCCCCGGGGACAACCCGTTCGCCGGCGAGCCCGGGGCGCTGCCCGAGATCGCGATCAACGGGATGCGGAACCCGTGGCGCTTCTCGTTCGACCGCGAGACCGATGCACTGTGGATCGGTGACGTGGGGCAGGACTCGCTCGAGGAGATCGACTCCGCCACCTTCGATCAGATCACCGAACAGCCCGGGCTCAACTTCGGCTGGTCGGCATACGAGGGCAGCGAGCGGTTCAACGAGGACCAGGAGGCGCCGGGCGCGTTGCCGCCGACGTTGGAGTACGGGCGCGACGGGGGGTGCTCGGTGACCGGTGGCTACGTGGTCCGCGATCCCGAGCTCGAGACCCTCTACGGGCGCTACATCTACGGCGACTTCTGCGAGGGCGAGCTGCGCAGCTTTGCGGCCAAGCCCGGTCAGCCCGCCCGCGACGACGTCGCGCTCGGCGTCGACGTCTCGGCACTGAGCTCGTTCGGCGAGGACGCCGACGGCCGCATCTACGCGACCTCGCTCGACGGCCCGGTCTACCGCCTCGCACAGGAAAAGCCCTAACAGCGCCCGCGGGCGAAGCCCGCTACCGCGGTGGACCGGGGCGCTCGCCGGTCTCGCGGCGGTCGCCGCGGTCGCTTCGGCGGCGGCGGGCGCGGGTCCGGCCCGAGAGCCCGTCGGTGGGCTGAAGCTGCACCAGGTCGGCCGCTTCGCCAACCCGACCTACGTCACCCAGGCCCCGGGTGAGCCGGGCACCGTCTACGTCACCGAGCAGGACGGCCGGATCGTCGCCGTCCGCCACGGGCGCAAGCTCAGACGGCCGTTCCTCGAGATCTCCGACCGGGTCGCCTTCGGGCCCCAGGAGGCGCGCTCGAACGAGGCCGGGCTGCTGTCGATGGCCTTCGACCCCGGCTACCGGCGCAACCGGCGCTTCTACGTCTTCTACACCGCCAACAGCGGCCACAACCTCGTCGTGCGCTATCGCCGCTCGGGCAAGCGGGCGGTGCGTGCCAGGCCCGGCTCGGGCCGCAGGGTGGTCCGGATCCTCCATCCCTGGGATGACTCGCACAACGGCGGCCAGCTTCAGTTCGGACCCGACGGCTACCTCTGGATCAGCACCGGTGACGGCGGCTGCTGCGACGACGGCCACGACCAGGCGCGCAGCCTCGGGACCAAGCTCGGCAAGCTGCTGCGCGTCGACCCCCGCCGCCACCGGCAGGGCTTCAGGGCCCCGCCGGGAAACCCGCTAATCGGTACCGCGGGCCTCGACCCGATCTTCTCCTGGGGGCTGCGCAACCCGTGGCGGTTCTCCTTCGACCGCCTGACCGGGAACCTGGTCGTCGCCGACGTCGGCGACAACGAGCGGGCGCGGGAGGAGATCAACTACGTCGGCGTCGCCGGGGCGGCGAGCTCGAACTTCGGCTGGCCCGAGTACGAGGGCTTCCTGCTTCGCGATCTCGGGCGCCCCGGGCCGGGTGACCCGGTGATGCCGATCCAGAGCTACGACCATCAGCACGGACGCTGCGCGATCACCGGCGGCTACGTGGTCCGCGACCCGGCCCTGCCCGAGCTCTACGGGCGCTATCTGTACAGCGACTTTTGCGGCGGACGGCTGCGCAGCCTGGCTCCGCCGCCGCTGGTCGGCGGCGTGCGTCCCGCCGCGGGCCGCGTGGTCGACGATCGCGACGAGGGCCTCTACGTCCGCTACCCGACCTCGTTCGGTGAGGGCCTCGCCGGGGAGATCTACATCGCTTCGCGGGCCGGTCCGGTGTACCGGCTGCTGGCGAGAGGCGGCGGAGGGCGCACGCTACCCTGAGGCGGATGGCGGGGGCCATGAGCAGGGTGCCGGGCAGGGCCTGGCTGGGCGCGGCGCTGGGCGCACTCGCGCTCGGCGCCGGGATCACCGGCGCCGGGGATCGCGCCCACGCCGGGGCCGGCTCGCTCGAGCTGCGCCGAGTCGGGGACTTCGCGCTCCCGGTCCACGTCGAGGACGCGCCGGGCAAGCGCAAGCTTTTGTTCGTGGTCGAGCAGCGGGGCACGATCGCCGTGCTGAGGAAGGGCCGCGAGCTCGCGAAGCCGTTTCTCGACATCCGCGACCGGGTCCGCGCCGCCAACGAGGAGGGCCTGCTCTCGATCGCCTTCGACCCCGGCTATCGGCGAAACCACCGCTTCTACGTCTACTACGTCAACAGCGCCGGCGACATCCAGGTCGACGGGTTCAAGCACAAGCGCGGCAAGCCGACCCGGGCCAGTGAGCGCACGCGACGCACCGTGATCGTGATTGGCCACCCCGGCGAGGCCAATCACAACGGCGGCCAGCTTCAGTTCGGTCCCGACGGGCTGCTCTACCTCGGCACCGGTGACGGTGGCGGTGGCGGCGACCCCGGCGAGAACGCCCAGGACCCCGAGAGCCTGCTCGGCAAGCTGTTGCGGATCGCTCCCCGCGGGGGCGGCGGCTACGACTCGCCGTCGTCGAATCCGTTCGCGGCCGGCCCGGGTCGCGACGAGGTCTTCGCGCTCGGGCTGCGCAACCCGTGGCGGTTCTCGTTCGACCGCGCCAACGGGCACCTGACGATCGGCGACGTCGGCCAGGGAAGCTGGGAGGAGATCGACCATCTCCCGGCCGCGGCGGCCGCGGGTGCGAACTTCGGCTGGGACAACCTCGAGGGCAACCACCCGTTCGAGGACCCGGGCACCGCTCCGGCCGGCTACCGTCCACCGATCCACGAGTACTCGGGCGGAGCGTCGGTGATCGCCGGCTACGTGGTCCGTGATCCCGGCCTGCCGGCGCTCGCCGGCCGGCTCGTCTACGCCGACCTCGCTCTGGGCCGGATCCGCTCTCTCGACCCCGACGCGGCCGACCCGAGCGCCACTGACGCGCCGACCGGGCTGGCGGTCGACCAGCCGAGCTCGTTCGGCGAAGGGCCGGGCGGCAAGATCTACGTCAGCTCGCTCGGCGACGGCGCCGTCTACCGGATCATCCAGCGCTAGGCCGCCAGGTACAGTCCGGGAAACCCGAGCGAGGAGACACGGTCGAGATGGAATCCGCCGCCGCCCAGCCCGAAACCACCCAGACCCGAGCCGGCAACGGCAGGCCCGAGACGGGCGAGAGCTTCGAGGTCCACCGCCCCAGCGACGGCGGCCTGCTCGAGAAGGTGGCGATCGACCCGCCGCCGGCGGTAGCGCAGGTGTTCGAACGCGCCCGCACGGCACAGCCGGCCTGGGAGGCGATCGGCTTCGACGGCCGCCGTCGCTGGCTCGAGGCGCTGCGCGACTGGATGCTCGCCAACCAGGACCGGCTCGACTCGATCATGCAGGCCGAGAGCGGCAAGGTCCGAGCCGACGCGGCGCTCGAGGCCTTCTATTGCATCGACGCGATCAACTTCTGGGTCCACGAGGGGCCTCGCTACCTCGCCGACGAGGTCGTCACTCCCCACAATCCGCTGCTTCGGGCCAAGCGGAGCAAGATCGTCTACGCCCCGTTCGGCGTGATCGGCAACATCAGCCCCTGGAACTTCCCCCTGATCCTCTCGATCGGCGATTCGATCCCCGCTCTCGTGGCCGGCAACGCGGTCGTCCTCAAGCCCTCCGAGCTCACCCCGCTGACTCTGCTCGAGATCGCCCGCGCCTGGCGTGACGAGATCGGCGCACCCGACGTCTTCCACATCGTCAACGGTGGTGCCGAGACCGCGGGTGCGCTGATCGACGAGGCGGACTACGTGCAGTTCACCGGCTCGGAACGAACCGGCAAGATCGTGATGAAGCGCGCCGCCGACACCCTGACCCCGGTCAGCCTCGAGCTCGGTGGCAAGGACCCGCTGATCGTCACCCGCGACGCCGACCTCGAGCGGGCGGTCAACGCGACCGCCTGGGGCGGCCTCGCCAACTCGGGACAGATCTGCATCTCGATCGAGCGCGTCTACGTCGAGGAGCCGGTCTACGACGAGTTCGTCGACGGCCTGAGGGCAAAGGTCGAGGGCCTGCGAATGGGCGCCGACGGGTCCGGCTACGCGGCCGAGATCGGAGCGATGACCTCGCCGGCGCAGGTCGAGATCGTCGCCGAGCAGGTCGAGGACGCGCGCGCCGCGGGCGCCCGGGTCGTCACCGGTGGCCGGCGCGGCGACGGGCCCGGCGATTGGTACGAGCCGACCCTGCTCACCGAGGTCGACCACTCGATGAAGGTGATGCGCGATGAGACCTTCGGGCCGGTGATCGCGGTGATGAAGGTCGGCGACGTCGAGCAGGCGATCGAGCTCGCGAACGACACCCAGTACGGGCTCGGCTCGAGCGTCTTCGCCGGCGATCCGGCGGAGGGCGAGCGGATCGGCCGCCGGATCGACGCCGGCCACTGCAACGTCAACGACGTGCTGATCAACTACAACGTGCTCGGGTTGCCGATGGGGGGCTGGAAGCGCTCCGGGATCGGCACCCGACACGGGGCACAGGGCATCCGGCGCTTCTGCCGAACCAAGGCGCTCACGGTCCCGCGGCTGCCGCAGACCAAGTCGGAGCCGATCTGGTTCCCCTACAACGCTCGTCGCCGCGGACTGATCCGGCGCCTGTACCGGTTCCTCAACGCGCGCGGGCTGCGCAACCGGCTCGGGCTCTGAAGCGGCTCGCGCTCAGCCTCGCGCTGATCGCCGCGCTCGGCGGGGCGTCGGCTGCCGAGGCGGGCGTCAAGCTGGCGCGGGTCGCCGGCTTTGACCAGCCGACCTACGTGCATGGTCCCCGCGGCGCGGGCAGGGTCGTCTTCGTGGTCGAGCAGCCGGGCGTGGTCAAGGTCGTCCGCGGGGAGCGCAAGGTGAAGGGGTCGTTCCTGAACATCAAGAACCGCGTCTCGTGCTGCGGCGAGCGCGGGTTGCTCTCGATCGCGTTCCCGAACTTCCGCCGCGACCGCCGCTTCTACGTCTACTTCACCGACAACGACGGCGACATCAGAGTGGTCGAGTACAAGCGCAAGCGCGGCAAGTTGAAGGCGAACGAGAAATCGGCCCGCAACGTGCTCACCGTCCCGCACGGTCAGTTCGACAACCACAACGGGGGCCAGCTTCAGTTCGGACCCGACGGGCTGCTCTACATCGGCACCGGCGACGGCGGCGGTGCGGACGACCCCGACGGCAACGCCCAGGACCGCGACAGCCTGCTCGGCAAGCTGCTGCGGATCAACCCGCTGCGACGCGGCGGCGGGCAGCCGTACGGGATCCCTGGGTCGAACCCGTTCGCCGACGGCGAGGGCCGGGACGAGATCTTCGCCCGCGGGCTGCGCAACCCGTGGCGGTTCTCGTTCGACCAGCACCGGATCCTGATCGCCGATGTGGGGCAGGACCGGGTCGAGGAGATCAACTACGAGACGCTCGGCCGAGCCCGGGGCGCGAACTTCGGCTGGGACGCCTTCGAGGGCAACTCGCTGGTCGATCCGCCGGCGCCCGGCGACCACACCCGTCCGATCCACACCTACTCGCACGGCGGCGGCGGCTGCTCGATCACCGGTGGCTACGTGGTCCGCGACCCCGGGCTCGGCAAGCTGCGCGGGCGCTATCTCTACGGTGACTTCTGCAAGGGGCAGATCCGGAGCCTGAAGCCGAAGCTGGGCGGCGCCGGTCACGATCGCTCACTCGGCCTGCCGCGGATCGACGGCCTCTCGAGCTTCGGGGTCGACGACCGCCGCAATGTCTACGTCGCCTCGCTCGGCGGCGGCGTCTGGAGGCTGGCGCGCCGCTGAGGTTCAGGGGCCCGCGTCGTCAATCTCCGCCGCCGCCCGCTCTCCGCTGCGGATCGCGCCCTCCATGTAGCCGGTGAAGGCCGAGGTGTGCTCGGAGGCGTCACCGAGACCGAGATCGGATGGCACGTGAAGAAGACCGCCTGGAACCGCGGGATTGCAACCGAGGCGGCGCTGGCGACGCGAGGCCTGGCGGCGAGACGGTTTGGGGTCAGGCGGCTGGTGGCGATCGTCCACCCCGATCACATCGCTTCCCGCCGCTTCGCCGAGAGCATCGGCATGCGCGTCGAGACGACCACGGTCCTCGACGACGGTTACCCGGCCGCGGTCTACGTCACGCGACCGGCCTGAGCGGGCCCGCCTGCCCGATCGCGCGGCTCTCGCTCAGGCGGCCGCCGGGTCCATCGACGGCTCGCCCTCGTCCTCGGACTCCGATTCGACGGTTCCGTCCCCGTCCGGGTCGGAGTCGGGCGGCAGCTCGCCGCCGCGTGCGGTGCCGGCGATCAGCTCGTCGCCCTTCGCCTCGGCCGGGATGAAGCCCGACTTCATCCCGAAGTAGACCGCCTGCGGGTGGTGGGCGACGATCGCGGCCGTCGACTGCTCGGGCTCGAGGGCGTAGCCGCCCGAGAGCTCGATCCCGATCTCCGAGAGCCCGAGCAGGCGCTCGACCTTCTCGTGCTCGGCCTGATCCGGGCAGGCGGGATAGCCCCACGAGTAGCGACGGCCCTGGTCGGGCTCGATCCCCAGGTCGCGCCGCGCCTGCGCGTGCAGCCACTCGGCTAGGCCCTCGGCGGTCTGGACGCCGATCCCGTGAACGAACAGCTGCTCGGCGAACTCGCCGTCGCGCTCGAGCTGCGCGATCCGCTCGGTGACCTCGGGGCCGACCGTAACCGCTTGCAAGGCGACGACATCCCGAACACCGCCCGCCGCCTCCTCCGCTTCGCGTCCGGGGGCGGCGGGATCGCTCAGCGGGCGGAAGAAGTCGGCGAGGCAGATCCGGTCGTGCCGGGGCTGGCGCGGGAAGACCAGCCGCTCGAGCTCGCGCTGCGGATCGGCCGGGTCGAAGACGACCAGCTCGTTGCCCTCGGAGGCACACGGGAAGTAGCCGATCCGGACCCGCGGGCGCAGGTAGTCCTGCTCGCGCCACATCCGTTCCAGCTTCGCCGCAAAGCCCTCGTCGCCGTCGTGTCCCTCGATGATCCTGCGCCACTCCTCACCCTTCTTGCCCCGACCGCCCCAGTGCAGCTTGAAGAGCACGTGACGGTCGAGATAGGGGTAGACCTCGTCGAGGTCGACCTCGATCTCACGCACGCCCCAGAACGGCGGCTCGGGCACGGGGTTGTCGGTCACCGCCGCCGAGCGGACCGAGTCGTCGGTAGTCGGCGGGCCCTGGTCCTCGGCGACCGGGCGGCTGCGCAGCTCGACGGCCTCGTCGCGGATCTTCGCGACCAGCGACTCGCGCGCCGACTCGTCGACCAGGGCGTCAATCGTGTCCAGGCCCGCGAAGGCGTCCTTGCAGTAAAAGACCCCGGGCTCGTAGACCTCCTCGGACTCCTTGCCGTAGGGGTAGAGCACCCGGCGCCCGAAGTCGCGGTTGATCGCCGCCCCGCCGATCAGGACTGGGAACTCGAGCCCGCGTTGGTGCAGCTCCTGGATGCAGGCGGGCATCTGCTTCGAGGTCGAGACGAGCAGCGCCGAGAGCCCGATCGCGTCCGCCTCGTGCTCGAGTGCGGCGTCGATGATCGTCTCCACCGGCACCTGCTTGCCGAGGTCGACAACCGTGTAGCCATTGTTGGTCAGGATCGTGTTGACCAGCGACTTGCCGATGTCGTGGACGTCGCCGAACACGGTTGCGATCACGACCTTGCCCTTGGTGTGGCCCTCGATCCGATCCAGGTACTGCTCGAGCTGGGCGACCGCGCGCTTCATCACCTCGGCCGACTGGAGCACGAAGGGCAGGATCAGCTCGCCGGCTCCGAACTTGTCGCCGACCTCCTTCATCGCCGGCAGCAGGACCTTGTTCAGGGTCGGGACCGCGCCGATCTTCTCCACCGAGGCGTCGATCTGAGCCTCGACCCCGTCCTTCTTTCGGCGCAGGATGTGCCAGTGAAGCGCCTGCTCGGGCTCCATTCCCTCGGTCGGGTCCTCTGCCTCGGCCTCTTCCTCGGGGCCCTTTGACTCGAAGTGGGCGATGAACCGCTCGAGCGCGTCGTCGCGCCGGTCATAGACCAGATCGTCGGCGAGCTCACGCTCGTCGGCGGAGATCTCCCCGTAGGGGGTGATGTGGTTCGGGTTGACCATCGCCAGGTCGAGCCCGGCCTCGACGCAGTGGTGGAGGAAGACCGAGTTGAGCACCGCGCGCGCCGGGGGCGAGACCCCGAAGGAGACGTTGGAGACGCCGAGCGAGGTCTTGACCCCGTCGAGCTCGGCCTTGATCCGGCGAATCCCCGCGATCGTCTCGACGGCCGAGGGCCTCCACTCCTCGTCGCCGGTGGTCAGCGTGAAGGTGAGCGCGTCGAAGATCAGCAGCTCGGGATCGAGCCCGTGCTCATCGCAGGCGAGCTCCTTGATCCGCCGCGCAACCTCGAGCTTGCGCTCGGCCGTTTTCGCCATCCCGACCTCGTCGATCGTCAGCGCGATCAGGGCCGCGCCGTGGGCACGGACCAGCGGCACGACGCGGTCGAGCTTCTCGCGGCCCGCCTCGAGGTTGACCGAGTTGACGATCGCCCGCCCCGGGGTGCGCTCGAGCGCCGCCCGGATCACCTCGGGCTCGGTCGAGTCGATCTGCAGCGGCGCCGGCTGGGTCAGCGAGACGCGCCGCGCGACCTCGCTCATCTGCTCGTCCTCGTCGCTGCGCTCGGTCAGCGCCACGCAGAGATCGAGCACGTGCGCTCCCCCGTTGACCTGGTCCTCGGCGACCTGGACGAGGCCCTCGTAGTCATCGGCCAGCAACAGCTCCTTCGCCTTGCGCGAGCCCTGCGAGTTGACCCGCTCGCCGACCAGGGTCGGCCGCGGCTCCTGGACCAGGTCGGTGGCGGTCATCATGCTCGAGACTCGAGCTCGCCCGAGGACCGGCCGCTCGCCTGGAGTGTGCCCGGCGACCCGCTCGGCGAGCGCGCGGACATGCTCGGGTGTCGTCCCGCAACAGCCGCCGACGATCGAGACGCCATAGCGCTCGACGAACTCCCCGAGCACCGACGAGATCTGCTCGGGGCTCTCGGGGAAGATCGTTTCGCCGTCCGGTCCCTGCAGCGGCAGGCCTGCGTTGGGGATGCAGTGCACCGGTAGCGGCGAGGTCTCGCCCAAGTAGCGGATCGCGTCGCGCATGTCATCGGGACCGGTCGAGCAGTTGAGCCCGATCACCTGCACATCGAGCGCGGCCAGGGTCGTCAACACCGCCTGGATGTCCGTGCCGAGCAGCATCTTGCCGCCCTGGGGCAGGAGCGAGACCGAGGTCTGGATCGGCAGCTCGCGGCCGGCCTGCTTGAACGCCTCGCGGGCGCCGAACACAGCCGCCTTGACCTCGAGGATGTCCTGCGCGGTCTCGATGATGATCAGGTCGGCACCGCCCGCGATCAGGCCCTCTGCCTGCTCGGTGAACACCTTGACCAGCTCGGCGAACGTGATCGCGCCCAGGGTCGGATCGTTGGAGGCGGGCAAGAAGCCGGTCGGGCCGATCGAGCCGGCGACGAAGCGCTGCGGTCCGGCGGCCTTGCGGGCGATCTCCGCGGCCCTGGTGTTGATCTCCAACGTCTGCTCGCCCAGGCCCCACTCGTCGAGCTTGATCCGCGAGCCCTGGAAGGTGTCGGTCTCGACCACCTGGGCGCCGGCGTCGAGCATCGAGGCGTGCACGCCCTCGATCACGTCGGGGCGGTTGAGGACCAGCGCCTCGTGGCACTTGCCCTCGAGCCCACCGTAGTCCTCGGGGCCGAGGTCGAACTGCTCCAGGGTGGCGCCCATGCCGCCGTCGAAGACCACGATCCGCTCGCGGATCGCGTTGATGAAATCTCTGTCTCGGCTGTCTGCGCCTGGCAAGTGGCCTACCTCCATCGGTCCCGGCTGTCGCACCATGCGTCTCTCCGGGGAGATCAGCGGTTGCGGCGGCATCGGAGGTCCGGGTCCCTCAGCCGCTCTGGATGGTGCAAAAAGGATAGCGAGGCGCTCGCCGTCGCCGGCCGCGGCACGCTACGACGAGATCGAGTCGCCGGCCTCGACCGGGCGCAGCCGGACCGGGGCGGCCGAGAGCGCCCGCAGGCGCATGTCCTGCCAGGTGACGCCCTCGCGGACCAGTGCCGGCAGGCCGAGGGCGGCGGCGGTCGCGATCTCGACCGCCTGCAGGATCACGCCGTAGGCGAGCGCGTCCGCCGCCCCGACGCCGAAGCCGGTCGTCAGCACGCTGATCGTCGCGAGCTGGAAGACGCCGATGTTCGACGGGGTCGCCGGGATCACCGCGGTCACGTTGACCGCGAACAGCACCGCCGCCGCGGCGCCGATCCCGATCGCGGGCTCGTGGTCGAGGCCGAGGGCGGTGAAGAGCGCGAAGCAGGCGAGCAGTTGTAGGCCCCAGGCCACGAGCTGGGCGATCGCCGCCACCGGACCCCGGCGTGGATCGCGGAAGACGACGAGGCCGCTCCGAACCCGGAGCAGGGCGCCGCGGATCGCCCCGACCACGCGGGCGACGCGCCCGGAGCCGTTCTGGCGGACCAGGATCGGGGCCAGCAGCACCGCGACCAGGAGCACCATCGGCGCGAGGCTGAAGAGGAAGAGGCGCTCGGAGCTGGAGTGAAAGAGGTCGGTCGAGCCGACGATGACCGCGCCGAGAATGACCAGGGCGACGATGTTGAGCACCGACTGCGAGACCAGTGTCCCGAGCAGCACGGGCAGGGTCTCGCGCATGCGTCCGACCCGGCGCGCGAGCACCATCGCCCTCGCCGGCTCCCCGAGCCGCGCGGGCAGGGTCGCCGACATCAGCACCCCGATCATCGTCGCCGAGGTCACGTCGCGGCGCCGCAGGGGCGCGGTCGGAAGCGCCGATCGGGCGATCGAGAACCACGAGCTGGCGCGCAGGAACAGCGACGCGCACATCAGTGCCGTCGCCACCAGCACCCAGGTGAGATCCGACCGGACCACGTTCGCGACCACGGTGTCGACCCCGATCCGCCTTGCGGCAATGAAGCTGAGCACCACACCGAGCGCTGCGGCGACGCCGAGCGCCGCCCGGCGCGCCGCGCGGGCACGCCCGCCGGCCGCCGGCGAGGGATCGAGCGACGGTAGGCGCCGAGCCGGCACCGGTGCCGAGCCGTCGATCGGCACCAGTCCGGTGCGCCGGGCAAACGCCTCGAGCGCACCCGACGGCTCGGGCACCGGCTCGGATACGACCCGCTCGTAGACCGATTCGACCCGCCCGGCCACCGCGGGCCAGGCGTAGCGGCGAGCCGACACGCGCGCCGCCTCGCCCATCTGCCGCAGGCGCGCCGAGTCGTGGCTCAGCGCCTGCAGCTCCTCGCCCAGCCGCTGCGCGTCGGCGGGCGGGACCAGGAGCCCGTCGACGCCGTCATCGACGACGTCCGAGTAGCCGGCGATGCCGGAGGCGAGCACCGGGGTGCCCGCCGCGAACGCCTCGGTCAGGATCATGCCGAAGCTCTCGCCGGCCAGCGACGGAGCGCAGAGCAAATCCGCCTCGTGCAGGCCCCTCCACAGCTGCTCCTCGGAGACCCGGCCACGGGCGTCGACGTGCGCCTCGACCTCGGGGTCGGCGAGGTAGCGCCGGACCTCGTCGGCCTCGACCCCGATCACGGTCAGCCGCGCGGGCACGTGCTCGACCAGCGCCTCGAAGGCGGCGAGCAGCACCGGCAGGCCCTTGCGCTCCTCCGCCCGGCCGACGAACAGGACCTCGAACCTGTCCGAGGCCGGCTTCGGCCCGGACGGGCAGGCGCTCATGTCGACGCCGTTCGGGATCACCTCGTACTCGCCACCGAACCAGCGCCTGCCCGTCCACGCGGCCGCCTCGGAGACGGCGATCCGCGTGTGGAGCTGGTTGAACACCCGGCGCGCGCCGCAGGCGACGCCGGTCAGGTTCGGCAGCGGCTTGGTCGAGTAGGCATGAAATGTCCCGACCACGGGCGCGGCGCGGTAGGTGCAGGCGTCGGTGCCGACCAGGAACCCCGGCGGCTCGTGCACGTGGACAACGTCGGGGGCGAAGGAGCGCAGCTCCCGGCGCAGCCTGGCGACGCCGTCCGGGAAGACGCAGAGGTTGGAGACCGAGCCGTTGGCGCCGATCCCGACCGTGCGCGCGAGCGGAACCAGGTACTCGGGGACCTCCCGGGGCTCGGGCGCACCACGATGAAGCGCCCGGCTGAGGCGGCCGGGCGGGTCCCAGGGAGCAAGCACGCGGACCTCGTGGCGGCGATCGATGAGCTCGCCGGCGAGCGCTTCTACGTGCCTGTTGACACCCCCCGGATAGGTCCAGGAATAGGGCGAGACGATGGCTACGCGCACCGCGGAGATGGTAACCAGTCAGGGGGCGGTCGCGTCCCTCGGTGCCTCGGTCGGCGTCGCCCAGAAGAAGCCAGCCACGATCGCGAGGTAGATCGTCCCGATCACCAGCAGGACCGAGCCGGAGTCGTTTGCGAGCGTCCCCACCAGGATCCCGACCACGGCGCCGAGGAAGCCACTGCGAGCCGCCCACGCGTCGCCGAACCAGGCGAGGACGGCGTCGCGCTTCACCGCCCCGGCGACGAGCACGAGCGCGCAGGCGGCGAGCAGCTCGGGGTAGACCGGGTGGACGAAGGTGTCGACCATCAGGGTCAAACGCCGGTCGAGGACGTCGACCACGTCGCCCGGCTCGCCGGCGCCGAGCACCGAGCGGCTGAGATGGGCTCCGCCGAGCATGAGGTCGATGCAGAGCAGCGCGGCCAGCGCCAGGACACCGGCGCCGAGCACGATCGCGACCGCGCGTCGGCGCTCGAGGCCGAGCGCCAGGGCGACCGCTGTCGCCCCTCCGACCCCGAGCACGATCGCGGCGCCGACATCGGCGCCGAAGCGGCCGGGGGCGAAGGCGGCGATGGCGAGCAGCGCGATCGCCGCGAACCAGATCGCACCGGTGCGGCGCTCGGTCCGCGGTCGCGCCGCCAGGCCGGCGCCGGTCCCGACCAGGGTCAGGGTGGTGAGCACCGCCTCGAGCTCGTTGCCGATGCCGAAGAACCGGACCCCGGCGCCCGGGTTCGGCCCCAGGGTCGAGAGCGCGGTCAGCGGCGAGCCCGCGATCACGTCGATCGCGTAGGCGACCACGGTGGCCCCGCAGGCGAGGGCCAGCGCCGCCGGTCCCGCCAGCAGCCGGGCCGCAAGCGCCGCGAGCGCAACCGAACCGACACCGACCAGCAGCGCCGAGGCGAGCGTGCTCGCGTCAAGCGCGGCGGCGGCCAGCAACAGCGCCGGGGCCCAGGCGACGCTGAGGCCGAGCAGCCGCAACGCCACCCGGGCGCCCGGGCGGCGCCAGATCAGCGCCGCCAGGCCGCTGAGCACGAGCCAGGTCCCGAGCGGGACGAGCACGACCGGCTCCCGGCTCGGGCGGGTGTCGAGTCGCTGCTGGAGCTCGGCGACGGCGGCCGGGTCGCGGCGCTCCGCGGAGGTGATCACGCTCCCGTTGACCTCGTCCGGCACCTCTACCCCGAGCCGGTCGAGCACGGTGGGAGCGATGTCGGTCGTGGTCACGATCCCGTCGCCCCTGGTCGAGGCCGAGGTCAGGTTGCCCTCGAACCCGGGCCCGGCGATCCCGACCGGGAGCAGTTCCTGCTCGGCGCGTGCCCCTGCGGCGACGGCGATCAGCAGGTCGTCGGGGCCCAGCGCCCCGACCATGTCCGCGAGCTCCTCGGGGAGCGCTCGGACCACGCTCAGGCCCGGTCCGCAACCCGCGACGCAGGCCGACGGGTCGTCGATCCGCACCGCGCCCTCCCGGTCGACGGTGGCGAGGGTCGCGAGGCCGCTGTCGGCCTCGGCGGCGACCGGGACGCCGGCCTCGGCCAGGGTGCCGGCGAGCAGGCCCGGAACGATCTCGGCCGGGGCGCTCTCGGCCCGGGCAACGGTCCGCTCCCAGAGCCGCCGCGGGACCGCCCCGTCGCGGAGGTAGAGCCGCGGCAGCTCGCCGTCGTAGAGGTCCTCGTCGACGCGGTTTCCCTGCGAGACGTCGAGGAAGGTCTGGGCCACGGAGACGGCGCCGAGGCCGGCGCTGATCACGCCCGGGGCGAGCTCCGGGGTGCGTGCGATCTGCTCGACCGTGGTCCCGTACGGCAGGACCGCGAAGACAACGGACTCACCGCCGCCCTGCGCCGCTTCGCGTCCGCCCTGGGCGCTCACCGAGGACGCGACCGCGAGCGATGCGAGCGCTAGCATCGCGGCAATGGCCGATCGCACGTTTGCCAAGTTCACTTTCTTCAAGCTCGACCCCGCATGGCAACGCCGAGACCCCGAGGCGCGGGCGGAGGATAAACGGGAGTTCCTCGCCGCCTGCGAGGACTTTGCGATCGACCGCTCGCTGCGCGCCTACTCGACCGTCGGCACGCGCGGCGACACCGACCTGATGTTGCTCGCCCAAAGCCCGGCGCTCGAGGAGATCCACACCTTCCATGTCGTGCTCGCCCAGAGCGGCCTGGCGAAGTGGGCAACTGTCCCCCACTCCTACCTCGCGCTGACCAAGCCCTCGCCCTACTCGGAGGCTTCGGCCCGGTCGGAGATCTGCACCTCGCAGCGCCGCTACTGCATCGTCTATCCGCTCGACAAGAAGCGCGACTGGTACCGGCTGCCGCTCGCCGAGCGACGGCGGGTGATGGAGGAGCACATCGAGATCGGCCGTCGCTACCCGGAGATCACGATCAACACCGCCTACTCGTTCGGACTCGATGATCAGGAGTTCGTGGTCTCGTTCGAGTGCGACGACCCGGGCGAGTTCCTCGACCTCGTCCAGGAGCTCCGCGGCTCGGAGTCGAGCGCCTACACGCTCCGCGACGTGCCGATCTTCACCTGCGTCGCGATGTCGGCGGCCCGCGCCCTCGACGCGCTCGACGGGACCGCCGCCGGCGCCGCGCTCGCCGCCGGCTGAGCCGCCGCGCCAAAACCGATCCCCTACCCTTTCGCGCTCGCAATGGCACCGCTGGGCAGCCCCGATAACCCGCTTCGCGTCGCGATCGTGGGCTCCGGCCCGGCCGGCTTCTACACCGCCGAGCACCTGCTCAAGCACAACCCCGACGGCCCCGGACGCGAAGCGGAGGAGCCGGCGGGCGGTGTTCACGTCGAGGTCGACATGTTCGACCGCCTGCCGACCCCGTTCGGCCTCGTACGCGCCGGCGTCGCCCCCGACCACCCGAAGATCAAGTCGGTGATCCGCGTCTATGAGAAGACGGCCGCGCGGGCCGGCTTTCGCTTCTTCGGCAACGTTGAGATCGGCCGCGACGTCACGATCGGCGAGCTCGACGCCCGCTACCACGCGGTCGTCTCGGCCTACGGGACGGCGACCGACCGCAGGCTCGGGATCCCGGGCGAGGACCTGCGCGGCTCGCACGCGGCGACCGAGTTCGTCAACTGGTACAACGCCCACCCCGACTTCGTCGACCGCGATTTCGACCTCTCCGCCAACCGCGCGGTCGTGATCGGCAACGGCAACGTCGCCACCGACGTGGCAAGGATGCTGGCGCTGCCGCGGGCCGAGCTCGAGAGCACCGACACCGCCGACCACGCGATCGAGGCGTTGTCCTCGTCGGGGGTCGAGGAGATCGTCGTGCTCGGGCGGCGGGGGCCCGCGCAGGCCGCCTTCACCAACCCGGAGGTCCGCGAGCTGGGCGAGTTGACCGAGGCCGACATCATCATCGACCCGGCGGAGGTCGAGCTCGACTCGGCAAGCCACGAGTACCTGGAGTCCGAGGATTGCGAGCCGACCCACCGCCGCAACGTCGAGATCTTCCGCGAGTTCGCACAGCGCCCGCCCGAGGGCAAGCGCAAGCGGGTCGTGATGCGATTCTGCTGCTCGCCGATCGAGATCCGCGGGGAGGGCCGCGTGCAGAGCATCGTTGTCGGCCGCAACGAGCTCTACCGCGACGATTCGGGGGCGATTCGCGCCCGAGACACCGGCGACCGCGAGGAGATCGAGTGCGGGCTGGTGCTGCGCTCGATCGGCTACCGGGGGATCGGGCTCGAGGGCCTGCCGTTCGACCCCGGGCGCGGCCTGATCCCCAACGATGCCGGTCGGGTCACCGAGACAGCCGGAGGCGCCCCGGTCCCCGGCCACTACGCGGTCGGCTGGATCAAGCGCGGCCCGTCAGGCGTGATCGGAACGAACAAGAAGGATGCGCAGGAGACCGTGAACACCCTGCTCGCCGATCTCGAGGCGGGTGCCGTACCCGAGCGGGAGCCCGTCGAGCCATTCATAGAGGAGCTCCTGGCCGAGCGGGGAGCCGACCACGTCACCTACATCGGCTGGCGGGCGATCGATCAGGCCGAGGTCGAGGCGGGCGAGCCGCACGGCCGCCCGCGGATCAAGTTCTGCACCGTGGCCGAGATGGTCGAGGCGGCGAGACAGACGGACCGGGTGGCCGGCTAGCGCGATGGCGGACCTGGCCGAGATCCAGTCGATGATCGAGGGGGCCCTGCCGGGAGCCGAGGTCGAGGTGATCGACGAGGGCGGCGGCGATCATCTGCGCGCGATCGTTCGCGCCCCGCAGTTCGAGGGCCTGTCGAGGATCGACCAGCACCGGCTGGTGCGCAACGCGGTCCGCGAGCGATTCGACGACGGCTCGATCCACGCGCTCTCGATCAGCGCCTCGGTGCCCGGATAGCGCTGCGCTATCTTGAGTGCGGATGGCAGACCCTGAGCTCAAGCAGCAGGTCGAGCGGGCGATCACCGACAACCCGGTACTCCTGTTCATGAAGGGGACGCCGCAGAGCCCGCGCTGCGGGTTCTCGATGCGGGTGGTCGGGATCCTCGACCAGCTCGGAGTCGACTACGGAGCGGTGGACGTGCTGCCTGCCCTGCAGCCGCTGCGCGAGGTGACCGCCGAGCTGGCCGACTGGCAGACCTTCCCCCAGCTCTACGTCGACGGCGAGCTGGTCGGCGGCGCCGACATCGTCGAGGAGCTGCTCGAATCGGGCGAGCTCGCCCAGCTGCTCGGGGTCGAGCAGCCGGCCGAAGCCACCCCGCCAGAGCCGCAGCGGATCCTGCCCGGGGGCTCGCAGCAGAGCCCGCCGATGCAGCTCGGCTAGCGCCGATCCGGCTCGGCTATTTCCCCTCGGCGGCGCGCTCCCAGCGCTCCAAGGCTTGATCGCGACGGTGCTCGGCCTCCGCGTGGCGGCGCGCGGATGCGGCTGAGCGCTCGGGGTCCGACCATCGCGAGGCGTCGCCGAGCTCGTCCTCGAGCGTCCGCAGCTCGGCCTCGGCGGCATCGACCTCGCGCTCGAGCCGCTCCAGCTCCGCGCGTCGGTTCTTGCTCGGTGCCACGGGCCGGGCCGCCGGGGTCGCCGGCCGGGCCCGCCTCGAGCCCTGCCCGCGGCGCTGATCCCGGCCGGCCTCGTACTCGACCCAGCCGCCGGGGTGGCTTTGCAAGCCTCGGTCCTCGATCACGAGCGTCCGAGTCCCGACCGCCTCGAGCAGGGCGCGGTCATGGGAGATCAGCAGGACAGTACCCGCGAAGCCGGTGAGCGCGTCCTCGAGCGCCTCACGGCTCTCGAGGTCGAGATGGTTGGTGGGCTCGTCGAGGATCAGCAGGTTCGCGTCCGAGCTCGTCAGCACGGCGAGGGCGAGCCGGCGCGACTCGCCGCCCGAGAGGTCACGAAGCAGCTTCGTCACCTCGTCGCCGCTGAACAGGAAGCGCCCGAGCAGCCCGCGGACCTTCGCCTCCGAAAGCCCGGTCGCCTGCTGGGCGTGAGAGAGGACGGTCGCCGCCTCGGCACCACCGAGGTCCGTGTGCTGGGCGAGGTAGGCGAGCTTGACGTTGTGGCCGCGGCGCAGCCTGCCAGCGTCGAGATCGCCCTCGCCGACCAGTGCCCGGACCAGGGTCGATTTGCCCGAGCCGTTGGCGCCGACCAGGCAGACATGCTCGCCGCGCTCGAGCCACATCTCGCCCGAGTGCACCAGGGTGCGCCCGGGGACCTCGAGCCGGGCGTCGGTGAGCTCGAGCACGACCCGGCCGCTGCGCTCGGCCTCGCCGAAGGAGAACGAGATCGTCCGCGTGTCCTTCGCCGCGGTCTCGGCCATGCCGCTTCGCAGCCGCTCGATTCCCTTCAGCTTCGACTGGGCCTGGCGCGCCTTCGTCGCCTTGTAGCGAAACCGCTCGACGAAGCGCTGCATGCGCGCGATCTCGGCCTCGCGGCGGGCGATGTCCCGCCCCGCCGCAAGCTCGCGGGCGGCCTGCTCGGCGCGCCAGGCGTGCCAGGGCCCGGAGAAGTAGCGTCCGCGGCCGGCCTCGAGCTCGAGCACCGAGGTGCCGACCGACTCCAGGAACCAGCGGTCGTGGGCGACGAGGACGACCGCCGCGTCGAGCTCGACCAGGTAGCCCTCGAGCCATTCCAGGGCCGAGATGTCGAGGTGGTTGGTGGGCTCGTCGAGCAGCAGCAGATCGGGCCGCGAGGCGATCGCCCGCGCCAGCGACGCCCGGGTCAGCTCGCCGCCGGAGAAGCCGGACAGCGGCCGGTCGAGCTCCGTGGCGTCGAAGCCGAGGCCGCGCAGCGCAGCGTCGACGCCGTCGCGCCAGCGGTACCCGCCCGCGTGCTCGAGCCGTCCCTGGGCATCCGCGTACTCCGCCAGGGTCGCCTCGGCTGCGTCCCCGTCGGCCATCCGGCGCTCGAGCCGCGCGAGCTCCTGCTCGATCGCGGCGATCCATGCCAGCCCCTCGCCGACGTACTCGCGCAGGCTCGCCTGCGAGGCCGGCGGCCGTTGGTCGTGGAGTGCGGTGCGGGCGCCGCGCCCGGTCGAGATCGAGCCGGCGTCGAGGCCCGCCTCACCTGCGAGCGTGCGCAGGAGCGTCGTCTTGCCGCTCCCGTTGCGGCCCGATAGCGTCATCCGATCGCCGCGCTCGAGCTTGAACGAGACGTCGCGAAACAGCGTCCGCGCGCCGATCTCCTTGCGCAGCCCGGAGGCTGTGAGGACCGGCAGGGCTCAGACGGAGGCGGCCTGCTCGGCCGCGTCCTCGCGGACCTGGAACGAGGAGCCGCAGCCACAGGCGGCGACCACGTTCGGGTTGTTGACCGTGAACCCCGCGCCCTGGAGACCGTCGACAAAGTCGACCTCCGAGCCGAAGACGAACTGCATGCTGACCTTGTCGACGACGACGGCGACCCCGTTCTGCTCGAACACGTGGTCGTCGGCCTTCGGCGCGTCGAGGGCGAGCGCGTACTGGAAGCCCGAGCAGCCGCCGCCCTTGACGGCGACGCGAAGCGCCTGCTCGGCCTCGTTCGTGGCGACCAGGTCGCGGATCTTCCCCGCGGCCGAGTCGGTGATCGTTACCGCTACCTCTGGCGTGTTCATCGCTTCAGATTCTAAAGCACAGCCGGTCGTCAGCGCCGGGACCGCGTCTCGCGCTCGGCGTACTTCCATTCCAGGTACTCGATGATCCGCTTCGAATCCGCGATCACCTCGTCGCCGTCGACCAGCACCGGGACGCGCTGCTGGCGGGTGAGCTCTTCGATCTCGGGCCGGGCCGAGCGCCGGTAGGGGACCCGGCGGGTGGTGTGCTCGAGCTCGAGCTTGCGCAGCCGCCGCTCGACCGCCCCACACGGGCAGAGGAGGTCCGTCGGCGTCGGGCACCGGTACAGCACCCGGCTCATCCGCCGACGGCCCGCTCCAGGCCGCCGAGCAGGCGGCCGGTTGCTCGCAGGGCGAGCCGCGGCAGCCCGCCTGCCGGGGAACGGTCCCCGATCTGCTCGCGTTGCCAGGCGACCGCCTCCTCGAGCGTCTGCTCGTGCGGGCGAGCGCGAAAGCCGAGCTGCTGCTTGGCCTTCGTGCTCCGGTACGTCCACCACAGCGACGCCGAGCGGACCTCGTCGGGGGCGACCGCGATCGGCACCCGGGCCCGCTGCGCCGCCTCGGCGGCGACGATCGCAATCGAGGCCGGGAGCCGGAGCTCGGGTGGACCGACGCCGGAGATCCGGGTCAGGTCGGCGAACAGGCGGTTGAGGGTGAAGTTGCGCCCGCCGAGGATGTAGCGCTCGCCGACCTCGCCCTTCTCGTCGGCGAGCAGGTGACCGGCCGCGACGTCGCGGACGTCGACGATGTTGAGCCCGCCGTTGACGTAGACCGGGATCTGGCGCAGCAGAAACCGCCGCACCAGACCCATCGAGGTCCCGGTCGGGTCGTCGGGGCCGAGCGCGAAGGTCGGGTTGACGATCACCACCGGGAGCCCGCGAGCGGCGAGATGCAGCGCCTCGAGCTCGGCCTCGTGCTTGGAGTTGACGTAGGCGAGGCCGAGGTGGCCGATCTCGAACGCGGTCGTCTCGTCGGCAGTCCCGCCCGGCTTGGCGACCCCGATCGCGCCGACGCTCGACGTGTGCACGAGCCGCTCCACCCCGACCCGCAGCGCTTCCTCGAAGACGGTCCGCGCCCCGCGCAGGTTGGCGTCGAAGACGGCCTCGCGGTCGACGGTCCGCAGCGAGGTTCGCCCGGCGACGTGAAAGACGCGCTCGACGCCCTCGATCGCGCGGCGAACAGCGCGGCGGTCGGTGATGTCGCCCGAAGCCCGCTCGAACTCGATCCCGTCGAGGGGACCGAGGTCGGAGTCGCGGCGGGCGAGCAGCCGCAGCTCATCGCCGCGCTGCGCCAGCGCGCGCACCAGGTGCGAGCCGAGAAAGCCGCTGCCTCCGGTGACCAGGGTCCTCGCCACGCGGCTGAATCTAGACGAGTGGACGAGCGCCGCCGCGGATCGGGGTCCGATCGGTGATAGAACCGGCCCGGTGAGCACCGCGGTCGTCACCGACACCACCGCCTACCTGCCCGACGAGCTGATCGACGAGCACGGGATCCACCGGATCAGCCTCTATGTGACCCTCGACGGAGAGCAGCGGCCCGAGGCCGAGATCGGGCCCGGCGAGTACGGCGACTTCTACGAGCGGCTGCGGGTCAGCGAGCAGGGCGCGACCACCTCGCAGCCCTCGGTCGGGGACTTCCTCGGGCTCTACGAGCCGCTGCTCGCAGACGACGGCGAGATCGTCTCGATCCACCTCTCGAGCGGGATCTCGGGCACCTGCGACTCGGCCGAGCAGGCGCGCGCGCAGCTGATCGAGGGCGGGCGCGGCGGCGAGCGGATCGAGATCCTCGACAGCCGCACCGCCTGCGGCGGGCAGGCGATGCTGGTGCTCGCCGCGGCCCGGGCGGCCGCCGCGGGGGCGAGCGGTCCCGAGGCGCTCGAGGCCGCGAGGCAGGCCCGCGACGGGCTCGAGCTGTGGTTCGCGGTCGACACGCTCGAGTACCTGCGCAAGGGAGGGCGAATCGGCGCCGCGCGGGCGCTGGTCGGCTCGGCCCTGCACATCAAGCCGATTCTCACCCTGGCCGAGGAGATCACGCCGGTCGAGCGCGTGCGGACCCGGCGGCGGGCGTTCGAGCGCATGGTCGAGTTCGCCCACGAGCGCAAGGACGCCGGCGCGACCTGGTGGATCGTCCAGCACATCCAGGACCCCGATACGGCCCGGGCGCTGGTCGACGAGTGCCGGCAGGTTTTCGGCACCGACCCGGTGATGGTCTCGGAGATCGGCCCGGTGATCGGCGCGCACGTCGGTCCCGGCCTGCTCGGCTTCGGCGGGGCCAGGGTCTGAGCGGCGCGCTCGCCTAGCGGCGGCGCAGGGCGATCAGGCCCCCGACCGCGAACCCGACCACGGCCGCACCGATGACCAGCTCGCGACGATGCTCGCGCACCTGCCGGCGCCAGTCGGTGAGCTCGGTGACCCGCCCGCGAAGCGCCTCCACCGACCGCGACAGATCCTCGCGCTGGCGTTCGATGTCGGCTCGGATCTGCGCCGAGCTGCGCCCGGGCGCGCCCGCGGCCTGCCGCGCGACGGGCTCGCCGGCACCGCTGTAGATCTCGGGCTCGCTGCTCACGGCGTCGTCTCCCGGGAAGCGGCGGGCGGGGAGGGCGCGGTCGGCTCCTTGGCCACCGGCGTGGTCGAGGCCTCGAGCGTCTGTTTGATCCGCCTGCCCTCCTCGATCGCGAGGTCGGGGGTCGGCGGGGAGCCGGCCTGGACCGCCCGGTATGCGATCAGGCCCGCGATCGCCGCGACGATGAAGAAGACGACCGCCTCGATCAGGAAGCCGAGCCAGAAGTGATCACCGAAGAACAGGTCGTTGAGCAGCCAGGCGATCGAGTGCATCAACAGGATCAGGCCGAGGAACGCGAACGTGCCCGCGGCGAGCCCGACCGCGCCGCCGCGGAGCAAGGACTGGACCTTCTCGGTGACCTCGGCCTTCGCCAGCTCGACCTCCTCGCGGACCAGGGTCGAGACCCGCTCGGAGAGGTCGAAGACCATCTCGCCGACCGAGCGATCCTCCTCCGGGGGGCCGGCTGGCGGCTGATAGCTCATTCCGGTGGATCCTCCCCGAAGACGCGTCGCCAGATCAACGCCGAAACACGCATTGCGAGGATGCTTGCGAGCGCGCCGCTGCCGGCCACCAGCCCGGTCCACATCAGGCGCTTGACGATCTCGTTCTCCATCGGTCGGGCCCTCGGTTCGGGGCTACCCCCGAGATCGGGAGTAAATCACCCGGCGCTGTCGCCGTTCGCGGCGCCTCGCTCGAGCCCGCCACAGATTGTGTCGACGACCATCTCGCGGGCGCGGTCGAAGTCCTCCTCGCCGCCGGGAATCAGCTCGAACACCCAGCCGGAGAGGAGCTGCTCGATCGCGCCGTAGAACCACATCGAGGCGAACAGCGGGTCGACGTCGGCGCGGAAGTCGCCCGCCCGCTGCGCGTCGCGGACGATCTTGGCGATCATCTCGTAGGCCTGGTTGATCTCCGGCAGGTGGGTGCGACCGAACGAGTTCGCCGCCCGGGTGACCTCGACGATGATCACCTTCATCAGCTCCGGGTCGTGGCGGTAGGAGTCGATGATGAAGCCGGCCACGGCGTCGAGCTTCTCGCGGGCAGGGATCGAGCGCCCGTCGACCTCCTCGATCGCGCTCAGCATCAGCGACCAGCGCTCGGCGAAGAGCTCGTTGAGGATCTGCTCCTTGGAGTCGAAGTAGTGGTAGACGAGGCCGTAGGCGACCCCCGCCTCGCGGGCGATGTCGGAGACCCGGCAGGCGTGAAAGCCCTGGCGGGCGAAGACGCGGATCGCCGCGTCGAGGATCTGCCGGCGCCGGTCGACCGGCGGGGCCTTGGCGCTCATCGGACCGCCGCGCCCTCCGGCCAGCGGTAGGCCCGGGGCCGGCGGTTGGCGAGCGAGGGCAACGAGTCGCGCACCTCTTCCTGGCGCTCGAGGTCGAGCTCGGCGACGATCACGTCCTCCTCCTCTCCCGCCCGCGCCAGGACCTCCCCCCAGGGGTCGACGATGAGCGAGTGCCCGTAGGAGTGGTAGTGCGGGGGCGCCTCGCCGCACTGGTCCGGGGCGACGACGTAGGCCTGGTTCTCGATCGCCCGGGCCCGCACCAGCGGCTCCCAGTGCGCCTGCCCGGTGGTGTGGGTGAACGCCGCCGGCACGGTCAGCACCCGTGCCCCGCGCAGGGCGAGGATCCGGTAGAGCTCGGGGAAGCGCAGGTCGTAGCAGACGCTGAGCCCGATCTCGACCCCGGCCGCCTCGCCGGTGACGATCTCCTCGCCCGCCTGCTCGTACTCGGACTCGCGGTAGGCGACGCCGCCGACGTCGACGTCGAACATGTGGATCTTGCGGTAGATCGCGATCGCCTCGCCGTCGGGGTCGAACAGAACCGAGGTGTTGAACGGGAGATCGGACCCGCTGACGCGCTCGCTGACGCTGCCGGCGAGCAGGTGGATCGCGTGCCGACGGGCCCAGCCACGGGCAGCGTCGAACGACCGCCCGTCCTCGAGCTGCTCGGCGCCGGCGACGATCTCCTCGCCCCGCCCGAGCAGGTTCCACTTCTCGGGTAGCGCGACGAGCTCGGCGCCCTCGCCCGCGGCGGTGGCGACGAGGCGATCCGCACGTTCGAGGTTGCGGTCCTTGTCGTTGTCGGCGTTGAGCTGGATCGCTGCGGCGCGCAAGCGGGGCCCCTCTCCTCGGCACCGTTGACTGATCAGTCAATCTAGCGCAGCCCTCGGTCCGTAGGCAATACTCAGCGGCTGTGAGCGTCCCGGCCACCGCCTTCGTCACCGGCGGCTCCGGCTTCATCGGCGGAGCGCTGGTCGAGCGGCTCGTCGACGCAGGGTGTGAGGTCAGCGCTTTGGCGCGCTCGGCGAGCTCGGCGGCGTCGGTCGAGCGGCGGGGAGCGCGGGCAGCGCGCGGGGATCTCGACGATCCCGCCTCGCTGACCGCCGCAGCCGAGGGCTGTGAGGTCGCCTTTCACCTCGCCGCCCATCTCGGCCAGTGGGGGACGTGGGAGGAGTTCGCGCGCGGCAACGTCAGCGGGACCGAGAACGCGCTCGCGGCCTGTCGCCGGGCGGGCGTGCGGCGGTTCGTCCACTGCAGCACCGAGGCCGCTCTGATCGCCGGCCGGCCGCTGGTCGGGATCGACGAGACGGCGCCGCTGCGCCCCGACTCGAAGGCGCTCTACTGCTCGACCAAGGCGCTGGCGGAGATCCGGGTTCAAGCCGCCGCCGGTCCGGAGCTCGAGACGGTCATCCTGCGGCCGCGGATGGTCTGGGGGCGGGGGGACACGACCCTGCTCCCCGAGCTCGTCGCCGCGGTCGAGGCGGGCAGGTTCGCCTGGATCGGCGGCGGGCGGCACCGCACCGACACCACCCACGTCGACAACGTGGTCGAGGGCCTGCTGGTCGCGGCCGAGCGAGGCCGAAGCGGAGAGGCCTACTTCGTCACCGATGGCGGGCCGGTGGTCTTTCGCGAGTTCATCTCCGAGCTCCTGGCGACGCAGGGCGTCGAGGCGCCGAATCGCTCGGTCCCGGCGTGGCTCGCCGGCGGCGGCGCCGCGATCGCGGAGGCGACCTGGCGGCTGCTGCGGCTCGGCGGCGAGCCGCCGCTGACCAGGCTCGCGGTCTGGCTCTCCTCGCAGGAGTGCACGATCGAGATCGGCAAGGCGCGCCGCGAGCTCGGGTATGAGCCGGTGATCTCTCGCCAGGCGGGGCTGGCGGCGATCCGGGCCGGCTAGCGCCGACCCGATGGCTGCTCGAGCCGAGCGACGACCAGCTTCGTGTGCAGAGCCCCGATCAGGTCGTTGAGCGGCCCGATCCCGGCCTCGACGATCTCCAGCGCCCGCTCCGGGTCGAGGTCACCGGCGAGCCGCTCGGTCAGCACCTTGACCTCCTCCTCGACCAGCGGCTCGAGGGCGCGCTTGTAGCGCAAGGTGTCGTAAACGGTGAAGCCGAGGCTCTCGTCATAGCCACCGGCACGGAACCGCCCGACCGCCTCGATGATCCGCACGTCCGACGGCGAGTAGCCGTCGTCGTCGGGGCTCAGCACGCCGACCTCGGCCATTCGCTCGAGCACCTCGCCGGGGACCTCGTAGCGCGACTCGACTTCGGCCGTCGGCACCCGCTCGCGCTCGCCGGCGAGCGCTCGGTCGAGGATCCGGTCCTCGAGCTCGATCATCGCCCGCAGGCGCTCGGGCTCCGCCTCACCGCGCTCGAGCAGGTCGCGGATCACGCGCAGAGGCATGAACCGCTCCTCCTGTAGCTGCTTGATCAGCCTGATCCGGGCGACGAACTGCGGCGGGTAGTAGGCCATGTTGCGCGACGTCTTCACCGGCTCAGGCAGCAGGCCCTCGCGCAGGTAGTGGCGCACGGTGGCGACCGGGACGTCGGCCTGCTCGGCGAGCTCCGAGATCTTCAACAGCTCCTGGGCGGGCGCGCTCATCCCATGAACCTCGCCGTGGTCGGCTCCTCGGCGGGCCCGGCCGCGGCGCCCGAGCTCAGCAGCTCGTCGATCTCCCGCTCGGAGAAGCCGGCCGCGGCGAGCACGTCGGCGGTGTGCTCGCCGAGCGCCGGCGCCGGCCTCGTCGGATCTCCGGCGGTCCGCGAGAGCTTCACCGGAACGCCGAGCAGGCGCACAGGCCCGATCTCGGGCTGCTCGAGCTCAACCACCATCTCGCGCTCGCGAACGAGCTCGGAGTCCAGCGCCTGGTCGAGATCGAGCACCGGCTCGATCATCGCGTCGTGCTCGTCGTTGAACGCGAGCCATTGCTGGCGCGTGCGCTCGCGAAACACCGCGGCGACCTGGGCATGACCCTCTGAGCCCGGGGCAGCGAACTGGTGCTCGAGCAGCTCGGGATGTCCGGTGGCTTCGCAGAACCGGTGCCAGAACTTCGGCTCGAGAGCGCCGCAGGTGACCCAACCATCGGCGCACTCGTACGGCAGGTAGCAGGCGATGCCGCCACTCAGCATCCCCCGTCCGCGCTCTGGAAGCTCGCCATCGCAGAGGTACTGCGCGGCGACCATCGCCAGCCAGGAGAGCGCCCCATCGGTCATCGAGACGTCGACCAACTGGCCGCGGCCCGAGCGCTCGCGCTCACGCAGCGCCGCCATCACCCCGAAGGCGGCCATCAGTGCGCCGCCGCCGAGATCGGCGATCTGGCCCGCCGCCTGGATCGGCGGCCCCTCGGGCTCCCCGGTGAGCCCGAGCAGGCCGGTGAGGCCGAGGTAGTTCATGTCGTGACCTGCGCGGCCGGCGTTCGGCCCGGACTGGCCATAGCCGGTGATCGCGCAGTAGACGATCCCCGGGTTCACCTCCGCCAGTGCCTCGTAACCGCAGCCGAGCCGGTCGAGGACCCCGGGGCGAAAGCTCTCGAGGACGACGTCGTACCCGCCGGCGAGCCGCAGGAACGCGGCGCGCCCCGGGTCGGACTTGAGGTCGAGTCGGATCGAGCGCTTGCCGCGGTTGAGCGCCAGGTAGAGCGCCGAGCGGGTGCCGAGCTGCTGCTGTGAGTCGTCGCCGTAGTACGGCGGCGCCCAGCGGACGTAGTCGCCCATGCCCGTGTCCTCGACCTTGACCACGTCGGCGCCGAAGTCGGCGAGCAGGAGCGAGCAGAAGCCGCCCGGAAGCAGGCGGGTGAGGTCGAGGACGCGGATGTCGCTAAGCGGAAGCTCGCTCATCGGCACGGGCCGGCACGCCGAGCATCTCTCGGGCCTCGGCCACGGTCGCGGCACGACGGCCGACGTCCTCGGCCATCTGGCGCGCCTTGGCGATCAGCTCGCCGTTCGAGCGCGCCATCTCGCCGTTCGGCAGATAGAGGTTGTCCTCGAGCCCGGCGCGCACGTTGCCGCCCAGGACCAGCGCCGAGCCGAGCAGCTTCCACTGCTCGCGCGAGACGCCGATCACCTGCCACGAGTTGGGCCCCTCGGCGCCGGCGGGGATCTGCTCGGACATGAAGGCGACGTTGCGGGCGCTCGGCCTGATCCCCCCGTTGACCCCCATCACCAGCGAGATCTGCAACGGCTCGTCGAGCAGTCCCATGTCGAGCAGCGGGTCGAGGTTGGCGACGTGGCCGGCGTCGAAGCACTCGTGCTCGGGCTTGATCTGCAGCTCGCGCATCGCGGTCAGGAACTCGATGATCGTGTCGAACGAGTTCTCGAACACCGCCTTGAAGACGAAGTCCTTGCGCCGGCGCGAGTACTTCGCGTAGTTCATCGAGCTCATGTTGAGCGCCGCGACGTCGGGACGCAGCTCGCGCAGGTAGGCGATCCGCTTCTCGATCGGCACCCCGATCGCGCCGGTCGAGTAGTTGACGATCACGTCCTCGACCTCGTCCCGGATCGCATCGGTGATCGCACGGAAGTCCTCGACCTCGTAGCTCGGTGTCCCGTCCGGCGTCCGGGCATGGATGTGGATCTGCGAGGCCCCCTCGTCGACCGCCCGCCGCGCCTCGGCCGCGTACTCCTCGGGCGTGTACGGGATCGCCGGGCACTGGTCGCGGTTGGCGATCGCGCCGGAGATGCTGCAGCTGAGGATCACGGGGTCGGTGAACAGGCTCAAACCGGCATCACCCCGTGCTTGCGCCACGGCCGCTCGACCCGCTTGTCCTTCGCCATCCGCAGCCCGCGGATGATCGTCGGGCGGGTCTCGCGCGGGTCGATGACGTCGTCGATCATCGCGTTGCGGGCGGCGATGTAGACGTCGATCTGCTCGCGCACGGTGGCCAGCATCGCCTCCCGCGTCGCCTCGGGGTCGTCGGAGGCCTCGATCGCCGAGCGGCCGATGATGTTGACCGCGCCCTCGGCCCCCATGACCGAGATCTCGGCGCTCGGCCAGGCGACGAGCAGATCGGGCTCGTACGCCTTGCCGTTCATGACGTAGTAGCCGGCGCCGTAGGCCTTGCGGACCACGACCGTGATCTTCGGCACCGTCGCGCGCGAGATCGCGTACAGCATCTTCGCCCCGTGGCGGATGATCCCCGCGTGCTCGACCTTCGACCCGACCATGAAGCCCGGCACGTCCTGGAGGAAGACGAGCGGGATGTTGAAGGCATCGCAGAGGTTGACGAAGCGGGCGGCCTTGTCGGCCGAGTCGTTCTCGAGGATCCCGCCGAGCTGCTTGGGCTGGTTGGCGACGATCCCGACCGGTTGGCCGCCGAAGCGCGCGAGGCAGGTGATGATCGTCCTCGCGAAGCGCGGCTTGAGGTCGAAGTACTCGCCGTCGTCGACGATCTCGCCGATCAGCTCGTACATGTCATACGGCTGGCGTGAGGACTCGGGGACGATCTCGAGCAGCCTCTCCGAGAGCCTCTCCTCGGGGTCCTCGGTCTCGCGGATCGGCGGGCGTTGCTCGCAGTTGGCGGGGAAGAAGGAGAGGTAGGTCTTGACTGCGGCGATGCATTCCGCGTCGTCGGCCACCTCGAGGTCACCGACGCCCGACTTGCGACAGTGAACCTTGGCGCCGCCGAGGTCCTCCATCGAGATCTCCTCGCCGGTCACCGCCTTGGTCAGGTGGGGCCCGGCGAGCGCCATCGCGCCCTGACCGACGACCATCGGGACGAAGTCCGAGAGGCCGGGGATGTACGCCGTGCCGGCCGCGCAGGGTCCCATCATCGCGGCGACCATCGGCACCACGCCCGACATCACCACCTCCTCGCGGAACAGGTGGCCGGAGCCGGCGAACAGCGAGCCCGTCGCCTCCTGGATTCGGGCGCCAGCCGAGTCGAGCAGCCAGATCAGCGGGATCCGCTTCTGCAGCGCCAGCTCGCGCAGCCGGGCCATCTTCAGCTCGCCGGTCATCCCCATCGAGCCGGCCATCACGGTGAAGTCGTAGGCGGCGATCGCGCAGGGACGGCCCTCGACGTCCCCCCAGCCGGTGATCACGCCGTCGGCGGGCGCCTCGCGGCCCTCCATCGAGCGCTGCGAGAAGTGGGGGCCGGCGTGGATTCCGAGCTCGACGAAGCTGCCGGCGTCGACGAGCAGCTCGATCCGCTCGCGCGCGGTCAGCTTGCCGGCCTCGTGCTGGCGGGCGATCCGCTCCTCGCCGCCGCCGAGCTTCGCCCGCTCGCGGCGGGCGTGGAGGTCCTCGGTCAGCGCCCTGAGACCCGGCTCGTCGCTCATCTGCCCTTCCACTGCGGCTCGCGCTTCTCGAAGAACGCGGTCACGCCCTCGATCGCGTCCTCGGTCGAGAGCTCGATCGTCAGCTGCGAGCGCAGATAGTCGAGCGCGTCGGCGAGCGGCATGTCCATCTGGCGCCAGATCGCGTCCTTGCCGAGTCGCATCACCAGCGGCGACTTCGAGGCCAGCTTTAGCGCCCAGTCGGTGACCGCGTCGTCGAACTGATCAGCGGCGACGACCTTGTTCACGATCCCCGCCTCCCGCGCCTCGGCGGCCGTCATCCGCTCGCCGAGGAGCAGCAGCTCGGTCGTCTTCTTGCGCGGCACGTTGCGGTAGATCAGCGCCATGATCATGAATGGGAACAGGCCGACGTTGATCTCCGGGGTCCCGAACCCGGCCGTCTCCTTGGCGACGATCAGATCGCAGGCGAGCGCGATCCCGAGCGCCCCGGCGAGCACGTGTCCGTTGGCGGCGACGATCGACGGCTTGCCGAGCTCGCCGAGCTCGACGAAGACCTCGGGGAAGGCGCCGGTGCCAAAGAACTTGTGCGCGGTCGGCACGTCGGCCGCGAACCCGCCCAGGTTGCCGCCGGCCGAGAACACCTTCTCGTGCGAGGAGGTGAGGACGACGACCCGCACCGCGTCGTCGGCCTTCGCCGCGCGCAGCGCCTCGAGCAGCTCGGCGAGCAGCTGATCGGAGAGCGCGTTGCGCGTCTCGGGGTCGTCGAGGGTGATCGTCGCGATCCCGGTCTCGGCCACGGCGTATCCGATCTTCTCCAGCTTCATAGTAGAAAGTATTACTATACACTTTCCACTACCCGCCCCGAACGAGGAGTCCCAAAGTGGCCACAGCGACGTCACCGGTGATCAAGCCCGAGCACGACGCGACCCGCAAGCACTTCATCTTCACCGACGAGCACCTCGACCTGCGGGAGTCGATGACCGCGTGGGTCCGCAACGAGCTCCGCCCGCATCGCAATGAGTGGGAGGAGACGCTGTGGCCCGACGAGGCGATGCGCCGCGCCGGCGAGCTCGGCTACCTCGGTCTCTGCTTTCCCGAGCAGTACGGCGGGCAGGGCGGCGACTACTTCTATTCGCTGGTTCGGGCGGAGGCGATGAGCCATTCGGGCTCCGGAGGGACCAACATGGGCTTCGCGGTGCAGACCGACATGGTCCTGCCCCCGGTCCACCTGCTGGGCACCGAGGAGCAGAAGCAGCGCTACCTGGTCCCGGGGATCAAGGGCGAGCGAATCGGCTGCCTCGCGATCACCGAGCCCGGCGCTGGATCGGACGTCGCCGGGATTCGCACCAGCGCGATTCGCGACGGCGACGAGTACGTGATCAACGGCGCGAAGACGTTCATCACCAACGGCGCCAGGGCCGACTTCTGCGTCCTGGTGACCAAGACCGACCCCGATGCCCGCCACGACGGGATGACTTTGTTCGTCGTCGACCTGCGCGACGAGGAAGGCAACGCGGTGCCCGGGTTCTCGGTCTCGCGCAAGCTCGAGAAGATGGGCATGCACGCCTCCGACACCGGTGAGCTCGCCTTCGAGGACATGCGGGTGCCGGCCGACGCCGTCCTCGGCGAGGTCGGCAAGGGCTTCTACCACATCTCCTGGGAGCTTCAGGGAGAGCGCCTGGTCGCCGCCTCGGGCTGCTACGCCTCCTCCGAGCGGATGTTCGAGAAGACGCTCGAGTACGCGCAGGAACGACAAGCGTTCGGCCGCCCGATCGGCAGCTTCCAGGTCAACCGGCACAAGTTCGCCGAGATGGCGACCAAGATCGAGGCGGCGAAGCAGATGGTCCACGCAACCGCCTGGCGGTTCGCGAACGGCGAGTACCCGGTCCGCGAGATCACGATGGCGAAGCTGTTCGCGACCCGTGTCTGTCACGAGGTCGCCGACGAGTGCGTGCAGATCCACGGCGGCTACGGCTACATGAAGGAGTACGAGATCGAGCGCGCCTACCGCGACCAGCGCCTGAACCGGATCGGCGCCGGCACCGACGAGATCATGCTCGAGGTGATCGGGCGCTCCTACGGGCTCTGATCGCGGACGGGCCCGCCGCGAGCTCGCCCGAAACGACGAACGGGAAGGTGCTCGGATCGACGCCCTGGCCCACATTCGCAGCTATTACGAGGCGCTCAACGGCGGCGACGTCGAGCTGATCGCCTCCCACTTCAGCGACGACGCGACTCACTACTACACCCGGCTCGGGCCGCACCACGGGAGGGAGATCGCCGAAAACGCCCGCTGGGCGATCGAGAACCTCGCGGGGCAATGGTGGCTCGAGCACGGGATCGCCGAAGGCGACGAGGCGGTGATCGAGTGGACGATGACCTGGCGCGACCCGGAGTCCGGCGAGCGGCGGCTCAACCGCGGCACCGAGTGGTTCCGGCTCCGGGACGGGAAGATCGCGGAGGTCCGCGCCTATCACCACGGCGATCGCCGCAACCCGACCGGAGACCTGCTCGGCTTCGACTTCGCCGCCCGCGGCTACACGACGCTCGCCGAGTGGCGGGCGCCCGAGCGCGGCTAACTTTCGAGGCGATGACTTCGATCGTCAGGGACAGCGGCGAGCGATCGCTGCTGCCTCCGTTCACCGAGGAGCACGAGCAGCTTCGGGAGACGATCGCCCGCTGGGTGAGAACCGAGATCGTCCCCCACGTCGACGAGTGGGAGGCGGCACGCGAGTTCCCGCGCGAGCTCTACAACCGAGCCGCCGAGCTCGGTTTCCTCGGGCTCAAGTACCCGGTCGAGCTCGGAGGCCAGGGCGGCGATTACATCCATGACGCGGTCTGGGCCGAGGAGCTGGCCGCCTCGGGGGCCTCCGGTGGTGTCGGGGCCGGGCTCGGCGCCCACACCGGGATCGCGACCCCTCCCGTTTACCGGTTCGGGACCCCCGACCAGCACCAGCGCTACCTGCGCCCGGCGATCGCCGGGGAGAAGATCGCGGCGCTCGGAATCACCGAGCCGGGCGCCGGCTCGGATGTCGCCGGGATCCGGACCGAGGCGCGCAAGGTCGCCGGCGGCTGGGTCGTCAACGGGTCGAAGACCTTCATCACCAACGGCGTGCGCGCCGACTTTCTCGTCTGCGCGGTGAAGACCAGGCCCGAGGGCGGTCACCGGGGGCTCTCGTTCCTGATCCTCGAGCGCGAGATGCCGGGCTACGAGGTCGCGGCGAAGCTCGAGAAGCTCGGCTGGCACTCCTCGGATACCGCCGAGCTTGCGTTCACCGACATCGAGGTCCCGGAGGACAACCTGCTCGGCGAGGAGAACCGCGGCTTTCATCTGATCATGGAGAACTTCGCCTGGGAGCGGCTGCTGATGGCGCTCGGCGCGGTCGGGGCAATGCGGCGGCTGCTCGCGGTCGCGATCGCCTACGCGGGCGAGCGCGAGGCGTTCGGGCGCCCGGTCGGCTCGTTTCAGGCGATCCGCCACCGGATCGCCGAGATCGGGGTCAAGGCCGAGGTCGGGCGGGCGCTCACCTACCACGCCCTGCGCCGGTTCGTCGCCGGCGAGGACGCGATCGCCGAGGTGACGAAGGCGAAGCTGTTCACCCAGCGCGCCTGCGTCGAGGTCGCCGACGAGGTCGTGCAGATCCACGGCGGCTACGGCTACATGCGCGAGTACGGGGTCGAGCGCGCGCTGCGCGACGCCCGGCTCGGCCCGATCGGCGGCGGCACCGACGAGGTGATGAAGGAGATACTTGGTAGGCAATTGGGCCTATAGCAAGGGGAGCAAAATGGGACTCGAGGAGAACAAGGCCGCGGTTGTCGACGCGATCGAAGCGTTCAACGACGTCGAGAGCCGGCGCGAGTATCTGGAGATCCACGATCCGTCGGTGACTGCCCACGGGCTCGGGTCCGAGGAGCCGGTCGGCTTTGACGGTGTGACGCAGTTCTACGAGATGCTCTGGGACGCGTTTCCCGACGTCGAGGCGACGATCGAGGAGCTGGTGGGCGAGGGCGACGCGGTTGCCTTCCGGGTCACAGTGCGAGGCACCCATCGGGGCGAGTTCATGGGGGTCCCCGCGAGCAGCAACCAAGTCACCATCGGCGTCCAGAACATCTACCGCTTCCGCGAGGGCAAGGTGGTCGAACGTTGGACGAATCCCGACTTGCTCGGCCTGATGATGCAGATCGGCGCAATTCCCCCGCCGGGATAACACCGACCTCGCGTGCAGCCAGTTCGAGGCGGGCTGAAGAGATCCTCGGTAAGCGGCTCGGGCTCTGAGCGCGATTCGCCGCCTGGACCTGCCGGTTGCGCTCCGCATCTCGCCGGTATACGGTCGCGATGTGAAGGGGAGGGGACCCTGGCTGCGGACGCTCGCCGGCATGGTCGTAATCGCCGCGTTGTCGCCGTCCGCCGCCGCCGCCGCCGCCGACGCGCGCGCCGACGTTGAGTGCGATCCGTTCGCGCTCGCGAGCCCGGCGGCGCCGACCTCCGCCCGCGTCTCGGAGGCCGCGGCCGAGGCGGGCGTGGTCGAGCCCAACGTCGAGGCCGCCTACGAGCGCGCTCTGGAGCAGTGGCGCGGGCGGGCGTCGGCGGGCGGGCGGGCCACCGGCGCTGTACAGGTCCCCGTCTACGTCCACGTGATCCAGGAGAACGCGACGACCGGCGTCGTCCCGGCGGCGCGGATCGCCGATCAGGTCGAGGTCCTCAACGACTCCTTCGCCGGCGCCACCGGCGGCAACGCGACCGGGATCTCCTTCCGGCTGATCGACACCGACGTGACGATCAACCCCGCCTGGTACCCGCTGACCGACGGCTCGGCGCAGGAACGGGCGGCGAAGACCGCGCTCCGTGAGGGCGGTGTGCGGGCGCTCAACCTCTACGTCGTCGATGCCGCCGGCGGGTTGCTCGGATGGGCGACGTTCCCCCAGCAGTACGCCGGCGATCCGGCGCTCGACGGGGTCGTGGTCGAGACCACCTCGCTGCCGGGCAACGCCCCGCCCTACGGCCAGGGGGACACGGCGACACACGAGGTCGGGCACTGGCTCGGGCTCTTTCACACCTTCCAGGGGGGATGCACTCCGCCGGGCGACCTGATCGCCGATACGCCCGCCGAGGCCGTCGAGCACTTCGGCTGTCCGACCATCAACAGCTGCCCCGATCCCGGCAACGACCCGGTCGACAACTTCATGTCCTACGCCGACGACGCCTGCATGCACCGGTTCACCACCCTGCAGGGGGACCGCATGCACGACCTCACGGCGCAGTTCCGAAACGGCGCCCCGGCCGCGACCGACCAAACGATCTCGACGCCGGCGGGCCGGCCGGTGGCAGTCGATGCCGGAGCGAGCGACCCCGACGGCGACGCGCTGGCGTACAGCGTCGGTGACCAGCCTGGTCACGGCACGCTCAGCGGCGGCGGGCCGGCGCTCACCTACACCCCGAGCGCCGGCTACTCGGGTCAGGATTCGTTCACCGTACGGGCCACCGACGTCTTCGGAGCGACGGGCACGGTGACCGTCGGCGTCAACGTCGGCGTCGATCTCTCCGCGAAGGCAAAGCGCAAGCAAAAGCTCCGCAAGCTGGCGATCAAGGGCAGCTGCGGGGCCCAGGCGTGTGAGCTCGCCGTGCGGGGCAAGATCGTCGCCACCGGCCCGGCCGGTCAGAAGGCGGGCGCCAAGAGAACCTTCAAGATCAAGCGCGCGGCGGCCGCGGTCGAGGCGAACAACTCGGCGAAGCTGCGGCTGAAGCTGGCGAAGTCCAAGCTGCGCAAGCTGCTGGCGCTGCTCGAGGACGGCTGGAAGGCGACGGCGAAGGCATCGCTCACCGGAACCAGCGAATCGGGCGACAAGGCGAAGGAGAAGGCCTCAATCCGGGTCAAGCCATAGCCGCAGGCGAGTGTCGCCGCGGACGCGCCCGCTCGCATCGCTTTAGCCTGGGGCCGCATGAGCACCGAAGCCGGCACCGAAGCCGCCTACGCGATCCCGCCGGAGTTCGAGGACTTCCGCGAGACGATCCGCAAGATGGTTGCCGAGCGGGTCGCACCGCGGGCGGCCGAGATCGACGAAACGGCCGAGTACCCGCGCGACATCCGCGAGCTGTTCGCCTCCCACGACCTGATGGGGCTGCCGTTCGACGCCGAGCACGGCGGCACCGGGACCGGGACGCTGATGCTCAATATCGCGGTCGAGGAGGTTGCCAAGGCGTGCGCGTCATCGGCCCTGATCCTGATGATCCAGGAGCTCGGCACGCTGCCGATCAAGCTCTTCGGCTCCGAGGCGCTGAAGCAGAGGTTCCTGCCCCGCTGCGCCTCGGGAGAGTGGAGCCCGGCGTTCGCGCTCTCCGAGCCCGACGCCGGGTCGGACCCGGGCGGGATGCGGACCAAGGCGGTCCGCGAGGGCGACGAGTGGGTGATCGAGGGGACCAAGAACTGGATCACCAACCTCGGCGTCGCCGACTTCTACATCTGCTTCGCGGTCACCGATCCCGACGCCGGCCACTCGGCCGGGATCTCCGCCTTCGTGGTCGAGGCCGACCGGCCCGGGTTCGAGGTCGGAAAGCTCGAGCACAAGATGGGGATCCGCGGCTCGCCCACCGGACAACCGATCTTCAACGGGGTCAGGGTCCCGGCCGAGAACCTGATCGGCGAGGTCAACGAGGGCTTCAAGGTCGCGATGGCGACCCTGGACCGCTCCCGGCTTGGCGTCGCCGCGCAGGCGGTCGGGATCGCCCAGGGGGCGACCGACTACGCCGCCGCCTACGCCCAGGAGCGGCGCCAGTTCGGTAAGCCGATCGCCGCCTTCCAGGGGATCCAGTTCAAGCTCGCCGACATGGAGTCGCGCACCGCCGCCGCCCGCGAGCTGCTCTACAGCGCCTGCTCGAAAGTCGACGCCGGCAGTCCCGAGATGGGCAAGTACTCGGCGATGGCAAAGCTGATCGCCTCCGACACCGCGATGTGGGTAACGACCGAGGCCGTCCAGGTACTCGGCGGCTACGGGTACGTGAGCGAGTACCCGGTCGAGCGGATGATGCGCGACGCCAAGATCACCCAGATCTACGAGGGCACGAACGAGATCCAGCGCCTGGTGATCGCGCGGACGCTGGGCTGAGCGGCCGCCCGACCGTCCCCGTGGTCGAACTTCGAGTTCGCGCCGCATGTGGTGGTCAACTCGTAGTTGGGCGGGCGAGGGCGGCTCGGAGCTCGCTTGCGAGGCGCTCAGGGGCGCGGTGCAGGTGGCGCCAGGTGACGCGGATCGGGCGCCAGCCGGCGGCGACCAGGCCTCGGTCGCGGGCGCGGTCTTCCTCGAAGGCGTCGGGATCCGAATGCCACGCGCGACCGTCGAGCTCGACCGCCAGGCCCGATTCCCTCCACAGGCAGTCCACTTCGAACACCCGGTCGCTCAGCTCGATCCGCGCGTTTCGCTCCGGACGCGGCAACCCGTGCCGGTCGAGGAAGGCGAGGAAGCGAGCTTCGAGCTCGCTCCGGGGCACGTCGAGGCCGAGGCGCCGGTCGGCGAGGATCGCGCGCAGGGCGACGACGCCGCGGCGTCGCGGGTAGCGCTCGAGCAGCTCGGGCAGCGAGGGCGAGTCGGCGAGTCGGCGCCGCTCCGCCTCGGCGACCGCCCACTCGAGCCGATGGACCGGCACCACGGCGGCCAGGTCGAGCAGGGTGCGGGCGACGGTGGTGGTCGGGATCGCGTCGCGGACGGTGGTCTCGTCAGGCTCGAAGCTGCCGCAATGCACGCGCAGCCCGGGCCGCTGCCCGGCTCGGCCCCGAACGGTCACCTGCGGGAGACCGGCGAATCGCAGCAGGTCCCACAGCGCCGCACTCGCCTCGTGGCTGAGGACCGCGCCGGGCCCGCCGGCGAGCACGCTCGCCATCCAGACGGCCTTCGGGGTCAGCAGCCCGTGACCCACGGCATACACGCCCCGATGGATCAACGTGCAGGCGCCCGCGCTCGAGACGGCGATCGATCGCCCGCGCGCTGAACCCGAGCGAGAGCAGCTGAACCCTCCCCACCACGCCGTGCTGACCGTCCGCGAGGCGCGCGATCTCCCGCTCTCGGGCTCGAACTTCGAGTTCGCGCCGCATACGGTGGTCAAGTCGAAGTTCGGCGGTCCGGGGGCCTTGCACGTGGCGATCGTCGCCGGAGGTGGCGCACCTGTGCCGCGCGCCGAGCGCCGGGAGTGTGCCGGCTTCTCGTAGAGTGCCGCGCGACCGTGAGCGACGCGAAGGAGCGAGATGGGACTGCTTGACGGCAAGGCGGCGATCGTGACCGGCTCGGCGCGGGGGATCGGCAGGGCGACCGCGGAGCTGTTCGTCCGCGAGGGCGCGAAGGTGCTGATCAACGACATCGACGGCGACGTCGCCGAGCAGGCGGCCGCCGAGATCGACGGCGAGACGGCGGTCTTCGCCGGCGACCTGACCGAGCCCGACGTCCCCGAGGAACTGGTCGCGACCGCGATCGAGGCGTTCGGCGAGGTCGACATCGTCGTCAACAACGCCGGCTACACCTGGGACGGGGTCGTTCACCGAATGTCGGACGAGCAGTTCCAGGCGATGCTCGACATCCACACGATCGTCCCGTTCCGGGTGATCCGCGCGATCGCCCCGCACTGGCGCGAGGCGGCGAAGGCCGAGCAGGCCGAGGGCAGGGAGGTGTTTCGCAAGCTCGTCAACGTGAGCTCGATCTCGGGCACGATGGGCAACGCCGGCCAGGTCAACTACTCGGCCGCCAAGGCGGGCGTGGTCGGCTTCACCAAGACCCTGGCCAAGGAGTGGGGCCAGTTCAAGATCAACTGCAACGCGGTCGCCTTCGGCTTCGTCGAAACCCGGCTCACGCAGGCGAAGGAGAAGGGCGAGCAGATCGAGGTCGGCGAGGGCGAGAAGGTCGACCTCGGGATCCCCGAGCAGATGCGGGCGATGGCGACGATGGTGATCCCGCTCGGCCGCGCCGCGCAGCCCGAGGAGGCCGCCGGCCCGGTGCTCTTCCTCTGTTCAGACCTGGCGAACTACGTCCACGGGCAGGTCTTGAACGTCACCGGCGGCCAGTTCGGCGGCATGACGACCTGAGACCCGCTCAGCCCTTCGGCCCCCGCTGTTCCGCCGGCGGCTCGCCGGAATCGCTGTAGGCGCCCGGGGGCCAGGAGCCGAACCAGTTGTCGCGGGCGCCGTCGAGGGTGACGACGGTGCCGGAGAAGAAGTCGCCCGCGGGCGAGGCGAGGTAGGCGACCAGCCAGCCCCACTCCTCCTCGGTCCCGAGCCGGCCCAGCGGCACCGTCCCGGGGACCGCCTCGACCACCTCGGCGGGGTACTTGGTCCGCAGGGTCTCGGTGTCGAACTGCCCGGCTGCGAGCGCCACCAGCCTGATCCCGAACCGCGACCACTCGATCGCCAGCGTCCGGGTCATGTTCTCGACCGCCGCCCGCGCGGCGCCGGAGTGGACCATGCCCGGCATTCCGTGGTGCGGCGAGAGGGTGACGCTGAGCACCTTGCCGCGCCGCTGGGGGATGAACGCCTTGGTCGCCGCGGCGTGGGTCATGAGCCAGGTGCCGGTGACGTTGAGCTCGATCACGGTCCGAAACCCCTTCGGCGTGATTGCCTCGGCCGGGCCGAGGAACTGGCCGCCGGCGTTGTTGAGCAGCAGGTCGAGCCGCCCGTGGCGCTCGAGCACGCCCTCGAAGAGCCGCTCGACCGCCTCGTCGTCGCGGATGTCCATCGGCTCGGCCTCGGCGGCCGCCCCCAGGTCCGCAAGATCGGCGACGAGCTGCTCGAGCGGCTCGGCCCGCCGGCCGCAGCCGATCACGGTCGCCCCCAGCCGCGCGAGCTCGAGCGCCGATGCCCGGCCGAGCCCCGATCCCGCGCCGGAGACGACGCAGACCTGCCCGTCGAGCAGCCCGGGCCGAAAGATTCGCGAGCTCGGTTCCGCCACCGGCGCTGAGGCTATCGGTCTACCCTGCGCCGGCGATGAAGGTCCGCGCCGACACCAAACCCCTCACCGCCCCCCTCCCGGGGGGGCGCGAGGGGGCGACCGTGGCGGTTGAGCCGCTGCGCTGCGGCCGGGTCTCCTGCCCGCCGACCATGTTCGAGCGCGCCGAGCACTTCGCCACCCCGCGCCTGCTCGGCCTCGGCATCCCGCGCTCGGGCTGGTGGGAGGTCCCGGTCCCGGCCTTCCTCGTCCACCATCCGAGCGGGCCGTTCCTGGTCGACACCGGCCTTCACCCCTCGATCGCCTCGTCGCCGAACGAGAACCTGGGCGCGATCGCCGCCCGCTTCGCTCGCCCGACGCTCGAGCCGGGCGAAGACCTGCCGGCGCAGCTGCGCGCGCGCGGGATCGACCCGAAGGCGATCGGCCTCGTCGTCATGACCCACCTGCACCTCGACCACAGCTCGGCGATGTCGGAGTTCGCCGGCGCCGCCTTCGTCGTCTGCGAGCAGGAGTGGGCCGCCGCGACCACGGTCGGGCGACCGCTGACGCACGGCTACCGGCCCAGCCACTACGACTACGCCTTCGACTATCGCACGCTCAGCTACGACTCCGAGCGGATCAGCTCCTACGCCAGCTTCGGGCGCACCTTCGACCTCTTCGGCGACGCCAGCGTCCGGCTCGCGGCGACCCCTGGTCACTCGGCCGGGCACCAGTCGGTGATCTGCCGGCTCGCCGACCGCGATCTGGTGATCGCCGGCGACGCGATCTACACGCTCGGCCAGCTCGACGACGCCCCCGAGCCGCCGCGCCCGTTCGATCGCCACAACTGGCGCCGCTCGCGCCAGGAGCTGGCGCAGTTCAGACGCACCTACCCGCAGGCGGTGGTCGTCCCCGGGCACGACCCGAAGCACTGGAACACGCTGGCGAAGCGCTACGAGTAGCACCTGAGCGCCCGCCCGGTGACCGGGCGGGCGCTCAGGCGCAATTCAGCTCAGTCGAAGAGCGCGACGTAGAGTCGGCATATCCGTTGCGGTGTCGGATCCACGAGGGTCGCGATGTAGGTCCTGATCCGACCTGCGTGCCGGCGCAGAATGCGCCCGTCGGGTTGATCTGCACGTACTCCGTCGCTTCGTAGGGGGCGGCGTAGTCGATCGTCAGCTGGGCGCTGCGCGGCGCCGGATCGAGCCCGTCGATGCAGTACCTCCCGGTGCTGGGCCTGCTCACGTTCGCCTGCGTGACGCCCTTGCTCAGCGCCCCGTCGATCGTCCCGGTCGGAGCCGGTCTTCACGAACCGCACACCCGGTGGTCTTCAGGTAGGCGCTCGCCGGGTCGCCGCCGAGGTTCTCGGCGTTCTCGGCGTTCTCGGCCTTCTCGGCCTCGGCGACCGAGAGACCTGGCGCCGCCTTGTTGATCTGCTTCTTGGCGATCGTCTTCACCTTCGACTTGGTGACCTTGTTGCTGATCGCGTCCGGGCCGGCGATCGCAGTGCCGGCGAAGGCGGCGACCAGGGCGAGGACAGCGACGATGAAGACGGGCGAAGGCCGCGAGGCCTTGGACTGTCGCATGAAATGGACCCCCCGATGTTTGAGGTTTGAGCGCCTACCGTCCCCCACCGCGGCCGTGATGTCAAGTCCGAGGACCGCCTCAACCCTCTGTGACCAGCATCTGTGACCAGGTTCAAACATGAGCGGCTCCGCCGGCCACTACCCTGCTCGGGATGTCCTCCGACAACGCCACCCGACTGCTCGAGACCTACGACGCGTTCGTCGCCGGAGAGCTCGAACGGATCCCCGAGTTCTTCGACCCGGACGGCTTCTACCGGACCAGCGGCGTGTTTCCGGGAATGCAGGAGCGCTACGTCGGGCACGACGGGATCGCGGAGTTCTGGCACGCGGCGAATGAGCCCTGGGCGTGGTTCGAGATCGAGCCGCTGCGAACGATCGTGCACGGCGACTGCGTCGCCGCGGAGGTCCAGTTCAGGGGCCGGGGTGCGGGCAGCGGCGTAGAGGTGACGATCGCGGCCGGCCACCTGGTCCGGTTCCGCGACGAAATGATCGTCGAGTTCGCGGCCTTCGCGTCGTGGGAGCAGGCCCTGGCAGAGTTCGATCGCTGCCCGGCCCCGGCCGCGGCGTAGCTCCCTGGCGCCGGGCGCTAGGGCTGCGTCCGCGTCGACTGCCCGGCGACGGCGTCGGCCGCCTGGCCGGCGCCGGCCTTCAGCGACTTGATCACCCCGCTGCGGCCCTGCTGCTCGAGCGCCCCGTACATCGCTTTGACGCGGTCGAAGATCACGGTCGCGGCGTCGAGCTGCTGCTCGCGGGTCGGAGCCTCGACGGCCTCGAAGCTGACCTGCTCGCCGTACTGGACCGTCACCTTCGGGAACGAGAGCCGCTTCCATGAGCGGACCCCGGAGGAGCCGTGGATCGCGACCGGGACCACCGGGACCCCGGACTCGAGCGCCAACCGACCGACGCCCGGCTTGGCCTCGCCGAGCCCGCCGGTGCGCGAGCGCCCGCCCTCTGCGTAGACCAGTACGCAGCCGCCGCGCTCGAGGATCGAGTGGGCGGTGATGAACGCCTCGTCGTCGCGGTGGCCGCGGCGGATCGGGAACACCCCGCCGACCCGAAAGATGTAGTCGAGGATCGGATTCTGGAAGAAGAGCTGGGACTTGGCCATGAACCTGATCTTGCGGCGGATGTAGACGCCGCAGAAGAAGTGGTCCATGTTCGAGAAGTGGTTCGGGGCGAGGATGAACGCGCCGTCGGCGGGGACGTTGGCGACCGAGATCGCCCGGGTGCGATAGAGGAAGAGCGCGATTGGGGTGAGGATCATCCGCACCGCCTCGTAGATCCAACCGGCGTCGTGGGTCCGCGACCACTCGTGGATCGGCTGGAACTGCTCCGCCGGTCGCGTGTCCTTGTACTTCTGGGGCTTGAGCTCGTCGGCCATCGGGTTCGTGCCCGGGAGCGCCGGGCACGGTTTCCTACCCCCGGCGGCGACCGCGGTTACGGCGCCGGCGCGCCGGCCGCCCAGCCCTTGGACCGCTCGAGCGCCTCACCCCAGCGCCCGAGCAGCCGCTCGCGCTCGCCGGCCTCGATCCGAGGCTCGTAGCGGATCGACTCGCGCCACATCCCGGCGACCTCGTCGGCGGTCCAAAAGCCCGAGCCGATCCCGGCCAGATACGCGGCGCCGAGCGCCGTCGTCTCGGTGATCTCGGGCACGATCACCGGCGCGCCGAGGACGTCGGCCTGGAACTGCATCAGCCACCGGTTCGCGACCGCGCCGCCGTCGACCCGCAGCTCGCTCAGCTCGCGCCCGGCGGCGCGCTCCTGGGCGCGGACCGCGTCGACGGTCTGGTAGGCGATCCCCTCGAGCGCGGCGCGGGCCAGGTGGGCGGCGGTCGTGCCCCTGGTCAGGCCGACGATCGTCCCGCGCGCGTAGGGATCCCAGTGCGGCGATCCGAGCCCGGTCAGGGCGGGAACGAAGTAGACATCGTCGTTGGAGTCGAGCGACGCCGCCATGCGCTCGGTCTCGGCGGCCTCGGGCACGATCCCGAGCCCGTCGCGCAGCCACTGCACCCCGGCCCCGGTGACGAACACCGACGCCTCGAGCGCGTAATCGACCTCGTCGCCGAGCCCCCAGCCGATCGTCGTCAGCAGGCCCGGGCTGGGCTCGGGCATCCGCCGGCCGGCGTTGAGGAGCACGAAGCTGCCGGTGCCGTAGGTGCTCTTCGCCATCCCGGGGCGCAGGCACGCCTGGCCGAAGAGCGCCGCCTGCTGGTCGCCAGCGATCCCGGCCACCGGCACCTCGCCGCCGAACTCGGTCGTGGTCCCGTAGGGGTGGGCCGAGGGCAGCACCTCCGGCAGCCGCGCCGGGTCGATCCCAAACAGCGCGCAGAGCTCGGGGTCCCAGCGCCGCGCGCCGATCTCGAACAGCATCGTCCGCGAGGCGTTGGAGAGGTCGGTGGCGTGGCGGCCGGTGAGCTTGAACGCGAGCCAGGAGTCGATCGTGCCAAAGACGGCGTCGCGCGCGGCCGCGACATTTGCCAGCAGCCACTCGATCTTGGTCGCCGAGAAGTAGGGGTCGATGACGAGCCCGGTGCGGGCGCGGACCAGCTCCTCGTGCCCGGCCTCGCGCAGCTCGTCGCAGCGCGCAGCGGTCCGCCGGTCCTGCCAGACGAGCGCGTTGTGGACCGGCTCGCCGGACGAAGGGTCCCAGGCGACAACGGTCTCGCGCTGGTTGGTGATCCCGATCGAGTCGAGGCTCGCCGCATCGGCGCGGGCGTCGGCGAGCGCCCGCGAGGCGACCCGCTTGACGCCGTTCCAGATCTCGCTTGCGTCGTGCTCGACCCAGCCCGGCTGCGGGAAGTGCTGGGCGAACTCGCTGTAGGCGCGGCCACGGATCCTGCCCTCGCGGTCGAAGACGAGACAGGTCGTCCCGGTCGTCCCCTGATCGATCGCCAGAATCATCCGCGCGCCAGGCTATCCGCGCCTCGCCCACCACGCGCGAGCGAAGTCGCGAAGCTGGCGGGCGCGGTGTACGAACCCGGCCAGGGTCCGGCCGGTGGCGCGGTGCTCGAGCTCGAGCTCGAGCTCGGCCACCCGGTAGCCGGCGCGGACGACGTCGATCGTCATCCCGACCTCCATCCCGTACCCGGTCGCGAACGGAAGCGCCGCCCGCAGGACCTCGGGACGCATCGCCCGCTGGCCCGAGATCGGGGCGCCCGCCTCGTAGCCGCAGCGGCTGCGGATCGCCCAGCGCGCGAAGCCGAGCGCGACCCCGAAGCCGCCGCCGAGCCGGTGCCGGAAGGCCGCCACCGCGAGGTCGGCCCCCCCGTCCGCGATCAGCTCGACCAGCCCGCCCAGGGCACCGGCGGAGGCGCCGAGGTCGCCATCGCAGACGAGGACCAGCTCGGGGTCCTGCGGCCGGTCGAGCGCCGCCTCGGCGGCGGCGGTCACGTTGGCGCCCTTGCCGTGCGGGCGCCCACGGCTGACCACCCGCGCGCGATGGGCGAGCGCGACCTCGACGGTCTCGTCCTCGGAGGCGTCGTCGGCGACCCAGAGCTCCGCGCCGGGGAAGGCGGCGGCGAGCGCATCGAGACCGGCGCCGATCCGGTCGGCCTCGTTGCGAGCGGCGACTATGACCACGAGATCGCTCATCGGTCCGTGAGGGCTGGTTATTCTCCCGCTCCGGATGACGGAGGTCGAGGCGCACATCACCGGGACCGTGTGGAAGATCGAGGTCGCGGTCGGCGACGACGTGGCCGACGGCGACACCGTGGTCATCCTCGAGTCGATGAAGATGGAGATGCCGGTCGAGGTCGAGGACGACGGCAAGGTCGCCGAGATCCGCTGCGAGGAAGGGCAATCGGTGCATGAGGGCGATGTTCTGGTGGTCCTCGAATGAATCTCTGCCCGTCGGCTCCTCCGCTACGCGTCCGGGGCCGACGTGGTGTTCGGCGGTCCGGTGAGTAACCCCGGGGAGCTTGCGTCTGGAAAGCTGGTCCTCGATCGCCCGGCGGAGGCGGTCGCCCGGCTCACCCTCTCCAACCCCGAGAAGCACAACCCGCTCGACCACGAGGTCCTCGACGCGATCGCGGCCACGCTCCCCGAGCTGGCCGAGGGGATCGAGACCCGCTGCGTGATGATCACCGGCTCCGGCCGGGCGTTCTCGGCCGGATACGACATCGCGGCGATCGACCCGCAGCGGTTCGAGCACGAGGCCGAGGCGCTGGTCGCCCACCCCTTCCACGCGGCGATGGAGGCGGTCAGCGCCCACCCCTACCCGGTCTTGGCGGCGATCAACGGGCACTGCTTCGGCGGCGGGCTCGAGCTCGCGGTGCGCTGCGACCTGCGGATCTGCGCCGCCGGCGCCAAGCTCGGGATGCCGCCGGCGAAGCTCGGCCTGATCTACGCCCACACCGGGCTCGAGCGGTTCATCGACGCGGTCGGCGTCGCCTGGACCAAGGAGCTGTTCCTGACCGGCCGCGAGATCGAGGCGGAGCAGGCGGGCGCGATCGGGCTCGTCAACGAGGTCGTCGCCGACGCGGAGCTGGCGGAGACGTCACTCGCTCTGGCTAGCGAGATCGCCACGCACGCGCCGCTCGCGGTCGTCGGCAACAAGCGCGCGATCGAGACCCTGGCGCGGTTTCCGCGGCTCACCCCCGAGCAGGAGCGCGAGCTGATCGAGTTGCGCGAGTCCTGCTTTGCCTCCGAGGACTTCCGCGAGGGCGTGGCGGCATTCGCCGAGAAGCGCAAGCCGGAGTGGAAGGGACGCTGAAGGCGCTACGCTCGGCACCGAGCAGCGATGGCGCCGCCGTACCGGATCCTCTCGATCGACGGAGGCGGGATCAGGGGCCTGATCCCGGCGCTGATCCTCGATCGGATCGAGCAGCGGACCGGGAGGCCGATCGCCGAGTCCTTCGACCTGATCGCCGGCACCTCGACCGGCGGCATCCTCGCCGTCGCGCTGACCCGGGCCGGTGAGGACGGGCGGCCGCGGTGGCCGGCGGCGGAGCTGATCGAGCTCTACGAGACCCAGGGGCCGCGGATCTTCGACCGCTCCCTGTTCAAGGCGCTCGAGTCGGTGTTCGCGATCGAGGATGAGAAGTACCCGCGCGAGAACCTCCAGGCGGCGCTCGAGCACTATCTCGGCGAGGCGCGGCTGCGCGACGCGCTCACCGATCTGCTCGTCGCCGCGTATGAGACCGAGCAGCGTTTCCCGTTCTTCTTCAAGCGCCGCCGGGCGCGCGAGGACCCGGCCTATGACTTCCCGGTCCGCGAGGTCGCCTACGCCACCTCCGCGGCGCCGACCTACTTCGAGCCGCTGAAGCTCGAGACGACCGACGTGGTCGACTACTTCTCGCTCGTCGACGGCGGCGTCTATGCCTCGAACCCGGCGATGTGCGCCTACGCCGAGGCGCGACGCCACTACCCCGACCGCGAGGTGCTGATGGTTTCGCTGGGCACCGGCGAGCTCACCCGCAGCCTCCCGCACGACTCGGTCCGCAACTGGGGGCTGCGGGAATGGATCTGGCCGCACACGCCGATCCTCAGCGTGATGTTCGACGGGATGAGCAACACGGTCGACTACCAGCTCACCCAGCTCCTCGACGAGGACCTCTACTTCCGGTTCCAGCCGAAGCTCGACCTGGCCAAGGACGACATGGACGACGCCAGCGCCCCGAACCTGCGGGCGTTGAAGCTGCAGGCGACCCGGTTGCTCGCCGAGCGCGACGTCGCGGCGCGGTTCGAGCGCATGTGCGAGCTGCTCGCCGCGGACGCCGGCTAGCGGCAGTAGACGCCGCTCTCGGGCTCGGGGTCGCGGCCCTCGATCCCGGCGCAGACCGAGAGCTCGTCGCTGAGCGCGGCGAGTCGCTGGCGCGCCTCGGCGACGCGGGGCAGGTCGGGGGCGATCGAGGCGAGGTTGTCGAGCTCATACGGGTCGGCGGCGCGGTCGTAGAGCTCGAGCAGCTCCGAGTCCTCGCAGGCGCCGGTCTCGGGATCGGGGGAGGAGGTGTGGTCGATGTACAGCCATTCGCCCTGCCTCACCCCCTGAAACCGACAGGAGGTCGCGCGGCCGGGCTGGATCGAGTCCTTGCCGATGTTGAACTCGGTCGCGATCGGGCGGTTGAGCGGCCAGCTGCCCTCGCCGCCGTCGATCAACCCCAGCAGCGAGCGGCCGTCCATGACCCGGCAGGCACCCGCCTCGGGGCAGGTCTCGGTCCCCGACCACTCGACCAGGGTCGGGACGAGGTCGATGTTCGCGGTCGGCGCGTCGATCTCGATCCCCGCCTCGCCGGCGCCGCGGAAGGCGGGCGGGACCCTGATCACCAGCGGCACGTGCGAGGCCTCCTCGTAGGCGAGTCCCTTGCCGGCGGCGAGCCGATGCTGGCCGTGGAAGTCGCCGTTGTCGGAGGCGAAGACGATCACCGTCTGGTCGAGCTCGCCGGCGGCGCGCAGCGCCCCGACGAGCTGGGCGATCCCCCGATCCACCGCCGGCAGCGTCTCGAGCCGGCACTGGTACCGGGCTCGGATCCGGGCCCGCTTGGCGTCGTTCAGCGGCCGCTGCTCGGCGACGAAGTAGGGCTTGTCGGAGACGTCGCGCTCGAGCACCGCAGGCAGGTTGGGCAGCGGAGTGCCCGCGAAGCGGCCCTGATCGCTACGGGCCGGGACCGCGCCGCCGCCGCAGGGGCCGCCGCTGTCGGCATTCAGGTTCTCGTTGTGGGGCGCCGCCTGGCCGAGCTGGAGGAAGAACGGCCGCGGGCCGGAGAGCTCGCCGATCAGCTCCGCGGCACGATCGTTGAGCACGTCGGTCAGATAGCGGCCGTCGTCGTAGATCTCCTTGCGCTGGCGCCCGTCGACGCTGAGCTGGAAGTCGTAGTAGCCGCGCGCGTTGCCGACCAGCGCCGACCAGCGGTCCCAGCCGGGGGCGACGTCGTCCTTGTCCTCGACGTAGGTCTCGTAGCCGTTGAGGAACTTGCCGACGTAGGCGGTCTCGTATCCGGCTCGCTGGAGCCAGACCGACAGCACGTTGTCCTTGTCGAGCAGGTTGCCGTAGCCGGGCTTGTTGTTGAGCACCCCATTGTTGTGCCCGTACTGACCGGTCAGGTACGCCGCCCGGGACGGGCAGCAGAGCGGCGTTGTGTCGTGGGTGTTGGTGAAGGTGACCCCGTGCCCGCCGAGCAGCGCCACCGTGCGGGGCATCGTCTCGGCGTTGTAGGAGGCGTAGTCCTGGTCGTCGGTGAGCACGAAGACGATGTTCGGCTGCTCGGCGAACGCCGGCGCCGGCTCGACCGGCGGGTTGGGCTCCTCGCCGCCGCAGCCGCTCGTCGCGACCGCGAGCAGCGCCGCGGCAGACGCCGCGGCCCTCGCTATTTGCATACCTTGATCTTCGCCGGTCGCGCGACCCGGCGGCCGTCCTCGAACTCCGCCCGGGCGACGACCTCGGCGCGCTTCGGCAGCGCCTCGCGCAGCGGCTCCTCGGGGAGCACGATCCCGAACGGCGCGCTCGCGTCGGCCCCGACCGTGACGCCGTCGATTCGGAAGTCGACCGAGCTGATCTGCGCTTCCTGGGGGCTGACCAGGCTGGCGATGATCGGTGCGAACCTGCAGCCCCGCTTGCCGTTGCCCGCGCTCAGCAGGCTGAACTCGGCGCTCGGTCGCCCGCGGCAGTCGGCGCCCGCGCAGTCGATCAGCTCATCCAGCTGGTCGCCGAGCTCGTCGACGACGCCGGCGTGGCCGGGATCGCCGGCCAGGTTGTCGAGCTGGCTCGGATCGGTGTAGTTGTCGTAGAGCTCGATCTCGGGTCTGGCGCGCCCCGTGTCCCACTCGGTGTACAGGTAGCGGGAGTTCCGCAGCCCGATGATCTCATCGCCGGCATAAGCCTCGAGCAGGATCGCCCGGCCCTGCTCGAGCTTCGGCTCGGCGAGGCTCCCGAACAGGCTCTCGCCGTCCGGGAGCAGACCCGGAGCGACTCCGGCCAGCCCGAGGATCGTCGGCGCCAGGTCGGCATTGCTGACCACGTCCATCGAGCTGGCGTTGCGGGCGATCCCGGGCCCGCGGGCGATGAACGGGGTCCGGGAGGACTCCTCGTAGAGGTAGCGCTTCTGGTTTCGGATCCGGTGCTCGCCCCGGAGATAGCCGTTGTCGGAGAGGAAGAAGACGTAGGTGTTCGTACGCAGGCCGTCGCGCTTGATCTCCTCGACGATCTCGCCGACGCTGTCGTCGACCGAGAGCAGCGACTCCCAGGCGCAGCGGCGCTTGCGCAGCGTGTCGCTGATCTGGCCCGGGGTGAGCGCGCCGAGCTCGGAGATCGGGCTCGGCTTCTCGGACACGTCGGCCTCGTTGAACGACGTCGGCAGGGCGCCCTTCTTCTTTTGCTTCAGGGTGCCGAGGTCGCGCGGCGCCGGGACCGCCCCGCGGTTGCACGAGCGGCCCGGCGCGCCGCCGCCGCCGCCGTGTGGGGCCGCGTACCCGAGCGTGAGAAAGAACGGCTGCGACGCCTTCGAGCTGCGACGGATGAAGCGCTTCGCCTTGGTCGTGAAGACGTCGGTGCTGTAGTCCTGCTCACGCTCGCCGAACTCGGTCAGGCGGCCGTTCTGGTTCAGCGTGTAGCCGAAGTACTGGGCGTTCGACGGCGCCAGCACCCGCCAGTCGTCCCAGCCCTGCGGCACGTCGCGGGGCAGCGTCCCGTACTCGTCCGGCTCCGCGTACTCGTTCAGGAACTTGCCCACGTAGGAGGTCGCGTAGCCGGCCTCCTGGAGCCAGACCGCGAGATTGTTGTCACCGTGCAGCTCGTTGAAGAGCCCGTAGCCGCCGTCGGGCGCCTGGTTCGAGAGCACCCCGTGGTTGTGCGCGTACTGGCCCGTGAGCAGGGTCGTCCGCGAGGGACAGCAGAGGGGGAAGTTGTTGTAGTAGCGCTTCAGGGTCACGCCCTTGCGCTTGAGCTCCTTGGAGACCGTCTTCATCACCCGCATCGAGGCGGGCTCCTGGTCGTCGGTGAGCAGGACGACGATGTTCGGGCGTGCGGGGGCAGCGGCGGCGCTGCTCGAACCGACGGCGTCGCCGAGCGCGATCGCCAGCGCCACCGTCGCGGCCACGACGGCGCCGGCCGCGATCAGTCGCGGCCCGGATCGACTGCGGTCGATCGACGCTTGTCCGGCGAGGTCTCCGCGCACTTGAGCGTGGTCGGGGTCGTCCCTTGGCGGCGGCGCTTCGTCCGCCCTACGGCTTTCGAACACGCGCGCTGCGAGCAAGTCGCGCGCACGCGGGGCCCGCCGCGCCGCAGGGCGGCAGGATAGCGTGCCGACGATGGGCTCCCACGCGACGCTCGCGCGCTCCGATCCCGTCCTTGCAAGCCTGATCGACCGGCTCGGCCGGCTCTCGTTCGAGACCCGCCGCCGGGGCCGCCCGCGGACCGATTCCTACGGCACCCTGCTCCGCAGCGTGGTCGGCCAGCAGCTCTCGGCGAAGGCGGCGGCGACGATCTACGATCGGGTGCTGGGCTTGTTCGACGGGGCAACGCCCTCCCCCGAGCAGCTGCTCGCCGTCGACGCGGCGGCGCTGCGGGCGACCGGGCTCTCGGGGCGCAAGGTCGAGTACGTGCGCGACCTCGCCGCCCACGTGCTCTCCGGCGAGCTCGAGCTCGACCGCCTCGGCGAGCTCTCCGACGAGCATGTGATCGCCGAGATCAGCGCGGTCCGCGGCTTCGGCGTCTGGAGCGCGCAGATGTTCCTCATGTTCCACCTCGAGCGCCCCGACGTGCTGCCGACGGGCGACCTCGGGATCCGCCGTGCGGTCCAGATCGAGTACGGCCTCGACGAGCTCCCCGACGCCGACGAGCTGACCCGGATCGCCGAGCCGTGGCGGCCGCAGCGCACGCTCGCCTGCATCTACCTCTGGGAGTCGCTGCACAACCTCCCGGCATAGCCACGCTCGGCGTCCGACGCGCTGCCTAGCGTTCGCTGCGATGGCCTCGCTGATCGGTTTCGAGGAGGCGCTCGCGCTCGGCGAGCTCACCGATCACGACGAGATCACGGCGCTGGTCGAGCGCGCTTGGCAGGTGCGCAGCGAGCGGTTCGGCGACTCGACCGACCTCTGCTCGCTGGTCAACGCGAAGTCGGGGGGCTGCGCGGAGGATTGCGGGTTCTGCGCCCAGTCGCGCTCCGCCGAGGCCGACACGCCGATGCACGCGATGATGGAGCCCGAGCAGATCCTCGAGCACGCGAAGGCCGCCGAGGCGGCCGGCGCGCATCGCTTTTGCATGGTCACCCAGGGCCAGGGGCTCTCGCGGCGCGACTTCGAGAAGGTCGTCGAGGGCGCCCGCCTGGTCGCCGAGCAGACCAACCTGAAGCGCTGCGCCTCGGTCGGCCACATCTCCGCCGAGCGTGCCCAGCGGCTCGCCGAAGCCGGGATCCAGCGCGTCCACCACAACGTCGAGACCGCGCGCTCCTACTACGAGGAGGTGACGACGACGGTTCGCTACGAGGGCCGGATGCGGACGATCGATGCGGCCCGCGAGGCGGGCCTGGAGACCTGCGTCGGCGGCATCCTCAACCTCGGCGAGAGCCCGCGCCAGCGGGTCGAGATGGCGTTCGAGCTGAGCGAGATCGACCCCGACTCGGTGCCGATCAACCTGCTCAACCCGCGCTCGGGGACGAAGTTCGGCGATCGCGAGCTGATGGACCCGTGGGAGGTGGTCAAGTGGGTGGCGATCTTCCGCCTGATCCTGCCCGACGCACTGTTCCGGCTCTGCGGTGGGCGGGTCGAGAATCTCGGCGAGCTGCAGCCGCTGGCGGTCAAGGCGGGTCTGAACGGGGTGATGATGGGCAACTTCCTGACCACGCTCGGCGCCGAGCCGGCCGATGACCGGGCGATGTTCGAGCGGCTCGGGCTCAACGTCGCCCGCCAGGAGGACAACGGCACCAACCCGCGACCCGACAACCGCTCGGGCTGGCTCGAGGGCGAGACGCCCGAGACGCCGGTCGACGAGCTGATCGACCGCCAGGCGGAGGCGAACTTCTGGGACCCGTCGACCCAGCTCCGGGTGATCAAGAAGCGGGCGACCCCGCCCGACTACCCCCGCCCGAGTCGAGCCGCTGTTGAGGCGCCTCGTTCGGAGCGGGCCCCGGCGGGCTGGGGCGACTGAGGGACCCGGGCGCGCGGTGAGCGAGCTCGCCGAGCGGCTGGCGGAGCTTCGCCGAGCGGGCCTTCACCGGCGGCTGCGGATAGTCGACGGGCCCCAGGGTCCGCGGGTGCTGCTCAACGGCGCCGAGGTGCTGCTGCTGTGCTCGAACAACTACCTCGGGCTCGCCGACCACCCGCGCGTGCGCCGCGCCGCCGCCGAAGCGGCCGAGCGCTACGGCGCCGGGGCGGGCGCCTCGCGGTTGATCTCGGGCTCGCTCTCACTGCACCGAAAGCTCGAGCAGCGGCTGGCCGAGTTCGAGCGCAGGCCGGCGGCGCTGCTGTTCGGCTCCGGCTATCTCGCCAACACGGGCACGATCGCCGCGCTCGCCGGCGAGGGCGACGTGATCTTCTCGGACGAGCTCAACCACGCCAGCATCATCGACGGCTGCCGGCTCTCGCGAGCGCGCACGTACGTCTACCGCCACCGCGACCTCGAGCACCTCGAGTCCGGTCTGCGCGACGCCGGCGACCGGGCACGGCTGATCGTCACCGACGGGCTGTTCTCGATGGACGGCGACGTCGCGCCGCTCGCCGGCCTGGTCGAGCTGGCCCGGCGACACGGCTGCCTGCTGGCGGTCGACGAGGCGCACGCGACCGGCGCCCTGGGCCCGGGCGGGCGCGGGTCGGTCGCCGCCGCGGGGCTGGAGCGCGAGGTCGACGTGGTGATCGGCACCCTGGGCAAGGCGCTGGGCAGCTACGGCGCCTACGTCTGCGGCTCGGCCGAGCTCGTCGAGCTGCTCGTCAACACGGCCCGCCCTTTCATCTTCTCGACCGCGCTGCCACCGCCGTCGACCGGGGCCGCGCTGGCGGCGCTCGAGCTGCTCGTCGACCGGCCCGGGCTGGTGCAGCAGCTGCGCCACAACGCGGCCGTCCTGCGCGAGGGACTCGACGCGCAGGGGCTGAGCACGGGTGGCTCGCGGACCCAGATCGTGCCGGTGATGGTCGGCGATCCGCGGCGCGCGATGGCGCTTTGCGAGCGCGCGCTCGAGGGTGGGGTGTTCGCGCAGGCGGTGCGCCCGCCGACCGTGCCGGCCGGGAGCTCGCGGCTGCGGCTGACGGCGATGGCCAACCACAGCGCCGACGAACTGCGGCTCGCGGCAAGGGTGATCGGCAGCGCGGCGCGCCAGCTCGGGATCACCGAGCCCGGCTCCGGCGCCGAGCCGATCCGCGGCCTGCGCCAGGCGGCGTGAGCGCGGGCGCCGGGCTGTTCGTCACCGGCACGGGGACCGAGGTCGGAAAGACGGTGGTTGCGGCGGCGCTCGCCCGCACTGCGGCGGCGGCCGGCCACCGGGTCGCGGTGTTCAAGCCCGCTGTCAGCGGCCTCGACCAGGGCGGCGAGCCCGATCACGCCCTGCTTCGCCGCGCCGCCGGCTCAGCCCAGAGCGACGACCAGATCGCCCCGTATCGATACGGGCCCGCGGTCTCCCCGCACCTGGGCGCCGAGCTCGCTGGCGAGCCGATCGACCCTGGGCGGGTGCGCGAGGGCGCCCGGGCGGCGGCGGCGGGCGCCGACCTGCTCGTCGTCGAGGGGGTCGGCGGCTTCCTCGTCCCGCTGGCGCTCGGCCCGCCCGCCTATCTGATCCGCGACCTGGCGCGCGAGCTGGAGCTTGCGATGGTGATCGCCGCGACGCCGGGCCTGGGGACGATCAATCACACCCTGCTGACGATCGAGTCGGTGCGAGCGACGGGACTCGAGCCGGCGGCGGTGGTGCTGACACCGTGGCCGGCCGAGCCGGCGGAGGTGGAGAGATCGAACCGGACGACGATCGCGCGGCTGGGCGGGGTCAGCGTCGTGACGCTGCCCCGCCTCGAGCTCAGCGAGCCGGCTTCGTGGCCTTCGCTCGAGCTCCGCGCCTCGGATCGCCAACGCGCTCGGCGTTGATCGTCCGGGCGAGATAGATGCCCAGAACCGGATGCATGGTGCGCTCCTTCTCTTCGTCTTCTCTCTTCTTCTGTGCACCATCCAGGCTAGAAAATGAACGTCCGTTCAGATGTGACGGCCGTCACTCAAGGGCGGAGAACCAAGGCGGAGAACCCGGTCAGGCGGCGCGGCGACGCCGTGAGACCGCGGTCATCCGGCCTGCCGTCCGCCGGCGCCTCGCGGGCCGGCGCTGGTCGGCGGTGCTCGAGTTGGCGAGATAGATATTGAGGACGCGGTGCATGTTGTCTCCTCCACGGTCGGGATCCGAGGTGAGACGGACGCTAGGCGCCCCGCGAGCGCTTGTCAGTGACCCCGGTCACGGGCGCCAGGGGCTGGAGCGTGAACCGCGTCACACCCCGGGCCGATGGGCGCGCGAGGCCTTTTCCCTCCGGCCCCGCGACTAGTGTCGGGCCCGATGCCGGCGACGGTCCCGGAGCTCGATCACCGCCACCTCTGGCACCCGTTCACGCAGCAGCGCGAGTGGTGCGCGGAGCCGCCGCTGGTGATCGAACGGGGCGAGGGGACCGACCTGATCGACGTCGACGGCAACCGCTACATCGACGGCGTCTCGTCGCTGTGGTGCAACGTCCACGGTCACCGCCATCCGACGATCGACGCGGCGATCGAAGCACAGCTCGGCCGGATCGCCCACTCGACCATGCTCGGCCTCACCCATCCCGGCGCCGCCCAGCTCGGGGTCCGGTTGGTCGAGCTGGCGCCGCCGGGGCTGACCCGGGTCTTCTACTCGGAGTCGGGCTCGACCGCGGTCGAGATCGCGCTCAAGATGGCGTTTCAGTACTGGCACCAGCGCGGCGAGGGGTCCCGGCGGACCGGCTACGTCTGCCTCGACGGCGCCTATCACGGCGACACGATCGGCTCGGTCTCGGTCGGTGGGATCGACCTCTTCCACGGCGCCTACGGGCCGCTGCTCTTCGACTGCCACAGGGTCGAGCCGGGCGACAGCACGGCGCTCGAGCGGATCCTCGCCGAGCACAGCGGCGAGATCGCGGCGCTGATCGTCGAGCCGCTGGTCCAGGGCGCCGCCGGGATCCGGGTGCAGCCGCCGGGCTTCCTGCGCCGCGCGCGAGAGCTGGCGACCGAGCACGACGTGCTGCTGATCGCCGACGAGGTCGCGACCGGCTTCGGGCGCACCGGGACGATGTTCGCCTGCGAGCAGGAGCGGGTCGCGCCGGACCTGCTCTGCCTCGGCAAGGGGCTGACCGGGGGCTATCTGCCGCTCGCTGCGACCCTGACCAGCGAACGGGTCTACGAGGGGTTTCTCGGCGCCCACGAGGAGCTCCAAACCTTCTTTCACGGCCATACCTTCACCGGAAACCCGCTCGCCTGCGCAGCCGCGATCGCGAGCCTCGACGTGTTCGAGAGCGAGGCGACGCTGGTTCGCATGCAGCCGAAGATCCGCCTGCTCGGCGAGCGGCTGGGCGAGGTCGCGGGGCTGCCCGAGGTGGCCGAGGTCCGCGGACGCGGGCTGATGGTCGGGATCGACCTCGGTGAGCACGAGCCGTCATTGCGACTCGGCCACCGAGTGGCGCTCGAGGCGCGGCGCCGGGGCGCGATCGTGCGTCCGCTCGGCGACACCGTCGTCCTGATGCCGCCGCCGGCGATCTCGAAGCCGGACCTCACGAGGCTGGTCGAGGTGGTCGCGGACTCGATCCGCGCCGCCTGCGCCGGCGCCGAGCCGGCGGCTCCGGCGCTCTTGCGCGCCGCCTGAGACGCCGATAATCGCTGTGATGGATCCGCCGTACGGGCGTAGTACGGGTATGAACGAGACGCTCGTCGCCCCGGCGACCGAGGCGCCGACCGAGGCGGAGACCGCCTTCGAGGCGCTCTATCGGTCCAGCCGCGACGACCTCTTCGCCTACGTCGCCGGGCTGCTGCGCGACCGCAGCGCCGCCGAGGAGGTGACGGCGCAGGCGTTCGAGCGCGCCTATCGCCGGCGCGCGAGCTTCGACCCCCGTCGCGGTACCCGGCGGGCGTGGTTGTTCGGGATCGCCCGCAACGCCGCGCTCGACGAGCTCCGCCGGCGCCGGCGCCAGGCCGCGCTGCTGACCGAACCCGGTGACGAGCCGGGGTCCGGGACGGAGGAGCCCGCCGAGGCGGCGCTCCGCCGCTCGATGATCCGGAGCGCGATCGCGGCCTTGCCGGCGCGCGACCGCGAGCTGGTGGCGCTGAAGTACTTCGCCGGGCTCGACAACGCCGAGATCGCGACCGTGCTCGCGATCAGCGAGTCGAACGCCGGCACCAGGCTGCACCGGGCGATCGAGAGGCTGAGGGAGGCATGCGATGAGGGCTGACGAGCTGGAGCGCGAACTGCGGGCCGAGCGCCCGGCGCCGGATCCCGAGTTCGCCCGTCGTCTCGACGAGTGGGCGGCGCAGGGGTTCCCCCGCGACCACGGCCTCGGCCCGCCCGCAGGCGCCCGCCGGCGTGGCGTCGTCGCGGGGCTCAAGGCGCGGATCTCGGCCCTGCCGCCGCGCCGGGTCCTGGCCCCGGTCGGCGCCCTGGCAACACTGCTGGTCGTGGTCGGAGTCGTGGTCGGCCAGAACAGTGGCCCGACCGGCTTGGGCGGGAGCTCGGGCAAAGGTGATTTGGCGACCACACCCGCGTTCCCGGGCGAGCCGGCGGCCGGGGAGAAGGCCAGGCAGAGCGAGGAGCGGCTGACCGACGACGCAGCGACCGCGGTCGCGGAGGATGCCGACCCCGCCGGGACGGTCGCCCCCCTGCCGCCGCCTCCCGACGGCGACCGGATCGCGCGCGGCACCGACGAGCGGATCGTCGACGCGACGGCCCGGATCACGCTCGGTGCCGGAGCTGACCGGGTCCAGGAGGTCGCCAACGACGTCGTCGCGGTCACCGACCGCCACGACGGCGTCGTGCTCAACTCGCAGGTGACGACCGACGTCGGCGGGGCCCGGGCCGCGTTCGAGCTCGAGATCCCCTACAAGCAGCTCGACGCGGCGCTCACCGACCTCTCCGGGCTCGCCGACGTGATCTCGCGCACCGAGGCCGGCCAGGACATCACCGCGCGCGCGGTGCGGGCGCAGAAGGACCTCGCCGCGACCTACGAGCGGATCCGCAGGGCGCGGATCGAGCTGATTCGCGCCGACACCACCGAGGAGCGGCTGGTGATCGAGTCGCGGATCAGCGCGCTCGAGGCAACCGCTGACGCCCAGCAGGCCGAGCTCAACGGCGTCGAGCGCCAGGGACGGTTCGCGACCGTGAACGTCGACGTCACCTCGAGCGGCCCGGGCTCCGACCAGGACGGCGACTGGAGCCTCGGCGAGGCGCTCGACGATGCCGGCCGGGTGCTCGAGGTGATCGGCGGGATCGCGCTCGTCAGCCTCGCGGTCCTGGTTCCGCTGGCGGCGTTCGGGGCGCTCGCCTGGCTGATCGCGACCCGGATCCGGCACCGGCGGCGCGAGCGGGCGCTCGACCCGGATTCCTAGCGCGGCGCTACTCCTCGACCCGCTCGAAGTCGGCTTTGCGGGCGCCGCAGACGGGGCAGAACCAAGTGTCGGGGATCTCGCTGAAGTCGGTCCCGGGCGGAATGCCGCCGTCCGGATCGCCCTCGTCGGGGTCGTAGATGAACCCACACGAGGTGCAGATCCACAGCTGCTTGGTCTCGGTCGTCACGGCCGTGGGAGGTTATCGTCTGAGATCGTGAGCGATACGCCTCCGACTCCCCGCCCGGCGGCGACGATCATGCTGCTGCGGCGCGGCGACAAGCACGCCCAGGTCGGGGTCGAGGTGCTGATGGTCCGGCGCGCAGAGACGCAGTCGTTCATGCCCGGGGTATGGGTCTTTCCCGGCGGCGCAGTCGAGCCGGGCGAGCGGCCCGACGTCTGCGCGGCCCGCGAGCTCGAGGAGGAGACCGGGATCTCGCTCGGTGAGGCGTCCGAGCTGGTCGCGTGGACTCGCTGGATCACTCCCGAGGTGGTCCCGGTCCGCTTCGACACCCTGTTCTTCGTCGGCCACGCGCCGCCGCACTCGACGCCGCAGCCGGACGGCCGCGAGGTCGACGCCGTCGCCTGGCACAGCCCCGCGCACGCCCTCGCCGCGCATCGGGCCGGCACGCTCGAGCTCGTCTTCCCGACCGTGAAGACGCTCGAGACCCTGGTCGGATTCGAGAGCGCCGACGACGTCGTCGGGGCCGCCCGCGACCGAGTGATCGAGCCGATCCTGCCGCGGGTGGTAGGGACGCGAGACGATCACCGCGTGCTCTTGCCCTGGGACGACGGCTATGAGCAAGCCGACGGGGCGGCGCCGACATGACCAGCAGCCTGCCGCGGGCGACCCGCGAGTGCTTTCAGCGCTTCATCACCACCGAGTACACGACCGTCGACGCGCGCCAGCAACCGATCACCTGGCCGGTGACGCCCTACTACGCCCAGGGCGGCGCGACGATCGACGTCACCACCGGGCTCGGCTACCCGAAGAAGGCCGATGACGCGCAGCGCAACCCGCGGGTGGCGCTGCTGTTCTCCGATCCGACCGGGTCCGGAATCGACGACGCCGACCAGGTGCTCGTCCAGGGCACGGCCGAGGTCGACGACCACGACCTCGATGCCAACCGGGAGCGTTACTGGCGCGAGTCCTGGGCGAAGCTCCCGGGCATCCGCGACGCGCACCCGCCGCGCCTGATCCGCGGCCTGTTCGGCTGGTACTACACGCGGATCTACGTCAAGGTACGGCCCGAGCGGGTGCTGGTCTGGCCCGGCGGCGACCCGACCGCCGAACCGGAGATCTACGACGCCCACCTCGAGGAGGTGCGTTCGGGCCACAGCGAGGAGCCGGCGGCCGAGCACGAGCCGCGGGCGGGCGCCGCCGCGGTCTGGGACGCGCGCATGGACGAGCTCGGGGCCCGCTACCGAACCGCGGTGATCTCCTGGGTCGGACCCGACGGATTTCCGCTCGCGGTCCGGCTGCCGGTCGCGGTCGACGGCCGCGCGCGCCGGATCGCGCTCGGCGCCGAGCCGGCCGGGCTGCCGATGGCCGAGGGCCGGGCCTGCCTCACCGCCCACTCCCACGACGAGCGGTTTCGCTGGCAGGAGAACTTCCAGGTGCGCGGCGACCTCGTCCGCGACGCCTCCGGCTGGTCGCTCGCCCCGCAGAGGCTGGTCGGCGGCTTCGAGCTCCCGAACGAGAGCGAGGCGGCGCGCTACCGGCGCAACCTGAGCAAGGTGATCCGCTTCTACCGAAACGCCCGAGCGCGCAAGCGCGCCCGAGCGACGGCCTAGACCTGGTCCGGAAACGGCTCCAGGCCGGCGTGCCAGGGGCCGGCCGGGTAGGTGTGCAGTCCGTGCTCCTCCATCTCGGCGCGCAAGCGGGCGAACAGCCGGCCCGCGTTGTCCAGCGCCTGCCCGTACTCGTCGGCGCTGAGCTCGTCGAGCCGCCACATGAAGTAGAGCTGGCGATCGGTGATCCCGAAGTCGATCTCGTTCGAGATCCGCGCCACCCAGTCGAGGAACGCCGGGCTGAACAGCTCGCGCAGCGCGACCGGGTCGTGGTCGGCGGGCACGGTGGCGAGGAAGCGGCGGTTGAACTCGATCGACTCGAACTCGACCTTGCGCCGTGAAACCGCCTGCTCGACCCGCTCGGAGGCCTCGACCGACTCGACGTTGAAGATCGGCACCACCTTGGCGAGATCGGGCATATGGGCCTTGGCGAGCACCGCGCCCGGGAGCAGCGAGCGGGAGAAGAGGCGCCCACGCTCGCGCTCGTCGGCGTCGCAGGAGGCGCCCCAGAGCTCGTCGCTGAGCCGGCCGGTGATCCGGTTGGTGCCGCCCGGGCAGAGCGCCGCCGGCCCACCCCTCGGGTTCAAGCCGCCGACCGGCTCATAGGCGGCGCCGCGGCGCTCGGCGAGCGAGCGCACGATCGCCGCCCATTGCTCCGCGTTCACGCTCAGGGCCGCGGCTGCGGGGCGTCTATCCCCCCGCCTCGGTGTAGCGCCTGCCGACCTCGCCCCAGTCGACCACGTTCCAGAACGCGTCCAGGTAGTCGGGGCGCCGGTTCTGGTACTTGAGGTAGTAGGCGTGCTCCCAGACGTCGGCGCCGAGCAGCGGGGTGTGGCCGTCGGAGACCGGTGAGTCCTGGTTCGCGCTGCTGGTCACGGCAAGCCCGGAGCCGTCGTGCACGAGCCACGCCCAGCCGGAGCCGAAGCGGCCCACGCCCGCGTCCTTGAACTCCTGCTTGAACGAGTCGAAGGAGCCGAACTTCTCCTCGATCGCCGAGGCCAGGTCGCCCGTCGGCTCGCCGCCCCCGTCCGGGCTCATGATCCGCCAGAAGAAGCTGTGGTTCGCGTGGCCGCCGGCGTTGTTGCGGACCGGGCCCTGCTTGTCGGCGGGCAGCGAGTCGAGGTTCTGGAGCACCTCGTCGACGTCCTTGTCGGCCCACTCGGTCCCCTCGAGCGCCGCATTGGCCTTGTCGACGTAGGCCTGGTGGTGCTTGTCGTGGTGGACGCGCATCGTCTCCTCGTCGATGTGGGGCTCGAGCGCGTCGTAGGGGTAGGGAAGGTCGGGTACTTCGTAGGCCATCGGGCGCCTCCTGGGTCGATCTGTCGCTTTCGCACAACGATACCCGGGCGCGACGGCCCCGAACCACGAGCCGTCGGCGGGGTCAGGGCAGCAGGCTGCCGCCCGGGGGGACGATCCAGAGGCGCTCGGCGAAGCGCTTCACCGACTCGTCGTCGAGGTCGGCGACCCTCGCGGCGCCGCGCTTGCGCATCAGCGCCGCCAGCTCGCGCCAGGCGAGCGCCACCGCCGCCACCCTGCTCCCGTGTCCGAACTCGCGCGCGGGGCCGAGCTCGGCAGCGAGGGCGTCGGCGTCGGCGGCCGAGAGCTCGGCGAACGGCCGATAGGCGCCGCCCGCGAACACGTCCGCCGCCAGGGCGTGATCGGCCTCTGTGCCGGCGCGATCGACCATGGCTCAGAGCAGGCCGGCGTACCAGAGCCCGAACAGGAGCCCGAATGCGCCGAGGGCGGGGATCAGGACGCGTCGATAGAGCGGCTCGACCAGCGGCCGGGTGAGGATCCAGGCGAACGCCCCGGTGAGCCCCGCCATCGAGATGATCGACATCGGTGCGAACACCGCCAGCGCCGCCGCGGCCTCGAGTTGCGTCGGCAGGGCGGCGATCAGGAGCACGACGACGGCCCCGGTCCCGGCGAGGCCGTGGAGGAGTCCGATCCCGAACGCCTGCTGCGGACTGCGGACCGCGCGATGGCGATGATCGCCGTCGACGACCGCCCGGCGCAGGTGCCGGTGGCGCCCGGCGCCGACGTCCGAGCGCTCGCCGTGGTTATGGCGACCGACCTCGAAGTCGCCCCGCCACCACTTCCAGATCACCCGGGCGGCAAGCGCGACGATCACGATCCCGACCCCGATCTCAGCGCCCCGCTCGAGCCAACCGGGAAGCTCCGACTTGAGCGCGATCAGCGGCAGCCCGATCGCGACCAGGATCGAGGCATGGCCGAGCCCCCACCATGCACCGAGCCTGACCGCCGCCCGCGGGCCGCCGTCGTCGGCGGCGACCAACGAGGTGACGGCGATCAAGTGGTCGGGATCGGACGCGTGCCGGAGGCCGAGCACGAACGCCAGCCCGAGCGCGAGCAACAGCGGAGCACCGTCGAAGAGGCCGGTCAGCGTCTGGTCGAGGTCCTCCACGGGCGCGAAGAGGAAATTGAAGTCGACCATCTCGCTCACCCCACCTCGCCCGCGGCGGCGATCGCCGCCTGGCCGAAGGCGATCCCGCCGTCGTTGGGGGGCAGGCGCCGCGGGATCAGGACCTCGAGCCCGACGGCGAGCAGCCGGGTCGCGGTTCGCTCGACCAGGAGGCGGTTCTGGAACACGCCGCCGGAGAGCACCACCCTGGTCAGCCCCCGCGCCTCGGCCGCCCGCTCGCAGGCGGTCGCCGTCGCGGCGGCGAGCCCGTTGTGGAAGCGGGCCGCGGCCCGCTCGGGACCGCGGCCGCGCTCCAGATCGGCGACCAGGGCCCGGATCGTCTCGCGGGCGTCGAGGACCAACAGCGCCCCGGGGTCGGCGCCCTGCTCGATGACGGGCAGCGGATAGCCGTCGCGCTCGGCGGCGCTCGCGATCCCCTCGAGCTCGGCGGCCGCCTGGCCCTCGTGGGCGACCCGCGTGCGCAGGCCGCAGAGCGCCGCGACGGCATCGAAGAGGCGCCCGACGCTGGTCGTCAGCGGCGAGCCGAGTCCGGTCTCGAGCAACCGGCAGACCGCCTCCCAGTCGCCGGTCGGGATCTCGCCGGCGAGCCGCGACGGGATCGGCGGGCGCTCGCTCTCGAAGGCGGCGCGAAGCCACGAGCAGGCCATCCGCCACGGCTCTCGCGCCGCCGCGTCACCTCCCGGCAGCCGAACCGGGAAGGTGAGCCCGATCCGGTCGGCGCCGCGCAGGTCGCCGACCAGGATCTCGCCTCCCCAGACCGTCTCGTCGGGTCCGAGCCCGGCTCCGTCGAAGATCGCCGCGACCGCGGGCTCGAGCTGACCGTGCTCGGCCAGGCAGGCCGCGAGGTGGGCGTGGTGATGCTGGACCGCGACCGACTCCACGCCCTCGCGCTCGAGCGCGTACCGGGTCGAGAGGTAGTCGGGGTGCAGGTCGTGGGCGACCAGCTCCGGCTCGACCGCGAACAAGTGCTCGAACTGCTCGATCCCCTCCCGGAACGAGCTCAGGGTCTCGTAGTTGCGCAGGTCGCCGATGTGATGGCCGACCCAGGCCCGCCCTCCCTTGGCGAGGCAGAACGTGTTCTTGAGCTCGGCTCCGCAGGCGAGCAGGGGGCGCCCGTCGCCGGGCAACTCGATGCTCTGCGGCACGAAGCCGCGCGAGCGCCTGATCAGCAGTGGCTCCGGGCGCAGCTCCGGCCCCAGCGAGCGGAGCACCGAGTCGTCGCTGCGGGTCTCGATCGGACGGTCGTGGAGCAGGAAGGCGTCCGCGATCGAGCCGAGGCGGGCGAGCGCCTCCCGGTCGCGATAGGCGATCGGCTCGTCGGAAAGGTTGCCGGAGGTCATCACGAGCACGATCCCGGCGTCGGCGAGTAGCAGGTAGTGAAGCGGGGAATAGGGCAGCATCACCCCGAGATCGGCCGAACGCGGCGCGACCGCCGCGGCGACCGCGGCGCCGGGCCGGCGACGGGCGATCACGATCGGCCGCTGCGGGCTCTCGAGCAGCGCCGCCTCTGCCGGCGTCAGCTCGATCAGCTCGCGCGCCGCAAGCAGGCTCGCCGCCATCAGCGCCAGCGGCCGCTGCTCGCGGTGCTTGCGCTGCCGTAGGGCCGCCACCGCGCCCTGGTCGTCGGCCCGGCAGGCGAGGTGAAAGCCGCCGATGCCCTTGATCGCGACGATCCCGCCCGCCACCAGCAGCTCCGCCGCCGCCGCGATCGGGTCGTGACCCGAGCCGACGCTGAGCTGCGCGCCGTCACGATCGGTGAGTCGCGCCCGCGGACCGCACTGCGGGCAGGCGTTGGGTTGGGCATGGAAGCGGCGGTCGGCGGGGTCCTCGTACTCGGACCGGCACGCCGGGCACATCTCGAACCCGGCCATCGTCGTCAGCGGCCGGTCGTACGGGATCCCGCGGACGATCGTCATCCGCGGCCCGCAGTTGGTGCAGTTTATGAACGGGTAGCGGTAGCGGCGGTCGGCGGGATCGAAGAGCTCGGCGACGCAGTCGGCGCAGGTTGCGACGTCGGGGGAGACGAGCGCCTCGGGCTCGCCGCAGCGCTCCGACTCGAGGATCCGGAAGCCCCGCTCCGCGGTCGGCAGCGCGTCGTCGACGTCGATCGCCTCGATCTCCGCGAGCGGCGGGGCCTCGGCGCGCAGGCGGCCGAGCAGGCGGTCGATCGTGTCCGCCGGGCCCTCGGCCTCGATCAGCACCCCGCGCTCGTCGTTGAGCACGAACCCGTCGAGCCCGAGCTCGTCGGCGATCCCGAAGACGAAGGGACGAAATCCGACCCCCTGGACGGTGCCCCGGACGCGGACCCGGACCCGTCGCGCCCGGGAGCTGCGCGAAAGCTCGGCGACCGGGCGGCTCACCGCGCCACCTCGGCTCCCTCGGCTGCGGATTGCCCAGCCCCCTCGCCCTCCTGTGGCCGGGGACGAAACTCGGAGAGCACCAGCCCGTAGAGGAGATGATCGGCGGCGAACGCGATCCGCTCGGCGAGGCGGACGCGCTTCGCCTGGGTGAGTCCGAGAGCCGGCGCGATCCCGAGCTCGAAACCGGCCCAGAGCGCCAGCCCATAGGCCGGGCCGGCCCACGGGCGTCGACGAAGCCCATCGGGCAGCAGCGCGAAGCCGACGCCTCCGGCGGCTCCGTACCCCCAGTGGGCGAGCTCGATCCCGGTCTTCCGGCGGCCGCGCGGCACGCGCCTGAGGAGGCCGGCTGCGCGCTGGCGCAGGATCGCCTGCGGAGGCGTTTGCTCAACGATCCCGAGGTCCTTGGTGACCTTGCGCATCCCCGTCATCGCCATCGCCGCGATCGCCCCGCGACCCGCGGCGTGGACGATCTCGCCAACCGAGGTCGGTCCGCTCACGCCGCCGCGTCCCCCGCCAGCTCGAGCAGCTCGCGGAGCACGTGGTAGGCGCTCGCCTGCGCCTCCTGGATCCGCGGGATGTGCTGCGAGCGGCTGACGATCACGTGATCGGCGAGCCCCTCGGAGGCGATCAGACCGCCACCGTAGCCGCAGAGGGCAACCGTCGCCATTCCGCGCCGACGCGACTCGGCGAGTGCCTCGATCAGGTTCTCGGAGCCTCCGCTGGTCGAGAAGGCGATCGCCGCGTCGCCCTCGCGGCCGTAGGCGATCACCTGGCGCTGAAAGATCTCCGCCGGCCCGATGTCGTTGGCGATCGCGGTCAGGATCGAGGGGTCCTCGGTGAGGTCGATCGCCGCGCGGGCGGCCCATCCCCGCTCCGGGGGCGGATAGCGCAGGTCGGCGACCAGGTCCATCGCGTCGGTCGCCGAGCCGCCGTTGCCGAACGCGAGCAGCTTTCCCCCGGCCTCGAACGCGCGTCGCAGGTCTGCAGCGGCCGCGATCAGGCCGGCCGCGTTCTCGCCCAGGGTCTGGGCGCGCAGGTCCCCGACCTCGCCCGCCTTGACCAGCACCGAGGCGCGCACGTCGTCGATCACGCGCTCGAGGTCGTGCTCGCCGCCGGAGAGGAACGGATAGAGGAACCCCGACGGGCCCGCGTCCGCGGGCTCGGCCGAGTCGCCGACGAGGATGCCCCGGTGCTCGAAGAAGACGTGGACGAGCTCCCAGAGCACGTGGTAGAGCGTCTCGACCAGCTCTTGGCGGACGAACGGGTCGGCGCCGGGCGGCACGAACTCCCATTCCGCGCCGGCGCTCGCGAAGGCGATCGTCAGGCAGCCACGGGCTCGGGCGAGCTCGAGCGCTTGCGCGGTCTGCTCGCCGCCACGCTCGTCGATCCCGAATCCGATCACGATGTCATCGGCCTCCGCGAGCGCCTCGATCTGGGGCGCCAGGGCCCCGCCCTCGGGGGCCAGGCCGATCGCCGGCAACGCCCGCTTGCCGACGATCACGGGGTGAACGAACTCGACCGCGACATGGCGGGCGTCCGAGCGCGCGGCGGGCCCGGCGCCGAGCGCGACCAGGCGCCCACCGGCGGCAAACCGCTCGGCCATCGCGTGACAGCAGCGAGCCAGTCGCTCTGCCTCGGCCTCGAAGAAGGCGCGGTTCGCCTGCTCGCGGCGCTCGAGCAGCTCCTCGACCCGGGCGAGGAGCGACGCAGTCGGGATGGTCTCGCCCAGCGCCACCGGCCTAAGCGGTCACCGAAGCCCGCTCGGGGACGGCGGCGAGCCACGATCGCCACGCGTCGGTCCCGTCACCGGTGAGCGCGCTGGTCGCGATCCACTCGACCCCGGGGTGAACGGCGTCGAGATTGGCGAGGAAGCGGTCGAGATCGAACTCCAGGTGCGGCAGGAGGTCGACCTTGTTCACCAGCACCAGCTCGCAGGCGCGGAACATGAGCGGGTACTTGAGCGGCTTGTCCTCCCCTTCGGTCACCGAGCAGACCATCACCCGGGCGTCCTCGCCGACCCGGAACTCGGCCGGGCAGACGAGGTTGCCGACGTTCTCGATCACCAGCAGATCGATCTCCACGAGGCCGAGCTCGGGGATCGCCGAGCGGACCATGTTGGCGTCGAGGTGGCATTCGCCGCCGAAACCCGCCTCGGTGTTGAGCTGGACCACCGGCACGTGCAGGGCGGCGATCCGGTCGGCGTCCATGCTCCCCTGCACGTCGCCCTCGAGGACTCCGGCGCGAACCGCGTCCAGGCCCGCGAGCGCCACCTCGAGCAGGGCGGTCTTGCCCGCGCCCGGGGTGCCCATCAGGTTGACCACCCTGACCTGCTCGCGGTCGAAGTCGTCGCGGTTGGCGCGCGCGATCGTCTCGTTCGCGTCGAGGGCGTCCTCGGCGACCTTCACCCGTGTGCGATGCATCGTTCCTCCTCGCTGTCGACGACCTCGATCGACTCCACCTCGAGCTCGTCCCCTCGAATCACGTCGGCGCCCGCCAGCCCGCAGTCGGGGCAGCGAAAGCTCGGCAGCACCGGCCCGAGCGCGAGATGACCGCTCCGCGGCTCGGGTGCCGGGTCCCACTCGCGCTCGCAGGCGCCACAGCGAAGCCACGCCGGGACGACCTCGAGCTCGAGCCGGGCTCGCGCGCAGGCCGTGTCGCGGGCGACGATCTCGAAGTAGAACCGCAGGCTCTCGGGCACGACCTGGCGCAGGGCGCCCGCCTTGACGCTGACCGCGGACACCTGGCGCCCGCCGGCGTGGCGCAGCGAGGTGTCGACGATCGCGCTCGAGATCGAGAGCTCGTGCACCTCAGCCCCCGGTCTCGGCGTAGGCGGCGTCGGTGTTGAGCTCGGCGATCGTCTCCAGCACCAGCTCGACCGCGCGCTCGACCGAGCCCTCGACCTCGGGCGAGAGCGCCAGCCCCATCTCCTCGGCGACGGCCGGCTCGCAGGCGATCACGACCACCTTGCCGGGCCAGCCGCCGACCATCTTCACGAACCGCAGCACGGTGCGCGGGTCCATCCCGTGCGGGTTGATCGCCTCTCCGTCCTCGATCGGCTCGAGCGACTCCGACTCGGGCTCGAACACGTAGAGCGTCCCCGGCTCACCGCCCTGGCGGCTGGCGTCGAGGAGGACGAGGGCGTCATAGCCACGCATCACCTCGTAGGCGAGGTCGAGGCCTCCGGTGCCGAAGTCGAGCACGGTGACCCCGGGCGGCAGGGGGCGCTGGTCGAGCGCCGCGGCGACCCGACCCCCGAATCCGTCGTCCTGCAGCCACGCGTTTCCGACCCCGGCGACCAGGATCTGGCGCTGGCGCCGCTGCGACCCCGAGCTCATCCGTCCACCTCTAGCTCGCTGGCGCGAAAGAACAGATAGCGCCCCGTCTCCCGGAATAGCTCCTGGGCGGGGTCGTCGTCGACCGTGACCGCGAGGTGGGCGCCGTCCTCGTAGTCGAGATAGATGCGCTCGATCGTCGCCGTGCGCCCGTCGAGCATCCGGTCATAGACATCGCGCTCGGTACCGGGGCGCAGCACCACCTTGGCGCCCTTGCGGTAGACGGTGCCCTCGACCTCGAGTGTCTGCTCGCCGGGGTTCGGGTGCCCGGGCTCGGGCGGTGGCCCGGGGTCGCTGGGCCCGGGTGGCCACCCTTGGTCACCTGGCTCGGCGACCTCCGCCAGCCGCCCGTGCAGCGCCAGCACCTGCTCTGGGGTCGCGCCGGCGGCGCGCTCGACCATCTCCCGCACTGCCGGATCGGCGGCCGTGATCTGCTCGCGCTCGGCCTCCGAGAGCGTCTGCACATGGAGCAGCAGCGCCTCCTCGATCTCGGTGTTGTCGAACATGCCGCCGAGGCTCTCGGGCGCGATCCGCGGGTGGTCGGGAAGCACGATCGCCGCCCCGAGGACGACCCTGTCGTCGGGGGTCGCGAGCACCGGCCAGGTGTTGACGCTCTCGCACGCCGCGACCGCGGCGCCGACCGCGCCGTCGCGCTCGAGTGGCGAGGCGAAGCGCCCGCCGCTCGCCTCGATCAGGACATGGGTCGAGAGCAGGCTCGAGGCCAGCGCGGCCGTCCGATCGAGCGAGCCGTCGTCGGGCAGCTCGGTCTCGTTGTGGACGCAGGCGTTGACCTTGTAGAGCCCCGCCGCCGCGAGCGGGGTCGCCCGCAGCCGCAGCCGCCCGCGCAGCGGCGGGTCGCCGGGAAGCTCGAACCGCCTCCCGGCACCCTCGGCGAGCTCGCCGAGTGTGGCGCGCGGCAGCTCCAGCCGCCGCTCGGCCGCCTCGTGGCGAGCGCCGACTGCCTGCAGGAAGCGCACAGTGAGCTCGAGCTCCGTCTCCGCGCCGGCCTCGAGCACGCACTCGACCCGCAAGCGCTCGAAGGCGCTCTCGAGCCGCGTCGCATGGGTGGGCGGATAGACGATCCCGAACGGGGTCGGGGTCGCGTTCTTGGTCGCCCCGGGGGTATAGGGGTAGAGCGCGTAGCCCTCGAAGAGCAGGGTGGAGACGAGCTGCTCGACCGCGGCGTTCATCGGCCCTCCTCGCGGTCGAGCAGCTCGGCGATCGTGGCGTCGAAGGTCGGCCGGGCGCGCGCCGCGCGCAGGCGAGCGAGCCGCGCGAGCGTCTCGCGATCAACCGGCACCCAGGCGCGGTGAGGGTAGTGGGCGTCGATCGCGCCGCGCCAGGCTTCGATCGGCATCGCGAAGCGGACCGAGCGATCCCAGGGTATCTGCACGAGCTGCAGCCGCCCGTCCTCGGCCTCGTAGAAGACCGTGCCGTTGAAGTGAAAGCGCAGCGGCGCCTCGCCCTCGAGCGCGTCGAAGTACTTGCTCGCGGCGAGCTCGAGGTCGTAGGTGCAGGCGATCGGCAGCTCGACCTCGGTCGATCCGACGAACGGGGGGACCAACAGGTCGGCCTGGGCCCAGCGAAAGCTCTGGGTCGTCGTCGCCCAGCGCTCGGGCTCGCCGAACAGCTCCACCAGACGCTCGCGGCCGGCGTCGTCGTAGGAGCGCTTCGCGGGCTCGACCTCGATCAGGACCGAGAGCGCGATTGTGAACACGCGCCGCCCGCTGCCCTCGTCGATCCGCAGCCGGAAGGCGAGCGTCGGCGCGGCGGCGCGCTCGAGCGCCGTCGCCGCCAGCACCTCGAACTCGGGCTCGGGGTGGCCGTTCGCAGCCGGCGAGCGCTCGGCCTCGATCGCCGCCGGCTTCTCGACCGCGCTCACGAAGCGCGCTCCCCGAGCTCGTCGAAGAACGACTCGACCGCCAGCTCGACCCCGTCTCCGCCCGAGATCCCCTCCCAGCGGGTCCTGATCAGCCCGACCAGGCGATAGCACTCGTCGATCGGCGCGATCGCGTGCCGCGGCGGGCTCGCGATCCGGTTCACGATCAAGGCCTCGGCGTCGGCTTCGAGGCTTTCGAGGATCGGGTTCTGCGACCGCAGCGTCTGCCACGAGTCGAGGTCAAGCTCGCACTCGGTAGCCCCCGCCGGACTCGGGTAGAGCGCCCCGACCTCGCCGGTGGCGCTCGAGCGGATGAAGAACGCGAGCCCGATCGGGACCCCGAACGCGGCCCAGAGCTCGTCCGAGAGCTCGAGGTCATCGAGCAGCAGGACCCGGGTGCCGGTCGGGCACAGCTCCGGATCGCCGGCGCGCAGCGCGACGCAGCTCTCGCAGGCGCAGAGGATCTGGCGCTCGGTCAGCGAGAGCAGGTGCCGGTGCTGCACCGGGAGCTGCTTGCCGCAGAGATCGCAGCGCTCCTCCGCCTCGGGCGCCGCCGGGCGATCGCCGTTGCCGACCGCCGCCGAGCCGGCGAGCCGGCGGAGGCTGGTGACGAGCTCGGCCTGGCGGCGGGCCGCGGCCTTGCGGGCCAGCGCCTCGCTCACGGCGCCGCCAGCGCGACCCGGGCGCCGCGCGAGTCGTCGAGCAGCGGCACCGGCTCGAGCTGCAAGCGGTCGTCGTCGAGCGAGCGCCCGGCCCGGGGCAGGTAGTAGTCGCGGCCGCAGGAGGGACAGGCGAGCACGCCGTCGCTGAGCGTGCCCCCCGCGAGCGGCTCGCCGCAGCCGGCGCAGGCGTCGCGAAAGGCGAGCAGGCTGCCCTCGACGCGCGCGACGAGCAGCGCGATCCCCCTGACCCGCGCCAGGGCCAGCTCCCCCTCGCCGACCGACGCTCCGCCGTCGAGGTCGAACCAGGCGGGGGTCGCGTCGGCGGCGCCGGGAGCGACCGAGACGATCGGCAGCTCGAGCCCGCCGGAACCGGGCGCCGGAGCGGGGGCGCCGCCGGCGACCCCCTCGACCACCAGCCCCTCGAGGTCGGGCGCGGCCTCGTCGAGCGCCTGCTTGATCGCAAGCTCCAAGGTCGATGCCGAAGCGGGGCAGCCGTCGCAGCTGCCGACGAGGCGCACCCGTGCGATCCCGTCCTCGAGCCCGAGCAGCTCGACGTCGCCGCCGTGCGACTCCATGTACGGGCGCACGCTCGCCAACGCCTCGGCGACACGCTGCTCGAGCGCGACCGGGTAGAGGCCATGGATCAGCATCAGGCTGGCCACGACCCCGTCGTCCGCGAGACGAGCGGCGACCTCGGCACCAGCCTGGCCGGCCTCGGCGAGGGTCGCGAAGATCCGCTCCAGCCCCTCGCCGTAGAGGCCGACCACCGCGGCAACCAGCTCGTCGGTCCGCGCCCGCACGGTGGGGTCGGCGGTCGACTCCAGCTCGGCGGTCAGCCGCTGGACGCGCTCGATCAGGGCCTCTGCCCCGTCGGCCTCCTCACCGCCCGCCGTCTTCCCGTTGTCTCGATCGGCCGCCATGGGCTCACCTTCGGCTCGCCGCTCAGCACATCCCGGTCGGCGTGTGGACGACCTTGCGCACCCGGCCCGAGCCGCCGTACATGTGCACCCCGCACGGCAGACAGGGATCGAAGCTGCGCACCGCGCGCATGATGTCGACCCCCTTGAAGTTCTCGGGCCCGTTCTCCTCGAAGATCGGGGTGTTCTGGACCGCGTCCTCGTAGGGGCCCGGGGTGCCGTAGACGTCGCGCACGCTAGCGTTCCAGGGCGTCGGCGGGTAGGGCTGGTAGTTGGCGATCCTGCCCTCGCGGATCACCATGTGATGCGAGAGCACCCCGCGTGCGGCCTCGTGGAAGCCGACGCTGACCGCCTCCTCGGGGACGGTGAACTTGGACCAGCTCTTGGTCCGCCCGGCCCGGACCTCCTCGAACGCACGCTCGAGGCAGTGCAGCGCGATCAGCGCCGAGTAGGCCTGGTGATAGGACCGGGCCCGGTCGCGCTCGATCGCGTTCGACTTCTCGGGGATCCTCCACTCGAGCTCGGTCTCGGGCGAGCTCGGGGTCTTCGGCAGCACCATCTGGATCGAGTCGCCGGTCGCCTTCGCGTAGCCGAAGTCGACCAGTCCGGCCTTCGCGGTGCACCACTGGCGCGCGAACGGGCCGCCGCCTGTGTCACAGCAGACATGGGTGTCGGTGCGCTGGTCGTAGATCCGGGGCGAGACCACCCAGCTGTACTTGTCGGCGAAGTCGCGCTTCTGCGGCTTCGGGATCGTCACCTTGTTCCACGGGTGGTGGTGGTCGACCGGGTTGCCGAGCGGGTCCGCGGTCACGAACGGCTGCTCGGTCTCGGTCCAGTCGTCGAAGTAGGAGGAGCCGAGCAGGATCCGGATCATCAGGTTCATCTCGACCAGGTCGGTGCTGATCAGCTCGCCGCCGATCACGATCCCCGGCGTGATGTAGCGCTTGCGCCCCCAGTCGGTCATCGTCCGGTAGTCGTAGTCGACGTAGTCGGGGTCGTCGAAGCAGCCCCAGTTGACCAGGTTCGTCTCCCGGTAGCCGACCATGTCGTACCCCGGCAGCTCGCGGAGGAAGAAGTCGTAGAGGTCGTCGTGCATCGGCACGACCCGCTTCGCGTATGCGAAGTAGCGCATCAGCCGCACGTAGTAGTCGGTCAGCGTCTGATGGGTGATGTGGGCGCTGCAGCCGCCCGGCATGATCGTCGAGGGGTGGGTGTGGCGGCCCCCGAACAGGCAGTACATCTCGCGCGTGTAGCGCGCCACCTGCAGGGTCTCGAGATAGAAGTCGCCCGTGAACGGGTTCAGCGAGCGCATGATGTCGGCGATCGTCCGGTAGCCGTGGATGTCGGCGTTCGGCGCCAGCTCCTGCTCGGCCTTCTTCAGCAGCGAGGGGTTGGTCTCCTTGACCATCTGCTCGCAGAAGTCGACGTTCGCCATGCAGTCGTTGAAGATCGCGTGGTCGAACATGTAGTCGGCGCTCTCGGCGAGGTTGAAGGCGAGGTCGCCGAGCGGCGGCGGCTTCACCCCGTAGGCCATGTTCTGGTTCAGGCACGAGCAGGTGCAGTGGTTGTCGCCGCAGATCCCGCAGATCCGGCTGGTGATGAAGTGCGCGTCGCGCGGGTCGATCCCCTTCATGAAGATGTCGAAGCCGCGGAAGATCATCGAGGTCGAGTAGCACTTCAGGACCTCGCGGTTGGAGAAGTCGATCTCGGTATGGATCCCGAGGCTGCCGACGATCCTCGTGATCGGGTCCCAGGACATCTCCTTGACCATCACCTTCTGATCGCCGCGCGGGGTCTCAACGGTCGCCATCTCTGCTCCTCCTAGTTCAGTGCGGGTTCGCCTGCTCTGCTCTGCCTCCGGTCAGCCTCGTCTAGCCGTAGTTGCGGGGCTGATAGCCGGTCTCCAGGCGCGCGCTCGGCTTGCGCCACTCCGGCTCCTTGTCGAACTTCTGCTCCAGGTTGCGCTTGCGGAAGTAGCGGAACACCGGCCCGTAGGTGAAGCGCTGGAAGTTCGCCCCTGCGTTGCCCCACGGGTCGGGGTCCATGAACGGCATGTACTTGTCGGGAAAGCCGGGCATCGTGCAGGCCATGCAGATGCCGCCGACGTTCGGGCAGCCGCCGTAGCCGTCGACCCAGCCGCGGACCGGCACGTTGCACTTGACCACCGGGCCCTTGCAGCCGAGCTTGACCAGGCAGCGGGGGTCGTCGCCGTACTCGCTGGCGAAGTTGCCCTGCTCGGTGAAGCCGGCCCGGTTGCAGCCCTCGCGGACCGTGCGGTCGAAGAGCCAGCGCGGGCGCAGCTGGTCGTCGAGGTCGGGGACCGGCGCCCGGCCGGCGAGATGCAGCGCCAGGTAGAGCAGGACCTCGGTCATGTTGTCGGGCTGCGCCGGGCAGCCGGGGATGTTGACCACCGGCAGGCCGGCGGTCGACTTCCACTTCCACCCGAGATGGTCCGCGACCCCCATCGCGCCGGTGGGGTTGTTCTTCATCGCCGGAATCCCGCCGTAGGTGGCGCAGGTGCCGACCGCGACCACCGCCGCCGCTTTCGGAGCGAGGCGGTCGAGCCACTCGCTGGTCGTGATCGGCTGCCCGGTCTCGGGGTCGTCGCCGATCGCCGCCCAGTAGCCCTCGCCGGAGAGCCGCTCGTTCGGGATCGAGCCCTCGACCACGAGCACGAACGGATCGAGCTCGCCGCGCTCCGCGCGCCACCAGTACTCGATGAACTCGGCGCCGTTCTCGTAGGCGAGCACCGGGTTGTGGACGATCACCTTCGGCATCCCGGGGATCGCCTGGGTGACGATGTCCTCGAGGCTGGGGTTGACCGCGGAGGTCATCGCGACCGAGTCGCCGTCGCACGACAGCCCGGTCGTCATCCAGATCACGTGCGCCTCGACCGCCTCGGTCTTGGCCTGGTCGGCAACCACCTCTGTGCTAAGCGCCATCTCCACCTCTCCTCGTCAACAGATCCTCGGCAGCGGATCGCCTGCCAACAGGTCCATCACCCGTCGGCCGCCGAACGCTGTCTCGACCAGCACCATCCCGGGCGGCTCCTCGCGGACCTCGCCCAGCTCCATCGCCGCCTCGCAGCCCTCGACCGAGCGCAGCGCGGTCAGCGCCTCGTCGCTCGACTCCGGCCCGACCACGGCCACCATCACGCCCTCGTTGGCGACGTACATCGGATCGATGCCCAAGAGCTCGCAGGCGGCCGCGACCTCGGCCCGAACCGGGATCTCGCTCTCGCGGACCGAGATCGAGACGCCGGAGGCTCGCGCGAGCTCGTTCAGCGCCGAGGCGACGCCGCCGCGGGTCGCGTCGCGCATGCAGCGCAACGCGGGGCCCGCCGACTCGAGCAGCGCATCGGCGACCGGCCACAGCGAGCGGGTGTCGGACTCGATCTCTGCCTCGAGCCCGAGCTCGCCGCGCGCCAGCATGATCGCCGTCCCGTGCTCACCGATCGTCCGCGAGACGAGCACCCGATCGCCGATTCGCAGGCCGGCCGGCGAGAGCTCGGCGCGGGGGTCGCGGGCGCCGATCCCGCTCGTCGAGACGTAGATCCCGTCCCCGTGGCCGCGCTCGACCACCTTCGTGTCGCCGGTCACCACCTCGACCTCGGCCGCCGCCGCAGCGGCGGCGATCGCCTCGACCTCGGCTCGCAGGACCTCGGTCTCCAGGCCCTCCTCGAGCAGCAGCGCGACGCTGATCGCGACCGCCTTCGCCCCAGAGGCGGCGAGGTCGTTGACGGTCCCGTTCACCGCCAGCTCGCCGATCGAGCCACCGGGGAAACGCAGCGGGCGGACGACGAAGCTGTCGGTGGTCAGGCAGATGCCCAGCGCGTCGCCGGAGCGCGTCGCGAGCTCGATCGTCCCCGCGTCGGCGAGCTCGGCGAGCGCCTCGGAGTCGAACGCCGGGACCAGCACGCCCTCGATCAGCGTTTGGCTCGCCTTGCCGCCGGCGCCGTGCGCCATCGTCACCCGCTCGTCCTTGAGCTTCGGCCGCTTCGCGCGGGTCGTCTCGATGATCTCGAGCACCCGCTGCTCGCGGTTGGAGACCGCGGCGCCACTCATTGGGCCACCGGCTCTCGCTCGCGGGCGTAGCGCCCGTAGTTGTAATACGCCGCGCAGGCCCCCTCCGGCGAGACCATGCAGGTGCCGATCGCGTGCTCGGGCGTGCACGCCGTCCCGAACACCTTGCACTCCCAGGGCTTGATCACGCCCTTGAGCACCTCGCCGCACTGGCACGCCTTCGGATCCGCGACCCGGACCCCGGGGATCTCGTAACGCAGCTCGGCGTCGAAGTCGGCGTAGGCGGGCGACAGCTTCAGCGCGCTCTGGGAGATGAACCCCAGCCCGCGCCACTCGAAGTGCGGGCGCAGCTCGAAGACCTCCGCCATCACCGTCAGCGCCGCCGGGTTGCCGTCATACGGCACCACGCGCCGGTACTGGTTCTCGACCTCGCAGCGGCCTTCGGCGAGCTGGACGAGGATCATCCGGATCGCGTGCAGGATGTCGAGCGGCTCAAACCCCGCGGTGACCAAGGGCTTGCCGTAGGTCGAGGCGATGAACTCGAACGGGCGCACGCCGACGATCGTCGAAACGTGCCCGGGGCCGATGAAGCCGTCCAGGCGCAGGTCGGGGGACTCGAGCAGCGCCCGCAGCGGCGGCACGATCGTCACGTGGTTGCACATGCAGAGGAAGTTCTCCACCCCTTCGGCCTTTGCCCGCTTCAGGGTCAGCGCGGTCGAGGGGGCTGTGGTCTCGAACCCGATCGCGAAGAAGACCACCGTCCGCTCCGGGTTCTGCTTCGCGATCCGCAGCGCATCGAGTGGCGAGTAGACGATCCGGATGTCGGCTCCGGCGGCCTTCGCGTCGAGCAGCGTCCCGGTCGAGCCCGGCACCCGCAGCATGTCGCCGAAGCAGGTGAAGATCACCCCCGGCTGCTCGGCGATCGCCATCCCGTCGTCGACGCGTCCCATCGGAATCACGCAGACCGGGCAGCCCGGCCCGTGGACGAGCTCGATCGAGTCCGGGAGCACATCGTCGATCCCGTACTTGTAGATCGAGTGGGTGTGCCCGCCACAGACCTCCATCAGCTTGTAGCGGCGCCCCGGCTCGGCGGCGGCCGCGATCTCCCCGGCCAGCACCCGCCCGAGCGCGGCGTCGCGGAACTCGTCGACGAACCTCAACTCAGCGCTCCCGGCTCTGGTTCGGTCCGGACGATCGCGGTTCCGGCGTGGACGAGCAGCTCGTCGCCGACACCGACGGGCTCGACCAGCGCGATCTCGACCGTCCGCCGACTGCCGCCCGCGCCGGCGCAGAGCGCCAGCTCGCGCTCGCGGTCGACGCGCAGCACGGTCATCGGCTCGGCGACATCGCCGCAGGTGATGCAGTGGTGGTCGGGCTCGACGGCGCACGCAGCCTCGTCCACCGCACCGATGCCGTGGTCGGCCCTCACTCGATCACGCTCGCCTTCAGCTCCTCGAGCTCCTGCTCGTAGTCGGCGCCCATGCCCTCGAGCAGCTTCAAGGTCGCCGCGGCCTCCTGCTCGTCGACCTTCGAGATCGCAAAGCCGACGTGGATCAGGACCCAGTCCCCGGGCCCGGCACCGTCGCCGTCGTCGCCGGCATCGAGCAGCCCGACGTTGACATTCCGGCGCACGCCCGCGACATCTACTAGCGCGATCCGGTTCTCCGGATCGACCAACTCGAGAATCTGGCCGGGAATCGCCAGGCACATCGCTCGCGCTCATCTCCTCTCCGGCGGGACGCCGCCCTCCGATGAGACTGATCCGTCTACCTGCCGCGCAACCTATGCACGGGCGCCTTTTGCCGTAAGTGCGCTCCGCTAGGTGCGCTGTGTCTCTACCGGGGGGTGAGCGCCACACCCAGCGCTCGCGGACGAGGAGCTAGGCGGTCGAACGGCGGATCGGCGGGCGCTGCTCGACCGCCGAGCGGTGAGCGGCGATCCGCCCGGCGAGGGCGCGCTTGCGGCGACTCGCGCCGGGGAGGCGGCGGGCGCGCAGATAGCGGCCGAGGAAGCCGTCGATCCGGCGCTCGCCCTCGGCAAGCTCGGACGCGCGGCGGTCGAGCTCCTCGACCCCGGCCTCACTGAGCGAGTAGACGCGCCGCCTCGGCCCCGAGGCCGAGGGCTCCCAGGTCGAGCTCACCAGCCCGTCGGCCTCGAGCCGGCGCAGCGTCCGGTACAACGCCCCCGGGTCGGAGTGATCGAAGCCGAAGGCCGAAACCTGCTCAGCGAGCTCGTAGCCGTGGGCGTCGCCCTCGCGCAGCAGGAGCAGCAGACAGGCGCGGAGGAAGTCCTTCGGCAGGCCCCAGCTCAGCGGATGCGGCATCGGCACGTAGATTCGCAGCTTCCTTCCCGCCCCGCAGGACCGGCGACGGTCCGGGTGCGCTGCGAACCAGCTCCGCCGGCTACAGGGTCTCGACGAAGCCGCGGCGCCAGCTCCGATGGCGCGGCTGCCAGCCCAGCTCCCGCTTGGCCTTCGCGTTCGACGCCCCTCGCAGGGTGGTCGCGAAGGCGACCACGGCGGGGCCGGCGAGCAGCCGGGCGAGCAGTCGTGGCACCCGCAGCGGACGCTTGGCGCCGAGAGCGGCGGCGTAGACGGGGAGCCACTCCCGAAGCGGTGCCGGATCGTCGTCGCAGACGTTGTAGACGCCGGTCGCACCCCGGTCGCAGGCGATCACCGTCGCCTCGGCCGCGTCATCGACGTGCACGAAGGAGAACACCCCGTCGCCGTGGCCGACGATCGGGAAGCGGCGGCGGCGGACCTCGGCGGCCTGATAGCCGTCGGCCGCATAGGAGGTGCCCGGTCCGTAGAAGAACCCGTAGCGCAGGACGAGGCCTTCGGCCTCGAGCACCTGGCGCTCGAGATCCATCGTCGCGGCGAGCGAGCTCCCGAACTCCCCCGGGGCCTCGGTCATCCCGGGATCGGCTTCGCTCTTCACCGGACCGCCGACGGGCTCGTAGACGAAGGCGACGCTCTGGGCGACCACCCGCTCGGCACCCGCCGCCCGCGCGGCGTCGAGCAGGTTGCGGGTGCCCTCGCGGCGGATCCGGTTGTTGGCGTCGTAGATGCCGGACTTGCGCAGGTCGAGCTCGGCCGGCAGCGAGGTGAGCTCGTGGACGACCACCTGCGGGCTCGCCGCGGCGACCGCGGCCCGCAGCGCCTCGGGGTCGAAGACGTCGCAGACCACGCCGCGCGCGCCGGCGGCATCGAGCTCGGCCGCGGCGGCTTCCCGGCGGGTCATCCCGGTGACCTCGTGGTCGGCGGCGACGAGCCGCGCGACCAGCGGCCGCCCGATAGCTCCCGAGGCCCCGGCGACGAAGACCCGGCTCACCGGCGGGCCAGCCGATCCGCGATCGCGGCAAGCCAGGCCAGCAGCCCGGCACCGAGCGCCAACAGCACCGTGTCGGCGATCCCGCGCGCCTCGCTGCGCGCCTCGCCGACGTCGAAGAGGTGGTTGACGGCATGAAACGCGTACCACAGCGCGCCGACCGCGAGCAGCGGTGCGCGCCAGCTCGGCCGCCCGGCGGCGAGCAGCAGCGCGACGCCGTAGGCGAGCACGAAGGCCCCGAGGTCGCCGACGTAGTGCGTGTTCTCGAGCCCGTAGCGACCGATCGTCTCGAAGAACGAAACGGGCGCGAAGAACATCCAGGCGCCCTCGAGGAAGTGAAAGACGCCGAGCGCACCGACCACGATCCGCAGCGTGCGCTCGTCGAGCGTCGCGCGGGCGGGGCGGGGGCGCGCCTCCATCGCCCGCAGGCTATCGCCCGGTCAGCCCGCCTCGACGAACCGACGCCGCGCCCGTTCGAGGTCCTCGGGACGGTCGATGTCATCAGGGCGGCAGAGATGGCCGCACTCGAGCTCGCCGACGCCGCTCGTGGCGAGCAGGTCGCGCGCTCCGGCGTCGCCGCGAAGCGTGCCGACCGCGGCGAACAGGGCGCGCTTGATCAGCACCGGGTGCCCCGGCCGGCCCTCGTACGTTGCGCGGACGGCGGGCTCGCGTGCGTCGGCCTGGTCGACGATCGCGGCGATCGCCTGCGGGGTGATCAGCGGCTGGTCGCCGAGGGTGACCACGATCGCCTCCGCGGCGGCGAGCGCTTCGAAGCCGGCCCGCAACGAGGCGGCGATCCCCTCGCGCCAGCCGTCGCAGGTCACCGCCTCGACCGCGCCGAGGTCTGCGCGGCTGGAGACGACCTCAGCATTGGCGCCGAGCACGACGACGATCCGCTCGATCGCGGGGACCGCGAGCAGCGCCGCGACCGCGTGGTCGAGCACGGGCGTGCCGTCGAGCTGGGCCGCCAGCTTGACGCCGCCGAACCGCCGGCCCTCGCCCGCGGCGAGGACGACGCCGCCGATCACGCCCGCGCCTCGTCGCCGACCTCGTGGATCCGCCCGGGCGCGCTCCCCAGCCGGCCGCCCTCGTGCCCGTTGCGGACCGCGACCACCTCGGCGAGGATCGAGAGCGCGGTCTCCTCGGGGCTTGTGGCGCCGAGATCGAGACCGATCGGCGCCGCGAGCCCTTCCAGCTCGGCATCGTTCAGCCCAGCTTCGAGCAGACGCTCGCGGCGGCGCGCCTGGGCGCGGCGGCTGCCCATCGCGCCGACGTAGGCGGCCTCGGAGCGCAGCCCGATCGAGAGCGCGGCGTCGTCGAGCTTCGGGTCGTGGGTGAGCACCGCGATGTAGGTGGCGCGGTCGATTCCCAGCCGCTCGAACGCCTCGTCCGGCCAGGCGGCGACCACCTGCTCGGCCTCGGGGAAGCGCTCCTCGGTCGCGAACGCGACCCGCGGGTCGCAGACGAACGGCCTCCATCCGGTCGCCCGGGCGAGCCTGCAGAGCGCCGCCGCGTAGTCGACCGCACCGAGGATGAACAGCCGCGGGGCCGGCGCGACCGCGTCGACGAAGACCTCGGCGTCCCCCAGCTCACGAACCTCCGAGCGCTCCGCCCAGACCAGCTCCTCGCCCGCGGCGCGCGCCGCTGCGTCCAGGGCCTCGGACCCGAGGCCGCCGGCAGTCGACCCGTCCTCGCGGACGAGCAGCTTGCGTCCCAGCGCCTCGTGGCCGTCCGGCCCGATCACCGTGGCGAGCGCTCCGCGTCCGTCCTCGCGCGCCAGCCGCGCGAGCTCGGCCTGCGGGCTCAGGTCGCCGCTCACGCGGTGTACTCCTCGACCAGGACCTCGATCTCCCCGCCACACGGCAGGCCGACGTCCCAGGCCTCGGAGTCGGCGATCCCGAAGCTCAGCACCCGCGGCTTGCCGTCGCCGCGCAGGAGATCGAGCGCGGCCTCGGCGACCGCCCCCTCGACGCAGCCGCCCGAGACCGCCCCGGCGACTTCGCCGTGCTCGTTGATCGCCATCTTCGCCCCCGGCGGCCGCGGCGCCGAGCGCCGGGTGCGGACGACGGTCGCCAGCGCGACCCTGTCCCCGGCCGCCGTCCAGGCCTCGAGCTCCTCGATCACTTCCTTCATAGGTTCTCCTCGACCCGATCCGGGTCGCTGCTCGACATGCTTGCACCGCCGGGGGCCGCGCCGCGCCGACTCCGTATCCTCGGTCGAGGTGGAGCCGCTCACCGACGCCCACGGACGAGAGATCACCGACCTGCGAATCTCGGTCACCGACCGCTGCAACTTCCGCTGCCGCTACTGCATGCCGGCCGAGGGGATGAAATGGCTCGACCGCTCCGACCTGCTCAGCTTCGAGGAGATCGCGCGGCTCGCCGGGGTGCTCGCCGGGCTCGGGATCACCGACGTGCGCCTGACCGGCGGCGAGCCGCTCGCGCGGCGCGACTTCCCGACCCTGGTCGGGATGCTGCGCTCGATCGCGGGGATCCGCGACCTCTCGCTGACCACCAACGGTTATCTGCTCGAGCGCGACGCTGCGGCGCTGGTCGAGGCCGGCATCGACCGCGTCAACGTCTCGATCGACTCGCTGGCGCGCGACCGCTTCCACGAAGTGACCCGGCGCGACGCCCTGCCGCAGGTGCTCCGCGGGCTCGAGGCGATCGCCGCCTTCGAGCGGGTGCGCCCGATCAAGGTCAATGCGGTCGCGATGCGCGACTTCACCGAAGGCGAGGTCTTCCGTTTCTGCGAGCTCGCACGCTCGAGCGACTACCAGGTGCGGTTCATCGAGTTCATGCCATTGGACGGGGACCGGGCCTGGAGCCCGGACCAGGTCCTGACCGGCGACGAGATCCGGGCCCTGATCGAGACCCGCCACCCGCTGCGCGAGCTGCCCCGGGAGCCGCACGCGACGGCGCGCGTGTTCGCCTTCGCCGACGGCGACGGGGAGATCGGGTTCATCAACCCGGTCTCGGAGCCGTTCTGCGGCGACTGCAACCGGATCCGCCTCACCGCGGAGGGCGAGCTGCGAACCTGCCTGTTCTCTGTCCGCGAGACCGATCTGCGCGAGCCGCTGCGTGACGGCGCCGGCGACGAGGAGCTCGAGCGGGTGATCCGCGACGCGGTCTGGCGCAAGGAGCTCAAGCACCGTGTCAACGAGCCCGGGTTCGTCGCGCCGGCGCGGACGATGAGCGCAATCGGGGGCTAGTCGATACCCTGCACGCGCAGGAAGCAGGCGCAGTGAGGGAGGCAGCAGGAGTGAAGTCGCGAGGGATCGTCGGACGGCTGACCGTGGCGCTCGCCCTGATCGCGAGCCTCATCCTGGCACCGGCGATCGCGGGAGCCGGCGCTGACGGCGCCGCCGCGGCGGCGAAGAAGGCCAAGGTCAAAGTGCTGACCAAGAGCCAGCGCAAGATCCTGCGGCGCGACGCGATCAAGGTCAGGGTCAAGGGCCGGCATCAGAAGCTCAAGCTGCGCGCCCACTCGAAAACCTTCGACTCGCAGGGATTCAAGACGCTGAGCAAGCGCCTCGTGCTGCGGCCCGGTAAGTCGACCGCGAAGCTGAAGCTCAACCGGCGCGGCGCCGAGCAGGTCTCGAGCTGCACCGCGCGCACGATCAAGATCTCGGGCAAAGGCGTGAAGGTGAGCTTTGATCTGCGCCGGACCGGCAAGTGCAAGCCGAAGCCGATCGACCTCAGTCAGGCCGAGAGCTGCGACCTGATCGTCGTCGACGACGGCGCCGCCCCCGACTCGCTCTGCATGCTGCCGTTCCCCGACAACTTCCACACGGTCGCGGACGAGTCGACCGAGACCGGCCGCCTGGTCTCCTTCGACAACGCCGCGATGCCCCGCAACTCGGACATGGACCCGATCGCGGCGGCGCCGTACAACCTCAACGACGGTTTCAGCCCGGGTCAGACGGCCGTGATCAAGGTGCCCGGCCTCGACACCCCGGAGGCGTTGGCGGCGACCGACGCGGCGCCGCTCAACGACCTCGGGCAGTTCGAGCGCAAGCAGGCGCCTGTGGTGGTGATCGACACCAAGTCCGGCGACCGCTGGCCGATCTGGGTCGAGATCGATTCCAACGCCTCGACCCCCGAGCGGACCGCGCTGCTGATCCATCCCTCGCGCAACTACGAGTCAGGGCACCGCTACGTCGTCGCGATGCGCAAGCTCCGCGCCGCCGACGGCGACGCTGCTCGACCCGCCCGAGGGCTTCCGCTATTACCGCGACGACCTGCCGGTCGACGAGCCGGTCGTCGACGCGCAGCGCAAGCGCTTCGACAAGGTCTTCCGGGACCTGCGCAAGGCCGAGATCAAGCGCAAGAACCTGTATCTGGCCTGGGACTTCACCGTCTCCAGCGACCAGAACATCGCCGCGCGGCTGCTCCACATGCGCGACGACGCCTTCGCCGACCTCGGCGACACCGACCTCACCGACGTCGAGGTGCAGGGCGACTCGCCGGCCTTCGCGGTCACCTCGGTGGAGAACTTCACCCCGGCCGAGGACGCCGAGATGGCGCGGCGGATCCAGGGCACCTACGAGGTGCCCTGCTACCTGGCCCCCGACTGCGAGCCGGGCGGCAGCTTCGAGCTCGGGGCGAACGGGCTCCCGAGCCGGACCGGGACCTACACGGCCGAGTTCAACTGCGGGGTGCCGCGCGCCGCCGTCGACGCCCCGGGCGCGGCCCCCGGGCGCCCGCAGGTCTACGGCCACGGGCTGCTCGGATCGGCCTCGCAGGCGACCTCAGGCGATCAGCAGACGCTCGGCCAGACGCACAACTTCGTCATCTGCGCCACCTCGACGATCGGGTTCTCGAGCGAGGACGTGCCGAACATCGCCGGCAACATCCTCTCCAACCTCGGCAACTTCCCGCAACTCACCGACAGGGTCCAGCAGGGGCTGCTCAACACGCTCTTCCTCGGCCGGCTGATGCTGCATGCGGACGGCTTCGTCAGCGACGCGGCGTTCCACGTCGACGACACCGACGCCGGCACCCCGCCGGTCCTCGACACCTCGCGCCTCTATTACAACGGCAACAGCCAGGGCGGCATTCTCGGCGGAGCGGCGACCGCGGTCGCCCCCGACTGGACCCGGGCGACGCTCGGCGTCCCGGCGATGAACTACTCGGTGCTGCTCAATCGCTCGGTCGACTTCGACACCTACAAGCTGTTCCTCGACCCGGCCTACCCGGACCCGATGGCCCAGCAGCTCGCGCTGTCGCTGATCCAGATGCTCTGGGACCGCAGCGAGCCGAACGGTTACGCGCACCGGATGACCGACGAGCCGCTGGCGAACACGCCGGCGCACGAGGTGCTGCTCAGCCCCGCCTTCGGCGATCACCAGGTGACGACCTGGCAGGCCGATGTCGAGGCACGCACGATCGGCGCCCAGATCCACGACCCCGTCGTCTACGACGGTCGCTGGCCGAATGTGGACGTCGCCTGGGGGATCCCCCGGATCGAGTCCTATCCGTTCACCGACTCGGCGATCGTCTACTGGGACAGCGGGCCGATCCGGCCCAACCCGGTGCCGCCGCCGGACGTGCTCGGCACCGACCCGCCGCCGATCCTCAACATCCCCAACCGCACCGGCGAGGACCCCCACGGCGACCCGCGGGTGACGCCCGCCGAGATGCAGATGGTCTCCGACTTCCTGCGCCCGGACGCGCAGAGCCAGATCACCGACACCTGCGGTGGCGCGCCCTGCTTCTCCGGCTCCTTCACCGGACCCTGAGCCTACTCCCGCAGCCCTGCAGCCTCGAGGGCTTCGGCCTTGTCGGTGAAGCCGTCGATCCGAACGATCAGGCCGTCCCGGAACGTGTACAGGTTGGGTAGCTCGAGCTCGAGCTCGATCCCGTCCCGGCCGCGAAACACCCACCGTTCGACCGCCAGCACCCGGTCCCCGGGACGATCGATCAGCTCGTCGTGCTCGACCGTGATCATCTCCCAGGCGTCAGTGGCGCTCCGGAACCATTGGGTCAGGCCGTCGCGGCCCAGGTATCGGCTCTCCTCGTCGGGGACCTGGATGCCCGGATGCAATTCAACCTCGGGATCGAGGTATTGGACGGCGCCGTCGATGTCACGGCGGTTAAACGCCTCGTTCAGGCGCTTGAGTGTCTCGAGGTTCTCCTGCGACATCGCCGCGCAGTATCTCGCGCCCGCGCCTCTGCTTATGACTGGGCCTGGGCGGAGATCAGCCGTTCGAGCTTGTCGAAGCTGTCCCTCCAGCCGTCCCGGTGAAGCGCGCGACGCGCCTCGGTCTTGAACGGGCCTTGCTCAAGGTCAACCTCCGTCGATTCACCGAGCTCGCGAAACGTCAGGGCGACCGATGTCTCGACGTCGTCGGAAGCGGGGTCCTCCCACACAAACGTGAAGGCGAGCCGGACGGGCGGGTCGACTTCGCGGAACTCGCCGGTCAGCCAGAAGGGATCGCCCTCCGGCGGCTGCATCTCGATCCGGTAGCTCTCTCCGACCCGGGGTTCGAACTGCAGGCTCGGGGTGGTGAACCCCTCCGGTCCCCACCATTTGACGAGCTGGCCCGGATCGCTGAAGGCAGCGAAGACAACCGGCGCGGGCGCCGGGAGAACGCGCTCAGCCTCGAGCATGAGCTCGTCCGATCGCGCCTCCATACGCGAATCGTATTCCGAGGCCGTCGGCATGGCTGTGCGGCTTGCGGGGGCAAGGCAAGACACGGTCGTACGGTTTACCGACTGCACCGCCAACGAGATAGGAGACTGCCTCGGTGTGATCGCCGGTCTTGGCCTCGCACTCGCTTCCGCCGTCGCAACGAGCGTCGGCTTCCTGCTCAAGCACCGCGGCGCAGTCCTCGCTCCCGCTGTGCAGGCCCGCCACCCGCTGCGCAGCGCGGCCGGCCTCTTTCGCTCGCGTTGGTTCGCGCTCGGCTGGGGGGTCGCCGTAGGCGCGTGGGTACTGCACGTCGGCGCGCTAGCCCTGGCACCCCTCTCGATCGTGCAGGCGGTCCTCTCAGGCGGGCTGGTCTTCCTCGCGGTCTTCGCCGAGCGCTTCTTCGGGTTTCGGCTCGGGCGACGCCAATGGGCAGGCGTAACTCTCACGGCGCTCGGGCTAGCGGTGATCGGCCTGACCTCCGAGTCGGGCGACGCAGAGCCCCGCCATTACGCGGTTGCCGCCCTGATCGCGATCGAGTGCGGGGGGCTCGTCGTCTGCCTCGCGATCGCCTCAGTCTCGACCCATCGCCGTATCCCGCCGGCGGCGCAGGGCCTGATCCTCGGCGCCGCGGCCGGCGCACTCTTCGGCGTCTCCGACATCGCGATCAAGTTCTTGGTCGATGACACCGCCAGCGGGGTGGTCGAGCTGATCAGCCCTTGGACCGCGGCCGCTCTGATCGCCTCGGTGGTCGCCTTCTACGCCTCGGCTCGAGGGTTGCAGATCGGCCCGGGCGTCGAGGTCATCGCCCTCACCTCGATCGCGGCCAATCTCGTCGCGATCGTTGGCGGCATCTTGGTCTTTCGGGACTCGATCGGTTCGGGGGCCTTCGAGATCGCGGCGCGATTGCTCGCATTCTGCCTCGTGATCGTCGGGGCCGCACTCATCCCCGGCCCGGTTCGGGCTACCGGCACTCCGGACAAGCCCCGCAGTGCGGAAAGCGCGAACGGTACCTCGCTCAGCCGCAGCGTCTAGCTCGCGACATGCGCCTCACGGGCCCGCGCAAGCGTTCCCTGCGCCCGCTCCGCTTCACGCTGTAGTTCATGCAGGCGACCCGTACTGGTCGGGCGAGACCCGTAAGCCTTCGCCCGATAGAGCCTGTAACGCTCGCTGGCATGCCTTGCATCCGCCTCGAGCTCCTCGAGGCGCCGATCATCGCTCACGAGTCGGAGGCGTGACTTGCGAGGCGTCGGCGCGCCCGGGCAGCGCTCAACTGTTTCCTGGCTCGGATCGCGCGGTCGGCCAGGCCGGCGCGGTGCAAATCGGACGCTCGGATGTCCGAAGCCCGGTATTCGTCTCTCTCGCGCTCACGATGGCGGGCTACCGCCGCCAGAAGGCGAATGTGTCGGTCGGTGATGGTGATGCCGATCTCGATCCCCTCGGAGGCTTACGCTGCCGGTGGAGGGAGGGGATCGCTAAAGCACCCAGAGACAGCCGACCACAGAGGATAGCGGCCGTGACCCTAGCTCCCCGCCGCAACTTGTAGGGTCGGAGTGGTGGCAGGGCAAATCGAATCGGTGATCGACTTCATCGACGGCGACGAGTTGAAGGTGCAAGACACCGTTGACGAGATTGATCGGGCAATCGGCGACCTGCGCACGGGACGCGTCCCGTTGATACTGGTGCACGGCCCTGACGGTCGGGAGCGTCGGATCAACGCCGCCCACATCAAGACGATTCGCCGATACGACACGTCCGCCTGACCCGAAACGGGCGCCTACGTGGCGGGCGCGCCAGAGAGGACCGGAGAAGGCCTGAACCCCTTGACGATCAGATAGATCGCAAACGACGCTTCGAAGATGAACTCCGGAATCGTCAACACCGCGGCGGCGGCGCCGGTTTGCTCCCAGGCACCAAACAGCACCGCGATCGATGAGGCGAAGACCAGCGGGCCGCCGATGACGCCGAAGATCGCGAGGGGCGAAGGCATCAAGCCGGTGCGGTACATGAGCCAGCCGAGCAGGATGCCGTTGACGCCGACGCAGAATCCGGGGCCAAGCAGGAACGTCCAGTCGTGGATGGCGACGAGGGTTTGCCCGGCAATGTCGAGCGACCCCGCGTCCCCGCCTATGGCTGCGGCGAGGTCGTCGCGCAGGGTGAGGATCGACAGGAGACTGATGGCGCCAACGCCGATGATTGTCGATTCAACAATGCGTGACCCGACGTAGCTGAGTGAGAGGGTCTCGCTGTACCGCCTGAGGATCGGAAACATCACCACCGCCGTACCGACGTTGCCGATCATTAGGAGGAATTCGAGTAGAGCACCCAGCTGGATGCGCCCATCGTCACCCGCCCCGAGGATGAAGTCCGTGTCGTTCAGGGCTGGGTCGTAGAGCGCGAACGCGGCAATCGACGTGACGAAGGTGGACGCCATGAGCCATCCGGCCACGAGCGCAGTCCTTCTCTCTGCGGGCGTGGCCGGCGGCATCCAGCATGGAGTTCGATTCTCAGCCGCGAAGCCTTTTCGGGGCTTCCATGCAAACCGGGTCCTCAGCGTTCGACCAGCCTCGTCGCGGTCGCCTTGAAGGTCGCGACCACCGCCGCGCCCTGCTCGAGCCCGAGACGGGCGGCGGACTCGGTCGTCACCTCGGCGGCGAAGGGCTGCCCGGCGAGCAGTCCGATCCGCGCCCGGTTGCCGACCTCGGTCACCGACGTGACCCGCGCCTCGAGCCGGTTGCGGGCCGAGCCGTGCTCGCCGGTGCCGGGCGGCTCGAGCGTCACCTCCCACGGGTAGATCGCCAGCCCAACCGGCCCTCGGGCAATGTCGGTGCTGGTCAGCGCCCCGCCGCCGTCGAGCTCGACCACGGTCTCGCCTGCCTCCGGCCTCGCCTCGCCGAACAGCACCGCGGCCCCGGCGAACTCGGCCACGAACGCCGAGGCCGGGCGCGCGCTGAGCTCGCCGGGCGTCCCGCGCTGGACGATCCTGCCGCGGTCGATCACCCCGACCTCGTCGGCGAGCAGCGCGGCCTCGGCGAACTCGTGCGTGACCAGGACCGCCGGCGCCTCGGCGCCCGCCAGGGTTGCTGCCAGCTCGCGGGCGGCCCCGGCCGAGGAGCGGGCGTCGAGCGCGGCCAGCGGCTCGTCGAGCAGCAACACCGAGGGCTCCCGGGCGAGTGCCCTCGCCAGCGCCACCCGCTGGCGCTCGCCGCCGGAGAGCTCTGCGGTCGAGGCATCGGCGAGATGGCCGACGCCGAGCCTCTCCAGGTACCCGCGGGCGACGCCGCGGCGCTCGGAGCGCGCCACACCGTCGAGCCCGAAGGCGACGTTACGCCACGCGCTCAGGTGCGGAAAGAGGGCGTACTCCTGGAACAGGTAGCCGCAGTTTCGCCGCTCGGCGGGGAGGTCGATCGCGGTCGCGGTGTCGAGCCAGACCTCGCCGTCGAGCGCGACGCGGCCCCGCTCGGGGTTGTGCAGCCCGGCGATCGCGCGCAGCACGGTGCTCTTGCCGGCGCCCGAAGGGCCGACGAGCGCCAGGCAGGCGCCCGGCCCGACCCCGAGCTCGACCGAGAGCTCGAACTCGCGCAGCTCGGACGCGACCTGGACCCGGAGGCCGGCGGCGTTCACGCCTGCGGCCCGCCGAGCAGCGGCGCCCGGCCGAGCAGCTTGACCGAGAGCAGGATCGCCGCGGAAAGCGCCACCAGGACCGCGGAGAGCGCGAGCGCGGCGGTGAAGTCGGTCGAGAACTCGGCGAAGATCGCCAGCGGCGCGGTTTGGGTGATGCCGGGAAACGAGCCGGCGAACATCAGCGTCGCGCCGAACTCGCCCAGCGCCCGGCCCCAGGCGAGGGCCATCCCGGCGCTGATCCCCGGCCCGGCGCACGGGAACGCGACCCGGGCGAAGGCGCGCGCCTCTCCCGCGCCCAGCGTCCGGGCCGCGTCGAGCAGTCGCGTGTCGACCGCCGCAAACGCCGCCTGTGCCTGACGGATGTAGAAGGGCGCCGCGACGAAGGTCAGCGCGACGATCACGCCCGCGGTCTCAAGCACGAGCTCGACCCCGGCCTGGTCGAGCCAGCCGCCGAGGATCCCCTCGGGTCCGAAGGCTGCCAGCAGCCCGATCCCCGCGACCGCGGGAGGCAGGACGAGCGGCAGCTCAATCGCCGTCGTCACCGCCACCTTGCCGCGGAACTCTCGGGTCGCCAGCAGGTAGGCGGCCGGGGTGCCGAAGGTGACGATCAGCGCCAGGGCGGCGAGCGTCGTCTTCAAGCTCAGCCAGAGCGCCTCCCGCGCCTCGGGCTCGCCGAGGCTGTCGAGCAGCTCGGCCGGCCCGGCATCGACGAAGATCGCGATCACCGGGGTGATCAGGAAGACGAGCACGACCGCGAGCGCGACCGAGAGCAGAATGGCGAACAGCCCGGCGCGCCTCATCGCGGTCCCCGGTCAGCCGGGCGGAGGGGCAAACCCGGCCTGCTCGAGCGCCTCCGCCCCATCACCGTCTAGCAGGCCGTCGATGAACGCCTCGGCGTCCTCGGGGTTCTCGGCCCCCTGGACCACGGCCGCTCCGTAGGCGACATCAGGCTGGAGTTTCGCCGGCAGCTCGATCGCTTCCAGCTCGCCATCGGCGGCGGCGACGTCGGTGACGTAGACGAAGCCGGCATCGACCGCACCCTGGGTCAGCTTGCCGACGATCCCGGCGACGTCGGGCTCGAGCGAGCGCACGTTGGCGAGGATCGCCTCCGACTCCTGCCCGCCGAGTCGGGCCAGCGTCTCGCGCGTGTAGTCACCAACCGGCACCCCTTCGTCCCCGATCGCAAGCTTTACGCCGGGCTCGGCGAGTTGCTCGAGCGAGTCGATCGACGAGCCCGACGGAACCGCGAGCACGAGCTCGTTGGTGGCGAAGACGGTCGGCTTGCTGACCAGGTCGTCGGCGTAGAGCTCGTCGGGCAGCGAGGTGTTCGCGGCCGCGTAGACGTCCGGCGTCACCCCCTGCCGGATCTGGGCGGCGAGGTCGTCCGAGCCCGCGAACGACTGCTTCGCCTCGATGCCCGCCTCCTCTGCGTAGGCGGTGAACGCCGGCTCCAGCGAGGCTGCCGCCGAGACCACGAGCGGATCCGAGGAGTCCTCGGCGGGGGACTCGTCGTCGCATGCGCCGACCGCCGCGCCGACGGCGAGCGCCGACAGCAGCGCCGCCGTTCGCGTCATCGTCGCTCCCGCTCCACCATCACGGAGGTCGCCTTCACCGTCGCGGTCGCCAGCACACCCTCGGCAAGCCCGAGCTCCTCGACCGCATCACGGGTGATCGCCGCAGTCACCCGGTGCGGGCCCGCCTCGATCTCGACCAGCGCCATCACCCCGTCCACCTCGACCGAGCGCACGACGCCCGGAAAGCGGTTGCGCGCCGAGAAGCCGTCGCCGGTCCGGTGGCGATCGGGATGGGTCGAGAGCCGCTCGACCTCCGACGCCGGCACCCTGCGCCGGTTACGCTCGTCGCGCACGGTGCGGACCTTCCCGGCGCGGTCCCAACGTCTCAGGGTGTCGACGCTGACGCCAAGGGCGCGGGCTGCTTCGCCGAGCGTCAGGTCCGACATCTGCCTAAGCATTGCATAGGTAGCAACCACACGACAGAGGAGCGCCGGAATGAACGCACGCGAATGGATCGACGCCTTCGCCGCCGAGATTGGCGCCGAGCCGCCGACTGCCGACGAGTTCAAGGCGATCCTCGACCTCGCGGCCGTCGCCGCCCACTCGTCGGAGCGGATCGCCGCCCCGGTCGCCTGCTGGATCGGTGGCGCCGCCGCAGTCTCGCTCGCCGACCTGCAGGCCGCGGCCGAGCGGATCGGCGGCGACGCAGGCTCCGACAGCTAGGCGTTGAGCCGGACCGGGAGACGCTTGAGCTGGTTCGCGAACGGCGAGACGGTGTGCTCGGGCTCGCCGTCGAGCTCGATCGCCGGATACCGCGCCAGCGTCTCCTCGAACAGGACGCGGAGCTCGAGCCGGGCGAGCGCGGCGCCGAGGCAGAAGTGGCGGCCGCCGGCGCCGAACGCCTGGTGCTCGGGGTTGCGGCGGACGTCGAAGCGGCCCGGATCCTCGTAGCGGGACTCGTCGCGGTTCGACGACACGTACCACATCACCACCTTCTCGCCCTCGCCGATCCGCTCCCCCCCGAGCTCGGCGTCCTTGGTCGCGGTGCGGCGAAAGTGGGCGAAGGCCGGGAACATGCGCAGCGCCTCCTCGACCGCCGGCGGGATCAGCGAGGGGTCGTCGAGCAGGAGCCGGCGTTGCTCGGGATGCTCGAGCAGCGCCCTCATGCCGCTGCAGTAGGTCGCCTTGGTGCTGTCGTTGCCGGCCGCGACGAGGAGGAAGAAGCCCATCACGATCTCGTGCTCGGCGAGCCGCTCTCCGTCGATCTCGGCGTGGACGAGGACGCTGGTCAGGTCGTCGGTCGGATTCTCGCGACGCTCGGCGATCAGCTTCCGGCAGCGCTCGAAGATCTCCGGCACGTCGCGCTCCATCACCGCCTGCACGTCGGGGTTGACGTCCGGGTCGCCGGCTCCGAGCGTGTTGTTCATCAGCCGCGCCCAGGCCTCGTCATCGGCCGGCGGGATTCCCATGAAGCTGCCGATCACCCGCGAGACCACCGGCTGGGCGACGTCGCAGACGAGGTCGCAGGTCTCACCCTTGCCGACCGCCTCGAGGACGCCTACCGTGATCTCGCGAATCGCGCCCTCGTGCTCGGCGATCCGCTTCGGCGTGAAGCCGCGCTGGAAGAGCGCCTTGAGCCGGTCGTGCTTGGGCGGGTCCATGCCGATGAACATCGCCTGCTGGAGCTCGAGCGGCAGGATCGCGTGGGTGAGGGCGGTGATCCCGCCCCGCTCGGAGGAGTAGGTCGCCCAATCCCGGCTCACCGTATGGACGTCCTCGGCCTTCGTGACCGACCAAAACCCGGCCTCTTCGGGGTAATCGCTGATCCGCTCGCTCCAGTGGACCGGGCATTCCGAGCGCAGGCGGGCGAACAGCTCGTGCGGCGGGCCGTCCTCCCACTGCTCCCGGTCGCCCACCCGGGTCTGCTCGAGGCTCTTGTGATCGACGGACATCGCGGCGGATCAGCCGGTACTGACCCGCCGACCCTATCGGCTCGCGCCCGTCGGCGCGCCGGAAGCGGTGGCATCTGTGACAATCGCGATCCGAGCGCTGAATGCCGAGCGAGGAGAAGGTCACCTACTGCCGGATCTGCGAGCCGCTGTGCGGGATGGTGGCGACGGTTTCAGACGGCGCGCTGGCGCAGGTGCGGCCCGATCCCGAGCACCCGCTCTCGGCCGGGTTCGCCTGTCCGAAGGGGATCGCGATGGCCGAGGTCCAGAACGACCCCGACCGCGTCGTGCACCCGCTGCGCCGGCGAGATGACGGCAGCTTCGAGCGCGTCACCTGGCCCGAGGCGCTGGATCAGATCGGCGCCCGGCTGGACCGGATCCGCGAACGCCACGGCGGCGACTCGATCGGCTGGTACATGGGCAACCCGGGCGCCTTCTCGTACTCGCACCCGCTCTGGGTCAAGGGCTTCCTCGACGCGCTCGGCTCGCCGCATTCCTACACCGCCTCCTCCCAGGATGTCTCGAACCGCTTCGCCGCCAGCCACTTCCTCTACGGCTCGCCGTTCTTGGTCCCGATCCCCGACCTGGCCCGGACCGACCTGCTGCTGATCGTGGGCGCGAACCCGCTCGTCTCGCACGGCAGCGTGATGAGCTCGCCGCGGGTCAAGGACCAGCTCCACGCGATCGTCGACCGCGGCGGCCGGGTGGTGGTCGTCGACCCGCGGCGCTCGGAGACCGCGCGCGCCTTCGAGCACCTAGCGGTCGAGCCCGACTCCGACGCCTGGCTGGCGCTCTCGCTGCTCGAGGTGATCTTCTCCGAGGAGCTCGAGGATGCCGAGGCGATCGAACGCCAGGCGGTCGGCGCCGACGCCCTGCGCGAGCTCTGCGCCGAGCACCCGCCGGAGGCGACCGAGGACCGGACCGGGGTCCCCGCGCCGCAGCTTCGCGAGCTCGCCCGGGCGCTGGCGCGGGCCGAGCGGGCGGCGATCTACGGGCGCACCGGATCGTGCCTGGGGCGCAGCGGCACCCTGGTCTCGTTCCTGCTCGACGCACTCAACCTGGTGACCGGGAACCTCGACCGCGAGGGCGGGGCGATGTTCGGCGACCCGCCGATCGACTTCAGTCGCCTGCTCGACCTGGTCGGCCTCGGCAGCTACGCGAAGGTGCGCTCCCGGGTCGGCGGGCTGCCCGAGGTGCTCGGATCGCTGCCCGCATCACTGATCGCGAAGGAGATCACGACCCCGGGCAAGGGCCGGATCAGGGCGATGTTCTTCTCCGCCGGCAACCCGGTGCTGTCGGTCCCCAACGGCGAAGAGCTCGAGGCCGCGCTCGGCGAGCTCGAGCTCTCGGTCGCGATCGACCTCTACGTCACCGACACCTCGCGCCACTGCGACTTCGTGCTCCCGGCGACGACGATGTACGAGCGCGAGGACTTCCCGCTCCCGTTCCTGTCCCTGTTCACGACCCCGTTCATCCAAATGACCGAGGCGGTGGTCGAGCCACGCGGGGAGGCGCGCCAGGAGTGGGAGGTGATCGAGGAGATCAGCGAGCGGATCGGGGTCGTGCCCTCGAGCGCCTGGCCGCTGCGACAGCTCGGCCGGGTCGGGGTCAAGCTCTCCCCTCGGCGCCTGGTCGACCTGCTGCTGCGCACCGGCCCTCGCGGCGACCTCTTCGGCCTGCGCCGCAGCGGGCTCAGCGTCGGCAAGCTGAAGCGAAACCCGCATGGGGTCGTGCTCGACGAGCACCTGGCAGCCGGGGTTCTGGTGAAGCAGATCCGCCACCCCGACAAGCGGGTCCGGCTCGACCCGCCGGAGATCGCCGCCGAGGCGCGGCGGCTGGAGGCCCGAAACGGTCACGATCCCGAGTATCCACTGCGGCTGATCGGGCTCCGCGAGCTGCGCTCGCACAACTCGTGGATGCACAACAGCGAGCTGCTGATGCGGGGCGGACGCGCGCACGCGGCGCGGATCCACCCCGACGACGCCGAGGCACACGCGATCGCCGACGGCGAGCCGTGCCGGATCAGCTCCGCCCATGGCGCAATCGAGCTGCCGGCCCGGCTCACCGACGAGGTCCGGCGCGGCACGATCGCGGTCCCGCACGGCTGGGGACACCGCGGCGGATGGAAGGTCGCGAACGCGGCCGGCGGCGCCAACGTCAACCTGCTCGCCTCGTCGGAGCCCGAGGACCTCGAGCGGCTGGCGGGAATGGCGTTTCTCAACGGGATCCCGGTCCGCGTCGAGCCGGTCGCCCGCTCGGCCGAGGTGGCCGGAGATCGGGCCACCTCCGCGGCCGTCGCCTGACCGCCGCCCGTCAGCGGGCCCCGGAGTGAACTCCTCGAAAGCGCGAGAACCGGCCCCTGCCGCTGAGCAGCCGCTCGGCGGCGGCGACATCGCCGGGCGTGTTGACGTTGAAGACGATCCGCTCGGGATCACCGAAGCGGGCCAGCTCGCGCTCGCTGATCACCCGCAGGTCGAGCGCAGCCACCGCCTCGCGCATCGGCTCCCCCGCAGCCAGCGAGCGCGCCAGCGGCTCCGAAGCCGCGGGCGCGTAGCGCCCGAGCAGCGGCTCGAGCCGGCCGCCGACCTCGCACACGGCCGCCTGCTGTCGCGTCCCCCGCTGGGCGAGCCAGGCGAGGAATCTGGCCGGGACGAGCGGCATGTCGCAGGCGATCGCAACGACCCCGCGGCCGGCGCTGGCGTCGAGCGCGGCAAGCAGGCCGGTGAGCGGGTGACGCGGCTCGCTCGGCTCGGTCAGCACCCGGCAGTCGAGCGCCGGCAGCGGCGAGTCGGGCTTCGCGACCACGACCGGCTCGAGCCCCGCCGAGCCCACGGTCGCGGCAATCCGGGCGGCGAGCGGGCGGCCCGCCAGCTCGACGATCGCCTTCGGCTCGCCCATGCGACGGCTGAGCCCTCCCGCGAGCACCGCGCCGACGATCGAAGCCCGCTTCATCGGCTCAGTCTCGCACCGATCTAGTCTTCGCGGGTAGCCGTGGACGGGAAGCTGATCGAGATCGAAGAGGCACGCCGGTTGGTGCTCGAGCAGGTTGCACGGCTCGGCGCCGAGCCAGTCGCGGTCGGCGACGCCCTTGGCCGGGTGCTCGCCGAAGACGTGGCCAGCCTCGACCCGGTGCCGGGCTTCGACAGCTCGGCGATGGACGGGTACGCGGTCCGCGCCGCCGACACGGCCGGCGCCGGCTCACGGCGGCCGGTGCGGCTGGCGCTGGTCGACGAGTCGCGAGCCGGGCATCCGGCGCAGCGCGGGCTCGGCGCCGGCGAGGCGATCGCGATCTCGACCGGGGCGATGGTCCCGGTGGGCGCCGACGCGGTGGTCCGGGTCGAGGACACCGGCGGCACCGACCCAGTCGAGATCGGGGTCGAGGTCGAGCCGGGACGCGACATCCGCCGCGCCGGCGAGGACATCCGGGCGGGCGCGATCGTGATCCCGGCCGGGACCACGATCGGACCGGCCGAGCTCGGGGTGGTGGTCTCGGTCGGGCGCGCCGAGGTGCAGTGCGGTTGCCGGCCTCGGGTCAGCGTGCTGACGACCGGCGACGAGCTACAGGAACCCGGCGACCCCCTGCGACCGGGGGCGGTGCGGAACTCGAACGCGCACTCGATCGCGGCACTCGTCGAGCGCTCCGGTGCGACCGTCGAACTACTCGAGATCGTCCCCGACGATCGCGCGGCGACCGAGGCGGCTCTGGAGCGCGCGCTGGTGGCCGATGTCGCGGTGATCTCGGGAGGGATGTCGGTGGGCGAACATGACCACGTGCGCCCGGCTCTCGCCGCGCTCGGAGTCGAGCAGGTCTTCTGGGGCGTCGCCCTGCGGCCCGGCAAGCCAACCTCCTTCGGAATCCTGCCGGCGAGATCCTCCGCTTCGCGTCCGGCCTCGCCGGGTCGGCAACGGGACGTGCTGGTCTTCGGCCTGCCGGGCAATCCGGTCTCGGCGATGGTCACCTTCGAGCTCTTCGCCCGGCCCGCGATCCGGACGATGCTCGGGGCATCGCCGGAATCGCGCCGGGCGATCGCGACCCTCGACCACGACTACCCCAAGCAGCCCGGCCGGGCGCATCTGGTCCGCTGCCGGCTCGAGCTGCGCGATGACGGCTGGCATGCGAGGCCGACCGGGCCGCAGGGGTCGCACGTGCTGACCTCGATGCTGGGCGCCGACGCGCTCGCGATCATGCCGACGGCGAGCGGCGGCCTCGCCGCCGGCGAGCGGGTCGAGATCGAGCTGCTCGATTGACCGATCTACGATCCCGGGAGATGGAAGTCGAGGTGCGACTGTTCGCCACCCTTCGTGAGCGCGCCGGGCGCGACCGGATCGCGCTCGATCTGAGCGAGGGCGCGACGGTTGCCGACGCGCTCGCGGCCGCCGCGCAGGAGCCCGGCCTCGACGAGGTGCTTGCCACGATGCCGGTCCGCGTGGCCCTCAACCGCGAGTACGTCGCCGACACCACCCCGATCTCGGACGGCGACGAGGTGGCGCTGATCCCACCGGTCAGCGGCGGCGAGGCCGCCGCGGCGCGGGTCCGCGTGGGCACGGAGCCCCTCTCGGTCGAGCGGCTCGCCGCCGTCGTCGGGCGCCCGGGGGCCGGCGCGACGGTCGTCTTTTGCGGCACCACCCGCGAGGTCGACCGGCTCGAGTACGAGGCCTACACGGAGATGGCGGAGCAGCGGATCGAGGCGATCCTCGCCGACTGCGTCGCTCGACATGGGCTCGAGGCCGCCGCCGCCGAGCACCGCACCGGGGCGGTCGCGCTGGGCGAGCCGAGCGTGGTGGTCGCGGTCTCGGCGCCGCACCGCGGCGCGGCGTTCGCCGGCGCGCGCGAGGCGATCGACCGAATCAAGGCCGAGGCCCCGATCTGGAAGCTCGAGGTCGAGGCCGGCGAGGCGGGCGAGTCGAGGCGCCGGGTGGAAGGGGCGTTGCCGAATCCCGATTCCGCCGGCCTCACCCACCTCGACGAGGCCGGCAACGCGCGAATGGTCGACGTCGCCGCCAAGCCCGAGACCGCGAGGCGAGCCCGGGCCGAGGCCCGGCTGCGGATGTCGCCAGGGACGGCGGCGGCGGTCGCCCGCGGCGACGCGCCCAAGGGGGACGTGATCGGCACCGCGCGTCTGGCGGGGATCGGCGCCGCGAAGCGGACCTTCGAGCTGATCCCGCTCGCTCACCCGCTGGCACTCGACTTCGTCGACGTCGAGGGACGGGTCGACGCCGACGCCGGCCTCGTCCTGCTCTCGGCCGAGGCGGGGACGACAGCGCGCACCGGGGTCGAGATGGAGGCGTTGACCGCCTGCGCGGTCGCCGCCCTCACCGTCTATGACATGGTCAAGGGCTTGGAGCGCGGGGTCGTGATCGAGTCGATCGAGCTGACCCGGAAGAGCGGCGGGCGCAGCGGCGAGTGGAGGCGCGAATGAGCCACGGCGCCCGCGAGCCGGGCGAAATCGGCGCCGCCGTGCTGACGATCTCGACCTCGCGTGCCCGCGGCGAGGGCGGGGACGAGAGCGGTCCGGCGCTGGCCGAGTTCGCCGAGAGCGTCGGCGCAACCGTGATCGGCACCGAGGTGATCCCGGACGAGCGCGAGCTGATCGAGGGCCGGCTGCGCTGGTGGTGCGACGAGGGCGGCTGCGAGCTGGTCCTGACCACCGGCGGCACCGGCTTCTCGCTCGACGACGTCACCCCCGAGGCGACCCGAGCGGTGATCGAACGCGAGGCGCCGGGGATCGGCGAGGCGATGCGCGCCGCCTCGCGCGATCACACGCCGATGTGGATGGCCTCGCGCGCGATCGCCGGCACCCGTGGACGCAGCCTGATCGTCAACTTCCCCGGCAACCCACCGGCGATTGAGCAGGCCGGAGCGGCAATCGCCGAGGCGCTGCCGCACATGCTCGGCCTGCTCACCCGGCGCTGAGCCCTGAGGAAATCGGGGCGCCGGATTTGAACCGGGAGGCATTGGGGCTAGCCCTTAGGCTCATACCGCATCGCCACCGCCCCCGAGCCGAACTCCAGCCGGCTCACGAGCTTCAAGTCGACGTGCTTCGATAGCCCCGCGAACAACGTCGGCCCGTGGCCCGCGAGCCTGGGCTGGACCACGAACTCGTACTCGTCGATCAACCCCAGCTCCGCCAGGGTCAGTGGAAGCTTCACGCCTCCTGTCAGCAGTCCCTTACCCGGCTTCCGTTTGAGCTCCTGAACGGCTTTCCCTGGGTCCCCGCGCACGAGCTCCGCGTTCCAATCGACCCGGTCCAGGGTGCTCGACACGACGTACTTCTTTGCTGCATCGATCGTCCGCCCGAAAGGCGCCATCCAATCCGGCATCGCGTCCATCTGCCCCGGCGGCCGCCAGGCTGACTCCATCATCTCGTAGGTCACCCGGCCGAAGATGAGAGCGTCGGCCTGCTCCAGAGTGCGCGTCGCGTGCCGATGTGTCTCTTCGTCCGGGGAACCTGCACGGTGATCGCAGCATCCGTCCAGTGTGACGTTGATGGAATACCGAAGGGGTCGCATATCGCCATTGCCTTCCAGTCAGTCGATCTCGTCGCGCGTCGGCGCTCACGATTGGTACCTCATTGGTACCTCGACCGGCCGGGAACGCGGCGAGTCCCGCTGTGCAAGCGGGAGTCGGCAATCGGGGCGCCCGGATTTGAACCGGGGACCTCACCGACCCGAACGGTGCGCGCTACCAGGCTGCGCCACGCCCCGAGGCCCTCAGTATGGCGAAAACCGACCCGGTCCCGGCGGCGGCGACCGCTGCCCGGCGGCGCTCGGCGGGCATACTGGGCCGATGGCGCCGGAACCGCGAGCGGCCAGCGACGAGGCGCCTCTCGGGGGCCGTCCGCCGCTGGTCGGGCTCGCACTGACGCTGGCGGGAATCGCCCTCTTGGCCGTGCTCGTGCTCGCGATCGAGCCGCTGCGCACCGGGGTCGGCAACGCGTTGCAGGGCGACACGGGCTCGCTGCGCGAGGAGCTTCACGACCTCGGCTTTACCGGGGTGCTGATCGCGCTGGGGCTGGCACTCGTGCACGCCGTGCTCTGGTACCCCGCCGAGATCCTCGATGCCGCAGTCGGCTACGTGTACGGGTTCTGGGCCGGGCTGCCGCTGGTGATGTTCGGCTGGATCCTGAACGCGATCGTCTCCTACTGGATCGGTCGCCACGCGGCACGGCCGGCACTGTGGAAGGTCGTCGGTCACGACCGCTTCGAGCGCCTCGAGCGGATCGCCGAGACCGGTGGGGTCACGCTGCTGCTCGGGATCCGCCTGGTCCCGGTGATCCCGTTCAGCCTCTTCTCGATGGTCGCCGGCGCCGCCCGGGTGCCGATCGGGCGGTTCTTGTGGACGACCGTGGTCGGCTACCTGCCGATCACCGCCCTGTTCGTCTATCTCGGTAGCCGGCTCGAGGAGCTCTCCCCCACCGACCCGATCCTGTGGATCGGCGCGGCGCTGATGATCGCGCTGCTGCTGCTCACCCGGAGGTTGAACCGGATCATCCGCGAGGCTCCGGAGGAGGGGTGACCGGCGCTCAGGAGACCTGCTCGATCGCCTCCGCCACCTGCTCGAACGACGGCGTCTCGATCAGCTCGCGCTGGCCCCCGGGGCCCGAGACGACGACCGCGGGCTGGGCGGGGAGCTCCAGCTCCGCGGCGAGCACCGCGTCGTCGCGAACCAGGTCCTCGCTCTCCGGCGCCTCGTAGTCGAGCTCCCACTGGTCGACGTCGAGCTCGGGCACGGCGGCCGCGATCTCGCGCAGCAGCTCCTTGTCGACGCCACGTTGCCGCGCCAGGGCCTGGTTTCGCACGAAGGTGTCGAGGTACTGCCAGGCGCGCTCCTGGCGACCGGCAGCCTCGGCGGCGATCGCCGCCAGCGTGGTCTCGTTGGGCGCGACCGAGAAGTGGCGGAACTCGAACCGTGCCTCGCCGGTGCGCGCGTACTCCTCGACCAGCCGATCAACGACCTCGGTCTGAAAGCGTGCGCAGGGTTCGCACTGGATGTCGTTGAAGACACTGAGCGTGACCGCGGCGTCGGCGGGCCCGAGCGCGTCGGCGTCCTGCGGGATCCCGCCGAAGATCCTCTGCACCTCATTGACCCCGCCGACGTCGGCCGGGCGGGGGCCGCCCTCGCCGACCGCGATCGAGTAGACCGCGTACCCGATCGCCACCGTCAGCACCCCGATCAGGACGCGCGGGACCCAGGCGCTCACGCCGGCGGCGACGCGCTCATCCCGCGACCGCCTTGTAGTAGCGCACAGCGAGGCCGGTGAGCAGGACCTCGAAGGTCTGCTCAAGCCCGGCGTCGGTAGCCCGCGCGTAGCTCTCCAACCCGGCGCCCTCGATCTCGGCGCTCGCGGCGACGACCTCGTCGACCAGCTCTGGATGCTCGTCGCAGAAGTAGGCGCCGATCGAGTACAGCTCGGTGTCCATCAGCGAGTCGATGAACTCGCCGCGCCCCGTCGCCTGGCCTGAGTGATCCATCGCCGGACATCGTAGAGTCGGGCAATGCCGGCCGCCCGCGACGAGATCATCGGCTTCTGCGACGAGATGCTCGACGCCGGTGCGTTCGAGGACTACGGCCCGAACGGGCTCCAGGTCCCCGGCGCCGCCGAGGTGAGCAAGGTCGTCACCGGCGTCTCCGCCCACCTCGAGCTGCTCGAGCGAGCGCGCGACGCGGGCGCGGAGCTCGTCCTCGCCCACCACGGGCTGTTTTGGGACTTCCTCCCACGCGCCCTCTCGGAGCCGATGGCCGCCCGCCTGCGGACGGCGCTCGCCTCGGGGATCTCCGTCGCCGGCTATCACCTGCCGCTCGACGCTCATCCGCGGATCGGCAACAACGCCCTGCTCTGCGCCGGGCTTGGTTTCGAGGCCGAGCCGGAGGCGTTCGCGGTGATCAAGGGCCGCGCCCTGGCGACGATCGGCCGGCGCGAGCAGCCGATCCCGGCCGCCGAGCTGTTCGCAGCCGTCACCGAGTTGGTCGGCCGCGAGCCGCTCGTCTTCGACGCCGGGCCCGAACGGGTGGCCTCGATCGGGCTGCTCTCGGGCGCCGGAGCATCGGCCGTTCACGCGGCGGTGGCGCTCGGGCTCGACGCCTTCCTGACCGGGGAGCCGGCCGAGCATGCGATGGCGGACGCCCGCGAGGGCGGGCTTCACTTCATCGCCGCCGGTCACTACGCGACCGAGACACTCGGGATCCGGCGGCTCGGCGAGTTGGTCGCCGAGCGGTTCGGGGTCGAGCACGAGTTCCTCGACGTGCCGAACCCGGTTTGAGCCGGGATGCCACCGGAAGGCACGCAATCTGCGGCGGATTCCCGTTGACACATCCGGCGAAACCGATAAGACTGAGGTTGAGCTTCTGCAAGCGGAAGAGGAGAGGTACATGGCAAATCACCTGACGCCTACCGAGCTCGCCGACGAGATGCACATGAAGCGTCGTGAGGTGATCTCGAAGTGCATGGAGATGGGCGTTCCGATCTTCAACGGCCGTATCGACAAGACCCTTTTCCTCTCCAACCTTCGCCAGCTCGGTCAGGCGCCGAAGGCGCCCCAGGCGGCCGCCTGAGACAGCGCCCGCTCGGGCGCCCCCGACATACCTCCCTGAGGTAGCTTTTGCCGGCGACGGCGACCCGTCGCGGTCCATCTATCCGGGAGGAGCGCAAGCAGTGGAATCGGCGATCGCGCAGATGCCGGCGACCGAAGCGGCGACCGGCTCCGCCACGCTCGCCGACCTTTTCCCCGCCGCCGCGCGCAAGCACGGCCCGAAGCGCGCGGTGCTGTACAAGGACGAACACGGCCAGTGGATCTCAAAGACCTACACCGAGGTCGGCGAGATCGTGCGCAAGCTCTCGCTCGGGCTGATCGAGCTCGGGATCGAGAAGGGCGACAAGGTCGCGATCCTCTCCAACACGCGCCCTGAGTGGACCTACTTCGACTTCGCGGCGCTCTCGGCCGGGGCGACGGTGGTGCCGATCTACCAGACGAACTCGTCCGAGGAGTGCCAGTACGTGCTCGAGAACTCCGACGCGGTCGCGGTCGTGGTCGAGGACGACGAGCAGCTCGAGAAGATCCGCCAGGTCCGCGAGCGCTGTCCGAAGCTCGAGCACGTGATCCTGATGACCGGGACCTCGCCGGACACGATCTCGCTCGCTGACCTCTCCGAGCGCGGCGCCAGCGGGGGCGAGGACGAGTGGGAGCAGCGCTGGCGCTCGGTCACGCCGGACGACATCTGCACCTTCATCTACACCTCGGGGACGACCGGCCCGCCCAAGGGGTGCGTGATCTCGCACGGCAACTACCGGGCGATGCTGGACATGGTCCACGCCGTCAACGTGCTCGGCGACGACGAGGTCACCTACCTCTTCCTGCCCCTCGCCCACTCGTTCGCGCTGCTGATCCAGCTCGGCACCTTCGACCTCGGGGCGACGCTCGCCTACTGGGAGCGCGACCCGCTCCGCATCCTCGCCGACCTGGCCGAGGTCAAGCCGACCTACTTCCCGTCGGTGCCGCGGATCTTCGAGAAGATCTACACGGCGGCGACCTCGAGCGTCGAGAAGGAGGGCGGGCTGAAGAAGGCGGTTTTCGATTGGGCGATCGGGGTCGGCAAGAAGGTCCGCCGGCACGAACGCGAGGGCAGGGCGCCGGGCCCGCTGCTGGCCCTGCAGCACTGGTTCGCCGATCGCCAGGTGCTGTCGAAGATCCGCGCCCTGTTCGGCGGCAACCTGAAGATGGCGGTCACCGGTGCGGCACCGATCAATCCCGAGATCCTCGAGTTCTTCGACGCCGCCGGGGTGCTGGTGCTAGAGGGCTGGGGGATGACCGAGACCTCGACCGCGTCGACGATCTCGACCCCGGAGGCGTTTCGGTGGGGGACCGTCGGGAGGCCGTTCCCGGGCTGTGAGATCCGGATCGCCGACGACGGCGAGGTCCTGGCCCGCGGCCCCAACATCTTCCGGGGCTATTACAAGAACGACGAGGCGACCCGCGAGACGCTCGTCGACGGCTGGCTGCACACCGGCGACATCGGCGAGCTCGACGGCGACGGCTACCTGAAGATCACCGGCCGCAAGAAGGACATCATCATCACCGCCGGGGGCAAGAACATCACCCCCGCCAATCTCGAGGCGGAGATCAAGCAGCACCCGCTGGTCTCGCAATGCGTGGTGGTCGGCGACCGGCGACCGTTCCTGGTAGCCCTCGTCACCCTCGACCCCGAGGAGGCGGCGACGTACGCGGCCGAGCACGGTCTGCCCACCGATCCGGCGGCGCTCGCCGCCAGCCCGGACGTCAGGGCGACGATCGAGGAGCAGGTCGAGAAGATCAACCGGAAGTTTGCCCGCGTCGAGCAGGTGAAGAAGATCGAGATCCTCGCTCACGACCTCTCCCAGGAGGGCGGCGAGCTGACCCCGACGATGAAGGTGAAGCGCAACGTCGTCGCCGAGAAGTACGCCGACGTGATCGACTCGATGTACGACGGCTAAGCCGGCGCGACTTTGGCCGCCGGCTAGGGTTTCAGCCCGCTGATGGGAGCACCGACGTGCAGGCTCGCCGGGGCGGCCGGGCTGACGATCGCGCTCGCCATGGCGGGCGCGGCCGCCGGCGGAGCGGATCCTGCCGGCGCCGGGAGCTCGGAGCGCCCGAACGTGGTCGTCGTGATGAGCGACGACCAGACCCAGGACTCGATCCGCTACATGAGCCGGGTTCCGGCGCTGCTCGGCGAGAAGGGAGCCACGTTCCCGGTCACCGCCACCAACTGGCCGCTCTGCTGTCCCTCGCGCGCCACCTTCCTCACCGGACAGTACGCGCACAACCATCAGGTACTCGGCAACAGGGCCCCGTTCGGCGGCTTCGGTCGGCTCGCGACCTCCGAGACGCTCCCGGTGTGGCTCGAACGCGCCGGCTACTACACCGCCCACATCGGCAAGTTCCTGAACGGCTACGAGAGAAGCGCCGTCGGAGTGCCGCCGGGATGGTCGGAGTGGCACGGCTCGAAGGACACGTACAGCTTCTACGGCTACGCCCTGCTCGAGAACGGCGAGGTGGTCGAGTACGGATCGCGTTCCGAGGACCCCGACCAGCCGGCCGCGCCACAGACCTACTCGTCCGATGTCTACACGGAGAAGGCGGTCGAGCTGATCGGTCGACGGGCGCCGCAGCGCCAGCCGTTCTTCCTCTCGGTCGCCTACCTCGCCCCGCACAGCGGCGGCCCCAACCCCGACCCGCCAAACGAGAGCCGCTGCAACGGCACCGCCAAGCCCGCCGCCCGCCACGCCGGCAGCTTCGCCAACGAGCCCCTGCCGCAACCGCCGAGCTTCAACGAGGCCGACGTGGCCGACAAGCCGGCCGGGATCGCGAGCCGGGAGTCGCTCACTCCCGCACTGGTGAGCGCGGCGACCCGCCGCTATCGCTGCCGGGCGGAGTCGCTGCTGGCGATCGACGAGGGGGTCGACCGAATCGTTGCCGCGCTGCGAGCCGCGGGGGAGCTCGAGAACACGCTGATCGCCTACACCTCCGACAACGGCTTCTTCCACGGCGAGCACCGGATCCAGACCGGCAAGAACCGCGTCTATGAGGAGGCGATCCGGGTGCCGCTGCTGATCCGGGGTCCCGGGATCCCGAAGGGCGTCAGCGTCGACGAGATCGCCAGCAACGCCGACCTCGCACCGACGATCCTCGACGCCGCGGGCGCGAGCGCCGGGGTCGCGGTCGACGGCCGCTCACTGCTGCCCGCCGCCGCTCACCCAGAGCGCCTGCGCGGGCGCGAGCTGCTGATCGAGCAGGACCAGGGCGTCGACGACGACGACAACGTCAACGGGGTCTTCTACAGCGCGATTCGCAACGCCCGCTACCTCTACGCGCGCAACGCCAGCGGCGAGACCGAGCTCTACGACCTGCGCTCCGACCCCTACCAGCTCCAGAACCTGGTCTCCGATCCCGTTTACGATGCGGCCGAGGCGGCGCTGGCGGCGAGGCTGGCGGCGCTCGACGGTTGCGCCGGGTCGAGCTGTCGCACCAAGCCCGCCCTGGTGCAGAAGCTGCCGCGCGCCGTGCGTCGCGACGGACGCTCATGCCGCCGCGCAGGCGACTTCCGGGTCCGGGTTCGCGGCGCCGACGCCGGGGCGCTGGTCGAGGCGACGTTCAGGGTCGGCGCCAAGCTGGCCGGACGCGACCGCTCCGGACCGATCAAAAAGCGGATCCCGCCACGCCTGCTGCGCGGCGAGCGGCGACCCGAGATCCGTGTCATCGCCGAGCTCGTCGATGGCCGCGAGCTCAGCCTGCAGAAGCGGGTGCGGATCTGCCGCTAGCTCTCTTCGAGCGAGTCGCCGGCCGGCTCCGCATCCGCCAGGACCGCCGGCTCCTCCGAGCGCGAGCCGCGCAGCAGCGCGGCGTTGGTGAGCTCGAGCACCCGGCGCCAGGCGGAGAGCTTCTCGCGGTCGCGCTCGACCTGGTCGAGCACGTGGCGAACCCGGCGGGCCGAGATCTCGATCCCGTGGCGCTCGGCGACGGACTTGTAGCGGTCGTAGTCGCGGGCGAGCTTCATGGTCACGGACTCGAACCCGTGCTTGGCGATCTGCAGGCGGGCGCTGTAGTCGAGGATCGAGGTGCCGAACATCAGCTCGTCATCGAACTCGGGCTCGATCAAAATGATGTCGACCCCCGGGTAGCGCTCCTCCCAGATCTCGACCGCGCGGTGCAGGCGGTCGTGGGAGAGCAGGCGGAAGGTCTGGTTGGTGATCGCGACGATCCCCATGTCGGAGACCCGCCGCGCGCGCGAGCCGGTGATCGTCGGGATGTACTTCTCGAAGTTGTTGATGAAGGGGACGAGCGGGTTGATCACGACGACGAACTTCGCCCCGCGCTCGATCGCGACGTCGACGTTGGTGGTCGAGAGGATTCCCCCGTCGATGAACTCGCGCCCCTTGATCTCGACCGGCTCGTAGATCCCAGGCAACGCACCCGAAGCGGCAACAGCCGCGGAGATCGGCACATCGGCCCACTCGCCGTCCCCGAGCACTATCCGCTCAGTGCTGTCGAGGTCGGTGGCGGTCAGGTAAAGCTCCGCCTCGAGCAGCCGGAAGTCGTTCGTGCGGTCGGGGTCTCCGAGCATCTGGGCGACGTAGTGCTCGATCCCGCGACCGGTGTAGATCCCCTTGGGGAGCGCCCCGGCGAGCCCGGTCGCGAGGTCAACCGCCGAGACCTCGCCCAGGTGCTCGACCATCTCGCGCAGCACGGAGGCGAGCTTGAACGGGAACATCAGCCCGCTCCTGAAGAAGCCGCTGAAGTTCGGCTTCAGCAGGGTGCCGAGGTCGATGTCGCGCAGCGGCGAAGGGAGGTCGCGGTTGAGCACCCGCATCATCTCCTCCGGGGTGACCCCGTTGGCGATCATGCTCGAGACGAAGGCTCCGGCGCTGGTGCCAACGTAGATGTCGAACTGGTTCACCGTCCGGTTCGTGGCCAGGAGGTCGAACGCGCGCAGGGCGCCGATCTCATAGACCCCTCCGGTAAACCCACCGCCCCCGAGCACGAGGGCCGTCTTCGACGGCTTCCGGCGCGACCTGGCTCGGCGTGCGGCCTTCTGCTCCGTCGCGGCGGTGTCGATGTCCACCACCTTGCCCATTGGCCCGACGATTATTCCATTTGGCGGGGCCGGAGCGTGCGATCGCGCCGCTAGTGGGCATTCTCGGAACGTTGTGCCCGAAACGGCGAGGTCCAGGCGCCGACAGGCAAGGACGCAGGGAGCGGACAATGGCTGTAGCCATGGCCGCCACCGAGGACGCAGCATGGCGGTGCCTGGGGCCGCCGTTTCGGGTGGACCGTTTCGAGAAGGCCCACTAGGCTGCCGCCGCATGCACCTGATCCGCGCCGCGACGCTGGCTCTGGCCGTGGCCGCGATCGCCGCCGGTCCGGCCCTGGCGACGGCGGCCGGTCCCGATCAGCCCGCGGTCACCCCTGTCGCCGAGCCGGGCTCGGCGCTCGCCGCGCGCGCCGGGCTCTCGCAGGGCCAGCTTCGCGATCAGATCGCAGCGGCGCTCGCCGAAGACAGCTCCTCGGCCGGAGCCTGGGTCTTCGACACCGACGCGGGCAGCGACGCGGTGCTGTTCTCCGACAACGGCTCGCGGCGGCGGATCCCGGCCTCGAACCAGAAGCTTTTCACGACCGCGGCCTTCCTCGCCGAGCTCGGGCCGAAGGGACGGCTCGAGACGCGCGCCTACGCCCGCGGACGGCTGACCGGGCCGCGACGCTCGGTCCTCGACGGCGACCTGGTGATCGTCGGCGACGGCGACCCGGCCTTCGGCAGCGCCCGCTTCGCCCGCGCCGCCGACCAGCCGGTGACCCGGGTCACGACCCTGGCCCGCAACGTCGCCCGGGCGGGGATCATGCGGATCACCGGCCGGATCCTCGCCGACGACACGATCTTCGACCGCGAGCGTCGCGCCGGTCCCGACCTGAGCCCGCTCTCGGGGCTCTCGTTCAACAACGGCTACGCCGGCGGCGACTACGCACGCGCTCCGGAGCTGGTCGCCGCGAAGGAGCTGAAGAGCGCCCTGCACAAGCGCGGGATCCGGGTCAAGGGCAAGGTCGGACACGCGAACCTGTCCGACCGGACGCTGGAGCGCGAGCCGCTCGCCGCGGTCACCTCGCCGACGGTCGCGAAGCTGATCGAGGAGACGAACGTGCCCTCGAACAACTTCTTCGCCGAGATGCTGCTCAAGCGGCTCGGGGCGTCGTCCGGCAAGCGCGGCACCCGCCATCGCGGCAACAACAAGGTCGAGGCGTTCGCGGACTCGATCGGCACCAGCGTCCAGGCGGTCGACGGCTCCGGCCTCTCGCGCCGCAACCGGGTTTCCCCCGAACAGGTCGGCCGGCTGCTGGTGGCGATGGCCGAGCAGGGCGCCGGCGCGCGTGCCTTCCGCGACTCGTTGCCGGTCGCCGGGCGCGAGGGCACGGTCGCCGATCGGATGCGCGGGACCGCGGCGGAGGGCAAGTGCGCGACCAAGACCGGCACCCTGTCGGATGTCTCGGCGCTATCGGGCTACTGCCAGGCCGACAACCACACGATCGCCTTCTCGCTGCTGATGAACTCGGCCAACGTCGACGCCGCCCGGCGCGCACAGGACCGGATCGCCGCCGCGATCGCCCGCTACGACCCCTAGACGGCCGTCGGGGGTTGATCGCAGCCTCGGCGTATGCGAACGTATGTTCGTGGGGCCTGCGAAGCCGACGATCCTCCACGCCGACGCCGATGCGTTCTTCGCCTCGGTCGAGCAGCGCGACGATCCCCGTCTGCGCGGTCGCCCCGTGATCGTCGGCCAGGGGGTGGTGATGGCGGCCAGCTACGAGGCGCGGCGCCGCGGTGTGCGCGGGGCGATGGGCGGCGCTCGGGCCCGCCGCCTGTGCCCGGACGCGGTCTTCGTCGCGCCGCGATTCTCCGCCTACGTGAAGGCGAGCGACGAGCTGTTCGAGCTCTTCCGCCGCACCGCTCCGGTGGTCGAGGGGCTCTCGCTGGAGGAGGCGTTCCTCGACGTCGCCGGACTGGAGCGGATCGCCGGCTCGCCGCTCGAGATCGCGCGGCGCCTGCGCGCCGAGGCCCGGGAGGAAATCGGGCTGGCGGTGACGGTCGGGATCGCGCGGACCAAGACGCTGGCGAAGATGGCGAGCCGTGCTGCGAAGCCGGACGGCCTGCTCGTCGTCGCCCCCGAGGGCGAGCTCGCGTTCCTGCATCCGCTCGAGATCGACCGACTGTGGGGCGTCGGCGCGGCGACCGCCGGCCGCATGCGGAGCGCCGGGATCGAGACCGTCGGTCAGCTTGCCGAGCTCCCCGAGGCCGCGGTCGTGTCGCTGCTCGGTCCCGCGGCCGGGCGCCACCTGCACGCCGTCGCCCGCAATCGCGACCCCCGGCGGGTGCGCTCCGGTCGTCGGCGACGCTCGTTCGGGGCCCAGTCCGCGCTCGGTCGCTGGTCGGGCTCGGAGGCGCGGCTGGACGCGATCCTGAGCGCGCTGGCGGACCGGGTCACGCGGCGGATGCGGGCGGCGGGCCGGATCGGGCGCACGGTGATCCTGCGGCTTCGCTTCGGCGACTTCTCGCGCGCGAGCCGCTCGCGGACGATGCCGGTCGCGAGCGCGGCAACCGACGCCGTCCTGGCGACGGCAAGGCGCCTGATGGCCGAGACGATGCCGGTGATCCGGCGCCGCGGCCTGACCCTCGTCGGCCTCACGATCACCAACCTCGAGCGCGGCTTGGTGGGCGAGCAGCTCGAGCTGCCGCTTCGCGACCGCCCACGGGCGCGGCTCGACGCCGCGATCGACGAGCTGCGCGACCGCTTCGGCACCGGCGCGATCACCCGGGCGGCCGTGCTCGGGCTCGGACGGACATCCTCGCCCCAAGCCGACGATCACGACCTGGCGGGGATCAGGCGCCGACGGGGCGGCGGCTGAACGCGGTCGGGGCGCTACGGCAGGCCCGGAAGCGCTATCCCAACAGCTTCCGGAGCCCGTCCTCGTCGAGGATCTCGGTGCCGACGTCCTCCGCCTTGGCGAGCTTGGTGCCGGGGCTGTCGCCGGCGACCAGGTAGTCGGTGTTCTTCGAGACCGAGCCGGTCACCTTGCCGCCGGCGGCCCGGATCATCTGCGTCGCCTGGTCGCGCGAGAGCGCGGGCAGGGTCCCCGTGAGCACGAACGTCTTGCCCTCCAGCGGCCCGCCCTCGGCCCGGCGCTCGGCCTCGGAGAGCTCGAAGCGCAACCCGCGCTCGCGCAGGCGACCGATCAGCTCCAGCATCGCCTGGTCGGCGAGCTCCTCGCGCAACTGCTCGGCGAGCACCGGACCGATCCCGTCGACCTCGGTGATCGCCTCGGTCTCAGCCGCGAGCAGGGCGTCCATGGAACCGAAGTGCTCTGCGATCGCGCTCGCGTTCACGTAACCGATCCCGGGCAGCCCGAGCGCGTAGAGCACGCGGCCGAACGGGCTCTGCTTGGAGCGCTCGATCTCGGAGATCAACGCGGCTGCGGAGGTCTCACCGAACCCCTCGAGCTCGGCGATCCGCTCGGCGCTCAGGTCGTAGATCGAGGCGGGGTCGGTGATCAACCCCTGGTCGAGGAAGCGCAGGGTGTTCTTCTCCCCCAGCCCCTCGATGTCCATCGCGCCGCGGAAGTGCTTGACGAGCTGGAAGTTCTGCCCCGGACAGCCGCGGCGGTTGGGGCAGATCGTCCACACCGAGTCGGGCGGCTTGACGGTCTCGGTCTCGCACGCCGGGCAGCGCTGCGGCGGCTTCGGCTTGCGCAGGCGCTTGCCCTTGCGCCGCTGGATCAACGGTGAGATCACCTGCGGGATCACGTCGCCGGCCCGGGTGACGACGACCTCGTCGCGCTCGCGGACGTCCTTGCGCGCCAGGTCCTCCTCGTTGTGCAGGGTCGCGGTCGAGACCGTGACCCCGCCGACGTGGACCGGCTCGAGCATCGCGAACGGCAGCAGTCGCCCGGTGCGGCCGACGTTCCAGACGATCCGGTTCAGGGTCGTGGTCGCGGTGATCGGTGGGAACTTCCAGGCGATCGCCCAGCGCGGCTCACGGCCGGTCACGCCGAGCTCGCGCCAGAGCCCGCGCTGGTCGACCTTGACCACGACCCCGTCGATCTCGAAGTCCAGCGACTCGCGATGCTCCTGCCACCAAAGGCAGCGCTCGACCACCTGGTCAGCGGTCGCGTGCTCGGCGATCTCGTCGTTGACGGCGAACCCGTGCTCGTCGAGCCAGCGGAGCTCGTCGGAGTGGGTGTCGAACTCGATCCCCTCGGCACCGCCGATCCCGTAGCACCAAACGGAGAGCGGCCGCGAGGCGGTCACCTCCGGGTCGAGCTGGCGGATCGAGCCGGCGGTCGCGTTGCGCGGGTTGGCGAACGTCGGCTCGCCGGCCGCGGCGCGCTGCTCGTTGAGCTCGGCGAAGGCGCTCCGCGGCAGGTAGGCCTCGCCGCGCACCTCGACCCGCTCGGGCGCGTCGTCGGCGAGCCGGTCGGGAATCGACGCGATCGTGCGCAGGTTGCGGGTCACGTCCTCGCCGATCGTCCCGTCGCCGCGGGTCGCGCCGCGGACGAGCTCGCCGCTCTCGTAGAGGAGCGAGATCGCGATCCCGTCGATCTTCGGCTCGGAGACGAAGCGCAGCTTGCTGGCCGCGATGTCGAGGCTGCGCAGCCGGTTGTGAAGGCGGCCCTCCCAGGCACGGAACTCCTCCGCGCCGCGCGCGTTGGCAAGCGACAGCATCGGCTCGAGGTGGCGCACCTGCTCGAAGCGCTCGAGCGGGCGCATGCCGCCCGCGACCCGCTGGGTCGGTGAGTCCGGGGTAAGCAACTCCGGGTGCTCGGCCTCGATCTCGCGCAGCTCGTCGAGCAGGGCGTCATAGGCGTCGTCGCCGATCGTCGGCTCGTCGAGCACGTAGTAGCGGCGGTCGTGCTCGGCGATCTCCTCGCGCAGCTCGGCCGCCCGTCGGGCAGCGTCACGAGCCCTCATCGGGCGGCGGGGACGCCGACCGCCGCGCCGAGCTCCGTCAGGTCCCATCCCTCGAGCCGCTCCAGCCCCGCGCGGTCGGTGAGATCGAAGTGGATCGGCGTGATCGCGACCCTGCCCCGGGCCACCGCCGCGAGATCGGTGCCGCGCTCGTCCTCGAACGAGGGCTCGAAGCCGTAGATCCGATAGCGCCGGCGGCCGCCGGGGTCCTCCTCGACCAGCTTCAGTTCGTCGTTGTAGAGCCGCTTGCCAAGCCGCGCGAGCTCGATCCCGCGCAGCTCACCCGCCGGGCAGTTGACGTTCAAGAGCGTGCCCGCGGGCAGCGGCTCGGCGATCAGCCGGCGCACTATCTCGCGCGTGACCCCGGCCGAGATCGTGAAGTCGAACTGGCGCCCGGCGTAGCCCATGCCGCCGATCCCCGCCTGCTGGGAGACCGCTACCGCCGGCAGTCCGAGGACGATGCCCTCGAACGCCGCGGCGACGGTGCCCGAATAGGTGACGTCGTCGCCGAGGTTGGAGCCGTGATTGATCCCGGAGACGATCAGGTCCGGGCGTGCCCCGAGCAGCCCGAGGTCGGCGAAGCGCACGCAATCGACCGGCGTGCCCTCGGTCGCGAAGCCCGAGCTGCCGTCGTCGAACTCGACCTCCTCGACCCAGATCGGGGAATGGGTGGTGATCCCGCGGGCGGTGCCGCTGCGGTTGACGTGGGGAGCGATCACGCGGACGTCGACGTCCTCGATCTCGAGCAGGGCGCGGCGCACCGCGTGCAGGCCCGTGGCGCCGATTCCGTCGTCGTTCGTGAGCAGGACAATCATCGATGGATCCGCCCGTTCGGTCGGGCGGCAGCCGATTCTACGGACGCCGCCCGGCCCTCCGGCGGCGAGGGCTCAGTAGGTGACCGCGACCAGGGAGAGCCCGTGCGCGGGGGCGGTCTCGCCGGCCCGCTCTCGCGGGGCGCCCTCGAGCAGCTCGAAAAAGGCGGCCAGAGTCCGCCGCTCGGCACCGACCTCGAGCATCGTCCCGACCATGACCCGGACCTGGTGGCGCATGAAGCTGGGCGCTTCGATCTCGAACGCCAACAGTCCCCCCGGCGCAAGGCGGCGCTCGGTCCGCCACCCGGCACCCAGCACGGTGCGCTCGAACAGCACGTGCTCGGACTGGGCAGGAGTGAAGGCGGTGAAGTCGTGGCGACCGACGACCGCGTCGGCGCATCGCTCGAGCAGCTCGAGCTCGAGCGGGTAGCGCCACCAGAGCGCGGTTCGAAGCTCGAACGGGTCGCGGATCGGCGAGGCGAGCACCCGATAGCGGTAGAGGCGCGAGCGGGCCTGGCGGCGAGCATCGAAGCCGTCCGCGGCGGGCCCGGCGGCGCGCACGGCGACGTCGTCGGCGAGCACGGCGTTGAGTCGCTCGGCGAGCCGGTCCGGCAGCTCGACCCGATGCTCGAAGCTCGCCACCTGGCCCGCGGCGTGAACCCCGGCGTCGGTGCGACCGGCGACCGTGAGCTCGACCCGCTCGCCGAGGATCCGCTCGAGCCCCGACTCGATCTCACCCTGGACCGTGCGCAGGCCCGGCTGCGCGGCCCAGCCGGCGAAACCGGTGCCGTCGTAGGAGAGCTCTAGGCGGGCGGTGCCCATCTGGGCACGGCCGAAGCTATACGAGCTCGAGGAAGACCATCTCGGTCGAGTCCGACCGCCGAGGGCCGAGCTTGACGATCCTCGTGTAGCCGCCGGGCCGCTCGGCGTAACGAGGGGCGATCTCCTCGAACAGCTTGTGGGCGAGGAACTTGTCCTGGCCGAGCTCGGAGAGCACCTGGCGCCGCGCATGCAGGTCGCCTCGCTTGGCGAGCGTGATCAGCTTCTCGACCCGCGGCTTGACCGCCTTGGCCTTCGCCTGCGAGGTCTTGATCCGCTCGTGCTCGACGACCTCGCGAGAGAGGTTGCGCATCAGCGCCCGCCGGTGGGCGGAGTCGCGGCTGAGCTTGTGGCGTTGCTTCTTGTGGCGCATGGTCGATCGGGCACTCGGCACTCGGCACTCGCGCTAGGTCCAGCGACGACTGGCGAGTGGCCAGTGGCGAAATCTACTCATCCCTCAGCGAGAGCCCGAGCGCGTGTAGTGATTCCTTGACCTCTTCCGTTGAGCGCTTGCCGAAGTTCGGGATCGCGTTGAGCTCGGACTCCGAGCGCTGGACCAGGTCACCGACCGTCTGGATGCCCGCGCGCTTGAGGCAGTTGTAGGCGCGGACTCCGATCTCGAGCTCCTCGATCAGCCGATCGTCGCCCTCGCTCGGCGCGATCGCCGCCAGCGCCTCCTCCGGGACGCCGAGCGCGTCGCGGCTGGTCAGCTCGTCGACGCGATCGGGATCGGTGAAGATCGCCATCGTCTTGATCAGGATCTCGGCCGCCTCGCGCAGAGCGGAGCCGGGCTCGATCGAACCGTCGGTCTCGACTTCGAGCGTCAGCTTGTCGAAGTCGGTCCGCTGCCCGACGCGGGCCGAGTCGACGTTGTAGGCCGCTCGGCGGATCGGCGAGAAGATCGAGTCGATCGGGATCACGCCGATCGGCTGATCCTCGGTCTTGTTCTCCTCGGCCGGGGAGTAGCCGCGGCCACGTCCGATCGTCAGGTACATCTCGAGCTTGGTCCGCTTCTCGAGCGTCGCAATCGGCGCGTCGGGGTTGAGGATCTCGACCCCGGCCGGGAGGTCGATGTCCTTGGCCCGGATCTCGCCGGGTCCGGTCGCCACCAGGGGCGCCTCGACCTCGTCGGCGTCCGTGTGCATGCGCACGACGACGTCCTTGAGGTTGAGGACGATGTCGGTGACGTCCTCCTTGACGCCGGGGACGGTCGAGAACTCGTGCGCGACGCTCTCGATCCGGACGCTCTTGATCGCGGCCCCGCCGAGCGAGGAGAGCAGCACCCGCCGCAGCGAGTTCCCGAACGTGTAGCCGAAGCCCTTGTCGAGCGGCTCGACGACGAAGGTGCCCTGATTGTCGTCGACGCTCTCGGAGGCAATCTTGGGGATCTGGAAATCGGGCAGGGTGGTCATGTGAACCTCTTTGCTTGTCGGGAACCTGTCGGCGCTACTACTTCGAGTAGAGCTCGACGATGAGCTGCTCCTGAACCGGTGAGGTGATCTCGCTGCGATCGGGCAGCCGGAGCACCTTCGCGGTCAGGGCGTCGTGATCGGCCTGCAGCCACGGTGGCACCGCGGCGGTCAGCTCGGTCGCCTGCCGAACGGCGTCGGCGGCGCCCGAGTCGGCCCGAATCGTGATCACGTCCTCGGGACGGACCTGGTAGCTGGCGATGTCGACTCGGCGGCCGTTGATCAGCCAGTGGCCGTGGTTGATCATCTGTCGGGCCTGGCGTCGCGAGGCGGCGAAACCGAGCCGCACGAGCACGTTGTCGAAGCGGCGTTCGAGCAGCCGCAGCAGGTTCTCGCCGGTGACGCCGTCCTGGCGCGAGGCCTTCTCGTAGTAGCCGCGGAACTGGCGCTCGAGGACGCCGTAGAACCTGCGCGCCTTCTGCTTCTCGCGCAGCTGGTTGCGGTACTCCGAGGCGCGGACCCGGCCACGGCCGTGGTCGCCGGGCGGGTACGAGCGCCGCTCGACGCCGCACTTCTCGGTCATGCAGCGCTCGCCCTTCAGGAACAGCTTCTGCCCCTCGCGGCGGCACTGCTTGCACTGCGGTCCGGTGTCGCGAGCCATCAGATCAGGGCCGGCGCCGCTTCTTCGGGCGGCACCCGTTGTGTGCCTGCGGGCTGACGTCCTTGACCGTGGTCACCTGCAGGCCCGCTGCCTGCAGCGAGCGGATCGCGGTGTCGCGACCCGAGCCGGCGCCCTTCGCGTGCACCTCGACTCGCTCGACGCCATGCTCCATGCCCTTGCGAGCTGCGGCGTCGGCGGTTACCTGGGCGGCGAACGGGGTCGACTTGCGCGAGCCCTTGAAGCCTGCCGAGCCGGCCGACTCCCAACAGACGACGTTGCCCTCGGGGTCGGTGATCGTGACGATCGTGTTGTTGAACGAGGTCTTGATGTGGGCGATCCCGTAGGGAACGTTCTTCTTCGTCCGGCGTCGGGTGCGGCCCTTCGGCTTCTTCGGCTGCGGCATTGGGCGCCTACTTCTTCGCCGGCGGCTTCTTCTTGCCGGCGATGCTCATCTTCCGCGGGCCCTTGCGGCCGCGGGCGTTGGTCTTCGTCCGTTGGCCCCGGGTCGGCAAGCCGCGGCGGTGACGGACCCCGCGGTAGGAGCCGATCTCCGACAGCCGCTTGATGTTCTGCGAGCGGTCGCGGCGAAGATCGCCCTCGACCTCGAGCGCCTCGACCGCCTCACGCAGGTTGACGGTCTCCTCCTCGGTCAGGTCTTTGACATAGGTGTCGGGCTCGACGCCGACCTTGGCCAGGATCTCGTTCGCGGTTGAGCGCCCGACCCCGTGCACGTAGGTGAGCCCGACCTCGATTCGCTTGTTGAGCGGGAGGTTGATCCCCGCGATTCGCGCCATCTGTGCCTAGCCCTGCCTTTGCTTGTGTCTGGGGTTCGAGCAGATCACGAGCACGACCCCGCGCCGGCGGACGATCCGGCAACGCTCACACATCGGCTTCACGGACGCTCGAACCTTCATCGGCCCTCGCTGGGTCGTATCGAATCAACTGCTGAGAAGGCCCGCAGGCCCCATGAATCGGGCGAGCAGGCACCAACAACCGCCTCGAAAGGCGACGGCGAATGGTAGCAGGGAAGCTGCCTTTCGACCGCTCAGTCCTCGTGCCAGGGGGTGAGGATCCGCGGGCCGTCCTCGGTGACCGCGACCGTGAACTCGAAATGGGCCGCGAGCGAGCCGTCGGCCGAGTACACGGCCCAGTTGTCGTCGCCGACCCTGACCTCGGGACCGCCGGCGTTGACCATCGGCTCGATCGCGAACGCCATCCCCGGCTCGAGCTCGGGGCCTCGTCCGGGCTCCCCGTAGTTGGGGACCTGCGGGTCCTCGTGCATCTCGCGGCCGACGCCGTGGCCGACCAGGGAGCGGATGATCGAGAGCCCCTCGGCCTCGACCTCGCGCTGAACCGCGTGCGAGACGTCGCCGAGGTGGTTGTGGGCCTGGACCTGCTCGACTGCCGCGTGCAGCGCCGCCTCGGTCGTCGCGATCAGCTTCTCGGCGATCGGTGAAACCTCGCCGACCGGCACGGTGATCGCCGCGTCAGCGACCCAGCCGTCCTTGGTCACCCCGACGTCGATCGAGATGATGTCGCCGCGGCGCAGCTCGTAGTCGTCGGGGATCCCGTGCACGACCATCGAGTTCGGCGAGGCGCAGATCGAGCCGGGGAAGCCGCGGTAGCCGAGGAAGGAGGGGGTTGCGCCCTGCGAGCTGATGAAGCGGTGCGCGGCACGGTCGAGGTCGGCGGTCGTGGCGCCCGGGCGGACCTTGCTGCGCAGCATCTTCAGGCACCGGGCCTGGACGGCGCCGGCGGCCGCCATGCGCTCGATCTGCTCGCTCGTCTTGAGGATGATTCCGCCGCGGTACATCTACAGCTCCTCCTCCATCTTCAGGGTCGCCAGGAGCGCCCTGATCCGCTCGGCGACCTCCTGCGCGTCGAGCGCCCCGTCGACGTGCTTGAGCAGGCCGCGACCCTCGTAGTAGGCGATCAGCGGCTTGGTCTTTTCGTGGTACTGCTCGAGCCGGCGGCGGATCACATCGGGCTGATCGTCGTCGCGCACCTCGAGCTCGGCCCCGCAGACGTCGCACACTCCGGGCTTCTCCGGCGGATCGAACTCGACGTGAAAGACGTGGCCGTTGGGGCACGTCCGCCGGCCGCCGAGACGCCTGACGACCTCGTCGTCGTCGACCTCGATCAGGACCGCGGCCGAGAGCTCGCGCCCGAGCTCGGTCAGCTTCGAGCCCAGCGCCTCGGCCTGAGGCTCGGTGCGCGGGAACCCGTCGAGGATGAACCCGTCCTCGGCCTCCTTGGCGTGGATCCGCTCCCCGATCACTCCGACGATCACGTCGTCGGGGACGAGGTCACCACGCTCCATGAACTGCTTCGCGTCACGGCCGATCTCGGTCCCGTCGCGGACCGCGGTCCGCAGGATGTCGCCGGTCGCGTAGTAGGGCAGCCGGAGGTCCTCCTGCAAGCGCTCGCCCTGGGTGCCCTTGCCGGAACCCGGAGGACCGAGCAGGACTAGGTTGAGCTCGGACATCGGTCGGAAGAGCCTAGAGCGTCGGTTCCCCACGCGCCTGCGCCGACCGCAGGCGAGCTACTTCAGAAAGCCCTCGTAATTCCGCATCATCAGCTGCGACTCGAGTTGCTTGACCGTGTCCAGGGCGACGCCGACGACGATCAGGATCGAGGTGCCGCCGAAGTAGAAGTTGGCCGAGGTCTGGTTGATCAGGATCGTCGGCAGTGCCGCGACCGCGCCCAGGTAGAGGGCGCCGGGGAAGGTCAGCCGGGAGAGGATCCGGTCCAGGTACTCGGCGGTCGGCCGGCCCGGACGGACTCCGGGGATGAACCCGCCGTACTTCTTCAGGTTGTCGGCCTGGTCGACCGGGTTGAAGGTGACCGCGGTGTAGAAGTAGGTGAAGATGATGATGAAGAACACCTCGCCGACGACGTAGGCCCAGCTTGAGGGACTGAAGAAAGCGGCGAAGTCGAGCGCCGCCGGGGTGTTGAGGAGCTGACCGATCGTCGGTGGGAAGGCCATGATCGAGGCGGCGAAGATGACCGGGATCACCCCGGCCATGTTGACCCGCAACGGCAGGTAGGTCGACCCGCCGCTGGTCATCCGGCGCCCGACCACGCGCTTCGCGTACTGGACCGGGATCCGGCGCTGGCCCTCCTGGACGAAGACGATCCCGACGATCACCGCCAAGGCGACGAACGGCATCATCACGACGAAGACCTGGTCGGGGTTGGTCCACCAGCTCGAGATCCCCGGGATGATCCCGGCGGCGATCGAGGCGAAGATCATCAGCGAGATCCCGTTCCCGACCCCGCGTTGGGTGATCAGCTCGCCGAGCCACATCAGCAGCGTGCAGCCGGCGGTCAGCGAGATCACGATCAGGAACACCTTGGCGAAGGTGAGGTCCCCGACCACGCTCGTGCCCTCGGCGTCCTGGAAGCTCTGGAACAGGAACACGTAGCCGACCGACTGCCCGAACGCCAGCCCGACGGTGAGATAGCGCGTGTACTGGGTGATCTTCTGCTGGCCGACCTCGCCCTCCTTCTGCAGCCGCTCGAGCGCCGGCACGACCACGGTCAGGAGCTGGAGGATGATCGAGGCGGTGATGTAGGGCATGATCCCGAGCGCGAACAGCGACAGGCGCTGCAGGCTCCCGCCCGAGAACAGGTTGAGGAAGCCGAGCACGTTGTTGCCGGTGAAGTTGTCCTGGATCGACTCGACCGTGTCGATGTCGACCCCGGGCGCCGGGATGTAGGCGCCGAGCCGGTACAGCAACAGCATCGCCAGCGTGAAGCCGATCTTCCGGCGGATCTCGGGAACCGCGAAGGCGTTCGCGATCGTCTGCAGCATGCCTACTTCTCGATCAGCTCAACGCTGCCGCCGGACTGCTCGATCTTCTCCTTGGCGGCGGCGCTGAAGGCGTGCGCGCGCACCGTCAGGGCCTTCGAGATCTCGCCGCGCCCGAGCACCTTGACCGGGGTCCGGCGCTTGGCGAGCCCGGCCGCGCGCAGCGTCTCGGGCGTCACCTCGGCGCCGGCGTCAAAGCGCGCCTCGAGGTCGGCGACGTTGACCGGCTGGGTGTGGGTTCGGAAGCGCTCGAAGGGCATCGACTTCTTCATCTGCGGGCCGCGCAGCTTGCGCATCCGCATGTGAATCGGGTTCTGCCCTCCCTCGTAGCCGGGCTTGGACTTCGCACCGGAGCGCGCCCCGGCGCCCTTGTGGCCGCGGCCCGCGGTCTTGCCGGTGCCGCTGCCCTTGCCGCGCCCGAGCCGCTTTCGCGGACGGCGCGAGCCGGGCTTCGGTCGGATCGAGTCGAGCGAGATTTCCTCGGGGCTGAGGCGGGCCATCAGCTGCGCACCTCGACCAGGTGGGAGACGACGCGAATCATCCCCCGAAGCTGCGGGGTGTCGGTCATCGTCGATTCGCGGCCGATCCGGCCCAGCTTCAGCGACTCGAGGGTGGCGCGTTGGGTCGGGTTGGCGCCGTTGGCCGAACGGACTTGTCGCAGGGTCAGGTCAGGCATCGGTCTCGGTGCTCGCCGCTGGCCGCTCCGCACTCGGCGCCGGCGGCTCGTCGCTCGCCGCTGGCGCGTCGTCGTTGGCCGGGCCCTCGTCGCTCGTCGCTGCTCGCTCGGGCTCGCCGTTGGTGGGCTTCTCGGTCGCCCGCTGCAGGTCGAGGCCGAGCACCTGGTCGACCGAGAGACCGCGAAGCCGCGCCACCTGCTCGGGGCGGCGCAGGCCCATCAGGCCCTCCATCGTCGCCTTGACCAGGTTGATCGGGTTCTGCGAGCCGATGCTCTTCGAGAGCACGTCCCGAATCCCGGCGAGCTCGAGAACCGCCCGCACCCCGCCGCCGGCGATGACTCCGGTACCGGGGCTCGCCGGTCGCAGGACGACGTGGCCGGATCCGAACCGGCCGATGTTGCGGTGCGGGATCGTCTGACCGAACTTCGGCACCCGGATCAGGCTCTTGCGCGCGTTCTCGACCGCCTTCTGGATCGCCAGCGGCACCTCGCGCGCCTTGCCGTAGCCGATCCCGACGACGTCGTTCTCGTCGCCGACGGCGACCAGCGCGGTGAAGGAGAATCGCCGGCCGCCCTTGACGACCTTGGCGACGCGGTTGATCTCGATCACCCGCTCCTGCAGGTCGAGGCCCTGGGGGCTCACCGTTTCGATTTCGTGGTTGCGGATCACTTCCGATTCACCTTAGAGAGTCAGAACTCCAGCCCGGCCTCGCGGGCGCCATCGGCCAGGGCCCGGACCCGGCCGTGGTAGCGGTAGCCCCCACGGTCGAAGACGCACGCCGAGATCCCCGCCTGCTTGGCCCGCTCGCCGAGCAGCTCGCCGGCCTTACGGGCCTGCTCGGTGGCACTCAGCTTGCGCAGCTCGGGCTCGATCCAGTTGACGGCGGCGACGGTGGTGCCGCTGGTGTCATCGACCAGCTGCGCGAACACGCCGCGGTTGGAGCGAAAGACGGAGAGCCGCGGTCGCTCGGCGGTGCCGGAGACCTTGGCCCGCACCCGCCTGCGGCGGCGCAGGCGCTGCTGTGGCTTGGTGCTGACGCTCATGCTCGCTTGCCGACCTTGCGGCGGACGTGCTCGCCCTCGTAGCGGATCCCCTTGCCCTTGTAGGGCTCGGGCGGACGGGTTCGGCGGACCCTCGCCGCGGTCTCGCCGACGAGTTGCTTGTCGATCCCGCGCACGATCACCTCGGTCGGCTGCGGGACATCGAACTCGATCCCCTCGGGGGCCTGGATCGTGACCGGGTGCGAGTAGCCGACACTGAGCTCCAGCGCCTTGCCCGCAAGCTTGGCCCGGTACCCGACTCCCTGGATCTCGAGCCGCTTCTCGAACCCGTCGGTGACCCCCTGGACCATGTTCGCGACCAGGCTTCGGGTGAGTCCGTGCAGGGCCCGATCGGGCCCGCGATCGGTGGGGCGGTTGACGGTCAGCGTCCCGTCCTGCTCGACGACCTCGATCCGCGGGCTGAGCTCCTGGTTGAGCTCCCCCTTGGGGCCGTTGACGGTCACGCGGCCGGTGGCGACGGAGACGGTGACGCCCTCGGGCACGCTGATGGGTTGTCTGCCGATTCGGCTCATGATCTCGTGGCGCTCGTCGCTCGTCGCTCGTCGCTCGAGTGTCGAGCGGCGAACGGCCTCCTACCAAACGTACGCGACTACCTCCCCGCCGACGCCCTTTGCCGTCGCCTCGTGGCCGGTCATCACCCCGGTTGACGTGGAGACGATCGCGGTCCCCATGCCGCCCTGAACGCGCGGCACCTGGTCGCGGTTGACGTAGTGACGCCGACCCGGGCGCGAGACGCGGCGCATCCCGGCGATCACGGGCCGGCGGTCGTCGGTGTACTTGAGCTCGATCCGGATCACCTCGCCGACCGCGGTCGGCTCGACCTCGAAGCCGGAGATGTAGCCCTGCTCGGTGAGGATGCGCGAGATCTCCTTCTTCAGGCGCGACGACGGGACCTCGACGTCCGGGTGGTCGGCGGTGAGCGCGTTGCGGACGCGGGTCAGGTAATCGGAAATCGGATCGGTGAGCATGGGTCTAGTTGCCGGTTGCTGGTTACCAGGATGCCTTGCTCATCCCGGGCACGTAGCCCTCGTGGGCGGCCTCGCGCAGGCAAATCCGGCAGAGGCCGAACTTGCGATAGTAGGCTCGGGCACGCCCGCAGCGCCGGCAGCGGTTGTAGCCGCGCGTCTTGTACTTCGGCTTGCGCCGCTGGCTCACTCTTTGCGATGTCTTAGCCATCGTTTCCTTCCTGGTCGGAGCCGGGGGCTTCGCCCTCCTCGGAGGGCTCTCCCTCGGTTTCCGCTTCTTCCTCGCCCTCCTCGGGTCGCTCCCGCTTGGCGTAGGCCTCGGGGTTCTCGGCCTTGAGCTGCTCGAGCGCCGCCTGCTCGGCCTCCGCCCGAAGCCGGGCCTCCTCCTTGCGGCGCTCCTCCTCCTCGTCCGCGGCGGTGTCGACGGCGCCGGGACGGCCGTCCTCGGCGAACGGCATCCCAAGCCCGAAGAGGAGCTCGAACGCCTCCTCGTCGGTGGCCGCGGTGGTCGTGATCGCAACGTCGAGCCCGCGCACCTCGTCGATCGAGTCGTAGTCGATCTCGGGGAAGATGAGCTGCTCGCGGATCCCGAGCGAGTAGTTGCCGCGGCCATCGAAGGCACGGGCGTTGAGGCCGCGGAAGTCACGGATCCGCGGGATCGCGATCGTCACCAGCCGGTCGAGGAACTCCCACATCCGGGCGCCCCGCAGGGTCACCGAGACACCGACCGGCATCCCCTCACGGAGCTTGAAGTTGGCGATCGAGCGCCGCGCGCGGCGGACGTTCGGGCGCTGGCCGGCGATCGTCTGCAGCTGCTCGGTCGCCGCCTCGAGCACCGGGGTTGCCTGCTTGGCGTCCCCGACCCCCATGTTGAGGGTGATCTTCTCCAGGCGTGGCACCTGCATCCGGCTCGAGTAGCCGAACTTCTCGGTCAGCGACGCGACCAGCTCCGACTCGTAGAGCTCGCGCAGGCGCGGCGGCGGCGCCGCTCGCTGTGCGTCTGTGGTTGTGGCTGCTTCCATCGGTTGGTTCCTCGTACCAGTAACTAGTAGCTACTCGATCGCCTTCCCGGTCCGCTTCGCGTAGCGGTTGCGGCTGCCGCCCTCGCCGATCCGCACGCCCACTCTCGTCGGCTGGTTGTCGGTCGGGTCGAGGAGCATGACGTTGGAGACGTCGATCGGCCCCTCCTGCTCGATGATCCCGGACGACTGCGCCTTCTGGGTGTCCTTGACCGAGCGCGGCTTGGTGTGGCGCTTGACGATGTTGAGGCCCTCGACGAAGACGCGCCGACGACCCGGCTCGGTGCGCAGCACGCGGCCGGTCTTGCCCTTGTCCTTGCCGGCGATCACGATCACCGAGTCGTCCTTGCGGATGTGCATGCCTTTAGCCATGGCGATCAGAGCACCTCCGGCGCGAGCGAGATGATCTTCATGAAGTTGCGGTCGCGCAGCTCCCGCGCCACCGGCCCGAAGATGCGCGTCCCCCGCGGGTTGTTCTGCGGGTCGATCAGGACAGCCGCGTTCTCGTCGAAGGCGATGTAGGTGCCGTCCGGGCGTCCGAGCTGCTTGCGGGTGCGGACGACGACCGCCTGCACGACCTCGCCCTTGCGCACGCCCCCGTGCGGGGTCGCGTGCTTGACCGTGGCGGTGATCACGTCGCCGACGCCGGCGTAGCGGCGGTGCGAGCCCCCTTTGACCCGGATGCAGAGGATCTCGCGGGCGCCCGAGTTGTCGGCCACCTTGAGCCTCGACTCCTGCTGGATCATGCCGCGCTACCTCGCCTTCTCCAGCACTTCGACCAGGCGCCAGCGCTTGCTGCGCGAGAGCGGCCTCGACTCGATCACGCGGACGACGTCGCCGGCGTTCGCCTCGTTGCGCTCGTCGTGGGCGTGGATCGTCGCCGAGCGGCGGATCACCTTCTCGTACACCGGGTGGCGCCGGACGACCTCGACCCGGACGGTGATCGTCTTGTCGGCCTTGTCCGAGACGACGGTGCCGAGGCGGACCTTCTTCGATCCGGCGGCGCGTTCGGCCGCGGGAGTCCCGTCGCCGGCCTCGTGCTTGGTGCGAGCTCGGGCACGCGAGCGACGCCGCTCGCCGGTCTTCGCGGCACGGGCCTCGGCTCGCTCGCCGGCCCGCTCGGTGGCGGAGCGGGGCGGGCGGGGCTCGCCGCTGTGGCGGGAGCGCTCGAGCTTGCGCTGGGCCTTCGGACTGAGGACCTCATCCGGCGCCTCCTCCGCTTCGCGTCCGGGGGCGGCGGCAGGCTGATCCTCGCCGGCGGCTTCCTCCGCGGCAGGCTCCTCCGGCGAAGCCTCCTCTGCGGGCGGCTCCTCCGCCGGAACCTCCTCCGCGGCAGACTCCTCCTCCGCGGCAGGCTCGTCCGCCGGGGCCTCGGCCTCGGGCTCCTGCGCCTGCTCGGATTCGGCTGTCGCCTCGGTCTCGTTCTTCTCTTCGTCGCTCATCATCTATTGATCGCGCGTCGCCTCGCGCAACCTCTCCTTATCGCAGGCTCCGCGCTCACCGCAATTCCTTCTCCAGATCGATCCCGCGCTCACGGGCGATCGTCATCAGCCGGGCCAGGTCCGCGCGCGAGCGCCCGAGGGCCGACGTGTCCTCGAGCTCGCCGGTCGCGTGGCGTAGACGAAGGTTGAAGGCCTCCTGGCGCGCGTCCTTGAGCTCCTGGACCAGGTCCTGATCACCGAGCGCGTGCACCTCGGATGCCTTCACTGGCCTGCCGCCTCCCGGGTCACGAACTTGGTCTTGATCGGCAGCTTGTGGCCGGCGAGCCGCATCGCCTCCCGGGCGAGGTCCTCGGGAACACCGGCGAGCTCGAACAGCACCTTGCCCGGCTTGACCACGGCCACCCATCCCTCCGGGTTGCCCTTGCCCGAGCCCATCCGGGTCTCGGCGGGCTTCTTGGTGTAGGGCTTGTCCGGAAAGACGTTGATCCACACCTTGCCCCCGCGCTTGATCTTGCGAGTCATCGCGACGCGGGCGGCCTCGATCTGGCGGTTTGTGATCCAGCCCCGCTCGACCGCCTTCAGCCCGTACTCGCCGAAGGCGACGGTGGCGCCGCCCTTGGTGTTGCCGCGACGGCGTCCGCGCATCTGCTTGCGGTACTTGACCCGCTTCGGCATCAACATCAGGAAGCGCCCTCCTCGGGCTTCGGCGCCTCGGGCGTCTGCGCCTCGGGCGTCGGCGCCTCGGGCTTCGGGGCCTCAGCGTCGGGCTCGTCGCTCATCGCTCGTCGCTCGTCGCTCGCCTGCGCAGCGGGGGCGGGTGCAGGGGGCTCGGCCGCCGGGGCGGGCTCGGCGGGCGGAGCCGGCTTGGGCGGCGCCGCGGCGGGCACGGCCGGGGGCGCGGGCTTCGGCGGCGCGGGCGGCTTCGGCGCTGACCTCGGGCCACCACCCTGCTGGCCGTCGCGGCCCTTGCGGCGGAACGAGCGTGGCGCCAGCTCCTCCTCGTCCTCGCCGAGGCGGAACCCCTCGGGCATCACCTCGCCCTTGTTGATCCAGCACTTGACCCCGATCCGGCCGGTTGTCGTCCGGGCCTCGACAAACCCGTAGTCGATGTCGGCGCGCAGGGTGTGCAACGGCACCCGGCCGTCGGAGTAGCCCTCGGTGCGTGCCATCTCGGCGCCTCCGAGCCGTCCGGACACCTGGACCTTGACTCCCTTCGCTCCCGAGCGCATCGCCGAGGTCAGGGCGCGCTTCATCGCCCGCCGGAAGGCAACCCGGTTCTGGAGCTGCTCGGCGATTCCCTGGGCGACGAGCTGCGCGTCGAGCTCGGGGCGCTTGATCTCGCGGATGTTGACCTTGACCGGCTTGCGGGTGATCCGGTGCAGGTCGCGGCGCAGCGCGTCGACCTCGGCGCCCGACTTGCCGATCACGATTCCCGGGCGCGCGGTGTGGATGTCGACGGTGATCTCGCCGCGCTGCTTGACGATGTTGATGTCCGAGAGCCCCGCATGCGAGAGCTTGGTCTCGATGTGGTCGCGGATCGCCATGTCCTCGAGCAGATAGTCCGAGAACTCGCGCTCGTTGAACCAGTTCGACTTCCAGTCATGGATGTAGCCGACGCGGAAGCCCTCCGGATGGATCTTCTGTCCCATTCGCCGCCCTCGCTCAGTCGGTGGTCGGGGTCAGGGCCACCGAGAGATGGCTCGTTTTCCGGTCGATCCGGGTCGCGCGGCCGCGGGCGCGGGCGCGCCAGCGCTTCAGCGTCGGGCCCTCGTCGACGCGGATGTCGACAATCCGCAGGTCGTCGGCGACGAGCTCGTGGTTGGCCTCCGCGTTGGCGGCGGCGGAGTCGATCAGCCGCGCCAAGTCGCGAGCTGCGCCGCGGGTCGAGTAGGCGAGCAGCGTGCGCGCGTCGATGACGGGCATCCCGCGGACCTGGTCGGCGACCAGGCGTGCCTTGCGCGGGGCGACCCGGACGAAGCGGGCCTTGGCGCGCACCACCGGGGCCTCGATCTGCTGTTCGGCTGTCCGCGCCATCGCCTAGCGCTCCGCCCGGCCACTGCCCGAATGGGCACGGAACGTGCGCGTCGGGGCGAACTCGCCGAGCTTGTGGCCGACCATCGACTCGGAGATGAAGACGGGCACGTGCTTGCGGCCGTCGTGGACGGCGATCGTGTGGCCGACCATCTCCGGGAACACGGTCGAGGTCCGCGACCAGGTCTTGATCATCTGCTTCTGGTTCTGCTCGTTCATCTGCGAGATCCGCCGCATCAGGCGCTCGTCGACGAACGGACCCTTCTTCGTTGATCTACCCATGCCGCTCTACCTCTTCTTCTTCCCGCGTCGACGGCCGCGGACGATCAGCGCGTCGGAGCGCTTGCCCTTCTTCCGGGTTCGGTAGCCGAGCGTCGGCTTGCCCCACGGGGTGACCGGGTGGCCGCCGGGCGTCTTGTGCGCCTCGCCTCCCCCGTGGGGGTGGTCGACGGGGTTCATCGCGATCCCGCGAGTCTGGGGCCGCTTGCCCTTGTGGCGGTTGCGCCCCGCCTTGCCGATCTTGACGTTCTGGTGCTCGGAGTTCGACAGCGTGCCGACCGTCGCCCGGCAGTCGGCCCGCACCAACCGCATCTCCGACGAGGGCAGCCGCAGGGTGACCATCGGCCCCTCCTTGGCGACGACCTGGATCGCCGAGCCGGCGGAGCGGCCGAGCTTGCCGCCTTGGCCGGGGATCATCTCGACGTTGTGGACCACGGTGCCGGTCGGGATCCCCCGCAGCGGCAGCGCGTTGCCGGGCTGGATGTCGGCCCTCTCGCCCGACTCGACGGTCGCGCCGGGGCGCACGCCCTGGGGGGCGAGGATGTAGCTCTTCGCCCCGTCCGCGTAGTGCAGCAGGGCGATGTAGCAGGTCCGGTTCGGGTCGTACTCGACCGTCGCCACCTTCGCCGGTACACCGTCCTTGAGCCGCTTGAAGTCGATTTCACGGTAGCGGCGCTTCGCGCCCCCGCCGCGGTGGCGGGCCGTGACCCGCCCGCGGCCGTTGCGGCCGGCGGTCTTGCGCTTGCCCTTGGTCAACGGCTTGTGCGGCGCCGACCCGGTCAGCTCCTCGCGCTGCTGGTAGGTCGCGAAGCGGCGCCCCGGGCTGGTCGGCTTTGTCCTTCTCATCGCCATCAGCAAACCACGCCTACTCGGCCACCGCCGCGCCCTCGAACAGCTCGATCCGGTCGCCGGGTGCGAGCTGCACGATCGCCTTCTTCCATGACCGGGTCCGACCACGGTGCAGGCCCCGCCGTTTCGGCTTCGATGGGACCTTGATCGTCCGCACCTCGGTCACACCGACCCCGAAGACCTCCTCGACCGCGGCGCGGATCTGGGTCTTGTGGGCGCGGTCGTCGACCCGAAAGGTGTACTTGCCGTCGGCCATCAGGGCATAGCTCTTCTCCGAGACGACCGGCTCGATGATCACCCGGCGAGCGTCCATCAGCGGCTCACCTCCGCGCAGCGGTGCTCGAGCACGGCGAGCGCCTCCGGCGAGACGACCAGGGAGGCGTGACCGATCAGGTCCGCGACCCCGACCGAGCCGGCCGGGATCACGCTGACCTCGGGCAGGTTGCGAAAGCTCTTCAGGACGCCGCCCTGGTCGGCGTCGAGGACGACGAGCGCCGGCGACTTCGCGTCCCACTTGGCCAGGCACTCGGCCGCCTTCTTTGTCGACGGCTGCTCGAACGGCGCCGGGTCGAGGACCGCGACGCTGTCGCGGGCGGCGTGCACGGAGAGCGCCGACCGCAGCGCCCGGCGGCGGGCCTTGCGATTGACCTTGAACGTGTGCCGGCGCGGCTTCGGACCGAACGCCACCCCGCCGCCGCGACGGTGCGGGACGCTGAGCGCCCCGGCGCGGGCGCGACCGGTGCCCTTCTGCTTCCAGGCCTTGGCGGTGGTCATCGCGACCTCGCCCCGGCCGAGCGTCGACGCCGTGCCGCGGCGCCGGGCCGCGAGGTCGGCGCGTGCGGCCTCGTGCACGAGGCTCTCGTGGAACTGCTCCGAGAACAGGGCCGCGGGCAGGTCGCTCTTCGCCTGCTTGCCGAGCGTCGGGGCCTTGAGCGCTTGCTTTCGCTCAGCCATCGCTGCGAACCTCCACGGTGCCGCCCTTGGGGCCCGGGACGGCTCCCCGGAGCAAGAGCAGGTTGCGCTCCTGATCGATTTCGACCACCTCGAGCCCGCGCTCGGTGACCCGCCCGCCGCCCATGCGGCCGGGCATCTTGACGCCGCGGAAGACCCGCGCCGGGTCGGCGCTGGCGCCGATCGAGCCCGGGGCACGGACATTGTGGGAGCCGTGCGTGACCGGGCCGCGGCTGAAGTTGTGGCGCTTGATCGTGCCCTGAAACCCCTTCCCGATCGCCGTCGCCGAGACCTTGACGCGCTGGCCGGGCTCGAACTGCTCGACGGTCAGCGACTCGCCGATCTGCGCCTCGGGCGCCTCGCCGCGAAACTCGGCGACTGCCTTCGAGGGCGGCGCGCCGGCCTTGGCGAGGTGGCCGCGCTCGGGCTTGGTCAGCTTTCGCTCCTCGGTCGGGATCCCGGCGAGCTGCACCGCCGCGTATCCGTCGCCGTCGGGGCTGCGGACCGCGGTCACGGTGTTCGGCTGCGCCTCGATCACGGTCACCGGCACGCGGGTGCCGTCCTCGGTGAAGACCTGGGTCATTCCGACTTTCTTGCCGATGATCGCGGGCATTGAAGTAGCTAGTTGCGAGGGTCGAGTGACGGGGGTCGGGTGACGTTCAAATCTTGATCTCGATGTCGACGCCGGCGGGGAGGGCGTCGAGGCGCTGCAGGCTGTCGATCGTCTTCGGGGTCGGCTGGTGGATGTCGATCAAGCGCTTGTGGGTGCGGATCTCGAAATGCTCGCGCGAGTCTTTGTCCTTGAACGGCGAGCGGATCACGCAGTAGATGTTGCGATCGGTCGGCAGCGGCACCGGCCCCGACACCGAGGCGCCGGTGCGGGTCGCGGTCTCGACGATCTCGCGGGCAGCCCGGTCGATGGCGTCGTGGTCGTACGCCTTCAGCCGGATCCGGATCTTGTTGGTTGCGAGTGTTGCCATGGTTTGGGTGCTGGGGTGCTGGTTCCTTTGGGCGCAAAACGGGCGCCGCCCCGTCGGTGGGGCGCCGCCCTGGTCGTATCCGTTACTGCAAACGAAGAGCCGGCCCGTGAGCCGGCTCCGTGGGCCTTACTCGAGGATCTCGGTGACGACCCCCGAGCCGACGGTGCGACCGCCCTCGCGGATCGCGAACCGCAGGCCCTGGTCCATGGCGATCGGGTTGATCAACTCGATCGTCATCTCGACGTTGTCACCGGGCATCACCATCTCCGTTCCCTCGGGGAGGTTGGCGACGCCGGTCACGTCCGTGGTCCGGAAGTAGAACTGCGGGCGGTAGCCCGAGAAGAACGGGGTGTGACGGCCGCCCTCCTCCTTCTTCAGGCAGTAAACCTCGGACTTGAACTTGGTGTGCGGGGTGATCGACCCCGGCTTCGCCAGCACCTGCCCGCGCTCGATCTCCTCGCGCTTGGTGCCGCGGAGCAGGCAGCCCGCGTTGTCGCCGGCCTGCCCCTGGTCGAGGTCCTTATGGAACATCTGCACCCCGGTGACCACCGTCTTCGTGGTCTCGCGGATGCCGACGATCTCGACCTCGTCGCCGGTGTTGACGATCCCCTGCTCGATCCGGCCGGTCGCCACCGTGCCCCGACCGGTGATCGTCATGATGTCCTCGACCGGCATCAGGAATGGCTTGTCGAGATCGCGCTCGGGCTCGGGGATGTAGTTGTCGAGCGCCTCGGCGAGCTCGAGGATCGACTTCTTCGCCTCCTCGTCGCCCTCCAGCGCCTTCAGCGCCGACCCCTTGATGATCGGCGTCTCGTCGCCCGGGAAGTCGTACTCGTTGAGCAGGTCCTTGACCTCCTCCTCGACCAGCTCGATGATCTCCTCGTCATCGACCATGTCGGTCTTGTTGAGATAGACGACGACGTAGGGGACGTTGACCTGGCGCGCGAGCAGGATGTGCTCACGGGTCTGGGGCATCGGCCCGTCGGCCGCCGAGACGACCAGGATCGCGCCGTCCATCTGCGCCGCCCCGGTGATCATGTTCTTGACGTAGTCGGCGTGTCCCGGGCAGTCAACGTGGGCGTAGTGCCGGTTCTCGGTCTGATACTCGACGTGCGAGGTGGCGATGGTGATCCCACGCTCCTTCTCCTCGGGAGCGTTGTCGATCGACTCGAACGATCGTTCCTCGGCGCCGCCCTGCTCGGCGAGCACCTTCGTGATCGCCGCGGTCAGCGTCGTCTTGCCGTGGTCGATGTGACCGATCGTGCCGACGTTGACATGCGGCTTGCTTCGATCGAACTTCTCCGCCATCTCGTTTCCTCTTGCTCCTTCGTGTTCTTTCTAAGTCTGTTCTGTCGGGCTGGCTCCGGGCAACCCCGGAAGAATTACAGAATCGCGCTCACGCCGTGACCGGCTCCGCGGTGATGCTCTCGACGATCTGCTCTGCGATGTTCGTCGGAACCTCCTCGTAGCGCTCGAACTGCATCGTGTAGTCGGCCCGACCCTGGGTCGAGGAGCGCACGTCGGTCGCGTAGCCGAACATCTCGCCGAGCGGCACGTAGGCCTGCACGGCGAGCGCGTTGCCGCGCTGCTCCTGGCCCTGAACCTTGCCGCGCCGGCGCGAGAGGTCGCCGATCACGTCGCCGAGGAACTCCTCCGGGGTGACGACCTCGACCGCCATCACCGGCTCGAGCAGGACGGGCTTGGCGCGACGCGCCGCCTCCTGAACCGCCATCGAGCCTGCGATCTTGAAGGCCATCTCCGAGGAGTCGACGTCGTGATAGGAGCCGTCGGTAAGCTCGACCCGCACGTCGACGACCGGATATCCGGCCTTGACCCCGGATCCGAGCGCCTCCTCGATCCCCTGCTCGACCGCCGGGATGAACTCGGTCGGGATCGCTCCGCCCTTGATCTTGTTGACGAAGTCGAAGCCCTCGTCGGGCGCCGGCTCGAGGTTGATCACCACGTGGCCGAACTGGCCGCGACCACCCGTCTGGCGCACGAACCGGCCGACGATCTTCTCGACGCGCTCGCGGACGGTCTCGCGGTAGGCGACCTGCGGACGGCCGACGTTGGCGTCGACGTTGAACTCGCGCAGCAGCCGGTCGACGATCACCTCGAGGTGCAGCTCGCCCATCCCGTGGATCAGGGTCTGGCCGGTCTCCTCGTCGGATTCGATCCGGAACGTCGGGTCCTCCTCGGCGAGCCGCGCCAGCGACGCCGAGAGCTTCTCCTGGTCGGCCTTGGTCTTCGGCTCGATCGCGACCGCGATCACCGGCTCGGGGAACTCGATCGCCTCGAGGATCACCGGGGAGTCGGGCGCCGAGAGCGTGTCGCCGGTCGAGGTCTGCTTGAGGCCGACTCCGGCGACGATGTCGCCCGCGTAGCACTCCTCGATCTCCTCACGGTGGTTGGCGTGCATCATCAGCAACCGCCCGATCCGCTCGGTGCGGCCGTTGGTCGCGTTGAGGACCCGGCTGCCCGCGGCCAGCTTGCCGGAGTAGACGCGGAAGTAGGTCAGCTTGCCGACGTAGGGATCGGCCATCACCTTGAACGCCAGCGCTGCGAACGGCGCCGAGTCGTCGGCGGAGCGCTCGACCTCGTCGCCATGCGCGCCGTCGCCCTTGTTCGAGGTCTCGAAGCCCGTCACCGCCGGGACCTCGAGCGGCGACGGCAACAGCTCGACGATCGCGTCGAGCAGCGGCTGCACGCCCTTGTTCTTGAACGCCGAGCCACAGAGAATCGGGGTGACCTTGAGATCGAGCGTGGCGCGATGCAGCGACTTGGCGATCCGCTCGTGCGGGATCTCCTCCTCGTTCAGGTAGGCCTCCATCAGCTCGTCGTCGTAGTCGGCGCAGGCCTCGATCAGATGGGTGCGCGCCTCGTGGGCGGCGTCGGCGAGCTCGGACGGGATCTCCTCGTAGGCGAACTCGGTCCCGAGCTCGTCCTTCCAGACCTGCGCCTTGTTCTCAATCAGGTCGATCACGCCCACGAAGCCGTCCTCGGCGCCGATCGGGAGCTGGATCGGCAAAGGGTTGGCACCGAGGCGGTCGCGCATCGTCTCGACCGCACGCTCGAAATCGGCCCCGGTGCGGTCCATCTTGTTGATGAACGCGATCCGCGGGACGCCGTACTTGTCGGCCTGGCGCCAGACCGTCTCGGACTGCGGCTCGACCCCGGCAACGGAGTCGAAAAGGGCGATCGCGCCGTCGAGCACCCGCAGCGAGCGCTCGACCTCGACCGTGAAGTCGACGTGGCCGGGCGTGTCGATGATGTTGACCCGGTGTCCCTCCCACTCGCACGCGGTCGCGGCGGAGGTGATCGTGATCCCGCGCTCCTGCTCCTGCTCCATCCAGTCCATCACCGCGGCGCCCTCGTGCACCTCGCCAAGCTTGTGTGTGCGGCCCGTGTAGAAGAGGATGCGCTCGGTCGTCGTCGTCTTGCCGGCGTCGATGTGCGCCATGATCCCGATGTTGCGGGTCTTCTCTAGGGGGAAGGTGCGTGCCATCTGCTTGCTTTGGGTGGGTCTCGCGGGTGGTTGTGTAGGTTGGTCGCTGCGGCGGAGTCGAGGAGGAACGAAGGCGGCGAGGAGAGCGTGTCAGCGCAACAAAAAGGGCCCTGTCGGGCCCAAGCGATTGACCGCCGAATAGCCCGAAACGCCCTTATGTCATGCGGCTCTCCATGGAAGGGATCTCCGCTCGCGCAGGGCGCGCGGGGCCGCGCGCGAGCGACGGCTGACTATAGCAGAGGCCCCTGGGCCTCCCACGCCGTCTGATGGCCTCCCGCAAGCCTCGCCGGCGCAGCCGCTCGCGGCGCCCTGAGCCTGTCAAGAAGCAGTCGGCCGGGCGCGCGCAGCGGCGCCCGAAGCCGGCGGCCAAGCGCGACCGGGCCCGCCGGCCGGCTCCGAGCAAGGCGCGAAAGCGGATCGGCGCGCTGGTGGCGAAGCTGCGCGCGAAGCTGGTGGTGCCCGCCCGCAGGCTGCTCGCCGCCGCGGTGCGCACTTGGCTCGCGATTGCCGAGCGGGCGGGCGCCGTCGTGCTGCTTGCCTGGCGGCGACTGCTGCGGCCGCTGCTGGCGGCGCTGGCGGCGCTGGCCCGCCGGGCCTATCGCGGGCTCGACCGTCATCTCACCCCTGCCCGCGCACTCGGCATCGTCTGCCTGGTGGCGCTCGCCGCGCTCGTCGCCTCGCAGTGGCTCGACTACCGCACGATCGCGATCGGCGGCGGCGCCTACACCGGCGCGGTCGAAGGGGTCGCCGCGGCACCGGAGGTTGGTCGAGTCCAGGCCGGTGACGCGCACGCGTGGGTGATCCTGCCGCTGGCGCTCGTCGGGATCGTCGCCCTGGTGCTGGCGTTCAGGGGACGACCCCGCGCCGCACGCCTGCTGCTCGCGGTCGGGCTTGCGGTGCTCGTGGTCGGTCTCGTCGTCGACGCTCCGGCCGGGCTCGATGAGGGCGAGACCGGGATCGCCTACGAGGGCGCCTCGGCGACCCTGATCGAGGGCTTCTGGGTTCAGATCGCCGCCGCCGCGGTGCTGATCGCGGCGGGCGCGCTGCTGCCGCGCCAGCTTCGCCCGGAGGCGGCCGCGACCCACCGCGAGCCGAGCGCCCGGCGTCCGGGTCCGGTGCGGCGATTCGCGACGCGTCGCGCCCGGCGACGTAAGCGCGTCCCCCGGCCACGGCGGCCGGCGAAGGCGCGACGGGTCGAGGCGGCGAAGGGATGAGGCGCCGGCCCGCGACGCTGACCCGGCTGCTCGCGCCGGCCTGCCTGGTCGCGGCGCTCTGCCTGCTCGCCTCCGACCTGATGACGATGTTCGAGCTCGCACCGCCCTCGGCGCCGACGATCGAGAGCCAGACCGGCGGCGATCACCACGGCTACGCGATCGCGGTGGTCGCGGTGTTCGCGATCGCTGCGCTGGCGGTCGCGATCCTAACCCCCTCGCGCCCGGCAGCGGTCGCCGTCGCCGTCGCAGGCGCGGTCGCGGTCGCGATCTTCCTGCTCGTCGACCTCCCCGACGCAAACGAGACCGGCACCGTGACCGGGGAGGCGGGCTCCTACCTCGACGCCGAGGCCAACCCCGCCGGCGGCTTCTACCTCGAGCTGATCAGCGCCCTCGCGCTGACGATCACCGGCCTCGCGCTCGCCTTGCTGCCAACCGACCAGTTGGCAAAGCTGCGCCCGGGCACGAACGAGCGGGGTAGCGGGAAGCAGGCGGCGAAAGGCAAGCCCGGGAAGGACGCAGGCCGCGCCGCGAAGCGAGAGTCGTCCACTGCGCGAAGGCGGCGAAAAGCAAGCAGGTCGGGGAAAGCGGGCCCGGAGGCGGCGAAAAGCAAGCCTGGGAAGGACGTAGGGAGGGCGCCGAAGCGAGCGTAGCGGTGTCCTACGTGAGCGAGGCGCCCGACCGAGGACGCCGCCAGGCGCAGCTTTGCAGCCGCCTCACCAGCGGTAGTGGGCGAATGCTTTGTTTGCCTGTGCCATCCGGTAAATATCGTCCTTGCGCTTCCAGGCGCCGCCCTGCTGCTGCAGCGAGTCCAGGATCTCGTTCGCCAACCGGTCGGCCATCGACTTCTCCCGGCGGTTGCGGGCAAAGCTGACCAGCCAGCGCACCGCGAGGGTGCGTGCGCGGCGTGGCGGGACCTCGACCGGGACCTGGTAGGTGGCGCCGCCGACCCGGCGCGAGCGGACCTCGAGCACCGGGGTCAGCTCCTTGATCGAGTCCTCGAGCACCTCGACCGGGGCGCGGCCGCTGCGTTCGCCGACGATCGCCAGCGCGTCGTAGGTGATCTGCTCGGCGGTCGCCTTCTTGCCGTCCAGCATCACCTTGTTGACCACCTGCTGGACGAGGCGGCTGCGGTGTACCGAATCGGGCTCGATCTGGCGGATCGCGGCTCGGGCGCGGCGGGGCATCAGCGGGTCACGGCTACTTCTTGACCCCGTAGACCGACCGCGACTGCCTGCGGTCCGAGACGCCGGAAGCGTCGAGCGTGCCGCGAACGACCTTGTAGCGGACGCCGGGAAGGTCCTTGACCCGGCCGCCGCGGACGAGGACGACGGAGTGCTCCTGGAGGTTGTGCCCCTCGCCGGGGATGTAGCAGGTGACCTCCATCCCGTTCGTGAGCCGGACACGGGCGACCTTGCGCAGCGCCGAGTTCGGCTTCTTCGGCGTCGCCGTGTAGACGCGAGTGCAGACGCCGCGGCGCTGAGGCGCGGCGATCCGCTGCTTGCGGCCGTGACCGGACTTCAGTCCCGGCGTCGCGACCTTCTTCTGGGGCGGCTTGCGCCCCTTTCTGATCAGCTGATTCGTGCTTGGCACGGCGGCGGAAGATAGCAGGGCCGTTGGCTACGCTGACCGCGTGTCCGTGCAGCGTCCGATCCTCGCTGTCGATGTAGACGGTGTAATCAGCCTGTTCGGCTTCGAGGGTCCGCTCGACCGCATCGCCGGCCGCTTTCACCTGATCGACGGAGTCGCCCATTGCATCTCCGACGCCGCCGGCCCCCAGCTCGCCCGGCTGGGCGAGGTCTACGAGCTGATCTGGGCGACGGGTTGGGAGGATCGCGCCAACGACCAGCTGCCGCTGATCCTCGGCCTTCCGGGCACCCTCCCCTGTCTGCGGTTCGACGGCCGGGCGCGATTCGGGACCGCGCACTGGAAGCTCGACGCGATCGAGGAGTACGCCGGCGACCGCCCGCTGGCCTGGATCGACGACTCGCTCGACGAGAGCTGCCATGCCTGGGCGGAGAGCCGCGTAGCGCCGACCCTGCTCGCACCGACGGAATCCGACGTCGGGCTCACCGAGGCGCACACCGAGACGCTCTTGCGCTGGGTCGACGACGGTTACACTCTCGACCAGCCCTCTCCCTAGAGGGACTGGCGAGATACGCGTGGACGGCTTCTTCCCGATCTTCTTTCTGATGGTGGTCTTGAAGATCCCCATCGCCATGCTGCTCTATCTCGTCTGGTGGGCGTTTCACGCCGAGACGCTGCCCGACGAGGCGCCGCCGGAGTCCGAGGACGGATACCGCTTCGGCCGCTTCCGGCGCCAACCCAAGCGCCCAAGCGGGCCTCGGCGCGGCGATCACGGACCCGGGACGCTGCCGCTCCCCGAGTGCCCGCCGGCCGGCCGCACCCGCGTGATCGGGACGCCGGCTCCGGCTCGCGCCGCCGCGGGGCACGCCCGCCGCGACGCCGACGTCGCCTAAGAGGCGTCCAGCGGACTAGCTCGAGCTCTCGCCCTCGGTGGCGGGCTCGATCTCGTGCGCGAGCTCCTCGAGCTCCTCCGCGAACGAGGGGCCGAAGCCCTCGAGGTCGGCCGAGTCGCCACCGTCCTCGCCGAGGCCGAGCTCGGCCGCGAGCTCCTCCTCGTCGAGCAGGTCCTCCTCCGGCCGCTGAGCCGGCTCGACCGGCTCGATCTCGAGCGTGCGGTAGTGCTTGAGGCCGGTCGCCGCCGGGATCAGCTTGCCGATGATCACGTTCTCCTTCAGGCCGACGAGCTTGTCGCGCTTGCCCTCGAGCGCGGCGTCGGTCAGCACCTTGGTCGTCTCCTGGAAGGAGGCGGCGGAGAGGAACGACTCGGTGGCCAGCGAGGCCTTGGTGATTCCGAGGATCGTCTCCTCTCCCTTGGCCGGTGTGCCGCCGCCGTCCTTGACCTCCTTGTTGAGGACCTTGAGCCGGTGACGGTCCTCGAGCGCTCCCGGCAGCAGCGTGGTCGAGCCCTTGGACTCGATCTTCACCCGCTTCATCATCTGGCGCACGATCAGCTCGATGTGCTTGTCGTTGATGTCGACGCCCTGCTGCTTGTAGACCCGCTGCACCTCGCGCACGAGATAGAGCTCGGTCTCGGTCCGGCCGCGGATCCGCAGCAGGTCCGAGGGGTAGAGCGACCCGTCCTCGAGCTGGGCGCCGGCGCTGACCCGGTCCCCGTGCTTGACCAGCAGCCGGGCGCGCGGGGGCAGCTTGTAGGCCGCCTCCTCGCCCTTGGGATCGGTGATCGTGACCCGGATCTCCTTGTCGGTCTCCTCGATCGCGACCTTGCCCTCGGTCTCGGCCATCTCGGCCATGCCCTTCGGCTTGCGGGCCTCGAACAGCTCGACCACCCGGGGCAGGCCCTGGGTGATGTCGGCCCCGGCGACCCCGCCGGTGTGGAAGGTGCGCATCGTCAGCTGCGTACCGGGCTCGCCGATCGACTGCGCGGCGATGATCCCGACCGCGTCGCCGAGCTCGACCAGCGAGCCGGTCGCCAGAGCACGCCCGTAACAGGTCTGACAGACCCCGGACTCGAGCTCGCACTTGAGCACCGAGCGCACCGGGATCGTTACCTCCTCGTCGCCGAACGCCTCCGCGATCAGCTCGAGCTCCGGTACATCGATCTCCTGGCCCCTCTTGAGCAGCTCGCGACCGCGCTTGGTCGCGAACTTCTTCGCCGCCACCCGGCCGATCAGGTTCGGATTCGGCTGGCCCTCGTCGTTTCGGAACGCATACTCGACGTAGTCCTTGGTCTTGCAGTCCTCCGCTCGGATGATCACGTCCTGGGCGACGTCGACCAGGCGCCGGGTGAGGTAGCCCGAGTCCGCGGTGCGCAGCGCCGTGTCGGCGAGTCCCTTGCGGGCGCCGTGAGTGGAGATGAAGTACTCGAGCACCGACAGGCCCTCCATGAAGTTGGCCTTGATCGGGCGCTCGATGATCTCCCCCTTCGGGTTCGCCATCAGCCCCCGCATCCCGGCGAGCTGGCGGATCTGCTTGAACGAGCCGCGGGCCCCCGAGTTGGCCATCATGAAGATCGGGTTGAGCTCGTCGAGGTTCGCCTCCATCGCCGAAGCGACCTCGTCGGTGGCCCGGTCCCAGAGCTCGCGCAGCTGCTCCTTGCGGTCCTCGTCGGAGAGCAGCCCGTCGTCGTACTGGCCCTCGATCTCGACCACCTGCTTCTCGTAGCCGGCGAGGATCTCGTCCTTGTTCGGAGGCGAGACGACGTGGTTCTTGGAGATCGTGATCCCGGCCTGGGTCGCGTAGTGAAAGCCGAGCTCCTTGAAGGCGTCGAGCGCTTGCGCGATCGCCGCCGCGCCGTAGGCCTCGACCAGGTTGGAGACGATCTCGTTGACCTCGCGCTTCTTCAGCGAGTGATTGATGAACTCGTAGCGCTCCGGGTCCCAATCGTCGCCCAGTGCCGCCGCGATCGCCCGCTCGATCCGGTCGTTGAAGATGATCCGGCCGACCGTGGTCAGGAAGTGCTCGTGGCCGGGGCGCCGGTACTCGGCAAGGTCGTGCAGTCGGACGATCCCGTTCTCGTAGGCGAGCTCGGCCTCCTGGGCGGAGCGATAGGTGTGCGGCCGGCTCCCGTTGCCGCGCGCGGACTTGCCCGACTTGAGCTTCTGATCGAGCTCGGCGAGCTCCTCCGCGCTCTTGCCGTAGGTGAGGAAGTAGATCCCGAGCACCATGTCCTGCGAGGGCGTCGCCAGGGGCGAGCCGTGCGCCGGGGAGAGGATGTTGTTCGAGGACAGCATCAGCAACCGCGCCTCGGCCTGGGCCTCGGCCGAGAGCGGGACGTGGACAGCCATCTGGTCGCCGTCGAAGTCGGCGTTGAACGCGTGGCAGACGAGCGGGTGAATCTGGATCGCCTTGCCCTCGACCAAGACCGGCTCGAAGGCCTGGATCCCCAGCCGGTGCAGGGTCGGCGCGCGGTTGAGCAGCACCGGGTGTTCGCGGATGACCTCCTCGAGCACGTCCCAGACCTCCGGGATCATCGAGTCGACCATCTTCTTCGCCGCCTTGATGTTCTGCACGGCCTTGCGCTCTACCAGCTGGGCCATGATGAACGGCTTGAACAGCTCCAGCGCCATCAGCTTTGGCAGCCCGCACTGGTGCAGCTTCAGGCTCGGGCCCGAGACGATCACCGACCGGCCGGAGTAGTCGACCCGCTTACCGAGCAGGTTCTGGCGGAACCGGCCCTGCTTGCCCTTGAGCATGTCCGAGAGCGACTTCAGCGCCCGGTTGCCGGGGCCGGTCACCGGGCGCCCTCGGCGGCCGTTGTCGAACAGCGCGTCGACCGCCTCCTGGAGCATCCGCTTCTCGTTGTTGACGATGATCTCGGGAGCCCCCAGGTCGAGCAGCCGCTTGAGCCGGTTGTTGCGGTTGATCACTCGCCGGTAGAGATCGTTGAGGTCCGAGGTCGCGAACCGGCCGCCGTCGAGCTGGACCATCGGCCGCAGCTCGGGCGGGATCACCGGCACGCAGTCGAGCACCATCCACTCGGGCTTGTTGGGTGAGTTGAGGAACGAGGAGGCGACCTTGAGCCGCTTCACGGCGCGGGCCTGCTTCTGTCCCTTTGAGGTGTTGATCGTCTGCTCGAGCTGCTCGCACTCGGCCTCCAGGTCGACCTGCTCGAGCAGGTCGCGGATCGACTCCGCCCCCATTCCGCCGCGGAAGTACTCCCCCCAGCCGAACGGCGAGCCGAACCGGTCCTTGAGCTCACGGAAGACGGCCTCGTCGTTGATCACCGTCTTCGGCTCCATCTTCTGGAACGTCTCCCAGACCTCCTCCATGCGCTCGATCGCGTCATCGAGGTAGGCCTCCGTGTCGGAGATCTCGGAGTCGATCGCCTTCTTAGCCTCCTTGACGAGCTTGGTCCGCTCGGCGTCGTCGAGCTTCGCCGGCTTCACCCCGACCCCCTCGGCCCAGAGGTGGTCCTCGTCGTCGAACTTCGACTCGTCGCCCGAACCCTCGAGCCAGGCGACTCGGCGCTCCTTCTGCTCGGTGAGCTGCTGGACGCGCTGCTCGCGCTCGGCGGTGTGAGCGTCGTGGACCTTCTTCACTTCCTTCTCGAGCTTGGTCAGGTCCTTGGTCCGCGCCTCCTCGTCGATCCAGGTGACGATCGAGGCGGCGAAGTAGAGGACCTTCTCCAGCTCCTTGGGGGCCATGTCGATCAGGTAGCCGATCCGCGACGGGACGCCCTTGAAGAACCAGATGTGGGAGACGGGCGCGGCCAGGTCGATGTGGCCCATGCGCTCGCGGCGGACCTTCGACCGGGTCACCTCGACACCGCAGCGCTCGCAGACGATCCCCTTGTAGCGGACCCGCTTGTACTTGCCGCAGTAGCACTCCCAGTCCTTGGTCGGGCCGAAGATGCGCTCGCAGAAGAGCCCGTCCTTCTCGGGCTTCAGGGTCCGGTAGTTGATCGTCTCGGGCTTGGTGACCTCACCGTGGCTCCAGCCACGGATCTTCTTTGAGGAGGCGAGCCCGATCTCGATTGCGTCGAAGTTGTTGATGTCCACTGTGTGTTTGCGCCCTTCGGTATGTAAGTGATCCGCCGCTGGCCGCTATTCGGCCTTCGCCTCTTCCTTCGCTTCCGCGCCGCCGCCGTTCGTCGTCCCGGCCTCGCCTTCGGCGACCACCTGCTCCTCCTGCTCGTCCGCCGCCTTGTCACCGTCGGGCCCGTCGGCGCGCACGCCGGAGAGGTCGATGCCGAGCTCCTCGGCGGCGCGCAGCAGCTCGTCGTCCTCCTCGCCGAGCTCGACCTCGCCGTCGTCGGCGACCAGGTTGGCGTCCAGCGCCAGGCTCTGGATCTCCTTCAGCAGGACCTTGAACGACTCCGGCACCGACGGCTCGGGGATGTTCTCGGACTTGACGATCGACTCGTAGGCCTTCACCCGCCCGACGGTGTCGTCGGACTTCACGGTCAGCATCTCCTGCAGCGTGTAGGCGGCGCCATAGGCCTCCAGGGCCCAGACCTCCATCTCGCCGAACCGCTGGCCGCCGAACTGAGCCTTGCCGCCGAGCGGCTGCTGGGTGACGAGCGAGTAGGGCCCGGTCGAGCGGGCGTGGATCTTGTCGTCGACCAGGTGCAGCAGCTTGAGGATGTACATGTGGCCGACCGTGACCTTGCCCTCGTAGGGCTCGCCGGTGCGACCGTTGTAGAGCTGCGCCTGGCCATCCGAGCGGTTGCCCGGCCGGGCGGACCGGTCGAGTCCGAGGTCGATCCCCCGGGCTTCGTTCTCCTCCTGCCAGCGGACCAGTGCCTCGTCGACGTCCTCGACCGTGGCCCCGTCGAAGACCGAGGTCGCGACCTTGACCCGGCCGTCGCCGCGCTGGGCACGCTGGTGCGCATCCGAGCCGTCGTCGTACCAGCCGTTGGCGGCGACCCAGCCGAGATGGGTTTCGAGGATCTGGCCGATGTTCATTCGGCTCGGCACCCCGAGCGGGTTGAGGATCACGTCGACCGGAGTCCCGTCCTCGAGGAACGGCATGTCCTCTTCGGGGACGATCTTCGAGATCACGCCCTTGTTGCCGTGCCGACCGGCGAGCTTGTCGCCCTCGGCGATCTTGCGCTTGGTGGCGACGAAGACGCGGACCAGGCTGTTGACCCCCGGGGGGAGGTCGTCGCCGGCCTCGCGGTCGAAGGTGACCACGTCGATCACCACGCCGCCCTCGCCGTGCGGAACCTTGAGCGAAGTGTCGCGGACCTCGCGCGCCTTCTCCTTGAAGATCGCGCGGATCAGCTTCTCCTCGGCGGTCAGCTCGGTCTCGCCCTTCGGGGTCACCTTGCCGACCAGCAGGTCGCCGGAGACAACCTCGGCCCCGATCCGGACGATCCCGCGCTCGTCGAGGTTGCGCAGGCTCTCCTCGGAGCGGTTCGGGATGTCGCGGGTGATCTCCTCGTCGCCGAGCTTCGTCGTCCGAGCGTCGATCTCGTACTCCTCGATGTGGATCGAGGTCAGCTCGTCGTCCTTGAACAGCCGGCTCGAGAGGATGATCGCGTCCTCGAAGTTGTAGCCCTCCCAGGACATGAAGGCGACCAGGCAGTTCTTGCCGAGGGCGATCTCGCCGCCATCGGTCGAGGAGCCGTCGGCGAGCACGTCGCCCTCGCTGACCTTGTCGCCGACGGAGATCGTCGGCGTCTGGTGGATGATCGTCCCCTGGTTTGAGCGCATGAACTTGTTCAGCTCGTAATCGTCCTTCTTCGAGCCGTGGCTGACCACGATCCGCTCCGCATCGACGTAGGAGACGTCGCCGGCGTTCTCGGCCAGGATCACGTCGCCGGTGTCGATCGCGACGCGACGCTCCATCCCGGTGCCGATCAGCGGCGCCTCGGGCTTGAGCAGGGGCACAGCCTGGGCCTGCATGTTCGAGCCCATCAACGCGCGGTTGGCGTCATCGTGCTCGAGGAACGGGATCAGTGCCGTGGTCACCGACCAGATCTGGGTCGGCGAGACGTCCATCAGGGTGACGTCCTTCGGCGGCACGAGCACGTACTCGCCCTCGCGGGCGCGGCACTGGACCTGCGGGCCCTTGAGCTTGCCGGTCTTCTCGTCGAACTCGGCGTTGGCCTGGGCGATCACGTGGTCCTCTTCCTGGGTGGCGTCCAGATGGAGGACTTCCTTGGTGATCACGCCGTCCTTGACCACCCGGTACGGAGTCGTGACGAACCCGTGCTCGGAGATCTGGGCGTAGGACGAGAGCGATCCAATCAGGCCGATGTTCGGGCCCTCAGGGGTCTCGATCGGGCACATCCGCCCGTAGTGGGTCGGGTGCACGTCGCGGACCTCGATCGGAGCGCGCTCGCGGGTGAGGCCGCCGGCGCCGAGCGCTGACAGGCGACGCCGGTGCCTGAGCCCGGCGAGCGAGTTGGTCTGGTCCATGAACTGCGACAGCTGCGAGGAGCCGAAGAACTCCTTCAGCGCCGCGACCACCGGGCGGATGTTGATGATCGTCTGCGGGGTGATTGCGTCGGCATCCTCGGTCGTCAGCCGCTCGCGGACCACGCGCTCCATCCGGTACAGGCCGACCCGGAACGCGTCCTGGATCAGCTCGCCGACGGTGCGCAGACGGCGGTTGCCGAAGTGCTCGTACTCGTCGAGGTGATCGGAGATCGGGTCGCGCGGGTAGGTGATCGCCTCCGCGGCGTAGTCCTTGATCGGGTTCTCCTCGTCGATCTCCTCCGGCACGCCGAGCAGGCGCGGCAGGCTGACCAGCTCCTTGATCAGGGCGACGATGTCGTCCTTGGTCAGGGTGCGATGGTCGAGGTCGACGTCGAGGTCGAGCCTGGCGTTGAGCTTGTAGCGCCCGACTCTGGTCAGGTCGTAGCGCTTCGGGTCGAAGAAGAGCTGGTCGAGCAGGGCCTTGGCCGCGTCGACCGACGGCGGCTCGCCCGGGCGCTGCTTCTTGAACAGCTCGATCAGGGCGCCCTCCTCGGTCCGGGTCGGCTCGGTGTCGGCCTCGATCGTGTGCCGGATGTAGACCGAGTTGTCGAACAGGTCGAGGATCTGGTCGTCGGTGGCGAACCCCATCGCCCGCAGCAGCACCGTGACCGGGAGCTTGCGCTTGCGGTCGATGCGGGCGTAGACGCGACCCTTCTTGTCGATCTCGAGCTCGAGCCAGGAGCCGCGGGCCGGCATCAGGTTGGCGATGAAGACCTGCTTCTCGCCGTCCTTGGGCTCCATCACGTAGGCGCCGGGGGAGCGCACGAGCTGGGTCACGACGACCCGCTCGGTGCCGTTGATGATGAACGTCCCGCGGTCGGTCATCCACGGGAAGTCCCCCATGAACACGGTCTGCTCGCGGATCTCGCCCGTCTCGCGGTTCTGGAACGCGACCGTGACGTTGAGCGGGCGCGAGTAGGTGATGTCCTTCTCGCGGCACTCGGCGATCGTGTGGGTCGGCTCGTCGAACTCGAACGAGCCGAAGACGATCGCGAGATTGCCGGTGTAGTCCTCGATCGGCGAGATGTCGTCGATCGTCGCCCGAAGCAGGCCGGTCTTCGGGTCGGTCAGCGCCGCAAACGAACGACGCTGGATATCAATCAGATGAGGTACGTCAAGAGGTTCGGGAAGGCGTGAAAAAGATCTCCGGGTGACATGGGCAGCATCAGATCTGGCCAACTGGGCGACTCCTAAGTTGGTCGTGAAGGGACGACGATCCCGCGCAAAGATTCGGGCGGCAGGGGCTCAAGGCGCGCGACGCACAAAGATACCACAAGGGCGATTCCCGGCGCAAGGGCGTCTGGAATCGCGGTCCGCTGCCCGCTGACCGCGGACCGGGGAGTCTACTTGAGCTCGACCGAGCCCCCCGCCTCTTCCAGCTCGGCCTTGAGCTTGTCGGCCTCCTCGCGCTCGATGCCCTCCTTGACCGCCTTCGGCGCATCGTCGACGAGCGCCTTCGCGTCCTTGAGGCCGAGGCCGGTCGCTGCGCGGACGGCCTTGATCACCTGGATCTTCTTCTCGCCCGGGCCGGTGAGGACGACGTCGACCGTGCTCGACTCCTCAGCCGCGGCCTCCTCGCCGCCGCCGCCCGCGGCGGCCGGCGCTGCCGCGGCGACCGCGGTCGCCGAGACGCCGAACTCCTCCTCGAGCGCCTTGATCCGCTCGGAGAGCTCGAGCACGGAAATGCCCTTCAGCTCCTCGATCCATTTCTCGGTGGTGGTTGCCACGTCTATTCCTCCTCGGTGGTTTCGTCGCTCGTCGCTTGCTGCTCGTCGCTCGAAGCTTCCGCTTCGGCGGGCTGCTGCTCGGCGGGAGCTTCGCTGTCGTCGGTTTCGCTGTCGTCGGTTTCGTCCGCAGCCTGCTCGGGCTCCGCTGGGGGCTGGGGCGGGGACTCTCCGCTGACGAGGCCCTGCTCGGCGATCTGGCCCAGCGCCACGGCGAGGCCCGAGATCAGCGAGCCGAGGCCGGTCACGAGGCCGGTCAGCGGGCTGGCCGTGAGCCCGACCAGCTGGCCGTGCAGGACGTCGATGCCGGGCAGGCGGGCGATCGCCGCGAAGCCGTCCGAATCGAGCGGCGCCCCGTCCATGATCCCGCCCTTGTAGGTGAGCACGTCGTGCTCCTTGGCGAAGTTCGAGATCGCCTTCGCGGCGACCACGGCATCGCCGTGAACCAGGGTCAGCGCGGTTGGGCCGACGAGCAGCTCCTCGACCGCTTCGGTCCCGGCTTCGGCGACGGCCCGCTTGGCGAGCCGGTTCTTGACCACCTTGAAGGCGGCGTCGGCCGCGGCGAGATTCCCCCTCAGCTCGGCGGCCTCGGTAACGCTGATCCCGCGATAGTCGACCGCGAAGATCGCGTCGGCGCCCTTCAGGTCATCGGTCAGCTCGCTGACCGCCGCTTGTTTTTGCTCTCTGTCCATTCGGCTTCCTCGCCGCCGGCAGAGAAAGAGCCTGCGCGCAGGCAGGCTCGAAAGGACGTGCTCTCGACCCTCACCTGCGCCGGTCTTCCGGGCCCGGATCGCGGGCCCCGCCGGCGGTCTGTGGCGGGTTGGACGGGCGATGCTAGCAACCCGGCTACCGCGGGCCGGGGCGCACCCGGCCGCGGCTGAGGATAGGTTCGGGACGTGGCCGGGAGCAAGGACCTCGACTTCACCTACTCGCTGATCGACCGGATCTTCCGGCTCAGCCTCGGCGAGCTGGCCGACTTCAGCGGCGCCAAGTACGACGGTGACTTCACGCTCACGCTCGAGCAGGCGCAGCGGCGAAAGCACGAGTTCGTCGCCGAGCAGATCGGGATCGGGGCGGGACGGCGAATCCTCGATCTCGGCTGCGGCTGGGGGCCGCTGCTCGCCTTCCTCCGCGAGCGCGGCGCCGAGGGCGTCGGGGTCACTCTCTCCTCGGCCCAGCTCGCCGCCTGTCGGCGCCACGGCCTCGACGTTCATCTCCACGACGCCCGCCGAGTCGAGCGGGATGACTTCGGGAGCTTCGACGCGGTCGCCAGCCTCGGCGCCTTCGAGCACTTCTGCTCCTACGAGGAGTACCTCGCCGGCGAGCAGGAGCGGATCTATGCCGACCTGTTCGAGCACGTCGCCGCGCTGCTGCCCGAGGGCGGGCGCCTCTACTTGCAGACGATGGTCTTCGGGCGCAAGATGATCGACACCGAGCGGGTCGGCCTCGACGCCCCCCGTGATTCCGACGAGTGGTACCTGGCGCTGATGATGCACCAGTTCCCCGGCTCCTTCCTGCCCTTCGGCGAAGGGCAGATCGTGCGCGCCGCGGCGCCCTCGCTGCGCCTGGTCTCGAGCGAGAGCGGCCGGCTCGACTACATCGAGACGATCCGCCAGTGGCGGCGGCGGTTCGCCGAGCCGAGCCTGCACAAGACGCTGCTCAAGGCCCGGCTCGTCCCGCGCTGGCTGACCAGCCGCGAGTTCCGGCTCGCGTTCACGTCGGGGGTGAGCGCGAACAGCGTTTGCTTCGAGCGCGAGCTCCTCGACCATCACCGGATGGTCTTCGAGCGGGTCAGGGCCCGCTGACGACCAGCTCGCCCGTCCCCGCCGGCAGCCGCGCCTCGGACAGCTTCGTGCGACGGTCCTAGCTGACTGCCGCGGCCTCCGGGTCAGGGTCCCCCGCCTCCGGCTCGTCGTCCGGCGTCCCGCCCGGCGGGCGCTCGGCGGACGCGGTGACGATCTCGGCCTCTCGCGTCCGCGACGCGTCGACCCGCACCCCCGGGCCCATCGTCGTCGCCAGCGTGACCGAGATCAGGTAGCGGCCCTTCGCGGCGGCCGGCTTGGCGCGGACGATCTCGTCGATGATCGCCGCGTAATTCTCGAGCAGCGCCTGCTCGCTGAAGCTCGCCTTGCCGATCGTCAGGTGGACGATGCCCTGGCGGTCGGTGCGGTACTCGACCTTGCCGGCCTTGGCCTCCTCGACGGCCTTGCCGACGTCCTCGGTCACCGTGCCGACCTTCGGGTTCGGCATCTTCCCCTGCGGCCCCAGCACCCGGCCGAGCTTCGAGACCACCGGGCCCATCAACGCCGGGGTCGCGATCGCCACGTCGAAGTCCGTCCACCCCTCCTCGACCCGCTCGGCGAGGTCGGCAGCACCGACGTGATCGGCACCCGCCTCGGTCGCCGCCCGCGCCCCCTCGCCCTCGGCGAAGACCGCGACGCTGACCTGCTTGCCGAGCCCGTGCGGCAGCGCCAGCGTGCCGCGGAGCTGCTCCTCGGCGTGGCGGACGTTGACCCCGAGCCGGATGTGGACCTCGACGGTCTGGTCGAACTTCGTCGCCGCGGTGCGCTTGATCAGAGCAACCGCCTCCGCCGGCTCGTAGGCGTGGGTGCGATCGACGGCGTCGATCGCCTCGCGGTAGCGCTTGCCTCGGTTGCGGCTCATATCTCGATCCCCTCGACCTCGACCCCCATCGAGCGCGCTGTGCCGGCGATGATCCTCGAGGCCGCATCGATGTCATTGGCGTTCAGGTCGGGCATCTTGCGCTCCGCGATCTGGCGGCACTGGTCGGCGCTCAGCCGACCGACCTTCTCGCGGTTCGGCTCGCCCGAGCCCTTCTCGATCCCGAGCGCCTCGCGGATCAGCACCGCCGCCGGCGGGGTCTTGGTGATGAACTCGAACGAGCGATCCTCGTAGACGGTGATCTCGACCGGGATGATCGTCCCGGTGTCCGCCTGGGTGCGGGCGTTGAACGCCTTGCAGAACTCCATGATGTTGACCCCGTGCTGGCCGAGCGCGGGACCGACCGGCGGCGCCGGGTTGGCTGCCCCGGCGGGGATCTGGAGCTTGATCAGGGTGAGGACCTTCTTGGCCATGGGTTCGGAGGTTACGTAGTTCGTTGAATGACTTGCGGGCGCCTTCGGCGCCCTTACACGCTGCTTTCGGAGCTAAAGCTCCTCAGACCTTCTTTACCTGGTCGTAACCGACCTCGACCGGGGTCTCGCGGCCGAAGATCGAGACCAGGATCTTGAGCCGCTGGGCGTCCTCGTTGATCTCGGCGATCTCGCCCGAGAAGTCCGACATCGGCCCCGAGATCACCTTCACCGACTCGCCGACCTCGAACTGCGCGTGCGCGCGCGGGCGCTCGGCGGTCTCGCGGTGCATGAGCCGGTCGACCTCGGGCTGGGAGAGTGGGATCGGCTTGTTGCGCGAGCCGACGAAGCCGGTCACCCCCGGGGTGTTCTTGACCAGGTTCCAGGCTTCGTCGGTCATCTCCATGTTGACCAGCACGTAGCCCGGCATCGTTCGCTTTTCGACCGATACGCGCTGGCCGTCCTTGAGCTCGGAGACCTGCTCGGTCGGGACGACGACCTGGCGCACGCGCTGGCGCGCGCCCATCGTCTCGACCCGGTGCTCGAGGTTGGCCTTGACCTTCTTCTCGTGGCCGGAGTAGGTGTTGATCACGTACCAGCGGAACATCAGTGGGTAGTCAGTCCTTGCTTGTGTCGGGGTGGGCCTGGCGGTCGGCGCTAGAGGATCCGCTGCACCAGCCAGTTGAAGATCGCGTCAAGGACGCCGAGGTAGGCGGCCATCACCGCGATGAAGATCAGTGTGATCGCCGAAGCCTGGATCAGCGTCTCGCGGTCGGGCCACTGGACCCGCTTGAGCTCGGCCCAGCAGGAGGCGAGGAAGCCGAGCACCCCGCCGCGCTGGCGCTCGACCGGTGCCTCCTTGGGGGCTCGGCGGCGCTCGGATTCCTTGGCCCGTTGCTTGCGATCGCGCTCCTCGGCGCGGCGGGCTCGGCGGGAGAGCTGGTCGGCCGGCTCGGGCGCGCCGACGTCGGCGCGCGAGGGGGCCGGCGCCTCGGGCTCGGCAGCGGGCTCGGGATCAGGCTCGGCAGCGGGTTCGGGCGCGTGCTTGAGCGCGTCTAGGTCGGCGCCGCGCTCAGCCAGCTCGGCCTCGGCGACGTCCGCCGATTCCGGGACCTGGGTGTCGTGCTGGGCGCGCGACTCCTCGGCGAGCGGGTCGAGGCCCTTGCGCTCCAGCTCCGCCTGGCGCCGACGCTGCTCGGCCTTGCGCTGTGCACGGGTCTTCGCCACGGGCGCCCGGCTAGCGGGTCTCCTTGTGGGCGGTGTGATGACCGCACCAGCGGCAGTACTTGCGCATCTCGATCCGGTCGGGCGTGTTTCGCCGCGACTTGTTGGTCTGGTAGTTGCGCCGCTTGCACTCCTCGCAAGCGAGGGTGACAGCGATTCGGACGTCTCCGCGAGCCATCTGCTCCTCTGGTCACTCGGGGCCGCCGGGGCCCGACAGAAAAAAGACCTCCGCCGCGCTCCGGGTCGAGCGCGGTACGAGGACCGGGCAAGGATAGCGCTAGACGGTCGAGTCCGAGAGCCCGGAACGAGACTCGAACTCGTGACCCCCTCCTTACCATGGAGGTGCTCTACCAACTGAGCTATCCGGGCGGGCTCGTCAGCGTAGCCGCTGGGATGCCCGGGCGGCTCGCCAGCGCCGTGCCGATCGCGGCGGCGATCGCGGCCGCCGCCTGCGCCGCGCGGCCGCCGAGACCGGCCGCGTTGACGAAGCCGTGAACGAGGTCGGATTCGCGCTGCAGCGTGGTCGGCACGCCGGCCTCGCGCAGTCGCGCGGCGTAGGCCTCGCCCTCGTCGCGAAGCGGATCGAACCCGCAGGTGACGACGTGGGCGGGCGCCAGCCCCGTGAGGTCCTCGGTGAGGATCGGCGAGGCCCGCGGGTCGGCCCGGTCGGCGTCGTCGTTTAGGTAGTGGTCGCGGAACCAGTGCATCTCCTCCCGGGTGAGGAAGAAGCCCTCGGCGAAGAGCTCGTAGGAAGGCCGCTCGACCGAGTAATCGATCACCGGGTAGATCAGGGTCTGGTGCGCGGGGGGCCGCCGGCCGCCGGCAGCGGTGAGCTGGGCGACGACCGCCGCCAGGTTGCCGCCGGCGCTGTCCCCGGCCACCGCGACCCGGTCGGGATCGGCCCCGAGCCGCCCGGCGTGCTCCGCCGCCCACGCGTGGGCGGCGAGCGAGTCCTCGACCGCGGCCGGGAAGCGGTGCTCGGGGCCGACCCGGTAGTCGACCGAGAGCACGATCGCCGGGACCTCGCGGGCGAGGAACCGGCACGGCTGGTCATGGGTGTCGAGGTCGCAGATCACGTGCCCGCCACCGTGGAAGTAGACGAGCAGCGGCATCGCCGTGCCGCTGTCGGGCGGGGCGAAGAGCCGCGACCGGATCCGCCCCGCCGGCCCCGGGAGCTCGATCTCCTCCACGCGCTCGAGCTCGATCCGCGGCCCGGCGAAGACCCGGGCGTCGCGGCGCCGCCGCACCCGCGCTTCGGCGACCGGCACCGGCCGCCACGCTCCCGCCAGGCGCTCGAGCCGCAAGGCAACTTGCACCTGAGGATCGAGCCGCTGGCCGTCGCGCTCGATCGGCCGCCCGGAGAGAAGGCGCAGCAGCGGCGCCGGCAGGCGCGGGATCAGGCGGGCGACCGAGGCCGCGACCGAGTCCAGCATCCCCCTGATCACCGCGCCAATCTATCGCCGTTCCGCCTGCATCGATCGCGACTCAAGCCCGGGCGCACAGGCGCCGATGGGGACACCGATGAGCGTCAAGGCCGCTCACGGCTACACCGACGAGCTCACCGGGCTCGCCAATCGTCGCGGGTTCTTCGAGCAGGCCCAGCGAGTGTTCGCCGCTGTCGCCGAACGGGGCGGGGAGTGCACCGCGGTCGTCATCGACCTCGACCGGCTCGGCTACGTCAACGAGACCTACGGCCATCATGCCGGCAGCGAACTGATCCGCGAGGCGGCTGCGGCGCTCGAGGCGCTCGCCCGTGAGGGCGACGTGGTCGGTCGACTCGGCGGCGACGAGCTGGGCCTGCTGCGCCCGTCGGGCACCCATCCGAGCGACGCCCTCCGCGACCAGATCTCGACCGTGATCTCGCGTGCCAGCCGCTCCGACCGCCCGTTCGGGCTCGCGATCAGCGTCGGGGTCGCGGTCGCGAACGCCGATCAGGTCGACAATCTCGACGTCCTGCTCTGGCATGCGGACCAGGCGATGTACGAGCACAAGCGCGCCGGCGGCGGGCGCGCCGGGGCGCCGCACGTGCGCCGCGGGCGCCGGCGCTAGGTCGGACCGACCGCGGCTGCGACCGCGGCGGCAAACCCGTCGACGTCCTCGGGCGCCGTGTCCCAGGCGCACATCCATCGCACTTCGTCGGCCTGCTCGTCCCAGACGTAGAACGGGCGCTCGCGCTGCAGCTCGTCGATCGCCGGGCGCGGCAGGCGGACGAAAACGGCGTTCGCCTCGACCGGGTGGGTGATCTCGACCCCGTCCACCGGTTCGACGGCGGCGGCCAGCCGAGTCGCCATCGCGTTCGCGTGGCGAGCGTTCTCGAGCCACAGCTCGCCGTCGAGCAGGGACTCGAACTGGGCCGAGACGAAGCGCATCTTCGAGGCGAGCTGGAGCAGCTGCTTGCGCGTGAACGCGAACCGCTCGCCGAGCTCGGAGCGGCAGAAGACGACCGCGTCGCCGCCGAGCAGGCCGTTCTTGGTGCCCCCGAAGGAGACCGCGTCGACGCCCGCCTCGGTAGTCAGCGCGGCGAGCGGCAGCCCGAGCGCGGCGGCGGCGTTCGCGAGCCGCGCTCCGTCGACGTGCAGGTACATGCCGAGTCCGTGTGCCGCCTCGGCGATCGCGCGGGTCTCCTCGACCGTGTAGACGGTGCCGAGCTCGGTCGCCTGGGTGATCGAGACCACCCGCGGCTGCGCCTGGTGCTCATCGCCGCGCCGTCCCTCCCAGCGCGTCAGCTCGCCGGGGTCGAGCTTGCCGTCGCGGTTGGCGACGGTGAGCAGCTTCGTCCCGGCGACGCGCTCCGGCGCCCCGCACTCGTCGACGTGCATGTGGGCGACGTCGGTGCAGATCACCGCTTCCTGCGGTCCGGTGAGGGCGTCGATCGCGGAGACGTTGGCGCCCGAGCCGTTGAAGACGCAGAAGGCGCGCGCGTCGGGGCCGAAATGGCGGCGAAAGACCGCCTCGGCACGCTCGGTCCACGGGTCGGCGCCGTAGGCCCCGGCGTGGCCCCTGTTGGCGGCGGCGACCGCCGCCAGGATCTCGGGATGGACGCCGGCGTGATTGTCGGAGCCGAAGCCGCGCCCGGGGCGCGCCGGCTCGGGGGCACTGCTCACGGGTGCAGCGGAAGTCGCTTGCCGTTCATCTTCGCCGCCGCGTCGGAGCAGATGAAGGCGATCGCGTCGGCGATGTCCTCGGCCGAGGTGAAGGTTCGAAACGGTTTCTCCGGGCTCTCCGCACGCATCTGTGGGGTCAGGATCGCGTTGACGACGAGCACGTTCGCGGTCGCCGCCGACTCGTCGGAGCGCAGCGAATCGGCCAGCGCCAGGGTCCAGCTCTCGGCGGCCGCCTTGGCGGCCGCGTAGGCGGCGTTGGTTCCGCTCGGGCTCTGCGCCTGCGAGGAGGAGACGAGGACGAAGCGCCCGTGCGGGCTCTCGCTGAGCATCTCGTAGAAAGCGCGCGTCGCGTGTTGGAGGGTCCGAACCAGCAGGTCGTGCAGCCATTCGTAGTCGGCCAGCGGAGCGCTGGCGAGCGGCTCGCCGCCGCGCCAGCCGCCGACCAGGTGAAGCAGGCCGTCGACGCGCTCGAAACGCTGCCCGAGGGCCGCGGCCCACTCGCCGGCGCCGTCCTCGGCGAGCAGGTCGGCGACGCGGGCGTCGACCCGCTCCTCGGGCAGGCCGAGGTCGGTGACCAGCGCATCGAGACGCCCTGGGTCGACGTCGGTAAGCGCCAGGGAGGCGCCGGCATCGGCGAGCCGGCGTGCGACCACGGGTCCGAGTCCGCCGGCTGCGCCGGCGACGGCGATCACGCGTCCGTCGAGCTGGCCCATGCCGGGGAAGCTACCCGGGCGAGCGCCTCGGCGCGAGCAGGCCCGAGAGTGCCACCGCGGCTGCACCGCCGACGGTGCCGAAGACGATGTCGACCGCGGAGTCGCGGGCCGACGGGATCAGGGCGGTACCGAGCGCGCGGTCGCCGACGTACTCACCCAGCTCCCAGAGGACCGTGAGCCCGAACACGCAGGCGAACGCGCCCAGCGCCCAGAGCGGCCAGGCGAGGCGGCCGCGCAAGTACTCGGACAGGGCCCAGCCCAGCAGGGCGCCGCCGGCGCCGTGCGCGAGGGCGCTCGTCCTGTGCGAGCTCGCCGGAGGGTCGATCCAGACCATCCACAGGATCACCACCAGCCCGAGCGCGACCGGGACCAGGGCCCGGTTCGAGAACCCGGCGAGCCGGGCGCCGAGCAGACCGGCGAGGCAGAGCGCGCACATCACCAGCGCCGCGCCGTTGCGGGCGCCGAGGAAGGCGAGCGTGAGCAGCGCAAGCGCGCCGAGGGCGAAGGCGAACAGGTCGATGCGCAACCGGTGCACGCTCATCGCCGAGAGCGTACGCGGCGCCGTAAACCGCGGCTAAGCGGCGTCGGCCGGCGCAGACGCGAGCGCCTGCGCCGGCCAAGCGCGTCCGGCCTCGTGAGGCTCGTCGCCTGCTCAGGCCACGACGGTCTGTCGCGGCTCCGATGGACGCCTGCGTCGCCCGGCGGCACGCGCCGCAGACGCGAGCAGCATCAGGCCGATAGCTCCGGCGGCGCCGATCGCCGCATCGCCCCAGTCGAAGCCGTCCTCGGCGATGCCGCCCCGGGCACCGACCGCGGCGGCGAACGGGACCGCCTGCGATCCGTCGCGCCGGAGGGCGGGCGCCTCGTGGGCGTCGATCACGGGGTCGAACGGGACCGCGCGGTCGCCGTCGCGGCGGAGTTCGGCCGGCTCGCCCGAGGCGCCGGGCTCAGCTGAGCCCCCGCGATCTCCGTTCGCGGGAGCACCGATCTGCCCCGCTGCCGGGGCTACCGGCGCAATCGCCGCGACGACCAGGATCGCCATCGTCGTTCTCGTCACTGTCGACATCTCGTGCTCCTCTCGATCAGCTCGTGGCTCGGCGGAGCATCCGCGCGGGCGCTGAAATCCCGCTGAAACGCTCGGCGGGTGCTCGCGGGTAGCGCTGCTGACGCAAGCTTGGCCGGGTCGCGACCGGTGGTAGCTTGCGGCGAAGGAGGGGAACGATGGAATTCGGTGTCCTCGGGCCGCTCGAGGTCCGCAGCAGCCGAGCCCAGGTCGCCCTGGGCCCGGCCAAGCAGCGCGCCTTGCTTGCGATCCTGCTGGTGCATGCGAACGAGCTCGTCTCCAGCGATCGGCTGATCGACGAGCTCTGGCCGGAGCCACCGGAGACCGCGGCCAACGCTCTCCAGGTCTACGTCGGGAAGCTGCGCAAGGCGCTCGAGCCCGAGCGGACTCGAGGCGCCCCCGGCGAGCTCCTGGTCACGCGAGCTCCCGGGTACATGCTTCGCGTCGGGCCCGACGAGCTCGACGCCGACCGGTTCGAGCGCCTGCTGGGTGAGGGCAGAAGGGCAAGCGAAGCGAAGGATCCCGCGACCGCAGCGAACAGGCTCCGCGCGGCGCTCGAGCTGTGGCGGGGCCCGGCGCTCGTCGACTTCGCCTACGACCCCTTCGCTCAGGCCGAGATCGCGCGCCTCGAGGAGCTGCGGCTGGACGCGATCGAGGAGCGCCTCGTGGCGGATCTCGCGCTCGGCGGCGCAGCCGACCTGGTGGCGGAGCTCGAGGCCCTGGTCAGGGACAACCCGCTGCGCGAGCGGCTGCGCGGGCAGCTGATGCTCGCTCTCTACCGCTCCGGTCGCCAGGCGGACGCGCTCGAGGTCTATCGGCAGACGCGCGAGACCCTCGACGAGGAGCTCGGCCTCGTGCCGAGCCCGTTGCTTCAGCGCTTGCAGGCGGCGATCCTGCGCCAGGAGCCGGCACTCGAGATCTCGCTTGAGGCGCCGGCCTCGCGGGCGGAGCAGTCGGCCCCGCCGCCGGGCGCCATTACCGCTGACGCGTCCGAGGTGCGAAAGACGGTGACGGTGATGGCCGTGCGCCGGACGGCCGTCCGCGGCCTCGATCCGGAGGCCCTGCGAAGCGATGAGGAGCGCTACCGCGCGCAGCTCACGCGGACCGTGGGGCGCTACGGCGGGACCATCGCAAGCAGTCTTGGCAACGAGGTGACGGCCGTGTTCGGCATCCCGCGAGTCCACGAGGACGATGCGGTCCGGGCCGTGTCGGCTGCGCTCGAGATCCGCGATGCGCCGGCTCGGGAGGCGATCAGCGTCGGGATCGCGACCGGGGAGATCCTGGCCAGCGCTTCGAGCGGCGGCAGGCTGTCGATCGTCGGCGACCCCGTGACGGCCGCCGGCGAGCTCGAGGACGCCGCCGCCGACGGCGAGGTCCTGCTCGGCGAGGAGACCGCGCGGCTGATTCGCGGGACGGCGACGGTCGATCCGGTGGCTACCGAGGCGGGTCCCGCCTGGCGGGTGGAGCACCTCGCCCGGGAACGACCTGCGGTCGGATCGCTGAAGGCGCCGCTGGTCGGGCGAACGCGCGAGCTCGCCGAGGTCCGGAAGGCGTTCGAGCAGGTCGCCGTTGAACACACGCTGCACATGCTCACGATCCTCGGCACGGCGGGGATCGGCAAATCGAGGCTTGCTCAGGAGCTGGCCGCGCTTGCCGCGGGCCGGTCAACCGTGCTCGTCGGCCGCTGCGTTCCCTACGGCGAGGGGATCACGTTCTGGTCGCTGCGCGAGATGCTGAGCCAGCTGACGGCCGAAGGGCCGCCGGACGAGAAGGACGAGGTCCGGCGGCTCGCCTACCACCTCCAGGAGGCGGTCGGGGCAGCGGAGACGTCGGTCGACCGCGAGGAGATCTTCTGGGCGACGCGGAGCCTGTTCGCGGCGCTCGCCCGCGAGCGGCCCCTGGTTCTCTTCTTCGAGGACGTTCACTGGGCCGAGCCGACCTTCCTGGACCTGGTCGAGTACCTGACCGAGCGCGAGCCCGATGTACCGATCCTGCTCGTCTGCATCGCCCGCCCCGAGCTGCTCGAGGCGCGGCCTGGCTGGGGAAGCGGACGGCCGAACGCCGGCTCCCTCCTGCTCGACAGCCTCCCGGACACCGACTGCGAGGCGTTGATCGGCAACCTCGCCGCGCACCTTGCCGACGAGACGAAGGCCCGAGTGCTCGAGACGGCCGAGGGCAACCCGCTGTTCATCGAGCAGCTCGTCGCCATGCTCACGGAGGGAGATCGCGACGCGGCGGAGCTCGCCGTCCCGCCGACGATCGACGCCCTGCTGTCGGCGCGCCTGGATCGTCTCGGGCCGGGCGAGCGCGCCGTGATCAGCCGGGCCGCCGTGGCCGGGAAGGAGTTCTCCCCTGAGGCGATTGTCCACCTACTGCCCGAGGATGCCCGCGCCTTCATCGCCCGTCACCTCGAGACCCTCGACAGCAAGGAGCTGATCGGCCCTGCGCCGGTGCCCGGAGGCGGTGAGGGCTTTCGCTTCCGTCACATCCTGATCCAGGAGGCGGCCTATCGAGCGACGCCGAAGGGCCTGCGGGCGGAGCTTCACGAGCGCTTTGCCGCCTGGGTTGACGACCCGGCCCGCGACGGACTCGCGGAGCACTCCGAGATCGCCGGCTATCACCTCGAACGGGCGTTTCGCTACCGAGCCGAGCTCGGCCCGGTCGGCGAGCGGGAGCTCTCGCTCGCGTACCGGGCCTGCGACCAGCTCGCCGGCGCAGGTCAGCGGGCGTTCCAGCGGGGGGACATGCCGGCGACGGCGAACCTGCTCGGCCGCGCGGCAGAGCTGCCGACCCCGAGGGGCGGGACCGGACTCGCGGTGCTGCCCGAGTTGGGCTACGCCCTGTTTGAGATCGGCGAGGTGGACCGGGCGAGCACCGTGCTCGCCGACGCCCGAGCCAGGGCCCGCGCTGACCAGGATCGCGGCGTGGAATGGCGCGTCGCCGTCACCCGCCCGCGGATCGAGATGTACAGGGACCCGGAGGGGATCGACCTGGATGCGGTGAGGGCGGAAACCGAGACCGCGATCGAGGTCCTCGGCGAGCTCGGCGACGAGGCCGGCCTGGCGCGGGCGTGGATGGTCCTCTCGGACATCGTCTGGAGCAGAGGCCGGCTGCTCGAGACCAGCGATGCGGCCACTCGCGCCGCCGAGCATGCGCGACGTGCCGGCAATCGGCGCGAGGTCGGCTGGGCGCTCGGGCAGAACGCCCTCTGCGCGATCCACGGCCCGATGCCGGTCGACGAGGGCCTCGCCTGGCTCGAGGGGCTGCTCCGGGCGGAGCCGGAGAACCGCACCCTGGACGCGAACCTGTCCGGGTTCGTGACCGTGCTCGAGGCGATGAGCGGCCGCGTCGACGAGGCGCGCCGCCACATCGCGGAGACGCGCGCCCTGGCGCGAGACCTCGGCCTGATCTGGCAGGCCGGCGTCCAGGAGCTGCTCAGCGGCTACGTCGAGCTGCTGGCGGGCGACCCGGTCGCCGCCGAGCGCGACATGCGGACGGCCGCGCAGGTCTTTCGCGAGATCGGCGAGGGGTGGTTCCTCTCGACCGTGGCGGTCGATCTGCCCCGGGCTGTCTACGAGCAGGGTCGTTACGACGACGCCATGGCCCTGCTCGACGACATCGACGAGGTCCCGGCGCCCACCGACCGCGAGTGGCAGATCAAGCGCACCGGCGTCCCCGCGCGGCTGCTGGCCAGGCGGGGGCGGCTGGACGAGGCCGAACAGCTTGCCCGCCAGGGAGTGGCGCTCGGCGCCGATTGCGAGTTCGTCGGCCTGCACGCCGACGTGCTCCTCGATCTCGCCGAGGTCTTGGACTTGGCCGGGCGGGAGGTGGAGGCGGCGGCGGCGCGGGACGAGGCGGTGAGCCTTTATGAGCGCAAGGGCAACCTGGCGGCGGCCCGGAGCGCGCGCCAATTGGCGGCGTCGCGCTAGCAGCCGGAGCCGCCCGCCCGCTACACCGCGGGCGCGAGCGCCCGCTCGAGCTTCGGGCCGAGCTGGGCGTAGAAGAGGGAGAGCGGGAACTCGTCGTCGCGGACCAGGTCGACGAGCTGCTTCGGCTCGGCCACCTCGGGCAGATCGCGGCTCTGCCGGGCCCAGACCGAGCCCTCGGCCGGGGCGACATAGTCGGAGATCAGGTCGTGGGCGGCGATCCACTGGCCGAGCTTCGAGCGGTCGATCCCGGAGTGATAGAGCTCGTGGACGAGCTCATACAGGCGCCCGACCCCGTCGGCGACCCGGTCCCAGTCGATCGTCAGCCGGTTGTCGGTCCAGTGCAGATAGCCCTCCTTGTGCAGGAACGCGAACAGGAGCTGGCCGCCGAGCCCGTCGTAGTTGCGGATCCGCGAGCCGGTGATCGGGAAACGGAAGAGGCGGTCGAAGAGGATCGCGTAGCGGACGTGGCGGGCGAGCGCCAGGCCCTCGCGCTCGAGCTCGACCGCGGTGACGAAGGTGGTCAGGTCGCAGCGCAGCTCCTCCAGCGAGTACATCCAGTAGGGGCTGCGCTGGCGGATCATGAACGGGTCGAAGGGCAGGTCGCCGCGCATGTGGGTGCGGTCGTGGATCAGGTCCCAGAGCATGTACGCGCTCTCGGAGAGCTCGGCCGAGCGCAACAGGCAGGCGGCGTCGGGCGGCAGGTTGAGGCCCAGCTGCGCGGCCGCGGCGCCGCAGACGCGGCGGAAGCGCTCCGCCTCGCGGTCGCAGAAGATGGCGCCGAAGTGGTACTCGGAGGGCGGCTCGGCGGTGGCGAAGGTCTCGGGGAAGAGCACCGCGCACTCGGAGTCATAGCCCGCGGTGCGGTCGACGAAGGTGACCGGCAGGAACTTGGCGTTGTCGAATCGCGAGCGCTCGAGCTCGTCGATCCACTGCGGCCACGGGACGCGGACGATCAGCGCCTCGAAGCAGACGTCGCGTGAGGCGTTCTGCTTGTACATCGGAAACACGCACAGGTGCTCGATCCCGTCGCGGCGCTCGAGCTCGGGGCGGAAGGCCTCGGTCGAGCGGATGAAGTCCGGCTTCGCATAGCCGCCGTCGGCCCAGACGCGCAGGTCGGCGGCCAGCGCCTCGATGTAGGCGCCCTGGTGCGGAAAGCGCGGCGCCAGGGCCTCTGACGAGTCGGCGATCGTCGCGACGAGGCGCTCGAGCGCCGCCGGGTCATGGGCCGAGGTGTCGACCGACCCGTCGGGCGACTGGGTCAGGCGCAGCTCCGAGATGGCGGCGCGCAGCCGCAGCCAGGCGGGGTCGGAGGCCGCGGGCGACGCGGGCGCGGCTGCGGGGGCGGCAAACGACGGCTCCGCAGCCCAGTAGACGAGGTTGCGCCACAGCGTCTCGTGATCGAGCTCGCCGATGCAGTCGTCGCCGAACAGGTCGGAGTCGGCGAGCACCACGACGCGGCCGGCGCCGTGGCTGACGACGGCGGCGAGCGCCGCCTCCGGCAGCGAGGCGGTGGGGTGGGCTCGGGCGATCACCCGCGCCCCGTTGGCGGCCGTCAGTGCCCCCGAGCGATAGAAGCAGGCCTCGTGGACGCCGGCGAGCGGGTCGGTGTCGAACCCGGGTCCGTCGCCGGCGGTGCCGGGGCGCCGGTCGAGCGCCGCCAGAACCCATGACGGCGCGTCGCCGTGATGGTGCTCGTAGTCCTGCACGGTCGCGTTCTCGATCCCGATCCCGAATCGCCCGACGAGCTCGGCGACGTTGTTGCCGTACTTCTCCTGCTCGGTCTCGGCGAGCACGATCAGGCCGCCGCCGGCCTCGACGAAGGCGTCGATCGCATCGATCTCCTCGTCGCCGAGGCGCGGTGAGCCACCGTCCACGGTCGCCTCCCAGCGCGGGTCGGAGGGGTGGGCGATGACGAGCACCGAGACGGCGGCGAGCGTCTGCGCGGTCAGCGGGCCATCGGTGTGCGCGGCGACCTCGAACTCGCGCGCGGCGAGGCTGGCCGCGGCGAGGGCGAGCGAGGAGTCGTCAGGGTGAGAGGGCTGGATCGCGCGAGCGATCTCGGGACGGATCGTCCAGGCCTCCGAATGGGCCTCGTCGAAGAGCACGCGGGCGGTCTTGCGAACGGTGGTCACGATCTGAACCGTAGATGGCGGGCCGGATCGCGTCAATGGCGGACTCGTCTCCCATGTGCGCAAGAATCCTGCGTATGGACGCGACAGATCGCAGGATTCTTTCACTGCTGATGGAGGACGGGCGCCGCACCTACGAGGAGATCGCGGGTCGGGTGAAGCTCTCCGCGCCCTCGGTCAAGCGGCGTGTCGACCGGCTGCGCGCCGCCGGTGCGCTGCACGGCTTCACCGCGCTGGTCGACTACGAGGCGCTCGGCTGGAACACCGAGGCGCTGGTCGAGCTCTATTACAGGCCGGGGACGACGCTCGCCGAGGTGACGCGGACGCTGCGCGACCATCCCGAGGTGGTCGAGGCGTGGAGCGTGACCGGCGACGCGGACGCGATCGCACGGGTGCGGACCGAGGACAACGCCGACCTCGAGCGGCTGATCATCGGCCTCCAGCGCACCGGGCTGGTCGAGCGCACCAGCTCGCAGGTGATCCTCTCCCGCCTCGTCCACCACGGGCGCGAGTAACGGTGTCGCGAAACACTTCGATCCTGCTCGGGGTGGACTACGTCTTCATCCTCGTCGGTGATGGACGACTGGCTGATCCCGGCATCGGCGATGGAAGGCGTGAGCGGGTCACGCTCGGCGGTGTCAAGTACTCCGAGTTCGAGGTCGAGCGGGGCCAGCCGATCCTCGATCTGGTCTATGAGCCCGCAGTCGGCTCTTCTACAATCGGCGCGCCCAGCCCCGGGGGAGCGCCGGAGTAGGAGAGCCGGGCCGGTCTGTAAAATCGGTGGCTACGCCTGAGTGGGTTCGATTCCCACCTCCCCCACTCGTGTGCGCTTCACGGCCGATGGTCCCGGACGGGTGATCCTCTAGCGCATCTGTCCCGCCGATGGGCCGTCCTAGGCCAGCTCACGCAGCCGCTGGGCCTCCGGGAGCTGCTTCAGCTTCTTCAGCGTGTTGTTTTCGATCTGGCGGATCCGCTCGCGGGTGACCCCGAACGCGCGCCCGACCTCCTCCAGAGTCAGAGGTTCGTGCCCGCGGAGGCCGTAGCGCAGCTCGATCACCTGCCGCTCGCGCTCGGGCAGCGCGTCGAGCGCGCGCTGAATGTCCTCGCGCTGCAGGTTCTCGGTCGCGGTCTCGAACGGCTCCTCGGTCGCTTCGTCGGCGACGAAGTCGCCGAGCTCGGACTCGTCCTCGTCGCCGACCGGCTTCTCGAGCGAGACCGGCATCTGCGCGACCCGGAGGATGTCGCGAACCTCGCGCACCGTGAGGTTGAGCTCGGCGGCGATCTCCTGCGGCGCCGGCTCCCGACCGAGCCGCTGCACGAGCTGGCGCTCGACGTGTCCGACCCGGTTCAGCTTCTCGACCATGTGGACCGGGATCCGGATCGTCCGCGCCTTGTCGGCGATCGCCCGCGTGACCGCCTGGCGGATCCACCAGGTCGCGTAGGTGGAGAACTTGTAGCCGCGCCGATGGTCGAACTTCTCCACCGCCCGGATCAGGCCCAGCGAGCCCTCCTGGATCAGGTCGAGGAAGCTCAGCCCGCGCCCCAGGTATCCCTTCGCGATCGAGACCACCAGTCGCAGGTTGGCCTCGACCATGTGGCGCTTGGCGGCCATGTCGCCACGCTCGATCGCCTTCGCCAGCGCGATCTCCTGGTCGGCGGTGAGCAGCTCGACCCGGCCGATCGAGCGCAGGTAAAGGCGCAGCGAGTCGAGGCTGGGCTCGACGGTCAGGTCGAGCTCGGGCTTCTTCTGCTGCCCCGGCTGCTCGCCCTTGGCCTCCTTGTAGGCCGTGAGGCCGTCCTCGGCGATCACGTCGACCCCGTGCTCGATCAGGTAGGCGTGCAGGCCGTGGACCTGCTCCTTGGTGACCTCAATCTCCTCGAGCGCGCCGGAGATCTGCTCGAAGGTCAGATAGCCGCGCTCGCGCCCCTGGACGATTAGCGCTCGCAGGTCCTCGGAGTCGGGGAGCGCCGCCTCGTCATGGGCGAGCTCGGGCCGACCGCCGGCCGCCGCCGGACCACCCCCGTTATCCGCTAGAAGAACATCCGGCTTCTCAGCCATCCGCCCGTCCTCTCCTCTCACCGGGCGGGCGAAGTATAGGACGGCGGGGACCGATCCCTACTCTTAGGCAATGGCCACGATCGAGAGCCGATCGATTCCGGCTGCGGCTGCGGACGTGCAGGCCCGACGCCCGGCCACCGAGGTCAGCCTGACCCGGGTCGGGGTCCGCGGGGTTGAGAAGGTGATCCGCGTCTGCGGCAACGGCGACCCCGAAGTCACCAGCGACGGCGACCGCCGCGCCGGCGACCTCTACTTCGCCGAGCTCGAGTGCTTCGTCGACCTGCACCCGCGCCAGGCCGGCGTCCACATGTCGCGCTTCGAGGAGATCATCAACGAGGCGATCGACGAGGTGGTGTTGGGCGAGTCGCTGAAGGCCGAGGGCCTCGCCGCCCATATCGCCGAGCACGTGCGCGAACGCCAGCAGGGGATGCGGGCCGAGGTCCGGATCGCCGCCCGCTATCCCGAGACGGTGCCGACCCCGGTCTCCGGCCTCGAGACGCAGGAGATCTACACCCTGCTCGGGACCGCGGTCGTCTCCGAGCGCGGGACCCGGACGCTGACCGGGATCGAGGCCCAGGGGATGACCGCCTGCCCGTGCGCGCAGGAGCTGGTCGCCGGGGGCGCCCGCGAGCGCCTCGCCGAGGATGGCTTCGACGCCGACGAGATCGAGCGGATCCTCGACCGGGTCCCGGTCGCGACCCACAACCAGCGCGGGATCGGCTCGCTGCACATCGGCCGACCCGAGGGAGTCGAGGCAACCGTCGACGCGCGCGATCTGCTCCACATCGTCGAGCAGTCGATGAGCTCGGAGATCTATGAGCTGATGAAGCGCTCCGACGAGCGCGCAGTAGTGGAGAAGGCGCACATGCATCCCCGCTTCGTCGAGGACTGCGTGCGGGAGATGATCCGCCGCGTCGCCGAGACCTACCCGGCCCTCGGCGACGGCGGGTTCGTGCACGCGCGCCAGGAGAATCTGGAGACGATCCATCGTCACTCGGTCGTCGCCGAGCGCTCCGGACGGCTCGGCGAGATCATCGAGGAGCTGCGAAGCGGCGAGCGCTCGCGCCACCACACGACGATGCGCGAGTGGCTCGAGGCTCCCTGCGGCGAAGCCGAGGCCTCGGCCTCTGAGGCCTAGGAAGGGCTGGTCGAGCGCGCGGTGCGCTCGGCGCCGTGCTGTCCGAAGCGACGTCGGACGCCGAGGAAGTAGTCGACGCCCGAGATCACCGTCATCGCCACCGCCAGATAGAGCAGCACGTCGGCCCAGACCGGGGAGGGGTCGAAGGCGATCAGGGCGAAGATCGCCGCGATCTGAAGCAGCGTCTTCAGCTTGCCCATCCAGCTCGCGGCGATCACCATGCCGCGCTCGGCGGCGAGCGTGCGCAGCCCGGTGACGGCGAGCTCGCGGGCGATGATCACCATCGCGACCCAGGCCGCGAGCCGGTCGAGCGAGACCAGCGAGACCAGCGCCGCGATCACCAGCAGCTTGTCGGCGAGCGGGTCCATCAGCTTCCCGAACGTGGTCACCTGGCGCCGGCGCCGGGCGATGTAGCCGTCGAGGCCATCGGTGAGGGCGGCGAGCGCGAAAACCGCCGCCGCGATCACGTCGCCGTCCGGGGTCTCGTCGAGCAGCGCCACGACCAGCACCGGGACCGCGAGGATCCGCAGCACGGTGAGCACGTTCGGGACGTTGACCGGGAACACCGATCACCAGTATCAACCCTGGCTCAGCTCGATCGCGCGGGCGAAGACGTCGTCGAGCATCGCCGCGGTGAGCTTGCCGGTGAACGTGTTCTGCTGCGAGGGGTGATACGACCCGAGCAGGGCGAAGGGGCCGATCTCCGCCTCGGCGCGATGACCGAAGCGCGGCCGTGGGCTCGGGAGCGGATGCCCGAGTCCGCTCGTCCCGCGCAGCGCCCCCTGCCAAGCGAAGGCGCCGAGCGCGACCAGGACCCGGACCTCGGCGAGCAGCGCCAGCTCCTCGACCAGATAGGGAAGGCAGGTATCGCGCTCGCCGGGCGTCGGCCGGTTGGCCGGCGGCGCGCAGCGCACGACCGCGGTCACGTAGGCGCCGCGCAAGCGCAGGCCGTCCGCGCGATCTTGCGACTGGGGCCGGCTGGCGAGCCCGGCGCGGTGAAGCGCCGCGAACAGCCACTCCCCCGAGCGGTCGCCGGTGAACATGCGGCCGGTCCGGTTGGCGCCATGCGCCGCCGGCGCCAGGCCGACGATCGCGATTCGCGCCTCGGGGTCGCCGAAGCCGGGGACCGGCCGCGCCCAGTACCGCTGACCGCGAAAGCGACGCGGCGGATCGGCGGCCACCTGCTCGCGCCAGTCGACCAGTCGCTCGCACCGTCGGCAGGCGGTCACCCGTTCGGCGAGTGCGGCGAGCTTGTCGGCGTTCGCGGCCATCGGGCCCCGGTAGGGTGCCGCGAATGCGAACCGTCTCGCGCCGCGGCCTCTTCGTCCTCGGCGGCACCGGCGCGGCCGGAGCCGTGCTGGGCGCCTGCGGGGGCGAGACAAGCGAGCGCGACGAAAGCGACGACGCGGCGCCGCTGAGCGCGGCGCTCGCGGCCGAAACCGCGCTCGGCGCCGCCTACGCTTCCGGCGACGGCGGCGTCGACCGCGCCTTCGGCGCCGCCTCCGAGCAGCGGTCCGCCCAGCTCGAGCGCCTGCTCGAGCAGGCGGGTGGCCAGTCGGCGGATGCGCAGGGATCGGGCTCGAGCGACCCGGACGAGCAGGCGAACGCCGCGATCTCCGCCTACCGCGACGCCGCGGGGCCACTCTCCACCGCCGAGCTGCGGCGGGAGATGATCGAGTTCCTGGCCGCGGTCGCGGCGGAGCAGGCGGCATTGGCCGAGCTCGACGGTGCCGATCCGGCCCCGCAAGCGTTCGTCACCGGGGGCGCCGAGGAGCCGAACGTCGCCGTCGAGGCCAACGACGACGCCGGCGAGACGACGACCACGCAAGCGGACGGATGAGCGAGCTCGTGCAGAGTCGCCGTGAGGCGCTGCGCAACGCTGCGCTCGGGGCCGGCGCCGTGGCCGCGGCCGGCCTCGCGAGCCCGGCGCTCGCCGCCGCGCAGAGCACGGCCGATGAGGACCTGCGCGACTTCCTGGTCGAGGCGATCTCGCTCGAGCAGCTCGCGGTGCTCGCCTACGAGACGGCGGCACGCGAGGGCGAGCCGAAGCTGCGCGCGAGGATGGAGGCCTTTCGCGACCAGGAGCAGGCGCACGCGACGGCGCTGCGGGCGGCGCTCGACTCGCTCGGCTTCGATCTCCCCCCGGCCCCCGACTCGACCACCGACAGCGGCGCCTTCGAGGATGTCGAGGGACTGAGCGAGGAGGTAGCGAGCGATCTCACCGAGCGGCTCGACGAGCTCGACAAGCTCGGCCGGTCGGCCCGGTACGCCGACTACCTGCTCGCGCTCGAGTCGAGGCAGCTCGCCTTCTACGCGACCGCGGGAGCGGAGGTGGAGAGCGTCGACCTGACCACGACCAGCGCCGAGATCGCCGGCTGTCAGGCCCAGCACATCGTGGTCCTGGCCGGCGAGTTGGGCCAGACTCCGGTCGAGGCCGTGGCGCGGGCGACCGATGCGGCAGGCCGGGCGGCCGCCGACCCCGGTTCCAAGACCGACGGACCGTAGATCGACCGCCTGTCGTCTGGCCCGTCTACCCTGGGCGGCACCGCCGATGCCCGAGAGCGACGAACTGCGCAAGCTGGCGATCGTTCCCGCCTACAACGAGGCGGGGATGGTGGCGCGCGTGGTGCGCGACATCCACCGCGCCGCCCCGGACTTCGACGTGGTCGTGATCGACGACGGCTCGATCGACGAGACCGCGGCCGAGGCCGCGGCCGAGGGCGCGGCGGTGATCCGCCACCCCTACAACCTCGGGATCGGCGGCGCTGTGCAGTCCGGCTTCAAGTACGCGTTGCGCAACGGGTATCAGGTCGCGGCCCAGGTCGACGGCGACGGGCAGCACAAGCCCGAGTACCTGCCCACGATGGTCGCCGCCCTGCACACCGAGGGTGAGCAGGCGGACATGGTCTACGGCAGCCGCTTCCGGGGCGACCCCGGCTACAGGGTCCCGCTCGGCCGCCGGCTCGGCAACATGGTCTTCTCGGTGGTGCTGTCGGCGATCACACGCCAGAAGATCACCGACCCGACCTCGGGCTTCCGGATGACGAACCGGCGCGCGATCGAGCTCTTCGCCCGCGACTACCCGCACGACTACCCCGAGGTCGAGGCGCTGCTGATGCTGCACGCGAACCGGCTCCGGATCCACGAGGTGCACGTGAAGATGAACGCGCGCGGGTTCGGCCAGAGCTCGATCGACTACCCGCGCAGCGCCTACTACATGCTCAAGGTGCTGCTCGCCCTGTTCGTCGGCCTGTTTCGCCGCCGGGAGACGCCGGTCGAGGCGGCCGAGGCATGAACGCAGCCCGCGGCCTGCTCGCGCTCGGGCTCGCCGCCCTCGCCGCCCTGGCCCTCGCGGGCCCGGCGACGGCCGCGACGCTCGAGGTGACCAGCACCGCCGACGAGGGAGCCGGATCGCTGGGCGAGACGATCCTCGAGGCCGGGCCGGGCGACACGATCGAGATCCCGGCCGGCGAGTACCTGCTGGTCAACGGCGACACCCTGATCGAGCAGCAGAACGTGCTCCGCGGGGCGGGAGTGCAGCAGACCACCGTGATCCCGAGCGGGGGCGGCGAGGCGCTCGATCAGATCAGCTATTCCGGCCTCACGGTCGGGCCGGCACGGCAGGCGGTCGACGAGGGCGACGACACGGCGATCGAGACCCGGGCCCAGGTGATCGCGCTGATCGCAACGGTCGCGATCCTGCTCTTGATCCTCGACCTGGTCCGGCGCCGCAAGCTCGCCGAGCGCTACGCGCTGCTCTGGCTCTCGGCCGCCGTCGCCCTGCTGGTGCTCGCGATCTGGACCGACGGCCTCGACGTGATCGCCGACGCGATGGGGATCGAGCTGCCCGCGAACGCGATCTTCATCCTCGCCTTCGGCGTCGCCTTCCTGCTCCTGCTCAACTTCTCGGTCGCGACCTCGCGCCTCTCCGAGGAGACCAAGGTCCTCGCCCAGGAGTCGGCGCGGCTCGACCAGGAGCTGCGCGCCGCCCGCGGCGAGCTCGCCGGCGCCAATGGAAGCTCAGCGGTCGCCGAGCAGGGCGAGCACGAGCGTCCAATAGCCCCGCAGGACGAGGCCTAGCGCCGGCGAGCCCCCGGCGGCGCCGAGGTAGGGCGAGTCGAGCTCGGCCCTGAGCCCGCGCGCGAACTCGCCGCTGCGGACCCGCCGCCGGGCCTGGATCGCGCGCCGCTCTCCGAGTAGACGCGGCAGCGCCACCAGCGTCTCGCCCCAGGCGCGCAGCTTCTGCGGCAACCAGCCGCCCGCCGCAGCGACGACGACCAGCGCCAGCTCGGTTGCCGCGAGCGCAGGCGCGACCAGCGCCAGCAGGGCCCCCGGGTAGGTGCGGATCACCGTCGCCCAGCGATTGCGCTCGAGGTAGAGCCACTTGCTCTGCCCCTTGGCGAACTCGTAGTCGTGATCGACACGGGCGTCCGGCACGACCCCGAGCCGGCCGCCGGCGAGCCGGGCCCGCAGCGAGAGGTCGACGTCCTCGTGGTAGAGGAAGAAGCTCTCCGGCATCCCACCCAGCTCCGCATAGAGGCCGCGGGGAATCGCCAGGCAGGCGCCGGAGACGAAGCCGGGCTCGGGCTCGAGGGCCGGACCGGAGGCGGACAGCGACTCGCCGGCACCCCCGGCCCAGGAGATGCCGGTGAAGTGGACGACGCCGCCCCGGGTATTGATCGTCCCTCCACCGTCGGCGGTGACCAGCGCCTGCCACGCCGACCAACCGCGGCCGTCGACCAGCGGTCGCTCGATTGCCTCCCGCCAGCCCGGCTGCGGGACGGCGTCGGGGTTGAGCAGGCAGAGCAGCTCGCCGGTCGCCGCCCCGGCCCCGCGATTGCAGGCGGCGGCGAAGCCCGGGTTGGCGGCGGTCCGGAGCACGATCGCGCCGGGGGCGAGCTCGGCGGCCAGCTCCGGGGTGCCGTCGGTCGAGCCGTTGTCGACGACGATCAGCTCGTCGTCGTCGCGGAGCTGCCCGACCAGTGCCGGAAGGGTGCTGGCGACCGCTTCGCGCGAGTCGTGGGTGACGACGACGACGGAGAGCGGCGGAGGCGGCATCGCAAGCCGGCGAGCGGACTCGAACCGCTGACCCCTTCATTACGAGTGAAGTGCTCTACCAACTGAGCTACGCCGGCCGGGCCGACGATTGTAGGCGTCGCCTGGAGGGCGGACGAAGGCGGCCGCTCAGCCCTCGGCGAGCTTGTAGCCGACCCCGCGCACGGTCAGCACCAGCTCGGGCTCCTGGGGGTCGCGCTCGACCTTCTGCCGCAGGTTCGAGATGTGGACATCGCAGGCGCGAACATCGCCGGAGAACTCGCTCTGCCAGAGCTCCTCCATGATCTCGAGCCGGCTGAAGACCTGGCCCGGGCGCTCGGCGAGCAAGCGCAGGACCTGGAACTCGGAACGGGTCAGGTTCACCGGCTCGCCGCGGATCGAGACGAGGTGGCGGGCGAGGTCGATCCGCACCGGCCCGGCATCGATCCGCTTCGCCTCGGTGACCGTGCTGGTGCGGTCGAGGTCGCGGCGGCGCAACTGCGCCCGCACGCGGCCGATCAGCTCGCGGACGGAGAACGGCTTGGTGACGTAGTCATCGGCGCCGACCTCGAGCCCGACCACCTTGTCGACCTCGGCGTCCTTGGCGGTCAGGAGGATGATCGGCACCGGGCTGCGGGCGCGAACGTCGCGGCAGATGTCGAGCCCGCTGCGCCCCGGCATCATGATGTCGAGGATCAGCAGGTCGTAGCCGGGCTCGGTTCCGCCGAGCTTGCCGTCCGCGTCGTCGCCGTCGATCGCGACGGTGACCTCGAAGCCCTCCTGGGAAAGCGCGTAGCCGACCGCGTCACGGACGCTGGGCTCGTCGTCGGCCACCAGGATGCGGTCGCTCACGGCCGTCACGCTACCGGGGTCGTCGCCGGCCGTGCCGCGCGCAGCCGGACCCAGAACGTGCTCCCCTGCCCCTCGACCGACTCGACTCCGATCTCACCTCCCATCACGTCGACCATCCGCCGTGCGATCGAGAGGCCGAGCCCGAAGCCCTCCTGCTCGAGCGAGCCCGAGCCACGGTAGAAGCGCTCGAAGATCCGGTTGACCTCATCCGGGGAGATCCCGCTGCCGCTGTCTCGGACCCGGATCGTCACCTCGCCCGACGGGTCGCGCTGCGCGCCGACCGTGACCCTGCCGGGCGCCTCGGTGTTCTTGAACGCGTTCGTGAGCAGCCCGATCAGCACCTGGCGCAGCAGCACCCGGTCACCCTGCGCGACCACATCGGGGGCGAACTCGACCTCGACGTCGATCCCCTCCGGAGCGGCCACCGCCTCGGTCGCCTCCTCGACCACGATCGCCACGTCGAGCGCCTCGGTCCCGCCCTCGCCCACCGCCTCCATCCGCGCCAGGGTGAGCAACGACTCGGTCAGCCGGCTGATCCGCTCCGCATCGTCGGAGAGCCGGGAGAGGAAGTGCTCGCGGGCCTCGGGGTCGTCCTTGGCGCCGGCGCGCAGGACCTCGACCGAGCCCGAGATGCCGGCGATCGGGTTGCGCAGCTCGTGCGCAGCGTTGGAGACGAACTCGCGCTCGGCGAGCTCGCGGCGCAGCTCCTCGGTGCGGTCGCGGACCACCGCGAGGACGGCGTTCTCGGCCGGCAGCCGGCGCGCGCTGAGGCTGTAGACGCGGTCGCCGACCCGGAGCGCGTCGTTCTCGACCACGGCTCGCCGGTCGGCGCGCCGAAACCACGGCACCAGCGCCGGGATCGCCCGCCCGTCCTCGCCGATCAGGTCCGCGGCGGCGGCGTTCGTGAACACGATCTCGCCGTCGGGGAGGACGACCATCACCGCCTCGCCGAGCGCCTCGAGGATCGCCGAGAGCCGGTCGCGCTCCTCGCGCAGGGCGCTGAAGGTCTGGCGCAGGGCGCCGCGCATCCGCTCCAGCGCCCGGCCGAGGTCGGTGATCTCATCGCGCCCGCCGGCGCCCTCGAGCGGCTCGTCGAGCTCGCCGGCGCTGATCCGCGCGGCGCTGTCGGCGAGCCGCTTGATCCGCGAGGTGATCGCGCTGGCGATCAGGAACGAGACCAGGATCGCGACCAGCACCGCAACCCCGAGCGCCGTCAGGCGGTCACCTTGTGACTCCTCGATCGCGCCCACCACCTGCGGCGACGGCACCGCGCGCCCGAGGATCGCGCCGTCGATCGTGCCCTCGCGGAAGATCGGGACCGAGACGATCGTCGCCCCGTCGGGGAGCTGCTCGACGTACCGGGTGCCGATCAGCGAGGCGCGGACCGCGTCGCGCCGGCCCTCGACCGAGCCGAGGTCGAACCCCTGCGCGACCCTGGTCGTGCCGAGGCTGCCGTCCTCGTTGAAGACCCAGGCCGAGTAGCCCTCCTCGGTGATCCCGGCGAGGGTCGTCGGCGCGTCCTTGCGCGGCCGGTTGCCGATCTCGTCGGCGAGGTTGACCGTGCGCCCGATCGCGATCTGGGTCAGCTCGTCGTCGGCTGCCTGCTCGCCGGTGTCGCTAACCAGCAGGTAGGCGAGCCCGGCGGTGATCAGGGCGACCGCCGCGAAAGCGACCGCGAGGTAGAGGCGGACGCCGAATGGCCGTCTGCGGACCGAGCGAAGCGGCTCCATGGCCGGATTATCCCGGCCCGTTCAGCGGCTGCGGATCAGCTTCAGGCGCTTCCGGCGATCGTTGCGGGTGCCGTAGTCGGGGCGATAGGCGACCTTCACCTTGATCCGGGCACGTCCCCGGTCGGTGAGCTTGCGCTTGAGCGAGCCCTTGGGACGCAACGAGAGCTTGAAGCTGCCGGCCCGGTTCGGCTCGCGCCGGTCCGTCTTCAGCCCCTTGCCGGCGAGCGAGATGCGGCCCGGGCCCGGAATCTTGACCGTGAGCTTCGCGGCTCCGTTGGGCTTGCGCCGCAGCTTTCCGAATCGGAATTCGTTCGACGGCTCGATCCGCTCGAACCAGATCGGGCTCGAGTAGACCTCGACCCGGTCACCGCCGGAGGCCTTGCGGACGACCTCGAGCGAGTAGCGGCCGGAGGCGGTGACCTCGAAGGCGTGGACGAGCTCATCCGCGGCGATCGGCACGGTCTGGATCACGGTCCCGTCGCGCAACAGCCTGAGCTCGTGCGGCCCCGGGCGGGCGGCGCTCGGTCCGGCGCCGACGACCCGGGCCTTGAGCTTCGCGACCGGGCCGCTCAGCGAGTCGCCGATGATCACCGCGGGGGCGCCCGGCGAGCGGGCGGTGAGCCGGACGTCGGGCCCGTCGCCGCCGTACACCTTGACGTAGGTGTGGTCCTCGCGAATCCCCTGCTCGATCGCCGCCTTCGAGAGCTGCTCCGCGTAGACCACGGTCGATGCCCGGCCGATCGGAGCCGAAGTGACCGAGAACTGGTCGGCCTGGTGGGAGTCGCTCGATCCGACCGCGGCGACGTGCGCGCCGCTCGCGAGCGCCTCCTCGTAGAAGGCGATCGCCGTCTCGGTGAACGGGTTGACCGCCGTCCCCAGCTCGGCGGGGCCGGTCTGGATCTCGATCGAGTCGACGAGCCCGAAGTCGGTCTCGGCCGCCGTGTAGTCCCAGGGGCAGCCGCGGCAGAGGGTCGGGGCGTCGGGAAAGATCGTCGGGTGGTTGATCTGGGTCCAGCCGTCGGCGGCGCCGATGAGCGCGAACTGGCTCGCCGGGACGACCGCATCCTGGGTCCTGACCAGGGTCGCGGGAGGCCCGGGCTCGAGTCGGTACACCGGCCCGCCGCGGTAGTCGGCGAAGGCGCTCGACCCATGCTCGTTGTGGTGGCCGGTGTAGGTCGTCACCTCGGTGCCTGGGATGATCAGCCTGCCGGGATAGTCGGGCTGATAGCGCCCCGCCTCGCCGGCGAAGACATCGTTGTTGTGGTCGACGACGGTGATGAAGTCGAGCCCGGCGCCGCCCTGGGCGAGCGGCCGGAAGGCGTAGTCGAGCGAGTCACGCACCAGGGCGTTGCCAGGCTCCTGCTCGCCGTGGGCGTGCAGGTCGCCCGCGTACCAACCCGGGCTCTGGTTCGCGGGCGAGCTGTCGTAGGGCGCCCGCGAGTAGGGATCATTCGACCACGACGGGTCATCGCTCGTCTCCACCCGCACTCGCCAGGCGACTCCGTCGGGGTCGACCGGGGGGCCGACGATCGAGGCGAGCCCGAGCTCGACCGCCCACTTGCCGGCCGGGATCGGTCCCGGCTGGTAGGCGCGGGTGGTAGAACCGCTCACGTAGGCCTTCCTCGAGGACTCGTATGTGGTCGCGTCCGTGAACCCGTCGACGGCGATCGCGAGATCGCGGACCGCGCTCCCGCTCCAGCCGCGCCGCTCGGCCATCCCCCAGCCCGCCTGCCCGGCCGGGCGAGGCTCGAAGACGCCGATGTCGAGCGTGTTGCCCGAACCGCCGGGCGGCTGATCGAAGCAATAGCGGACCCTGATCGCGGTGCTGGCGTCGGGGACGTCGAAGGGGATCTGCACGTAGGCGCCCTGCCGCGAGGCGGAGAACGCCCCGGCGAACTCCTCGGACGTGTCCATCGTCGGATCGGCAGCCCCGGCGATCGCGCAGTCGGCCGATGCCGCGGCGGGAGTCGCGAGCGCCACCGCGACCGCGACCGCGACCGCCGATGCCGATCGCCTCACCGCGTCCACAGCCCGGGAAGCTAACGGCCGGGGCACTCCCGGGGTCGGGTCACGAATCGAGCAGGAACTCGAGCCGGTAGGCGAGGGCCTCGAGCGCCAGCGGCTCGGAGACGTTTACCTGCAGGCGGCGGCGCGTGTCCATGACCAGCTCGGCGGCGCGCCGGGCGCGCCGGGGGTCGAGTCCCGTCGCCTGATCCTCGAGCTCCGCGCGCCGGTCGCAGCTGAGCAGCAGCTCGCCCGCCCCGTCGCCGACCGCCGCCAGGTCGCGCAGCCAGGCGCAGAGCAACCCGAGGCCCAAGTCGAGGGTCTGGGTGCGGACCTGGCGCCCGCGGCGTCTGGCTCCGTCCTCGGCCTCGCGGGCCCGCTTGCGGGCAGCCTGGCCCTCGCGCTCGGCGGCCTCGGCCTCGGCCTCGGCGGCGCGCTCACGGACTCGTTCGGCCTCGCGCTCTCCCGCGGCCTCGGCCGCCTCAACCAGCGTGGCCCACGGCGCACCGGCGAGCTCGCCCGAGCGCGCGGCGCCGGCGAGCCCCTCGGCCGCGGCCCGCAGGGCCCTGCCCTGCTCGGCGAGCAGGAACGCCGCCCGGTCGGGGTCTCCGTCGGCGAGCCGCGCGACCGCGCGGCGCTCGGCGGGATCGGCTCCGGGGTCGAGTCGGGCCTCGACCGCGTCGGGGCCGAGCCGCGAGAAGACGACCGGTCGGCAGCGCGAGCGAACCGTCTCCAGCAACGCCTCGGGCTCGGCACTGATCAGGATCAGGTGCGCGAACCGGGGTGGCTCTTCGAGCGTCTTCAGGAGAGCGTTCTGGCTCTCCTCGGCCATCGCGTCGGCGGCCTCGATCACGAACACCCGCCGGTCGCCCTCGAACGGCCGGTAGTGCGCCTGCCCGATCACTCGCTCGCGGACCTCCTCGACCAGGTGCTGGATCCCCGGCGGGCGCAGCCAAACCAGGTCCGGGTGCGGAGAGGGATCGGCGAGCGCACGCCGGCGTGCCTCGTCGGGGTCGGGCGCGCCGGAGGCGAGCAGCTCGGCGGCGAGCGCGCGGGCGGCGGCGCGCTTGCCGGCGCCGGACGGGCCGACGAGCAGGTAGGCATGGAAGGGATCGGCCACCGCGACGGCAAGCGCGAGCGCGGCCGCCGGTTGTTCGGCGGTCGCGCTCTCGATCGCGGCGGGGATCCGCGCCGGCGCGGCGGCGGCGCTCACCGGTGCGCCTCGACGAGCTCGAGCAGCCGGGCGTGCACCTGCTCGGCCTCCGCGGTCGCGTCGAGGACCTCGATCCGCTCGGGGTTGCGCCGGGCGAGCTCGTCGTAGGCGTCGGCGACCCGGCGCTGGAGCTCGACCCCCTCGCCCTCGAAGCGGTCGCTGCCGTCACGGTCGCCGGCGGCGAGCCGGAGCTGGCCGCGTCGCTCGGCGAGCTCGGGGTCGATCCGCAAGAGCACGGTCAGATTCGGCACGCAGCCGTCGACCGCGAGCGCGTTCAGGCTCTCGACGGTCTCGGCCCCGAGCCCGCGGGCGATCCCCTGGTAGGCGACGGTCGAGTCGATGAATCGGTCGCAGACGACATCGACTCCGTGCTCGAGCGCCGGCGCGATCACCCGCGCGCAGAGCTCGGCCCGGGCGGCGCAGAAGAGCAGCAGCTCCGCCCTCGGGTCGAGCTCGATCGAGGCGTCCTTGAGCAGCTCGCGGACCCGCTCCCCGGCCACCGTGCCGCCGGGCTCGCGCAGCAGCAGCGCCGGCTCGCCGAGCGCCTCGGCGAGCATCGCCGCCTGGGTGGTCTTCCCGGAGCGGTCGATGCCCTCGAGGGTGATGAACACCTCAGCGCTTGCTGCTCGAGCGGGCGCGCTTGGTGCGCGCGGTGCCGGGGTCGGGTTTCTTGCGCGGCACCCGCCGGCGCCCGCCGTTGGGCCGCGTCGCCTCCGCGGGCGCCGCCGCCTCGCCTGACGGCTCATCCGCGCCGTCGGCCCGATCGCCGTTGGCCGCCGCCTTCGCCTCCTCGCGAGCCTGCTTGGCGGCCTCGCGCTCGGCCCGCTTCTCGCGCATCTCGACCATCGTCGGGCAGTCGTCGTTCAGGCACAGCTTCCAGGGCCGCCCGGGGCCACGCTTCTTGACCGTCAGCCGTGGGCGCTCGTCGCACACCGAGCAGCGCTCCTCGAGCCGCCAGAGCTCGAAGAAGCGCCCCGGCAGCGGGCCGCTGACCCGACACGAGTCGGGGGCCTCGGGATCGTCGCGGTTCCAGCCCTCGCAGCCGTACATCCGCTTGCCGCCCTTGAGGTCGATGATCCGCAGCCGGTTCGGTCCGCCGTCGGCGCGCGCCCGACCCTCCTGCTCGCAGACCTTGCACGGGCCGAGAAACTTGTCCTCGTCCATCCCCGCCCAGATCTGCTTTGCCAGGTCCTCGCGCTTGGTCTCGAGGTCGGAGGTCGTCGAATGCAGCATCTCGCGGCTGATCCGCAGCACCTCGTCCTTGGAGATCTCGCCGCTCGCGATCTCGTCCATATCGCGCTCGAGCTCGGCGGTCATCTCGGGGGTCGCCATCCGCGGCACGTACTCGTGGAAGGCCTTGTACATCGCGATCCCGGTCTCCGACGGCTCGGGCGGGTTCGAGAACACGTAGCCGCGGTCGTAGAGCTTCTGGATGATGTCGGCGCGGGTCGCCTTGGTTCCCAGGCCGCGCTCCTCCATCAGCTCAATCAGCTTGCCCTGGCTGATCCGCGCCGGTGGCTGGGTCTCCTTGTCGACGATCCACGGCTTGCCGGCGAGCTCGAGGCTCTGGCCCTGCTCGAGCTTCGGGATCTCCTCGTCAGCCGAGCGCGCGTAGGTGTAGATCGCGGCGTAGCCGGGGTCGACGACGACTGAGCCGCGGACGAAATAGGTCTCCGAGCCCGCGTCGATGTCGGCGCGGGTGGACTCGGTGATCATCGGCGGCGCGAAGGTGGCGAGGAAGCGGCGCACGACGAGCTCGTAGACCCGGCGCTTGGGGCCCTCGAGCGCGTTCGGGTAGACCGCCTGGGCCGGGTGGATCGGCGGGTGGTCGGTGGTCTCCTTCTTGCCCCGAGTCGGGGAGAGCTTGCCGTCGAGCAGCGAGGCGGCGGCGGCGAAGTCGGGGATCCGGGCCAGCGAGACGACCAGCTCGCGGGTGTTCAACGATGGCGGGTAGACGGTGTTGTCGGTCCGCGGGTAGGAGATGAAGCCGTCCATGTAGAGGTCCTCGGCGATCCGCATCGCCGCCGCCGGGGTGATCCCGAGCCGGCTCGAGGCGTCGGTGGTGAAGGCGGTCGTGTTGAGCGGGGTCGGCGGCTTGCGAGTGTTGCGGCGGGACGAGACCTCCTTCACCACTCCGGGGCTCGCGGTGGCGGCCAGCGCCGCGTCGGCCTCGGCGCGATCCCAGAACTTGTCGGTCGCGTGGTGGGCCTCGAACGAGCCGTCGGGGTGGGCGAACTTCGCCAACAGCTCCCAATATGGCTTCCGCACGTGGGCGCGGCGCTCGAGCTCGCGCTCGACGATCAGCGCCAGGGTCGGGCTCTGCACGCGGCCGACGGAGAGGAAGTTGGATCCGAAGCGGCGGGTCGCGAGCGACACCGCGCGGGTCAGGGTCGCGCCCCAGATCAGGTCGATGTCCTGGCGCGCGGCACCGGCGTAGGCGAGGTCGTACGAGAACCGGTCGAGGTTCGAGAAGGCGCGCTCGATCTCGTCCTTGGTCAGGGCGGAGTAGCGGGCCCGAGCGATCGGCGGGCGCTCCGCGAGGATCTGGCGAGCGTCCCCGGCGGAGTCGGCGACGAGTGCCGTCTCGGCGACTGCCGGGTTCACCTCGAGCACCTGCTGGAGCGCCTCGAGCCCGATCAGCTCGCCCTCGCGGTCGTAGTCGGTGGCGATGACGATCGATTCCGCGCCCTTGGCGAGCTTGCGGACCGCCTTGACCACGTTCTTGTCGGTCGGCTCGCCGACGAGCTCGGCGTCGATCAGCTCGTGCAGGTCGGTCTCCTGCCAGTTCGAATAGCCCTCGGCGAAGGCGACGCTCATCACGTGGCCCTTGAGCCCGACCGCCATCTGCTCGTCGCCGGCGTCGGTCCAGGTGTAGAAGGGGACCTTGTAGGTCGCGTCCTCCGACGCGTCGCCGGCGCTGAGGATGTCGGCGATCTTGCGCGCCGAGTTGTTCTTCTCCGTGATGATCAGCCTCATCGCGGCGCGAGAGTAGCAGGGGGTCCTAACGGCTCCGGCAGGCTCTCGGCCGGGGCGCGAAGCGCCCCCGATACGCTTCCGGCATGCCCGCACAGGCATATGCCGGCAAGGAATGCGTCTGCCAGCTGCGACTCGGGATCTGCGACCAATCGTGCGTCAGGGGGATGCTGGAGACGCCTCTTTACGTCGCCTGCCTGCGCCTCGAGGGCCGCCGCTGCCTGGTCGTCGGCGGGGGTCAGATCGGGCTCGAGAAGGTCGAGGGCCTGCTCGCCTGCGGCGGTCAGGTGGCCCTGGTCGCCCCGACCGCGGTCGCCGAGCTCGAGCAGTACGCGCGCGAGGGCTCGATCGCATGGGAACGGCGCGAGTACCGGCCGGCCGACCTCGAGGGCGTCTTTCTGGCGATCGCGGCCACCGACGACACCGACGTCAACATCGCCGTCTACGAGCAGGCCGAGCGGCGGGCAATGCTGGTCAACGTCGTCGACGTGCCGCCGCTGTGCAATTTCATCCTCCCGGCGATCGTGCGCACAGGTCCGCTCGCGATCGCGATCTCCACCGCCGGCGCCTCGCCGGCGCTGGCGAAGCGGCTGAAGCACGAGATCGCCGACCAGTTCGGCGAGCCCTACGCGCGCCTGGCGGTGATCCTCAACGATTCCCGCGGCTGGGCGAAAGCGACCCTGCCCACATACCGCGACCGCAAGGAGTTCTTCGAGGGGATCGTCAACGGCGAGCCCGACCCGGTCGAGCTGATCCGCGGCGGCCGCGAGCGCGAGCTCCTCGAGCTGATCGAGGCGGCGAAGCGCGTCCACGCCTCGGCAGCCACGCCGGCCGCCTGAACCGCGGCCGTCAGGCCGGGAGCGCGAAGAGCGCGATCGCCGCGAAGTGGGCGGCGGCGGCGGCGATCACCAGGACGTGAAAGATCTCGTGGTAGCCGAACACCGCCGGGCTCGGGTCCGGGCGGCCGACGGCGTAGATGATCGCGCCGGTGGCATAGAGCGCGCCACCGACGGCGATCAGCACCCCGGCGGCGATTCCGGCCTCGACCAGGATCGCCGGAAAGCCGATCGCGCCGATCAGCCCGACCGCGATGTAGACCGCCGCCGAGACCCATTTCGGCGAGCCGGTCCAGACCAGCTCGACGATCGAGCCGGCCACCGCTCCGGCCCAGACCGCGATCAGCAGGGCGGTCGAGAGCGGCGGCTCCAGGACCAGCAACGCGAACGGGGTCACCGTGCCGGCGATCAGGAAGAAGATCATCGTGTGGTCGAGGCGGCGCATCCAGCGGCGCGCCTCCGGGCGCTTCCAGTCGACCCGGTGATAGAGCGCGCTGACCCCGAACAGGGCCGAGAGGCTGACCGCATAGATCGCCACCGCGAGCGTCGCTTCGAAGCCCTCGGCGAGCGCGATCAGCCCGGCGCCGAAGAGCAAGGAGGCGAAGAAGGCGTACTCGTGCGAGACGCCGCGCAGGCGGGGCTTGACCCTGGCGATCTGCTCCGCCGCCGCGGCTCTCGCGTCGGCGACGTGCTCGACCGCGGCGTCGCGGGCGTCGACCATCCGCTCGGCGGCGGCGTCGCGGGCGTCGCTGACCCGGTCGGCGGCCGTCTCGCGGGCATCGGCCATCCGGTCGAGGGCCGCATCGCGACGCTCGGACAGATGCTCGGCGGCGCGTTCGAGCGGCGTCGCCTGGTCGTCGTCGGGCGCGGTCAAGGCACCGCGAGGGTAGCCGATCCGGCGCTTCGACCGCCTCGCTCCCGCTGACCCCGATGGTTCACGCTCAAAGCGCTATATATAGCGGTGCGGGAAGGGCAGGAGAACGCCACTGCTAGTAGAATGGGTCTCCATGGACTGCCCCGCCTGCGACCACGCGACCCAGGTGCTCGAGAGCCGGCGCGCCGACGACGGGGCCGCGGTCCGCAGGCGCCGCGAATGCCCGGCCTGCGGGCAGCGGTTCACGACCTACGAACGGCGACGGGCCGAGCCGACCTTCATCCGCAAGCGCGACGGCCGGCGTCAGCGCTTCGAGCGCTCGAAGCTGCGCGCGGCACTGCTGCGCGCGACCCACAAGCGCCAGGTCGGAACCGATCAGGTCGAGGCCCTGGTCGACCGGGTCGAGTGGGCGATCGAGTCCGGCGGCGGCGAGCTCGGAGCGGAGCGGATCGGTGAGCTCTGCCTCGAGGGCCTCGCGCGGCTCGACCGCGGCGCCTACCTCCAGTTCCTCGGAACGCTGCCGCCGAGCGCGGAGTTTGCGGAATCGGCGCCGGCGGGTTCCGTCCGGGAGGCTCGCGAGAGTTCATCGTTCCCCGTCAGGGCGGGATGAAGAGACTTCAAGGCCAGTCGAAGAGGAGCGAGAGGATGGGCAAAAGCGCTGCAAGCACGAGGGATCTGAGCCAGGGGGGACTGCGCTGTGAACGCCGGCACACGACCCCCGGCGTGCATCCCTTCGACGAGATCGAGTGGGAGCTGCGCGACGCCGTGATCGGCGACCCCGAGGCGCCCGCGTTCGAGCAGCGCGGGGTCGAGTTCCCGGCGAGCTGGTCGCAGAACGCGACCAACATCGTCGCCCAGAAGTACTTCCGCGGCCGGCTCGGCTCCGAGGAGCGCGAGAGCTCGGTCCGACAGATGATCTCGCGCGTAGCGGGCACGATCGCCGGCTGGGGGCGCGACGGCGGCTACTTCGCCGGCGACGAGGACGCGGACGCCTTCGAGGCCGAGCTGACCCACATCCTCCTGCACCAGAAGGCCGCCTTCAACAGCCCGGTCTGGTTCAACGTCGGCTTCGAGGAGCAGCCGCAATGCAGCGCCTGCTTCATCCTCAGCGTCGAGGACACGATCGAGTCGATCCTCGACTGGAACACCAAGGAGGGGATGATCTTTCGCGGCGGCTCGGGCTCGGGGATCAACCTCTCGAACATCCGTGGCTCGGTCGAGCAGCTCTCCAAGGGCGGACTCGCCTCCGGGCCGGTCAGCTTCATGCGCGGGGCGGACGCCTGGGCGGGGACGATCAAGTCCGGCGGCAAGACGCGCCGGGCGGCGAAGATGGTCGTGCTCGACGTCGACCACCCCGACATCGAGGACTTCATCTGGTGCAAGGCGACCGAGGAGAACAAGGCCGCCGCGCTGCGCGACGCCGGCTTCGACATGTCGATCGACGGCGACGGCTTCACCTCGATCCAGTACCAGAACGCCAACAACTCGGTCCGGGTCAGCGACGAGTTCATGGAGGCGGTCGAGGCCGACGCCGACTGGGACCTGATCGCGCGCAACGGCGGCGAGACGACGCGGACGGTCAAGGCGCGCGAGCTGATGCACCAGATCGCCGATGCCGCCTGGCGCTGCGCCGACCCCGGCGTCCAGTACGACAGCACGATCAACCGCTGGCACACGTGTCCCGAGTCCGGGCGGATCAACGCGTCCAACCCCTGCTCCGAGTACATGCACGTCGACGACTCGGCCTGCAACCTCGCCTCGCTCAACCTGATGAAGTTTCGCCGCGCCGACGGCTCCTTCGACACCGCGGAGTTCGAGCACGCGGTCGACATCGTCCTCTGGGCCCAGGAGATCGTCGTCGGGCCGTCGAGCTACCCGACCGAGGGGATCGGGCGCAACGCCCGCGCCTTCCGCCAGCTCGGGCTCGGCTACGCCAACCTGGGCGCGCTGCTGATGAGCGATGGAGTGCCCTATGACTCCGACGAGGGGCGCAACATCGCCGGGGCGATCACCGCGCTGATGACCGGGCGCGGCTATCGCAAGTCGGCCGAGATCGCCGCCGCCGTCGGCCCCTACGAGGAGTACGAGCTCAACCGTGAGGCCCACAACTCGGTCATGCGGATGCACCGCGACGCCTCGTACGAGCTCAGCGACAAGGGCGTCAAGGGCGAGCTGGTCGAGGCCGCGCGACGGAGCTGGGACGAGGCGGTCGAGCTCGGCGACCAGCACGGCTATCGCAACGCACAGGCGACGGTGCTCGCGCCGACCGGGACGATCAGCTTCCTGATGGACTGCGACACGACCGGGATCGAGCCCGACTTTTCGCTGGTCAAGTTCAAGGAGCTGGTCGGCGGCGGGCAGATGACGATCGTCAACCGCACCGTGCCGATGGCGCTCGCGGCGCTCGGCTACTCAGCGCCGCAGATCGAGCAGATCGAGGCCTACGTCAACGAGCGCGGCACGATCGTCGGTGCTCCCGAGCTGGCCGCCGAGCACCTGCCGGTGTTCGATGTCGCGGTCGGCGAACGGGCGATCTCGCACATGGGCCACATCGAGATGATGGCCGCCGCGCAGCCGTTCCTCTCGGGGGCGATCTCGAAGACGGTCAACCTCCCGCAGACGGCGACGATCGACGACATCGCCGAGGCATACACCGAGGGCCACCGCCACGGGCTCAAGGCGCTGGCGATCTACCGCGACGGCTCGAAGACCGCGCAGGCGCTGCGCACCGATGCCCAGGACGAGGCTGATGAAGCCGCCGAGCCGGCGCCGATCCGCAGGCGGATGCCGCGCGAGCGCGAGTCGATCACCCACAAGTTCTCGATCGCCGGCCACGAGGGCTACATCACCGCCGGCAAGTACGAGGACGGCTCCGTGGGCGAGATCTTCCTCACCGACATCGGCAAGGAGGGCTCGACCCTGCGTGGGATGCTGAACGCGTTCGCGACCGCGATCTCGATCGGGCTCCAGTACGGGGTGCCGCTCGAGGTGTTCGTGAAGAAGTTCAGCTACATGCGCTTCGATCCGGAGGGGATCACCGGCAACCCCGAGATCCCGTTCGCGAAGTCGATGCCCGACTACATCATGCGCTGGCTCGCGAGCCGCTTCATCGAGGACCTCGACGAGCTCGAGGACCTGGGCATCCTGACCGCCGACGTACGGGCCCGCAAGGAGGCCCAGCTGGCGATCTTCAGCGACGACACCGCGGGCCCGACCAACGGTCACGGCAACGGCAACGGCCACGCCGAGGAGTCCGTGCACCAGCCGGGCAAGACGGTGGCAGCCGCGGAGGCGATGACCGACACACCGCCGGTGGTCCCGGCGAAGGTCGCCGGCGGCGGCGACCTCGGCCCCGCCTGTGAGCAATGCGGCGGGATGATGCAGCGCACCGGCTCCTGCTACACGTGCTCGAGCTGCGGCAACAACACCGGCTGCGGCTGAGCACGACGGGGCGGTCGGTGACGCCGTTCCCTCAGCCCGTCGCCCGCAGCGGGCGCAGCGTCCCGCGGCGAGCGTAAGCGAGCGCGCCGCCGAGGGCGGCGACCGCGCAGCCGGCGAGGACCGCCACCCGCCAGCCCTCGCTCTCGACCAGGGTTCCGGCGGCGGCCGAGCCGAGGGCGAGACCGGTGACCAGCGCGGTCAGCAGCCAGGTGAATGACTCGGCGCTGGCGCTACCCGAGGCAAGTTTGCCGACGAGCTCGTTGCGGCTCGCGATCAAGGGCGCGATCGGTAGCCCGGCGAGCATCGCCAGGGCGCCCATCGCGAGCGGCGAGTCGGCGATCGCGAGCGGCAGGCAGGCGAGCGGGAAGAGGGCCGCGATCAGCAGGTACATCTCGACGATGCCGCGGGTGCTCTGGCGGGCGCCGAAGGCGAGCCCGCCGATCCCGCTGGCCAGCGACCAGAGCGCCAGCAGCACGCCGGCCAGCGCCGGGGTGCCGCGGGCGTCGCTGAAGGCGGGCAGCGCGACCTCGACCGCCCCGATGCAGAACCCGACCGGGAGCGTCGCCAGCGCCACGATCCGGATCGCGGGGTCGGCGAGCGGGCCGAGCAACCCGTGGTCCTCGGGCGTCGCCGATCTCGATCGCAGGGTGTCCGGCAGACGGGCGAGAAAGATCAGCGTGCCGACGATCACCAGCCCCGCCGAGAGCCCGAGCGCGAACCCGGGCCCGGCGAGTGCGACGACGAGAGCGGTGAGCAGGGGCCCGGTGACGAACGAGACCTCGATCCCGACCGAGTCGAGCGCGAACGCGGCCCGCAGCGAGGTCGGGTCGGAGACCAGCTCGGGCCAGCGCGCGCGGAGGACGGCGCCCGCGGGCGGAAACGCCACCCCTGCGACCAGCCCCGCGGCGGCGAGCGCGGCGGCGGGGGCCGAAGCGGCGCCGAGCGCCCAGATCGAGAGCACAGCCGCGGCCTGGAGGATGGCGAGCGGGACCAGCATCCCGACGCCGCGGCGATCGACGAGCCGCGCCGCCGCGGGCGCCCCGACCGCGCTTCCGAGCGCCAGCGCCCCGGCGACGAGCCCGGCGGTCGCGAACGACTCCCCGATCTCGCGCAGGAAGAGGATCACCGCGAGGCCGTTGATCGCGAACGGCAGCCTGATCACGATCGTCGCCGCGAGCAACACGGCGACGTGCGGAATGCGAAGCAGGCGCGCGTAGGCGGACATCGGTCGAGGATGACACGGCCCCCCGGGTTAGACTGCGGCCCGTGCGGGCACGGTTGGTCAGCGCAGCGTTGGGGTTGATCGGGTCAGCCGTGATCGCGTCCGCGGCGTCGGCGGCGCCGGCCGTGAACGGGGAGTTCGCGCTCCCGGCCGGGCAGACCGTCGGCTCGAACAACGAGATCGTCCAGGGCCCGGACGGCAACATGTGGGTGACCACGGAGCAGCAACTCGGTCGTTCGGATCAGGCCGAACGGCACCGTCCAGGGCCCGTTCTCGACCACCAACAGCGTCATCGGGATCACCGTCGGGCCCGACGGCAACCTTTGGGTCTCGACCGCAATCGGAGTGAGGCGGATCCCACCCGGCGAACCCAGCCAACAGCACCCCCTTCGATGGGTCGGGATCGCCAACGGGCCGGGATCACCACCGGTCCCGACAACCAACTCTGGGTCGTGGGCGGCGAACGAACTGATCAGCTTCACCACCGCCGATCCCGCAGGAAGCGCGACTCGAACCCGATCGCCGGCATGTCGCCGCGCGGGATGGCGACCGGTAGCGACGGCCTGATCTGGATCGCCGACAACACCGCGCAGGATCATCAGCGCGACCGCCGCGGCGACCCCGGATGTCACGATCTATACGCCGTCGAGTGGCGGTCCCCAGGACGTCGCCGCGGGACCCGGCGCCCAAGTCGCGTACGCCAACCCGGGCGATAGCCCACATGAGCGTCGGGCGGATCACGGCCGGCGGGACGCCCCAGCAGACCGCGCTCCAGACCTCGGACCCGTTCGGAGTCGCGTTTCGGCGAGCGACGGGGCGTACTGGATCGCGCGGTCCCGACCAACGACCTGCTCCGGCTGACGCCCGGACGGGCGACCACACCGCTGACCGGCTTCGCTCCCAGCGGCGAACGTCGGGCCGCGCAAGATTGCCACGGGCCCGAACAGGACGCTCTGGGTGACCCTCGACGATCCAGGACAAGGTCGCTCGAGTCACCGGCGTGGAGCCGCCGACGACCGGCGGCGGAGGCAGCGGAGGCAGCGCCGGCGAGACGACGATCGACAAGGGGCCGAAGCGCAAGATCAAGACCCGCCGCAAGAAGGCGAAGGTGAAGTTCAAGTTCAGCTCGCCCGACCCGGCCGCGATCTTCGAGTGCGCGCTCAAGCGACCCCGCAAGCAGGCCGGCAAGGCGCCGGCCAGGTTCACGCCCTGCAGCTCGCCGCGCAGGTACAAGCTGAAGCCGGGCAAGTACACGTTCAAGGTCCGGGCGACGGTCGGCGGGGTCACCGACCAGACGCCCGCGCGACAGAAGTTCAAGATCGTTCGCGTTGACGACTAGGGCACCCGCGCGGTGCTGTTACCGATGCCTGAATCGGGGTATTTGTCTGGGCGAGCCGGCCTGCCGGAGCCGTGCTTGCGCTTGCAATCATTTTCGCTATACTTTCTGAAGCAGGGTTAGGGCCCCAGGACCAGTCCGGATATAGGAGGACCAATGCCTCGCCAGAGGGGCGCTGCTTCGCAGCGCGATCAGGTGCGCCGCCACCGCGGCGACCACGAAAACCAGACGTCGGCCACCTCGCGCGCCCAGGAGCGCCGCAGCGAAGCGCACGCGGTTGCCGAGCCGACGACCGACAGCTTCCAACTCTTCGTCAATCAGGCGATGCGCTACCCCCTGCTCACCGGCGCCGAGGAGATCGAGTTGGCGCAGCGGATCGAGCGCGGCGACCTGGCCGCGAAGGAGCGGCTGATCAACTCCAACCTGCGACTGGTGATCAAGTTCGCCCGCCGCTACCAGGGCCATGGACTGCCGATCGGCGACCTGGTCCAGGAGGCGATGCTGGGGCTGATCCGCGCGGCCGAGAAGTTCGACTGGCGCCGCGGCTACAAGTTCTCCACCTACGCGGTCCTGTGGATCAAGCAGTCGATCCAGCGCGGGCTCGACAACACGGGCCGCTCGGTCCGGATTCCCGCCCACATCGCCCAACGCGAGCGGACGGTGAAGCGGGTGACGACCGAACTCACCGCCGAGCTCAACCGCGAGCCGAGTGACGAGGAGGTTGCCCGCAAGTCCAAGCTGCCGCTCGACGAGGTGATGGCGGTGCGCGACCTGACTCGGGTCACGACCAGCCTCGACACCCCGATCGGCGAGGACGGTGACACGACGCTCGGCGAGCTGCACGCGGAGAGCGCCACCTACCTCGAGGACGAGGTGCTCGAGCGCGAGCAGGAGGAGGCGGTCGAGACGGCGCTGGCGCGGCTCAGCGACGAGGAGCGGGTGATCATCCAGGCCCGCTTCGGCACCGGTGGCCGCGAGGCGAAGTCGCTGCGCGATGCCGCTCGCGAGGCCGGGGTCACGCAGGCGCGCGCGAGAGAGATCGAGGCGCGGGCACTGCGCCGGCTGGCCGCCGACGGCGGCCTCGCAGGCTTTCGCCAGGCCGCCTAGATCCAACGCCCCCTGGTCAGCGCCCCCTGGTCCTAGTGGATCAGCGCCTTGAGCGCGATCAGCGCGAGCCCGAGCAGGACGATCCCGCCAGCCGTCAATAGGCCGCGCAGTCCGGTGACGCCGGCGGCGCGGTTGGCGAACAGGGTGTAGCCGGCGAGCACGCCGAGGCCAAGCCACGCCGCGATGTCGTACGCGGCGTCGTCCTCGATCGCGCCCGCCGCGGCGAAGACGAACGGCACCACGGGAACCAGCGCCGCGAGCGCCCCGGCGGCCGTGTCGACGGCCGCATCACGAAGCTCTCGAGCGGAGACCTGCTGGCGGCTGCGGATGGCCTGGGCGATGTAGCGGGCGTAGAGGTCGGCGAGCGCGGTGATGATCGTCGCGCCCACCGTGGAGGCGACCACCTCCCCGGCGGGCACATTCGTCCCCGCCTCCTCGAGCGCGACGATGATCGCCAGCGCGACGATCGTCAGGTAGACGGCGCGCGAGGCGCGCTCGGCGACTCGATGCCGGCTCACGGTGCGCCATTCTCCCATCGCGAGGTTCGAGCCTTAGAGCCCAGATCGGCTCGAACGGGCATGCAGGTGTCGTCAGCCCGGCACCCGAACCGATACAACCCCGGCCGTGACCAGCTTTCGCCTCGGCGGCAGGTCCGTGCTCGTGACCGGCGCCGCGCGCGGGATCGGGCTCGAGAGCGCGCGGCTGCTCAGCGCCCGCGGCGCCTCGGTGATGCTCACCGACATCGACGGCGACGAGGTCGCTGCGGCGGCGGAGTCGATCGGCGGCTCCGCGGTCGCGCTCAAGGTCGACGTCACCGACCGCGAGGCGCTCGAGGCCGCGGTCCTCGAGGCAGGGGCGCGGTTCGGCGGGCTCGACGTCGTGGTCGCCAACGCCGGGATCGCGCCGGCGGCGCGGACGGTCGGCTCGATCGACTCCGAGCAGTTCGAGCGCGTGATCGAGGTCGATCTGCTCGGCGTCTACCGAACCGTGCACACGGCTTTGCCGTCGATCGCCGCGCGCCGCGGACAGGTCGTCGTCGTCGCCTCGGTGTACGCGTTCGCACCCGGAGTCATGGTGAGCCCGTACGCGGCCAGCAAGGCGGCCGTTGAGCAGCTCGGGCGAGCGCTGCGGATCGAGCTCGCTGCGCACGGGGCGGGTGCCACCGTCGTCTACCCGGGCTTCGCCGACACGCGGCTGATCCGCGAGGCCTTCGAGGATCCGATCGCGGCCGGGATGGAGAGCACGCTGCCGCAGTTCGCAGCCCGACGGATTTCGGCCGCCCTGGTCGCCGAGCGCCTCGTGGCCGGGATCGAACGCCGCGCGCCGCGCGTGATCGTCCCGCGCTGGTACGGGATCTGGTTCGCCCTGCGCGGAATCCTCGGTCCGCTGCTCGATGCCGGGATGGCCCGCGACCCGCGGATCGCCGAGCTGGTCGAGCGCGCCGAGGCTCAGGCCGCCGAGTCCCGCTCGCGGACGACCAAGGTCTGAAGCGCGCGTCCGATCGGGCCGCGCTCGTCGCGCAAGGCAGCGTCGGCGATTCCGATTCCGGTCGGCTCGGGAACCGTCACCGCATCGAGGCAGACCCAGTCCGAGACAGGCATCCGGTGCAGGTGGACGCTGAGGTCGACGTTGACGAACAGGTAGCGCGTCCAGTCGAGCGCTGCGCTGACTCCGTTGCCTGAGTCGGCCGCGACCAGGACCCTCTGCAGTGGTGACGGCTCCTCCCCCGCGACCAGCGCCACGCGCGGTCGCATCCAGACGATCGCCGGCCCGGGGTCGAGGAAACGGCCGCTGGCGAATCGGTACTCCATCGCACTGTGGTAGCCGAGCCGCTGGCCGGTGGGGAAGAACTCCTCCTCGCGGGCCTCCTGCGGCCCGGCCGGGTCGGATCTGCTCGTGGGTAGTGGGGCGCTCGCGACGTCGTCCGGCAGTTCTACCCCGGCCGCCGCGATTCGCCAGGCGGAGGCCCGGATCACCTCGCCGTCCCCGTCCGAGAGCGAGGCGGACAGCAGCTCGACCGTGCGCCCCGGACGCACCACCTCGGCGCTGACCGTGAGCGGGGCGAGCGGGACCGGCCGCAGGATCTCGAGCGTCACCCGGCCGAACTGCCATTCGGGCGGCTCGCCGGCCGGCTCGAGCGGGCTCGGGCAACGCTCGAGCTCGCGCGCGATCAGCGCCGCCGGGGGGCCGGCGTGCTGGGCGTCGGGGTCCCAGGGCCCGCGGGTGAGCTCCGACGAAACGAAACCGCCCCGGTCGGAGACGTAGAAGGACGAGTCCATCAGCCCTAAGCTAGGAGACGACAGTGGAGAAGGTGACCAAGACCGAGGAGCAGTGGCGCGAGGAGCTCTCGCCCGATGAGTACCACGTGCTGCGCGAGAAGGGGACCGAGCGCGCCTTCACCGGCGCCTATTGGGACAGCAAGGGAGAGGGCACCTATCGCTGTCGCGCCTGCGGCGAGCCGCTGTTCGAATCGCAGACGAAGTTCGACTCCGGCACGGGCTGGCCGAGCTTCTATCAGCCGACCGACGCCGACGCGGTCGAGACCGAGGAGGACCGGAGCATGTTCATGCGCCGGACCGAGGTCCACTGCCGGCGCTGCGGCAGCCACCTCGGCCACGTGTTTGAGGACGGCCCCGATCCGACCGGGCTGCGCTACTGCATCAACTCCTGCTCGCTCTCGTTCGACCAGGAGGACGCGACTAGGCAGGAATAGCCGCCGGCGCGCCGGCGGCTACCAGGGTGTTCGGCAGGACGACCGAGCCGTCGGCCTGTTGGCCGTTCTCGATCAGCGCGATCAACGTCCGCCCGACCGCGGTCGCGGTCCCGTTCAGGGTCTGCATCATCACCGGCGCCGCGCCGGGCTCTGGCCGGTAGCGGGCACCGAGCCGGCGGGCCTGGAAGTCGGTCGTGTTCGAGCACGAGGTGAGCTCGCGGTAGCGGCCCTCGCTCGGGATCCAGCCCTCACAGTCGAACTTGCGCGCCGCCGGGGCGCCGAGGTCGCCGACCGCGATGTCGACCACCCGGTAGGGGATCTCGAGCGCGCTCAGGATCGTTTCCTGGATCGCCAGGATCCGCTCCAGCTCGGCGCCCGCGTCGGCGGGCTCGACGAACGAGAACATCTCCACCTTGTCGAACTGGTGCACACGAAAGATCCCGCGCGTGTCCTTGCCGGCGGCGCCGGCCTCGCGCCGGAAGCAGGTCGAGATCCCGGCGTAGCGGCGCGGCAGCTCGGCCGCCTCGAGGATCTCGTCGGCGTGCAGGGCGGCGAGCGAGACCTCCGAGGTGCCGACCAGGAAGAGCTCGTCATGCTCGACCGCGTAGATCATCTCGCGCTCGCCGGGAAAGAACCCGCTCCCGAAGAGGGGGCCCTCGCGGACCAGGACCGGGGGGATCACCGGCTCGAACCCCTGCCCACGGACCGCCTCAACCGCGAAGCGCAGCAGCGCCAGCTCGACCATGACCAGGTCGCCGAGCAGGTAGGCGAAGCGCGAGCCCGACGCCGCGGCCGCCTTCTCGACCTCGATCCAACCATGCTCGATCCCGAGCTCGAGATGGTCACGGGGCTCGAACTCGAAACTCGGCGGCTCGCCGACCTCGCGCACCGTGACCGCGTCCTCCTCGCCACCGTCGGGGGCCTCGGGATCGGGCAGATTGGGGAGGGTGGCCGCGAGCGCGTCACGGCGCTGCTCGACCTGCTCGAGCTCCGCCTGCAGCCCTTTTAGCTCCGCCGACAGCGCCTGCATCCGCTCGATCACGTCAGCCGCCTCCTCGCCCGCGCGCTTGCGGGCTGCGATCAGCTCGGAGGCCTCGTTCTGCTGCGCGCGCCGGCCCTCGACCTCGGGCAGCAGCTCGCGCCGGCGCGAGTCGATCGCCAGCAGCTCGTCGAGCGCCTCGGCGGCGCCGCGCCGCGCCAGCGCCTCGCGGGCCGGACCCGGATGCTCGCGGATCGCGCGCAGGTCGAGCACCGTGCGTGCCCGCCCGGGCTTACTCGCCTGCCGCCGCGGCCTGCTCGGCCTCGGACTCGGCTTCGGTCGCGTCGCCCGGCTGCACCGGTCGGTCGACCTCGGTCCCGGCGTACTCGGCGACGAATTCCGCGACCGCGTCGGCCTCCTCGCCGACGACGATGTTCTGGGGCATCAGCGCTCCCGAGAAGCCGCCGTTGCGGATCGCATAGAGGACGTCCTCGACCGTCTCGGCGCGGTCGTCGAGGTTCGGCCCCTGGTTGCGCAGCTCGCGGTTCGCCGAGCCCTGGGCGCCGGCCGCCTCGAGCGTGTGACAACCCGAGCAGCGCTCGGCGAAGAGGACGGCGCCCTGATAGCCGGGATCGTCCTCGGAGAGCTGGATTCCCTCGGTCCCGCAGGCGCCCAGCGCGAGCGCCGCCGCGATTGCCGCTGTCGAGAGCCAAAGCGTGCGCAAGACCGGCGGCATCATACTTTCGGCGCCCCTGGACGCGCCCAGACACAGATCGAGACCGATAGAACCCGAGGAGATGCGGGCCGCGATGGCGGCGCTCCCCACCGCGGTCACGATCGTCTCCGCCGCCGGCCCCGCCGGCCCCGCCGGCGCGACGGCCAACGCGGTCGCCTCGCTCTCGCTGCGGCCGCCGCTGATCGTCGCCTGTCTCGATCGTGGCTCGCGCACGCTCGCCGCCCTGCGCGAGAGCGGCCGCTTCGGGGTCAGTGTCCTCGCCGCCGACCAGGGGGACCTGGCGCTCGGATTCGCGACCAAGGCGGCGCACGCCCAGAAGTGGCACGAGGTCGCCCACGCAGCTCCGGGCGGGGTTGCGGTCCTCGACGGCGCGGTGGTCTGGGCCGCCTGCCGGCTGCGCTCCCTCTACGACGGCGGTGACCATGAGATCGCGGTCGGCGAGGTGTTCGAGCTCGGTGGCGACGGGGGCGAGCCGCTCCTCTTTCACCGCGGCCGCTACCGGCCGCTCGACCCCGACCCAGCCGGCGACTAGAAGATCCCGCTGCTCGTCCCGGCTGCGCGCAGGGCGAGGAAGAGGACGACCAGCGCCGAGATCGCCATGATCCCGGTCTCGCGGCGGACGATCCCGAGCGCGATCAGCCGCTGTCGCTCCTTCGGCAGCGACTCGAAGTCGAGTCCGGCGAGCTCGCGTTCCGCGGCCCCGGCGCGGGCCGCCTCCGCCAGCAGCGTGACGAGCAGGGGCAGGACGCCGTAGACGTAGTGGAGGTCGTCGGCCGCCTGGTTTCCGAGCAGGAGCAGGATCGTCCCGGCGATCACCTGCAACACGACCGCGGCCTGCGCGGCGCGGAGCAGGTACCAGAAGCCGACGCTCGGCCAGCGCCGCAGCCATGCGGCTCCTCCCCAGGCACCGGCGGCGGCGTTGGTGGCGAGCACGGTGACGCCGAGGATCAGGTGAACTGTCTCCATTGGGGTGCCGGGAAGGCCCGCAGCCTAGTTGCCAAGAGCCGAAAATCACTATGTAGCAAGTTGGTACAAACTCGGATAGAACTCCGGCTGAGTGCTTCGCAGCTACCTGCCCGTGCTGGTGTTCGTCGGTCTCGGCCTGATCGTCGGGAGCGCCTTCGCGGTCCTCAACCATCTCGTCGGCCGCAAGCGGGTACGCAGCCGAGCGGCGAAGACCGAGCCGTACGAGTGCGGACTGCCGAGCGAGGTCTCGCGGACCTTCCGCTTCGGGGTCAGCTTCTACATGGTCGCGATGCTGTTCATCCTCTTCGACATCGAGGTCGTCTTCCTGTATCCGGTCGGGGTGATCCTCAGCGCCGCGGACTCGGTCTTCGTCCTGGTCGAGATGCTGATCTTCGTCGTCCTGCTGCTCGTCGGGTTGATCTACGTCTGGCGCCGGGGTGCGCTCGATTGGAGGTGAGGCGCGAGAAGCTGCGCGGGCTGGCGCCGCTCTCCGAGCCCGATCCGCCCGACCGGCTGCGGGTACGCCAGCTTCGCGCTCGCGACCTGCTGCGCGGCGACCTCGGCGATGAGGAGCTCGACGAGCACGTCTCGCAGTCGGTGCTGACGACAAGCCTCGACAAGCTCCTGCGCTGGGGCGCGTCGAACTCGATGTTCCCGATGACCTTCGGGCTCGCCTGCTGCGCGATTGAGATGATCGCGATGGTCGGCGCGCGCTACGACATCGCCCGCTTCGGCGCCGAGGCACTTCGGGCGTCCCCGCGCCAGGCCGATTTCATCATCCTCTCGGGCCGGGTCTCGATCAAGATGGCCCCGGTCGTGCGGCGCCTCTACGACCAGATGCTCGAGCCGCGCTGGGCGATCTCGATGGGTGCCTGCTCATCGACCGGCGGCATGTTCGCCAACTACGCGGTGGTCCAGGGCGCCGACAAGTTCATGCCGATCGATATCCACATCCCCGGCTGCCCGCCCCGGCCCGAGGCGCTCTTCTACGGCTTCAACAAGCTCCAACGGGCGATCATGCAGAACCCTGATCAGGGCTGGCGACAGCGCTACAACGCGGTCGGGACCGAGGAGTGGGCGCAAAATGAGTCGATCGCCGGCCCGCCCTCGGAGGCCGCCGAGCTGGCCTACGCGCGCGCCAGGGAGAGCGTTTCCCCGGATGCCTGACGCGCCCGGGCTCGAGCTGATCGCGGGCGAGCTGCGCGACGCCCACCCCGACAGCGTGCTCGGCACCTATCACGAGCACGGCCAGGCCTGCCTGATCGTCGAACCCGAGCAGGTGCTCGCCGTGCTCGCCTGGCTCCGCGACACGCCGGGGCAGGAGTACGCGTTTCTGGCCAGCGTCCACGGGGTCGATTATCTGCCGGCCGAGCCGCGGTTCGGCGTCCACTACGAGCTACTCAACCGCGAGCGGGTGGAACGTATTCGCGTGCGGGCAGCTCTCGCCGATCCTGCGGCAACCCCTGACACGCCCGGACGCGAAGCGGAGGACGTGGCAGGCGGTGATTCGGGCGGAACGTTGCTGCCGTCCGTCGATTCATGCGTCGACCTCTTCCCGACCGCCGAGTACCAGGAGCGCGAGGTCTATGACTTCTTCGGGATCGTCTTTCGCGGCCATCCCGACCTGCGCCGGATCCTGATGCCGGAGGGGTACGTCGGCTGGCCGCAGCGACGCGACTTCCCGATCGGCGGCGAGCCGGTCATCTTCACCCACAACGAGCGCCAGGTCCCGGGGTGGTTCGAGTGAGCGACGGGCTGGTCACGCCGGGGGCGCCGCCGCGGGGCGGCGACGTGATCGCCGGCACGACCGCCGAGGTGATCGGCGCTTCGCCGGTCGAGCGCACCGAGGCCGGCGAGCTGCTCGAGCCCGAGCACGAGCTGCTGACCGTGAACATGGGCCCCCACCACCCCGCCACCCACGGGGTCCTCCGGCTGCTGGTCAGCCTCCAGGGAGAGGAGGTGATCGACCTGAAGCCGATAGTCGGCTACGTCCACACGGGGATCGAGAAGTCGTGCGAGGAGAAGAGCTACTGGAAGGTGATCCCGTTCGTCGAGCGGATGGACTACCTCTCCTACTTCTTCAACATGCAGGCCTTCTGCGGCGCGGTCGAGACCCTGCTCGAGATCGAGATCCCGCCCCGGGCGTCGTACCTGCGCACGATCCACCTCGAGCTCAACCGGCTGCACTCGCACCTGTTCTGGCTCGGGACCACGGCGCTCGACCTGGGCGCGATCTCGATGCTCTGGTACGCGCTGCGCGAGCGCGACACGATCATCGACCTGTTCGAGATGTCGACCGGCCAGCGGATGCACACCCGCTACTTCCAGGTCGGCGGCGTCTTCGAGGACATTCCGGTCGGCTTCGAGCGCAAGCTGCGCGCCTTCTGCGCCGAGATGCCCGGTCGGATCGACCAGTACGAGGCGCTCGTCGATCGCAACGAGATCTTCCTTCGGCGGACGAAGGGGGTCGGGATCGTCTCGCGCGAGCGGCTGCTCGAGCTCGGGGTCACCGGGCCCCTGTTGCGAGCCGCCGGGGAGCCATGGGACCTGCGCAAGGCCGACCCCTGTCTCGCCTACGGCGAGGTCGACTTCAGAATCCCGATCGGCACCGTCGGCGACGGCTATGACCGCTACCGGGTGCGAATGCAGGAGATGCGCGAGTCGGTGCGGATCATCGAGCAGTGCATCGACGGGCTTCCGGAGGGCCCCTGGATCGTCGACGACCGCAAGGTGGTGCTGCCGCCCCGGCACGAGCTCTCGACCTCGATGGAGGCTCTGATCCACCACTTCAAGCTCGTCACCGAGGGTTTCCGGGTGCCGCCGGGCGAGGTCTACTACCCGATCGAGTCACCGCGCGGCGAGCTCGGCTGCTACCTGCTCGCCGACGGCTCGGCTAAGCCGGCGCGGGTGCACTTCCGCGACCCGTCGTTCGTCAACCTGCAGAGCCTGCGCGAGATGAGCATCGGCGGCTACGTCGCCGACCTGATCCAGAACCTCGGAATGCTCGATCCGATCCTCGGCGGCGTGGATAGATGAGCCCGCCACCCAGCCCCGGCACGCCCGGACGCGAAGCGGAGGACGTGGCCGGGCAGGTATTCCCGCATCTGACGCGGGCGACGGACGAACTCAGCGCGGAGCAGCGCCGGGCGCTGATCGCCTCGATGCGCCCGGCGGATGCCGAGGGCGTCCCAGACCTCGGCGAGGTCGACGTGCCCGGCGAGCTGCGCGAGCAGATCGAACGGGCGATGTCGCGCTACCCGCAGCTGCGCTCGGCGTCGATCCCGGCGCTGTGGGCGGTCCAGCGCCACTACGGCTGGTGCACGCCGGAGGGCATTCGCCAGGCGGCGGCGGTGATGGGCGTGACGCCCGCCTACCTCGAGTCCGTGGCCAGCTTCTACGACCTCTTTCACACCGAGCCGGTCGCCAGCCACCGGGTGCTCGTCTGCCACAACATCTCCTGCTGGCTCAACGGCGGCGACGAGCTTCTGCAGGCGTTCGCCGAGGCGGCCGGCGACGACGTCTTCGTGCGCGCGTTCGAGTGCATGGGCGCCTGCGACATCGCCCCGATGGCGTCGATCGACGAGCGCTACTACGGGCCGCTCGACGCCGCTGACGCGGGCGCGGCGATCGAGGCACTACGCGGGGGCGAGGAGGTCCTGCCCGGCAAGGCGATCATCGACCGGCCCGCCGCCGGAGGCCCCGAGCCCGAGCCCGACCCCCGCATTTCCAGTGCCGAGCGGGGCGCTTCGAGTGACGGAAGCCATGCCTGAGACCCGCGTCCTCTTCCGCGATATCGATGCGCCCGGCCTGGCGACGATCGACGGCTATCGCGAGCACGGCGGCTACCGGGCGCTCGAGCGCTCCTTTCGCGAGCTCGACCCGGAGGACCTGATCTTCGAGATCGAGGAGTCTGGGCTGCGCGGCCGCGGCGGCGCCGGCTTTTCGATGGGCAAGAAGGGCTCGTTCCTGCCCCGCGGCGAGATGGAGAAGTACCTCTGCTGCAACGCGGACGAGTCCGAACCGGGGGCGTTCAAGGATCGCGAGCTGATGACCAAGAACCCCCATCAGCTGATCGAGGGCTGTGCGATCGCGGCGCTCGCGGTCGGCGCCACCCACGCCTTCATCTTCATCCGTGGCGAGTACTGGGAGGTCGCCGACATCCTCGACCGCGCCGTCGCCGAGGCCTATCAGGCGGGCTATCTGGGAGCGGACATCCTCGGCACGGGAATCCGGGTCGAGCTCGTCGTCCACCGCGGCGCGGGGGCGTACATCTGCGGCGAGGAGACGGCGCTGCTCGACGCGCTCGAGGGCAAGCGCGGCAATCCACGGCTGAAGCCGCCATTCCCCGCGATCCAGGGCCTCTACGACGGCCCGACCCTGATCAACAACGTCGAGACGCTCTCCAACGTCCCCCACATCGTCAACAACGGCGCTGCCTGGTTCAAGGGCTTCGGGTCCGAGCAGTCGCCGGGCACCAAGGTGGTCTCGGTCTCCGGCTGCGTCCGGCGGCCCGGGAACTACGAGGTCGAGCTCGGGATCCCGTCGCGAGAGATCATCTTCGACCTCGCCGGGGGGCCGGGGGACGGCCGGCGGGTGAAGGCCTGGTTTCCCGGCGGCTCCTCGGCGCCGGTGCTGACCGAGGCCGAGCTCGACCTCCCGTATACGTTCGAGGACCTTGCCGGAGCGGGGTCGATGCTCGGCTCGGGGTCGATCATCGTCGCCGACGACACGGTCTCGATCCCCGAGCTGGCCCTGCGCACGGCGCGCTTCTATCACCACGAGTCGTGCGGCAAGTGCACGCCGTGTCGCGAGGGAACCAACTGGACGGCGAAGATGCTCGAGCGGCTGGTCCGCGGCGAGGCGACGCCGATCGACCTCGAGGTCATCGCCTCGGTGCAGGAGAACATCATCGGGCACTGCCTCTGCGTGCTCGGCGACTCGATGGCGATGCCGGTCGGCTCGATGGTGGCCAAGTTCCGGGCCGAGTTCGACGAACGCGTCAACAACCTTCCGCCCGCCTCCTCCGCTTCGCGTCCGGGGGCGGCCGGGTCAGCGGCAGGAACGGCGGTCGCCGCCTGATGGCCGAGCGGCCGCAGATCACGATCGTCGTCGACGGGGTCGAGGTCGATGCCGGTGAGGGCGAGATGCTCGTCGATGCCGCCAAGGAAGGGGACGTCGAGATCCCGGTCTTCTGCTACGAGCCGAAGCTCGGCGGCCCGGTGGGCGCCTGTCGGATGTGCCTGGTCGAGATCGAGGGGATCCCGAAGCTGCAAACCGCTTGCTCGACCCCGGTCCGCGACGGGATGGTCGTCTACACGCAGACCGAGCGGGTGAAGGGCTCACAGAGCGCCGTGGTCGAGTTCCTGCTCGTCAATCACCCGCTCGATTGCCCGGTCTGCGACAAGGGCGGCGAGTGCCCGCTGCAGGACATCGCGATGGGCTGGGGGCCGGGGCGCAGCCGCTACACCGACCCGAAGCGCCACTTCCGCAAGCCGGTCGCGCTCTCGCCGCTGGTCAGGATCGACCGCGAGCGCTGCATCCTCTGCTACCGCTGCGTGCGGTTCAGTCAGGAGGTGTCCGAGGACGAGCAGCTCCAGCTCCTCGACCGTGGCGCCGACAGCTACGTCGGGACCTTCAACGAGCACCCGTACATCGCCCCCTTTCACGGCAACATCACCGAGCTCTGCCCGGTCGGGGCACTGACCTCGGAGGCCTACCGGTTCCGCGCCCGCCCCTGGGAGATCGAGGACTCGGGATCGATCTGCACGCTCTGCCCGAGCCAGTGCAACGTCAAGTTCACGGTCCGTGACGAGCAGGTCGAGCGGGTCCTGGCGCGCGACAACCACGCCGTCGACGACGGCTGGCTCTGCGACAAGGGGCGGTTTGGCTTCCAGATGATCGGCTCCGACGAGCGGGTCACCGAGCCCCGCGTCGGCGGCTCGCGGGCCGGCTGGGACCAGGCCCTCGACGCGATCGCCGAGCGCTTGCGGGCCGCCGGACCGCGCGCGGCGGCGATCGTCGGCGGCCGCGCGTCGAACGAGGAGGGCTACCTGGTCCAGCGGATCATCCGCGAGGCGCTCGGGGCTGCGAATGTCACCTGCGTCGACGAGCTCGAAGCCGGCGCCCTACGCGGCCTATCCGCGCCCGGGCTGGGCGCCGCCGTGTCCGATCTCGACCGGGCCGAGTCGATCCTGGTCCTCGGCGCCGATCCGCTGAACGAGATGCCGATCCTCGACCTGCGCCTGCGCAAGGCGATCCGCCACGGCGGAGCCCGGGTGGCGATCGCCTCCGAGCGCCCCACCGCGCTCGACGGCGGCGCCGAGGAGAGCGCCCGCTACGCACCAGGCGGGGCGGCGCAGTTCCTCGCTGCGCTGGCGGCCGAGCTCGGGGCCGGCGACGGCCCAGGAGGCGAGCTCGGCGAGGACGCCGAGCGGCTGGCCGGGGTGCTCCGTCCCGGCAAGACGGTGATCCTCTGGGGCGAGCGGCTGGGCCGCGGCGTCGACGGTGAGCGGGCGCTCGCGGCGCTTGCGCAGATCGGCGACGCACTCAGCGTCTCGGCCGACGGCGCCGGGCTGATCGGCGTCCCCGACGGAGCCAACGGTCGCGGGCTGCGTGAGGTCGGCTGTCTGGCAGGGGCGGGCCCCGGGCTCGGCGAAGCTCCGGCCGGCGGGCGCCTGGAGCAGATCAGGCAGGGCCTGCTCGGGAACGAGCTCGACGCGCTCCTGCTCATCGACGCCGACCCGACCCGCGAGCTGGCGGACGGAGCTGAGTGGCGACGGGCGCTGAACCAGGCGCGGGTGATCTCGGTCTCGATGTTCGAGAACGAGTCCGCGAAGCTCGCCGACGTCGTTCTCCCCTCGGAGGCGTTCGCCGAGAAGGAGGGCACGGTGACCCATCCCGATGGGCGCCTGCAACGCCTGCGCCCGGCGGTCCCGCGGCCGGGCGAGGTGCGGCCGATCTGGCAGGCGCTGGTCGAGCTCGCGGCCAGGCTCGGGGTCGAGACCGGGATCGATTCCACCCCCGAGGCGCTCGCCACGATCGCCGCCGAGGTCCCGTTCTACGCCGGGCTCACGCCCGAGGAGATCGGCGGCCTCGGCGTCCGCTGGCAGGAGCGCCCGCAGGCATCCAACTTTGCAGAGGCGGTGCCGGGGGTCGGGCCGGAGGGGACTATGCGAGCCGCGGCCACCGACGCCGCGGGGCGTTCTGCGTCCGATCCGCGGCTTGCCTCCGCCGGACCAACCCCCGACCCCGCCCCTCGTCTCCGGCTCGGGACGTATCGCGACCTGTGGGCTGACGAGGTGACCGAGCGCAACCCCGCGCTGCGGTTCCTGACCGCCGGGCAGACGGTCGAGCTCGCCCCGGTCGACGCGGAGCGGCTTGGGGTCGGTCAGGGCGACGAGGTCGAGGTGTGCTCGAACGGGTCCGTCGTCGCGGCCAGGGTGGCGCTGCGCGAGCGGATGCGCCCCGGCGCCGCATTCCTGATCGAGGGCACCGCGACCGACAACGCCAACGCACTCAGCGAAGCCGCCACCGTAGAGGTGACCAAACGGTGATCCCTGTCGCCGAGACCGGCTTCGCCGAGGCGACCTGGATCCTGATCGTCAAGTCGCTGCTGATCTTCCTCGGCGTCTTCTTGATCGTCCCGGTGCTGACCGTCGTCGAGCGCAAGATGATCGGGCGCTTCCAGCAGCGCTACGGGCCGAACCGGGTCGGGCCGCGGGGGATGATGCAGCCGCTCGCCGACATCATCAAGCTGGTCGGCAAGCAGGTCTTCCGCCCGGACGCCGCGGTGCCGTTCCTGTACGCGATCGGCCCGGCGCTGGTGATCTTCTCGGGGATCACGACGATCGCGATCCTGCCCTTCGGCAACGTCAAGGACGGGGTCGGCTTCTACGGCATCGACGTTCCGATCGGCGTCCTCTACTTCTTCGCCTTCGGCTCGATCGCGTTCTACGGGCTGCTGATCTCGGGCTGGTCCTCGGGCTCGAAGTACAGCTTCCTCGGCGCGATGCGCTCGGCCGCGCAGTTGATCTCCTACGAGATCGCGATGGGTCTGGCGCTGTTCGGCGCGATCATGATGGCCGGGTCGCTGTCGCTGGTCTCGGTGGTCGAGGCGCAGGGCGAGATCTGGTACGTCGTGCCCCAGTTCGTCGGCTTTCTGGTCTTCATGGTCGCCGGCTTCGCTGAGACCAACCGGGCCCCGTTCGATCTCCCCGAGGCCGACGCCGAGCTGGTCCAGGGCTTCCAGACCGAGTACGGCGGCACCCGGTTCGCCTCCTTCCTGCTCGCCGAGTACCTGGAGATGTTCGTCGTCTCGGGAATCGCGGTCTCCTTCTTCCTCGGCGGCTGGATGGGCCCGGGCCCGGGCTGGCTCGACCCGATCTGGATGGTGGCCAAGATCCTCACCCTGGTCGTCTTCTTCATCTGGATCCGGGCGACCCTGCCGCGGCTGCGCTACGACCAGCTCATGTCGCTGGGCTGGAAGGTGCTGCTGCCGCTCGCGACCCTGAACCTGATCGTCACGGCGGTCCTGGTGGTGGTCGCGTGACCGAGCGGCCAGCGACGGACGGCGAGCGGCGCTTTCCCTACCTCAAGGACGCCGAGGAAGTCGTCGCCGTTCAGCGCGGGCCCGAGCCCGGCGGCGCAGCGGGCGCCTACCGGGCATTCGGCGAGACGCTGCGCGGACTGAAGACGACGCTCGCGCGGGTGATCGAGGGCCCGATGACGATCCAGTACCCGGAGGAGAAGACCTCGGTCTACCCGCGGTTTCGCGGCCGCCACAAGCTGCACCGCTTCGAGGACACCGGGCTCGAGAAGTGCGTCGGCTGCTCGCTCTGCGCGGCGGCCTGTCCCGCCGATTGCATCCGGGTTGTCGCGGCCGAGAACGACCCCGCCGACCGCGTCTCCGCCGGCGAGCGCTACGCGGCCGTCTATGAGATCAATCTCGCACGCTGCATCTTCTGCGGCTACTGCGAGGTCGCCTGCCCGTTCGACGCGATCACGATGGGCCACGAGTACGAGCTCGCCGACTATCACCGCGCGGACCTGATCTTCACCAAGGAGATGCTGCTGGCGGAGCCGATCGAGCGAACGCCGCTGCGCCGCGAGGGCGAGTGAGCCTGCGCCCGTGGCCGGGAGAGTCGAAACAGTGAGACGGCTCGAGGCGGCGTTTCGCGACTACGACGTCGAGGCGATCCTCGAGTGCCTCACCCCGGATGCCGAGATCCTCCCGCTGCGGGCCCAGCTCGAGGGCAAGAGCTACGTCGGGGCGGCCGGCATCCGGACGATGGTCGCCGACCTGGCGGAGGACTGGGGGCAGATCGACCAGCGCATGGATGAGTACCGCGAGGCCGGCGCCGAGATGGTCACGCTCGGGCGTCTGCACGCCAAGTCCAATCAGACCGGAATCGACCTCGACGTCCCCGTGGCCTGGGTGCTGCGCTTCGAGGACGACCTGATCGCCTTCGGCAAGGCCTACTCCGATCCGGCCGAGGCGCTGCGCGCCGCCGGTCTGGAGGAATAGGCGCTGATGGTCACGGTCGCCTTCTTCGCCGGCGCGATTGGCGCTCTCGGCGGGGCGATCGCGGTGATCGCACTCCGCAACCCGTTCTACAGCGTCCTCGCCCTGATCGTGCACCTGGTCTCGCTCGCCGGCCTGTTCCTGCTGCTCTACGCCGAGTTCCTCGCTGCCGTGCAGATCGTCGTCTACGCCGGCGCGGTGATGGTCCTATACCTGTTCGTCGCCGCCTATGTCGGCGGGGCCGAGGAGCCGGTCTTCGACCCGCTGCCGGGCCAGCGGCTGCTCGGCCCGCTGGTCGCGGCGGCGCTGTTCATCGAGGTCTCAATCGCGGTCATCGGAACCGGGCTGCGGGCGCTCGACTCGGAGGGGCCGACCCTGCCGAGCGACTTCGGCTCGCCGCGCTCGATCGGCACCCTGCTGCTCGAGCGGTTCCTGATCGCCTTCGAGGCAGCTTCGATGCTGCTCCTGATCGCCGCGGTCGGCGCGATCGTCCTCGCCGGCCGCAAACGGCGCAATGAGGAGCCCTCAGAGGACGGCGGCACCCCCGGACGCGAAGCGGAGGAGGTGGCCGCCTAGTGGATGTTTCCTGGTATCTCGTGCTCAGCGCGATGCTGTTCGGGATCGGCGTCGCGGGAGTGCTGCTGCGGCGAAACCCGCTCGTGATCCTGCTCTGCCTCGAGCTGATGCTCAACGCCGGCACCCTGGCGCTGGTCGCCTTCGCGCGCGCCGCGGGTAACGAGGACGGGCAGGTCTTCGCCTTGATCGTGATGGTCGTCGCGGCGTGCGAGGTGGTCATCGGACTCGGGCTCGTGGTGGCGATGTTCCGGCGCCGCGTCGCGCTCGACGTCGACCGGGTCCGGGAGCTGCAGGGATGAGCGCGACCACCTACGCCTGGCTCGTGCTCGGCTTCCCGCTTGCGGGCAGCATGATCATCGCCTTCGGCTGGCGCCGGCTGCCGGGCAAGGCGGCAGGCTGGATCGGGACCGCGGCGATCGGGCTCGGCTTCCTCTGCTCGATCGGGGCGCTGGTGATGCTGCTCGACGAGCCAGTCGACGCCCAACAGCTCACCGACTCGCTCTATGCGTACGCCTCGGCCGCCGGGCTCGAGATCGAGCTCGGGATCCTGGTCGACCCGCTGTCGGTGTTCATGTGCCTGGTGGTGACCGGGGTCTCGACCCTGATCCACCTCTACTCGGTCGCCTATCTCGACTCCGATCGCGGCTACGCGCGCTTCTTCTCCTATCTCAACTTCTTCGTCTTCTCGATGCTGCTCCTGGTGCTGGCCGGGAACTTCGTCCTCCTGATCGTCGGCTGGGCGTTCGTCGGCTTCGCCTCCTACGCCTTGATCAGCTTCTGGTACCGGCGCGGGACCGCGACCAAGGCGGGGATGAAGGCGTTCGTGATCAACGTCGTCGGCGACGTCGGCCTCGTGCTCGCCGCCTTCTTCGTCTTCCGCGAGCTCGGCACGTTCGACTTCCTCGACTCCTTCGCCGCGGCCCGCGAAAGCTTCACACCCAACGAGGGCGTCGCGATCGCGATCTGCTGCCTGATGCTCGTCGGCGCGTTCGCGAAGTCGGCCCAGGTGCCGCTGCACACCTGGCTTCCCGACGCGATGGAGGGCCCGACCCCGGTCTCCGCGCTGATCCATGCCGCGACCATGGTCACCGCCGGCGTCTACCTGATCGCCCGCATGTTCCCGTTCTTCGAGCTGGCGCCCACTGCCGCCGACATCGCCGCCTTCATCGGGCTGGCGACGCTGTTGATCGCCTCGACGATCGCGCTCGCGGTCACCGACCTGAAGCGGATCATCGCCTACTCGACGATGAGCCAGATCGGCTACATGGTGGTCGGCGTCTCGATCGGCGCCTACGTCGGCGGGCTCTTCCACCTGATGACCCACGCCTTCTTCAAGGCGCTCCTGTTCATGGCAGCCGGCTCGGTGATCGGGGCGATGGCCAACGTCCAGAACATCGACCGGATGAGCGGTTTCCGGCGCGCGATGCCGCTCACCTCGGGGCTGCTGATCGTCGGCGCCATGGCCCTCGCCGCGTTCCCGTTCACCTCCGGGTTCTTCTCCAAGGACGAGATCCTCGCCTTCGCGGCCGATCGCGGCGGGATGTATCTGATTTTCACGATCGGTGGCTACGTCGGTGCCCTGATGACCGCGATCTATGCCTTCCGGATCGGCTTTCGGGTGGTCACCGGCGAGCCCTGCGAGGAGGCGCGCGAGCTCGAGCAGGGCCATCTCCACCACGCCGAGCCGCGCAACCCGGCGACCGGTGAGCTCGAGGACGCCGACGTTGGCTTCCCCGGCTCCGAGCACCAGATCGCCGAGCGGCGCCGGCCGATGGCGATCGCGATGACGATCCTCGGGATCGGCGCGCTGGTCGGCGGGGTGGTCCAGATCCCTGGCGTCACCGACCTGCTCGAGCAGTTCTTCCGCGGCACCTTCGAGTCCTCGCCGCTGTTCCACATCGTCCCCTCGACCGGCGCCTCCTGGTTCGGCCTGCTGATCGGCGGGCTGATCAGCATCGCCGGGATCGCGATCGCCTACTACTGCTACGTCGCCCGCCCGGGCGTGACCGCGCGACTGATCGATCGCTTCGGCGCCATGCACACCTTCCTGCTCCACAAGTGGTACTTCGACGAGCTCCAGGACGCGCTCGTCTATCGGCCCGCCCTCGCCCTCGGCCGATTTGCCAACTCGGTCTTCGAGCGGCTGGTCGTCGACGGGATCGTCGCCCTCGCGACCGGGCTCACCCGTGGGGCGGGCTCGGTGGTCCGCGACGCCCAATCGGGGTTCGTCCGCGCCTACGCGCTGCTGCTGGTCGGCGGCTTCGCCGCGCTCGGCGTCTATTTCCTGGTGGTGAGCAGCTGATGCTCAACCTGCTGCTCTGGGCGCCGCTTGCCGCCGGAGTGGTGGTGCTGGTCGCGCCCCGGGCGGCGTCGCGGTGGATCGGGGTCGTCGGGGCGCTGGTCGCGCTCGGACTCGCGATCGGATTGGTCGCGGACTTCGATCCCGACGCCGCCGGCCTGCAGTACCTCGTCGACGAGCCCTGGATCCCGGACCTCGGGGTCGGCTACGCGCTCGCGGTCGACGGGATCAGCGTCTTCCTGGTCCTGCTGACGGCCGTGCTGTGGACGGGCGCGACCGTGTTCGCGGCTCTGCGCGGCTATCCCGAGGACGGCCGCTCGCGGCTGTTCTACTTCCTGCTCGCGCTCGGCGAGACGGCGGCCCTGGGCGCCTTCCTGGCCCAGGACCTGCTCCTGTTCGTCCTCTTCTTCGACCTGATGCTGATCCCGTTCTTCTTTTTGATCGGGAGCTTCGGCGGCAGCGGGCGGATCGCGGCGACGACGAAGATGATCATCTACACCCTGGTCGGCTCGCTGCTGATGCTGGTCGGCGCGATCGCGACCGCGATCCTCGTCTCCGAGCAGACCGGCGAGCTCAGCTTCTCGATCCCGTACCTGCGCGAGAACCTGCTCGCGAGCGGCAGCCAGGAGTGGATCTTCTGCTTCTTCGCCGCCGCCTTCCTGGTCAAGATGCCGGCCTTCCCGATCCACGGCTGGATGCCCGACGCCTATCGCGCCGCGCCGCTGCCGGTCGTCCTGCTGCTCTCCGGGGTGCTGTCGAAGGTCGGCGCCTACGGCTTTCTGCGGGTCGTGCTGCCGGTCTACCCGGAGGCCACAGTCACCTTCCAGGAGCTGGTCATGGTGATCGCGGTCGTCTCGATCCTCTACGGCTCGGTGATGGCATTCACGCAGACGAACGTGCGCCTGGTCGCCGGCTACTCGTCGGTGGCCCAGCTCGGCTTCATCACCCTCGGCGTGTTCAGCCTGCGGCCCGACGGCGCTGACGGCGCGGTCCTGCAGATGGTCAACCACGGACTCGTCGTCGCCGCGATCTTCGTCGTCATCGCGATCCTCTACGAGCGGACCAGGACTGAGGATCTGACCGCGATGGGCGGCCAGGCGATGCGCGCGCCGGTGCTCGCAGCGTTGTTCCTGGTGGTCACGATGGCGACCCTGGCGATCCCGGGCTCGGCCAACTTCATCGGCGAGTTCTACATCCTCAACGGCGCCTTCCAGGCGAAGATCGTGTTCGCCTTCGTCGCCGCGATCGGGGTTGTGCTGGCGGCCTTCTACGCCCTCCGCCTCTACCAGCGGACGATGCACAACCGGCTCCCGGAGGGGGGCGAGTCGCGCGAGGTCTCGGCCCGCGAGGGCCTCGTGCTGGCGCCGCTGGTCGCCTGCATCGTCGCCCTGGCGCTGTGGCCGGGACTGATCCTCGAGCGCGGGGAGGCATCGGTCGAAGAGAGCATCGCGGCGGTCGACGAGAGGGCCGGGATCGCCGCGGTCGACCCGGGCGCGCGGCGATGAGCTTCAACGCCCCCGAGATCGACTACGCGGGGATCTCGCCGATCATCGCCCTGACCGCCGGGGCGGTGCTGGTGCTGGTCGCGGGGCTGTTCGGCTCACGCACGACCCAGCGGGTGGTTGTCTCGATCTTCGGCCTCGGAACCCTTGCCGTCGCCGCAGGGCTCTGCATCTGGCAGTGGGGCGAGGCCAAGGACCTGGTCGCGGGCACGCTGCGGATCGACGACCTGGCGCTCGCCGCGACCCTGATCGCGATTCTCGCCGCCGCCTTCTGCATCCCGCTGTCCTGGCGCGAGCAGGCCGCCGACCGGCCGTTGGGGCCGAGCGGGCATGGCGAGTTCCAGGCGCTCTTGCTCTGCTCGGTGCTCGGGATGACGCTGATCTCGGGCGCCCAGAACCTGATCGTCTTCTTCGTCGCGCTCGAGCTGCTCTCGATCCCGCTCTACGTCCTCTGCGGCTCGGCGGTCCGGCGCGAGGAGTCGCTCGAGTCGGGGCTCAAGTACCTGATCATCGGCTCGCTCGGCTCCGCGACCCTGCTCTACGGGCTGGCGTTCGTCTACGGCGCCTCGGGGTCGACCGACTTCGCGGGCATCCGGGACGCGATCGGCGGCTCGATGGTCGACGACCCACTGCTGCTGATCGGAATCGCCCTGGTCGCCGCAGGGCTCGGCTTCAAGCTCTCGATCGCCCCCTTCCACCAGTGGACCCCCGACGTCTACGAGGGAGCGCCGACCCCGGTGACCGCGTTCATGGCGGTGGCGACGAAGGCGGCGGTGTTCTGCGTCGCGGTGCGCTTCTTCGAGCTCGCGCTCGGACCGGCCGCGGGTGACTGGCAGCCGGCGCTGGCGGCGCTCGCTGCGGTCTCGATCGTGGTCGGCAACGTCGGCGCGCTCGGGCAACGCTCGCTCAAACGCCTGCTCGGCTACTCGGGGGTGGCCCAGGCCGGCTACATGCTGGCCGCCGTCGCGGCGGCGAACGAGACCGGGACCAGCGCCCTGGTCTTCTATCTCGCCGCCTATGCACTCGCCAACCTGGCCGCGTTCGCGGTGGTCACGATCCGCGAGCGCGAGACGCCGTTCGGCGACGACATCCGCTCAGTCGAGGGGCTCGGGCGCGAGCGCCCGGCGCTCGCCGCGGCGCTGACGATCTCGATGCTCGCCCTCGCCGGGCTGCCGGGGACCGCGGGCTTCATCGGCAAGCTGTTCCTGATCGAGGCGACGGTCGAGGGCGACTACACCTGGCTCGGGGTGATGATCGTGATCGGGACGATGATCTCGCTCGCCTACTACCTGCGCGTGATCGCGGCGATGTGGATGCAGGGCGCCTCCGAGCGCACCGCCGGGGCGCCGGCGATCGCGGGCGCCTCGCAGGAGGCCGACGCAGCGGTCACCGGCGCCCGCTGCCCGGCGATCATCGGGCTGATGCTGCTGGCCGCCGCGGCGACCGTGTTCTTCGGCGTCATCCCCGACCCGCTGGTCGACTTCGCCGAGCGCGCCGGCGCCGCGCTCTGGTCGCTGCTCGGCTGAGACCCGCCCCCGAATCCCTCGGGGGATTGACTCCGCTATCGAGGGTGAATCCACCGAATGTGGTCGATCCACCGGCCTTCCACGCTCGACTACTCCGGCAGTCCGGCGGCTTGGAGGGCCTCCTCCTTGTTGCGGAAGGCCTGCTCTCTGACCACCCGCTCGCCCTTGAAGGTGAAGACGAAGGCGAAATGGTCATCGACGGCGATCTCGCTCGTGGAACCGGCTCCGACTGTCTGAGCGACGGCCACCACCTTGTCGCCGGCGTCGATCAGCTCAACCGGGACGACGTCATAGCCGGACAGGGTCTTCTGGTTCTCCGCGTAGATCAGCCGTATGGCCTCGTTGCCGTGGTGGGTCCCCAGGAGCAGGGTCTCGAACACCACCTCGGGGTGATAGAGCTCGACCAGGGCATCGAGGTCGCCACGGTTGTGTGCCGCGAACCCTGCCTTGATCCTCTCCAGGTTCTCCTCCGACATCGCCAGCCAAGTATCCCGCTTCGATCTGAACCGGTGACCGGCTCGAGGACGACCGCGACGTCCACTCTGACCGGAGTACGATCGGCTGGTGCGAGTCCGCCGAGACGATCGGGATCGGCTGATCAAGCCGGTGCCGGCCCTATTGGCCTTGGCCCTGGGCGCGGGGGCCGGGGTCGCGGTCGCCGGGACGGGTTCGACCGAGCTCGGCGACACCACGTCGATGCCGACCTACGGGGCCGAGGCGCCGGTGGTGCAGTTCTCGACCACGGCGGGGTCGAGCTCCTACACGACGCCCGACGGGGTGCTGACGAGCTGGCGCTATCACAGCAGCCCCGACTCCCCCGCCGGAAGCATCAGGCTCGAGCTCTTCAGGCCCCTGGCCGGGGACGGCGTCTACGAGGCCGTAGCGGCGAGCGAGACGAAGCCGCTTCAGCCGGGCACCGGCTATCGGTTCGCCGAGCGGATCCCTGTCGAGGCGGGCTGGGTGCTCGGCCTCGACCCGGGCGCCGACGCGGAGACGGCAATCGCTGTGGCGTCGGGCAGCGACCAGATGTTCCAGTTCGGCGGCGATGTGGCGGTCGGCGAGACCCGGACGGCGACTGGACCGTTCCCCAACTACCGGGTCAACGTTTCGGCGACGATCGAGCCCGACGCCGACCGAGACGGATTCGGAGACGAGACGCAGGATCAGTGCCCGACCGACGCCTCGACTCAGGGGCCGTGTCCCGACACCGACCCGCCCGAGACCGAGATCACCAAGACCCCGGCCAACAGGAGCGAGAAGCCGAAGGCCAAGTACAGGTTCTCCGCCGACGAGCCGGACTCGACTTTCGAGTGCAGGCTGAAGGGCAGGGGGCTGAAGACGCCGGTGAGGCAGTTCAACGACTGCGACTCGCCGCGCAAGTACAAGCGTCTGGACGAAGGCAGGTTCAAGTTCAAGGTCCGGGCGACCGACGCCGCCGGCAACGTCGATCCCTCTGCGGCCAAGGACAAGTTCAAGGTCGTCGACTGAGGGACCCCGGCCCGCCGCTACTTCCGCGTCGACCGAGGGTTCGCACTGAGCCGGCTCGCACCAGCGAGTCCTGCGTGATAGGTTTTTAATAGACGCATTGTTGAACAATTCAAGCGAGATCTCCCGTTGACGACGACCCCTCCCCGAACCCGCACCCGTTGCCTGTTCGCGGCCGCCGGCCTCGCCGCGATCGCGACCGCCGCCGTGTTCGCGACCAGCCCGGCGCAGAGCGCGGCCGGCACCGGGCCCGCACAGGGGACGAGCGTCGTCGTCCTGATCGGCGACGGGATGGGCCCGGTGCAGCGGGCCGCGATCCAGTACCGCTTCTACGGCAAGACGGTGCGCCAGCCGATGGACGATCTCGAGCACTTCGGGATGCTGCGCACCCACGCCAAGGGCGGCGGGATCGCCACCGACTCGGCGGCTGCTGCAACCGCGATGGCGACCGGGGTGAAGACGAAGCGCAACTACGTCGGCGTCGGCCCGAACGGGCGGCCGCTCGAGACCCTGCTCGAGATCGCCGACGACGAGGGCAAGTCGACCGCGATCATCTCCGACAACGACGTCACCAACGCCACCCTGGCCGGGTTCGCCGCCCACCACAACGATCGCGACAACAAGCGCGTGATCGCCAACCAGTACCTGAGCGGCACCCGGCCCGACCTGATCTTCGGCGGCGGCGAGGAGGTCTGGTACCCCGAGGGCAGCCCGGGAATGGTCCCCGACATGATCGAGGACGACGCCAGCTTCGGGCGCAAGAACCTGGTCGCGAAGGCGAAGCGCAAGGGCTATGAGTACGCCTACGATCGCCGCACGTTCGCTCGCCTGGACGGGCCGAAGGCGCTGGCGATGACCCGCACCGACGCGCTGCTGCGCGAGGCCTTCATCCGCAAGTACGACTACAAGAACGACCCCTACGCGGTCCCCGAGCACGAGATGGTCGCCAAGGCGCTCGAGATCCTCGACCGCGACCCGAGCGGCTTCTTCATGGCGGTCGAGGTCGATGAGATCGACGACGCCGGGCACGAGCACAGCCCGAGGCTGCTGTTCTCATCGGGCCAGGAGCTGAACCGGATCGCGACCGTGCTCGCGCGCTATCAGCGCACCCACCCGAACACGCTGGTGATCATCACCGCCGACCACGAGACCGGCGGGCTCGGGCTCGAGGCCCACTACCAGCGCGGCGGCGCCGGTCTGTTCCCGGTCGCCGACTCGAGCGAGCACTTCCGTCTCGACTGGACCACCCCCGGCCACACCGCGGTCAACGTCCCGGTCACCGCGAGCGGCCCGCGCTCGCACCGGCTCGAGGGCGTCCGCGACAACACCCGCGTCTTCGACGTCGCCAGCAAGCTGCTCGAGCGCGATGTCGCCGGCTCGCCCTGAGCACGCCGCCGGTCAGGCGGCCGGCCCGAAGCGATACCCCTTGAGCAGCGTCTCGTGCACGGTCCAGACGGTCTCCGCGCCGGCGGCCAGCTCGCAGACATCGCCGGGCCCGACCTCGACCTCGCCACCCTCGAACGCGATCGTCGCGCGGCCCTCGATGACGACGAAGGTCTCGGCCGCCTCGACGTCGGTGAAGGTCCCGGGCGTGCAGCGCCAGACGCCGGTCTCCTGACCGTCCGCGGAGCTCGAGAGCACCAGCGCCGAGGTCCGCGGCGAGCCGTCCTTCACCTGCTCGGGGTCGAGCGGATCCGGCTCGAGCTTCGCCTCGGTGGCGGGCAGCCGGCGAACCGGCGGCGGCTCAGCCACCGATGAGCTCGGCGGCAGCCTCGGCGAAGGCCTCGGAGTGGCGGTCGACGTGCTCGGTGGTCGTCGCCGGCGAGATCAGGGCCATCATGTGAAACGGGGTCATCAGGACGTCGCGGTTGAGCATGTAGAGGTGCAGCAGCGCGTCGAGCTCCTGATCGAGCGCCGCCGCAGCCTCGGCTCCGGTCCGCGGCGGGGTGGGCGCGAACATGTACTCGGCCCTGCAACCGAGCCTGGTCACCGACCACGGCAGCCCGTGCTCGGCGATTGTCTCGGCGACCGCGGCCTCGAAGCGCTCACCGAGCGCGATCATGCGCTCGAAGGCCTCGTCGGTGAGCACCTCGCCGAGGGTCGCGCGGACGGCGGCGAGCGAGAGCGCGTTGCCGGCCAGGGTGCCGCCGACCCCGCCGACGTCAGCGGCCTCCCAGATCGTGCCTTCGAGGATCCGCTCCGCCACCTGCTCGGTGAACCCGTAGGCGCCGACCGGCACCCCGCCGCCGATCGGCTTGCCGATCGTGAGGAAGTCCGGCTCGAGGTCGTGGGCGCGGGTGTAGCCGCCGGGCCCGCAGCAGAGCGTGTGCGTTTCGTCGATCACGAGCAGCGTCCCGGCCTCGCGGGTGAGCTCGCGCAGGCGCTCGTGATAGCCGTCCTCGGCGAGCACGATGCCGATGTTGGTCAGCGCCGGCTCGACCAGGACGCAGGCGACGTCGCCGTGAGCCAGCTCGCGCTCGAGTGCCTCGAGGTCGTTGATCTCGACCACCCGCGTGGTCTCGGCGGGTTCGCCCGGCGCGCCGATGTTGCCGACCCGGGGCTCGACCCGACCGTCGTTCAGCGTCACCACCGTCTCGTCGACGCTGCCGTGGTAGCAGTGGTTGTGGACGAGGATCTTCGGCCGGCCAGTGATCTGGCGCGCGATCCGGACCACGAACCGGTTCGCATCCGTGGCCGAGAGGCTGAACTGCCACTCGCGCAGGCCGAAGCGTCGCTGCATCTCCTCGCCGACCGCGATCGCGTCCTCGGTCGGCAGCATCGCCGTGATCCCGGTCGCGATCCGCTCCCGCACCGCGGCGACCGTCGCCGGAGGTGAGTGGCCCGTCATAGCCCCGGTGTCACCGAGGCAGAGGTCGGCGTAGACGTTGCCGTCGACGTCGGTCACCTCGGCCCCCGAGGCGGACTCGAAGAAGACCGGGAAGCTGCCCGGCCAGCGGGTCATCCAGTTCATCGGCACCCCTGAGAGCAGCGACGCGCCGGCCCGCTCGTGCAGCTCGCGCGAGCGCGGATGGCCGATGGCGAAGCGCTCGCGCTCGCGAGCCGTCAGCTCCTCGATTCGGTTGCGCTCGATCACGCTCACGGGTGCATCTTGTCAAATTGTGGAATGATGTGACACATGGTCAAGACACAACCCACGGCCGAGCCTATCCCGCCCGCCCCAGAGCCCGACACCCCCGACTTCCGGCTGACTACCGTCTCGACCGTCGAGGCGGCGGCGAACACGCTTCGCGAGCTGATCCTCGACGGGCGGCTCGAGCGGGGCGCGCGGTTGCGCGAGGCCGAGTTCGCGGAGCGACTCGGGATCGCCCGGCACTCGTTTCGCGCCGCGGCGCAGGTGCTCGTCGCCGAGGGGCTGCTGCACCGAGAGCCAAACCGCGGCGTCCGCGTACCGGTCTTCGATCCCGATGACCTGATCGACGTCTTTCGTCTCCGGGCCGCGCTCGAGGTCGAGGCGGTGCGGCTGCTGATCGCCTCGGGCGAGATCCCCGCTGCGATCTCGAAGCCGGTCGAGGAGCTCTCCGCGCTCCCCGACGATGCCCCCTGGCGCGCCGTCGTCGAGCCGGACATGCGCTTTCACCGCGCGATCATCGACGCCTCGGGATCGGAGCGGCTGGCGCGCGCCTATTCGACCGTGCAGTCGGAGGTGCTTCTCTGCCTCGTCTGGCTCCGTCCCCACTACGAGCGCCCGGCGGAGGTCGCCGCCGAGCACGAAGAGCTGATCGGCGCGATTCGAGGCGGCGACGCGGACCGCGCCGAGGCCCTGTTTCGCGCCCACCTCACGGAGGCGGCCGAGAACCTGACCCGCGCCTGGCAAGAGCTGACCGGCGAGCGGGTGGTCGTATGAGCGCCCCCGAGGTCACCGCGTTGACGGCCCGCGAGGTGCTCGACTGCCGAGGGCTGCCGACCGTCCAAGTCGACCTCGTGTTGGCCGGCGGCACGGTGGCGACCGCCGACGTACCGTCGGGCCGCTCGACCGGCGCGGCGGAGGCAACCGAGCTTCGAGACGGCGGCGAGCGCTTCGGCGGCTTCGGCGTACTCTCGGCGGTCGCCAACGTGAACGGCGAGATCCGCGACGCGCTCCTCGGGCGCCCGCTGCCCGAGCAGCGCCAGCTCGACGCGGCATTGATCGAGCTCGACGGCGGCGAGCGGAAGTCGCGCCTCGGCGCGAACGCGATCCTGGGCGTCTCCTTGGCGGCGGTTCGGGCACGCGCCGCCGCCGCGGGGATGCCCCTCTACCGCAGCCTGAACGCGAACGGGCACCTGCTCCCGGTGCCGCTCGTCAACCTGATCAACGGCGGCAAGCACGCCTCCAACGACCTCGACTTCCAGGAGTTCATCGTGATCCCGGTCGGGGCGACGTCGATCCTCGAGGCGCTGCAGATCTCGACCGAGGTCAACCTGGCCCTGGCCGAGATCCTGCTCGAGCGCTACGGCAAGAGCGCGCTCAACACCGGCGACGAGGGCGGCTACGCGCCCGCGATCGCGAGCCCGCACGAGGCCCTCGGCCTGCTTCACGAGGCGGTCGCGAACGCCGGTCACGCCGGTCGTTTCCGCTACGGGCTCGACTGCGCCGCGAGCCACTACTACGACCCCGGGTCGGGGACCTACGAGGTCGCCGGCGAGCGCCGCGACACGGCGACGATGATCGAGCTCTACCGCGAGCTGATCGCCGAGTTCGACGTGGTCACGATCGAGGACCCGCTCCAGGAGGAGGACTTCGAGGGCTTCGCCGAGCTGACCCGAGCGAGCGGTATCCAAATCGTCGGCGACGACCTCTTCGTCACCAACCCGAGCCGGCTCAAGGCCGGGATCGAGTGCGGCGCCGCCAACTCGCTGCTCTGGAAGGTGAACCAGATCGGCACCCTCTCGGAGGCTCTCGACGCCGCCGAGATCGCGCACCGAGGCGGCTACTCCGTGGTCGTCTCGGAGCGCTCGGGCGAGACCGAGGACCCGATCATCGCCGACCTCGCGGTCGCCCTGAACGCTGGCCAAATCAAGACCGGAGCGCCGGTGCGCGGCGAGCGGACCGCGAAGTACAACCGCTTGATCCGGATCGAGGAGGAGCTCGGCGCCAGCGCCGCGTATCCCGGCGACGTCTTCGGGGCGGCGATTGCGGCGTGATCGCGAACGCCGGTGAGGTCGCGGTCAACGGAATGGGCGACTTGCGCGCCCTCGCCCTGAGGGTGGCGGGAGCCGGCCTCGAGGCCTGCGACGTCGGCAGGGCGACCGAGCAGGCGGTCTCGGTCCTCGACGGCGGCATCCGGATCGGCCAGCGCACCTACGCGCTCGACGACGATGCCGAGGTGATCGTCGTCGGCGCCGGCAAGGCGACCCTCGCCATCGCCGCGGCGCTCGAGCGGGTCCTTGGCGCGCGTCTCGACCGCGGCGCGGTCGTCGTCCGCGACGGCGAAGACACGATCGCGCTCAACCGGGTCGAGCTGATGGTCGCCGACCATCCGCTCCCCAGCGAGCGCTCCGTGAGTGGCGCCCGCAGGCTCTTCGAGCTCGCCGCCCGCGCCCGCGAGGGCGACCTCGTGCTCGCCTCGTTCACCGGGGGCAGCTCGGCGCTGGCCTGCCTGCCTCCCGATGGCGTCAGCGCTGCGGAGAAGCGACGCCTGCACGAGCTCTTGCTCGGCTCGGGGGCGCCGATCGCCGACGTCAACGCCGTTCGCAAGCACGTCTCGGCGCTCAAGGGTGGCCGCCTGGCGGCGCAGATCGCGCCGGCGACGCTCGTCAACCTGACCGCCTCCGACGTCGCCGGCGACCGCCTCGACGTGATCACCGACCCGACCGTCGAGGACGGCTCGACCGTCGGTGACGCAATCGAGGTGCTGCGCGAGCGCAACCTCTGGGAGGCGATCCCGGCGAGCGTTCGCAGTCATCTCGAGGGTGGGCAGGCCGAGTCGCCGCGACTCGAGCACGAGCCGCACACCGTGCTCCTGGTCACCGGCCGCAGCGCCTGCGCAGCGATGGCGCGCGAGGCCGAGGCTGCCGGTGCGGACGCGACGGTCGTCTCGACCGAGCTCGAGGGAGAGGCGACCCAGATCGGCGAGGTGCTCGCCGGGCTCGCCCGGGCGCCCGCGGCTGCCGACGGCGCCGGGAACGCGCCACGGGTGCTGATCGGCTGTGGCGGCGAGGCGGTCGTCTCGCTCGGTCCCGACGGCGCTTTCGGCGCCGGCGGCCCAAACCAGGAGGCGGCACTGGCGGCGGCGATGACGATCGCCGGAGCGCCGGTATCCGCCTGTTTCCTGGACACCGACGGCTCCGACGGCGGCACCGAGGCAGCAGGCGCGATCGTCGACGGGCATACGGTCGCGCGCGCCGCGGATGCGCAGGTCAGCCTCGAGGCCGCGCTCGCCGGGCACCGGTCGGGCGAGGCGCTCGCCGAGCTCGGCGACCTGATCGTCACCGGCCCGACGCAGACCAACGTCAACGACCTGTTCGTGATCGTCGTCGGCGCCGGACACGGGGAGCAGCGATGAGCGAGCCGATGATCATCCTCGACCGGGTCAGCCGCAGCTTCGGCAAGCTGCGCGCGGTCGACGACGTCTCGCTCGAGATCGACGAGGGCGAGTTCTTCTCGATGCTCGGCCCGAGCGGCTGTGGCAAGACGACCACCCTGCGGCTGATCGCCGGCTTCGAGGAGCCCGACGCCGGCCGGGTGCTGCTCGCCGGCGAGGACGTGACCCTGGTCTCGCCGCGGCGGCGCAACGTCAACATGGTCTTTCAGGACTACGCGCTGTTCCCGCACATGACGGTCGCCGAGAACGTCGAGTTCGGGCTGCGGCTGAAGCGGGTAGGCCGCGAGCAGGCACGCGAGCGGGTCGCCGAGATCCTCGCCGTGGTCCAGCTCGAGGGCCTTGGAGGGCGCCGCCCGGCCGAGCTCTCCGGTGGTCAGCGCCAGCGAGTGGCTCTCGCCCGCGCCCTGATCAACCGCCCGGCCGCGCTGCTGCTCGACGAGCCGCTCGGGGCGCTCGACCTGAAGCTTCGTCGCGAGATGCAGCTCGAGCTAAAGCGGATCCAGAAGTCGACCGGCACCACCTTCGTCTACGTCACCCATGACCAGGAGGAGGCGCTGACGATGTCGGACCGGATCGCGGTCATGGAGGGTGGCGTCGTCCAGCAGCTCGCCGACCCGCGGACCCTGTACGAGCAGCCGCGGACGGCCTTCGTCGCCGGCTTCATCGGCACCTCGAACTCGATCGGGCTCGAGGTCAGCCACCGCGAGGGCGAGCTCGCGGTGATGGAGCTCGGCGAGGGCATGCGGGTCGTCGCCCCCGATCCCGGCGGGTCGGCGGCCCGGCTGCGGATCACGGTGCGCCCGGAGAAGATCAGCTTCGGCGCCGGCGACAACGGTGCCGGCTCTCTGATCCGTGGACGCGTGGTCGAGCGCATCTACCTCGGCTCGCTCTCGCAGACGGTGGTCGAGATCGCGACCGGCGAGCGGCTGGTCGTCCACGAGCTCAACGATGACGAGGCAACCGCGGTCGCAGCGGGTGACGAGGTGACCCTGAGCTGGGCCGATCGACACAGCCTCGTGGTCGAGGCCGGCGATTGGGCACAAACGGAGGAGGCACGATGACCAGAGGCACCCTTGCTGTGACCGCGGCGGTCGCGCTCTACGCGTTCACGGGCTGCGGATCCGGAGGCGGCAGCTCCGAGGTGGCGCCGCCGCCCGACGACCCCGAGGCCCCCGTCTCGGGAACCCTGCGCGTGTTCGCCTACGGCGACACGGTCCCCGACGAGATGCTCGACCCGTTCCGCGAGGCCAACCCGGATCTCGAGCTCAAGGTCGCCACCTTCGACTCCAACAAGTCGGCGGCGGCGAAGCTGGCCGGCGGCTTCGAGGCCGACGTGGTCGAGGTCTGCACCGACGAGATGGCGCCGCTGCTCGCCCGTGGCCTGATCCGGCCGCTGGACCCGCGCGGGGTGAAGGAGTTCGACAAGCTCGCCTTCTCCGACAAGGCCGAGGTCCGCAACGACGCCGGCGAGGTGCTGTTCGTTCCCGCCTCAGCCGGGCCCCATGGCCTGATCGTCGATACCGAGGCGGTCCCGGAGGGAGTCGACTCCTACGCCGACCTCTTCGACCCGGCCCACGCCGGCAACGTCGCGCTCGAGGCGACGCCGCTGACCGCGATCGCGATCACGGCGATGGCACTCGGCGCCGAGGACCCGACCGCGCTCACCGACGAGGAGATCGAGGCCGCCAAGCAACACCTGCTCGAAAACCGCGACAACTTCCGCGCCTTCGCCGAATCCGACTCCTCGATGGTCAACCTGTTCAAGTCGGGCGAGGTCGTGCTCGCCGACGGCGGGCGCGGTACCACGCAGGCGATGGTCGACGACGGGCTGCCGGTCGAGTGGGTGGCGCCGAAGGAGGGCGCCCTCTCCTGGGTCTGTGGCCTCGCGATCACCTCGACCGCGCAGAACATCCCCGCCGCCTACAAGCTGATCAACTACTACGCCTCGCCCGAGGCCCAGGCTCTCTCGGGCGACATGGGCTTCGTGGCGATGAACCCGGAGGCGCTGCCGCTGGTCTCGAAGGCGTATCGCGAGTCGGCCGACCCGCGCAACCTCGAGAGCGCGATCGCGACCACCGAGCCCCCGAACGCCGAGGTCTACGAGCGCGCATGGCAAGAGGTGCTGGCCCAGTAGCCCTGCCTTCGCCCCCGGTCGCCGCCCCGGCCCCCCGGGTGCGCGCCGGGCTCGGCGCTCGCGCGCGCCGCCGCCTGCCCGCGGTCGCCAGCGTCGCGCTCGTCGTCGTCGTGCTCGTGATCCTGTTCGGCCCGGTACTGATGCTGGCGCTGTTCTCCTTCAACGATTCCTCGATCATCTCGCTGCCCTGGGAGGGGTTCACGACCCGGTGGTACGAGGAGGCCTGGAACGCGGGCCAGGCGCGCGACGCGGTCCTCAACTCGCTCCTGGTCGCGAGCCTGGTGGCGACCGCCTCGCTGGTCCTCGGGACGCTCGCCGCCTGGGGCCTGACCCGGTTGCGCTTTCGCGGCCGCGGCCTCGCCGCCGGCCTGCACGGCTCGGTTCTCGTCGTCCCGTGGCTGATCATCGGCGTCGCCGGACTGATCTTCTTCAGCGAGCTCGGCGTCGCCCTCTCCCTGCAGACGGTCGGATTGATGCAGCTCGTGGTCACCTTCCCGCTCGTGGTCGCGATCGTCTCCGCCGGACTGGTCCGCTTCTCGCGCTCGCAGGAGGAGGCCGCGATCGACCTCGGCGCGTCGCAGGGCCAGATGCTGCGCCATGTCGTCCTGCCGCAGATCGCTCCATCGCTCGCCGCGGCCGGGATCTTCGCCTTCGCCTGGTCGTTCAACAACTTCGAGATCTCGTTCTTCACCGGCGGCTTCGAGCAGACGTTCCCCGTCTGGGTGTTCTCGATCCTGCGCCAGTCGGAGAACCTTCCCGTGGTCAACGCGGCCTCGACCGTGATCGCGTTCGCCCAGGTGTTGGCGGTGTTCGGTGCCTGGCTGATGATCAAGCGGCTCTCGCGCCGCGGCGGAAGCGAGGGCGATCAGGCGATCTCCGAGCTGATGACCGGAGCGGTGCGCTGATGGAATCCGCCTCGCTGCCGGCGGGCCGCGGGCGGCTGCGTTCTCGCGGCCTGCTGCGAAGCCTCGCGTTCATGTCGGCGCCGATGGCGGTCCTGCTGCTGTTCTTCTGTGCGCCGATGCTGGTGATGCTGGCGATCGCCCTCCAGTACGGGATCCTCAGCGGCCAGTCCGGCTTCACCCTCTCCAACTTCACCGACGTGCTCGGCGACGAGCTCTACCGCGAGGTGGCGCTGACGACCTTCCAGATCGCGACGGCGGCGATGGTGATCCAGCTCCTGCTGGCCGTGCCGCTCGCCTACGTACTCGCGTTCAAGGCCGGGCGCTTGGAGATCCCGCTGCTGCTCTTCTTCGTCCTCGCCGACGAGCTCAACCCGATGGTCCGCATCTACGCCTGGCGGATGCTGCTCGGGCGCGAGGGCCTGATCAACGAGGCACTGCTCGACATCGGCCTGATCGAGCAGCCGATCGACGCGCTGCTGTTCAGCAAGTTCGCGGTCATCGTCGTCCTCTCGACCAGCTACCTGACCTACACCGTGATCCCGATCTACGCCGCGATGAAGGCGATCGACACGAACATGTTCGAGGCCGCGCGCGATCTCGGCGCCGGCTGGTGGACGACCTTTCGGCGGGTGCTGCTGCCGCTGATCGCCCCCGGGATCTTCGTCGCCCTGCTGCTCGTCTACATCCCGCTGTTCACCGACTTCGCCAGCCCGGCGCTGGTCGGCGGCACCGAGGGCTACATGCTCGGCAACGCGGTCAACGACCTGGTGCTCGAGAGCGGCGACCTCAACGGCGGCGCCGCGCTCAGCATGCTGATGCTGCTCGCTGCGGCGCTGTTCGCGGTCGTCGCCTACCGGCTGGCGAAGATCAAGCAGCTCGAGTCGTGAGCGCCGGCTGGGACGCACTGATCGTCGGCGGCGGGCACAACGGGCTCGTCGCCGCGCACTACCTGGCAACCGCGGGCCTGCGCACGGTCGTGCTCGAGCGTCGCGAGATCGTCGGCGGTTGCTGCGTGACCGAGGAGTTCGCGCCCGGGTTTTACGCCTCGACCGGCGCCTACGTGCTGAGCATGCTGCGCGAGCCCGTCTGGCGCGACCTGCGCCTGATCGAGCGCGGGATCGTCGTCGACCCGGCCGGCCCGGGACTCAACCTGTTCGCCGACGGCTCGCATCTTCACCTCGACGACGACCTCGCCGCAACCCAGCGCGAGGTCGGTCGGTTCTCGGCCGCGGACGCGCGGGCGCTGCCGAGGTTCGAGGCCGAGCTCGGCCGGATCGCGGGCCTGATCACGCCACTGATCGACACCACTCCCCCGGACCCGGCGTCGATCCGCCCCCGCGACCTCGGCCGGCTCGCAAGCCTCGGCCTGCGCGCGGCGCGCAACCGCCGCCTCGTCTCCGACGCCCTCTACATGTTCGGCACCTCGGCGACCCAGTATCTGTCCGAGCACTTCGCCTCCGAGCAGCTGATGGCGGCACTCGGCTGGCATGCGATCAACGACTCGACCTTGGGGCCGTCGACGCCGGGAACCGCCTACGTCCTGCTCCACGATCACGCCTCCGAGCAGTCCGGCGGCGGGATCCGCCAGTGGGGCTTCGTGCGCGGCGGGATGGGCCGGCTGACCGCGGCGATGGCCGAGGCCGCGCGCGATGCAGGGGCCGAGATCCGGACCGGCGCGCCGGTGCGCGAGATCCTCGTCGACTCGGGCCGGGCGAGCGGCGTCGCGCTCGAGGACGGCGAGGAGATCCGCAGCACCGCCGTGCTCTCCAACGCCGATCCGAAGACCACCCTGCTTGGCCTGGTCGGGCCCGGGCAGCTGCCGGAGAGGTTCACCGCCGCGCTGCGCGCCTATCGCTGCGAGGGGACGAGCATGAAGATCAACCTCGCGGTCGACGCGCTGCCGAGCGCCGCCGCGGTCGACGGCACCGGTGTGCAGCCCTACCATCACGGGATCGTCGAGGTCAACCCGACCGTCGCCGAGATGGACGCGGCGCAGGCCGAGGCGCGCGCCGGGCGCCCGGCGCCCGACCCCCACATCGAGCTCTGCTTTCCGACCGTCCACGACCCCTCGCTGGCGCCGCAGGGAAAGCACGTGGTCACGATCGACGTCAACTCCCAGCCCCACACCCTTGTCGAGGGCTCCTGGGATCGGATCCGCGACCAGGTCGCCGACCGGGCGATCGAGAAGCTGGGCGGCTACTTCCCCGGCCTGCAGGATTCGATCGTCGCCCGCCAGGTGCTCGCCCCGACCGACCTCGAGTCGCTGCTCGGGATCTGGGGCGGTCACGCGCTGCACGGCGAGATGGCCTTCGACCAGCTCTTCAACCTGCGCCCGGTCCGCGGCTGGGCCGAGTACCGGACCCCGGTCGCGGGGCTGTGGCTGTGCGGCGCCGGCACCCATCCGGGCGGCGGGGTGACGGGCGCCAACGGGCGCAACTGCGCTCGCGAGTTCCTGCGCGAGGCACACGGGCCGGCCGCGCGCCTGCGAGGGTTGCGCCGGTGAGCCCTCTCTACCCGAGCTCGTGGGGCGAGATCCAGGCGCCGGCGATCACGGTCGAGCCGCCAGGCCCGCTGAGCCGCGAAGTGCTGGCGCGGATCTCCGCCACCGCCTATCCCGGGCTCGCAAACCACCTGACGCCGCTGGCGGTGGCCGAGAAGCGCGCCTGGACCGTTGCCGACCTCGACGGCAACGTCTACCTCGACTGCGCCTCCGCCTCCGCCTCGGTGCCGCTCGGTGCCGGCCGGCCGGAGCTGCTCGAGCCGGCTGTGGAGGCGCTGCGAACGTTCGGCAACGAGGACAGCCACGCGCTCGCCTCCGAGCTCACCGCCGAGCTCGGCGAGCGGCTGCTCGACGTCGCCCCCGGGAGCCTGAGCCGCTACGACATCGCCCTCAACGGGACCGAGGCGGTCGAGATCGCGATCAAGATCATGCGTCGCGCCACCGGCCGCCCGGTGATCCTCGCCTTCCACGGCTCCTATCACGGCGAGTCGACGATGACCGCGGCGCTCGGCGCCGAGGCGGCCGAGATCTCGAGCGGCCTCCGCGGCCTGGTTCCCGGCTTCGTCCACGTCCCCTACCCGCACCCCTACCGGACGCCGTTTCGCGACCCTCGACCCGGCGGCAGCGGCGACGCCACCGTCGACTACATCCGCGACCACGTCCTCTTTCACGCCCTCGACCCTGCGGACGTCGCGGGGGTGGTGATCGAGCCGGTGCTCGGATCGGGGGGTTGCGTCGCGCCGCCCGACCCCTTCTGGCCGGCGCTGACCGAGCTCTGCCACGAGCACGGCTGGCTCCTGTGCGCCGACGAGGTCAAGACGGGGATGGGTCGTGCCGGCCACCTGTTCGCGGTCGAGCGCTGGGGAGTCGAGCCCGACCTGGTCTGCCTTGGCAAGGCGCTCGGCGGCGGCGTGATGCCGATCGGGGCGCTGCTCGGGACCGAGGCCGCGCTCGGCGGCTTCGACGACGTCCCCACCGGCAGCACCTGGGCCTGGCTTCCCGGCTCCTGCGCCGCCGCTCTGGCGACGCTCGACTTCTACGCCGCCGAGCCGGTGCTCGAGAACGTGCTCGAGCTCGAGCGGCTCGCGAGCGCCCGGCTCGGCGAGCTCCGAGATCGCGTCGAGCGGATCGGCGACGTACGCGCGGTCGGCTGCTTTCAGGCGATCGAGTTCGTCCGCGACCGCGAGACCGCCGAGCTCGACCTCGAGCTGCAGGAGGCGGTCGCGGGCGAGGCACTGCGGCGCGGGGTGCTGACCGATTCCTCGACCACGACGCTCAACATCCAGCCCTCGCTGGTGATGCCGGCCGAGGCCCTCGACCGCGCGCTGGCGATCATCGCCGAGTCGGTCGACGCGGCCCTGGCAGCCGAAGCTTGACCGCGCTCGAGACACAGCTTCGAGCGGAGCTCGTGCGCATGGACGAGAGCGGGACGATGAAGCGGATCCCGGTGCTCACGTCCCCGCAGGGTCCGGTGGTCGAGCTCGAGGGGCGGGGCGAGGTCCTCTGCCTGTGCTCGAACGACTACCTCGGCCTCGCCAACCACCCCGAGGTCGTCCGCGCCGCGGCCGACGGTCTGGCGAGGTACGGGGCCGGGACCGCGTCGGTGCGCTTCATCTGCGGCAAGTTCGTCCCCCACGTCGAGCTCGAGCGCGACCTGGCCGCCTTCCTCGGCACCGAGTCGTCGCTGACCTTCGTCTCGTGCTGGAACGCGAACGCCGCCCTGCTCGACGCGCTCTGCGACGAGCGCACCGGCGTCTTCTCGGATCGCCTCAACCACGCCTCGATCATCGACGGGATCAGGCTCGCCCGCCCCGCGCACAAGGCCGTCTACGAGCACGCCGACCCCGACGACCTGCGCCGCGCGCTTGCCGAGGCGCCGCCACTGGAGCGGCTGCTGATCCTCACCGACGGCGTTTTCAGCATGGAGGGCGACCTGGCGCCGATCCCCGAGCTGGCGCAGATCGCCGCCGAGCACGGGGCCACCCTGGTGGTCGACGACTCGCACGGGCTCGGTGTGGTCGGCGAGACCGGCCGCGGAGTGCTGGAGCGCTTCGGGCTGACCGGGCGCGAGGACGTGGTCCTGACCGGCACCCTGGGCAAGGCCCTCGGAGGGGCCGCCGGCGGGTTCGTCGCCGGGGGTGAGTCGCTCTGCCGCGTGCTCGAGCAGCGCTCGCGGCCGCAGCTGTTCTCGAACGGGCTGCCGCCCGCGGTCGCCTGCAGCGCGCGGCGGGCGCTCACCGAGCTGCGCGAGAACCCTGGTTTGGTCGCCCGCTTGCGCGAGAACACGGCGGTGATCCGGACGGCGATCGCCGTGGCCGGACTCTCCCCACTCCCTGGCGAGAGCGCGATCGTGCCGATCATCGTCGGCGAGACCCGGGCGGCGATCGAGCTCAGCCGCCGGCTGCTCGACCGTGGCGTCTACGTCACCGGATTCGGCTACCCGGTCGTCCCCGAGGGCACCGCCCGGGTCCGGATCCAGGTCTCCGCCGCGCTCACCGGCGAGCAGCTGCAGACCGCCGCCGGCGCGCTCGCGACGGTGGCGGACGAGCTCGGCCTGATCGCTTCCGTGCCCTAGTGGCGCCCCCCGGCCGGCGGGCGATCGCGATACTGCGGGCCGAGTGACCGAGACCGACCTCAGCGCCCGCTACCGGGACGTGATCGACGCCTGGAACCGTCGCGACCTGGTCTGGATCCTCGAGCAGGCGACCGCCGACTTCGAGTTCCACACCGCGCAGATCTTTCCCGACACCGAGGCCGTCTACAGGGGCCGCGAGGGAATGGTGGAGTTCTGGACCTCGTTCATCGAGGCGCCCTGGGCGCTGCTGCGGATCGACGTCGAGGAGCTGCGGGCGGTCGACGACGAGCGGGTCCTGGCGCTGCTCACCTTCACCGGGATCGAGCGCGGCTCGACCACCGAAGTGACGCTCAAGTACGCCCACCTGGCGACCTTCCGCGGCGAGGAGGTCTCGCGCGTGCAGGCGTTCTCGGACTGGGGCGAGGCCCGGGCCGCCGCCGACCTGAAAGGCTGACGAGGGCTTAGCGGCCGGGCCGGCCGCCGAAGATCTGCTCGAGCCTGGTGGCGAGCACGTAGTCGCCGTCGAGCTCGACCCTGCCCTCGAGCAGCAGCCGGGGAGCGAAGGCCTCGCCGGCGGCGATGCGGACGAAGTCGGGGACGCTGGCCCGCATCGTCAGCGCCGGATCCGTGACGGTGCCGCGCCGGGCGACCGCGCGCCGATCGCGGATCGAGACCACCCAGCTCCGTGGACCGCTCCGGGCCCCGAGCTCGTACTGGACCTCCGCTTCGATCCCCTCGGCGCGCTCGGGCACCAGCGCCGCCTGCATGCCGCGGAAGATCGCCGCCAAGCCCGGGCCGCGGTCGAAGAGCCGGTGCAGCTGCGCGTCGCTGCGCCCGCGGACGATTCGCGCCAGGGCCGCCTCGCCGGCGCGCTCGGCCAGCTTGCGACCGCGGCGCGCCGGACGGCCGTTCGTGCTCGGATCGGATCTCCGCGTCGGCCAGGTCCACGGCTCGCCCTCGGCGCGAACCACGTACGCGGGGTCCAGTGAGCGTGGCGGCGGACGTCGCGCCAGCGCCCGCTCGCAGGCGCCGGCGAGCCGCTCGCGCTTCGCTGCCTCGCGCTCGTCGGCGCGGCCGGCGAAGCGCGGCATGACCTCGGCGGCGAACAGCTCGAGGCTCTCGCAGATGTGCTCGTGGCGGTTCGTCCCCGCCTGCGAGACGAAGATCACCTGGTCGACCCCGGCGGCCTCGTAGCGCTCGATCAGGTCGGCGATCTGGTCTGGGGTTCCGATCGCCCCGCGCAGGCTGCCGAGCCCGCGTTGGAGCAGCCTGACCCCGAGCGGGGCGTCGTCGGGGGTGACGATCTCGCGCGCGAAGCCGACCTCGTCGCGGCGCTCGGTGAACTCCCGATAGAGGTTTGAGCGCCCCGGGCGGTGCTCGCCGAAGGCGTAGTAGTAGGCGAGCGAGAAGCCGAAGAAGTGCGCCCCATCGATCCCGCGATCGATCGCCGTCGCCTCGTCGGCATGGCACATCAGCGGCAGCACGACGGCGAAGTTCGGGTTGACTGCGAAGCCGGCCGGCACGCACTCGTCGGAGCCGATCAGCTCGTAGTAGGACTCGACCCACTGCCTCGACTCCTCCGGCTCGACGAACGAGAACGAGAGCGCACCGAGCCCCCTGCGAGCGGCGAGCTGGATCGCGTCGCGTCGGCTGCAGGCCATCCACAGCGGCGGATGCGGGCGCTGCTTGGGCTTCGGGATCACGTTGCGAGGCGGCATCGAGAAGAACTCGCCCCGGAAGCCCGCGAACGGCTCCTCGACGAGCATCCGGGTGACCGCGTCGAGCCCCTCCTCCCAGGCGGCGCGCTTTCGCTCGCGGTCGACTCCGAAGCCGCCGAGCTCGACCTGCGAGGCGCCCTCGCCGGTGCCGAGCTCGACCCTGCCGCCGGAGAGCAGGTCGAGCGTCGCGACGCGCTCCGCCACCCGCGCCGGGTGGTTGACCATCGGCGGCGCCTGGACGATCCCGTGGCCGAGCCGGATCCGCTCGGTGCGCTGGCTGACCGCCGCGAGGAAGACCTCGGGAGCGCTGGAGTGCGAGTACTCCTCCAGGAAGTGGTGCTCGACCTCCCATACGTACTCGAACCCGACCCGCTCGGCGAGCTCGATCTGCTCGAGCGCATCGGCGAGCAGCCGCTCCTCGTCGATCTCAAAGCCCTGCGAGCGAGGCACCTGGTGCTCGTAGAAGAGTCCGAACCTCACGTCGGCGCGAGCATAATGGCGCGCGTGCTCCAGCACGTGACGATCGAGATGCGCTTCGAGGAGGTCGAGGCGGGGGCGGCCTTCTGGGGCCTGCTCGGCTTCAGGGAGGTCGAGCCGCCCGAGTCGCTGCGCGAGCGGGCGCGCTGGGTCGAGCGAGCCGGGACGCAGATCCACCTGCTCTACGCCGAGCGGCCGGTCGTCCCACCGGTCGGCCATGCCGCTGTGGTGGTCGAGGACGTCGAGGCTGCCCTGACGGCGCTGATCGAGGCCGGGCACGAGGTCGAGGAGCGCCCGCGGCACTGGGGGGCTCGCCGGGCGGTCGCGATCGCGCCCGGAGGTCACCGGGTCGAGCTGATGGCCGCGCCGCCGCCGGGGCGCTGACCCGGGCCGGCTCGAACGCCGCACGCCCGCCTAGGATGAGCGACGTGCGCTACCCGGTCGAGCCATTCACCTCCGCCGAGCGGGCCCTGCTCGAGCCCTACTTCACGAATCTCGACCGGCCGGTCTTCTGCCTCGTCAACCTCCCCGAGACGATCAAGGGAGCGCTGTTCGCGCGCTACTCGCGCTACCCCGGATCGCTGCGACGGCTGTTCATCGAGGAGTTCGCCGCCGACGCCCCGAGCGGGGCGCGGCCATTCGACGGCGTCGAGGGCGAGCGGGCGGCGGGACTCTACGAGCGCATCTTCGTCGGCTACGGCGACGACTCGATCGCTCAGGTCGGCGGCGCGCACGTCGCCTGCGAGTACGTCTCGAACGTGCTCACGAAGGTCCTCCAGCGGGGCAGGCTGGCGGCCTATCTCGAGCAGTCGACCCGCTATATCCCCTACGACCGCCCGCTCGAGGGCGGCGGTGGCTATCGCTACTACACCGATGACGACCTCGGACCCGCCTACGCCGAGGCGATGGACGCCCTGTTCGGGATCTACTCGCAGAGCCTCGAGACCGTGACCGCCTGGGCGGCCGAGCACTGGCCGCGCGGGTCGGAGCCGGAGCGCGCCTGGCGCAGCTCGATCCGCGCCAAGGCCCTCGATCTGCTGCGCGGGCTGCTGCCGGCGTCGACGCTCAGCCACGTCGGCATCTATGCCTCGGGACAGGCCTACGAGGGCCTGCTGCTGCGCCTCGCCGCCTCGCCGCTGCCGGAGGCCCGGGCGTTCGGGGAGATGATGCTGGCCGAGCTGCGCCAGGTGATCCCGAGCTTCGTCTCCCGGGTCGACCGTCCCGACCGTGGCGGCGAGTGGGTCGAGCACCTGCGCGAGCGGCGGCTGGCGACCGAGCGCGCGGTGGCGCGACTCGGCCTCGACCGCCGCGGCGGCGATCCCGCTCCGTCGGTCGAGCTCGTCCACGTCGACGGCGACGAGGAGGACCTGCTCTGCGCCTCGCTCTACGAATCGGCCGGCGGCTCGGAGGCCGAGATCCGGAGCCGGATCGCCGCGCTCGACCCGATCGAGCGGGCGGAGCTGATCGGCGAGCTCGCCGGTGAGCGGCGCAACCGCCGGCACCGCCCCGGTCGCGGCTGGGAGGCGGTTCGCTATCGGTTCGAGATCGTCTCCGACTACGGCGGCTTTCGCGACCTGCAGCGCCACCGGATGCTGACCTGCCAGTGGCAGCGCCTCGGTCCCGAGCTCGGAGCCGGGGTCCCGGACGAGGTTCGCGAGGCGGGCGCCGGCGACGCCTACGAGCGGGCGCTGGAGATCTCACGGCGGGAGTTCGACCGCCTCGAGGCGGAGGGACTGGCCGATGCGGCTCCGTACGCGCTCTGCCTCGGCTACCGGATCCGCTACGTGCTCGACCTCAACGCGCGCGAGGCGATGCACGTCTGCGAGCTGCGCTCGGGGCGCGAGGGACACCCCACCTACCGCGCCGTCGCTCAGGCGATGCACGAGCGAATCGCCGCTGTGCATCCGAGCGTCGCCGCCGCGATGCGCCATCTCGACCCGTCGACGGAGCCGCGCCTGGAGCGGATCCTGAGCGAGATCCGCACCCACGGCAAGCGCGTCGCCGCCTCCGCCCGGTCAGCCTAGGGCCGCCTCGACCCACTCGACCAGCGGGTCGATCGCCGCGCCGAGGTCGTCGAGGAAGAGCTGGTGCCCGGCGCCCGCGACCTCGAGGTACTCGGCCCGCGGCGGGCGGGCGCGCTCGAGCGAGCGGCGCGTGAACTCGGGGCTGACCATGCGGTCGGCGGCCCCGATCACCACCAGGGCCGGGGTCGCGACCTGCTGCCAGGGGATCTGCGGGCGAAAGCCGATGTAGCTCGCCGCCGAGCGGGCGCTGACCGTGAAGTTGAACAGCGGGTCGAGCTGCCGATCGAACTGGCGCTTGGTCTCGGGGTCGAGTGCGACGTGCTCGTAGTCGGCGATTCGGCCGACGGGGATCAGCAGGTGAGGGAGCAGCCGCCCGGCGGCGGTCATCAGCGGCGCCTTGCGGGCGAAGGACCGGTCCGGGTGGACCTCGGGATGGGCGATGCAATGGCAGACCGCGGCGTCGACGTCGGGCTCGCGGGTGAGCAGGTACCAGCTCATGATCCCGCCGAGCGAGTCGCCGAGCAGGATCACGGGTCGGTCGGAGCGTGAGCGCACGAGGCCGATCGCGAGCTCGAGCAGGCCGAGATCGGCCTCGAGCGGGGAGTCACCGCGCCGCCCCTCGGACAGCCCGTGGCCCTGGCGGTCGACGAGCAGCGAGTTGAACCCTCGCTCGGCAAGCGCCGTCGCCAAGGCCAGCTGTCGACGCGAGTGATCGCCGAGGCCGTGGACGACGATGAACGTCGGCGCGCTCGGATCGACGTCGTGGCGCTCGAGGTGGATCCGCAGCCCGTTGAAGCCGACCCACTCGTGCTCGAGGCGCTCGAGCTCGCGCTCGAGGTCAAGGGCCGCCAGCGTCGGGTTGCGGTCGCGGGCCTCGAGCAGGAGACGGGTCGGCACCTCCAGCCGGCGCTCCTCCCCGCGCTCGGCCGCGGCGGTCGCCGGGGTCACTGGCGGCGCTTGCGCTTGCGCTTGCGGGCTCGCTCGCGGCGCGCAGTCTGGTCCTTGGGCGGCGCGCCGTTGCCGAACACCTCGCTGGCGTCGCCCTCGACCACCTCCTCGGGCTCGTCCTTGGCCGGGGCCGCCCCGCCGCCGCTCGGCCACGGAATCGCGATCCCGGCATCCCAGGCCGGCGGACGGCCCTTCGGCACCCGGTCGAGGATGATGAACCCGAGCCAGGAGAACCAGATCGTCAGTGGCAGCGGCGTCAGCGAAGGCAGGAGCACGGTGGCGGCGCCGAGCGCCATGCCGAGGGTGGCGAAGAAGCGGGTCAAGAGGCCGACCCGCATCGCCTGCAGCGGGACGTAGATCATCGCCACGATCAGCGCCAGGCCTGCGAGCTGCCCGGCGACCCCCGCCGCCAGCAGCAGGCTGTTGTCGCCGGCGAGGTCGTCGAGCAGCGTGTAGACGTCGCCCCCGGTCGCCGCCTGGGCGGTGAAGTCGGTCGAAAGCTGGTTCTGGCCGGCGAAGAAGAGCAGGCTCTGCGCGGCGAGGAAGACCGGCGCCAGGACCGTGAACCCGACCATCGCCCCGATCACGCGCTCGCTGCGCGCCTGCGCGGCCCGGAACAGGTAGTAGAGCGGGATCGCCATCGCGGCGAGGCCGAGGGCGCGCAGCACCGACGCAGCGAGGATCGGGGCGGCGTTGGAGTCGAAGCTGCGGAGCTCGTCGGTGGCGAGGCCCTGCGGGACCGAGATCGAGGTGATGATCACGGTCGAGGCGACGAACAGGGCCGGGACCGCGATCGCCGAGAGACCGGCGTAGGTGGCCAGGGATCGCTCGCGTTCGACGATCTGACGAGGGTTCATATCCGCGGAGGAGGAGCGGCTACCCGCGCTCGTGGAAGAAGAAGCTCGGCAGGGCGCCCTCGATCACCTCTTGGGTCATCCGCTGGGCGACCTCGAGGTTGCCGGTCCGGACCGCGATGTCATCGAGGGTGACGATGCCGACCAGGTTCGCCCCGTCGACGACCGGCAGCCGGCGCACGCCGTGCTGGACCATCAGCGCAGCCGCCTCCTCGAGCGCCATCTCAGGCTCTCCGGTGACCAGCGGGCGTGAGGCGTGGCGGTCGATCTGCTCGCCGTGCGGCCGCTGCGCGGCGAGCGCCCGGACGGCGAGGTCGCGGTCGGTGACCATCGCCGACGGCGCCCCCTCGGAGTCGCAGATCACCACCGAGCCCACCGAGTGGTCGCGCATCAGCTGGGCGACGCTGAGCAGGTCGGCTTCCGGTCTCGCCGTGATCACCCCCGCGGTCATGATCTCGTGCAACTGCACGCGGGGAACGATATCCCGTGTCCAGATCATCAGTGCGGCGCCCGGTCGGCAGCCGCGGGCGCCTAGATCACCCATCTAGCATCTGCCGACCCGTGACCGAGTCGAACCCGTGCCCGCTCTGTGGTCAGCCGCTCTACGGCTGGATCGCGCTCCCGCCTCAGAGCGCTGAGCCGAGCGTCGGCATGCCGCTGACGGAGGGCGACGCCCCCGAGCGCGTGATCGACCGCTGCGAGAACTGCGGGGTGGCCGTCGAGCACGGGCTCGAGGTCGACCCGGCGGCCGAGTGGGAAGCCGTCCAGGCGCCGAGCGCGAACCGCCGGCCCGCGATCGCCGTCCCCAACCGCGCCAGTCTCCAGGCCGCGATCGGGGTCCAGGGGTGGGCGGCGATCGAGCTCTCGCCCGGGCGCCTGCTGCTCACCCCGCGCAGCCTCGAGCTTCTTGCCCGGCGAAACGGCGCCCGGCTCGAGCCGTTGCGCCGGCCGCTTTGGGGCCGCGGGCAGGCCTGGATGTGGCAGACGCTGCTCAACGGGCTCACCTTTCACCCCAACTTTGCCCGCGAGGTGCGGGCGGGACGCCTGCGCCCGGCGACCGCGCGCAGCCGGCTCACTTTCACGCTCGATTCGGTGGTCACCGTGCTCGGCGGCTCGCTGATCGCGCTGCTCTCGATCCCGCTCGAGCTGGTCGCGTCGCTGCTGCGCCGCGGCGGCGAGCTGCGAACCCGTCCCGCCTGATCTCGCCTCCGGTCTCTAGTGGGTGCCGCGACGCCAGATCCGCTCGGCGAGCGGCAGCATGATCATTCTCGGCGAGTGCTGCCCGGTCAGCGCCGTCGCCCGGTTCAGTAACCCCGGGACGACCACCCGCTTGCCGCCCTCCATCCCCTCGACCGCCTGGCGGGCGACCTGCTCGACCGAGGTCCAGAAGACGCCCGGCAACCGCTCCTCGGCGCTGCCGATCCCGGCCGCCTGCGCGAACTCGGTCTTCACCGGGCCGGGACAGAGCGCGGTCATCGTCACTCCGCACCCGCGCAGCTCGGCGTTCGCCGCCTCGGTGAGGCTGAGCACGAACGCCTTCGTCGCCGCATAGGTGGCCGTCTCCGGGAGCGGCTGAAAGGCCGCCGTCGAGGCGACGTTGAGGACCGCACCCCGACCGCGCTCGACCATCCCGGGCGTGTAGCGGGCCTGGAGGTCGAGCAGCGCCTCGCAGTTGAGGCGAACCATCTCCACCAGCCGCTCGCGCTCGGCGCCATGGACGGTGTTCGAGTCGCCGAAGCCGGCGTTGTTGACCAGGATCTCGACCGTCAGGCCGCGCTCCCGCAACGTCGCGGCGAGTCGCTCGCGTTCGGCCTCGGCGCCGAGATCGGCGGCGAGCGCCTCGGCTCGCACCCTGTGCTCGCTCGCGAGCTCGTCCGCGAGCTCGCGCAGGCGCGGCTCGCGGCGCGCGACCAGGGTCACGCCCCAGCCCCGGACGGCGAGCTGGCGCGCGATCTCGGCCCCGATCCCGGCCGAGGCACCGGTGATCAGCGCGGTCGACTCCGGCGCGGGGGCGGGCAGGGCCATCGCAGAGGCACGTTAGCCACTCGCCCGCCGGCCGGGCCTGCGCCCCGTCTATGATCGCCGCGATGGAAGGCGCCGATCCATTCGGGCTCTTCGGCGGCGACCCCGACGAGCTGCGGGCGCGGCTCTCGGAGATGGCCGAGCAGATGCAGGGCGCCCAGCGCGTCGCCTGGGCCGACAACGCGATCAAGCTCGCGGTGGACATGACCGTGGCGGCGATCGCGCGGCTCGAGCTCACCGGCTCGACCGACGAGCAGGCGATGCAGGTCCGCGACGCGATCCGGATCGTCTTCCCCGAGTCGGTCACCCTGGTGCGCGAGGCGCGCGAGGGTCTCTCCTGACCCGGCACTGAGCCGCGACAACCAGTGCGCCTCGGGCGCGCCGACTCGTCCTAGCCTCGCGCGATGCAGGTCGATCGTCCCCGGGCACGAAACGCCGAGACGGGCGCGGCGACGATCGAGCACGCGGGGCTCTCGCTGCTCGTCGCCCTGATCGCTATCGGGCTGCTCGCGGCGCTCGCTTCGAGCCCGTCACCGGCCGGCCGGGAGCTCGGCTTTGCGCTCGCCCGCAAGCTGCGCTGCGCCGCGGTCGGCCCCGGCCCGTGCTGGCGCGACCCGCTCACCGAGGCCTACGGACGCCCGCTCGCCGGGGCCGTGCGGGCGCTGGCGCCGGCGCCCGCCGCCCGCCCCGCCGGCCCGAGCGGTCTGCTGCCGGTCGACTTTCGCCGCTGCCGCTCGGCGAGCTGCGCCCGGACCGGCCCGCGGCCGGGGCTGACCCGATCGAATCGTCGCGTGACCGAGTTCGTCTCGGTCGACGACCGCAGGCGGTCGCTCGGCACGGCCAGGATCAGCTACTGGCTCTACCGGCCGACGCTCGGCTGGGAGGAGGTCGTCCGGCTGGTCTCGAGCGCCGACGTCGCCCGGCTCGCGACGACGCCGCTGCTCGAGACCGCGGTGCCCGCCCTGGTCGCACTCGAGACCCTCGACGGGCGCGACCAGTACGAGTTCGCACCCGGCGAGCGGCCTCCCTGGCGCTGGCGGGTGGAGTCGGTGTACCCGTGACTACCAGTGGGCGTCGTGGTGCTCGATCACCCCGAAGCCCTCGGCGAGCTCGAGCCCGCCGGGCAGGGTCCCGGTGAAGCTGCCGAACGGCTGCCGATAGGAGTAGCTGACGAAGGCCCGCCGCTCCTCCTTGCGGCGTTCGCAGCGTGCCGAGAGCTCGAGCCGCCCGCCCTCGAGCTCGATCGCGTCGAGGCCCTCGAAGCGCACCGGCGCCGGCTCGCTCGCCGTGCCGTCGATCCAGATCGCCCGCTCCGAGCGCTCGGGCGGGTCGTTGATGCCGCTGACCAGATTCCAGGCGGCGGCTCGGCCGTCGCTGAGCCTCCCGACCCCGGCCGACCAGTCCCAGACCGTGTGGCGCGGGTGATAGCCGCACGACTCGTCCTCGATCCCGTTCGCCTCGAGGCGAATCCGGCGCTCGCCGATCCGCACGTCGCATTCCACCGGCACGACCCGCTTTCGCGTCCACACGTAGCCGTCGCCTTCGCCGGTCGGGCAGACCGACTCGACCCACTCCGCCGCGCCGACGCGCAGGAAGGCGCGCACCGGCTGCTCGTCTTGACGCTCGCCGGCCTCGATCCGGACCAGCGCCGGGCCGGACCCGGGCGCCCACTCGAGCCGGCCCGTGTCCTCACCGGAGGCGACCTCGGTCCAGACCTCGCCGCGGGCGATCGGCCCGAGCATCCGCGTCCGCTCGACCATCCGCCCGCTGTCGCGGTCCCAGACCGCCCAGAACGTCTGCCCGAGCGGCCCGACCCCGACCCGAGCCGCGCAGAGCAGCAGCTCGTCGGCGAAGACGCCGAGGTAGCGCCAGCGCTTGCGCCAGCGTCCGCCGCGGCGCAGCGGCAGCTTCGTCGGCGGGAGCGGCAGGTCCGGTCGCTCGGGGCCCGGTCCACGCCAAGGAAGGCCTCGCGGGCTCACGCCTACTCGATCGTGCAGATCTGGTCGCCGGCGTTGACCGCGGCACCCTGGCGAATCGCGAGCGCGCCGACCTTCCCGGCCCGGTGCGCGGCGATCTCGTTCTCCATCTTCATCGCCTCGATCACGCAGATCAGCGCCCCCTCCTCGACCTCGGCCCCCTCGTCGACGGCGACCTTGAGGATCGTTCCCTGAAGCGGCGAAGCGAGCGCCGGCGCGCTCGCACCACCCGCGCCGCCACCGGCGCGCTCGCGCCGTGGCGGGCGCTTCGCGGCAGGCGCGGGCACGCCGTCGCCCGCCGCGGCGCCGATCACCTTCACCCTGTGCAGGCGCCCGTCGACCTCGACCGCGTAGCTTCGCTCCGCCTTCTCGCCCCCGTCAGCACCCTCGTCGGGCGGATTCGCCGCTGCCGGGGTCAGCTCCGCCAGCCACTTGCGATCCTCGGTCAGGTCGCGGCAGGTCTCGCCGCGCGCCCACTGCTCGGTCGACAGGATCGCGCGATGAAACGGGATCAGCGTCTGCAGGGGCGAGATCTCGTACTCGCCGAGCGCCCGCAGCATGCGCGCCGTGGCCCGCTCGCGGTCGCGGTCCCAGACGATCAGCTTCGCCACCATCGGGTCGTAGAGCGGCGTCACCTCCGAGCCCGCGCGCAGGCCCGAGTCCACCCGGACGCCCGGTCCGCCGGGCTCGACGTAATGGTCGATTCGTCCCGGCGCCGGAGCGAAGCCCTTGTGCGCGGCCTCCGCGTTTATCCGGCACTCGATCGCGTGGCCGCGCAGGTCGAGCGCATCCTGGTCCACGGACAGCTCCTCGCCGGCCGCGATCAGCACCTGCTCGCGGACGATGTCAACGCCGGTGACCATCTCGGTGACGCAGTGCTCGACCTGGACCCGGGTGTTCATCTCGAGGAAGAAGTACTCCTCCCCGACCTGCATCCCCTCGACCGTGCCCGCGCTGCGGTATGAGACCGCGCGCGCCGCGTCGGTTGCGATCCGGCCGATCCGCTCGCGCATCTCGGCGTCGACGTGCGGTCCGGGCGCCTCCTCGATCAGCTTCTGGTGGCGGCGCTGGATCGAGCAGTCGCGCTCGCCGAGATGGACGACGTTGCCGTGCGAGTCCGCCAGCACCTGGACCTCGACGTGGCGAGGGTCGTCGAGGTAACGCTCGAGGTAGACCCGGTCATCGGAGAAGAACCGCTCGCCCTCCCGGGCGGCCCCCTCGAAAGCCTCGGCGAGCTCGTCTGCCGAGCGCGCAACCCGGAAACCCTTGCCGCCCCCGCCGCCGGCCGCCTTGCAGGCGACCGGGTAGCCGATCTCCTCGGCCGTCTCGCGTGCTGCGTCGACGTCGGCCGAGGGCTCGGTCGCCCCGGGCACGATCGGCACCCCGGCGTCGCGCATGATCTCTCGGGCGCGTGTCTTCGAGCCCATCGACTCGATCGCGCTCGCGGGCGGGCCGATGAAGACGACGCCCGCCTCGCTGCACGCCTGCGCGAAGTCGGCGTTCTCGGCCAGGAAGCCGTAGCCGGGGTGGATCGCCTCGGCGCCCGACTCTGCCGCCGCCTCGAGGATCCTCTCGATCCTCAGATAGCTCTCGGCGGCGGGCGGCGGACCGAGCAGGAAGGCCTCATCGGCCTCGGCGACGTGCGGCGCCTCGCGGTCGGCCTCCGAATAGACGCCGACCGAGCCGATCCCCATCTCCTTCAGCGTCCGCATGACCCGGATCGCGATCTCGCCGCGGTTCGCGACCAGGACCTTCTCGAACATAGGCGCGGGAGGATATTGGGCCCACCCGGCGCCTGCGCCGGAGCGCCGGCCGGGTGGCGGGCCTATCCTCCCGCGCCGACGTTGGGCGCCTGTGCGATCCGAATCACCTGCTCGCGATCCGGGCCAACCCCGACCAGCTTGATCGGGACTCCGGCATGGTCTGAGATCGCGGTCAGGTAGTCGCGCGCCTCACGAGGCAGCTCGGACTCGCTGCGCACGCTGGAGATGTCCTCCTCCCAGCCCGGGAGCTGCTCGTACTCGGCGAGCGCCGAGTGCAGGATCGATTGGTGGTAGGGAAACTCCTCGAACACCGCCCCCTCGCTGCCCCGGTAGCGAGTCGCGATCCGCAGCGGATCGAGGCCCGAGAGCACGTCGAGCTTGGTGATCGCGAGCGCCGAGAGCCGGTTGAGGCGGGTCGCGTAACGAAGCGCCACCAGGTCGAGCCAACCGCAGCGCCGCTCGCGCCCGGTCGTGGTCCCGAACTCATGCCCGCGGTCGCGCAGGTGGATCCCGACCTCGTCGTCGAGCTCCGTCGGAAACGGTCCGGCGCCGACCCGCGTCGTGTAGGCCTTGCACACGCCCCAGACCTCGGCGATGTCGGTCGGCCCTACCCCGGCTCCGACGCAGGCGGCACCGGCGATCGGGTTCGACGAGGTCACGAACGGATAGGTGCCGTGGTCGAGATCGAGCATTGTCGCCTGGGCGCCCTCGAAGATCACCGTCCGTCCGGAGTCCAGCGCCTCCCAGCAGAGCCGCGAGGTGTCGGCGATGTGCGGTTCGAGCCGGTGCCCGTAGCGCAGGTACTCCTCGGTCATCGCGTGCAGGTCGAGCTTCGGGTCGCGGGCGAAGGGCCGCAGCGCCTGCTGCTTGGGCTCCAGCGCCGCCATGATCTTCTTACGCAGGATCTTCGGGTCGAGCAGGTCCTGGACCCGCACCCCGAGGCGGGCGGACTTGTCGGCGTAACAGGGTCCGATTCCCCTCCTCGTGGTGCCGATCTCGAGCTTGCCGAGCTTCGCCTCGCCGACCGTGTCGAGCATCACGTGGTAGGGCATGATCAGGTGCGCGTTGGCCGAGAGCCGCAGCCCCGCGACATCGACCCCGCGCCTGCGCAGTCCCTCGAGCTCCTCGATCAGGACCGACGGGTCGACGACCACGCCGTTGCCGATCACGCAGATCTTCCCCGGATGCAGGACCCCGGACGGGATCAGGTGGAACTTGAACACCTCGTCGTCGCGGACGATCGTGTGGCCGGCGTTGTTGCCGCCCTGGAACCGAACCACCATCGCGGCGTCCTCGGTCAGCAGGTCGACGACCTTGCCCTTCCCCTCGTCGCCCCACTGGGTCCCGATGATCACCTTGCCCGGCATCGCGGGGAGGATTATGAAGTCACGGAGGGGCGAGGCGGTAGCGCCTGTCGTCCCCGAACAGCGGCAGCGGGTCGCCGCAGATCTCGACCAGGCGCGAGACGGTCCGCTGGCCGACCTGCGCTTCGAGCGCATCCGGCTCGAGGTCGGTCGTGACGACCATCGAACGCTGGCTGCTGTAGCGCTCGTCGACGATCGAGAACAACTGCTCCAGGACCCAGTCGTTCTGCTTCGTGACCCCGAGGTCGTCGATGTGAAGCAGGTCGACCGAGGTCAGCCGGCGGAAGAACTCCGCGTAGGAGAGGTCCCCGGCGCCGAGGTCGTACGTCTTCCAGATCCGGGTCAGGAGCTTGGGCAGCGAGTAGACCGCCGCCGAGTGCCCGGCCTGCATCGCGAGCTTCGAGACCAGCATCGCGAGCGTCGTCTTCCCGGTCCCGACGTCGCCCATCAGCCACAGGCCGCGTCCGCTCGCGATCCTCGCGTCGAGGTCGGCGATGAACTCGCGAACGTGGGTGACGACCGCCCGCGACCTCGGATCGCGCTCCATCTCCGAGATCGGAGGGCGATCGAAGCTGACGCCCTCGTACTTGCGGGGCAGGGTCGCGCGCACTCCCCGCGTCCGCGCCTGCTGGATCCGCCGCGCCCGGCACTCGCACGGGCGGGCGACGTCCTCGGAATCGACGATCCACCCGCTTCCGTCGCAGGCCCCGAGCGGGCACGCCGGCTGCAACCTCTCGACCTGGCCGGTCAACCGTCGGCGATGTCGATCAGCGGGGAATCGTCGCTCTCGGCCGGCGCCGCGGTCGCCATCAGACCGCGGTCGTGGTGGGAGAGGTCGGCGAAGGAGGCGAACTTCTCCTGGAACACGAGCCGCACGGTGTCGATCGGGCCGTTGCGGTTCTTGCGCACGATCAGCTCGGCGATCCCCTGCAGCTCCGCCTTCTCGGCCGGGTCGACCTCGTCGTCGCCGAAGTTGCGGTAGTAGTCCTCGCGATAGATGAACCCGACCAGGTCGGCGTCCTGCTCGAGGTTGCCCGACTCGCGCAGGTCGGAGAGGATCGGCCGCTTGTCGCGCCCGGTGCGCTGCTCGGGCGCCCGCGAGAGCTGCGACAGGGCGATCACCGGCACCTTCAGCTCACGGGCGAGGATCTTCAGCCCGCGGCTCATCTGGCCGACCTGCTCGACCCGGCTGGCGCGATGGTCCTCGGCCCGCATCAGCTGGATGTAGTCGATCACGATCAGCGCCAGGCCGCCGTTGCCGGCGCTGCGCTCCTGAGCATGCAGGCGCCGCGCCTTCGCCCGCAGGTCGAGCATCCCGAGGTCCGACGACTCGTCGATCCACAGCGGCGCGGTCTCGATCTCGTTGCAGACCTTGAGCACCTTGGCCCAGTCGCGCTCGCCCACCTGGCCCTTGCGCAGCTTGTCGCTCGGGATCCGGGCTCGCTTGGCGATCAGGCGCTGGGCAAGCTCGGCGTCCGACATCTCGAGCGAGAAGAAGGCGACCGGCCTCCGTTCCTTGACCGCGACGTGCTCGGCGATGTTGGCGACCAGCCCGGACTTGCCCATCCCCGGCCGGGCGGCGAGGATGATCAGGTTGCCGGGCTGAAAGCCGCCGGTGATCGCGTCGAGCTCGCTGAACCCGGATGAAGTGCCGGTGACCGAGGCGTCGCCGGTCGCCAGCTCCTCGAGCCGGTCGACCTCCCGCGAGAGGATGTCCTTGAGCACGTGGAAGTCCTCGACCTGCTCCTCGTGGGCGACGTTGAAGAGCAGGCGCTCGGCGCGCTCGGCGAGCTCCTGTGGCGCGCCCTCGCGCTCGTGAACCGACTTCTGGATCGTCTGCGAGGCGGTCAGCAGCCGGCGCAGGAGCGAGTTCTGCTGCACGATCCGGGCGTAGTGGCGCGCGTTGCCCGGCACCGGGACGGTCGAGGCGAGCTGCGAGACGCCGTCCTGTCCGCCGGCGTCGTTGAGCTCGCCCTGCTGCTTGAGCAGCTCCGAGACGGTGAGCGCGTCGACCGGCTCGCCGCGCTCATAGAGGCGCTTGATCGCGCGGAAGACGAGCCGGTGGCGCTCGCGGTAGAAGTCCTCGTCGGCGAGCCGGACGTCGAGGATGACCGGGTTCATCGCCCCCTCGGAGACCATCAGGGCGCCGAGCACCGACTCCTCGGCCTCGAGGTTCTGCGGGGGGACGTGTGCGGTTGCGGCTTCCATCTCGGTCCTACCTATTAGAGGGCCGGCGGCGGCGGCAATCGCCCCCTTCCGCAACCCCGGCGTCAGACAAACACAGCGGCGGACGGCGCGCCGGACCGGTTCCCGCTAACTGGGAAGGAAGAGATCCCCGTCCGGGCCCGCGTATCGTTCGGCGCCCATGGACCGATTCGAGGTCGAGACTCCGCACGGGCTGGCGCGGGTCGCCCTCGACGCCGACGACCCGGGGCGGGTGGTGGTCCTCGGCCATGGTGCCGGCGGAGGCATCGAGGCGCCCGACCTGACGGCGGCGGCCGGCGTCGTCCGCGAGGCGGGGCTCTCGGTGGCGCTGGTGGAGCAGCCCTACCGCGTCGCCGGGCGCCGGGCGCCCGCCCCGGCCCACCAGCTCGACGCCGCCTGGAGGGCGGTGATCGACGAGCTGCGAGAACGCGCCCTGGCGCGAGAGGTGCTGATCACCGGCGGGCGGTCGCTCGCGGCCCGCGTTGCCTGCCGGACGGCGGAAGACACGGGCGCGACCGCGGTGCTCTGCCTCGCGTTCCCTCTCCATCCGCCGGGCCGCGGGGACGACCCCGCCAAGTCCCGACAGCCCGAGCTCGACGCGGTCACCGTGCCGACGCTCGTGGTCCAGGGCCGCTCCGACCCGTTCGGGATGCCGGCCGGCGGCCCCAACCGCGAGCTCGCCGTGGTTGCCGGCAACCACGGCCTCAAGGCCGACCTCGAGGGAGTCGCGATCGCGATCGCCGCCTGGCTGCCGACCGTGATCGGCTAGCGACCCGGGGGCCCTACTTCGCCTCGGCGACGATCGTTTTCACCCGGGCGACGGCGCCGCCGGAAAGCTCAACCTCGACCATGTAGGTGCCAATCTCGCGGATCGGATCGTCGAGGCGGATCTTCTTCCGGTCGATCTTCAGCCCGCGGGCGGTTGCGATCGCCTCGGCGATCTCCGCGTTGGTGACCGAGCCGTAGAGCTTGCCGTCCTCGCCGGCGCGGTGCTGGATCGTGAGCACGGTCTTGGCCAGCAGCGCGGCGGTCTCCTCGGCGCGCTCGGCCGCCTCACGGGCCGCGGTCTCGGCCGCATCGCGACGCCGCTGTGCCTCGCGCAGCGAGGCGTCGGTCGCCGGCTGAGCGAGGCGCCGGGGGAGGAGGAAGTTGCGCAGGTAGCCGGGCGAGACGTCGACCGCATCGCCGGCCGAGCCGAGGCTGTCGACGTCCTTGAGCAGGATCGCCTGCGCCATCTCGCTACCGCTCGCCGACGTAGGGAAGCAGCGCCAGCTCGCGCGCGCGCCGCACCGCCAGCCCGAGCTGCTGCTGGTGGCGGCGCGAGAGCCCGGTCACCCGCCGCGAGCGGACCTTGCCGCGGTCCGAGATGAAGCGGCGCAGGGTCGAGAGGTCCTTGTAGTCGATGTTCTCGACGTTGATCCGCGTGTACTTGCGGGGGCGAAACCGGTCACTGAGGCGGCCGCGCCGGCGTCCTCCCGGAGCGGACTGCTGTGGCTGAGCTCGCTGCTTGCGCGCCATCAGCCGCCGGTCTCGATCTCGATCTCAGGCTCGGTCATACGCGAAAACGCGCCGCTGCCGGCGGCGCGAGCCGGCAATGATAGCCGCGCTGGAGTGAGCAGGTCTAGAACGGGATGTCGTCGTCCGAGGCGCCGACCGCAGCCGGCTCGGCGCTGTCGAAGTCCGAGGTGTCGGCGGGCACGTCCGACTGGGCCTCGAAGCGACCGCCGTTCGACTCGCCGCCGCTGTCACGGCTGCCCAGGAACTGGACCGAGTTGGCGATGATCGAGACCGCCTGGCGCTTGCCCGAGCCGTCCTTGGCCTCCCACTCGCGCCAGTCGAGCCGGCCCTCGACCGCGACCGGACGCCCCTTCGACAGGTAGGTCGAGCAGTTCTCTCCCTGGGCCCCGAAAACGGTGACGTCGAAGTAGTTGGGCTTGTCGATCCAGTTCCCGTTCGCGTCCTTGCGGCGCGAGTTGACCGCCACCCGCATGTCGCAGACGCTCATTCCGCTGCCGGTGCTGCGGAGCTCGGGATCGCGGGTCAGGTTCCCGGTGATCACGACTACGTTCACGTTCGAAGCTGCCACTTGCTCTCTACCTCTCTCGATCGCTTGTCGGTACGAGTCTAAGACCGGCGGCGGCGCGTTCTCGCCCCCCGACGGGCGGCGAAGGCGGAAGCTGCGGCTTTACTCGGCGGGTGCGGATGGCTCCGCGGGCGCCTCCGCGGGCGCTTCGGAGCCGGCGCCGGCGGCAACCGGCGGCTCGGCGGGCGGCGCGGGCGGAGGCGCGGGCGGCGGGTCCGGCTGATCGTCGCGTCCACGGCCCCCGGGGCCCCGTCGCCCACCCCCGCCCCGGCTCGGGCCGGAACTGGCCAGCGAGACCGGCGGCGGCGGCTCGATCACCGGCGACTCCGGCTCGACCTTGAAGATCCGGAAGCGCAGCACCCCGTCGGTGATCTTGAGGTTGTGATCGAGCTCGTCGAGCAGCGGGCTCTCGGTCGCAAAGCGGAAGAAGCGGTAATCGGCCTCGGTCCGCTGGTCGATCTCGTAGGCGAGCTTGCGCAACCCCCAGGCCTTCTCGGCTTTGAGGCTGCCCGCCTTCTCGATCCGTCCTCGGGCATCCGTGGAGATCTGGTCGCGACGCTCGTCCGGCGCCTCCGGATCGAGCATCAGCACCAATTCGTATTCCGACACGCTCATGGCGGCGGGTGACTATAGCGGGGGCCCGGAGCAGGGCGGCGGGGGCGCAAACCGCGCCCGCGGGCTTGTTCGAGATCGTGAGGCGCTCGCGAATCCGCTGGAGCAACGTCGGCCGGGTGGCGGCCGGGCTCGTCGTCGTCGTCGGCCTGATCGTGCTCGTGCCCGGCCTACTCGCGCCGCGCGAGCCCGAGTCCCTGCCCGCCGATGTCGGCCTCGCGACCGGGGCCGGCGACGCCTACGCCTACGTCGATCCCGAGCCGCGGGACGGGCGCGCCGCGGGCGAGGCCGGCGAACGGGGGCGCACAGCCCGGCCCGGCGCGGGTGATCAGCACCGGGAAGGTCCTGCGCGGCGCCGACGCAGGCCGGCCTCCGAGCCTGAGCGGGCGCCCGAGCCCGCCGCACCTGCGTCCGAGCCCGCGTCCGCGCCCACCCCTGCCCCGGCCATCGCGCCGGCGCCGGCCTCGCCATCGACGCCGGCAGCACCGCCGACTCCGCCCGCGGCGCCGGCGCCGGCGGATCAGCCGGACGAGCCTCCGCCACCCGACCGCGACCCGCCGGCCGAAGGCGACCCACCGGCTGAAGAACCGTCGCCCGGCCCGACCCAGTTCGGGTTCGAACAACGACCGCAAGGGAGTGAGTGATGCAGGATCGCCGAACCGCCCGCAACGCCCCGCATCGGGTCAGCCGCCCACTCGCGATCGCGATCGCGCTGCTGATCGCCGCCGCGACGGCGCTCCTGGGCGCACAGCGCGCGGACGCCGGTTCCTACGTGGTCAGCCAGTGCAGCGCCCAGAACCCGAGCGCCGGCCAGGCGAGCTGGGAGCGCACCAGCGGCCATTACCGCGGCCGCTCGGGATGCGGGACGTCCGGCGGCCTCGCGGTCTTTCACGACGCGGCCGAGTCCGGGCTCTGGGATTACGGGGCCTGGGTCTGGCGCGCGCCGCAGGGCACCGTCTTCACCAGCGTGCAGGCGAACGCAAGCCTCACCTACCAGGCGGGCCACCGCGGCCAGCTCGTCGTCACCCGCCCCGGGGGCGCCCTGGTCGGGTTCGGGGCCGAGCACGCGGACTTCCGCGTCCACTCGATCGAGGGCGAGTTCACCCAGTTTCACAGCTGGCTGCGCTGCGTCGCCCCGGGCGCCGGCAGGCCGTGCGGGCGCGCCGGCTCGGAGAGCGGCCACGCCTACGTCCGCGGCGTCTTCCTGCGCACCGAGGACCGTGTCGCGCCGACCGTCGAGCTCAGCGGCGGATCGCTGCTCGCCGACCCGGTCGTGCGCGGGGGCCGGGAGCTGGCGTTCACGGTCGCCGACGCCGGCAGCGGCGTGCGCAGGGTCTATCTCGAGGCGAACGGCGCGCCGCTCAGCGACGACGTCCGCAACTGCGCGATCGCCGACGGGTTCGCGACCGCGCTCCGCCCCTGCCCGGCAAGTGGCGCCGCCTCGACCGCGGTGCCGACCGCCGACCCGTCCTTCGCCACCGGCCCGAACGTGATCGATGCGTGCGCCGAGGACCTGGCGCTCGACGGAGCGCCGCACCGCACCTGCCGCCGCGCTGCGATCTGGGTCGACAACGCCTGCCCCGGCTCCGCTGTGCCGGCGACCGGGCTCAGCGCCGGCTTCGAGGGCGGCGGGACCACCACCGTGCGCTCGGATCGGTCCGCGCTCCTGCACGGCCGCGTCACCGGTCGCTCCGGACCGGTCGCCGGGGCGACCGTCTGTGCCCTGACCAGGGGCCGGATCGCCGGCGCGCCGATCGTCGTCGCCGCGCTGGCCACCAGCGGGCCCGATGGTCGCTACGAGCTCGAGCTGCCGCCCGGGCCCGGGCGCGACGTGTTCGTACACCACGCCTTCGGCGATCGCGTGATCGCGCGACACGACCTCGGCCTGCGCTCGATCGTCCGCCCCACCCTCACCGTCGACCCCGGCCAGGCGCAAGCCGGCGACCGGCTCGGCTTCAGCGGCAGGCTGCCCGGGCCGGCCTGCGGCGATCGTCTGGTCAAGGTCCAAGCGCGGATCGGCCGGCGACGCTGGCAGGTGTTCCGCACCGACCGCACCGATGCCGGCTGCGGATTCGCGGCCCGTTACAGGCTGCGCGAGACGCGCAGCGCGAAGCGCTATCGGTTCCGAGTGTTGGTCCCAGAGCAGGCCGGCTATCCGTACGAGCCCGGCTACTCGGCGCTGGTCACGGTCAGGATCGAGCGGCCGCAACGCGGCTGAGCCGCCCGGGGCTCAGGCCGTCGTCGCGGCGTGCTTGGCGCGGATGTCGGCGAGCTGCTCGGAGATCCAGACGCCGGGATCGCGGTCGCGAACGATCTCGCGCAGCCTGGACGCACGCAGGTGGCGCTCCTCGGAGTCCATCGTCAGGGCCCGGTAGATCGTGTCCGCCTGCTCCTGGATGTCGAACGGGTTGACCGACAGGGTGCAGTCGCCGAGCTCCTCGTGGGCGCCTGTGTTCTCGGAGAGCAGCACGACCCCGTCACGGGTGTTGACCGCGGGCGCCTCCTTGGCGACCAGGTTCATCCCGTCGAACAGCGAGTTGACCATCAGCAGGTCGAAGTGCTTGTAACGGGCCACCGCCTCATGGAAGTTCTCGTAGATGCGCAGGTCGATCGGCATCCAGTCGGTGGTCCCGTGGCGGTGGTTGACGACCGCGACCAGGGCCTCGATCCGCTCCAGGTACTCCGCGTACTGGGGCACGTCCTGTCGCGAGGGCTGCAGGTGGGCGACGAAGGTCACCCGCTCGCGGAACTCCGGGTGCTGCTGGAGGAAGGTGTCGAAGGCGGTGAACCCGCGCAGGACGTTCTTCGACAGGTCGGCGCGGTCGACCCGGAGGATCAGGTGGTCGCGGCGGCGTCGCAGCAGCTCCCGCTCGTACTCGGCCACCTCCTCGGAGGCGGCGACGCGCTCGAGCCGGGCCGCGTCGATCCCAAGCGGGTAGGCGCGGACCCAGGTCTCGCGGCCGGAATGCACCACCGCTCCGCGCTCGTAGTCGACCTCGAGCTCCATCAGCTCCCGGCAGCAGTGGAGGAAGTTGCGGCAGTAGGCGGTGGTGTGGAAGCCGATGATGTCGTTGGCGAGCAGGCCGCGGTAGATCGGCTCGCGCATCCGCCCCGGGAGGATCCGCCAGCTGTCGGGCTGCGACCACGGGATGTGGACGAAGTGCTGCAGGAAGGCGTCGGGGCGGGCCTCCCGGACCAGCCCCGGACAGGTGTAGAGGTGGTAGTCGTGAAACATCACCAGCGGCTCGTCCCGGCCCTCGATCCGCTCCACCACCGCCTCGGCGATGTCGCGGTTGATCGCCTCGTAGCCCACGTCCCAGGCGTCGGATTCCTCTTGGCGGATGTCGGGCGCGTTGGAGAGGTCCCAGAGGTAATGCTGGATGAACCACAGGATCGGGTTGGCGATCACGTTGTAGAAGCGGTCGTAAGCGGCAGGGTCGCTCTCGACCAGGCAGACCTCGTAGGAGACCCCGTCGAGCTCGACGGCGATCGGCTCGTCGCCCGCCTCGCGGGCGACGACCGCGTCCTCCTCGGTCATCGTCGAGGCGACCCAGAGCGCCCCGCGATGTGCGACCAGCCCGGTCAGGGCGGTGACCAGTCCGCCCCCGCCGCGCTGAACCACGCGCTCTCCGTCGACCCGCTCGAACTGCGCCGGCCCGCGGTTGGAGACGATCACGAGCTTGTCGTCCATCTGCAGGCCTCTAGCCGGCTTCAGATCTCGAGCTCGGTGAACAGATCGAGCCAGTCTCGCAGCAGTCGGGGGGTGAGGAAGTGCTCCCGCGCGTGCTCCTTGCCGACCCGGCCGAGATACTTCCCCAGGCCCGGGTCCTCGAGGATCTCGACCGTGCGCTGCGCCGCCTCCTGCGGCGAGCCGACGAGAAAGCCCGAGACGCCGTCCTCGATCTGCAGCGGGATCCCGCCGACGTCGCCACCGATCGTCGGCCGGCCCTTCCACTGCGCCTCGGTGACGGTGAGCCCGAAGCCCTCGCGAATCGACTTCTGCATGCAGACGTCGGCCTGCGACTGAAACGCGTTGACCTCGATCGCGCCGACGTTGTTGAGGTTGTTGAGGATCTTGATGTCGGGGTCACCGTCGGCGTGGCGGAAGGTGCGCTGAAAGAACTCCCAGCCCTCCGGGTCGTCAGTCGCCATCGAGCCGACCAAGGCGAGCTGGGCGTCGGCGACCGAGCGCTTGACCTCGCGAAAGGCGTCGATCACCCCGATCGGGTCCTTCCACGGATCAAAGCGCGAGACCTGGCAGACGAGCGGGCGGTCGGTGTCGATCCCGAACTGATCGCAGACGTAGGCCGCGTCCTCGGGCGAGAGCGCCATGTTCTTCGGCGACAGCGGGTCGATCGCTGGCGGACAGATCTTGCGAATCCCGCCGTCGAGGTCGGTCGGCACGTACTGCTCGCGATGCCAGACGGTGGCGTCATAGCCGGTGATCAGCGGCTCGAGCCGGGCCAGGGTCGAGGGGTTGGGCGTCGAGAGGTCGATGTGGCAGCGCCAGATCCACCGCCGCGCCTTCTCGGGCGCCGCCTGTCGGAGGCCGGCCGGCTGTGGGTCGTGGACGATGATCACGTCCCATTCCTCCTCCAGCCCCTGCGCGTTCATCACGTTGTAGGCCTCGAACACCTCCCACTGCTGGTCGGAGATCGACTCCGGGTCGCCCTGGAGCGAGTTGTGCATCAGCTTGGTGACGTTGAAGAAGTCCTCGCGGCCGAGGATCACCTGCCAGTGCACGTCGAGCCCCGCGTCGCGCATCAGCGGGACCAGCGTGTAGAGGATCTCCGAGACCCCGCCGCCAAACGCCGTCGCGCTCACGTGCAGCACCCGCTTGCCCTTCAGCGCCTCGGCGAGCCCGCGGATCTGCTCGATCAGCCCTCGTCCGGCGATATGCGTGTAGTCGGCGAGCGACTTCTGGCCTAGCGCGACCTCCTGGAGCACGCGGCCAAACTACCTAACGGTTGCCGCGAGCCGCTCGATGCCGCGTTCGATCGAGGCCAGGATCGCGGCGTGCAGGTCGCGGTTGGCGGCGGCGATGCAGGAGATCTGGAACTCGGCCCCGGAGCCGAGCAGGGGGCGATTCGCGAGCGAGGCGCCGTAGGCATCGCTGACCACCGCGCCCGCCTCCTCGAGGCAGAGGGCCGCCGCGGCGAGGTCGTAGGGGCTGTTGTTGAGAACCGCGCCCCCGCCGACGCGCTCGAAGCGCTCCCGCATCCCCGGCACGTCGGCGATCATCCGCGGCCCGGGCTCGACGTAGGCGTCGAGCTGGCCGGTGGCGATCCTGGTCATGTCGTAGCTGGCCGAGCCGAGGTCGAAGGTCCCGCCGCCGACCGAGGAGGCGTCGAGCAGCTCGGCGAGCACCTCGATCGTCTCGCGGGCGGGACGGCCGCGCAGCCCGTAGCTCCAGAACATCCGCGAGAGGTCGCCGTTGGCCGACAGCGCGGGGGCGGGATCGAGGCCGCCGCCGCGCTCGGCGTAAAGGCAGGCTCCCGACTTGAGCTCGACCACGCAGCCCGCGCTCACGTCGCCGATCGTCGGCTCGCCGTCGCCGAGCTCGGCGAGCGCGACCGAGACGCAGGCCGCCTCGAAGCCCGCCATCGCCGGCCGGGTGCCGTCGATCGGGTCGACGATCAGCACCCAGCGCGGGACACCGGCCGGGACGACCAGGCCGCGGTCCTCGGAGTAGAAGGCGAGCTCCGGAGCGCGGTCGGCGAGGAACTCCTCCATGAACGACTCCGCCTGCTCGTCGATCGCGAAGGTGACGTCACCACCGAACCCCGCCCCGGCGTGGGCGCGCCCGGCGTGGCTGCCGAGCCGGGGCGCGATCTCCTCGCGTAGGGCCAGCGCCAGCTCGCGGCCGATCCGGCGAGCTTCGCCGCCGGTCAACTGTCGATCTCGCTCGGGCGCTCCCCGAGCTCGACCTCGATCTGCTCGGACTCGCCGTCGCGGATCACGTCCAAGGTCACGTGATCGCCCGGGTCGAGCAGCGAGATTCGCCGGGGCAGGTCCGCCTCGCCCTTGATCGGCTCGCCGTCGAGGGCGACGATCACGTCGCCGCCGGCGTCGACCTGTCGGCCCTGAAAGCGGATCGTGCTGTCGCCCCCCCGTAGCCCCGCCGTGTCGGCCGGACCGTCGGCCACGACCTCGGTGACGATTGCCCCGGTCTCGACATCGAGCTCGAGCCGCTCCGCGAGCTGCGGGTAGAGCGGCTGGGTCGTCACCCCCGCGTAGGCGTAGGAGACCTCGCCGTCGTCGCGCAGGTCCTCGAGCGAACGCTCGGCGAGGTCGATCGGAACGGCGAAGCCCACCCCCTCGTTGCCGCCCGAGGTGGTGTTGATCTGCTGGTTGATCCCGACCACCTCGCCCTCGGCGTCGAGCAGCGGGCCGCCGGAGTTGCCGGGGTTGATCGAGGCGTCGGTCTGGATCGCGCCCTCGATCCGGAAGTCGGTCAGCGACTGAATCGAGCGGTCCGAGGCCGAGACGACGCCGACCGAGAGCGACTGCTCCTGTCCGAACGGGCTCCCGATCGCCGCCACCCCGTCGCCGACCGCGACGTCTGTCTCCGAGCCGAGCGGCAGCGGGCGCAGGTCGAGGCCCTCGGGGTCGACGCGGAGCAGGGCGACGTCGGCGAACGGGTCGAAGCCGATGATCTCTGCCTCGACCTGGTTCAGGTCGGGGAACTGGACGTAGACCTCCCTCGCCGCGTCGAGCGGGCCGATCTGGGCGCCGGCCGTGCTCGCGTTGGTAACCACGTGCGCGTTGGTGAGGATCTCGCCCTGATCGGAGATCACGAAGCCGGACCCCTGGCCCTCGCCGCCTCCGCCGCCGAGTACGTCAGAGCCCGAGTCGCCGATGATCGAGCGCACCGTGACCACTCCCGGCGCGGCGCGCTGGTAGATCGCGTGCGAATCGAACGCCGGATTGGACTGCTCGACGACGTCCTCGCGCGTGTCGAGCACGCCGGCGTCGGCGCCCTCGGTCGCGGGGACGGTCGTGGTCTCGGTCTCGCCGCCGCCGCAGGACGCGAGCGCGAGCAGCGCGGCCGTCAGCAGGGTGGTCGGAATCGCGAATCGGCGCATCGCGATCAGCATACGCAGGCCGCCGCCGGGCCCACGAGCCTGTCCGGCGCCGTGCAGTCACCGCACATGCGCGGCGTGGATTCGACGTTTGCAGGCAAGATGGGGTGAATGGTGAACATGCGCCTCTACCGTCTCGCCTTCCTCCCGACGCTGGCCGCGATCGTCGCGATCATGTTCTCGCTCGAGGGCGCGCCGACGGCGCTCGAGCCGGCGACGCCCCCGGCAACCTTCGACGGCAAGCGGGCCGCCAACCAGGCACGTCAGATCGTCGCCGCGGCGCCGCAGCGCCCGCCGGGGTCGAGCGGCGACGAGGCTGTCGCCGACCTGGTCGCCGACCGGTTCTCCGAGATCGCCGCGGGATCGGTGACCGAGCAGGGCTTCGAGGCCGACTTCGAGGGCGCCGACGTCTCGCTGCGCAACGTCCTGCTCACCCTGCCGGGCGATCCCGCCCGGACGATCGTCGTCCTCGCCGGGCGTGACTCCGCCCGCGGGCCGGGGGCGGCGTCGAGCGCCGCGGCGACCGGGGTCCTGCTCGAGCTCGCGAACGCGCTCGGGCTCGCCGGACACGAGAAGACCTTCGTCCTCGCCTCAACCAGCGGCACCGCGGCGGGCGCCGCGGGCGCCCGCGAGCTGCTCGAAGGCCTGCCCGAGCGCGACTCGGTCGAGGCGGTGATCGTGATCTCCCAACCGGGAGCAAGCGAGCCCCGGGCCCCGTTCGTGGTCACGAGCTCGAGTGGGCGCTCGAGCGGGCCACTGCGGCTGGCGCGCACCGCCGAGCTGGCGGTTGCCACCCAGGCGGAGGAGCGCGCCGAGGGGTCGTCGCCGTTCACCCAGCTTGCCCGGCTCGCGATCCCGAGCGGGATCGGCGATCAGGCTCCGTTGATCGCCGACGGCCTCGACGCGGTCGCGATCAGCTCCGCCGGCGAGCGGCCGCTGGCCGAGGCCGACGACGGCCTCGAGCACCTCTCCACGGCGAGCGTCGACGCCTTCGGGCGCGCGATCCAGTCGACCGTCGACGCGCTCGACACCGCCGGTCCAGCGGACGAGCTCCCGAACCCGCGGCTCGAGCTCTCCGACAACCTGGTCCCGGGCTGGACGCTCGCCCTGCTGGCGCTGGCCCTGATCCTGCCGGCCGCGGTCGCCGCCGTCGACGCCTGCGCCCGCGCGGTGCGCGGCGGCGCCGACCTCGGAGCGAGCCTGGCCTGGGCGGTCGCCCGGGGCCTGCCGTTTCTCGGTGCGCTGCTCGCCCTCTACGGCCTTGCCCTGGTCGGCGCGCTGCCGCACCCGGCGTTCCCTTTCGACCCCGGCCTCTATCAGCTCGGTGGCCGCGCCGCGGTCGTCCTCTCGCTTGTCCTCGCCGCCGGGATCGCAACCGCGGTGCTCCTGCGCCGGCGCGGCGTCAGGGCGTCGGCGGCCCCGGACGCGACCGTCGCCGCTCTCGGGCTGGTCGCCGCCGCGGCCGGCTCGGTCCTCTGGCTCACCAACCCGTATCTGGCCCTGCTCGCCGCACCGCTGGCGCATCTCTGGCTGCTCGCAACCCGGCCGCCGGGAGCGCCGCGGACGGTGGCTTCGATCGTGCTCGGCGCCCTCGCCTGCCTGCCGGTGATCGCCGCGCTCGTCGCCGTCGCCACCGCGCTCGAGCTCGGCGCGGGCGCACTGTGGACGTTGACGATCATGGTGGCCGACGGACAGGTCAAACTGCTGACCATGTTGGCGAGCTGCTTTCTGGCCGGAGGAGCGCTGGGCGCGGTCGCGCTCTGCCTCCGCCGCACCCCACTCCCGGCCGAGGACTAGGGGTTGCCCTCAGAAGCGCCAGGGGGCGAGCACCCGGAACCTCGGACGAGCGTTGAGATGGACACAAGTCCCATCGTGTCCGATGCGGCGGCGACCGATCCACGGAGCGAGAGGTTGAACGGCTTGAAACAGGACATCGCACTCAACCAGTACGCGGTCGACGCGGGAGCGGTGGCGGAGGCGATCTTGAGCAAGCTCCAGCTCGTCAAGCAGGGCCATCTGGCGCTGGCGGCGAGCGCAGCTGATCGAACCCCGCCGGCCGCAGCGCTTCGCCGCCCGGCCCACTGAGCCGGACCCCCGCGCCCTCGGCGACCGTGCCGACCACGGTCAACGGCAGCTCGGCGCCGGCGAGCGCCGCCGTCGCAGGCTCGAGCGACTCGGGCGGCAGGGCGGCAAGCAGCTCGTAGTCCTCGCCGGAGGTGAGCAGGTCGAGCGGATCGCGGTCGGACGCGGTCGCCACCTCGGCGACTCCCTCCTGGACGGGCAGCCGGGTCGCGTCGATCGAGAGCCGGACGCCACCGGCCGCGGCGAGGTGGCCGGCGTCGCTTCCGATCCCGTCGCTGAGGTCGATCATCGCCCGCGCCCCGGCGCCGGCCAGGGCGACACCGGCGTCCAGTCGCGGCTGCGGCTCGAGCTGGCGCAACCGCAGCGCAGCCGCGATCGGCTCCGAGATCGCGGCCGCGAGCTCGGGCCGCTCGAGCAGCGCCAGGCCCGCCGCCGCCCCGCCGAGCTCACCGGTGACCACGAGCAGGTCACCGGGGCGGGCACCGGCGCGCCGCACGAGGTCCTCGGCACAGTCAGCGTGGCCGACGGCGGTGACCGCGAGCAGCAGCGCGGGAGCGCGAGTCAGGTCGCCGCCCGCGATCGCGACGCGGTGCGCGGCGGCGACGGCGCCGATGCCGTCGGCGAGCTCGAGCAGGCCACGCTCGTCGATCGTCTTCGGCACCCCGAGCTGGAGGTAGGCCTCAGACGCCCGTGCACCCATCGCCGCGAGGTCGGAGAGGGCGACGGCGAGCGCCTTGTGGCCGACGCTTCGGGGCTCGAACGGAGGGATCGTGAAGTGCACCCCTTCGACCAGGGCGTCGACGCTGGTCGCCAGGGCGCCGCCACGAGCGCTGATCGCGGCGTCGTCGCCGCTGCCGAGCACCAGGCCGGGCACCCGAGCGGGCGCTCCCGCGCGCTCGATCCGCTCGCGCAGCGCGGAGATCAACTCGAACTCGCCGCGGCGCGCGCTCACCGGCTCGGCTCGGCCGCTGCCCGGCGGCTCAGGCTCCGGTGCCGCCGCTGGTCGGCCCGGTGCCGCCGCCTGGGCCGCCGCCTGCGGCGGGCGGGGCGGCGCCCGCGTTGCCACCACCGGCCCCGTCGGCCTGCGGTTCCGTCGGCAGCGGGTCCTGGCCGGCGCCGGGCGCGTAGACGTCGGGGTCGTAGGTGCCGTCGCCGGTGTCGGTGTCGTCGGGCGTCGTCGCCTCCGGGGTCGTCGTCTCGGGGGTGGTCGGGTAGGTCGAGTCGTCGGTCGAGTCGTAGTCGGAGGAGACGGCGTTGCCGCTCGAGTAGCCCGAGAGGTCGGCCGGGTTCTCGGGGGCCGGGAAGTCGTCGCACGGCTGGCTCGCCGCGGTCTCCATGTACTGCTGCCAGATCGGCGCCGCGAGGTCGGCGCCGTAGCCGGGCAGAGGGACGCGGGCATCGGGGTTGCCGACCCAGACCGCGGTCGAGACATGAGGGGTGTAACCGACGAACCAGGCGTCGGACTGCGCCTCGGTGGTCCCGGTCTTGCCCGAGGCCGGACAGCCGATCCCGAGGCCGGCGGCGGTGCCGTACTCGAGCGTTCCCTTCATCACGTCGGCGACCGTATAGGCGACCCCGTCGCTGACCACGTGCGTTCCCTCCTCGTCCTCGGGCTCGTCGACCTCGCCGTCTGGGAACTCGACCTTGCGGATCGCGGTCGGCTTGTGGTGCACGCCGCCGTCGGCAATGGTCGCGAAGGCGTTCGACATCTCCAGCGTCGAGACGCCCTGGGTGAGGCCGCCGAGGGCCTCGGCGGGGTAGCCGCCGAGATCGGTCGTGATCCCCATCCGGTGCGCCATCGCGGTGAAGTTCTCCGGGCCGACGTCGAGACCGAGCTGGGCGAAGACGGTGTTGACCGAGTTCGCGGTCGCCTGGCGAAGGCTCATCGTGCCGCTGCCGCCACCGCTCACCGACCAGACCTCGCCGTAGCCGACGTCGAGCGAGATCGAGCCCGGGGCCGGGTAGTAGGTCGAGTCGGGGTCCATGCCCTGGTCGACCGCGGTCGTGAGTACGAACGGCTTGAACGCCGAGCCCGGCTGGCGCAGGCCCTGGGCGGCGAGGTTGAACTCGCTCGACTCGTAGGCCTCCGAGGACGCCATCGCGAGGATCTCGCCCGTCTCGGCGTCGGTCGAAACCAGCGCCGCTGCGGCGCCGACGGTGTCGTTCTGGTCGACGATCGCCTGCTGGGCGGCGGCCTGGAGACGCGGCTCGAGCGTCGTGTAGACGCGCAGGCCGCCCTCGCGGGCGGTCGCGACCCCGTAGCGGTCGATCAGCTCCTGCTGGACGAAGTCGAAGAAGTACTGCTGCTGGCGGGTCTCGTAGCGGTAGCCGCGCTCGAGCCCGAGCCCGGCGCCGAGCGACTTCTCGTACTTGTCGCGGCTGATGTAGCCCTGCTCGTACATCGCCTTGAGCACGTCGCCGCGGCGCTGCTTGGCGCCCTCGGGGTTGAGGAACGGGTTGTAGTCGGTCGGCGCCTGGGGCAAGCCGGCGAGCAACGCCGCCTCGTTCAGGTTGAGGTCGGAGACGTGTTTGTTGAAGAACACCTGCGAGGCGGCTTCGACCCCGACCGCCGTGCGGCCGTCATTGGTCCCGTAGGAGGCCGTGTTCAGGTACTGCTCGAGGATCTGGTCCTTGGAGTAGCGGTCCTCGTACTCCTGCGCCATCTCGGCCTCGATCAGCTTGCGCTCGATCGTGTCCTCGGGATCCTCGATGTAGAGGTTGCGGACGAGCTGCTGGGTGATCGTCGAGGCGCCCTGGCGGACCTCGCCCGCCTCGATGTTCTCGACCGCGGCGCGAGCGATCGCGCCGTAGTCGACCCCGTCGTGCTCGTAGAAGTTCTCGTCCTCGATCGCGATCGTCGCGTTGCGAAGCCGCTCGGGGATCTCGTCGATGTCGACCTCCTCGCGGCTGATGTCGGCCTGGACGAACCCGAGGCTGGAGCCGTCGGCGGCGAACACCTCCGAGCTCGAGCCGGCGACGATCGGCTTCAGGGTGTCGATCGAGGGCGCCGACTCGGCGACGTCGTAAGCCCAGATCGCCGCCCCGCCGGCGGCGCCCGCGGCCAGCGCGAACAGCAGACCGAACGCGAGCAGAACCTTCTTGCCGACCGACCCCCGCGCCTGCCGGTGGCGTCTGCGTGCCCGTTGAGTCATCGGGTCAGAGAGGGTACCGGGACGTCACTGCCGCCCGGCTCAGCTGGCAGCCGCTGCACGGGGCACGCCAACGCCGGTCAGTCGCGCGCAGCCTCGGCGGAGTCGAAGATGCCCGCCTCGCGCAGCGCTCGGTGGGCGCGCTCGCGCAGCGCTGCCTCCTCGCCGCCGGCGCGCGTGCTCGCCGGGCGCCGCGGCCCATGGACCTCGATCCGGACCCCGTCGGCGGTGATCTCGGCGATCTCGATCTGGGACGGCTCGAGCGGGGCGAGCGCCTCGCGGGCACGGCCCAGGTCCGCGTGCGCCGGGACCCAGAGCGAGGCGCTCGCGGGCGCCGTCAGGTCGCCGGTCGAGCGGTTGACGACCACGCTCGTGACCACGGTCTCGTTCGGGACGATCACCTGCCGGCCGTCGCCGGTGTTGACGAAGGTGTGCGAGAGGGTCAGGTCATCGACCCTGCCGGTCTCGTCGCCGATGGTGACCAGGTCGCCGATCCGGATCGGCTGCGAGATCGCGAGCAGGATCCCGGCGAGCGGATTGGCGAGCACCTTCTGCGCGGCGAAGCCGAGCACGATCCCGAGCACGGCGCTCGAGGCGAGGACCGCGTTGGCGATCCGGTCGAACTTCGAGAACTCGCTCAACGCCAGCAGCGCGCCGATGACGATGATCGTCACGAGGACGAGCCTGCGGATCAGGCGCAGGCGGGTCTGCGCAGTGCGCGAGACCGAGACCGTGGTCGCGTCGCCGACCCGCGCCGCGACACGGGTCGCCCGGCCGATCACCAGCCGGTCGACGACGAACGCGATCAGGAACGCGATCAGGAAGGTGATCGCCGCGGCGACCCAGTCTTGGTCCCAGAAGCTCTCTTCCATCGACACGATCCTGCCAACCTTCGGCGCCCGATGGCGACCGAAGCGGTGTTCATGGACGCGCTCGGCACGGTGGTCGAGCTCGAGCCGCCGTGGCCGCGCCTGGCCGCGGCGCTGGGGATCGCGGCCGACGAGCGGGTCGTCGCCGCGGTCCGCGCCGAGATGGCCTACTACCGCGACCATGCACACGAGGGGACCGACGAGCCGGCGCTGGCGGAGCTGCGCCGGCGCTGCGCGAGCCTGCTCTCGGCCGAGCTCGGTCGAGAGGTCTCGGTCGAGCAGATGATGTCCTCGATCCGGTTTCGCGCCTATGCCGACGCGCCGCCGGCGCTGGCCGTGCTGCGGGCCCGCGGTCTGCGCCTCGCCTGCGTCTCGAACTGGGACGTCTCGCTGCCGCAGGTGCTCGAGCGCTGCGGGCTCGGTGCCGCCTTCGACGTGGTCGTCACCTCGGCCGGCTCGGGCGCCCGCAAGCCCGATCCCGCGATCTTCGAATGGGCGCTCGAACGCTGCGATTGCCGGCCCGAGAAGGTGCTCCACGTCGGCGACAGCGCGGAGGAGGACGCGGCCGGCGCCGAGGCCGCGGGGATCCGCTGCCTGCTGATCGACCGCGACGGCGGCGCCGAGATCGGATCGTTGGTCGAGGTCGCCGGCCGGCTCGATCAGTGATCATCCGCGGGTGAGCGAGGGACCCGAGATCGAGCGAAGTCAGCCGCCACCCCCGGCGGCGCGGCCGGCCGGCCAGCCGCCACCCCCGCTCCCCGAGAGCCGGGTCCATCCGCCCCCTCCCCCCTCGGCGCCGACTCCCGAAGCGGCCTGGGGCCCCGGGCGCGCCCTGGCGGCGCTCGCGGTGATGTTGGTGCTGCTGTTCGTCGAGGTCGGCGTGATCGCCGCGGTCTTCGATCCCGACCTCGACTCGCTCGGGTCGCGGCTGGCGCTACAGGCGACTCTGGCCGCAACCCTGGTCGGGGTCGCGTTCGTCGCCGCCGGGCTCGGCGGTCGGCGGGCCGAAGCGGCGACCGCGCTCGGCCTGCGCCGGCCGAGCGGCAAGTTCATCCGCAACACCGTGCTCGCCTACCTCGGCTATCTCGGCTGCGCAATCGTGATCGCCGCCCTGATCCAGCCCGAGCAGGAGGACGTCACCCGCGAGCTCGGCGTCGACGAGGGGACGCTCGGGGCGATCGTCGCCGGGGTGCTGATCGTCGGCGTCGCCCCGTTCACCGAGGAGGTCTTCTTTCGCGGCTTCATGTTCACCGGGATGCGCCGGGCGCTGCCGTTCGTGCTCGCGGCGCTGGTCCCGTCGCTGATCTGGGGCCTCTTCCACTACACCGGCCCCGAATCGTGGGGGGTGGTGCTGCAGCTCTCGATCTTCGGCCTCTGGCTCTGCTGGCTCTACGAGCGGACCGGATCGCTGTGGCCGCCGGTGGCGCTGCACGTCGCCAACAATGCGATCGCGTTCGCGATCCTGACCGGCTGAGCGACCACGCCGTCTGCCACAATCCCGCGCCATGAACCTTCTCCGCGCAGCCGCCCTGGGCGGAGTTCTGGCGGCTCTGGGCGCGCCGGTCGCCGCGCATGCGGGAGGCGGTGGTGGAGGCGGCGGCGGGCAGCCGGCGCCGGCTCAGATCGAGATCAAGGTCAAGGGCCTCTCGGGCGGCAAGGCGAAGGTCGGCGAGCGGATCGAGGCGATCGGCACGGTGCGGCCCTTCGTCGGCGGGCAGAAGGTCGAGATCCGGCTCGGCAACCGAGGCGACACGGTGCTCAAGAAGACCCCGTACGTGCGCCGGGTCAAGGGCAAGAACTTCGGCCGCTTCCACCTGCGCTCGAAGCCGCTGATCGAACCCGGCAAGTACCGGATTCGAGTGAGAAAGGGCGCGACCGCAGGGCAGGCGGGAGCGAGCGCGAAGTCGAAGACGTTCAAGCTCAAGTTCATCGACCTCGATCCCGGCGACTCGGGCCCGGCGGTCGAGCTGTTCAACGACCTGCTGCGCAAGCAGCACTACTTCAACACCGACCAGGGTCGCTACGGGTCGCACACCGAGCGCGCGGTGATGGCTTTTCGCAAGGTCAACGGGATCGCCCGTAACTTCCAGGCGACGCCCGAGATCTTCGCCCAGCTCGCCGCCGGCAAGGGCGCCTTCAAGCTCGCCCACCCGGGCGCCGGGCGCCACGCCGAGGTCGACATCTCGAAGCAGGTGATGGCGCTCGCCGAAGGCGACGAGCCGAAGTACGTCTTTCACGTCGCCACCGGCGCCGCGGCGACCCCGTCCGACGTCGGCGGGTTCACCTTCTACCGCAAGGACCCCGGGTTCAACTCGATCGGGATGTATTACTCGGTCTACTACAACCGCGGCGAGGCGACGCACGGCTATCACTCGGTGCCGCCCTACCCGGCGAGCCACGGCTGCATCCGCAATCCGATCCCCGACTCCAAGTTCATCTACAACTGGATCAACCTCGGGGACAAGATGTTCGTGTACCGCTAGGCGCGCTGCTGGGCGCGGACCCCCTCAGCGACTCACGCGACACGCTGCTCTCCGAGCTGCGCGCGCACGCCCTGGTGATCGGCGAGGTGACCCTGTCGAGCGGGCAGCGGGCCTCCTACTACGTCGACGCGCGCCGGGCGCTCCTGCGGCCGGCCGGCTTCCGCGCCGCCGGTGCGCTGATCGCCGGCGCCGCGACCCGGCTCGGGGCCGAGGCCGTCGGCGGCCCGGTGATGGCGGCGATCCCGCTCGCCTGCGCGGCGATCGCCGTCCCCGAGGGCGAGGACCTGGTCGGCTTCTTCGTCCGCAAGGAGCGCAAGCAGCACGGCCTGCAGCGCTGGGTCGAGGGACCGGTCGAGGCCGGGACCCGGTGCCTGGTGGTCGAGGACACGGTGACCACTGGCGGCTCGACGGTGGAGGCGATCGAGCGGATGCGCGAGGAGGAACTGGAGATCGTCGGCGGGCTCTGCGTCGTCGACCGGCTCGCGGGCGGTGCCGCGGTGATCTCGGCGGCGATCGAGGCGCCGTTCGAGGCGCTGGCGACGATCGATGAGATCTATCCGGAGCGGCCGGACGGGTAGGGGGTCGGCGCTCGGCGCTCGGCCGCTGTGACCTCAGGCGGCGGCGCGGGCGACCGGCGAGTAGCGCAGGCGACCGGGCAGGAACGGAACCACGAGCCGCTTCACGTACTCGGCGCCGCCGGCGACCACGGCCCGCCGCAAGAGCTGCGGCGGCAGGCGCGAGAACCCGTATTGGGACCGGATCGGCTCCGGCAACAGGGTGATGGTGACGAAGTTGGCGGCCTCGACGAGCGGCTTAGCCGCGAGCGGCACCGGCGGGTCGAGGACGATCTCGCGGGCGCGCTCCCGGGCCCAGTCGGTGACCAGCAGCCGGTCGCCTTCGAGCATCTCGGTCCGGTAGGCGTTCACGGCGGCGAGCGTCGCCGGCAGCTCCGCGGGCGCGAGGCCGAAGAGCTCGCCGACCACCCGGTAGTCGGCCCACAGCGAGGCCTCCTGGGCGCGCGAGAGATCTCCGACGTAGGCCCGGTAGACGACCAGCGCCGAGTCGAAAAGCGTGAACAGGACCCAGAGCAGCAGCTCGGGATCGTCGGCGCGGTAGGCGGTGCCCGCCGGGTAGCGCCCGGCGGGCTCGGGGATCTCGCCCCTGACCCGGGCGTGCATCGTCCGCACCCGCGCGGTGACGCGATCGGCGTCGTCGCGGCTGCCAAAGGTGATCGTGTCCATGATCTCGGCGGTTCGAGCGAGGCGGTCGTAGGGATTGTCGAGCCCCGCCGAATGGGCGAGCAGGCCCTCGACCGCGAGCGGATGGGCGGCCTGCATCAGCAGCGCCCGCGGGCCGTAGAGCGCCAGCGCACGCTCGCGATGCACCAGCCTCAGCATCGACGAATCGTCGACGTAGCCCGCCACGTGGAAAGCTTGACAGGGCGACCCCCGCGCCCCTGGCGCTTAGGGCGCGATACAGCCGCCGCCGGAGCGGGAATGATGACGTGATCGGCGACGGACGAAACAGGCGACCGCGCTCGGAAGGAGCCCGGAGATGACGATTGGAACATCGATCTTCGTGATCGCGCTGGGCGCGATCCTTAGATACGCGGTCAACGACTCGATCGAGAGCATCGACCTCGAGATCGTCGGCCTGATCCTGATGATCGCCGGCGCGGTCGGGCTCGTAATCGGCCTCTTCTGGATGGTCACGGCGGGCAATCGGGGTGGCGACTACCGCGAGCCGCCACCGCGATGAATTTCGGCGCCGGCCGCAGTCTGGACTCGTGAACCGAAAAGACCAAGGACCTGGAGGTCTGAGATGAGCTACGTGGACGGATTCCTATTGCCGATCCCGAAGGACAACGTCGACGCATACCGCGAGATGGCGTCCAAGGCCGGGGAGCTGTGGATGGAGCACGGCGCGCTCGAGTACAAGGAGTGCGTCGCCGACGACGTCAAGGAGGGCGAGTTGACCTCGTTCCCCCAAGGGGTCAAGGCGACCCCCGACGAGACCGTCTTCTTCTCCTGGATCAAGTACGAGTCCCGGGCGCACCGCGACGACGTCAACGCGAAGGTGATGGCCGACCCGCGGATGAAGGAGTGGATGGAAGATCCGTCCGAGCTCTTCGACGCCAAGCGGATGGTCTACGGCGGGTTCGAGATCGTCGTCGACCTCTGACTCGGCCCTCCGAGCCAATAGCCGCCGGAGGCTCGAGCTTGACACGGCTTGCTCTTGTGCCATACGGTACCCGCACGCGCACGGAGGTACGCGGGGATGCGAAAGGCAATGGAGGGCCGTGGGTTACGGGCGGGACTCGGGCCAAGGACGCTGCTTGCGGTGCTTGCCGTGCTGCTCATGGCCTCAGCGGTCGCAGCACGCGCCGATGCCTACGTCTACTGGGCGAACGACCAGACGGGCGCGATCGGACGCGCCAACCTCGATGGCACGGGCGTCAAGCAGAGCTTCATCGGCGGCGTCGGCCCCGGCGGGGCCTACGGGCCGAACGACGTCGAGGTCGACTCCGAGTACGTGTATTGGGTGAACTACGGCACAAGTGCCATCGGGCGCGCCAGCCTCAGCGGCACCGGCGTCGACGACAGCTTCATCCCCGTCACCGGCGGCCTGGCGTCGGTGGTGGTCGACTCTTCCCATATCTACTGGGTGAACCAGAGCCCTCCGTCCGCCGGGACGATCGGAAGGGCCAACCTCGACGGCACCGGTGTCGATCAGAACTTCATCACGACAGCGGACAACGGGCCTCTCGGCTTGGCTGTCGACGCCGGCCACGTCTATTGGGCGAACCAGACCGCGGACACGATCGGCCGCGCGAACCTCGACGGGACGGGCGTCAATCAGAACTTCATCACCGGCATCGATCGCATCAACTCGGTCGCGGTTGACGACGACCACGTCTATTGGACGGAATGGAGCACGGACAGCGTCGGCCGTGCGAACCTCGACGGCACGGGCATAAACCCGAACTTCATCACCGGGCCTTGGGCTCCGATCGACGTTGCGGTCGACGACAGTCACGTCTACTGGTCGGACCGGGGGGGCTGCTGGATCGGTCGCGCCAATCTCGACGGCACGGGTGTCAGCCTCACCTTGATCACACCCGGCAGCTGTACGGGCGGCATCGCTCTCGATTCCGGGCCACCACTGGCCCCAACGGCGGACGCGGGCGCCGACTACGAGACCGTCTCGGGCGCGATCGCCTTTCTCGACGGGTCCGGCTCTGCCGATCCCGACGATGACCCGCTTGACTACTCATGGACCCAGACCTCCGGGCCCGCGGTGACTGTGAACGGGGCCGATACCGCGCTTGCGAGCTTCGTCGCCCCGACCGGCCCGGCGACGCTGGAGTTCGAGCTCGAGGTCTGCGACGGTGAGCCGCTCTGCGATACCGACCGGATAGTGGTCACGATCGAGGCTGCGCCCCCGACGGCGATGGACGATCAGGCAACCGTCGACGAGAACTCGGGCGCGACCACGATCGATGTCCTCGACAACGACCTGGACCCCGGTGGGCCGCTGGAGATCACCTCGGTCACCCAGCCGGAGAACGGCACGGTCGTCATCGCTCCCGACGGCCTCTCGCTCACTTATGAGCCGGCGCCCGACTACTGCAACGAGCCCGGAGAGCAACCGACCGACGACTTCACCTACACGCTCAACGGCGGCTCGGAGGCGACGGTCGCGGTCACCGTGACCTGCGCCGAGGATCCGCCCGATGCTCCGACGATCACCGCGACGACGCCTGGCTCCCCGGCCAATAACAACTCCCCCACGGTACGGGGCACGCTCGGCGCCGGAAACCCGACCGAGGTCCTTATCTTCGCGACCGCCAACTGTAGGGAGCCAACCCTCGCGCGCGCCACCGCCGCCGAGTTCACCGGCACCGGGATCGCGATCACTGTCCCTGACAACACCACGACCCCGCTCTCGGCGATGGCGATTGGCGAGTCCTACTCGGGATGCTCGAACACGATCTCCTACATCGAGGACTCTTCACCACCGAACACCCTGATCGACTCCGGGCCTAAGGGCCTGACCAACAATCCGTCGCCGAGCTTTGCCTTCCACTCGCCCCAGCCCGGCGTGAGCTTCGAGTGTCGTCTCGACCCCTCCGCCGGAGGGACCTGGGCTCCGTGCAGCTCGCCGAAGGGCTACGCCGGCCTCGCCCAGGGCCCGCATCGCTTCGAGGTCCGCGCGATCGACGCGGCCGGCAACGCCGACCCGAGCCCAGCGGTTCGGACCTTCAACGTCGACACGATTCCGCCCAACACCCTGATCGACTCCGGTCCTGCGGGCCTGACCAACAATCCGTCGCCGAGCTTTGCCTTCCACTCGCCCCAGCCCGGCGTGAGCTTCGAGTGTCGTCTCGACCCCTCCGCCGGAGGGACCTGGGCTCCGTGCAGCTCGCCGAAGGCCTACACCGGCCTCGCCCGGGGCCCGCACCGCTTCGAGGTCCGCGCGATCGACGCGGCCGGCAACACCGACCCGAGCCCGCCCGTGCGGGCGTTCAACGTTCAGCCCTGAGCGCCCGCGACAGGTCGCCCACCCGACTGAGACCGGTCGCCGGCCGGCGATCTGATCCGCGGCCTCCCAGCACGCCCCGAGCAGGATTCGAACCTGCGGCCTACTCCTTAGGAGGGAGTCGCTCTATCCAGCTGAGCTATCGGGGCCGAGGCCCAGCTTAGGAGGACGAGCGGGGGATCGTCCACGCCTGGGATGCACGATCCGCCTCCGAGCCCGCCGAGCGATACTGCGCGGGCGATGTCGCAGGAGAACGTCGAGGTCTTCAAACGCGCGTTTGACGCGATCAACCGCCGAGATGCCGAGGGGCTGCTGGCGGAACTCGACCCCGAGGTTGAGTGGCATTCGGCGATTCTGATGGCGATGGGCGGGAAACAGACGGTGTACCGGGGCCACGAGGGCGTTCGCGAGTGGCTCCGAGACCTCTACGAGACCCTGTCTGAGTTTCAAGCCGAGTACCCGGACATCCGGGACCTCGGCGACCGAACGGTCGCAATCGGCAGCGTCCGCGCGCGCGGCACGGGAAGCGAGGCCGAGATCGAATCGCCCCACGGCACGGTGACCGAGTTCAAGAACGGCAGGGGAATTCGGATTCGCACCTACCTCGACCCCAAAGAGGCCCTCGAAGCCGCCGGGCTCTCGGAGTAGCTCCGCGGGAGCGGTCGCCTTCCCGGCGCAGCCCTCAGCGGGGCGGGACAGGCTCGATCCCGTCGCCCTCGCCGGCGACCGCGATCGTGCGGGCTCGGGAGGCGGCAAGGGCCGGCGCGTTGGCCGGGTCGGCGGCGGGATCGGCCGGGAGGACGACATAGTCGTCCGGACGGACCCAGACCGGCACGTACTCGACCTTCTTCACCCGCGCCCGGGCGCCGTCGAGCTCGAATCGCAAGAGCGCGATCAGCCCGTCCTGGGTCGCGGCCGGCAGGCCCGCGGCGGCGCTCTGGTTGGAGACCAGGTTGCCCTCGCTGAAGACGACGTACTTGCCGTTGATCCGGCGGATCGGCTGCACCACGTGCGGCCCCTGGCCGACGACGGCGGTGATCAGGTCCGAGCGCGTGAGCCGTTCGGCGACCTCGAGCTGGGACGGGTTAGGGGCACTCGAGTTCTCATCGCCCCAGTGCAGATTGACGATCACGGCCTCGGCCCCCTTTGAGCGCGCCCGGCGCGCGTCGGCGAGGATCGCCTCGGCGCCGGCCTCGGGATTCGCCGCCGCATACTCCTCCAACACCCAACCGGTGGGGGCGGGGATCCCGTTGGTCGCATCGGTGTAGGCCAGATAGCCGAGCTTGGCCCCGTCGACGTCGAGGATCTGCGGGTGCTCGGCGGCTTTCGCCGAGGGGTACGAACCCGCGTGCTCGACTCCCCGGTCTTCGAGTGCCGAGACGGTGCCGCGCACGCCGTCGAGGCCCTGGTCGAGCGAGTGGTTGGATGCGGTCGAGCAGGCGTCCCAGCCGCTGCGGCGAACCGAGGCCGCGAGCCCGGTCGGGGTGTTGAAGATCGGATAGCTCGTCGGCGGCCCGGGCCCCATCGGGGTCTCGATGTGACAGAGGCCGAGATCGGCGCCGCGAACGTAGGGAGCGATGCGCTCGAAGAAGGGTGCGAAGTCGTACTCGCTGCCGTCGCCGTTGGCGAGCGCACGGTCGAGCAGCGGGCTGTGCATGAGCAGGTCGCCGCTGACCGAGACGGTGAACCGCTGCGGCCTCGGCTCACTCTCGGGCCCCTCGGCCGCGGGGGAGCGCTCGGCGGCGCGCGGGGATCGGTCGCCGGAGTCCTCGACGACCAGCAACCAGGCCGCGCCCGCCGAGGCGATCACGCAGACGATCGCGAAAGCGGCGGCGAGCCAGCGGCCCATCGGGCCCGGCTACTCCTCGTCGGGCTCGGGCTCGGGCTCGGCGTCGGCCTCCGCGTAGAGACTCTCGGACGCGAGCAGCTTCATCGACCGGCCCCAGAGCTTGACCTCGAGGAAGAGGTCGTCACCGAACCCGCTCACCGCGTCGACGGCGACGAGGGTGAAGCGGCCGTCGGCGACCGGCGCCTGGTCGAGCGGGTCGTCGTCGAGCTCGGCGGTCACCGCGACGGCGCCGCGGACCAGCGGCAGGCCCCAGATGAGGGTGATGTCCCCGCCCCGGCCGCCGTCGGTCCGCCAGCGGCCGATCACGTCGTCGTTGAGGTCGATCTGCCATTCGGGATTGGCTGCGGCGGTGACGTCGGTGAAGTCGGCCTTCGCGGCCAGGTCCGCGGGCTCCCCGTCCTCGCCCGAGAGCCCGAACGAGACCCAGCCGAAGTACTCGGCGAGCGCCTCCTCGCCGTCCTCGTCGGCCGTCGGCTCGGCGGCGCTGCCGCTCGCCGGCACGTAGACGCGCCCGCCCCAGCTGCGATCCGGAAACCACCTTACGGTCGCCGGATCGAGCGCCGAGCCGGCCTCGGAGGCGAGCGGCTCGCACTCGGCGGCGAACGCGTCCCGCAGCCGCTCCTCCCAGCGGCCGTACGGGCGGCCCTCCTGGGAGGCGTCGGCGACCGAGCGCGGGAACGGCCTGCGGATCGGCGCCACTAGCTGCCGCCGAGCAGGTTGCCGAGCGCCCCCGAGGCGCCGCCCCCGCCGGTCGGCGCGATCCGCCCCTCGGACGGCTGGATCAAGAGCCAGCCCTTGCCCGAGAAGGCGAGCTGGATCGTCTCCCCCGAACCGCGGCCGATCAAGGTCTTGACGTTGACGTCGGTCTTCACCGTGCTCGAGACGCCCTCCGACCAGGTGATCGCCGCCTGCGGGTCGGCGTAGGTGCTCTCGCCGTCGATCTCGATCAGCAGCGGCGTGCCGTCGGAGACCAGCGCGACGCTTCCCGTCCCCGAGAGCTGCATGTTGTAGAGGCCGCCGGCGAGCGCCCCGGAGGCCCCTTCGACCCGCTTGATATCCCAGTCGATTCCCGCCTCGAAGGCGAGCACGTGCGGGCCGTTGGCGGTGATGCTCTCGTTCTCGAGCCGCAGCAGCTGGATCTCCTGCGCCATGTCGGCGAGGAAGATCTCGCCGCTGCCGGAGACCTTCATCAGGTCGGTGCCCTCGCTGGTCATCGCCTTCTTCAGCATCCGCGAGATCCCGCCCGAGCCCGCGTGCTCGAAGCGCACGTCGCCCTGGTAGGCGACCATCGAGCCCAGCTTCGCCTGGATCTCGACTCCGGCCAGCTCGACCTTGAGCAGCTTCGAGCTCTGCAGGCGAAACGCCTCGCCACCCTCGGTCTCCTTGAACTGGTCCAGCGCCTGCTCGATCGACATCGAAGCTCCCTTCATCTCAGTCTCGTCGGCAGACTACCCGGACGGCGGTCGCCCGCTGCCCTGCTTCGGCACCGCCCAGAGCCACTCCCCGATTCCCTGGCGGTACTCGGCGACGACCAGCTCGCGGTCGATCTGTCGCAGGCCGTGAACCGACCAGAGCTCGGGGAACCGGCTCGCCCAGCGCGGCTCGCCGTGCACGATCCGCAGCTCGTGCGAGCCGCTCAGCCGCCGCTCGAGCAGGGGCCGGCTGCCACCGTCGGCACCGTCGGCGCCGTGCAGCTCGACCAGCAGCGAGGCGCGCGCGAGCCAAGGCACCGCGTCGATGTCGACCAGCTCGGCCTCCGCGCCCTCGCAGTCCATCACCACGCAGATCGAGCGTTCGTCGAGCCGGGGTTCGAGCCCGGCGAGCTCGCCAGCCGTGCACAGGCCGCGCGCATCGACCCGGGGCTCGACCTCGTTCAGCAGCGCGATCCTTCGCGCGGCGGCGCGCATCACCGGATCGGCCTCATAGGCGATCACCGCCATCTCCCAGACCGCGCGGCCGAGGCCGACCGCGTAATAGCCCTGCGCCGATCCGACGTTGACCAGCACCTCGGGCTCGGCGGCGATGATCTCCTCAATGATCGGGTCGAGCTCGCACTCGAAGCTGCCCGCGACGTAGGGCCCGGGGAAGAGCCCGCGGGGCACGAGTCCGCGCGGGTAGAGCATCCCCGCGAACGGGCCCCGCAGGACCCCGCAGCGGGTCTGGCGCGCGATCTGCACGCTCGCGTAGGCGGCGGGCGAGCTGAGCCAGGTGGCGCACTCGCGCAACTCCGTCCACAGGCCCCGCGACCCGGCGTCGTTTCGACTCATTGCGGGCCCTCCGCGAGCGCCGCCCGCAGGTCGGCCGCGGCGCGCTCTGGAGGGTAGGTGTTGATCTCGACCCCGGTGCCGAGCTCGAACCCCGCCCGGGTGGCGAGCCGCGGGAGGATGTCGATGTGCCAGCAGAACTCGCCCGCTCCACGGGGGGCGGTGCGAACCCAGAGGTTGAGCTGCGGCACCCCGCCGAGCGCCGCGCCGAGCGCGCCGAGCGCCGTGGCGAGCATCGCCGCGCCCCGATCGTCATCCTCGAAGCGCGCCTGCGGTGTGCGCGGGATCACCCGCAGCTCGAAGGGCGAGCGCGACGCCCACGGGCAGATCAGCAGAGTCTCGTCGTCGACGGCGACCAGGCGCTCGCGCCGACGCGTCTCCTCGGTCGCGACGTCGGCGAGCAGGTGGCCCCCTGTGGTCCGTTCGTGGTAGGCCGTGGCGCGTTCGCGTTCGCGCGCGATCTCGGCCGGGACGAAGTTGAGCGCATAAAGCTGGGCGTGGGTGTGCTCGAGCGAGGCCCCGGCCTCGGGCCCCTCGTTGACGATCAGGTGCACGCAGGCCGCGTCGGGGTGGGCACGCATGCGAGCCCGCCAGGCATCAACGGCGGCGGCGAGGCCGAACGCGGAGAGCTGGGCGAGCGAGGTCGCGTGAGCGGGCGCGCCGACGATCACCTCGTGCGCCCCGACGGCAGTCTGGGAGCGAAACAGATCGAGCTGGCCACGGGTCGCCGCGCCGAGCGGGTCGATCGAGCTCGCGATCCCGGTTTCGGGCTCGCCGCTCCCCGCTCGCCGCCCGCCGCTCGAGTCGAGGGCCGGGTAGAGGTTGGGCACCGAGCGGGCGGTCCAACCGGGGCTGTTCGGCTCGCCGCCATCGGGGCGCTCGGCCCAGACCTCGGGCGGTGTGCGGTCCTCGCGGCCCTCGCAGAAGGGACAGCTCCGCTCGGCGTCGGGGCGCGGCTCGGGCGCCGCGGCCGCGAACGCGTCCGGGCGCTCCGCTCGGCCGGGGGCGAGGATCGCCCGCAGGCCGGTGAGTTGGTCGATCCGGACCTCGGGAGCGGTCAGGACGGCTCGTCGCTGCCGGCGCCGCCGGAGGTGCCGGTGAACTTGCTGAACGCGCTCATCATCTCGATCGGGACCGGGAAGACGATCGTCGTGTTCTGGTTCACGCCCATCTCGAGCAGCGTCTGCAGATAGCGGAGCTGGAGCGTGGCCGGGTGGCGCCCGATGATGCCGGCCGCCTGGGAGAGTTTCTCGGCCGCCTGGAACTCGCCGTCGGCAGCGATGATCTTCGCCCGCCGCTCGCGCTCGGCCTCGGCCTGGCGCGACATCGCCCGCTGCATGTCGGCGGGCAGCTCGACGTCCTTGACCTCGACCGTCGAGACCTTGATCCCCCAGGGCTCGGTCTGCTCGTCGATGATCTGCTGCAGTTCGATGTTGAGCCGCTCGCGCTCGGAGAGCAGCGCGTCGAGCTCGGCCTTGCCGAGCACCGAGCGCAGCGTCGTCTGGGCGATCTGGGAGGTGGCGAGGAGGTAGTTCTCGACCTCGGTGACTGCCTTGTTCGGGTCGACGACGCGGAAGTAAGCGACAGCGTTGACGCGCACCGTGACGTTGTCCTTGGTGATCACCTCCTGCGGCGGGACGTTCAAAGTCACCGTTCGCAGGTCGATCCGGACCATCTGGTCGATGATCGGGATCAGGAGGATCAGGCCGGGGCCCTTCTGGGCGATCAGGCGCCCGAGTCGGAAGATCACTCCGCGCTCGTACTCGCGCAGGATCCTGATCGCCGTGGCGAGGATGAAAAGGACGAAGACGGCGATAACGCCGGCGACGATCAGTCCGACCATCTAGCTGCGCGCCTCCTCCTCGTCGTTCTCGGCCGGGCGAACCCGCAAGGTCAGGCCCTCGACCGACTCGACTCGCACTCTAGCGTCGCGCACGCCCAGGCGCTCGGCCTCCCGCGCGCCGAGATCCTCCGCCGGACCGGCGCGCCAGAGCGCTCCTTGGACGAACACCTGCCCGACCGGATCGAGCGGGACCCGGACCACGCCGCCCGCCCCGATCAGCTCCTCCCAGCCGGTTCGCACCGGGTTGCGGCGCGCCTGCACCGCTTTCGCCGCGGCGAAGGCCAGGAAGCCGCCGAACAGGACCGCGACGGTGACCACGACCGGGACCGAGACCTCGAGCTGCTCGCTGCCGGTGTCGAACAGCAGCAGGCCCGAGAGCGCGAGCGCGATCACCCCGACGGCGCCGAGGATGCCATGCGTGGGCAGCTGCGCCTCGGCGATGATGAAGCCGATCCCGACCACCAGGAGCAGGATGCCGGCCGCCTGCACCGGCAGCTGGGCGGTCCCGTAGGCGCCGAGCAGCAGGGAGACCAACCCCAGCGTTCCCGGCAGGATCAGCCCCGGGCTGAAGATCTCGATCGCGATCCCGACCAGGCCGAGGAGCAGCAGCACGTAGGCGATCGTCGGGTTGACCAGCAGCTGCAGCGCCTGGTACTGGAACGGCATCTGACGTTCGTCGATCACCAGCCCCTCGGTGGCGAGCGTCTGCGCCTTCGGGCCCGCGATCCGGAACCCGTCGAGCGCCGCGAGCAGCTCCTCCTCGCTCGCCGCGACGAGATCGATCAGCTCGCGGTCGAGAGCTTCGGCGGCGCTGAAGTTGGCTGCCTCGGTGACCATCCGCTCGGCCAGCGGTCCGTTGCGCCCGTGCGACTCGGTCAGCGCCCGGATGAAGGCCGCCGCGTCGTTCTCGATCTTGCGCCCGAGCGTGCCGCCGATGTCGCCGCCGGTCGCGGTCACGGCGCTCGCCGAGCCGATGTTGGTCTGGGGAGCCATCGCGGCGACGTCACCCGCCTCGGCGATGAAGGCGCCGGCGGAGGCGGCCCGGGCGCCGTCCGGCGAGACGTAGACGACCACCGGCATCGGCGCGTCGATGACGTCCTTGACGATCTCGCGCATCGAGGTGTCGAGCCCGCCCGGGGTGTCGATCCGGATCAGCGCCAGCGGCGCGCCGTCGGCCTCGGCGTCATCGAGCGCGGCGTCGATCCACTTCTCGGTCGCCGGGTCGATCGTCCCGCTGAGCTCGATCGAGGGCACCGTCTGCGAGCCCTGGGCGCCGGCGCCGGTGGGGATCAGGCAGAGCAGCCCAGCGAGGATCAGCCAGAGGGAGACGTGCGCCCGAGGCGTCATGCCCCGATTATCCGCTACCCCAGGTAGCGCTCGATCTCGTGGTTGAGGTCCTTGACCGACTCGTACGGTCCCGTGCGGGTGTATTGAAGCTCCCCCTCGGCGTCGTAGAGCGCGGTCGACGGAAAGAAGTGGCCCTCGAAGAGCTTGCCGACGTCGTCATCGGGGTCGCTAATGCTCGGGTACGGGAGCGGGAACTCGTCGAGGAACGTCTCGGCGGCGTCGTTCGAGTCGTTGGCGTTGACGCCGAGGAAGGCGATCTCGTCGCCGCGCTTCGCAGCCACCTGCTGAAAGAACGGGAACTCGAACCGGCATGGGCCGCACCACGACGCCCACTTGTTGACCACGACCGGATGGCCGCGCAGCTCGGCGAGCTGGGCCTCGAACGCCTCCGGCCCGCCCTCGAGCAGCGCATCGCCCTTCGCGTACAGCGCGGCGAGCGGCTTCGGGGCATTGGCGAGCGCCTGGTCGTAGTCGGCCGCCGCCGATTCGGGGTTGGCCGAGCCCGGGTCGACGTCTTCGCCCGAGCCTCCGCAGGCGGCGAGCCCGAGCGCCAGCGCGGCCAGGATCGTGACCGTCACGGTGCGTGGATTCGTAGCTCGGCGACGCATCTGATCGCTGGTGTGGTTCAATCTAGGTCGGTCCCGTAGATCTTGGACCGCGGGGTGACGCCGGTCCGGCCGGAGGGGATTTCGGCCCGGCGCCCGCCTCCTCCGAGCTTACTTCGCTCGCCCTGCCGTCCGGACCAGCGCGAGCGCGGGACCGCAGACCCCCTTTTCCCCATGTCCAATACCACCGACGTTGCCGCAGGCGCGGCGAGCGAATTGAGCGAGGCCGACCTCGATCGGGTGCGGGAGTTCACCCGTGAGCCGATCCTGCTCGAGGGCGAGACGATCGCCGACCTGGCCCCGGGAACGGCGCGCCGGCGGGCGGTCGACGCCGCGCTCGAGGAGCTCGAGTCCGGCGCCGAGGCGCCCTCGTTCGAGTGGCGGCGCGACTACTCCCTGCTGCTCGGGCTCGAGCGGCTGCTTTGGGACGAGCGGCCGGTGCTGCGCGACGGTGCCGAGTTCAACGAGCACCAGGTCGACGCGCTCGCCGGGACGCTCGCCGCGATCACCGGCGAACTCGAGAGCCCGGAGGGGGAGGCGCGACGCAACGGCCGCGGCAACGGGGCGGCGAAGTCCGAGCCGGCCGGGACGAACGGCGACCCCGAGGTCAACGGGGGCGCCGCCCTGGACGAGGAGGACGTGCTCGAGCCCGACGAGGAGCCCCAGGACTGGGACGAGCCCGAGGACGCCGACGCGGTCGTCGCCGACGCGCCCGAGGATCCCGGCGCGAGCCGGCGGTTCTGGTTCGAGCACGCGACCGGGGCCGGGAAGACGGTCGCCGCGGTCGGCTTCGTCGACGCCTCGCGCACCGGCGGGATCCTGATCCTCACCCACCGGCGAAATCTGGTCGACCAGTTCATCGGCGAGATCTCCGACCGCGGCTACAAGGAGCGGCTCTCGCCGCCGCTGCTCGACGGCGCCGACCACCCCTACGGACCGGTCACGGTCGAGACCTACCAGTGGTTCGTCCGCAACGCGGGCCGGATCTCCGACGCCTACTCGATCGTGATCTGCGACGAGGCCCATACCGCGCTCGGCGAGAAGACGAGCGCCTGCATCCGGCGCTGGACCGGCCCCGCGTTCATCGGCATGACCGCGACCGGGGCGCTGATCGCGCGCCACGTCGCCGACCTCTTCCCGACCCAAACCTCGCGCTTCGACCTCGCCCAGGCGGCCCGCCGGGGCGTGATCGCGCCACTTCGCTGCATTCGCATCCCGCCCGGGCCGGGAGTGCGCACGATCGCCAACGTGCCGCTGCGCCGCGGTGAGGTCGACCAGGACTTCGACCAGGAGGAGCTCGCCGCCCTGCTCGATCAGGAGCCGTTCAACGTCGCCGTCGCCGACCTCTACCGGTCGCGCTTTCGCCGTGTGCCCGGGGTCGTCTACACGGCCGGCGTCCGGCACGCCAACAACGTCGCCAAGGCGTTTCGGGATGCGGGCATCGACGCCCGCGCCGTCTCCGGCGAGACGCCGAAGCGCGAGCTGACCGAGATCCTCGCCGCCTTCGAGCGCGGTGAGGTCGACGTGCTCTGCAACGCGATGCTGCTCGCCGAGGGTTGGAACTCGCCCCGGGCGACGATCTGTATGCACCTCGCCCCGACCGCCTCGCGGCGCGTCTACCAGCAGCGCGTCGGCCGCGTCACCCGGCGGAACCCCGGCAAGGAGGCCGGGCTGGTGATCGACTTCGTCCATCCGGCGACCACGCACGACGAGACCGTGGTCTCGCTGCACAGCCTGCTCGACCGCGACGTCTATCGCGGCGGGGCGATCGTCGTCGGCCCGGTTCGCCGCGGGCGCGGGCGCCGGGTCCGGGTCGAGCGCCGCGTCGTGCCCGTCTCCTCGGACCCCGAGCGCCGGCTCGAGGTGCTGGAGCGCGAGCTGTGGCGGATCGCGGTCGAGAACCTCAACTACTCCGAGCAGCACGCCTGGGCGGCACTCGCCGGCGCCCGGGTGACGGCGAACAACTGGCGGCGGGCGAAGGCGATGATCCAGCACGATCAGGCCAAGGAGCTGCGACGGCGGTTCCTGCTCACCTGCCTGCAGCGCAACCGAGGCGCCCAGCTGCGGCTGAAGGCGCTCGGCGAGATTGCGGCGCTGCGCGAGGCGGAGCCGTTCGACGACGCAGTCGAGATCGTCGCCGGCTGGCCGCGCGACGAGCGCCGGGCCGGCGCCAAGGTGCTGCTCCAGGCGCTCGCCGAGCGCCGGATCGGGCGTCGCGACCAGGCCCAGGCCTGGGTCTGGCGACTGGCGGAGACGACCCGGGAGCTGCACGAGGAGTACGCGGTCCAGCGCTGGCCCGAGACCAAGCGGCTGCTCGGCCTGTTCGTCAACTCCTCCGGCCGCGCCCACGGGCGAAACGCCCGCCGGATCGTCCACGCGGCCCGCCAGCAGGACCGCCGGCTCGCGGTCGCGCTGCTCGCCGCGGCGGTGGCGCACACGCCGGAAGCCGAGGAGGTCCTGCGCGGGGCCCGGATGCGGATGGCCCGCAAGCCCTCAGCGGTCGCGCGCGAGCTCTTGCGCAACTTCCCCAAGGGCGGCGGCAAGCGCCGCCGGCGGCGTTCCTCCTCCAAGCGCGGCGGCGAGCAGCAGCGTCCCCGTGAGCGGCTCGACGCCGAAGCGGGAGAGAACGAGCCCGGGGTCGTCGAACCGGCCGATGTCGAGCCGGAGGCGGCAGAGGCCGAGCCGGAGCCGTCCTGAGCGGGATTGACGGTCGTATTTCCGGTCAATCCCGGTTTCGAGGGCCGGGCCGCAGGCTGACCTCGCCCGAGCCGAGGCTGAGCCGCTCGCCCTGGTCGCGCTCGACCACCAGGTTGCCGCGCTCATCGACGCCGGCCGCCCGCCCGGCGCCCGGCTCGATCCCGGCGCCCTCCCAACTCACCTCGCGATCGCGCAGCGCGTCGCGCTCGCGGTAGGCGGCGAGCACCTCGCCGCCCGGCGCGTCCAGCCACTCCCCGAGCGCGGCCGAGATCGCGTCGCACACCGACTCGACCCCGACCCCGCGGCCGATCGAGGTCGCAGGCCAGCGCAGCTCCTCGGGGAACCGATGATCCGCGATCGCGACGTTGACCCCGATCCCGAGCACCGCCCACTCCGGCGGCCGCGCCTCGATCAAGACGCCCGCGACCTTGCGCTCGTCGAGCCAGACGTCGTTGGGCCACTTGATCGCGCAGGCGACCGGCGCGAGCGACTCGATCGCCTCGCAGATCGCGACCGGCACCGCCAGCGGCAGCAGCGCGTGCTCGAGCCCGAGCGGGCGCAGGAGCGCGGAGTAGAGCAGCGCCTTGCCGGCGGCAGCGGACCAGACCCGGCCCCGCCGCCCGCGGCCGGCGCTCTGCTCGGAGGCGGTGACCACGGTGCCGCTCGGCGCCCCGGCCTCGGCGAGCTCGCGGGCCCGCTCGTTGGTCGAGTCGGTGAGCCGCAGGTGCAGGTGCGGGCGGCCGAACCCGGTCACGCCCGCACCAGCTCGAGCTCGTCCCCGGCAGCGATCCCGAGCAGCGTCCCGGCGTCGCCGAGGTTGACCGCCAGCGCGAGCTCACCGGAAGAGCCGCGGTAGAGCAGCAACTCGCCGGGATCGACGTCGACGAAGGTGCGCCCGTAGACGCCGTCGTGCTCGGCACCGCCGGCCCGGACGCGGATCGCGCAGCCGTGCTCGAGGCCGGCCGCGGCGGCGTCCTCGGCGGTCGCGATCAGGCTCGCGTTGCCGTATCCGTCGAGGTGGCTCACGGTCGCCGTCAGCCCGACGTCCGGCTCGATCACCGCGGCCGGTCGCTCGAGGTCGGCGAGGCCGGCGGGGTCGATCGGCTCGCCGAGCTCGGTGGGTGGCGTCCCGAGCGCCAGGTGGGCGGCGACGGGGGCGAACAGGTCGCGGCCGTGAAAGGTGGCCGAGAGCGGCTCCAGCCGCACCGGGGAGGCGGAGACGTCGACCGCCTCCTCGGCGCCGCCGAGGCGCTCGATCGCGAGCGAGAGCAGGCCGTTGTCGGGACCGACCAGGACCCGGTCGCCCTCGGCGACCCGGACCGCCACCGCCCGCCGCGTCGAGCCGACGCCCGGATCGACCACCGCGAGATGGATCCCCGGCGGCGCGTAGGGGAGCGAGCGGGCCAGCATCGCCGCACCGTGGCCGACGTCGTAGCCCGGGATCCCGTGGGCGAGGTCGATCACCCGCGCCCCGGGCGCGATCCGCGCGATCACCGCCCGGCAGACGCCGGCGAACTCGTCCGCCCAGCCATAGTCGGAGAGGAAGGTGATCGGGCGGGCGCCCGACATCAGCGCGCGGCGCGCACCAGCTCCCGGACGCGATTCGCGATCGCCGCGGATTCGGTGTTCACGCCTCGCTCGAGCTCGCGCGGGGTCAGCGCACGTTCGCAATTGCGCAGCCGCTGCTCCCCGCCGAGCAGGAAGACGAAGTCCCGGCCCGGGCCGCAGTCGATGCGATCGCGCGCCCGGCCGGATGCGATCACAGCGTCGTGTCCGCCGGCGGCGTCGATCAGGTTGCGCCCCGGCCCGCCGACGAGGGCGTCGGAACCGCCTCCTCCGGTGAGGACGTCCGCTCCCTGCCCCCCGACCAGCACCGCGGGTATCACCTCGTCCGGGTCGCCCTCGCCGCCGGTGGAAGAGAGCGCATCATCTCCACCGCCGCCATCGACCAGCAGAAACGCTCGACGGCCGACGGTGAGATCGGCGTCGGACGCCGGCTCATCGGAGTTGAGGTTGACCACCCCCGGACCGGGGGTCGCCGTCGGCGGCTTGGCGACCGCGACCTGATCCGTGTTGCGGGTCATCCTCACGCTGGCTGTCCCGAAGCCGAGCCGGGCGTCGATCTCGAGCTCCGAGCTGCCGTCTCCCTCGTCGGTGAAACCGGGCTCGAGGCGCCCGTATCGCAGGTCGAGCAGCAGGTCGGCCGACTCGGCGTGCCGGCCCAGTCGAACATCGATCGCGTCCGTGGACGTGACGGTGGGCCGAGGCCCGCACGAGCGAATGCCGCCCGTGTCGGGGCCGTAGAAGGTGGCCGGAACAAGCGAGGTCGGCAGCCGCTCGGTGTCGTCGATGACCGTGATCTCGTCGATCCGACGCTCGATCGTCACCGACGCGGGCATGTCGATCAGGCGATCCGTGTCGCGCCGGACCTCGGGGCTGATCCCGGGCGGCAGCTCAACGACGTCAACGCGCTCGCGCCGATCCCGAGCGGTGACCTCGAGCAGATGCGCGCCAGGACGCATCTTGCAAGTGACCGGCGGCGGGACTTCGAGGGCGCACCGGCCGAGGCGGCCGAGACGAGGGCGATCGCGGCGAGACACGCAAGCGCTACCAGAGCCCCGCGTATCCCGGCTCCGGCCACCATCTTCGCCACCTTACTCCGCCGCCCGGGCGCGGCCGACGCTCTCCCGCGCATCGCCGACCAGTGCCTCGACCAGCCCCTCGATGTCATGCCGCTCGGCCTCGACGTGGACGGTCAAACCGGCCTCACGGGCGGTCTCGCTGGTGATCGGGCCGATCGAGACGATCCGGGCGCCGATGGGGAAGCGGTCGCCGACCGCGGCGAGCAGGTTGCGAACGGTGGAGGAGGAGGTGAAGGTGACGTAGTCGGCCGCGGCGGCGGCCTCGATCGCTTCGGGGCCGGGGTCCTCGCGCACCGTTTCGTAGAGGGCGACGACGTCGACGTCGGCTCCGCGTTTCGTCAATGCGTCCGGGAGCACGTCGCGGGCCTCGGCGGCGCGGGCAATCAGCACCGGCCGCCCCTCGATCGCCACCCCCGCCAGCGCCTCGACCAGCGACTCGGCGACGAAGCGCTCCGGGACCAGGTCGGCGAGCACGCCGTGCTCGGCCAGTGCCGCGGCCGTGCCCGTGCCGATCGCGGCGACGGACGCGTTGGCCAGCGCGCGAGCATCGCGGCCCTGGGCGGCCATCGCCTCGAACAGCAGCGCGACCCCGTTGGCGCTGGTCAGGCAGACGAGCGCGTACGAGTGCAGGGCGGCGACCGCGTCGCGGACCTCAGGGGCGTCGAGCCGGGGCTCGATCCTGATCGCCGGCAGCTCGACCACCTCGGCTCCGAGCCCGCGCAGCGTCGCCGCCACGCCGCTCGCCTGGGCGCGGGCACGGGTGACGACGACGCGCCGCCCGTGCAGGGGGCGCCGCTCGACCCAGGCGATCGCCTCACGGCGGGCGGCGACCGGCCCAAAGACCAGGATCGCCGGCGCCCGCAACCGCGCGTCGGCGACCGCGGCGGGAAGCTCGGCCAGGGTCGCGGTCACGGTCCGCTGGTCGGTCCGGGTCCCGCGCTCGATCGCGGCCGCCGGCTCGGTGGGGTCGCGACCGGCGGAGGTGAGCCGATCGGCGATCAGGGGCAGGTTCTTGACCCCCATGTAGAGGACCAGCGTGCCCGGAAACCTGGCCAGTGCCTCCCAGTCGAGCGCCGTCTCGGGCTTCTCGGGATCCTCGTGGCCGGTGACGAAGGCGACCGCGGAGGCGTCGTCGCGGTGGGTGACCGGGATCCCGGCATAAGCGGGGGCGGCGACGCCGGCGGTGACCCCGGGCACGATCTCGAACTCGACCCCGGCGGCGGCAAGCGCCTCGGCCTCCTCGCCGCCGCGTCCGAAGACGAACGGATCGCCTCCCTTCAGCCGCACGACGCTGCGTCCGGCCCGCGCCCGGTCGATCATCAGCGCCTCGATCCGCTGCTGCTCGACCGCCTCCTCGCCCGGGCGCTTGCCGACATAGACCAGCTCGGCGTCGCCGCGGGCCAGCTCGATCACGCCGGGGCCGACCAGGCGGTCGTGCAGGATCACGTCCGCGTTCGCGATCAGCTCCAGCGCCCGCGCGGTGATCAGCCCCGGGTCGCCGGGGCCCGCTCCGACCAGGTAGGCGACGCCGGGCCGGGCGCTCATCGCCCCGCCGGCTCGGCCCGGCTGAGGATCTCGCGAGCCCCGGCGGACAGCATCCGCTCGGCGAGCGCCTCGCCGAGCGCCGCGGGCTGCTCGGGGTCGCCTTCGACCTCGTCGCGGACCCATTCGCTGCCGTCGGCGAGGCCGGCGTAGCCGCTGAGCGTGAGCCGCTCGGCGTCGAGCCGGGCGCAGATCCCGACCGGTGTCTCGCAGTCGGCGCCCAGCGCACGGGTTGCCGCCCGCTCCGCCGTCAGCTCGGTGAGCGCGGTCGGGTCGGAGATCGCCGCCGCAGCGGCGGCCGTGTCGGCGTCGCCGCGACGCGCCTCGAGCGCGAGGCAGCCCTGCCCGGGCGCCGGGGTGAGCTCGCCGAGCTCGAACCGGAACGAGATCTCGGCCTCCCGCGAGAGCCTGATCAGGCCCGCGGAGGCGAGCACGATCCCGTCGTACTCGCCCGCGGCGAGCTTGGCGATCCGGGTGTCGACGTTGCCGCGCAGCTCGCCGATCTCGAGGTCGGGCCGCAGGGCGAGCAGCTGCGAGCGCCGACGCAGGCTGGCGGTGCCGATCCGCGCCCCCTCGCCGATCTCGCCGATCGATGTGGCGGCGCCCAGGAACGCGTCGGCGGGGTCCTCGCGGGCCGGAACGCCGACCAGGGCCAGCTCCCGCGGTCGCTCTCCAGGCAGGTCCTTGGCCGAGTGGACGCCGAGGTCGACCTCGCCGGCGATCACCGCAGCGGCCACCCCGCGAACGAAGCGCTCCTTGTCGCCGGGCGCGGCGTCGGCGGTGCTCAGCGGAACGGTCTCGGCCGAACCGAGGGCAGCGGCGACCGCGTTCGCCTGCGCCAGCGCGAGCGCGCTCGAGCGCGTCCCGAGCCTCACCGGCCGCCGCGGCGGCGCTGGCGGTCGCGCAGGTCGGAGACCTCCGCGGCGGCAGAGTCGAGCGGCTCGGACTCGGGATCGAGGCCGAACAGCTCCCGCAGCGCGGCGATCTTCGCGTAGGCGTCACCCTCGCCCGCAGCACGCTTCAGCCGCAGGGTCGGCTCGTGCAGGAGCCTCGAGGCGATCGCCCGCGACGCCGCCTCGAGGCGTTCGCGATCGGCGTCGGTCAGCCCCTCCCAGCGCTGATCGTTCTCGGCGAGCACCCGCTCGACGACATCGGCGGCGCGCTCGCGCAGGGCGACCACCGTCGGGGTCACGTCCTGGGCGGCGAGCCAGCGGTCGAAGCGACGGGCCTCGGTGCCGAGGATCGCCTCCGCCCGGCTCGCCTCGGCCTCGCGGCCCGAGAGGTTGCGCTCGACCAGGGACTGGAGGTCGTCCATGTCGTAGAGGCCAACCGCGGTCACTTCCCGGCAGCCCGGGTGGACGTCGCGGGGAACGGCGAGGTCGATCAGCAGCAGCGGGCGGTGGTCGCGCACCTCCATCACCTCGGCCAGCTCCTCGCGCTCGATCACGTGGTGCGGCGAGCTGGTCGAGCTGACGACAATGTCGGCGGCGGCGAGCTGCTCGGGCAGCTCCTCGAACCGGACCGCCTCGCCGGCGAAGCGCTCGGCGAGTCCGATCGCCCGGTCGTAATGGCGGTTGGCGATGAAGATCGCCCGCACGCCCTTCGCCGCCAGCGCCCGGGCGGTCAGCTCGGCGGTCTCGCCGGCGCCGACGACCAGCACCCGCCGATCGTCGAGCTCGCCGAGCGTGCGCTGGGCGAGCTCGACCGCGACCGAGGGGACCGAGAGCGAACGCTTCGAGACGCCGGTCTCGGTTCGCGCGCGCTTGCCGGCCGCCAGCGCCGCGCGGAAGAGGCGGTTGAGCACCGGCCCCGTCGCCCCCTCGACCAGGGCGAGCTCGTAAGCGCGCTTGACCTGGCCCTGGACCTCGGCCTCGCCGATGATCATCGAGTCGAGCCCCGCCGTGACCCGCATCAGCTGATCGACCGCCGCCGCCGCGTGCAGCGAGTAGAGGTGGGTGACGAGCTCGGTGGGCGGGAACTCGGCCTCGCGGGCCAGCAAGCCGAGCGCCAGCGACTCGGCGCCGACCGGGTCGCCGGCGTAGATGTAGAGCTCGGTCCGGTTGCAGGTCGAGATCGCCGCCGCCTCGAGCACCTCGTCGCGCTCGACCAGCTCGCCGAGCAGGCCGACTGCGCGTCCCTCGGTCAGCGCGAGGCGCTCGCGCAGCTCCAGCGGCGCGGTCTTGTGGGAGACACCCAGCGCGAGCAGCTCAGCCATCGAATATCTCCTGGCGGGTGCTCCGCTCTCGCTCGAATATATTGCCCTCGGCTTCGCCTCGGGCAGCTCGATCTGCTCTCGCGTCCGCCCCGCCAGGGTCCGGACCGAGGGGCTCGTTTGCCTCCGCCAAGGCGGCGAGCTCGGCGAGCTCGCGGTCCAGGCGCGCCAGCCGTGCCGCCATGATCGCGACGTAGACGAGCAGCAGGGCGAGGAAGACGAGGTAGGCCCCGGCGACGTACTTTCCCGCCTCGTCGAGCGGCAGGGCAGGCATCAGCTCCCCGCCTCGCGCGGGGCGGGCGCGATCCGCGAGCCCGGGGCGATCGCCTCGTCACCCTCGAGCGCGCGCCGCAGTCGTCCGATCCGGGCACGCGCAGGACTTGGTCGCGAGCTCGAACCGCACCAGGGTCTCCCAGAGCAGCGCCATCCCGGCCATGCAGACGAGGAAGGTGAGCGTCATCTTCGCGGTCAAGCCGCCGTCGGCGGTCGCAAAGACACGCGGGTGCACGAGGGTCTCCGCCAGCCGTACCGCGATGAAGTTGAGCGGCACAAAGGCGCCCGCGGTGATCGCGAACACCGATGCGTAGCGGGCCTGGCGCTCGCGATCCTCGATCGCGTAGCGCAGCGGGTAGTAGGTGCAGTAGAGGAGGAAGACGATCAGGAACGAGACCAGGGTCGGCTCGTCCCAGACGAACCACTTGCCCCACGAGGCGCGCGCCCAGATCGACCCGGTGACCAGGACCGCGATCCCGAAGATGACCGAGATGTGGATCGAGACGTACGAGCGCACGTCCCATTTCGAGTCGCCGCTTCGCAGGTGCAGGATCGCCTGCACCGCCGCGACCATGAACCCGACCAGGGCGCAGATCGCGAGCGGGACGTGGAGGTAGAAGACCTTCTGCACGAACCCCTGGTCGGCATCGTTGGGGGCGAAGAAGAAGACGAGGGTGAAGCCGGCGACCAGGGTGGCGACGGCCAGCGCAGGAAGGACTCGGGGGGCCCGGAAGCTCATCTCGATGGTCGAATCGGCTCAGTCCTCGAGCAGGAAGTCGTAGACCGCGTAGCCCACGAGGCAGAAGACGACATCGTAGAGAGCGAGCACCGCCAGCCACTTGGCGAACTCGTCGTATGAAGGGCCTGCCGCAGCCAGCAGCGGCTCGGCGGCGCCGGCGGCGGCGATCATCACCGGGACCAGCAGCGGCAGGAGCAGCAGCGGTGCGATCAGGTCGCGCGCCCGTGAGTGGACCGCGATCGAGGAGACCAGGGCCCCGATCGTGGCCAGCCCGAGGTCGGCGAGCAGCAGCACCGGGGCGAGCGCCAGCAGTCCCGCTCCGCCGTCGAAGAGGAAGGCGAACAGGGGCACCGCGATCAGCTCGAGCGCGACCAGGTAGACGACCAGGACGCTGAGCTTGGCCGCGAACAAGGCCGTACCGTCGACCGGTGCGAGCCTGATCACGTCGAATCCGCCCTGCTCGCGCTCGGCGACGAAGATGCGGTTGATCGCCAGGATCGCGGCGAAGAGCACGGTCGCGAGCAAGACCCCGGCGGCCAGGCCGCCGTCGAGCTCGGTGCGATCGAGGCCGAAGCGAAAGAGGACGAAGGTGGTCGCCGCGAACAGGGCCATCGCGGGCACCGACTCGAGCGTCCGCAGCTCGGTGCGCAGGTCCTTGGCGACGATCGCGCGAAAGGCGTTCACGGCGCGCCTCCGTAGATCGCCCGCGCGTCGCCGGCTGAGATCCCGGTCGCCGGGCCGGCGTAGGCGGGACTGCCGTCGGCGCGCAGAGCAAGCACCCGATCGGCCTCGGCGAGGCCGTGGGCGACGTCGTGGGTGACCAGCACCCGAGCGCGGCCGGGCCGCGGGGCGAGCAGCTCCTCGATCGCTGCGGCGCCGCCGAGGTCGAGGTGCGAGCGCGGCTCGTCGAGCAGCAGCAGCTCGGGCTCGTGGAGCACGGCGCGACAGACCGCGGCTCGCTGCAGCATCCCCGCCGAGAGGTTGCGGACGAGCTCGCCGCCTCGGTGGGCGAGTCCGGCGCTTTCGAGCAGCTCGGAGATCCGCTCGCCGGGGCGCTCGATCGAGTGCAGTCGGGCGTTGAACTCGAGGTTCTCGCGCACGGTCAGCTCGCGGTAGAGCAGCGGCTGGTGGCCGAGGTAGCCGATCCGTCCCCGGGCGCGCCAGGACTGCCGCGGCAGCTCGGCGCCGAGCACCGACACCGACCCCGCCGTCGGCCGCAACAGGGTGGCGAGGATCCGCAGCAGGGTCGTCTTCCCGGCCCCGTTGGGACCGAGGACCGAGAGCGTCTCGCCCGCCGGGAGCTCGATCGCGACCTCGCGCAGCACCGGCCGTTCGCCGTAATCGCGGCGCAGCCCTCGCATGACCACGGCGGGGATGTCCGTGGCGGCCTCGCGACCCCCGGTCGATGTCTCCAGCGCGCTCTCCATCGCGCTCAAGGATCGCGGACCGAAGCGCCCTCCGCGTTCGTAATCGGGATGTGTGGGCGCAAATCGCGATCGTGATCGCGCTGCTCGGCCTCGCCTCCAACGCGACCGAGCGTCGGGCGCCGGTCGCCGGTGAGGCTCGGATCGAGTGGCGCGACTCGATCGCCGTCGGCGCTCCGGAGGACGGAAGCCTGGTGCGCGGGGTCCGGCTGCCGGCGCAGGGCCGCTTCCACTTCACCTGGGACCCCGTGCTCAGGCGCTCGCCCGATCGCGACTGGCGGCGCTGGGGAACCGACGAGCTGGTGCGCACGACGCTGCGCGTGCTGCGCGAGTTTCGCCGTCGCCACCCCGCGGCGCCGCGGGTCGGAGTCGGCGATCTCAGTCTCCCGAAAGGTGGTTACTTCGGCCCCGAGGTCGGCGGCGGGATCGGCCACGCGACGCACCAGAACGGGCTCGACGTCGACGTCTACTACCCGCGACTCGACCGCCGGGAGCGCCCGCCCGACGCCCCACAGGACGTCGACCTGAGGCTCGCGCAGGAGTTGGTCGACCTGTTCGTCGGCGCCGGGGCGGTCACCGTCTACGTCGGACCAAGCCTGCCGCTGACCGGCCCGGCGTCGGTCGTCACCCCGGCGGCAAACCACGACAATCACTTGCACGCCCGGATCTCGCCCTAACCCCCGCTCAGCGGCCCTTGCGAAGCGCGCGCGCACCGACCTTGGTCAGGGGGACGATCCCCTCGCGCAAGGCCTTCAGGCGGCCGCCGTTGCGGCCGTAGAGCAGCCGGGCGGAGGAGCGCAGCGCGGTGCCGAGCGCACGGTCGTACGGCTGCCACCAGATGTCTCGTGTCAGGCCCGGCTCCCAGGCGACGTGCTTGATGTTGACGCACTCATAGAAGCCGAACTTCGAGTGCGAGCGGCCCAGCCCCGAGTCCTTGACCCCGCCCCAGGAGGTCTGCAGTGCCCCGTGCGAGTAGGAGTGGTCGTTGATCCAGACCATTCCGGACTCGATCTGGCGCGCGATCCGCTCCCCCTTGGCGCGGTCCCTGGTCCAGACCGAGGCCCCGAGCCCGAAGCTCGAGTCATTGGCCCGCTCGACGGCTTCGGCCTCGTCGCCGACGACGATCACCGGCACCACCGGTCCGAAGATCTCCTCGTTCATCAAGCGCGTCGATTCCTCGACCCCGGCGAGCACGGTCGGGGAGATGAACCGGCCGCTGAATCCCGGCACCTCGCGCGGGCCGCCGGTGAGCTGCTCGGCTCCGTCGGCGAGCGCGTCGTCGACGAGCGCTGTGACCAGGTCCGCCTGCTCGGCGGAGACCATCGGGCCGATCTCGGTCTGCCAGTCGAGTGGATCGCCGACGGTGAGCCGCTCGGTCTCGCGCCGCACACCCTCGAGGAAGGGCTCGGCGACGTCCTCGACCACGTACGTGCGCTCGATCCCCGAGCAGGTCTGACCGGAGTTGGCGAACCCGCCCCAGACGCACCCCGAGATCGCGTTGGCGAGGTCGGCATCGGCGCAGACGATCTGCGGGTCCTTGCCGCCGAGCTCGAGCACCGCGCCCTTGAGCCTCTGCGCGCACGCGTCGCCGACCCGGCGCCCGACCTCGACCGAGCCGGTGAAGAAGATCTTTGCGGTCGATGCCTGACAGAGGGCCTCGCCGACAACGCCGCCGCCGTGCACGGTCCGCACGAGGCCGGCGGGAAAGCCGGCGTCGTCGAAGACGCGCTGGATCCGATCGCCGAGCAGCGGCGTCAGGCTGGCCGGTTTGAGGACTACCCCGTTGCCGGCCATCAGCGCGATTGCCACCTCGCCGAGCGGAATCGACCAGGGGTAGTTCCAGGGCGCGATCACGCCGACGACCCCGAGCGGCTCGTAGGAGAAGAAGCTGCGCTTCGTCTTCAGGAATGCCTGCGGGTAGGGGATCCGCTCGTCGGCGAGGATCTTGGGCCCGGCGTCCGCGCACCAATGCAGCGCGTCGATCGTCGGCAGCAGCTCCATCGAGAAGCTCTCGGTGATCGGCTTGCCCTGCTCGCGGCTGAGCAGCGCCCCGATCTCGTCCATATCGGCGAGCAGGACGTCGGCCGCGCGGCGCATGTAGCCGGCCCGGTCGGCGAGCGTGAGCTGGGCCCAGAACGGCTGCACCTCGGCGACGTCGTCGACGACCGCCTGGACCTCGTCGGGACCGATCGTCGCCACGGTGCCGAGCAGCTCGCCGGTCGCCGGGTTGAAGGACTCGAGCGCGCCCACCGGGTGGAGTCTATGACGGGCGGGTGGGCCGCCATCGTCGGCCTTCCGCGTTTGTTCACGCATTGGTGCCGGATCTGAGCCGCCCGCGGCGTGCCATGTGCGCCGCCGCCGGGCATGGTTGTCCTTCCAGCGCCGCTCCCGCATTTCGGCAGGAATGCGGGAGGGTCGATTGAGAGTGATTGGCGCGCAGACCGGATCGGAGTGGACGGTTGAACGGAACGCCTGAGAGGGCAACGGCGCGAGAGGTGACGGTGACCGAGCTGCGCGAGCGCACTCGACGGGCTGGCGCAGAGCTTCGCGCGGCGGCGCTTTCGTCGCCGCTGGTCCGAGCTCATGCACGGGCGCTGGGTCAACGGCGGCGGGATCCACGGCCGCTACCGCTAGTCGGGCCCGCCCTCCCGCCGTCGATGCAGGCGCTCGAGCCGCTCGCCCAGCTCGCGCTCGAACCCGCGGTCGGTGGGCTCGTAGAAGCGCTCGCCCTGCACCTCCGGCGGCAGCAACGGCTGATCGGCGACGGCGCCGGGGGCGTCGTGGGAATAGACGTAGCCCTCGCCCCGGCCGAGCTCGGCGGCGCCCGGGTAGTGCGCGTCGCGCAGGTACTCGGGCGGCAGCTTCGCGCCGTGCTCGCGGACGTGGGCGCGGGCGGCGACAAGGCCCTTGTAGGAGCGGTTGGACTTCGGCGCCAGGGCGAGGTAGACCGCCGCTTGGGCGAGGTTGAGCGCACACTCCGGCAGGCCGACGCGGTCGACGGCCTGGGCCGCCGCGGTGGCGACCGCCAGCGCTTGCGGGTCGGCGTTGCCGACATCCTCGGAGGCGAGGATGACCATCCGGCGGGCGATGAACCGTACGTCCTCCCCCCTTCGAGCATCACCGCGAGGTAGTAGAGGGCGGCGTCGGGATCGGATCCCCGGGTGGCCTTGATCCAGGCCGAGATGTAGTCGTAGTGCTGATCGCCCTGGCGGTCGAAGGTCACCGCCTTGCGCTGGAGCGCGTCCTCGGCGATCGCGAGATCGACCTCGGAGCCTCCGGCGCGCGCTGTTTCGACCGCTCGCTCTAGCGCCGCCAGCGCGGTACGGGCGTCGCCGCCGGCGCGGCCGGCGAGCAGGTCGAGCGCCGGATCGGCGATCTCCGGCGGGTCGCGGATCCCGCGCTCGGGGTCGCCGAGGGCGCGGCGCAGCACCTCGACCAGGTCGACGGGATTGAGCGGGCGCAGCTCGTAGACCTGGCTGCGCGAGAGCAGGGCGGAGTTGACCTCGAAGTAGGGGTTCTCGGTGGTTGCGCCGATCAGGGTCAGCAGCCCCTCCTCGACCGCGGGCAGCAGCGCGTCCTGCTGCGCCTTGTTGAAGCGATGGATCTCGTCGAGGAAGAAGATCGTCGGCTGACCCGTCCCACGGCGCCGCTCGCCGGCACGTTCGATCACCGCCCGCACCTCGGCTCGGCCTGCGTTGACGGCGGACTCCTCCTCGAACGCCCCCCGAGCCGCGGCGGCGACGATCCGCGCCAGGGTCGTCTTCCCGGAGCCCGGTGGCCCGTAGAGCACCATCGAGTGCGGCTCACCGGTCTCGACCGCGGTTCGCAGGGTCGAGCCCGGGCCGAGCAGATGGTCCTGTCCGACAAGCTCGTCGAGGCTGCGGGGACGCATCCGGACCGCCAGCGGCACCTCGGACTCCGGGACGGCGGTGCGGCGGCCGCGGTCGGTGGAGCCCTCGGCGTCGAACAGGCGGCCGGTCATCAGGCGCAGTATGGCCCGGCGATCGGTGCCGAGTACCCTGACCGGATGGCGCAGGAGACGGCGGTCGCCGGCAGCGGGCTGGGAGCGGACGCGGTCGAGCTGCTCTCCGAGCTGATCCGCCTCGACACGGTCAACCCGCCCGGCAACGAGCGACCGGCGCAGGAGCTGTTGGCGGCGCGCCTGGGCGAGGCGGGCTTCGAATGCACGCTGCTGGCCGCCGAGCCCGATCACCCGAACCTGATCGCCCGCCTGCCCGGCGAGGCGGCCGGGGAGACGCTCTGCCTGCTCGGCCACGTCGACACCGTGCCGGCCGACCCCGACGAGTGGAGCTTCGACCCCTGGTCGGGCGAGGTCGTCGACGGGGAGGTCCTCGGGCGCGGAGCCCAGGACATGAAGGGCCAGGTCGCGGCGGAGGTCGCGGCGGCCGTCGACCTCGCCCGCGCCGGCTGGCGCCCGGAGCGCGGCGAGCTGAAGCTGGTCCTGACCGCCGACGAGGAGATGGGAGGGCGCGCGGGGGCGCAATGGCTGTGCTCGGAGCATCCGCAGGCGGTGCGCGCGGACCTGGTCCTCAACGAGGGCGGCGGAGCGGCGTTCGAGCTCGGCGGCAGGCGCTTCTACACGCTCTGCGTCGGCGAGAAGGGCGTCTGCCGCCTGCGTCTGCGGGCTCGCGGCAAGGCCGGGCACGGCTCCGTGCCGGCGCTCGGCGACAACGCGCTGCTCAAGCTGGCGGCGGTGCTGGCGCGCTTCGCCGATCAGCCGCCGCTCGAGCCGACCCCGGAGGGGATCGGCTTCCTCTCGCTGCTGCTTGACCGCGACGTGTCCGGCGACGAGCTCGACGCCACGCTCGCCGAGCTGCGTGCGCTGTCACCGACGCTGGTCGCCTACCTCGCCGAGCCGATGCTGAGGGTGACGCTGGCGCCGACCACCGCGCGGGCGGGTGAGAAGGACAACGTCATCCCCTCCCACGCGGAGGCGCTGATCGATTGCCGCGTCCCGCCCGAGATCGGGCCCGACGCGGTCCGCGCGCAGGTGGCCGAGCTGCTCGGGCCACTCAACGAGACGGTCGAGGTCGAGCTCGTCAATCCGGTGGTCGGCAACCGCTCGCCGGCGGCGACGCCGCTGCGGGAGGCGATCCGGGCCTCGATCGCCGAGCTCGACCCCTCGGCGACGCTGGTTCCGATCGTGATGCCGGGATTCAGCGACAGCCACTGGTTTCGCCGGGCGTTCAACTCGGCGACGGTGTACGGGTTCTTCCCCCAACGCGCGCTCGGGCTGTTCGAAGCCGCGCCGCTGATCCACAGTGCCGACGAGCGTGCGGCTGTCGCCGACATCGAGCTCGCCGCGGGCTTCTACTCCGACCTCTGTCGGCGGGTGCTCGGATGAGCGGGCCGGGGCGGACCGACTCGAACGGCACCGGCGCCAACGGCGCCGGCCCGGCGGAGGAGACCCCGCCGCCGCTGCGACTCGGCGGGATGGCGCTGCGCAACGGGCTCCTAATCCACGGGCCGACCTCGTGGGCGGTGGCCGCCCGCGCCGCCGACGGCTCAATCGAGGTCGCCTCGGGCCCGAAGCCGAGACTGGCACGCGGGCCCCTGGCGAAGGCGCCGCTGCTACGCGGCCCGCTGCGCCTCGTCGAGGCGCTCGCGGTGGTGCCGCTCGCGCGGCTGCGGCTCGGATCCGCGCGGCTGCCGTTCGAGGACCCGGCCGTGCTGGGAGCGTTCGCCGTCGCCACCGGCGCAACCGGCGCCCTTCGCCGCACCCAGCCGCCGAGCGCACGGCGCGAGCTCGCGGTCGCGCTGATCGGGGCGCTGCCGGCCGTGACCGCGCTGCGCGGCGCCGACCTCGCCGCCTACCACGCCGTCGAGCACAAGGCGATCGCCGGCTACGAGCGGGGCGAGGATCCGGCGACGGTGCCGAAGGAGCACCAGCGCTGCGGATCGAATCTGATCGCCCCGATGCTGGCGCTCTCGATCGCCGGCCAGGTGCTGGTCGAGCGCCTGCCACGCCCGCCTGGGCCGCTGGTCCGCGCGGCGGCGGCGACCGTCGCGGCGGGCGCCGCGGTGGAGCTGTTCGCGTTCGCCGAGCGCAACCCCGAGTCGGTCGTCGGGCGGGCGGTCCACGGGCCCGGGTACGAGATTCAGCGTCGCGTCTCGACTCGCGAGCCGACCCCCGAGCAGCTCGAGGTCGGTGCGGCGGCCCTGGACGAGGTTCTACGGGCAGAAGCGCGGTAGCGCTACCGTTTTTCGGGTATGGACGCCGAACGCCGGAGCCGGCCTTGATCGCTCTCACCTACGACCAGTTCCTCGACGACATCCTGATCCCGTGGGCGCCCGTCGTCCTGATCGTGGTGGTCGGCTATTTCATGTGGCGGACCCTGCGGCTGATGCCGAGGACCAAGCCGCAGGAGATCTCGCCGAAGGCGAAGAGCCCGGTGAGGTGGTCCGACATCGCCGGAGTCGACGAGACCAAGGACGAGCTGCGCGAGGTCGTCGACTTCCTCTCCGACCCGAAGCGCTTCCAGCGGCTCGGCGCCAAGGTGCCGAAGGGAATCCTCCTGCACGGCCCCCCGGGAACGGGCAAGACGCTGCTCGCCAAGGCCGTCGCCCACGAGTCGGGGGCCAACTTCTTCAGCCAGTCCGCCTCGTCGTTCATCGAGATGTTCGCGGGCCTTGGGGCGGCGCGAATCCGCAGGCTGTTCCGCGAGGCGCGCGAGAACGCCCCCGCGATCGTGTTCATCGACGAGCTCGACGCCGTCGGCGCACAGCGCGGCTCCGACATCTCGGGTGAGCGCGACCAGACCCTGAATCAGCTCCTGGTCGAGATGGACGGGTTCGACGCTCGCGACAACGTCGTCGTCATGGCCGCGTCGAACCTGCTCGAGAAGCTCGACAAGGCGCTCTTGAGGCCGGGCCGGTTCGACCGCCAGGTCTTCGTGCCGCCGCCCGACATGAACGGCCGCCGCGAGATCCTCGACGTTCACACCCGCGGCAAGCCGTTGGCCCAGGAGATCGACCTCGGGCGGGTCGCCCGCCACACCGCCGGGCTGACCGGCGCCGACCTGGCCAACCTCGCCAACGAGGCGTCGATCCTCGCCGGGCGCAGCAAGCGCGACTTCATCACCCAGTCGGACTTCGACAACGCCTTCGAACGGGTGGTCGCGGGCCTGCAGTCGCGCCGGGTGATCACCGCTCACGAGAAGCGGGTCGTCGCCTGGCACGAGGCCGGCCACGCGCTGGTCTCCGAGCTACTGCCGACCGTCGACAAGGTCGAAAAGGTCTCGATCGTCCCCCGCGGCAAGGCGCTCGGCTACACCCTCAACCTGCCGCAGGAGGACCGTTACCTGAAGTCGCGCGGCGAGCTGATCGACTTCATGAAGGTGCTGCTCGCGGGCCGGATCTCGGAGCAGATCACCTTCGGCCGGATCACCACCGGCGCCGCCGACGACCTCAAGCGGGTGACCGCGATCGCCCGCTCGATGATCCACGAGTACGGAATGGGGACGACGATCCGCTCGCATCAGGTCCCCGCGGACGACCTGACGGTGTCGGAGTTCCTGCGCCAGACCCGCGACGAGGAGATCCAGGCGATCTCCGAGGAGGCCTACCGAGGCGCTCACGAGCTGCTCACCGACCACCGCGATCTGCTCGACGAGATCGCCGAGCGCCTGCTCGTCACCGAGGTGATCGAGCGCGAGGAGATCGCGGCGATCATGGCCGCGAAGCGCGACCGCAACGAGCAGCCGACAGCGCTGCTCGACGTGAGCAAGGCCGGGGAGCCCGCCGAGGCGCTGGCGAGCAAGCCCGAGCCCGCGACTGACTAACCTCCGGCCCGATGTTCGGGCTGATCGACCACGTCGGGATCGCGGTCAACGACCTCGACGGCGCCCTGGCCCTTTACGCGGAGGCGTTCGAGATGCCGCTCGCGCACCGCGAGACGGTCGGCGAGCAGGGCGTCGAGGCGGTGCTGCTCGACGCCGGCGAGACCCATGTCGAGCTGCTGCGCCCGCTCGCCCCGGAGACGCCGGTCGGCAAGTTCCTCGATCGCAACGGGCCCGGCCTGCACCACGTCGCCTACCGGGTGACCGACATCGAGGCGACGCTCGCGCAGCTCGGCCAGCGCGGGATCGAGCTGATCGACTCCGAGCCGCGGATCGGGATCCGCAAGAGCAGGGTCGCATTCCTGCACCCGCGCGCGACCGGGAGCGTGCTGACCGAGATCGTCGAACCTGCGGAGGAGCACTGATGGCGGAAGAGCAGATCAAGGTGGAGGTCGGATTCGGGATCGGCCAGGTGCTGTCGATGAAGCTCGGCGAGGCCGAGCTCGCCGAGCTGCGCAAGGCCGTCGTCTCCGGAAACGGCTGGCACGAGCTCAGAACCCAGGAGGGAACCGTGGCGCTAAACCTCGCCACGGTCGTCTTCCTGCGCGTTGACGACGCCGCGCACTCGATCGGGTTCAGCGGCTGACAGCACGGCGCTTGATCGCGCTCGGGCTCGCGGCGACCGTCTGGGCCGCGCTGTGGTGGCGCAAGAATCCCTCCGCCTGCCCCTACAGCCAGCGCTTCTGGGTCCAGGCGCCGCACCCGTGGATCACACGCGCGCGCTTCCGCGAGACGCTTGCTCCGGCCGCCGGCGAGAAGGTGCTGGAGATCGGCCCGGGAACCGGGTACTACACCCTGGATCTGGCCGCATGGCTGGGGCCGGCCGGGCAGCTCGAGATCTTCGACATCCAGCAGGAGATGCTCGACCACACGATGGACCTGGTCGCCGCACGCGGGCTCGCCAACGTCACCGCAACGCAGGGCGACGCGCAGGCGCTCCCCTACCGAGACGACAGCTTCGATGCCGTGGTCCTGACCACGGTGCTCGGTGAGATCCCCGACCCCGACGCCGCGCTGGCGGAGATCGCGCGGGTGCTGAGACCGGGCGGGCGCCTCGTGGTCGGCGAGCTGTTCGGCGATCCGCACTACACCTCCCCGGGGACGCTGCGCCGACGCGGAGAGCGAGCCGGGCTGCGTCTCGAGCATCGAAGCGGCCCGCCGTTCGGCTACTTCGCCCGGCTCGCGGCTTAGCCGCGCCTGCGAGCAGCACCGTTGCCTGCTGGACGGCTCTCGTACGCGGCCGTCCAGCCGCCTAACGGCCTCGACGCGTTGACCCGATAGCAAACCGGAAGCTGCGTCAGGCGACTGGATGAGGGCGTTGGGGACGGGTGTGGCCGAGAAAAAGGAGTTGAGTGGAATGGATTTCACGATCAAGCGCTTGGCGGGGGCGGTGCTGCTCGGCGCGTGCCTGACCTTGCCGAGCACAGCCTCGGGCGCGCAGGTCGTCGACGACTACCCGGCGAACCAGGTTTCCCGCGACTTCGGATCCCCCGTCCACGGATGGGCCGAGGACGAGGAGTACGGCGGGCTGGCGTGCGTCGTCGCGCTCACCTGTCCGTCGGTCGACAACCTGTATCAGCCCGCCGACGGCTCGGGGGGTCCGACCGACGGGTTCATCCAGACGCGACTGAACGGCCTCGCCGCAACGCTGCTCGGTGACTCCTCCGGCATCTGGACGAGCCCGAACTTCGTCTATGACGGCGCCGGCGGGGCTCGGCCGGACAAGCTCCGCTTCTCGCATGCGGGCCGTGCCGACGTCGATGCGCTGCTGGCGATCCCGGGGAACACGGTCGACTACTCGGTCAGGCTCGTCAATGTCAGCAGCCCGCCGGCCTCGCTGACCCTGGTCGACGAGGCGCCGGTCACCGACCGGCCCGCGTGGACGGCGCGGGCGCCGCTGGCGATCGATCCCGCGGACCTGGTTCTCGGTCACACCTACCGGATCGAGATCACGACCGACTACGACACCGTGGTCGCCGTGATCCCCGATGCCAACGCCGACTACGACGACGTCGCCCTGACCGCGACGCGGAAGGTCAGCGGTGGCGGTGGCGGTGGCGGTGGTGGTGGCGGTGGCGGCGGCGGTGGCAGCAGCGCCACAGCCGGCAGCGGGATCGTCGGTAACGCCGCTGTGCTCAAGGGCAAGCGGCTCTACGTCAAGGTTCGCTGCGCGCGCAAGGTGAGCGGCAAGTGCAAGATCAAGCTGCGCGCGCTGCTCAAGAAGCGGGGCCCGAGGGCGACCAAGGCGAGCAAGGCCCGGGTCCGCCACGGGAAGAAGAAGAAGGTCGCGCTGAAGGTCAAGCGCCGCTACCTAGAGCAGCTCGAGGGACGCAGGCGGGTGTTCGTGAAGCAGAAGGTCACCGCCGAGGGCGAGACGAAGAGGAAGGTCGTCAGGCTGAAGCTGAGGCACGGCTGACGCCCCGAGATGCGGGCGCGGGCGTCGCTATCGGGCGGCGACCGTGCTCGCGTCGCGTTTCGCGCTCGCTTGCCCGGGTAGCCTGAAGGGGCACTTCGAGGAAAGGGCGAAAAAGAGATGACCATCGCAGTCATCGTCGCGGTCTGCATCATTCTGCTCGTGCTGGCGTTCCTGCTCCCGCGGGCGTCGTGGTGGCCGCAGAAGGGCGTCGACAAGACGCTCGGTACCGGGCAGGGCGCAGCATCGAAGCTTCCCGGCAAGGCGGGCGAGCTGGCCCAGAAGCCGTTCGAGTCCTCGCGCAAGGCGACCAACAAGAGCGCCGAGAAGGGCCGCGAGGGCCGCGCGAAGATGCCCGACTGAGGTGAGCGCCTTGGCGCTGCTGGCCAACCCCGACTCCGGGTCGGGCGAGGCCGAGGCGATCTCGGACATGCTCGCCAAGGGCGGCGCCGAGGTCGGGGTCTTCGCCCTCGACGAGTGCGATCACGCGCTCGCCACCGGGCCGGAGCGGATCGTCGTCGCCGGCGGCGACGGATCGATCGGTCGCGCGGCGGAGGCCGCCGGCCGCGCCGGGGTCCCGCTCGCGGTGGTTCCGGTGGGGACCGCGAACGACTTCGCCCGCGCGCTCGGGATCCCCCAGGACATCGAACGAGCGGTGGCCCTGGCGGTCGCCGGGACCAGCACGCGTATGCTCGACCTCGGGTGGATCGGCGAGCGCCCGTTCGTCAACGTGGCCAGTGCAGGCCTCTCCCCGGTCGCCGCCCGCAACGCCGACGGGCTCAAGCGACGGATCGGCCCACTCGCCTACGCGGCCGGAGCGGCCCGCGCCGGCCTCACCGCCGATCCGATCGAGTGCCGGGTGCGCTGCGACGGCGAGGACCTCTACGAGGGGCGAGCATGGCAGGTGACGGTGGCCTGCAGCGGCGGCTTTGGCGGCGGCGCCGAGCTCGAGAGCGATCCGCAGGACGGGATCCTCGATCTGGTCGTGATCGAGGCACGGTCGCGGGCGAGGCTCGTCCTCCACGCCTACGGAATGCGCTCCGGCCGGGTCGAGGGCCAGCGGGGCGTGCTCAACGGCTCGGGCCGCGAGATCGAGGTCTGGGCCGGAGGCGGGGCAGGCTTCAATGTCGACGGCGAGATCGTCGAGACCGGCCGGTTGCGGGCGACGATCGAGCCCCGGGCGTTCGAGCTCGTGGTCGGTTGATCGGGATGCAGGGCCGGTTCAGAGTCGAGCCGCCGCGCGTGCGCCGCCGCGAGCCCGGCTGGAAGCGCGCCTGGCGCCGCTACCGACTGCCGGTCGGACTCGGCGCCGCGGCGCTCGGCTGGTACGCCGCCGACAGCCTCAGCCACCGGCGCGAGGGCGCCTTCGGATACGAGATCGAGCCCGACCTCGCGGTCAGCTCGCCGGACTTCCTGCGCGCCGCCGAGGCGCTCACCGGGGCGCCGATCTCGGAGGGCAACGCGGCGGAGCTGCTGATCAACGGCGACCGGATCTTCCCCGCCTTCCTGGAGACGATCGAGTCGGCGCAGAGCACCCTCAACGTGCAGACGTACGTCTACTGGCGTGGTGAGATCGCCCGCGACGTGGCCAAGGCGATCGGCGACAGGGCGCGCGAGGGGGTGCGTTGCAACGTGATCCTCGATGCGCTCGGCGCGGCGAAGATGGAGCGCTCGCTGGTCCATGAGATGGAGTCCGCGGGCGTCCGGGTGATCCTCTTCCGACCGCCGAAGCCGTACGCGGTCCGGCGGATCGCCAACCGCACCCATCGCCGGCTGCTGATCGCCGACGGCCGCGTGGGGATGACCGGCGGGGTCGGGATCGCGTCCGAGTGGACCGGTGACGCCCAGGGGCCCGAGAACTGGCGCGACACCCACGTTCGCGTCCGCGGCCCGGTCGTGCGAGGCATGCAGGGCGCCTTCGCCGAGAACTGGCTCGAGGGGACGGGAGAGGTGCTCGCGGGCGAGGAGTACCTGCCGGAGCTCGAGCCGGCGAGCGACGGCGGCCCGATGCAGCTCGTTCGCTCGAGCGCGACGGTCGGCGACACGAACGTCGAGGCGCTCTACTACCTGGCGATCTCCTCCGCGCAAGAGACGATCGAGCTGACCGCCGCCTACTTCGTCCCCAGGCCGGCGTTCACCGAGGCGCTCTGCTCGGCGGCAGAGCGCGGTGTCGCGGTGCGGATCCTCGTCCCTGGGCCGCACATCGACAAGGCCCTGGTCCGGGTCGCAGGGCGGGTGGCCTACGACGAGCTGCTCGAGGCGGGTGTGCGGCTGTTCGAGTACCAGCCGACGATGCTGCACGCGAAGTCGCTGTGCGTGGACGGCACCTGGTCGTCGGTCGGCACCGTCAACTTCGACAACCGCTCGTTTCAGCTCCACGACGAGGTCACCTTGTGCGTCTGGGACGAGCGCTTCGCCGGCGAGCTCGCGCAGGCGTTCGAGCATGACCTCGAGCGCTCCGAGGAGATCCACGCCGGGCGCTGGGACGAACGGAGCCCGCTGCAGCGCCTCGGCGAAGCGGCGACGACGGTGCTCCGGCGCGAGCTCTGAGCGCCGCCCCTATCCTGCGCTCGTGCTCGCACGCTTGACGCCCGCGCGCTCTCGAGGTCGGGCCGGCACGCTGATCGCCCGGCGGCGCCAACACCCGGCGCTCGCCGCGCTCGGCGACGCAGACCAGGCGCTGCTGCGCTTGCTGCGCACCCGCGGCCACCCCGAAGCGATCGAGACGCTCGCCAAGGCATTCGGCCTGGCGGGCGAGTACGGCGCGATCTGGACGGGAATCGGGGCGATCGGCGCCTCGATTGACGAGCGCCGCCGAGGCCAATGGCTGGTCGCCGGGGCCTGTGGACCGGCGGCCGTCGCGGTCAACTTCGCGGTCAAGGTCGCGGTCGGGCGGCAGCGGCCGTTGATCGACGAGCACCCGCCGCTGGCGCGAGCGCCGACCAAGCTCTCGTTCCCGTCCGCGCACGCGACCTCCTCGCTCGCCGCGGCGACCGCCCTCGGACGGGTCGAGCCGCGGGCACGCCCCTATCTGCTCGCCCTCGCGGCCGCGATCTGCATCGGGCGCCCCTACCTCGGCATGCACTACCCGTCCGACGTGCTCGCCGGCGCCGCGCTCGGGCTCTTCATCGGCCGCCTCGTCCCCGGCCTCGGCGGGGCGCCGGCGGAGGAGCGCATGCTCGAGCTCGCGGTCGACGCCAACGAACGCGCCCAGGCGACCCGCCGGGCGGAGGGAAACGGGGGCGCGATCGCCCCGCTGGCGGCCGAGGGGTCGGCGGGGTACGGCGAAGCGGCCGCCGGCCCCGCGTGAAGATCGGGATCGTCGGCCTTCCGAACGCCGGCAAGTCGACGCTCTTCAACGCCCTCACCCGGTCCGCCGCCGAGATCGGCGACTACGCGTTCACGACGATCGAGCCGAACGTCGCCATCGTTCCGATCCCCGATCCCCGCCTGGATCGAATCGCCGCCACGCTCGGCTCGAGTGAGGTCGTGCACGAGACGATCGAGTTCAACGACATCGCCGGGCTGGTCCGCGGCGCCTCGCAGGGCGAGGGGCTGGGAAACAAGTTCCTCGCCGCGATCCGCGAGACCGAGGCGATCTGCCACGTGGTCCGCTGCCACGCCGCGACCGGTGTCCCCCATCCGGAGGGCAGGATCGACCCGCTCGACGACATCGAGCTGGTCGAGACCGAGCTCCTGGCCGCCGATCTCGAGCAGGCCGAGCGCCGGCTCGAGCGGGTCGCCAAGCAGGCGCGGTCGCTCGACACGGAGGCGGTCGCCGAGCGCGACTGGCTCGAATCCGTAGTCGAGGGGCTCGCCGGCGGGCGGCCGGTCCGCTCGCTGCCCGCTCCGGAGGCGGCAGCCGACGCGCCGCGCAAGCTCTCGGCGCTGAGCTCGAAGCCGGTCCTCTACGTCGTCAACGTCGACGAGGGCGTCGACGAGGTCCCGGCCGCGGTCGCCGAGCACGCGCGCGAGCGGGAGGCGGTCGCGGTCGCGGTGTCCGCCCGGGTCGAGTCCGAGCTCGGCGAGCTCGGCGACGCCGACGCGGCCGAGATGCGACGCGAGCTCGGGATCGCCGAGTCGGGGCTCGAGCGGGTGGTCCACGGTGCCTTCGACCTGCTCGACCTGATCATCTTCTTCACCGCCGACACGGGCAAGGAGGCGATGGCGCGCAGCCTGCCGCGCGGCTCGACGGCGTGGACGGCTGCCGGCCAGGTCCACACCCAGATCCAGGAGGCGTTCGTGCGCGCCGAAGTGATCGCCTGGGAGGAGCTGGTCGAGGCGGGCGGCTACGCCGGCGCCCGCGACCGCGGGCTGCTGCGGATCGAGGGCCGCGACTACATGGTCGCCGACGGCGACGTCGTCCACATCAAGGTCTGAGAGCAGGTCGCCGCCCGGCGGCTGAGCTCAGCGGCGCGCGCCCGGCTCGAGCAGCTCGGCGCCGAGCTTCGAGACGGTGACGTGGATCGCTCCCGGCTCGACCGCGTAGTCGATCAGCGCCAGTGCGCTGAGCCGGTCGAGCGCTTGCTGAAACGCCTCTGCCTGGCGCCTGGAGGCGTATTCGCGGCGGATGTCGAACGCCCACCCGGTCGTGTGCAGCGAGTACTCGGGGGTCGCCTCGGGGTTGACCCCGAGCAACAGCTCCTGGTAGTCGCGATCGCGGACCGCGCTGCTGACCAGCAACGGTGCGGGCTCGTTCGACTCGAGCAGGACCGATCCGGCGAGGTAGCTGAGCGTCGCCAACACCTCGGGGCGCAGGGCGCGGTAGAGCTCCGGTGAGCGGTCGAGCTCGCCCGCGAGCTCGCCTAGCTGCTTGTCGGGAACCCAGCCCAGCCCGGGGTCGAACGGGAGCTCCGCCAGCTCGCCGTCGGCGAGCGCCTCCTCGATCGCATCGGGATCGTCGAAGACCTCGGTCTCGGCCTCGGGATGGAAGACCTCCTCCAAGGTCGCCTTCGCGGTCGCCAGCTCGGCGATCTCGGAGAGCCGCTCGGGATCGTCGCGGTAGAGGCGCAGCACCTGCTCCGAGGCGCGCACCTTCCACAGGTACTCCGCCGACTCGTCGCCGAAGCCGGCGAGCAGCTCGTAGGCGTCGCGATGCGCGTAGGGAGAGGAATCGAAGTAGACGCGGGCGTAGGAGAGGCCCTGATCGGCGACCAGCTCCCCGATCGGTTGCTCCCCGCCCGGATCGGCGTAGGCGCGAAGGACGCTCTCCAGGTTGCCGATTCCCATGTGGTAGGAGACGACCGCGAGGTCATCGGCCCCGAACCGCTCGCCGGCGATCGCCAGATATCGCGCCGCGCCGTCAATCGCACGCTCGGGGTCGAAGCGCTCGTCCACCCGCGCCCGCTCGGCGAGCAGCCGGTCGGTCTCCCGCGGGCCGTCGGAGTCGCCGATCCTCTCGGTCAGCGCGATGCTCGCCCCCAGATCGACCTCCATCCCGAGCAGCTCGGTCGCGGTCGAGGGAATGATCTGCGCCAGGCCGGAGGCCGCCTCCGGCGTCGGGCCGGCGATCACCTCGGGACGGCCGGCGCTCTCGAGGAAGATCACGGCTTCGAGCGTGTCAGGATCGACGCCGTGGCGGACCGCCGCCGCCTCGATCTCGGGCCGGAAGGCCGCGGTCCGCTCAGCGGAGGCGAGCACGCCGCCGGGGCTCATCTCATAGATCACGTGCGAGGCGCCGATCGCGGCGCGGCGCTCGAACTCGCCCTGCCGCGAGGCGCTCCAGGCGAGCGGGTCGGACTCCGGAGCCGCGGCGGCGCTCGCCTTGCGCGCGATCCGCGCCACGTCGAGCTCGAGCGGGTCTCGCTGGCCGAGCCCGAGCGCCAGCGCCAACGCCGCCAGCGCCACCGCCGCCAGCGCGAGCAGCAACGTGCCGGCGACGACGCGAGCGACAAACCCCCTGCCGGACTGCTCGTCGTGCACGGAACCCCATGTTAGGGTGGGCCTCAGTGGTGACTCGGAGGCGCACCTGGATCGGGATTGGGTTGGCGACGATCGCCGCCGCGGCGCTGGTCGCGGTCCCGGCCGCCGCAGCAAAGGCGAGGGGATTCGAGCTCGGCGTGGCCGCGGGGGACGTCGACTCGAGCTCGGCGATCCTGTGGGCGAAGGCGAAGGGCAGCGGCAAGGTCGAGCTCCAGATCAGCGACCGGGGCGGGTTCGGCGGCTGCGATCCCAAGCACGCCGGCAACCTCGGGCTGAAGGCGAAGCGGGGCAACGACAACACGGTCCAGAAGCGCGTCAAGCACCTCGACCCGGACACGACCTACCGCTACCGCTTCTGCATGAAGGGCGGGCGCAAGTCCGCCACCGGCAAGTTCACCACCGCGCCGGCCGCGAACTCCAAGCAGACGATCCGCTTCGGGTTCTCAGGCGATCAGGACGCGCGGCCCGAGCCCGGCCAGACGGAGCCCTACTGGAACAACTTCGAGATCTGGGAGGCGATCCGCCAGCAGCGCAACGACTTCAACGTGCTGATGGGCGACACGATCTACTCCGACACCGAGGTGCCCGGCTACGGCCTCTCCGACGTCGCCCTGACCGTGGAGCAGAAGTGGGAGGCGTACAAGACCAACCTGGCGATGAAGCCGTGGGCGAAGGCGCGAGGCTCGACCGCCTACTACGCGCACTGGGACGACCACGAGTTCATCAACGACTTCGCCCGCGGCGCCGACAGCTTCCCGCTCGGCGCCGGCACCGTGAACATCGACGGCGAGGAGCTCTACGAGCGCGGGGTCGAGGCGTTCACGGACTACAACCCGATCACCTACAGCAAGGGCAAGGGCATCTACCGCTCGGTGCGCTGGGGCAAGAACCTCGAGGTCTTCTTCCTCGACGAGCGCTCGTTCCGCTCCAACGCCTCCGACTACACCAGCGTCTGCGACAACCCGCCCGGGACCCGCGACTTCGCGCCGACCGCGCCGCAGAGCGTCCGCGACGTGTTCGCGGCGATCGCCCCGGCGCTCGCCAACCCGGTCCCGCAGGCGTGCCTGGACTCGATCAACGACCCGAGCCGGACCCTGCTCGGCTCGAAGCAGCTGAAGCGGTTCAAGAAGCAGATCGCGAAGTCGAAGGCGACCTTCAAGGTGATCATGAACGAGCTCCCGATCCAGCAGTACTACGTCGATCCCTACGACCGCTGGGAAGGCTATGAGGCCGAGCGCCAAGAGGTCCTGCACTACCTCGAGGACGAGGTCCAGAACGTCGTCTTCCTGACCGCGGACGTGCACGCGTCGCTGGTCAACGACGCCCGCTACAACACCCTCGGGCCCGGCGGGGTGCAGAACTCGGGCATCCTCGACGTCACCAGCGGCCCGATCGCGACCGCCAACTACGGGCTCGAGATCAGCGACACGGTCGGGAACCCCGCCGCGGGCTCCCTGGTTCAGAGCCTGTTCTTCAAGCCCCAACCGCCGAGCGGCATGGGGATGCAGTGCGCCTCGGTGGACCAGTTCAGCTACGCACAGGTGGAGGTGACGAAGAGCCGACTGACGATCGACCTCCTCGACCCGAACGACGAGCCGGTCCTCGACACCGGCGACAGCGCCGACCCCGACGCGCAGCCCTGCGCTCAGGTCGTGATCGCGAAGCAATAGCCGCTCTGTGAGCACCAGCGCGCGCTTCGCCGGCGTCGAGCGCCGCGCCGGTCACTACGAGAGCTTCTACCTGAAGCTGACCAGGCCCGGAGGCGGCCGCGGGCTCTGGATCCGCCACACCGTTCACCAGCGCCCCGGCGACGCGCTGACCGGGGCCCTCTGGTTCACCCTCTTCGACGCAGACGCGCCGGGGCCGCGGGCGACGAAGCTGATCGTGCCGGCCGCGGCGGTCAGCGCCCCGCCGGACGCCTACATCGCGGTCGCCGGAGCGCGCTTGGGACCCGGGCGCGCCGCGGGCGAGCTGCCCGGCGAGGCGCTCAGCGTCACCTGGGAGCTCGAGTTCGAGGCACTGGCGGAGCCGTTTCACCATCTCCCCTACCGGTTCCTCTACCGGACCCCGCTGCCGCGGACGAAGCTGCTCTCGCCATGCCCCGACGCCCGGTTCTCGGGTGTGATCACGGTCGACGGCGAGCGGTTCGAGCTCGACGGTTGGCCGGGGATGGTCGGACACAACTGGGGCACCGAGCACGCCGAGCGCTGGAGCTGGATCCAGGCCAACGAGCTGCGCGGCGCCGCCGGCTGGTTCGACGCCGGCCTCGGTCGGATCAAGGTCGGCCCGATGACCACGCCGTGGATCGGCAACGCGATGCTGAGCCTCGACGGCGAGCTGCATCGGCTCGGGGGGCTGAACCGCTCGACAAGGGTGGACGCGGCGCCGACCCGCTGCGAGTTCGAGCTCGGCGGCCGCGAGATCCGGGTCCGCGGCCGCGTCGGCTCGGAGCCGCGCAACTTCGTCGCCTGGGTCTACGCCGATCCCAGCGGACCTGAGCACAACACGCTCAACTGCTCGATCTGCGACCTCGAGCTCGAGGTCGAGCGCGCCGGACAACGGCCGCGCCGGCTGCAGTGCCTCGGTGCCGCGGCCTACGAGCTCGGGATGCGGGAGACCGACCACGGGGTCCCGCTGCAGCCCGACCCGGACGGGTGAGCCCTGCTCAGCGGTGCTTGAACCGCGCCCAGGTCGAGCGCAGGCCGAGTCGGGCACGCAGGGTGTCCCCGGTGACCGTGGTGCTGCCGGCCGAGCCGACGACGCGGGCGCGAACGATCCGCGGCGACCTGCCGCGCTCGATCACCTCGATCCGCTTCAGCTCGCCCTCAAACAGGGCCGAGAGCTCCGACTCCATCTGCTTGTCGGAGAGCCGCTCGCTCCACCTGTGGACAGGGGAGACGTCGTCGAACGGGTCGTCGACAGACTTCAGGTACGGCACGCTGCTTCCACCGGAGAAGCCGAACTCGGAGTTCTCGGTCTGACCGCCCGAGGTGGAGAAGTAGTAGGTGACGGCGACGCGGCCGCGGTACTTGACCACCTCGCGCCTGGTCTTGGCGACGGCGGCGTTGGTCGCGCTCGTCTCCGAGGCCCGTCCCTCGTAGACCTGGCTGCGGGTGTCGGCGTAGTGGTCGAAGGCGCCCCCGCGCGAAGTCGCGACGCCGTAGGAACGCGCGACCACCGCCTGGGCGCGGAGGGCCTGCTTCGGCCACGAGGAGGGGACCTCGTTCGCGACCACGCCCTTGACGTAGCCCTCGAGCCCGAGCTGGTTGATCACCTGCAGCGAGCCGTCGTCGTTGCGGGCAACGAGCGCACCGCGATACCGCCCAAAGCCGCCGATTCGCAGCCCGCTCCCCGCCTTGCCCTCCTTGCCACAGCGTTCGAGCCGGCGACCGCCCGCGCGCAGAACCACGCCGCCGCCCTCGGCGTCCAGCGTGTAGCGGCGGCCGGGCTGGAGCCGGCGCCCGCATGCTCGGCCGGCGCCGCTGAAGCCCACCGATCCGCCGCCCGACCCGAGCAGCACCCGGACCTGCTCGCCGCCGGTCTTCGAGACCTTCGTCCGCTGGTAGTAGTGGCCGAGGATGTCCTTGTAGCCGCGGCCGTGCTTGGCGAACCCGTAGGCCCCGTATTGCGAGAGGCCGACGCCATGGCCGAAGCCACGCCCCTTGATCGTCCACGATGCGTCGGCCGCGGCCGCGGCGAGCAGCGCCGCGGCCGTGAGCGCGATCCCGAGTCTTCGGATTCGGTAAGCCATCGTGCGCGTCCCCCTGACCGAAACAGCCTACGGAGGGCGGAAGTCGCGGTCCGGCAGTCGGAGCGCCGGCGGGCGATACCCTGCGAACGAACCAGACCGGAGGCGAGATGAGCACAGCGACGCGGGAAGAGTCGGTCGTCGAGCGAGCGCCGAAGCAGCTCTTCATCGGCGGCGAGTGGCGTGACGCCGAGCAGGGTGCGACCTTCGCGATCGAGGACCCGGCGACCGGGGAGGCGATCTGCGAGATCGCGAATGCGACACCCGGCGACGCGCAGGCGGCGCTCGACGCGGCAGCCGATGCCCAGGCGGAGTGGGGCACCTCGGCGCCCAACGAGCGCTCCGAGGTGCTCTATCGGGCCTTCGAGCTGCTCACCGAGCGCGCCGACGACCTGGCCCTGCTGATGACGCTCGAGATGGGCAAGGCGGTGGCCGAATCGAAGGCCGAGATCATCTACGCGGCCGAGTTCTTCCGCTGGTTCTCGGGCGAGGCGCTGCGCATCGACGGCTACTTCAAAACCGCCGGCAATGCCGCCTCGCGGGTCCTGGTCATGCGCCAGCCTGTCGGCCCTTCCTACTTCATCACCCCGTGGAACTTTCCCAACGCGATGGGGACGCGCAAGATCGGCCCCGCGGTCGCCGCCGGCTGCACGATGGTCGTCAAGCCCGCCCAGCAGACGCCGCTCTCGATGCTCGCCCTGGCCGAGCTGCTGGTCGAGTGCGGCCTACCGCCCGGGGTGCTGAACGTGGTCACCGGCACCTCCTCGAGCGATCTCTCGGCCCCGATCATCGGCGATCCGCGGCTACGGAAGCTCTCCTTCACCGGCTCCACCGAAGTCGGCCGCAAGCTGATCGCCCAGGCAGCTGACAACGTGCTCAAGGTCTCGATGGAGCTCGGCGGCAACGCCCCCTTTCTGATCTTCGAGGACGCCGACCTCGACGCGGCGATCGAGGGCGCGATGATCGCCAAGATGCGCAACATCGGCGAGGCCTGCACCTCGGCGAACCGCTTTCACGTCGCCGAGCCGGTGGCGGGCGAGTTCGCCGAGCGGCTCGCCGAGCGGATGGGCGCGATGCAGCTCGGACGTGGCACCGAGGAGGGAGTCGAGATCGGACCGCTGATCGATGCCAGTCAGCGCGACAAGGTCGGCGAGCTGGTCGGCGACGCGGTCGACCGGGGAGCGAGGTGCGTGGTCGGGGGCCGGTCTCGCGACGGCGCCGGCTATTTCTACGAGCCGACCGTGCTCGCCGACGTCCCCGATGACGCGCGGGTGCTGAACGAGGAGATCTTCGGCCCGGTCGCGCCGGTCAAGGGCTTCGCCTCCGAAGAGGAGGCGATCGCGGCCGCGAACGCGACCGAGTTCGGCCTCGTCGCCTACGTCTTCACCCGCGACGTGAAGCGCGCCCTGCGTGTCTGCGAGGGCCTGGAGACGGGGATGATCGGTCTCAACCAGGGACTCGTCTCCAACGCCGGGGCGCCGTTCGGCGGGGTGAAGCAGTCAGGCATCGGCCGCGAGGGCGGCAACGAGGGCATCCACGAGTTCCTCGAGACCAAGTACGTGGCGATCAACGCCTGAGGGCGTCTAGCACGGGGCTAGCCGAGTGCCTCGACCGCCGTCGCGGTGTCGCCGTAGAACTGCGCCCGCGTGATCTTGCCGCCCTCGATCCTGTACAGCCAGATCGAGTCGCCGCTGAGCTCATTGCCGGCCTTCGTCTTCCCGGCGCCCTTGACCGTGACGATGACGTGGTCGCCGTCGGCCTCGAGGAACTCCTGGGGAGCGGGATTCACCTCCTCGAAGTGAGACAAGAACTTTCCGATCATCTCCTTGAAGCCGTCCGGGCCGGCGTAGGTGCCGCCCCAGGGCAGGCTCTCGGGGATGACGATCTGGGCCGAGTCGCTCGTCGTCGCCACCGCGGCGTCGATGTCGCCCCTGCCGAAGGCCTCCCAAGCGCTCCTCACCATGTCTGCGTTGGCTCCCATCGTTCTCCTCCTTGCGATCGGATATCGCCGCTGGCCGAAATCCGGCCAGCGACTCGACCCTACCCCAGGTGAGGCGCAACGGGCGATCAACGCCTGATCGACGCGAGAGCGCCCCGGGTCGGAGGGGCGGAGCCCGAGCGAGTTACCGCGCAGACGCGGCGCGCCGGAGCGCGATCCCGTTGAGGAACTCGCGCACCACGTAGTGGCCGGCGAATGCGGTGATATCGGCGCCTTCGACCTGGCGCGGAGCGACCTCGACCACGTCCGCGCCAACCACGTCCAGACGGCGACACACTTCTCGCACGGCCCAGAAGAGGTCCAACGTGGTCATCCCGCCGGGATCCAGCGTCCCCGTTCCCGGCGCGAATGCGGGATCCAAGACATCGATGTCGACCGTGACGTAGGTCGGGCCCTCCCCGACCCGCTCTACCAGTTGCTCGATCACCGCTCGGATCCCGTGGTCCCGGATCTCGTGCATCCAATGCGTCGTGATGGCGTTCTCCCGCTGCCAGTTGATCGCCTCCTCGAAGCTGTAGTAGCCGCGCAGACCGACCTGGGCGTAACGCCGGCCATCCACGAGCTGCTCCTCGATCAGCGAGCGAAAGACCGTCGAGTGATTGTTCTTGGTCAGCCCGAGATAAGACGGATCGGTGTCGTTGTGCGCATCGAAATGGACCAAGCCGACCGTTCCGTGGTGGGTGGGCGATGGCCCGCAGACAAGGGTTGGTGATCCAGCTCACCGTCCGCTTGATCGCCTCAGAGCTCCAATCCCCATCCTGTTGATGATCGGCGCATCGCCGTAGTCGACGACTCGCATCGCCTGCAGCGGATCGATCCCGACCTCCGGATGCGCCGTGCCGACGTGTCCCGCGCTGCGGATCGCTCGCGGCCCGTAACGCGTGCCAGGATGGTCGAACTGGTTGTCGTACGGAGCACCGACGATCGCAGCGTCGACTCCATCGAGATCGGCCGCCTCTTCGGTGTACGCCAGCGCGGCGAAGGTCGGCAGGCCGACGTGCATCTCCTTCGAGCCCTGCATTCCCTCCGGCAACCACTTTCGCCAGCGGGTCATCGGGTCGAGCATCGAGTTGCTGCCCGATCCCTCTCAGTGCTGGTGCAGCCAGCCGGCGAGCAGGTTGCTCCACGAGCGCTTGCCGCAGCGAGGACAGCTGCTCAGCGCGTGCTCCAGTGGCGCGCCGCAGCTGCGGCACCAGGGCCTGGGCTTGACGACCGCGGGCACGCCGCGCTCAGCGCCCGAGGAGCTGGCCGATCAACCCTCCCGAGCGACGCTTGTCGAGGTAGCACTGGTGATACTCCTCGGCGCGCCAGAACCCGGTCGCGGGCTCGATCGAGGTCGCGACCGGCTCGGCCAGCCGCTCCGCAACGCGCTCGCGCGAGGCCTCGGCCGCGGCCTGCTGGGCGGGCGAGTGGGTGAAGATCACCGTCCGGTACTGGTCGCCGACGTCGGGGCCCTGGCGGTTGACCTGGGTCGGGTCGTGGATGTGCCAGAAGACATCGAGCAACTCCTCATAAGAGCCCCGCGCCGGGTCGAAGCTCACCTGGCAGACCTCCGCGTGTCCAGTGGCACCCGAGCAGACCTGCTCGTAGGTCGGGTTCTCGGTCGTGCCGCCCTCGTAGCCGACCGCCGTGTCGACGACCCCGTCGAGCTCGCGAAACGCGGTCTCGACCTGCCAGAAGCAGCCGGCCCCGAAGGTGGCGACCTCGGTCGCCGGCCCGGCCTCGGTTGCGTTCTCCATCCTCGCCTCTCCTTCGCTCAGTTCGTCTGTTTGATTGTCGCAGCACCGCGATCTGCGTTACACCGGTCTCTCCGCGCGGCCTCGTTAGTGTTGGCACGAGCATGGCTGCAGAGGGCGAGGAGCGGACCCGGGTCCCGGCCACGTCCCTGTGGCGACTGATCGCCCTCGGTGCGCGCAGCTACGAGGGCGGCGATCACCAGAACGCCGCCCTGATCATCGCCATGATCTGCACACTGAGCGCCGCGCTCGCGGCGGCGTTCTTGCCGATCGACCCGCCCGACGAGGCGATCGGCGGCGGCGGCTGGGCGATCGCGCTCGCCCTGATCGCCGCCGGCTTCGTCGGCGGGCGGGCGCTCCGCATCAGGCGGCCGCGACCCGGCTACGGGGCGCTGCTCGCGACCAGCTACGTCGGCCTGCTCTCGGTCGGCGTGCTCGAATGGCTCGCCGGTGGCACCGCCACCGCTTACACCGAGCTCACCCTGCTCTGGCTCGGCTCGGCCATGGGTGGGCACCCGCTCGCCCGCGCGCTCCCCTTCCTGCTCGTCACCGGCGTGGTCACCGCCGCGCCGCTGTTCTATTCGGGCTGGAGCTCCTCGCTCGCCGAGGAGCTCGCCAGCACCTACCTGTTCAGCGCCGCGCTCGGGGTGCTGGTCTTCGGGCTGATGAGCTACATCCGCGCTCAGCGGGTCGAGCTGCGCGAGGCCGAGCGCGAGGCTCAGGCGCTGGCGCGCGGTGACGCGCTGACCGGGCTCGGCAACCGGCGCGCCTTCGACGAGGCGCTCGAGGCCGAGCTCGGGCGCAGCCGCAGAGCCGCGTCGACGACGAGCGTGGCCCTGATCGACCTCGACCGGCTGAAGGAGATCAACGACCGTTTCGGTCACCTCGACGGGGATCGCTGCTTGCGCGACACGGCGGCGGCGATCGAGCGCGCGCTGCGCGCCGGCGACCGGGCCTTTCGCTGGGGCGGCGACGAGTTCGCGCTCCTGCTCCCCGACACCGACCTCGAAGGGGCTGAGCGCGCCGCCGAGCGAATTGCCGCCGAGGTCCTCAACACCTGCGCGGCGGCCAACGGGACGCCGCTCTCGGTCTCCTGGGGGGTCGCCGAGGCGAGCGAGGCGATGGACGCGGGCGAGCTGCTGGGTCGCGCGGACATCGCCCTGCTGTCGCTGAAGCGCGAGAAGCTGCGCGCCTCCTGAGCCGGGCGCCTCGCGCCGGGCGCGCTGGATGGTTGATCTCCCGCCTCAGTCGTGCGGGCGGGCGAGCCGGCGGTGATCGAGCACCTGGTCGAGCACCGCCTCGTCGACGCCCTGCTCGCGCGCCACCTCGCGCACCGTGCGCCCGGTGGCCGTGGCCTCCTTGACGATCTCGGTGGTGCGGTCGTAGCCGATATGCGGGGTGAGCCCGGTGGCGGTCTGCAGGGTCGACTCCGCGTGGCGATCGAGCATCTCCTCGTTCGGCTCGATCCCGCTCACGCACTTGGAGTCGAGCAGCCGGGCGGCGGCGGCGAGGAGCTTGATCGAGTCGAGCAGGTTGCGCGCGATCAGCGGCACCCGGACGTTGAGCTCGAACTGTCCCTGGGTGCCGGCGAGGCTGATCGCGGTGTCATTTCCGATCACCTGATCGCCGACCTGGATCACGACCTCGCAGATCACCGGGTTGACCTTGCCCGGCATGATCGACGAGCCCTTCTGCAGCTCCGGGAGGCGGATCTCTGCCAGCCCGGCGCGCGGGCCCGAGCCCATCAGCGCCAGGTCGTTGGCGATCTTGATCATCGAGACCGCGACAACCTTCAGCGCTCCGGAGAGCTCGACCAGGGCGTCGCGGTTTCCCTGCGCCTCGAACGGGTCGGCGGGGGCGCTGATCTCGAGGCCGGTCGCCTCGCCGAGCAGCCGGCGGACCCGGCGCGCGAACTCGGGATGGGTGTTGAGGCCGGTGCCCGCGGCGGTGCCGCCGAGCGGGATCTGACCGACCCGCGCCAGCGTCCCGCGGACCCGGTCCGAGCCGAGCCGAATCTGGGTCGAGAAGCCTGCGAACTCCTGGCCGAGGGTGACCGGGACGGCGTCCATCAGGTGCGTGCGGCCGGCCTTCACATGGCCCGAGAGCTCTTCCGCCTTCGCCGCGAGGATGTCCGCCAGCGCGTCGAGCGCCGGCAGCAGGTCGGCCGAGACCTCGCCCAGCGCGGCGAGGTGGACCGCTGACGGGAAGACGTCGTTGGACGACTGGCCCATGTTGACGTGGTCGTTGGGATGGGCCAGGTCGCCGGCCAGGCCGGCGATCACCTCGTTCGCGTTCATGTTCGAGGAGGTGCCCGACCCGGTCTGAAAGACGTCGACGGGGAACTGCTCGTCGTGCTCGCCGGCGGCCACCGCGTCGGCGGCGGTCGCGATCCGCTCCGCGACCTCGGGCTCGAGCTTCTCGAGGTCGGCGTTGACCCGGGCGGCGGCGGCCTTGATTCGGCCAAGCCAGTGGATCACCGGTGCGGGAATCGGGTGTCCGGAAACGGGGAAGTTGGCGACGGCCTTGTCGGTCTCGACGCCCCAGAGCTTAGTCTCGGTGCTCATCGGGGGCAGGCTATCGGCCGTGACCCTGGCGATGGCGCTCGCGGTAGGCACGCGCCTTGGCCCGATTACCGCAGTCGCCCATGTCGCACCAGGTGCCGGAGCGGTTGCGCGACTGGTCATAGAACGCCCACCGGCAGTCGTCCGCCGGGCACACCTTGAGCCGCAGCCAACTTCGGTCGCGCATCGCCTCGTGCACGATCGCCAGCAGCCGGGCGATCGAGGAGTCGACCCCGTCGCAACGGGTGACCAGCTCGCCTCCGGCGGCGGTGAAGCGGAGTCCGATCGCGGCGTCCTCGGATTGCTCGTTGAGCGTCGCCAGGGCGGCCGGCGGCGTCGGCTCACCGGAGTTGTTGGCGAGCAGCAGCTCGCGCAGCGCCTCGCGGACCGCGATCAGCCGCTCGAGCTCGTCGCCCGCCAGGCTGCGTTCGCCACCCGGCAGCGAGTTCTCGGTCAGCCAATTGGAGGCCGCGCCACCAGTTGAGAGCTCGTCGGTGTCGTGCTCGAGGTCGAGTGTGTTGACGAAGCCGCGGATCAGCTCGAGCTTGCCCGGGGCGCTCTGATCGGCGTGTGCCGCCATAACCAACATCATAGCGTCGCCGGTTATGCTATAACTACTGAACGCTAAACAGTGGTTACCGGAAGGAGCCCCGATGAACTCGATGCTGACAATCCTCTATCTCGACGCCAATCATGCCGGCTGGCGGCGGCGCAGCGACAAGCTGCGCGTGCCGCGGCAGCGCACTTCACGGCCGTCGGCCTAGCCGTTCGCCTGGCCGGCGCCGTAGCCCTCGCCGAACGAGCGCTCGAAGGAGGCCGAGAACGGCTCTCCGCCCCGGCCGACGTAGCGCGCGGCGGAGTCGAGGCGCAGGATCAGGTCCTCGTGGATGCCCCCGGTCGACGCCGCACCGTCCTGGACCGCGCCGACCAGGTAGCCGAGCTGGACGATCGTCGCCGGGTCGGCGTCCTCGCGCGCGCGCCGGTTGAGCTCCGTCGCCGCGGCGACGACCGAGCTGCCCACGGTCTGCACCGGCCCCGGTGCCTGCTCCTCGACCAGGCAGGAGCTGATCGGCGTGGTCGCCTCGAGCAGCACCTGCGAAGGAGCGGCCTCGAGCGCCTCCAGGTAGGCGGAGGCGGAAGCGAGACAGGCGGCCGGGGTCGGTGGCGGCTCGTCCGAGCCGCAGCCGGCGAGCACGGCCAGCGCCGAGACCGCCCCTGCCAGTGCCGGCGAGAGCCTCACCGAGCAGACTCTAGGGACCGCGAATACGCTGCCGGGCGATGAGCCCGATCGCACCGCTGGACGGCCTCCTGGTCGCCGACTTCACCCGCGTGCTCGCCGGGCCGCTGGCGGCGATGACGCTCGGCGATCTCGGGGCAGAGGTGATCAAGGTCGAATCGCCGGCGGGTGACGAGACCAGAACCTGGATGCCACCCGAGTCCGCCGGCGGCGAATCGACCTACTTCTTCGCCGTCAACCGCAACAAGCGCTCGGTCGTCCTCGATCTCACCGACCCCGGCGACGCGGCCCTGGCGCGCGAGCTGGCAACCCGCGCCGACGTGCTGATCGACAACTTCAAGCCCGGGACGCTGGAGCGCTTCGGGCTCGGACCCGAGTTGCTCGCCGCCGACAACCCGCGACTCGTCCACTGCTCGATCACCGGCTTCGGCACCGGCCCGGGAGCCTCGATGCCCGGCTACGACCCTCTCGTGCAGGCCCTCTCGGGGCTGATGTCGATCACGGGCCCGGCCGACGGCGAGGCCTCGAAGGTCGGCGTCGCGCTGGTCGACGTGATCGCGGGCCAGGGCGCCGCGGTGGCGGTACTTGCCGCGCTCGCCGCCCGCGAGCGCGGCGGCTCCGGGCAAAGGATCGAGATCGACCTGCTCTCGAGCGCCCTCTCGGCGCTCGTCAACCAGGCCTCGGGCTATCTCAACGCGGGCGCCGTTCCGCAGCGGCTCGGCAACGTGCACCCGAGCATCGAGCCGTTCGCCACCTACGCGGCCGCGGACGGAGCGCTGATGATCTGCGCCGGCAACGACCGCCAGTTCGCCGCCCTCTGCGAGGCGCTCGGGGCGCCGGAGCTGGTCGGCGACGAGCGCTTCGCTACCAACCCGAGCCGGGTTGCAAACCGCGCCGCCCTGCGGCCGCTGCTCGAGCAGCGGCTTGCGACAGCAAACGTGGCGCGGTGGTCGGAGCGCCTGCGCGCGGCGGGCGTACCCGCCGGGCCGGTCAACGATCTCGCCGGCGCGTTCGAGCTCGCCGTCGAGCTCGAGCTCGACCCGATCGACGAGCGCGACGGCGTGCGGACCGTGAGCTCGCCACTCGGCATGCGGGCCACCCCGCCCACCACTCGCCGCCGCCCACCGCGGCTCGACGAGCACGGGGACGAGATCCGTGCCTGGCTCGACGGCAGCGGCTCGGAGCACGCCTAGAATCGGCCGCCGATGAGCGGATTCAGGCCGGTCGATCCGAGGCAGCGCTTTCCCGAGCTCGAGCTGGGGGTGCTCGAGCGCTGGCGCGAGCATGAGGTCTTCGCGCGCCAGCTCGCCCAGCGCCGCGAGGCGGGCGCCCCGATCTGGAGCTTCTACGACGGCCCGCCGACCGCGAACGGCAGGCCCGGGACCCAGCACGTGCTCGCGCGTGCGTTCAAGGACGTCTACCCCCGCTACCAGTCGATGCGGGGCCACTACGTCCCCCGCAAGGCGGGCTGGGACTGTCACGGGCTCCCGGTCGAGCTCGAGATCGAGAAGGAGCTCGGGATCTCCTCGAAGGCCGAGATCGAGGAGTACGGGATCGCCGAGTTCAATCAGCGCTGCCGCGAGTCGGTGCTCCGCTACGTCGCCGAGTGGAACCGGTTCACCGAGCGCATCGGCTTCTGGATCGACCTCGACGACCCCTACGTCACCCTGACCGACGATTACATCGAGTCGGTCTGGTGGTCGCTGCGCCAGATCTGGGACGCCGGGCGCCTCTATCGGCACCACAGGGTCGTCCCCTACTGCCCCCGCTGCGGCACCGCCCTTTCATCGCACGAGGTCGCGCTCGGCTATCGCGATCTCGAGGACCCGTCGGTCTACGTGCGCTTTCCGGTCGCCGAGGCAGGGCCGACGGACGCGATCCCGGAGTCTCCGGTGCAGCCGGGCGACGCCTTGGTTGCCTGGACCACCACCCCGTGGACGTTGATCTCGAACGCCGCCCTCGCCGTCGGCCCCGAGATCGAGTACGTACGGGCCCGAAACGACGGCGAGGTGCTGATCGTCGCCCGCGATCTGGTTGAGAGCGTCCTCGGCGAGGACGCCGAGATCCTCGCCCACTTTCCCGGCACGGCGCTCGCCGGGGTCCGCTACGAACCGCCGTTCTCCTACGTCTCGGACTACGGCCCCCGGGGCCACACCGTGCTCGAAGCCGACTTCGTCACCACCGAGGAGGGCACCGGCGTCGTCCACACAGCGATCGCCTTCGGCGAGGACGACTTCCGGCTCGGCGAGCAGCACGGGATCAAGCTCCAGAACCCGGTCCGGCCCGACGGCACCTTCGACGAGCGCGTGACCGAGTTCGCGGGCGTTGCGGTCAAGCAGGCCGATCCCGAGATCGTCGAGGCGCTGCGCGCGAGCGGGCGCCTGCTGCGCTCGGAGGCCTACGTGCACTCCTACCCGCACTGCTGGCGCTGTGGGACCGCGCTGCTCTACTACGCGAAGTCGAGCTGGTACATCCGCACCACCGACGTCCGCGATCGGATGCTGGCCGAGAACGAGACGATCGGCTGGCATCCCGAGCACGTCAAGCATGGCCGCTTCGGCAAGTGGCTGGAGGGAAACGTCGACTGGGCACTCTCCCGCGAGCGCTATTGGGGTACGCCGCTCCCGGTCTGGGAGTGCACCGAGCCCGAGTGCGGTGGCAGCTTCTGCGCCGGCTCGATCGCCGACCTTCGCGAGCGCGGCGGCGACGTCCCGAGGGACCTGCATCGCCCCTACATCGATCAGGTCCGGCTGCGCTGTGAGGACTGCGGAGGCGAGATGGACCGGGTCGAGGAGGTGATCGACGCCTGGTACGACTCGGGCGCGATGCCGTTCGCGCAGTTCCATTACCCGTTCGCCGGGGAGGAGGAGTTTCGCGAGCGGTTCCCCGCCGACTACATCTGCGAGGGCCAGGACCAGACCCGGGGCTGGTTCTACTCGCTGCTGGCCGAGTCGACGCTGCTCTTCGACCGCACCAGCTACCGCAACTGCGTCTGCCTGGGTCTGATCTCCGACGCCGAGGGGCAGAAGATGTCGACAAGCCGCGGCAACGCCGTCGACCCCTGGGAGGTGCTCGACGCCCACGGCGCCGACGCCTTTCGTTGGTACTCGCTGAGCTCGCAGCAGCCCTGGGCCGGCTACCGGTTCTCGGCCGAGGCGGTGGGCGATTCGCTGCGCCAGTTCATGCTCACGCTCTGGAACACGTACTCGTTCTTGGTCCTCTATGCGAACGCGGAGCAGATCGAGCCGGCGGAGCTCGACTCGTCGCTCGTCGCTCGTCTCTCGTCGCTCGAGGTCTTGGATCGGTGGGCGTTGAGCCGCCTGCAGGGGGTGACCGCGGAGGTGATCGAGCGCATGGAGGCGTTCGACTGCACGACCGCGGGTCGCGCGATCGCGGCCTACGTCGAGGAGCTCTCGAACTGGTACGTGAGGCTCAACCGCAGGCGCTTCTGGGACGGCGACCGGGCGGCGTTCGCGACCCTGCGTCACTGCCTGATCGAGTCCGCGAAGCTGCTCGCGCCGTTCATCCCCTTCGTCGCCGACGAGATCTACACGAACCTCGCCTCCGGGACGCAGGAGTCCGACGACTCGGTGCACCTGCGCGACTTCCCTGAGCCCGATCCAGCGCTCGCGGACGCCGGGCTCGAGGCCGGGGTCGCGGCGGCCCTGCGGGCGATCGAGCTCGGGCGGGCGGCCCGCGCCGCGGCCAAGGTCAAGCATCGCCAACCGCTGCGCCGGGCGGTGATCGTCGCGACCGAGTCCGAGCGGGCCGAGATCGAGCGCCTCGGTGAGATCGTCGCCGCCGAGCTCAACGTCAAGGAGCTCGACTTCGTCTCCGACCAGGGAGAGCTGGTGACCCACCAGGTGAAGCCCAACTACCGCACGCTCGGGCCCCGGTTCGGCAGGCTGATGCCCGCTGCCGCAGCCGCGGTCGAGGCGCTCGACCCCGGCCATGCGGCGGAGGCGATCCGCGGCGAGCGCCTGATCGGGATCAACCTCGAGGGGCGCGACCACACGCTCGAGCCGCAGGATCTGAGCCTCGTCATGCAGCCGCTCGAGGGCTACGAGGTCGAGGCGGAGTCCGGGCGGGCGATCGCGCTGGCGCTCGAGCTCGACCCGGAGCTGGTCCGCGAGGGCACTGCGCGAGAGGTCGTGCATGCGATCCAGAACGCTCGCAAGCAGGCCGGGCTGGACGTCTCGGACCGGATCTCGCTCGCGCTCGGCGGCGACCCCGAGCTGCTCGCGGCCGCGCGCGAGCACGAGTCCTACGTCGTCGCCGAGACGCTCGCCACCAGCGTCGCCTACGACGGCGCCAGCGAGCCGATGGCGACGGCCTCGATCGAGGGCCGCGAGCTGGTCGTCGAGGTCGAGCGCGCCGGTTAGGAGACCGTCAGCGCGGGCTCGAGCTCGGCCTCGAGGCGGCGCTTGGGCAGCGCCCCGACGATCCGTTTCGTCTCGGCCCCGTCGCGAAACAGGATCAGGGTCGGGATCGAGAGCACCTCGTAGCGAGCGGCCGTCTGCTGGTTCTCGTCGACGTTGAGGCTGACGATCCGAAGCTCGCTCTCGCGCTCCGCCTGGATCTCCTCGAGAATCGGATGCACGACCCGGCAAGGGCCGCACCACGGAGCCCAGAAATCGACCAGGACCGGCGTCTCGGAGTCGAGCACGTCGGTCTGGAAGTCGGCGTCGGTAACGTCAGGGAGCTTGCCTGTCACTTGGTCTCCTAACCCGCTGCGGGTGCCTTGGGTTTCGCGTCGGCGGGCCGCCGACCGTCCTGCTTCAAAAAGTATAGCTCCGGTCGCGGCCGCCGCCTGAGAGCCGCAGCAGCGGCACCCGGAGCGCGGCCTCGGCGACGATCGTGCCGCTCATCTTCGACTCCCCGACGCGGCGGTCGGAGAAGACGATCGGGACCTCGACCACGCGCAGGCCGGCCCGGATCGCGCGGTAGGTGGTCTCTACCTGGAACGAATACCCCTGCGAGGCGAGCGTCTCGAGCGCGATCGCCTCGAGCGCGGCGCGGCGAAAGACCTTGAAGCCGCCGGTGGGGTCGTGGACGCCGATCCCGAGCAGTCGGCGCGCGTAGATCGAGCCGCCGCGACTGACCAGACGCCGGATCGGCCCCCAGTCGGCGACCCCTCCGCCGTCGATGTAGCGCGAGCCGAGCACCAGGTCGGCCCCCGCGGCGGCGTCGATCAGGCGCGGGATATCGGCCGGGTCGTGCGAGAAGTCGGCGTCCATCTGCACGATCAGCTCAGCGCCACCCGCGAGCGCACGGCGAAACCCCTCCACGTAGGCGGGGCCGAGCCCCTCCTTCGCCGCCCGGTGGACGACCTCGACGTCGCCATGGGTGGCGGCGAGCCGGTCGGCGAGCCTGCCGGTGCCGTCGGGCGAGTTGTCGTCGACGATCAGCAACCGTCGCCCGGCGGGCAGCTGGTCGCGGATCGCGCTCACGATCGGCTCGAGGTTCTCGGCCTCGTCATAGGTGGGAAGGACCAGCCAGACGCCGGCAGGGGCGGACACAGGCGCCAATCTAGAGTCTGTGCCCGTGCCGATGCGAAACGCCGAGATCGCCGATGCGATGGCCGAGCTCGCGACCCTGTACGAGCTCGACGGGGCGATCCGCTACCGGGTGCTCGCCTACAGGGAGGCGGCTCGGGTGATCCGCCAAAGCCCGGTCTCGGTCGAGGAGCTGGCCCTGGCCGGCAAGGCGAGCGAGCTGCCCGGGATCGGCGAGACCCTGCAGACGAAGATCGTCGCTCTGGTCGAGACCGGGGAGATCCCCTCGGCGACGAAGCTCAAGGCCAAGTTCCCGGCGTCGCTAATCGAGGTGACGCGGATCCCCGGGCTCGGGGCGAAGACGGTGCGCCGGCTGCACGACGAGCTCGGCGTGTCGACGCTCGACGACCTTCGTGCCGCGGCCGAGCAGCAGCGCATCCGCGGGCTCAAGGGGCTGGGGCCGAAGGCCGAGGAGAACGTGATCGAGGCCCTGGCGACGCTCGGGGAGAAGGGGCCGGCCGAGCGCCTGCTGCTCTCCCGCGTCCTGCCCGTCGCGGAGGAGCTGGCGGCGGCGCTGCGCGCCCATCCGGCGAGTGACGCGGTCACGGTGGCGGGATCGGCGCGCCGGCGCGCGGAGACGTGCAAGGACATCGACCTGATCGCGACCGCCAGAGATCCGAAGCAGCTCGCGACCGCCCTGACCGAGCACGTGCTCGTCGCCCAGAGCGGGACCGTCGGGGTCTCGGGGACACGGGTGACGACCTACGACGGGATCTCGGTCGACCTGAGGATCGTCGAACCGGACGCCTACGGGAACCTGCTCCAGCACTTCACCGGCTCGGCCAAGCACAACGTCGGGCTGCGCGAGCGGGCGCTGCGCCGGGGGTTGTCGGTGTCCGAGCACGGGATCACCGCGGAGGAATCGGGCGAAGTGGCTCGGTACGCGACCGAGGCCGAGGTCTATGCACGGCTCGGGCTCGCATACATCGAGCCGGAGCTCCGCGAGGGCCAGGGCGAGATTGCCGCGGCGGCGGCGGGCGAGCTCCCGGAGCTGGTCGAGCTCGGCGACATCCGCGGCGATCTGCACTGCCACACGACGCTGTCGGACGGTCGCAACACGCTCGAGGAGATGGCCGAGGCGGCGCGCGCGCGCGGCTATACCTACCTCGCCCTCACCGACCACTCCGCCAGCCACGGGTTCGGCGACCACGTCACCGCGGACGCCCTGCGGATGCGGATCGAGGAAGTGGCGACGTTCAACACCGCGCGGAAGCGGCGCTTCCGCCTGCTCGCCGGCTCGGAGGTCAACATCGGTACCGACGGCTCGCTCGACTATGAGGACGCGCTGCTGGCCGAGCTCGACTGGGTGATCGCCAGCGTCCACACCTCGTTCCGGATCCCCGCCAAGGAGATGACCAAGCGGGTGATCGCCGCGATCGAGAACCCCCGGGTCGACTGCATCGGTCACCTGACCGGGCGCCTGATCGGCCGGCGCGAGCCCTACGAGATCGACGTCGAGGCGATCGCCGAGGCGGCGGCGGCCAACCAGACCCTGCTCGAGATCAACGGCAACCCCAACCGCCGCGACCTCTCCGAGCGGCACGCGCGCCTCGCCGCCGAAGCCGGCGTGCGGATCTGCGTCAACACCGACGCCCACGGAGTCGACACGCTCTCGAACATCGTCTATGGCGTCGCCACGGCGAGGCGAGGCTGGCTGACGCGAAAGCAGGTCGCCAACACCCGGAGCTGGCGAGAGCTGCTCAAGCTGCGCGGCCGGTCAGTGTAGTTTGCTAAGCTAATTAGCAATGGTAACTACTACTGCTCTCGGCTCGCCCACCGAGGTTGCCGCTCACCTGCGGCTTGCGATCACCCGTACGGCTCGGCGGCTGCGCCAGCAGGGATTCGAGGCCGAGGGGCGCGGCGAGCTCAGCCCCAGTCTGGCGGCCGCGCTGGCGACCGTCGAGCTGCACGGCCCGCTGACCCCGTCCGAGCTCGCGGCTCGCGAATCGATAAAGCGCCCGACCGCGACCCGGATCGTCGCCAAGCTCGAGCAGCTCGAGCTCGTCACCCGGACCTCCGATCCCTCCGACGGGCGGGCCTTCCTCGTCGCCACGACGGTCGCCGGGCGCGACCTCCTGCGCCGCCTGCGCACCCGCAAGACCGCCTACCTCGCCCGACGGCTCGGCCGGATCGAGGCCGACGAGCTGGCGACGCTGGAGCGGGCGGCGACGATCCTCGAGCGGCTGCTTGACGAGGAAGCCTCGCCGTGAGCGCGGCGCTGCGCCGCTCCTTCTCCGCCCTCCAGATCCCCAACTATCGGCGCTACTTCGCCGGTCAGATCGTCTCGCTGAGCGGGAACTGGATGCAGACGGTGGCCGAGATGTGGCTGATCCTCGAGCTCACCGGGAGCGGGGTCGCCGTCGGGGTGACCTCTGCGCTGCAGTTCCTGCCCCTGCTGCTGCTCGGCGCCTGGGGCGGGGTGCTCGCCGACCGCTGGCCGAAGCGGCGGCTGCTGATCGCCACCCAAACGACGATGGCGGTCCCGGCGCTCGTCCTCTGGGCGCTGACGGCGACCGGCGCGGTGGTGCCGTGGATGGTGTTCGGGCTCGTGCTCGCCCGCGGGATCGTGACCGCCGTCGACCATCCGACCCGGCAGGCGTTCGTGATCGAGATGGTCGGCTCGGACCGGGTCGTGAACGCGGTCGGCCTCAACAGCGTCCTCATCCACGCGGCGCGGATCATCGGCCCGGCGGGGGCCGGGCTGCTGATCGCCACGGTCGGGATCGCCCCGTGCTTTGCGGTCAACGCGGCGACCTTCGCCGCGATGATCGCGGCCCTGCGGGCGATGGATCCGCGACTGCTCGCCCACCCGCCGACGCCCGGCGGCGACCAAGGCGGGGTCGGCGCCGCGATCCGCTATCTGCGCGCAGAGCCGCAACTGCTGATCCCGCTGGCGATGATGGCCGTGGTCGGGACGCTGGCGTTCAACTTTCACGTCCTGCTGCCGTTGCTCGGCCGATTCACGTTCGAGGGCGGCGCGCTCGCCTACACGGCGCTGGCGATGGCGATGGCCGTCGGCTCGATCCTCGGCGCGCTCGCCACGGGCGCCCGCGGCCGGGTCAGCGAGCGCCAGCTCGTCGGAGCATGCGCCGGATTCGGGGCCTGTGCGCTGCTGGCGGCCGCGGCCCCGTCGCTGCCGGTTGCGCTCGCGGCGCTGGTCCCGCTCGGAGCCGTCAGCGTCAGCTTCGCCGCCGGCGTCAACTCGACCCTGCAGCTCGGCGCCTCGGCGGCGATGCGCGGCCGGGTGATGGCGATCTACTCGGTGGTCTTCATCGGCTCGACCCCGATCGGCGGACCGATCGTCGGCGCCCTGGCCGAGCTTGCGGGTCCGCGTGCCGGGCTGCTGCTCGCCGCCGTCGCGGCGCTGGCGGCAGCGGCCGGCGGCTGGTACGCGTTCTCGCGTCGCCGCGGCAGGCCCGCCACTCTCGGACGACTCGCCGAGCCGGCGCTCGCTCGGGTCGCCCCGGCGGGCGCGCAGCTAGGCGCTGCGGGCCGGCGGTGGAGGCGGTGGGTTCGCCGTCGGGGCGCGGTCGCGGTACAGGCCCGGGGTCCGAATCAGGCGCAGCGGCTCGAAGGCCGAGGACGGTTCGACGTAGAAGCGGACCCCGTCGCGGTCCTCGATCGCCGCCACCGCAGCCTCGCGCCCGCGCCAGGCGAGCGCGATCAGGATCGCGTACCCGGCCCCGATCGCCGCCACCTGGGGCCAGACCCAGCCGGCGCCGCCGACAACGAGCGCGAAGAGCCCGATCGGCCACAGCCGCCCGAGGGCGATCCTGCCCGGGCTCTCAGCGGGCAGGCTGGTTGCGGTGCGCGCGCCGGCGAGCACGCGCGCGGTCGCTTCGCCGACCCGCTCGGCGCGACCGAGCCAGATCCCGATCGCCGCGGCGCCAACCCACCAGCCGCCGGCGATCGCAAGCGCGAGGTCGTCGGCCTCGCGGTTGGCGATCAGGACGCTGACCACCCCGAGGGCCGTGGCCACGCCCGCGACCAGCAGGACCGTGGCGCGCAAGAGGTCGCAGAACGACATCACAGGCTCCGCAGCAGGTCGAGGAACCCGCCGGGCCCGGAGACGACGAGGTCGGCCTCGCGCTGAATCTCGGGCGGCCCCTCGGTCGAGGCGACGGCGACGCACACCGACGTCTCGAGCTCCCCCGCCCGCTCCAGGTCGCGCAGGGCGGCGAAGGCGTCGCGGTCGGTCGCGTCGTCGCCTCCGAACAGCGCCCGCCGTGCCCCCGCGTCCTCGATTAGCCGCCGGGTCGCAACGCCCTTGTCGACCTCGGCGACCGGCCGCAGCTCGAGCACCATCCGGCCTCGGTGCGGGATCAGGTCGTACCCGCGGGCGAGCTCGGCAATCGCCTCGGCGCGCTCCTGCGCGGCCCCCGGGTCGGCGGCACGACGCCAGTGGATCGCCTGGATCGGCCCCTTGTCCTCGAGCCGAAGCCCGAGCCGCTCGAGCGGCGGCCAGTCCAGGCCCCCGACGAAGCCGGCGGCCGCCTCACCACGGCCGCCGAGCGCCGGATCGAGGCGCGGCGTCGGCTCTCCCGGAGCGAGCAGCTCGAGCCCGTGGTTGCCGGCATAGGTGAGCTCCTCGACCCCGACCATCTCGCGCGCGAAGCTCGCCCGGCGGCCGGTGACGCAGGCGACAAGGCGAAAGCGGCGGGCGAGCTCGCGCAGCAGCTCGCGCGCCGCAGAGGGCACGGTCGCAGCCTCCGGGTCGGCGGCGATCGGGGCCAGGGTGCCGTCGATGTCGCAGAGGATCGCCGTCCGGCCGGGTTCCGCGCGAAGCGGCTCGAGGATGGCTTCCGCGGTGCCCATCGGCCCATCTAGTATCGCCGCGATGCCCGCCGATCGGTTGCTGAAGCTGACCGCCACGGCGACGGCCGCGGGTATCTTCAGCGGCCTGTTCGGGGTCGGAGGCGGGACGGTGATCGTTCCGATGCTGATCTTCCTCTTCGCCTACGGCGAGCGGGCGGCGACCGGGACCAGCCTGCTCGCGATCGCCGTGATCGGCCTTTTCGCAGCGATCGGACAGGCCCTGTACGGGAACGTCGACCTGGCCGAGGGACTGCTGGTGGGGATCCCGGCGGTCGGTGGGGTGATCGTCGGCGCGGCGGTTCAGCAGCGAGTGCCCGAGCGCGTCATCTCGCTCCTCTTCGCCGCCCTGCTGACGGTGGTCGCGATCCAGTTCCTGATCGGCTGATGGAGTACGTCGCCGCCGCGCTGCTCGGCTTTGCCGGGGGCACCGTCGGGGGCCTGCTCGGCGTCGGCGGCGGAATCCTGTTCGTGCCCGCGCTGGCGATCTTCCTCGACGAGCCGCAACTGCGCGCCGAGGCAACCTCCCTGGTCGCGATCGTGCCGGTCGCGCTCGTCGGTGCCTGGCGCCAACACGCGTACGGCAACGTCCGCGTGCGCGACGGGCTGATCCTCGGCGCGCTCTCGCCGCTCGGAGTGGCCGCCGGAGTCGTGCTCTCGAACGCGGTCTCCGAGCGCGCGCTCGAGATCGCGTTCGCGCTCCTGCTCCTGTTCGTCGCCGCCCAGCTCGCGCGGCGAGGGCTGCTCAGCGCTCCAGAAACCCCTTGACCGAGGCGTCGACGGCGTTGATCCGGTAGAGAGCGAGCGCCTCGGGGCCGGCGAAGCCGCGCGCGGCCGCCTGGCGACCGGGCCCGGCATCGGGGCCATGGTGGGAGAGGACGCAGTGCAGCAGCGCGAGCCGGCGCTCGTCCGGCAGCGAGGATGCTGCGGCGCCGACGATCTCGGCGCCGATCGCAAGGTGGCCGAGCAGCCGCCCCTCGGCACTGAGGCCAAAGTCGGCCCCGTAGGTGAACTCGCGGGCGCGGCCCGCGTCGTGGACCAGCGCCGCGGCCATCAGCAGGTCCGAGTCGAGCCGCGGGTGAAGCTGGCAGACCTCGCCGACAAGGGTGCCGACGGCGACCGTGTGCTCGAGCAGCCCGCCGAGGTAGGCGTGATGGCCGGCGCGGGTGGCCGGCGCACGCCGGAACTCCACCGCCACGGGGCCCGAGAGGACCACCGCCTCGGCGACGCCGCGCAGGCCCGGGTCGTGGATCTCACGCACCAGGTGCTCGGCGAAGCCGGTCAGCTCGTCGGCGGACCGGTAGGCCGCGGGCAGGAACTCGGCCGGATCGAAGCTGCCGGCCTCGAGCGGGCGGGCGTCCTCGAGCTCGGCGACGAGCTCCCCACGGTAGCGCTCGACCTTGCCGCGGGCGGCGATCGCGTCGCCGGCCTCGAAGCGCAGCCCGATCCGATCGGGATCGCGGAAGACGCGGGCGCCGATCACACCGCTGCGGTCTCGCAGGCGCAGCGACAGGTACGAGCTGCCGTTGCGAGCGGTCAGCCGCTCCTTCGCGAGGCAGGCGTAGCGACCGTCGAAGCGCTGTCCCGGGCGCAGCTCGGCGACCTGCGGATGGATCTGGGCGAGCGCGGCCTCCACCCCTTGCATCTTGACCTGGCGGTCGGACCGGAATCGACCCGCGACAGCCGCCTGAGTGGTTGTAGTCTCGACCCTGTGGAGCCTCTGAAGTGGGACGGCGACCCGCCGGCGCTGCGCTCGCCGATCCTGGTCGCCGCCTTCGCGGGCTGGAACGACGCCGCCGGGGCGGCGACGACGGCGCTCGACGCGATCGCCGGCTCGCTGGACGCGGAACCGATCGCCGAGCTCGACCCGGAGGAGTTCTACGACTTCCAGGTCACCCGGCCGACGATCAGGCTCACCGACGGACAGACACGCGAGGTCGACTGGCCCGAGAACGCCGTCCTCGCCGCCCCGGCACCGACCGCCGAGCGCGACCTGGTGCTGATCTCGGGGATCGAGCCGAACACCCGCTGGCGGACGTTCGCCGAGGCCGTGCTCGAGGTCGCCGAGCGGCTCGAGGTCGAGCTGGTGGTCACGCTCGGCGCCCTGCTCGCCGACGTCCCCCACAGCCACCCGGTCCCGATCACCGGGCTAGCCTCGGATCCCGAGCTCGTCGACAGGCTCGGGCTCAGCCGCTCGAGCTACGAGGGGCCGACGGGGATCGTCGGGATCATCCACGACACCTGCCGGCGACGCGGGCTCACCTCGGCCAGCCTCTGGGCGGCCGTCCCGCACTACGTCGCCGCGGTCCCGAACCCGAAGGCGGCGCTGGCCCTGCTGCGCCGGCTTGAGGCGTTCACCGGGGTCGCGATCGAGGCCTCCGAGTTGGAGGAGGCGATGGAGCGCTTCGAGACCCAGGTCGACCGGGCCGTCTCCTCGAACCCCGAGATCGAGGAGCTCGTCCGCCGGCTCGAGTCCGAGCAGTCCGAGGACGCCGAGATCGACACCGGCGAAATGCCCTCGGGCGACGCGATCGCGCGCGACTTCCAGCGCTTCCTGCGCCAGCGCTCCGAGCCCGAGGAGCCGGGGACGAACTGACGCCGGCTCGATCAGCCGGAGCAGCGGGGCCGGCGGCGGCTACGCGGACGAACCGCGACTTGGCACCCATATGCGGCGCGAACTCGAGGTTCGACCGCGGGGCTTCGGGCGCAGGGCATCCCTCGGGCGGGCCCGGCTACTGGCCGTCCCAGATCGTCGCGGCAACGAAGCCATGGCTCAGGCCTCCGACGCCGGGCAGATCAAGCGGTAGTCGCACCAGGAGCAGATCTCGTGCGAGGGGCGGGGCTCGAAGTCCTGGTCGGTGATCCCGGCGGCGACCTCGAGCACCGTGCGCTCGACGCGCTCGGGGTCGTCGGGCTCAGGCGGCACCCGGACCCGCTCATCGGCGAGCACGTACCAGTAGCTGCCCGACCCGGCGTCGATCTCCCAGGCCTCGCGGGCGCCGAGCCGGTAGAGGGCGATCTGGACGTCACCGGCAAGCTTCGGGCCCGAGCCGGGGTCGCCGGTCTTGTAGTCGATCAGCTCATAGCCGCCGTCGGGTAGACGGTCGACGCGGTCGACGCGCCCTCGTAGCTGATGGGGGCCGATCGAGAAGGCGAAGCTGCGCTCGAGCCAGACCGGCTCGGACTGCGAATGTGAGTGGCGCTCCTGGTAGCGGGCGAGCGCGGCCACCGCACGGTCGCGGTACTGAAGCTCGTCGTCCGAGGCGCCGAAGCCCTGGCGGCGCCAGCCGGCCTCGAACAGGCCGAGCAGGCGGTCGATGCTGCCCGGGGCGGCGGCAAGCGGCTCCTCCCCCCCGGCCGCGACCCGCATCTCCTCGGCGTGAAACCGCTCCAGCACCTGGTGGATCAGGATCCCGAAGCGCTGGTTGATCGTCGGCTCCTGGGGGATCGCGAAGACGCGCGCGAACTTGTACTTGAGTGGGCAGGTGCGATAGAGGTCGATGTCCGATGCCGAGAGGCCGAGGCCACCCTTACGGCGCGGCAGGAACTGCTCCAGCGACGGCTCGCGGCGCGCCGCGACCTGCTCGCGGCGGGCGCTTCGCTCGCGCTCCTCGCCGAGTACGTGGCGGTCGAGCGCGGAGGCCTCAAGCTCGATTCTCTGCTCGGGTGACGCGACCCGTCCGAGCAGCTCGTTGATCGCCGCGATCGCCTCCGGCGCCTGCTCCGAGACGGGCCGCTGGATCAGCGCCGCGAGCTTGACCAGCTCCAGGTAGCGGGCGACCGCAGCGTCGACGTCGGCCGCGGTGTCCAGGCGCATCTCCGAAAGCGCCGCCCCGGCGCGCCACGACGCCTCCAGCACCTCGTCGCGCAGGGCCCGGTAGATCGAGTGGAGCCCCTCGGCCGGCCCGAACAGCTCCTCCTCGTGGACCTCCTCCTCCCCCCCGAACCGCTCGATCGCCGCCCGATAGATCCGCGAAGGCGAGGAACCGCCCTCCTCGTCGCGGGCGGGCCAGGAGAGGACCAGCGTGCGGCGCGCCCGGGTTATCGCGACGTGAGCGAGCGTCAGCCGCCGGGTCGCGGTCAGCTCGTCGCCGGGCTCGGGCATCACCTCATCAAGCAGCGACTCCGGGATCCAATCGTCCTCGGCGGGTCGAACCGCAACGGCGCCGCTTCGCAGCCCGAGCAGGTAGACGTGGTCGAACTCGAGCCCCTTGACCTGCTCGGGCTCGGCGAGCAGGACGTCGCCCGGGGTGGCGCGCTCGCAGTCCTCGTCGCCGAGCCCGCCGGCGTCGGCGACGGCGCCGATGTGGCGGACGAAGTCGCGTACCGAGCCGCGTGGCTCGCGCCGCGACCAGTCCGCGGCGAGCTCGGCGAGCCGAGAGAGGTTGACCAGCCGCTCGACCGTCTCCGGGCTGGCCGCGAACAATCGCTGGCGACGCAGGCCGACGCGCTCGATCAAGCGGCGGACGAAGACGTCGGCACGCATCCGCTCGAGCGCCTTCGAGGCCCCCCCGTAGAGCCCCAGGAACGCCTTGATCCGATCGCGTCCCTCCGGCGGCAGCTGCGGGCTCTCCAGCGCAGCCTCCAGCGCGGAGACCATGTCGAGCTTGCGCCGGCGCGCGATCGTCGTCACCTTCGCCAGGTCGACCGAGCGCAGGTCGATCGGCGGGCGGGTGAGCGCTCGGACGACCGCGGCCGCGTCGGAGGGGTCGGCGAGCATCCGCAGCCAGGCGAGCGCGTCGCGAACCTCGGGGCGGCCGAAGAAGGCAGCGTCGCCGGCGAACCGGAAGGGGACACTGCGCTCCTCGAGCGCCGCGGCGATCAGCCGGCCCTCGCGCCACCCCGAGCCGGCGAGGACGCAGATCGCTTCCGGCCGCACATCGCCCGCGGCGAGCAGCCGCTCGATCTCGCGCGCCACCGCCTGCGCTTGGGCGCGGTCGTTCTCGCAGCGCCAAAAGCGGGTCGTCTCGGGCTCGCGAAGCGAAGCTTCGAGCTCGATCTCGGCCAGTTGCGGGTGGGCGGCCCGAAACGCCTCCAGCGCCGCCTCGCCGGCGCCGCGGAAGCGGCGGGTCGCCTGCTCGGGATCGCCGGCGCAGACCAGGTCGCCGTCGATCGCGATCCGGTCCAGGATCCGCCGGTGGGCAACGCCGGCGTCCTCGAGCTCGTCGGCGAGCAGGTGCTGGAAGCGGGCCGCGACCGACTCGGCGACATCGGCGCGGTCCTCGAGCAGCTTGCCGAGCTCGAGCACCAGGTCGCCGGCGTCGAGGCTCCCTGCCTCACGCAGGATCCGGTCGTGGCGCGCGTAGAGCTCGGCGAACTCGATCTCACGCTCGGCGCGCTCGCGCTCGCCGGCGCTGGCGGCGGAACGCTCCGCCGCCACCGCCCACTCGCGCAGCGCGGCGGGCGAGACGGCCTCCGCCTTGAGCAGGTCGATGCGGCGCAGCAGGCGGGCGAGCAGCCCGGCGGGATTGCCCCGGATCTCGTGCCGACGCAGCGGCAGCTCGTCGAGGCGGTCGAGCAGGATCGCCAGCCGGTCGGCTGCGCCGACGGTGGTGAAGAAGGGGTCGAGGCCGGCCTCGGTCGAGAACTCGCGCAGCAGCCTCTCCGCCGCCTCGGCATAGGTGTGGATCCAGAGCTCCTCGTGCGGGCGGTCGAGCAGCATCTCGGCGCGATCGCGAAGCGTCGCCCGGGCGGCTCGCGAGCGGGTCAGGACGAGCACCGCCTCGGGGCGCAGACCGGCGCTCACCAGCGCCTCGAGCCGCAGCGCGAGCGCCTCCGAACGGCCCGAGCCCGCCGGCCCGGTGACCAGCAGCGGGCCACCGGAGTGAGCGGCGACCCGAAGCTGTCCGGGGCTCGGCTTGTGGCCGTTCGGGGGCACGCTGGCAACTGTCTAGCATGGCCGGTCCGATGGTCGATTCGGACCACCAGCCTCCGGCGGCGGCCGACTGGTTCGCCGCCTGCCGGCGTATGGTCGCGGCGCAGCGCGAGCTCTACGCCGCGACGGTGGGGATCGAGGCCCGGACCAAGTACGACGGGATCGGTGAGGGCGGTGACCGCAGCCTGGTCATCGATCGCGCCGCGGAGGAGATCGTCTTCGCCGAGCTCGAGGCCCTGCACGAGGCCGGAGCCGCGTTCACGGCGATCTCCGAGGAGCGGGGGGAGGTCGGATTCGGTGACGCCACCACGACCCGGGTGGTCATCGATCCGATCGACGGCTCGCTGAACGCGCGCCGCACCCTGCCCTCGTTTGCGCTCAGCGTCGCCGTCGCCTCAGGGCCCTCGATGGCCGACGTCGAGCTCGCCTACGTATTCGACTTCGGCGCGGGGGAGGAGTTCACCGCCGAGCGCCATCGCGGGGCGACGCTCGACGGCACCGAGCTGCAGGCGCGCGGACCCGGGTACGGACTCGAGCTGATCGGACTCGAGGGAACCAAGCCGCAGCGGATCCTGCCGCTGATCGAAGGGCTGGCGGGAAAGGCCTTCCGGGTTCGGGGGATCGGCTCGCTGGCACTGACGATCTGCTACGTCGGCGCCGGGCGCTTCGACGGGATGCTGAGCGGGCGCACGGCGCGATCGGTCGACGTCGCGGCCGCCCAGCTGATCGCCCGCGAGGCCGGTGCCTGCCTGAAGTTCGGCAGCCTGGCGCTCGAGCAGGCAGACCTCGGGCTCGACGCGCGCTACGACATCATCGCCGGACTCGACGAGGAGATGCTCGGGACCCTGCTCGAGATCCAGCGCGCGAGCCCCGCGGAACCCGATTGAGCCCGGCGCCCGGATTGGTCGACTGGGCCCTGGCGGAGCGAACCGCCGAGACGATGATCGGCGGCATCGGCCCGATCGGTCGGCCGCCGGCCGGGCAAGCGGACGGCTACCGGGGCGACGAGGTGGCCGCGGCCTGCGTGGCGGCGATCGATGTCGCCGCCGACTACGCCGGCCTCGGCGCCGTCGCCGAGCCGCCCTCTGCCGAGCTGGTCGACCGTCCCGACTGGGCTCGGGTCGCGCTCGCCAGCCTGGCGGAGGCGGCGCGATCGATCGAGCAACGGCTGGCCGAAGAGCTGGGAAGCGCCGGCCCCCTGGCACCGGTCGCCCGGCGAGTGCTCGGCGCCGCCCTCGGGGCCGAGGCGGGGGCGGCGGTCGGCTACGCGGGTCGGCGGGTGCTGGGCCAGTACGACTTGTCCCTGTTCGACCCCGAACGCCCCGCCCGGCTGCTCTTCGTCGGCGCCAACCTCGACTCGGCCAGGCGGTCGCTGGCGGCCGACCGCGAGCTTTTCCTCAGTTGGATCGCCCTGCACGAGACCACGCATGTCGTCCAGTTCGAGCGCGTTCGATGGCTCCCCGAGCACGTCCGCCAGTTGGCCGACGAGCTGATCGAGTCCGCGAGCGCCGGACTGAGCCCGGACAGCCTCGGCGGGCTCATCCGCCGCCTGCTCCGAGATCCCCGCGAGCTGGTTCGCGCCCTCCTGCGCGGGGAGCTGGCGCGCTCGCTCGCCGATCCGGCGCAGCGCGCGATCTTCGACCGCCTGCAGGCGACGATGTCGGTGATCGAGGGCCACGCCGAGCATGTGATGGACGCCGCGGCGCCGGAGCGTCCCGGGCTCGTCGAGCTGCGCGAGCGCCTCGATCGGCGCCGAGCCGGACGGTCAGGCCTCGGTGAGGTGCTCGGCCGGCTGCTCGGCTTCGATCTGAAGTTGCGCCAGTACACGCTCGGCAAGGGGTTCTGCGACGGCGTCACCGAGCTCGGCGGCCCAGAGGCCCTGCGCCTCGTCTGGCGCTCCCCGGAGGACATGCCGACGCTGATCGAGCTCGAGCGGCCGCGGCTCTGGCTCGAACGCGTGGCGTAACCAAGGCCGGCGACGGTGTACAAACACCTGTTCGGGTACTTTGCTATCCTGAACATACTTAGTAGTAAGGAAGTTAGAGAGACAAAGCGACACCCCAAGGGGGCACCAAGATGACGACCACCGCCGCCAACAACAAGACCACAGCCAGGTCCAAGACCACCGCGACCCGCACCGCGCAGACCGAGACCGGGCCCGTCCAGGTCGTTCGGCAGAGCGTCGAGCGGGCGCTCGACGTCCCCGTCGGCGCCGCCCTGCTGGCTCGGGAGCGCGTCACCGACGCGCTCGAGCCGTGGACCAGCACCAGCGGTCGCGAGCGCGAGCTGAAGAGCCTTCGCACGCAGGTCACGCGCGAGCTCAACAAGTCCGAGCGCCGCGGCGGCCAGGCGCGTCGCAAGGCCACCCAGCGCGCCCGCTCCACCCGCACCCGGGTCGAGCGTGAGCTGAAGGCCCGCCGGCGCGAGGTCGAGCGGACCGTGAAGCAGAACCGGACCAAGGTCACGAGGACCGTGAAGCAGAACCGCGGCAAGGCCGAGGACGCCCTGTCGAAGGCCCAGGACCGGGTCTCCGAGCTGGTCTGACCGGCACTTAGCCCGGGACGCCGCGAGAGGTCGGCATCCCGGAGAAGCTGCTCGCGGAGATATCCGCCGGGCAGAACAGCACCTCTCCTCCAGATCGACCGGCCTTGCGCCGGTCGATCGCTGTTTGGGGGACCGGCCTTGCGCCGCGGTCGATCGCTTTTCGAGGGTGCTCTGCCAGAATGAAACGATGAAGCTCCCGAGCACCGAGCAGGTGAATGAGGCGCTGCGCGCCGTGATCGACCCCGAGCTACGCCGCTCGATCGTCGACCTCGGCATGGTCCGCTCGATCGAGGTCCGCGAGAGCGGCAAGGTCGAGGTGGTCGTTTCGCTGACCACGCCCGGCTGCCCGATCCGCTCGCACTTCCAGCAGGCCGTGGCCACGAACGTCGCTGCGCTCGAGGGGGTGACCGAGGTCGGGGTCGGCTTCGACGTGCTCACCGATGACGAGAAGGGACGCCTCCAGGAGGCGCTCGGGCGCCCGGGGGGTTTGCCCGAAGGAGCGCTCGCCCAGGTCAAGAACGTGATCTGCGTCGCCTCCGGCAAGGGCGGGGTCGGCAAGTCGACGATGACCGTCAACCTCGCGGCGGCGTTGCAGGCAGAGGGACAGAGCAGCGGCGCCCTCGACTGCGACGTGTACGGGTACTCGATCCCGCGCATGCTCGGCATCGACGAGCGCCCCGACGTCAACGCCGAGCGGAAGATCATCCCGCCGCTCGGGCCGGCCGGGATCAAGGTGATGTCGATCGGCTTCTTCCTCGAGCGCAACGCCGCCGTGGTCTGGCGCGGGCCGATGCTGCACAAGGCGATCCAGCAGTTCCTCGAGGACGTCGCCTGGGAGGACGTCGACTACCTGCTGCTCGACCTTCCGCCCGGGACAGGCGACGTCTCGATGACCCTCGCCCAGCTGCTGCCGCAGGCGCGCGTGGTCGTCGTCACGACGCCGCAGCCGGCCGCTCAGTCGGTTGCCCGCCGCGCCGCTGACATGGCGGCCAAGGTCGACCTCGAGCTGCTCGGGGTGATCGAGAACATGTCCGGCTTCACGACCCCCGACGGCCAGCGCTTCACGATCTTCGGGGAGGGCGGTGGGCAGCTGCTCGCCGACGAGCTCGACGTGCCACTGCTCGGCAAGGTGCCGCTGGCGGAGGAGCTGCGAGAGCACTCCGACACCGGGGTCCCGCTGGTCCTCGACCAGCCCGACCATCCCGCCTCCCAGGCGATCCGCGCCGCGGCGCACGGGATCATCGCCGCGACGCCCCAGGAGCTGCCCGTGATGCAGGCCGAATCGCCAGCCGCGCCCGCTCCCGCGCCGGTCGGAGGCACCGAGCTCCCGGTCGTCCAGGTCCAGAGCTAGGGCCGCTGGACCCGCGCCTCGAGATCAATCGCTCGTGGTGGGACGAGCGTGTGCCGCTCCACGTCGCGAGCGATTTCTACGACGTCGAGCGCTTCCGCGCCGGGAGCTCGACGCTGCGCCCGTTCGAGCTCGAGCAGGTCGGCGACGTGGCCGGCAAGCGACTCGTCCACCTGCAGTGCCACTTCGGGCTCGACACGCTCTCCTGGGCCCGCCGCGGCGCCTCGGTGGTCGGGCTCGACTTCTCCGCGCCCGCAGTCGAGGCCGCCAACGAGCTCGCCTCCGAGACCGCGCTCGACGCGCGCTTCATCGAGGCCGACGTCTATAACGCCGTCGCGGCGCTCGGCGGCGAGCGGTTCGACGTCGTCTATACGGGCCTCGGAGCGCTCAACTGGCTTCCCGACCTCCCGCGCTGGGCCCGGTTGGTCAGCGAGCTGCTCGTGCCCGGCGGCTTTCTCTACCTGAGCGAGTTCCATCCCCTGACCTGGGTCTTCTCCGACCGCGGGCTCGAGATCGAGTACGACTACTTCCATGCGCCCGAGGGCGTCTCCTTCGACGACGACGAGCAGGGCAGCTACGCGGACCTCGACGCTGCGACCGAGCACAACGCGACGATCGAGTGGGCTCACACGCTCGCCGACATAGTCAATTCGGTGCTCGGCTGCGGCCTACGGCTCGAGCTGCTCTCCGAGCACGAGTACACCCTCTTCCCGCGCTTCTCGCACCTGACTGAGGACCGCGATGCGCTCGGCGCCGGGGTCGTCTACCGCCAGCCGCCCGGCCGGCCCCGGCTGCCGCTGATGTTCTCGCTCAGAGCCCGTCGCGAGAGCTAGCTGCCGGCGTAGTACTCGGCGTTGATCGCCGTGTACTTCGCCCACTCGCCAGGGAGCTGGTCCTCGGCGAAACAGGCGTCGACCGGGCACGCCTCGACGCAGGCGTCGCAGTCGATGCACTCGTCCGGGTCGATGTAGAGCTGCTCGACGTCGTCGTAGCCGGGCTCGTCGGGGGTCGGGTGGATGCAGTCGACCGGGCAGACTTCGACGCACGAGTTGTCCTTCTGACCGATGCAGGGCTCGGCGATCACGTAGGCCAAGTCTCTGGATCCCTTTCTGTCTCGTCTGCCGTCGGGCTCTGATGCGCTCACCGGGTCCGGACCCGGTGAGCGAAGCAAGCATTTTAGAGTTCGCTGCGTGATCTTGGTTACTGGAGCGACGGGGACCGTCGGCCGCGAGCTGCTGCCGCAGCTGCTCGAGCGGGGTGAGGAGGTCCGGGTGCTGGTCCGCGACCCGCGGCGCCTGGGACGTCTCCGGGTCGAGGTCCGGATCGTGCTCGGCGACCTCGCCGACCTCGCCGACCCGCGGGTGATCCGCGGCGCCTTGCGCGGGGTGGGCACCGTGATCCACCTCGCCGCGGCGATCCGCGATCAGCCACACGCCCGAGTCGAGGAGCTCAACGGCCTCGCCACCGCGCGCCTGCTCCGCGGCGCCGAGGCGAGCGGCCTCGACCGCTTCGTCTTCTTCTCGGCGATCGGGGCGACCCCGATCCAGCGCACCCGCTTCTTTCGCGCCAAGGCGCTCGCCGAGAGCGCGGTGCGCCGGTCCGAGCTGACGACGACCGTGTTCGCGCCCTCGATCGTCTACGCAAGCGGCGATCCGTGGGTGAGGACGATGCGCCGACTGGCGTTGCTGCCGGCCCTGCCGATCTCCGGCGCCGGGCGCTCGGCCTACGAGCCGATCTGGGCGCGCGACGTGGCCCGCTGCGTGCTCGCCGACCTCGACCGTGGCGACGGCGACCGCCGCCATGAGCTGGCCGGGCCCGAACGGCTGACCTACGACCAGATGGCGCGCCTGATCGCGCGCGCAGACGGTCGCGAACGGGCGCTCGTCCACGTTCCGCTCGGTCTCGTCCACTATGGGCTCACCGGCTTGCGCAGGCTTGTCGGCGATGCCGTCTTCGCAACCTGGGAGGAGGCGGAGCTGATGGAGGTGCCGATGGTCAGCGAGCGCGGCGCCGGCGACGCCCGCGCGCTCGGGGTCGAGCCGCTGGCGATGGGGGCCGTGCTCGCGGCGGGCTGAGCTCCCGACACCGTGGGGGGCGCGTCTGAAACGCAAAGAGGCCCGGGCGCGCTGCCCGGGCCTCTTGAAGCTGGCCCCCTCGAAGGGAGCCGGTCGCCGAGGCGACGCCTACATCATCCCGCCCATGTCGGGCATCCCGCCGCCACCGGGCATCCCGGCGCCGTCCTTCTCCGGCGGCTCGGCGACGATCGCCTCCGTCGTCAGGATGTTCTTGGCGATCGAGGCTGCGTTCTGCAGCGCCGAGCGGGTGACCATCGTCGGGTCGATGACGCCGGCCTTGACCAGGTCCCCGTAGTCGCCCGTGTCCGCGTCCAGGCCCTCGCCCGGCTTCAGCCCGCGGATCTTCTCGACCACGACCGAGCCCTCGAGTCCCGAGTTCTCGGCGATCTGCCGGATCGGCTCCTCGAGCGAGCGGCGGATGATCTCCGCGCCCGTCGCTTCGTCGCTCTCGAGCCCGTCGGGCTTGATCGCGTCCTGGGCGTTGAGCAGCGCGACGCCGCCGCCGGGCACGATGCCCTCCTCGAGCGCCGCCCGAGTCGCCTGCAGGGCGTCCTCGACGCGGTGCTTCCTCTCCTTCATCTCGGTCTCGGTGGCGGCGCCGACCTTGACCACGGCGACACCGCCCGCGAGCTTCGCCAGGCGCTCCTGGAGCTTCTCGCGATCGAAATCGGAGTCGGTGTTGTCGATCTCGGAGCGGATCTGGTTGATCCGGCCCTCGATGTCGGACTTCTCGCCGGCACCGTCGATGATCGTCGTCGTGTCCTTGGAGACGACGACGCGCCGAGCGTGGCCAAGCTGCGAGACCTGCGTGTTCTCGAGCTTCAGGCCCATCTCCTCGGTGATCACCTCGCCGCCGCTGAGGATCGCGATGTCCTCGAGCATCCGCTTGCGGCGGTCGCCGAACCCGGGCGCCTTGACCGCGACGCCGGTGAAGGTGCCGCGGAGCTTGTTGACGACCAGCGTCGCGAGGCTCTCGCCCTCGACGTCCTCGGCGACGATCACGAGCGGCTTGCCCGCCTGCATCACCTGCTCGAGCACCGGCAGCATGTCGCGCACCGAGCCGATCTTCTGATTTGCGATCAGGATGTACGGGTCCTCGAGAACCGCCTCCATGCGCTCCTGATCGGTGACCATGTACGGCGAGATGTAGCCCTTGTCGAACTGCATCCCCTCGGTGAACTCGAGCTCCATGCCGAAGGTCTGGCCCTCCTCGACGTTGACGACGCCGTCCTTGCCGACCTTTTCGATCGCGTCAGCGATCACGTTGCCGATCTCCTCATCGGCCGCCGAGATCGCGGCGACGCGGGCGATCTGGTCCTTGCCACCGACCTCCTTCGACTGCTTGTCGCGCAGGTCGTCGACGACCTGGTCGACGGCCGCCTCGATCCCGCGCCGAAGAGCCAGGGGGTTGGCGCCCGCGGCGACGTTCTTGAGCCCGTGGCGGACGATCGTCTGGGCGAGCAGGGTCGCCGTCGTCGTCCCGTCACCGGCAACGTCGTTGGTCGCCGTGGCGACCTCGCGGACGAGCTGGGCACCTTGGTTCTCGAATACGTCCTCGATCTCGATCTCGCGCGCGATCGTGACCCCGTCGTTGGTGATCGTCGGCGCGCCGAACTTCTTGTCGAGGACCACGTAGCGGCCCTTCGGGCCGAGCGTGACCTTGACCGCGTTGGCGACCGCGTCGACGCCGTTTTGCAGCGCCGTGCGTGCCTCCGCGTCGTACTTGAGCTCCTTGTGAGCCATCTTCTCTGCTTCCTTTCGGTAGGTCTAAGTCGGTTGGTCAGACGACCTTCGCGAGGACGTCGGACTCGCGCAGCACGAGCAGGTCATCGCCGTCGACCTTGACCTCGGTGCCGCCGTACTTGCTGTAGAGGACCTCGTCGCCCTCGGCGACGTCGAGCGGGATCCGCTTCTCGCCGTCCTCGTCCCAGGCGCCGTCGCCGACGGCGACGACCGTGCCCTTCTGGGGCTTCTCCTTGGCGGTGTCGGGGAGGACGATGCCGCTCGCGGTCGTCTCCTCCTCCTCGATCGCCTTGACGATCAGGCGATCGCCAAGCGGCTTCAGATTCATTCGCTGTTACCTCCGTAAGTTTGCGTGGTTCGCGCTTCTACAAGTCTGGGCGCCTCTTTTTGGCACTCTACAGATAGGAGTGCCAAGACGTCTGCCAGTCTAGCGGCACGGCTGCGAGACGTCAACGGATCTCAGTCGATGAGACTCAGATCGGCCCGCCCCCGGAGCGCGCGGCAGGGGCGTCAGTCGGAGGCCAGCAGCCGGCAACCGAGCAGGGCGGCGATCCCGACACCGCCGTTTCGCATCACCCAGTTGTGGTTCCACGCGAACGCCGGGCGCAGCGCCGGGGCGAGGGCGTTCATCCACGCCTTCGTCGTCGCCACGTTCCACTCGTAGAGGACGGCGGTCGCCTCGCCCTGCTCGAACAGGCGCCAGCGGCCGGTGCCGGTCAGCTCGCCGTCGGCCCGGGCCTCGATCAGGTGCGGCTTGGCGACGGCTTCGGTGCGCGCCTCGAAGACGAGGTCATAGGGCAGCTTCGAGCGCCAGGTGAGGCGCGAGTGCGAGCCGACCCCATCCTCGTCACCGGGGTCGAGCTCGACCACGTCCTCGACCCCGCGCCACCAACTCGGCCACGACTTCTGGTCGAAGATCGCCTCCCAGACGGGCTCGCGCGGCGACTCGAGCAGCCAGGTGGTCAGGAACCTGTACTCGACCGCCACGGCGGGCTCAGTTTCGCGACGGGGTCTCGCCGTTTCCGAACTGCGCGCCGTGCGGCGTCTCGATCACCTGCGAGAAGCGGACCACGGTCACGGTTTCCTCGGGATCGATCTCGCGGCCGTAGATCTGGCGCATGAAGCCGAGCGTCTCCTCGAGCCGGCGAAACTCCGGGTTGTCGTGCTCGATGTCGCGCGGCGAGAGGTCGCGCGCCCGCTTCACCTCGACGTCGTCGATCACCGCGGTGAAGATCCGCTCGCGCGGGCTGTGCTGATGGCCGACGGTGATCCAGACGAGCTGCCCGCGCTCATACTTGCGGGCCTTGTCGCCGAGCCTGATCGTCGCCGTCTTGCGCCCTCGCTTGAGCTGGTCGATGAACGCGGGCGAGAAGAAGTTGAGCGCGTAGAAGCCTCTGGGCATGGGCGCTGAGCCTATCGCGCGCTCACTCGACCCCGAAGCCCTGCTGACCGAGAAGCGGGACGAACCGACAGGGTGCGATCGGCCGCCGGCCGACCCCCTCACCGGTCTCCAAGTCGAAGCTCACCGCCTCGCGGATGAGAACGGTAAGCATGTCCGCGCCCGGCTCGCTGATCGGGATCACGAGCCTGCCGCCGAGCTCGAGCTGCTCGAGCAGGGTGGCAGGCGGGGCCGGGGCGGTTGCGTGAACCGCGATCGCCGCGAACGGAGCTCGCTCGGCGGCGCCCAGCGTCCCGTCGCCGACTCGCACCTCGACGTTCTCGATCCCGAGCGAGGCGAGGCGCTCACCTGCACCGAGCGCGAGCGCCTCGATCCGCTCGATGCTGACCACCTCGCGGGCGAGGCGCGCGAGGATCGCGGTCGAGTAGCCCGAGCCTGTGCCGATCTCCAGCACCAGCTCGTCCCCGGCCAGCCGCAGGCCCTGGCAGATCGCCGCCACGACCCACGGCTGGGAGATCGTCTGCTCGTCGCCGATCGGCAGCGCGCCGTCCGCGTATGCGCGTCCCCGCAGGCGCTCGGCGACGAAGCGCTCGCGGGGGATCTCGGCCATCGCGGCGAGCACGCGCTCGTCGCTGATCCCGCGCCGACGGAGCTGGCGTTCGACCATGCGCTGGCGTTTGGCGGCGTAGTCGGTCAGAAGATGTAGGCGCGCAGTCGGCGCGGCTCGAGCACCGTCACCCGACCGCGCCCGACAGCGACCACCCCGGCGCGCTCGAGGGTGGCGAGAAAGCGGCTGACGCTCTCGCGCGAGGTGCCCGCGAGCTGCGCCAGGTCTGCCTGGGTCATCCGCACGGTCACCCCCTCGCGATGCTCGGGGATCGCCTCCTCGGCGATCAGCTGCGCGAGCACTCCCGCGACCCGGCTCGGCACGGTCTGGAACGACTGGCGGGCGACGCGCTCGTTGGTCTCGCGCAGCCGCCGGGTGATCGCGACGATCAGCTTCGCTGCGATGTCACCGTTCTCGGCGATCACCCGGCGCATGTCGATCGCGGGCAAGGCGAGCAGCTCGGCGTCGGTCAGTGTCTCGACGCTGGCCGAGCGGCTGCCGCCGTCGAGCATCGCCAGCTCGCCGAAGAAGTCGCCAGGGCCGAGGGTCGCGAGCGCGATCGCGCGGCCATCGGAGTGCTCACGGGTGACCCGCAGGTCGCCGCTGCGGACGATGTAGCAGGCATCCGACGAGTCGCCCTCGTGAAAGACGCGGACACCCTTGGGAAAGGAGCGCGGGACCGCCACCGTGCCGATCCGGTCGAGCTCGGGAGGCGAGAGCTCGCCGAACAGGGGCACTCGCCGGATCAGCTCTGCGGACCCTGATCGCATCCGTTCAAAGTATCCCCGCTGGCGGCCAACCCTGGCGGGACGATCAGGTCTGACAGCGCGCGCACCAATAGGCGGTTCGGTTCTCGTCGCCCTGACCCCGCGAGCTGACTCGCCCACCGCACGCCGGGCAGCCTGTCCTCGTCGCGCGGTAGATCGCCCGCGGGCGCCGGCCGCGGGCGAGCGAGGCACGCATCGTCCGCTCGACCTCGCCGAGCAGGCGCTCGACCTGCTCCGCTCCGAGCTCGTCGACGGCGCGCCAGGGGCTCACCCGGGCAGCGAAGCAGGCCTCGTTGCGTATCGCGTTCCCGACCCCGGCGACGATCCGCTGGTCCAGCAGCGCCTCGCCGACCTCGCGCCCGGCTCCCAGTTCGCGCATGCGCCGGGTCGCTTCGGCGCGATCGAAGCCCTCGCTCAACGGGTCCGGGCCGAGCCGGCGCAGCACCGGGTCGGCGCCCAGCCGGGACTCGCTGACCAGGCGCAGCAACTTGCCTTCGGTCTGGGTCGCCGTCACGGATCCCGCGGCGAGCAGCAGCCAGGGCCGGCCGTACGGCGACCCGCGATCGGCGAAGAATCGCCAGCGCCCGCTCATCCCCAGGTGGCTGTGGAGGACGAGGTCGCCGCTGAAGTGTGCGAGCAGGTGCTTGCCCCGAGCCTCGGCGTGATCGAGCCGGCGCCCGAGCAGCGCCTCGGCCCGACCGTGAAGTGGCGAGCGCGGGCTCGGCGCCTGCGCACGCTCCAGCTCGCGGCCCGCCAGGGCTGCGCTCAGCCGCCTCGCAACCCGATGGACGCTGTCCCCCTCGGGCATCAGCCCGCTGCGGCGACCAGGCGCCGCGGCTGGCGCGAGAAGCCGGCGGCGATGATCTGCTCCTCGAGCCCCGAGCCGATCACCGGCTCACCGTCGATCCGCTCGAGCCCGAGCTTCGGGATCCGTTGCTCGCGGGCGGCGTCGGCGAGCTGTGAGACCGCCTCAACGAGCGCCTCGCCCTCGAGCTCGACCAGGCGCACGATCCCCTTGCCGCCGCGCTCGACGTATGCGATCGGGTTGCCGTCGCGCATCAGCACGAAGGCCCCGGGCGCGCGAGCGGGCCGGCGGCCCTCGGCGCGCTTCGGCCACCGCAGGGCGGCACCGTAGGGCTGGGCCGGATCGGTGGCCGCCAGGATCAGGTACTCGCCGCCGCGGGTCGGCATCCCGCGCAGGCGCTCGATCGCCCCCGCGAGCGCGAACTGGGCGCCGCCCAGGCCCTCGACGAAGTAGCCGCGCCGTGCCGTGCCCAGCATCTCGAGGTTCGAGAGCTCGCCGTAGAGGGAGGAGAACCCGCCGGGCACGCCCTCGCCGAGCACCGTCTCCCGGGTCACGATCCCGTAGCGCTCGAGCATCAGCTCGGCCTGGGCGCGCAGGCGCGGGCCCTGGGCGGGGGCGGCGCGAAACAGCGCCTCGGTCAGCGACCAGCGTCCCTGGATCGTGTCCTGGGACGGGTTTCGGCGCGAGGCGAAGCGCCGTGTCGCGCGCTTGCGGTCGCCGACCGCGCTCAACCGCCGCGCCCGCAGCGGCGCGAAGGCGTCGTTGGTGACCTCGCCGGCCCAGACGAGATCCCAGAGCGCGGAGTGCAGCTGCTCGTTCTCGGCCTCGATCTCGGTGACCAGGTCGAGCCAGAACGACGGGGCGGCGCCGAGCCGCTCGCGAATCGCGTCGTGCAGCTCGCCCTCGGGCCGGTCGAGCTTCGCATTCGCCGGCGGCGGACCGGCCAGGTGGACGTCCTCGCGGAAGTAGAGCGCCAGCCTGCCGGTGCGCGCCAGCGCGCCGGCGCCGATCCAGACCACCTCGCCGCTGGTCGTCAGCTGGTCGAGCCACGCCGGGCTGTAGGCGCCGAGCCTGCGCGGGAGCACGTCGCGCTCCCAGACCTCCGGCGTCAGCGCCAGGCCCTGCAGCGGGACCAGCGCCTCGCGCAGGCGGTCCGGCCCGGCCCCCGCCGCTCTGTGCACGTCGACGTTCTGCCACGCGGGCAGGAAGCGGGCGAGCTCGGCCGGGTCGACCGCCTCCGCCTCCTGGCGCAGGGCGGCGACGCTCGCCCGCCGGACCCGGCGCAGAACGTCGGAGTCACACCATTCGCGCTCGCTCCCACCCGGGAGCAGCTCGCCCCGCACGAGCTCGCCGGCCTGCTCGAGCTGCCTCAGGCCGGGCGTCAGATCGAGGCCGTAGCGCCGGTTGGCCTGGCCGGTAGGAAACGGGCCGTGGGTGCGGGCGTACCGCCGCATCAGCGCAGCCATCGGCTCCGGGACCGGCTCGAGATAGGAATCCGGCAGTCCGCCGGGAGGCGGGACGCCGAGCGCGTCGCGGTAGAGCGCCGCGTCCTCGCTCGCGATCCACCGCTGCTCGCCGGCGATCCGGACCTCGACCGCGCGTCGCTCGCGCGCCAGCTTGGCGAGCATCGAGGCCGCCGAGTAGCCCTCGGCGGTTCGCGCCTCGCACTCCTCGGCGCTCAGGTCCCCGAGCCGGCGCAGCACCTGCTGCAGCGCGTCACGGTCCTTCGCCAGGGCGTCGGGATGCATGAGCTGCAGCGAGCGCTCGACCTCGTCGAGCGCCTCGGGGTTGATCAGCTCGCGCAGCTCGTCCGCGCCGAGCAGCTCGGAGAGCAGGTCGCGGTCGAGCGCCAGCGCGGCGGCGCGGCGCTCGGCGTTGGGCGTGTCGCCCTCGTACATGTAGGTGGCGACGTAGTCGAACAGCAGCGAGGAGGCGAACGGCGACGCGGTCTGCGTCTCGACCTCGACCAGTGAGATCCGCCGCGAGTGCAGGTCGCGCAGCAGCTCGACCAGGGCGGGCAGGTCGAGAACGTCGCGCAGGCACTCGCGGTAGGTCTCGAGCACGACCGGAAAGCGGGGGAAGTCCTTGGCCACCTCGAGCAGGCTCTGGGCGCGTAGCCGCTGCTGCCAGAGCGGCGTCCGCTTGCCCGGATAGGCGCGCGGGATCAGCAGGCTGCGGGCCGCGTTCTCGCGAAAGCGGGCGCCGAACAGGGCCGAGCCGCCGAGCTCGCGCACGACCAGGTCCTCGACCTCGTCGGGCTCGAGCAGGACCAGTTCCGCGTCGGGGGGCTCGTCGGCGTCGGGGAGGTGGACGACGATCCCGTCGTCGGACCAGATCGCGTCCGCCTCGAGCTCGAGCCGATCGCGGATCCGTGCCGAGAGCGCAAGCCCCCAGGCGGCGTGGACGCGGCCGCCGAACGGGGAGAGCACACAGAGCCGCCAGTCGCCGATCTCGTCCCGGAAGCGCTCGACGACCAGCGACTCGTCCGAGGGCACGACCCGCGTCGCGGCCTGCTGCTCGCGCAGGTAGGCGACAAGGTTCTCCGCCGCCCGCGGGTCGAGGTCGTTCTCGGCGGCCAAGGTCTCGGGGTCGGCGCCGACCGCCTCGCGGGCGAAGGCGCCGATCGCGCGACCGAGCTCCGACGGGCGCCCGATCCCGTCTCCGCGCCAGAACGGCACCGCCCCCGGCACGCCGGGAGCGGGAGTGACGATCACCCGGTCGCGGGTGATGTCCTCGATCCGCCAGGTGGTCGCGCCGAGGAGGAAGGTCTGGCCCGGGCGCGCTTCATAGACCATCTCCTCGTCGAGCTCGCCCACGCGGCGCCCGTCGGGCAGGTGGACTCCGTAGAGGCCGCGGTCGGGGATCGTGCCGGCGTTGGTGACCGCGAGCTGGCGGGCGCCCTTGCGGCCCCGCACGGTGCCGGCGGTCCGGTCCCAGACCAACCGGGGACGCAGCTCGGCGAACTTCTCCGACGGGTAGCGGCCGTCGAGCATGTCGAGCACGTTCTCGAGCTGCTCGCGCGAGAGCTCGGCGAAGGGCTGCGCCGCGGTCACCAGGCGCTCGACCTCATCGACCTCCCACTCGCTGTCGGCGACCATCGAGACGAGGTGCTGGGCAAGCACGTCGAGGGGATTGCGAGGGATCACCGTCTCCTCGATCTCGCCCGAGCGCATCCGCTTCGCGACCACGGCGCACTCGAGCAGGTCGGCGCGGAACTTGGGGAAGATGCGGCCCTTCGACGTCTCACCGAGCTGGTGGCCGGCGCGGCCGACTCGCTGCAGGCCGCGGGCGACCGACTTCGGCGACTCGACCTGGATCACCAGGTCGACAGCGCCCATGTCGATGCCGAGCTCGAGCGACGAGGTCGCGACCAGGCAGGGCAGCTTGCCCGACTTGAGCAGCTCCTCGACGACGAGGCGCTCCTCGTGAGCAAGTGAGCCGTGGTGGGCGCGGGCGATCTCTTCGAACTCGCCACCTCCTGAAGGACCAGAGTTGGCGGCGGGCGGGTCCTGTCGCGCTGCGTCTCCGGCCGACGACTCGCGCCCCGAGTTGCCCGCCTGTTCGGTGGCCGGCAGTTCGGGCTCGGATCCGTTGTTGTGGAGCTCGTTGAGGCGCTTGGCGAGGCGTTCGGCGCCGCGGCGGTTGTTGACAAAGATGATCGTCGAGGTGTGTGCTCGGACCAGCTCGAGCAGCTCCGGATAGATCGCCGGCCAGATCGAGCGCGGGTTGGCGGCCGGGTCGAGGGAGGCCTCGATCGGGCCGGGGTCGATGCGATCGGGTGAAGCCGCGGGGAGCACCTCGCCGCTCGCCGCTGGCCGCTGGCCGGTGGCCGCGCCGGGCTCCGTCATATCGTCGACGGGGACGACGATCTCGAGGTCGAGCTGCTTGCGGACCCCGGCGTCGACGATCTCGCACTCGCGCTGCGGCCCGACCAGGAAGGTCGCGATCCGGTCGAGCGGGCGCTGAGTCGCGGAGAGCCCGATCCTCTGCGGCTCGGGGTTTCCCTGCTCGGCGACCAGGTGCGAGAGCCGCTCGAGGGTGAGCGCGAGATGGGAGCCGCGCTTGGATTGGGCGACCGCGTGGATCTCGTCGACGATCACGGCCTCGACCCCGGTGAGGATCTCGCGCGCCTGCGAGGTGATGATCAGATAGAGCGACTCCGGGGTCGTGATCAGGACGTCGGGCGGCGTCCGCCGCATCGCCTGGCGCTCCTTCTGCGGCGTGTCTCCGGTCCGCAACCCGACCGAGATCTCCGCGCCGATTCCCTTCAGCGGTGCGCGCAGGTTGCGCTCGATGTCGTAGGAGAGGGCCTTGAGCGGGGAGATGTAGACGATCCGCACCCCGGAACCCAAGCCCGGCGCCTGCTCCGCCTCGCTTCCGGGGGTGCCGGGGTTCTCGGAGCCTGCCCGCGAGAGCGCGTCGATCCCCCACAGGAACGCGCTCAGGGTCTTGCCGGAGCCCGTCGGGGCGCAGATCAGCGTGTTGGCGCCGGAGGCGATCTTCGGCCATCCCTGCGCCTGGGCGGGCGTCGGCGCCTCGAACGACGCCTCGAACCAGCGCCGCGTGCGCTCGCTGAAGGCCGCCATGGGGTCTGGTTTCACACTCGACTTCGCCACCGGTCTCAACCGATGGATCTTACGGACCGGATCCGGCGGCGGGTCGGTCGCGCTCCGGGGCCAGGATGGGTAGCGTGCGGACCGTGGACGACCATGTCGCGCAGGTGCGCTCGGTCTACGAGGCGATCAACCGGGGCGACCACGCGATGATCGCTGGACTGGTGGCACCGGGGTTCGAGTGGCACCCCAACACCGGCGAGCCCGACTCCAGGGTCCGCCGCGACCACGACGCGATGGACCGCGTTCGCGACGTCGTCGCAATGTTCGGCGAGTTCCGCACCGAGGTCGAGGAGGTCGCCGACCTCGGGCCGCTGGTGGCGGTGGCGGTTCGCCATCGCGGCACCCCGGCCGGAACGACCCATCAGGTCGAACGGCGCGAGGCTCATCTGTGGGCATTTGCCGGAGGCCGCCCCGTGTCCCTGCGCGAGTACCCGACCCTCGACGCCGCGCTCGAAGCGGCGGCCGACCTGGCGGCGGACTAGCCCTTCCTCCGGACCAGCTACCAGGGCAGCTCGTCGGCGATCTCGGCCAGCTTCGGGGCGGTGCGGTCGCGCTCGGAGGTTCGGGGATCGGAGATCGGCCACTCGACCGCGATCTCGGGGTCGTCCCACGCGATCCCGGCCTCGGTCGCCGGGTCATAGCGGCTGGAGAGCTTGTAATGGACGTCGGCGAGCTCGCTGAGCACGCAGAAGCCGTGCCCGAAGCCGACCGGGACGAAGAGCTGGCGGTGGCGCTCGTCGTCGAGCTCGTGTCCCTCCCACCGGCCGTAGGTCGGCGAGTCTCGGCGCAGGTCCACGGCGACGTCCCAGATCCTTCCCCGGCAGCAGCGGACGAGCTTCGCCTGGCCCGGGGTGGTCTGGAAGTGCAGTCCGCGCAGGATCCCCGCCCCCGAGCGCGAGTGGTTGTCCTGCACGAACGGGGGCTCGACGCCGAGCTCGGCCCACTCGGGCTCGCTGAAGGTCTCGACCAGGAAGCCGCGCTCGTCCCCGTGTACCTCCGGCTCGACCAGGACGAGCCCGGCGAGGCCTGTTTCCAGGCGCCGGGCCATCAGCCGAGCGCCGAGCCGTAGCGGCGCTCGTAGTACTCGCGGTACTCGCCCGAGCGGATCGGCTCCCACCACCACTCGTTGGCCCGGTACCACTCGACCGTGCGCTCGATCCCGTCGTCGAAGCCGACCGCCGGCTCCCAGCCGAGGCCGCGGGTCTTCTCCGAGGAGAGCGAGTAGCGCCGGTCGTGGCCGAGCCGGTCGGCGACGTGCTCGATCAGTGATTCGTCGCGCCCGGTCAGCGCCAGGATCCGCCCGACGACCTCGATGTTGGGCAGCTCGTCGGGGCCGCCGACGTTGTAGACCTCGCCCGCCTGGCCGAACTCGAGCACGGTGTCGATCGCGCTCGCGAAGTCCGAGACCCAGAGCCAGTTACGCACCTGAAGGCCATCGCCGTAGACGGGCAACGGGTCGCCCGCGAGCGCGTTGAGGACGCAGAGGGGGATCAGCTTCTCGGGATACTGGCGCGGGCCATAGTTGTTCGAGGCGCGGACGATCAGCGCGTCGCACTCGTAGGTGCTCCGAAACGCGCCCACCAGCAGGTCGCCGCCGGCCTTCGAGGCCGAGTACGGGGACGAGGGATCGAGCGGGGAGCGCTCGTCGAACGAGCCCTGCTCGATCGATCCGTAGACCTCGTCGGTGGAGACCTGCAGGTGGCGGATGCCGGCATCGCGGGCGGCCTCGAGCAGCACGTAGGTCCCGTAGACGTCCGTCTGGATGAACTCGCCCGGATGCTCGATCGAACGATCGACGTGCGTCTCGGCGGCGAAGTTGACGATCGCATCGCACCCGTCGAGCGCGGCGCGAACCGCCTCCCGATCGGCGATGTCGGCGACGGTCAGCGAGCAGCGGCTCGGGTCGAGCCGGTCGAGGTTCTCGGTTCGCCCCGCGTAGGTGAGCTTGTCGAGCACCCGGACGGAGAACTCGGGATGATTGTCGAGCCGGTGGCGGACATAGGCGGAGCCGATGAACCCGGCGCCTCCGGTGACCAGGACGTTCATCGCACCACGCTGCGGGCGCGCCGCGCGGACAGGTAGTCGGAGAGCCCCTGGCGCCAGTCGGGGAGCGCGATCGGATCGGCTCGCTCGCTGCCGAGCACCGAGTAGGCGGGGCGGGGCGCCGGCCGGCCGAGCATCTCGGTGGTTCCGGACATCACCCGGCACTCGACCCCGGCCTGGTCGAAGATCTCCTGTGCGAACTCGAACCACGAGCACTGCCCGGCGGCGGCGATGTGGTGGATGCCGAACTCCTCGCCCTCGACCAGCCGTGCGAGCGCGGCGGCGAGGTGCGGAGTGTAGGTCGGGGTGCCGATCTGGTCGGCGACGACCACGACCTCGGGCTGCTCGCCGGCGATCCGCAGCATCGTCTCGACGAAGTTCGAGCCTCCGGTCCCGAACAGCCACGAGGAGCGAACGACGAAGTGGCGCGGGTTGGCGATTGCGACCGAGGTCTCGCCCGCCTGCTTCGATCGCCCGTAGGCCGAGATTGCGGCGGGGAGGTCGGACTCGACGTACGGGCGGGCCTTGGCGCCGTCGAAGACGTAGTCGCTCGAGACGTGCAGCAGCTTGGCTCCGTGCGCCGCCGCGGTCCCCGAGACCAGCGCCGCCCCTGTGTCGTTGACCGCCATCGCGGCGCGCTCGGCGGACTCGGCTCCGTCGACGTCGGTCCAGGCGGCGCAGTTGACGACCGCGTCCGGGCTCAGCTGCGCGATCACGGCCTCGACCGACGCGGCGTCGGTGATGTCGAGCTCGGATCGGACGAGGCCGAGGACCTGGTGACGGCGCGCCGCCAGCGCCTCGACCGCGTCGCCGCCGAGCATCCCCCCGGCCCCGGTGACGAGCACCCTCACGGGATCTGCACCTCGGAGTTGTCGCCGACGATCATCCGCAGGGTCTTCGGCAGCGCCTCGCCGCCGATCAGCTTGACGTTGCGGCCGAGCAGGCTCGCCTCGATGCGAGTGTCGAGGTCACGGACGCAGGCGCCGGCGAGCAGAATCGAATGCTCGACCTCCGAGCCGACGATCTCGACGTCGCGATCGATCGACGTGTACGGGCCGATATAGGAATCGATGATCCGGGCGCCCGCGCCGATCACCGCCGGGCCGCGAACGACCGAGCGCTCGAGCTTTGCCCCGGCCTCGATCGCGACCCTGCCCTCGACCCTGGTCTCCTCGTCGGCCTCGCCGTCCATGCGGCGCTCGAGGTCCTCGAGCACGAGCCGGTTCGCTTCCAGCATGTCCGAGAGCTGGCCGGTGTCCTTCCACCAGCCGCCGACCGTGTGGCTCTCGACCTTCGCCCCGTGATCGATCAGCTGCTGGATCGCGTCGGTGATCTCGAGCTCGCCGCGTCCCGACGGCTCGATCGCGCGGGCGGCGGCGAAGATCTGCGAGGTGAACATGTAGACGCCGACCAGCGCCATGTGGCTGGGGGGGTCCTTCGGCTTCTCGACCAGACGGACGATCGTCTCGCCGTCGAGCTCGGCGACCCCGTAGTGCCACGGATCCGGGACTCGGGTGAGCAGGATCAGGGCCTCGGGCTGGTGCTCGCGGAAGGCGTCGACGAGATCGGTGATCCCGTCGCGGAGCAGGTTGTCGCCCAGGTACATGACGAACGGCGACTCACCGAGGAACTCCTCCGCGGTGAGCACCGCGTGGGCGAGGCCGAGGGGCTGCTGCTGCGGGATGTAGGTGATCGAGGCCCCGAAGGCCGAGCCGTCGCCGACGGCCTCGCGGATCTCATCGCCCGTGTCGGGCGCGATGATGATCCCGATCTCGGTGATCCCCGCCCCGACCAGCGCCTCGATCCCGTAGAAGAGGACCGGCTTGTTGGCGACCGGCACCAGCTGCTTGGCCGACGTGTGCGTGATCGGGCGCAGGCGGGTGCCCGCCCCGCCCGAGAGGATCAGCCCCTTGAGAGCTTCCATCGCGCGGCAAGGCTAGCGACGCTCAGGCCTGACCGCGCCGGGCGGCTAGTAGGTGCCGCCGAGCTTGCGGTGGTCCCAGCTCGCGGTCCGCACGGGGCGGAACCTGATCGCCACCCGCTTCGCCGCCTGCGCGCGCAGGGCGGCGGCCGCGTCGCCCTCGATCGAGTCGATGTCGCCCGAGTGGCGCAGCGCAAGCTCGGTGCCGAAGTCGAGCACCGCCTCGGGGTCGCGAACCAGCTCCGCCTCGGCCTCGATCTGGACGCCGCGAAGCTCGAGGTACTCGGTCCCGGCCTCGACCAGGAGGGTGGCGCGGGGGTCGCGCTCGAGGTTGCGGACCTTCTGCGACTTGGCGTATGTCCAGACCCAGATCTCGCCCTCGCGCACCGTGAACCACATCGGCATCGAGTGCGGCCAGCCGCGGGGGCCGAGGGTGGAGATGATCACGATGCGTTCGGAGGTGAGGAGGTGAAGTTGCTCGGCGGCGGTGAGCTCGATCTGCTTGCGGCGGCTCATCCGCTCGTCGCTCGTCGCTCGTCGCTCGTCGCTGGGGCGGTGGGTTCGAGGGTCAGGGTTTGCCAGGGCGGTTCGCCCGCCATCGCCTGGGTCTCGCCGCTGGCCCAGCGTGCCTGAAGGTCGTCGTAGTGGGGGCTGGCCACGTGGCCGGACTGACCGGTGAACGCCTGCCAGCGCGAGCGGGCGGGTGCGCCCGCGTCGGCGATGATCCGCCACGCCGGGGCCCAGATCGCGCGGTATGGATCGTTCGGGTCCCAGCCGACCTGGGCCACCGTCTCCTGCGCGCCGCCGACCTCGAGCCGGCGGCTGAAGATCGCCGCCAGCGTCGGGTTGGCGGCGCCGAGCGCGTGCGGAAACTCGAGCGCGTGGACCGCGCCCCAGCCCCATCCCGCAGGATCGGCGCCGAACCGGCCCTCGAGCTCGTCGAGCGCGGCGCGCAAGGCGTCGAGCGCGAGCTCGTCCCACTCGCACCCGATCAGCTCAGGGTCGGCCTCCGTCCAGAGCGCCAGCAGGTGGGATTGCCAGCGCCAGGGCGATGACACATGCCTCATGAACCCGTTGTCCGCCCGGTCGAGCCAACGCTCGGCGAGGTCGCGGTCGCCGATCGCCAGCCGCGCCACCTCGCGCGCGAACCTCAACGTGAACGCCTGATAGATCGTCGCCGCGACCGAGGCGGGGCCCATCTCCCCGTCCCAGCTACGCAAGCGTTCGATCGCCGCGGTCTCGCGCTGATCCCGGGGGCGTAGGCGGGCGAGGCGGTGGGCGGTCTCAAGCCCGGGGATCGAGAGCATGTCGGTCTGGATCCGGGCGAAGCCGTCGAGGTCGTGTTCGTCCTCGGCGCCGAGCAGGTCCTCGATCCGGCGCGCCCGATAGCCGTCGAGCCAGTCGCTGGTGATGTGGTGCGGGTAGTCCTCGGGGGTGATCCGGTTGTTGGCGGTGAGGACGTAGCCCTGCTCGGGATCGACCAGCTCGGGGAGCTCGTCGTAGGGGACCCGTCCCCGCCACTCGTGCTCGCCGGTCCAACCCGGCTTCGGCAGGTCCGGGCAGTTGCCGGCGCGGAGCGGGACCAGGCCGATCATCTTGTAGCCGATCGAACCCCGCCGATCGGCCCAGACCAGGTTCGAGACCGGCGCATTGTGGGGCGCCAGCGAGGCAACCAGCTCCGGGCCGCTGCGCACCGGCAGCACCGCAAGGCTGGCCTCGGTCACGCAGGGCGCCTCGAGCGCGGTCCAGCTCAGCGCCAGCGGTTCGTCGGGGTCGGCGCGCAGGGCCTCGTTGACGAGCGGGCCGTGATGGGTGGCGCGGACGATGAGCCGCTCGGGCTCGGAGCGCCCCTTGACCTCGATCAGCTCCTCGGTGAGCGAGAGCGGCAGCAGCTCGCCGCGAAACTCGTACTGCTCGTCGCGCACCCGCTCGACGAACAGGTCCATGACGTCGGCCATCGTGTTGGTGAACGACCAGGCGACGTCGTCGTTCTGGCCGAATGCGATCCCGATCCGGCCGGGGAACGAGGCCCCGCGGCAGGTCCGTCCGCCGACCTCGAGCCCGAGCTCGTAGGTGATCCCGGGCATGCTCGGAGGCAGGTGCGGATCGCCGGCCAGCAAGGCCGTCCCGGTCGCCGAGCGGCGCGGCGAAACGGCCCAGTTGTTCGAGCCCGTGGCCTCGGGCGCCAATCCGAGCGCCTCCCGCAAGACATCGATCTGGGCCGAGAGCGCGATCCCCGCGCCGCGCCACTCGGCTCCCGGCTCGAGCGCGACCGGGTTGCCCTCCGGGTAGCCGGGGTCCAGCCGCACCGCCAGCTCGGGCCCGAGGTCGCGGACCATGTCGGCGCGGATCAGCTCGCGCTCCCAGTTGGTCGACAGGCCGAGCGCGAGCAGCTTGGTCAGGGTCAGGGTGTCGGCGGGCCGCCAGGGCTCGAATCCGGTGCGCAGGAGCTGGAATTCGACCGGGAGCGCGGCAGCCGCCTCGACCGCCGCGTTGATGCCCGCGCTGTAGGCGGCCAGCGCCGATCCCAGCTCCTCCCCCAGGGCCTCCTCCTCGGCGAGCGCGATCCGGCGCAGGCCCAGGGTGCGCACGAATCGGTCCGCGGCGAGGCCCGGGTCGCCGGAGATCTCGGCCAGCCGGCCGCACGCCAGGCGCCGGTAGAGGTCGAGCTGCCAGAGCCGGTCCTGGCCGTGGCAGAAGCCCTGCCCGAACCAGGCGTCGTCGCCGGAGCGAGCGCTGACGTGGGGCACGCCCCAGCGGTCGCGGCGGATCGTCACCGGGTCGGAGAGGCCACGAACGCGGACGGTGCCCGCGGTGCGCGGCAGGGGCCGGCGCGCGACCTGCCACCAGAGGCCGGCCACTCCGGCGCCGAGCGCCGCCCCGGCGAGGCCGAGCGCCTTCAACGGTGGCCGTCCGAGCACCCCGGGAACTCTAGTGCGGCGCGGCTCTCACTCGACCAGCTCGATCCCGTCCAGGGCACCCTCCGCCTCGAGCTTGTCGAGGTGGGCGGCCATCACCGCCGCGGCAGCGGCCCGCAGCCCGGGCGGGACGTCGTCCCAGGCGCGGGCGAGCAGCCGCTCGCGCGAGCGCTCCCCTTCCGCGAGCGCGGCGAGCAGCTTGCGCTCACGCTCGAGCCGGTGCTCGATGTACTCGCTGATCTTCGTCGCCGGATCGTCGACGTACGGGCCGTGCCCCGGGCAGAGCAGCTCGGGGGCGCGCTCGCGCAGCTTCCGCAGCGAGCTCAGGTAGCTCGCCAACGAGCCGCCGTCCGGGGGAACGTAGCTCGACCCGTGGCCGAGCACGAGGTCGCCGCTGAAGCAGACCGGCCCGAGCAGCAGGCAGACGTGGTCGGCGGCGTGCCCGGGGGTCGCCAGGACGTCGAACGGACCGGCGCGGTCGCCGGTCACCTCGACCACGGCGGAATCGAGTAGCGGGACCGCGGCCGTGTGATCGAGGTGGGAGTGGGTGAGCACGATCCCCGCGATCCCGCCGTGGCGATCCGCCAGCGCGCGGACCGCCGCGGCATGGCCAGGATCGGCCGGGCCGGGGTCGATCACGAAGGTCCCGCCGGCGGCCGCGACGACGTAGGTGTTCGTCCCCTCGAGCGTCATCGGCCCCGGGTTGGGGGCGACGATCCGCTCGATCTCGGGATGGCCCGGAGGAGAGTCGCTGATCGGGGACTCCGCGGGACTCAGGAGCTGCTGCCGACGGCCTTCAGCACCGCGGCCCGGACGTCGGGCGGCTCGAGCACGACCAGGTCGCCGACCCCCTTCAGCACCTCGCGCACCAGCCAGTCGTCCGAACCGTAGGGCAGCTCGACGACCACCGCGCCGTCGTCGAGCTCCTCGACCACGGTGCGCTCCTCGCGCAGCCACCGGGCGCGGTCGGGCGAGACCCAGACGCGGGCGACACCCGCCGTGGTCACCTCGCCGTGAGCGAGCCACTCCTGCTGGGCGAGCGCCTCCTCGACCCCCTCGCGCGGCTCGAAGCCTCGGTCGCTGATCACCGCCTCCTTCATCCGGTCGAGTCGGAAATGGCGCGTGTCGGCGCGGTCGAGGTCGAAGCAACCCAGATACCAGCCCTCGGGCCCGTTGACGAGCTGATATGGCTCGACCTCGCGCTTGGTGAACTCGTCCTCGTTTTCCTTGTAGTAGTGGAGCTCGAGCACCCGCCGGCGCTGGATCGCCTCGTTCACGGTCCGGACCACCGAGGAGTCGTCGCGGCCGGGGGCGATCTCGAGCCCCTCCTCGGATGGATCGTGGCCGAGCGCAGAGACGATCTTCTTGCGCGCGCTCTGCAGCCCCGACTGCGGCAGGTGGTCACCGAAAAGGTCGATCGCCGCGACCAGCGCCTTCGCCTCGAGCGGCAGCAGGCGGGCCGGACGGGCGAAGTTGTCGCCGTAGGTGTCCGGATCGACCTCGATCCGGTCGCCGGCGATCTCCGCGTAGAGCACATAGGTGCCGCCGCCGAAGTTGACCACGTTGAGCACGTCGAGGTCCTCGCGCAGCTCGTCGAGCGAGATGTTGAGCTCGTCGAGCACCTGCTGGGTCGGCAGGCTGTCGTCGTCGCGCGCGGCGCCGATCAACAGCCCCGCGAGGGTGACCAGGCGGGCAAAGCGCTCGGGCCGGATCACCGACTCGGCGCGGCCGTTGGAGCTGCGCGCGCGCGAGCCGTTGCCGTCCGCGATCGGGCGGCGGGCCGTGGCGGCGACCTCGAACTCGCGGTCGTGGCGGTCCCGCAGCAGCGCCAGGCGCTGCTCGGCCTCGGCGGCGAGCTCCTGCGGGTCGAGCAGCCGCGCGTTCTCGCGCCAGCTCAGGACCCAGGAGATGAGCTGGCGCTCGGACGCGTACTCGGTCTCGAACACCGAGCCCCGGCCCTTGACCCCGTCGGCCTTGGTCGGCTTGCGAAAGCTCCCGTGGCGGCCGAAGTCGCGCTCGACCAGCCAGACGATCCGCTCGCGCAAGAAGACCGCCGAGGTCCCCTTGATCTCGCCCATCTGCCACTCGGCCCGGGTCCCGTAGTCGCGCCGGTCGAAGTCCTCGGGAGGGGCGAAGTCGTGCTCGGCCTTGGTCGCGTAGGAGACCTTGCCGTTGATCCGCGAGAGCCGGAACACGCGCACCTCGTCGCGCTCGTGCGAGTGGCCGATCAGATAGAACTGGCCCTCGCGAAAGACGAGGTGGTACGGGTTGACCTTGCGGTCGGAGACCTCGTCGCGTTGCAGCGAGTAGTAGGAGAACTCGATCGTCTTCCGGCGCGAGATCGCGGTCTCGATCTTGGCCAGACGCTGCGAGAGCTCGCGTCCCGTGCCGGCGACCGAGAGCTTGACGTCGATCGGCGCCTCCGCCTCCTCGGTGAGCGGGCTCGGCCGGCCCCAGGAAACCTGCTGGAGCGCCAGCCGCAGCGGCTCGGCGTAGGCGAACTCCCCGTCGAGTAGGCCGAGCGCGGTCCGCAGCGCCGCCAGCTCGGAGTCGGTGAACTCGATCGCCGGCAGGTAGTAGTTCTCGGGCGGAAGCGCGTACAGCTCCGCCTCGAAGAACCCCTCGGCCGGCTTTTCGACCTGCAACGAGATCCCGAGGCTCTCGAGCTCGGCGCGGTCGGCGTAGAAGCGACGCGCGAACGCGTCCTCGTTCATCGAGCTGTAGCCCTCCACCTCGCGCTTGATCTCGAGCGCCGAGACCGGTCGGCGATTCGCCATCAGGAACGAGATCAGCGAGAGCTGGCGGATTAGCTTCTCGGTGTCCTTGGCCACGGCACCCGAGCATATTGAGCGGCGAAAGCCACGCCGGACGCGTTCGTCGCGCAACCGTCGCAAATTGCGGCGCCGAGGGGTAGGCTCCGTGTCTGAACAGTCCCGACTCGGGAGGTCCCTCCGATGTTCCCCACCCATCGCTCCGTGCGCCTGCTCGCGGCGCTCGCCACCGCCGCCGCGCTGGTCGCGCTCCCCGCGCTCGCTCCTGCCGGCCAGACGAACACCGTGCAGCTCTCCGCCAAGCTGAAGGGCAACCAGGAGGTGCCGGGGCCCGGCGATCGGAACGGCAAGGGCGAGGGCTTCGTCTCGGTCAAGGCGAAGAAGGGCAAGCTCTGCTTCCAAATCTCGTGGAAGAAGATCGAGCAGCCGAGCGCCGGCCACATCCACAAGGGGGCCGAGGGCGTCGCCGGCGATATCAAGGTGCTCCTCTTCGATCAGGCGCCGCCGACCTCGACCGTCGAGGACTGCGTCAAGGGCCTGAAGAAGAAGCTGCTGAAGCGGATCGCGAAGAGCCCGGAGAAGTTCTACGTCAACCTCCACAACGCCGCCTACCCGGACGGGGCCATCCGCGGCCAGCTGGGGCTCGCGCTCTAGCCGGCGCTCGACCTACGCTGCGCGGCTGCCGAAGTAGGCCGCCGAGTCGATCCCGCGGTCGAAGCGCGACCAGGTCTCGCCCTCGGGCAGCTCGCGCTCGATTCGGTCGAAGCTTCCGAGCTTGCCGCCGAGGTTGTCGATTGCGTGCACGAGCGTCGCCTCACGAGTCGCTGGGACCACCGGCGACCCGTTCTCGTAGCTGCCGTGGTGGGAGAGGATGATGTGGAGCACGGCCTGGGCGAGGTCGGGCTCGAAGCTCCCGATCGACTCGATCTCTCGCCGGACGAGGTAGTAGCCGAGCGGGATCTCGCCCTGCAGGCGGCCGGCGTCGGTGAGGTCGATCGCCAGCGGGTCGCCGTTGTAGGCCTCGGTCTTGCCGATGTCGTGAAGCAGCGCGCCGGTGATCGCGACGTCGCGGTCGAGTCCCGGGAAGGCGGCCGTGGCGGCGCTGACCGCCTGGGCGACGGAGACGGTGTGGTCGAGCAGCCCGTGCGGATAGGCCTGGTGGTAGTACTTGGCCGCCGGCGCAACTCGAAACCGCGCCCAGAGCTGCGAGTCGGGGGCGAAGATGCGCTCGAGCAGCTCGGCCAGCTGCGGATGCTGGATCGTCGCGATCAGTTCGCGCAGGCCCGCCTCGAGGCTCGTGGCCGAGACGGGAGGGCCCTCGGCGAGCTCGTCGTGCTCGTACTCGTCCGCGTTCGCGAGCCGGATCGAGTTGAGGCTGATCTTCGCTCCGTACCGAGGATGGATCGAGAACCTCCCCTCGACGAACACGACCGCGCCCGGCGGCGCGATCTCCCAGCAGTCCTCGATCGCGTCCCAGGCGACCGCTTCGATGGTCCCGGTCCGGTCGGCGATCACCAGGCGGACGAAGTCCTCGCCGTTCTTGCGGCTCCGTCGCTCGCGCTCGCGAACCGCGAAAGCCGCCGCCACCGCGTCGCCCTCCTCGAGCTGGTTGACGAACGTCCGCCCCGGCGAGGCGGGCGCCGGAGCTGCCCCGAGTGGAGCTTGAAAAGCGGCTATTTGACCCTGGCTGCTCATCGATTCTCAACTTAGACAGAGGGCCGGACGGCGACGTCCTCTCCCCCGTGCCTCGTTCGTCCAGTCGCGCGCGGCGCAGACTTTCTGACGTTGTCCGCTCGGCGAGGGCCGCGGCTAGGGGAGCGGAGCGACCCGCTCGCCGGCCGGCGCCGACGCGACCGCCGCCGCGGTGCGCTGGAGCTCGCAGCCGAACTGGGCGCCGAAGACGACCGCGATGTTGCTGATCCAGATCCAGACCAGGAACACGATCACTCCGGCGAGGCTGCCGTAGGTGTTCGCGTAGGAGCCGAAGTTGGAGACGTAGAGGCTGAAGCCCGCCGAGGCGATCAGCCAGAGCACCGTCGTCAGCGCGCTCGCGGGCAGGACCCAGCGCAGTCCCTGGTGCTCTATGTCCGGCGAGAAGCGATACAGCAGTCCGATCACTCCGGCGACGACGACGAACAGGACCGGCCACTTGGCGATCCCGAACGCGGACCGCGCGGCGTCCGCGAGCCCGAGCTCGTCGGCGATCGCGGTCGCCAACGGCCCGGTGAGCACGAGCGCGATCAGGACCACGGCGAGGATCACGCAGATCACCAGGGTGAGCAGGAGTTGCAGCGGGCGGAGCTTCCAGAACGGCCGATCCTCGTCCGCGTCGTGGATCTCGTTCGAGGCGCGGATGAACGCCCCGACGTAGCCCGACGCGGTCCAGAGCCCGACCAGGATCCCGAGCGCGAGGCCGATTCCGGCCTCGGGGGAATCGCGGACGATGTTCTCGACCACGGGCTGGACCGTGTCGACCGCCGAGCCCGATCCGAGCTCGTCGGTGATCCGCAGCACCGCGTCGATCGACTCCTCCGAGCCGAGGATCCCGAGCAGCGAGACGAGCACGATCAGAAACGGAAAGATCGAGAGCACCGAGTAATAGGTGAGCGCCGCCGCGCTATCGGTCAGGTTGCGCTCGCGGAATTGCCATGCCGAGTCGCGCAGCGCGTGCCACCAGGCGCGCCGGGTGAGATCGGTTGGGCGCTCGACCCGTTCCATCACCGGGGTTGTACCCGCTGCGAGTCGATGGGTCGGCTTAACGCCTGCGGCCTTGCGCGCCAGGCGAGTCCAGTGGCGAGGGGCGGAATCGAACCGCCGACATCCCGCTGTGCCGGGATTGCCACCACAAGGCGACGTTCCCCGGCATCTGACTTCGACGTTCTGCGACATCGCCTACCCCGACAGCCTGGGCGGCTTCGAGGGCCTCCTGTCGCACGGTGAACGACTGCATCCGCACGAGCTTCCCCTCCCGGTACTGCGCCAGCCAGGCCGCATGCGGGAAGTCGAGCGGCACGTCGCCTCCCCGGCCCCGAGCATGCCAAAAGCCCAGGGCCAGAACCCGGTCGTCACCCAGGTCCAGGAACTCCTCCGGTCGCGGCTCGAACTCCTCCCAATCCCGCTTCATGTCCTCGATCCACCGCCGCACCCCCTCATGGCCGTGGTAGCTCCGTCCCTCGAGGATGGCCGTGACCGGAATCCACTCGACCTCCGGGTCGAGAAACGCATAAAGGTCGTCGGCCCCTTCCGTAAAGGCCCGGTTGAATGCCTCGAAAATCCGGCGGGCACTCTCCACGTTCTCCTGCGACATCGCCCGCGCAGTATCTCCGTTGCCGGGGCACGCCGTTTTTGCGCAGCGCAGAACGCGAGTGAGCCGGAGACTCGCTCTAAAAAACTGCAGTGGGGCGGTCGGCTGTAGCCTCGGAGCAGTCGGTGACCGACGCTGTACGGCTGGTTCGAGAGTCCATCCGACCGGCTAAAGGAGAACCGCATGAACGTCGCACTGTGGATCGCTGCCGGAGTGCTGGCCACCGTCCTCCTGATCAGCACCTCCAAGGCGTTCGTGCCCAGGGAGAAGATCGCCGCCAAGGGCGGCCCCGCCGCGCAATGGGTCGAAGACTTCAGCCCCGGTGCCCTCAGGGCCATCGCAACCCTCGAACTCCTGGCTGCGGTGGGCCTGATCCTGCCCGCCGCGCTCGACATCGCGCCGGTACTGGTGCCGCTGGCCGCTACCGGTGTGGCGTTGCTGTTTATCGGCGCGGTCACCATGCGCCTCCGCCGTGGCGAGAGGAGAACGATCGTTCCCGACCTGGTCTATCTCGCCCTGGCCGTATTCGTGGCGTGGGGCCGCTTCGGGCCCGAGTCCTTCACCGGCTGACCGACGAACACAGTTCGCCGGTACCAGACCGGCCCGCATCAGTTGCGCGGAGCCTGCCTTGCCGCCTTCGCGAGCGGGTCGTCGGCCAAACCCCACGAGCTTGTAGCGGTTGCTCGTGTCGATCCGCCAGACGCCGATCTTCGACGTGTTCGGGATCGGCGCGGTCAGGTCGACGTCGCCGCCGTCGAGGCCGGTGAAGCTCGCGTACCGCTCGACCACCACCACCGGCTCGCCCTCCTCGGTCTCGGCCCACTGCCACGGCTCGACCTCGGCGAGCGGCGGGAACAGCTCGATCACGCGATCGGTCAGCTCGCCTCGGGTCATCGGTCCTCCTGGTTCGACGTCACCCACAGTCTGCGGCCCCAATCCGTCGGACTCGTGACCTGCAGGGTGTTGACCCAGGGGTTTGACCCGAACGCCGTGCGGCTCCCCGGAGGGCGCCGCAAACCGCTTGGCTATCGGATGGCGAGGGGCGGAATCGAACCGCCGACACCACGATTTTCAGTCGTGTGCTCTACCAACTGAGCTACCTCGCCGCGGCGGAAAGGCTAGCGCCGGGTTGCCGAGAGCGCGGACCTAACCGCGGCCTCCGGATCATCGGCGAGCTCGATCCCGTCGCCGCCGGCGATCGGGGCCGCGGGCTTCAACTGCCAGCTGCGCAGGGCGACGACCGGGCGGGCGAGCTGGCGCGCATGGGCGATCTCCGAGAGGGTCCCCCACTCGCCCCCGATCGCGATCACAGCCTCGGCCGACGCGACCACGGCGAGGTTGCGGGCGACCCCGGTCGCAGCGGCGACGACGTGGGTGCAGTGCGGGTTGGCGTCAGCCGGCTCGGCCGAGGGGACGATCCCGATCACGATGCCGCCGGCGTCCGCGGCACCGCGAGCCGCCGCCTCCATCACCCCGCCCAGCCCGCCGCAGACGAGCACCGCGCCGGCCCGGGCCAGTCGGCTGCCGCACTCATCGGCGAGCGCGAGCGCCTCGGGCTCTGCCGCGCGGGCGCCGATCACCGCGACCTGGCGCGCGCGGGTCACGCCGCCCGCCCCGGTCGTCGCTCGGCGGCGATCAGGTTGATGATCGAGTCCATCAGCTCCAGCGAGCCGGCCTTGTGCAGCGGCTCGTTCAGGTTCCCGCACTTGGGGCTCTGGATGCAGGACGGACACCCCGCTTCGCACGGGCACTCGCCGACCAGCCGCGCCGCATCGCCGACGAGGCGCTCGAAGAGATCGAAACCACGGCGGGCGATCCCGACCCCGCCGGGATGGCCGTCGTAGATAAAGATCGTCGGCTGTCCGGTCTGGAAGTGGACGTTGGTCGAGAGCCCCCCGATGTCCCAGCGATCGCACATCGCGAGCAGCGGCAGGACGGCGATCTGGCTGTGCTCGGCGGCGTGCAGGGCGCCGAGCAGGGCCTCGGTCGGCAGCGCCGCCGCCCCGGCGAGCTCGTCGGGCAGCACGTACCACAGCGCCTGGGTGGGAAAGCTCTGCTCGGGCAGGTCGAGCGCGACGAGGTCGATCACCGAGTGGTCGGCGAGGCTCTTGCGCTGGTAGGCGATCACCTGCTCGGTGACCGAGACCGACCCGAAGCAGAGCTCGACCGAGCCCTCGGGGACCGGTCCCACCCGGCGTTGCTCGCCGATCGAATCGATGTAGACGGCGGTCTCCTTCTTCGGCTGCGTGTACCAGTCGCCCTCGAAGGCGTCGACGATCGCTCGCCTCGACTCGACGTCGAGCTCGGCGACCTCGTAGGCGCGCCCGAGGTGCAGGTAGATCGCTCCGGGGTGCACGGTGCTGAACGCCCGCTCCGCCTCGACCTGGCCGATCAGCTCGCCGGAGGCCCGGTCGACCACCGCGACCGAGTCGAGCGAGGCCGAGCGCAGCGAGATCTCGCCGGCGGGAAAGCCGGGGCCGCGCGGCAGGTAGCGGCCGTCGCGCGCGCGTCGCAGCTTCCCCTCGCCGACCAGGGCGTCGGCCCGCTCGCGCCAGCGCCCACCGAGGATCGCGTCGTCGTCGGCCCCGGGCTGGTCGCCGCTGCCGCCGAGCGGCACCTCGTAGGCGGCCGCGAGCACGTGCGCGGCCTGGATCCGCTCGTTCGCGTGATCGAGGATCGCCGCCTCGACCGGGCGGGCGAGGAATTCCTCGGGGTGGCGGCAGAAGAACTGGTCGAGCGCGTCCTCGCCGGCAACGTAGAGCGCGATCCCGTCGCTGCGCCGCCCCGCCCGCCCCCACATCTGGCGCAGGCTCGCGACCGTGCCGGGAAAGGTGACGCAGATCGCCGCGTCGAGCTCGCCGATGTCGATCCCGAGCTCGAGCGCGTCGGTGGCGACGACCGCGAGCAGGTCGCCGCTCGCGAGCCTGGCCTCGATCTCGCGTCGCTGCCGCGGCGTGTAGCCGGCGCGGTAGGGGGCGATCCGAGCCGCGAGCTGCGGTTCGCCGAGCTCCTCGAGCCGGGTGCGGGCGAAGCGCTGGATCAGCTCGATCCCGCGGCGGCTGCGCAGGAAGCAGATCGTCCTCGCCCCGTTGATGAGCAGCTCGCTGAGCAACTCGGCCGCCTCCGAGAGGACCGAGCGCCGGGTCATCGTCTGCGGGTCGATCACCGGCGGGTTCCAGATCGCGATCCGGCGCCTGGCCTGAGGCGCGCCGTCGGAATCGACGAGCGCGAACGAGGTCCCGGTCAGCGCCTCGGCGAGCTCGACCGGGTTGGCGATCGTCGCCGAGGCGAGCACGAAGCGCGGCTGCGAGCCGTACAGCCGCGCCACCCGGCGTAGCCGCCGCAGCACGTTGGCGACATGAGAGCCGAACACGCCGCGGTAGGTGTGCGCCTCGTCGACGACGACCCACTCGAGGTTGGAGAGGAAGTCGCCCCAGCCCTTGTGGTGGGAGAGCATTCCCATGCTGAGCATGTCGGGATTGGTGAGCACGAGGTTCGAGCGCCGGCGGATCGCGGGCCTGTCCTCTCGCGGCGTGTCGCCGTCGTAGATCGCGTGGCGCAGCGGCGCCAGCCCGAGCTCGGAGAGCTTGCGGGCCTGGTCCTGGGCAAGCGCCTTGGTCGGATAGAGATACAACGCCCTCGCCATCGGGTCGCGTGTGATCGCGTCGAGGACCGGCAGGTTGAAGCTCAGCGACTTGCCCGACGCGGTGCCGCTGGTGACGATCACGTCGCCGGCACGGGCTGCGGTCAGCGCCTCGACCTGGTGAGAGTACGGGCGAGCGATCCCGAGCCGAGCGAGCGCCGCGACCAGCTCCGGGCGCAGGTCGCCCGGGAGCCCTGCGTGGCCCGCCGGATGTGGCTCGCGCTCGCTCGTCGCCACCAGCCGGTCGTCGACCTCGCCCGCCTCGAGCAGGCGCTCCCAGGCCAGCGGCGGCGCGTCGTCGAGCGCGGTCATCGGCTCGACCCCGAGATCGCGGCCGCGGTCCGCAACGCGTCGAGCGCGGTCACGTCGTGAAGCCGCAGCACGTCCGCCCCGGCGGCGACCGCGAGCGCGGTCGCAGCCAGCGTCGCCGCCTCGCGCTCGTCCGCCGGCAATCGCCGCTTCCATGAGCCCGCCAGCACGGCGCCGAGGAAGTCCTTGCGCGAGAGGGCGACGAACAGCGGCCGGCCGAGCACCCGCAGCTCGGCGAGGCGACGCAGCAGCTCGAGGTCGTCGTCGACTGCGAGGTCGAAGTCGAGCCCCGGGTCGAGTGCGATCTGCTCGCTGTCGATGCCCGCGGCGGCGGCGCGCTCGAGCCGCCCGCCGAACCACTCGAGCAGGTGGGCAACCGGGTCGTCGTGGCGCGGCGGCGGGCGGTCGACTCGCGGCGGCCCCTCGATCTGCATCAGCACGTACCCGCAGCCGCGCTCGGCGACCAGCTCGAGCATCTCGGGCTCGCCGCCGCCGATGTCGTTGATCCCCGCCGCCCCCGCGTCGAGCGCTCGCGCGGCGACCTCGGCCGAGAAGGTGTCGGCGAGGACGGGGACCCCGGACTCGGCGGCGAGGCGCTCGACCGCCGGCACCAGCCGCGAACCCTCCTCATCCACCGGCACCGGGGGGCCGCTGCGTGCCGCGAGCGCGCCGACGTCGAGCAGGTCGAACCCCGCCTCGACCAGCTCCAGCCCGTCGGCGAGGGCGCGCTCGGGCGTCTCGCTGCGGGCGCCGGCGAAGAAGGAGTCGGAGGTGACGTTGACGATCCCGGCGGCGAGCGGGGGCGGGAGCTCGAGCCGCCGGTTCGCGAGTCGCCAGGTGAGCATCGCCGTCTAAGTTAGTGCGGGCCGATGGCCCTGCGCTGCGTCTACACCGACCTCGACGGCACCCTGCTCGGCCCCCGGGGGTCCCTGTTTCGCGATCCCGAGGGCAACTTCAGCCTCCGCCAGGCACGGGCACTGGAGGCCTGTCACCGGGCCGGGGTCGAGGTCGTGATCATGTCCGGCCGCCGCGAGGCGCAGGTGCTCTCCGACGCCCGACTGCTCGGCCAGACCTCCTACATCTATGAGGCCGGCTGCGCGGTGATGATCGACGGCGAGCGCACCATGCTGACCGGCGACTGGGGGATCGACGAGGACGGAACCACCCCGGCCGAGCGGATCCACGCCGCCGGGATCCCGGAGCTGTTGTTCGAGCATTTCGAGGGCCGGCTCGAATGGCACGCCCCCTGGCACGTCGGCCGCGAGCTGTCGCTGCTGATGCGCGGCCGGGTCGATGTCGGCGAGGCAAACGCGCTCCTGCGCGAGCGCGGTCACAACGATCTGCGCTTCCTCGACAACGGGGCGATCGGCCGCCGCCTGGAGGGGCTCGACGGCCACGCGCACGCCTACCACCTGGTCCCCGGAGGCGCGAGCAAGGCGAACGGGGTCGCGTTTCACCTTCGTGCCCGCGGCTATGACCCCGAGTCGTGCATCGCCGTCGGGGACTCGATCGAGGACCTCGAGGCGGCGCGCGCGGTGGGCCGCTTCTTCGTCGTCGCCAACGGACCCGAGCGCGACGAGGCGCTGCGCGAGGCGCTGCCGCGATTTGCGAACGCGACCGTTACCGAGGGCGCGATGGGGGACGGCTTTTACGAGGCCGTGGTCTCGACCCTGGCCGAGCGCTCCTAGCGCGCCGCGATTCAGTCACGCCGGGGCGCGGCGCTGGGGCCGCGGATCCGGGTCAGCAGCCGGTCGGTGAGCTGCGGCGAGACCCCGTTCAGGCCGAGCAGGCGAACCAGGCCGGGCACGTAGACGTTGCGTTCATCGTCCTCGACCGCGACCAGCATCCGCCGCGCCACCTGCTCGGCCGGCACCGCCTCGTCCTCGCGGCGCCAGTCGGGCTCCGCGTCGGGCTCGTGTGCGTGCAGGTCGGTGGCGACCTCGCCGGGGAAGACCGTCGTCACCGAGACCCCGGTTCCCGAGAGCTCGTGTCGAAGCGCCTCGGCGAAGCCGCGCTCGAACGCCTTCGTGCCCCCGTACACGGCCGCCCAGGGAAACGCCCGCAATCCCGCTCCCGAGGAGGTGACGACGATCTGCCCGCCGGCCTGGTCGAGCATCGGCCCGAGCGCCGCCGCGACCGAATAGGTGGTGCCGAGCACGTTGACCCGGACCATCTCCTCGGCGAGCTCGAGCTCGACGTCCGCGAAGGGGCCGTAGTGGGCGATCCCGGCATTCGCGAACAACAGGTCCACGCCGCCGGCACGCTTGCAGAAGCGCTCAACGGCGCGCTCGACCTGGCGCCGCTTGGAGATGTCCGCGACCAGCGCCAGGTGCTCGCCCGCCGGGCTCGCGGGAAGCCGGGCGAGCAGCTGCTCGAGCAGCTCGCGGCGGCGGGCGAGGGCGCCAACCCGGGCCCCGCGCGCGGCCAGTGCGAGGACGAGCGCGCGACCGAGACCGGCCGAGGCGCCGGTCACGATCGCCCTCGTCTCGGGCCCGATCCGCACCCCGTGATCCTCTCACGCGAGCTGCGGGCGGCAAACCGATCACTAGACTCGGCTGCGGTGGCCCCCGAGCACGCGACGATCGCCGAGGAGGAGTATCTGCAGACGATGTTCTGGCTCGAGGAGGCGGGGCTGGCGATCACCGGGGCCAACATCGCCCGGGCGATGCAGCTCTCGCCGCCGACCGTGCACGAGATGATCGGCCGGCTCGAGCGTGACGGCTACATCAGCCGCGAGGCCGACAAATCGCTCGGCTTCACCGGGGATGGGCGCGAGCACGCGCAGGCGATCGTCCGCCGGCATCGCTTGATCGAGCGCTTTCTCACCGATGTGCTCGGGATCCCCTGGGACGAGGTCCACGAGGAAGCCGAGCGGCTCGAGCACGCGATGTCACCGGTGCTCGAGGAGCGGATGCTGGCCGCGATCGGCGACGCCACGACCTGTCCGCACGGGCATCCGATCGTCGAGGGTGCGCGCGAGCATGGGGTGCTGCTCGCCGACGTCGAGCCGGGCGCGAGCGTGCACGTGCTGCGATTCGAGAACGAGGCGGAGGAGCTGCTGCACTACCTCAAGCAGGCGGGGCTGCGGCCGGGGCTCGACGGCGAGCTAGAGAGCGCCGACGAGGACGAGGTCGTGGTCGCCTCGGGCGACGGCCGGCACGTCGTCTCGCGCAGCGTCGCCGAGACCGTGTCGGTGCGCGCCGAGCCTGCACCCGCCCCGCGGGCCCCGTTGCCGGAGGCGCTGGTCCTCTCGAGCGACCGCTACGGTCGCTGAGCGCCGGCCGCGCTCAGGCGTCGCCGCAGATCTGGCGCAGGCGTCGATAGAGCGCCTGGTCTTGCGGACGGACCTGATGGTCGCGTCTGCGGACCTTCGCCTCGTGCTCGCGCACGGCGGCGGCGAGCGCCGAGAACCGGCGCTGCGCCAGGTTGCGCTCGCTGACCGGGTCCAGCTTGCGGTTGCCTTCGAACATCCAAACCGGGCTCATCGATCCACCTCCTCGTGTTTGTCCGCCTCACTGTGGCGGCTTGGGCTCGGCAACTTGCTTACTGCCTGTGAACACCGAGAATATCAATATCTTGACTGCTTTAGTCAAGAATTAGCTTTGCCGCAAGTCGCCGACCGCCAACCGGTTCAAGCCCTCAGGCCGCGCTGGCGACGCGAGTCGACTCGAGCGCGGCCGCGATCCGGGCCACCCCCTCGTCGATCCGCTCGACCGAGACGCCGGCGAACGAGAGCCGCAGGCTCGACTCCCCGCCCGCGAGCATGAAGTCGGGGCCGGCGACGAAGGTGGCGCCGTCGCGCTTGGCGACCTCCAGCGCCGCCCGAGTGTCGTGCCCGGAGGGAAGATCGAGCCAGAGGAAGTAACCACCCTCGGGAACGACGAAGCGGGCCTCGGGAAGGTGGGCGCCGAGCGCGGCGACGAGCGCGTCGCGGCGCCGGCGAAGGGCGTCGTTGACGAAGCTGATGTTGTCGCCCAGCGCGCCCGAGCGACAGAGCTCCAGCACCACCGACCCGGCGAGCATGTTGGGCGAGATGTAATGCTCGCCGCCGCGCTTGGCGAGCGTTGCGATCTGCTCCGCCGGCCCTGCCAGATAGCCGACTCGGACCCCGGGGCTGACCGTCTTCGAGAACGAAGATGCGTGGATCACCCGCTCGCTGCGGTCGAGCGAGAGCATCGTCGGCAGCTCCGCGGCGTCGAAGCTGATCAACCGGTAGGGGTCGTCCTCGAACAGGGTGAAGCCGTGCTCGGCGGCCAGCTCGACCAGCCGCTCGCGCTTGTGTTCGGAGAGCGTGCAGCCGGCGGGGTTGTGGAAGTTCGGGATCACGTGCGCAAGCCGCACCGGCCCTGCGGCCAACTCGCGCTCGAGGGCGTCGATGTCGATCCCGTCGGGCTCCAGCGGCACGCCGACGATCTCGGCCCCGCTGCGCCCGAGCAGCAACAGGGTGCGGTCATAGGACGGCTGCTCGACGATCACCCGGTCGCCGGGGTCGACCATGTAGCGGAAGAGCAGCGCCGCCGCCTCCATCGAGCCGTTGGTGACCATCACCCGATCGGCGTCGATTCCGTGCAGCTCGGTGGCGATCCACTCACAGAGGCCGGGGTGTCCGATCCCGGTGCCGTAGGAGAGCGCTCGCTCCCAGTCCTCCGCCAGGGCCGTGGTGGCCGCGCCACGCACCGCCTCGGCGGGGAGAATGTCGGCGCTCGGGGCGCCGCGGGCGAAGCTGATCAGGTCGGCGGCCATCGGGCCGACCTTAGCAACGGTCAGCCGAGCGCTCTGATCGCCTCGACCGCGAGCTCGGCGGTCTCGGTCGGGCTCTTGCCGACCCGCACGCCCTTGGCCTCGAGCGCGACCTTCTTCGCCTCCGCGGTGCCCGAGGAGCCGGAGATGATCGCCCCCGCGTGACCCATCTGCTTGCCCGGCGGGGCGGTGAAGCCGGCGATGTAGGCGACCACCGGCTTGCTCACCGACTCGGCGATGAACTCGGCGGCCCGCTCCTCGGCGTCACCGCCGATTTCGCCGACGATCACGATCCCCTCGGTCTCCGGGTCCTGCTCGAACAGGGTCAGCACGTCGATGAAGTCCGAGCCGATGATCGGGTCGCCGCCGATGCCGACGATCGAGGAGTTGCCGATCCCGGCCTGCTTGAGCTCGTTGCCGATCTGGTAGGTCAGGGTGCCGGACTTCGAGACGACCCCGATCGGGCCCGCGTCGAAGAACTGCGCCGGGATGATGCCGACGTTCGCCTTGCCCGGGGAGAGGACGCCGGGGCAGTTGGGACCGATCAGCCGCACCCCCGCCTCGCGTGCGCGCCAGTAGACCCGCAGCATGTCGAACACCGGGATTCCCTCGGTGATCGCGATCACCGTGCCGATCCCGGCCTCGATCGCCTCCTCGATCGCCGGCGCGGCGAAGCGCGCCGGGACGAAGATCATCGAGGTATTGGCCCCGCGCTCGGCGACCGCCTCCCCGATCGCGTCGAAGACCGGCACGCCGTCGACGTCCTGGCCGCCCTTGCCGGGGGTGACGCCGGCGACGAGATCGGTCCCGTAGTCGCGGTTACGCAGCCCGTGGAAGCTGCCCTCGCGGCCGGTGAGGCCGGAGACGACCAGCTTCGTCTCGGTGTCGACGATGATGCTCATGGCTTCGTCGCTCGTCGCTCGTCGCGCGTCGTTCGCAAGCTCACGGGCCGGCGAGCTCCACGATCGCCTGCGCGGCGCCGAGCATCGTCTGCTCGACGTGCAGGTTCGGCAGCTCGGCCTCGGCGAGGATGCCGAGCCCCTGCTCGGAGTTGGTTCCGTCGAGGCGGACCACGAACGGCACCGAGATCTCGATCCGGCTCGAGGCCTCGATGATCCCCTTCGCGATCTCGTCGCATCGGGTGATGCCGCCGAAGATGTTGAACAGGATCCCGGTCACGTTCGGGTCCGAGGTGATCACCTCGAGCGCATCCACGATCGCCTCGGCCTTCGAGCCACCTCCGGCGTCGAGGAAGTTCGCGGGGCTGCCACCCGCCTGGGCGACGACGTCGAGCGTCGACATGCAGAGCCCGGCGCCGTTGCCGAGGATGCCGATGTTGCCGCCGAGCTTGACGTAGGTCAGCCCGCGTTCCTTGGCCATTGCCTCCTGCGGGTCCTCGGCCGACTTGTCGCTCAGCTCGGCGAGCTCGGGATGGCGGAAGAGGGCGTTGCCGTCGATCGTCGCCTTCGAGTCGAGCGCGATCACACGCCGATCGCCAGTGACGATGAGCGGGTTGACCTCGATCAGGGTCGCGTCCTCGGCGACCGCGGCCTGCGCCAGCTTGACCAGCATCTCGGCGACCTGGTCGGTGACGTCCTCGTCGATCCCCGCGTCGACGGCGATCTCGTGCGCCTGGGCGAGATCGAAGGCGCGGTCGGGCTCGAGGTGGCGGCGGATCAGCGCGTCGGGGTCGGTCTCGGCCATTTCCTCGACGTCCATGCCGCCCATCCGCGACAGCATCGCGAGCAGCTTCTTCGCCGAGCGGTCGAGGATGATCGAGGCGTAGTACTCGGCCTCGATCTCGGAGGCCTGCTCGATCCAGAGGTCGTGGACGGTGAGGCCGCGAATGTCCATCCCGAGGATCGCCTCCGAGTGAGCCCGGGCTTCGGCCTCGTCCTTGGCGACCTTGATCCCGCCCGCCTTGCCGCGCTTGCCGATCGCGACCTGGGCCTTGACCACGCACGGGTAGCCGACCTCGTTCGCCGCCGCCACGGCGTCCTCGACCGTCGCCGCGTGGCGCCCGTCGGGGACCGCGACGCCGTGCTCGGCGAACAGCTGCTTGCCCTGGTACTCGAGTAGATCCATGGTCCCGGCGGGGCGCGGAGCCTATCCGACAGGCATAATGCCGCGCCGCGAACCAATTGGGACGATGGCGCTTCCGAAGCTCAAAGACATCAACTGGGTGACCACCGACTGTTACGGCACCCTGATCGATTCGGAGAAGGGGATCCTGGACGGGTTCTCGAAGGAGGCCGAGCGCGACGGGTTCTCGTTCGACGAGCAGAAGCTGATCGCCCGCTTCCTCGAGGTCCAGGCCGAGATCATGGCCGGCTCGTACGAGCTCTATGCCGAGGTCCTGCGGCGGACCGCGGTCAAGGTCGCCGGTGAGATCGGCTGGGAGCTCGAGCCCTCGCGGGCGCAGTTCGTGCCCGACAGCGTCGCCCGCTGGCTCCCCTTTCGAGAGGCGAACGCGGCGATGGACCGGCTCGGCAAGCGCTACCAGCTCGGAATTATCTCCAACATCGACGACAAGCTGCTCGGCGTCTCGCGTCGGCACCTTCGCACCGATCTCGACCTCGTCGTCACCGCACAGCAGGTGCGCAGCTACAAGCCCGACCCGGCCCACTTCAAGGAGGGGGCGCGGCGGATCGGCGGCAAGAAGGGCTGGCTGCACATCGGCAGCGGCTATGACGCCGACGTGGCGCCGCTGCTGAAGATGAACGTGCCGGTGATCTGGGTCAACCGCCACGGCGAGAAGCTCGACGGGCGAAAGAAGCCCGATGCGGAGGTGCGCAACCTCCGCGACGCGGCAAAGAAGCTCGGTGCCGGCGGCTGAGCCCGGTCGGCCCGGACGCGACGCCCAGCCGCCCTCGACGGTAATCGCGGACCCCGCCGACGAGGCGATGGTCGCGCGCGCCCACGAGCGCTTCGCCGCCGAGCGGCGCAAGCTCGTTCGTCGGCGCCGCCGCGCCGAGCGCCGGGGGGCGCTTCCGAATCTGATCGTGATCGGCGGGCTCAAATGCGGGACCACCAGCCTTCACCACTACCTCGCCCTGCACCCGGAGATCGCGATGTCGCGACCGAAGGAGCTCAACTTCTTCGTCGCCGAGCTCAACTGGGAGCTGGGGGCGGAGTGGTACGCGAGCCACTTCGACCGCTCCGCCGCGGTCCGCGGCGAGAGCTCGCCGCATTACACGAATCTGCCCCGCTTTGCCGGGGTTGCTGAGCGGATGGCCGAGCTGGTCGGCGATGCGCGGCTGATCTACATGGTCCGCGATCCGATCGAGCGCATCCTCTCCCACTACCTGCACAACGTCGGCGGAGGCTATGAGTCCCGCCCGCTCGAGCGGGCGCTCGCCGAGCCGGACTCGGCCTACATCGCGCGCAGCCGCCACGCGATGCAGCTCGAGCCCTACCTGAGGGCTTTCGCGCGCGAGCGGATCCTGATCGTCGACAACGAGGAGCTGGCGAGCGAGCGCGAGGCCACGCTGCGTGACGTGTTCGCGTTCTGCGGCGTCGACCCGGAGTTCAGCTCCGAGCAGTTCGAGCGCGAGTGGGAGACCGGCAGCGGCAAGGGGACCGGCGGCTTCCGGCTCATGGACCGCGCCGTGCGCCTGCCTGGGCTGCGCGCCGTCGATCGCAACTTCGACCGCTTGCCGGAGTCGCTGCGCTGGATGGTCGAGAGACTCGTCCACGACCCCGACACCGGCGCCGCCCCGAAGCCCGAGCTCGACCCGGAGCTGCGCCGCCGCCTCCAGGCGGCGCTGGGCGACGACGTCGCCGAGCTCGAGCGGATCGCCGGGCGCGAGTTCGGCTGGCTCGCAGAATGACGCCTTGCTCTCGCTCTCCGGGACAAACGCGTCGAGCGCCGGCCGGTCGCCGACGACGCTCAGCCAGGGCCGCCCCACGCGACCCTGGTTACCACCGCCAGCGACCGAGGCGGGCCCGGCCAGTGCTCGCGCAGGAGCTCGGGGCCACCCGAGCGCAGAGCGAACCGGAGCGCGAGCGCCGCGACGATCGCGTCGTCGAGCTGTCCGGCGACCGGGATCAGGTCGGGCACCAGATCGATCGGCGTGGCGAGATACGCCGCCAGCGCGACGAGCACGAGCTTGCGGCGACGGGGGACACGATCGTCGCCGAGCAGGCGTCGCAGCAGGACGACGCAGTCGGGGATGAACCCGGCCAGCGCTCTCGCGTCCTCGCGACGGCCGAGCGCGACCAGCGCCAGCACGACGCCGAGCCAGGCGAGCAGCGCCACGCCGAGTCCGAGCAGCATCCACTGAGCCGCCGACACGCTTCGATCAAACCACAGCCCGCGCTCAGCGGTCGCGGCGCAGCTCGGTGAACACGCCGGTCATCTTCGGCCGGCCGCCCTCGCGCTGTTCGTCGGCGACGACGTGGGCGACCGCGTTGATCAGCGCCAGGTGTGTGAACGCCTGCGGGAAGTTGCCCAGGTGGGCGCCGCTGCGCGGTTCGATCTCCTCGGCGTAGAGGCCGAGCGGGCCGGCGAGCGAGAGCAGCTTCTCGCACAGCGCCCGGGCGCGTTCGGCCTCGCCGATCTCCGAGAGCGCGGCGACGAGCCAGAAGGAGCAGATCGTGAACGTGCCCTCGACCCCGTGCAGCCCGTCCTCGGTCTCCTCGACCCGGTAGCGGAGCACCAGGCCGTGGTCGGTGAGCTCCTCGGCGATCGCGAGCACGGTGGCGCGGATCACCTCGTGATCGGGCGGCAGGAAGCGGAGCAGGGGCGCGAGCAGGGTCGAGGCGTCGAGCGCGTCGGTGTCGTAGTGCTGGCGCAGGACGCCGCGCTCGGAGACGCCGCGAGAGAGGATCTCGGCCCTGATCTCCTCGGCGGTCGACCGCCACCGCGCCGCCGTCTCGTCATCGCCGCGGCGCTCGGCGAGCCGCGCGCCGCGGTCGGCGGCGACCCAGCACATCAGCTTCGAGGAGACGTAGTGCTTGGGGGCGCCGCGGGCCTCCCAGATCCCCTGGTCGGGCTCCCGCCACGCCCTCGACGCCGTCTCCACCTGCTCGGCGACGATCGGCCAGACCTGGGCCGGGATCTCGCGATTGGCCTTGGCGTGGATATAGAGCGAGTCGACGAGCGCGCCGTAGACGTCGTTCTGCTGCTGGTCGAAGGCGCCGTTTCCGATCCGCACCGGCTGCGCTCCGCCATAGCCGGAGAGGTGGTCGAGCGTGCTCTCGGTCAGCTCGCGCTCGGTCCCGATCCCGTACATGATCTGGAGCTTGTTGCCGTGCGCGAAGCAGACGTCGCCGATGAAGCGGGCGAAGTCGTTGGCCTCGGCGTCGAGGCCGAGCACGTGCAGCCCCCAGAGGGTGAAGGTGGCGTCGCGGATCCAGCAGTAGCGGTAGTCCCAGTTGCGCTCGCCGCCCGGTGTCTCGGGCAGCGAGGTGGTGAGCGCGGCGACCATCGCCCCGCTGGGCGCGTAGCTGAGCCCCTTCAGGGCCAGAGCCGAGCGCTGCAGGTAGATCCGCCACGGGTGGTCGGCGAACTCGCCCGCGGCGAGCCAGCGGCGCCAGTACTCGGCCGTCTCGTCGAGCCGGCCGACCGCGTCCTCGACCGTCTCGGGCGGCAGCGGATCCGCGCCCCAGGCCAGGGCGCAGAAGCGCTTCTCGCCCTCGACCATGCGGTGGCGGGCTTCGATGCGCTGGTGCTCGACGCCGAGGTTGAGGTCCGTGCTCAAGACCAGGCCCGAGCCGCCCTCGACCTCGGTCAGCGCGCGGTGCCGTCCTTCGGCGAGCTCCCAGTTGACGCCGGCGCGGCCGTAGTCGGGGGCCGGATGGCACATCAGCTCGAGCTCGACCTCGCCCTGGACGCACTCGGCGACCCGAACCAGGACCCGCTCGGCGTCGAGGTCGGGCGGCGGGCGGGTGTGCGGGTCGTCGCTGCGGTCGCGCCAGGGACCGATCGAGAGCCCGTCGCGGACCACCAGCCAGCCGGTCTCGCTCGCCCAGGTGGTCTCGAGCACGTTGGTGCCTGGCTCGTAACGACGGGCGACCGGGACGGTCTCGTGCGGGCCGAGCCGAAAACGCCCCGCGCCGCGGTCCAGCAGCGCCCCGAAGATGCTCGGCGAGTCGAAGCGAGGCACGCACAGCCACTCGACCGTGCCGTCGGGAGCGACGAGGGCACCCGTGTGGCAGTCCGAGAGCATCCCGTAGTCGGCGATGCGCGGAAATCCGGGAGCGCTCAGGGTCGCGGGGTCGACCATCGGCCGCGACTCTAACCTTCCCGGGATGCGGATCGCGGTTGCAGCCGACGAGCGGGTGGGGATCGCGACGACGGTGCTCGAGCAGCTGCGCCGGCGCGGCCACGACCCGATCGCGCTCGGGGCGCTGCGCGAGGGCGATCGCGACGACTGGGCCTGGGCGAGCGAGGCGGCGGCGCGCGAGGTCGTGGCCGGGGGGGCCGATCAGGCGATCGTCTGCTGCTGGACCGGCACCGGGGCCTCGATCGCCGCCAACAAGGTCGCCGGGATCCGGGCGGCGCTGTGCGCCGACGCGCCGACCGCGGACGGCGCCCGGCGCTGGAACGACGCCAACGTGCTGGCGCTGAGTCTGCGCTCGACCTCGGAGGCGGCGTTGGAGGAGATCCTCGACGCATGGTTCGCGGCCGAGCCCTCGACCGAGAGCTCCGACCGTCAGAACGTGGCTCATCTCGACGCGATCGAGGGACAGCGCTGACCGCGCGAGTCGAGCGCCTGCTGCCCGAGCGCGGCGAGACCACGGTCGCCGACCAGGTCGCCACGCTCGACCTCGTCCCGCTGGCGCCCCGGGATCGCCCGTATCTGATCACCAACTTCGCGCTCACCCTCGACGGTCACGCGACGATCGCCGGCCGCTCGGGGCCGATCGGGACGGCGACCGACACCGCGCTGCTGGTCGGCCTGAGGACGCGCGTCGAGGCGGTGATGATCGGTGCCGGGACGATGCGCGCCGAGCGCTACGGGCGCGTGATCGCCGACCCCGCCAAGCGCGAGCGCCGCGAGCGCGAGGGCCTGCCGGCCGACCCCTTGGTGGTGATCGTCTCCGGACGGCTCGACCTGCCCTGGGACGCGCCGCTGTTCACCGAGGGCGTCGGACGGTGCCTGATCTGCACCTCCTCGGAGGTCGACCCGCCCGAGACCCCGACCGCGGTCGAGGTGCTGCGCCAGGAGGGCGGGGTCGACCTGCGGGCGCTGCTCGAGCACCTGCGCCGCGAGCTCGGGGTGCGGGCACTGCTCTGCGAGGGCGGGCCGCGTCTGCACGGCCAGCTGCTCGACGCCGGGGTCGTCGACGAGCTGTTCGTCACCCATGCGCCGAAGCTCGCCGGGGGCGCAGGGCCCGGGCTGGTCGTCGGCCTGAGCGAGCTCGAGCGCCCGCTCGAGCTCGCTTGGCTGCTGGCTGACGGCGCGAGCGGCGAGCTCTTCGGCCGTTACCGCGTGCCGCGCGGCTGATCGCGCCGGGTTCGGTCGGCCGTGAGCCGGCATCCGGGCGATCCCCGGCTCAGACGGCTCCCGGAATCGGCAGCTGGTCGGACTCGAGCTCGGGGATCAGCCCGCGCGCGGCCGATCGCCGCTCGCCGCGGCGAAGCATGCGCAGGGCGATGATCGTCGCGCCGAGCAGCGCCGACATCCCGAGGCTGACCTGGACGCTGAGCAGGCCCTCTCGGCTCCAGTAGACGTCCTCGAGGTCGAGCAGCAGCGCGGCCTCGTCGAAGGTCAGCCCGACCCCGGCGCCGAAGGGGAAGGCGAGCGTCGTCTCAAGGCCCTCGGAGCGGGTCAGCAGGGCGCCGGCGCCGCTGGCGAAGGCGAGCAGGATCCCGGGGACGAAGTGATGGATGTGGCGGCCGCCGAGCTCGACGTTGCCGAACGGCCACCACCCGGCGCGGATCCCGATCGTCGAGGTCCGGACCAGGGCGAAGCCGCCGAGAAAGCCGCTGAGCAGGTTGAACAGGACCGTCTCGTGGCGGGGCGTCGCGTCGTATCCCTCGATCGCGACGGCGACCGTGTCCTGGGCGGCCTCACCAGCGACGACAAAGGCCTGTTCGGCGCTGTCGAGCACCCCGGCCGGCGAGTCGGCATCCGAGCGCCGGCGGCTGGCGAGGCGCAGCAGCTCGCCGGCGACCACGGACCCGGCCGTGGCGAGTGCGGCAACAGCGAGGCCAAGCGTGAGACGGTCCGCTCCACGCTCGGGGCGTCGGCCCAGACCGAGCATGTCAGAGCCGGATCAGGTTCTCGGCGGTGATCCCACGGGTGGCGCCGCGGAAGTCGACCACCAGCGGCGCCTCGGCGACCACGCGCTCGTAGTCGGTCGCTTCGTGAGCGGTGATGATGCAGGCGACGTCACAGTCGGCGAGCGCCTGCTCGAGCGGCAGCGAGGTGAGCCCGAGCTCGGCCACCTCGTCCACGTGCGGGTCGGTGTAGGTGAGCTCGGCGCCGAGCTCGCGCAACAGATGGACGATCTTCAGCGCCGGCGACTCGCGCAGGTCGCCGATTCCGGCCTTGTAGGAGACGCCGAGGATGAGCACGCGCGAGTCGCGGACCGGCTTGCCGGCGTCGTTGAGCGCCCGGACGATCCGCTCGACGCAGAAGCGGGGCTGATGCTGGTTGACCTTCCCGGCCAGCTCGACGAACTCGGCCGGGAAGTCGTACTCGCGCGCCTTGAAGGCGAGGTAGAACGGATCGACGGGCAGGCAGTGGCCGCCCATCCCGGGCCCGGGCTCGAACGACATGAACCCGTATGGCTTCGTCGCCGCCGCCTCGACGACCTCCCAGACGTCGATCTCCATCCGGTCGCAGAGCACGGCGAGCTCGTTGACGAGCGCGATGTTGACCGAGCGGAAGATGTTCTCGAGCAGCTTCGTCATCTCCGCCGCCTCGGGCGTCGAGACGAGCACGATCTCGTCGCAGATCTCGCCGTAGACCTCGGCGGCACAATCGCGGCAGGCGTCGGTGAGCCCGCCGACGACCTTCGGCGTCGTGCGAATGATGTCGTCGCCGCGGCCCGGGTCGATCCGCTCGGGCGAGAAGGCGAGATGAAAGTCCGTTCCCGCCGCCAACCCCGACTCCTCGAGGATCGGCTGCAGCCGCTCGCGGGTGGTGCCGGGGTAGGTGGTCGACTCGAGCACTACGAGCTGTCCCTCGCGGAGGATCTCCGAGAGCGCGCGCCCGGCAGCGGCGATGTGGGAGAGGTCGGGCTCGCGCTGGTTTGCGAGTGGCGTCGGGACGCAGATCAGGACCGCGTCGCATTCCGCCAGCGGCCGGTGATCGGTTCCAGGGGCGAACCGCGGCGCCAGCCGCGCGAGCCGCTCGCCGGTGACGTCCTCGACCCGGGTCCTTCCGGCCTTCAGGTCCTCGATCAGCGACGAGTCGGTGTCGACGCCGACCACGTCGTGACCGGCGTCGGCGAAGGCGACCGCCAGCGGCAGGCCGACGTAGCCGAGCCCGATGATTCCCACCTTCATGCGGAGGGAGTGTAGGCGTCGGCGAGCTGCGCGATCAGGTCCGCGTTCACGCCTGCGGGCTCGATTGCGTCCTCGGTCGCGCGCACCGGGATCAACAGCTTCGCCGCCACCAGGGCCGCGGCGAGCGCCGTCTCGGAAGCATCGGTGAGCACGATCGCCTCCGGCCGCTGGGCCTCGAACTCGGCCTCGAAGATGAGCAGGGCCCGGGCGAGTGCCGCGGGTGAGTCGGTCCCGTGCTCCGGAGGCCGCTCGGGGCCCGACGAGCTGTCGATGAAGCGGACGGCGATCGCAAGAGGATCGCGTTTTTACCGGTCAGAGCGGAAATGGCACGGACCGCGAACCTTTTCGCCGCTGATCCGGATAGGGTTAGCGAGATGAATCGCCTGCTCGCCCCATGGACGTTGGGCATGCACGCTGCCCGTCACGTCGCCTGGTACGTCAACTACCAGCTCAGTGGCGAGACCCGCGTTCGCCCCTCCTAGGCTCGGGGGACCCGTACCGGCGTTCGGCGACCGCGTCTAGTAGCCGCCCCCGACGTCATCGGAGCCGACCGCGTCGTCATCGTCGCCTCCGTCATCGTCGTCCTGCCGATCGCCGCCGTGGTCGTCGCCTTCGTCCTCGGTCGTTGTCGTAGAGGTCGAGGTTGTGGTCTGCTCGGTCGTCGTCTCGGTGACCGTGGCAGGCTGATCGTCGTCATCGCCGCCGCACGCGCCGAGGCCGAGCGAGCCGAGGACGATGATGGTGATGATCAGCAGGGCGATTCGCATGGCAAGAACCCTA
>CAVVME010000004.1:0-730864 GCA_963749365.1 uncultured Solirubrobacterales bacterium
GCTGACGCCACCTGGCCGGCAGCCCTCCACGGTGCCGTCGGTCAGTCGACGCCGGTGGTGGCCATCTCCGGAGCCGGCTTCGGCGTCACCCCGGGCCGGACGAACCGGCGTCGCACCCGGTTCATCGGCTGCTCGAGGAACCGGAACGTCAGGTAGGACAGGCCGAGCGTGAGCGCGACCACCGCGATCACCCGCTGGCGCTCGGACATCTCGAAGTGCCGAGTCGCGTACATGTAGATGGGGTAGTGCCAGAGGCCCGGCACGAACCGACATCTCGCCAATCAGCGCGATGGGCTTCCACCCCAGCACCCGCGAGGCCGGATGCGTGGCGTGCGTGACCAGCCACAGGACGATGATCACCGCCGTCCACCCGGTCACCGCCATCTTCCAGTGGTACAGGCCGGGGTCGATCAGGCTGCTGGTGAACAGCACCCAGATGAGGTAGGCGATGGCGGGCAGGACGAGCACGCTCAGCACGGTCGACACGCGGCGACCGATCCACCCCCAGTGCAGGAGCAGGGCAGCGAGCACCCCGATGAAGAGGTTGTCGAGGCGGGTGTGGGTGCTCGGAGTACGGACCGGGGAACGTCTGCGGCCCGTGCCACATGAGGGCTCGGGTGAGCGCCGATGCGGCGATGATCACCAGCACGGTGGTCAGCCAGACCGACCGCGATGCCCGCAGCTTGAGGAGGGCGATCATCAGCAGCGGGAGCAGCAGGTAGAACTGGAACTCGATGCCGAGCGTGTAGAGGATGCTGTAGTCCCGCTGCCACCCCCAGTCGAAGCCGAACGGCCAGTTGAACACGAACACGAGGTTGGTGAGCACGGGCTTGGCGAGACTCGGTGGCGTCGAAGTGGTCCCGCACGAGGAAGGCGGTGGAGACCATGATCGTGAGGAACATCGCGGGATAGATGCGGAACAGCCGGGAGACCACGAACGGCCGGTACCTGATCGCCCCGGTCTTGTCGATCTCGTTGAGCAGCAAGGTGCCGATGAAGAAGCCGCTCAGGATGAAGAACACGTCCAGGCAGACCCAGGCGCCCGGGATCAGCGCGCCGAGCCAGTACGGCGCCACCCACACGATGTGGTTGGTCATGACGCCGGCCAGCAGGAGCGCTCGCAGACCGTCGAGCTGGGTGAGCCGAAGGCACCGGCGCGCCGCTGGACCCCGGAGGTGCCTCCCTCCCCACGACACCCGGAACCTCGGCTGGCACGACTTCGTACGATAGACGGTGCCCGATCGATCCACGGTCGGCCCCTCGGCCCGGCTCGGGCCACGAGCGATGCGGTCGGCCTCGCCGTGGCGTCGTCGGTGCTCACCCGCGCCCTGGCGTGTCGAGGTCGCTCCCGGCTGACGGCTCGCAGCGCGGCGGCGACTGGCGACGCTCGGCGGTGAGCCCAGCACGTCGAGGCTCCATCAGGCAGAGGTTCGACCGCGTCGCGGTAGTGCTGCAGGGGCGGGAGGACCCACGGCTCGGAGCGCGGCGTTGTCGAGCACCGAGAGCAATACGGGGGGGGGGGGGGGGGGGGCGCCTGCTGTTCTTGATTCAGTTACGTACTGCTAAGCGGCGGAGGTGTTCGCGTCATTCGACCTGCAGATCGCCTACGACAAGGTCGAGCGGCGGGTCGAGCTCTCCGCGACCGTGTCGGAGGCCGTCGCGACGCCTTCGAGGACGCGAAAGCCCTCCAAACGGAGGGTTCGAGCGTGGTAGCGAGAGACATAGCGGGGGTGGGATTTGAACCCACGACCTCCGGGTTATGAGCCCGGCGAGCTCCCGTCTACGCCAACACCGCCTTCCGCGGATACACCACCTCAGGATCCGTCAGCACATTCACCAGCGCCGGCTTGCCGCTCGCGAACGCCCGCTCGAGCGCCGGGCGGAGCTCGGTCGGGTGGTGGACGAGCTCGCCGTGGCCGCCGAGCGCCTGGACGACCTCGTCGTAGCGGGTCGCGGGGCGGAGCTCGGCGGCGACCTGGTAGCCGTAGAGGAACTTCATCGGGTGGTATTCGAGGGCCCAGATGCCGTTGTTGCCGATGATGCCGACGACGGGGAGGTCGTGGCGGACCATGGTGTCGAACTCGAGGCCGCAGAAGCCGAAGGCGCCGTCGCCGAGCAGGCAGACGACCTGTCTGTCGGGGTGGGCGGCCTTGGCGCCGATCGCCTGGCCGGGGCCGGCGCCGAGGCAGCCGTACGGCCCGGGGTCCATCCAGCAGCCGGGCTCGTAGGTGTTGACGACGCGGCCCGCGTAGGAGACGAAGTCGCCGCCGTCGCCGATCACGATCGCGTCGCGGTCGAGCACCTCGCCGAGCTCCTTGTAGACGCGGAGCGGGTGAAGCGGGGCGCGGTCGTCGTTGAGCTCCTCCTGCTCGGCGGCGCGCTTCTCGTCCTCGGTCTCGCGCAGCGAGGCGACCCAGTCCTTGGTGCGGTCGGGCGAGCCGCCCGCCGACGCCGCCGCCTCGCGGATCGCCGCCAGGGTCGGCGCGATCGCGCCGACCAGCTCGATCTCGGGCCGGCGGTTGGCGGTCAGCTCGTTGGGCGACTCGTCGAGCCAGACGAGCTTCGTCTCCTCGCCGAAGCTGCCGCCGAAGCCGAGCCTGAAGTCGAGCGGGACGCCGATGATCAGCGCCACGTCGGCGCCCTTCAGCCCCTGGCCGCGCGCCCGCGAGAAGCAGAGCTCGTGGTCGGCGGGCAGGCACCCCCGCCCCATCCCGTTCAGGAACACCGGGATCCCGAGCGCCTCGGCGAGCGCGCGCAGCTCGTCCTCGCCGCGCGACCAGTAGACGCCGGTCCCGGCCATGATCACCGGCCGCTCGGCCTCGGCGAGCGCCTTCGCCGCCTCTTCGAGGTTCGGCGCCGGCTCGCCGGCGCGTCGGGCGCCGCCGGCACCTCGCCCTCGCCCTCCATGAAGACGACGTCGAGCGGGTAGTCGACGTAGGTCGGGCCGCTGGGCTGGCTCATCGCGGCGTCGATCGCGCGCGCGGTCGCGGCCGGGATCTCGCCCGTGTCCTTGACCGTCTCGGCCGACTTGGTCACCGGGCGCGACGAACGGCAGGTGGTCGATCTCCTGCAGCGAGCCCGAGCCCCAGCGGCCCTCGCCGGCGCGGCCGCCGAGCACGACCAGCGGCGAGCGGTTGAACTTCGCCCCCGCCATCGCGCTCATCCCGTTGGTCACCCCGGGGCCGGCGGTGAGCGCCGCGATCCCGGGCTTGCGGGTCGCCTTCGCGAACCCCTCGGCCGCCCAGGCCGCCGCCTGCTCGTGGCGGGTGTCGACGAGCTCGATCCCGTCGGCGACGCAGCCGTCGTAGATCGAGAACAGGTGGCCGCCGGAGAGGGTGAACAGGTGGCTGACGCCGCGGGCCTTGAGCGCCCGGGTGACCAGCTTGCCGCCGTGGACTGGGCCGCTCGCCGCCTCGCCGCCGGCGCCCTCGGCGCGGGCGCTCTCCTCGGTGGTCGCCATCGCGACCCGAGCCTATCGCTCAGCCGCGGCGCGGGACCGCGACGGAGACGCTCAGATCCTCAGGCTCGACCGAGCTGACCAGCGGCACCCTGAGCAACCGCGCCAGGCGCCAGCTCCACGCATACGGCCAGGGCACCGGCAGCTCAGGGGTAAAGCGGGTCTTGGTCCCGTCGCGGGCCTCGACCTCGAGCGTGACCGTCGAGGACGGGATCACGAGTCCCGCCGGGTGGCCGACGCTGACCAGGCGCAGCCGCTTCGGCCCGCCCCCGCCCGCGGCGCGGCGGACGTCGCGGGCGACGGAACGGATCAGGCACGGGTTCAGGTAGCGCAGGCGGCTCATCGCTGCGCAGCGTCTACCCGGTGGCCGAGCCGCGGAAACGGCTCGGACCACCCTGGAGCCCTCCCTAAGCTGTCCGCCCCGATGGGGCTCTGGAGCTCGCTGACGACGAACCCGCCGCCGGCGAGCGAGGCCGAGCGGGCGGAGACGATGCGGCGGCTGAACGTGATCGCGGTGGTCGCGATCGCCGACGCGCTGCTGCTCGGCGTCCTGCTCTGGGCTTCGTTCAGCGATCGCGAGAGCGCCGTGCACGTGCTCGGCCCGATCCACGGGCTCGGCTTCGTCGCCCTGCTCTACCTCTGCGTCGCGGGCGCGGTCGAGCAGCGCTGGGGCTGGTGGTATCCGCTGATCGTCCTGGTCACCGGCGGCCCGCTCGGGTCGCTGGTCGGCGACTGGATCGTGCGGCGGCGGATCGCCGTGGCGGTATAGGCTCGGGTCGATGCCGAGACCGCCCAAGTTCGCTGTCCTTGTCGTCCTCGCCGCGTCGTTCCTGGTCGCCTCCCCGGCCGCCGCCGAACCCTCGCACGGCTGGGACGTGCACTGCGGGCGCAGCCTCGACGAGGGCGCCGGCTGGTGGGGCCTGAAGGGCCACAACGTCGCCTGCTCGGTCGCCCGCCGGACCGCGAACCAGTACGTCTTCCACGGCGTCGACGACCCGAAGGGCTGGCGCTGCCGCGACGTGCAGATCGGCGACGAGGTCTGGCGCACCAACTGCACCCGCCGCAAGGACGGCGAGCACCAGCACATCCGGTTCAAGTACGGCGCCTGACGACCCTCGAGCGCGTCGAGTAGACACACCTCAGGCGCGAACTCGGCGCGGTTGGCGCGCCACCGGTGCGTCGGTCTCGGGCAGGCTTGGTTGCCATGAAGCGCGGCGTTGACATGGGCTACACATGCTCTAATGTGGAGCACATGTCGAAGATGATCCAGATCCGCAACGTCCCCGATGACCTGCACCGGGAGCTGAAGGTGCGGGCAGCGGAGCAGGGCGTCTCGCTCTCCGACTACCTGCTCTCGGAGCTCGAATGGCTGGTCGGCAAACCGACCATGCGCGAGTTCGTCAGGCGGATCAAGCAGCGCGAGCCGACGAGCGGAGGCCCTTCGGCGGCCGAGATCATCCGCAGGCACCGCGGGCCGATCCCGTGATCGTCATCGACGCCTCCGCGGGCGTCGAGGTGCTGCGCCGAGAGGAGAGCGTCGGCGACCTGATCGCGACCCGGATCGAGAACGAGCTCGCCGTCCACGTGCCGGCGCTGTTCGACCTCGAGATGCTGAATGCCCTGCGAGGCCTCGAGGCCAAGGGGGCCGTCGACGGGGCGGCGCTCGACGTGATGCTTGACGACCTCGCGACGATTCGCGCGATCCGCTACGACCACGCTCCGCTCAGATCGCGCGTGTGGTCGCTGCGCCACAACCTCACCGCCTACGACGCCGCCTACGTCGCGCTCGCCGAGCTGCTCGAGGCGACGCTGCTGACCACCGACGCGCGCCTCGCCCGCAGCTCCGGCCACGAGGCCGAGATCGAGCTGATCGCCTGAGCCGTCAGGTGGGGTCGCGATCATGCGACCCACTCCTTGATGGCCTTCGACTCCTCCACCCCGCTCCCGGGCGCGGTCGTCCCCGACGCCGCGGCCGCCGATCCCGACCTGCCGGGGCCGTTCGCGGTCGGGCGCTGGGCGGAGGGCTTTCGCGACTTCCTCCGCGAGCGGCCGCGGGTGCTGCTGATCGGCGAGGTGGTGAACCTGAAGCGGGCGCGGGCCTCGACCTACTTCGAGCTCCGCGACGCCGAGGGCGCGGCGCCGGTGGCGATCTGGAACAACGAGCTCGACCGGCTCGAGCTCCCCGAGGGCGCGCTTCGCGACGGCGCCGAGGTCGTGATCGCCGCCGGGCCCGACTACTACCCGGGCACCGCGACCGCCTCGCCGAGCTTCAACCTGCGCGCCACCTACATCCGGCTCGCCGGCGAGGGCGACCTGCTCGCCCAGCTCGACCGGGCGCGCCGGCGGCTCGACGCCGACGGGCTGCTCAAGCCCAGAAGGAACTCCCGCGGCCGCTGCTGCCGCGGACGATCGGCGTCGTCAGCGCCCGCGGCTCGGCCGCCTGCGCCGACCTGCTCGCCGGGCTCGAGCGCCGCGGCTGGCGCGGGACCCTGGTCTGGGCGAGCGCCCCGGTCCAGAACCGGCGCGCGGCGCCGGAGATCGCCCGGGCGCTGGCCGACCTCGCCGCGGTCGAGGAGGTCGAGGTCGCGGTCGTCTGTCGCGGCGGCGGCAGCCTCACCGACCTGTGGGCGTTCTGCGACGAGAACCTCTGCCGCACGGTGGCGCTGCTGCGGCTGCCGGTGATCAGCGCGATCGGGCACGAGTCCGACCGCACCCTGATCGACGACGTCGCCGCGGTCTCCTGCTCGACCCCGACCCACGCCGCCGAGGCGCTGGTCCGGGTCGACGTCGGCGCCGCGCGGTCGGAGCTGCAGGCCCGCACCGCCGCCACCTCGCGCGCCGCCGGCGCGGCGATCGCCCGGCGCGCGCAGCGGCTCGGCGAGTGCTCGCGGGCGCCGACCCGGGCGCTGCGCGCCGAGCGCGCCCGCCTGCACCAGCTCCTGCGCGAGGCGCGGGCCGCGGCCGGGCGCGGGCTCGACGGCCGGCGGGGTCTGGCGCTCACCCACGCCACCGTCGTCGCCCGCAAGGGCGGCGCCTTCGCCGCCGCCGACGCCGCGGCGCGGCGCCAGCTCACCACCGCCGAGCGCGCGGTCAACGCCCACGACCCCCAGCGCACGCTCGAGCGCGGCTACGCGCTGGTCGCCGACCGCGCCGGCGAGCCGGTCGCCAGCGCCGCCGCGGCGCGCGAGCGCGAGCGGGTTGTCATCCGCTTCGCCGACGATGCTGTCGGCGCCGAGGTGGACCCAGATGGAAGCGACGAGCAGCCCAGATAACTACGAGTCCGCGGTCGCGCGGCTCGAGCAGATCATCGCCCGGCTCGACTCGGGCGAGGCGGAACTGCGCGAGACGCTCGGGCTCTGCGTCGAGGCGAAGGGGCTGATCGAGTTCTGCAAGGCCGAGCTCGACGCGGTCTCGGGCGAGCTCAAGGAGCTGGCGCTCGACGACCTGGTCGCCGAGCTCGAGCGCCCGGCCGTCGGCGACGACGAAAGCTGACTGTTTCGCCACGGAGCCGGCTCGCTGCGTGCGCCACCGGTGCCGCCGATGGACCTACGCTCGGTTCCATGGTCGACAGCAAGGGATATGATAACGTCATATGAGCGTGGCAAAGCTCCTCTCCGTCTCGATTCCCGACGAGCTGATGTCCCAGACCGAGGACGTCGCCCGGCGCTCTGGACAGACCAAGAGCGAGCTGGTTCGCGAGGCGCTGCGCGAGCACGTTCGCGACCGCGAGTGGGAGGAGATCTTCCGCTACGGGGAGGACCGGGCGGAGGTGCTCGGGATCGGCCCCGAGGACGTCGAGGATCTCGTCGACGAGGTGCGAGCGCAGATGGCCGCCGGCGTTCCCGCGCCGAAGGACGTCCAGCACCTGATCGACAGGGTCAAGCGGCGGGCGACCGACGCCTGAGGGTCCTTCCCGACACCAACGTGCTCGTCTCGGCCGCGATCGCGGGAGGGCCGCCCCGCCGGATCCTCGCGCTGGCCGAGCGGGGGCGAATCGAGCTCGTCGTTCCGGACCTGGTCGAGATCGAGCTATTCCGGGTGCTGAGGCGCAAGCGACGCTGGCGTCCGGCCCGGATCGAGGCCTTCCACGCGCAACTCGCTGGGGTCGTCGCGGAAACGCCGGCGGCGCCCGACCGCGCCGAGCCGCTCAGCGGCAACCCGGCCGACGACCGGATCCTCGCCTGCGCGGTCGAAAGCCGTGTCGACGTGCTGGTGAGCGGCAACAAGCGCCACCTGCTGCCGCTCGGAAGCAGCCAGGGCGTCCGCATCCTCACCCCGCAGGCGCTGCTGGCGGAGCTGCGCCGCCGGCGCTGACCCTACCCGCCGCGGATCACCTTCACCGACTCGGCCGCGCGCTTGACCTGGCCCGGGCAGAAGGGCGGGTTGATCCACTTCTTCTCCGAGAACATCCGCGTCTGGTCGGCGTAGAACTCCGACTCGGGGTTGTCCGAGAGCGAGTAGGTGAGGATCGAGCGGTCCTTCGGACAGCCGCCCTCGAAGCTGGTCACCATGACGAAGCTCGAGCCGTGGGTGATGTCGTCATAGCCGACCCCGGGCTCGAAGATGGCGTCGATCGCGTTGAAGACGCCCTGCCCGCCGAGGCCGCCGTGGATCGGGATCCGCTCGCTGCCGCGGAGCTCGTAGTGATAGTCGCCGTAGGGGGCGTCGAGCGGGATGTTGGAGCTGGTCAGGTCGGTGACCGCGTCGGCGAGCGCGGTGCCGACCGCGGGATCGGAGGTGTCGAGCCCGTACGGCGTGTTGACCGGGTCGGCGACGTCGAACGGGGTCGTGAACGGGATCCCGCCGAGGTTGATCAAGAAGCGCCGGAAGAGCAGCGCCCCGGTGCTGTCGAGGTTGACCCGCAGGTCCCAGCCCTCGAGCGCCGGGCAGGCGGCGCTGACGTCGACCGGCCCGCCCGAGCCGGTCAGGGTCGGGTTGGCGCGACAGAAGGCGGCCAGCTGGTCGCGGAGCAGCTCGCCGCCGTAGTGGCGGTTCTGGAACACCAGCCGGCGGACCTGGTTGCGGGTGAAGAGGTCGCCCTTCATCCCGTCGGTGCCGGCGAGCCGGCCCTCGATCATCTTCAGCCCGAGGCGGGTCCGCAGCGAGCGCTCGGTCCGCTCGCTCGCCGATGATCCGCGCGAAGCCCTCGAGCGGCTGCTCGGGGTTCGTCAGCCAGTAGGAGTCGTTGCCGTTGGCGACGTAGTCGCGGCGCTCGAGCAGCGGCATCTGCGAGTCGCCCATGATCCCCTCGGCGGGCGAGTCGGCGTCGGTGGCGAGGGCGCACTCCGAGCGCGAGCCGTCGAGCACCGGCAGGCCGAGGGCCGGGAAGGTGACCTGGCCGAAGGTTCCCGAGCAGCCGGTCGCCTTCTCGTTCGGGACGTTGGGGATCGAGCCGATGTCGGCATAGAGCGCCCGCCCCTTGGAGTCGGCGGCGATCGTGTTCACCCACGGGATCCCCTGGTACTCGCGCAGGATCGCGAGCAGGTCCTTGGTCGACTGGGCGCGGTTGGTCTCGAAGAAGTGGTTGAGGATGCGCATGTTGTCCGCGTTGGCGTCGAACAGCGCGAAGGCGGTGCTCGGCGTCCATCCGAACAGCGACTGGCCCTGGATCGAGGTCGTGATCGGGCCGTAGCGGGTCCCGTACAGGGTCCGGCTCAGGGGCTGCGATCGAGCCGTCGGGCTGCTTGACCTCGACCGTGACCTCGTCGGCCTCCATCGCCACCGGCTGGCCGTCGACCAGGTAGCTGGTCGGGTCGCCCGGCGCCAGGGTGAGCTCGAAGGGCGTGAACCGGTACGCGGTCGAGACCGTGTGGCTCCAGGCGAGCTTCTCGGTGTGGCCGATGAGGATCAGCGGGACGCCGAACAGGCTCGCCCCGGAGACGTTGACCTTGCCCGGGATCACGAGGTGGGACTGATAGAAGCGCCGCGGGCCGTCCCAGGGGAAGTGCGGGTTGCCGAGCACGATCCCGCCGCCGGACTCGGTCGCCTCGCTCCCCAGGCCCCAGGCGTTGGAGCCGATGTCGGCGGAGAGGTCGAATGCCTCGCCGAGCTCCTCGACACCGCCGCGCTCGGCCGCGGTGACCTCGGCGGTCGCGGCCTCGGCGCGCTCGTAGGCGGCCGGGCGCGGCGCGGCGGCGGGCGGCTGGGCGCCGGCGATGCCGTCGATCGCGACCCCCGAGCTTGCGTAAAGCACGAGCTCGTAGAAGCGCCGGTAGACGTCCCACTTGTCGATCGGCCGCACCCAGGGCTCGCCGGCGCAGCGGGAGTCGGGGATGTTCTCGACCCCGGTCTTCTCCAGGTAGCGGTTATAGCCCTCGACGTAGCCCTCGACCCCCTGCTCGACCGCCCCCTTCGGCCCGGCGGGCGGCGGCTGGGCGACCAGCTCCTCGACGATCCCGCGGTCGCGGACCTGCTGGTAGAAGAGATCGCTGTCGAGGTTGGTAAAGCCCTCCGGGGTCTCGGCGTCGGGTCCGAACCAGCGCGAGCGCTCGGCCGCCGAGGTCAGATAGGTGTCGGCGATCGTGCAGATGTTGTCCTGCGCGAAGGCGTAGCCGTAGCCGAAGCCGAGGCCCTTCCAGTTCTTCGCCTCGATCGTCGGGATCCCACCGGCGCTGCGGGTGATCTTCGCCTTGGCTCCCCCGTCGGCGACCGCCGCGGCGGGGGCAGCGAGCGCCGCCAGCGCGAGCGCCACTCCGACCCACCAAGCCGAACCCCGAGAACGACCCATCAACGGTGGACGATATCGACTGCCGCCGCCTCCGGCGTCTCCGCCGCGCCAAGCCGCGGAGCGAACAATTCCACCGGCTCGCCAACGCCCCGCAGCTCCGCCTCGCCGCGGCTCTCCCATTCGACCTGCTCTCGGCGGACGAGCCGATCGCGGGTCTCGCCGGTGAAGAGGACGTCGTCGCCGGTCTCGCGAGTGTGGGCCTCGACCCGCGAGGCGACGTTGACCGCGCCGCCGATGACGCTGAAGTTGAGCCGTCCGGCGCCGCCGATCGCGCCCGCGATCACGGTCCCGGTGTTGACCCCGACCCCGATCCGCAGCCCGTCGCCCTCGCCGTGCTGGTTGATCGCGACCGCGAGCTCGCAGGCGGCGCCCAGTGCCCGGTCGGCGTGGTCGGCGAACGGCTGCGGGGCGCCGAAGACGGCGAGCAGGCCGTCGCCCTCGAACTTGTCGACGTGGCCGCCGTAGCGCGAGACGACCGGCACGATCACCTCGAAGAGCCGATTGAGCGCGGCGACGATCTCCTTCGGCGTCCGCTCGCCGGCGAAGCCGGTGAACCCGCGCACGTCGCAGAAGAGGACGCTGACCTCGACCTCGACCCCCTGCTCGTCGAAGCCCTCGGAGAGGATGTACTCGGCGACCTCGCGATCGAGGTAGGTGCCGAACGCCTCGCGCAGCCGCTCGCGCTCGGCCAGCCCGTCGACCATCTGGTTGAAGCTCGCCGCCAGGTCGCCGAGCTCATCGCCGGTGGTGACCGGGACCGAGACGTCGTCGCGGCCCTCGCGCAGGGCGTCGACCGCGCGCTCGAGGTCGCGGACGGGGCGCAGGATCGACTTCGAGAGCATCACCGTGAGCTCGAGCGAGATCGTCGTCGCGACCAGCAGCGCGACCAGCACGTCGAGGCCGAGGTTGGCTCCGCCGCCGCCGTCGGAGGTGAGCGCGGCGACGACGAGCCCGGTGATCAGGTTGATCAGCGGCAGCGAGACCAACAGCTTGGTGCGCAGCGGCAGGGCCCAGAAGTCGGCCGACTTCGGCGGGCTGAGGCAGGAGTTGATCTCGACCAGGACCGGCCGCATCCCGGCCTCGACCGCGAGGTAGTGGAGCACCATCCCGTAGCCGATCGAGACCGCCGAGACGGCGAACAGCGGGATCAGCGACCAGCCGGTGAGGTCGAGGATCAGCACCCCGGCGACGCAGGAGGGGACCGCGCTCGCGACCACCGGTCCCGGCAGGTCGCGCTTGACCAGGTGCAGCGGGATGCTGACCGCCGCCGCCCAGGCCCGCTCGGTCGCCTCCTCCCCGCGCTCGCCGCCGATCCAGTCGCTGACCGTGCGCAGCAGCGGCCGGGCGCGGAGCAGGGTGGCGATGATCGCTGCCTCGGTCAGCACCAGGGTGATCGCGAGGATCAGCAGGTAGTCCGCCAGCGAGCCCTCGTAGTAGAAGGTCAGCAGGCCCAGGGTGCCGGCGACGACCACCAGCGCCGACTGCAGCTCGATCGCGAGGAAGGTGAACGGGTAGCGACGCCCGAGTCGCTGATACAGGCGCGTGATCGCGCCGATCGCCATGGCGCAATTCTCGCATCCCGCCAGGTCCCTATCTGTGACCTGCGCGCGCCCCGGCCGCGACCCGACTCGCACGTTCAAGCTCTCCCCTACCCTGCCCGATGAGGATTCCGTGGAGCGTTCCCCCCTCTCCGATGAGAGCCAGAACGGCGGCTTTCCCGAGCCGCCCGCGAGCGAGCCCGTGCGGGTGATCGCGGCGCGCCACGACGCCTGCGGCGCGGCGACCCGGGTCCGCTTGCCGGGCACGGTGCCCGCCCGCGCCGTGCGCCGGCTGCGCTGCGCCGGCTGCGCGCAGGCGTTCGAGACCGACCAGGTCGAGGAGATCGAGCTCGAGCCGGCGGCGCAGGTGCCGTTGCCGGCGGCGGCACAGGAGCCGGCGGTCCCTCAGGGCCCGGCGCCTCCGCAGCCGCGCCGGCGGCCCGCGCTGCCGAGCTTCGACCCGCAGAGCCGTGCCTGGCGCCTGGCGAGCATCCCGCTCGCCGCCGCGCTCGTGATCGCCGGGCTCCTGCTGGCGCAGGGCGACGGCGAGGAACCCGCCCCGCCCGGGCCCCCGAACCAGGCCGCGAGCTCCGCCCCCGCCTCCGAATCCCAGCCCAGCGGCGAGGGCGGAGCGCCGAGCGGCGACCCCGAGCTCGTCCGCGGCTCGGCCTTCTCCCTCGCCCTGCCCGCCGACTGGGAGCAGATCGACCCCGACAACGGCGCCACCTTCGCCGCGGTCGCCGACGACGGCGGCGCCGACGTCACCCTGTGGATCGAGGAGGACCCCGGGCTCGAGTTCCCGGCCTTCGTCACCCAGTCGCTGCGCCAGCTCGAGCAGCTCGCCGGCTCGGCGCGGGTGGTCGAGCGGGTGCCGGCGCCGACCCCCGAGGGGACCGTGGTCGTGCTCGCCGCCGACGCCCCGGCGGGCGAGCCGACCTACGAGGTCACCCTGCGCGCCGCCGGCCCCTACCGCTATTACCTCGCTACCAGCGTCGAGCCCGACGCATCGGCCGCCGCGGTCGAGGGCGCCGAGCTGATCGCGGGCTCGTTCACCCCCGAGGTCGGTGGCCAGTGATCACCGGTCGGCGGCGAACCCTGCTGCTCGCCCTGCTCGCCGTCGCGGTGCCGCTGCCGGCGCTCGCCGCGTCGGAGGGCTCGCTGACCGCGAGCCCGGCCTCGCTCTCGGTCTCGACCTCGCTCGGCTCCTGCGGGCTCGCGGGCTCGGAGATCGCCTGCGCGCTCGAGGTCTCCTACAACTCGCTGCCCGGCGCGACCAGCTACTCGGCGACCGTGACCCGCGCCGACGGCTCGGTGATCGACTACGGCGAGGTCGGGGCCGGGGGGACGACGCTCTGGGTCCCCTACGTCGGCTCGGGCACCTACAGCGTCAGGATCACCGCTTACGGCGAGCCCGAGCAGCCCGACGGTGAGAAGCCGGTGATCTCGACCGAGATCTCGGGCGCCCGGGCCGACCGCGAGGGCGGGCCGCGAAAGCCCGAGGGCGGCGAGCAGCCCTCCGTCGAGGCCGAGGCCACTCCCGGCGGCGGGCTGCCCGAGCCGAGCGTCGAGTCAGACGGCGCGGTCGAGGCCGAGCCCGAGTGCGTGCCGGCGAGCCCCGAGCCGCCGCCCGTCGAGCCCGCGCCTGCGCCTGCACCGCTGCCCGAGCCGCCGCCCGCCGACCTCGATCCCGAGGACCCCGACGAGGACGGCGACGGGATCGCCGACGAGCAGGAGCGACTCGACTACGAGGCCGCTGTCGCGGCCGCGGAGGCGAGCGAGGCCGCCGTTGCGCCAGAGTCCGACCCGGCCGAGCCGGCACCAAGCGACTGCCCCTAGCGCGCCCGCGGCGCCTTGCGGTGATCGGCGGCGCGCGGCGATACTCACGCCGTGAAATCGGGCAGCCTGCTTCGCGAGCGCGACTTCGTGCTCGTCGCCGGGTCGATCGGCCTCTCGGCGCTCGGCGACTGGGTCGCGATCGTCGCCCTCGGGCTCGAGGTCAAGGAGCTGACCGACTCCGGGTTCGCGGTCGCGGCGCTGTGGATCTGCCTCTTCGGGCCCTCGGTCGCGGTCGCCGGGCACGCCGGGCTGCTCGTCGACCGCTTCGAGGCGACCCGGTTGCTGGCCGCGATCTCGGCCGTCGGCGCGGTCGTCGCCCTGCTGCTCGGCCAGAGCACCGAGACGGCGCCGGTGCTGGTGCTGACGGCGCTGCTCGGGGTCGTCTTCGCGGTCGCCCAGCCGGCCGAGTTCGCGCTCGTGCCGCCGCTGGCGGGACGCAAACGGGTCCAGGAGGCGAACGGGCACGTCGAGACCGCCCGCTACATCGGCTTCGGGGTCGGGCCGGTGGTCGGGGCGCTGCTCTACGGCGCCGGCGGGCTCGAGCTGGCGATGATCGTCGACGCCGCGACCTTCGCCGCGGTCGCCTGCGCGGCGCTGGCGCTGCGGGTGCGGCGCGAGCCGGTCGCCGCCGCCGAGGGCGAGTCGCCCCGCGCCCGCGACGGGATCGCCTTCCTGCTCGGCGACCGGACCCTGGCGCTGGCGATGTACGTCGCCTTCGGCTCGCTGCTGTTCATGTCGGCGGTCTGGGTCGCCGAGCTGTTCTTCGTCGCCGACGTGCTCGGCCGCGGCGAGTTCGTCTACGGGCTGATGCTCTCGGTCTGGACGGTCGGCATGGCGCTCGGCGCGATGCTGCTCTCGCGCCGGGTCGCCGCCGGCGCGGTCGCCGCGACCGGGCTCGCCGCGGTCGCCGTCCAGGGCGCCGGGCTGGCGCTGCCGGCGCTCTGGCTCAGCCTCGGCTTCTACCTCGTCTGCTCGTTCGCCGGCGGGCTCGCGCACGGGCTCAAGAACGTGATGTTTCGCAGCCTGATCCACGTCCGCGTCCCCGACCACCTGCACGGGCGCGCCTTCGCCGCCTACAACGCGATCCGCAACTCGGCCGAGCTCGGCGCCTTCGCCGCCGGCGGGCTGCTGGTCGCGGCGATCGGCCCGCGCGGGACGGTCGCCTACGCGGGTGGGATCTCGGCCCTGGTCGGGCTGATCGGGCTGCTGGTCCTGGTCCGCCGCTACCACGGCTGGGTCCCGACCGGGCCGATCGGGCTCGCCCGCGGCGCCGGTGGCAGCGGCGAGCCGCCCGGACCGGCACAGCGGGCGCCCGAGGTCGAAACCACCGCTTAGGTGCCAAAGGCGGGGGTAGGTGTTGGTGTGAACCATCGCGTCGGCGCGAGCTTTCGGCGGCGCGGAGAGGAGCGAGCATGGGACAGCCGGTCGTCCACTTCGAGGTCATCGCCCAGGACGCGGAGAAGCTGCACGGCTACTACTCCGAGCTGTTCGGGTGGGAAATTGACGCCGACAACCCGGTCAACTACGGGATCGTCGCCCGCGAGGGCAACACGAACGCCGACGGGATCGGAATCGGCGGCGGGGTCGGAACGGGGCCCGAGGGCTATGAGGGCCACACCACCTTCTACGTCGAGGTGCCCGACGTCGAGGTCGCGCTGGCCAAGGCCGAGAGCCTCGGCGGGTCGCGGATGATGGGACCCGAGACGGTCATGGACAGTGTGGAGATCGGGCTCTTCCACGATCCCGAGGGTCACCTGGTCGGAGTCGTCAAGACGGCCTGACAAGCCGCCCGGGCGGGCGGCGCAGGGCCCCGGCTACGATGCCGATATGAGCACCGCGACCGCCGAGGCGCTCTCCGACGCCGCCCGCAACTTCATCGACGATGGCCCGCTCGAGCTGCTGATCGGCGGCGAGCGCTGCGCCGCAGCGGACGGGCGCACCTTCGAGAGCATCGACCCGGCGACCGGGGAGCCGATCGTCGCCGTCGCCCACGCCGGCGGCGCCGACGTCGAGCGCGCGGTCGGCGCCGCCCGCGAGGCCTTCGAGGGGCCGCTTGCGCAAGGTCTCGCCCTCGAAGCGGGCGGGGATGATCTACACCCTCGCCGAGCTGATCAAGGCCAACGGCGCCCAGCTCTCCGAGCTCGAGTCGCTCGACAACGGCAAGCCGCTCGCCGCGGCGCAGGGCGACATCGCCGCCTCGATCGGCCACCTGCGCTACTACGCCGGCTGGCCGACGAAGATCGAGGGCGAGACGCTGCCGGTCTCGCGCCCGAACCTGTTCTGTTACACGCTGCGCGAGCCGGTCGGGGTCTGCGCGCAGATCGTGCCCTGGAACTTCCCCCTGCTGATGGCGGTGTGGAAGATCGCCCCGGCGCTCGCCGCCGGCTGCTCGCTGGTGCTGAAGCCGGCCGAGCAGACGCCGCTGACCGCGCTGCGACTCGGCGAGCTGGCGCTCGAGGCCGGGTTCCCGGCGGGGACGGTGAACGTGCTCACCGGTGACGGCGAGACCGGCGCGGCGCTGGTCGATCACGACGACGTCGACAAGGTCGCCTTCACCGGCTCGACCGCGGTCGGCCGCGAGATCGGCGCCAAGTGCGGGCGGGCGCTGAAGCGGGTGACGCTCGAGCTCGGCGGCAAGAGCCCGAACATCATCCTTCCCGACGCCGACCTCGAGGCCGCGGTCAAGGGCTCCTTCCTCGGCATCTACGAGAACTCCGGCCAGGCCTGCAACGCCGCCTCGCGGCTGTTCGTGCAGGCGGAGATCTTCGACCAGGTGGTCGAGCAGCTGGCCGAGTTCGCGCGCGCGGCCAAGGTCGGGCCCGGCCTCGACCCCGAGTCGGAGTTCGGGCCGCTGATCTCCGCGGAGCAGTACGGGCGGGTGACCGGTTACATCGACTCCGGGATCGACGAGGGCGCCGAGCCGCTCGCCGGCGGCAGGCCCGAGGGCGGCAACGGCGGTGGCTACTTCGTCGAGCCGACCGTGTTCACCGGGGTCACCGACGAGATGCGGATCGCCCGCGAGGAGATCTTCGGACCGGTGCTCGTCGCCCAGCCGTTCGAGGACCTGGAGGAGATCGCCCGGCGCGCCAACGACACCGAGTACGGGCTCGCCGCCGGGGTCTGGACCCGCGACGTCTCCAAGGCCCACAAGCTCGCCGCGCTGCTGCGCGCCGGCTCGGTCTACATCAACAACTGGGGCATCGGCGACGTCTCGGTCCCCTTCGGCGGCTACAAGGCGTCGGGGATCGGCCGCGAGAAGGGCCGCCACAACCTCGACGCCTACCTGGAGACGAAGTCGGTCTTCACCCAGCTCTGAGCCCCGAGGCTCGGGCTAGCATGGCCGAGCCCGGGTAGTCAAACTGGTAAAGACAGCGGTCTTAAAAGCCGCTGCCCGCAAGGGCGTTGCGGGTTCGAATCCCGCCCCGGGCATCGGCGGCGAACCAGCGCTAGGCCTGCTCCAGCGGCGGGAACGTGAGCCCGTGCTCCGCGGCGATCCGTGCCGTCGCCTCCATGTCGAACTCGATCCCGTAGCGGGCGCTCAGGTCGGCCATCACCTCGTCGGTCGGTGGGCCTTCGACGCTACCCAGCTCCTCGAAGAAGTGCTCGAAGCCGCCCGGCGCGATGATCTCCAGGATCCGGCAGGGCTCGTCGCCGGCGTTCCAGAAGGTGTGCCACTGGTCACGGGGCTTGAACGCCAGGTCGCCCGCCTCGGCGTAGATCACCTCGTCGCCCAGCAGGGCGCCCATCCGCCCCTCGAGCACGAAGCTGTACTCGTCCTCGCGCGAGTGCCTGTGGAGCGGCGCGCAGAGATAGCGCGGCCGGATCGGGTGCTCGACCAGCGAGAAGCCGCCGCCGGACTCCTCGGTCCAGATCATGAAGCGGACGCCAACGCCCGGCAGGTCGACGTAGCCGCCCTCGTCGGGGCCGAGCTTGCGGGGACCTTGCGACGCGTCGAAGCGGCGGAGTGCTTCGGTGATCGGGGTGTTGGACATGGGTTTGCTCCTTTCGTTGAACAGTAGTGTTTGGCGAACCTAGCACACCGCTGCCGGATCTGTCAAGATTGATTAGACAGCTATGTCCGATCAAATGTCGCCAACCCGGAAACGGGCCTATCGCAAGCGCCGCCGCGCCGAGCAGGAGGAGGAGACCCGGCTGCGGATCACCGAGGCAGCCGTCGACCTGCACGGTTCGGTTGGCCCGGCGCGGACCACGGTGAGCGCGGTCGCCGAGCGTGCCGGGGTCCAGCGGGCGACCGTGTATCGCCACTTCCCCGACGAGGAGGCGCTGTTCGCCGCCTGCTCCTCGCACTGGGCGGCGCTCAACCCCCCGCCGGATCCCGCCGTCTGGGCCGAGATCGCCGACCCCGACGAGCGCTTGCGCCGCGCGCTCTCCGAGCTCTACTCCTGGTACGGGGACAACCGTCAGATGCTCGCCAACACCAGCCGCGACCGGCCGCTGGTCCCCGCGATGCGCAGGGCGGCGGAGGCTTTCGGCCTCTTCTACGAGGCCGCCGCCGAGGCGTTGATCCGCGGCCGGCCCGAGCGGGGGACGCGCCGCCGGCGCGTGCGGGCCGCGATCGGCCACGCGCTCGCGTTCGAGACCTGGCGCTCGCTGGTCGAAGAGCAGGGCCTCTCCGTCGACCAGGCGGTTGAGCTGATCGGCGGCCTCGTCGTCAGCCGGGATTAGCCGGCGGCCGACGGTACGGGCGTGGCGCAAACTGGGTCTTTAGCTTCGCTGAATGCCCGTCGGCGAGCATGCCTGGGCAGCGCAACCCGCCCGCTGTTACGGTGTTTCGTGGGTTAGCGCGCACGGGATGGAGGCCTCAACCCTTACACCTGCCGTCAGTCGCGCCGGCGTACTCGGTCGGCGATCGCCCCTGCTCAAGCTGCAGGGCGACGACAAGCTGGTCGCGCTGATCCGCGGCGGCCACGATCACGCCTTCGAGGTCCTGTTCGAGCGCTATCACTCGCGACTGCTCGCCTTCTGTCGCCACATGCTGCGCTCCCAGGAGGACGCCGAGGACGTGCTCCAGGAGGTGTTCGTGAAGGCGCACGCGGCGATGCTCGCCGACGAGCGCTACATCAACGTGCGCCCGTGGCTTTACCGGATCGCGCGCAACCGCTGCCTCAACCACCTGCGCCGCCCGGTCCCCGACGGCCAGGACTCGATGGACACGATGATCGGCGAGAACGGGGTCACCACCGCCGACCGGGTCCAGACCCGTGAGGACTTCCGAGCGCTGGTCACCGACGTCGGCGAGCTGCCGGAGACGCAGCGCACCGCGCTGCTGCTGCGCGAGATCGACGCGCTCTGCTACGAGGAGATCGCGCAGACGATGGAGACGACGGTGCCTGCGGTCAAGTCGCTGCTGGTCCGCGCGCGGGTGTCGCTCGCCGAGGCGAGCCAGTCGCGCCACCTGACCTGCGGCGAGGTCCGGCTCGAGCTCGCCGAGGCGGTCGAGGGTCTGCGCAAGGCCTCCGGCCCGGCGCGCCACCACCTGAAGCGCTGCGACTCCTGTCGCGAGTTCCGCGGCGAGCTGCGCTCGAACACCAAGGCACTCGCCGCGCTGGCGCCGCTGGGGCCGATCGCGCTCCTGCACAAGCTGATCATCGGCAAGCTCGGCGGCCTCGGCGGCTCCGGCTCGGCCGCGGGAGGCTCCGCGGCCGGGACCGGCGCCGCGGGCTCGGCGGTCGCCGGGACCGGCGCTGCGGCCGGCACCGGGGCAGCAGCCGCCGGTGGCGCTGCCGCCGCCTCGGGCGGAGCCGCAGCCGCCTCGGGCGGAGCCGCGGCCGGGATCGCCGGCAGCGCCGCCGCGGCCGGGGGCGGGCTGAGCGGCGCGATCGGGGCGAAGGCAGCCGCGACCGCGGCCACCGCCGCACTGCTCACCGCCGGCGCGGTCGAGGTGCGAAAGATCTACTCGGACAAGCCGGTCGACGAGAGCGGGCGGGCGGCGGCGGCCTCGGTCCGCCCCGAGCAGGCGAGCGGCGGGGTCGCGAGCTCGCACGAGATCCATCTCAGCGCCTCGGCGGCGATGCCGCTGAGCGAGCCGGTCCCGGCCGCCGACGACCCGGCCGCGCAGCCCGGTGACGAGGCCGGCGCGAGCGCGCCGGCCGAGGACGCCGCGCCCCCGGTCGAGGGAAAGCCGGCTGAGGAAGGCGTCGTCGGCCCCGCTGCCGGCGGCGAGGGCGAGGCCGCCACCGGCGCCAGCGACAGCGGCACCGAGGCGACCACGGTCGTGATCGTCGATCCGGTCAACGTCGAGCCGACGGTGAGCGCCGTGACGCCCAGCCCGCCCTCGGTGCCGTCAGTGCCGGTACCGGTGCCGCCGGTCAGCGAGCCGCCGGCTCCTCCGGTCGATCCCGAGCCCACGATCTCACCGGAGCCACCGGCCGTCCCGGTGCCGCCGGTCGAGTCGCTGCCGCCGAGCCCTTAAGGGTCGCGGACTCCCAGCGCTTCAGCCCGAGGCCCTCCGTGACCTCGGGCTGAAACTACTGGGAACGGGACCGGGCGCCGGTGAAACCGCCGCCCGGAACGCCGATGAGAACGACGAAAGCCTCGCGCCTCGCCGCCGGGAGCTCCGCCCCGACACTCCTGCGAAACGACTTGGGCGTGATATCCATTCCTCCCATGTTGAGGCCCCCTCCGCTCCCCCGGCGTGGGGGTTAGGGGGAAGCGCGATCCTAGCACCGCGACCACACAGACCCGGTCAGCCCGCGGCGGAGTCGCTCAACGCTCGAGCTCGCGGGCGAGCGCCCAGCCGACGGCGACGCCGACCATCATCCCGATCCGGGTCTCCTCGGCGAGCAGGGTGCGAAGCGCGGCCTCGCGCTCGCCGTCGTCGGCGATCTCGAGCGTGCGGCGGAGCTCGCCCTCGTGCGACTCGGCGAACCAGCCACCGGACTCGAGCGCCTGGGCGAGGATGCGCTGCAGCTTCGGCGCCGCGCGGGAGACGACGGTCTCGGCCTCGCGGAAGCGGTCGCGCTGCTCGAGCGCTTCGATCGCGGCGTCGAGCTCGGCCTCGGAGTAGGTCCCGGAGTCTGGGCTCAAGCCGCCCGGTTGGACTCGTAGATCTCGTCGAACTCGGCCGGTGCTGGTTCCTGCTGGGCGAGCAGGCGGTCGGTGAACGCCTCGGCGTCGGGCTCGGTGGCGAGGTCGTTGTTGCGGCGCTCGTAGCCGATGGTCGAGAACGGGTTCGGCGAGATGCCGGCTCCGCATGCCGAGCCGCCGACGTGACCGGGGTAGACCTCGACCCAGTCGGGCAGGGTCATCAGCTTCTCCGCCAGCGAGTCATGCAGCGCGGCGGCCAGCTCGCGTTCCTCGCCGTGCAGGTCGGGGCGGCCGACCGTGTTCACGAACAGGGTGTCGCCGGTGAACACCAGCCACGGGTCCGAGCCGCGGGCCCCGTCGGTGATCAGCAGGCTGGCGTGCTCCCAGACGTGACCCGGCGTGCTCAGCACGTCGACCTTCGTGTTGCCGATCTCGACCCGCTCGCCGTCGGCGAGTGGCTCGAACTCGTACTCGACCGGCGCTCCGGCCGGGAGGCGAAGCGCGGCCCCGGTGCGGGCAGCGAGCTGGCGGGCGGCGCTGCGGTGATCGGCATGCACGTGGGTGTCGAAGACCTGGACGATCTCGCCGCCGGTGCGCTCGGCGTCCTCGACATAGTCGTCGACGTGGTCGGGGTGGGGATCGACGACCGCGAACTTGCCGTGCGAGGGACAGCCGAAGAAGTAGGAGGCGCAGCCGCTGCCCTCGACGATGTAGGGGCGCAGGATCACGCGCCTAGGGTAACCCGGCCCGCAGCCGCTACGGCAGCCGCGCGACCTTCTTGCCCGGGTTGAGCAGGTTGGCCGGGTCGAACACCGCCTTGACCTGCTCGTGCAGGCGCAGCGCCGCCGGGCTCCACTGGCGCTCGAGCTGGCCGCGCTTGAGCCAGCCGAGACCGTGCTCACCCGATACCGAGCCGCCGAGCCGCGCCGCCATCTCGAACAGCTCCTCGGCCGCGGCCGCCGCGCGGCGGCGCTCGTCGGCGCTGGCCGCGTCGATGATCAGGGTCGAGTGCAGGTTGCCGTCGCCGGCATGGCCCCAGCTGCAGGCCTCGAGCCCGTGCCGGCGGCCGATCTCGACCGTCTCGGCGATCGCCTCGGCGAGTCGGTCGAGCGGCACGACCACGTCCTCGCTCAGCTTTCCCCCGCGCAGGGCGGAGACCGCGACCGAGACGCCGTCGCGCCATCGCCACAGCGCCTCGACCTCGCCCGGCGCCGCGAACGAGCGAACCTCGAGCGCCCCTTCGCCGAGCGCCTCGGCGAGCTGCGATTCCAGCGCCTGCGCCTCGGCGGCGGGGCCGTCGGCCTCGCAGAGGACCGCGAAGCCGGCGCCGGCCGGGGCGCCTCCCGGCAGCGAGCCGGCAGCGGCGGCGAGGGCGCCGGCGTCGAGGAACTCGATCGTCGCCGGGACCAGGCCGTGCTCGAGCACCGTGCGGATCGCCATGCATCCGGCCTCGCCGTCGGCGTAGAAGCCGAGCACCGGCAACGCCGCTTCCGGTGCCGGGGTGAGGCGCAACCAGGCGGCGGTGATCACCCCCAGCGTGCCCTCGGAGCCGATCAGCAGCGAGCCGAGGTCGTACCCGGCGACGTCCTTGCGCAGCGGGCCGCCGACCTCGATCAGCTCGCCGGGCGCCACCACCGCCTCGATCCCGGTCACCCAGGTGCCGGTGACCCCGTACTTGAACGTGTGCGGGCCGCCCGCGTTGGTGGCGATGTTGCCGCCGATCTGCGACTGCTCGGCGGCTCCCGGGTCGGGCGGGTAGAGGAGGCCGCTTTCGCGCGCGAGCCGGCGCACGGTCGCGGTCCGCACCCCCGCCTCGACCCGCATCCGCCACAGCCCCGGATCGAACTCGAGCACCCGGTCGAGGCGCTCGAGCGAGAGCACCACCCCGCCGTCGATCGGGACCGCGCCGCCGGCGTAGCCCGAGCCGCCCCCGCGGGGAACGATCGCGACCCCGTGCCGGTAGCAGCACTCGACCACCCGAGCGACCTCGGCCGCCGAGCCGGGGAGGACGACCGCGTCGGCGCTGCCGCGCAGGCCGGCGGCGCCGCTCTCGTCGGCCGAGTAGCCGGGCGCGTCACCGGCGAGCACCGCTGCCTCGCCGACCAGCGCCGCGAGGTCGCGCTCGAGCGGGTCGCGGCGGGTCCCCACGGCGATCTCTAGCCCTCGTCCGAGCGCCCGCTGCGGCGCTCGTACATGTGGAGGCGAAAGTCGCCGGCGAAGCCGAGTCGCTCGTAGACCGGCTGCCCGAGCGCCGAGGCCTGAAGCGAGGCGGTCGCGAGGCCGCGGCGCTGCGCATCGGCCAGTGCCACCGCCGTCAGCCGCACGGCGAGGCCACGCCCGCGCAATTGCGGATCGGTGGCGACGAAGTAGAAGCCGAGGTCGTCATCGTGATCGATCGTCGCCAGCACGCACGCCGGCCGGCCATCGACCCGCGCCTGGTAGAGGGCGAGCTCGGACGGCGGATCGGACAGCGAGCGCGCCATCCCGACCTCGGGCTCAAACCCGTAGGCGAGGTCGTTGAGCTCGCCGAGCAGGGCGGGATCGACGTCGCGGTCCCAGTCGAGGTCGCCGGTCTCGGGCGCGCTCCAGCTCTCGAGCTCGAGCGCCATCGCCAGCGGCTTGCCGTCGAAGGCGTGACCGGCCGCCTCCAGGATCGCGATCGTCTCGGTGTCGAACTCGGGCACCCAGACCGTCCACGCCTCGACCCCGGCGCGCTCGTAGGCGCCGGCGAGCTCGTCGAGCAGGCCCGCCAGCGCGGCCGGGTCGGAGAAGCTGACCGAGTTCGCGATCGAGCGGTCCGGGGAGGCGGGGACGATCGCGGCGGCGACGCCGTCGCGCTCGAACAGCTGTGCTCCCGGCGAGGCCGAGCCCAGTGCAGCGATCCAGTCGCGCAGACCACGGCGTTGAAGCGCCAGCAGCCGCTCGCGGTCGATCATCGCTTGCGGGCCAGCATCAACCCGTCGGCGACCCCGACCATCACCGAGTCGACGCGCTCGTCGGCGGCGATCAGCTCGTTGGTGCGGCGGATCGCGGCCACCGACTCGGCGGTGAAGTCGTCGAGGCTCTCGCCGTCGCCGACGACGAGGCCGCCGGCGAGCACGTTGTCGACCACGATCAGTCCGCCGGGGCGGGTGCGGGCGAGAACCTGCTCGTAGTAGCCGGGGTAACCGACCTTGTCGGCGTCGATGAAGCCGAAGTCGAACAGCTCGCGCTCGGGCAGCTCGGCGAGCGTCGCGGCGGCGGGGCCGATCCTGATCTCGATCCGGTCGGCGACCCCCGCCGCCTCGAAGTTGCGCGCCGCGGTCGCCGCGTACTCCTCGGAGAGCTCGCAGGCGATCAGCCGTCCGCCCTCTGCGAGCCCGCGCGCGATGCAGATCGCCGAGTAGCCGGTGAAGGTGCCGAGCTCGATCGCCTCGCGGGCGCCGATCAGCCGGCAGAGCATGGTCATCAGGGCTCCCTGGTCGGGGGCGATCTGCATCCGCGAGATCTCCCCCATCGCCACCGCCTCGTCGTGGACCCGGCGCAGGGCCTCGTCCTGGCGGGCGCCGTGGGCGACGATGTATTCGTGGAGCTCGGCGGTGAGCGCTGTGAACTGGCTCATCGACCCGGCTGGATGCGCCCGCCGAGCGCCGCCGCGAGCCCGCAGCCGGCGCCGACCAGCGCCCCGACCAGCCCCGCCCAGACCGAGGCGAAGTCCTCGACCAACGGCAGCGCCAGCAGCACCACCGCCGCCACCGCGATCGCGATCCGGTCGTACTCCTCGGTCGGGTCGGCGCGTCGCTCGGCATCGCGGAGGACGACGTAGGCGCAGAGCGCCCCGAGCGCGATCCCGTTGCCGCCGGCGGCGATCGGGATCCCATCGCCGAAGCTCGAGTCGAGCCCGGCGGCGGCGAGCATCCCGAGCGCGCCACAGCCCACCACCAGGAGGACCGAGGCGACGCTGCCGACCCGGCGCTCGATCGGCGGCAGGAAGATCGCCAGTGCGAGCCCGCAGGCGAACAGGTAGCCGACGTCGTCGTAGACGAACGGGGCCGCCAGGTAACGCCACCACTCGTCGCCGACCGGGCCGACGATCGCGCCGAGATCGATCGGGTCGAGGTCGGTGGCGCGGTCGAGAATCAGCAGCACCGCCGGCGCGATCAGGGCGGCGAGGGTGGCCAGCGGGCGGGCGGTGACGTCCTCGCCGAGCACCCGCTCGGCGAGCCGGCCGCGGCGTTCGGCCGCCTTGCGCCGTCGGCGCTCGCGCCGGTCCTCGCGCACCCTGATCTCGCCGTCGGCTCGTTCGAGCTTCGGGGCGCGCTTGCGCAGCCGCGTGCCGCAGTACGGGCACTCGGTCACGTAGGGGCTCACCTCCGAGCCGCAGCTCTTGCAGACGACGCTCAGCTCGGGCCCGGCCATGAGCGAAGTATTGCCTACCGCAAGGGCACGGCCACGCCCTACGGGCGGCTGGTCTCGACGATCTCGGCGACCAGCCGGCGCAGGTCGCCGGTGCGCTCGTGGATCGCGAGCTGGCGATGGGCGCCGGTCCCGTTGGCGAGCAGGTCCTCGACCCCGTCGAGCTCGGCACGGCAGCCGAGCTCGTCTGCGTGCTCGCCGAGCATCGCGAGCAGGCCGCGTGTCATCTCGGGCGCCGCGACCTGCTTGCCGCGGTGAAAGTCGATCAGCTTGCCGTCGATGCCGCGACAGGCGGCGCGGATCTTGTTGTCGTCGACCAGCTCCGAGGGGTAGCCGACCAGGGGCTCGTCGTCGTCGTAGAGCGCGCACAGCCGGTGGGCGAGCGAGACGACCAGCGCCGCGAGCGCGACCGTCTGCTCGACCCGGGTCTGCTGGTCGAGGATCCGGACCTCGACCGTGCCGAAGTTCGGATGCGGGCGCACGTCCCACCAGAGATAGGTGTAGTCCTCGATCGCCCCGGCCCGGACCATCATCTCGACCCGGTTCGAGTAGATCTCCCAGGTGCCGTAGTGGGGCGGGATCCCCTCGCGCGGGAAGGCGCGGAAGACCGGCACCCGCGAGGACATCATCCCGGTCTTGATCCCCTCCCAGAACGGCGAGTTGGCCGACAGCGCGAGCAGCAGCGGCAGATAGCGGCGGATCCCGTCGGCGACGTAGATCGCCCGGTCGGGGCCCTCGATCGCGACGTGGACGTGGGTGCCGAAGATGATCTCGCGCAGGGCGATGTAGCCGAGCTCGGCGACCAGCTCGCGGTAGCGCGGGCGGTCGACGATCTCCTGCTCGGAGGTGAGCGCGAACGGGTGCGTGGCGGCGGCGCCCGACCGCGAGCCCGATGCTCTCGGCGCAGCTGCTCACCGTGCGGCGCAGGTGCACGAGCTGCTCGCCGGCCTCGGCGACGCTGTCGCAGGGGGTGGTGGCGATCTCGAGCACCGCCTGCATCAGCTCCGGCTTCACCTGGCCCGTGAGCTCGCTCGGCACGATGGCCAGCAGCGCCTCGATCTCCTGCGCGAGATCGAGGCTCTCGGCGTCGACGAGCATCAGCTCCTCCTCGATCCCGACCGTGAACGGGGGCCCGGTGAAGTTGTGCTCGAGCACTCCCGGCCCAGCCTATACTCAGCCTCACTCCAGCCCGAGTCGACCAGCAAAGGGGATCGAGAGCATGGAAGTCAGCGCCGCGACCGAGCAGAAGTCACTCCTTGCCACCCTCGCCCCCGGAAAGCGCGCCCGCCTGCGCCGGCTGCTGTTCGAGTTCGGGCCCGGCAACGGGACGCTGCTCTTCCTGCCGATCGACCAGGGGATCGAGCACGGCCCGCGCGACTTCTTCCCCAACCCGGCCTCCAAGGACCCCGAGTACCAGTTCCAGCTCGCCGCCGAGGCCGGCTACTCGGCGATCGCCTGCCAGATCGGGATGGCGGAGAAGTACTACCCCGACTACGCGGGCCAGGTGCCGCTGCTGCTGAAGGTGAACGGTAAGACCGACGTCCCGCCGTCAGACGAAGCGCTCTCGACCACCAACGCCTCGGTCGAGGACGCGGTCCGGCTCGGCGCCGACGCGGTCGGCTACACGCTCTACGTCGGCTCGTCGCGCCAGGACGCCGACCTGCACCAGCTCCAGGGCGTACGCGAGGACTGCGACCGCTACGGGATGCCACTGGTGATCTGGGCCTATCCGCGCGGCACCTACATCGAGAAGAAGGGCGGCCAGAAGTCGCTCTATGCGATCGACTACGCGGCCCGGCTGGCGATGGAGATGGGCGCCGACGTGGTCAAGCTCAACCTGCCCAACCCCGAGCCACACGCCGACTCGCCGGCGCCCTACAACGAGCTCGAGGTCTCCCAGGAGGAGGCCGTACAGCACGTGGTCAGCTCGGCCGGGCGCTCGCTGGTCGTGCTCTCGGGCGGCTCGCGGATCGACGACGACCACCTGCTCGCCCAGACGCGCTACATCATGGAGGCGGGCGGCTCGGGCGTGATCTACGGGCGCAACGTCTGGCAGCGCGAGTGGTCGGAGGCGATCGAGGTGATCGAGCAGATCAAGGAGATCATGCTCGCCTCGGTCCGCCGGATCCCCTAGCCGCTGCCCTTCCGCCTACCCAGCCTCGGCTCGATCGCCCTGTTGGCGATCCTGGTGATCGCGCTCGTCTCGAACTCCGGCGGCGAGGACGGCGGCGGTTCGAGCGCCGAGCGGGGTCCGCAGGGGCCCGCGAACGGGATCGAGGTCCCGGTTGCGGACGTCGTCGACGGCGACACGATCGAGGTGTTGGTCAACGGGCACGAGGAGGACGTGCGCTACATCGGCATCGACACGCCGGAGTCGGTCGCCCCCGACCAGCCGGTCGAGTGCTTCGGCCACGAGGCGAGCCGCTTCAACGAACGCCTCGTCCGCGGCGAGAATGTGCGCTTGGAGTTCGACGCGGAGCGCAACGATGTCTATGGGCGGTGGCTCGCCTACGTCTACGTCGGCGACCTGTTCGTCAACGCCGAGTTGGTCCGCGAGGGCTATGCGACGACGCTGACGATCCCGCCCAACGACAGCTTCGCCGGCCTCTTCGACCGGCTCGAGCAGCGGGCCGGAAACGAGGGCCTGGGGCTCTGGGGGGCGTGCTAGGCGAGACCGGCGGCGCGGCGCGCTAGGCCATCAGCCAGGCGAGGGTCTCGAACATGACCACGGTGACCACGATCACGGTCGCGGTCAGCGCCACCAGCAGGAGCCCGAAGCTGACGTTGCCGCGCTTCTGGGTCGTCTGGATCCGCCGCGCGTGGGAGCGGTCGACGGCGCGCTGGCGCAGCTGGCGGCGGCGCTGGCGCTCGACCGCGGCCTGCTGCTCGAACTCGACCTCGAACTGGTCGAGGCTCTGGCGCATGCGTAGGTCTCCGGCCATCGAGGGTTCGAGCCTATCAGCGCCCTGGTGCACGTACAAGCGTTCGCTAACGAAACGTTAGTGGAAGGTGACGATCGTCACTCGCCCTTGGCGAGATCGTCGAGCGCGCCCGAGACCTTCTCGGACGCGTCCTCGGCCCCCTCGGAGGTCTCGCCCTTCATCGAGAGGTAGACCTCCTTGCGAAAGACCGAGATCTCACGCGGGGCGGTGATTCCGATCCGGATCTTGTCCTTGGCCACGGCGAGCACGGTGACCTCGACGTCGTCGCCGATCATGATGCTCTGGTTTGTCTTTCGCGTCAGGACCAGCATCTCGTCTCCGCACCCGAGGATCTGGCCCGGCGCCATCCCCGATGACTCTCACCCCTCAATCGGATACCGCAGCCTAGCTGGTCGTGAGGTCGTGATGGCGGCGTCCCCGGTACGGCGGACGGGTTGGCTAGTATCGCCCGCTCTGAGGCTATGGCCAAGCCGCTTCGCTCACAGCTGAACCAGATCCGCGCCTGGGTGCGCCAGGGGCGAACCGACGCCTGGATCGCGCACCAGCTCGAGGTCTCGACCACCGAGCTGCGCGAGTTCCGCCGCCGCCACGAGCTCAGTGCCGACGACGAGGACGCCGGAGAGTCGGACCTGCGCGACGAGATCGAGGCCGAGATCGAGGCCGCGACCCGCGAGGAGGAGCTCGCGGCCGAGGAGGCCGAGGACGAGGAGCCAGAGGACGACGAAGACGGCGAGCCGGCCGCGCGCCCGCGCGAGCGCGAGCCGCTCGGCGAGGGCGAGGACGGCGAGCAACCGCGGCGCCGACGGCGCCGGCGGCGCGGTGGCCGCGGGCGTTCCTCGCGCGCCGGCGCCGGAATGCAGGCGACCTTCGACCACGGCGAGCAGGACGGCTACGGCCTCTGGCTCGACCCGGCGGTCAAGGACGACCCCGTCTACGCCGAGCACTGGGCCGGTAAGCGCCGGGTCGAGGTCACGATCGAGCCTGAGCGAATCGTGATCAGACGCTCAGACTAGGCCCGCCGCCGCTACCCCTTCGCCCTGCGCATCTCCCGCCGGCGGGCGGCGAGTCGACGGCGCTCGGCCCCCGGCAGGCTGCGGCCGCGCTCGCTGCTGGGCCTGCCCTCCCAGCCGTCGTCGGGGACCCGGGCGAGCTCGGCGACCAGGTCCTCGAGCGCGCGCAGGTCGTTGGACTCCGCCCCGTCGGCGAGCAGCCGGCGCATCCTCTGGTCGCGCACCGCGCGGGAGGCGTCCTCGAACAGAAAGACGGAGATCTCGCCGTCGTAGGGGGTCGGGCGACCGACCGCGATTCCGCCGCGCTCTCCGACCCGGCGCAGCGCCTCGACCAGCTCACGTCCGTGAGCGCCGTCGTCGGCGCGCAGGCGGGCGTCGGGGAGGCGGCGGATGACGGCGATCCGCAGCTGCTCGCGCTCGCCGGGCTCGAGCGCGCGCAACCCGCGCCGGGGGCGAAAGCTGGCCGCCGAGCCGCTGCGCACCGAGCGCGCGACGTGGATCAGCGGTCGCCAGTGGCGCTCGGGGATCACCCGCAGCGGCACGAGGATGCCGAGGAAGACGACCAGGACCAGCGAGGCGATCCCGAGCTCGAGCAGGCTGCCGAGCTCGAGCAGCTGGAAGAGGCCGGCGATCGCGGCGGCGATCGCGAGCGCCAGCGCGACCGCCCGGTACGGGTAGTCGATCGGACTCTTGCCGCGCTGGTTGCGAGCGAACATCAGCAGCGACGGGACGCCGAAGCCGAACAGCATCCCGACCGGGGCCGCGTAGGCACCGATCTCGGGCGCCAGGACGATGGTGATGACGACGAACGAGGTCGCGGCGCCGAGGCAACCAAGGATGAACAGCGTCCGCTTGTGGCTCAGGTTGACGTTCTGGTTCACGGTCCGGTAGACGGAGGGCATGACGAAGGCGGCCGCCGTGAACGGGATCAGCCCGGCGGCGCCGGCGTAGGCGGCCGGGGCGGCGTCGACGAGCACCTCGCCGCCGAGGATCATCACCAGGACGGCGAAGATGCACAGCAGGGTGAAGTAGCCGAGCAGCTGGCCCTGCACGGTCGCCCGCCCGTACTGGTCGCGGACCGCCTGGAAGGCGGCCGACTTGCGCAGCGGGCGCATCGCCATCCGGAAGCCCTGGGGCAGGAAGGAGACGACGAAGCCGAGCCGCGAGGCGAGCGCGTAGACGCCGAGCTCGGTGTCGCTGATGAATCGCGAGAGGATGAACACGTCGGCGTTCTGGACGAGCCAGAACGAGAGCACGATCGGCGCCCGGTGCCCCCCCCGGAGGACGATCTGCTTGACCTCGGCGGGGTCGAACGAGGGCTCGTAGCTGCCGCGCAGCAGGACGATCGCGACGATCGCCGCGACGGCGGTGCCGATCGCGGTGCCGATGATCGCGCCCTCGATCCCGGCGCCGCTCGCCAACAGCGCGGTCAAAGCCGCCAGGCCGAGCACCGGACGGGCGGTGTCGGCGACGACGAAGGCGCCCGGGCGGCGCTCGAGCCAGAGCGTGATGTCGGCGATCTTGAACACCAGCCAGACGCCGGCGAGGACGCCCGCCCAGAGGACCAGGTCGGCGTCCTCGGGGTCGCCGAGCAGGAGGTCGGCGATCGGGCGCCGCAGGAGGACGACGAGCGCGGTGCCGAGCACGCCGAGCACGGCCGCCCAGACGAGCCCGGTGCCGAGCGTGCGCGGCGGCGAGGTCGAGACGACGCTCTCCTCGTCCTCGTCCTCGTCCTCGTCGTCGCCGCCGCCGAACACCCGCCTGATCGTCCCCGGCTTGACCAGCAGCGAAAGCAGCTGGGTGACGAGCCCGGCGAGGAAGAGCAGGAGCGCGAAGCGGCCCATCTCGGCCGGGCCGAGGTAGGCGGCGACGACCATCACCGAGACGAGCTGGATCAGGTTGGCGATCACCAGGGTCGCCCCCTGGACGCCGGAGTAGCGCAGCAGCCGAACGCCGAGGATCGCGCCCGAGCCGCCCGGGTGATCGTGCTCCTGGGTCTGGCGGCGCTGGGCCATCACGCTGCCCCGCGCGGGCTCAGGGCGAGTCCCAGATCTTCCAGTTCGAGAAGTCGCGGCCGGTCAGCTCGCGCAGGCGCTCGGCGTCGGCGCGCATCTCGGCGAGCGTCTCGGGCGGCAGCGCGGCGCGCACGTCGGGGCGCTTGATCTGGCGCCGCAACGGCAGCCGGTCGTCGAGCACGAGCCAGAAGTTGGCCGGCAGCCGGCGGCCGCGGCGGCTGCGGCCGAGCTTCTCCAGCCGCACCGCGAGCCGCGTCGCGCGGGTCTTGCCCGAGGTCTGGTGGCGCTCCTGCTCGAAGCGCGGGTGGGTGAAGTCGGGATCGACGCCGAGGAACTCGAACACCGTCCGCAAGGTCTCGGTGCGCTGGTAGCGCAGCTCGGACTGCTGGAAGACGAGCACCTGCTCCTTCGGGTACAGAGCCAGGTAGCGCTCGAGCTGCATCGCGTACAGCGAGCGGGTCACGTATGAGGTCCGCGGGTGGACCAGGGTCTCGGCGAGCGTGCCCTTCTCGCGCCGCTTGGCGTAGTTGTGGACCCAGTGGGCGGCGATCCGCTCGAGCGGGTCGCGGATCATGTAGATCAGCTTCGCGCCGGGGAGGACCGGGTGCATGCGCTCCGGCACCCCCTGGTGCTGGGGAAAGGCGGAGTAGTTGGGCGAAGCCTCGCCGCGGACACGGGCGTCGGCGTTGAACTGGGCCCGGTACCAGTCCAGCCCGCGCGGCCAGTTGCGCTCCTCGATAAAGAAGTTGAGCTCCTTCGGCCTCGACATCGAGACCTCCGGATGGAGGCTGAGGTAGTAGTGCAGGACGCTGGTCCCGCACTTCTGCGCCCCGATCACGACCAGGTTCGGAAGCGCGCCGGCCGGAGGGCCGGAGTCGGGACGGGGGTCGCCGCCCGGCGCCGCCTCGGAGAGCGGTTTCACGGGGGTAGAGGACTCCATCGGAGCGCCCTCAGGGTAGCGGAGCCCCTCCCGGCGCCACCACGGTGACTCGCGGGCGAGGCCGCTCGGCGGCGATCAGCGCCAGCCGGCGCCGCAGGAACTCCTCATAGGTCCCGCCGGCGAGCTGCGCCTGGCGCGAGCCCGGGCCGGGGACATGCTCGACCCCGACCCCGAGCGCCCGGATCGCGCCCAGCGCGGCGAGCGCGTCGGTAACCACCAGGGTGCGGCGCGGCGACTCGCCCGCCTCGGCGAGCGCGGCCTCGACCGCGTCCGAAACGTGTTCGGGCTCGATCCCGACCGCGAGCACGAGCGCCCTGGCGCGCGGCTCGGTGAGCTGCTGGCGGGTGAGCCGGACGGCCGTGCGCGGGGCGCTGGCAAAGAACGTGCCCCAGCGCCGGCGAAAGTCGCGTCGTCCTGCTCGAGCGGACGATTCCGTCGTGTATGTGGACGTTTTCGTCCTCTCGGCGGGGGCGGGGGCGGCGAGGTCGGTGAGCCACGCGGCGGCATCGGCGGCGCCGGTTGGTGGGTCGAGGGTGGCGAGGCGGGTGTGGATCGGATCGCGGTGGGAGGGGTCGAGGAGGTGATCGAGGGCCTGGTCGAGCCCGGGGTCGGCCGGGCCGTCGACGGCGAGACCGAGGCCGGCGTCGGCGGCCCAGCGGGCGCGGGCGGGCTGGTCGTCGGTCTCGCGCGCCATCGGCACGAACAGGCTCGGGACGCCGAGCGCGATCAGCTCGTGGAAGGCGTTGTAGCCGGCGGCGCTGACCGCGGCGTCGAAGGCGGCGAAGTAGCGGCTCATCGGGTAGGTGGCGCGAAGCTCGACCACTCCCTCGGGGACCTCGCCGAGCGCCGCCAGCGCCGAGGAGAGCGCCGCGACGCGGACGTCGTCGCGTCCGGCGAGCCGGCGCAGGCAGCGCTCGGGTCGCCTCGCCGACCTCCGCTGCCCTGGCCGAGCGCGACGAGGACGTTGGTCCGCCCGCCGGCCAGCCCGAGCTCGGCCTCGGCGCGCTCGCGGGCGAGCAGCTCGGTCCGGTCGAGGAGGACGATCGGCCCGACCCGATGGGCGCGGTCGCGCAGCGCCACCGTCGGCCCGCGGTCCGCGGACTCGGCCAGCTCGCCCGGCTCGAGCACGGCGTCGAAGGCGCCGGCGCGGCCGAGCGGCACCCGGCTCGAGCCCTGGCGCCAGAGCGGGCGCCGGCACCAGACCGCGACGCCGTCGGACGGCAGGGCGCCGAGCAGCGCCTCGTAGGGGTGGGTGCCGTCGAAGACGACCGCGTCCGGCTCGGCCTCGGCGATCACGGCGCGCAGGCGGGCGCGCAGGCGCCGCGACCAGCGGTAGTCGTTGCCGGAGACCGGGGTCGAGTAGGAGGCGACGTACTCGACCGCGAGCCCCATCTGCTCGACCACCGGGGCGGCGGCCGAGAGGGTGAGGAAGAGCGGCTCGACCCCGTCGCCGAGCCGGCGCGCGATCGCGATCGAGCGGGTCAGGTGGCCGAGCCCGGTCCCGTTCGAGGTCGTGAAAAGGACTCTCAAGCCATCGCGCGCTCGCGCTCGTAGGAGCGGCGCAGCACCGGCGCGCAGTGATAGCCCTCGGCCTCGAGCCGCTCGAGGGCGCGCTCGTAGAGGCGCACGACCTCCGCCTGCTCGGGGTCGGAGAGGCCCTCGCGCCAGCGCTCGCGGTGGGCGGCGCCGGCGTTCATCTCGGAGTCGAAGAACTCGCGCATCGCCGGCTCGTCGTCGATCCCGAGGAATCCGCAGAGCTCGCCGTAGGCGGCCTCGCGGTCGCTCCAGACCAGCTCGTCGAGGCTGACAACGTGCAGGCGGGCGCGGTCGGCGGCCGAGAGCGCGCGCACCCCGCGCTCGGCCTGCTCGAGGCGGTCCGCCCAGAACTCGATCCCCGAGAGCGACGTCGGTCGGGTGGTGGGGCTTCTGGCGCAGGGCGACCTTCGACGAGCCCGAGTCGCGCCCGTCGCGAACCGTGTGCACGAAGCGCGCCTCGGGGAAGATCTCGGCGAGCCCGTCGGCGGCGGCGATCGTGAAGCAGCTCATCTCGACCAGGACCGGCTTGCCGGCCTGATCGGCCCCCGGCTGCAGGAGGTCGTAGAACAGCGTCCGCGACGCCTGAAGCAAGTCCTCGCCATGAGTTGCCTCGAACCGCCCGACCGCTTCCTCGAAGCGGTCGGGCGCAATGACCGTGTGCAGCCCGCGCACCTCGCCGCGCCCGAGCGCCCGCCAGCGCGCCTTGACGTATGCACGGTCTCCGACCCGGACCCGGTGCCACCAGTAGCCGCGCAGCTTGCGCAGGAACTCGGCCGGCTCGGCGCGGCCGCGGACGACGTCGGCGAGGCCCCTCGGGTTGCAGTGAAAGCGGCATTCGATCGGGACGCCGTGAAAGCGCGAGTGGCGGTCGAGCAGGTAGCTGAGGATGTGGGTCCCGCTGCGCCCGGTGCCGCCGACGAAGACGAGTTGGGCAGGTTCGGCGCTCATCGGCCTCGATCGTAGACATAGACCATTGGTTCGACCGAATCCTCGCGGCGCTCGAAGGCGTGGCGCAACAGCGGCGCGCAGCGGGCTCCCGCCGCCTCGAGCCGCGCGAGCGACTCCGCGTAGCGCGCCTCGATCCGCTCCGCCTTGGCGGCCGAGACCCGGCGACGCCAGCGCTCGACGTTCGCCTCCTCGGAGGTCATCCGGTTGCGGAAGTAGCGCCGGGTGCGCTTTGTCGGCGTCATCCCGAGGAAGCGGAAGATCGGCCGCAGGGCGGCGCGAGCGTGGCGCATCCGCAGCAGCTCGTCGAGGCTGACGGTGAGCAGCAGCTCGGGCGGCAGCGCCGCCGCACCCTCCTCGATCGCCTGGATCCGTCCCTCCCACCATTCGATCCCCTGCTCGCGGGTGCGCGGCGCGATCAGGCCCCGGGTCTGGGCGACCCGCGAGGCCGACGCGTCGCGCCCGTCGCGGACGACGTGGATGAAGCGCGCCTCGGGAAAGAGGCGATGCAGGGTCGCCGCCTGGGCGACGTTGTCGGTGCTCTGCTCGACCAGGCCGCGGCCCTCGCCGGCGCGGAAGCCGAGCAGGTCGAAGAAGAGGGCTCGACACGCCGCCTCGAGGTCGTCGACGTGGCCGGCCTCGAAGCGCTCGACCGCGGCGTCGAAGCGGTCGCGGTCGACGAACCGGTACATGCCGCGCATCCGGCTGGTCTGAAATCCGCGCCACCAGAACCCGCGCAGGCGGGCGAGGAACTGTGCCGGGGTCACCTCGCCGGCGAGCAGGCCGGGAAAGCCGTCGGGGTCGGTGTGGAAGCGGACCTCGACCGGGATCAGCCCGAACTGGTCGTGACGCGAGACGAGCTGGGCGAGCACATGGGTGCCGCTGCGCCCGGTACCGCCGATGAAGACCAGCGGCACCGGCTCGGGCGGGCGCTCGATCTCGAGCCCACCGAGCACCGGCGAGGGCGAGTCGGCCGGTCTGCGAAAGCCCTCCTTCATCGGCCGCCCCGGCGTACGAATCGGAAGTGGTCGACGTAGGCGTCGCAGCTGCCGCTCACGGTGCGGCTCACCGGGTCGGCCGCCGAGCTGGCGGCGAGCTCGCCGAGCCAGACCCGGCGCTCGACCCCGAGCGCCTCCTGGAGGCCGCTCGGGGCCTCGGCGCGGACCTCGACCTCGACCGGGCCGCGGTCGGCCGCCTCGAGCTCGCCGGCGGGCCAGAAGGCCCCGCGCCCGGCGCCGTCGATGTACATCCCGTCGAGCGACGGCGGCAGCTCGGCGACCGGCTCGCCGTCGACGAACAGCCGCAGCGGCGCCTGCGAGTGGTACTGGAGCGAGAGCTCGTAGGCCCCCGGCCGCGGCAGGTCGAGGGTGGCGGTCGCGGTCGCCGGGGCGAGAAACGCGTCCTCCTGGCCGGCGGCGGCGGTCTCGACCGGCTCCGGGCCGCGCCATGAGTCGGCGAGCGCCGGCTCGAGCGCGAAGACCGAGGCGAGCGCCTCGCGGTCGGCGGGCTCGACGCAGTCGACCCGGCCCGGCGCCCCGGCCTCGTCGAGCACCCGGCTGCGCGGCGTCTCCCCGCGGCGGCGCCAGAGCACGTAGTCCTCCGCCTCGAGCAGCGGCTCGAAGTTGCGCGGCGCCGCCGAGGCGTAGGCGGCGCCGGTCGTGATCGCGTAGCGGAACTTGTCGAGCTTGCCGGAGTCGAGGCTGTCGAAGTCTGCCGCGTCACCCTGCTGCCAGCGCTTCTCGGGCCGTGACTCGATCTCCTCCGGCACGTATCCGGCCGGCGCCCGCGCCAGGGTGCCCCGCAGGCGGTAGCCGGCGAACCGGTCGACGCCGAGGAAGGCGACCGACTCGCCCTCGGCCCGCTCGCCGAGGCGCTCGAGCCCGACGGCGCGATCGTCGAAGCCGATCGGGGCGGAGCGGAGCGCCAGCAGGGTTGAGAGCGTGGCGCAGGCGAGCACGCCCACGCCGATGGCGTAGCGGGCGGTTCTCGCCGCTCGCCGCTCGCCGCTCGCCGGTGGGGCGAGGAGCGCCCGCAGACCGATGAGGAGGACGAGGGGGGCGATCACGGCGAGTGCCTTCGCCTCGACGTGGATCTCGGCGAACAGCCGAGCACCGGCGTAGACGAGCGCCCCGGCGATCAGCGTCGCGAGCAGGGCGAGCTGGCGGCGCCGGGCGAGCACCCAGACGCCATAGGCGGCGGCGAGCGCCCCGACCATCGCCGCGACAAGCCCGCCGCTGACCTCCCCGCGGACGATCCTGAAGTCGCCCTCGGGCCAGATCCCGAACGCCTCGCCCGGGAAGACCGGCGAGCCGAGCCGCCCGGCCGACGCCTGCACGTCGTCGATCTTCTCGATGAAGGCGGTGGCCGGCCCGATCGCGATCACCGCGAGCGCGATCGCGACCACGGCCCCGATGCCGACCGCGAGCCGGTGCGCCGAGACCGCCTCGGCGGCGGCGCGGTAGTCGATCGGCCCGCTGCCCCAGAGCGCTTCGAGCGCGAGCCAGATCGGCACCGCGAGGGCGAACCAGGCGAGACCGGGAATGCTGAAGGTGAACACGCTCGCCGCGGCGAGGATCAGCCCGACGACGCAGACCGCCCGCCACCCGGCCCGGGGGAGGCAGGCGAGCGCGATCGCGAAGGTGAGCACGAAGAGCGCCATCGCGGTCTCCTTGAAGGCGCTCTGGGCGAGGAAGGAGGCGGCCAGGTAGGGCAGGGCGCAGATCGACGCGACCGCGATCCGCCGCCCGGGGGCGAGCTCGCCGAGCGCCGCCAGCGCCGCCAGCCCGGTGAGCGCCGGGATCGCAAGCAGGAGGCCGTTGAAGGCGCTGACCAGCGAGCTCCCGGTGACCTCGGCGGCGATCACGGCGACCGCCTGCGGACCGATCGGATAGCCGAAGCGGACGGCGCTCGGCTCGGGACCGAAGCCGCTGCGAAGCCACTCGGCCCAGTAGAGCTGTGCCGCGTGGTCGTTGGTGTAGATGCCCTCGCCGAGCACCCCGACCCGCTCGTTGAAGAGGAAGGGCAGGGTGGCGAGCGCGATCGCGATCGCGACCACCGCGACTCCCACCGGCCAGTCCAGGACGCCGCCCTGCGGCCGCGGCCGGCGCGCCAGCCGCAGCGCCGCGAGCCCGCAGAGAACGGCGATCACGATCGCGGCGGTCAGCCCCCGGCCCGGAAGCCGGATCGCAAACGGCGCGACGACGACGAGCGCCGCGAACCCCGTCGCCCCGGCGAGCCAGGCGGGCCGCGGCCAGTCGAGCAGGTCGAGGATCGCCCGGCCGAGCAGCAGCGCGGCGGCGAGGATCAGGGCTGCGCAGGCATAGATCGCGAGCACGGTTCAGCGCCTCAGGGCTGGTTGTAGAGCGACTCGGCGTTGACCGAGTCCCCATTCAGCTCGGCGGGGTCGAGGTCGGGCAGGTCGCCACAGCGCGCCGGGTCCGGGTCGCGGTCGAGCTCGAACACGCTCACCGGTCCGTCGCCGACGATCTCGCGCGCCGCCGGGTCCTCGCGGGTCCAGATCGCCTCCTTGGTGTCGGGCAGCGAGTCGGGGCGGTAGGGGTCATAGGTCGTGACCACGTGCGTGAACCCGCCCTCGGCGAGCGCCTGGCGCCACTCAACGCAGCTGGGGATCCGCAGGTAGGCGCCGTCGGGGCCCTCCTTGCCCAGCCACTGGACCCGGTTGGAGAGATCGGTGCCGTAGAACGGGTACTGGTTGAAGACGCCGCGGACGCCGGCGACCGCGATCCGCGCCCCGCGCACGTCGCGCGCCCAGCGCACCGCCTCGGCCAGCTCGAGGTCGGGGCTGAGGTTCTCGTAGCGGCGCTCGAGATAGTGGTTCTGCTCCCACCAACCGGCCCCGAGCACGCAGACCGCGAGCGCCCCCGCCAGCCCGACCGTCCAGCGGCGCGGAGCACCGGTCCCGATCCTGCCGCGGTCGGCGAGCAGGCGGACGAGCGCGAAGCCGGCGAGCGCCAGGACGCCGGTCGCCACCGCCCCCTTGACGTGCCCCTGCTGCCACTGGACCAGGGAGGCGATCGTGACCAGGGCGAGGACGACCAGCCCGATCAGCGTGATCCGCCGAGAGCGCTCGCTCGCGCGCGCGATCGGCAGGCACGGCAGCAGGGCAAGCCCGAGCGCGGCGGCGGGCGCGACGTAGCGCACGTTCCACTCGAACGCGATCGGCTCGCCCTCCTCGCCGGCCGCGGTCAGCGGCGTGAACAGGTAGGCGAGCGCGGTCAGCAGGACGACGGCGCCGAGCATCCTCACCAGCGGCTCCGAGCCGCGCCAGAGCGCGTAGGCGCCGGCGCCGACGAAGGCGACGATCGTCAGCGGCCAGAGGACGCCGAACGACTCGCTGAGCCCGGGAATGAACCACTCGCTCCAGACGCCGGGGTCGTTCCAGTAGTGCGAGACCGAGAAGCCGGGGCGGAGCTCGAAGGTCCGCTCGGGGGCGGGCAGGCCGAGCGGCCCGAAGCTCGAGTACGGGATCGGGTTGCCGACCGCGATCAGGTTGCGCAGGTACCAGTAACCCCCCGCCGCGAGCGCAGGGAGCGCGAACCAGAGTGCGGTGCGGACCCGTCTCCCCCGCCCCGCGATCACGATCAATCCCACCAGCAACGCCAGCGTCGGCGCGAGGAAGCTGAGCTTCGTCCCCGCCGCCAACCCCGCCGCGATCCCGGCAACTGCGAGCGGGGCGCCGAGCAGGGGCCGGGGGGTCCCGGCGCCCCGGTCGGCGCCCCGCTCGGCGGTCCCGAGGGCCGCGCGGGCGTTGACGAGGATTGCGGCGGCGGCGAGGAGGAGGGCGACGCCGACGATGTCGTTGAGCGCCTCGCCGGCCTGGAACTCGGCCAGGTTCTGGCTCCCGAGCGCGATCGAGCCGCCGATCAGGCTCTGCGGCCCGAGGCCGTAGGGGCGCCCGATGCAGTAGGCGGCGAGCATCCCGAGCCCGAGGAAGCCGAGGTTGAGCAGCGGCGAGAGGATGTCGCGCTCGTAGGCCAGCAGCCCGACCGAGTGCAGGACCTCGGAGTTGGCCGGGTAGTAGGAGGCGAAGAAGATCGGGTCGAAGTAGTCGATCGACCCCAGCTCGCCGGTCTCCGCGTAGCGAGCGGCGAGCGGCATGTGGTACCAGAGCGTGTCGGCGCGGTCCATGCCGCCGGCGAGACTGGCGAGCGTCGGCACCATCCAGGCGGCGGCGATCGCGGCGCTGATCGCGGCGGCGAGCCAGATCGCGACTCGGCTCGCGGCCGGGGCGGGCGGCGCGGCGGCCGCCGGCGGCCGCGAATCGAGCCGGGCGCAGGCGAGGGCGCAGAGCGCGGCGAGCGCCGCGGAGCAGAGCAGCATCGCGAGCTCGGTGTAGGCGCCGAACGTGCCCAGCACCTGCGCGAGCCAGATCAGCGCCGCCAGCGCCAGCACCGACTCCGCAAGCCGCGCGGGGGCGCCCGTCCAGCCGGGCAGGACCGCCCGTCGCACCCTCCAGCCGGCGTAGGCGAGGGCGCCGAGGATCAGCGCCAGCTCAGCCGTCCCGAGCAGGTAGGCACCGAGATCGAGGGCGCGCTCGGAGCTTGGGGCGACGGTGAACGCCGTCATCGTGAAGGGCGGTTCCAGCGCCGCGCCGCCGGCAGCTCGGTGCCCGGCGGCGTAGCTACTTCAGGCCGTGGACGACGTAGGCGCCCTCGCCGGTGGCGACCATCCCCGTCCGGCGTGCCTCGCGCTCGGCGGCGTCGGGGCTGTTGAGGACCGCGAGCCGCTCCTGCAGCTTCGCGTTCTCCTCCCGTAGGTCGGCGACCGACGCGTGCTCGCCGCGCGAGTCCCGCCAGGCATCGAGGAAGTTGAGCGCCGGGCTGACGTAGGAGACGAGCACCGCGGCGAGCACGAGGACGAGCGCCACCCGCCCGACCCGGTCCCAGCGAATCCGGCTCGCCGGCGCCCCGCGACGGCGGGTCCGCGGGGCGGGTCGCATCCGGTAGCCGCGGGCGGCCTGGGCGCGGGCGCTCATGCGTGATCGGTTCAACACCGACACCGGCAACCCTGCCCCTGGGATTGGCCATCCGACTAGTGGCCGGAGCGGCCGCTGAACGCCGAGAGCCCGGGATAGGTCGCGCTCTCCCCCAGCCGCTCCTCGATCCGCAGCAGCTGGTTGTACTTCGCGACCCGGTCGGTGCGAGACGGCGCCCCGGTCTTGATCTGCCCCGCCGCGGTCGCGACCGCGAGATCGGCGATCGTCGTGTCCTCGGTCTCGCCCGAGCGGTGTGAGATCACGGTCGAGTAGCCCGCCTCGCGGGCGATCGCGATCGCCTCCAGGGTCTCGCTCAGGGTCCCGATCTGATTCACCTTGACCAGGATCGAGTTGCCGACCGAGGTCTCGATCCCGCGCCGCAGGCGCTCGGGATTGGTGACGAAGAGGTCGTCGCCGACGAGCTGGCAGCGGTCGCCGATCCGCTCGGTGAGCAGCTTCCAGCCGTCCCAGTCCTCCTCGCTCATCCCGTCCTCGATCGAGAGCACCGGGTAGCGGTCGGCGATCCCGACCCAGTAGGCGACCATCTCCTCGGCGCTCAGCTCGCGATCCTCGCTCGCGAGCACGTAGGCGCCGTCGGACTCGCGGTGCAGCTCGCTGGTCGCCGGGTCGAGGGCGATGAAGACGTCGCCGCCGGGCTCGTACCCGGCGGCCTCGATGCCCTCGACCAGGACCTCGAGCGCCGCCTCGTTGGACTCCAGGTCGGGGGCGAAGCCGCCCTCGTCGCCGACCGTCGTCCCCAGGCCGCGGGAGGTCAGCGTCCGCTTCAGCGCGTGAAAGATCTCCGCCCCGGCCCGCAGTGCCTCGGCGAAGCTCTCGGCACCGGCCGGGACGACCATGAACTCCTGCAGGTCGACCGCGTTGTCGGCGTGGGCGCCGCCGTTGATCACGTTCATCATCGGCACCGGCAGCGCGGTCGCCAGCTCGCGCGAGGAGCCGTAGAGCTCGGCGATGTAGAGGTAGAGCGGCACCCCCGCCTCGGCGGCGGCGGCATGGGCGGCGGCGAGCGAGACGCCGAGGATCGCGTTCGCCCCCAGCCGTGACTTGTTCGGCGTCCCGTCGAGCTCGCGCAGCGCGTCGTCGAGCCCCGCCTGGTCGGTCGCCCGGGCGCCGGCCAGGGCCCTGGCGATCTCGCCGTTGACGTTCTCGACCGCTTCGCTGACGCCCTTGCCGCTCCAGCGCTCGCCGCCGTCGCGAAGCTCGGTCGCCTCGAACTCGCCGGTCGAGGCCCCGGAGGGCACCGCGGCCCGCCCGCGAGCGCCGGACCCGAGCCCGACCTCGACCTCGACCGTCGGGTTGCCGCGCGAATCGAGGATCTGACGAGCGTGGATGTGCTCGATCGCTCCCATGCGCAGCGGGAGGCTATACGTCCGCTGCGCGCGCACGCTCGCGCAGCCGCCGCGCCGCAGCCCGCACGGCGAGCTCGGGATCGACCCCGAGGCGCCGCGACTCGGCGACCAACGCCAGCAACGCCTCCCCGATCCGCGCCTCGTCGCGGTCGCGCGTCGCGTGCTCGGCGGCGGCGCCCGCCTCCGGATCGGCGCGGCGGAGGATCTTGCGCGCGTAGAGCAGCCCGGGGAGGTTCTCGGGCACGTCGGCGAACGGGTCGCCGGCCCCGCGGCCCTCGACCTCGCGCTTGATCCGGTCCCAGCTTCGCAGCACGTCAGAGGCGGTCTTCGCTTCGGCCTCGCCGAAGACGTGCGGATGGCGGCGGATCAGCTTCTCGGAGATCCCGTCGGCGACCTCGGCCAGCGAGCCCTCGCCGCGCTCCTCGAGCAGGAGCGAGAGGAAGACGACCTGGAACAGCACGTCGCCGAGCTCGTCGCGCAGGGTGGCGTGGTCGCCGCGGGCGGCGGCGTCGGCGAGCTCGTAGGCCTCCTCGACCGTGTGGGTGACGATCGAGCGCTCGTCCTGCTCGCGGTCCCACGGACACTCCCGCCGCAGGCGGCGGGTGATCGCGTCGAGGCGCTCGAGCTCGTCCAGCGGACCTAACCCGGCGGGACCGTGCCCGGCGGCGCAGCACCGGGCGGGGCGGTACCCGGGGGCGCGCCGGGGACCGGCGCCAGACCCGGCGGCAGGGCGCCGCCCGGGGGCGCGACCTGCGGCGTGATCGGGCCCTGCGGCAAGCCCTGGGGCGCGGGGGCGCCGAACACTCCGGCGGTCCCTGGCGCGATCGGGCGGGTCGAGGGCACGGGCGCGTCGCAACCCTGGTTCTCGGCGATCTCCTTCGTGCAGGCGCTCGGCGGCGGGGGCGCATTCGAGCAGCGCTCGACCGCGTACTCCTCGGCGCAGACCGTGCGCGCCACCCACTTGCTCTGGAAATCCTCCTGGAAGGCGGCGGTGACCTCCTGCTGGCGGGCCGAGACCAGGGTCTGGCGGATCTGATCGCGGACGTCGTCCAGCGGGGTGGTCTCCGCGGGGACGGTCTTCTCGACCCGGATCACGTAGAAGCCCGCGTCGGTCTCGAACGGCCCGACCAGCTCGCCCTCTGGGGCGGCGAAGATCTGCTCGTCGAGCGCCGGCTCGGACTGACCCTCGACCACGGCCTCGCGCAGGCCGCCGGTGCTCTTGGTCGCCTCGTCGACCGAGAGCTCCTCCGCGACCTGCTCGAACGACTTCTCCGAGGAGTCCTGCTCAAGCCGCGAGAGCGCCTCGTCGGCGTCCTTGCTGGTCTCGGTGAGGATGACGCGCACGTCGCGCGCCTCGGGCTGGCTGAATTGGGAGGAGTTCTCGTCGTAGAAAGCCTGGATCTCCTCCTCGCTCACCTCCGGCTCGGAGCCGGGCGGGACGACGCTGCGCTGGATCTGGTCGAGGATCAGCTGCAGGGCGATCCGCTCGCGAGCCTGCTCGCGGCTGAAGCCGGACTGCTCGAGGAAGCGCTCGAACTCCTGCTCGGACTCGAACTCCTGCTCGATCACGGTCTCGAGCCGCTGGTCGATCGCCCGCTCGGTCGGCTCGATCCCGCGCTCCTCGGCCTCGCCGAGCACCCAGCGCGAGAGGATCAGGTCCGAGACCGCCGCATCGGCGAGCGGCTGATACTGGGGGTCGTCGGGCGGCGGCACCTCGGGCAGGTTCTGGCCCGCGGCGGTCTGCACCAGCGCCGCATCGAGGTCCTCCTGGGTGATCGTCCCGTCGGGCGCGTCCTCGACCACCGCGACGTCGCCGTCGGGGACGCTCGGCCCGCTGATCCCCTGCGCCGCGGCGACGACGATGAACGAGCCGACGACGAAGACCGCGAGCACGGCGAGCGCCAGGCGCTTGCGGCCCGCGCTGCGATCAGCGGCAGGCGCCGGCCTTCCCTTCTTCCCCTGCGGACTCACGAGCGGGGAATCCTAGGGCACCGCGGCCAGCGCCTGCGTCAGCGCTCCCGCAAGCGCCAGGATCGCCTCCAGTCGCTCCGCCGGCTGGTCGGGGACCCGCAGCGAGAGCGTCCGGTGGCGGAGCTCGTAGATCGCCTCCGGCACCGCCTCGCGCAGGCGGCCGACGGCGTCTGCGTCGAGCTCGAGCGGGGTGATCGAGAGCCTCCCCTGGCGCACCTCGGCCGTGCGGGCGCCGGCGGCACCGAACTCGATCCGGGCCCGCTGGATCGCGAGCAGGCTCTCTACCGGCTCGGGTACGGGGCCGAAGCGGTCGCGCAGCTCGTCGCGGATCGCGCGCAGCTCGCCGGGCCGCCGGGCGCCGGCGATCCGCCGGTGGAGGTCGATCTTCGCCGCCTCGAAGGGCACGTACTCGGCGGGCAGGTAGGCGTCGAGCTCGACCTCGAGCCGCACCGGCGCGGTCTCGGGTCGCTCCTCCTCACCGGTCGCGCGCAGCTCCTCGACCGCGTCGTCGAGCAGCGAGACGTAGAGCTCGAACCCGACCGCGGCGACGTGCCCGGACTGCTCGTCACCGAGCAGGTCGCCGGCCCCGCGCAACTCGAGGTCTCGCATCGCGATCGCGAACCCCGAGCCGAGCTCGGTGTGGTCGGCGAGGGTCGCGAGCCGGGAGCCGGCGTCGGTCGAGATCGCCTCCTCGGAGGGATAGAGCATGTAGGCGAAGGCGCGCTCGCGCGAGCGCCCGACCCGGCCGCGGATCTGGTACGCCTGGGCGAGCCCGAGCTCGTCGGCGCGCTCGACGATCAAGGTGTTCGCCTGGGGGATGTCGAGCCCGGACTCGATGATCGTCGTCGCCACCAGGCAGTCGGCGTCGCCGCGCAGGAAGCCGAGCATCGTCTGCTCGAGCTCGCCCTCGTCCATCTGCCCGTGGGCCTCGAAGAAGCGGACCCCGGGACACAGCGCTCGCAGTCGCTCGGCGACCCCGGGCAGGGTCTCGATCCGGTTGTGAAGGAAGAAGGCCTGGCCCTCGCGGGCGGCCTCGCGCTTGATCGCCCGCCCGACCAGCTGTTCGTCATAGGGGCCAACGTAGGTGCGCACCGGTCGCCGACCCTCGGGCGGGGTCTCGATCACCGAGATGTCGCGGAGGCCGGCGAGCGACATCTGCAGCGTGCGCGGGATCGGCGTCGCCGAGAGCGAGAGCACGTCCACCCTGAGCTTGAGCTGGCGCAGCAGCTCCTTCTGCTTGACCCCGAAGCGCTGCTCCTCGTCGACGATCACCAGTCCGAGCTCCTTCGCGCGTACGTCGCGCGAGAGCAGCCGGTGGGTGCCGATCAGGATCTCGACCCGCCCCTCCGCGAACCGCTTCAGCGCCTCGCGCACCTCGGCCGGCTTGCGCAGCCGCGAGACCATCTCGATCTCGATCGGAAACTCGGCCAGCCGCTCGCGGAAGGTCCCGAGGTGCTGCTGGGCGAGGATCGTCGTCGGGACCAGGACCATCACCTGCTTACCCTCGACCGCCGCCTTGTGCGCGGCGCGCAGCGCGACCTCGGTCTTGCCGTAACCGACGTCGCCGCAGATCAGCCGGTCCATCGGCCGCTCGGACTCCATGTCGGCCTTGACCGCCTCGATCGCGTCGAGCTGGTCGGCCGTCTCGCGGTAGGGAAACGACGTCTCGAGCTGAATCTGCCACTCGCCGTCGGGGGCGAACGCGTGCCCCTTGCGGGCCTGGCGCTCGGCGTAGAGGTTGAGCAGCTCGCCCGCCAGCTCGCGGGCGGCCCGCTTGGCCCGCGCCTTGACCCCCTCCCAGCGCTTCGAGCCGAGCGCGGAGAGCTGCGGCGCCTCAGCGCCGGCGCCGACGTAGCGGCTGATCTTGGTGAGCTGGTCGGTGGGCGCGAAGACCTTGTCCTCGCCGCGGTACTCGAGCTCGAGGTAGTCGCGGGTGACGCCGGCGACCGTCTTCGTCTCGAAGCCGGCGAAGCGGGCGATCCCGTGGTCGGCGTGGACGACGAAGTCGCCGACCCGGAGCTCGGCGAAGCTCGCCATCGGACCCCCGGCGGCGGTCGGCGCCGCGGCCCTGCGGCGGTGGACGAGGCGCCGGAACGGGATCACCGCAAGCCGCAGCTCCGGCGAGACGAATCCCTCGGCGAGCGGCGCCTCGGCGAACAGCACCGCCGCCGACTCCGGCACCTCTTGCTCGAGGAAGCGGGCGTCGATCCGGTCGAGCCCGTAGCGGGCGCGCTCGGCCTCGCCGCGGCTGGGGAACGCGACCACGATCCGGTAGTTGGAGCGCAGGTCGCGTTCGAGCTGGGATTCGGCTTCGGAGATGCTGCGTGCGGTGGAGGTGGGGAGCTGGGCTCGCCACTCGTCGCTCGTCGCTCGGCGCTCGGGGTCGGGGTCGCCCGGGCCCCGGATGGTGAGCAGCGCCCGACGTGAGAGGGGGTCGGCGACGTCGACGTAGAGGTGGCGGGCGTCGGCGTCGTGCATCGCCGTGGTCACGTCCTCCCAGTGATCGTGCAGGGCCGGGCCGATCTCCTCCGCCGCGGCGAGCAGGACCGCGGTCTCGTTTCCGATCAGGTCTAGCGGGGCACGGAACGAGTCGACGGGCAGGAGCTCGGCGATGTCGGGGCGCTCTCCGTCCTCGCTCGCGAGCTCGGCCAGCTCGCGGTGCTCGAGCGCCAGCTCGGCGGCCGGGTCGAGCTCGATCCGCTCCGCCTCGCCGAGCGAGCGCTGGGTGAAGGTCGAGAACCAGCGGATCGACTCGATCTCGTCGCCGAACAGCTCCAGCCGCGCGGCGCGCTCCTCGGTCGCCGGGAAGACGTCGAGGATGCCGCCGCGGATCGCGAACTGCCCCCGCTCGACGACCTGGTCGGTGCGCTCATAGCCCGCCTCGGCGAGCAGCTCGGCGACGTCGCCGAGATCGATCTCCTCGCCGCGGTGGAGGACGAAGCCCTCGGGGCGCAGCGAAGCGTCCGGGACGGCCTCGGCGAGGGCGACGGCGCTGGCCACGACGACGTCGGCGCTCGGCGCTCGGCGCTCGGCGCCGGGTTCGGCTTCGAGGGCCTGGAGGGCGCCGATTCGGAGGCCGACGAGATGCGGAGGCGGGGCCAGGTGGGACTCGTAGCCGGTGCCGCGGGACGGGTAATAACGGACCCGGCGCGGTGCCAGGTAGACGCCCAGGGCGCGGGCGAGGTCGCGGGCACCGACGTCGTCGGCGGCGACGACCAGCGCCGCCCGGCCACCGAGTCCCTGCTCGGAGTCCAGCAGCGCCGCGATCAGGTAGGGCCGGATCGCAGCCGACGCGCGCAGCTCGGCGGCCTCGCCGGAGCCGACGGAGGCGGCGAGGCGGGCGAATCGCTCGTCGTCGAGCGCGATGTCGAGCAGTGGGCGCAGCAGTCGGGCCGCGATGCTAGAGCCCGGACCGATCGTGGCCCCCGGGGCGGACCTGATCTAGTCTGCGCGCGTGAGGGCGCGCAGGCCGCTATCGACGATCCTCGCCGTGCTCGCTGCGGTCGTCCTGCTCGCGACCGTGGTCGTCGGCTACGCGACGATCGCCGTCTTCGACTCGGACAATTTCGCCGAGCGCGCCAGGGCCTCGCTGGACGACGACGCGGTCAAGGACGAGGTCGCGATCCTGGTCACCGAGAACCTCGTCCTCAACGCTCAGGCCGACCTGGTCGCGGCCCGGCCGGTGATCGAGAGCGTGATCTCGGGGATCGTCGGCGGCAGCGTCTTCCAGAGCCTGTTCGAGACCGGGGTCCGCGACGTCCACAAGGCCGTCTTCGAGCAGGACCTGAACACGGCGACCCTGACCCTGGCCGACATCGGGACCGTCCTGCGCGGGGCGCTCGAGGCGCTGCAGCCAAAGCTTGCGGACAAGTTCGGCGCGAACGTCGACGTCGAGATCACCGAGATCGAGCCGCCCTCCTGGATCGCCGACCTCGCCCAGGCGGCGGAAGGCGCCGAGATCCTCTTCTTCGTCCTGCTCGTGGCCGGCATCGCCCTCGCGGTCGCCGCGATCCTGCTCTCACCCGACAAGCGACGCACGGTGCTCGCGCTAGGCGTCTCGCTCGCGATCGCCGGCGTCCTGGCCGCGGTCGCGCTCGGCGTCGGCCGGGCGCTGGTCCTGGTGCGGATCGACGAGGCCGCCGTGCGCGACGCAGCGAACGCGATCTGGGGCGTCTTCCTCGACGACCTGCGCCTGGCGCTGTTCCTGCTCGCCGGCTGTGGAACAGTGATCGCCGCCGCGGCATCGTCGCTGCTCGAACCGGTCGACGTCCGTACCCGGCTCGATCGCGCCCGCGACCTGATCACCCGCGTTCCCGAGCGCCCGTGGTTGCGGGCGCTGCGGGCACTCGCCCTGATCGTGGCAGGGATCCTGATCATCGTCCTGCGAGAGCAGCTGGTCGGCATGGTCGTGATCCTGATCGGGCTCCTGGTCGCCTACGCCGGGGTCGCCGAGCTGATGCGGATGACGATGCCCGCCGAGGCCGAGCGCGAGGTCCACGAGCGTCACGCGCGCCGGACGCTGGTCGCAACCGCGGTCGTCGCCGTCGTCATCTTCGTCGCCGGCGCCGGCTTCGTCGCCGTCGGCGGGACCGGCGAGGAGCCGCTGGAGGTCGAGACGGTGGGCTGCAACGGCTCGGAGGCGCTCTGCGATCAGCCGCTCGACCAGGTCGCCTTCGCAGCCGCCCACAACGCGATGTCGGCGACCACCAACGAGGGCTTCCTGTTCGGGATGCAGGACGCGGGCTTCGCCGACCAGCTCCGCGACGGGGTCCGGGCGCTGCTGATCGACGCCCACTACGGGCAGCCGACCGAGGGCGGTGACATCAAGACCGACCTCTCGGACATCTCCGGTCCCGAGCGCGTCGCCTACGAGCGCGAGCTCGGGACCGAGGGCCTGGAGGCGGCGCTGCGGATCCGTGACCGGGTGGTCAACTCGCCGACTACCGGTGAGCGCGGCGTCTACCTCTGTCACCGCTTCTGCGAGCTCGGCGCGGTGCCCGCCGTCGACGCCTTTCGCACCTACCGTGACTTCCTCGCCGCCAATCCCGACGAGGTGCTGGTGATCGTGATCGAGGACTACGTCGCGCCCGAGGACATCGAGGCGGCGGTGAAGAAGAGCGGCCTGATCGACTACGTCTACGACGGGCCGGTCGGGCCGCCGTGGCCGACCCTGCAGGAGATGATCGACTTGGGCGGTCGGGCGCTGATCATGGCCGAGAACGACGCCGGCGAGGGCAGCATCCCCTGGTACCACGAGGTCTATGACGAGCTGGTCCAGGAGACGCCGTTCAGGTTCAAGAAGCCCGAGGCGCTCACCGAGCGCAAGCAGCTCGCGGAGTCGTGCGAGCCCAACCGCGGTCCCGACGACGCGGCGCTGTTCCTGCTCAACCACTGGGTCGACACCAGCCCGGCGCCGAAGCCCTCGAACGCGAAGGTCGTCAACGCCAAGGATGCGCTCCTGCGCCGGATCCACCGCTGCGAGCGGATCCGCGGTCTGACCGCCGGCCTGGTCGCGGTCGACTTCTACCGCGAGGGCGACCTGTTCGACGTCGTCGACCGGCTCAACGCCGAGCGGACCGGCACAACTCCCTAGGCATCCGAGCTCAGCGCTCGGACGGGAGCCCGGGCCCCGAGCGCTGCCACTCGACCTGGCCCTCGCCCTCGACCCGCGAGCGGCCCTCGACGCCGTCCCACTCGTGCAGCATCCGCTTCAGCCGCGCGACCGCGTCGGGTGGGTTCGCGGCGACCTGGGCGGCGAGCTGCAACGCCGCCTCCTCGGTCCGCGCGGCCGGCGCCACCTTGTGCACGAGGCCCCAGCGGTAGGCGACCTCGGCGTCGACCTCCTTCGAGGTCAGCAGCAGGTACTTGGCGACCGAGAGGCCGCAGAGGGTGACCAGCCGGGCCGGCCCGACCGGGACCCCGAGCGCGGCGCCGGGGAAACGCAACCGCAGGTTTGCGCCGCCGATCCGCAGGTCACACGCGACCGCGATCTCCGCCCCGCCGCCGACGCAGGCGCCGTGGCAGGCGGCGACGGTCGGCTTCGGAAACCCGGTCAGCTCGTCGTAGAGCTGGGAGAAGAGCTCCATCCGGCGCACCGCCCCGGCCTCGTCGACCTGCTCGCGGACATCGGCGCCCGCCGAGAGGCCCATGTGGTCGGTCGAGGAGAGGACCAGCGCCCGCACCCGCTCATCGGCCCGGGCGTCCTCGAGGTGGGCGAGCAGCTCGACGAGCAGCTCGGTGTCGAGCGCGTTGCGCGCCTGCGGGCGGTCGAGCTGCAGCAGCGCGACGCCGTCGGCGACCGAGTACGCAGTCGAGCTCAATCGATCACCTCGCCGATCGGATCGCTTGTCTCCTCGGAGATCTGCTCGACCAGGCGCTCGGTCTCCGCGGCCGCCGTCGCGATCAGCTCCCGAACCTCGTCCTCGGGCTCGGCGAAGCGCCCGAGCACGTAGGCCGAGACGAGCTCGGGGTCGGTCGAGTCGGGGCGGCCGACCCCGACCCGGACGCGCCAGAACTCGGCCGACCCGAGGCCGCGCTTGAGGCTTCGGAGGCCGTTGTGGCCGGCGACCCCGCCGCCGAGCTTCGCCCGCACCTCGCCGAACGGCAGGTCGATCTCGTCGTGGACGGCGATCACGCTCTCGAGCGGCACCCGCAGCGCGCCCCGCGCCGGGCTCGCCGAGTCGCCCGACTCGTTCATGTACGTCTGCGGCAGCAGCACCGCGGCTCGGGGCCCGCCGGGCCGGACCCGGCCCTCGGCGATCAGGCCGCGGTAGCGGCGCTTGGCCTTCGGCAGCTGCCAGCGGCGGGCGAGCTCGGCGCCGACCTCGAAGCCGACGTTGTGGCGGGTGCGGGCGTAACGCTCGCCCGGGTTCCCGAGCCCGATCACGAGTACCCGGTCGCCGGCGTCGTCGGTCCGCCGGCGGAACAGACCCAGGGCCTACTCCTCGCCGGAGTCGCCGGACTGCTCGCCGGAGTCCTCGGCCTCGCCCTCGGCCGGGGCCTCCTCGCCCTCGGGCACCTCGCCCTCCTCGCCGACCAGCTCGGCCTCCTCCTCGAGCTCGGGCTCGGGCTCCTCCTCGACCCGCGGCGGCGAGAGGGTCGCGATCGTCACCTCGTCGGGATCGACGCCCTCGCCGAGCGAGAACTCGACCCCCTCCGGCGCGACCAGGGCGCTGAGCTGAAGCGTGTCGCCGATCTCCATCCCGGAGACGTCTGCCCCGATCGACTCCGGGATCGCGGTCGGCAGAGCCGAGATCGTGAGCTCGTGGGTGACGTGCTCGAGCACGCCGCCCTCCTTGACCCCGGGCGCCTCCTCGGCGCCGAGGAGCTCGATCGCGACGTCGGCCTCGATCTCGGTGTCGAGCTTGACCTCGAGCAGGTCGAGGTGGAGCAGGCTGTCGCGGACAGGATCGCGCTGCTGCTCCTTGATCACCGCCGGGACCGCCGCCTCGCCCTCGATCTCGACGTCGATCAGGGCTCCGCCGTGAACGATCACGTCGCGGGCATCGCGCTCGTTGACCTGGAACGCGCGCGCCGCCTCGCCGGCGCCGTAGACGACGCCGGGGACGAGGCCCGCGCGGCGCAGCCGACGGCTCGTGCGCGAGCCGAACTCGGTTCGCTCCTGGGCCTTCAGCGTTGCGCGGTCGGAAGCCATGCGGCGGCTGAGGATAGCGGCGCTCAGGAAGCGCAGGGCTTCCCGTCGGCCGTCATCCCGTCCTCCCCGCAGCGCAGGATCGCCGGCGGCAGCCAGCCGGTTCCGTCGAGGATCCCGGCGACTGCCGGGCCGGCGTCGTAGAGGCGCCAGATGAGTCGGAACGGCCCTTCGGGAGCGGGCAGCCAGTTGCGTGCCTGCCGAGGATCGCTCGGCTGCGCCCGCTGGACGTAGAGGTCGAGCGAGCCGTCCGGGTTGTAGTGCAGGTCGGAGCGATCGTTGAGCACGTAGCGGTCGGCGGCGTTCGGGACCAGGAACATCTGCGAGTCATAGAGGGTCAGCGACCAGAGGCCGCGCGCCGGGATCGGCAGGCGGTCCGCGGGCAGGTGCAGCACGTAGCGGTTGGCGCCGTCGAGCGGCACCAGGTCGCGCGAGGTCTGCGCGAACGGATAGATCGCGATCTTCGGGATCAGCGCCCCGACCCCGATCTTGTCGGTCGCCGCGCGGAGCGCGTAGTCGGTGCCGTAGCGGCCGATGTCGCCGATCAGGTAGCCGTTGTGGCGCTCGAACCCGTCCAGGAAGGCGGTGACGATCTGGGCCTGGACGGTGTCGGGCCCCTCGGTGACCGCGTCGCGCATGCCCGCGAGCACATCGGGGGCGAGCGCCGGGTCAGCGGCCGGGTCGAGCCCGGGGCCGACCCCGATCGCGGCGATCTCGTCGAGCAGCGGCCGGTCCGCCTCCGGCGGTGGAAAGCGCTCCAGCTCGCGTCCGAGGGCGGCGTAGAAGTCGAGCGGGTCGTCGCCCGGACCGAAGCCCGGGATCGTCGCCTGGTCGACGGTGGTGTCGACCGGCTTGATCCGCCTCGGCTTGAAGTCGGTGCCGAACTTGCGCAGCGGGGTGATCCGGTAGCGGTTCTGAATCCGGTTTACCGCCTCGGTGTCGGCCTCGCCGTCGATCAGGGTTCGGCCGATCACCCAGACGCGGTCATACGGCGACTTGATCTTGGTCACGCCCTCGGGCAGCCGGCCGCTGAAGCCGGGGCCGACGATCGCGAAGTCGCCGCCGCCGGAGGCGCCGGTCGGGGTGCCGATGTTGCGGAAGTTCTCCGTCCACGGGGAGACCAGCTCGAAGACGAAGAACCGGTCCTCGAGCTTCGGGATGTGGATGATCCGCGGCTGGCGGGCGAGGTTGAGCCAGGCGAGCGAGTAGAGGGTGTCGTGGTTCGGGGCGACGACCGTGCGGTCCTCGGGCCTGGCGAGGCTGCGGGCGTGGCTGAACCGGTTCACGGGCCCGTTGGCGCGCCCGTCGGACTTGCTGACACTGGTCGCGGTCCGGTAGATCCGCCGCGTGTCGAGCAGCGGGACGCCGTACTGGTATGCCTTGGTCCCGAGCTCGTAGCCGCGCTCGTACTGCGCCTGATCGGCGTCCGCGGCCGGGGCTCCCAGTGCCAGCAGCGCCGAGACCAGGGCCGCTGCGGCGAGCGGGCGGAGGTGGTTGCCGCGGGCGGCCATCGGCGCCGAGCCTATCGTCGGCCAATGCGCCTGCCTGCTCTGGCACAAGGCCCGCGTCGACGCACCGGCGCAGGAAAACCGGCTAGGCCGGATGGACTACCACCCGCGCTGACTGGCGCGGGCCGTCATCGATCACCGTCGGCTGGTCGAGCGCCTGGACCGCGGTGCGCCCTCGCGCATCAGCTTAGTTGCCCCGAGGCCCAAAGTGCAGCTTTGCATGGAAAGGGGCACTTTCCCGCGGGATACTGCGCGGGCGATGTCGCAGGAGAACGTCGAGATCGTCCGCCAGTGCTACGCGGCCCTGGCCCGGCGTGATTGGGATGGGCTGTGGCGCTACGCGCACCCGGACTTCGAACTCCACACGCAACTCCAGGGCTTCTACCCCGGCCCGGACGAGACCCAGAGGTTCGTCGAAGACCGGCTCGCCGCGTTTGAGTCCTGGGAGACGCAGCCGGAGGAGTTCTTCGAGAGCGACGATCAGGTGGTCGTCTTCGTCATCCAACGTGCTCGACCCAAGGGCTCCAGCGCCGAGATCACGATCAAGGTCGCAGACGTGTGGACTCTCACAGGTGGGAAGGTCTTGCTGCTCGAAACCTTCCCCCAACGAGAGCAGGCCCTCGAAGCCGCCGGGCTGTCGGAGTAGGGAATAGACGGCGTTCTGGCCGTTCCATAGCTCCGTACGTCACTGGCCGAGTCCACGCCGTCCAGCCAGGCGACCGCTCGGCTCCGGCCATGCGCCTGAGTACCCTCGCCCCGTGTCCGAGGAGATGAAGATCCCGCGGGGCCGGGTGCGCCGCTCGGCCAAGCTCGGCACCGCGCTCGGCGGCCAGGCGGCGCGCTACGCAGGGACCAGGGCGGCCAGCCTGACGCGCTCCGAGCAGGAGGCACAGGAGCGGCTCGAGGCGCGCCACCTGGAGACGGCGCTGAAGATGGCCGGGATCCTCGGCGAGATGAAGGGCGCGGCGATGAAGCTGGGCCAGCTCGCGTCGTTCATCGACACCGAGCTTCTGCCTCCCGAGTACGCCGAGATCTACCAGGAGCAGCTCGCCAAGCTGCGCACCTCCGCCCCGCCGATGCCCTGGACCGAGGTCGAGAAGGTGATCGTCTCCGACTACGGCGAGCCGGTCGCCGAGCACTTCACCGAGTTCGAGCCCGACGCCTTCGCGGCGGCCTCAATTGGCCAGGTGCACCGGGCGACGCTGATCGACGGTCGCCGGGTGGCGGTCAAGATCCAGTACCCGGGGGTCGCCGAGGCGCTCGAGGACGACCTGCGAAACGCCGGCATGCTGGTCCGGCTGGCGAAGGCGCTGGCGCCCGGGCTCGACGCGAAGGCGGTCGCCGAGGAGCTTCGCGAGCGGGTGATGGAGGAGCTCGACTACGAGTACGAGGCCCAGAACCAGCGCAGCTTCTCGCGCGCCTACCGCGAGCACCCGTTCATCTACGTCCCCGACGTGATCACCAGGCTCTCGCGCCGGCGGGTGCTGGTGACCGAGCTCGTCGACGGCCTGCAGTTCGACGAGATCAAGGAGCTCGATGCCGAGCAGCGCAGCCGCTTCGGGGAGATCGTGTTTCGCTTCTGCTTCGGCTCGATCTACCACCTGCAGCACTTCAATGCCGACGCGCACCCCGGCAACTACCTGCTGATGGCGGACGGCCGCGTCGCCTTCCTCGACTTCGGGATGACGAAGAAGCTCGACGTCGAGCAGATCGAGCTCGAGCAGCGCGCCATTGACGCCGCCGTGCGCAAGGACCCCGAGGCGCTGCGCCGAGCGCTCCACGACCTCGGCTTCGTCAAGCATCCGACCAAGCTCGACGCCGAGCGGCTGATGGACCACGTGATGCTGGTCGGCGGCTGGTACATGGAGGACCGCGAGTACGAGGTCTCCTCGCGACGGGTGGCGAAGATCATCGAGTCGGCCTCGGACCCGCGCTCGGAGTACTTCGACCTCACCCGGCGCGAGAGCCTTCCCGCCGAGGAGCTGATGGGCCGGCGGATGGAGACCGGGGTGGTCGCGGTCCTCGCCCAGCTGCGCGCGAAGCGAAACTGGCACCGGATCATGCGCGAGTGGGTCTACGCCGACGAGCCGGCGACCGAGCTCGGGGCGCAGGAGTGGGAGTACTTCGAGTCGCGCGGGGTGCGGCGGGTGCCGGGGGTGGCGAGCCGGTAGGGCTGTGGCGGGCGGGTCCTGTCGCCCGCCCGAGGAGCGCTGCGGCCGACGACGCTATGGGGTCGCGGGCTCCGGGGCTTTGGGGTGGATGCCGGCGATTGCGATCGCGAGGCCGACGAGCGCGATCAGGCCGACGACGCGGAAGCTGAACTGGACCCCGGCGACGAACGAGTCCACGACCACCTCGAGCACGCGGTCGGCGACCGAGGTCGAGAAGTCGGAGAACGCGGCCTTGCCGGACTCGGTCCCGGCGAGCACACCGTGGATGACCGACGCCTGCTGATCGCTCATCCGCAGCCCGAGCGTGGCGGCGTCGCTGGAGATCGCGTCCTCGGAGCGGATCGTGAACAGGGTTGTGCAGAGGCCGAGCCCGACCGCCCCGCCGGCGACCTGAAACATGTAGGCGATCCCGCCGGCGAGGCTCGCCCGCGAGTCCGCGAGCATGCCGACCGCGGCCGTGGTGATCGTCGGGTAGAAGAAGCCGGCACCTATCCCGGTCGCCAGCAGGCCCGGCAGCAGCGCCGGGTAGCCGGAGTCGGAGCCGAAGATCGAGAGCAGCAGGGGCCCGATCGCGAGCAGCGCCGTCCCGGCGAGGATCACGTTGCGCATCCCCACCCGGGCGGTGATCCGGTCGGAGAGGAAGGCGACGGCGCCGAAGGTCCCCAGCATCGGCAGCATCCCGACCCCGGCCTCGAGCGCGCTGTAGCCGAGCACCTTCTCCATCAACTGCGGCACGTAGAGGATCGCGCTGAAGAAGACGGCGGAGAGGAAGAGGATCGTCAGGCAGGCCGAGCGGAAGCCGCTGTTGGCGATCACGTCGGCGGGGACTAGGGCGCCGTTGCCCATCCGCGGCTCGATCACCGCGAAGGCGACGAAGGAGATCAGCGCGACGGCGACCATCCCCAGCACCCGCGCATCGCCCCAGCCCCAGTCCGCGGACTGATCGAGCGCCAGCAGCAGCGCGACGAGCCCGAGCGAGAGGGTGAGGATCCCGCCGTAGTCGATCCGCTCGCGGGTGCCGTCGGCCGGTTGGTGGATCTTCGCCCAGGTGACCGCGGCGGCGAAGGCGGCGACCGGAAGGTTGAGGAAGAAGATCGCCCGCCAGCTCACCTCGTCGGTGAGCACGCCACCGATCAGCGGCCCGATCGCGTTGCCGAGCCCGGCGACACCGAGGATCAGCCCCCCGGCGAAGGCCGCGCGTGCCGGCGGCACGGCGGCGAAGGTCATCCCGAGGATCGCCGGCCACATCAGGCCCCCACCGACGCCCATCCCGACCCGCATCGCGATCAGCTGCTCGGCGTTCTGGGCGAGCCCGCCGAGCAGCGAGAAGCCGGCGAAGATCGCGGTGCCGATGAAGAAGACCCGCCGGCGGCCGAACATGTCGGCGAGCCGGCCGCCGGTCACCAGCACCATCCCGAAGGTCAGCGCGTAGGCGTTGATCGTCCACTGGATCGTGCCGACGTCAACGTCGAAGTCCTGCTCGATCCCGGGCAGGGCGACGTTGAGCGCGGTGAAGTCGTTCGCGATCACGAGCACGCCGAGGCCCATCGCAAACAGCGCCATCCCGGTCCCCTGCGGCATCGGCGGGACTCTAGTCCCGGTCCCGGGGTGCCGATAGCTTGGTCGGGCCAAGCGACCGAGGAGTGGCGAATGGGCAGGTTCAGGCAGGGTTGGGAGCTGACCAAGAAGAGCTGGAGCGTGCTGCGCTCAAACCGCCAGCTGTTCCGGTTTCCGCTCTTCGCCGCGCTCTCGGCCCTGGTCGTCACCGTGGTCGCGATCGGGCCCGGGATCTTCTTGATCGAGGATGGCCGGCAGGCGGTCGGCGCCGTGCTGACCGCGGTCGGGATCTACGTCGCGGCGTTCGTCGGCACCTTCTTCGGCGTCGGGCTGGCGGCGACCGCGGACCGGATCTTTCACGGCGACGACGCGAGCTTCGGCGACGGGATCGCCGTCGCCCGCTCGCGGATCGGCGCGATCGCCGGCTGGGCGGCGCTCTCCGCCCTGGTCGGGGTGCTGTTCGCGCTCCTGCGCCAGGGCGGCAGTCTGGCCGAGGTGATCATCGGCTCGCTCGGCGCCGCCGCCTGGTCTCTGATCACGTTCCTCGCCGTGCCGGTGATCGCGATCGAGGGGCTGGGGCCGGTGGCGACGCTGCGCCGCTCGGCAAGCATGTTCAAGGAGCGCTGGGCGGGCCAGGTGACCGGCAACGTCGCGATCGGCGGCATCGTCTTCCTGGTCGGGGTGCTGCCGGCGCTGCTGCTGATCGGACTCGGGGTGCTGCTCTGGCTCTCCGACGACGGCGGCGCCGACCTCGCGGCGGGAGCGATCGTCGCCGTGATCGGGATCGTGCTGCTGATCGTCTCGATGCTGATCGTGCAGGCGATGCGCGGCGTCTTCGGCGTCGCGCTGTACCGCTTCGCGAGCAGCGGCGAGGTCAGCTCTGGCTTCACCGAGGCCGAGCTTCGCTCCGCGGTCCGCTCCAAGGGCCGCGCCGCCACCTCTGCCGTGTAGGCCGGGCCGCGGGCGCCGCACGCGGGGGCAAGACTGGCTGGCGGGGGATTGACCCTCGTATGGACCGTCGATCCCCCCTGCGCGGTCGATCAACCGCTCGTCTCGAGCATGAGCTGTGGAGGCTGGCGTCCCAGCAGCACGGGGTGGTCGCACGCCGGCAGCTCCACCGGCTCGGCTTCGGCTCCGGGGCGATCGATTCCCGTGTCCACGCGGGCCGGTTGTCGGTCGTCCACAGGGGCGTTTACCTGGTCGGTCACATCGCTAGGGCACGGCTCGCGACCGAGATGGCAGCGGTGCTCGCCTGCGGATCCGGCGCCGTGGTCAGCCACCTGAGCGCCGCCGTGATCTGGGGACTGATCAGGCGATCCAACGGGCAGGTGACGGTGGACGTGACGCTGGCCGGCGACTGGGCTCCGATCCGGCACGGGGTCCGGGTTCATCGCGTAGGGCGGCTGGAACCGCGCGACGTCACCCGCGTCGACGGCCTGCCGATCACGAGCCCTGCTCGCACCGTGCTCGACCTGGCAACGGTGGTCACGCCCACCGAACTCGAGGGCGTGGCCGGGCATGCCGAGCGTCGGCATCGGGTTGGCCTCGCCGAGCTCGGCGATCAGGTCGCCCGCAATCACGGTCGACCGGGAGTGCCGAGGGTCCGCGTCATGCTCGAGCGGGGCGACCACCCCACCCTGACCCGTTCGCATGCGGAGAGACGCCTACTGGCCCTGCTCCGTCGAGCCCGCTGCCCCGACCCGGAGACGAACCGATGGCTCGCCGGGTACGAGGTCGACCTGCTGTGGGCGGCCCAGCGCCTCGTCGTCGAGTTCGACGGCTTTCAGTTCCACGCCGACCGGGCGGCGTTCGAGCGCGACCGGCGGCGCGACGCGGAGCTGCAGGCGCGCGGCTACCGCGTGATCCGCGTGACCTGGCGCCAGTTGATCGATGATCCGGAGGCCGTGGTCGACCGGATCCAACGCACCCTCGGCCGCTGAACGGTGGATCCACTGCCACAGGGGGATCGACCTCGATATGCAGGGTCGATCCCCCACTGAGCGGCTAGAGGCGCGCGAGCAGGCGGGGATCGTTGGAGACGATGCCGTCGATGCCGAGCGTTGCGAGGGCGGCGATCCGGGAGGGGTCGTCGACGGTCCAGGCGACGACCGCGATCCCGGCACCGTGTGCCGCCTCGACCAGGCGGGCGGTGATCAACGGGTGATAGACCCAGACGGCCCAGACGCCGAGCTTCGGTCCCCGCTCGCGGATCATCCGCGGCAGCCGGGCGCGCAGCGCCGCCGCTCCGGCGAGGTACGCCGGCCGAAGCAGGCGGCTGCTCGCCCAGTCGCGGCGCGCCTTCGGCAGCGTCCAGCCACGGTCGAGCGCCGGGGCGGCCTCGCGCAGGTAGGCGAGGCTGGCGAGCTCCATCGTCGAGACCATCGCCCGCCCGAGCAGGTCGCGCTGGTCGAGCGCGGCGACAACCTCGTCCTCGCGGCCGGCGATCTTCAGGTCGAGGTCGAAGCGCACCTGCTCGAGCGGCGGGCGGCAGAACGCGTCGAGCACCTGCGAGAGCGTCAGCGGTTCGCGGCGGGCCGCGTCGGCCCAGTCGTGGGCGACGAGCAGCGGGCCCGAGGACCGGGCCGGACCGGCCGCCGCGCGACGCCAGTCGTCGGCGGCCTCGAAGTCGCCCCGCGGGCGCAGCAGGTCGAGCTCGATCACGTCAGCGCCCGCCTCGACCGCTGCGGCGAAGCTCTCCGGCGTGTTCCCGGGCACGATCGCGTCGGCGCCCTTGTGCCCGATCCGCAGCACGGCGGGGCGCTACTTCCCGGCCGGCGGGCGGAGCTCGGCGACCTTCAGCCTCACGATCGCACCGAGGCCGGCGAGCACACCCGCGGCCGCCAGCCCGCCCGCGAAGGCACCGACGGCGAGGATGCCACGGCCCTGGCGCTGGATGTCCTCGTCGAGGAAGACCGCGTTGTTGGAGGTCAGGATCGCGAGCGCGCCGATCACCGACAGGCCGAGCACCGCGACCGCCGCCCACATCAACGCCCTGCCGAGCGTGTCGAGGAGGGCCAGGGTGCGCGGGTTCACCGGTCGGAATCTATCCGGCCCCTCCGCTCCTGAGGGGTCTAGCGCGCTCATCGACGCCGAGATCGAGCCGCCCGAATTGCGTCGAGGATGCAGTTGCGCGAGCCGGCGATCGCGGGTTAGGATGGCGAAGATCAAGCGCTTGGCCAAACGCCAAGCGCCCCGCATCAGGAGGAGGAGCAGTATGCGACGCATTACAGTCGTCGCCGCACTGGCCTCGATCGGAGCCGCACTCATCCTGGCCGCGCCGGCTCAGGCACACGTGCCGTTCTGCACCGAGACCGTCAACCCTCACGGCCAGAACGTGCCACCGGCCGGATCGACAACGTTGCCCGGCCCGAGGGGTGGCATCAACGACGACGGCTTCTATGAGGTTGGAACCGACGTCGGAACGGACGTGATCCTGCGAGACACCGACGGCAATGTCTTCGGTGTCTTCGACAGCGGGACCAAGGTCAAGTACACCGAGGCCAACGGCGCCGAGCCGAGCGTGAAGAAGATCGGCAGCGCCAACGGCCAAGCGGGGGCGATCGATTTCCACATCACGGGAACCGGCGACCTCGTGGTCGTTTCGGTCGACGGGGCCGCGCTGACCTGCCCGGTTCCGCCGCCACCGAAGTAGAGACAAGGCCCTGCGGGGGCTGCGGCCAACGGCCCGGCCCCCTACCGGGCCCCGCGGCTAGAAGAGCTGGTTCTCGCCGGCGAAGATCTCCGAGACGGAGTCGTCGGCGAAGATGCGGCGGATCGAGTCGGCGAGCGTCTGCGCGGCGGAGAGGACCTTGATGTTCTCGGGGTGGTCGGGGCGCAGCGGGATCGTGTCGGTGACCACGATCCGCTCGATCCCCGACTCCTCGTAGCCGAGCCGCTCGTAAGCCGGCCCGGAGAAGAGCCCGTGGGTCGCGCAGGCGATCACCCGCGCGGCGCCCTCGTCGAGAACCGTACGGGCCGCGGCGCAGAGGGTTCCCGCCGTGTCGATCATGTCATCGACCAGGACCGCGGTCTTGCCGCGCACGTCGCCGACCACGTAGCCGATCTCGGCCACCTGCTGCTCGGGCCGCTCCTTCTCCATCACCGCCCAGTGACAGCCGACCTTGCGGGCGAAGTTGCGCGCCACCTTGACCCGGCCGGCGTCGGGCGAGACGATCACCAGCTCGTCCTCCCACTCCTGGTCCATGAACCACTGGGTCAGCATCGGCATCGCGGTCATGTGGTCGACCGGCTTCGAGAAGAACCCCTGCACCTGGCCGGAGTGCAGGTCCATGGTCAGGACCCGGTCGACGCCGACCGCCTCCAGGGACTGGGCGACCACGCGGGCCGAGATCGGCTCCCGGGGCGCCGACTTCTTGTCCTGGCGCGAGTACCCGTACCAGGGCAGCACGGCGATGATCCGGTGCGCCGAGGCGCCCTTGGCGGCGTCGATCATCACCAGCAGCTCCATCAGGGCATCGTTCGGGGTCATGCCCTGGGCCCGGTTGGCGGCGGTTGATTGGACCAGGAAGACGTCGGCGCCGCGGATCGACTCCTCGTAGCGACAGTAGACCTCGCCGTCGGCGAAGGTGCGCAGGTCGACGCGGCCGAGGTCGACGTCGAGCTTGGAGGCGATCCGGGCGGCGAGCTCCATCGACGCCCGGCCGCCGAAGACCATCATCCGCTTCGTGTAGTCGTGCGGGATCGAGCTGATCAGCTGCGGGCTCTGCTCGAGGATGCTCATTCGTCGTCGGTGTCCGCGTCCTCGCTCGCCTCGGCGGCCTTTCGCTTCGCGTAGCCCTCGATGTTGCGCTGCTCGTTGCTCGAGACCCCGAGGGCGCCGTCGGGAACGTCCTCGCGGATCACCGCGCCGGCGCCAGTGTATGCGCCGTCGCCGATCGTGACCGGAGCGACCATCGATGTGTTGACCGAGATCCGCGCAGCTTCCCCAATCTTCGTCCGGTTCTTGTTGCGCCCGTCGTAGTTGGCGGTGATCGCCCCGGCGCCGACGTTGGCCCCGGCGCCGATCTCGGCATCGCCGACGTAGGCGAGGTGCGGGACCTTCGCCCGCTCGCCGAGCCGGGTGTTCTTGATCTCGACGAACGTCCCCGCCTTGGCGCCGGTGCCGAGCACGGCGCCCGGACGCAGGTAGCTGAACGGGCCGACGTTCGTCTCGTCGCCGACCTCGGCCCCGACCAGGTGAGAGTGGACGATGTGGGCCCCGGCGCCGATCCGGGAGTCGATCACGGTCGAGTGCGGGCCGACCACGGCGCCGGCATCGACGACGGTCGTGCCGCGCAGCGCCGTCGCGGGCTCGATCGTCGCGTCGGCGCCGATCTGGACCTCGGCGTCGATCCAGACCGAGCCGGGATCGACGATCGTGACCCCGTCCAGCATGTGGCGCTCGCAGATCCGGCGCCGCGCCTCGGCCGCGACCATAGCCAGGTCGGCGCGGTTGTTGACGCCGAGGTTGACGTGCGGATCGCTTGCCTTGTGGGCGACGACGCGCAGGCCGCGCTCGCGCAGCAGCGGGAGCACGTCGCCGAGGTAGTACTCGCCGGCCGTGTTGTCGTTCGAGATCTCGGACAGGCACTCGGCCAGCGGCGCGGCGGCGAAGGCGTAGGTGCCGGTGTTGATCTCGCGGATCGCGAGCACCTCGGGCGCAACCTGGTCCGGGTCCTTGGTCTCGACGATCTCGGCGACGTGGCCGTCGGCGTCGCGGACGACGCGACCGTAGGCGCCCGGGTCGTCGAGCTCGACCGTCATCACCGTGGCCGCGGCGTCACGGGCACGATGAGTGTCGAGCAGCTCGGAGATGATCTCGGCACTGATCAGCGGGTGATCTCCGGAGAGCACGACGACCGCGTCCGCAGCCCGGATCGTCTCGATCGCGGCGAGCACCGCGCCGCCGGTCCCGTTGACCTCCGGCTGGACCACGGTCTCGACCCCTTCGGGGAGGGCCGGGCCCAGATCACGGTCGGCGGAGACGATCACCGCGACCCGCTCGGCCCCCGCGTCGCGGGCGGCGATCACCGGCCAGGCGACCATCGGCCGGCCGCAGACCGGGTGCATGACCTTGGGCAGCGATGAGCGCATCCGGGTGCCCTCTCCCGCGGCCATGACCAGGACGGCGAGCCCGCCGCCGTTCGCAGAACCACCGCTCACGGGCGGGATCGTAGGCGGCGGACGCGATCGAGGGCTTGGCCGGCCAGGACGCCCCCTACGCGGGCCGGTGACAGACGGCCTCGATGTTGTTGCCGTCGGGATCGAGGACGAAGGCGCCGTAGTAATGCGGGTGGTAGATCGGCCGCGGTCCGGCGGGGCCGTTGTCGGTGCCGCCGGCGGCGATCGCCGCAGCGTGGAAGGCGTCGACGAGCTCGCGGTTCTCGCAGGCGAAGGCCACGTGCAGGCCGGTCTGCACCGGCCGCCCGCCGCTGATCCAGAAGAACGGCTTGCCCTCCCTGCCGAAGCCGCCGATGTTCGGGACCGGCTCCATCAAGAGCTCGATCCCGAGCGGCTCAAGCGCCCGCTCGTAATAGCCCTTGCTCGCCTCGTAGTCCGAGACCCCGAAGCCCACATGGTCGATCATTTTCGCGTCCTCCTTCGCCGTCTCGGGCCACAGCCTAGGCCTAAACTCGACCGCAGCTCGATCCGGGGTGGTGTAGTTGGGAGCACTCCAGTTTTTGGTACTGGCAGCCGAGGTTCGATCCCTCGCCCCGGAGCTGAGGAGCCGGGTTGGGATCGGCTAGCCCCCGTTCTTGCGCCGGACCTTCGCCCGCCCCGCCTCGGTCCCGGGCTCGAGCGCCGGGCCGCGCGGGGGCGAGATCCCGAGCACGCGCATCGCCTTCAGGCCGAGGCCGAGCTTCTCGCGGCCCTCGGTCGAGGTGATGTCGTGGCCGCAGAGCTCCTTCACCCGCTCGAGCCGGTAGCGGATCGTGTGCCGGTGGGTGAACAGCCGCTCGGCGGTCGGGGTGACGTTGCCGTCGTTGTCGAGGTAGGCCTCGATCGTCCCGACCAGCTCGGTCTCGTACTGCTCGTCATAGGCGGCCAGCGGGGCGACGGTCTCGGCGTAGAAGCGATCGAGCTCGCCGGTGCCCTCGCTCATCGCCGGCAGCAGCAGCCGGTAGGAGCCCGTGTCCTCGAACGAGAGCAGCGCGATCCCGTCGGCCTCGGCGACGTTCGCCGCCAGCAGCGCCTCCTGTCCGGCCCTGTAGAGATCGACCGGGTCGGCGACCCAGCGCCCGTGGGCGACGGTGAGGTGAAAGCCCGGCAGCGAGGCGGCGAGCTCACGCTGGAGCGCGGTCGCCGCGCGCGCCAGCAGCTCGGGCTCGGCGACCGGCACGATCGCGCTCACGTCCGCGCGCTCGCCGGCGTCGCCCCGCTCGGCGAGCTCGGCGATCGCACCCGCGCTGGCGGCCCGCAGGGCGCGCAGCGAGACGATCAGCAGCCGCGCCCGCCAGTCGCCGGTCTGGGCGGTGCGAGGTGCCGCGCGCGCGATCACCACACCGCCGCCGGCGCCGACGTCCGCGGCGAGCTCGGAGCCGCGGGCGACGATGTCGCCGCGGTCGGTGACCTTGCGGCCGAGCACCGCGCGCACGAACTCCCCCGCCGCCTCGTCGCTGGCCCATTCCGGCGCCCGCGCGCGCTCGAGCTCGAGCGCGAGCAGGGTCGACACCATCCGGATCAGGGTCGGCGTCGGATCGCCGCCGCGAGCCCGGTAGCGGAGCTCGCCGACGACCGCGTCGGCGACCCGGAGCTCGAGCGCCTCGACGTCCTTAGCGCCCGTCAGCAGCTTCGACTCCTCCGCAGAGGAGCTGGCGGCCACAGCGAGCACCGCGCTCGAGCGGTCGATCAGCGCCACGCTGCCGCCCAGCGCCGCCCCCGCCGCCCGCGCCACGGCCGGCAGCCCGGCACCGGCCTCGATCGCCTCCGAAAGCGCATCTAGCGCCCCCGAATCCCCACCCTTTGCAGGCTTTTTACTTGTCGTCCGGGCGCCGGCCACCGCTCAATTCTAAGTCGAGCGGAGAAACGCGCAGATCGACCGGAGAAAGGCGGTGAAAAGCAAGCAGGTCGGGGGAAGCAGGCCGATCGGCGAAGCGAGCGTAGGGAAACCTACGTGAGCGAGACGAGCGGCTGATGACCCCGAGATGCGCCGCTTTGCAGCCGCCTCGCCCGCTACTCGAAGATCCCAGTGATGTCGTCCCAGAAATACACAATCGCCACCCCCAAAGCAATCCCGATCGCCAGCAGCGCCGCCAGCACGAAGATCGAGACGAAGACCGCCGTCACCTTCTCCCAGCCGCGGCCGAAGGAACCGATCGCCGGCGCCAGGATCAGCGCCGCGAAGGCGACGATGCTGATCAGCGCGGCGCCGCCGAACAGGTAGTACTCGGTTCCGATCTTGGCCGTCAACGAGGTCAGGGGTCGCTCCTCCGGCGCTTCAGGGATCGCTCCTCCGGCGCTGATTGTGCCGTAGATGGATGGCGACCATCGCGATCGCGGCGCAACCGGCGAAGGCGCAGACGCCGAGCGCCCAGCCGCCGCTGACGTCGCTGAGGTAATGGACGCCGAGGTAGACGCGGCTGAGCCCGATCGCGGCGGTGAGCAGGACTCCGATCAGGACCAGAGCGCTCGCGTGGGTGAGGCCGGGCCGGACCCGAACCGCGACCGTCAGCGCGAGCCAGGTGTAGATCACCGAGTAGGCGGCGTGGCCGCTGGGAAAGGCGTCGCCGTCCGCATCGACGAGCCCGTCGGGCGGGCGGGGGCGGTCGAGTGCCTCCTTGAGCACCGGGACGGCGATGTGGAGGATGATCATCGCGACGACGAGGACCACGACCTCGGCCCAGCGGCGCCGGGCGGCGAGCGCCACGGCGGCGACCAGGGCGACCACGGTCGTCGCCAGCGACGAGCCGAGGGCGGTGACCAGCTTCTCGATCTCGGTCAGCCAGTCGGTTCGCAGCTCCGCCGCCAGGTCGGCCGCTTGGGTGTCGCCTGGCGTCGGCCCCGGATCGCCGCTGAATATCGAGATGTAGGAGATGAGCACGAAGGCCGCGACCGCGAACGCGGCCATCAGGCTGGTGAACTCGAGCCCGAGGCCGCCGGGAGTCAGCCGCGCCCAGACGAAACGGGCCTGCGGGCGCAGGCGGCGGCCGAGCGCGAGCAGCGGGCGCAGAGCCGGGACCGAGTCCATGCGCCCGACCAGCGCGGCACGGTTCTCGGCCACCCGCAGATAGCGGACCGCGAGCACGATCGCGACCACCACCCCGACGACGAGGCCGAACACAAGCAGGCCCCGGCTCGCCAGCTCTGTTGCCCGGTTGATGTTCTCCGAGATCAGGTAGCCGAGCAGGGTGAACCCGGCCGCCCAGAGACCTGTACCGAGGACGCTGTACGGCAGGAAGGCCGGGTAGCGCATTCCCGAGCTGCCGGCGATGAACGGGGCGAGGGCGCGGACGAGGCCGATGAAGCGCCCGATCAGGATCGTCTTGCCGCCGTGGCGCTCGAAGTACGCCTCGACCTGGGCGAAGCGCTCCGGCGTGATCCGCAGCTTCGATCCGTGGCGGAGGACGAAGTCCCGCCCGAGCCTGGCGCCAAGGACGAAGCTCACCGTGTCACCGGCCCAGGCGCAGAACCAGACCACCGCGATCATCAGCTCGACCGAGTTCTCACCCTGGCCGGCGAGCGCCCCGCCGATGATCACCGCCGTCTCGCCGGGGAAGACGAGGCCGACGAAGGCGCCGGTCTCGAGGAAGGCGAGCAGGCCGACCAGCGCGTAGCTCCAGTTCCCGAGGTCGTCGGCGAGGTCGGCGAGAAAGCCCTCGATGTCGAGGCTCGGCGCCAGCTGCTGGAAGGCGATGAAGCCGCCGCCGAAGACGACGATCAACGCCAGCAGCCGGAGCTTGTCGCCGCGTCCCTGCTGATCGCCGCCCAGTCGCACGGCCGGATTATCCGAGCCGCTGCGGCGTGGAGACGATCGCGTTCGCGTAGCGAGGCGGCAGCGCGGCCGCCGCCGCGTCGGCCGCGACCACGTCCTCGAAGATCCCGACCGCGGTCGGCCCCGAGCCGGTGACCAGGGCGCGCCCCGCTCCGGCCTCCCGCAAAGCGTCGAGCGCCTCGCTGATCTCGGGCTGCAGCGAGACCGCCGCCTGCTCGAGGTCGTTGACGAGCAGCTCGGGATACTCGAGCGGCGAGGCACCGGCTGCCGCTGCCCGCCGCAGCTCCCCCGCCAGCCGCTCGAGCTCGACGGGCTCGCGCCCGAGCCCGAGCGCGTCCGCCTCGCGGTAGACGGCCCCCGTGTCGAGCCCCGCCTCGCCCTCGATCATCACGACCCCGAACTCGCCCGGGGCCGGCAGCGGCTCGATCCGCTCGCCGGCCCCGGAGACGAGCGCCAGGCGGGGGTCGAGCTGCGAGGGCACGTCGGCGCCGAGACCGGCAGCCAGCCCGGCGAGATCGTCGATCGCCGAGTCGGCGAGCCGCAGGACCGCGGCGGCGTCGGCGCTGCCGCCACCGAGACCGGCGGCGACCGGAATCCGCTTCTCGATCTCAATCCGAAGCGGCGGCGAGTCCCAGCCGCGGGCCCGCAGCGCCTCGAGTGCGACCGCGACCAGGTTCGGGCCCTCGACGCCGGCGCAGATCACCTCGTCGGCCTCGCCGGCGGCGGGCTCGATCACGATCCGGTCCGAGAGCACCAGCGGGCAGAACAGCGAGCGCAGCTCGTGCAGCCCGTCGCCGCGCCGACCGCCGAGAAAGAGGCAGAGATTGAGCTTCGCCGGCGCCCTAGCGACCATCGAGCGCCTCCGCCAGAGCGGCGAACTCGGCCGGCGCGAGCTGCTCGGCCCTGGCGTCCTCCGCCAGCCCGAGCTCGGCGAGCGCCGCGCGGGTCCGATCACGACTGCCGGGGCGGGCGTGCTCGAGCGAGCGGGCCAGCGACTTGCGCCGGTGCGCGAACGCGTCGCGGACCAGCCTCGCGAGCCGGGGATCGGCGGCGGGCCCGATCCGCTCGAGGCCGAGCAGCGCCGAGTCGACCCGCGGCCGGGGCTTGAACACCGCCCGGTCGATCCTCCGCAACAGGCGGACCTCGCAGGAGAGCTGCACGAGCACGCTCGGGGAACCGTAGGTGCGCGAGCCGGGGTCAGCCCGCAGCCGGTCGGCGATCTCGCGCTGGACCAGCAGGGTCCAGGACTCGAGCCCGGGAAGAGAGGCGATCGTGCGCAGGATCATCGGGGTCGCGATCGCGTAGGGAAGGTTGGCGACCATGCGGCCAGGGGCGGGCTCGAGCGCGGCGAGGTCGAATCGCATCGCGTCGGCGAAGTGCAGCTCGACGCCCGGGTTCTCGCCCGCGATCCGCTCGAGCGCGGGACGCAGCCGGCCGTCGAGCTCGATCACGTGCAGCGTCGCGACCCGCGGCGCCAGCACGGCGGTCAGCGCCCCCTCACCGCCGCCGACCTCGAGCACGACGTCGCCGGGATCGGGGCCGGCCTCGCGGACGATCGCGGCGAGCAGGTTGGGATCGGCGAGGAAGTTCTGGCCCAGCCGCGCCACTTGCTCACCAGCCAAAGGCTCGCGCCGCGTTCGCCTCGACAATCGCCTCGAGCTGCGGATAGGAGAGCCCCCGGAGGTCGGCGAGCTGCTCGGCGACGGCGACCACGTTGGCCGGCTGGTTCGGCCTCCCGCGAGCGGCCTGCGGGGCGAGGAACGGGGCGTCGGTCTCGACCAGCAGCAGGTGCTCGGGGACCGCGGCGGCGGCCTCGCGCAGCGAGGCCGAGCTCGGGTAGGTGAGGTTGCCGGCGAACGAGCAGTACCAGTCCGCCTCCCCCGCTTCCACCGCGCGCTCCGGCGGGGCCGAGAAGCAGTGCAGGATCACGGTCACCCCGTCGGCCTCGTCGCGCAGCGTGGCGAAGGTCTCGGCCAGGGCCTCACCGTCGGTCGTCCGGCCGCCGTCGCGGACGTGGATCACGAGCGGCTTCGCCAGCCGCCGGGCGATCGCGATCTGGGCCCGGAAGGCGCGGCGCTGGTCGTCGCGCGGGGCGCGGTCGCGGTAATAATCGAGCCCAGTCTCGCCGACCGCGGCGACCCGGGGATGGGCGGCGAGCCGCTCGAGCCGGGCGGCGGCGGCGTCGTCGAAGCCGCCGGCGCCGTTGGGATGGCGGCCGACCGCCGCCAGCACCTGCTCGTGGCGCTCCGCGGTCGCGATCGCCTCGGCGCCGGCGTCCTCGTCGATGCCGACGCTGAGCAGGCGCCGCACGCCGACCGCGTTCGCGTCCGCCACCAGCGCCGCCGCCGGCGCCTCGCAAAGGCCGAGATGGCAGTGGGTGTCGATCACGGCGTCGCTAGTCGAGCTTCGGGAACAACGGCTCGATTCGATCGATCGTCTGTCCCCCTTCGCGGGCACCGAAGGCGTCGAGCTCGCGCCGGCTTTCGGCGAGCGCATCCAGGAGCCGATCGGAGGTCCTCGGCATGTACGGGCACAGCAGCAGCGCCAGCACGCGGATCCCCTCGGCGAGGCTGTAGAGCACGGAATCAAGCCGATCGCCTGCTCCGTCGTCCTTGGCCAGGTCCCACGGCCGCGACTCCTCGACATAGCGGTTCAGTCGCCGGACCCGGGCCCAGATCGCCTCCAGCGCCTGGGTCAGCTCGGCGCGGTCGAGCAGCTCCCGGACCTCGGCGTCGACGCCCGCCAGGCCGTCGTCGCCGCCGGCGAGCTGCGGGTCGAGGTCCGCCTCGGGCACGACGCCGTCGCGGTAGCGCTCGAGCATCGCCAGCGTGCGGCTGGCGAGGTTGCCCCAGTCGTTGGCGAGCTCGGTCTCGTACCGGGTCTCGAATCCCGGCGCCGAGACGCTGCCGTCCTGGCCGAAGGAGACCTCGCGAAAGCAGTAGAAGCGCAGCGCGTCGGAGCCGAACCGGTCGATCACCTGGTTCGGGTCGAGCACGTTACCGGTCGACTTCGACATCTTCTTCTCGCCCATGAGCAGGAACCCGTGGATCACCATCCCGTGCGGTGGCTCGATCCCGGCTGCGATCAGCAGCGCCGGCCAGATCACGGCGTGGAACTTGAGGATGTCCTTGCCGAGTACGTGGCGGTTCGCGGGCCAGTAACGCTCGGTGAGGTCCTCGCCGTCGCGGGCGAAAGAGAGCGCGGTGTAGTAGTTGAGCAGCGCGTCGAACCAGACGTACATCCGCTGGCTCGGGTCCCAGGGGAGCTGCATCCCCCACTTCAGCTTCGGCCGTGAGAGCGAGACGTCCTCGAGCCCGTGCTCGATGAACGAGAGCGCCTCGTTGCGCCGGTCGTCGGGGACGACAAAGTCGGGCCGCTCGGCGTAGAGCCGCCTGAGCTGATCCTCGAACGCGGAGAGGCGGAAGAACCAGTTCTCCTCGCGCTCGCGCTTGAGCGGGATCTCGTGGATCGGGCAGGTGTGGTCGGGCCCGAGCTCGCGCTCGGTCTTGAAGTCGGCGCAGCGCGGGCAGTACCAACCCTCGTAGACCCCCTCGTAGACATGCCCGTTGTCGAACACGCGCTGCATCACCTCTGCGACCCGCTCGGTGTGCCGTGGATCGGAGGTGCGGATGAAGAAGTCGTTCGAGGCGCCGACCCGCTTCCCCATCTCCCGGAAGCGCGGCGCGTTGCGGTCGGCCAGCTCCTGTGGTGGGACCCCCTCGCGCTCAGCCGCCAGCTCGACCGGCTCGCCGTGCTCGTCGGTGCCGGTGAGGAAGAACACGTCCTCGCCCCGCTGGCGCATGTGCCGGGCGAGCACGTCGGCGGCGATCGTCGAGTACGCGTGGCCCAGGTGCGGCTCCGCGTTGACGTAGTAGATCGGGGTCGTGACGTAGTAGCTCACGGGCGGCTGAGCATAGGCCTGCGGCGGCTGGCTGAGGATCAGAGAAGCGAGTCCTGGCCCTTGTGGGGCTTGCGGCGGGGGATGCCGGCGGCCTCGGAGAGGGCGGCCTCGATCTCGGCGCGGATCGCGCGCTCCGAGCGCGAGGCGACGAGCGGCTCGGAGAGCCCGTCGACATGGACATAGGTGCGCCGGCCGTCGCCGCGCTCGGATGGGTCGAGCGGGACGAGAGCGAAGACCCGGTCGGCCCGGACGAGCTTGCCGTAACCGAGCGAGACCAGACGCGGCTCACGCTTGGTCGCCATCGGCGTCAAGCGTACCGCCGGCTATTCCTCGGGCGGGGGATCGAGCTTGTTGAGCTTCTTCTGCGCCTTCTCGCCGCACTCCGGGGCGAAGACCGGGACGCCGCTGACCCCGGCGTTGCCCTCGCGGCTGGAGATCACGAGGCCGAGCTCGTCCTCGTCCTCGGCTGCCCCGACCTCGCTCGCGTCGTTGAGCAGCTTCTCGGAGACTTCGCAGAAGAGGTCGCCGTCGATCGAGTAGCCGTTCTCGGTCTGCTCGAGGTTGAGCTGGTCGATGATCTTCGCGTCGCCGTAGCGGACGTCGTCCTCGCCGCAGCCCGTCGCGGCCCCGAGCAGGACGGCGGTGGCGATGATCGATGCTGCCCAGCGGCCCACGGGTGCGCGGAACCTATACGAGCCGGCAGCCTGAACGAGAGACGGGGCGGCCCGTGAGCCGCCCCGTCTTCCGGCATGCGAACGGCGTGATCGCCGCTCCGCCTACGCCTACTTCTTCTGCTTGCACTTCGACTTCTTCACCGCCCGCTCCTGGCTGCCGTCGTCGTAGGTGACGGTGCGTCGGGTAAGGACGTTCTTCTCGCCGCAGCGGAACAACGAGATCCCGCTCGAGCGGAAGATCGTCGCGTTGAACTTGGTGATCATGAACGCGTCCGCACCGGCGTCCGGAGCGTCCGCAACCAGCAGCGCCGGGCCGTACTTCGGTGACTTCGACTTGATCACCTCGCCGAACACCGTCGGCGCGGCCGCGCCGAGCGTCGGGCTCGAGGTGTGCAACCGGATCTGGTTCTTCGCCGGCCCGTTGAAGACCGAGACCGTGATGTCGCCGATCCGGGCAGTGTCGTTGAGCGCGACCTCGGCCTCGCCGCTGCCGATGTACGACTTCGGCGGGCATAGATCACGCGCCTGCTGGGCGGTCAGACCCGGGGTCTCGATGTTCGCGGTGCAGAACGGCGCCGCGGTCGACTTCCACTTGCCGTCGGCGTCGTACTCGATCAGCTCGGCCTCCGGGTTTAGCTGCGTTCCGTCGACGGAGTCCGTCTCGGTGCGAACCCCGCTGAACAGGGCGATCGGCGTCCGCTTCTTCGGGTCGAGCTTCTTCGGCTTGATCGCGCCGTCGACGAAGGCCGTGTTCTCCGAGACACCGTCGGCGTAGGCGAGTGCCGCTACGCCGAGCGCGACCGTCAACCCGACCGCGACCGTGAACTTGAGTCTCCGCACTCTCTCCTCCTTGGCTTTGAAATCGAGGAGGGCGGCCCGCGGGCCGCCCTCCTGAACTCACTTCAACTGCTGCGCAAACGACGGGCTTCCTACTTGCCACCCTTGCGCTTGCACTTCTGGGTCAGCTCGGCGGTCTCGGTCGAGCCGTCGTCGTAGGTCACCTCGCGCAGGAAGAGGAACTTCTTCGCCTTGCAGCGAGCGGTTGCAACCTTGCTCTTCTTCTCGATGTTCGCGTTGAACTTGGTGATCATGAACGCGTCCCCACCGGCATCCGGAGCGTCGGGGACGACCAGCATCGGGCCGTACTTGCTGCCCTGGTCGGACTTGACGATCTCGCCGAACACGGTCGGCGCGGCGGCGCCGAGCGTGGTGCTCGAGGTGTGCAGCCGGACCTCGTTCTTGCCCGGGCCGTTGAAGACCTGGACCACGATGTCGCCGACTCGCGCTCCACCGAGATTGACCTCGGCGTCGCCCGTACCGAGCAGTGACTTGCCCGGGCACAGGCCACGCGCCTGCTCCGCGGTCAGGCCCGGGGTCTCGATCGCGGCGGTGCAGACCGGCGCCTTGCTGCCGTTCCACTTCACGTTCTTGCCCATCGAGATCCGCTCCGCCTCGGGGTTCTGCTGCGCCCCGTCGACGACGTCGGTCTCGGTGCGAACGCCGAGGAACAGGTTGACCGGCTTGTACTGATTCTTGCTCAGCTTGCTCGGCTTGACCCCGCCGTCGACGAACGCCTCGTTCTCGTCGTTGCCGGCCGCGTAGGCGACCGTTGCGACGCCGAGCGCGAGCACCAGCCCGAGCGCGACCGCAATGCGTGACTTACGAATCACATCTTCCTCCTATCGAAACACGCGGCCGCACGGCACGCGCTGACTTACCTCTCTCCGAGCTTCCTCCGAGGCCACCGTGGTGTCCGCGGACGTCACATTCAACCCTATCCGGCGCTCGAAGTTTCGCCTCGATCACGGAAATGGGTAGACGTGCAGGTAGTCGCTGGTCTCGCTCGGGGCCCCGATCGAGTCGAACGGGGACTGCTCGTTGCAAGCCGGCGGTGTGATCGTCCCCGAGGACGTCTGGTCGCTGAACGCGTACTGCTGGAGCCGGTCATAGAACTCGCCGGCGGTCTCGAGGTCGCCGCTGACGCGGCCGTTGAAGGCGGGGTCGGCGATCGTCGCCGCCCGGTCAGGGAGCGTCACCACCGTCCCGCCGGCGCACTGGCGGACCTCGAACGAGGCGAGCGCGGTGCGCACGTCGAGCGCCGTCTCGGCCTTCAGGTACGGGTTGGTGCGGTTGATCTCGAGCCGCTCGGGGAAGGTGGTCACGGCCTCCGGCGTCTGCATCACCAGCGTACGCAGGTAGTTCTCGGGGCGGGGCGATCCAGGGGTGACGAAGAGCCCGTTGGTGGCGGCGGCGACGTTCGCAATCGCAGCGGTGACCTCGTGGCGGTAGATGCGGATCACCTCGAGCACGGGGTTGAGCTCGGCGAGGAAGGGGTCGAAGCGCTCGAGCAGCGGAGGCAGGTCGTCGTCGAGCAGCCGGCGAAGCGCCCGCGAGCCCTTCGGCGCGGCGTCGATCGTCCCCCGCAGGCCGGCGAAGAAGGGGTCGAGCTCCTCCGCGAAGCGACCGAGCGCGACGACCGTCGGCGCGAGCTCGCGCGCGCCCGGCTGCAGCGCCTGCACCACCGGGTCCGAGTCGGCGGCGAAGGTCTCGAGCCGGGCCAGGGTGGCGCGCGACTCGCGCAGGAAGGTGGGGAAGATCTCGAACGCCGTCGCCAGGTCCTCGTTGCGGCGCGCCGTGGTCTCGAAGACGGTGTTCGCGTTCGTGATCAGGCCGCGAAGCTGCCCCGGGCGCTCGGAGAGGGCGCCGAAGACCTCGCCGCCGCTGCGCACCAGCCCCGAGACCGCTTCGGACTGCGAGTCGAGCAGTCGCAGGGCGCGGTCGGCCTGTTGGGCGAAGGGGTCGAGGCTGGCGATCGCCAGCGAGAGGTCGACGCCGCGGCCGCGCAGCGCCGCCGCCTGTCCCTGCATCCAGGCCTGGAAGGCGGCCCGGGTCTCGGGGTCGAAGGCGCGGAAGATCTCGTCGAGCTGAACCGCGTCGGAGACCTGCGCCACCGGCAGGGCGCCGTCCTCGGGCAACGGCTCGCTCTCCTCGCTGCCCTGGCTGAGCTCGACGTAGGTCTCGCCGAGCAGCGTCTTCTGGCGCAGGATCGCCCGGGTGTCGGAGGGGATCGGCGCGTAGCGCGCGTCGATCTCGACCGTCGCCTCGGCGTAGCCCTCGTCGTTGAGGTCGACCCGTTTCACCTTGCCGACCGGGACCCCCGAGATCCGCACGTCGGCTTCGGCCGCGAGCTGGGTCGCCTCCTGGACCGGGACCGTGATCCGATAGCTCTCCGGCTTCAGCGGGATCGCGCCGCCGAAGGCGAGCCAGAGGAAGAGCGCGAGGCCGAAGCACGAGATCGCGAACCCGACCGCGATCAGGATCCGTCCGATCGAGGGAACCCTGGTCTCCATCAGCGGGCCTCGGCGCGGGTCGGGTTGAGCCGTCGGCAGGTCATCGGTCGATCGGGGGACCTGGCGGGACCAGGGGCGGGTCGATCTCGCAGATCGGGGTCGAGGGGGGCACGTTGGTGAGCTCCTGAATGGTGCGCAGGTAGGGCCGCGACTCGGTCAGGCTGTCGGCGAGGTAGGCGGTGCTGCACGACTGCAGCACGCTGCCGCGGGCGAGCGGGCCGTTGGCGTCCTCGAACTGGAGCGCGCCGTTGGTGTTGTGGTTGAGCCAGGCGACCCAGAACAGGTAGCCCTCGTCGCCGCCTGGTGGGTTATAGGCGAAGGCGTTGAAGAGCCGGTTCAGATCGCTGAACGACCCGGCCAGACCCTTGGTCGTCTTCGCGAGCGGCGCCGAGGCCTGCTTCAGGTGCTTGACGGGCCGGCGGACCTCGCGGGTGAAGGGCCGAATCTGGTCCGAGATCGGCTCCTCCGTGCGATCGAAGAAGGCCCGCAGCGAGCGTTGGGCGGGGACGAACGCCTGCGCAGCCGGGATCAGCGCCTCGGACGCCGGGCCGAGCTCGTTGGCGAGCGTCTCGCCGCTCTCCAGCGCCTCGCGCGTCGCCGCGAGCGCGGATGGGAGCTCGCGCAGGGTCTCGCGGATCGAGGCCTCCTGATTGGCGAAGGCCCCAAGGGCCGCGTTCTGCGCCGAGACCCACTCCGAGAGCCTCGTGTCGGCCTTGCCGAGCTCGTCACCGAGCGCCCGGAAGCTGGTGATCACACGGGCGATGTTGCGCCGCCGCTCGACCAGGGCGTTGCCGATCTGCGCCAGATAGCGGCCCAGCGGCTCGAACCGGCGCAGGCCCGCGGAGAGCGCCTTGCCGCGGCCCCCGAGCCCTTCGGCGCCGCCCTGGATCAGGAGCTTCAGGTAGGCACGCGTATCGCCGTCGAGCGAGGCGAGGATCTGGTCGGGCTGGACGTTCGGCTTGGTCTGCGCGAGCGGGATCGTGGCGCCCTCCTCGAGCGCCGCGCCCTTGCGGCCCGGGTCGACCTCGAGCGTCATGTCCTGGAGCCCGGTCCGCGGCCGCAGCAGCACGGTCGCGTCCGAGCGCAGGATCGGCGCGTACTGCTCCTCGACCAGCATCGTGACCACGGCCCTGCCGTCGACCAGCTCGACCTCGGAGATGTCGCCCGCCTTGACGCCGGCGATGTTGACCGTCTGGCCCTGGCCCGGGGTCACCGCCTGGGCGCTGGAGAGCTCCGCCTTGAGCTCGAACCGCTCGTCGCCGAGGAACGGGATCCATGACGGGTACGGCTGCTGCTGCTGGGAGAGGACGTAGCCCGTGACCACCAGCCCGGCCACGAACAAGGCGGCGATGGCGATGAAGTCGCGCAGGTGTTCGCGGATCGCGCGTCTCATGGGGACAACGTGAGGTCGGAGGGCCCGGCGGCGCCGGCCGGGCCATTGACGTCGGGAACCGGGTTCTTCTTGCAGGGGAAGTCCATCCGGAACGGCGGCCGCGAGCCCGGGACCACGGGCTGGACGCCGTCGGGGACCTCGATCAGGTTCGAGAAGTTGAGCGCGTTGCCGGGGGTCCCATTGGGCACGGTGCCGTCGACGAGGGTCGGTCCGCCGCCGGACTGGAATCGCGCGTAGGGGCCGTTGCCGTCGAATCCCTGGAGGGCGCCGTTCAGGTTGACGACCGTGTAGAGGAACTCGTTGAAGTTCGGCTGCCCGCTGCTGAAGCCGTCCTCGACCACCAAATCGCCGGTCGGCACCAGGACGCGCGAGGTGCAGCGGGCGAGCAGCGTCTGCTGCTTGAAGAAGTTCTTCGACGCGTTGGTGGTCTCGGCGAGGCCCGGGGCCGCGTCGCGGAGCAGGCGGGCGAGACCGCCGAGCTCGTCGTCGGCGACCAGGCCGCGCGCCTGATCGAGCCACGGGTCGGCGGCGGCGATCGTCTCCGGCAGCTCCTCGATTGCGGGCTGGGACTCGATCGCCAGGGCGCGGACGGCGGGCAGCGCCTCGTTCAGCGCCAGCAGCGACGGCTCGGCCTCCTCGAGCGTCGGCGCCAGCTCCTCGACCGCACGGGAGAGGTTCGCCGACTCGGCCGCCAGCGCGCCGGTGAAGACGTTGAAGTTGGTGATCAGGTCCGAGAGCTCGTCCTCGCGGTCGGCGAGCTTGCCGAAGGTCTCGCCGAAGCCGCGGATGAATCCGGCCAGGTCGCCGCGGTTCTCGCCCAGCAGGGCCGTGTTCACGATCGCGGTCCCGCGACCGGCGTCGCCGCCGTAGCGGAAAGCGTCGTTGAGCGATTCGGCCGCCGTCTCGCCGCGCACCGAGGGGTCCTGGTCGACATCGTCCTCGGCCGTGGGCTCGTAGGTGAGCGCGGTCCCGTAGCCCTCGAGTAGGCGCTGGAGCCCGCGGCGCTCGGGCGCCTGGAGCGCGGTCAGCACCTCGTCGAGCTGGACCGCGGTCTGGGTCTGGGTGAGCGGGATGTCCTCGCCGGAATCGAGCTCGGGCGCGCTCGGGCTACCCGGGAACAGGTCGAGGAACCAGTTGCCCTCGAGGAACAGTCGCGGTCGCAGGTCGACGAAAGCATCGCTGTGGATCGGGCGCCCCTCGTCGTCGACGGTGAAGGTGACCTTGACCGCGTCGCCGTCGGCCTCCACGCCGGTCACCTCTCCGACGTTGACCCCGGCGATCCGCACCGGCGAGCTCGCACGCAGGGTGGCGGCGTTGTCGAAGGTCGCGGTGAGCTCGTAGCCCGGATCGCTGAACGGCAGCTTCTTCGCGAACGCGAGGTAGACGCCGACCGCGACCAGCAGGCAGAGCAGCAGCCCGACCACCCACGGCGCCGGGCCCCGGTACTTGCGCCCCCAGACGCGCTCGTCGGGAACCGGCTTGCTTGGGTCGCGGACCGTCGCCTCGCGGGTGGCGGAGCGGCGCATCATTCGCTCTCGCTCCCGCTTCCGCTCTCTGGCTGCCCGGCGGTCACCGTGCCCTGGTTGCCCGGCACGTTGCCGATCACCTGCTGGCCGCCGAGGAAGACCTCGTTGCCGGCCTCGCACTCCCTCGTTTGGCCCGGCGAGGCGGTGTTCGGGTACGGGTTGTAGTGGAGGAAGTTGGCGAAGTCGCCGCCGCCGTTGGCCGGCGCCGAGGCGACCGCGCCGAGGTTGTTGGGGCCGACCGGCGGCTTGAAGACCGAGAACCGCTGCCACTTGCTGCCCACGCCCCCCTCGGCGGTGGTGCCGGCGAAGTTCTGCGCGAACAGCGTCCCGTAGTTGCACACGGTCTGTGCCGGGGCGATGAAGCGCAGCGCCGGGCCGGCGATATCGGTCGTCTGGCGGAGGCGGGCGAGACCGTCGCGAACGACCGCGTTGTCGTTGAAGGCGAGCAGCGACTCCGAGGTCGGGACCAGCTCGCGGTTGAGCTTCGGCGAGTCGCGGAGGACCGGCGTCGCGCTCTCGAGCGTGTCGGCGATCGGCGGCGCGTAGCGGGCCAGCGCCTCGACCCCCGGCTCGAGCGCGATGAACAGCTCGGCGCTGTGGTCGAGGAAGGGGCGGATCCGGGGCAGCGCCCGCTCGGCGACGGCGAAGGTAGGCGGAGTCTCGGAGATCGTCTCCTGGATGAACGGCCGGGCGACCCGTGCCAGGGCGGTGAAGGTCGTGTCCAGGTTGACGAACAGCTCGGCCTGGACGTCGGCGACCGGGGCGACCTCGGACGCGGCCGCGGCGCTGGCGGTGATGAACTGCTCGAGCCCGGTGTCGGGATCGGAGAGGTTGGCCATCACCGGCTCGAGGTAGCGCAGCACCCGTGGCAGCCGGCCCAATGCCGCGTTCAGCGCCGGCCCGCGGCCGGCGAGCGCGTTCCCGAACTCGACCAGGTTCTCCTGGACCGCCCTGGCCGTCGGCTCGTCGAAGGTGCTCAGGACCTCGTCGATCTCGACCGGCTCCTCGAGCCGGCTCGGGTCATCGGGGTCGGGCGACCCGTAGGAGGAGATCGGGATCGTCGCCCCGGCGGGATATCCCCGCTCGGAGGTGCCCTTGGCGATCTCCAGATACTTGAGCCCGAGGGCCGAGCGGGCGCGGACGATCATCGTCGAGTCCTCGGGCAGCGGCTCGACGTCAGCGTCGAGCTTCAGGTCGAGCTTCGCGCTCACGGTTCCGTCGTCGGGGTTCTGCTCGGGCTCGATCGCCTCGATCAGCCCGACCCGGACGCCGCCGATCCGGACCTCGTTGCCCGCCACCAGTGCGTTCGCGTTCGGGACCTCGGCCGAGAGCGCGTAGGTGGGCACGAACGGGAGGCCGGTGTTCGCGTTGTAGGCGAGGAAGACGGCGAGGACGACGATCATCACCGTCACCGCGCCGACCAGGGTCGGGCTCGCCGCGAGGCCGGATGCGAGCCCGCGTCTCACTGCCCACCTCCGCCCGAGTGCTTGCCCTTGCCCTGGCCGTCGCCCGGCGGGGCGCCGATCAGGAAGTCGAGCAGCTCACGCGCGGCTCGCAGCCTGCCCGCTGTGGGACCGGCGGTGCCGGTCTCCGGTGTGATCTCCGGCACAACCGGTGCCGCCCCGGGCTCGGGCTCTGAGGGCTCGGGCTCCACGGGCTCTGCGTCCTCGGTCTCGGGGGTCACCTCGAGCGTCGGCCCGGCGCCGCCGCTCGGCTGGTCGGCGTTCGGCCCGTTCGCCTCGGCGGCGTCTCGATCGCGATCCCGCGAGCGCTTGCGCTCGGCGCCCGCCACCGATGAGCTGACCGCGTCGAGGAAGTTGGAGCTGCAGCTCGCCTCGGGAATGACGTCGTAGTCGACGCAGTTGTTGGTCGGCAACAGCCCGCGGATGAAGTGGCCGTAGCTGTCGAACGGGTTGATCGCGCCGGAGGCGTTGAAGACGAGCCTGGTCAGCTCCTCGAAGCCGTCGGTCTTGCGCAGGCTGGCGAGCAGCTTGCGCAGGCTGGTCGCCGCCGGCTTGCCGGACTTGGCCAGGCCGCGGACCTGGCGGATCACCGGATCGGAGGCGGCGATGTTCGGCCCGCTGCCCTCGGCGGCGGTGCCGAGCGTGGTCAGCGAGCGGGTGGCGGCGTTCGAGAACGGTCCCAGCGCCAGCGATGCTCGGGTCAGCGACGGCGCGGCGTCGCCGAGGTCGGTGAACACCGGCGTCGAGGCGGTCGCAAACGCGTCGAGGCTGCCCATCGTCGCCCGCAGCTCGCGGAGGAAGGACGGGAACCGCGCGAACGACTGCTCGAGGTCGGCGCTGCGCTCGGCGGTCGCCGCCCCGACGACCTCGGACTGGTTGATGAAGCTCGAGATGTGGGTCCGCTCGCGGGCGAGCGCGCCGATGATCGCGTCGGAGTCGCCGGCGAGCTGGGCGAGGACCTTGCTCTGGCGCCCGAGCACCGCGAGCACCTCGTTCGTCTCGCGCAGGGCCGGGTTGGCGCGCTCGATGATCTCGGCGAGCTCGTCGCCGCGGGCCGCGAAGCTCGCCCCGAGGTCGTTGAGAATGAGCCGGAAGCGGTCCGGGTAGGGCTCCTCCATGATGTTGTTGACCAGGTCGAGGTCGACCGCCTTGCCGTTGCGCTCCAGCGGCAGCAGGTACTCGCCCTCGCCGGTCTCGCCGTCGGCCAGCGGCTCGAGCGGCGGCGGCGGCTCGGTGCCGGCTGCCCGCGGCTGGGTCGGCTCGCACTCGACGAACTTCTCGCCGATCAGCGACTGCGGCCGGATCAGGCAGCTCGCGTCCTCGCGGAAGTCCTGGAACGCTGGGTCGTCGATCCGCAGGACGACGACGGCCTTGCCCGGGTCGGGGCCGCCGTCCTCGAGCGCGGGCTCGTCGTTGCCGGTCACCGAGACGTCGGAGACGACGCCGACGTTGGCGCCGGCGACGCGGACCTCCTCGCCCTCGACCAGGAAACCGGCGCTGTCGAAGATCGCCCGCACCTCATAGACGTCCTCGTCACCTCCCGCCGCCGTGCCGAGCGCGAGGACCGCGACCGCGGCGACGATCACCAGGGCGATTACAGCGATCCGCCTCATGGCCCCGGGGGCACGTCGTCGGGGTCACACTCGCCGTCGAGCACGCCGAGGCCGAGGAACGGATGGTCCGTGGGCGTCGGCCAGCCGGCGTTGGCCTGGGTCGCAGCGCCCGCGCAACGGGTGAACGGGCCGATCCCGAGCGCCGAGTACTGGTCGAACTGATCGGCGGGGGCAATCGGGGTCAGGGTCCCGCCGGTGTTCGAGAACAGGTTCGCGCCCGCGGGCAGCACGCGGGCGAAGTGCCCGTTGGCGTCGTAGTAGCCGGTGAGCTGGCCGAGCCGCCCGACGAGGCTGAGCAGGTCGGGCGAGTAGACGCGCAGCAGCTCGATGTTCGGCTGGGCGGCGTCGAGCGCGGCGATCGAGGGGGTCACCGACCGGCTCGCCTGGCGCTGGGCGGCCGGAGCGTCGCGCAATGAGTCGGTCAGGTCGTTGGCAGGGCCGGGCTGGGCGATCGCCTGGGTGAGGTTGCGGAAGACCGGGATCGCGGGATCGACGGTTCGCCGCGTCTCGCGCAGGAACGAGGGCAGGTCGGGGGCGACCTCACCGAGGTCGGCGATCAGCGGGTCGAGGTCGTCGAGCGCGGCGCGCAGGTTGACGAAGGTCGTGTTCGCCTGGCGCATCGCCGGCGGCAGCGCGACCAGGGCCCGGTCGAACTCCTCGTTTCGGGAGGCGATCGCGCCCAGGGCCTGATTGGCGTTCGAGGTCAGCGAGGCGAGGTCGTCGCGGCGGTCGGCGATCGCGCCGAGCGCGGTCGAGCCGTCGACCAGGAAGCGGCTCAGCGCCGCCTGGTCGCTGGTCAGCTCGGCGAGCAGGCGCTCGGTCGCCTGCAGGCCGGGGGCGAAGTACTTGTAGGTCTCGCGTGCGGCCTCGGTGTTGCCGGTGTAGATCGCCGCCTGGCCCTTGATCACGTTCTGGAGCGCCCGCCGGGTCGGCTCGTCGAGCGCGTTGAAGAGCTGGTCGAGGTCGACCGGGGCGGTGGTCCGATCGGCGGTGATCACCGCCTCGTCGGGGAGCTCGGGATTGCCCTCGTCGCCGGGCGAGAGCGAGACATAGCGGTTCGCGATCCCCGAGAGCGAGGTCGAGCGGATGACCGCGGTGGTGCCCTCGTGAAGCGGCTCGTCGACCGTGATCGCCACCTCGGCCTGGGCGTCGTCGGTGAGCGTGATCTCGTCGACCGTGCCCACCGGCTGGCCGCCGACCAGGACCTGGTTGCCGGGCACGAGCTGGCCGCCGGTCTCGAACTGGAGGTCGTAGCGGTAGCCGTCGTCGCCCCCGAAGAGCAGCATCGCGACCAGGATCGCGGCGACGATCAGCGCACCGATACCCGCGACGCGCGCGATCAGCCTCCCCGCTCCTGGGCTATCCGGCTGCTCTCCCTGCACTCCGGGACGGCGTTCGCCTAGCTCCTCTTTTGCCGACGTGCTCTCACATGCACTCCATCGGGGGATGCGAACCCCCTCCCGGCCCAAGAACAACGGGGCCTGACCCGGGATACGTACCCGCGCGCATCCTAATCGCTACTCCGGGTGACCGGGCACGCGCGCGATGCCCACAAACGCCGCCCGTGCCCCGCGTTCTCATCACTCGCGCGGCTCGCGCCCGGTGAGGCCCTTGTAGAGGTCGTTCGGGCGAGCGCCGGTGAGCGCCGCGACGACGCTCGCCGCCGCTCGAGGGCGGGCGCCCGACTGGACCAGCCGGCGCAGCGCGTCGACCGCGAAGGCGAGGTCCGGGGCGGCGCCGGCGCTCTCCGCCGGGCCGATCACCAGCACGATCTCGCCCTTTGCCTCGTCGCGGAAGCGCCGCGCCAGATCGCCGAGCGTCCCCCGGGCGATCTCCTCGTGCAGCTTGGTCAGCTCGCGACAGACCGCGGCGCGGCGATCGGGGGCGAGCGCGGCGAGCGCGGTCAGCGAGGCCGGGAGCCGGCGCGGCGACTCGAAGGCGACGACCGTCTCGGTCGAGCGCAGCACCCGCTCGAGCTCGCCCGGGCGGCGCGGCAAGAAGCCCTCGAAGCGCCACCGATCGACCGGCAGCCCCGAGGCGACCACCGCGGTCGTCACCGCCGAGGGGCCCGGCAGCACCTCGACCTCGAGGTTGCGCTCGATGCAGGCGCGGACGAGCCGGAATCCCGGGTCGGAGATCACCGGCGTGCCGGCGTCGGAGATCAGCACCACCTTCTCCCCGCGCTCGATTCGCTGGGCGAGCTGGCGGGCGCGCTCGACCTCGTTGCCCTCGTGGTTCGAGACCAGGCGCGGGCGCGGGATCTCGAGTCGCTCGAACAGCCGCCCGGCGCGCCGCGTGTCCTCGCAGGCGACCAGGTCGGCCTCGGCGAGCGCCCGGCCGGCGCGGGGACTGAGGTCTTCGAGGTTGCCGATCGGGGTCGGGCAGACCGTCAGCCGGCCTGCCATCAGGTCGCGGCGCTTTCCTCGAGCGCCATCTCGGCCGCGCCAATCATCCCCGCCCCCGGACCGAGGGCGGCGGCGCGCACCGGGGTCTCGTTCATCGGCGGCAGGGCGCGGGCGCGAAGCTGCTCGCGGGCCGGGACCAGGAGCAGGTCGCCCGCCGCCGACGCCCCGCCTCCGACCACGATCACATCGGGCTCGAAGACGTTTGCGAGGCTCGAGAGCGCGACCCCGAGCCGGCGCCCGATCGTCGCCACGACCTCGACCGCGATCCCGTCCCCGCCGATCGCCGCCTCGGTGACGAACCTGCCGTCGATCTCATCGCCCCGGGCCAGCGCCTTGCCGAGCGCCGACCCGGCGTGTGCCTCGGCGGCGAGCGTGCCGTCGCGGCCGAGAGCGGTGCCCGAGGCGAGCACCTCGACGCAGCCGCGATTCGGGCAGGTGCCCTGACACGGCGGGCCGGCCTGGTCGATGACGACGTGGCCGAGCTCGGCGGCGGCGCCGGTCGAGCCCCGGTAGAGCTCGCCGCCGAGGATCAGCCCGCCGCCGATCCCGGTTCCGATCGTGAGCATGATCGCGTTCGTCGTCCCGCGGGCGGCGCCGAAGCGGTGCTCGGCAAGCGCGGCGACATTGGCGTCGTTGTCGACGAAGATCGGCAGGTCGAGACGCTCGGAGATTAGATCTCGGATCGGCACCCCGGCGAGCGGCAGGTTGACCGATCCGATCGCGATCCCGCGCTCGCGGTCGACCGTCGAGGGAATCCCGAGCCCGATCGCCTCGGCCTGCGGGCAGGCCGCGACGGCCTCGCGCAGCTCGGCCTCGAGCTCGTCGAGCAACTCGTCGAGGTCACGGCCGTAGGTGCGCTCAGTCGACCGGTGAAGGACCTCCTGCGCGGAGTCGACCACCCCGATCGCCATCTTGGTCCCGCCGAGATCCGCCCCGATCGCGGCCCTCACGGGGTCGCCGACAGGCAGGAGTTCGGGCCGGGCATGAGGTATTGATAGCTGATGGCAGAGAGCGAGCGCCCAAAGCCGCCTGAGAAGCCGGAGTACACCGTCTACAGGTCGCGAAAGCGTCTGCGCGACCGGTTCCGCAAGCCCGAACTGCCGTCATTGGGTGCCGGCAAGAAGGACGACGAGGGCAAGCCCTCGAAGCCGCCGTCGGCCCCGTCGGCCCCCGGCGAGCGCCCGTGGTGGCGGCGACCGCTGAAGTGGGTCGCGATCGCCGTCCTGGCCTGGCTCGCGCTCAGCTTCCTCGCCTTCGCGGTCTCGGCCCAGATCCAGAAGTTCAAGCTCGCCGACGGGATCACCGAGAAGCTCAGCGGCAACCCGGCGATGCTGGTGGTCCCGCAGACGATCCTGGTGCTCGGCACCGACGTGCGATCCGGCGCCTTCGCCGGGCCCGAGGAGGCCGAGACCGAGAAGTGCCTCGACGAGGTGATCAGCGGGCGGGCGAAGGACGGGAGCTGCCGCAACGCGCCCTACCGATCGGACACGATGATGCTGATCCGCGCCGGGCGCGGCACCTTCCGCAAGCTCTCGATCCCGCGCGACACGCTCGCCGAGATCCCCGGTCAGGGGCCGCAGAAGATCAACTCCGCCTACGCCTCGGGCGGCGCGAAGCTGGCGATACGGACGGTCGAGGGCCTGCTCGGGATCGACGTCGACCAGGTCGCGATCATCGATTTCGACGGCTTTCGCAGCTTCATCGACACGATCGGCGGGATCGACGTCGACCTGCCGACGCCCGTCTGCTCCGACGTCTCCGGCGGCGCCTTCAGCCTCGACCTCGAAGCGGGCGAGAACCACCTCGACGGGTTCCAGGCGATCACCCTGGCGCGGACGCGCTCGAACACCTGCGGGACGGGCGAGTTCACCGGCACCGACGTCGAGCGTGCCCAGTTCCAGCAGCTGATCCTCGACGGGATCAAGGGCAAGCTGACCAGCATCACGGCGCTGCCGATGAACTTCGTCAAGGGGCCGCTGATCGGCTGGAACGCGCCCAAGGCGATGGTCTCGAGCATGGGCGCGCTGACGATGCCCCAGCTCGTGATCTCGGCGGCGATCGGCGGCGGCGGAACCGACGTGCTCAAGCCATCGGGGACGACGGCGGCCGGCAACCTGGTCGTCTCGCCCGAGGAATGCGAGCGGGCGGCGGAGGAGCTGCTGGGCTCGAAGCCGCCGCGGAAACCGAATTGCCCGCAGGAGTAGGGCTCGCCGCTGGCCGCTCGAACCGGCTTACTCCGTCTTTTTCGCGTCCGCCTTCTTCTCCGGCTTCGAGTCGCTCTTCAAATCGCTCTTCGAGTCCGACGTCGAGTCCGACTTCGACTCGCCACCGTCGTTCGCGGCCTCGGCGGCCGAGCCCTTCTGCTTGTAGTCGGTGGTGTAGAAGCCCGAGCCCTTGAAGTGGACGGCCACCGGGTGAAAGACGCGCTCGACCGGGGCGCCGCATTGCTCGCAGGCCGAAACCGGGTCGTCCGACATCGACTGCATGATTTCGAAGCTGTGCCCGTTCCGACAGCGGTACTCGTAGATCGGCATCGTGGCGCGGGATTATGGCAGCGGCCCTGAGCTCTCCAACCGGGATCGGACGACGGATCGGCCTGGCGACGACGGCGGTGGCGACGCTCGTGGTCCTCGCCACGACCCCGGCCGCGCACGGCTTCGGGCTCAGCAGCACGAACGCCGAGCCGGCTGACCTGCGCGCCGGTGCCAACAGCGACCTGGCGGTCGAGGTCGACGTCTCCGAGCCCGAGGGCCAGCTTCGCGACCTGACCATCCACCTGCCGCCGGGCCTGGTCGGCAACCCGCTCGCGACCCCGGCCTGCACCGAGGCGCAGCTCAACTCGGCGAGCAGCGGCGGCGCCGGTTGCCCCGCGGCCAGCGACGTCGGCGACGTCTCCAACGACGTCACCCTCCGACCCCCGGTGGGCGCCCCGGTCGCGCAGACGGTCACCGGCGACGTCTACAACGTCGTTCCGCGAGCCGGCGAGCCCGGCCGCTTCGGGATCATCCTCGAGTCCGTACCCCTGAGCCTGCCACCGCCGCTGGGCGGGGCGGTCCTGCCGCCGATCGTGCTCCAGTCGCCCGCGGTGCTGCGCCCGGCGGACTTCGGCCTCGACAGCGTGCTCACCGACCTTCCTCAGAGCGCGCGGATCCTGCCCGCGGTCAGCGCCGAGATCGAGATCAACTCGCTCAGCCTCGAGCTCGAGGGGACGGTCGGCGACCCCCCGGCCGGCTTCCTGCGCAACCCGACCTCGTGCGCGACCGCGGCGATCGGCTTCGACGGGCGAGCCTGGACCGGCGAGACGGCGAGCGGGCAGGCGCCGCCGTTCACGCCCACGGATTGCGCGGCGCTGCCCTTCTCGCCCGAGCTGCGGGCGGTCTCGCGTGGCGAGGGGCGCGGCCCGATCGAGCTCTCGACCACGATCTCGCAGACGATCGAGGAGGCGGGGCTCGCCGACGCCGAGGTGATCCTGCCGACCGGACTCACCGGCAGCAACGAGCTGCTCGCATCGCTCTGCCCGCGGACCGCCTTCGCGGCCGGAAGCTGTCCGGCGAGCACGATCGTCGGCACCGCACGCGCAACCTCACCGCTTCAGTCCGAGCCCCTGAGAGGGACCGTCGCGGTGCTCGAGCCGGACGATCCCGGGCTGCCGGAGATCGGTCTCGATCTGCGTGGGCCGCTGGCGCTGAAGCTCACCGGTGAGCTGAGCACCGATGCGACGGCGCGCGCCGTGACCACCTTCGCCGGACTGCCCGACATCCCGATCGCCGAGTTCAAGCTCAACTTCACTCGCGACCCCGGGTTCGTGATCGCCGGGGTCGAGATGTGTGAGACACAGCTGGTCGTCGAAGGTGCGTTCAAGGCCCACTCGGGCGCCGCGACCTCGGTCCGGGCGCCGATCGACGCCAAGGAGTGCGGAGGGAAGGGGAACCGAAACCGCCGGCCGCGGGCTAAGGTGAAGCTGGGCAAGCTCAACTCCGACGAGCCGACCCTGCGGCTGAAGGTGAAGGCGGGGGCCGAGCGGATGCGCCGGGTGGCGCTGCGGCTCCCGGGTCGGCTCGGGTTCGACTCCGCCGCCTTCGCCGCCGGCGTGGTCGCGAAGTCGAACGGCAAGCGGCTGAAGCCGAAGGCGGTCACGCACACCGGCCGCACGCTGAAGCTGAAGGGAAAGCGCAGCCGGCGGTTCGTCGCCAAGCTCGGCGAGGGGGCGCTGACCGCGGAGCCCGAGGCCGAGCGCCGGATGCGGTTCAAGGTCAAGGTGATCGACATCAGCGGCAAGCGGACCAAGCTCAAGGTCCGCTCGAGATAGCACCGGCCGCCCGGCCGATAGCGTTCGACCGGTGACCGACACCGCTTCCACCGCAGCCGACCCGAGCCTCGACGAGGTCGTCGCTCTGTGCAAGCGGCGCGGCTTCATCTTCCCCTCCTCGGAGATCTACGGCGGGGTCGGCTCGACCTACGACTACGGCCATTACGGCGTGCTGCTGAAGAACAACGTCAAGGCCGAGTGGTGGCGGGCGATGCTGCAGGAGCGCGACGACGTGGTCGCGATCGACTCGGCGATCATCCAGCACCCCAAGGTCTGGGAGGCGTCCGGACACCTGGCCGGGTTCACCGACCCGCTGGTCGACTGCAAGGCTTGCAAGCTGCGTTTTCGCGCCGACACGCTGGAGAGCTCGGCCTGCGGGCGAAAGCCCTCCAAGCGACCCGGCGAGGGTCCGGACTGCGAGCTGACCGAGGCGCGCGAGTTCAACCTCATGTTCGAGACCAACGTCGGGCCGGTGCGCGACTCGGCCTCGATCGCATACCTGCGGCCGGAGACCGCGCAGGGGATCTTCATCAACTTCAAGAACGTGCTCCAGTTCGCGCGCCGCAAGCCGCCGTTCGGGATCGCCCAGATCGGCAAGTCCTTCCGTAACGAGATCACGCCCGGGAACTTCGTCTTTCGCACCCGCGAGTTCGAGCAGATGGAGATGGAGTTCTTCTGCCCGCCCGCCGACGCGCAGCGCTGGCACGAGCACTGGATGGGCGAGCGGATGCGCTGGTACACGGAGCTCGGTATCCGGCCCGACCACCTGACCCTGCGCGAGCACGGCGCCGACGAGCTCTCGCACTACTCGTCAGCGACCTCGGACGTCGAGTACCTGTTTCCGATGGGTTGGTCGGAGCTCGAGGGGATCGCCAACCGCGGCGACTTCGACCTCCGCCAGCACTCCGAGCACTCGGGCGAGAAGCTCGAGTACTTCGACCCCCAGCTCGGCGAGGCGTATGTCCCGCATGTGGTCGAGCCGGCGGCGGGCGTCGACCGGGCGATGCTCGCGTTCATCGTCGACGCCTATGAGACCGAGGAGGTCGAGGGCCGGGGACGGACGGTACTCCGGCTGCACCCGCGGCTGGCGCCGGTCAAGGTCGCGGTGCTGCCGCTGGTCTCGAAGGAGGGAATGCCCGAGCGCGCCCGCGAGGTCTTCGACTCGCTTCGCCGTCGGATTCCGGCCGAGTACGACGAGGGCGGCTCGATCGGCAAGCGCTACCGGCGCCAGGACGAGATCGGGACGCCTTGGGGGGTGACCGTCGACGGCCAGACGATGGAGGACGACACCGTCACCCTGCGCGATCGCGACTCGCTCGAGCAGGTGCGGCTTCCCGCCGAGGGGCTCGGCGAGGCGCTCGCCGCCCGGCTCGACGAGCCATGGTCGAGCCCGAAGCTGGGCTGACGCCCGCCGCAGCCGCTCGGCCGGGGGTCAGTGGGGCGGCTCGAGCTTGCGGACCGCGTCGCCACACCGCACGGTCCCGGCGGCGAGCACGCGCGCGTTCAGGCCGCGCAGACGCAGCGCCTTGCCACGCTCGGAATTGACCAGCTTCAGCGCCTCGACGCCGAACCGGCGGGCGAACTTGCCGCAGCCCAGGTGGGGCAGGGCGCTCACCTCGAGCACCGCCTCGCCGACCGCGAGCCGGGTACCGGACGGAACGTTCTCGTGGCTGATGTCGAACTCGACGAAGAGCTGGTCGCCCGCCCGCGCCCAGCTCGAGCCCTCCTCTTCGGTCGCCACCAGCGCCGCCGCGCGAGCGCTCATCACCGTCACCTCGGCGTCCGGGTTCGGGCCGCCGTCGGCGCTCGCCGAGCTCGGCCTCGTCGACCAGCCGTCGCCGATCAGGCCCGCGCCAGGCTCGAGCCGGGCGCGCGCGAGCAGCCGGCGCTCGTCCTCCGCCGGTCGGGCGACGATCAGCTCGACCCGCCCGAGGTCAGGTGGGGCGTCGAGCACGCGGGCCAGGCCGGCCTCGAGCTTCATCGCCGCCGACGGTAGCGAGGTCGCCAAAGACGGCCTGGTGATCAGTGTGACCTCGGTCACACACGGGTTGCGGCGCCGGGCCGGTCGGGTCTAAACTCGACATCGAACGGTGTAACGGTCGGCGAGGAGAAGACCATGAGCGTCGCGCAGAAGGACGGGATCAGGGCGACCGACGGGATCAGCTACGAGGACCTCTACAGTCGCTGGGAGCAGGGCAACTGGTCGGCGAGCGGAATCGACTTCTCCGCCGACCGCGAGGGCTGGGAGGCGCTGAGCGAGATCCAGCGCCGCTCCGCGCTCTGGATCTACTCGATGTTCTTCTTCGGTGAGGACTCGGTCGCCGACAACCTCTCCCCCTATATCGACGCCGCCCCGCGCGAGGAGCAGAAGTACTTCCTCGCCACCCAGCAGGTCGACGAGGTGCGCCACAGCGTCTTCTTCCATCGCTTCTTCAGCGAGGTGATCGGGGCCGGCGACTCGATCGCATCGACCCTCGCCTACACGGAGTCGCAGCTCGGCTGGGGCTATCGCAACGTCTTCGACCGGCTCGACCGGATGGCCGACGACCTGCGCCGCGACCGCTCGCTGCCCAACTTCGCCCGCGCGATCGCGCTCTACCACATGGTCGTCGAGGCGACACTCGCCCAACCCGGACAGCACTACATCGAGGACTTCTTCGTCAAGGCGGGGACGATGCCCGGCTTCAGCGAGGGGATGGCGAACGTCTCACGCGACGAGCAGCGCCACATCGGCTTCGGGGTCAAGGTGCTCGCCGAGTGCTTCGCCGAGTCCGAGGAGTGCAAGCACGCGGTCGCCGAGCTGCTGCGCGAGGTGATGCCGTACTCGATCGCGGTCTTTGCGCCACCGAACTGGGACCTCGACTACACGCGCTGCTACGGCTTCGAGCTCGAGGACATCTACGCCTTCGGGCTGCGATCGGTGCGGACCAAGTGGCGCGCCACCGGCTTCCCGCTCGAGCAGATGCCCGGGGTGCTGCCCCTCGACCCCGAGCTTCCGGAGCAGGAGACCGCGACCGGCCAGATCAGGCTGCTGCGCGCCGGTGTGCTCGGCGAGCCGAACGGCCGCCCCGACTCGGACCCGGAGGTCCAGCGCCTCTACTTCGAGATCATCGCCCGCACGGCGCGCACCGAGGTGCTCGGCGGCGACCCGATGACGATCCAATGGCGCTTCGCCGACGCCGATCCGTGGTTCCTGCGGATCGACAACGGCTCGACCGCCGCCGAGCCTGGCCTCTCCAGCGCCCCGGACCTGACCCTGGAGACGAGCTGGAAGGACTGGATCGCGGTCTCGACCGGCGGCGAGAGCGCGCGCCGGGCGCTCCTAGAGCGCCGGATCCGCCCGCACGGCTCGCTGCGCAACCTGATGCGCCTGGGCCGCCTGTTCCCGGGTCGCCCCTCCCGGCTCGCCTGAGCCTCGCAGCTGCGGCGCCCGGCGGCAGCGGGCATAAGCTCTCAGTCGAGCATGGAGACTGGGACGGCCGAGACACGGTCCCGCTCCCTCGGCGCGGAGCGGCTGGCCGGCCTGGCCGCGGTGGCGCTGCCCGCGGCGGGGTTCGCGCTGCTGCTCGCCGCCCCGAGCCTCGACGTGCGCTGGGAGCACCACCCGTCGCACTTCTGGCTCGTCGTGCTCGCCGCCGCGACCACCGCAGTGCTCGCCTATGCGACCGGCGAGGCGGCCGACCGGCGCGGCGACACGCGCCTGTTCTGGGTTTCGGTCTGCTTTCTCGCCGCGGGCGGGTTTCTCGCCCTGCACGCGCTCGCCACCCCGGAGGTCTTCCTCGAGGCGTCGAATCTCGGCTTTCAGATCGCGACCCCGGTAGGGCTGCTGGTCGCCGCCGGGTTCGCCGCCTGGTCGGCGATCGCCGCCGACGGCGTCGGGCCGACAGCGCGCCGGCGGGTGCGCGCGGTCCTGATCGCGGTGATGGTGGCCTGGGCCGTGGCGACGATCGCCGGGGTGACGCCGCTCGATCGGATCACCGAGGTCGAGCGCGCCTCCGGTCCGATCACCGTGCTCATGCTCGCCGGGGCGCTGCTGTTCGTCTTCGCCGCCTTCCGCTACCTCGTTCTCGCGCGCGAGCGCCGGGCCCTGCTGCCGCTCGCGGTCGCGACCGGGTTCGTACTGCTCGCCGAGGCGAGCCTGGCGACCGCGTTCGCGCGTAGCTGGCACGCGAGCTGGTGGGAGTGGCACCTGCTGATCCTGGCCGCGTTCGCGGTCGTCGCCTGGGCCGCCCGGCGCGAGTGGCGCGAGGAGCGCTTCGCATCGCTGTACACGGAGCAGACCGTGCGCGGCCGGCGCGAGCTCACGGTCCTGTTCGCCGACCTCGCCGGGTTCACCGCCTTCTCGGAGGGCCGTGATCCAACCGAGGTGAGCGAGATGCTGAACGCCTACTTCGAGGTCGCGATCCCGCCGGTCGTCGACGAGCACGGCGGCGTGATCGATCAGCTGATCGGCGACGCCCTGATGGCGACGTTCTCCGAGAGCGCCGGCGAGCCCGACCATCCGCTGCGCGCGGCGCGGGCCGCACTCGCGATCAGCGCCCGAACCGAGGCGCTGGCCGAGCAGCATCCGGGCTGGCCCAGGTTCCGGATCGGCGTCAACACCGGCGAGGCGATGGTCGGCGTGGTCGGCGCCGGCGGCGGGCGCAGCTACACGGTCGTCGGCGACACGATCAACACGGCGGCGCGGATCGAGTCCAAGGCCCCGGTCGGCGGGATCGCGGTCGGGGCGCCGACGATGCGGCGACTGCCGAACGCGAGCGTGCGCCGGCTCGACGACCTGCGGGTGAAGGGCAAGCGCGAGCCGCTCGAGGCCTACGTCCTGCTCGAGCTCTGACGCCGGCGCTCACCCGGGCGCCCCGCCCCGACTACTCGATCGAGAACTCCTCGAGCTGGCCGAGCTCGTAGTGCGGGCCCTCCTCGGTGACGATCGGGCAGAGCATCGCGTACTCGCCGGGCTCGATCGGCTTGCTGACGTTCACCGTCTCCTGTGCACCGGGCTTGGCGGAGGCCTGCGCGACCTCCACGGCCGAGCCCTTTCCGCCCTCGAGCTTGATCGCCTCCTCGACCGTGAACCCTTCGTTGATCTTGGCGAAGACCATCGCGTGCGCGAGCTCCCCGGCGTTGTCGAAGGTGATCGACTTCGTCTCCGCGGTCGGGGTCGCCGAGAGCTCGAAGGTGAATTCCTTCGCGGTCACCGTGACCGCGGTCGCGTCGGCGGCGGCCGTCGTCTCCTCGCCGCCCTCGTCGTCGTCGTCGCCACAGCCGGCGGCGACGCCGCCGATCAGGGCCACAGAGGCAAGGGCGACGGCGACACGGGTCAGATGGTGAGAGCGCAAGAAGACCTCCCTGGGTGGACGAGCTCCGAAACTGCCGCGGCGAACCCTACTCGCCGCTTCGGCGCCGCGCCAAGCGGGACCGACGGCTAGCGCTCGGAAGCCGGCACGCCCGTGCGCGCCTCGAGCAGCTCGTCGAGCTCGCAGAAGGCGAGACAGACGTCGTCTCGGCCCTCGAATTGATCGAGCTCAACGAGCCACTCAGGCGGCATCCGGTCCCCCCCGGACCGGAGTGGCGCCTCGCGAAATCCCAACCTGGTGCCAATCGCAACCGCGCCTGTACGGCGGCCTCCCTGCCAGAGCCGGTTTGTGATCAACCCTTCGCGAAACCCCACGCCGCACCTTTTAGCACCGCGCAGAGCCGCTGCGGGCGCAGATGGGGCGATTACCGCCGATCGGGTGCCCGATCGGGGGGTCGTACATGCGGCCGTCCGAGCGTCGGCAGCTCGAGGCCGGTCGCGACGCTTTCGGTCAGCCGCCGGTGGGCGCGCTCTCGGAGGCCGGCGAGGTGGTCGAGGTGTACTCGAACTCCTCCTCGGCCCCGAACATCGCATCTAGCAGCTTCTTGCGCAGGTCCTCGCTCAGAACCAGCGCCAGGACCGCGCCGAGGATCGCGATCACGATCAGCCGGCCCCAGTGGCGCTTCTTCTCCTCGCCGCGCAGGCGGCCGGAGGCGTCGCGGAGGTTCTGGGCGGCGGTCTTGAGGTCCTTGTGCACCTTCTTGTCGTCGATCGCGGTGTCGATCACGTTGCCGTTCGACGACAGGCGCTCGTAGGCGTCGCGCGCGGCATCGACGGCGTCGCGAACGCTGTCGCGCAGATCCTCGTCCTCGATCAACCGGCGCAGGTAGGGGTTGCTGCCGGCTGCCGAGACCGTGTCTCGCGCCCGCTGCGCCCGAGTGCTGCTCTTCGCCATCGTCTACCTCTCCTCTTTCTCTGCCGACTCCGTTCGCGGAGGATATACCCGCTGAGCGCCCCGGCTAGCCACGATCTGCGATCGCCGCGTCGAGCGCCTGCTCGATCCGGTCGACGTAGACGAACTCGAGCTCGTCCCGCTCGTGCTCGGGGATCTCGAGGATCTCGCCCTGGTTGCGGTCCGGGACGATCACCCGCTTGATCCCGGCCCGCTGCGCGGCCAGCGACTTCTCCTTCAGGCCGCCCACCGGCAGCACCTGCCCGGTCAGGGTCACCTCGCCGGTCATCGCGACATCGCTGGTGACCGGGCTGCCGGAGACCAGCGAGGCGAGCGCCGTCGCCATCGCCACCCCGGCGGAGGGCCCATCCTTGGGCACCGCCCCGGCCGGGACGTGGACGTGGATGTCGTGCGCAGCGAACCAGTCCTGCTCGAGGTCGGGCGCCAGCCGGCCGGCGTGGCCACGCACCCACGAGAGCGCCGCCTGGGCGGACTCGCGCATCACCTCGCCGAGCTGGCCGGTGATCGTCAGTCGCCCGCTGCCCGGCATCGCGGTCGCCTCGATGAACAGCACCTCGCCGCCGACCGGCGTCCAGGCCAGGCCGGTCGCCACCCCGGGGTCCTTGGTCCGGCGCCGGGTCTCGGAGAAATAGCGGCGGCGACCGAGCAGCTCCCGGGCGCGCTTGGCGGAGACGGTCTGCTTCTCCTTGCTCGTCCCCTCAGCGACCTCGCGGGCGAGCTTGCGACAGACGCTGCCGATCTCACGCTCGAGGTTTCGCACCCCTGCCTCGCGCGTGTACTCGTCGGCGATCGCGCGCAGGGCGGCTTCGGCAAACGACACCTGTGAGCGCTTGAGCCCGTTCTCAGCGAGCTGGCGCGGGACCAGGTAGCGCTTTGCGATGTGGACCTTCTCGTTGAGCGTGTAGCCGGCGAGCTGGATCACCTCCATCCGGTCGCGCAGCGCCGAGGGCACCGTCTCGAGCGTGTTCGCGGTGGCGATGAACATCACCTCGGAGAGATCGAAGCTGAGGTCGAGGTAGTGGTCGCGAAAGGAGTCGTTCTGGGCCGGGTCGAGGACCTCGAGCATCGCGCTCGAGGGGTCGCCGCGGAAGTCCGAGCCCATCTTGTCGATCTCGTCGATCATGAACACGGGGTTGCGGGTCCCCGCGTCGCGCAGCGCGCGGACGATCGTCCCCGGCATCGCCCCGATGTAGGTGCGGCGGTGGCCGCGGATCTCGGCCTCGTCGCGCACCCCGCCGACCGAGATCCGCTCGAACTCGCGGCCCAGCGCCCGCGCGATCGACTTGCCGAGGCTCGTCTTGCCGACCCCGGGCGGACCGACGAAGCAGAGGATCGGCCCGTGTGACTCCGGATTGAGGGAACGAACGGCCAGGTACTCGAGGATCCGGTCCTTGACCTTCTCGAGGTCGTAGTGGTCGGCGTCGAGGACCTCGCGGGCGTGGGCGATGTCGAGGTCGTCGGTGGTCGTCTTCGACCACGGCAGCTCCACCAGCCACTCGAGGTACGTCCTGATCACCCCGTACTCGGCGGCCGCCGAGGGCAGTCGCTCGAGCCGCGAGAGCTCGCGGTCGGCGGCCTTCTGGGCATGCTCGGGGAGCTCTGCCGCCTCGATCCGCTCGCGCAGCTCGTTGACCTCGGCCTGGGTCTCGTCCTCCTCGCCGAGCTCGCGCTGAATCGCCTTCATCTGCTCGCGCAGGTAGTACTCGCGCTGGCCCTTCTCCATCTCGGACTCGACCTCGGACTGGATCTGGGAGCCGAGCTGGATCACCTCGAGCTCGCGGGCGAGCACCTCGGCGAGCCGACGCAGGCGCAGCTTGACGTCGGTCATCTCGAGCAGCTCCTGCTTCTCGGCGGTCGAGATCCGCAGCGCCCCGGCGATCAGGTGCGAGAGCGCCGACGGGTCGTCGATGTTGGTGACCGCGAGCTGCAGCTCCTCCGGCAGGTAGGGGATCTGCTCGATGATCTCGCTGAAGGTGCGCTGGACGTTGCGGGCGAGCGCCTCGAGCTCGGGCGAGGGATCGACCTCGTCGGGGAGCGCCTCGATCCGCGCGACCAGATACGGCCGCTCCGCGATGTACTCACCCAACCGCACCCGCTGCGTCGCCTGGACGAGGACGCGGATCGAGCCGTCGGGGACCTTGAGCATGCGCGCGACGACACCGACCACGCCGACGTCATAGAGGTCGTCGGGGCCCGGCTCGTCGAGCTCGGGATCGCGCGCGGCGACCAGGGCCAGGGTCCGCTCGCCGGAGAGGACGTCGTCGATCAGCTTCACCGAGCGCTCCTGACCGACGGCGAGCGGGGTCAGCGTGTCCGGGTAGGCGACCGTCTCCTTCAGCGGCAGGACCGGTATCGCCGCCGGCAGCTCCTGACCGCCGCGCTGGCCGATCGCCGCCTCGACGTCGGAGGTCTCGACGACCTGGATCCCGTCGGTGCTCATGGCGAGTCGATCGGGACCCGGCGGGTGACCTGGCCGGCGAGCGGCAGCTCGACCCGCAGGATCCCATCCTCATAGCTCGCCCGCGCCTGGTCGGCGACCACGTCGGCGCCGAGCTCGACCACGCGCCGGAACGGCCCGGCCTCGATCTCGACCTGCTGGTAGACGCGGCCCTCGGTCTCCTGGACCGGGCGCTCGCCGGTGATCACCAGCTCGCGGCCGGCGACCTCGAGCGAGACCGTGTCGATGTCGATCCCGGGCAGCTCGGCCTTGACGATCGCCCGCGGCCGCTCGCCGCAGTAGTAGACGTCGACGCGGGGCGAGAACCCGGACTGGGCGAGCGCCCCGCGTGGCCACTGCTCGGCGAAAGGCTGCCCCAGCAGCTCGTCCATCTCGCGCCACATGCGCTCGAAGTTGACCAGCAGATCGCGTTGTCGCGACATGCCATAAAGGTAGCGACGCCCCGAGGGCTCGATCAGAGCTCGAAGACGTCGCCCTCGCGGGCGACCGCGACCGGGCCGCCGAAGGCGCTCGAGGCCTCGTCGCGTGCCCAGTCGAGGTCGAGCTCGTCCGAGATGTGGGTGAGGACGACGCGACGGGCCCCCGCGCGCCGGGCGTGCTCGCCCGCCTCCGAGGGCGTCAGGTGGCCGCGGATCCCGGTCCGCTCGGGACGCGGCAGGGTCGCCTCGACGAACAGCAGGTCCGTCTCGTGGGCGAACTCGACCAGCTCCTCACAGGGCCGGCAATCGGCGCCGAAGGTGAACCGGGCGCCGCTTGACGAGACCTCGACCGCGTGCGTGAGGATGAAGTGCGGCACCTCGGCGAAGCGAAAGCCGAGCGGGCCGATCTCGACCGCCGTCCGAGGATCGAACTCCTCGAGCTTGAACGCCTGCTCGACCAGCTCGCCGTCGCCCCAGGAGCCAACCACATTGCGAAACATCTGCTTCGCGCCCGGCGGCGCGACCAAGCGCGGGCGTGCCGGCTCCTGGGTGCCGGGGTGACCGGCAACCGGGACCGGCTGCTGGCGCGGCGTCAGCAGCAGCGCGTACGAGTACGGGATCAGGTCGATGAAGTGATCGGCGTGCATGTGGCTGATCACCACCGCGTCGACGTCGGTGTAGTCACAGCGGGCACGCAGCTTGCCGAACACGCCGTTGCCACAGTCGAGCAGCACCGTCGTCCCCGCCTCCTCGATCAGGTAGCCGCTGCAGGCGCCGCCGCTGTCCTGCCACGCCGGCGACTTGCCGAGCACGGTGATCTTCATCGCCGCGGCTAGGCCGTCCGCGCGTCGCGGACCATCGCCGCCAGCCGCTGCAGCAGCGCCCAGGCGACGTCGGGATGCTCGCGGACGAAGGGGGCGAACTCCCAGCTCACGATCCCCTGGCAGCGCAGCTCGCCATCAGCGGTCACGGTGGCCGAGCGCGGCCCGTCGTCGAGCAGCGCGATCTCGCCGAAATGCTCCCCGGGGCGGAGCTCGCCCACCTTCTCCCCCGCGATCGTCACCGTGGCCGTTCCCGACTCGATCACCCAGAAGCCGACCCCGCCCTTACCCTCCTCGATCACGACCTCGCCCGCGCCCCACACTCGCCCCTTCATCGCCTTGGCGAGATGCTTGCGATCGCGTTGCGCGAGCCCCGAGAAGAGCGGCACGCCGGCGAGCGCCTGAGCGAGATCGGACATCGCGGCGATCATATGGGCGCGCGGCGATTGCCGCAAACGGCGGGTTCGCGGCTTCGGACGGCACCGTGAACTTACGGTGATTTGCGGGAATCGACCCGGCGGGGCGGCGAGCCGGGTGCGAACATCGCCGGGCTCGCAGAGGACCGCACACGAGAGGGGAAACGTGATCGAAGCCGAGCAGGCGACCGAGGTCGCCGAGGCGTTGGGACTGAGACGAAAGGGCACCGTCAAGCGGCGGCGCAAGAACGGGCGCAGCTGTGAGGACTGCTTCTTTCACCGCCACCTGCTCTGCGCGCTCGACCTGGACGCGCCCTGCTCGACCTTTCGCGCCGACAGCGAACGGGGCCTGGTCCCGCCGCGGCAGCCGGCGCTCCTGGTCCGCGATGCCGCAGAAGCCGACCCGGTCGCCACTTAGGGTGCCCTAATCGGGTCGATGGAGACGCTAGAATCGGCGCCATGGCCCATGAACGCACCGCCCGCCTGAGCGCCTCGCCGCCGCTGTTCAGGAGCCGCTTCCTCGACTTCTTCTCGCGCATCCACCCTGCGGTCCCGGCGCTGATCTTCGTCCCGGTGATCGTCGCCCTGGTGGTCTTCGCGACGCGCGAGGGCAGCGGCGCGCTGGAGATCGCACTGCTGTTCGTCGCCGGCCTGCTGATCTGGACCCTGTCGGAGTACTGGCTTCACCGCAAGGTCTTTCACTGGGATCCCGATCACCCGATCGGACACCGCCTGCACTTCATCATCCACGGCGTCCACCACGATCATCCGAATGACAAGATGCGCCTCGTGATGCCACCCGGGGCGAGCATCCCGCTGGCGGCGCTGTTCTTCGCCGTCTTCTGGCTCATCTTCGGGATTCCGACCGCGCTGCCGCTGTTCGCCGGCTTCCTCGCCGGCTATCTCGTCTATGACTACACGCATTACTACCTGCACCACTTCGTTCCCAAGAGCAGGTTCGGCAAGCAGCTGCGGGAGGCGCACATGCGCCATCACTTCCAGGACCACCGCTACGGGTTCGGCGTCTCCTCACCGATCTGGGATGTGGTCTTTCGCACCCTGCCGCGCACCCGCCGCGGCTGAACACCAGTAGTCTCTACCCATACGTTTTCGACTATTCGTTTACGACCCTTACTGTGTGCGCACGGTGAGTGAGAAGGGCAGCGACTAGATGCCACCAAGCTCGAACACCGTCAATCAAGCGGCGAACCTGCTCCGCGAGCGAATCCGCGAGCTGGACACCGAGCGTTCGCAGCTCGAGCGCGCGCTGGCCAGCCTCACCGACGGCCGCCAGGGACGCCGCCGACCGGGCCGCCCGCCGTCCTCGAGCGGGTCCGCGACGACTCGCCGCCGTCGCCGTCGTCGCAATACACGCTCCGATCAGGCCGCGAAGCTGGTCGCGGCCAACCCCGGGATCTCCGCATCGGACGTCGCCAAGAAGATGAAGATCAAGCCCAACTACCTCTATCGCGTGCTCGGCGACCTCGAGAAGGAGGGCAAGGTCCGCAAGGACGGCCGCGCCTACCACCCCGCCTGATCGCCCGGGTCGAGGGCGGGGCGCTCAGATCAGCCCGAGCTCGGTGATCGCCTTGCGCTCGTCCTCGAGCTCGGCCACCGAGGCGAGGATCCGCGGGCGAGAGAAGCCGTCGATCTCGAGCCCCTCGACGATCGACCACTCGCCGTTCGCGCAGGTGCACGGAACGCCGGCCACGAGGCCCTCGGGGACGTCGTAGGACCCCTCTGAGACGACCGCCATCGAGACCCAGTCGTCGGCCGGCGTGCCGAGCGACCAGTCGTGCAGGTGATCGATCGCCGCGTTGGCGGCCGAGGCGGCGCTGGAGGCGCCGCGCGCCTCGATGATCGCCGCGCCTCGCTTGGCGACGGTGGGGATGAACTCGTCGGTGACCCAAGCCTCGTCATCGACCGCGTCCCAGGCCGAGCGGTCGCCGACCCGGGCGTGGACCAGATCCGGGTACTGGGTCGTGGAGTGGTTGCCCCAGGTCGTCATTCGGCTGACCTCGCTGACCGCGACGCCCAGCTTCGAGGCGAGCTGCGAGAGCGCGCGGTTGTGGTCGAGGCGCATCATCGCCGTGAACCGCTCCCGGGGGACATCGGGAGCGTGGGACATCGCGATCAGGCAATTGGTGTTGGCCGGGTTGCCGACCACCAACACCTTGACGTCGTCCGCCGCGACGGCGTTGATCGCCTCCCCCTGGGGCTTGAAGATGCCGCCGTTGGCCTCGAGCAGGTCGGCGCGCTCCATCCCCGGCCCTCGCGGCCGAGCGCCGACAAGCAGTCCGACGTTGGCGCCGTCGAATGCGACCCTGGGGTCGTCGGTGATCTCGATCCCGCGCAGGAGCGGGAAGGCGCAGTCGTCGAGCTCCATCGCGGTCCCCTCGGCGGCCTTGAGCGCGTCGGGGATCTCGAGCAGGCGCAGCTCGACCGGGGTCTCGGGGCCGAGCATCTGCCCGGCGGCGACCCGGAACAGCAGCGCGTAGCCGATATGACCGGCGGCGCCGGTGACGGTGACCTTGACGATTCGATTCTGCTCCGGCGCTCAAAGCATCTCCTTCTGCAGGTTCTCGTCGATCGAGGCGAGGAACTCCTGCGTCGTCTGGTGGTCCTGATCGCCGCCGACCAGCAGGGCCAGGTCCTTGGTCATCCTGCCGCTCTCGACTGTCTCGATGCATACCCGCTCCAGGGTCTGGGCGAACGCCGAGACCTCGGGAGTCGAGTCCATCCGGCCGCGGGCGGCCAGCGCCCGGGTCCAGGCGAAGATCGAGGCGATCGGGTTGGTCGAGGTCGGGTTGCCCTTCAGATGCTCGCGGTAGTGACGGGTGACGGTCCCGTGCGCGGCCTCGGCCTCGACGGTCTTGCCGTCGGAGAGTCATCAGCACGCTGGTCATCAACCCCAGCGAGCCGAACCCCTGGGCGACGGTGTCCGACTGTACGTCGCCGTCGTAGTTCTTGCATGCCCACACGTAGCCCCCCTCCCACTTCAGCGCCGCGGCGACCATGTCGTCGATCAGGCGGTGCTCATAGGTCAGGCCCGCGCCCTCGAACTCGGTCCGGAACTCGGTCTCGTAGATCTCGGCGAAGAGATCCTTGAAGCGCCCGTCGTAGCGCTTCATGATCGTGTTCTTGGTCGACAGGTAGACCGGGAAGCCGCGCTCGAGCCCGTAGCGCATCGAGGCCCGGGCGAAGTCGCGGATCGAGTCGTCGAGGTTGTACATCGCCATCGCGACGCCGGCGCCGGGGAAGTCGTAGACGTCGAGCTCGATCGGCTCGGTGCCGTCCTTGGGTGTGTAGGTGAGGGTGAGCGAGCCCTCGCCCGGGACGACGAGGTCGGTCGCCCTGTACTGGTCGCCGAAGGCGTGGCGCCCGATCACGATCGGCTTCGTCCACCCCGGCACCAGCCGCGGGACGTTCGAGATCACGATCGGCTCGCGAAAGATCACCCCGCCGAGGATGTTGCGGATCGTGCCGTTGGGCGAGCGGTACATCTCCGCCAGGCCGAACTCCTTCACCCGCGCCTCGTCGGGGGTGATCGTCGCGCACTTGACCCCGACGCCGAGCCGCTTGATCGCGTTCGCCGCGTCGACGGTGATCTGGTCGCGGGTCGCGTCGCGACTCTCGATCCCGAGGTCGAAGTACTCGAGCTGGACGTCGAGGTAGGGCAGGATCAGCTGCTCCTTGATGAACGCCCAGATGATCCGGGTCATCTCGTCGCCGTCGAGCTCGACGATCGGGTTCGCAACCTTGATCTTCGCCACGCGGCGCGCGATGCTAGCGGCGCGGGCCGGAGAGCAACCGCCGGCGCGGGCCGCGGTCCGGCACAATCGAGGCGTGGCCACGTCGCAACGCCCGCTCAGCGCAACCCACGAGGTCGCCAACCAGGCCCTGCCGTTGCAGGACTACAACACGTTCGACAGCGACCGGGTGCTGGTCGAAGCGCTCGACCGCGAGGGCGGCGACTGGGCCACGGAGCGGGCCCGCGAAGTGGGTGCGTTCTCGGGCTCGGGGCGGGCGATCCGGCTCGGGGCCGAGGCGAACGAGAGCCCGCCGAGGCTGCGCACGCACGATCGCTTCGGCAACCGGGTCGACGAGGTCGAGTTCCACCCTGCTTGGCACGAGCTGCTCGGCACCGAGGTCGGCTTCGGCCTTCACGCGCTGCCCTGGCGCGAGCCGCGGCCGGGAGCGCACGTCGCCCGCGCGACGATGTTCGTCGCCGCGCAGGCCGAGGCCGGCGTCGGCTGCCCGATCTCGATGACCTACTCGGCGATCCCGGCGCTGCGCATGCAACCTGACCTGGCGGCCGAGTGGGAGCCGCGATTCCTCTCCCTGCGCTACGACGGCGAGCTGCTTCGACCCGCACCCGACAAGGCGGGCGCCCTGTGCGGGATGGGGATGACCGAGAAGCAGGGTGGCTCGGACGTGCGCGCCAACACGACCACCGCGACCCCGGTCGACGGCGGTGGGCCCGGAGGCGAGTACCGGCTCGTCGGGCACAAGTGGTTCATGTCGGCGCCGATGTGCGATGCGTTCCTCGTCCTCGCCCAGGCCGACAGCGGCCTCTCCTGCTTCTTGATGCCCCGCTTCACCCCCGACGGCGAGCGCAACCCGATCCAGATCCAGCGGCTCAAGGACAAGCTCGGCAACCGCTCGAACGCGTCGAGCGAGGTCGAGTTCCGCGACACGTCGGCGTGGATGGTCGGCGAGGAGGGTCGCGGTGTGCCGACGATCATCGAGATGGTCAATCACACCCGGCTCGACTGCTGCCTCGGCGCCGCCGCCGGGATGCGGATCGGGGTCGCGAACGCGATCCACCACGCCCGCAACCGCGCGGCCTTCGGCAAGCTGCTCGTCGACCAGCCGCTGATGCGCAACGTGCTCGCCGACCTCGCGGTCGAGTCCGAGCTGGCGACGATCGGCGCGATCCGGCTCGCGCGCGCCTACGACGAATCGGCGGGCGGTTCCGAGCAGGCCCAGCAGTTCAAGCGGATCGCCAACGCGGTGCTCAAGTACTGGCTCTGCAAGCGGGCGCCGGCGCACGCCGGCGAGGCGCTGGAGTGCCTCGGGGGCAACGGCTACGTCGAGGAGTCGGGGATGCCGCGCCTTTACCGCGAGGCGCCGCTGAACTCGATCTGGGAGGGCTCGGGCAACGTCCAGTGCCTCGACGTGCTGCGGGCGATCGTCGGCGGGCCCGAGCCGCTGCAGGCCTACTTCGCCGAGGTCGGCGAGGCCGCCGGCGCCGACCCGCGGCTCGACGCCGCGGCGGCTGAGCTTCGCGACGAGCTCACGAACACCGACCAGCTCGAGGCGCGGGCGCGGGCTGTGGTCGAGCGGATGGCGCTCGTGCTCCAGGGCTCGCTCGCGGTCCGCTTCGCCGACCCGGCGGTCGCCGACGCGTTCTGCGCCTCACGCCTGGGCGGCGACTGGGGCCGCGCCTTCGGCACCCTGCCGGCGGGGACCGACTTCGAGCGGATCATCGAGCGCCACACCGCGGTCGCCGGCTGACAGCCTCCCAGGAGCTGAACTACGAGTTGACCACCGTATGCGGCGCAAACTCGAAGTTGGACCGCGCGCCGGGGAGGCCCCACGTCAGAGCCAGCGCTCGTCGAGTCGCCTGACCACCGCTTCCGCGAGCCGGATCGCGTCGGCGAGCGTGCCGTAGTCGACGTTCTCGGGGGTGTCCGTCGGCCAGTGGTAGTTGGCGGGCTGCTTGAGCTCGGTCACCGAGCACACGGTCGCAGTCGGGTAGCCGGCGGCGAGTGGCTCGAGCCCGTCGGTGCCGTTGCGCAGCCGCAGGTTCGGCACCAGCTCGATCTCCAGATCCGCCGCCAGCCCGTCCAGCAGCGCCAGCGCCTCGGCCGGGTACTCGTGCATCCGCAAGAAGCCCTCGCCGCGGAGGACGTTCAGGGTCGGCGAGCCGACCGTGTCGACACAGAGGAAGAAGGTGCGCTCGCGCGGCAGCTCGTCGAAGTGGCGCTCGCCGAACGCCTTCATGCCCTCGCTGAACGACTCCTCTGCCCCGGTCGAGAGCAGGATCACCCGGGTCGAGCGGGTCGGGTCGGCGAGCAGGCGCTCGGCGAGCGCGAGCAGCAAGACGACCGCGGTCGCGTTGTCGTTCGCTCCCGGGACCACCGCGCGGGCGCCGATCTCCGCCATCGAAGCCGCGTAGCCGGCCCCGAGCAGGGCGCCGGCGGCGCCGGCGGCGCGGCTGCCGGTGAGCGCCGAGGCGACCGCGAGCAGCGGCGAGGCGAGCAGCGGCCACATCAGCGGCGGGCTGGTGTCGAAGAGCGCGATCGGCAGCCTGGCGCGATCAAAGACCGCCTCGGGGATCGCCGGATTGAAGATCCAGCCCGAGTGAGCAGCGTCGTGATGGGCGGCGACGACAACCGTGCGCTCGGCGTCGGCGGGACCGAGCTCGCAGATCACGTTGTGGGTCAGTGACTGCGGCAGCCGGTGACGCAGCCGCCGCCCGCCCGGCGGGAACTCGTCGGCGAGGGCGGCCGCGGCGGCCGCCCCGAGGCCGGCCGCGAGCAGCCGGCGCCCACGCAGCCCCGCCATCCCCGCCACTGCCGCGGCGCCGGCGCCGAGACCGAGCGGCCACCAGTAGGTCCCGTGCGCGCGCTCGGTCTCGATCCTCGCCTCGGCACCGAGCCCGGCGAGGCGGTTGACGGCCCACTCGGCCGCCTCGCGCTCACCCTCGGAGGCCGACGGCCGCTCGATCGCCGCCAGCTCGCCGAGCCAGGACCGCAGTCGGCCCTCGTCGGCACTCGCGCCGGGCGGCGCCCCGGCCTCGGTCGTGGAGCTGCTCATCGAGCCGCGAACGCTAGCGCGAGCTCAAGCCACTTCCGAGGACGGTCGATGTTCCTCGCGTGGAGCAGTTCACGCGCATCGTGCGCGATCAGGGCGCGGTCCGCACCCGGGTGCTCGGCCTCCTGATGCTCGCCGGCGGGGGGCTGGCCGCGATCACGGTCGCGCTCCCCCCCGAGGCCGAGGGCTCGGACCCGGCGGTGCTGGTCTGCGGCGCGATCGCGGCGCTCGCCGGGGCCGGGCTGCTGGTCAGCCGCCGCGAGGTGCCGGGCTGGCTGATCGGTGCGATCGGGATCTTCGGCACCGGCCTGATCACGCTCGCGACCTATGCCGGCGGAGGCGCCGACACCGGCACCGCGGACAACGAGGTGCTCTATGTCTGGGTCGGCCTGTTCGCGTTCTACTTTCTCCCCCTGCCGGCCGCGATGCTCCAGCTCGCGGCGGTCGGCGTCGCCTACGCCTGGCTGCTCTCCGCCCAGGGGACCCCGGCCAACGCCGCGGCGACCCAGTGGGTGGTCACGATCGGCACCCTGCTCGTCGCCGGGATGGTGTTCGCGATGCTGCACAACTCGCTCGTCGGCCTCGTGCACGAGCTCGGCGAGCGGGCCAGGCTCGACGACCTGACCCGGCTGCTCAACCGCCACGCGCTCGAGGAACGTGCCGAGACCGAGTTCGCCCGCCTGGCGCGCGGCGCCGGGCCGCTCGCGGCGCTGGTCTGCGACATCGACGGCTTCAAGACGGTCAACGACAGCCTCGGCCACCCCGCGGGCGACCAGGTGCTGAGGCGCGTCGCTCTGGTGCTCGAGCACGGGACCCGCGAGATCGACGCGGTCGCGCGGGTCGGCGGCGACGAGTTCGCCCTCCTGCTCCCCGACGTCACCGCCGCGGAGGCGCGCGGGGTCGCCGAGCGCCTGCGGCTCGCGGTTCGCCGCTCCGCCGGCGACATGCGGCTGCGGCTCTCGATCAGCATCGGGGTCGCGATCGGCCCGGCGAGCGGCGACGACCTCGCCGCCCTCTGGCAGGTCGCCGACCGGGCCATGTACGAGGCCAAGCGCAGCGGCGGCGACGCGGTCGGGCTCGCCGAGGCCGAGCCCGCGGGCGCGGCGGATGCCACGATCGTTTCCTCGAGCGGACTCACCCCGACCGAGGTCTAGACGGGTTGAGCGAGCGCGGGCCGGCGGCCCGGGCGGGCTGCCCGGCCCCGACGCCTACGATTAGGCGCATGCCGACGAGCAGCCGCCTGACCCTGTTCCACGTCCGCGGGATCCGCGTCGGGGTCGACTACTCGTGGTTCCTGGTCCTCTTCCTCGCGATCATCTACCTCTCGGGCGTGTATCGCGACGTGCTCGGGGCCGAGAGCCCGGATTCGCAGCCCTACGTCCTCGCCGTGATCACGGCGCTCGCCTTCTTCGGCTCGATCCTGCTCCACGAGCTCGGCCACGCGGTGGTCGCGGTCCGCAACGGGATCCCGATCTCGGACATCACGCTGTGGCTGTTCGGCGGCGTCGCCCGGATGACCCGCGACACGGACTCCGCCGGGACCGAGTTCAAGATCGCCGTCGCCGGACCGCTGGTGACCCTGATCATCGCCGCCGTCTGCTCGGGGCTCGGGATCGCGATCGCGGGCGGGGACGAGTTCTGGCAGGCGCTGACGGTCGAGCGCGGCGCGGATATCTCCGGCGCCCTGGCGGTGCTGAGCTGGCTCGCGAGCATCAACCTGCTGGTCCTGTTCTTCAACCTGATCCCGGCCTTCCCGCTGGACGGCGGCCGGATCGCGCGCGCGATCGCCTGGAAGCTGACCGGCGACCGCAACCGCGCCACCCGCTTCGCAGCCACCCTCGGTCAGGGGTTCTCATACCTGTTCGTCGCGCTCGGGCTTCTCTGGCTCGTGGCCGGCAACGTGATCGGGGGCATCTGGCTGGCGCTGATCGGGTTCATCCTTGCCCAGTCCGCGCGGGGCTACTCGATCCAGTCGACGTTCTCACGCCGGATCGAGGGAATCAGGGTCGCCGACGTGATGGACCCCGAGCCGGTCGCGATCCCCGAGGCGACCAGCATCGAGAGAGCGATCGACGAGTACTTCCTCCGCTACCGCTGGCCCTGGTTCCCCGTCGTCGACGGCGCGGAGCGCTTCCGCGGCCTGATCGTGCGCGAGGTCGCCGACGCGATCCCGGAGAGCAACCGCGCGGCGCAGACGGTCGGCGAGGTGTTCGAGCTCGACGCCGGCGGCACCCTGCGCGTCCGTGCCGACGCACCACTCGAGTCGCTGCTCGGCAACGACGCCCTGCGCCGCCTCGGCGGCCTGGCGGCGGTCGACGGCGAGGGCCGCCTGCAGGGCGTGATCACCGCCGATCAGGTCGGCCGGGCGCTGCGCGACTCGCTCAGCAGCGAGGCTTCGCCGGATCCCGACGAGCGCCGCTAGAACGCCCCGCACGGGCGCTCTCTCGCGCCTGGATTGCGGTCCCTCAAGCTGAGCGCGCCGAGGGCCGACTAGTAGTGATGAACGTGGAAGCGGATCGCGAGCTCAATCGGCGTCCCGACGCGCAACCGTCGCTGCCCAGCGGCCTCGACGAGGCAGCCGTCGAGATCGACGGCGACGGTCGCGTGCTCGCCACCAACCCCGCCGCCCGGGAGCTGCTCAGCGGCAACCAGCCGACCGTAGTCGTCGTCGGCGACCCGGCGGCGCGGGCGACCGAGCTGGCGCGCCACGAGCGGATCGCCGCCCAGCTCGCCGACGCCGAGCTGATCGCCGGGATCGCGATCTGGGAGTGGGACGTGCTCAACGACGAGGTCACCTGGTCACCGGCGATGTACCGGTGCTTCGGCTATCAGCCCGGCGGGGTCAAGCCCAGCTTCGAGCTCTGGCTGCGCGGGATCCATCCCGACGATCGTGAGCGCTGCGTGGCGCGGGTCGAGGACGCGGTCGCCGCAGGCACCGGGTACGAGTTCGAGCACCGAGCGATCCATCCGGACGGCACGACGGTGCACCTGCACTGCCGCGGTGACGTCCGAACCGACGCCTCAGGGGCGGCGGTCAGGGTCGTCGGCGCGAGCCAGGACGTCACCCAGCGGGTAGCCCAGCAGGGCGCCCTCGACCGCCTCGCCCGCCAGCGCGAGGCGATCCTCGACGCGGCCGGCGAGGGCATCTGCGGCCTCGACCCGGAAGGCCGGATCACGTTCGCAAACCCCGCCGCCGCGACGATCCTCGGACGGACGATCGGCGAGCTCGGCGGGGCCCGCCTGGCCGACTTCGTGCATACCGCCGGTGGCGGCGACGGGGACCCGTTCGCGAGCGCGCTGCGCGAGGGCGTCTCCACCTCCGACCAGAGCGCGACCTTCCAGCGCGCCGACGAATCCACCCTCGCCGTCGACCTGCTCTGCAATCCGATCCGGGAGGGCGATCGGGTCGTCGGGGCGGTGGTGACGATGAAGGACGCGACCGAACGGCGCCGGTTCGAGGACCAGCTCGCCTATCTCGCCGATCACGACGCGCTCACGGGCCTGCTCAACCGCCGCCGCTTCGAACAGGAGCTGGCGCTCCAGGTCGCCTATGCCGACCGCTACGAGGCCAGCCTCTCGGTCCTGCAGATCGACCTCGACGGGTTCAAGGACGTCAACGACACCCGCGGCCATCGGGTCGGCGACGACCTGATCTGCTCGATCGGGCGCCTGCTCAGCGAGCGACTGCGCAAGGGCGACGTCGTCGCCAGGATCGGCGGCGACGAGTTCGCGGTCCTGCTTCCGGCGACCGACGGAGCCGCCGGCGCGGAGGCGGCCGAGGAGGTGCGGACCGCGATCGGCGGCATCCCGCACATCGCGGGCGGCAGGCCGGTGCGGATCACGGCGAGCATCGGCGTGGCGACGGTCGGCGACGATGCGGGCGACGCTCAGGATCTGCTCACGAACGCCGACCTGGCGATGTACGACGCCAAGGACGCGGGACGCGACCGCGTCGCGCGCTATGTCGCCGCACGGCGCGGACGCGAGCGCGCCGCCGAGCGCTTCGCCTGGGTCTCTCGACTGCGCCAGGCACTCGACGAGGACGGGTTCGAGCTCTTCGCCCAGCCGATCCGCGCGGTCGGCGAAGAGCGCCCGTCGCAGTTCGAGATGCTGCTGCGGATGCGGCTCGAGGACGGCTCGCTGGCGCTGCCGGGTTCCTTCCTGCCGACCGCCGAGCGCCACAGCCTGATCCGGGCGGTCGACCGCTGGGTAGTCGCGCGCTCGCTCGAGATCGCCGCCGGGGTCGACGACGAGGACGAGCCGGCCCGGTTCGAGATCAACCTCTCCGGCCACTCGATCGGCGACGTCGATCTGCCCGGGTTCATCGCCGAGCAGATCGAGCAGGCCGGCGTCGATCCCTCGCGGATCATCTTCGAGATGACCGAGACGGCGGCGATCGACAGCCTGCACGGCGCACGCCATTTCGCCGCCAGCCTGCGCGAGCTGGGCTGCAAGTTCGCCCTCGACGACTTCGGCTCGGGGTTCAGCTCCTTCGTCTACCTCAAGCACCTGCCGATCGACTTCGTCAAGATCGACGGCGACTTCGTCCGCGGTCTCGCAACCAGCACCTCGGACAGGCTGTTCGTGCAGGCGATCGTCGCGATCGCGCGCGGCCTCGGCAAGCAGACGATCGCCGAGTTCGTCGAGGACCCCGAAACCGCCGAAGTGCTCGCCGAGCTCGGGGTCGACTACCTGCAGGGCCTCCACATCGGCGCCCCGCTGCCGGTCGAGGACGCGCTCGCGTCGGCGCGCCTGCTCGCGCCAACGGCCTGAGCCCCCGCGCCCTCCGGGCCGCTGCGCTCGATAGATAGGATCGGCCCGTGCCTGGCGACACCGCGCGTCACACCATCCGCACCCCGGCGGCTGCAAACGCTTCGCCGGCATCGTCCTCGGACTTGCCCTGCAGACGAGGGCTGCGTCCTGCGTCCTGCCCGGCTCGGTTTCGCTCGCCTGGGCACGAATGGATAACGCACGATGCCGCGGCATGACGTATTGGTGATCGGCGCGGGACTCGCCGGGCAGCGGGCGGCGCTCGCCGCGGCCGAGCAGGGCGTCTCGGTCGGCATCGTCTCCAAGGTGCATCCGGTCCGCTCACACTCCAACGCCGCCCAGGGCGGGATCAACGCGGCGCTCAACCCCGACGACTCATGGGAGTCGCATGCCTTCGACACGGTCAAGGGCTCGGACTACCTCGGCGACCAGGACGCGATCGAGATCATGTGCCGCGAGGCCCCCGAGGAGATCCTTCACCTCGAGCACCTCGGGGTCCCGTTTCACCGCAACGAGGAGGGGCTGCTCGGGACCCGCGCCTTCGGCGGCGCCTCGCAGGCGCGCACCTACTACGTCGCAGACATCACCGGCCAGGCGATCATGCACGTGCTCTACGAGCAGCTGATGAAGCACTCCGACGTGGTCGACCGCTACGAGGAGTACTTCACCACCTCGCTCGCGCTCGACGACGCCGGCAACTGCGTCGGCGCGGTCCTGCGCAGCGTCCGCGACGGCTCGATGGAGCTGTTCGAGGCGAAGAACGTGATCCTCGCCACCGGCGGCAACGGCCAGGCCTGGCAGCCGACCACGAACGCTCTGATCTGCACCGGCGACGGGATCGCGATGGCCTACCGGGTCGGCGCCCCGCTGATGGACATGGAGATGATCCAGTACCACCCGACGACGCTCGCCGGCAAGGGCTTCTTGATCACCGAGGGAGCGCGCGGCGAGGGCGCCCACCTGCTCAACGCGCAGGGCGAGCGGTTCATGGAGCGCTACGCGCCGAACAAGATGGAGCTCGCCTCGCGCGACGTCGTCTCGCGCGCCGAGCAGACCGAGATCAACGAGGGGCGCGGGTTCCCCGACGGGACCGTGGCCCTCGACATCACGGTCGTGCCGCGCAAGCGCATCCACGAGGCGCTGCGCGAGATCGTGCTCGTCGGGCGCGACTTCGCCGGCGTCGACATCACCCGCGAGCCGATCCACATCAAGCCGGGCAACCACTACACGATGGGCGGCGTGAAGACCGACTCCGACGGTGCCACCGAGATCCCCGGCCTCTATGCGGCCGGCGAGTGCGCCTGCGTCTCGGTCCACGGCGGCAATCGGCTCGGCGCCAACTCGCTGCTCGACACGCTGATCTTCGGCCGCCGCGCCGGCCTGCACGCCGCCAACCGCGCAAAGCAGGTCGAGTCCGGGCGACCGGCCGCCGCGGCGCTCGCCGACGAGCAACGGATGATCGAGGAGCTGATCGGCCGCGAGCGCGGTTCCGGGCGCCGGGTCTCGGAGATCCGCAAGGAGCTCGGTCAGACGCTGGACCGCTACGTCGCCGTCTTCCGCGAGGATGACGGGATCCGCCAGGCGCTGGAGATCGTCAAACGACTGAAGCAGGAGGCGGCCGCCGCCTACATCGACGACCGCGGATCGATCTTCAACCAGGACGTGCTCGGGGCGATCGAGCTCGGCTACATGCTCGACTGCGCGGAGTGCGCTTGCGTCGGCGCGCTCGAGCGCACCGAGAGCCGCGGGGCACAGTTCCGCACCGACTTCCCGGAGCGAAACGACGATGAGTGGCTGCGGCACATCGACCTGAAGCTGAACGGCGACGGGCCGGAGATCAGCTACTCGGACGTGACGATCACCGAGTGGCAGCCGATGGAGAGGACGTACTGATGTCGGCGCTCGTCGCTCGCCGCTCGCCGCTCGGTAGGGTCGAGCGCTGATGCCCGAGACGCAGGAGTACACGCTCAAGGTGCGCCGCTTTTCGCCCGAGACGGGCGAGGGGCCCTACTGGGAGCAGTTCGAGGTCGAGCTCGACCCGACGCTCTCGGTCCTCGACGGGCTGCTGCAGGCCAAGGATCGCGACGACGGCTCGCTCTCGGTGCGCTGCTCGTGCAGGGCCGCGATCTGCGGCTCGTGCGGAGTGAAGATCAACGGCCGCTCGACCCTCGCCTGCCTGACCCAGATCGGCGAGGCCCACGAAACCGCGAATCGGACAAGGGGAGCCTCGGAGGACGGCGACACGCCCGGACGCGAAGCGGAGGACGTGGCGCCAATAGTGGTCGAGCCGATGGGCAACATGCCCGTGGTCAAGGACCTGGTCACGGACATGGAGTCGACCCACTGGACGAAGATCCGCCGGGTCACCCCGTGGCTGCTCGACGACGGCGACCCGCCCGAGCGCGAGCGCGTCGTCCCGCCGGAGTCGATGGTCGACATCACGCAGACGATCGCCTGCATCCAGTGCGGCGCCTGCGTCTCGGCCTGCCTCTCGATGGAGGTCGACCCCGACTTCATCGGTCCGGCGGCACTCGCCAAGGCCTACCGCTTCGTCGGCGACCCGCGCGACGTCGAGAGCCGCGAGCGCCTCCACGACCTCGCTCAGGACCCGCACGGGATCTACGACTGCACCCACTGCTTCGCCTGCGTCGACGCCTGCCCGAAGGGGGTGGCGCCGATGGACCAGATCATGCGGCTGCGCCGCCACGCCGGCGAGCAGGAGATCGACGACCGAAACCACGGCCACAACCATGAGCACGCGTTCGTCGAGATCATCCGCAAGAAGGGGACGCTCGACGAGTCACTGCTGCTGCAGGAGTCCTACGCGCCGGGCCTCAAGGGCAAGCTGATGCCGAGGCACGGGGCGCTCAAGGGCCTGATCGGGTCGATCCCGACCGCGATCCGGGGCCTTCGCAGCGGCAAGATGCGCTCGCTGCCGAAGCTGATCCCGGGCATCCACCCGAAGCTGCCCGACGACGCGCAGGAGCGGGTCGAGGCGATCTACGAGCACGCCGAGGAGCACCGCACCGAGCTCAACCTCTACATCGCCGGCGAGGAGGACGTCGAGCCCGAGCCCGACGAGGAGGAGCTGAGCCAGCCCGAGGTCTCCGCCGGGCCGAAGGGCAACGAATGATGAACACCTACTTCCGGCACATGCTGCTTTCGCCGCTAAAGCGGCTCACGAGATGAAACTTGCCTACTGGCCCGGCTGCGTCTCGCGCGGCTTCACCACCGAGCTGCACGGCTCGATGGCGCTGGTCGCCGACCGGCTCGGGATCGAGCTGGTCACCCTCGACCGCGCCAACTGCTGCGGCGCCGGGGTGATCGCCGAGCACAACCAGGAGCTCGCCGACACGCTCAACGCGCGCACCTTCGCGCTCGCCCAGCAGACCGGGCTGGCGATGATGAACATCTGCTCGACCTGCCAGGGAGCGCAGTCGGAATGCCAGCAGCGCCTCGACGCCGACTCCGCCTACCGGGCGCACATCAACGAGGCGCTCGCCGGCGAGGGGATCGAGTACGTGAAGGGCAAGGAGGGCTTCGAGAACAAGAACTTCCTCTGGGTCTTGGCCGAGGACTACGGTCTCGACGAGCTGCGCTCGAAGGTGACGCAGCCGCTCTCGGGCCTGCGGGTGGGGCCGTTCTACGGCTGCTACGTGGTCCGGCCCAAGCACCGGCTCGGCTACGAGGAGCACCCCGACCGCGATCTCTATCTCGAGCGGGTGATCGAGGCGCTCGGCGGGACCGTGGTCGAGTACGACGGCTCGCACAAGTGCTGCGGCTTCCCGATCGTGACCATGAACCGCGACACCTCGCTGCGCCAGGCCGGTACGCACGTCGCCGATGCGCTCGACCAGGGCGCGGACTGCCTCGTCACCCCCTGCCCCCTTTGCCACCTGAACCTCGACATGCAGCAACCCGAGGCGGCGAAGCTGGTCAACCGCGACCTCGGGCTCGCGATCCTGCACCTGCCCCAGCTCGTCGGCCTGGCGCTCGGGATCGAGCCGAAGCAGCTCGGGATGGAGCGCCACATCGCGTCCACCGACTGGGTCGTCGACCGCCTCGCCGGCGTCAGCGCCTGATGTCGGACGCGCATCTGCCCCACGGGGCGCCCGAACCGCCACCGGAAGTCGAGCAGGCGGCGTTGCTCGGGCACATCGAGGACGCGGTCAGCCTCTATCTGAAGTTCACCGACGTCGACCCGGAGACCGCGCGGCAGGTGGTCGAGAAGCTCGCGGACGGCTAGCTACAGCTAGCGGTCCGCCATCCGGCGCTCGATCCAGCGCGCGCCGACCGTGTCGGTGAGCCCGTGGGCGACGATCGAGGCGAGGATGACGAAGGCGGCGACGTCGAAGACGAGCGTGCCGTTTGCCAGCTCCGCGTCGAGGACCAGGATCGCGAACAGCATCGAGGCGACCCCCTTCGGTCCGAACCAGGCGATGAACGCCTTTTGCGGGCGCGGGAGGCCGGTGCCGACGAAGGAGAGCGAGACCGCGATCGAGCGCGCGACGAGCAGGGCAAAGAGAATGAAGAGGACGAGCGCGCCGATCGAAGCGTCGTATCCGGTCGCGACGATGATCGCGCCGAAGACGAAGAAGGTGAGCACCTGGAAGATCGTGCTCAGGTTCTCGGAGAAGTCGGCGAAGCGCTCGGTGATCTCGTGCTCGGAGAAGCCGAGCGTGATCCCGGCGACGTAGGCGGCGATCAGGCCGTTGCCGAAGCTGACGTCGGCGAGGCCGAAGGCGACGAGACCGAAGCCGAGCGCGTAGATGCCCTCGTAGCGGGCGGTGACGCCGCCCGGGACGAGGCGATGGACACGCCCGCCGACGATCCCGAGCACGATCCCGATCAGGGCCCCGAAGGCCGCCTCGCCGGCGAGCTCGAGCGCCTGCTGCCCGGCGCCCCCACCGGCGCCGGCGAGGACGAGGAAGAAGAGCACGAAGGGGAGCGCGAGCCCGTCGTTGAGCCCGGACTCGAGGTTGAGCGTGTGGCGGATCGCGGCCGGAACGTGCCGGGCGGTGACGACGCTCGAGGTGACGACCGGATCAGTCGGCGTCAGGACGGCGCCGAGCAGGAACGCCTCGGCCCAGTCGAGATCGGGAAAGAGCAGCTTCGCGCCGAGCGCGAGCAAGCAGAGGGTGATCGGCATCGCGATCACCAGCGCCCTCGCCGGCGGCCCCCAGTGGCGGCCGAGCAGCTCCCGGTCGACGATCAGCCCGTCGGCGAACAGGGTCAGGATCAGCGCCAGCTCGATCAGCTCGAAGACGCCCTCGTCGTCGACGTCGATCGCGATCAGGTCGAGCTCGGCGAGCAGGATCCCGAGCGCCACCGAGAGGACCGAGGCGGAGAGCACCGTGCCGCGCATCAGCCCCGACAGCGCCGCCGCGACGGCGAGCAGGAAGCCGATGATCAGCAGCGCCTCGCCGAACCCGATCTCCATCAGCCGACGCTATCCCCAGTACCAGTCGACGGAGCCGCGGCAGCTTCCCGGGGCCGGCGTCCCGGCGACGGTCGCCGCAAGCGCACCCAGGTGGGCGACCGAGTCGGCGCCGAGCAGCCGGCCCGCCAGCGCCGGGCGCTCGACCGAGGCGGTGACGGTGACCGGACCGCCCTCGTCGACCTCGACCGTCCCCGCGGGCCAGAACGGCGCGGTGCCGCGATAGTCGAGGTTGGCGGGCAGGGTCGCCGTCGCGCCCTCGGCGGCGACGGTCAGCGGGCGGCTCGCGTCGTACTGCAGCGACAGCTCCCAGCTCCCCGGCCCGAGCTCGATCGTCGTCGTCGCCGAGCCACCGCCCTCGATCGTCTCCGCACTCCAGTCGGCGGCGATGCTCGGCGGCGGGCTGAAGCTGACGACCCGGCTCGCGTCCTTTCCGCAGCCGCCGAGCCGACCCGGCTGCGCGTCGGTCTCCCCGGGTTGCCGGGCGAGGTCGGCGCGGCCGCGGCGCCAGAGCAGATAGCTGTCGGTCTCGAGCACGCGCCGGTAGCCGGGTGGCGCGCCGCTGGCGTAGGCGGCGCGCGTCGTCAGCACGTAGGGGAACCGGGCCAGGGTCTGGGCGCCGACCGAGTCGAAATCGAACTTCGCGCCCACGTCCTCGAGCTCGAAGTTCGGCTCGACGAAGTACGGGTCGTAGAAGTTGCGTACGTGGGTGAACGGCTTCGACCCGCGCAGCTCGTGGAGGACGAAGTTGTCGCGACCGAGGAAGAGCAGCTTCTCGCCCTCGACCAGAGGCCGAATCTGAGCCAGCTCGGCGGCGTGCGCTTCGGGGCCGACCGGGGCCTGGCGCAGGACCAGGAAGCTCGAGAAGGCGGCGGCGGCGGCGAACACCGCTCCCAGGGCGAGCGGCCAACGTCGGCGCTCGGGCAGCAGCAGTCCGCCGAGCGCGATCAGGGCGATCAGCGGAGCGGCGATCGCCAGCGCCTTGGCCGAGGTGTAGACGGTGCCGAAGGCCCGCGCGGCGAGGTAGAGCAGCGCGGCGGCGAGCAGCGCGGCGGGGACCGCCGACCCGTGGCGGCGCAGCCATCGGGGTAGGCCCAGGGCCAGCGCGACCGCGGCCAGCAACCCGCCGGCGTAGAAGACGACCGCGGGCGACGAGCTCGCCGCGGCCGAGAGCCGGAACTCGCTCGTCGGCCAGATCCCGAGCGCCTCCAGCGGCGAGAGCTGGCCGGGCAGGTTGCCGAGCCCGCCCTCGTTGGCGCGGTCGGGATGCAGGGCGCGGAAGTCGGCGAAGTCGCGTAGCCGATCGAGATCGGCGAGCGCGAGGAGCGCGAGGACCAGGGCCCCGACGGCAGCGATCGACCAGGCCGAACGGCCCGGGCGCGCGCCGCGGACCAGCTCGATCACTCCCCAGACCACCGCCACACCGGCGAGCCAGGCGAGACCCGGGAACGAGTAGACGTAGACCGTCCCCGCGGCCAGCAGGCCGAGCGGGATCGCGTCGCGCCAGCCGCGCACCGCCGGCAGCAGCAGAGCCCAGGAGAGGACGAAGAGCGCGATGATCGGCTCCTTGAAGGCCTCCTGGGCCAGATAGGCGGCGGCCATGTAGGGGAGCGCGACCAGAGCCGCCGCGCCGACCCGCGGCACGGCACGCAGGCCGTCCAGAGCCGAGTACGCGAGCAGGGCGGTGAGCGCCGGGATCGCCAGCGTGAGGCCGGCGAAGACGTCGATCGAGCTCGCCCCGAGCAGTGCGCCGATCCCGGCCACGAGCGCGTGCGGGCCGAGCGGGTAGCCCTGGTCGACGAGCACCGGCTCGGGCCGGAACCCCTCCCGGATCCAGTCGGCGAGCAGCAGGTGTGAGGCCATGTCGTCGTTGACGAGGCCGACGCCGAGGATGCCGATGTTGTTGGCGGCGATGAACGGGAGGGCGGCGAAAAGGGCGGCGAGAATGCGCTGCGAGCGCTGCGGGGGCGTGAGATCGGAGCGGTCACCGTCGGAGGCGGCTTGACATCCATGTCAGCCGGAGTCCTCGCAATCCTGCTGCGGAGCCTCCTCCGGCGACCGCCCGATCCCCCGCCCAGAAGCGCCAGGGCTGCACCGCCGAGGATGGTGAGAAGGAACGAGGACGATGGCGATCGTGGTCGCTTGGTCGGGGCCGGCGGGGATCGCGGCGGCGGTGAGCAGGAGGGCGAGGCCGACCGGGCCGGCAAGGGCGGAGGGGTTGGGGCGGCCGCTGAGAGCTGAGGACGGCCTGCCCGGCGACGAGCGCGCCGGCCACGATCAGCGCCGCGGAGGCGATCGCGGCGATCAAGCCCGGCTACGCGGCGAAGGACGTGGACCCGGCCGGCACCCGGACCAGGTCGCGCTCGGCGATCAGCTCAGCGACCTGGACGGCGTTCGTCGCCGCGCCCTTGCGCAGGTTGTCGCCGACGACCCAGAGGTTGAGACAGCGCGCGTGCGACGGGTCGCGCCGGATCCGGCCGACGAGCACCTCGTCGCGCCCGGCGACGTCGGCCGCGAGCGGATAGAAGCCCTCGCCCGGCGCGTCGACGACCTCGACCCCGGTCGCGGCCGCGAGCAGCTCGCGGCAGGCCTCGGGTGAGAGCGGCTCGCGGGTCTGCACGTTGACCGACTCCGAATGACCAACGAAGACCGGCACCCGGACACAGGTCGCCGAGATCCCGAGCTCATCCTCGGAGGCACCGAGGATCTTCCGCGTCTCGGCCATCATCTTGCGCTCCTCGGTCGTGTAGTCGTCGCCGTCGACGAACGACTCGACCTGCGGCACGACGTTGAAGGCGATCACGTGCGGGTAGACCTCGGCCACCGCAGGCGCCCCGTCGAGGATCGCGCGCGATTGGGAACGCAGCTCCTCTGAAGCGCGCTGCCCGGTTCCGGAGACCGACTGGTAGGTGGAGAAGACGATGCGCTCGATCCCGACCGCGCGCTGGATCGGCGCCAGGGCGACCATCGCCTGCATCGTCGAGCAGTTGGGATTCGCGATCAGGCCGTTGTGGCCCTCGACCGCCTCGGGGTTGACCTCGGCGACGACCAGCGGCACCTCCTCGTGCATGCGCCAATAGCTGGTGTTGTCGATCACCACCGCCCCGGCCTCGACGAACCGCGGCGCCCACTCGGCGCTCACCGCGCCGCCGGCCGAGGAGAGGACCAGGTCGAGCCCGGCGATCGTCTCGGCGGTCAGCGGCCGGCACTCGAGCTCGCCGCCCCGGTGGGCGATCGCCCGTCCCGCCGAGCGCTCGGAGGCGAAGGGGACGACCTCGGAGGCAGGGAAACCGCGCTCGGCGAGCACCTCGAGGATCGTCGAGCCGACGGCGCCGGTCGCGCCGACGACCCCGACGCGGTAGCCCGCCGATCGCGCGCTCACGAGGTCACCCGCGGCCGGTGCTCGCCCTCGGGATCCTCCTCACGGACGGCCTCGGCACCGAGCTCGAACGCGTGGTGCAGCCCGCGCACCGCGTCGGGCACGCGGTCGGCCGCGATCACGCAGGAGATCTTGATCGGCGAGGTGGAGATCATCTCGATGTTGATCTCGTGCTCGCCGAGCGTTTGAAAGACCTTTGCCGCGACGCCCGGGTGGCTGCGCATCCCCGCGCCGACGACCGAGACCTTGCCGACCTCGGGATCGGTCTCGATCCCGCCGACGCCGAGCGGCTCGAGCACGTCGGTCGCCGCCCGCAGGTCGTCGCTGGCGACGGTGAACGAGAGGTCGGCCGTCTGGTCGTCGGAGACCGGCTCGTTCTGGATGATCATGTCGACGTTGACGTTGGCATCCGCGAGGGCGCTGAAGACGCGCCCGGCGACGCCCGGCTCGTCACTCAGGCCGGTCAGGGTCACCCGCGCCTCGTGGGCGTGGGTCACGGCTGTGACCATCGGCTGTTCCACGGTCTCGTCCTCGGCGAGCACGAGGGTACCGGGGCCATCCTCGAACGAGCTCCGGCAGTGGATGCGGACGCCGTGGTTGCGCCCGTACTCGACCGCGCGCAGCTGCAGCACGCCGGCGCCCGAGGAGGACATCTCGAGCATCTCGTCGAACAGGACCAGCTTCAGCTTGCGGGCGTCGGCGACCAGTCGCGGATCGGCGCTGAAGACCCCGGCGACGTCGGTGTAGATCTCGCACAGGTCGGCGCCGAGCGCGGCGGCGATCGCGACCGCGGTCGTGTCCGATCCGCCGCGACCGAGCGTGGTCACGTCGCGGCTGTCGCCCGAGACGCCCTGGAAGCCGGCGACGAGCACGATCCGGTCCTCGGCCAGCCCGTCGCGGATCCGGTCCGCGCGGACCTCGAGGATCCTCGCCTTGGTGTGGGACGAGTCGGTCACGATCCCCGCCTGCGACCCGGTGAGCGAGATCGCGCTGTGTCCCATGTCGTGGATCGCCATCGCGCAGAGCGCGCACGAGATCCGTTCGCCGGTCGAGAGCAGCATGTCCATCTCGCGCGCCAACGGCCGCTCGGAGATCTCGTAGGCCTGGTTGACGAGATCGTCGGTGGTCTTGCCGCGCGCCGAGAGCACCGCGACCACCTGCTTGCCGCGCTCGCGCGCGTCGACGATCCGGCGCGCCGCCCGGCGGATGTCCTCCGGCGAGGCGACCGACGTGCCACCGAACTTCATCACCACCGTCTCGGGCATCGCGGTCCGAGGATACGGCGAGGGCCAGACTGGCCCTCAGCCGAGCGACTGACGGCCGGCGAAGGCGCGACCGAGGGTGACCTCGTCGGCGTGCTCGAGGTCGGCGCCGACCGGCAGCCCGCTGGCCAGGCGGGTGATCGTCACCCGCCCCCGCAGCAGCTCGGCGATGTGGTGGGCGGTCGCCTCGCCGGTCGTGGTCGGGTTGGTCGCGAGCACGATCTCGGTCACCTCGCCGTCGCCGGCGCGCTCGACCAGCTCGGCGATCCGCAGATGCTCGGGGTCGATGCCGTCAATCGGCGAGAGCGCGCCGCCGAGCACGTGGTAGAGGCCGCGGTACTCGTGCGTGCGCTCGATCGGGATCACGTCGGCGGGCTGCTCGACGACGCAGATCAGCGAGCGCTCACGACGGGTGTCCTCGCAGACCTCGCAGCGCGGCCCCTCGGCGAGGTTGAAGCAGACCTCGCACTGCCCGACCTTCTGCTTGACCTCACGAATCGCGTCGGCGAGCGCGAGCGCGTCCGCGTCATCGGCGCGCAAGATGTGGAAGGCCAGCCGCTGGGCGGTCCGCCGGCCGATTCCCGGCAGCTTGGCCAGCTCGGAGACGAGGCGCTCGATCGGGCGCGGGTACATGGGGTGAAGCTAGCGAGGGCCGGGGCGGCTATCTACAGGCCCGGCAGACCGAGCCCCCCGGCGCCGCCGAGGCCGGAGGCCCCGCCGAGCCGCGTGGCGGCAAGCTCCTGCGCCGAGCGCAGCCCTTCGTTGACCGCGGCGAGGATCATCTCCTGCAGCAGCTCGGCCTCCTCGGGGTCGATCGCCTCGGGGTCGATCGCGATCTCGAGCAGGCGCAGGTCGCCGCTCAGCTTCACCTTCACCATCCCGCCGCCGGCGCTCGCCTCGACGACCTCGTCCTTGAGCTTCTCCTGCGCCTCGCTCATCTCGGCCTGCATCTGCTGGACCTGCTTCATCATCGAGTTGAGATCGAACCCGCCGGGCCCTGCGGCAGTCGCGTCATCCACTCGCCTCCTTGGCCTCGGCCTCGCCGTCGTCGGGCGCGGCCCCGTATTCCTCGGCATCGAACTCGGCTCGCATCAGCTCGACCAGCTCGTCCTCGGACAGCTCGCTGCCCGCCGGCACCTCCGCGTCGTCGGCGTCGAGGAGCACGTAGTGCGGGCGCAACGAGGCGCCGGCGATCGTCTTGATCGCGTCCGCGAGCCGGTCGCGGGCCTCGGCGGCCTCGGCCTTGCGCTTGTTGAACGCGGCCGAGGCTGGAAAGCCGACCTCGAGCGCCGCGTCCTCGATGCTGACCGCGACCGGGCGCGCCGCCGCGAGCACGTGCGAGAGCAGCTCCGCACCGCCCTGGCGAACCTGGTCGATGACCGCCGGCCACAACCCGACCAGCTTCTCCAGCTCCACCCCGTCCGCCCCGGCCTTATCCGCCACACCATCGTCATCACCCTCACCTGTCGGCTCGGCGGTCTCGTCGGCGGGGGGCGGCGACTCCGCGGCGGACGCCTCCCGGGAAGTCTGGACATCGCCGCCAGGCGATTTCCGGGCTTCCCCGGGCGCGGACGCGGCGGAGTCGCCGCCCCCCGCCCCACCACCCAGCGAAGCCTCGAGCCGCTCGAGCCGCTCCACCAACGCCTCGCGCGAAGGATCAAGCTGCGGCCGCGCGGCACGCAGCAGCGCCAGCTCGACCGTCATCCGCGGTTCGTCGCCCTCGCGGATCGCCGCCAGCGCGGCTGAGAGCGTGTCGATCGAGCGGCCCAGCGACAGCTCTGGAATCGCGTGGGCCTGGGAGCGCAGCCGCTCGGGCTCGGCGGCGGTGACCGTGAACGCATCGCCGAGCTCGCCGACGGTGCGGATCACGATCAGCTGGCGCAGGTGGGCGAGCAGGTCGCGGGCGAACTGGGTCACGTCGCGGCCGGAGCGGGCGAGCCGCTCGCTGACCTCGAGCGCGGCCCTCCCGTCGCCGGTCGCGATCGCGTCGGCGGCGGCGAGGATCAGCTCCGCGTCGGCGACGCCGAGCACGGCGAGCACGTCGTCGGTCTCGACCCGCTTGCCGCCGTAGGAGACGAGCTGGTCCAGGGTCCCGAGCGCGTCGCGGAAGCTGCCCGAGGCGGCGCGCGCGATTGCCGCCACCGCCCCGTCGGAGATCTCGATCTGCTCGGCGGCGGAGACGCGCCGCAGCACCTCGGCGATCTGCTCGAGCGGGGGGCGCTGGAAATCGAAGCGCTGACAGCGGTCGACGATCGTCGGCATCACCTTGTGCGGCTCGGTGGTGGCGAGGATGAAGACGGTGTTCGCCGGCGGCTCCTCGAGCGTCTTCAGGAACGCGTTCCAGGCCTCGCGGGTGAGCATGTGGGCCTCGTCGAGGATGTAGACCTTCCAGTTCCCGGCGGCGGGCGCGTAGCCGACCCGCTCGCGCAGGTCGCGGATGTCGTCGACCGAGCGATTCGAGGCGGCGTCCATCTCGATCACGTCGAGCGAGGTCCCGGCGGCGATCGTGACGCACGACTCGCACTCCCCGCACGGGGTCAGGGTCGGGCCCTGGACGCAGTTCAGCGACCGGGCGAGGATCTTCGCCAGCGAGGTCTTGCCGGTCCCGCGCGAGCCGACGAAGAGGTAGGCGTGATGGACGCGATCGCGCTCGACCGCGTTGCTGAGCGTACGCACGACGTGCTCCTGGCCGACCACCTGATCGAAGGCCTGCGGGCGGTGGCTGCGATAGAGGGAGGTCTCGGCACTCACCGAGCCGATACTACCGTCGGGCTGGACGGCCCCCGCCGGGCCGCGGTATCGCTTTGCCAGACTGTGTCGATGCGATGGATCGCACTCGCCCTGGCAGCGATCGTCCTCGGCGCCGGCGCCCTGCCCGCCCTGGCCGACGACCGGCCGAAGACGAGGATCGTGATCAAGAAGCTCAAGCACTCCGGCGCCGCGGGCAAGGTGAGCTCGAGGGCCGGCGGCTGCGTCGGCGGCCGTGAGGTGGCGCTGTTCCGGCTCGACGGCTTCGTGTCGCGCAAGCTCGCCGAGACGCGGACGAACGCGAACGGCAGGTGGCAGGTCGGCAAGCGGCTGCGAAATGGCCGCTACTTCGCCACCGTCGCGAGCGCCAGCGGATGCCGGTACGACAACTCGAGGACCGAGACGCTGAGATAGATATGACCGTGCGGGCCCGTCCTCGAGAGCGGTCACCGAGCGTGCCCGCCGTGGCTGGCTCGAGTCAGGCTGATCCGCGGCACTTGCCCGGCACCGCTTAAGGCTGCTTCCTTCCGGATCTGACCTGGTTCGCGGACGCGCATCGCGCGGGACCTGACCGTCAACACCGCCCGCGGCGTACTGGCCTCGAAGGCCACGACCCTCAGACGAGCTTTCGGCCCCGCTAGAGCGGATTGCGGGTACAGGGCACCGCTAATTCCCCGCCTAGCACGGTCGGGGCAGATCCTAGCGCGGCTAACGGAACCCGGCGCCGGGGCCGATGCGTCATCCAATGGGACGGTCGACCCGCACCCTCGCCCCGGCGCTCGTCGCGGCTCTGGCGCTGGCGCTGGCCGGGGTGGCGACGGCGACGATGCAGAGCACGAAGCTGGGGCCGGCGCTCTGCGAAACGACCGGCGGCGGCAGGTTCGTCGACGTCCCCCACTTCCCTGGCGAGCTGATCGACCGGCGGCTGCTCCGCGATGTCCGCCTGCTCGAGAGGCGCTACTCGATCTTCGTCACTGACGGGTACTCGACCGACCCGGTCCACGCCGCCAACGGCGAGCATCCGATCGGCCTCGCGCTCGACATCGTCCCCAACAAGGCCGCCGGCGGGCGCTGGTCGGACATCGACCGGCTCGCCGCCTGGGCCGAGCCGCGCCAAAACCGCCCGCGCGAGCCGTTTCGCTGGGTCGGATATGACGGCGACCGCGGTCACGGGCGCGGCAACCACCTGCACCTCTCCTGGAATCACTCCGAGGTCAGGCCGCGCCACCCGGCGCGCTCGGTGTACACGGTGCGCTGCCCCCGGCCCGGCGGCGCGGCACCCGCGCCGCCGCCCGACGACGAGCCCGAGAGCCCGCCCGGAGGCGGCGGCTCCGGCGGCGGCACGGCGGCCGGCGGCGGCTCCGGCGGCAGCGGTTCCGGTGGGGTCGGCAGCAGGCCGCGGCTCGCCCCGCCGGTGATCGAGCACGGCGGCGTCGGCCTCCCTTGAACCCGTCCGACTACGAGTTGACGACGTATGCGGTGGTCAACTCGTAGTTCGACTATTGCCGTCGCTCGAACAGCAGCGCCGTGACCACCGGGCGAGACTCGGGCGCGGGCTGATCCTGGGTCGAGTAGGGGCGGTTGAGCAGATGCCTGCGATGGACCAGCGTCGCGGATCCACCCCGTCGAGGTTGATCGCCTCGCGGGCGCCGAGTGAGACCAGCAGGTCTGCGAGCTCGCCCAGCTCGAGGCCGCCGTCGAGCACCGAGCGGCGCCCGTCGCCGCAGAGGGCGAGCAGCTCGCCGCCGCCGATCCCGAGCGCGCACCGCGGATAGCGGCGCGATCTTCAACGCGGTGCGCGCGAAGAATCTCGATCAGGCGGCGGGCCTCTTCGGCCTTGAGACTCTGGAACCTGATCTGGCCGGATCGCCGTCGTCGGCGATCCGTACGCGATCAGGGCCGGCAAGGCGTGAGGCGGCTGTGCGGCGCTTGTGCGCCGAGCGGCTGGCTGGGGCGAATGCGCTCCAGGTGAACCAGTGGCCGAATCCGCGTTGCAGCGTCCGCGGGCCGCGCATCGTCAGCTGGCCGGCGCGAATCGCGCCGCCCAGCGCGGCGCGTCCCAGGTAGACGCTGTAGAGGGTGGCGGTGTCGACCTTGACCTCGAGATCGACGTCGAGACCGGGATGCTGGAGGCAGACTGAGACCTCGGAGGGCTCGAGGACCATCCAGTAGCGCCGCTTGGGGTCGCGAAAGTCGAACTGAACCACGGTTCGGTTCGGTGGGAGCCGCTGGCGATCGACGTGGCGGGCCATCCAGACGATCAACAGGTCGGGATCGAGTTCCTCGGCGCGCGGCTCGGTGAACGACCAAGTCGCCCCCCACTCGCCGATCGCCTGCACGACCGGCTGGAGGTCACGACCGGCGGGCGTGAGGCGATATTCGAGGGTGCGGCCTTTGGGGCCCGTCCTGCGCTCGATGACCTCGGCCCGCTCGAGCGCGCGCATCCGGTCGGTGAGGACCGAGCGCGAGATCCCTGGGAGGCCGCGTTGGAGTTCGTTGAAGCCGCTCGCGCCGCCGAGCATCTCGCGCACGATCAGAAGCGTCCAACGGTCGCTGAGGGTCTCGGTGGCCTTGGCGACGGGGCAGTACTGCGCGTAACTGCGCATCGCGCCCCATGCTAGCCCCGGATTGGCCGACAGGTCTGGTACTCGGACCGGTTGGTTCGAAAGTAGAACTAGTCAGCCCGGGTCGGCGAGCCTACGTTTGAGCTAATCGAGCACACCCGGGAGGACGAGATGACCGCTATCCAGACACCACAGGCACCGCCCTCGGAGACGACCGCGTTCGACGAGCTCGGCGAAACGGTCCGCGGAGAGCTGCTGCTGCCGACCAGCCCCGGCTACGACGCTGCCCGCAGGATCTGGAATGGCGCGATCGACCGCCATCCGGCCTGCATCGCCCGCTGCACCGGCGTGGCCGATGTGGTCGCGGCGGTGCGCTTCGCGCGCGACCACGACTTGGAGATCGCCGTACGGGGCGGGGGCCACAACGTGGCCGGTACCGCTGTGTGCGACGACGGGGTCGTCATCGACCTCTCGCCGATGCGGGCCGTGTCGGTCGACCCCGCCGATCGCACGGCCTGGGTGCAAGCTGGTGCTCTCTGGGGCGACGTCGACCACGAGACGCAGGCCCACGGTCTGGCCACCACCGGCGGCATCGTGGGCCACACCGGCGTCGCCGGGCTCACCCTCGGCGGCGGAATCGGCTTCCTCATGCGCAAACACGGGCTCACCGTCGACAACCTGCTTGTCGCCGAGGTGGTCACCGCCGAGGGCAGCATCGTCCAGGCGTCCGCCAGCGAACACCCCGATCTGTTCTGGGCGCTGCGAGGCGGCGGCGGCAACTTCGGCGTGGTCACCTCGTTCCGGTTCGCACTGCATCCTCTCGGCCCAACGGTGATGGCCGGGCCCATCTTCTGGGCGGCCGACGACACCACCGACGTGCTGCGCTTCTACCGGGACTTCGCCGCCGAAGCGCCTGACGAGCTCGGCACCGTCGTCAGGCTCGGCACCGTCCCCCCGCTGCCGGTCATCCCCGAGGACCTGCACTGGCGACCGGCCATCGCCGTCGCCTGCTGCTACGCAGGCGCCGTCGAAGAGGGCGAGCGTGCGGTGCGGGCCCTCCGCCGGTTCGGGACGCCGCTCGTCGACCTGCTCGCACCCTGGCCGTACGCCGCCTTCCAGGGCGGCATCGACGACACCGTCCCCCACGGGTGGCACTACTACTGGAAGGCGACGGACCTCGCCGGCCTCTCCGACGACGCGATCGCCGTTATCACCGATCACGCCTACGCCGCCAGCTCGCCCCGCTCTTACGCGGCGATGTTCCACATCGGTGGCGCCGTCGCCCGAGTCCCGCACGACGCCACCGCCTACGCCGGTCGCGACGTGGCCCACACCATGAGCATCGACGCCGTGTGGCTCCCTGACGAGTCCGGCGAGCACGCCGCGGCCGAGAGCGCTTGGGCGCGGCGGTTCCTCCGAGCCCTCCAACCCCACCGCGCGGGCGTCTACGTCAACTTCCTTGATTCCGACGACGACTCCAGCCGGGTTCGAGAGGCCTACGGCGATCAGACCTACCGGCGACTCGCCGAAGTCAAGGCCAAGTACGACCCTGACAACGCCTTCCACCACAACAAGAACATCCAGCCCGGCTGACGCCCGGGCCGGGCCGACCGGCCCAAAAGGGGGTCTTCAGAACGTCGCCCAGGCGACGTCGCTTGACCGGCGAACCCGCTCAAGCGCGGTTCTGCAAGGCGAGGTGAAGCGAAACCGAGCTTCCGCCGGAGCATGATCTCCAGGACGCGGTCATGGGTGAAGCTCATGATTCAGCTCATCCACCACCTGCGTTTGGCCGACGGCGCGGGAGACGTGGCGGGTCTCGGTCTCGTCGGGCCACTTGCCGTTGAAATGGTGGTCCTAGAACTCTCGGACCCCTTCGGCCCCGTTTCATGCCGACCGAGACTCGACCGACCGCATCGAACGCCAGGTTCACGGCACGGACCCCCGCCCCGACCTATGCTCGGGTCGATGGGCGCCGAGACGAGACTGGTCGCAGTGGCGACCGACCGCAGCGCCGGCGCGTGCCTTGCGGTCGAGTGGGCGGCGCGCTTCGCGCACTCGGCGGAGGCCGAGCTGCTTGCGATCCAGGTCGTCGCCCCGGGAACCGAGCCGGGCGACGGCGCGCCCGACCGCCGTCGGCTCGAGGCGGACCTCGAGCGCTCGCTGCCATCCGATGGGATCGCGGCCCGGGCCGTGGTCGAAACGGACGAGGACATCGCCCGGGCGATCCTCAACGCCGCCCGCCGCGCAGAGGCCGACGTCGTCGTGATCGGCAGCTCAGGGATGCGAGGCCGCAAGCAGTTCCTGCTCGGCAACGTCGCCAACCGGGTCACTCACCTCGCCGAATGCACGGTCGTGGTCGTCAACACCGCCACCGGGGAGCCGCTGCCCGAGGGGACGCCGGATGCGGGGGCGCTGAAGGGCCGCGCCCGCGAGATCGCGCGCGTCCTGGGCCCGGTCGGCGTGCGCCAGCTCTCGGGACGGCTGCTGCGTCTCGAGGGCGATCCGGAGGGCCCACGGCGCCTGCGCGAGGCGTTCGAGCGACTTGGCCCGACCTTCGGCAAGCTCGGCCAGATCCTCTCCACTCGCCCGGACCTGATCTCCGAGGAGTACGTCGCCGAGCTGGCGGCGCTGCAGGCCGCCGTGCCGCCGATGTCCGAGGCTGAGGTGGTGACGATGATGGAGCGTGAGCTCGCCGTGCCCTGGGAGGACGTCTTCTCCTCGATCGAGCCCGAGCCGCTTGCCGCCGGCACCGTCGCCCAGGTGCACCGGGCGCGGATGGCGGATGGGCACCCGGTCGTGGTCAAGGTCCAGCGCCCCGAGGCCGAGCAGGTGGTCGAGAACGACCTCGCCATGCTGGCGATGATCGTCCAGCCGGCGGGGCGCTCGCGGCGGCTGAATCGGGTCATCGACCTGCCCTCGCTGGCGGAACAGGTCTCGGTGGCCTTGCGGGACGAGCTCGACTTCGGCCAGGAGGCGCGCAACACCGTCCGCATGGCCGAGATCGTCGAGGGCTATGCCCGAGTATGCGTCCCGCGCGTCCATCGCGAGCTCTCGACGCGGCGGTTGCTGGTCATGGACGAGGTCGTCGGCGCGGTGCCGCTGCTCGACGCGCCGGCGGGGCCCGAGCGCAGCGAGGCCGCCAGGCAGCTGATCCAGGCCTACTACAAGCAGGTGCTCGAGGATGGCTTCTTTCACGCCGACCCTCACCCGGGCAACATGCTCTGGGCCGATGGCAGGATCTGGCTCCTCGACCTCGGCATGGTCGGGCGCCTCGACGCCCAGACGCGGCGCCAGCTCTTCCTCGTCATGCTCGCCTTCGCGCAGGGGGACGTCGACCTGCTCGCCGACGTCTCGCTGGACCTGAGCGAGATCGCCGACTCCGCCGAGGTCGACCTCGACGCCTATCGCGCCGACATCGCCGAGGTGGTCGCCGAGATGCGCAGCAGATCGCTCCAGGAGCTCAACCTGGTCGAGCTGCTCAACCGGCTGACGGCGATCTCCGTCCGCCACGGAGTGCCGCTGCCACCTCCGTTCGTCCTCGTCGGCAAGGCGCTCTCGCAGGTCGACGGGGCGGTTTCCGAGCTCGCCCCCGAGCTCGACCCGATCGAGGAGGCGAGGCGTTTCTTCATGCGCAGCGTCTCGCGGCGCGTTGCCGGGCGGCTCGACCCGCAGCAGATCATCTACGAGGCCGAGAAGCTCCGTTACCGGGCGAGCCAGGTCGCCGACGGGCTCGCGACCGTGGTCGGCAACCGGCCCGGCCACCAGCTCGAGGTCAAGTTCACGTCCGCCCGGCTCGAGCAGAAGGTCGTGCGGGCGGGGCGCGCCGTGGCGCTCGGCCTCGGGGCAGGCCTGACCTGGGTCGCGGCGACCCAGGCAAGCAGCTCCGACCGGATCGACCCCCGCCTTTCGCGTGCCCTGAGCGGAGTCGCCGGCGGGCTCTCGGTCTGGTTCGCCACCGAGGTCGCCCGCACGCGGTAGCCGGTCGCCGCGGTTCGGACCCTGATCGCTCACTTATCATCGCCGTCCCGGGCGCGTAGCTCAGTGGGAGAGCGCTCGCTTCACACGCGAGAGGTCGCTGGTTCGAAACCAGCCGCGCCCATCTACGAACTACTCGGCGTGCGGGCGGACGCGAGTCCGGATCACGAACGAGTCGAACCCGCCTCCCTGGAGGACCATCCCGTAGATGCCGGGCCGCTTTGGGCGAAAGATCTGGTGGCGGCGCGAGATCTCTCCGCGGGGACACTTGATCGTCCGAAAGGCCACCTCCTGCGCCTCGAAGAAGGTCCGGACCTCCACGACCTGACGCCTGTTCGTCGTGCTGCGACACCACAGGTTGATGTGCTCACCGACGCGCTTGGGTGCCGTGCGATGAGGGTGCCCGTCGTAGTCGTTCAAGCTCACGCCGGCCGGGCTGTCGATTGACCCTGCGGCGGTTGCCGCGAGGGTGAATCCGGCCATCGCCATGACCGCAGTGCCAACGACCAGACCGAAGCGCGATCCTGGTCTTGTGAGCACGGTCCCACGCTAACGCTTCGCGCTAGGCACTTCCGCGACCCAGCTTGGCAATCTGTCCGAGCAGCGCATCAGCGACCTCGACTGTCGGGGCTGTGGTGGTCAGGACGAGATCCGCAGAACGGCGCAAGAGCGGTTCGACCTCAGCGAGGTCTGCGAGTACCTGGGACAGCTCAGCACCGTCACGGCCATAGGAGTTGCCGCTGCGCTTGCGCAGTCGCTCGACGAGCACGGGTCGCGGCGCAGTGAGCAGCACGCGAAGGTTGAACGGCAGTTCGATCTGCTCCTCAGAGCATCCGGCGAAGAAGCTCAGCCGCTCTGGTACTTCGGCGAGCAGGTCGGCGGCGCGGTCGGCTCGCCAGCCCCATCGGCCGTCCGCCCGCGGCTCGCTGAAGCCATCCTCATCAGCGTCGTAGGCCGTATAGCCGCGACGCCGCAACTCGTGGACCAACGCTGACTTGCCCGTCCCCGACATCCCGGTCAGTAACACCCACACCGGCGAAGGATATGTAGCGCGACGGCCTTGCTGACGGGAACTCAGTTCACGACGAGCAAGGGCTCGGAAGCGCCGCGAAGCTCGGCGAGACGCTCTGCCTCCGGTTCGAGGTCCTTGCCGGCAATCCGCCCGAGCTTCTCGACCGTGACCTCGGCCTTCCTTCCTTTCGCCTTCACCCGCCAGAGGCCGACGAGCCTCCCGTTGCTGAGAACCGCCCCGGGGCTGGCGACGGGCCGGAAGAGCCGCTTGCGAAGCTCGGCTTTGGGGGCGAGGAGCGGTCGGTTCGGCTTCTGCAGGTAGGGGTCGCCGGGTGGGATCAAGCGGACACCGTCTGCGTTCGGCGGCGACTCGAGCTGCTTCAGATCCTCGTTGAGCGCCCACACCTTGCGACTGCCGACCGAGACCTCGGAAAGCTCGTCCTCGACCCGTTCCCAGAGGCGCTTGGCGTGAGGGCCGGCGACCCCGCTCCACCCGGCGAAGTCTCGGGCATCGGCGGGTCCGTAGAAGTGAAGGAACCGCCTCACGGCCTCAGCGGCCGCCGGACTCCGACCGGGCTTGCCGAGCAGGTAACGGCGCCTCGAGTCGAGCCGGGCGCCGGCCTTCACCCCGGCGTAGCGCCACAGCATCGGGGGGACGTGGTGGCTCTTGCAGCCCTTGCACCACGGCAGCAGATTGGCGCTGACCCGCTCGCGGAGCTCGGCGTGGAGCTCGTTCTTGTCCAGCGCGCGACCGCCACCGAGCGCGGCCTTGGTCGCCTCCGCGACCTGATCGAGCGCTTCGGTCGGGGAGAAGCCCTGCTCGGCGGCGAGGCGCCGGACCTGCTCGCCCAGCTGCACCGCCAAGTCATCGTCCTCGCGAGCGATCAGGGCACGGCCGTAGAGCGCGAGATCAGCGGGCGCGAGGGCGTGGATCGCTCCCCGCACGATGTGAGCAACGACGAGGTCGCCATCGTCGGTCGCTTCGTCGTACCCCTCCCGGGTGGTGGCCTGATGTCGCGCGGCGAGCGCGAGCAGGGCGGCGTCGCGCGAGAAGTCGGAGGCCGGACACGCCGCCGCCTCGGCGAGGGTTCGCGCAGACCGGCGGGCCAGCCCTACGCGAGCGGCACGGAAGGCGAGAACCTGCTCTGCGTCCACCGACTTGCCGCGATCAGTTCTGCTCGGCGATCCAGGAGAGGATCGCGCGCGAGTGGGTGATCACCGTCCCGTCGGGCAGCTTCAGCGCCGGCAGCTTCGTCGCGCCGGTCGCCTCGCACAGCTCGTCACGCGAGCCCTTGCGCAGGAACGGGATCGGGTGGCCGTGGCCGGCGATCACCTTGTCGTACTCGATCCCGCGGGCGCGGAGCGCCTCCTGCACGCGCCGACACGGGTGGATTCGCGGGCCTCCGTCATCGCCGTGACAGACGAACAGGGTCGGGGTCTCGTCGATCGTTGACCTCCGGTTCGAGGACTGGAGAACAGCTTATCCTCGCCGGCGCGGATGGCAACCGCGGACACTGGCCGGGCCCCGCTGCGCAGCGGGACGAAGCGTAAGGTCGGTGCTTCGCAATTCGCGAGGCTGCAATCCGAGGAGCGAGCTTGAAACGAGGCCGCGTCCGCGTCGAGGACGGCGTCGAGCTCGCTTACGCGGAGGCGGGGGCCGGGCCGCCGGTCGTTTCCTGCCCGGATGGACGATGGCCGGCGAGGTCTTCGAGCATCAGGTCGCCGAGCTCGCGCCGGCGTATCGGACGATCACGATCGACCCGCGCAGCCACGGGCGATCCGCCGACGCGGCGACGGGCCACAGCTACCCGCAGCAGGGGCGTGATCTCGCCGCCGTCGTGCGGGCGCTCGACCTGCGCGACGTCGACCTCGTCGGCTGGTCGTACGGCGCCCTCGCCTGCTACGCCTACGCGGAGCAGTTCGGCACCGAGCGGCTGCGGTCGTTGACCGTCATCGACCAGACCCCGAAGCCGCTCGGCACGGGAGCCGAGGGTGAATGGGCCGAGGACGATCTGGACGGCTTTCTCGTCGAGATGATCGGGCCTGCGGTCGCCGACCCGACCGCGTTCGCGAGGAAGTTCGGCGAGTGGGCCCTCGATCGGGAACCGACCACCGAGGAGCTCGAGTGGCTCACCGGAATGCATCTGAGAACGCCGCGCCACGTCGCCGAATGCCTGCTTGTCAGCGCGAAGCTCAGCGATTACCGCGACCTCGCGACCTCACTCGGCGCGGAGCTTCCGTGCGCCCACGTCCTGAGCCAGGAAGTCCTCGCCGAGGCCCAGTCGTTGCTGTCTCGGCACGTGCCCGACGCCGCGCTCTGGACGATGCCGTCCCATCTCGCGGCTTCTGGGATCACCCGACCGAGTTCACCGGGCAACTCGCGGCGTTCCTCGACAGCGGGCGCTAGAACCTCGCCGACAGGCGGCCCGGTGGGTCAGGGGCAACGCTGAAGCGCGGACCCGCGGCTGCCGATAGGAGGGGGGTGAGCACCTCAGCACCCAGCGCTCCCGCCGGAATCGTGCCGGCGAGCCGCGGCAACGCGCCCGGCCGCCGCCTGGGCGACATCCTGGTCGAGCTCGGCTTCGCCGAGCGCGGCGTGGTCGAGGCGACGGTCGCGCTCGCGCGCGAGGACGGACGCCCGGTCGGCCAGGCGCTGATCGAGAGCCGGATCGTCGACTCGAGCCAGCTCGCCCGCGCCCTCGCCGAGCGCAACGGGCTCGACTACGTCGATCTGAACGTGTTCGAGGTCGATCACGGGGCCGCGAACCTTGTCAGCGCCGCCGATGCACGCCGCTACGGCTCGATCCCGATCGCCTTCGTCGACGACCGGATGCTGCTGGTCGCGACCTCGGACCCCGCCAACGTGCTCGGCCTCGACAGCGTCGGGATGACGACCGGGTACGAGGTGCGCCCGGTCGTCGCCTCGCCCGAGCACCTCGAGGGACTGATGAACCAGCTCTCGCGGCTGAGCGAGTCGGTTCAGGAGATCGAGGACGAGGCCGCCGAGGAGGAGACGGCGCCGGTGCTCGAGCTGCACGAGTCAGCCGAGGAGGGGCCGGTGGTCAAGCTGGTGCACTCGGTGATCGCCGACGCCGTCGGCCGCGGCGCCTCGGACATCCACCTCGACCCCCGCGAGGGGGAGATGCGGATCCGGTTTCGGATCGACGGGGTGGTCAGCGACTCGACCACGGTCCCGAAGCGGCTCGTCCCCGGGCTGATCTCGCGGATCAAGATCATGGCCGACCTCGATATCGCCGAGCGCCGCATCCCCCAGGACGGACGCATCGGGCTCACCGTCGACGGCCAGTTCATCGACATCAGGGTGGCGACGCTGCCGGTGATGCGCGGCGAGTCCGCGGTGATGCGGATCCTCGACAAGGGGCGCCTGGTGATGGACCTCGACCGGCTCGGGATGCAGGCACACGACCGCGAGTTGGTCGAGCGCTCGATCACCCAGATCCACGGCGCGGTGCTGGCGACCGGCCCGACCGGTGCCGGCAAGACGACGACCCTGTACGCGGCCCTGGACGCGGTCAACACTCCCGACAAGACGCTGATCGCGATCGAGGACCCGGCCGAGTACGAGCTCGACGGGGTGAAGCAGGTCCAGGTCAACCCGCGGACCGGGCTCACCTTCGCCTCCGGGCTGCGGTCGATGATCCGCTCCGATCCCGATGTCCTGATGGTCGGCGAGATCCGCGACCGCGAGACCGCCCAGATCGCGATCGAGTCGGCGCTCACCGGGCATCTGGTGCTCTCGACCCTGCACACCAGCGACGCGCCGATGGCCGCGGCGCGTCTGATCGACATGGGAATCGAGCCGTTCCTGGTCGCCTCCGGAATCGAGTGCGTGATCGCCCAGCGTCTCACTCGCCGGCTGTGCGAGGAGTGCAAGCGCCCGACGACGATCAGCGACGAGGAGCTGTGGCGGAGCGGCTTCGCGCACCCGGGCGGCGAGATCGAAGCCTGCGAGCCGGTCGGCTGCGTGCACTGCAACGGCGGCGGCTACCGCGGCCGGATCGGGATCTACGAGGTGATGCCGGTCTCGGAGGAGATCGGCTCGCTGATCCTGCGCAAGGCCTCCAGCGACGAGATCGGCGCCGCCGCGACCACCGCCGGGATGCGTCGTCTGCGCGACGATGGGCTCGACAAGGTGCGCCAGGGGATCACTTCGATCCCCGAGGTGCTCCGGGTCCTCGGCAGCTGAGCGCCGCGCATCGGGCCTGGACGCGGCGGCCGCCGGGCTGGCGTAGCTTTTTCTGTATGAGCGCCGATGCCGAATGGCTGATCAGGCGCGCATATCAGGCGTTCGACCGTCGCGATCTCGAAGCGCTGACCGAGCTCGCCGACGAGTCGGTGGTGGTCTCAACCGTGACCGGGCTGATGGCGGGTCGCGACGAGCCCTACCGCGGCCACGAGGGGATCGCCCGCTACCTCGCCGACATCGCCGCGACCTGGAAGCGGATGGAACTCCAACCACAGCAGTTCATCGAGCTCGGCGAGGGCCGGGTGCTCGTCTTCGGCCGGGCGCGGGTCTGGCACGAGCGCGGGTTACTCGACTCCTCGAACGCCTGGCTGTGGACGCTGCGAGGCGGCAAGATCGTCTCGGTGCGCGTCTTCGCCGACCCGGCCGAGGCGCGGCGTGCGTTCTCCGGCGAGCTCTAGATGACTCAGCCGGAGCCCGCGTCGAGCGCCTCGGCGGCGGCGCGCCGGCGCAGCGCCTCGAGCCGCGAGCGCTGCTCGGCTGCCCGCTGCGCGAGCTGGTCGAAGTCGGCGCCGTCGACGCGGGCGCCGAGCGCCGCCCGCAGCGACTCCCAGAGCGCGAGCTTGCCGGTCACCCCGAGGACCAGGCCCTCGAGCTCGACCACGCGGCTGAGCGGCGAGTAGGAGGTGAGGCTGTTGTTCGGCTTCAGGCGGCCGAGCTTCTCCGCGGTCCAGCCGCCGGCGTCCTTGAGCCGGCTCGGCTTCACCCCGAGGCCGTCCATGACCCGTTCCAAGGTCTCGCGGTCGGCGGCGATCTCGTCGGCGATCGCCGACAGCTCCTGCCCGTAGTCGGAGTCGCGGTTCGACCCGGCTGCGCGGCGCGCCAATTCCAGTCCCCCCGTCGAGCCGGCGTGATGGTCCTGGAGGTAGGTGCGCAGCATCTCGTTCACTTTCACTTGCGCCATTCGCGGCAGGGTCGCAGACTGCTCGCGGTCGTGTGCTGACACCGGCCCGCCGGTGCCGATAGGTTGAACCCGATGGACCATCGGATCGAGCGCGTGGCGCTGGAGACCGACCGCTACCGGATCAGCGGCGATCTGACCCTGCCCAAGGAGGGCTATCGCAGCCGGATCAGCGACTACCTCAACATCGCCGAGCTCGCCTTCATCCCGCTGGCGAACGCGGAGATCGCGCCGCTCGCCGGCGGCGAGGCGGAGCGCCGCGAGTTCATCGCCGTGGGCCGCGTCCACGTCCAGCTCGCCTATCCGATCGCCGAACAGGGCAGGCCGGCGGCGCAAGGCTGAGCCGGCGCTCAGGCGATCAGGTCGCCCGGCGCCGCCTCGCGATCGGGGCGCACCAGGACCACCCCGAGCCGTTCGTCGAGCGCCCCGAGGACCAGCACCTCGGAGACGAACGGGCCGATCCGCTTCGGCGGGAAGTTGACCACCCCGACCACCAGCGTGCCCTCGAGCTGCTCGCGCGCGTAGCTGCTGATCTGGGCCGAGGAGCGGCGCCTTCCGAGCTCGGGCCCGAAATCGAGCTCGAGCTTCCAGGCGGGCACCCGCGCCTCCGGGAACTCCTCGACCGAGACGACCCGGGCCACCCTGATCTCGACCGCCTCGAACTCGGCCCAGCCGATCTCCGGGCGACGCTCGGCGCTCATGGCGTGAGCACGATCTTGAGCGCCTCGCGGCGGTCATAGACGTCGTAGGCCTCGGCCGCATCGTCGAGGGGCATGTGGTGAGTGACGAGCGGGCTCGGATCGAGCGCTCCGGAGGCAAGCCGCGCGAGCACCGGGTCGACGTGCTTGATCACGTTCGCGTGCCCGGTCTTCAGGGTCAGGGCCTTGATCCAGACGATCCCCATGTGGAGCTCGATCCGCTCGGCGTAGACCCCGGTCGCCGACACCGTTCCCGCCTTGCGGGTCAGCCGGCAGGCAAGCTCGAGCGCGTCGGGATGGCCGACCGCGTCGATCGTCGCGTCGACCCCGCGGCCCTCGGTCGCCGCCTTGACGATCGCCCGCGGGTCCTGCTCGCTCAGGTGCGCCGGCTCGGCCCCCAGCGAGCGGGCCAGCTCGAGCCGCTCGCCAACCGTGTCGACCGCGATCACCCGTGCCGCGCCCTCGGCGAGCGCGGCCTGCACGGCGCAGAGGCCGACCGGGCCGAGTCCGAGCACGGCCAGGGTCGAGCCCGGGCCGATCCCGGTCTCGACCACCGCGTGATAGCCGGTCCCCATCACGTCGCCGGCGAACAGGGCGACCTCGTCCGACATCCCCTCCGGCACCCGGCGCAGGGTCAGGTCAGCGTTCGGGACCAGGAGCAGCTCCGCCTGGGCGCCCTGCAGCGAGCCGAGCGTCGCGCCGTGGCCGAAGACCCGCCCGCGGTCGCACTTGTGAAAGTCGCCGCGGGCGCAGAAGAAGCACTCGCCGCAGGCCGTGCAATAGGTGCCGAGTACGCGGTCCCCCTCGGCGATCGCGCTGACCTCGGCGCCGACGGCGATCACGGTGCCGACGTACTCGTGGCCGAGGATGAACCCCGGCTCGATCTCGACCCGGCCGTGGAAGATGTGCAGGTCGGAGCCGCAGATGCCGCTCGCCTCGACCCGAACGATCGCCTCGCTTGGAGCGGTGAGCTCGGGCTCGGGGACCTCGTCGACGCGCACCTCGCCCGCCGCCCGGAAGGTGACCGCTCTCATCTGCGCCGCCGACCTGCCTCGCTCAGCGCGGCGGCATCCGCAGCGCGCCGTCGAGCCTGATCGTGGTTCCGTTGAGCATCGGGTTCTCGACGATCGAGACCGCGAGCCGGGCGAACTCGTCCGGGTCGCCGAGCCGCGAGGGGAACGGGACCTGCTCGCCGAGCGCGGTCCGGGCCTCCTCGGGCAGGGCGCCGAGCAGCGGGGTATCGAAGAGCCCGGGGGCGATCGCGACCACCCGGACGCCGCGGCCCGCGAGGTCTCGCGCCGCCGGCAGGGTCATGCCGACGATCCCGCCCTTCGACGCGGAGTAGGCGACCTGGCCGATCTGGCCGTCGAAGGCGGCGGTCGAAGAGGTGCTGATGCAGACCCCGCGCTCTCCCCCCTGGTCGGGCTCGTTGGCGCCGATCGCCGTCGCCGCGAGGCGGAGCACGTTGAAGCTCCCGACCAGGTTCACCTCGACCACCTTCGCGAACAGCTCGAGCGGGTGCGGTCCCTGCTTGCCGGTCGTCCGCTGCGCCCAGCCGATGCCCGGCGCAGCAGACCGAGATCCGCAGGCCGCCGTCGAGCTGCGCCGCGGTATCCACCGCGCCCTGGACCGCGGCCTCGTCGGTGACGTCGGCCTCCACGAACCGGGCCCGCTCGCCGAGCTCGGAGGCCAGCGCCTCGCCCTGCTCCGCGTTCAGGTCGGCGATCACGACCTGGGCGCCGCGCGCGTGCAGCCTCCGGGTCGCTGCGGCTCCGAGGCCGGAGGCCCCACCGCTGATCAGCGCGCCCGCGCCCTCGACCTTCATCGCGCCGGGATCCTGGATGCGCCGACGTGCTTGCTGGCGGTCGAGCTCTCGCGCGGCATGGGAGGGGCGGCGGCTCCGTTGGAGGGCGCGGTCAGACGCGCTGCGGCAGTGTTGAAGTCGGTTTCGACCCGTTTCAGGGCCCGGCGGGCCCAGCGCTTGGAGACCAAGGCCGGGATCGAGGCGGCGACGACCCCGAGGCGGCCGCGCGGGCCGGGCCAGGCGGGGTTGCCGGTGCGCAGCGCGCAAGACCGGTAGTGGAGGTCGGTGAACAGCAGCATCAGCACGGCGGCGGTACGAACCGATGCGGTGCGGCCGAGATCGAGCCGGTCGAACAGCCGGCGATATGCGGGCGCCCGTGCCAGAGCCATCGCCAAGTACTGCTCGCGCGCGTTCCTGATCGCCGCCCGGCGCTCGGGCTGCTCGCCAGTCGGGCCGAGATAGGGCTCGAGCGCCGGGTGATAGGCGATCCCGCGCGCCAGGTCGCGCTCGATGTCGCGGCTGACGTTGGCGAGCTGGATCATCTCGCTGACCCTGAACGCGTCCTCGCGGGCGGGCTCGCTCAGCTCACACCCGTCGATCAGACGAAGCGTGAACACCGCCGGATGGCCGATCACGTTGCGGCAGTAGAGCGCCAGCTGGTCGGCGTCGCGCAGCGTGCCTCCCTGGCGGGCCATCGCCTCGGTCGACCACGCCATCCCCTCGGCCATCGAGCCGACCAGGTCCCCGATCTGTTTCCGTACCTCCGCCGGCAGGGTCCGAAAGACGACGTCGACCAGGGCGCAGCGCGAGAGCAGCAGCAGGTAGACGCGGTCGCGGTGATCGCGGGCGTGCTCCTCGGAGATCGCGCTCGGCAGTGGGAGGACGATGTCGTCGAACCGGGCCGAGAACCGTCGTAGTGCGGCGACGCTGGCCTGCGGGTCGTCGATCAGGTCCTCGTAGGTGTCGAGCATCCGGCAGTAGAGGTAGGCGACCGCCGCCGCCCGCGCCTGGGGGGCCGGGAGGACGACGATGCTCGCCGCGAAGCTGCGCGCGGCGTGCGGGAGCACGCGCCAGACGAAGCGCTCGGGGTCCCGCTCGCGCGCCAGCGCCTCGAGGTCGGGCCGGCCTCGGTCCGCCAGCAGGCCGCGGATCAGCAGGACGGGTCCCTGGATGGACCCCCAGGTCATCGCGTCCAAGCTAGCAAGGCCCGCCCCAACCGCAGCGGGTAGTGTCGGAAGCCACGATCAGGAGTGAGGAGATGAACGAAGACCCTGGAGCGGTGCTGATCACCGGCTGCTCGTCGGGCATCGGTCGGGAGACGGCGCGGCGGCTCGCCGGCAAGGGCTGGACCGTGTACGCGACCGCGCGCCGGCCCGAGCAGATCGCCGATCTCGAGCGTGACGGTTGCCGGACGCTGGCGCTCGACGTCACCGAGGAGGCCTCGATGAGGGCCGCGGTGGCCGCGGTCGAGGCCGAGCACGGCGCGGTCGGGGCGCTGGTCAACAACGCCGGCTACAGCCAGTCGGGCGCGTTGGAGACGCTGCCGATGGAACGGCTGCGGGCGCAGTTCGAGACCAACGTCTTCGGCCTCGTGCGGATGTGCCAGCTGGTGCTGCCGGCAATGCGTGCGGCGGGCCGGGGGACGATCGTCAACCTGAGCTCGATGGGCGGCAAGCTCACCTTCCCGGGGGGCGGCGCTTATCACGCGAGCAAGCACGCGGTCGAGGCGCTCTCGGACGCGCTGCGTTGGGAGGTGCGCGGGTTCGGGGTCCGGGTGGTGATCGTCGAGCCGGGCCTGATCACGACCCGATTCGGCGAGACCGCGGCCGGGTCGATCTCCGATGCGGCGGCGCCCGAGCCCGAGGGCGACGACCCCTACGCCGCGTTCAACGCCGCCGTCGGGTCGGCGACCGTCGGCGCCTACGAGGGCCCACTGGCGAAGCTCGGCGGCGGCCCGGACGCGGTCGCCAAGGTGATCGAGCGGGCGATCGCGAGCGGCAACCCGCGGCCGCGCTACAAGGTGACCGCGTCGGCCCGGCTGGCGCTCGCGCAGCGCGCCCTGCTTCCCGACCGCGCCTGGGACTCTGTGCTGCGGAGCCAGTTTCCCACCCCGGGGTCCTGAGAGGCGCATCCCGGGCCGGGCCCGCGGCTGGCGCAAGCGAGCATAATGTGATGTGGTACGCGAAACGTCCAAACCCGATGGGTTGCGGTCTTCGCGACCGCAGGAGGTACAGATGAGGATCAGGGCCGAGGGAAGCCGCGCGAAGCTGTTCGGACTGCTGACGGCACTCGCACTGGCATCGAGCGTGGCGCTCGCCGCTTGTGGCGGCGACGATGAGGACGACAGCGGCGCCACCGCCGAGGGGGGCGAGGTTACGATCGCCCAGACCTCCCAGCCCGACTACCTCGATCCGGCCCTCACCTACACCGTCAACGGGATCGAGCCGCTGTGGCTCGTCTACACGCCGCTGCTCACCTACCCGCACGTCGAGGGCCAGGCCGGATCCGAGCTGATCCCGGGCCTCGCCGAGGAGCTTCCGGAGATCTCCGAGGACGGCAAGACCTACACCCTGACCCTGCGCGACGGGCTCAAGTTCTCCGACGGGTCGCCCGTCGTTGCCTCCGACTTCGAGCACACGGTCAAGCGGGTGCTGAACCTCGAGTCCGGCGGCTCGGCCTTCTACCAGACGATCGAGGGCGCGACCGAGTACCTCGAGGCGGGCGATCCCGAGGGCGACATCTCGGGGATCGAGACCGACGACAAGACCGGCGAGATCACGATCCAGCTGGTCGAGGCCGACGCCTCGTTTTCGAACATCCTGGCGATGTGGTTCGCGGGCCTGGTGCCCGGCGACACGCCGTTCGAGAACATGACCAAGGACCCGCCCCCCGGCGTCGGTCCGTTCATGGTCACCGAGTCGGTCCCGAACCGCCAGTTCGTGCTCGAGAAGAACCCCGAGTTCGAGAAGCTGGGGATCCCCGAGATCCCCGTCCCGGCGCTGGACAAGATCACGACCGAGATCGTCCCGAACCTGAGCCAGCAGACGCAAGATGTGCTCGACAACAAGCTCGACTACATGCAGGATTCGGTCTCAGTGGACCTGAAGCCGACGGTGCTCGAGCAGGCCTCGGACCGCTACGAGGAGTACTTGACGCCGTCGACCTACTACTTCTTCATGGATAACGGGATCGCCCCGTTCGACGACCCGCTTGTGCGCGAGGCGGTCAACGTCGGAATCGACAAGCCGGCCCTGGCCCGCCTGTACGCGGGCGAGCTGGCACCCGGATGCTCGTTCCTGCCACCGGGCTTTCCCGGCTACGACGAGGCGTTCGACACCACCGAGTGCCCGTACGGCGACCCGAGCCAGCCGCCGGACCTGAAGAAGGCCCAGGACCTGATCAAGCAGGCCGGCGCCGAGGGCGCGGAGGTCACGGTCTGGGGCAACACCGACGACCCGACCCCGAAGGTGACCCAGGCGTACGCCGACATGCTGAACGAGATGGGCTTCGACACGGAGGTCGAGCTGCTCAACGGCGGCGTCTACTTCCAGACGATCGGCAACGCCAAGACCAAAGCTCAGACCGGGTTTTCGAACTGGTTCGCGGACTTCCCGCATCCGCTCAACTTCTACTTCCTGGTTGACGGGGCGTCGATCCAACCGACCAACAACCAGAACTTCGGAAACGTCGACGACCCGAAGATCAACGACGAGATCAACAGGTTGAGCGGGGAGACGGACGTGCAGTCGGTTGCGAGCGACTGGGCGGAGCTGGACCGCTACCTGGTCAGCCCGCCACAGAGCTACATCGCCCCGTATGGCCACACAAAGGAACCCAAGTTCATGTCCGAGCGGATGGACTACGACTCGGCCGTGTTCCACCCGGTGTATTTCAACGACTACTCGACCTGGGCGTTGAAGGAGGGCGAGTAGCGGCAGCAAAGAGGGGCGCCAGTTGGCGCCCCTCTGGCTTTCCTTGCCCGATGGAGGGATAATCGGCACGGGTGGCTCCTGACGAGGTCATAACCGCGGAGTCCGGGACCGACCTCCTGGCCCCTCCCGGAGGCTTCGAGGGCGAGCAGCAGAGGGGGCCATTGGGCGCGAGCCCGTGGCAGCTTGCGTGGCGGCGACTGCGCCGTGACAAGGCAGGGCTCGTCTTCGGGGTCCTCTTCCTGTTTCTCGTCGCCGCCTGCCTGGCGGCTCCGCTGTGGGCCGAGCATGTCGCCCACACCACCCCGGACGAGAACCATCTCACCGACACGATCCAACAGGACGGTGAGACGGTCAATGTCGTCAGCCTCGAGGGGATCCCGATTGGTCCGACCTTTCACGGCGAGTTCTTCCTCGGCGCCGACGGCAACGGTCGCGACAACATGGTCCGGCTGCTCTACGGCGGGCGCAATTCGCTGATGATCGGGGTCGGCGCTGCCCTGATCACCACGCTGCTCGGCATCTTCGCCGGCTTGCTGGGCGGCTACCTGCGCGGCTTTACCGACACTGCGCTCTCGCGCTTCATGGACATCATCTGGGCCTTCCCCGTGATCCTGCTCGGAGTCGCCCTGGGCACCTCACTGGCCCTCGGTGGCTTACAAATCGGGCCACTCTCGATCTCCGGCGACAGCCTCGCGATCCCGACGCTGATCATCGCGGTCGTCTACGTGCCCTATCTGGCCCGGCCGATCCGCGGCCAGGTGCTGGGCCTGCGCGAGAAGGAGTTCGTCGAGGCGGCGCGGGCGCAGGGGATGGGTGCCTGGCGAATCATGTTCTCGGAAATCCTCCCCAACGTCACCTCGACCCTGATCGTCTTCTTCCCGCTCCTGGTCGCGAACGCGATCCTGCTCGAGTCGGCGCTCTCGTTTCTCGGCGCCGGGGTACAGGCACCGGATCCCTCCTGGGGCACGATGATCGACGAGGGCGTGCAGCGGATCGTCACCGCTCCGTATCTGGCGATCGTGCCCGGCGCGATGCTGGTGCTCACCGTGATGGCGCTGAACGTGTTCGGCGACTCCGTCCGCGACGCGCTCGACCCGCGGGCGACGATCAAGATCGACCACTGATGGCGGCCCCAGGCGACAGAGGGCGCTGATGGGCCGCTTCATCGCCCGCCGGCTGGTCTCGATGCTGTTGGTGCTGTTCGCCGTCTCGGTGATCACCTTTTTGATCTTCAACGTGATCCCGAACTCCGATCCCGCGGTGCGGATGGCGGGCAAGCAGCCGACGAAGGAGGTGATCGAGGAGATCCGGCAGGAGTGGGGCTTCGACGAGCCGATCTACACCCAGTACTTCACCACGATGGAGAAGCTGTTCAGCGGTGACATGATCAGCTACTTCACCCAGCTCAACGTCGTCGAGGAGATCTGGAAGGGGCTGCCCAGGACGCTGGCGCTGGCGATCGGCGCCGCCATCATGTCGCTGTTCTTCGGGGTGGCGCTGGGCCTGTTCACGGCGATGCGGGCCGGCAACGTCTCGGACCGATTACTGACCGTGATTGCGATGGTCGGGATCTCGATGCCCGTGTTCTGGATCGGGGCGCTGATGAACCACTACCTCGGCTTCCAGCTCTCGAACACGCTCGGCTTCGAGCTGTTTCCGAACGGGGGCTACGTCGAGTTCACCGAGAGCCCGTTCGAGTGGTTTCACCACCTGCTGTTGCCGTGGATCGCGCTCTCGATCCTCTTCGTCGGCCTCTACTCGCGGGTACTGCGCGGCGACATCCTCGACGCCATGAATGAGGACTACGTCCGCACCGCGCGCTCGAAGGGACTCTCCGAGCGCCAGGTGTTGCTCCGTCACGTGCTGCGTAATTCGCTGATTCCGGTGGTCACGCTCTGGGGCCTGGACTTCGCGATCATCATCGGCGGGGGGGCGATCCTCACCGAGACCGTCTTCAACCTCCAGGGCGTCGGCCAGTACGCCGCGGACGCGATCGGCCAGCTCGACCAGCCGCCGATCCTCGCGGTGACCATGTTCGGCGCCTTCTTCGTCGTCTTCTTCAATGCGGTCGTCGACATCCTCTACGCCTTTCTCGACCCACGGATCCGGCTCGAGGCCGGCGACACGGCGTCATGACCGAGCCGCTACTCGTGGTCGACGACCTGAGGGTCTCGTTCCGCACCGAGGAGGGCTCGGTGCAGGCCGTGGACGGCGTCTCGTTCGAGGTCCAGCCGGACGAGGTGCTGGCGGTGGTCGGGGAGTCGGGCTGCGGCAAGTCGGTGACCGCGATGTCGCTGATGGGCCTCACGCGCGGGCCCAACGCCGAGATCACGGGCACCGCGCGGTTGGGGGACACGGAGCTGATCTCGGCCTCCGACGAGGAATTTCGGACGGTCAGAGGCGAGCAGCTGGCGATGATCTTCCAGGACCCGATGAGCTCGCTCAATCCCGTCTACCGGGTCGGGGACCAGATCGCCGAGCAGATCCGGGCTCACCGCGACGTCTCCAAGTCCGCCGCCCGGGAGCAGGTGATCGAGCTGCTGCGGGCGGTGGGTATCCCGGGCGCCGAGGAGCGCGTCGACGCCTATCCGCACGAGTTCTCGGGCGGAATGCGCCAGCGGGCGATGATCGCGATGGGCCTCTCCCTGGAGCCCCCGATGCTGATCGCCGACGAACCGACGACGGCGCTCGACGTCACGATCCAGGCGCAGATCCTGCGCCTGCTCAAGCAACTCAACCAGGAGCGGGGGCTGGCGGTGATCCTGATCACCCACGATCTCGGCGTCGTCGCCGACATCGCCGACCGGGTGCTGGTCATGTACGCAGGGCGCGTGGTCGAGACCGGGACGCTCGATCAGATCTTTTATCGAGCCCCAGCACCCCTACACCTGGGGCCTGCTGGGGTCGATCATGCGCCTCGACCGACCGCGCGCCGCTCGGCTCGCTCAGATCAAGGGCCAACCGCCGTCGCTGATCTCCCCGCCCCAAGGCTGTCATTTCCGGCCTCGTTGCCCACACGCGTTCAGCCGCTGCGTCGACGTCCCCGATCTCGAGCAGCGCGGTGGATCGCCCGGACACCGGGATCGCTGCTGGCTGAGCGGTGAGCAGAAGAAGACCCTGCGGGTGCTTGATTCCGGGGACATCGGACTGGAGACGCCGGCCGCGTGAGTGTCCCCGCCGAGATACTCGGCTCCGCCACCGGTCTCGCCGGCGCTCAGGCATGACCACGATGGCGAGTGGACAGCCGCTTGCTCGAGGTGACGGACGTGGTCAAGCACTTCCCGATCAAGTCGGGAATCGTGGTCGACCGCAAGGTCGGCGCCGTCCGCGCCGTGGACGGGGTCTCTTTCTCGGTTGCCGAGGGCGAGACCCTGGGGCTGGTCGGCGAGTCCGGCTGCGGCAAGTCAACGCTCGCCCGGTCGATCCTGCAGCTGCTTCGCCCCACCTCGGGCTCGGTGCGGTTTCGCGACACCGAGCTGACCGAACTCGGCCGGCGGGACCTGCGCCGGATGCGACGCGAGATGCAGATGATCTTCCAGGACCCCTATGCCTCCCTCAATCCGCGCAAGCGCGTCGGGCAAATCGTCGGTGACCCGCTGAAGCTGCACGGGATCGCTTCCGGCGACGCACTGAAAACCAGGGTGCAGGAGTTGCTCGAGCGGGTCGGGCTGGCGGGCGAGCACATCAGCCGCTTCCCCCACGAGTTCTCGGGCGGCCAGCGGCAGCGGATCGGGGTTGCGCGGGCGCTGGCGCTTGAACCCAAGCTGGTGATCGCCGACGAGCCGGTCTCGGCGCTCGACGTCTCAATCCAGGCCCAGATCATCAACCTGCTCGAGGACCTGCAGGGCGATTTCGGCCTCACCTACCTCTTCGTCGCTCACGATCTCGGCGTGGTCCGCCACGTCTCCGACCGGATCGCGGTCATGTACCTGGGCAAGATCGTCGAGATCGGCCCGGCGGAGGAGGTCTACAACCACCCGATCCATCCCTACACGGTCTCGCTGCTCTCGGCCGTGCCACTTCCCGATCCACGCCAGAACGCGACCCGCGAGCAGGTCATCCTCGAGGGCGATGTGCCGAGCCCGGCCAACCCGCCCGAGGCCTGCCGATTTCATACCCGTTGCCCGCGGGCGACCGAGATCTGCTCCGAGGTCGAGCCCCAGCTCGTCGACTACGGCGGCGGCCACTTCGCCGCCTGCCATCACCCGGTCGGCCGCAGCGCTCCGGGGACCGCGTCGGCGCCCGCCGCCACCGCGGTCGGCTAGGGCGCTGCCGGCAGCGCGTTGCGCTTCGCGATCCTCCCGTACAGGCGGGCGCTGGGGCGCGCGGTGCGCTCCAGGGTCACCGGATCGAACGAGTAGAGCCCGAACTTGGGCTGGTAGCCGTAGACCCACTCCAGGTTGTCGACCAGCGACCACTGGAAGTAGCCGCGCACGTCGACGCCGTCCTCGCGGATCGCGGCGAGCGCCTGCTCGAGGTGGGAGCTGAGGTAGCCGGGACGCTGGTCGTCGTCGGAGTCGGCGAGCCCGTTCTCGGTCAGGTAGACCGGCAGGCCGTAGCTGCCGGCGGTGCCGATCACGCTGCGGTACCCCTCGGGGTAGATCTCGGCGCCGAACTCGGTGCAGGTCGTCGGGCACGGCGGGGCCGTCGGGTCGGTCGGGCTGGCGTAGGAGATCGCGGGAAGGAAGTCGAGCACCGGAATCGCCGGGGTCAGCGGCGGCGCGGCGGTGACCCGGCCGCGGAAGTAGTAGTTGAGGCCGACGAAGTCGGCCTTGCGGCGGTGCAGGTCGGACTCACCCGGACCGATCGTCCCGTCGGCATTGCGGTCCAGATCGCCGCCTACGACGCTGTCGAGGAAGAGGCGGTTGAAGAGGTAGTCGGCGTGCTCGGTCGCCTCGACGTCGGCGGCCGAGGACGGATCGGCGGGGGTGAAGGCGATCATGTTCATCACCGGGCCGACCCGCGCCTCGCGCCGGTCGCCGTCGGCATCGCGGTCGTCGAAGCGCTTCAGCGCGTCATAGGCGACCGTGTTCGCCCGCTCGAGGTTGACCAGCGTCGCGATCGCGCCGGTGAAGCTGAACGCGCCCGGAGGCCAATAGGCCCCGAAGACGCCCGGAACGTTGACGAACCCGTTGGTGACCTGGACCAGGGGCTCGTTGAGCGTGTTCCAGTAGTCAGCGCGCCCGCCCAGCTTCCAGCCCAGGTAGGCGGCGTACTTGGCGAACTCGCCGGCGGTCGCCGAGTCGAGCCAGCCGTCCGCCGGCAGGTCGGGGAGCGGGTCGTCGGGGCCGACGGCGGCGAGCGCGTCGCGGGTGGCGATCGGGTCGTGGAGCCAGGTCGGCAGCGTCCAGTGGTGCAGGGTGACGAACGGCGTCAGACCTCGCCGCTCGGCGGCGCCCAGGACCTTGCGGTAATGCCGCAGCGCGCGCTTGTTCGCCAACTCGTCGAGCCGTTCGAGGTCGCGGCGGCCGATCCGGGCGCCGACCTCGACCTGCTCGGTCGAGCGCGGAAAGATCCGCGGCCACTCGATCGAGAACCGGAAGGCGTTGTTGTGCAGGTCCTCGGCGGCGAGGTCGAGGTCGCGCCGGTAGAGGCGCCAGTGCCCCGGGCCGTCCTCCGGCAGGTCGCCGCTGACGCTGCCGTCGGCGATATTCGCCGGATCGTGCGTCCAAGCGAACCAGTCGCTCGCCGGGTCGAGGTTGCGGCCCTGGCCGGCCTCGGTCTGAAAGCCCGCGATCGCGGTGCCCCAGAGGAATGCCTTGGGGAACTTCGCCGCGCCTGCGGCCGCGCTCGCGGCGATCAGCGCGAGGGCGACGGGCACGAGCGCGATCAGCGGTGCGAAGCGCCGTCTCATCGAGCGCCCAGCCTATTTCACTCCGTCGCCAGCGAGATGCTCGCGAAGCCAGGCCGCGTTGCGCGCCGCGAACCCCTCCTGGTCGTTGTTGGCGTAGACGTAGACCTCGGTCTCGCGGCTCCAGGCGGCGATCCGGCGCTGCCAGGTCGCGAGCTCGGCCCGCGAGTAATTGCCCCGGCGGCCGCGCGCGCCGCGGTGCAGGCGCACGTAGGTCCAGTCGGCCGTCCGCTCGTGGGTCTGAAACGGCCGCGCGGGATCGTCGCCGATCACCAGCGCCACCCGATGCTCGCGAAGCAGCTCGTACACCGGCGCTTCGAACCAGCTCGGGTGGCGGAACTCGATGCAGTGGCGCCACCCGGCGGGGAGCTGGTCGAGCGCCTCGGCGAGCCGCTCGTCGTCGCGGCGGAAGCTCTCCGGGAGCTGCCACAGAAGCGGGCCCATCTTCGGTGTCTCGAGCAGCGGCTCGAGCCGCTCCGCGAGGCGAGCCGTCCCGTCGCCGACCCGGCTCAGCCGCTTGATGTGGGTGAGGTAGCGGCTCGCCTTGATCGCGAACACGAAGCGCTCCGGCGTCGCCTCGACCCAGTGGGCGACTGTCTCGCGGGTCGGCAGTCGATAGAAGGTCGCGTTGACCTCGACCGTGTCGAACATGGTCGCGTAGTGCTCCAGCCAGCTCGACTGGCTCAGGCCCTGGGGGTAGACGAGCCCGCGCCAATCGCGATAGTTCCAGCCCGAGCAGCCGATGTGAACGGGCCTCATCCGGGCTCGATCCGGGTGCCGCGCTCGCCGCGCAGGATCGCCTCCGCGTCCTCGAGCGCCCCGATCGCCGCCAGGCCGCCGGTGGCGACCGCGAACCGCCGCGCCGCTTCGACCTTCGGCGCCATCGAGCCGGGCGGAAGCTCGAGCCGGCGCAGCTCCGCCGGCCCGAGCTCGGCCAGAGGCCGAGCTCTCGGCGTCCCCCAGTCGGCCTCCACCGCCGCGACATCGGTCAGCAGCAGCAGCGCGTCGGCGCCGAGCTCGCGCGCGAGCAGCGCCGCAACCAGGTCCTTGTCGACCACCGCCTCGACCCCGCGCAGACGCCCGCCCTCGGCGATCACCGGGATCCCGCCCCCGCCCGCACACACGACCAGCACCCCGGCCTCGACCAGGACCCGGATCGCCCTCAGCTCGACCAGCGAAATCGGCTCGGGCGAGGCGACCGCGCGGCGCTGCCCCTCGCGCTCGGCGACCATCGCCCAGCCGCGCTCGGCGCGCAGCCGCTCTGCGGTCACGTCGTCGTAGACGGGCCCGATCGGCTTCGTCGGCTTCGCGAATGCCGGATCGTCGTGCGCGACCACGACCTGGGTCAGCAGGGTCGCCACCGGGCGGTCGCCGACCGCGTTGGCGAGCTCCTGCTCGAGCAGGTAGCCGATCATCCCCTCGCTCTCGGCGCCGAGCACGTCGAGCGGGTACGCGGGGACCTCCTCGTAGGCCTCGGCCTGCAGCGCGAGCAGTCCGACCTGCGGCCCGTTGCCGTGGGTGATGATCAGCTCGCGCTCGCCGACGAGCCCGGCGATCGCGTCGACGGCGGTAGCGGCGTGCCCGCGCTGGGTCTGGAAGTCGGCGGGCTCGCCGCGGCGCAGGAGCGCGTTGCCTCCCAGCGCCACCATTACCCGTTCGGCCGCCATCGACCAGTTCTACTGCCCCGCGCGGACCGGCGACGGTCCGCCGCACCAGCGCTCGGCCGTAGGCTGTCGCCGATGAGCGAAGCGAAGACCGCTGGCGGCCTGGCGCGCCGGGTAGTGATCATGGGCGCCGGCGGGCGCGACTTCCACGACTTCAACCTCGTCTATCGCGACGACCCCACGGTCGAGGTGGTCGCCTTCACCGCGACCCAGATCCCCGGGATCGAGGACCGCACCTACCCGCCGTCGCTCGCGGGGGCGCGGTATCCGGACGGGATCCCGATCCGCCCCGAAGCCGAGCTCGACGAGCTGATCGCGCGCGAACGGGTCGACGAGGTCGTCTTCGCCTACTCGGATGTCTCCTACGAGCACGTCATGCACACCTCCGCCGCCGTGCTCGCGGCCGGCGCAGACTTCACCCTGCTCGGCGGGCGCTCGACGATGCTCGCCAGCAACCGGCCGGTGGTCGCTGTCTGCGCGGTTCGCACCGGCAGCGGCAAGAGCCAGACGAGCCGCGCCCTGGGCCGGATCCTGCTCGACGCCGGCCTGCGCGTGGCGCTGATCCGCCACCCGATGCCCTACGGCGAGCTCGAGCGGATGCGGGTTCAGCGCTTCACCTCGCTCGACGAGATCGACGCCTCCGAGCCGACGATCGAGGAGCGCGAGGAGTACGAGCGCCCCGTGGAGATGGGCCTGATCGTCTACGCCGGCGTCGACTACGGCGCGATCGTCGAGGACGCCGACGCCGACGCCGATGTCCTGATCTGGGATGGCGGCAACAACGACCTGCCGTTCATCGAGCCCGACCTGATGATCGTGGTCGTCGACCCGCTGCGCCCCGGCGACGAGCTCCGCTATCACCCCGGCGAGGCGAACCTGCGGCTCGCCGACGCGGTCGTGATCAACAAGGTCGACAGCGCCACCCCGGATCAGGTCCGGACCGTGCACGAAAACGTCCGCGAGCTCAACCCAGGCGCTGCGGTGCTCCGCGCCGCCTCGCCGGTGACGCTCGCCGACGGTCCGCCGATCGAGGGGCGCAGGGTGCTCGTGGTCGAGGACGGCCCGACGATCACCCACGGGCAGATGCCTTTCGGCGCCGGCACCGTCGCCGCGCAGCAGGGAGGCGCCTCAACCCAGGTCGACCCGCGCCCACACGCCGTCGGCTCGATCGCCGAGACCTTCGCGCGCTTTCCGCACATCGGCGCGGTGCTGCCCGCGATGGGCTACTCGGCCGACCAGCTGGCCGAGCTCGAGCAGACGATCGACGCGGTCGATTGCGACGTCGTCGTCGCCGGGACGCCGATCGACCTCGCGCGGTTGATCTCGTGCCGGCATCCGATTCGCCAGACGGGCTATGAGCTGCACGAGCTCGAGGGAGCGAAGCTGAGCGAGCTGGTCGCGCCGCTGATCGAGCGAGCGCGGGCCGGCGACGGCTGAGCGGCCTCGGGCCGCGAGCGCGCCGGACGGCTACGGCCTTACCGCGGGCCCCTCGGCCTCCGGATCGGCGAGCGGCCGCAGGGTCGGAAAGAGGATCACGTCGCGGATCGTCTCGATCCCGGTCAGCAACATCACCAGCCGGTCGAGGCCGATCCCGAGCCCCCCGGTCGGCGGCAGCCCGTACTCGAGCGCGCGCACGTAGTCCTCGTCGGCCGGCTCGGCCTCCTCGTCGCCGGCCGCCTGCCGGCGCGCCTCGGCCGCGAAGCGCTCGGCCTGGTCGACCGGGTCGTTGAGCTCGCTGTAGGCGTTGGCGAGCTCCCGGCCGGCGACGATCAGCTCGAAACGCTCGCTCAGCTCCGGATCGTCGCGGTGGGCGCGGGCGAGCGGCGAGACCTCGCGCGGGTGGTCGATGACGAAGGTCGGCTCGATCAGCTTCGGCTCGGAGGCCGCGTCGGAGATCTCGGCCATGATCTTGCCGGGACCCCAGCGGTCGAGCCACTCGACCCCGAGCCGATCGGCGACGGCGCGCGCTTCGTCGAGGGGCATCGAGGGATGCATCTCGATCCCGGCGTTCTCCTTGATCAGCTCGGCCATCGTCGCCCGCCGCCACGGAGGCGCCAGCTCGACCTCATGCCCGCCGACGCTGACGACCGTGGTCCCGTTCGCCGCCGTCGCCGCGGTCGAGATGATCGCCTCGGTGAGCTCGATCATGTCGCGGTAGTCGGCGAACGCCTGGTAGGCCTCGAGCATCGTGAACTCCGGTTGGTGTCGGGTGTCGAGCCCTTCGTTGCGAAACACGCGGCCGATCTCGAACACCCGGTCCATCCCGGCGACGATCAGCCGCTTCAGCGGCAGCTCGAGCGCGATCCGCAGGTACATGTCGAGGTCGAGCGCGTTGTGATGGGTGATGAACGGCCGTGCCGCGGCGCCTCCGGCCTGACTCAGCAGCACCGGCGTCTCGACCTCACGAAAGCCGCGCTCGAGCAGCACCGCGCGCGTCGTCGCGATCACCTGCGAGCGGATCTCGAACCGGCGCCGGGCGGGCTCGTCGACGATCAGGTCCAGGTGGCGCTGGCGGTATCGGGCGTCGGGGTCGGTGAGCCCGTGGCGCCGGTCGGGCAGCGCGCGCAGCGACTTCGCCAGCAGCTCGAAGCTCCCGACCAGCACCGAGAGCTCGCCGCGCCGGGTGGTGATCACCTCTCCCTCGACCCCGATCCAGTCGCCGAGGTCGAGCTCACTGAAGTCCTCCATCGCCTCCGCGCCGATGCTGTCGCGGTTGACCATCAGCTGCACCTCGGCCGTCTCGTCGCGCAGGTCGGCGAAGGCAACGCCGCCGTGGCGGCGCTCGCCCATTACGCGCCCGGCCAGGCGCACGGTCTCGCCGGTCGCCGCTCCGGGGGCGAGCTCGGCAAAGCGCTCGCGCAGCTCGGCGGCGGTCGCGTCGCGCTCGAAGCGGACGGGATAGGGATCGATCCCGCGCGCCCGCAGCGCCTCGAGCTTGGCCAGCCGGTGCGCTCGCGTGGCCTCCTGAAACGCCTCGCGCTCCGCGCCCTCGTCGGCGGCGCCCTCAGCCGCCCGGGGTTCGGCGCTCGCGGCCGCGTCGCCCTCGGCGCTCGTCCCCGGCTCCGTCTCGCTCACCGGCCGCATGGTCGCAGACCGACCCGCGGCAGGCCACGCATGCGGCTGCGACGCGCCGGCGCCGCCCGGCGGCCGAGCTATCCGGCCGCGGTCGACGGATCGCCGCGGGGGGCGGGCGGGCCGGGCTTGGGCGGAGGCCTGCCGCTCTCCCCGGTGGCGAGGACGGTCATCCCCGCCAGCGCTCCCACCAGCGCCAGCATGGTGGCGACGGCGCCGATGGTGGTCTCGTGGATCGACTCCTGGAGCAGGGTGACCCCGATGACGACGCTGGCGATCGGGTCGAGGGCCATGCTGGTGGCGGCGGCCGGAGCCAGCGCCCCGGTCGAGAGCGCGAGTTGGTTCAGGGTCATCGAGATGTAGCCGATCGCGATCAGCGCGAACAGCCGCCAGTCGAGGAGCGCGTCGATGATGCCCTCACCGAGCCGGTCGGTGACCGCCTTGGTGAGCGCGGCGGTGAGCGCGAACAGCAGCCCCGCCGCGGTGCCGAGCAGTGCCGCCCGGCGGGCGGCAGGCATCCCGCGCGCCAGGACGACCAGCGGCACGCATAGGGCGCCGATAACCCCGCCCACGATCAGCCATTCGCCAAGCGGCGCGTCGTCGCGGCCTCCGGAAGGGTTCGCGATCGTCAGGAAGAGGATCAGCGAAATGGTGACCAGGGCGGCCGCGCCGGCGTCGACCTTGCGGATCCTCTGGCCGGTCAGCTTGGCGCCGAGCGGAAGCGCGAAGACCACCGCCGAGACCAGCAGCGGCTGGACCACCGCGAGCCGGCCGATCGTCAGCGCCGCGGCCTGGGCGACGAAGCCGAGGCCGTCGGCGGCGATCCCCGCCAGCCACACCGGCCGGCGCGCCATCCGCACGAGCAGGCCGGAGCTCGATCCCTCGGTCCCCTCCTCCAGCCCGGCTCGCTGCAGGAGCACCGTTCCGAGCGCGAACAGCAACGCGGCGACGAGGGCGAGGACGATCTCCATCGCGGCAGACTATGCGCGTCGCAGGGACTGCCCGCCTGCTCGAGAAACGAAAGGCCCCCGCTCCCGACGGGAACGGGGGCCTGCCGGTTCGAGACCGGTGCGGTGCGATCACTCCTGGCCGGACTCGTCCTCGCCGGCGGAATCGGCCTCGTCGCCGACCACGTTGAACCCGCGGTCGAGCTGGACGTCGACCTGGCTGCCGTCGTCGAGGGTGACCTCGACCTCGTAGTAGCTCTCCTCGTCGCCCACCTCGGTGTCGGAGACGGTGCCGCCCCCGGTGTGTGCGAGCGCCGCGGCGCTGGCCTGGTCGAGGGCGGCGTCGCCGATCGCGACGTCGGGACCCTCGGCGGCGTCCTCGCCGCCCCCGGTAGCGGCCGCGACGCCTGCGCCGCCAGCGGCGAGCGCGAGCGCCGTGGCGCCGACGGCCAGGATCTTGGAACGGTGCTTCATTGTTGTTGCCTCCTCGTCCTTCGCTTTCGCTTACCGCCCGGGTTCTACGGAGGCTGGATTGGACCTCGATGAAAGCGCTCTTTAGCTTCAGTTGAGCGTCGTATCCAGCCGCCGGCGCTGCCCGACAGGGGCCAGTAGGGTTGGCGGATCCAGGTCGAGGAATCCATCCGGATCGCCCTCCCGCCGGCGGCGGTCTGGGACGCAATTGCCGACTACTCCTTCGACCTCGAGTGGCGCGCCGGACTGCTCGAGATGAGCCCCGACCCGCCGGGGCCGCCGGCGCTCGGGACCAAGGTTCACGAGGTGGTCAGAACCTCGGGGCGCGAATACGTTGCCGATACCGTAGTCACGGCGCTGGACCCGGGCAGCTCCTACCGGTTCGAGGGCAGCGGGACGATTGGGGGACTCAAGGGCGGCCGCCGGGTCGAGCCCGACGCCGAAGAGGGGGCGATCTTCAGCTACGAGATTGAGCTGCGGCCGCAAGGCGGCAAGCGCCTGCTCACCCCGTTCTTGGGCCCGATCGTGCGCTCGGGGTTGAAGAAGGACCTGACCAAGCTGAAGAACGTGCTCGAGGGCGATCGGTAGGCCCTCGCACGACGGACGAGCCGGACACGTCGGGCCTGGTGATCGGGCCGGAGGATGATCCGCGGCTGATCCTGCGACCGCTCGCATCCGGCGACGGTCTGGAGCTGCGCCGGATCCACGCGACGCCCGAGGTGGCCCGCTGGTGGGGAGCACCCGAGGACGACTTCCCGTGGGACGACGAGCCCGGCGCCACCCGGCTGACGATCGAAGTCGACGGCGCGATCGCGGGAATGATCCAGTTCTCCGAGGAGCCCGAGCCGAAGTATCGCCACGCCGGGATCGACCTCTTCCTCGACCCCGCCCTCCACAACCGGGGGTGGGGGGAGCAGGCGGTGAGCCGGGTCGTCCGTCACCTGATCGACGAGCGCGGGCATCACCGGATCACGATCGACCCCGCCGCCGACAACGCTGCCGCGATTCGCCTCTACGAGAAGGTCGGCTTCCGACGAGTCGGCGTGATGCGCAGCTACGAGCAAGACGCCGACGGTCATGGGTGGCACGACGGACTGTTGATGGAGCTGCTGGCCGACGAGCGATAAACGCGGTAAAGGCCCGAGCGAGCGGGTAGCCGGTCAGTGGGGAAGGGGGGAGCGGACACCGCAGATCCGGTCTCCAGACGACACCTACGAGGAGGTTCCATGCCGGAAACCAGCACCGAGGAGATCGGCCCGCACGGAGCCGCCGAGGCGAGCGAGCCGAACTCGACCGTCGGCAGGTCCGAGACCGGCCAGTTCGTCAAGGTGACCCACCTGCGGCCGGTCGCCGATCCAGGATCGCCGAAGCGCGGTGACCGCGAGCGGGCAGGCCTCGAGTCGCCACCCTCGGACCTCAACCTCGAGCAGCTCGTGCTCCCGGTCCCCGAAAACGCGCCAATAACACCCGCCGCGCGCATGAGGCTGCTGCGCTTGCTCGCGCCCCGCGTCTGGCGGCGCTAGGTCACCAGGGCACCCTCGAGTAGGGGCTAATCGAAGGAGGCACAGGGATGGCAAAGGACCACGGCCCGAGCGTCAAGGACGACAAGCAGTACGAAGGGCTGCGCAAGAAGGGCATGAGCAAGCAGCGCGCAGCCTCGATCGCAAACTCGCCGAACGCCTCGAGCAAGGGCGGCAAGAAGAGCGGCAAGGGCAGCGGCGGTTCGAAGTCCCAGAAGCGGGCTGCGGGCCGCGAAGGCGGAAAGAAGTCGAGCTGAGCGAGCGGAACTCGATCCCGCCGCCGGCCGATGACTGAGATCGGCTACACGCTTTCGAGCGAGGAGTTCGGGCCGCAGGAGCTCGTTCGCTTCGCCGAGCGGGCGGAAGCGGCGGGGTTCGACTTCGTCTCCGTCTCCGACCACTTCCACCCCTGGATCGACGAGCAGGGCCACTCGCCATTCGTGTGGGCGACGCTTGGCGGCGTCGCCCAGGCGACTGAGCGGGTCAGCGTCGCCACCGGGGTCACCTGCCCGACCACGCGGGTGCACCCTGCGATCGTCGCCCAGGCCGCGGCGACACTCGCCTCGATGATGCCGGGGCGGTTCATCCTCGGCCTCGGCGCAGGCGAGAACCTCAACGAGCACATCGTTGGACGCGGGTGGCCCGAGCCGAGCGTTCGCCAGGAGCGGCTCGAGGAGGCGGTGGAGGTGATCCGAGGGCTTTGGCAGGGGGACCTGTTCAGCCACCGTGGCCGCCACTTCACAGTCGAACAGGCACGCCTGTACACGCTGCCCGAGGAGCTCCCCCCGATCTTCATCGCCACCGGCGGTGAGCAGGCCACCGAGCTCGCCGGGCGCATCGGCGACGGAATGTTCGGCCTCGTGCCCGAGTCTGATGTGATCTCGCAGTTCGAAGCGGCGGGCGGGACCGACAAGCCACGGCTGGGACAGGTACACGTCTGCTGGGCCGAGGACGAGGAGAGCGCCCGACAGACGGCGCTGGCGAACTGGCCCAACGCCGGCGTCCCTGGAAGCCTGAGCTGGGAGCTTCCGCTGCCGTCGCATTTCGAGGCGGCGGCGGAAGGTGTGAGCGAGGACGAGATCGCGAAGAGCATCGTCTGCGGACCCGATCCGGCGCCCTGTCTCGAGGCGGCACAGGAATTCATCGAGGCCGGTTACACGCACGTCTACTTCCATCAGGTCGGGCCAGGCCAGGAGCGGTTCATCGAGTTCGCCGAACGCGAGCTGATTCCCGGCTTGAGCTAGCCAGCAGAGGGCTAGAGCAGGATCAGGCAGACGATGATCGCCACAGGCGTCCCATAGAGGGACATCCTGGCGAACAGGTCGCGCGCGAACCCACGATAGGGGCCGGCCTGGAAGAGGACGAGGCCGACGACGTGCGCCAGGTTGATCAGGCCGAAGACGCCGGCGATCAGAATGCGGGCCGACTGCTGTGTGAAGCCGCCGTCATCGGTGCCAAAACCGCCGGTCGAGTTCAAATTGTCGTCCCCGGTCGCGGCCAGGATCACGAGCACGATCGTTCCCACGATCGCGACCACGATCCCGAGCAGGTCTCGGGCGCTGAACGGAGGGAGGTTTCGCGATCGCGACTCCGCCTCGCCGGGGTCCGCGACTGGTTGCCCCGCGGGCTTGCGCTCGACCTCGGCCACGCGCGGCCCGGCCCCCGCAGCCTCGACATAGAGCTCGGTTATCGGGGGCTCGAAGTCACGCTCGGACTCCTCGATCCCCTGGCGCTCGAGGTAGGGCCCTCCGTCGCGATGGGCGACGATCACGATCTCGTCGGCGGCGAAGCTCTGCAGCGCGTCCTGGATCGCCAAGCGCAGGTCGGGATCCCCGACCTCGGCCGCGACCTCGAGGCCCGAGGCGTTGAGCGCCGCGGCCGAGCGCTCTGCGCGACCGCGCGCCTGCTCAGTCGCCTCATCCACATCCCCCATCGCGTGCTCGAGCGGTGACTGGTCGACCGCGGGGCTTATCAGCCGGACCTCGGAGCGATCCCCGCGCACACGCTGCGCCACGGCCTCGGCGATCTCGGGGCCGGCGATCTCCTCCGCAGCCACGACGAGAAGCCGAAACGGCTCTTGCCGCGCTCGTGTGCTCGTCTCGGAGGGCGTCGTCATGCCTCCGCGATTACCCGTCGCGGCGATCCGCGAAACCCTGGTGGCGCTGACCGCTGATCTCAGGGCCCTGGGAGATGCTTCGAGACGGACCGAGGCCCGGAGCCTCGGCCACAACTAGTCGCTCTCCGTGCCTCCGTTGTCGTGCTCGGTCACGTGGCGCGTGACCGGCGCAATGAACCAGAGCCAGGCGAACAGCGCCCCGAAGACCGCGACCACGATCGCGGTCAAGGTCGAGTCGTAGACAAAGTGGGTGATCAACATCAGCACCCCGCAGATCGCCCCGGCTTCGAGCACCAGTCCAGCGATCGCGAGCCGGTTCGAGCTCGCGACGATCCAAGGCTTGTCGAGATCGCGGAAGCGCATCCGGTGCCGGGCAGTGGGCGCCATCAGGCAGGCGGACGAGGCCGCCGTCAGCAACAGGGTCACGTAGTAGATCTTGCGCTCGAACTCGCTCACCTCCGCCCACCCCTGCTGAAACGGAACCACGAGCAGGAATGCGAACAGGACCTGGATCCCGGGGATCGCAACTCGCAGCTCTTGCAGGAGCTCGCCGAGATTGCGGTCCAGGCGCTCGGACTCGGTCTCGTCGCGTTCGTCCTGGGAGGACGCGCCGTGTTGCTTCGGAGCGTCCACGTTGCGCTAGCCGGGATCCCGGGGCTCCGAGCCCTCGCCCGCGACCGGTGCCCCGCCGCTGGCGGGCTTGCGCGGGTTGGTGAGCGGGTTTTCCACCTCACCCGGCCGCGACGAAGCGGGCTCCCTGGTCGCGCCGCGACGAAGTCCGTAAACGATGCCGAGCACGACCAAGCCCAGCACTGCGATCAGCAACGCGAGCAGGGGCGACCCGAGGAAGGCGCTGGCGATCACCAAGAGCAGGAGCAGCACTCCCGCCGACATCACCGTGAACCAGTTCCCCCACATCGCAGATGACCCTACCGCGCGGTCGCCGGTGGCGGTGCGCTGGTTAGTCCGCCGCCGAGATCGCCTCGACCAGCTCGCCGACGTCCTCCTCATCGACGTTCTGCGCCAGGTCCCCCTGGCTGACGATGCCGACCAGGTCATGCCCGTCGATCACCGGCAGGCGCCTGACGGCGTGCGCCTTCATCGTCTGCAGCGCTTCGGCGACCGAGTCGTCGGCGCCGATCGTCACCGGCTTGCCCTCGCCCAGCTCACCCGCCTTGGTCGACGCCGGGTCGCGGCCCGCGGCGAGCACCTTGATCACGATGTCGCGATCGGTGAGCATGCCCTTGAGCCTCTCGTCGCGACCGCAGATCGGCAGCGCCCCGACGCCGAGCTCCGACATCTTCTTCGCCGCGTCGATCATCGACTCGTCCTCGTCGATGCACCTCGCCTCCGGTGTCATCACGTCGCGTGCCGTCTTCGCCATCGTTGATCTCCTTTCCCGCTGGACTGCGCCTCTCTCGAACGTCCCGGCCCTCAGTAGCAGCGACGGCCGCGGTCAGACCCGGGCGGAACCCCGCCCCGCCAGATGCGGCCAGAGCAGGAGGACGAGCCCGATCACGATCACGATCACGCCGAGCGCCCAGCTGACGAGCAGTGCCAGGACGATGCCGATGATGATCAGGAGAATCGGTAGTGAAATTGCCATGCGGCGCCTCGTACCCGTTCGGGCGGCGCCGAAACGCGCCCTCGGGTTCGAGGGTTGAACGCCCACCCCGCGGGTATGAGAGGAACCGAGGCGAGAATGGCCCGTTGTCGATGTCGTCAATTACGCTCACTCAAGAAACCGTGATGGACACGCGCGCGCCAGGCGATCCCGATCTCAGCCTCACCTGCCCGGCGGATGCCGAGAACGTGGCGGTTATCCGCCGCGCCGTCACCGGGGTCGCGCGGGCGGTCGGGGTCGACGAAGGATTGGTCAACGACGTGCGCACGGCGGTCACCGAGGCGTGCGGCAACGTCGCCGTGCATGCCTACTCGACCGATGCCCCCGGGATGATGGTCGTCACCTGCACTTTCGAGCACCCTTGGCTCAACTTCCGGGTCCAGGACTTCGGCTCCGGGATGCAGCCGCGGGTGGATATGGAGGGCGGCTCCCGCCTGCGAATCGGACTCTCGCTGATCAGTGCGCTCGCCGACCGGTTCGAGATCCAGAGCAGTTCCTCGACCGGGACCGAGGTCTCGGTCGGCTTCGACGTCACCCGTGAACGCGACGAGAACGGGGGGCGCAACGGAGCCGTTCCCGTTCGCGACGGGGTCGAGCTGATCGCCGCCGGGCCGCTGGGCGCCGAGGGAGTCGCCCCGGCGCTGGTGATGCTCGGCGTGCGCTCGGACTTCGACGTCGAGCGGCTGGCGGAGCTGCAGGATGTCGGGACGACGCTGGCGGCAGCCGTGCGCGCTGGACAGATCGATCGGCTCGGGCTTCGTGCGTCGGCGGTCGGCCAGCCGGTCGTGCGGGTGGACGTCGACTTCGGCGACGAGAGCGCGGCGACGGAGCTCGTTGGGTCGTTCCCGCCGGGCACCGCGGAGCTCGGCGCTCTCGACGGGCGATCGGTGATCCGAATCGAGTTGTTGCGAACCGGCTGAGCCCGCGCCTGGCCCGGTTCCCGATCTAAGCTGTTGACGTGGCGTCGCGGTCGCAGGAGCTGCAGGGGCATCTGCCATCGCTTACCGGCGTCGCAGAGGCATTCCGGCACCGGCCCGACGCGCGGCAGTTGGCCGCGGCCGCTCTCGGCGTTCTCCTGCTGGGCTGCCTGGTCGCGGTGGACGCGCTGCTCGGCAAGGGTCAGTCGATGGCCGGCGCGTTCGTGCTCCCGCCGCTGCTGGTGGCGCTGAGCGGGTCGGCACAGGCGACCTCCGCGGTGGCGCTGCTGGCGCTCGCCGCATCGATCGCCAGCGGAGGCTGGAACGGGCTCTGGGGAGATCCCGAGCACAACGCGAGATCGGCCGTGGTCCTGGTCGGCGGCCTGGTCGCGGTCGCGGTCGCCGCCGTGCGCTGGCGCTCGCTGGCAGACGGCCGGCGCCTGGAGCTGCTCGACGAGATCGGCGGAATCGCGGACGGCTCGCTGGCGCTCGATCAGACGCTGGCCCGGGTGACCGGGCTGATCGTCCCCTCGCTGGCCGACATCTGCATCATCGACGCGATCGGCGTCGCGGGGATGACCCGGATGGCCGTGCGCGCCGAGGGAGTTCCGGATCCGGGCCTGGTCGAGTGCCGAATCCGTGATCGGCGCCCGTCGATCCCCGACTACCTTCAGCAGAGCGGGCGCGGCAGCCGGCCGGCGTCGCACTTCGTGCCCCGGGCTGCCGACGCGATCCTGAGTGAAGTAGCTCATGACGACGGCCCGGATCTCGAGTTCGTGCGCTCGCTCGGCGTCTGCTCGTTCGTGATCGTGCCGCTCTACGCGCGCGGGCGGACGCTCGCGACCCTGACCCTGATCACCACCCGGCACTCGGGACGCACGCTGGAGCGCCGGGACGTCAGGTTCGCCGAGGTGATGTCGGGCCGGATCGCGCTCGCGTTGGACAACGCGGGTCTGTTTTCCGACCTCGACAGCGTGGAGCGAAGGCTGGACGCGGTGATGAACCTGGTCGACGAGGCGGTGATCGTCCACGACGCCGAGGCTCGAATCGTGTTCGCCAACCGGGCCGCTGCGCGCTGGCTCTCGCGCGACGACGTCGACGCCCTGCTCGACTCGCCGGAGTCCGCGCTGGAGGGCGTGCGATTGCACGACGAGGCCGGCGCGCCGATGGGGGCGACGGCCGACGTGCTCGCCCGCACCGCCGCGCCGAACCAGAGCTGGCGCGCGGTGGCGCGGGCCACGGGGGCCAGTGGAGAGCGATCCTGGGCGGAGATCCGCTACGAGCCGATCACCGGAGCCGGCGGCGAGCTGCTCTTCGGCGTCACCACGGTCCACGACGTGACCTCGATCAAGCAGGCCGAGTTCGCGACCACGGTCCTTTCGGAGATCGCGCAGCTGCTCGACTCCACCCGGGACGACGAGCAGACCCTGAAGGGGATCGCCGAGTTCGCCGTCCCCCGATTCGCGGACTTCTGCGCCGTCTACGTCCCGGGCGAACAGGGCCAGCTCAAGCCGGCGGCGATCGCCGCCGCGGACCCGGACCGGGAGGGGCCGCTGCAACGGCCGCAGACCGAGCATCCGATCCACTTCGACACCGAGCACCCGATCTCGCGGGCATTTCGCGGCGGAGCGCCCGAGCTGCTCGAGATCGGAGGGCAACACCCTGCCCAGGCGGACGACGCCGCTCCCGCGGAACCCTTGGCGGCGCTCGGGATGCACTCGGCGTTGATTGTCCCGCTGGTCGCCGGCGCCAAGGTCCTCGGCGTGATCACCTACGCCAACCGCAGTGGCTCGCGCAGCTTCGATTCGAGTGATCTCGCGCTCGCCGCGGAGATCGGAGCGCGGGCCGGGCTCGCGGTCGAGAACGCCCGGCTGGCAACCGAGGAGGCCGAGATCGCCGAGCTGCTCCAGCTCGGCCTTCGGCCGGCTGCTTTTCCGGCGATCTCGGGATGGGACCTGGCTTCGATGTACAGGTCGGCCGGTGAGGTGACCCAGGTCGGCGGGGACTTCTATGACGCCTTTCGCGTCGATGACGGCTGGCTGCTGGCGATCGGCGACGTCGCCGGTCGGGGGGCGGCGGCGGCGTCGCTGACGGCGCTGGCCCGCTACACGCTGCGCACCGCCGCGGCGCTCACGAACGACGCGGAGCAATCGCTGGGGCGGTTGCACGAGGCCTTCCTCGAGCACGGCAAGAACGAGCTCTGCAGCGTCGCCCTGGCACTGCTTCCGGACTCCGCAAGCGACCCGGCCGAGGTGCTCGTGCTCAGCGCGGGGCACCCGCTGCCGCTGCATCTGAGCAGTCGCCGGGGTGAGATCCGGGAGGTGGGAAGCCCGGGTCCACTGCTCGGTGTGTTCGAGTCCCCGAGCTGGCCGGTCGCAAGGGTCTCGCTGGCCGCGGGCGATCAGCTCATTCTCTTCACCGACGGTGTTCCCGAGGCGAAGGGCGAGAACGAAAGGTTCGGCGACAAGCGGTTGCGGGAGCGGGTCGTGACCGCGACCGATCCTGCGACGACGGTTCGCAGCGTCGAGCGGGCACTGGACGAGTTCTGCCCCTCGGGGGGCGACGACGATGCGGCCTTGGTGGCGATCCAGCGGCTGCCGCGGCTGGCACGCACGCGGCGAACTGCCGGTCAGCGCCGAGCGCACCGCGAGCAGGGCCGAGGGCTGCGGCCGGCCCCCGGTTGAGTGGCCCGCCTGCGACGGGTCGACTGCTCAGACCCCGGAATCGAACGGGTTCGCCGGGGTCGCGGGTTCAGCTATCAGCGACAGGACACGGGCGGGCTCGTGACCGACCCCGAGACCCGGGCCCGGATCGACTCGCTCGCCGTGCCTCCCGCGTGGCGGGACGTCTGGATCTGCGTCGACGAGAAGGGGCACCTGCAGGCGACCGGTTACGACGACGCCGGGCGCAAGCAGTACCTCTACCACGAGGACTGGCGCAAGCGGCGGGACCGCGAGAAGTTCGACCGGATGATCGATTTCGCCCGCTCGCTCGAGCCGCTGCGCGCCGCGGTCCGCAACGACCTCGGCCTCCGGGGCCTGGTCCGCGATCGGGTCCTCGGCTGCGCCACCCGTCTGCTCGACCTGGGGTTCTTCCGGGTTGGCGGCGAGGAGTACCTGGCCGAGAACTCGACCTACGGCCTGACCACCCTGCGCCGGCGGCACCTGGACTTCAAGCGTGGCAGCGCGATGTTCGCCTATCCGGGCAAGGGCTCGCAGCGTCTCGTGCACGAAATCCGCGACCCGATCTCGATCCCGACCCTGAAGGCGCTGAAGCGCAACCGGCACGGCTCGCAATTGCTCGTCTACCGGGCGGGAAGGGAGTGGCTGCCGATCCGGGCGGAGGACGTGAACGAGTACATCTCCATCCATGCCGAGGGCGACTTCAGCGCCAAGGACTTCCGGACTTGGAACGCGACCGTGCTCGCCGCGGTCGGCCTCGCGATCGAGGCTCCGCGAGCCGAAACCAAGACCGCGCGCAAGCGGGCCGTCTCCCGGGTGGTTGCCAACGTCGCCCGCTATCTCGGCAACACCCCGACCGTGTGCCGCGCGTCCTACATCGACCCCCGTGTCGTCGATCGCTTCCTGGCCGGGGATCGACTCGGCGCGGTGGTCGATGAGCTCCAGTCCGCCGACGGTCCCGAGGTGTTTCCGGAGCGTGAGGCGATCGAGAGCGCGGTGATCCGCCTGTTGGCCTGAGCCGCCCCACTACCATCCCGGGCAATGGCACGCAGAGCCCTGCGGTCGAGCGGAGCGGACGATCGTCAGGAGGACGGGCCGGCGACAGCCGCCGTCCCGGCCGTGCTCGCCGACGATCGCGTGCTCGAGCGCCGCGCAGCAACCGACCCGCGGGCGCGTGAGCTGCTGATCGAACGTCACCAGGGGCTGGCGAGGGCGCTCGCGCTCCGCTACCGGGCCAGCGGCGAACCGATCGACGACCTGATCCAGGTGGCGAGCCTGGGGCTTGTCAACGCGGCGAACCGCTACGACCCCGACCGGGGCGTGCCGTTCTCGACCTTCGCCGTGCCGACGATCCTCGGCGAGCTGCGGCGCCACTTCCGCGACCACGGCTGGTCCGTGCACCTCCCGCGCGGGTTGAAGGAGCGGGTGCTGGAGACCAAGTCGGCGATCGAGCGGCTGAACCAGGAGCTCCAGCGCTCTCCGACCGCCGAGGAGCTGGCCGAGCACATGGGGCTTTCGCTGGACGAGGTGCTCGACGCGCTGACGGCGAGGCACGAGTCGCAGGCGCTCTCGCTCGACGCGCCGGCCGGGGCTTCGGAGGACGAGGACCTGCCGTTGATCGAGGCGGCGGGGAGCATCGACCCGGGGTTCGACGCGGTCGATTACCGCGAAGCGCTCCAGCACGTGGTCGACAAGCTCTCGCCCGAGGAACGCGAGTTGCTCGAGATGAGGTTCGGCGCCGAGCTGCCCCAGCGCGAGATCGCCGAACGACTCGGCACCTCGCAGATGCAGGTCTCCCGCCTGCTGCGAAGGGTGCTCGACCGGCTGCGGATCCTCGCCGCCGAGCGCGAGCAAGCCCCCCCGCCCCGCTGATCGCGGTTCCGCGCCCGGCGGCTCACGCGGATATTCTTGGCGCCGAGATGGGCGAGTTCTCAGTCGAGATCGACGAGCGGGACAATGGCGAGGTGATACTGACCCCGGACGGCGAGCTCGACCTGGCTACGGCGCCCGTGCTCGAGGCCCGCCTCGCGGAGGCCGAATCGACCAACCCCGAGCTGATCGTCATCCAGATGACCGCCGTCGGGTTCATCGATTCGACCGGCCTCCGCGTCCTGCTCAGCGCCGCCGCCCGCGCCCGCGCCGGAGGCTGGCGGTTTCAGATCTCGGCACCGGCCGAGCAGGTCTCGAAGCTGCTCGAGCTGACCCGCAGCGACACGGTGCTCGAGATCGTCCCCTAATAGTCCCTTTCCCTCGCGTCGTCCTCGCTGTCGGGGTCGATTCGCGCCGCCTTCTCCTCTCGAGACGCCGCCGCCTGTGACTGGCGGCGCGCACGCAGAGCGCGCTCCTCCGCCTCGGCGCTCTCGCGCTCGGCTCGTGCGGCCTGCTCGGCGGCTGCAGCGTGCTCTCGATCGGCTTCGGCGTGCTCGAGCTCTGCACGCTCCCGCAGGGCCCCCGCCTCTCGGGATCGGCGTTCGTGATTGGCCCGCCCCGACCTGACCGCGACCACGACCAGCACGATCACGAGCACGATCGCCGCGACGATCAAAACGACGGTCATCTCGATTCTCCTCTCCTCGCGCTACCTCGCACCGAGGGTCGCCTCCCGCTGCTTGCGGTGAACACCCTCCGCGAACTCCTCCACCGCCTTCGAGCAGAAGGCCTCGAGGTCCTCCGGCTTGCGGCTGGTGACCAAGCCGGCGTCGGTATGGACCTCCTCGTCGACCCAAGTGCCGCCGGCATTGCGGATGTCGGTCCGCAGGCTCGGCCATGACGTCAGGGTCCGGCCGTCGACGACCCCAGCCTCGATCAGCGTCCACGGCGCGTGGCAGATCGCCGCCACCGGCTTGCCGGATTCGAAGAACGCCCGCACGAAACCGACCGCCCGCTCGTCGGCGCGAAGCAGGTCCGGGTTCGCGACCCCGCCCGGAAGCAGAAGGCCGTCGTAGCTGTCGGGATCGGCGTCGTCGAGATCGCGATCGACCGCGAACGTGTCCGCCTTGTCGAGGTGGTCGAAGGCCTGCACCTCGCCCTCCTCGGGGGCGATCAACTCCCGCTCGGCGCCCGCTGCGCCGATCGCCTCCCACGGCTCGGTCAACTCGACCTGCTCGACGCCCTCGTTGGCGACCAGGAACGCGATCCGCTTGCCCTGAAGCTCTTCGCCCATCAGCTCTCCTCTCGTGGCTGCTTCCCGTGCCTTGCTATTCGGTACCTACCCGGCGGGTCGGCTCCTATTCGCGGGACACCTCTCTCGCGACTCGGCGCGATTGGCCCGCGCGTTGAAGGGGTATCCGGTGGGTGTGCTCGATCATCGGCAGCTCCACCCCGCTTACGGCGCCGTCCTGCTGGCGGCCGGGCTGCTGGTCTTCGGCCTTCTGTTCCAGCAGCTGGTCACGCTCTTGGTCGCGGTCCTGGTCACGATCCTGGTCGCGATCCCGCTCTCCGCGGCAGCGAGCCGGCTCGAGCGTCGTGGGCTTCCGAGACCGGTCGGAGCGCTCGCGGCCCTGCTCGCGGGGGTCGCCGCCCTCGCGGGCCTGCTGGCGCTGCTGGTGCCGCCGCTGGTCGAGCAGGGCGAGCGGCTGGTCGAGGACATCCCCGGGATCGTCGACGAACTCAGCACCAAGATCGGCGCCCTGGCGGGAAGCTCGCCGGAGCAGACAGGAGAGTCGATCCAGTCGTTCCTGGAGCAGTACACCGAGGACCCGGCGCGCCTGCTCGCTCCGCTCGCCTCGGTCGGGGTCGACGTCGCCGGCGCGCTGGCGATCCTGTTGGTGATCGTGCTCACCGCCTACTACATGGCGGCGAGCCCGCGGCCGCTGCTCGACGGCGCCCTGTCGCTGGTCAAGCCCGCGCGCCGCGAGGCGACCCGGCAGGCGATGGACCGCCTGCGAACGGCCTGGATCGGCTGGATGCAGGGGGTGCTTATCGACATGGTGATCACCGGGGTGCTGCTCTACGTCGCGCTGCTCGTGATCGGCATCGACTTCGCGATCTTCTTCGCCGTCCTCTCCGCGCTGCTGGTCGTGATCCCCTACTTCGGCGCGATCGCCGGCGCGATCCCACCGGTGCTGTTCGCGCTCAGCTACTCGCCGGGCAAGGCGGCGCTCGTGCTCGGGGTCTACGTCCTGATCCAGCAGCTGGAGAGCAACGTGACGATCCCGCTGGTGATGGCGCAGCGGGTCAAGCTGCATCCGGCGATGGTCGCGATCGGCGTCGTGATCGTCGGCAAGCTGTTCGGCTTCGTCGGGCTCTTCGTCGCCGTGCCGATCCTGTCGCTGATCGTCGTCCTGGTCGACGAGCTCTGGGCCCGTCCGCTCGACGACCGAGAGGGGATTCAGGAGGCCGACTCGCTCGCGGTGGCCGTGCAGAGCCCGATTGATTGATCGCGTTTCGGGTATCGAGGGGGTCGAATCGGAAGGAGAGACCGATGCCTCCGAGAGGAGTGAGGAAGGGAAGCAAGCGCGCTCGCCAGTACGAGCACATCAAGGAGGGCGAGCTCGACCGCGGCGCCTCCGAGGGGCGTGCCGAGGAGATCGCCGCGCGGACCGTGAACAAGGAGCGGGCCCGTTCGGGCGAGTCACGCCAGCGCTCTCGCAGCTCGGTCGAGGACATCTCGTCGGGGCGCCGGGGCGGTAAGCGCTCCGGTCGGTCAGGGCCGCGCGGGCGGACCCGTGAGCAGCTCTACAACGAGGCCAAGCAGCTCGGGATCGAGGGGCGCTCGAAGATGAGCAAGGCGCAGCTCCAGCGCGCCGTGGCGGGCAAGAAGGGCTAGTTCCGGAAACGCCCGCTGAGCGGGACGCGAGAAGGGTTTTGGGCGACCCCGCGACGGGTATGGACCGATCAGGCGAGCGCGGAGGCCTGGATTCGAGCAGCTTTTACCGCCTCGGCGGTTCCTGCTCGGGACAAACGACCAACCCTCGGTTTCATGCAATCCCCAGCGAGGGCGCGGCGTCCAGGCTTCCGCGGTCGCCTGGCAGGACGATCACCCGCCGACGGCGTTAGCGGCGGAGCGGACCGGGTATGAGCCCGGGGGAACCTGGAAGAAGAGATGTTGAAGACGATCGAGGAGGAACTATGAGCCTGATCGACAAGATCACCGGCCGGGCCAAGGAGGTCGCCGGAGACCTCGCGGGAGATCGCAAGACCCGCGAGCAGGGTCGCAAGGAGCAGCTCAAGGGCGAAAAGAAGGACGAGCTTGACCGCGCCCAGGACCGCGCCGACCACAAGGCCGACGAGGTCGCGGATCTGGAGCGGCGTACCTGAAGCAGCCAGATGTCGGCTGACGGGGGTGCCACAGAGAGCCCTCCCCACCCCGGGGGAGGGTTCTCTTTTTCCTGCACCGGTCCTTAACTGATGAACGGAGGAGAGATGGCCGAGGTCAACACGCTGGAGGAGAAGCTCGCCGAGGTGCTGGGGCTCGCACAGGCAGCGCAGGGAGCGACCGAGCAAGTCGAGGGGCTGGTCGACGACGAGGACGTGAAGCAGCGACTGCAGGAGATGCGCGCCGAGGCGGAGGAAACCGAGCGGCGCTGTGTCGAGCTCGCGGACGAACGCGAGGGCAAGAAGACCGCGATCCTCGACAAGGCCCGCGAGACGAAGTCAGAGGCCGAGGAGATGATGACCACCTACCTCGGTTCAGACTCCGACGGGCTCGACGGCTTCGAGTTCCTGACCATGGCCGAGGCCGGTGAGGTCGGCCACTGGGCGGTGCTCGGAAAGCTCAACGAGAAGGCCAACGAACAGAAGGTCGACGAGCTCGTGCAGTGGGCGCTGCCAATCCAGGAACGCCACTTCGAGACTGTCAAGGAATGCGCTTTGCAGCTCGCGGGCGAGGACGATCCGTACGCGGAGTAGAACGCGTTTACCCCGCCCCGGCCGGGGTATCGGCGGCTCAGGCGAGCGCGGAGGCCTGGACTCGGAGAGCAATTCCGCTTCACTGCGGGGGGTTCTGTCCGGGGAGATCAAGCGCCCGTCGGCCCAACGTCATCCCCAACGAGGGTCGGCGTCCAGGTCTCCGCGCTCGTCTGCCCTGCCGATCCAGGAGGAGTGAGAACCGGGCCGGCCGCAGTGCGGATAGCGATACGGCGCCGCTCGAGTGGGTACCTCCCGGACGATGAGCTCACAAGAGCAAGCCTCGGTCAGCGAACTCGTGCAGCGGCTCTCGGAGCAGACGTCCGAGCTCGCCCGTAGGGAAGTCGAGTTGGCAAAGGCGGAGGTAGCCGAGAAGGGCAAGCGCTTGGGTGTCGGCGCCGGCGCGTTCGGGGCCGCCGGGATAGCCGGGCTGTTCGCGCTCGCGGCCCTGACCGCGGGGGCGATCCTGCTGCTTGGGACCGCAATCGCCGACTGGCTGGCGGCGCTGATCGTAGCGGCGGTCTACGCGCTCGCCGCGGGCGGATTGGCGCTCGCCGGCAGGCGACAGGTTGAGGAAGGAGCTCCGCCGCTGCCGGAGCGGGCGATCCAGAGCACGAAGCGGGATATCGACGCCGCGAAAACCGGCGTCAAGGAGGGCCGACATGGCTGAGGACAAGGCGGAGTCGAAGCAAGCGTCGAGGTCTCCGGAGGAGATCGAGGCCGAGGTCGCAGAGACTCGCGAGCAGCTCGGCGAGACCGTTGCGGCGCTGGCGGAGAAGACGGATGTCAAGAAGCAGGCCAAGGCCAAAGTGCAGGACACCAAGCAGGCCGCCGAGGAGAAAGCGACGCAGACCGCGGAAGCGGCAAAGCGAACGCTCGGCGAGGCGCCGCAGCGGGCAGAGACGATGGCCGGTCGGGCTCTTGCCACCGTCCGCGCGAACCCGGTCCCGGTGGCTGTCGGGACGGTCGCGGCGCTGACAATCGTCGTCGTCCTGCGGCGTCGCTAGGCCGGGCGTGATGGAGCGCCAGGGCCGGGAGCGCAGGGAGCACGACGAGGAGGTCCGCGAGGACGTCGCGCCGAGACGCGCCGACTACGCTCCTGAAGGGGTCGAGCGCCGGAGCGGCCTGTGGCCGACGCTGAAGCGAACCGCGACCGAGTTTCAGGAGGACAACCTCAGTGACTGGGCTGCTGCACTGACCTACTACGGACTCCTCTCCCTGTTCCCCGCCCTGATCGCCCTCGTATCGGTGCTGGGGCTGTTCGGGGACCCGCAGACGACCACGACCCAGATCACCGACATCGTCACCCAGATCGGACCCGAGTCGGCCGCAGAGACGTTCTCGGGCCCGATCGAATCGATCACCTCGAACCAGGGCGCCGCCGGGATCCTGTTCTTCGTCGGCTTGGCGGTCGCGCTCTGGTCGGCATCGGGCTACGTGGGGGCGTTTACCCGGGCGTGCAACGTCGCCTGGGAAACCCCGGAGGGGCGACCGTTCTTCAAGCTCCGGCCATTGCAGATCCTGATCACGCTGGCGATGGTGATCATGCTCGCAGTGGTCGCGCTCTCGCTCGTTCTCACCGGGCCGATCGTCGAGGCGGTCGGGGACTCAATCGGCATCGGCGACACGGCGCTGCAGATCTGGGACATCGCCAAGTGGCCGGTGCTGCTCGCGGTCGTTGTGCTGATGTTCTCCGTGCTCTACTACGCGACCCCGAACGTCAAGCTGCCGGGCTTTCGATTCATCACCCCGGGCGCGCTCTTTGCGGTCGTGGTCTGGCTGATCGCCTCGGCGCTGTTCGCCTTCTACGTCGCCAGCTTCGGTTCCTATGACAAGACGTACGGCACGCTCGGCGGTGTCGTCTCGCTGCTGGTCTGGATGTGGATCACGAACCTCGCGCTGCTGTTCGGGGTCGAGCTCAACGCCGAGCGCGAGCGCAGCCGTGAGATCGAGGCCGAGGTCCCGCGGGCGGAGCGCGAGATCCAGCTCGAGCCGCGCTCCGAGCCCAAGCAGCAGCAGACCACCTAGCGCCGGCGGAGAGCCAGAAGCGTGCGCCGTCAGCCCTGTTCGATCACCGAGAGCACGTTGCCGGCCGGGTCCTTGAACCAGGCGATCAGCGGCCCTCCGCCGCGAAAGACCCCCTTCTCGTCGGTCTCGAGCTCGGTTCCCTCGTAGCGCTCGAGGCTCACCCCGCGCTCGGACAGCGCCTCGACCGTGGCCTCGACGTCCTCGACCTGGAAGTTGAGGATCGTGAACGAAGCCGGCTCGTGGTCGTCCTTCGGGTAGACGAGCGTCGGCCGATCGCCGGCGAGGTTCAGGGTCAGCATCCCGTTCTCCTCGCTCACCTTCAGCCCCAGTGTCTCGCCGTAGAACTGTTGCGCCCGCGGGATGTCGTCGACCGAGAAGCCGCTGAACGCTTTCGTGTTCTCGAACATTGTCTTCCTCCTCTTGTTGAGCTTCGATCTTGAGACCGGGACGGGAGCGGGAAATCATCGCTTTCGTGACTAGGCGCTTCCAATCTGGGTATCCGGGCTTCCGAGGATCAACCCAAGGAGCGCAGATGGCACAGCAGACGAAGACTCGAACTCGGCAGACAAAGGCGAAGAGCTCAAATACGGGGGCTGCGCACGGGAACGGCTCCCCCAAGCCCGCCGGACGAACGATGGCAGCCGCCGCTTCGAAGGCCAAGACCCCACTGATCGCCGGCGGCGCCGCGCTGGCCGGTGGGGCCGCGGCGTTCCTCGTCAACCAGCGCGCCACCGCCTCGAAGGGCCCGATGCAGCGGTTGCGGCGAGTTTCGCTGCCGAAGCCGAACGGAAAGCTCGACCTGAGCAAGGTCGACCTCGGGACAATCAAGTCGACGGCCGAGCGGGTCAGCGCCTTCGGTCAGCAAGCCGCGGACGTCGCGGCCGCTGCGGAGAAGGCCCGCAAAAAGCACGGCTAGGCGCTCTCGCAGAGATCAACGAGAGGAGCTGAAAATGGCCGACCTGAATGAACGTGACAAGAAGCTGGTTGGGTTGCTGAACCAGGCATATGGCAAGGAGAGGCAACTGGAGACGGCTCTCGAGACGCACCTCCAAGTCACGTCGCGGGCCGACTACGAGAAACGACTTCGACAGCATCTGAAGGAGACGAAGTCGCATGCGACCAAGGTCGCGCGGAGGATCGAGCAACTCGGCGGAACCGCCGAGACGGTGACCGTTCCCGGCCCTGAAGGCGCGGGAAAGGCCGCACAGGCCGTGCAAGGCGTGATCGGGAAGGCGAAGGCGGCTGCGCAAGGGCCGATCCATTTGGCTCGTGGCTCCGGAGAGCAGGAGAAGATGCTCCATAACGCCCGGATCGAGTATCGCGACGAGGCCGAGGAGATCGCGACCTACATGGTGATCGACGCCCTCGCGACCTCCGTCGGCGACAAGCAGACCGCGAAGCTCGCCCGCGACATCCGCCGCGAGGAGGAGCGGATGGCGAAGTTCATCGCCGATCTCATCCCCCAGCTCGCGATCGACGTCGCCCACGACGAGGTCCCGGTCTCGGAGATCGAGGGCGATGCGGCGCACCGGAGCGCGTCCGATTCTCGTAAGCCGTCCCGCGGTTCGCGATCATCGAAGAGCTCTACCGCGAAGAGCAAGACGGCCGCCAGGCGAAAGACGCCGGCGAAGCGAAGGACGGCCGCCAAGCGCAGCCGCTGACGCTCCCGGACTACTTCATCACGCGGATCAGCTTCTTGTTGACGAACTCCTCGATGCCGTAGCGGCCAAGCTCGCGGCCGAAGCCCGAGCGCTTGACGCCGCCGAACGGCAGCTCGGCTCCGTCGGCGAGCACCCCGTTGACATAGACCATCCCCGTATCGAGGCCGTCCGCGACTCGGAGCGCCTGGTCCGGATCGTCTGAGAAGACGTATGAACCGAGTCCGAACGGCGTGTCGTTCGCCAGCTCGATCGCCTCCTCCTCGGAGCCGACCCGGTACACGCTCGCGACCGGCCCGAAGAACTCCTCGCGGTAGGCGTCGTTGTCCGGGCTCACCCCGACCAGGACGGTGCCCGAGAAGTAGTTGCCGTTCCGATTTCCGCCGGCGGCTATCTCCGCGCCCTGGGCGACCGCGCGATCGAGCTGGTCCTGCAGGGTCTCCGCCGCGGCGTCAGACGAAAGCGGCCCCAACTCCGCGTCCTCGGACGTCGGATCGCTGGGCTCGGAAGCGGTCATCTTTGCCGTGAACTTCTCGAGGAAGTCGTCGTAGAGCCCGTCGGCGACGATGAACCGCTTTGCGGCATTGCAGGACTGGCCCGTGTTGTCGAGGCGGCCGGCGACCGCGGCCTCGACCGCCGCCTCCATGTCCTCGGCTCCCAGGAGGATGAACGGATCGGACCCGCCGAGCTCGAGCACGACCTTCTTCAAGTTGCGCCCGGCGATCTCCGCGACGGCGGCTCCGGCGCGCTCGGAACCGGTCAGCGAGACACCCCGGATCCGCGGATCGGCGATCACCTCCGCGATCTGATCGTTCGAGGCGAGGATGGTCTGATAGGCACCGTCGGGAAAGCCGGCCTCCCGGAATATCTCCTGCATCGCCTCTGCCGATTCGGGGCATTGGTGCGCCGGCTTGAGCAGGACCGTGTTGCCGACGACGAGGTTCGGCCCCGCGAAGCGGGCCACCTGGTAGTAGGGGAAATTCCAGGGCATGATTCCCAGCAGGGGACCCACCGACGACCGACGGATGAGGGCCGTGCCATCGCCCGCCAGCAGCTTGATCGGCTCATCCTTGAGGAAGTCCTCCGCGTTGTCGGCGTAGTAGCCGTAGATGTCGGCGCAGAAATCGACCTCGCCGAGAGCCTGCTCCTTCGGCTTGCCCATCTCCCGCACCGCGATCTCCGCCAGCATCTCCCTGCGCTCGGTGTGAAGCTCCGCCACCCGCTTGACCAACGCGGCTCGGTCCGAAACGGACGTCTTCAGCGACCAGTTCCGGTGGGCGTCGTCCGCCGCCGAGATCGCCCCGGAGAGGTCCTGATCGGAGATCTCGGGATACTCCTTGACCGTCTCGCTGGTGGCCGGGTTAACGACTGCGTACTTGCTCATCTCGCTCCACTCCTCATCCGGGTCGCCTTGCGTTCGCGCTCATCGCCAGATTGCTCACCCCAGGCTAGCCGTTGACGCCGGATAAGGTCTGAGCACCACGACCAGGGCCAGGCAGCCAGGGAGCCGCTGAGGAAGATCACAGCTGGACCTACACCCGAACGCTATGAGCAGGCGTGTGCGGAGCACGAGTGGGATGTGCCGGAGCGATACAACATCGCGGCCGACGTCTGCGACAAGCACCCGCGGGACAAGCCGGCGATGGTCTGGGAGCGGTACGACGGCGAGCAGCGCGAGCTCGACTGGGGCGAACTGCAGGACCTCGCCAATCAGGCAGCTCACCTGCTGCACGAGCACGGGGTCTCCAAAGGCGACCGGGTCGCCGTCGTCCTTCCCCCCACTCCCGAGACCGCGGCGGTCTTCTTCGGAGCCTGGAAGCTCGGAGCGATCCTGCTCTCGATGTCCGTGCTCTACGGCGACGACGCGATCCGCCACCGGCTCGGTGACGCGAGTCCAAAGCTGCTGATCACCGATGCGGCAAACGCGGGCCGCTTCGACGCCTCCATGGTCAACGAGATCCTTCGCCTCGATCAGGGTGGCGGCCTGTTGGCGGGGTTGCCGACCGATCCGATCTGCGAGGACACCTCGGCCGACGATCCGGCGCAGCTGTACTACACCTCGGGCACCACCGGGATGGCGAAGGGCATCGTCCACGCGCATCGCTACATCCTCGGACACGAGGAGTTCACCTACTGCCACGACGTCCGCGACGGCGAGCGCTTCCACGGCATGGGCGAGTGGGCCTGGGCGGCAGGGATCGCCCCGCTGCTCGGCCCCTGGCGCCTCGGCGCGGTCCAGTACGTGCTTCAGCGCGAGGCGGGTTTCGTACCGGCCGACCAGCTCGACTTCCTCTCCCGCCACCGGGTCACCAACGTGTTCACGACCCCGACCGCGATGCGGGCGATGATGGCGATCGAGGACGCCAGCGAGCGCTACCCGCAGGAGTTCAGGATCGTCTGCTCGGCGGGGGAGCCGCTCAATCCCGAGGCGATCCGCTGGTTTCGCGACCAGTACGGGGTAACCGTGCTCGACTACTACGGGCTCACCGAGTCCTATCCCCTGTGCGCGAACTTCCCCTTCATGGAGGTCCGCGAGGGTTCGATGGGCCGCCCGATGCCCGGCTGGGACGTGCAGATCCTCGACGCGGACGAGAACCCGGTCGCGCAAGGCGAGCGCGGCGAGATCTGCCTCCGGGCGCGCTCGAACCCGCACTACCCGCTCGGGTATTGGAATCTGCCCGAGGCCAGCGAGGAGGTCTTCGGCGGCGACTGGTTTCACACCAAGGACGCCGCGACAATGGATCCTGATGGCTACGTCTGGTACTCGGGGCGCGCCGACGACGTGATCATCGCCGCGGGCTACCGGATCGGCCCGTTCGAGGTCGAGTCGGCCTGCATCGAGCATCCCGCGGTCCGCGAGGCCGCGGCGGTGGCCTCACCGGACGAGGTCAAGGGCAACGTGGTTAAGGCGTTCATCGTCCTCACCCAGGGACACGAGCCATCCGACGAGCTGGCGACCGAGATCCAGCGGTTCGTCCGCGAGCGCCTCAGCGCCTACGCCTATCCGCGCCGGATCGAGTTCACCGACGAGCTCCCGAAGACCCTGACCGGCAAGATCCGCCGGATCGAGCTCCGCGAGGCCGAACGCGAACGGGCAAGCGCGGCGGGCGGCTAGTCAAAGCCGCCGTCATTCGCGGGGTCGATGTCCTCGGCTGACGCGGCCCGGTTAGGGTGCCGCCACGTTCTCCAGGTCCGCGAACGGGATCGCGGTGAGCTTGGCGTTGGTCACGAACAGCGGGCCGTCTGCCGGGTTACTGCACTGGAACACGGCGGTCCCGGCCGCGCCGAACGTGTGCGCGACCGTGTTCACGACCGTGTTGTTGGCCGCCGCGTCGATGTGCATCGACGACGTGTCGCTGTCCCCGCCGGCGGCCGTCGTGCACGAGATCAGCGTCGGGAGCGCCTTGGCGAGCACACCCTTGGCAATGAACAGATAGCTCCCTGCCGGGACGTCGAGACTGAGGACGGTGGTGCCCCCGGAGGGCGCGTCGATCGTCGTCGCGGTGTCCTTGAACGTCGAGCGACCCGTACCCGCGACGCCGGCGGAATCCGCGCTACTCGCGGTATTCGCGCTGGGAACCGTGCCGAGCTTGCTCTCGTCGATCTGCTTGCCGCCGAGCGTGTCGTTGGCGATCCGGTTCGCCTTGATCGTCTTCTTGGCGATCTTCTTGTTGGTCACGGCCTGCTTGGCGATCTCGCTGGTCTGGATTTTCGATGCTGCGCCGATCGCGTAGCCGCCTCCGACCGCCGCGATCAAAGCAATCACAGAGATCACGAGGGCCGGCGAAGGACGCCGGGCGAACTTGGGCATGGTCAACCTCCGGGTAGGTCGGCCGATCCTATGCTCTGGACGCCCGCGGGGCAAGGACCCAAAGTTCGCAGGGCCGGTAGGGTCGGGGCGTGATCGGAAGATTGACCCGGGTCCTGTCGATGGTCGCGAGCTTGGCCGCGCTCGGTGCACTTGTCTCGACGGCGACGGCCGTGGCCAAGGACCGGACCGACGACGTGCTCGTGGTCAGCAACAACTGGGCCGGGACCGCGGACCTCGTCGACCCGCACACGTTCAAGCGCCTCGAGCGCATCAACGTGATCCCTGACGCCGAGCAGCGTCTTGCCGAAATCGCAGCCGATCCGCTGGCGACGTTCTACTTCGACAACATCCGCAACCTCGTCGGCGAGGGTCACAATCAATACGTCGACGACGGCTTCACCTCCCCCGACGGAAGGCTCGTCTACTTCTCGCGGCCGAGCTTCGCCGATGTGGTGGCGATCAACCTGAAGCGCGAGCGGATCGTCTGGCGGACGAGGGTCGACGGCTATCGCGCCGACCACATGGCGATCTCGAGGAATGGGCGGCGACTGCTGGTCTCCGCATCGACGGCCAACGTCATCGACGTCATCGACACCCGTACGGGCGCGATCGTCGGTCGCATTCCGTCGGGCGACTCGCCGCACGAGAACAACTTCTCGGCGGACGGAAAGCTGATCTACCACGCGAGCATCGGCTTCGTCTACACCGACACCGACGACCCCTCGGAGGATGCGACCAAGGGAACTCGCGTGTTCGAGGTGATCGACGCTCGCACACTCGAGGTCCTGAGGACGATCGACATGGGCCAGAAACTGGCCGAGGCCGGCTACCCGGGGATGAGCTCGGCCGTGCGCCCGATGGCGATCAGCCCGAGCGAACGCTACGTCTACTTCCAGGTCTCGTTCTTCTTCGGGATCGTCAAGTACGACCTGAGGCAGGACAGGGTCGCCGGCGTCCTCAACCTGCCGCTCGCCGATGCCGAGGGCCTGCCGCGGACGGAGTTCCTGCTCGACTCGGCCCACCACGGCCTGGCGATCGACCCCGACGGGAAGAAGCTCTGCGTCGCCGGGACGATGTCCGGCTACGCGGCGATCGTGACCACAAAACCATTCAGGCTGCAGCGCACGACCCACGTCGGCGAGGGCCCCTACTGGTCGGCGTCGAGCGAGGACGGCAAGTACTGCTTCGTCTCGGTCGCCGGCAACGACCGGGTCGCGGTGATCTCGTTCAAGACCGGGCGGGAGGTCGCTCGGATCAAGGTCGGCGACCACCCGCAGCGTATGCGCACGGGGGTCGTTCGAGCCGCCTACCTGCGCTGACGTTCGACCGCGACGGCGCAGGCTTCCAAGCCCGCTACCGTTTGCCCTGTGAGCAGCCAGCGAATGCCCGGTGGGGTGGTGCACAAGCTACCCCCAGACCTGCGCAAGGCGCTGATCGCCAACCACACGGCACTCGATGCCTGGAAGGACATCACGCCCTTGGCGCGCAACGAGTTCATCTGCTGGGTCGAGGATGCGAAGCAGGAGACGACCCGAGAACGCCGCATTCGCCGAACCCAGGAGGAGCTGGAGGAAGGTCAGCGCCGGCCCTGCTGCTGGCCGGGGTGCAAGCACCGCGACCGCACCGGCGCGTAGCTGGGCTGGCGCTCCGAGCGGAGGGGGGATTCGAACCCACGTCGGAGGAGTAATCCCCCGAAACGGTGTCCGAGACCGCTCTGGGAATCCCGAGGACGGCTTATCCATGCGAGTTCGGACGGCCGCGACGTGTGCGCGGCACGTCACCAGACCCTCCGGATCGCGGTGCCATGGCTGCTAATCCGCAGCCATGGCACCGCGTGGACGTTAGTCGCGGCCGTTCGAGTCCAAGCCGCGGGTCACGCGCTTGCGCTCCTGCTTTGCCCGCGCGGCGGCATTCTCGAGCCGGTGGGCTTCGTCGGCCTCGGTTAGCGCGCGCTCGCGCTCCTTGAGCGCGCCGGCCTTTGCCTCGAGCGCGTCCAGGCGTCCAGCCTGGGCCCGATCCTTGAGCTTGTCCCGCTCCTTATCGGCCCTCTTCTGGGCGGCCCGCTTGCGCTGTTTCTTGGCCTTCTTGGCCTCCGCCCGCTCTTGCTCGCGGCGCTTTTGGGCGTGCTCGCGCTTGCGCTTCGCGTCCTGATCGGCAAGCCTGCGGCGCTCCTCGGCCTCGGCGCGTGCCGTCTCGGCCCGCTCTTCGCCTTCTTCGATGCGCTCACTCGCTCGCGCGCGCAATCCCCGCGCGCGCCGGCGCTCGGCGATGGCTTCGTGCAGGCGCTTTGCCTCGTCGCGCAACTGCGGGTCGCGCAGCGCAGTGCCGGCGGCGCTTCTCACCGCTGCATCGGCGCGGTCGACTGCGAGGCCCGCGGAGGACGCAACGCTCTCCGGGGCGGCACGCAGCGCCGTATCGGCGGGAAGCCGCGCCAACTTGATCGCTCCGCTCACGGTGGCCTTGGGAATTGCCTTCAACGCGGTCATCGGGTCTCCTTCGGGTCGAGCGCGGCGGCCTTTGACTCGGCCTCGCGCGCCTTTTGTTCGAGCTCGAGCGCCTCGGCGTTGAGATCCCGCTCCTTGGCCTCGGCGGCCTCGGCGCGCTGGTCTGCTTGCGTCTGCTCGCGCTTACGCGTCGCCTCGGCCTGCTTGATCTCGCCGGCGGCCCGCTGTATAGCCTGATTCTCGGTCCGCTCGCGGTCGGCCTCCGCAACCTCCTCGGTGCGGCGCTGCTCGACCTCGAGGTCGAGTCGCTGGCGTTCCGTGGCCGCCTCAACCTTGTCTTCCTCTAGCTGCGCCGCGGCGTCTGCCTGGTGGGCGTCAACCCGCGCCTCTGCGGCCTCCTCCGCGGCTTCTCCCTGAGCCTGCTGGAGCCTACCCTCACGGGCGAGGTCGTCGTTTTGGGTAAGTTCTCCCGCCAACTCCTTGGCTTTGCCGGCCGCCTTGCCGGCGAGCCCGCCGGACGTTCGTTCGTCGGTTTCGGGTTCGGTCATGTTCGTGATGCCTTTCGTCTGTGTGGCGTGCCCCACGCGGGCAAGCCCGGGTCTGTGAAATCCGGCCGAGGCCCTTCAGGCCCCGGCCGGTAACGCAAATGACAGCGCTGCGACAATCGGGCGCGCGGCGCTTTGAGTGCCTAGTGACGACTCCCGTTGCTGTCCTCGTGCGTCTCGGTGTAGGGATCGCTCGACCCCGACTTGGCCAGCCCGCGGCTGATCAGATAGGCGCCGGCGACGATCGCGACGTAAAGCCATGCCTGGCGGGCGATGAACTCATCGGTCCCGCTGGTGTCGCCGCCCTTGATTGCGGCGGCGCTGACCAGAATCGCCACGACGACGCCGACCATGGCCCAAAACTCGGTGGTCTTGAACGCCTGCTTGGTCTCGGTCGTCAGGCGGCGGATGACGCCGCTGTGACGGACGGAGTCGGTGCGCACGGCACCGGTCGTTGTTCCTGCTTCCATAAGTCCGATCTCCTGTCTGTTTGGATGCCTCCCGGGCCGTGCAAGGTGACCGCGTCACTCTCGCCCCTGTGCTCCCGGTCGGATTGGCAGGTTGCAGCGCGAATCGGCAAAGCAATGGCTGCCGTTGTCTTCTGATACCCGCCGATAGACGCTTCCAAACAAACGTTCGTCTGATTGACGCAGGGGAATCTGTGAGAGCCAGGGTCGGGGCGCCTGGAGGTCCTGATCGACGGGCGGCCGCCGAGTGTCACAACGGAGTCAGCCACCGTTGCCAGCTCGAGCGAGGCGTCGCCCCTGTGCGAGCCCGGCGGTGATCACGGCGGCGCGGTTTGACGGATTCATCAGGTTTCCGCCGATCGCCTCAACGCATGACCGGTCAGGTGAGATCACGCGCACGTTGGCGCGCTTGCGGCGAAGCGCGGCCGCTTCAAGACCGGCAACGCCGCGAGAAACCACTGCGATCGCACCATACGCGCTTGCCGCGGGCGATCGGCTCGATCCCGTCGGATTGAGACAGAGCACCCTGGTTCCGCGTTCGACTTCGGCGACATCCATGTTTGTCGGGCTCCAGACGCCGCCGTCGACGTAGCGGGCACCGCTGAGCACCACCGGACGAAACACCCCCGGGATCGCGCAGGACGCCTCAACCGCTTGGCTAACCGTGGCGTCCGGCTCGCCCGAGCCGTCGAAGATGACCCGGCTCCCGCTCTCGACCCCGACGGCGCAGATACGCAAGCGACCGTCCCAATAAACCCCGCACCGCTTGAGCTCACGTCCGAGCGAGGCAAGGGAGCGCCGTCCCTGGGGCACGCGGCCCAGCGTTACCCGCCGCGCCAGCTTCCCCGCCGGCTCACTCGAGCGTAACGCGAGCCAGGCCAGGCCGCCTGTCGCGAAGGCTCCCAAAGATGCTGCCGCGTGCGTTGCCTTTGCGCCGAAAGCGGGACCGACGGCGTCAGACGACTCCCTCATCGCCGGCTGCTCTGGCATCCGACCCAGCCGTGAGCCCGGAGCTATACCCGACGAGAGCAGTGCGGCGACGATCGACCCTGCAGAGGTCCCGATGTAGGAGCCGCAGCTGCGGGCGTCAAAGCGCTCGCTCTCATCAAGGCCCGCAAGCAACGCGGACATCCAGGCCTCGCCCAGAATGCCACCTCCGCCCAGAACCAGTACTCCGGGAGTAAGCATCAGCCGTCAATTCGCGCCGGACTCGAGCTCCGGGGCGCGCGATCAGACTCTTCCCGCCCCCAGTCCGGGTGAACCGATCGAAAAACGGCCTCAGGCATTGAGGCCGCCGTCGGCCGCAACCTCGTTCTTGACCTCGGCCCCAAACTTCGCATTCGATCCGACTCCGACCCTATTCGAGGCGATCGAGAATTCACGCGGTGCAGGGTCATCAGCGGTGTTGGGCGGCGGTGCCGACGGCGCTCCCTCATGAGGTATTGCGAGCCCGAGGCGCCTCTATCCGATCGCCGTCGGATCCGCACGATCATGCGGATTCTCGGCGGCGCAGCCGAGCTGCGCGACACTGCGCGCGACAGCGACGCGAGTCTCTGGCCTCGCCGGAAGGACAGTTCGGACTCACGGGCCATTCGTGCTGTCCGTGCGACGGCTCGCGATTCGGGATCGACGACTCGGGTCTCGAGGGCCCAGCGGTCAAGCCCTTGGAGGTGAAGGCTGAGGAGGACGGCGTCTCGGCGGCCGGAGTCGCCGGTCGCAGTGCGCAATCCGATTAGTTCTTCGATGCACGGGTATGCGTACCGAAGTAGGACTTTGATCTGAACGATGGGCGGCCGAGCCTGTCAACAAAAGGGAGAGGCTGATGTCTGATCAGACCAAGAGAGACACGAAACTTGTGCAGCTGCTGAACGAGGCCTACGGCAAGGAGCGCCAGCTGGAGATCGCGCTCGAGTCACACCTCGAGGTGACCACTCGCGACGACTACGAGAAGGGCCTGCAAAAGCACCTCAAGGAGACGAAGTCGCATGCGACCGCTGTCGCCAAGCGGATCAAGCAACTCGGCGGCACGGCCGAGACGGTTTCGCTGCCCGGCCCGGACGGCGCGAGCAAGGCAGCGCAGAGCGTCCAGGGTGTCGTCGGCAAGGCAAAGGCGGCCGCGCAGGGCCCGCTACATCTCGCAAGGGGCTCGGGCGAGCAGGGAAAGATGCTCCATAACGCCCGCGTCGAATACCGCGAGGAGGCCGAGGAGATCGCGACCTACACCGTGATCGATGCACTCGCGACCTCGGTCGGCGACAAGCAGACCGCGAAGCTCGCCCGCGACATCCGCAGTGACGAAGAGCGGATGGCAAAGTTCATTGGCGAGTTGCTCCCGCAGCTCGCCACCGACGTGGCTCACGACGAGATCCCCGTTTCGGAGATCGAGGGTGACGCCGCCCGACGCACCTCGGCGAAGTCGGGTCGTACGCGTCGGGCCGCAAAGCCCAAGCAGCGCTCACCCAAGCCGCGCGCCGGGTCCGGGGCCAAGGCAAGGAACCGGTAGGCACAGGATGCAAGACCTTCGACAGACCGCGGTCGAGCGACTCAAAGGCATCAAACCAGGGCCCTTGCGTGCCGCTGCGGCAGCGGCGGTGGCCGGCGGAGCGACGGGCGCGCTCGTCTACCGCTTGCTTCGCGCCTAGGTGCGCGGCCAGTTGAACGCTGCATACGCGTAGAGGAGAGAGATGGCGCAAACAAAGTCAAAGAACAAGAGCTCAACAAGCGGCAACGGTTCCAGCGCTTCGCGGTCGGGCAAGAACAGCACGGCAAAGCGAACGAGCTCGAACGGGGGGCGAGCGACAAGCACCCGCACATCGCGGACCCGCACATCGCGGCCGCGAGCGCCGTCGCGATCGACAGCGCAGAGTCAGACTGGTGCCGAGTCGGTCAAGGACACGGCGAAGACTGCTGGACAGGCGGTCGGACAGGCGGCCTCGAGGGCCAGGACCCCGCTGATCGCGGGAGGCATGGCGCTCGCCGGCGCGGCGGCCGGGGCCGTCGTCAGGTCTCGACTGACTAGCCGCTCGAAGAATCCACTCCAGCGACTTCGCGGTGTGTCGATGCCGAAGGCCGCGCCGAAGCTCGATTTCGACAGGCTCGACTTCGACCAAGTCAAGTCGGCGGCCGAGCGGGTCAGCGCGTACGGGCAGCAGGCCTCCGACATCGTCGCCGCGATCGAGAAGACGCGGAAGAAAAACTCCTGAATCAGAACTCCGGGATCGGGGCGCGGAGACGGCAGCTCTGACGAGACATGTAGAGCATCGCCGGACAGGGCCGCCCCCGCCCCCGCCCCCATCGGGGTCCTCACACCTCGCTCTAGCCTCGTCCTCGTCGACAACGTCGTGCCCACGTTTAGCGCTCACGCAGCGACGCTGCCGAAAAAGCGCTTACGCGAGGCCGACCGATAGTCGCTCGTCTACAAGTCGCTCCATCAGCTCGCCACAGCGCCGAGCGAAGGCGACCTGCTCGCGTCTGCCGACGATCCGAACACCGAGCCACAAGAAGGGGTCATCGATCTCGGCCAGCTGAGAGACCGCATAAATGCGGAACTCCACCCTGCCGGTGTCCAGCCACTTCCACACCTGGTAGTCCATCTGGCCACATTCGAAGTGGCCTTCGAGTGTCTGATAAGCCCAACCTTTGATCCGAACCGGACCGCCGTCCTCGCGACGGAGCTCGTCGAAGACCCTGATCACCCGCACGCCGACTGACACCCTGAGCGCCAGGTAGCGGATCTCCAGGAGCATGTTGCGACCCTCCAAGGGCTGCCCGGCGTCGTAATAGGCGTGCACCCGCGACGGATCGACGAATCCGTACTCCGTGATCAACTGCGCGGCGATCGCGAAGGGTCCGCCGGCGACCGGCTCGCCCGGCGACTCCGGCGGGAGCTCACGACAGTAGTCATCGACATGCCACGGGTCGCGAACTACCCAGGGCAGGTCGCCGGGCGCGAAGTTCGGCCTCAATGAGGCAAGCGAATCGAGCTTTGCTCGAAGCCCCGCGGGCGAGCGCTCGACCGATCGCAGGCCGAGTCGGGCGCCTCGCATCGGTCAGCTGTGACTGGCGGCTACGTCCACCTTGCAGGTGTGAATCTCGATCCCGTCCAGCATCCTCCCGCCGGAGACCTTTACTACACGCTCCAGGGTGGAAGTCCACATGTGGAGCTGGACCTCCTTGCTGATCCGCAACCGGTCGTAGAGGAAGTCGGTGAGTCGGTCGCGGCTGCGGGCGCAGCTCTCGATCTCGAACACGATCTGATCATCTCGCGCGGCGGCTCGAAACTCGATCTGCCCGGCTTCGAGGTGACCCTCGAGCGTGACAAGCTTGAAGCTCTCGGGCCGACGTTCGGCAACCCTGACGGGGCCGTCCCAGGGGCCGGCCATCCTCACCACGTACTCGTCGTCGACAGCCATCGCACCCTCGGCGCCACTGGTCTTCTGAAAGGTTGCGAACTCCGATGGCGCAACTCGGTCGGGGTCGGCGGCGACCAGGTCGACCAGTTCCGCAGCGGAGTAACGGGCTTCCTGGATCCGCGTCCGGTAGCGGCGGCGGAACACATCGCCCTCTCCGTCGCCAAGCCCTTGAACGTCGCTCTCGCCGGCAGCCGCCGCGCTTGGTAACGCATCCGACCAGTCGCCGACCATCTCGTCGCGATAAATCGGCGTCGTGCGCCAGAGGTAGCGCCACCCGGTAAGCGCGACTCCGACCGGCCAGCGCATCGCCGTCGCAAGGCGTCGAGAGCGTGTCTGAGGGCTGGCCACCCTCCACGATTACCCGGCACCGGCCCAAATATCGCGAATATCCGGGGCGCCAGCGGGCAGTAGGACGACCATGCTGATTAAGTGGCTGAACCGAATCGGTCTCCGCGGCTGGCACCTGCACTCGCTATCGCTCGCTGCCGTCGCTCTCTGCGTTGTCCTCTGGCTCCGTGGAAAGACGGTCGACCAGACCGAGCGCGGAAATGTCGAGCGGCGGGCTCTGTTCGTCGGCCTATGGCCGCCGACTCTCTGGTTAATCGGGGATTCGCTCGAGCGGCACGAGTAAGCGCCGACACCAGCTCGGGCGATTTCGAGCCTCGCACGAGCCGCAACTGAATTCCCCGACGGCCGCCGAGCTCGAGCGCAAGATCAAGGCCCAGGTCCAGGCGCTGGAGAGAGGAATCGAGTCCGAGCTCGTCTCTGAGCGGATCGGCGAGCTTCACGGGGAGAAGGAGGCGCTCGAGGTCGCGCTCGCCGGCATCGGCGCCGATCGCGAGGAAGCCGACGACGAGGTGCTGACCGCCCAGCTCGCGCGCCTGCCCGAGCTCAGCCAGGCGCTGCGCGACGCCCGGCGGCGATCAAGCGCCAGGTGTTCGCCTCGTTCGACCTGCAGATCGCCTACGACAGGGTCAAACTGCCGGGTTGAGCTGTCGGCAACGGTGCCGGAGGCCGGCGCGGATGCCTTCAGAACGCGAAAGCCCTCCAAATAAAGGGCTCGAGCGTGGCAGTGAGAGACATGGCCGGGGTGGGATTTGAGCCCACGACCAACCGGAGTCGGGCTCTATCAAGCCAGATTGGCTCTCTAGCGGAGGGGGTGGGATTCGAACCCACGTCGGAGGAGTAATCCCCCGAAACGGTTTTCGAGCCTTTCGCCGGGCACCGAGATTTCGCATGCTCATGCGGATCTGCCCTGGCCCTGGTGGGCTGCGCGACAGTCCGCGCGACAGCGACCGGCCCCGCGCAACGGGGCCGCTACGGCGTCAGCGCCCAGGCCCTATCCGCCGCGTAGGCGGTGTCGGTTGCGGGTACAACAGTCAAATGGTGGCAACGCTGGCGATTCTCGGGGTGCTGCTCGTGCTGCTCGTGATCAGCGTCAGCCACTCAACGCGACGCCAGCGTGAGCGAAACGAGGAGCAGCGGCGGCGTGAGCAGATGACGCAAAACGGTGGCGGCGCCTCGCCGTTCGCGGGCATGCCGTTCGGCGGGCTCTTCGACAGCCTGCTGTCGGGCCCGGGGACATGGTCTCGATCGCTGGAGTACGACCAGGAGACGGGCCAGTGGGTGGAGGTTGGGGACACGGCGCCCGCGCAAGTGCCCGCCCCATCCGGGAAGGGAGAATCCCCCGCGCCCGCCGGGACTCCCACGCGGCCTTCGAGCCCCCAACGCCGAGCCTCGCCCGCTTCGAGCCCCTTTGGCGGCCTGTTCGGGGGGATGATGGGAGGGCCAGGCGGCATGGGCGGCGGTGGAGACTTTGAGATCGAGCCCCCCGACACGCTCGGCGACTTTGGCAAGGTCGGCGGTATGGAGTCGCTGAAGCAGGAACTGCGCGACACCGTAGGGCTGATGCTCCAGCACCCCGATGATGCCGAGCGCTACGGGATCGAGTGGAACGGCATCCTGCTCCACGGCCCGCCCGGGGTCGGGAAGACGTTCTTCGCCCGGGCCGTCGCCGGCGAGTACGACATGAACCTGATCCACGTCTCCACCGGCGATCTCGTCTCCTCGCTACAGGGGGGTTCGGCGCAGAACATCTCCAAGGCATTTGACACCGCCCTTGGTGCCCTCCCTTGCCTGCTCTTCTTCGACGAGTTCGACTCCGTCGCCGCTCGACGCAGCGGGACCCCGGATCAGGAGTCGCGGCGCACCGTCAACCAGCTGCTCACCTCGTTGGAGGCTCATCGCGAGGAGCGGCGACTCCTAGTGATGGCAGCGACGAACTCGGTCGAAAACCTCGATCCCGCGGTGATCAGGCCGGGCCGCTTCGACCGCCAGATCCGGATCGATCTGCCCGACGCCGCGGCGCGCGAGGCGATCTTCCGCGCCGAGCTTGGAGACCGTCCGGCCGCGGACTCCATCGACCTGGCGGAGCTCGTCCGCCGGACCGAGGGAATGACGCCTGCGGCGATCGCGAAGGTCGTCGACACGGCGGCCCTGGAAGTGTTCAGGCGCGCTGCCGAGTCCGGGAAGCAGCTCGAGCTCGAGACCCAGGACTTGCTCACCGCGGTGACCAAGTTCGGGGGCCAGGACCGCCCGATGATCGAACACTGGACCTGGGAGTCCCTGATCCTCCCGGCGCCGATCAAGCGCCAGCTGCAGCAGCTTCAGACGGTGATCGAGGACCCGGAGTCGGCCCGTCGGTTCGGCGTCGATCCGCCGACCGGTCTGCTGCTCGCCGGGCCACCTGGCACCGGGAAGACAACGGTGGCGAAGGTGCTGGCCGCCCAGGCCCGCTGCTCGTTCTACCCAGTATCCGGCGCGGACGTGATGTCGAAGTGGGTGGGGGAGTCGGAGGGCAACATTCGACGCCTGTTCGAACGGGCGCGCGAGAACCGGCCGTCGATCGTCTTTATCGATGAGATCGACGCGCTCGCCGGTCGCCGGGGAGCGGTGGAGGTCCACGACAGCCAGGTGAATCAATTGCTCGCCGAGATCGACGGAGTCGCCGGACAACGGGGCGTCTTCATCGTCGGCGCGACCAATCGTCTGGATCAGCTCGACCCCGGGCTGCTCCGTGGAGGGCGCCTCTCGCGCACGATCGTGCTCGGCCTCCCCGACGAGGCCGCGCGCCTCGAGATGCTGAAGTTGCACACGGCGCGGATGCCGACGATCGAGGTCGACCTGGTAGATCTCGCAAGGAAGACCGAAGGGCTTTCGCCCGCCGACCTCAAGGCGCTTGCCCAAGAGGCCGCACTCGCCGCGATGGCGCGGGGCGACCACAGCGGCGACGAGGCACAGGTCCGCCACGAGGACTTCGAGGAAGCACTCGCCCGCCTGCGCCCACGGGAGCCATCGCTCGCCTGATGGAGATCGTAGGCTACGTCCTCGGCCTGTTGATCAGCGGCCTGCTCGTCGGCGCGCTCGCGCGGTTGCTACTGCCGGGACGCGACCCGATGAGCATCTTCGAGACGATCCTCGTGGGCGCCGCCGGAACTCTGATCGCCGGGTTGATCTCTTATTACGTCTTCGACCGGCAAGCGTGGGCGGGCATTCTGCTCTCCGTCCTCTGCGCGATCGGGATCGTCTTTGCCGTACGCAAGCTCCGCGAACGCCAGCTCGGCGACGCGGCTCAGCTCCGGCCTTCATCGACAGCCCTCGAGGCCAGCGGCTTCGAGGGCACCCAGGTTCGCTTCTTCCCGGGTTGCCTGATCGGCTCGCTCCTGATCTCGCTCTTTCTCACACTTGGGCTCAATCTCTTGCTACGTGCGTTTTGATCCGTCCGTATCGACCGCGAGGACTCCTCTCGTTGTCCACGCCCGTCTCGAACTCCCGACGGAGTCCTGGGGGCACGAGCTCGGCGCCGTACTAATAGGCGCCGGCGCGCTGAGCCTCATAGAAGAGCGCGTCGAGCAGGTCCGCGACGTCGCGGGCCGTTGGCTGCACCCGCGCGTGGTCGAGGGCCTGAGGGGACCGGTTCCCCGGGTCGGCTCTTTCTAGTCGGATGCCCTCAGAACAGCGGCCGCCCCCGTCAGAAGCAGCAGGTCCCGGACCTGTCCCCGTTCACCGATGACTCGCAGGCTCAGGCCGGACTCGCTGCACCCTTTCTCGACCTGGAGCAGGCACGCCAGACCGGTCGAATCGATGAACTCAAGCTCAGCGAGATCGAGCGTGAGCGTCGCGATGCCGTCTTGCGATTGGAGCGCCTCAACCGCTTCGGTGAGCGTCGGAGCGCTGGCAATGTCGAGTTCACCCGCGAGGCCAAGGAAGCACGAGTCGTCTGCCTTCGCAAGCACGCTGACATCAAGAGATTCGCCTCTGCTGACCACCGTGGACCTTTCAAGCCGTTCCGGAGAATGCGACGGAGGGGCCCCAGGAAGTGAGGTTCTGCCGAGGACCCGCTCCGCCGCCCTGGCACACGTCAACCTCCTTGGACGCGCGACCAGCTTTCTATGATACCTCAACGTCTCATCCTGAAACAGAGGTGATCAGATCCGAGGCACTCAGGTCCGACATGGGTTAGCCTGCGGTCATGGCAACTCGAATCGTCTTCGCGGCCGGTGGTGAGAAGGGCTTGAGCATCCGCGTCGAGGAAGACCCCACCGCCGTCTTCTCGGCCTGGGCGGCGGCGGGAGGTCACCCGTTCGGGCTCACGAGAACGGCGGGCAGCTCCGGAAGCAAGGTCTGGATCCACCCGTCGACGGTCGCCTATTGGCACGAGGCGGAACCGCAGCCGCCGCAGTTCGCCTGACCCGAGAGTCCGGAGCGAGCCTGGCGGTCGGCTCGGAAACATAGAGAGCCGACCCAGGAGAAGATGGAGCTAAACCACGGAACTCGAGGCCAGGATCTGGGTCGAAGAAACGCAACTCGATCACCGGCCCCCCTCGCAAGTTCTTCAAGGTGCGCGCGGTAACAATCGCGGAGACTCAACGCTAGCGCCGCCGCCACCCGCTCGGCCGCGTCGCTCTGTGGCGAGGACACGCCCGTTGGCCGCGCCGCCCGAACTTCTCAGCGCGTCGGGGCGCGCTCGCGAAGCGGCGCTTCTCTGCGCTCTCGACGATCGTCGACCCCGTCGCCGTCGCGATCGTGGATCCGGTCGCGCTCACCGACACCCGCTGCGTCGACCCGGCGGTGATAGCGCTCCCCGGCCTTGCCGCCGGCAATCGCAGCCAACAGCGTCCCTGCGAGCACCAGCACGAGCGTGATCACGCCGCCGGCGGTCAGGTCACCCTCGTCGATCGGGATCCGAGGGAGCTCGATCGACCCGAGCAGGTTGTACTCGGAGCCTGCGATCGCGCCGATGACCGCGAGGACGACGACGGCAAGGATGCTCCAGACCCAGACGGCGATCCCCTGGCGCCCGCCGTCGAAGCGGGACATGCGCCCGGCGACGTAGCCGCCGGCGAAGTAGGCGACCAGACCGATCGCGAGCAGCGCGATCGCGCCGACGACACCGATCGTCTCGCTGCTGCCCAGCGCCTCGTCCGCGCTCTCGAGCTCCGAGAGCGCGATCGCCGCGCCCGCCGCGCTCAGCAGCGCGGTCAGCAGGGCCCCGATGCCGACTGCGACCAGCCAGCCGAAGAACGCCGCGCCCCAGTTGATACCCCCGAACTTGTCCCGCTGACGGGGGGTCCCGTACTCGCCGTACCTGGCCATCTCGTCTCCTCTTGCGTCTCGGACCTCCTGCGCAGACGCATCTACCCGGATCCGGGCTTGGTTAACCGGCTTAGGGGACCTTGGTCAAGTCCCGGCCGCGCCCGCCCGGCCGTGCCAAACTTGTCGACAAGGTCCTGACGAAGAGCCGCCTCCGCCGTTCAGCTTTATGGGTCGGGGGCCCAAGCGGGCGGTCCCGGTGACTAGGGATAGTCGTAAAGCCGGGGTCGCCCGTTTTGCCGCGAGGCGATCGAGCTCGCGGCGAGAGTCCTTTCCCGCCGGACCTGATCGCCTCGGACCTGATCGCCTCTGTTTCACGGTGAGACCTCGGGGTAACCGAACGAAGCTGGTCGCGCGTCCTCTCTATCCCCAAGGAGTTGGACGTGTTGCCAGTCAGCGGCGGAGTTGGTCTTTCGGCAGAGCTTTACGTCCTGGAAGGCCCTCCGCCGCATCTCGGGAACGGCTATGTGGCCAGGCGTGTTTGGCTGGGTCGCACCAGCCGTTCCACTTCGAGACGGTTTCCTGAGCGCTAGCAGTTCGTCGGTGAGATAGCCCCGGCGCCGGGGCGCCCGTCCCTGGGGTATCGGAAGGGCGCCGGGGCCGATTGGCCAGCCTATCTCAGGATTGGTGGCGGGCATCGGCATTCGATTCGAGGCCCTGGTTCCTTCGCTAGATTGGCGTCGCTGGGCGCGTGCGGGCCATTTGGCGCCCTCGCGTATTGTCACTCAGGGGACAGACACGCGGAGGGGCAGGGGGATTGGCAAAGAACACGACCGATGGGCAACTTTGCCGCTGCGAGGATGAAGAGACGGTGAGCCGGCGGGCCCGTCGCGCTCCGGGCGCCTGCGCACTCGCATTACAGCTTCCAGTCGGGTGGAAGCTAGCGCCATTCTCGACGAGCGTAACGCAGGACCAACCAAGCGACTTCAAGTCGACTCGAGGGCGCCTGCCCCTCTGCGCTGCGACCTTCGCAGCCAACATCAAGGAGCGAGGGGCTGGCGCTCGTCATTCGTGCGAGCGTTAGCTGGCGCGCCCTCCAGCGGGGCGATCCGCTGAGCTAGACCCCCCGTCAGGTCGGAGCCGGTGCTCGATCACGCCGTCCGCCACCTGCGAGGAGCGACCGTGCCCGGTCACCGCGGCGATGAAATGATTCCGATCGAGCGCCAGCAGCCTGGTCGGCTCGGTGGTGCGAACCGTCGCGGTGCGCGGCTCGCCGCGCAGGAGCGCGATCTCGCCGAACGACTCGCCGTCGCCCTGAAAGCGCCGGGGGACCTCGTCCTCGAACACCTCCACCCGGCCCTCGTCGATCAGGTAGAAGCGGTCACCGAAGTCGCCCTGGGTGATCACCTCCTGGCCCGTGTCGGTTTCGATTTCGACCAGATCGTGGGTGAGGCGCTCCAGCGTCGCGAGCGGAAGTGGCGCGAAGATCGAGTCGGCGCGAAGCAGCGAGAAGTGGCGCTCCTCGACCGGTGCGCCGACTTCGAACGAGCGCAGGCGCCCCCAGCGAAACAGAGCGAACAGGGGCAGGACCGCCGCGATGACGAGCACCGCCTCACGGGTGCCGAACAGCTCGACCAGCGCCGTCACGGTGATCGCGCCGAGCGCCATCGCCGCCAGCCGCGCGGTCTCCAGCGAGCCGCGAACGCGCGCCAGGACCTCGTCGTCGCCCAGGCGCTGCAGCAGCGTATTAGCGGCGACCTCGACGAACGTGAAGCCGATCCCGATCCCGAACCAGGCGGCGTAGGTCGCCACGACGACCGGCCAGGCGCCCGGCAACGCAAGCGCCGCGCCGATGATCAGGCTGCCGATGATCAGGCCGGCGACCAGCTGCCCGCGGTCGATCAGGACCGCCAGCGCGCCGCCGGCAAGTAGTGCGCCGACTCCCCAGGCCGCGTTCAAATAGCCGACGCTCGAGTCGCCGAGCTCGAGCAGGTCGAGCGCGACGATCACGATCAGCACGTCGGCGGCGCCCTCGACGAAGACGAGCGAGATCAGGCAGGCGCCCAGCAGCCGCAGCGGGGGGTCGGCGATCAGCGACCGAAGCCCAGCGGCGGTCTGACGCGCCACGCCGCCAGCGTCGGTGTCGGCGTCGTAGCGGGGACGGCTGTCGGGCCGCATCGTCACCAGCGCGACGCAGCTGGCCGAGGCGACAATTGCAGCGACGGCGAAGACGATCTGCACCGAGGTGATCGCGAGCAGGATGCCGGTCAGGATCGAGCCCCCGAGGAAGCCGAGGTTGTCTATCACGCTGTGGGTCACGTTCGCGGCCGAGAGCTCCTGCGGGGTGCGGGCGAGCTGCGGCATCAAGGCGCCCTCAGCCGGGACGTAGGGCGAGGAGGCCACCGTGTACAGGCCGGCGAGCGCGAGGACGGCCCAGGTCGGCGCGCCCGCGGCGACGGCGAGCGCGGCGCCGCCCAGCACGCAGGCCATCGTCAGCGCGCTCCAGATCAGCACGGCGCGTCGCGAGTGCCGATCGCCCAGCAGGCCGGCGAACGGCGACGCGAAGGCGCCGGGGAGCAGCCTCACGAGCCCGGCGACGCCGACCGCGGCCGCGCCGGCAACATCAAAGGCGTAGACGCCGAGCGTGATCGCGAAGGTCCACATCGCGAACGAGACCCCGCCCCAGGCGAGCTGGAGTCGGGCCAGGTCGGGATTCCGGAACACATCACCGAGCGCCCGCATCGGAGCCGTGATGCGGCTCACGGCTCGGCCTGGCCGTGAGCCCGTACTTCGATCTGCCGACTTCGGCGCGGAACACCGATGTCGGCGAGCAACTCCGTGGTCGCCGCGAAGACGAGGAGCTGGTGGGGTGTGCCCTTGGTCATTGCGTCCAGGCTCGATTCGGCGACAATCGATCCCCAACCGACGTGCCAAACGGCTGAACGAGAATCTCCCGGCCCATCGCGAGAAACCTACGCCGTTTCGGTCCCACGGTCGGTCGGCCACCGCATCCGAGATTCATTGCCAACTTGGTTCGGCCATTGCCCAGCCTAAGCCGCTGGCGGACTCCACCCCAAGCTCGATTGGCTCGGCGTTCTGGGGCGCCCGTGCATTTCGCGGTCGAGTGACCACGGGCCGCGACCAGACCGGCCAGAGGAGAACTCGGCCTTCCAATCCAAATATCGCCGGAACTCGTCACAAGCCGGGTGGCGCTCGTAATCCGCAAGAACTGACCCACCGCTCCGCTGAGCATCTCAGCTGCCTGCGAATGACCGCGCGGGCGTGCCAGGCGACCGGCGCGGGTATACGTAACGGGATGCGGTCAGCGGGCGCGGTAATGAAGCGGACCCTGGTCTCTTTCTACGACGACCAGATGACCCACCACGCGGCCGCTCTTACCTATTACTCGTTGATGTCGCTGTTTCCGGCGGCCCTGCTGGCGCTATCGGCTCTCGGCCTCATCGGCCAGTACCCCGAGACGTATGACGCGATCATCGGCTATCTGAGGGGTGTCGTCCCCGACTCCGCCTTGACTCCGCTGGACAGCTCGCTGCGCGAGGCACTCCAAAGCAAGGGGACGGCCTTGACGGCACTGGCGACCAGCGTCGTCCTCACCCTCTACGGGACGACCGGCGTGCTCGAGGCGGCTCGGCGCGCATTGAACGTGGTCTTCGAACTCGACGGAGGCGGTCGCAGCTTCCTGCGGCGCAAGTCGATCGACATCGCCTCGACGTTCGTCCTCATGGCGCTGGTCGTGGCAAGCATGGTGATGCTGTTTCTCGGTGGCAGGTTCGCCTCAGATGTCTTCGGTTTCATCGGTCTCGGTCCGACGGCCGCCTCGGTGTGGAGCGTGCTTCGCTGGCCGGGCGCCCTGGCGGTGACGACGCTCGTGTTCGCCCTGATCTACTACGTGACACCCGACGTCGAGCAGCGCGCCTTCCGGTGGGTTACCCCCGGGGCGCTCGCCGGAGTGCTCGTCTGGTTCGTCGCCTCGGCCGGCTTCTCGCTCTACATCTCGCAGGTCGCCAACGTCGGCGCGCTCTTCGGGGCGTTCGCCGGGGCGATCGTCCTCGTCGGATGGTTGTGGCTCACCAACGTGGCGCTTCTCTTCGGCGCCGAGCTCGACGCTGAGATCGAGCGTCAGAAGGAGCTCGACGAGGGCGTGCCCGAACGGGAGACGCTGAACCTGTTACGCAAGGGGGCCTAGGAAACCGACCGGACGAGCAGCTCTTTCAGGCGGCAGGCAACCAGGGGGTTCCGCTTTCCATGCAAAGCGACACTCTTCTCGTAGCATCACCCGGGATCGCTACCGGGTCGCACACACTTCCAGCGCCTTGTCCCCACCTGGAAACTGACCTAGTCCCTCTGCTACCTCGGCTCGGGCCGAGGCTATCCGCTGCACCCGACCCCCGTAGCGCTCTCGGACGGTTAATCCAGGCGCCACGAGAGCCCGATCGCCGCCCACAGCGCCGCCGTCTGCAGCCTCCGCCGCCACGTGTTCTTTGCCAATCCCCCTGCCCCTCCGCGGGTCTGTCCCCTGAGTGACAACACGCGAGGGCGCCAAATGGTCCGCACGCGCCCTATCCGGCTTCCAGGGCCAAAGAACCAGGGCGAATCGGATACCGATTGCGCGCCACCGATTCTGGGATAGGCTGGCCAATCGGCCCCGGCGCCCATCCGATACCCCAAGGACGGGCGACCCCGCGCCGGGGCCTATCTCAACCGACGAATGCCTAGCGCTGTCGAAACCGTCGTGGACGGCTGGTGCGACCCAGCCAAACCCACGCCAGGCCACACAGCCGTTCCCGAGATGCGGCGGGGGGCCTGCACGGAGGTGAGTCAGCTGGCAAAGACCCACTCCGCCGCACTGGCGACACGTCTAACCCTTGGTCAAGTGACCTGTCCACGACTTGTCTACCGAGCTCTCCTCGGTCTCGCCGTTCTGCGCCACCACTCCGCTCGGCGCCTCCGACATCCCGGCCCGTTGGCGGAGCCCGTCGCGATCTCCGCGATCTCTTCGGGTCCGTAGTCGGGCACGAACACCGGGTCGTTTCGCGGTGCCATGATGCCTGAGAGAAGAGCTTGCGAGCCTCATCGCTGCGCCGGAAGCAACTAAGTCCTCGACCTACCCCGACGTGAAAAGACCAAACCTTCGTCGTCCTTAGGCGGTCGGAGGCGGGCCTGCGGCAGGGCAGCCCCGCTACCGCAAGAAGCCCGCGCCCTCCGCCCTCACTGGCGTCACGGACTCCAAGAGGATGGCCGTTCGAGCCAGAACTATATGCCTACCCGGGTTGCGAGGTCGGAAAACGGTTTGCTGATTCCTGGCGAAAGGTTGCTATTTAGAAGCCCCCGCCTGAGCGGGGCGTTCTGTAATCGCAGGGTGGCAGTTGACCCCACGACCTCTGGGTCATGAGCTCGAAGGTCGGAGTGCGCGACACGTGCGCGACAGTCAATACCTCGACGAGGCGGTCCTCAGCGGTCTTGAGCGGCACCGCCAAGCACACCGCTCGAGAAGTTTGCGCGCAGCCAAATCGGCTCTATCAAGCCAGATTCGGCTCTATTAGCGGAGGGGGAGGGATTCGAACCCTCGAGCCGCCTAATCGACGACTAACGGTTTTCGAGACCGCCGCATTCAACCGCTCTGCCACCCCTCCAGGTGACCGATTTCCAAGGCTAGCGGGGCCCGGACCGGCGTCGGGACTTGACTCGCGACCGCACGCGACATAGGGTCGGCCCAACGAGCGATCGCAGTGGAGGTGCGATGTTCGCAGGCAGGCACGGAGGGATGGCGGATCGAGCGTCGCTGCGGCGCGCGCTCCTGATCCTCAGCGTGCCGTTCGTGTTGACGCTGATTCCCGCCGCGGCCGAGGCGGGCGCGCCGGCATGCGCGGGAGCGCCCGGGGCGGGCGATCCCTACTTCCCCGCCTATGGGAACGGCGGCTACAACGTGCGCCACTACGAGCTCGACATCGCCTATGACCCGGTGTCCGATCGCCTCGACGGCAGGGCGTCGATCCAGGCGAAGGCGAAGCAGAGCCTGTGTAGCTTCAACCTCGATCTCGTCGGATTCGAGATCGCCGGCGTTCGGGTGGACGGCAAGCCGGCCTCATGGAGCCGGAGCGGACAGGAGCTCACGATCACGCCTCGCCGATCGCTCGACAAGCGGGCCGGGTTCAGGGTCGTCGTTCGCTACGGAGGCGTGCCGATCGAGTACCTCGGGTCGTACATCCCGATCCCGGTCGGTTTCACCCCGACCTCGGACGGGGCGAACGCCGTCGGACAACCCGAGAGCGCGGCGTCATGGTTCCCGGTCAACGACCACCCGCGCGACAAGGCCTCGTACTCGTTCGAGATCACGGTGCCCGACGGATACGAGGTGGTCGCGAACGGCAAGCCTCACGGTGTCGAGCCGGGGCCCGGGGGCACGAGCGCCTGGCGCTGGGAGGCGCGCGAGCCGATGGCGTCGTACCTGGCAACCATCGGCATCGGCGACTGGGACGTGGTCCGCTGGCGGACCGAGGCCGGGATCCCGGTCTATGACGCCGTCGATCCCAAGGTCACGGGCGCGCTTCGGGGGGCGGTGGATTCCTCACTGGCGCGCCAGGGCGAGATCCTCGATCTGCTCAGCGGCCGGTTCGGGCCCTACCCGTTCAACACCGTCGGCGCGATCGTCGATCCCGAGCAGCCGCTCGGGTACGCGCTCGAGACGCAGACCCGTCCCGTGTACTGGTCCGCGTTCTGGCTCGACAGACAGGGCAACGTCGTCAACGCGGACTTCGTCGTCGTCCACGAGCGGCCCGAGCTACCCGCTGCGATGCGTCGTGGTCCGGCCGGATCGCGGAGCGCGCCGGCGCACGCCTGGCTCGAGGCGACCGAGCAGCGCCTGCGAGAAGGCGGCTACTGAGCGCCGGCTCGGCTCAGGCGCGGACGCCCGGGCCCTGGATCGCGTAGCCGAGGATCTCGACCACCTGCTCGGGGGTCGCGGCGGTCGCCATCGCCGCCCGGTCGACCTCCTTCAGGGCGTGGGTGAGCTCGGGATCGTGCAGGGTGACCAGCGGCTTGCCGAGCGCGGCCGCAAACCCGGCCTCGAAGGCGGCGTTCCACTGCTTGTACTGGTCGCCGAACCGGACCACGACCACGTCTGCGCGCCGGAGCAGGGTCTGGGTGCGGACCGCGTTCACGCCGGCGCCTTTGTGGTCCTTCCAGAACCCCTCCGCCTCGGGGCCGAGGATCTCGACCCCAACGTCGTCGGAGGCGGCATGGTCGGTGACCGGGGCCATCAGCTCGACCGGCAGGCCCGCGTCGCGAACCCCTTCGGCGATCCGTTCGCGCCAATCGGAGTGGATCTCGCCCGAGAGGTAGACGTGCCAGGTCCCGGATCCGTCGCTGCCGCTCGCCATCGATTTCAGCGTAGCGCCGCCTCAGGCGCTGACCACGGGCGCGGGGGTCCAGGCTCGAGCTCGGGCGCGGTGGATCGCGCGCCCCTCGGACCAACGGACGAGCCTCCCCCCCTCCGGATCGATCAGCTTCAGGCGGATCGAGCGCAGACCGTCCCAAACCGTGAGCACCGGAACGCCGTCGAAGATCGAGAGCTCGTCGTGGGCGCGTTGGAGGTTGTAGTTCGGGACCTTGGAACTGAGATGGTGGACGTGGTGCAGGCCGATGTTGCCGGTGAAAAACTGGAGCAGCCTCGGCAACCTCAGATACGAGCTGCCCTGCAGTGCGGCGTCGGCGTAGCTCCAGTTGCCTCCGCTCTCCCAGTAGGCGTCCTCGTACTGGTGCTGGACATAGAACAGCCAGACGCCGGCGACCCCGGCGAGAAACGCCGGCACCATCGCGACCAGGAAGAAGGCGCCGGGGCCGAAGATCAGGACCTGCGCCGCGACGAATGCGACCAGGCAGAAGTTGGTCAGGATGATGCTGTTGCGCAGGCGCCGGCGCTTTTCGCGCGAGCTCAGCCGCGGACCGATCATCAGCGACCAGATCGGCCCGACGCCGAACATGACGATCGGATTGCGAAACAGGCGGTAGCCCAGCCGGCCCTTCCACGACCGCTCGTGGTACTCGGCGACGGTCAGCGTCAGGACATCACCGACGCCGCGACGGTCGAGATCGCCGGCGCTGCCGTGGTGAACGGCGTGATCGTGGCGCCAGTTCGAGAACGCCTGCCAGGTCAGCAAGGCGCAGAGGCGACCGAACCAGAGGTTCGCCCGCTTGGACGCGAACAACGACCCGTGACCGCAGTCGTGAAAGAGGACGAAGGTTCGCAGCAGAAAGCCCGTGGTCGGGATCGCGAGGCCGAGGAGGACGAGGGTCGAAACCTCGCCCGCCAACACGTACATGAGCGCGGTGAGGGCGAGATATGGAACGACCGCGGTGGCGATATCGATCAGGGTTCGGCCGAGACGGGGCCGCGCGTAGGGCCGCATCGTCGCGGTCCACGCGGCGCCGTCACTCATGCGCCGCAACTGATCGCCGCTCGTCGGTGCCGGGCTGAATCTCCGGGCAGAGGGCCGGGTCGATGAGCGGCAGCGTCTTGTCGAGCGCGGTGAGGCGGAGCATGTCCGCCACCTGCCCGCCACCGCGGGTGATCTCGAGGCGGTTCCCGTTGGTGGCCGAGCTGCGGCCGGCACTGAGGAGAGCTCTGAGTCCGGTCGAGTCGATGAACGTCACCCGCTCCAGATCGAGGATGATCCGGCCAGCCTGGCTCGCCTCGGCATCGTCGAGAGCAAGCTCCAGATCCGGACACCCGGCAAGGTCGAGCTCGCCGTCGAGTCTGATCACGTACGCGTCGGGCCCCTGTGCGGTGGCGATCTCCAGAGAGGGATGCGGGTCTGCCATGCGGGCCTCCTCAAGGCTGGGCGAGTGTTCGAGGAGGTCAGGCGGCGCTGCTCGGTTCTCTTGGGCGCGAACCGAGCCCCGGTGCGGATGCCCTCCGCGACCAAGGCTACCACCCGAGTCGGTGTCCGGGGTCCTCTAGCGGTCGCCTGACTCGCTTGCGAGTTCGTTCGCCGCCCGCAGCTCGGCCTCTTCGAGGAGATCGGTGGGAGAGAGCACGAACACCTCACAGATCATGTCGGGCTCCTGCCGGTTGCCGCTCATGAACCCGATCACCGGCCGCCCGGTGGCGTGCTGGATGACCGCTTCAAAGCGCTCACGCATCACCTCCTGAAACGCCATCCGCTGCTCGATCACCGCACGGCCGCGGTCACCGGCCAGCAGGGTCCGTTCGACGCGCGTGAACCCGCCGCGCAGCACGCAGACGACCAGGTCGTCGTGGTAATAGGTCTTGGCCTGGGTCGGGCCGACCCCGTAGTAGTCCTTCAGCAGCGCCACCATCCCCTCGGAGATCGCGGACAGGATCGCGCCGTGGTCGTTGCCGGAGTGTCGGGTGTCTTCCCTCGTCATCGGCGAATTCGGGGGTGGACGAAGTCTAGTCCCCGGGTCCGGAACCGAGGCGAGCGGACGGCCGTCGCCACGTCAGCCGGTGACGATGCGATCCCGGCCGGCCTCCTTGGCCGCATACAGAGCGCGATCGGCGCGGCCGAAGAGGCGCTCGGCGGTCTCGGAGCTGTCCCAGAGCACGATCCCCGCCGAGCAGGTCTGATGCTCGGGGGTCGCAGCGCGCAGGCGCTCGACCAGCGCCGCGGCGTCGGCGATATCGCAGCCGGGCAGGGCGAGCGCGAACTCCTCACCGCCATAGCGGGCGAGGATGTCGGTGGTGCGGAGCTCGGAACGCCAGGCCGCGGCGATCTCCTTCAACAGCCGGTCGCCCGCCTGGTGGCCGTGGTCGTCGTTGTAGAGCTTGAACCGGTCGAGGTCCATGAGCCCGATGCAGAGCGGCGTCTCGTCGCGCTCGGCCCGGGCCAGCTCGCGATCGAGGCCCTCGTCCCAGGCGCGACGGTTCGGCAGCCCGGTGAGGTCGTCGGTCCGCGCCACCTCGGCCAGGGCGGCGAGCAGCTCGGCCCGTTCGCTGGCGATCTCGGCCGACTTCCGCGCCGAGCGCCGCACCCGCCGGACCAGCCAGTCGATCACGAACGCAGCCAGGGCGACGGCGGCGACCGTGGTGATCCAGCGTGCCGGCCCGCCGGGCGTCTGGTCGGCGATCAGCAGGACGCCGTAGGCGACCGCGATCGCGCTCACGTAGAGCAGCGCCACCAGCCGGGAGAAGAAGAACACCGCCCAGAAGCCGGTCCAGACGTAGAACAGGGTGAAGAAGCCGCCGTCCTCGTGGCTGTAGTACGCGGCGAGGGTGACAAGCAGGATCGCGACCCCGACCAGGAGGTGCACGGGCCAGATGGGGGCTCGGCCGGCGGCGATCAGCGCCAGTGCGGCGCCGGCGGTCGCGATCGCGACCAGGATCCAGAGCGCCTGTTCGTCGAAGGAGCCGGGGTGCGGGACGAGCAGCGCCAGCGCGCCGACGGTGGCGCCGGCGCCGAGCAGCAACGATGCCATCGCCCAGACGAACTGCGGGCTCTCCCCGGATCCTTCGGACGAGGTGCCCGGAGCCTGCGCTTCGCGATCCTGGGGCACGATCCGACCAGGGTAGCCGGGCAGCATCCGGCGGCCGGCATCGATCCGTCCAAGCGGGCGCGGGCGCATAGAATCGCCCGCGGACAGACGAGAGGAGAGCCCTTGAGCGCCAGCGGCCAGACCCAGTTCACGCTCCCGGAGTCGGGGATCCCGTCGCAGTGGGTGAACCTGCTCGGCGACCTGCCGGGCGAGCCGCTGCCGCCGCTTCACCCCGGGACCCGGGAGCCGCTCGGGCCCGACGACCTCGCGCCGCTCTTCCCGATGGCGCTGATCGGACAGGAGGTCTCCGCCGAGGCCGAGATCGAGATTCCCGACGAGGTCCGCGACGTCTACAAGCTCTGGCGACCGACGCCGCTGCTGCGCGCCCGCCGCCTCGAGCGCGCGCTCGACACGCCGGCGCACATCTACTACAAGTACGAGGGCGTCTCCCCGGCGGGCTCGCACAAGCCGAACACCGCCGTCCCGCAGGCCTACTACAACAAGCAGGAGGGGGTGCGCAAGCTCGCGACCGAGACCGGGGCCGGCCAGTGGGGGTCGGCGCTGGCGCTCGCCTGCCAGCTCTTCGGGCTCGAGTGCGAGGTGTTCATGGTCGGGGTCTCCTACGACCAGAAGCCGTTTCGCCGCTCGATGATCGAGGCCTGGGGGGCGACCGTGCATCGCAGTCCCTCCGAGCTCACCGAGGCCGGGCGCTCGCAGGCCGAGCACGCCTCCGGCAGCCTCGGGATCGCGATCTCAGAGGCGGTCGAGGTGGCAGCGCAGTCCGAGGACACGAACTACTCGCTCGGCTCGGTGCTCAACCACGTCTGCCTGCACCAGACCGTGATCGGGCAGGAGGCGATCGCCCAGCTCGAGCTCGCGGGCGAGTACCCCGACGTGGTCGTTGGCTGCGTCGGCGGGGGCTCGAACTTCGCCGGGGTCGCGTTCCCGTTCATCCGCGCCAACCTGCGCGAGGGCAAGCGGACCAGGTTCGTCGCCGCCGAGCCGGCGGCCTGCCCGACCCTGACCAGAGGCGTGTATCGCTACGACTTCGGCGACACGGTCGGGATGACTCCGCTGATGCCGATGTACACCCTCGGTCACGACTTCGTCCCCCCTCCGGTCCACTCCGGGGGCCTGCGCTACCACGGCGACTCGCCGATGGTCAGCGCCCTGGTCAAGGAGGGCTTGGTTGAGGCGGTCGCGATCCCGCAGACGAGCGCCTTCGAGGCGGCGATCCGCTTCGCCCGCAGCGAGGGGATCATCCCGGCGCCCGAGCCCTCGCACGCGCTGCGCGCCACCTTCGACGAGGCCGAGGCCGCCAAGCAGGCCGGCGAGGAGCGCGTGATCCTGGTCAACGTCTGCGGCCACGGGCACTTCGACATGTCCGCGTATGACGCCTACCTCGGCGGCGAGCTGACCGACCTCGAGTTCAGCCCGGAGGAGATGGAGGCGGCGCTCGAGCGGCTTCCGGACGTACCGGTCCCCGGCTGAGCGAGCGGTCCCCCCAGCGCACGCGGCGAGCCCGATCGGGGTCGAGCGCGACGCTATCGTCAACCCGCCCGGAGAGGTGACCGAGTGGCTTAAGGTGCGCGACTGGAAATCGCGTGGGCGGTGCAAGCTGCCTCGTGGGTTCGAATCCCACCCTCTCCGTTACGTCGACGTCGCTCTGAGTTCGATCCCGGGGGGCGAACGTCCCGGACTCCATCGCTCTAGGGGGTATGTGGGACGTTCGAGTGGGCGAGCTCGCCGGCCGGCAGTTCAACCGGGTCTCTCGATCGCAGCTGGTCGAGTTGGGACTGAGCGCCGTCATGATCGACCGTCGCCTTGACACAGGACGATTGGTGATCGTCGAAGAGGGGGTGTACGCGGTCGCCCCGGTACTCGAGCACGATGAATGGGGCCGGTGGATGGGCGCAACCCTGACCGCGCCCGGAAGTGTGCTCAGCCATACCAGCGCCGCCGCTGCCTGCGGATTCTGGTCCTTGCCCCGCCCACTCGAGACACTCACCCGGCCCGGCAGCGGCGGTCCCCGGCGTCATGGCGGCGTACTCGCGTATCGGAGTTCCGTTCTGGGGGAAGAGTGCACGACCCTGAACGGAATCCCGATCACCTGCGTCCCGCGTACGGTCCTCGACCTCGCCCGCGGCGTGAGCGATCGGGCGCTCGCGAGATCGGTGCGCGAAGCGATCCGGCAGGAACTGACCACGGTCGAGGCGCTCGCGGATGCTGTCGGGAGGCATCGCTTCCGTCGTGGAACGCGCCGGCTGGCCACGACGCTCGCGCGCTACGCGGGCCTCCCCCTGGAACGAGCACGAAGCGGGGCCGAGGTCAAGGCGCTCGAGGTCCTTCGCACCGCCGGGTGTCCGCTGCCTCTGCTGAACGTCCGGATCGCCGGCGAGGAGGCCGACCTGAGCTGGCCCGCGCCACGCCTGATCGTCGAGATCGACGGTGGGCCGTTTCATCTCGACGTCGGCGAGGACGCGCGAAAGCGGGCGGTTTGGGAGTCAGCGGGCTGGACTGTCCGGCGCCTTCCCGCTGAGGACGTCTACGAGCGCCCGCACCGCCTCCTCGACCTCTCGCCCTTACCCAACGTCCCGGACTCCCCCCGTTAGCGAGGGACTCCGGGACGTTCGGTGGCCCTATAGGTACTCGTCGGCGTGAGCCGGCTTCTTGCGGGCCTCGAAGACCTGATAGGGGATCGCGAGGAACCACGAGAGGACGGCCAGCGTGGTGCTGACGAAGGCGAGCGGGATCGAGAGCACGAAGAAGATCACCGGCGAGAGCGAGAGCCTCACGCCCCAGCGGTAGACGTCCTCGGGCGGCGGGTGCTCGAACAGGCCTCGCCGTTGCGCATGGCGAAACAAGACCACCTCCATGCCGCTGACCGCTGCCACGGCGCCCGCGTAGACGACCACCGAGAGCGGGTTCTCGAAGTAGTTGCCGAGCAGCCCGGTGGGGAACGGGAGGAAGGCGATGAACATCAGATAGACGAGGTTGAGGCCGATCAGCCCGCCGTCGACGGCCGCCAGGCGGGCGCAGAAGCTGTGATGAGCGACCCAATAGCGACCGATCACCGCGAAGCTGATCACGAAGCTGATGAAGCTGCCGAGGTCGTCGTTGAGCACCTCGGCGAGCTCGCCGACGCTGTCGCCCGCGGTCAGGTCGGGGACCTCGATCCCGACCACCAGCAGGGTCATCGCGATCGCGAAGAACGCGTCGCTGAAGGCGAGCACACGGCTGAACTCGTCGGTGCCGCGCTGATGGCGCCGGGGCTGCCCGAGCCCGGGTCGCCCGATCCTGGTCTGGGACCCCGACGAAGCCACGATTCGCGCAGCCTATCCGCGACGCTCGGCGAAGAAATCGCGAAGCAGCGCCGCCGACGCCTCGGCCAGCACCCCCGACTCGACGGTCGGGCGATGGTTGAGGCGGGGCTCCGCGAGCACGTCGAGCACGCTTCCGGCCGCGCCCGCCTTCGGGTCGGCGACCGCGAACACGACCCGCGGCACCCGGGCGAGGACGATCGCCCCCGCGCACATCGCGCACGGCTCGAGCGTCACGTACAGGGTGGTCTCCGGCAGGCGCCAGCCGCCGACGGCCTCGGCCGCGGCGCGCAGGGCGAGCACCTCGGCGTGCGCGGTGGGGTCGGCGCGCAGCTCGCGCTCGTTGCGGGCGACGGCGAGCAGCTCGCCAGCCCGGACCAGCGCGGCGCCGATCGGCACGTCCCCATGGGTCGCGGCGCGGCGCGCCTGCTCGAGCGCGGCACCCATGAAACGCTCGTCGCCGGCGCTGAGCGCGGAGTCGGCCATCGGCTCAAGTATCGGCGACAGGAAACTTCGGCAATCCTGTCGTGTTGCGAGAGCAGGCTCCGCTTTCGGCCGCACGATGCAGAGGACAGAGCCCAACCGAGCGTACATGCCGTCCGGCCGCGCGCCGAGGGCGGCGCAATGGCGCCGCGCCGCCGTCGCGACGGTCGCCGCCTTTTCCTGGTTCCTGCTGGCCGGCCAGCCCTCGGCGCACGCCGAAGGCCGCTTCGTCACCGGCGAGGTCGTGGTCGGGTTCGAGGACGGTCGCGCGAAGGTGCTCGAGCTGCCGCCCCGGACGCGGGTCGGTCATGCGGTGCACGCGCTCGAACGCGCGCCGGCGGTCGAGTTCGCGGCGCCGAACTGGATCGCGCGCGCTGCGCTGACCCCGCTCGACCAGGGCACCTCGAAAAAGCCCGGCGGCTGGCAGGCGGACCAGTGGAGCTTTCTCGCCGGCCCGGGCGGGATCAGGGTCGGCAAGGGCTGGAACCGCGCGATCGCGGCCGGATCCGCCGGCGGCGCCGGGACCACCGTGGCCATCGTCGACACGGGAGTCGCCTACACCACCGCCGCGAACGGCTTCAAGGCGGCGCCGGACTTCGACTCGGCCAGCTTCGTCCCCGGCGTCGATTTGGTCGACGGCGACGGCCTGCCGCTCGACGAGAACGGCCATGGGACCCACGTCGCGGGCACGGTCGCCGAGCAGGTGACGCTCGAGGCGCCCTCCGAAGCCGAGGACTTCGTCACCGGGATCGCGTACGGCGCCGCGCTGATGCCGGTTCGAGTCCTCGACAAGGCAGGGGTCGGCAGCGCCAGCGACGTCGGCGCGGGAATCCTCTGGGCGGCGAGGCACGGCGCCGAGGTGATCAATGTGTCGCTGCAGTTCGACGAATCGGTCGATCGCTGCGCCGACGTGCCGAGCGTCTGCGAGGCGACCCGCAAGGCGAGAAAGCTCGGCGCGCTGGTGATCGCGGCGGCGGGTAACGCGACCGACGGAAGCGGCGAGCCCGGGGCCCTCTACCCCGCCGCCGCGCCGGGGGTGCTGGCGGTCGGCGCGACGACCGAGCATGGCTGCCTTGCCGCCTACTCGCATTTCAAGCGGGCGACCGACCTGCTCGCGCCGGGTGGTGGTCCGCCGCGGCCGCAGGCTGGGCGCCCGGCCTGCACCCACGATCGGCGCTCCGTCCTCCAGCTCACCCTGGGCTGCTTCCCGGGCTCCTGCGTCGGCGAGTTCAACCGCTTCTCGATCAGGCCCGACGTCGGGACCTCGATGGCGGCCGCCCACGCGAGCGGGGTCGCGGCCCTGGTCCGCGCGAGCCGCTTCGCCGGATCGAACCCGTCGCCGACCAAGCTCGGCAGACGACTCAAGTGCACCGCGCGGTCGGGGTCGCCGGAGCGCTTCTACGGTCCGGGGACGCTCGACGCCGGCCGGGCCACGAGCCCGAAGCGAAGCTGCGACGACTGACTGAGCCCGAGCGGCTAGGTCGTGCGGACGATGTAGACGCCGCAGGGCGCGTTGTGGCTGATCTTGTTCGGCACGCTGCCGAGCAGGCGCCGGGCGCCGGTCATCCCTTTGTTGCCGACCACGATCAGATCCGCGTGCGTCTCCTCGGCGACGCTCAGGATCGCGTCCGCCGGCTCCCCCTCGCGCGGATGGGCGACGACCTCGATGCCGCGCTCGCGCGGAGGGCCGGCGGCGGCCTCGAGGATCACGTTGACGTCCTCGCGAGGGCCGATCGCGTGGGCGACGTCGCCGGGGATCTCGCTCGCCTCCTCGCGCAACCGCTCGCGCGAAACCGGCTCATAGGCACTGACGATCTCGAGCTTGGCATCGGTCATCGCCGCCAGCTCGGCCGCCTGGCGCACCGCCTCGCCGGCCGTCTCGGACCCGTCGGTGCCAACCACGATCCGCTCGAACACGCCAGCCTCCTCCAGCTCGGGGCTTCCGGGCCTGCGCCGATCGCTCCCGGGTTGTCGCGCATACTATCCCCGCGCACCGCGCGCGCCCGGGAACGATGCCACGGAGCTGGATCTACCTGATGGCGATCCTGATCGCCTGCCTGATCGCCTCGATGGTGATCGCGGTGGTCAAGCTCTGGTGAGCGCGGCGGCGCCATAGACTGGCGGCCGATGGCGACCGTCGAGACCGTCACCGGGCCGCTCGACGCCTCCGAGCTCGGCACCACCCTGATCCATGAGCACCTGCGGACTCGCGACGAGGCGGTGTTCGAGCAGTGGCCCGGCGCGGAGACGTTCGGCGGCATCCCGGAGCGCCCGATCGGCCCGGGGGAGGACCGCGATGCGGCGCTCGAGGCCGCGCGGGCCGCGCTCGAGCTCGGCGTGAGGACGATCGCCGACCCGACCGTGATGTTCATCGGCCGCGACGCCGCCTTCATGCGCGACGTCTCTGAGCGGACCGGGCTTCAGGTCGTCGCGGCCACCGGCATCTACACCTACGACTATCTGCCTCCCTTCTTCGTCTCGCGCGATCCCGATCAGATCGCCGAGCTGTTCGTCTCCGACATCGAGACCGGGATCCAGGGCACCGAGGTAAAGGCGGCGTTCATCAAATGCGCCGCCGATGAGCCCGGGCTGACCGAGAACATCGAGAAGGTCCACCGGGCTGCCGCGCGCGCCAGCCTGCGCACCGGAAGGCCGATCATGGCCCACTCGCGCCCAGCGAGCGAGACCGGCCCGCGACAGCTCGAGATCTTCGAGCAGGAGGGCGTCGACCCGGCGCGGGTCCTGATCGCCCATTGCGGCGACACCGCCGATGTCGAGTACATCGAGCGGCTGCTCGAGCGCGGTGCCTACGTCGGCCTCGACCGCTACGGGCTCGAGCTCTTCCTCCCCTACGAGCAGCGCCAGGCGACCACGCTGTCGCTGCTCGAGCGCGGCCATACGGAGCGGCTCTTCCTCTCCGCTGACTCCTGCGCGACGATCGACTGGTTCCCGCCCGCGACCGCCGTGCAGATGCTCGAGGCCGGGATGGCGAAGCACTGGAACATCCGGATCGTGCCCGAGCGGGTGCTCCCCGAGTTGGGCGAGGCCGGGGTGAGCGACGACCAGATCGAGACGATGATGGTCCGCAACCCGGTCGCCTGGCTGAGCGCGGCCGACTGACCGTCGCGGTCAGGCCGCGAGCGCCTGCTCCCACTCGGCCCGGTAGACGCGGTGGGTGCCCGCCAGCCCCTTGAGCTCGATCTCCTGACCTCGGTCGAAGGCGATCGCCGGACGATCCGCCTCGAGCTCCTCGGCGCGGTCCTTGAGCTGCTCGGAGACGAGGATCTCGCCGCCGCGAGCCCGGGCCGCGATCCGGGCCGCGAGGATCACGCTGCGGCCGAAGAAGTCGCCCTCCTCGCGGATCGCCTCGCCGGCGTGCATGCCGATCCGCACCCGCACCCGCTCGCCCTCGACCGTGTCGCTCTCGGCCAGCGCACGCTGGATCGCCGCCGCGCACTCGAGCGCCCGCCCCGAGTCGGGGAAGACGAGCATGAACCCGTCGCCCTGGTTCTTGACCTCGAATCCCCCGTGCGAGCTAACCAGGCGACGGAAGAGCGCGTTGTGGGCGCGCAGCACCTCGAGCCAGCGCTGGTCTCCGAGCCGTTCGGTGATCAGGGTCGAGTCCTCGATGTCGGAGAAGAGGATCGTCACCTGCCCGTCGGGGGCGGCGAGCGCGGCGATGTCGGGCTGCTCGGAGCTGATCGCATCGGCCATGAAGTCGATCGAGGTGCTGACATCGATCGCGCCCAGCCCCTGCGCGTCGAGCCGCAGCGCGAGCGCCTCGTCGGTGAGCCCGACCATGCCCATCTCCTGCCCCTCGGCGAGCGCCGTGCCGAGCAGCTCGAGCGCCCGCTCGCGCTCTCCCGTCGCCCCGCGATCGAGCAACAGGCGGGCGAGACAGACGCGCAGACGGGCGACCATCGGCCGATCCCCCATCGCCTCGCTGGTCGCCAGCGCCTCGGCGAAGTGCCGTTCGGCGTCGGCGTCGCGGCCCGCGAGCGCCGCGAGCACGCCTAGGATCCGGGCCACCGGTCCGTTGCAGGCGGCGGCCCGGCCGGCGATCACGTTGATCCCGTCGAGCGGCAGGAGCAGCTCGTAGATGCGCTCGGCGCGCTCAACGTCGGTGAGAAACGCGGCCGTCTCGCCGAGCAGCATCAGCGAGATCGGCAACTGGCCGTCATGGGGGAGGTCGGCGAAGTCGTTGGCCGCCAGTGGCTCGAACGCGGCGCGCGCCTCGCTCACGTGCCCGAGCTCGGCGTGAGCCGCGGCCAGCGAGCAGCGCCAGACCGGCAGCGCCGGGTAGCGCGCGACCAGCTCGGTGAGCCGGCCGAGCGATTGCTCGAGGTGCCGCACGTCGGTGGCCTCGCGGCGCAGGCGGCGAAGCTGGATGTCCTGGGTCGCGTGAAACATCACCGAGACCGGCTCCTGGGCGCGCTCGCCGCCGGCGAGCGCCTCGGCCGAAAGCCGCTCGGCGTCGGCGAAGCGGCCGTCGATCAGCGCCCGGGTCCCGCGCAGGAGCGGGATCTGCCACAGGTATCCGGGCTGGCGCAGGAGGGTCGCGAGCCGCTCGCAGGCGGCGAGGTCGGCGTCGACCCCGCGGATGTCCCCGAGCTCGAGTCGGTTGCGAAGCCGGTAGACGTGCGCTCGCAGCTCGAGCTCGGGATCGTCGAGCTGCTTGGCGATCTGGTGCAGCTCGTCGCTGTCCCGCAGCCGGCTACGTGACTCCTCCAGCCCGAGCGCGCCCATGAACTGGCGCCGCATCAAGGCTTGGGCGAGCGCCCGCTGATCGCCGATCCGCCGCGCCATCTCCACCGCCTCGAGCCCAAGGCTCGTCGCCCCACCGGCCGGGTCGACCCAGTTCAGCTCCTGCGCCAGAGCGCTGAGAAGCTGTGAGCGCAAGGGGGAGTCGCCGTCCCCGACCGCCTCCAGAGCCTCCTCGAGCAAAGCGATCATCGGCTCGTCAACGACCCCGGCCTCGCCCAGGAAGGCGACCGCGATCGCGGCCCGGGCGAGGTCGATCGGGCGCTCGAGCTCGCGAGCGAGGGCGGCGGCGCGCTCGAGCGCCGCCCGAGCCTCGTGCGCACGACCGGCCCGGGTCTGGGTCGTGCCGAGCTCGAGCAGCAGGGCGAGTCGTCGCTCCGGGTCGGGCGAGCCGGCGAGCTCGAGCGCCTCGAGGGCGCGGGCGTAGAGGTTGGCGGCCTCCTCATGGGCGAGCCGCTCGCCGGCGACGGTGGCGGCGCGGGCCGCGTACTCGACCGCGCGCTCGGCGTCCGCAGCCTGCCCTGCCTCCAGGTAATGGTGCGCGAGCTGACCGAGGTAGCGGTCGAGCTCGCTCGCATGCGCGGACTCGATCGCCTCGGCGACATCGCGATGGATCGCGGCGCAGCGCGCCGCCGGGACCTCCGCGTGCAGCGTCTCGCCGACCAGCGAGTGTGCGAACGAGTACAGGCCGGGCCGCTCGCGCGCGACAACGACCAGTCTCGCCGCCACCGCCTCGTCGAGCGCCTCCGTGACCTGCTCCGAGGACAACGGGCTGACCCGTTCGAGGACCGCGAGCTCGAACTCGCGCCCACAGACCGCCGCCAGGCGAAGCACCTCGTTGGCGGTCCCCGAGAGTCGGTCGAGCCGCCGCCCGACCACCTCGCGAACGCCCTGCGGGATCGCGACCTCGCGCCGGGCCTGCTCCTCGCCGAGCCGGCCCTCGGAGGCCATCAGCCTGACCACCTCGCCGACGAAGAACGGATTGCCCCCGGTCTGCTCGCGGATCGCGGCGGCGAGGTCGGGCGGCGGGCGGTCGACGCCTCCGGTGAGCTCGATGTAGCTGGCGATCGCCTCCGGAGCGAGCCCGTGCAGGGCGATCCTTCGCGTCGCCTCGATCGCGGCCAGATCGGCGAGCGTCTCCGCGAGCGGATGGTGGCGGCCGAGCTCGACGTCGCGATAGGTGCCGACGACGAGCAGCCCGGTGTCGGAGAGCCGCCGCGCGAGGAAGCGCAACAGCAACAGCGACGACTCATCGGCCCAGTGCAGGTCGTCGAGCACCAGGATCAGCGGTCGCGACTTCGAGGCTCCGCCGAGAAAGCCGGCGACCGCATCGAAGACCCTGAACCGGGCCTGCTCGGACTCGATCCCCGGCGGCTCGCCGAGTCCCCCGAGCCGCTCGGTGAGCTCGGGCACGATCTGGGCGACTTCCGCCGCCCGGCTGCCGAGCTGCCAGCGCAGGCCGACCGGGTCGGCGTCGCGGACATACGAGCGGATCGCCTCCGACCACGGCCAGTACGGCGGCGCGCTCTCGGCCTCGTGGCAGCGTCCCCAATGCACGTTGGCGCCGCGGATCCCGGCGTATATAGCGAGCTGCTCGGCCATCCGCGTCTTGCCGATCCCGGGATCGCCGCTGATCAGCAGGATCCGGCCGTCGCCGCCAAGCGCGTCCTCGAGCACCTCCTGCATCTGGTCGAGCTCCGTGTCGCGACCGACGAACACCCCCCGGGCGAGCCCGCGAAGCGGGTTCTCGGCGCCGTCCGGGCTCTCGTCCGCGGCGGGCTGCTCGAGCGCGGCCTCGAGCGAGCGACGCGCCCCGGCCGCGCCCGCGGGGCGGTCCTCGGGCGACTTCGAGAGCAGCTCGAGCACGAGCCGGTCGAGGGCGGGCGGGATCTCGGGACGGTGATGCGACGGCGGGACGGGATCCGCGTTCAGGTGGCGGCCAATGATCGCGACCGCGTCCTCGCCCGGGAACGGCGGCTCGCCGGTGAGCAGCTCGTAGAGCATCGCGCCGAGCGAGTAGAGGTCCGAGCGCGCGTCCGAGGGCCGGCCGAGCGCCTGCTCCGGCGGCAGGTAGGCGACGGTCCCGACCAGCATCCCCTCGACCGCGTCGCGAGATCGGCGGTCGATGGTCGCCAGCCCGAAGTCCCCGAGCCGGGCGGCGCCGTCGTCGCCGAGCCAGACGTTGGCCGGCTTCAGATCGCGGTGCACGATGCCGCGCGAGTGCGCGTGCTCGAGCGCCCGGCAGATGTCGATCGCGATCGCGATCGCGCGCTCGACCTCGAGCCGGCGACCCTCACATGCCTCAAGCGCTCCCGCCAGGTCTCCCCCGCCGACGTACTCGCTGACGATGAAGGGGACGCCGTCCTCCTCGCCGGAGTCCAGGACGCGAACCACATGCGGGTGCTGGTCGAGCTTCGCCATCGCCAGCGCCTCGCGACGGGCGCGGGCCAGCGCCGTCTCCTCGATCCCCTCGGTCTCGAACACGGCGACGGCGACCTCGCGGGCGCCGGCGGCCGTGTCGCGCGCCCGGTAGACGCGCTTGCGACCGCCGCGGCCGAGCGAGGCCTCGATCGAGTAGCGACCCGCGATCATCGACGGGAGCTCGCCCGCCGCCGGGGCCGCCGGCGCCGGCGCGGGCTCGGGCGCCTCGAGGCGGGTCCCGCACGAGTCGCAAAAGCGAGCCTCGGGACGGTTGGGGTTACCACAGGACGGGCAGCGCATCCACGGCGCAGGATAGGAGGCCCTCGCGATCATCTACAGTGGCCGGCGATGTCCGCGGCGACGATGCACACCAATGCCGGCCCGATCACGATCGAGCTCTTCGACGAGGCGGCGCCGAACACCGTCGCCAACTTCCGCAAGCTCGCCGGGGACGGGTTCTACGACGGGCTCACCTTCCACCGGGTGATCACCGACTTCATGATCCAGGGCGGTTGCCCGGAGGGCACCGGCACCGGTGGCCCCGGCTACACCTTCGAGGATGAGTTCAACGAGCACAAGGTCGTCCGCGGCGCCCTCGCGATGGCCAACGCGGGCCCGGACACCAACGGCTCCCAATTCTTCATCGTCACCACCGAAGCCGCCGAGTGGCTGGACGGCAAGCACACCGTGTTCGGCGAGGTCAGCAACGGGATGGACGCGGTCGACGCGATCGAGGCGACCCCGACCGGCGCCGGCGACCGCCCGATCGACCCGCAGCTGATCGAGCGGATCGAGCTCAGCGAGTAGCGGGGCCGAGGGCGCGAGCAACGCTCGCGGCAGTCGCCTCCGGCTCGGTGGTCAGCTGGCGCCAGCTGACGCGGATCAGCTCCAGGCCCATTCCTCGAATCGCCGCCTCCTTCGCCCGGTCGCGCTCGAATGCGCGCGCAGAAGAATGGAACCGATACCCGTCGACCTCGACGATCAGACCTCGGTCACGCCAGAGGAAGTCCACCTCCCAGTCGCCAAGCCTGACGTTCGACTCGGGAGCCGGTAGCCGGGCCCGGCGGACCAGGGCCAGGAAGCGCCGCTCCGCCTCGGAACGCGTGCGAAGCGCTTCACCCGGCCCGGCGAGCAGTCGCCGAAGCGCTCTCGACCCGGGGCGCCCGGGGTAGCGAGCGAGCAGCCGACTCAGATCGGAATCCGTGACGAGGCGTCTCGCCTGAGCTTCCGCCAGTGCTCGCTCGAGCTGTTGCGGGTTCTCCGCAGCGAGGTCGAGGATCGTGCGCGCCGGGCTGGTGATCGGAATCCCGTCCAGAGTCCCAATCTCTCCGAGCCCGAATGCACGTGTCCGGTGGGCCTTGATCCCGGGCCTTGCGGGACAGCTCTCGCGTGGGACCGTGATGTTCACGGGTGTGCGCCGAGCCGGGTACGGGAGCAGCTCGTAGAGGTGGGCGGCGTCAGCGTGGCTGACGACCGCGTCCCGTCCGCAAGCGAGAGCCGCCGCCAGCTCCACCGCGCCCGGAACGAGTGCCCTGTGGCCGAACGCGTAGACCCCGCGGTGGATGCTGTGGAGGACGCCGGACTGCAGGCGACCGGCGATCGCCCCGGGCCCGAAACCGATCGCGAGCAGCTGGGCCCGAGCGACGATGCCCCGTTGGCGCGAAGCGAGCTCGGCGACCGCCCGCCCCCGACGACCGGCATCGACGATTCGACACCGGCGGTCCGCGACCAGCTGTGCGGCGAGTTCCGAGGCCATGCGAGCCACAAGCCCGCGGCGGCGCGCGGCGCCCCCGCCGGTGGCGAGTTGTCGTGCCGGCCGAGCCGGCGCGCCTAGACCTCGTCGACGGAGAAGGTGTCGCAGGCCGCCGGGTCGCCTGACTCGTAGCCGTTGGTGAACCACTCGCGGCGCTGCTCGGAGGTGCCGTGGGTGAAGCTGTCCGGGTTGACGCGCCCGCCGGCTTGCTCCTGGAGCCGGTCATCCCCGACCGCCTCCGAGGCAGTGAACGCCTCCTCGAGGTCGCCCTCCTGCAGGTCGCCCTGCGCGAACACAGTCGCCGCCCAGATCCCGGCGTAGCAGTCGGCCTGGAGCTCGGTGCGGACCGAAAGCTCGTTGCGGCTGTCCGGATCGGAGCCCTCGAGCTGCGCAACCTCGTCGTTGGTGCCGGTGATGTTCTGGACGTGGTGGCCGACCTCGTGCGCGATCACGTACGCCCAGGCGAAGTCGCCGGGTGCACCGAGCTGGCGCTCCATATCGCCGAAGAAGCTGAGGTCGAGGTAGACGCGCTCGTCGGCCGGGCAATAGAACGGCCCGACCGCCGAGGTCGCGTTGCCGCAGCCGCCGGTACTGACGGCGCCGTCGTAGAGCACCAGCTCGGCCCGGTCATAGCCCTCCCCCTCACGCTCGAAGGTCCCCGACCAGGTGTCCTGCGCGTCGCCGAACACGTAGCTGGAGAAGTCCTTGAGCTCGGCCTGCGGATCCTGACCCCGCGGGATCGGGCTCTCGTTCTCGGCCCCGGGAGCCTGGAGCCCGCTCCCAAAGACGTCGTCGACGTCGAAGCCGCTCGAGCCGCCGCCGAAGATCTGGATCGCGACGATCACCAGGACCACGATCAGGCCGACCCCGCCGCCGGCCCCGGCGATGTTGCCGCCCGGGATCTGCAGGCCGCCGCCGCCGAAGCCGCCGCCCGACGATCCGCCGCCGCCGGACCCGCGGATGTCGATCGTGTCGCGCCCCTTGGCGCCCTTCGAGCGCTTCCATTTCATCGGCGCTGCAGTCTAGGCTCAGACGCCGGCACGACCCGGTAGCGTCAGCGGCGATGGGGCTGGGCGAGCGGCTGAGTCGGATCTGGAACGTCGCCGGGGGCGAGCTGCACCCCGACGGGCTCGATGAGCTGCGGATCGGCGACGCCACCTACGACGACTGGGACATCGTCCGCGACTTTGGCGATCTCGAGACCGCTCGTGCCTTTCGCCAGGCGCTCGCGGACCAGGGCGAGGAGGCGGTCCTGACGGCCGACTGGGCGCCGGACCAGTGGGGACGTGGCGACATCTCGCTGCGGGTCCCGCCCGGCCACGGCCCGGCGGCGGAGGGGCTGCTGGACGCCGAGTAGGCGAGCTGACGGCCTAGACATCGGCGGCTGCGGGCTCGAGCTTTACGCCCCCGCCGGCGGCGAGCTGCCCGCAGGCGGCGGCGATCTCGCGGCCCCGGGTCAGCCGCACCGTCACCGGGACCCCTCGCTCGGCCAGCCGGGAGCGAAAGGCCGCGATCGCGGCGGCATCGGAGCCCTCGAACGGTCCCGCGGTCGGGTTGTAGGGGATCAGGTTGACCTTGAACGCGTCCCGCGGGGTCAGCAGCCCGGCCAGCGCGAGCGCCTGCTCGGGGCCGTCGTTGACCCCGGCGAGCAGCACGTACTCGATGTAGACGCGGCGCCGACGGGCGGCGCGCCAGGCCCGACAGGCTTCGAGCACCTCGGCGAGCGGGTAGCGCTCGTTGACCGGCATCAGCGCCGAGCGAAGCTGATCGTCGGGGGCGTGCAGCGAGAGCGCCAGCCGCACCCGCGGGCCCTCGCTCGCGAGCCGCTCGATCCCCGGCAGCCAGCCGACGGTCGAGATCGTCGTGTGCGAGGTGGCGATCCCGAGGTCCGGCAGGCGCTCGCAGGCCGCGAGCACCGCGTCGAGGTTGAGCAGCGGCTCGCCCATGCCCATGAACACGGCCTGATTGACCGGCTCGGTGCGGCGGAAGTGAAGCGCCTGGTCGAGGATCTCCGAAACGCTCAGGTTGCGCCCGAACGCCATCGCCCCGGTGGCGCAGAAGGCGCAGGTCAAAGGACAGCCTGACTGGCTCGAGAGGCAGAGCGAGCGGCGGCCGTCGCGGTAGCGCATCAGCACCGCCTCGACCGGTCGGCCGTCTGCGGTCGCGAACAGGGCCTTCTCGGTCCCGTCGCCGGCCCGGGCGCTGCGCTCGAGCGCGAGCGAGGAGAACGGCACGTCGCGTTCGAGCTCACGGCGCAGCTCGAGCGGCAGGTTCGACATCTCAGCGTAGCCAGCGGCACCGCCCGCGGCCCAGTCCCAGACCTGGCGCGCACGGTAGGCGGGCTCGCCGCGCTCGGAGAGGGTCCGGTCGAGGAGCTCGATGTCCATCGGCTCGAGTGTGACACCGTTCTCCGCCATCGCCCGCTGCTTCGTCACCCGCGATCTCCCCGGCCCGGCACTCGACCGGCTGCGCGCCGAGCACGAGGTGGAGCTGTGGGCGGAGCGGATGCCGCCGCCGCGCGCCGAGCTCGAGCGCTGCGCGGCGACCGCCGAGGGCCTGCTCTGCCTGCTCACCGACCCGATCGACGCCGAGCTGATCGCCGGCTGTCCCGAGCTGCGGGCGATCGCCAACTGCGCGGTCGGGACCGACAACGTCGAGATCGCCGCCGCGACCGCGCGCAAGATCCCGGTCGGCAATACGCCCGAGGTGCTCACCGACTCGACCGCCGACCTAGCGGTGGCGCTGATGCTGGCAATCTCGCGCCGCATCTGCGAGGGCGAGCGCGCCGTTCACGCCGGCGAGTGGCTGACCTGGGAGCCGGCCTGGCTGCTCGGGCGCGACCTGAACCGAGCCGCGGTGGGAATCGTCGGCGGCGGGCGGATCGGTCGCGCGGTGGCCGAGCGCCTCCAGGGCTTCGGCTGCCGGATCGCGTACGCCGGCCGCGACGATCGACGTGCCCTCGAAACGCTGCTCGCCGAGGCCGACTTCGTGTCCCTGCATTGCCCGCTGACCCCCGAGACGCGGGGACTGATCGGCGAGGCGGAGCTGCGCGCGATGCGGCCGACCGCCTATCTGGTCAACACGGCGCGCGGCCCGATCGTCGACCAGGGCGCGCTCGAGCGGGCGCTGCGCGAGGGCTGGATCGCAGGAGCGGCGCTCGACGTCACCGACCCCGAGCCGCTGCCCCCCGCCGATCCGCTGCTGAGCGCGCCGAACCTGCTCGTGATCCCGCACCTCGGCTCCGCAACCCACCGCACCCGCGAGGCGATGGCGAGCATCTCGGTCGACAACCTGCTCGCCGGGCTCGCCGGCGAGCCGATGCCGCACTGCGTCAACCCGGAGGTATATGGCTGAGCCCGCTCAGGCGACTATGAGGCGGTACGTGGCGGTGCTCGCGCTCGCATTCGGAGTCGTGCTGGCCGGGTGCGAGGCGAGCGAGGAGACGGAGCCGAAGAGCCGCGCCCCGCAGAGGGTCTCGTTCGCCGAGCTCGGGCCCTGCGGCGAGGCGATCGAGCCGGAGGGCTTTCGCTGCGGCTCGATCGAGGTCCCGTTCGAGCGCTCCGACCCCTCCTACGGCAAGACCGAGATCGGCTTTGCCGTTCGCCGCCGCGACCGCCGCGACACGCCCTCGCTGGGGGCGATCTTCGCCCAGGAGGGCGGGCCCGGCTACTCCAGCACCGGGACCGCGAACGCTTACACGAAGCTGTTCGGCGACCTGCTCGAGCGCCGCGAGCTCGTCCTGGTCGACATGCGCGGGATCGGGCTCTCGGACCCGATCGACTGCCCCGATCTGCAGCGCGGGCTCGGGCCCGACGCGATCGCGCTGCCGGAATGCGCGCGCCGGCTCGGAAAGCGGTTCATCTCATACCGGACCTCGGCCGGGGCCGACGACATGAACGACGTCCGCAAGGCGCTCGGGCTCGACCAGATCGCTCTCTACGGTGACTCCTACGGGACCTTCTTCGGCCAGTCCTACGCCTTCCGCCACGGGGACACGCTCGAGGCCCTGGTGCTCGACTCGGCCTATCCGACCCGCGGCGAGTCGGCCTGGTATTCGAGCCTGATCGAGACCGGGAACCGGGCGCTCGCGGTGGCCTGCGGGCGCTCTCCCGAGTGCCCACCGGGAGCCCTCGATCGGCTCGACAAGCTGGCCGAGCACCTACGCAACACGGGCCGAACTGTCGAGTGGCTGCTCGGGGCGCTGGCCGACGCCACCTACGGCACCCCCGACTCCTACCTCGAGCTTGACGAGGCGGGGCGCAAGCTGCGCGCCGGCAACGCGGATCCCTGGAACCGCCTGATCAAGCAGACCACCAAGTGGGAATCGGGCGACGTGCTCGAGTACGTGCGCGCCGGCGAGATGGCGGTGAGCTGCAACGACTACCCGCTGCTCTGGGACAAGGCCTCGTCCGAGAGCGAGCGGCGGGTCGAGCTCGAGCGCGCGATCCGCCACCAGGATCGCGACGCCCTCTACCCCTTCACCCCGCGGGAGATCGCGCTCTCGGTCAACTTCGGCTACCAGTATTGCCTCGGCTGGCCGCAGCCGACCGAGGTCTACGAGCCGCCGGTCTCGCCCGGCGACAAGCCGACCGAGGCGCCGGTCCTGGTCGTCACCGGGGAGATGGACAACCTGACCACTCCCGAGGAGGGACGCCAGGTGGCGGCCGGGTTCCCGAACGCCGAGGTCTACCTCGCCCGCAACGCCGGCCACGTCAACGCGCTCTACTACCGCGACGCTGACGCCGCCCGCGAGATCCGTCGCTTCCTGCGCCGCAACCTGCCTGGCGGATAGGCTTCGCGCCGATGGCCGAGACCGACGCACCGCAGAAGACCTCCCGCCGTGCGCTGCCGATCACCATCATCGTCCTGGCGACGATCATCGCAATCGTCTCGGTGTTCGCGCTCTGGGCAAAGCGCCAGCTGCTGGAGACCGAGACCTGGAGCACGACCAGCGAGCAGCTGATCCAAGACGCCGACATCCAGTCGGCTCTCAACACCTTCATCGTCACCGCGATCTTCGACAACGTCGACGTCGAGGCCGAGCTCACCGACCGGCTTCCCCCAGAGCTCGCGCCGCTCGCCGGCCCGATCTCGGGAGCGCTTCGCAGCGGCGCCGACGACGTCGTCGCCAGGGCGCTCTCCGAACCAAAGGTCCAGCAGCTGTTCGTCGACGCGAGCGCCGCGGCACAGAGCAAGCTGATCGCGCTGCTCGACGACGAGGGCGAGTTCGTCTCGACCACCGGCGGAGTGGTGACGCTCGACCTCACCTCGGTGGTGAAGTCGGTGACCGCCGAGCTCGGGTTGCCCGACGTGGCCGCGAAGCTGCCACCGCAGGCGAGCTCGATCGAGATCATGAAGTCGAGCGAGCTCGACGCCGCCCAGAAGGGCCTCAACCTGCTGCAGAAGATCGGCTACGTGCTCACCGCGCTCGTCCTGTTGCTCTACGCGGTCGCGATCGCGATCGCCGGCGATCGCCGCCGCCAGACCCTGCGCGCGGTCGGGATCTCGTTCATCTTTGTCGGCGTCGTCGTCCTCTTTGCCCGCGGGGCGGCCGGCAACCTCGTCGTCGGCTCGCTGAGCGAGGTCGCCTCCTCCGATGCGGCGGTCGCCTCGGTCTATGACATCGGCAGCTCGCTGATCGCAGAGACGGGCCAGTCGATCGTCCTTTACGGGATCGTGATCGTGCTCTGCGCCTGGCTCGCGGGCCCGACCCGCTGGGCGACCTCGATCCGTCACCGGCTCGCCCCCTACCTGCGCCAGCCCGGCTACGCCTATGGCGGGCTCGCGGCGCTATTGCTGTTGGTGTTCTGGTGGGACCCGGTGATCGCCACCCACCGGATCGTCCCCTCGCTGCTGCTGATCGCCTTCGCGGTGCTCGGGACCGAGATGCTTCGCCGCCAGGTGATCGGCGAGTTTCCCGACCGCGTCACGCCCGGCTCGCCCGCCGGCGCAGCGCAGGGGATCGCCGAGCGCATGCGCGAGGGCCGCGAGGGGCGCGTCGCGACCGCCGGCGCGGCGGGCGGCGACCCGCGCGTCGCCGAGATCGAGCGTCTGGCCGGGCTTCGCGACTCGGGCGCGCTCAGCGAGGAGGAGTTCGCGGCCGAGAAGGCGCGGATCCTCGGTTCCGCCTAGGCGCCTGAAGGGTCAGGCCGAAGCGCCCGCTGCCGCCGGCGTCACCGCGGCCGACGCCTTGGCGATTCGACGCGCCTCGGCGAAGGTGACGAGCCGGCCGCTGGCGGGGTCGATCAGCTTCAGCCGCGGGCAGCGCAAGCCGTCGCGCAGAGTCAGCACCGGGACGTCGGCGAAGACCTCGTTCTCGTCGTGGGCGCGCTGGAGGTTGTAGTTGGGGACCTTGGCGCTCAGATGGTGAACGTGGTGCAGGCCGATGTTGCCACTGAAGAACTGCAGCAGCCTCGGCAGCTTCAGGTACGAGCTGCCGCGCAGGGCGGCGGCCGCGTAGCTCCAGCGCTCCGAGTTCTCCCAGTAAACGTCCTCGAACTGATGCTGGACGAAGAACAGCCAGACGCCGGCGGTCGCAGCGAGGATCGCGGCCGGCACCTGCACCAGCAGGAACTCCTGCCAGCCGAAGAGCAGGCAGAGCGCGGCGATCATCGTGGCCAGCGCGAGGTTGGTCAGCAGGACGCTGTTGCGCAGCCGCGGGCGCTTGTCGAACGAGGTCAGGCGGGGCATCACCATCAGCGAGTAGATCGGGCCGATCCCGAACATCACCAGCGGGTTGCGAAACAGCCGGTAGCCGAGCCGGCCGCGCCAGCCCTTGGCCCGATACTCGTCGACGGTCAGGGTCGGGACGTCGCCGACCCCGCGCCGGTCGAGGTCGCCCGCGGTGCCGTGGTGGACGGCGTGGTCGTGGCGCCAGTTCGTGAACGGCTGCCAGACCAGCAGCGCGCAGAAGCGCCCGAACCAGCGATTGGCGCGCTTGGCGGCGAAGAACGAGCCGTGGCCGCAGTCGTGAAAGACGATGAAGACGCGGAGCAGGAAGCCCCCCGCGGGAATCGCCAGCGCCAGCGTGAGCCAGACCGAGACGTCGAGAGCGAGGTACATCGCGACGACCAGCGCCAGGTAGGGGACGACAGAGGTCGCGATGTCGAGCGCACTGCGCCCGAGACGGGGTTGCTCGTAGGGCGCCATCTGCTTCGCCCAGTCCGCTGCGTCGCTCATCGACCGACCTTTCTGTCCTCGCGTCCGGCCGACGCCGACCCGCTCAGTGACCCGAGCATGAGCACTCGGTTAGGGCATCCTAATGGAACCGACGTGAGCGGCGGATAAAGAGCTGGTCCACGGACGGGATTCATCGCGGCTGGTCGAGGAACCCGACCACGGTGCGCAGGAACTCGTTCCGGCTCGGCTTCGCGACCAGCGGGTCGAGGTGGCTCTGCTGCGGCGCGCCGTCGACCAGCGTCGCCTCGGAGCGCTTCGTCTTCGCCCGCTTGACCAGCCGCTTGGCGCCGCGAAGGACGCCGCCGTCGGTGAGGTCGGTCTGGAAGGCATAGATCGGGACGTCGATCCGCTTCGCGTGCAGAAGCCGCAGGCCGAGAAAGTCGGCGACCTCGTTCTGCCGCAGCTCGTTGGCGCCGTTGGTGTCGATTGTGAGCCGCTTCGGGAAGTACCACTCGACGCCGTTCGAGGGCTCCTGGCCGAAGGCCTTGGCGAGGCGCGCGATCGGGGTCACGCCACCGTCGACCCAGTCGCGCGGATCGCCGCTCGCGGCGAGCTCTCCGGCGTTGACGTGCAGGATCGAGAGCGCGTCCGGCGAGCTGTCGCGGTCGAAGGCGAAGCCGAGCAGTCCCCGGTTGGTGACCGGCGCGCCGGGGTTGAACTCGGGCGGAAGCAGCGGGAACGCCTGCAAGCCGGTCGCGGGGCCGGTCGGGTCGACGCGGGCCGAGACTCCACCGACCTCGGCGAAGACCCCGGCGGCCTCGGGGATCCCGATCCCGAGCAGGTCGGTGAACGGGCCCGAGGTCTCGAGCTCGGCGATCTGCTCCTGTGCCTGGGCGAGGTCATAGGCGTCGAAGCTGCCCAGAAGCCCCCCGTCGATCAGCACCAGCCCCTCGACGTCCTCGAAGCCCGGCTTGCCGTTGAAGTCCCAGGACGCATAGGCGGCCGTCAGCGAGGCGCCGAGCGAGTGCCCGCCGAGGATCACCTCGCGCCCCTTCCGGCTCGCCGCGCGGACGACCGTTCGCGTGTCCTCGAGCGCCACCTCCATGCCCCACTCACGGGCGAACGGGACGGTGGCTGGGTCGAGGAAGTCGAAGTGGTCGGCGGGGCTGCCTCCGTTGGCGAGCCAGCCCAGGTAATGGTCGAACATCGCGTCCAGGCCGACCTCTCCGGCCAGCGCCCGCTCGAGCACCGCGGTGTCCTCGAGCGCCTGGCTGCGGCGATCGACGGCCCAGACCTGCAGGTCGTCGACCCGCTTGACCAGGTCGCGGGCGAGCAGGGTGAAGTCGCCCGCGCCGCCCTGGTAGCCGGGCATCAGGACGAGCACCCGCTCGGCCCTGCGAGGCCCGATCTGGCGCGCGTAGACGTGGTCGTACTGCGCCGGGCCGGGGCCGGCGGAGTCGAAGCGGACCAGCCGGTCGGCGGCGCCCGCCGGTGCCGGCACGATCAGGCCGCCGAGCACGGCGAGTGCGATAAGTGACGCGCGCTTGAAGATGACTCCCCCTCCCCCCACTGCTGCTCGAAGCGGAAGAGGCTACCAGCGGCGAGCGCCGGCGCCAGCGGATACGCTGGCTCGGTGGCAATCGAAGGATCCGCCAGCGCCGAGATCGAGGCGCCGATCGAGACAGTGTTCACGGTCGCCGCCGATGTCGAGGGCTCGCCGGGCTGGCAGCCCGAGATCAAGCTCGCCGAGTGCATCGAGCGCGATGCCGACGGCAACCAGGTCCTGGTCCGGACCGAGACCGACGCCAAGGTGCGACGACTCGCCTCGACCCTGCGGTTCAGCTACCGGGCGCCCGCAAGGATCTCCTGGGAGCAGGAGGAGGGCGACCTGAAGGCGGTCGAGGGCGGCTGGGCGTTGGAGGACCTGGGCGAAGGGCGCACCCGGGCGACCTACTCGCTGAGCGTCGACCTCGGCCGGATGCTGGGAATGGTGATCCGAGGTCCCTTGGTCGGCGTCCTGCGCGGTCAGCTGATCGAGACGATGCCCGGCAAGCTGAAGGGCTTCGTCGAGGCGGGCTGAGCGATGGCCGGAATGATCGAGGTCGAGCAGCGCGACAGGGTCCTGGTGGCGACGCTCACCAACCCTCCGCAGGCGTTGATGGACGAGACGATGGTCGGCAGCCTGGGCGATCTGGTCGCCCGGGCGGACTCCGATCCGTCGGTCGGCGGCGTGGTCCTGACCGGCGCCCACGAGTCGCGCTTCGTCGCCCACTACGACGTCCGCGAGCTGCTCGAGGGGGCGAAGGCCAGCCCCTCGCTCTCGCCCGGCGTCGCTCGCCTGTCGCTGCGCGCCGCCGGGACCGTGCGCCGGGTTCCGGGCGGCGAGTCGATGCTCGAACGCACCCCGGCCGCGGGCCTGGCGGCGCTCGAGCGCTTCAAGCAGACCCTGCTCGGGATTCAACGCTGCGCCGCGGTCTGGATCGCGGCCCTGAACGGCAGCGCGATGGGCGGAGGCTGCGAGCTGGCGCTCGCCTGCGACCTGCGGTTGATGTCGTCGGGCGAAGGCCTGATCGGCCAGCCGGAGATCCTCTTCGGCTTCCCGCCCGGCGGCGGCGGGACGCAGCGGCTGGCGCGCATGCTGGGCAGCTCGCGCGCGCTGCGGGTCGTCCTCGAAGGCATGCCGATGGGGCCGGAGCGCGCGCTCGAGCTCGGGCTCGTGGACCGGGTGGTGCCGCCCGACGAGCTGCTCGAGGCCGCGGTCGCCGAGGCCGCCCACCTCGGCGCCCGGCCGAAGGTCGCGATCGGCGGCTGCAAGCGCGCCGTCTACGAGGGCGGGTCGCTGCCGCTCGCCGACGGCCTGCGACTCGAGAACGCCGAGTTCATGAGCGCGATCGCCGCCCCCGAGGCGCTTGCGGCGATGCAGTCCTACGTCAACGCGAGCGAACGGCTCGGCGACCTGGCGGGCTATGACCCCGAGACCCTCGCCAGAGCCGACGAGCACGGCCGCTTCGTCTGAACCTGGAGCGCGATGCCGGCTCCGCTGCTCGCCGTCGATGCGCCGTCGCTGCTCTACCGGGCCTTCTTCGCGCTGCCCGACTCGATCAAGGGCGCCGACGGCAAGCCGGTCAACGCCCTGCTCGGGACGGCGAACCTGATCCTGGCCGAGGTCGAGCAGCACGGCCCGCGGGCGGTGGCGCTCTGCTTCGGGCCCGACGCCGCCGACTACCGGGTCGAGCTCTATCCCGCCTATCACGCCGACCGCCCGCCGGTCCCGGACGACCTGGCGCCGCAGTTCGACGCGAGCGAGGAGTTCTTCGGCGCCTTCGGCTGGACGGTGGCGATCCACGACTCGCTCGAGGCCGACGACCTGCTCGGCTCCTACGCCCGGATCGAGGCCGAGGCCGGTGGCCGGGCGCTGATCCTGAGTGGCGATCGCGACATGTTCCAGTGCGCCGGCGATGCGGTCACCGTGCTCTACGTGAAGACCGGATCGCGGGGTGCGGAGCCGGTGACCCCGGACGAGGTCGAGCGCCGGTACGGGATCGCGCCGGCGCTGGTCCCGGACTTCATCGCCCTGCGCGGCGACCCCTCCGACGGCCTCCCCGGGGCAAAGGGGGTGGGCGAGAAGACTGCCGCGGACCTGCTCCGCCGCCACGGCTCGCTCGAGGCGGTGCTCGAGCAGGCGCTGGGCGAGACGCGGCCGAAGCTGCGCACGGCGCTGCTCGACTCCCGCGACGAGCTCCTTGCCTTCAAGCGGATCGCGACCCTGCGCGATGCGGGCGTCAAGCGCCCGGCCGACGCGCCGACCGACTACGCGGGCGGCGCGGCGGCGGCGCGGGAGCGGGGCATGAACCGGCTCGGCGACCGGCTCGAGAAGCTGGCGGGCTGAGCGGGCCTCCGCCCCGGGCCGCCGGCTTCGAGCCGGGGGCGGCTACTGCTTCTTCGGCTTGCCGCCCTTGACCCGGATCGAGCCGCGCATGAACGGGTGAATGCGGCAGAAGTAGGTATAGGTCTTGCCCGGCTTGGTCAGTGGCGGGGTCGTGTACTCGTTCGATCCGGTGGTCACCCCGCGGCTGGCGAAGGTCCCGAAACCGAGCTGGCCGGAGTCGAACTTGATCTTCCCCCGGGCGAGCGGATACCCGATCCCGGCGCCGCGGTTGCAGGGCGCCGGACAGGAGGTGATGCTGTGCCAGACCTGCTCGTTCTGCGACATCGTCGGCAGCGCGTCGAGGTTGGTGAAGCTGACCGTCGCGCCGGGCTTGATCGCCGGCGGGCGCATCAGCCGGGTGGGGAAGTCTCGGGTCGCCGAGTAGCCGCCCTTGGAGTAGACGAAGCTGTCGATCGTGATCCCGTCGGCCGGGACCCTGCGTCCCTTGCTGCGCAGCTTGCGGGGGTCGGGCAGATCGCGGTTCTTGCCCGCCTTGGCGTCGATGTTCTCGGGCAGCCGGCCGTGGGTGAGGATCCCGCCCTCGTCGTACATCGCCTGCACCGCCGCGGCGTCCTCGAACGGGTCCCTGGCGGCCGGATCCGCCGCGGAGGTGATCGAGAGCGGCATGATCCCCATCGACTCGTACCAGGAGGCCCGATCGACGTCGTAGGTGACGTCGATCGAAACCGTGTCGCCCTGCTTGAGGGCGATCCGCCAGCTCCGCCGGGTTGCGGTCATGCTCACGTCCCAGCTCACCGCCCCCGCCGGCTCGTAGTACTTGGCGTCGGAGCGGAACAGCTTGCGGACCTCAGACGGATCGTCGCCGTCGACGTCGCCGGCGTCCGGGCCGTCGCGGGCGACCTCGAGGTCGACCGAGAGCCCGCCGGGATGCAGGTGGCCGGCGGCGAAGAGGAGCGTCCGGTCCTGGGACAGCGTCCAGGTGCTGTTGTTGCTGATCTTCTCGCGCTCCTCGTATCCGGGCGCCGAGGGATCGCTGGGCACGTCGTCGGGGAAGACGAACTTGCCGTCGCCGTCGGCGTCAAAGCCGCGCTCGGCGTCGAAGACCGGATAGATCTGCGGGAAGCCGGCGACGTCGAGCCATCTCACCGTGCTCGGCTGGATGTCGGTGCGCTCCGGGGTGGTCTCGGGGACCCAGTCGATCTCCCAGGTCATGTACACCTGCCGGTCCTCGGACGCGGTCAGGTTGTGAAGCATGTAGTTGAGACCCCAGTTGGCGTCGCCGCCGACCTTGAGCCCGTAGCCCTGGGGCATAGTCGCGATCGTCTTCTCCTCGCCCGAGGCAAAGGTCGGGCCGCCGGTCGGCGCCAGCCAGACGACGTGGTGCAGGTGCAGGTCCCAGACGCTCGGGGTGACCAGCGAGCCGTCGGGCTTGATCTCGACCATGCTCGGCTTGAACCGGGTGACGTAGCCCTCCGCGTCGGAGCCCGGGGCGAAGTCGCTGACGTCGCCGGGCCCGCTCACCTTCTCGGCGTTGGGGCACGTCTTCGTGCCCGCGAACAGGTTGGTGTTCTGCCCCGGGTACATCGTGATCGCGTTCGTGCGGCACGTGAACGTGGTCATGCCCGGGTAGCTGGCGGGGGTGAGGACCTCCTCGGAGACCCCGGCGCTCGCCGGCGCGGCGACCGTCAGCAGCCCTCCGATCGCGACCGACGCGACCGCGGCCGCGACTCCCCTCCTACCTGCCATCGCGCCATTGTTACGCATCGCGCCGCCGGGCGCGGCCGGCTTCGACGACGCGTGTTGCGCCGGCTTCCCGACGCCCGCCAGATGCGCGACGATTGCCCGATGACGATGCGCTCGCGCTCGACTCCGACTGCCCTCCTGGCCGCGGCCGGTGGCGTCGCCTTGGTCACGATCGGGATCTATCCGCTGCGCGAGTTGATGCCCGCGGTCGCGACCGGCGTCATCTACATGCTGCCGGTCCTCTTCGTCTCCAGCCTCTGGGGCCTGTGGCCAGGGGTGGCCACCTCGGTGGCGAGCGCAGCGGCGCTCAACTTCTTCCACATCCCGCCGACCGGCCGATTCACGATCGCCGACGAGCAACACTGGGTCGCCCTGATCGTCTTCCTGATCGCGGCGGTGGTCACCAGCACCCTGGCCGGCACCGCCCGCGCACGCGCCGAGGAAGCGGAGCGCCGGCGGCGCGAAGCCGATCTCTCCGCCGAGATGGCGCGGGTGCTGCTCGGGGGTGAGAGCCTCGACGAGACGCTGCCGGTGGTCGGCCAACGGATCGCGAGGGCGTTCGAGATCCCCTGGGTCAACGTCGAAGAAGCCTGGATCGACAGCGACGAGCGCCGGCGGACCTTGCCGATAGTCGTCGACGGAGCGCGCACCGGGACCGTCAGCCTGCCGCGAAAGCTCGACCCGACGCTGGTCGAGGCGATCCAGCGGCGGGTGATCCCAAGCCTCGAGACATTGCTCAGCGCCGCCCGCCAACGCGAGGGCCTGGAGGCCCAGCTGGTCGAGACCCGCGCGCTTCGACGCGCGAACGTGGTCAAGACGGCGCTGCTGCGATCGGTCTCACACGACCTGCGTTCACCGCTGACTGCGATCACGGCTGCCGCCGGCGGCCTGGGCTCGACGACCCTGAACACAGGAGAGCGCGACGAGCTGATCGCCGTGATCTCGGATGAGAGCGCGCGCCTCGGCCGGCTGGTCGACAATTTGCTCGATCTCTCGCGGCTACAGGCCGGCCAGATCGAGTCCCGGGCGGACTGGTGCTCGGTGGAGGAGCTCGTCGAGGCTGCGATCGCGTCCGCGGGCGGCGCGGCGGACGGGTTCGAGGTCAGCTTCGCCGGGGAGCTGCCGATGATCAGGGTCGACGCGGGCCAGCTCGAGCGAGCGCTCGCGAACGTGCTCGAGAACTCGCGCCGGTACAGCGCCGGCCAGCCGGTCACCGTCGACGTCAGTCCGGGGGCACAGCGGTTGATTATCCGAGTCGTCGACAGGGGGTCCGGGATCGCCCAGGACCAGCTCGAAACCATCTTCGAGCCGTTTCACCGCGGTGGCGATTCGAGCGCGGGGTCGGGCCTCGGGCTGGCGATCGCGCGCGGCTTCGTCGAGGCCAATGGCGGAACGATCCGGGCGCAGTCGCTGCCCGGGCAGGGGTCGACGTTCCTGATCCAGCTCCCGATCTCGACCGAGTCGCAGGCGGCAGCAACGGGGGCCGGCGGGTGAGCGAACGGCGCCGGGTGCTCGTCTGCGACGACGAGCCCCAGATCCTGCGCGCGCTGCGCGTCATCCTCGGCGATGCGGGGTTCGAGGTCGTGCCCGTCGGGACGGTGCGCGAGGCGCTCGACGCGGTCGCCGTCCGACCGCCCGACGCCGCGATCGTGGATCTGATTCTCCCGGACGGCGACGGGGTCGAGGTCTGTGCCTCGATCCGCGAGTGGAGCCGGATGCCGATCCTGCTCCTCTCCGCGGTCGGGGAGGAGCGCGAGAAGGTGCGCGCACTCGAGGCCGGCGCCGACGACTACGTGACCAAGCCGTTCGGCCCCGACGAGCTAGTCGCGCGGCTGCGCGCCGCGCTGCGGCGGTCCGAGCCCGCCGGCGAGAAGGAGCCGGCCGTGACGATCGACGGGCTCGAGATCGACCTTCCGGCGCGGCGAGTGAGCCGCGACGGCGAGGAGATCCACCTGACCCCGACCGAGTACGACCTCCTGCGCCAACTCGTGCTCAATCGCGGCCGGCTGCTGACCCATCGGGCATTGCTGCGCGAGGTCTGGGGGCCGGGCTATCAGGACGACACCCAGGTGCTGCGCGTGCACATCGCCAACCTGCGGCGAAAGATCGAGCCCAGCCCGGGAACGCCGGCGATGATCCGCACCGATCCCGGGATCGGCTACAGGTTCGCGGCCTAGCACGCCGGTCCGATCTTCACGCGATCTTTATCCGGCGGGGGTCGATCTTGACGAACGCTTGACGGGCGCCGCTCCAAGCTCTGATGTATGGAACTGCATCACCGTTATCCGCCCCTCATGTCTCCGAGCGCGGATCATTCACTCGCTCGGCGGCTCGCTGCGCGTGTCCGGCGCTTCGGACTCGACCCAGCGCTTGCTGCCGGCGAAGATCCCCACGACGATCCGCTGCTCGCCTGTCGCGCCGAGCAGCTCTGCTCGGCCAGGCAACGCAAGCGCCTTGCCGGTGCATTGCGGGCCGCCGTCAGGCAAGCGGATCAGGCCGTCGGGCTCACCGCCGCCGCGCCGATCTCTCCGAGCGTGCGTGCGGTGCGCATCCCGCTGCTCACCCTGGCGGCGCGGCTCGAGACCGACCCGGCCGTCGGCGTCCGGGGCATCGCGATGACCAGCATCCTGGTCACCGACGGCGCCTCGCCGCTGTTCGGGTCGAGCACCGTGGCCCAGCTCGAGGACGAGGTCGAGGCGGCGCAAATCGGGCTGGGCTGCTAGCGATGGGAGTGGACCTGCTGATGATCGCGATCGCGATCGTCTGCTTCGCGGTCTTCCTGCTTGCGGTCGAGGGTCTCGATCGCGTATGAGCGGTGCCGAGCTGATGGGACTCGTGGTCTCGGCGCTGCTCTGCGCCTACCTGCTCTACGCGCTGCTGCGCGGAGAGAAGCTCTAGATGAGCCCGCAGGGCTGGCTTCAGATCGCGATCTACGTCGGGGTGCTGACGGCGCTGACGCCGCTGCTCGGCGGCTACATGGCGCGCGTCTACACGGGCGAGCGCGTCTTCTTGACCCCGATCCTGGCACCAATCGAGCGCCTGCTGTACCGGCTCTTCCGGGTCAACCCCGCCCGCGAGCAGGACTGGAAGTCCTACGCGCGGACCGCGATCGTCTTCAGCGCCCTGTTCTGGGTCGTTCTCTACGTGATCCTGCGGACGCAGGGGATCCAGCCGTTCAACCCGGCCGGCTTCGATTCCGGCACTGCGGACGTCAGCTTCAACACCGTCTCGTCGTTCATCTCAAACACGAACTGGCAGTACTACGGCGGCGAGACGACGCTCTCCTACTTCTCGCAGATGACCGGGCTCGCGGTCCAGAACTTCGTCTCGGCAGCGGTCGGGATGGCGGTGCTGGTGGCAGTGATCCGGGGCTTCGTCGCCCGCAGCGGCAAGTCGCTGGGCAGCTTCTGGCAGGACATTGTCCGCTCGCTCCTCTACGTCCTGGTCCCGATCTCGTTCGTCGCCGCGCTGGTCCTGGTCTCGCAGGGCGTGATCCAGACGCTGGCCGGGCCGGAGACCTTGACGACGGTCACGGGTCAGGAGCAGACGCTCGCCCTCGGCCCGGGCGCCTCGCAGATCGCGATCAAGCAGCTTGGGACCAACGGCGGCGGCTTCTTCAACGTCAACTCTTCGTTCCCGTTCGAGAACCCGACCGCGTTCGCGGGCTTCGTCGAGATGCTGTTGATCCTGCTGATCCCGGCGGCGCTGACGGCAACCTTCGGGCGCATGGTCGGCAACCGCCGCCAGGGCTGGTCGCTCTACGTGGCGATGCTGATCATGGTCGTGGTCTCGATCGGTGTCGCCTACGGCGCTGAGCAGAACGGCTCCCAGGCCCAGAAGGAAGCAGGGCTCGAGCTCGCCGCGGACGACGGCACCACCGGCGGCAACCTCGAGGGCAAGGAGCAGCGCAACGGGATCGTCGCCAGCACCGAGTGGGCGGCGGCGACGACCGCGGCCTCCAATGGCTCGGTCAACTCCTCACACGACTCTTACACGGGCATCGGCGGTCTCGTCCCGCTGGCGCTGATGTCGACGGGGGAGGTGGCCTTCGGCGGAGTCGGATCGGGCCTCTACGGGATGCTGCTCTTCGTCTTGCTCGCGGTCTTCATAGCAGGGCTGATGGTGGGACGGACCCCGGAGTACCTGGGCAAGAAGATCGAGGCGCGCGAGGTGAAGCTGGTCCTGATCGGCGTCCTGACGACGGCGCTGCTCGTGCTCGTCACGACTGCGCTCGCGATCGCGACGCCGTATGGCGACCCCTCGATCTACAACCCCGGGCCGCAGGGGTTCTCGGAGACGCTCTACGCCTACACGTCACAGGGCAACAACAACGGCTCCGCCTTCGCCGGATACACCGGCTACCTGCAGCCGAACGCGCCCGGGAACGAGGGCGCCTACGGAATCACCTTCGCCGACCTCGTCGGCGGCGTGACGATGCTGATCGCCCGCTTCGTCCCGCTGCTCGCGGCGCTCGCGGTCGCCGGGTCGCTCGCCGGCAAGCGGGTCGCTCCCGCCGGGCCGGGCACCTTCCGCACCGACACCCCGACCTTCGTCGTCCTGCTGATCGGCGTGATCGTGATCGTCGCCGCACTCACCTTCTTCCCCGCCTTCCTGCTCGGACCGATCGTCCAGGGCCTGACCCCGCAGCTGTTCTGAGATGCAACGCGACCTGATCACCTCCGCGCTCGCGATCGTCGTGCTCACGATCGTCCTCGGGCTCGCCTATCCGCTGGTCACGACCGGCGTCTCGCAGGTGCTGTTCGGCGACCAGGCCGACGGGTCGCGGGTCGAGGTCGATGGTGAGGTCGTCGGCTCGAGCCTGATCGCGCAGCCTTTCAAGCGCGAGGCCGGGCGGGGCCCTGGCCTCGAGCGCGACCCGGCCTACTTCCAGCCGCGCCCCTCGATCACCGGGTACTCGCCGAACGTCACCTACTTCAACAACCTCGGGCCCAACAACCTGACGCTGAGCCGCTACTTCGCCAACAAGGCCGAGGCCTACCTGGCGCGCGAGGGCGAGTTCACGCCCGGGCTCGAGCTCGCCGACGTGCCCGTGGACGCTGTGACCACCTCGGCCTCCGGCGTCGATCCGCACATCTCCGAGGCCAATGCCGAGATCCAGGCCAACCGGGTCGCCGAGGAGCGCGGGCTCGATCTCGAGACAGTCCTCGACCTGATCGATGAGCACACCGACGGTCGTGCCCTCGGCGTGCTCGGCGAGCCCGGCGTCAACGTGCTCGAGCTCAACGTCGCGCTCGACGAGGAGGCACCTTGACCGATCGTCCGCAGACGATGGTGACCGGCGCGATCCTGCGCACCGCGCTCTTCGACAGCTTCCGCAAGCTCGACCCGCGCTGGATGATCCACAACCCGGTCATGTTCGTGGTCGAGATCGGCGCTCTGATCACGACGATTGGCTGGCTGATCCAGGCCGGCGGCGGCGAGCCGCTGGGGGGCGGCGACGAGCCTGCGTGGTTTACCGGCGTGGTCGCGATCTGGCTCTGGCTCACGGTCGTCTTTGGCAACCTCGCCGAGGCGCTGGCCGAGGGCCGGGGCAAGGCTCAGGCGGCGGCGCTGCGAGCGATGCGCACCGAGACGATCGCCCGCCTGCGCGACGGGAGCGAGCGACCGGCGAGCGAGCTGGTCAAGGGCGACGTGGTGGTGGTAGAGGCCGGTGAGATCATCCCCGGCGACGGCACAGTGATCGAGGGAATCGCCTCGGTCGACGAGTCCGCGGTGACCGGCGAGTCCGCCCCGGTGATCCGAGAGGCCGGCGGCGACCGCTCGGCGGTCACCGGCGGCACGCGCGTGCTCTCGGACCGGATCGTGGTCGAGGTCACCCAGGAGCCGGGCCAGTCGTTCCTCGACCGGATGATCGCCCTGGTCGAGGGCGCCAGCCGGCGCAAGACTCCGAACGAGATCGCGCTCGGGATCCTGCTCGCGGGGCTGACCCTCGTCTTCCTGGTCGTCGTCGTCACCCTGCGCCCGTTCGCCGAGTTCGCGGGCACCAGCGCCTCCGTCGCTACCCTGATCGCACTCCTTGTTGCGCTGATCCCGACCACGATCGGCGCCCTGCTGTCGGCGATCGGGATCGCCGGCATGGACCGACTGGTGCGCCGCAACGTGCTCGCGCTCTCCGGCCGCTCGGTGGAGGCCTCCGGCGACGTCGACGTGCTGCTGCTCGACAAGACCGGGACGATCACGCTCGGCAACCGCCAGGCGACCGAGTTCATCCCGATGCCCGGGGTCTCCGAGGTCGAGCTGGCCGAGGCGGCGCAGTACTCATCGCTCGCCGACGAGACGCCGGAGGGGCGCTCCATCGTCGTGCTCGCCAAGCAGTACGGCATCCGCGAGCACGAGCTTGCCGCGCACGCCCAGTTCGTCCCTTTCTCGGCCGAGACTCGAATGAGCGGCGTGGACCTGAACGGCAGCCGGATCCGCAAGGGCGCCGGCGACGCGATCCTCGAGCTCGTCGAGGCCGGGGGCGGCCAGGCACCGCCCGAGCTCAACGCGACGATGGACGAGATCGCCCGCGATGGCGGCACCCCGCTGGCGGTCGCCCGCGACGGCCAGGTGCTCGGGGTCGTCTACCTCAAGGACGTGGTCAAGGAGGGCATGAGCCACCGCTTCGACAAGCTCCGGGCAATGGGCATCCGCACGGTGATGGTGACCGGCGACAACCCGCTCACCGCCGCGAAGATCGCCGACGAGTCCGGGGTCGACGACTTCCTCGCCCAGGCGACGCCGGAGCGAAAGCTGGACTTGATCCGCGAGCTCCAGACCGAGGGCCGGCTGGTGGCGATGACCGGAGACGGCACCAACGACGCCCCCGCCCTCGCCCAGGCCGACGTCGGGGTGGCGATGAACACCGGCACCCAGGCCGCGCGCGAGGCGGGCAACATGGTCGACCTCGACTCTAATCCGACGAAGCTGATCGAGGTCGTGGAGATCGGCAAGCAGCTGCTGATCACCCGCGGCGCCCTGACAACATTCTCGGTAGCCAACGACGTCGCCAAGTACTTCGCCATCCTGCCGGCGATCTTCGCCGCCACCTACGCCGTCGCCGCCGGGGCATCTTCCAACACGTTCATCGACGGACCGCTGGACAAGCTCAACATCATGGACCTCGGCACCCCCGAGTCGGCGATCATCTCGGCGATCATCTTCAACGCGCTCGTGATCCCTGCCCTCGTCCCGCTGGCCCTGCGCGGGGTGCGCTATCGGGCCGTCGGCGCGACGGCGATGCTGCGCCGCAACATCCTGATCTACGGCCTCGGCGGCCTGATCGCTCCGTTCATCGGGATCAAGCTGATCGACCTCCTGATCCACAACGTGCTCGGCGCCTAGGCAGAATCACGCGCATGGCGCGCAGCGGACGGGGCCGCTACAAGATCTTCCTCGGGATGGCCGCCGGGGTCGGCAAGACCTACCGCATGCTCCAGGAGGGCCAGACCGAGAAGCGGGCCGGCCGCGACGTCCTGCTCGCCTACCTGGAACCGCACGGCCGGGTGGAGACCGAGGCCCAGGCCGAGGGGCTCGATCGCCTGCCGCGGCGCCCGGTGCCCTACCGCGACACGGTGCTCGAGGAGATGGACTTGCCGGCGATCTTCCGCCGCGCGCCCGAGCTGGCGCTGATCGACGAGCTCGCGCATACCAACGCGCCGGGGCTGGAGCACGCGAAGCGCTACGAGGACATCGACGATGTGCTCGAGACCGGGATCGACGTCTTCTCGACCGTCAACGTGCAACACCTCGAGAGTCTCAACGACCGCGTTGCCGAGCTGACCGGGGTTCGGGTGCGCGAGACCTTCCCGGACACGGTGCTGACCTCGGCCGACGAGGTGGTGCTGATCGACCTGACGCCCGAGGCGCTGATCGGCCGCCTGCGGGCCGGCAACGTCTATCCGCCGGAACGGATCGAGGCGTCGCTGCAGAACTTCTTCAAGATCGAGAACCTCGCCACCTTGCGCGAGCTGGCGCTGCGCCAGGTCGCCGAGGAGGTCGAGTCGAAGCGGGTCGTGCGCGAGGAGAAGCCGATCGGCACCCGCGAGCGCGTGATCGAGGCGGCGCCGCAGGCGGTCGCCGAACGCGTCTTGGCCCTGGTCACCCCGAGGCCGAGCTCGCAGCGCCTGGTCAGACGCGCGTGGCGGTCGGCTCAGCGACTCGGCGCGGAGCTCGATCTGCTCTACGTGCTCCCTCCCGGCTCTGAGGAAGCACCCGACCAGCGCGAGCAGCTCGGCGCCCTGGGACGGCTCGCCTCGGTGCTCGGCGCGCGTCTGCTGATCGAGGAGGGCGACGATGTCGCCAGAACCGCCGCCGAGATCGGGCGCGAGCGCGGCACCACCTACGTGCTGATCGGACGGGGTGCGCCCCGGGCGGGACTGGGGAGGTGGCGCGAGTCGCTTGCCGACCGCCTGATGCGGCTGCTCCCGGGGGTCGACGTACGGATCGTCGCCGATCGGGCGCTGCGCGACGAGCAGGAGGACTCCGAGTGACGCCCCGACGCGCAGGATCGACGCGCTCCGAGGGCCGGCGAATCCTGTTTCCGTTCCTTGGCTCGGCGCTCTCGGAGCGATCGCTGGAGGCTGCGCTGCGACTCTCGGAAACGCAGCAGGCCATCCTCATGCCAGCGTATCTGGCGGTCGTGCCGAGAGGGCTGGCGCTCGAGGCGCCGATGGGTGCCGAGTCCGAGCGCGCGATGGCCATGCTCGAGCTGATCGAGCAGCGGGCAAGCCGGGCAGGGGTCGAGGTCGATGCGCGAATCGAGCGCGGCCGGACCGCACGCCAGGCGCTCGAGCGCCTGCTCGAGAGCGAGCGCTTCGACACCCTGGTCCTGCCTGCCCGGACGAGCACGAGCGACGGCTTCGAAGCCGTCGACGTCGCCTGGATCCTCGATCAGGCGCCGGGCGAGGTGCTCGTGCTCCGACCCGCTCCGCTTTCCGAATGAACATCGGAACGGCGTTCTTGTTTTAGGATGTCGATGGCCGCGGGGAAAACCAGCAGAGGAGGGCGACGGATGAGTGAACCGGCTCAGGACCGCGAGATCGGCGCGCTCGCCCGGCTGGGCATCGCGCTCGTCGCGTTGGCGGCGACCGCCGCGCTGGCGGCCTGCGGCAGCGACCTCGGCAGCGAGTCCGAGGACGATGGCGAGACCCAGGTCGCCGAGGCCGGTCCCGCCGAGGGTGAGTTCACGATGTCGACCGGTCCGCTCTACATCGACAAGGGCAAGGGTGGCGTCGACGGGCCCGGCGGGACGCTGGCGGAGTTCGAGGCCGAGACCGGAATCACGCCGAACTACCTCGAGGACATCAACGGGAACGAGTCCTTCTTCGCCAAGCTGCGGCCCGAGCTCGAGAACGGCGAGTCGGGCGGGCGCGACATCATCGTCGCGACCGACTGGATGGCGAAGCGCTACTACGACCTCGGCTACGCCCAGGAGCTCGACAAGTCCGCGCTGCCGAACGTCGAGGAGAACCTGCTGCCGAGCCTTCGCAACCCCGACTTCGACCCCGAGCGGTCATTTACGGTGCCGTGGCAGAGCGGGCTGACCGGGATCGTCGTCCGCTCCGACCTCGCCCCGGACATCGACTCGGTCGACGACCTCTTCGACCCCGAGTACAAAGGCAAGGTGACGCTGCTCGAGGAGCTGCGCGACACGGTGCCGCTGGTGATGATGGCCGACGGAATCGACCCCCACGAGGCGACCAAGGAGCAGTGGCTGGAGACGATCGACAAGATCAAGCAGGCGGTCGAATCGGGACAGATCCGCGACATCACCGGCAACGACTACATCGACGACCTGCCGCGCGGCGACATCGTCGCCGCGATCGGCTGGTCCGGGGACGCCGAGTATCTGAAGCTCGACAATCCGGATATCGAGTTCGTGATGCCCGCCGACGGCTGCGTGATCTGGTCCGACGACATGATCATCCCGGTCGGCGCGCCCAACCCGGGGGCTGCCTATGCGTTCATGGACTACGTCTACGAGCCCGAGAACGCGGCCCAGATCGCCGCCTACGTCTACTACACGACCCCGGTCGACGGCGTGCGCGAAGTGTTCGAGCGCCAGGGCGAGAAGGAGCTCGCGAACAGCGAGCTGATCTTCCCGAGCGAGGAGTTCACCGAGGGGTGCGTGACCCAGCCCACGCTCGACCCGGCCGACGAGCAGGAGATCGAGGAGGCGTGGGGAGAGCTGGTCGCCGGCTGACCCCATTTGAAGCGCCCCCCGGACCGCTCGCGAACGGCCCGGGGGGATCGTGATCCGCGGGCGGCTCGCTCCCTACGGGTTGCTCGCCCCCGCCCTCGTCTGGCTCGGGCTTTTCTTCGTCGTCCCGATGTACTTCATGGGCGTCGTCTCACTCGAGACGGGCTCGCTGAACACCGGCTTTCAGTTCAGCTGGGAGTTCTCGAACTTCACCGACTCGATCTCCAAGTACAGCGAGCAGTTCCTGCGCTCCTTCGCCTACGGGGGGATCGCCACGGCGCTGGCGCTGCTGATCGCATACCCGCTTGCCTACGCGATCGCGTTTCGCGGCGGGCGTTGGCGAACCGCGCTCTTGCTGGCGGTGATGGCGCCGTTCTTCACCACCTACCTGATCCGCACCCTCGCCTGGCAGACGATCCTCTCCGACCAGAGCCCGGTGGTCGACTTCCTGCGCACGATCAGCCTCGTCGGCGAGGACGGCCGCGTGCTCGACACCTCCGCCTCGGTGATCGCCGGGCTCACCTACAACTTCCTCCCGTTCATGATCCTGCCGATCTACGCCGTGCTCGAGCGGCTCGACACGCGCTTGATCGAGGCGGCCAGAGACCTCTACTCGTCCTCACGCAGCGCCTTCCTCAATGTCACCCTGCCGCTCTCGGCACCCGGCGTCGTGGCCGGCATCCTGCTCACCTTCATCCCGGCGGTCGGCGACTACGTCAACGCCTACTTCCTCGGCGGCCCGAACCAGGCGATGATCGGCAACGTGATCCAGGGCCAGTTCCTGGAGCTCGCGAACTACCCGGTCGCCGCCGCGCTCTCGTTCATGTTCATGGCGCTGATCATGATCGCGGTGCTGCTCTACCTGCGATTCGCCGGAACCGGGGCGCTGATCGGCGACGACGACAGCGCCACGGTCGAGGCGACGGCCCCGGTCAGCACGCACTCGGCCGGCCATGGCGTGCTCGGCTGGCTGCGCGCGCACGCCCTCAACGTCTACGCCGGGATCGCGCTCGCCTACATGCTGATCCCGATCGCGGTGATCGCGGCGTTCTCGTTCAACGACCCGGCGGGCAGCTTCAACTTCACCTGGCAGGGGTTCACGCTCGACTACTGGGCGCACCCGTTCGCGCAATCCGACCTCACCGACGCCCTGCTGACCAGCCTCGAGCTGGCGGCGCTCTCGACCGTGATCGCGACCGCGATCGGGACGATGCTGGCGCTGGCCCTGGTCCGTCATCGGTTCCGCGGCCGCAGGGCCGCGAACGTGTTGATCCTGATCCCGATGGCGACGCCTGAAGTGGTGATCGGCGCGGCGCTGCTCTCGATGTTCGTCTATGTCGGCGTCGCCCGGGGGTTCACGACCTTGCTGATCGCCCACGTGATGTTCTCGATCAGCTTCGTGGTCGTGATCGTGCGCTCGCGCCTGATCGGCTTCGACCGCAGTCTCGAAGACGTCGCGGCCGACCTCGGCGCCGGACCGCTGACCGCCTTTCGCACCGTCACCCTGCCGCTGCTCGCGCCGGCGATCCTGGCGGCCGGACTACTCGCCTTCGCGCTCTCGATCGACGACTTCGTGATCTCCAACTTCAACTCCGGGACCACGATCACCTTCCCGCTCTACATCTTCGGCGCCTCGCAGCGGGGCATCCCGGTCGAGGTCAACGTGCTGGCGACGATGCTGTTCGCGCTCACGATCGCGGCGATGGCGTTCACGGTCTGGCAGCAGCGGCGCGCGCAGCGCCTGTCCCGGGTCGCCCCGGACGCCTGACGGCCGCCACCCGGCTCAGGCCGGCGCGGGAGCCCGGTCGCCCGCCCGCCCGGCGGCGGTCACGCACATCGTCTCGAGCGCCCGTCTCGCGGCGCTCTCGGGGTCCTCGAGGCCCGAGTCCGCGGCGGGCGGATAGCCGAGGTCGACGGAGATCGCCTCCGCCACCCGGCGCACCGCGAGCGCGTCCGAGAGCAGGCGCTCGCGCCCGTATCGCGAGGCGATGCCGCTGATCGTCAGCGCCGCCACGGTCCGCCCCTCGGCGTCGCGGACCGGCGCCGAGATCGCGACCGCGTCTGGCACCCGCTCGCCGACACTGACCCCGACCCCGGCCTCGGCGATCAGCTCCAGCTCGGCGGCGAGCTGTTCGGGGTCGGTCGTCGTGTCGGGGGTCAGGCGCTCGAGCTCGGCGCCGCCGATCAGGTGACGGCGCTCGCCCGCCGGCAGGTTCGCCAGCAGCACCTTGCCGGTGGCACCGGAGTGGGCCGGGTAGTGACGCCCGATCGCCTGGTTCATCCGCATCTCGTGCAGGCCGTCGGCGCGCAGCACCGGGACGACGCTGGCGCCCTCGAGCTCGGCCAGCACGACCGCCTCGCGGCACTCGTCGCGCAGCCGCTCCATGTGCGGCCGAGCGGCGCTGGGGACGTTCGAGGCGGCGGCGCTGAGCGCGCCCGCGGATCGCAGCAGCGGCCCGAGCCGGTACTCCTCGCGCCGGCCGGCCTGCGAGAGCAGCCCGTTGGCGACCATGTCGGAGAGCGTCCGGTGAAGGCTCGCCCGGCTGACCCCGCTCGCTTCGAGGATCTCGGCGAACTTGAGCGCGAAGGTGTCGGCACGGACGAAGCACTCGAGCACCCGCCTCACTTTCTCGACGGCCGATTGCCCGTCACGACCCACGTCGACAGTATGCCGGAACGCTGTTTCGCCAATCCGCCGAGCGCGCGCGCTTCAGCGGCCGATGTGGATCCCGAGCCGGCGGGGCAACTCGACGATCGCCTCGGCGAGTCGAGGCGCCTTGGCGCCGGCGTCCTCACTCGCCTCCTTGCGGTTGAGCGCTGCCCGGACCAGGGTCCCGCCGACGTAGCGGGCGGGCTCGGGCGGCACTCGCGAGAGCGACGGCTCGACGATCGCGAGCCGGGTCAGTTCGTCGCGGCGGTCGAGCGTCATCCGCGCCAGGATCAACCCCGCAAGCCGGGAGGGCCCGACCCCGTTGCCGGTGAATCCGTACGCGTAGTGGATCTCGGCGCCCTTCAGCGTCCCGAGCACGGGCATGTGGTTGGGCGAGACGTCGACCGGACCTCCCCAGGCGTGCTCGATCCGCCGTCCGCGCATGCCCGGGAACAGCTGCAGGAGGTCGGCCCGGACCTGGCGCACGGCCGCGCGGTCGACCTCGATCCGGCCTCCAAGCCGGGCCCCGTAGGCCATCCTTCCTCCACCCGACCCGAACGCGATCCGCCCGTCGGGGGTGGTGCGGAAGTAGTGCACGTGGATGCGGGCGGTCGAGATGCACTCGCCCCCGGTCCAGCCGACTTCCTCGAGCAGGTCGGGAACGGGCTCGGTGATCACCATGTGGGTCGAGGTGACCGCGAGGCCGCTTCGCAGCGGCCCGATCCCGGCCGTCGCACCGCCGACCGCGAGCACCGCGCGCGGTGCCTCGACCCGGCCGGCATCGGTCTGGACCGCGATCCCGCCGCCGGCGCGCGGTCCGATCCGCCGCGCCCGGGTCCGCTCGCAGATCACCACCCCCGCCTCCAGCAGGGCCGAGCGCAGCGCCAGCCCAAGCCGCGCCGGCTGCACGGTGGCGGCATCGGCGGTCAGGACCCCGCCGCGGAACGCCGGTGAGGCACACCGCGCCGCCACCTGGGCGCGGTCGAGCGGCTCGCACTGCTCGGGCACGCCGAGCCGCGCGCAGGCCCGCGCCGACGCCAGCCAACGGTCGTCCTGCGCGGCGCTGGTCGCCACCTTGAGGTGACCTGCCTTACGAAACCAGACGTCGGCGTCGCGCCGCTCCGCCCAGGCGCCGATCTGGTCGATCGTCTCCGCCGCGCGCCGGCAGAGCTCCAGCGTCGCCGGCTCGCCGAAGCGCTCGGCGAGCTCGTCGAAGCGCTGCCAGAAGCCGTTGACGAAGCCCGCGTTACGACCGCTGGGGCCGAAGCCACAGACGCCGGCCTCGAGCAGCACGATCCGGGCTTCAGGCTCGAGCTCGCGGATCGCCGCGGCCGTCCACATGCCGGCGTAGCCGCCGCCGACGATCACCACGTCGGCCCGCGCATCACCGCACAACGGCGGCGCCGGTTCGTCCGGCCCCGCCTCGCGCAGCCAGTAGCCGCCGGCGTCGTGGCGGAAGTCGGCCGCCTCGGTCTGTTCGCGCGCCACCGCGCTTGCACGCTACCCACTCAACCGCCGTGCGGCGAAAAGCGGAACCACGTTTCGGGTTAGCATCGTCGCTGGTGACCGGCCCGAGCCAGACCGATCCCCAGCGGGCCGCAACGCCCGCGATCGCGGTTCGGATCGAGGACGATCCGCCGCCGGTGGTGCGGGCGCTGGCCAATGACCTCCGGGCCCGCTTGTCCGATCCGGCCTTCGCCGAGGCGACTGCGACGACCCATGGCACGGTCGTCGTCGTCGATACCGAAACGCCGCAGTCCGCGACGATCCGGATCGACGAGCACGGGGTCCTGATCTCCCACGGCGCCGCCGACGCCGCCGACCTGCGGGCGACCGTCGACCTGCGCGCCGGCGGCCCGCCGGCGCTCGAGGGCGAGGGCGAGCACCCGGCGCTGGCGGAATGGTCGCGCGACCTGCTCAGCGCCCCGCTCGCCGCCTGGCCCGAGACCGCGCCGCGGTTCTGGGCGGTGCTCGCGGCGATGCCGGGCGCGCCCGAGGCGCTGCTCGTGGTCGACTCCGAAGGCGGCGAGCAGCGACGCTACGGGGCGCCGGACGGGCGCGCCTACGAGCTCCACGGGAGCGCGGAGGGACTGGCCGAGGTGCTCGGCGGGCGAACGCCGCTGGTCGACGCGGCATTCGCGGGCAAGGTCTTCGTCCGCGGCACGTTCCCGCAGCTCTCGGTACTCAGCGGGGCGGGCTTTCGGATCCGCTACGGGGCCGGCGACGAGGCGAGCGCCGATGCCTGATCAGGGCGACGTCGCGCGCTGGGTCGAGCAGCGCCGGATCTTCTCCGCACGCCTGCTGGCCACCAACCACGACGGCCTCGTGCTCGGCAAGCACGTCGCCGCAGGGAAGCTCGCATCGTCGCTCGCGACCGGGTTCACCTTCGCCGACACCTGCTTCGGCGTCGATCCGGGCGGCGACGTGGCGCTGGGCTGGGACTGGGGAGGCTGGCGCGGCGAGGTGACTGACATCAGGCTGGCGCCCGATCCGGCCACCCTGGTCGAGGATCCCGAGCTGCCCGGGCTCGCCTCGGTGATCTGCGACTTCACCGACCTCGACGGACGCCGGCTGCCCGCCTGTTACCGGGGCTTGCTGCGGGCCCTGGTCGAGCGGCTCGCCGAGCGCGGCTACTCGGTCTCGGTCGCGCCCGAGCTCGAGTTCATGGTCTTCGCCGAGCCGATCGAGACCGCCCGCGCGCAGGGCTTTCGCGAGCTCACACCGCTCGGCGGCGAGACGCGGGTCACCTACTTGATCTCGCGCTCGCACGAGATGACCGTGTTCATGGACGCGGTCGTGCGCCGGCTCGAGGCGCTCGGGATCGGCTGGGAGTCGTGGAGCAACGAGACCGCTCCCGGGCAGGCGGAGATCAACCTGGTGCCGGCGGATCCGCTGACAACCGGCGACGCGGTCACCCGGGCCAAGCTGGCGTTGCGCGAGGTCGCCTCCGAGCTCGGCCGCAGCGTCACCTTCATGGCGATGGGGATCGACGAGCACCTCGGTGGAGGCATGCACCTGAACCTCTCGGTACAGCGCGACGGCGCCAATGCCTTCTTCGACGAGGGCGCGGAGGGGCACCGCTCTGAGCTCATGCGCCGCTGGCTGGCGGGCATGCTGGCGACGCTGCCCGGCTCGATGTCGCTGCTGAGTCCGAACGTCAACTCCTATCGCCGCCTGGTCGAGCTGACCGGGCCACCAATGACCGTGACCTGGGGCGAGGACAACAAGTCGGCGGCGCTGCGCACCGTCACCCGCGACCCGGCGACCGCCCGGATCGAGCACCGGGTGCCGTCGGCCGACTGCAACGTCTACCTCGCGCTTGCGAGCGCGCTCGCCGGCGGGCTGGTCGGGATCGAGGACGAGCTCGAGCCGCCGCCGGAGCTCGAGGGAATGGCCTGGATGCTGCCCCCCGGCGCCGCCCCGCGTCTACCCGACTCGCTGAAGCGCGCCGCGAGCGCCCTGGCCGCCGACCGGCGGCTCGCCGAGGCGATCGGCAGCGACGTGGTCGAGTACTGGCTCGGCAGCCGAGACTGGGAGTGGCTCGCCTTCCACACCGGCGGCGGCGATCCCGACCGGGTCTGCGAGTACGAGTTGCGACGCTACTTCGAGACGGCGTGAGCGAGCGCAGGTGAGCGACAAAACCCGGGACCCCTTCGTGCGCGAGATGCTCGCCGCGCCCCATCCGTGCTCCCTGACCTCGCTCGACGCGGATGGGCGGCCCTACGGGGTCGTGGTCTGGTGCGCGCTCGACGGCGACCGGTTCACGGTTAACGCCGGCGACGGCCACTGGCTCGCGAACCTGCGCCGCGACCCCCGCGTCTCGCTGGTCATCGTCGATACCGAGAACATCCTCCGCCAGGTCGCCGTTCAGGGCACGGTGGTCGCGATCGAGCCCGACCTCGACTACGAGCACATCGACTCGCTCTCGCAGGCATACGAGGGCCGGCCCTACCAGTACTCGCTGCCGGAGGACGAGCCGCGCTACCGGTTGACGATCGAGCCCGAGCGGATCCGCGGCTTTGACTTCGCCCCGCCCGGGGAGCGAATCCGCTAGCTCCCGGCGCGGATAGAGTCGCCGGATGGATGCGGGGCTCGTGGTCGCGGTCGGGCTGGCGCTCGCCTTCGCGGTCACCAACGGCATTCACGACGCCGCGAACGCGATCGCGACCCTGGTCGCCACCCGAGCCGCGCGGCCGCTGCAGGCGATCGTCTTCGCCTCCGTCTTCAACCTGCTCGGGCCGCTGTTCGTCGGCGCCGCCGTCGCCGACACGATCGCCGGCATCGTCACCGTCCCCCCCGACGTGGCCACGCGGGTGATCGGCGCCGGGCTGGCGGGGGCGGTGACCTGGAACCTGATCACCTGGCGGTTCGGGCTGCCGTCCTCGTCAGGCCACGCGCTGGTCGGCGGGCTGATCGGCGCGGCGCTGATCGAGGGTGGCACCGGGGCCGTCAACTGGGGCGGCTTCGACGGCCTGCATCCGGTCGGCGCCCTCGGCACCCTGGTCGCGCTGGCGATCTCGCCGCTGCTCGGGGGCATCTTCGGCCTGCTCGTGCTCCGGCTGCTGCGCCGGCTCTCGCGCCGTGCCACGGCGCGGATCAGGACGCCGATCAACACCGGCCAGTGGGGGATGTCGGCGGCGCTCGCCTTCAGTCACGGGGCCAACGATGCGCAGAAGGCGGTCGGCGTGATCGCCGCCCTGCTGCTCGCGACGGGCGAGATCGACTCGCTCTCGGCGCCGCTGTGGGTGATCGTGGCCTGCTCGGTGGCGCTTACCATCGGCACGGCGCTGGGCGGCTGGCGGATCATCCGCACCGTCGGCCGCCGGATCTACCGGCTGAAGCCGGTCGACGGCCTCGCAACCCAGACCTCGTCGGCGGGGGTGATCTTCGGCGCCTCGCTGATCGGGGCGCCGGTCTCGACCAGCCAGGTCGTCGCCTCCGCGGTGGTCGGGGTCGGCGGCGGTCGGCGGCGCTGGCGCCACGTCGACTGGGCCCTCGTCCGCCAGATGGGAATCGCCTGGCTGATTACGATCCCGATCAGCGCCGCCCTGGCAATGGCCATCTTCGGACTCGTTCAGCTGCTGACATGACCCGACACCGCTGGTTTCTGCCCGACGAGCCCGACGTGCTCGGAATGATGCAGCGCCAGATCACCGAGACGCTCGGCGGTCTCGACGCGCTCGCCGCCTGGGCGGCCGGCGACGTCTCCGCCGCCGCCGGGGTCCGCGAGGCCGAGCGCCGTGGCGAGCAGCGCAAGCGCGAGGTGATCGGCGCGATCAGCACCGCGTTCGTGACCCCGATCGAGCCTGAGGACCTGTTCGCGCTCTCACAGGGGATCGACTGGCTGCTGAGTCGCTCGCGCGACCTCGTCAACGAGGCCGAGGCGATGGACATGGGGCCCGACGAGGTGATCGCCGAGATGGTCGCGATGCTCGCCGACTCCCTGCGAGAGATCGAGCAGGCGATCGCCCGGCTCACCTCCGACCCCCCCGGGGCGACCGCGCACGCCAACGCGGCGATCGAAACCGAGCGCGAGGTCGAGCGCGTCTACTACCAGGGCATGGCTGCGCTGCTCGAGAACCCCGGCCAGCGCGAGCGGATCGCACGCCGCGAGCTCTATCGCAACGTCGCCCGGATCGGTGAGGCAGAGATCGCGATCGCCGAGCGGGTGATCTACTCGGTGATGAAGGAGAGCTGAGGCCAGGCGGCAGGCGGCGATGTCGGCGGAGAACGCAGAGCTTCTCAGGCGCGCGGTCGAGGCCTACAACCGCCGCGACATCGAGGCTTTGGTGGCCGAGCTCGACCCCGGGGTGGAATGGCATCCGGCGCTTCCGGGACTGCTCGCCGGAGCGGCGACGATCTACCGGGGACACGACGGGATCGCCGAGATGTTCCGCGATTTCTACGAGGTACTCGACGAGATCCAATTCGAGTACTCGGAGATCCAGGACCTCGGCGACCGGGTGGTGGCGATCGGCGAGGTCCGCGTGCGCGGCAAGGCCAGCGGCGCCGAGACCAGGTCTCCGTACGCCAACCTCGCCGACATCAGCAACGGCAAGGGGGTTCGCATCCGGGGCTACCTCGATCCCGAGGAGGCCTTGAAAGTGGCACGCCTGCAGGAGTAGCGCGTGGCCAGGGTTTAGGGCATGGCACCCCGCCGTCACCGTGACCCGGCTGTCGTCGTCGCCAAGCTCGCTCGCCGGCGCGAGCCGCATGTGGCGCCGCTTTTGGCCGATGTCGAGCGTCTTCGTGCAGAGCGCGGCGGCGGCGAGTCCGTTCCATGGTTCGACCCTGACGACGGTCGGGTAAAAACTCGGATCCTGATCCTCGGCGAAGCGCCCGGAGCACGCGCGACAGGCACTGACTCGCCCCGGCCAGCGGCCGGCGGCTCGGGTTTCGTTTCGGCCGACAACGACGACCAGACGGCCGCGGATGCGTGGGCGTTGCTGCGCGAGGCCGGGCTCGGTCGCAACGAGGTCGTGACTTGGAACATCGTGCCCTGGTACGTGGGCGACGGGACGCGCATCCGCCCGGTCACCGTCGCCGACCTCGACGAGGCCTACGCGCCGCTCCGGGAGTTGATCGCGCTGCTGCCGGAGCTGCGCGTCGTTCTGCTCTATGGACGCGCCGCGGCGAAAGGCTGGACGCGGCTCGGCATCGATGTCCCCGCGGTCGAGGCACCGCACCCCAGCCCACGGAATCTGAACTCCCGCCCGCAGGCGCGCGCGGCAATCCTCGCTGCAATGCGGGGGATTGCCATCGATCGGGGGATCGACCTCCGATATGAGGGCCGATCCCCCGATCGTCGGGCTGGAGGACGCGTCGGTTGAGAGCTCCGTGACGGGGTAAGTGCGTCGCATGGCCGAGGGGCGACGCACCGGAGTGCCGGTGCCGGCCAGCGGCACGGCCGGCACCGACCCCGACAACGGCTCGGGCCTCGCTCGCGCGATCACCCCGAAGCTGCTCCTGCTGTTCATCGTCGGCGACATCCTCGGCGGCGGCATCTACGCGCTGGTCGGTGAGGTCGGCGCCGAGACGGGCGGGGCGATCTGGAGCGCGTTCATCCTCGCCCTGGTGATGGCGGCGTTCACCGCCGGCTCCTATGCGGAGCTCGTCTCCAAGTACCCGCACGCCGGGGGAGCGGCCCTCTACGTCCACCGGGCGTTCAAGAACCGCTTTCTCTCCTTCATCGTCGCCTTCGCGGTGATCTGCTCCGGGATCACCTCGGCGAGCGCGCTCGCGCGCGCCTTCGGCGGCGACTACCTGGCCGAGTTCGTCGACCTCAAGGTCGTGATCGGCGCCCTCGCGCTGCTGATCCTAGTCACGCTGGTCAACCTGCGCGGGATCTCGGAGTCGGTGAAGCTCAACGTCGGCTTCACCCTGGTCGAGATCGCCGGCCTGATCCTGATCGTGATCATCGCCCTGGTCGCGCTCGGCCAGGGCGATGCCGACGCGGGTCGCGCCTTCGAGTTCAAGGAGGGGACCAGCGTCTTCGCCGCGATGCTCGCCGGCGCCGCGCTCGCGTTCTATGCCCTGATCGGGTTCGAGGACTCGGTCAATGTCGCCGAGGAGGCCCAGGACCCGGTCCGCACCTACCCGAAGGTGCTGTTCGTGGGCCTCGGGATCGCCGGCGTCATGTATTTCCTGGTCACGGTCGGCGCCTCGATCGTGGTCCCGACCAGCGACTTGGCGGCCTCCGACGGGCCGCTGCTCGAGGTCGTCAAGCAGGGCCCGCTCGGAATCCCGGAGAAGCTGTTCTCGGCGATCGGCCTGCTCGCGCTCTCGAACGGCGCCCTGATCAACATGATCATGGCCTCGCGGCTGCTCTACGGGATGGCGCGCGAGGACGTCGTCCCGCCGCAGTTCGGGCTGATCTGGAAGGCCCGGCGGACGCCCTGGGTCGCGATCCTGTTCACCGCCGCGATCGCGGCCGTGCTGATCATTACCGCCGACCTCGAGAAGCTGGCCGACACCACCGTCGCCCTGCTGGTGATCGTCTTCGCGGTCGTCAACGCGAGCGTCCTCTACCTGCGCCGCGACCCGGTCGATCACGATCACTTCCGGGTCCCGAGCGTCTTCCCGGTGCTCGGCGTCGGGGTCTCGATCGCGCTCCTGACCCAGATCGAAGGCGAGGTCTTCGCTCGGGCCGGGATCCTGGTCGGAGTCGGCGTCGTGCTCTGGCTCGTCAACGAGTTCGCGCTGCGGCGAACAGCCGGTTGACCGGCTCGACCTCGCCCGCCTCGAGGTCGATCATCAGCTCGCGCGCGGGCAGCAGCGGCACAGGCGTGCCCTCGATGCATCCGAGGACCGTCCGGAACGTGTTCACGGCGAGCTCCGCACGCGGGCTCTCGGGCGCACACCGCGGAGGCAGCCGTTGCGCGTTCATGATCGCGAAGCGCGCCTCGAGCTGCTCCCGGGACCAGTCGCTGAGCGGGCGGTGGAACTCGATCCCGAACTTCGGCCCGTGGTCACCCTGGATGACGATGATCGCGCCGGGATCATCCGCCTCGATCCGGTCGATCGCCCGCAGGAGGCTGCGGTTGAGGCATTCGATCGACCGTCGGTACTGCTCGCCCCCCTCCCCGTCCGCCTCGCCCCAGTAGTCGATCTCGGGCCCGGTGAGGTCCTCGCGCAGCGCGCAGCCCTCCAGGTAGCGGTAGGGCGGATGCGGGGTGAGCAGATGGGCGTAGGTGAACAGCGGTTCGCCCGAGCGCTCCCGGGCGACCTCGCGGACGACGTCCTCCGGTGAGAGATAGCCGCGCAGCGGGCTGATGTGAACGCCGAAAGCCGGCAGCAGCGTCGCCAGCGGCGTCGCGCCCAGAAACGCGACCTCGCGCTCGCCGCCGACGCCCTCGACCTGCTCGCCGGAGGGCTCGATGCAGAGGTCGACCCTGGGGCCGCACTCGAACGACGAATAGTCAGTCGCGAAGGCGAACTCGTAGCCGAGCCGCCCAAAGGCCTCGACGACCTCGTTCTCGCCGCCGACCGCGTCGAAGAACGGCGTGTGGTCCTCGAGCGCCCCGGGCTCGGCCGGATAGCCCATCGACAGGGTCGAGGCGAGCGAGAGAAAGGTGACCGGGTAGGCCGCCGTAGCCCGCTCGTGGATCTCGAACCCGCGCCTCGCCAGGGCGCCGAGAAAGGCGGCGTTGTCGAAGCCGACCGTGCGCTCGAGCTGGTCGGCGCGGCCGTAGCCATCGAGGAGGAAGAAGTAGACGTCGGGGGATCGCTGCGCGGAGCTCGAGACCGGCACCGGTGCGCCGCCAGGATCGGGGGCCGGCGTCGTCGCCTTGAAGTTGGCGTACTGGACGATCGGCAGGGCCAGCAGCAGCGCCCCGGCGAGCGCCGCGTAGTTCCAGCTCAGCGTGTGACGCGAGAGCCGGACCGCGAGCACGACCGCCGCGGCGAACAGCGCCAGCCAAATCGCGACGGCGACGAGATCGGCGTCGAGACCGAGGAGCTCGCCCAGCGAGCGCGCGAGCTGGAACTGAAAGAGGACGAACGTGGCCGCGGCGAAGACGACCGCGGCACGCTCGCGCCCGACCGGGCCCCCGCGGCGCTCGGCGAGCACCAGCAGCGCCAGCCCGGGGAGGAGCAGGACGAGCGCCCAGAGCGCCAGGACCGGCTCGGGGTCGAGATCGGCGCGGTTGTCGTTGGCAAAGACGGCGAACGGCAGCACCGAGAACAGCGCCACGGTGAGCACCGGGCGCCACCAGGTCGCGCTCACAGCCGACGGGCCTCGAAGAGCACGCGCGTGCCGAGCCGTTCGCGGCGGACGACGGTGAAGCGGCGTTCGAGCGAAGCCTCGAAGGCCTCGAGACCGTAGTCGGGGTGCGCGTTCTCGCGCTTGCCCGAGAGCAGGCGGGCGACCATCGGGTCCTCGCGGGTCGGGAACTCGATCACCAGCGCTGCGCCGAGGTCGGCGAGCCAGTCGATCAGGCCGGCGAGCGGGACATTGGCCCCGATCGCGAGGTGGTGGACGAGCGCCAGGGCGAGGACGAGGTCCGGCCGCTGCCTCTGCTCGAGCCGCGGGCGCTCGCTTCCGCGCCAGCCGAGCCCCGGCGAGGGGTCGACCAGATCGATCGCCAGCGGCAGGATCCGCTCGCTGCGCTCGCTTCGCAGCTCGCGGGAGAGGCGGTCGACCGCCAGCTCGTCGCCATCGATCGCGACCACGTAGGCGCCGTGGCGAGCGGCGATCCGGCTGAAGCGCCCGTCGTTACAGCCGAGGTCCCAAACGAGCTTCGGTGCGGCCCTGGCAACCGCGGCCTCGACGAAGGCTTCCTTGTCCCCGAGCTGTCGCTCGTCGTAGGTGGAGATCTCGCGGTACTCCGACCATGCCGATTCGCCCGGGCTCCAGTCGAGCCTCCGTACCAGTCGCGCCAGGCGGTCGACGTTGGCCTTGATCAGCTCGGGCTTGAACCCGGCGCGCTTGAGCTCGTCGCGGGCCGCGCTCGCGCTGCGCTCCGCGTGACGGCGCTCGAGCCGCGCGTGCAGGACCACGTTGGTGAGCACACCGCGCCGGAAGCGATCGCGCAGCGAGAGCAGGTTTCGCATCTGCTCGGGCGCGATCCCGTCGATCTGCCCGCGAAGCAGGGGCCGGAAGGGAACCTGGCGATAGCTCTGCAACATCAGCGGATAGAGGAACTGCATGCAGAACTGGCGGTAGCCGAACCACGGCTCCCCCTCGCCCAGCCGCTCGAACGAGCCGACGTCGATGAACACCGGGGCGGCTCCGCGCCATTGGAGGTTGTAGGGGGTGGCGTCCTTGAGGATCATGCCCTCGTCGAGCGCCTGCTGCATCAGCTCCAGGGTCAGCAGCGCGGCCTGCTTGAGCATCGAGAAAGGCCACTCGAACGGCCACGAAAGGAACGGGATCCGCTCGTGGCGAAGGACGCCGGCGAAGCCCGCCGGTGGCCTGCACTCCGGCGGCGGGACGTAGTCGCCGACGAGCTCGGTGTGGACCACCGTCCCCGCTTCCTGGGCCTCGGAGAAGAAGCGCGAGCCGGCGAGGGCCTCGTAGTCGGCGAGCGCGGCGGGACTCAGGCTGCGCAGGATCTGGCCGCCGGCGGAGAAGACGCGGCTGTCATAGTCGCGAAAGGAACCGCTGACCCAGCTCGCCTCTGTGCTCGCAGCGTCCGACACGCGGCGTTCGCGTGCGCCTGGGGCGTTCCTAGCCCTGGGCGGGCCCGGACTCCGTCGAATCGGCCTCGGCCTGGGCGTCGCCGTGCGATCCGCGACGGAAGATCGAAGTCACGCGCCGCCACCACAGCTTCGCCGTCACCGCCAATGCCGCGACCCCGCCGAGGATCGCCTGCAGGATCACGCTCCCGGTGCCGGGATCGAGATAGCCGATCAAGATGCGGGACATCGGACTCCTTTGGTCCGCCCGGTACTCCCTGCGCCCGGGGAAGGTGGCGAACATAGCAGCGCCGGTGGCCAAGGCCGATGGCGCGTCGGGCCCGGCACCTCTGCCCGGGATCGAGCGCGGCTCATTCGCGTTCCAACTCGGCGATCACGCGGCTCTCCGGGGAGCGCGGCGCGAAGTCGCAGCTGAGCACGTAGGCCATCACCAGCCGCTCGCCCCGAAGCATCCGGGTGACGTTGTCGCGCTCCTCGCAGGCGGGCGGCGGGCGCCCGCGGCCTCGCATCCGGGCGACGACCCAGACCTCGCCGCGCGGCGCGCTCGCCGCCGTATCGTCGCCGACCTCGTCCGGCGTAGGGCGCGGCAAGGGCGCTGCAGGGCTCGATCACCGAGTCCTCGACCACCGAGCCGGGACGGGAGAGCCAGGAGGCACAGGCGGGCTCGACGTCGGCGGGAACCCGGCGAAACGCCTCGCGGGCGCTGATGAACTGATACTCGGTCTCCCAACGCCCTTCGACTCCGCCGAGCCCCGCGATCGGGTTGACGTAGACGTAGTTGTACGGATAGAGGCGGGTCTGCTCGACCGCCGGAACCGCCAGAGCGAGGCAGAGCACCGCCGCCGCGATCCAGCCCACCCGGCGGGGGGACGCCGCGGCTGGCTCGCGAGCTCGCAACAGGCTCGCGGCGCCGACGCCGGCGAGGATCGCGATCGCCGGCAGTACGTAGAGGTGCTGTCGCAACCCGGTCGACATCGCCGAGCCGGTGACGATCGCCGCCGTCGGCAGGAGGACGAGCTGGAGGACGACCAGGAGGGCGCCTCCGGTCAGGGAGAGGCGGCGACTGCGGGCTCGCCGCCCGGCGCGATCGCGAGAAGCGTGTTGCGGATCACCACCGCCGCGCCGGCGGCGGCGATCAGGAAGACGAGCACGGGCACCGCGGCGAAGGTCCAGGCGGGCAGGTACCAGATCGGCGGAAACTCGCTCAGCGCCTGGCCGGCGGTGAGCGTGATCACGCCCTCGCGCCCGGACTCGCTCGACTCCGAAACCGACTTGAGCAGCCACTCGACCGGGTCACCGGCCGTGCGCGGATGAAGCGTCACGGCGCCGGCGAGGCCGACGAATGAAGGCGAGCGCCGGTGGCGCCAGCGGCCCGCGCCGCGGCGCGGATCGAGCCCAACGAGCGCCAGGACAGGAGCGCGAAGGTGGCCAGCGAGGCGAGCAGAGGGACCCAGATCGCCGGCCGCGTCCCGACCCCGAGGAAGACGCCGAAAGCGACCAGCGCGGCTGCCGACGTGGCCGCTGCCGCGAATCGTGCCGGGCGCCGATCCGTCCAGGAGAGGAGCAGGACGAGGCCGAAGGTGACGAAGGTGAACGCCGCCGCGACCGGGACGTCCTTGTTGCTGAACATCGCATAGCCGGTCCAGACCGGGATCGCCAGCAGCGCGGCGGCGCCCCAGACGGCGGCGAGTCGATCGCGCGTCAGCGTCCACACGGTGCCGCCGACGCAGAGCACGGTGGCGAGCCCGATCAGCGCCGTGGTCAGGTGTCGGACCGCGTAGGCGTCCGCCTCGGTCGAGATCTCGCCGATGCTCTCGATGCCGAGCACCGCGTTGAGCAGGTGGGCGAGAACGTTGAACGCGGCGCCGTAGACGAACGGCGTCGCCTCGATCCGGCTCGGATCCGGCTCTCCCGCGGAGAGCAGGTACTCGGGGACGTACCAGCCCGAGTCCAGCCACTGGTCGAAGCGCAGGGCGTGTACGTAGTCGTCGACCCCGAGCCCGATCTCACCGCTGCCGAACAGCATCTGGCCCGCGAGCAGAACCAGGACCAGGCAGGAGACGACGAGAACCACCGCGCCCGCCGGGCCGGATCGGAGCCTCTCCAGCGCGCCGAAACGGCGACTCTCCATAGGGCGCCGGAATCTACGCGATCCCGGTGTCGGACCCGCGGCCGCAGCCGCGCAGCCGCGACGATCTGATCGGATAGATTGAGCGCGTGGGCGGCATCAGCGTCGGAGTCGCGATCGCGCTCGGCGCAGTGATCGGCTTGGCGCTCGGGATCCTCGTCAGCGTGACCACCGAGATCCCGCTCGCGCCCGAGATCGGGCTGGTCCTCGGTGCGTTGATCGGCTGGCTCTGGCGGCGAGAGCACGGCTAGGGATCGGTTGAGCGGGGAACCGGGGCACGGCCGGTGAGCGAGCAGGCCGTAGCCGGAATCGTGCTGATCACCGTCCCGATCATCTTCAACGCGGGGTTTGCGCTCCTGGCCCAGCGCTTCGACTACCCCGAGATCCTGCGGCGGCCGACGCACGAGGTGCTGGAGCGGTTTCGCGCCGGCGGAACCGGCCTGCTGCTGATCTGGTGGTTGTTCGCGCTCTCCGCGGTGCTGTTCGCCGCGCTCGTGGTCCTGCTCGCGGTCGCCCTCGAGGAGGCCGATCGCGCAGTGATCGTGCTCGGCGCAGTCTTCGGAGTGCTCGCTTCGGCGGTCCAGTTCCTCGGCCTGATCCGGTGGCCGTTCCTGGTCCCGTACCTGGCGCGGGTCGCCGCCGAGGCCGGTCCGGACTCAGCCCGGGGGGAAGCGGTCGACGTCGTCTTTCAGGCCTTCAATCGCTACCTCGGCGTCGCCGTGGGCGAGCACCTCGGGTACGCGTTCACCGGCGCCTGGTCGATCCTGGCCGGGGTCGCGCTGATCGACTCGACCGTGGTCCCGGATTGGCTCGGCGTCCTCGGGGTCCTGATCGGGCCGCTGTTCCTGCTCTGCTCGCTCGAGTTCGTCGGCCGCTTCGAGGAGTCGGGATGGAAGCTCGCCGGAGCGCTGACGCCGATCGCCTACATCGCCTGGTCGCTGTGGCTGCTCGCCGTCGGGGTCGCCCTGCTGGCCTGATCGCCCCGGCGGCCGTCGGGTTGAACGCCCGCCCCCGCCACCCGAGGCGGCGGGGGCGGCGCTCGAGCTGGGCGCTAGTGCTCGATCTGAGCGCGGATCTCGCCCGCCGGGTACTTCTCGGTGTGGACGTTCGCGTACGTCGCTCCGGCGCGGATCGCGTCGACGAGCTCGTCGAACTCGCCGGCGTCGATCCCCTGCTCGGCAGGCCCGATCACGTCCGCGGGCCCGATCGTGCCCGTGATCGTCGCCGGGGCGGGCGGGCAGGCCTGCGTACCGACCGGGCCGTTGCCCAGGTTGGAGCACAGGAACACGCTCACCCCGCCGCTCTGGGCGCGGGCGCCGAAGTGGATGTGCGCCTGGGTCACGGTCGCTTCGAGATCGGCGTAGCTGAGCCGATAGGAGATCTCCCGGTCGGATCGGTCGATGTGCAGCTTGAACCGTCCCTCTCCTGGGGTCGAGAGGGCGAGCGGGGTCTCCTCGTAGCCGGTCAAGCTGGCGCGGATCTGCTTGCCGCCGCCGGCGACCGCGACGACCGTGCCGACGGCCATCACCCCCACCACCGCGACCGCGACCGCCAGCTTCAAGCGTCCGTTCATCGACACACCTCCTGAGACTCGGGATCTGGGCGCCCGTCAATGGGAGATACGAAGGTCGGCGGCGCAGGGATTGACGCCGCTCGATCGACGGCCGGGCGTCCCGATCGCTCAGGGATCGCTCGAGGCGGTCCTGCTCAGCAGCAGGGCGAAGCGGCCCCACTGCCCTCGGCGGCGGGCTCCGCGTCGCCGTGGGTCACGAACACCTCCCAGCGCTCGCCGTCCGGGGCCGTGACCCAGATCTTGTCCTGCTTGGCGTAGCAGCAGGTGGTGTCCATCTCGTCGAAGGTGGCCAGGCCCGCCTCCACCAGCCGCGCCCGCGTTCGCAGCACGTCGTCCGTCGAGTCGACCTGGATGCCGGCGTGGTTGAAGGCACCGAGCGCACCGTCGCGCTCGCCCTCGTTGAGGGTGAAGTTGAGCGCCGGGTCGGCAAGCTCGAACTTGGCGTAGCCGGGCCGGACCTTCGCCGGCTCGATCCCGAACAGGGCCCGATAGAACGGCAGCGCCCGGTCGACGGCCTCGACGGTCAGTGCCAGGTGTGGTCTCAGGACAGCCATGCGGACAGTTCCTCCAGTGCGTCGGGATTGACGTAGTAGTAGGCCCACAGGCCCTGCCGCTCCGAGCCGACTATCCCGGCCTCGCGGAGGACCTTGAGATGGTGGGAGACGGTCGGCTGCGAGAGGTCGAAGAGAGGCACCAGCTCGCAGACGCAGACCTTGCCGGCGTGCTTGCGCAGGACGTCGACGAGCTGCATCCGGACCGGATCGCCGAGCGCCTTCGCCACCCGGCCGATCCGCTCCGCCTGCGCTCGCTCGATCTCCGGGTAGGCAACCGGCTCGCAACAGGGCTCCCCCACCGCGCGCTTCTGCTTCGGCACCAGTTCCAGATCGACAGCCATCTATACACATGAATATCAATTGAATCGATGCTTGTCAATCGTTATCATCCGTCGATCGCCGACGACCGTCCCACCGTGCTCTTCGTCTGCGTCCACAACGCGGGCCGCAGCCAGATGGCCGGCGGCCTGCTCGAGAAGCTGGCCGGCGACCGGGTCCGGGTCCGCACCGCCGGCTCGGCCCCGGCGGACGAGATCAACCCGGTAGCGGTCGAGGCGATGGCCGAGGTCGGCGTTGACCTCGGCGCGGAGCTGCCCAAGCTGCTGACCACCGATGCGGTCCGCGAGGCCGACGTTGTGATCACGATGGGCTGTGGCGACGCCTGCCCGGTCTTTCCCGGCAAACGCTACGAGGACTGGGATCTGGAGGACCCGGCGGGCAAGGACCTCGCCGCCGTCCGGCGCATCCGCGACGAGGTCGAGCGCCGCGTACGGGCGCTGATGGAGGAACTGGCTTCCGGCCGGTGAACGCCCCGCGGCTGCCGGCGACCTACCGCTCAGGCCGCGCGTCCGCTTGCTTCAGATACTGGTGCACGAAGGCGATCGCCATGCTGCCTTCGCCGACCGCGGCGGCGACGCGTTTTACGGGGGCGAACCGGACGTCGCCGCAGGCGAAGACGCCCGGGGCGCTGGTCTCGAGCAGATACGGGTCGCGATCGAGCTCCCAGCGCCCGGCGGCGGCCACGTCGGAGCCCGTGAGCACGAAGCCGTGGCGATCGAGCGCCACCTCGGGCGGCAGCCAGGCCGTCTCCGCGTCCGCGCCGATGAAGATGAACAGCCCACCTGAGTCCAGTCTCGTCGTCGTCCCGGTCTCGGCGTCGCGGACCTCGATCGCCTCCAGGGAGACGTCGCCGCGCGCCGCCACGACCTCCGTCCGATAGAGGACGTTGATGTTCGGCCGGGTCGCGAGCTGGTCGATGAGATAGCGCGACATGCTCGTCTCGAGCCGTTCGCGGCGGCAGAGGATGCTCACGCTGCGAGCATGGTTGGAGAAGAAGATCGCCGCCTGCCCGGCCGAGTTTCCGGCGCCGAGGACGTGGACGTCGAGGCCGTGGGTGCCGGCCGCCTCGCTGCGAGCCGCGCCGTAGGAGATCCCCTTTCCGGCAAGCCGGTCGAAACCCTCGATCGAAAGCTGTCGCCAGGCGACGCCGCAGGCGAGAATGATCGTCCGCGCGCGCAGGACGTCACCGCCGTCGAAGTGCACCTGATGCGTCGCGGTGTCGATCCGCGTGATCGCCCGGGTGACGAGGATCTCGGCGCCCAGCCTCCGCGCTTGCTGGAGCGCACGGCTTGCCAGCTCGTCGCCGGACACACCCGACGGGAACCCGAGGTAGTTCTCGATCCGTGACGACGTGCCCGCCTGGCCCCCGGGCGCCTCGCGCTCGACGACGATCGCGCTCAGGCCCTCGGACGCTCCGTAGACGGCCGCGGCGAGCCCGGAGGGCCCGGCGCCGACGATCACTGTGTCGTACTCGGCCGCGGCGGGCTCGGTGCCGAGGCCGAGCAACTCGGCGACGCGGCGAAGCTCCGGCCGGACGACCGTCTTGCCATCGACGACGCGGACCACCGGGCAATCCTCGACGGCGGGCAGCGAACCGCCCCACTGCTCGGCCGCATCCGGCGCGTCGGGGGTGACCCAGTCGAAGTTGATCTGGTTGCGGTCGAGGAAGCGTCGCAACTGCGAGCAGGAGGCATCCCAGCGGTGGCCGAACACGATCGCCCGAGGAGGGGGCGGCTCGGCCGCCAGCCCCTGGAGCCCGGCCGCTCCGCCGATCCGGTAGCTCGCGAGTCGGCCGACTTCCTCCGCGACCTCTGGGTGCACGGCCGCGACGGCGTGGAAGTCGTGCGGCTCGACTCGCATCACCCGCGACTTCTCCGCCGCCCGGAAGCCGACCGGAAAGACGGTCCCGAGCGTGATCGGCACCTCGCCGAAGATGTCCCCCGGGCGCCGTTCGCCGACCAAGCGCTCGACCCCGTCGAGGAGCTGGACCGCCTCGATCCGGCCCTCGAGCAGGGCGAAGAGGGCCCGCTCGCCACCCTCGTCCGCCGCGTACTCGCCAGGGGCGAGGCTGATATCGGCCGCCACCCGGGAGAGCCGCTCGCACCCGGCCGGGTCGAGCGTCGCGAAGACCTCGACCGCGGCGATCTCCTCGGCGGTCACCATTGGCCGCACGCCGCATGATCGTCAGGTCGGCCGCCGGTCACAGGGCGGACAACGCTACCCGTCGGATCGCCGTTCGGCCACCCCGCCGGCGCGAGCGCGCTACGCCTTGTCGCGAGGGCTCCTCAGCAGCGGCAGGGAGCGAACGGACCCGGCTCGGGCGGCGGCTCCCCGACGATCACCTTCTCGCGCGCAATCGGGGCGCGGCGATTCGGATCCACGCTGTCGGTGCCCGCCGCGACGGTGTTGCGATAGACGCCGGTCTTCGTCGGTCGCACGACGGCGCGAATCGTGGCGCTCTCACCCGGTCGCAGGTCGCCCAGCAAGCACGCCGGCGCGGTGCCCTTGCCTTGCGGGACCCTGATGCAGCGGCCCTTGCTGGGCTTGAGCGAGAGCAGCTTCGCCTCGCGCTCGCTACTGAACTCTTGCTCGTGAATGGTGACGTCGACCGCTTTGCCGGGACCCTTGTTCTTCACCCTGACCCGGTACCGGACCTTGTCGCCGAGCGTGTAACGGTTGCGATTGGCGACCTTGGTGACGACCAGGTTCGCTCCCTTGGCCTTCTCAGGCTTCGGCACCAAGGGCCCGGGGACCGGGGGGTCGGTTGGCACCGGGCCCGGCGTCGGCCCGGGGGTCGGCGGCTCGGGCTCGTTGTGGCGTCTGTTGACGAAGGTGCAGCGCGCGTTCGGCTTCGCTTCGGTGAGCAGCACGCCGACGCCGCCCTGATCGAAGGGGACCGGCTCGCCGTCGCAGGTGACCGCGACCAGCTGCCACTTGCCTGCGCCGATCGCGTCCTGCCGGATCTCGTAGCCGCGCACCGGGATCGAGCTCAGGTCGTCGCCCTCGGCGAGTGCCGGCACTCCGGGACGGTTCGTCCGCGCGATCACGGTGGAGATCGAGGGATCGGCGGGACCACGGGGTCCCACCTCGTAGGCGGCCGTCGCCGTACCTCCGAGAGTGACCAAGCGAACCTTGATCGAGCCGTCCGGGATGAAGAGATTGTTGTAGGTGCAAATCGTGCCTTGACCCGATTCAATCGAGACCGTCTGTTGCTCCGTTGGCGGCAGCTCCTCTCCGTCGCAGTCGACCTTCGACAGTTGCCACTTACCGCCGTTCGAATCCGGCAGCCGCTCGGTTATTCGATAGTTGCCCGGGTCGAGATCGAGCTGGGACGGGTCGGCGTCGACGGCCACGCCTTCGGTGGTGGTGGTAGCGCTTGCGTTCCGGGCTGCGCCGCCGCCGACAGGCTCGATCTCGAACGGGAACGTGCCGAGTTCGCCGCGACTGATCTTGCGCAGCAGCAGACCGCCGGGCGGCGGGACCAAGCGGTCCACATACGTGCAGGTGACCGTGTCGCCCGCCACCAAGCTGACTGCGACCGAGCGGGCCTGCTGATTGACGACGGCCGTGGGCGAATCGCAGCTGAGGCTCTCGAGGGCCCAGCCCGCGGGCAGTTGTTGCTCGGCGAACGTCCAGGGAGCCTCGCCGGGTCCGGTCTCTGCGCGTGCGAAGCTCATCTGTGCAGGTGCACCTGGCCCGGCGCGCAGCTTGAACCCGCCGTCGGGGTTGAACGAGATGTTGCCCTGGAAAGCGAAGGTCTCCATCGCCCCGGCGGGTGCGCCGACCGTTTCCTTGCGGACGACGATCGTGCCCCCGGTTGGCGGCGGTGAGACGTAGTAGGCGTAGCAGAACACATGTCGCCGACCGGAGGCAAACGTAATCCACTCGACGTTGTCGCCGTTCAGGTTGTCGGACGAGCAACGCAGAGCGCCGAAGCCGTAGCCGCCGCCACTGGGGCCGTAGAGCGCCGGGTCGGTCGTCGTCCCCCCCTGGAGCCAGAGCTTGCTCGGCTTCTTCGCCAGTTCGGCCTGCTCGTTACTGAGCTCGAACGTCACCGCCCCGGTCAGGTCATCGCCCGTGTCAACTCCTTGATCGTTGAGCAGCGGCGTGCTCTCTCGCGTGACGATGTCGTCGGCGAAGGGATTGGTGACTATCGAGAGCGACCCCCATGGGCCCGTGACCGCGCGCGACTCGATGCCGCGGCCGAGCGTCAGGCGCCAATTCTCGAGCGCCCGGCAGTTGGGCTGCACCCGATCCTCGGTCGCCGCCTCGACCACCTCCCCATTTTTGTAGGGCGTGTCGGCGCCGAGGTCCTTGAGGCTCTCCTGGATGTTGTTGCGAGCCCGGTTGGCGGTGATGTCCGTGTACGCGGGGCACACCCGCGCGGCGATTGTCACCAGTTGACCGGATTGCGCCGCGGCGGGCGGGGCGGTGAAGGCGCTTAAGGCCGCAAGCGCCAGCAGGCTCAGCGCAGTCCCTCGAAGGACCGTAGCCATCGGCCGCAGTATATGGCCAGGTTCAGGCGCGAAAAAATAGGGGGCGCCGCTCGCCGGGGGAGGGGGACAACCCGCGCGTGACGTCAGGGTCCGGCCAGGCAAACCGACGAGAGCCGGCTTAATCGACTGACACTCGCGGTCCAGCGAGCTCGCGAACCGCCTCGACGGTCAGCGGTCCTGGGTCCACTGGCCGGGCGTGTACTGAGACGTCGCCCCCTCGACCGCGAACTCGCGACGGACCCGGCTGCGGCTGGGGCCGTAGCTTCGCGTGTCGTAGATGATCAGACTGCAGAGGAGCACCACCACTACGGCAAGCGAGGCGAGCGCCGAGATCTCGAGCGCGACCGGGATCAGCCCGAACAGGACCAGCGCCACTACCAGGCGCTGGACGCTGAGGGAGTGGGCGCTGCGCTCGCGCACCGCGACGTGGCCCAGGAGGTAGATCGCCACGCCGCCGAGAAGCGCGAACGCCGGCACGGCCTTCAGCGGGTCCTCGGCGTGCGCCAGGGCCTCGTGGAGGCCGAAGGCGGCGAGCACGATCCCCGCGACCAGCAGGAAGTGCAGGTAGGAGTAGACGTCGCGGGCCAGTATGTTGCGCTCGCGCCCCTCGGGCGCGCGGACAAGCCTCCAGACGTTGGCGATCGCGACCACGTCGAAATAGATCCACCAGAGCTCGAAGACGAGGACGATCCCGAGCACCGCCGTCGCCGTGACGCTCAGCGACAGGCCGAGATCGGCCCCTACGCCGAGGGCGACGACCGACTCGCCGAGGGCGACAATGATCACCAGTCCGTGGCGCTCGGCGAAGTGGGCCGGGATCAGCTGCCAGCCCTCGGCGCCGAAGAAGTACGGGCCGCCCACATCGATCAACAGGGCGAGGCCCCAGAGCACTGCCTGCCCGGTGCCGCCGACCAGCGCGCCGGCGATCAGCAGGGCCACGCCGGCGCCGGTGCTTAGCGCGAGCCCCGCCACCGAGTGGCGCAGCAGCGGAGCTTCGCGGCTCGCGAGCACGAACAGCGTGATGTGCGCGGCGCGCACGACGGCGTAGGCGAGCGCGAACTCGAGTGCCTCGTCGCCGAAGGCGTCGGGGACGGCGAGCGCGGCGATCAGCAGGGCCGACATCGACGCCACCAGGACCAGGCGCACCGCGCCCTCCTCGGGGTCGACGACGCTGGTCAGCCACGCGTAGCCGGTCCACGTCCACCACAAGAGCGCCAGCGCCATCAAGCCCTGGGCCACGCCCTCCCAGGTCGGGTTGGCGACCATCAGCGCGGTGCACTGCGTGAGCGCGAGGACGAAGACCAGGTCGAAGAACAACTCGAGCGGGGTCACCCGCTCGCCCTCGCGCATCACCGCGCCGAGTCGGCGCTCAGGAACCTCGGCGCGGGCCTCCATCGGCGCGAGGTTAGGCGGAAGCGTGGCTCTTGTGTGGGACTGACCCTGGCTGAAACTCCTCTCGCCGCAGCGGCCGAGGACCGCCACCTAAGATGGGCCCGATGTTCGGGGGGCGGAAGAAGCGGGTCGCGAAACTCAGCGCCGGGGCGAGGGCGAACCTCGAAGACGGCGAGTCGATCCGCGAGCTCGTCCAGACCCAAACCGGGCAGTCCGCGGCTGCGAATGCCAGCGCGGTCGGCACCTCCGCGTTCATGAGCTCGGAGCTCGGGATCTTCTACCGCTCGGAGGTGAGGGCGGGGCCGCACGTCCTCGTCGCCACCGACCGCAACCTGTACGCGATGAGGCTCTCCGGTGGGCCGCCTGCTCGACGTCGGGGAGGTGGTCCTGAAGGCGCCCCTCGACCAGGCCGACCTCTACCGAGGTAAGAAGGCGCTGACGATCGGCGGCATCAAGTTCCACGTCATGGCGCTGTTCGGCGAGCACGCCGACCGCCTCTACGACTACGTCAAGCAGTCGGGCGGCGCGACCGAATCAAAGCCGGCGGCCGCGGGTGCCACGGGCAGTAGGCGCGAGCAGCGGATCCGAGACGCGCTCGACGACTAACACGGCGACTCTCCGCGCGAGACACCGCGGGTGTGATGTCGCAGGACAACCGGGATTCGGGCGACATGCGAAGCGGGCCCGACAGGATTCGAACCTGTGACCTTCGGTTTCGTAGGACGGGCGTAGACCTGATCGTCACCGACTTCGGCGATCTCCTCGACGCTGGTGATCAGGCTCGCCCACGGCTCCAGAATCGCCTCCTCAGCTCGCGCTTGATTGGTCTAAACGACGCCGTGTCCCCGAGCCGGCGTTAAGGATGCGCCAGGACTTCAGCGACCGGCGTTAACGGCGCGTCAAGATTGCATCTGGCCTCGATTTCGCCGGCTAGAAACGAACTGTGATCTCCGGCGTTCGCGCCCTCCCCCGGTTTTTCCTCGGCGAGCCGCTGCGCAGCGATCGGCTCGAGGAGACCCTGCTGCCGAAGCGGCTCGCGCTGCCGGTCTTCTGTTCTGACCCGCTGTCGTCGGTCGCCTACGCGACCGAGCAGATCGTTCTGGTGCTCGGGCTCGGCGGACTCGCCCTCCTCGGCTACACCCCGTGGGTCGCCACGGTTGTCGTCCTGCTTCTGGTGATCGTTGTGGCGTCCTATCGTCAGACCTGCGCGGCCTATCCCAACGGCGGCGGCGCCTACGCGGTCAGCCGCGCCAACCTGGGGGAGAACGCGTCGCTCACCGCCGCCTCGGCGCTCCTGATCGACTACGTGCTGACGGTGGCGGTGTCGGTCGTGGCCGGCGTCGCGGCGATCACGAGCGCGGTGCCGGGCCTGGCGCCGTACGCGGTGGAGCTCTCGGTCGGGTTTGTCGTCGTGCTCACGCTCGCCAACTTGCGCGGGGTAAAGGAGTCGGGCCGCGCCTTCGCGCTGCCCACTTACGGATTCATCCTGTGCGTGTTCGCGATGCTCGCAGTGGGGTTGGCGAGGATCGCCTTCGGCGACGGCATCACCGCCGAGAGCGCCGGCTACGAGCTTCGCCACGTGACCGAGACCGGGGGGATCGCTCTTGTGTTCCTGCTCTTCCGCGCGTTCGCCTCGGGCTGCACCGCGCTGACCGGGGTCGAGGCGGTCTCCAACGGCGTGCCCGCCTTCGAGAAGCCGCAGAGCCGCAACGCCGCGGCCACGCTGGTGATCATGGGCGCGCTGTCGATCACGATGTTCGCCGGGATCACCGCGCTTGCGATCGCCTCGCACGTGCACATGGCTGAGGACACGGCGAACCTGATCGGCTTTCCCGCCGGGGCCGAGCAGCGCACCGCGATCAGCCAGATCGGAATCGCCACGTTCGGCGAGACGCTGCCGTTCTACCTACTGCAAGCGTTCACGGCGGCGATCCTGATCCTTGCCGCGAACACCGCCTTCAACGGCTTTCCGGTGCTCTCCTCGCTGCTCGGGCGCGACAACTACATGCCGCACCAACTCGCAAACCGCGGCGACCGGCTCGTGTTCTCGAACGGGATCGTTCTGCTCGCGCTGGTAGCGGGGCTGCTGATCGTCGCCTTCAACGCCGACGTTACCCGCCTGATCCAGCTCTACATCCTCGGCGTCTTTCTCTCGTTCACGCTCAGCCAGGCGGGCATGGTCCGCCACTGGACCGAGCTGCTTCACGGCGCGAGCGACGAGGAGCGCACGCACCTGCACCGCAAGCGGTGGCTGAACGGCATCGGCGCTGTGGCCACCGCGTTCGTCTTCGTGATCGTGCTGGTGACCAAGTTCTCGCACGGGGCCTGGATCGTGGTGGTCGCCGCGCCAATCCTGTTCGCCGGGATGAAGGCAGTCTCGCGCCACTACGCGCGGATCGGGGAGGCGCTGGCCCCTCCGGCCGCCGGGGTGACGCTGCCCTCGCGCGTCCACAGCATCGTCCTGGTCTCGAACCTGCTCGCGCCGACCCTGCGGGCGCTGGCCTTCGCCGAGGCGACCAGCCCGGCGACAGTGCGGGCGGTGAAGGTGGCGGCCGACGAGGCCGATGACCCGCTGCCACGCGAGTGGCACGAGCGCGGCATGCCGGTGCCGCTCGTCGTGATCGAGTCGCCCTACCGCGAGACGGTGCGCCCGGTACTCCGCTACGTGCGCCAGCTGCGGCGCGAGTATCCCGGCGACGTGATCTCGATCGTGATCCCGGAGTACGTCGTCGCCCATTGGTGGGAGCATCTGCTGCACAACCAGACCGCCCTGAGGCTGAAGGGCAGGCTGCTGTTCGAGCCGTCGGTTGCGGTCACCAGCGTGCCCTTCGTGCTCGGCGCGCGGGAGGACGACCTTCTATGAACGGCTCGGTCACCTACATCCGCAGCGAGGACATGCTCGACGAGTCGGCGCCGAAGCGCCTTGCCCGCGGCTTCGGCCTCACCAGGCGCCGCCAACTCACGGGCTTGGCGCTGGCGCTGCTGCTGCTGCCGCTGGTGACCCTGCTGCTGGACGCGCTCGGCAACGAGCTCGCCCTCGACGGCCAGGTGCTCGTGTACCTGTTCGCGGTGCTGGTCATCGCGATCGCTGGTGGGGTGCTGGTCGCGATCGGCTCAGCGGTCGCCTCGGCGATGCTGATCAACTACTTCTTCGTCGACCCCGTGCACACGCTCACGGTCGGCGACCCGGACCAGATCGTCACGCTGGTGCTGTTCGTGGTTGTCGCGGTCATGGTCAGCGGCTCGGTGGAGTTCGCGGTGCGTCGCGCGCAGGCGGCCGAGCGGGCCCGCGCCGAGGCCGAAACGATCTCGGCGCTCACCGGCCCTGAGCTCGAGGGAGAGGAGTCGCTGCGCGAGGTCCTACGCCGGGCGCGCGAGACCTTCCGGATGGAGTCGGTGGTGCTCAAGGCGCTCCCCGTGGCCAGCGACGAGTGGCGCGAGGTAGAGCATGTCGGCTGGGCGCCCGAGGGGGCGGAGGCCCCGCTGCGCTTCGACGTTTCGGTCGGCCCGCGCCTGCGGCTGCTCGGCCGCGGCCCGGCGCTGTTCGCCGAGGACCGGCGGGTGCTGGACGCGTTTGCGAACGCCGCCCGTACCGCGTACGAAGGGCGGCTGCTAAGCGGAGAGGCCGAGCAGGCGCGCTCGCTCGCGGTCGTCGACGAGCAGCGGACGTCGCTGTTGGCGGCCGTCGGCCATGACCTGCGCACGCCGCTCGCCGGGATCAAGGCCGCGGTCAGCAGCCTGCGCCAGACCGACGTCGAGTGGTCCGACGACGAACGCGGCGAGCTGCTGGTGACGATCGAGGACTCGGTCGATCGCCTGAACGGGGTGGTCGAGAACCTGCTCGACGCGAGCCGGTTGCAGACGGGGTCGCTGAGCGTGCGCCCGCAGGCCGTGGCGCTCGACGAGGTGGTCGCCCGCGCGCTGCTCGCGCTTCCCGACCAGGGGAACCGGGTGCAGGTCGCGGTGGCCGAGGACTTGCCGCTGGTGCAGGCGGACCCCGGGCTGCTGCAACGCGTGCTGGTGAACGTGCTCGACAACTCGCTCCGCCACGGCGGGGAGCGCGGCGCGGTCGAGATCACCGCCCACTCGGGGTCGCAGCACGCGAAGCTTGAGGTCGTGGACCATGGCTCGGGCGTGCCCGACGAGCGCAAGGGGGTGCTGTTCGAGCCGTTTCAGCGCCTCGACGACCACGGGCCCGAGGGGGTGGGGCTGGGACTGTCGGTGGCGCGGGGCTTCATCGAGGCGATGGACGGCGCGATGGTCGCCGACAACACCCCGGGCGGAGGCCTGACGATGCGCATCCGCCTGCCTCTGGCGCGGGCCGGCGCGCGCGAGGCCGAGGCGGGATGACCCTCGTCCTCGTCGTCGAGGACGAGCCCGGGTTGCGCAAGGCGCTCGGGATCAACCTGCGGGCGAGGGGCTACGAAGTGGCGCTGGCCGCCGATGGCAAGACCGCCCTCACTGCCGCCTCCCGACATCCACCTGACGCGGTGATCCTCGACCTCGGCCTGCCTGACATGGACGGCGCCGAGGTGATCGAAGGGCTGCGCGGCTGGAGCAGGTCGCCGATCGTCGTCCTGTCGGCGCGTTCGGAGGAACCAGACAAGGTGACCGTGCTCGACGCCGGTGCCGACGACTACGTGACCAAGCCATTCGGGATGGACGAGCTGCTCGCGAGGCTGCGCGCGGCGCTTCGCCGCGGCGCCGGCGCCGGCGAGCTGCCCGCGGTGGCTACAGAGAGCTTCACCGTCGACCTCGCCGCCAAGCAGGTGCTGGACCCCGACGGCGTGGCCATCCGCCTGACCCCGACCGAGTGGAACGTTCTCGAGGTCCTGGTGCGAAACGAGGGCAAGCTGGTTTCCCAGCGCCAGCTCCTCCAGGAGGTCTGGGGTCCGCGATATGAGACGGAGACGAACTACCTTCGTGTCTACCTCGCCCAGCTTCGACGAAAGCTCGAGCACGATCCGTCGCGTCCGCGGTACCTTCTCACCGAGCCCGGTGTCGGTTACCGCTTCGTCGCCCGATAGCCGCCGCCCGCCAGCAACCGCGGAATCTCCGCCTTGGGGGAGCAGAAGCGCTAAGGAGCGTGCTGCTTCCTGTGCGAAGTGTGCCTTTCGCTCCTCGCGCGAAGCCGAGTGTCGCTGCGCGTGCCGATGTCAGGCGAGGAGGGTGAGCGGGCCCGACAGGATTCGAACCTGTGACCTTCGGCTTCGTAGACCGACGCTCTATTGGGCCTGGTGGGTGTTCGAGAAAGGCAAGGCGCCCCCGCCCCAGCAACCGGGTGGGAACGCGATCCGCCTTGCCGAACTCGGCGAGCTGAGCAATGAGGAATGCCAGGCGCTCGCCAAGCGGGCGGCCGAGGCGAAGGCCGTGATCGAGTCGGGGAGCCCGCGGAACTACATCGCCACCGGCCCGGGTCGCCGTGAAGACGCCAGCCGAGCACCAGGTCTTCATCGCTGAGGTCGTCGGTCAGCGGGGGCCGGGGCCGAACTTCAGGCACAGATGCCCGCCAGTAGCCGAGCGAGCGCCAGGCGCCCTTGCCGAACCTCGCGGACGCTGGGATTGAGCCCGCCGTCTTACGACGCGGCCGCGATGGGCGATGTCGGCCTCGAGCGCGGCGACGTCATCGGCCAGGCGGACCGCGGCCTCGAGCAGTGCCTCCTCACGCGGGTCTCGCTCGACGTCGGGGGGGATGTCGTCCCGGATCACCCTCTCAAATCCGGCGCCGGCGCCGAGCTGCCCCGTCATCGCTACCGCAAGCATTCCTTCTCTTCGCACGCTGCCACCCGGCGGTATGCGGAGCGTGTGATCCCGCGTCTGCGACCTTCCCCCCGCCGCGGGATACTGCGCGGGCGATGTCGGAGGAGAACGTGAAGATCGTGCGGCAGGGATTCGCCGCGTACAACCGCGGTGACCTGGATGGGGCACTTGAAACCTGGGCGACCGATGCGGTGGTGGACTGGTCCAACTCGCGCGGATTGGAAGCCGGCGTGTTTCGGGGGCACGACGAGATCCGGGCGTCCATGGAGCGTTTCATCGGGACCTTCGAGAGCGCTCGGATGGAACTCCTCGGTGACCCGATAGAGGTCGAGGACGGCCTCGTAATCGCCGAGAACGTCGCCTACCTTCAAGGGAGAGACGGAATCGAGGTGCAGGCCCGCAGCGCCTTTTTGATCAGGATTCGGGACGGCCAGCAAACCTCGCTCACCCTCTACCAGACAAGGCACGAAGCCCTCGAAGCCGCCGGCTGTCGGAGCAGGCCTGGCATCAGCAATCGAACGTCGCGACCCTGATCGGTCCCGTTGACTTTGTGGCCGGCTAGCGCCAACGCCGCGGCCGCGGTAACTCGTCAGCGCCAGCAAGGTCGCGGACAGGACTGCAAGGCAACCGCTTCTGGACCTGCGAAATACTTGCACGTAGCATGTCGCGCAAGAACGTCGATCTGGTGCTGACGAGCTACGAGGCCTGGGACCGTGGCGACATCGAGACAGCCTTCGCGCCGATCGACGAGGACTTCGAGTTCCACGAGGATCCGCAGTACCCCGAACAGGGGGTCTATCGAGGGCGGGATGCCTTCCGCGGTTACTTCGAGAGGTTCAGAGAGGAATGGGACGACTACCGCGTAAACGCGGAAGAGGTGCGCGACAGCGGGGACAAGGTCCTCGTTCTTACGCGCCAGAGTGCCCGCGGCAAAGCTAGTGGTGTGCAAATCGACCTGCGAATCGCCCACCTGTGGACCATCCGGGACGGCAAGGCCGTTCGCATGCAGGCTTACTTCGATCGAGAGGAGGCACTGAAAGCACTCGAGGAGTAGCGATACCCGTCCAAAGTCGTGGGCATACCAGCGCCGCGTTAGCAGCGCTTTCGTGAGCGGGCCCGACAGGATTCGAACCTGTGACCTTCGGTTTCGTAGACCGACGCTCTATCCGGCTGAGCTACGGGCCCCGGGGAAGTCGATTCTAGGCGGGTGCCGGGCGGACCTGCCGGCCGTGGCCTACGGGACGACGCTGAAAGATCGCACCGCCGGGCTCGGGTCGGCGTTGCCGGCCGCGTCGATCGCACGGACCTCGAACCGGTGCTTGCCCTGAGCGAGGCCGGTGTAGCCCTTGGGCGAGCTGCACGGCTCCCAGGTGCCGCCGGTAGCGGGGTCGAGGCGGCACTCGAAGCTGGTGTTGGGCTGCGGCGAGTGGAAGGTGAAGCTGGGCGAGGCGTTGCTCGTCGGGCCGACCGGGCCCGAGTCGATCAGGGTGTTGGGCGGGATCGTGTCGACGTTGAAGGTCCGCACGGCCGGGGTCGGGTCGGCGTTTCCGGCCGCGTCGATCGCGCGAACCTCGAACTTGTGCGGGCCCTGGGCGAGCGCGGTGTAGACCTTGGGCGAGCTGCATGGCGCCCAGGTGCCGCCGGTGGAGGCGTCGAGGCGGCACTCGAAGGTGACGTTGGGCTGGGGCGAGTGGAAGGTGAAGCTGGGCGAGGCGTTGTTGGTGAGGCCGGCAGGCCCGGAGTCGATCAACGTGTTCGGGGGCGTCGTATCGACGTTGAACGTCCGCGCCGCCGGGGTCGGGTCGGCGTTTCCGGCCGCGTCGATCGCGCGGACCTCGAACTTGTGCGGTCCCTGGGCGAGGCCGACGTAGTCCTTGGGCGAGCTGCATGGCGCCCAGGTGCCGCCGGTCGAGGCGTCGAGGCGGCACTCGAAGCTGCTCCCGGGCTCGGAGGAGTGGAAGGCGAAGCTGGGCGAGGGGTTGTTGGTGAGGCCGGCCGGGCCGGAGTCGATCAGCGCGTTGGGGGCGGTCGAGTCCTCGACGTAGGAGATCGTGTTCGAGCAGCTCGAGTCGGACTCGCCGACGGCGATCGCCGAGATTGGCGTCGTCGTGTTGTCACCGACCGTGATCGTGATCCCGCCGGCCGTGAACTCGGCCGCGGTGCCGGTCGCCGCGACCGGCCCGGTGCAGTCGGCGCTCGCATAGAGCCTGACGTCGGTCGGGCTTCCGCCGCCGAGCGTGCCCTGGACCTCCGGCTCGGTGTCGTTCGCCGGCGAGGCCGGGCTCGTGCCGGTGATCGTCGGCGCGTCGGGCGCGTCCTCGACGCAGGTCACGGTAGCCGCCACGGTCGCCTCCGAGCCACCGTTGAGCGTGTAGGTGAAGTCGTCGGTCGGCTCCGCCCCGGGGTCGTTGCAGTAGTCGGCGTCGGGCTCGTAGCTGAGCGAGAGCCCGTCGGGCGCGACGACGACCGTGCCGTTGGCCGGCTCGGTCGCGGAGGCGATCAGCTTCGAGCCGCCGTCGGTGTCGGTGTCGTTGGCGAGCACGTCGATCGGGGTCGCGTCCGAGTCCTCCTCGACCGTCGCAGCGTCATCGACCGCGGTCGGGGCGATGTCCTGCGTGCCGCCGACGCTGACCTGCTCGAGGACCGGCGTCGTGCTTGGATCGGTGGTCGTCAGCTCGGCCCGGTACTGGAGGTAGCGCGAGTTGCCCGCGACGTCGCCGCCGCTGCTTGCGACCGGGGCGAAGGCGCTCCAGCTCGCGTCGGGCGTCGGGGTCTCGCCGGTGCGGACGCTGAGCGCGACGCCGGTGCCGGCGGGCGTCGTCGCGTCCCAGCTCAGCGCGCCCCAATCCGCACCACCCGCCCCGGCGTCGAAGACGCGCGAGTCGAACGTCGCGGCGGCCGGGTAGGGGCCCATCCGCAGCCAGTCGACGGCCACCTCCGGTCCGCCGGCGTTGAAGTCGCTGGCGGCGAAGTTCATCGCGGTGCCGATGGTGGCCGCGTGGGTGGCAACGAGGCCACCGTCGACATAGAACCGGACCTCGCTCAGGTCCCACTCGATCCGGTAGCGGTGCTCGGAGCCGAGCAGCGAGCCGGGGAGCGGGGTGTTGATGACGGCGGCACCCGTATTCGTGCGGGCAAAGAGCTGGTCGCTGGTGGTGTTGGTGCTGAAGATCGCCCAGGCGCTGTTGAAGTTGTCGCTCAGGCCGACATGCTGGAACGGCGCCCCGGCGAAGGTCGCGGCGAACTCGACCCGCTGCGCGGGGCCGAAGGTCGCGTCGGTGCCGGCGAAGGCGCCGTCGACGTGCAGGCTGCCGCCCGAGACCGTTGCGCTGCCGCCGGCGCCGCCGCCCTGGGACTCCCAGGTCGTGCTGGACCAGCCGGTGGGCAGCCCCGGTCCGCCGGAGAACTCGGCCCCGACCGCCGGCTTCAGGGTCACCTCGCCGTCGCCGGTCTCCGAGACGTAGGCGTCGGCGCCGGTGTCGCCGGCGGAGAAGTCGGCGAAGGTGGTGTCGGTGAAGCCCACTCCCGGGCCGCCGGTGGTGAAGGTCCAGGTGTCGTCGGCGCCGAGCGGATTGCCGGCGGCGTCCTCGACCGAGCCCGCGACGGTGACCTCGTAGGTGCTCGCGAGGTCGAGGTCGGTGTCCGGGTCGAGGGTCGCGGTGGCTCCCGCGTAGGAGACGGACGCTGCAACATCGGAGCCGGCGCCCTGCTTGCGCAGGCGCACGGTCGAGCCGTCGATCGTGGCGGGGTCCATCACCTCGCTGAACTCGACGGCGACGTTCGCACCGGCGCCGACCCCGGTCGCGCCGGGCGCCGGCGTGCGCTCGCTGATCGTCGGCGGAGTCTCGTCCGGGGGACCGGCCGCGAAGCCGACCGAGACCTGGGCCAGCTCGGGCGTGCGCCCGGTGTCGCTGCTGCTGAGCGCGGCGCGGTACTGGATGTAGCGGGAGCTGCCGGGGATGTCGCCGCCGTTGGCGACCGGGGCGAAGGCGCTCCAGGTGCCGTCCGGGGTCGGGGTGTCGCCGGTCCGCACGCTGAGCGCCACGCCGGTACCCGCCGGGGTGGTGGTGTCGTAGGCCAGGGCGCCCCAGTCGGAGCTCTGGCCCGCGTCGAGGACCCGCGAGTCGAAGCTGCCCGATCCCGGATAGGGGCTCATCCGCAGCCAGTCGAGCGAGAGCTCGCCGCCGCCGGGCTCGAAGTCGCTGGTCAGCGGGCGCATCTGGTCGCCGAAGCCGAGCGTGTGCGTGGCGACCGGGGCGCCGTCGACGAAGAACCGCACCTCGCCGGCGTCCCACTCGATCCGGTAGCGGTGCTCGGAGCCGAGCAGCGAGGTCGGCAGCGGGGTGTCGGTCGAGGTCGAGCCGTTGTGGGTGCGGGCGTAGAAGAGGCTGTCGCCCTTGGTGCTGAAGGTCGCCCACGGTGGCGCGTTGAGGTCGGTGGCGAAGCCGGCGGTCTGGAACGGCGCCGCGGTGAAGGTGGCGGAGAACTCGAGCGCCCGGCCCGCGGCGTAGGTCGCGGCGGTCCCGGCGCTGGCGCCGTTGACGTGCAGGCGCCCGCCGCTGACGGTCGCGCTGCCGCCGCCGCTCCACGGCGCCGAGGTCCAGTCGCCGGGCAGCGATCCGCCGCCGAACTCGGCCCCGGCCGCCGGCCTCAGGGTCACCTCGCCGTCGCCGGTCTCGGCCAGATAGGTGTCGGCGCCGGTCGCGCCGCCGCCGAAGTCGGCGCTGGTGGTGTCGATCAGCGACAGCCCACCGGTGGCGAAGGTCCAGGTGTCGTCGGCGCCGAGCGGGTTGCCGGCGGCGTCCTCGACCGAGCCCGCAACGGTGACCTCGTAGGTGGTCGCCGGATCGAGGTCGGCATCGGGGTCGAGGGTTGCGGTATTGGCGGCGTAGCTGACCGTCGCCGGGACGTCACTGCTCGCGCCCTCGGCACGCAGGCGGAAGCTCGTGCCGTCGACCGTCGCCGGGTCGAGCGGTTCGCTGAAGGTGGCCTCGACGTCGCTCGTCCGCCCAACCCCGGTCGCTCCGGGCGCCGGCGTGCGCTGGCTGATCGTCGGCGGGGTCGTGTCGCCGCCGATCCCGTAGGTCGCGCTGACCTCGCCGAGGCTCGGGGTCCGGCTCGCATCGGTCGAGGTGAGCGTCGCCCGGTACTGGAGGTAGCGCGAGCTGGCGCCGATCGGCCCGCCCGAGCTACCCACTGGGGCGAAGCCACTCCAGCTCCCGTCCGGGGTCGGAGTGTTGCCGGTCCGAACGCTGAGCGCGACCCCGGTCCCCGCCGGCGTCTCGGCGACCCAGCTCAGAGCCTGCCAGGTGACCTGCTCGCCGGCGTCGAACACCCGCGAGTCGAAGTCGGCCGCGGCCGGATACGGGCTCATCCGCAGCCAGTCGACGGCCACCTCCGGTCCGCCGGCGTTGAAGTCGCTCGCGGCGACGTTCATCGCCGGACCGAAGCTCGCCGAGTGGGTCGCGACCGGGGCGCCGTCGACGTAGAAACGGACCTCGCCGGCGTCCCACTCGATCCGGTAGCGGTGCTCGGAACCGATCAGCGACCCGGCGATCGGGGTGTTGATCTGGGCAGAGCCCGTGTTGGTGCGAGCGAAGACCTGACCGGTGACGTTGTTGGTGCTGAAGATCGCCCAGGCGCTGTTGAAGTTGTCGCTGAAGCCGACGTGCTGGAACGGGGCGGCGCCGAAGGTGGCGGCGAACTCGAGCGCCCGGCCGGGCCCGAAGGTGGCGTTGGTCCCCGCCAAGGCGCCGTTCGCGTGCAGGCTGCCGCCCGAGACCGTGGCGCTGCCGCCGGCGCCGCCGCCCTGCGACTCCCAGGTCGCGCTCGACCAGCCGCTCGGCAGGCCGAACGCGCCGGAGAACTCCTCCCCGACGGCCGGCTTCAGGGTCACTTCGCCGTCGGCGGTCTCGGCGACGTAGCCGTCGGCGCCCGGCGATCCGGCGGCGAAGTCGGCGGCCGTGGTGTCGGTCAGGCCGGCGGCCGGGGTGCTGAAGCTTCGCGGCGGCTCGGCCGCGGCCGGGTCGGTGGTCGAGTTGGCGGCCCCGTCCGCCGAGGTGACGCGGTAGTAGTAGGTGGTGTTGGCGGCGAGGTCGTCGAGCTCGATCGAATGCGAGGTAGCGAGCGCAGCGCTCGACTCGCTCGAGGTCAACGCCGAGGGGCTGGTCCCGTAATCGACCCGGGAGTCCGAGGGCTCGTTCGTGTCCCAGGTGATCGTCGCGCTCTCAGCGCCGGCGGTGTGGGCGACGTTGGAGATCGCCGGTCCCGTCCCGTCGACGTCATAGGTCGCCTCGTAGTCGCCGGGGAGCGCTTCGACGAACGCGTACTCGACCCCCTTGATGGTCTGGTTGGTGGTCGCGACCGGGTTGCCGTCGCGGGTGACGCCGGTCAGCGCCCCGGCCTCGGAGCTGACCGGAACCATCGCGCGCAGGCCGTTCGCCCCGGCGCCGACCTCGATCGTGAAGCTGAGCTGGTTGCCGCTCCAGGCGATGCCGTCGAACGAGGACCCGTTGCGCCCGTCCAGCCACTCGAGCATCTGGCGGCTCGAGACCACCGGCACTCCGCGCGCCAGCGCCGAGGAGACGATCGCATCAGAGCCCGAGGAGCTGGGACTGTCGGTGTGCATGTTGGCGACGAACGCGCCGTAGTACCCCTCGCTGCCGAGCGCCCGGTCGAGCAGGGTGTTGGCCGTGAACGGGAAGGACTGGCCCGACTCGTCGGTCATCTGGGTCGTGCCCTGATAGACGTCGATCATCGAGCCATCGAGATCGGCGAAGCGCATCGGCATCCCCGAGCCTGTGAACAGACCCGGCGTATCGTCGACCCACTCCGGCGGCCAGTAGTAGTAGTTGGTGTCGAACCGGATCCCGTGGTCGAGCTCGACCTTCGGCTGCGAGGCCCAGTCGCTCCAGGCGATGCAGTGGGTGCGGTTGGTGCTCGGCGCCGGCACGCTCGGGTACTCACTCGCGAAGTCGGCCAGCTGATCGTCGTATCCCTGGTCGAGCGACGCCGGGGTGAAGTTCGCGCAGTTGGTCGTCTGATGGAGCCCGACCTCGAACCCCGCCGCGTTGTAGGTCGCCGCCTGGCCATCTGTGAGCGGGGAGTTGGGATAGACGTAGGAGGTGCCGCGCACGCACTCCCAGTCGGCGACCGAGCAGCCGGCCGGGCTCAGCGCCGAGTACTGGTCGAAGCGTCCGGCGGTGCCGCCGCCCGCGTGGTCGTCGCCGGTCATCACCACGACCGCCTCCTCGGCGCGGGGGAAGTACCAGAAGCGCGGCAGCGGCTTGCGATCGAGGTTGAGCTCGCCGATCAGGTTGGCGAGCAGCCGCTGCTGCTCGTCGGCCTGCGGGATCGCGACCTTGTCGCGATCGACCCAGTCCGGCTGCGGGTCGCCGGCGGCGGCGCCAAAGAAGAGGTTGTCGGAGCGAATCGGACCCGCCTGGCCGTCGCGCGACTGCCCGGCCCAGGCGGGGTTGCCCTGGCGCGTGTAGACGACCGAGCGGGCGAGGTCGTAGGTGAAGGCCGCCGCCTGGCCGCCGTTGACGCCGACGCTGCGCAGGGTGACGGCGGGGTTCGAGGTCGCGGTCGTCGCGTTGGAGTAGAGCGTGGCGACGGTCGTCGCGCCGGTCGCGTCGTAGCGGTCGGCGGTGCCGTGGAACTGCATCGTCTCGCCGACGATCCCCGCACCGGGGCTCGAGCCCGTGTCGACCTGGATATAGCCCTCCGGGAGGTCCGAGCCGATGTCGGTCAGGCCGAGCAGCCCGGCGAGCTGAGGATCGGGGCGCATCGCGATCAGGTTGCCGCCGCCGGTCACCCAGTCAGAGAAGGTCTGCACCTGGCCGGCGCTGAGCGCCGTCTCGCCGAGGATGACGACGTCGTAGCCGGCGAGGGTGGAGGCGTCGACACCTGAGAGGTCGGTGACGTTGAACTCGTTCAGGCCCTCCGCCCGCAGGATCTCGGCGTAGTAGCGGCTGAACGGATTCGCGGAGTTGCCGACCACCAGGATCGGCCCGCCGGGCCCCTCGTCCGGAGGCGGCGGCGGCGGGGCCGCGGTCGTGAACGACCAGCTGTGATCGGAGAGGCGCTCGTTGCCGGCCGTATCGGCGACCCCGCCGGTCCCGCCCTTGATCGTCGCCGTGTAGGTGGCGGAGCTGGCGAGCGCGCCGTCGGGGTCGAGGGTCGCCGTCCGACTCGCACCCGAATAGGTGACGGTCGACGGGACCGTCGCGTTCGACGAGTCGCGAAGCTCGAAGTTGGCGCCGTTGATCGTCGCCGGGTTGATCGCCTCGTTGAAGGTGGCGGTCACGTTCGTGGACGTGGGGGCCCCTGTGCCGCCGGCCGGGGGAGCGACCGAGGTGATCTCGGGAGGGGTGGTGTCCGGACCGGTGTCGTCATCGAAGACGACGTCGACCCAGTAGTTGCTCGACTCGAAGGTGCTGGTCGGGAAGACCCCGGCCGGGCCGTAGTTGTAGACGCCGTTCGCGCCGTCGAGGCCGTCTGCCAGCGCGTGCAGCGGCGGGCTGTCGGCCCCCTGCCCGGAGAAGTAGCCGTTGGTGGCGGCGTAGTTCCCGTTCGGCGCGTGATAGGAGGCGACGTAGGTGGTGGCGGCGTCGATCGCGACCGGCGTCGCGAACTCCACCTGTTGCCAGCCCGAGGCGCTCTCACCGCTGAAGGTGGCCTGGGCGAGCAGCGCGCCGCCCGCCGTCCACAGGTGGCCGACGTGGGTGCCGGTGTTGGCCGCGCCCTTGTAGAAGCGCAGGCCGGTGATCTCCCCCGCCACGTCGGAGCGGAACTTGACCCCGAGCTCGACCGCGCCCGGGTCGCTCTCGATCGGCGGGACGACCGACTCCGACCAGATCGAGCAGGGACAGCTCGCCGGGACGACCTCGACGACGATTCCCGGGCCGGGCGTCTCGAGATTGCCGCTGTCGTCCGCGGCCCGGGTCCTGATCGTCGCCTGGCCGGTCGCGTTCGGCGTCCAGGCGTAGGTCCAGCTACCGCGCCCCTCGGCCGGCCGCCACGGGCCGCCGTCGATCGAAACCTCGACCGCGCCGACCTCGCCACCGCCCGCGTCGGTGGCAATACCGCTGATCACGGTCTGCTGGTTGGCCGGGACCTCGGCGGCGTTGCCGGGCGCCGTCACCTGCGAGCTCGGAGCCGCTGCGTCGGTCGAAGCGGTCGCGGCGACGAGGCCCGGCTGCAGCGTGTCGGGCTGGGACCCCATGTCGGCGAGCAGGTTGACGGTTGCCTGCTGCATGTCCGGATCGGGCGTGGAGCCGCCGCGATCGTGGACGCCGTCCAGGCCCCAGGCCCACTGGATCGTCCCGGCGCCGAAGACGAGCGCGCCGCTCGGGGCGCGGTACTGGGTCAGGTGGTGGGTTGCGGTCCCGGACCCGTAGGTGGAGCCGTTGTCCTGGAGCACCTCGACGCCGCTGCGAGTCGTCGAGGAGAGGTGGACGAGCCCCGCCGGCCGCGCGTCGTTGCCGGGCGCCTCGTCCCACTCGTAGCCGAGCGTGTTCGCCGCCAGGGTCTCGGTCTGGCCCGCGCCCAGCGCGGCGACGGCGGTGTTGCGCCACAAGCGCATCTTGCCGTCGGCCGCCGGCACCTCGATCGCCGAGGTCCCCGAGTTGACCCGGAACATGGTCCCGGTGAGCGCGTTCTCCGGATTCGGCCCCTCGGGGTTGATCGGGCGGTCGTCGCGCCAGGTCCCGGTCCAGGTGTCGGTCGGATCGTCGATCCCGGTTGGATGGGTCTCCTTGTAGGAGACCAGGGTGCGGTGGTCGGTGGCCGGCCCGGCGATGCTGTCCTCCCAGCGCGTCTTCCAGAACACCTCGTTGCCGCTGAAGAAGGCGAGGTCCACCCCGGCGTCACGGGCCGCCTCGACGTTGCTGCGCTGGCCGCCGGACCAGTACTCGTCGTGGCCGACCGAGAGGAACGCCTCGTGCTCGAGGATCTCGGCGCCGCTGCGGTCGCTGTCGACGCCGGTGAAGTAGCTGACGTCGTAGCCGTTTCGCTCCAGGTAGCGGACCATCGGGTACTCGGCGTTGAAGACCCAGTCCTCGGGCGTCGGGCCGCGGGTCGTGAACGGGCGGTTGTAGCTGACCTTGTAGGCGCGTCCGGCCGGGGAGCCCGTGTAGAGGCTGTTGCCGCCGTACTGGTTGTAGGCCTGCCAGGTCGTGTCCATGGTCTGGAAGAGCAGGTCCGAGCCGCCGTCGTCGTCGCGGACGATGAAGACGACGTGGCTCGCCCCGGCGGGCCCGTCCTCGCGCACGAGCCTCGCGAAGTAGATCCCCGAGACGGCGTCGGCGGGCACCGCCCAGGACGCCGACTCGGCCCAGTTGCCGCAGTCGATCAGCCCGGTGGGCGCGTCGCTCGCGCACGCGGGCTGGCCCTGCGGCAGGGCGGCGGAGGGCTCGACGGTGGCCACCTGGCGGGCGCCGTCGCCGGCGTAATAGCCCATCCGGTAGATGTCGAGCCGGTAATCGTCCGCGTCGGTGTCGACCTTGAAGTGGACCGTCTCGCCCTGGTCGACACTGATCTCCGTGCTGAAGCCCTGGATGCTGGCCGAGCCCGAGCCGCTGACCTCCCACTCGCTCGCCGGGTCACCGGGCTTCGAGTTCTCGCAGACGATCTCGTTCGCGATCGGCGGGTCGCAGGGAGCGGCGTGCGCGGTCGCCGGACTGAGCGCCGACACCGCCGCGAACGCGAGCATGGCGACGGCCAGCGCGATCGCTGCAGCCGTCGCCTCGCTCGGTCTCCGGTGACCGCGAGTCCCGTGGAACACCCACATGCCAGACCCCAATCTTCCGAGCGAGCGGCCATTTCGCATGAGTAAAGACCGCAAGCTCGGAATTTGCTCGCGGATTGCTCATCAATCCCCAACCTCTACCCCAGGCTTAGGTCTGGGGCGACGGTGAAGCTAGGCTCAGTCCAGGTAGCGCGGCTCGGCGAAGACCCGGCGAAGCAACGGCTCGAACGACTCCAACGGCAGCGAGTCGTAGGCGGGATCGAAGCAGTTCTGGTCGTAGAGCTCGCAGAACTCGGCGCAGTTGTGGAACCATTCGTGCTCGCGGTAGCGCTCGCGGGCGTCGGGGTCCTCGCCGGTCTGGCGACCGTAGTAGTACTGCTGGAAGACCCCGTGGTGGGCGATCACCCAGCAGATCCGCGGCTCGACGTAGGGGCGCAGGATCGCCGCGACCATCTCGCCGTGCGTGTACGGGGCGAGCTCGTCGCCGATGTCGTGCACGAGCGCCGCGGCGACGTACTCGTCCGAGCGGCCGTCGCGCTGGGCCCGGGTCGCGGACTGAAGCGAGTGCTCGCAGCGCGAGACCTGATAGCCGCCGAACGAGTGCTCGAGCGCCCGCACCGCGGCCAGCAGCCGGTCGGGGAGCCGCTCGATGTACTCGCTCTCGAGCCGCTCGAGCAGCTCGTAGTCCTCGGGGGTCCCGTCCGCCATCGCCGTGAAGCCGACCGTCTGCATCGTCACCTCCGTCTCGGGGTCGACCAGGATACGATCGCTTGGTGGTCGAGGCGAGCGCCAACGCGGAGCTGATCGATCGCTTCTACACCGCCTTCGCCCGCCGCGACCACGAGGCGATGGCCGGCTGCTACACAGCGGACGCGACTTTCACCGACCCCGTGTTCCAGGATCTCCGCGGAGACGAGGTGCGGGCGATGTGGCGGATGCTCTGCGAGCGCGGCGCCGACCTCGAGCTCAGCCACTCGGCGATCGAGACCGAGGGCGATCGCGGCTCGGCCCATTGGGTCGCCGACTACACGTTCAGCGGCACCGGCCGGGCGGTCCACAACGAGATCGACGCCGGCTTCAGGTTCGAGGACGGGCTGATCGCCGAGCACCGAGACTCCTTCGACCTCTGGCGCTGGGCGCGCCAGGCGCTTGGGCCGGTCGGCGTCCTGCTCGGCTGGTCGCCGCCGGTGCAGGCGAAGATCCGCAGCCAGGCGCGTGCCAGCCTGGACGAGTTCAGGCGCTAGCCCGCTGCCAGCGGCGCGGGTCCTCGCCCTCGAGCTCGACCAGCTCGCCGCGGATCTCCAGGTGATCGATGTAGGAGCGGGCGAGCTGCAGGCCCCAGACGGTGGTCGCCTGGCTCAGGTTGTCGGCGCCGATCAGGTCGGCGACGATCTCGAACGCCGTTCGCGGCCCGGCGGCGAATGCCTCGCGGACCCGGTCGAGCTGCTCGGCGAGCTCGCGGCGGTTGGCGGCGGCCTTGGCGGGCAGGTCGCGGAACGTGCGGCCGTGCCCGGCCAGGCAGAGGGTCGTCTCCAGCGCCTCAACCGTCTCGAGCCCGAGCAGAAACTCGGCCACGGGGTCGGGCGTGTGGCCGTAGTCGAAGAACAGTGAGACGCGGCCCAACAGGTGGTCGCCCGAGATCAGCATCCCGGTCTCGGGCTGGTGCAGGACGACATGCGAGGGCGCATGCCCGGGGGTCTCGTGCACGTGCCAGGCGCCGAGGTCGGTCTCGACCCGCACCCCGGCCACGAGCGGGCGATCGGGCGCCACCGCACGGGCGATCCCGGTGTCCTCGCCGCGGCGTGAGCGCTCGTAGAGCTTCAGCCCCGCCGCCGGCACGCCGCTCTGCCGCGCGACCTCGAGCCGCCGGTCGAGCGCCGCGTCGGGATCCTCCGCCAACCCGCGGACGTGCTCCCACGCCGGGTGGATCCAGAGCTCGCAGCCGGCGGTGTCGACGATCGGGCCCGCGAGGCCGTAGTGATCGGTGTGGGCGTGCGTGCAGACGACCAGCCGCACGTCATCGATCCGCAGCCCGGCCTGGGCGAGCGCGAGCTCGAGCTGGCGCATCCCGTCCTCGGTCGCCATCCCGGTGTCGAACAAGACCACCCCGTCGCCGGCTCGGATCGCGAACGCGTTCACGTGCGGGACACCGGGCCAGGGCAGTGGCAGGCGCAGACGCCAGAGCCCCGGCACTACCCGCTCGCCGCGGCCGAGCTCGCGGCGTCGGGCGGGCTCGCTCATCGGCGCATGCTCGCAGGCGCGCAAGGCGGGAGAAACGCTCGCGCGCGGATACGATCGCGGCGCCTTGACCGACCGGCTCTCCGCCTCGGACATGTCGTCGCTGCTCGCCGAGCGCGGGCCGATCCACGTCCACGTCGGAGCGACGATCGTGATCGAGGGAGACCCGCCGGAGTTCGAGCGCCTGCTCGAGCACGTCGAGGCGCGGCTCGCCCTGGTGCCGCGCTTTCGCCAGCGGGTCACCCCCACCCCGCTCGATCTCAGCAACCCGGTCTGGACCGACGACCCGCGCTTCGACCTTCGCTGGCACGTGCGTCGCGTCGCCCTTCCCGCGCCCGGGGGGCGGGGCGAGCTGCGTGAGCTGGTCGGCCGGGTGATGTCCGAGCCGCTCGACTTCAGCCGGCCGCTGTGGCAGCTCTACCTGGTCGAGGAGCTCGAGGGCGGGCGTCACGCGCTGGTCAACAAGACCCACCACGCACTCGTCGACGGCGTCGCCGCGATCGACGTCGGAACCGTGATCCTCGACCCGAGTCCCGACGGCGCCGAGGTCGAGCTCCCCGACGGCGAATGGGACCCGGAGCAGCCGAGTCCCGAGCTGCTCTTCGTCCGCGCGGCCTCCGATCGCATCCGGGCGCCTTTGCGCGCCGCCCGCAAGGCCGCGCTCGAAGCGCTGACCACGCCGCGGGAGACCGCCGGACGGGTGATGCGGACCGCGGAGTCCTTCACCGCGCTCGCCGCCAGCGCCCCGAGTGCGCCGCGGACCTTCCTCAACGAGGAGATCGGGCGCGATCGCCGGGTCGCCTACGTCGACACGACTCTTGACGGCTTGAAGGCGGCGCGCGGCGACGGTGGGGCCACCGTCAACGACGTGATCCTCTCGGTCGCCGCCGGGGCCCTGCGACGCTGCTTCGAGCGCCGCGACGAGACGATGCCCGAGCACGTGGTCGCGCTGGTGCCGATGAGCGTTCGCCGCCCCGACGAGGAGCTCGAGCTCGGCAACCGGATCGCGACCCTGCTCGTCCGCCTGCCGCTCGCCGAAGCAGACCCCGCCGCCCGGCTGGAGCTGATCCACGCCGAGACGAGCAGGCTCAAGGCCTCCGAGCAGGCGCGGGCGGCGTCGCTGGTGATCGAGGCGACCGGCTGGACGCCGCCGACCGTGAACCGGGTGCTCGCCGACGCGATCTCGCGACCACTGTCGTGGAATCTGACCGTGTCCAACGTTCCCGGCCCGCAGGTCCCGTTTTACGTGCTCGGGAAGCGGATCGAGGCGATCTACCCCTTCGTCCCCCTTTCACCCCAACATCACGCCCTGTCGATCGGGGTCCTGAGCTACGACGGCGGCGTCTTCTTCGGCCTCGCCGGCGACCGGGACCTGCTCGCCGACATCGACGAGCTCGCCGCCGACCTCGAGGCGGCGCTGAACGAGCAGCTTCGCGCCGCAGGTCCTGACGGTTAGTCCAATGCGTGCCTGGTAGCCCAACTGGCGAGCTCAGCGCGGCGGCGGATCCCGGTCTTGCGCCGAATCGCGGTGAGATGGTTCTGCACGGTGCGGACCGAGCGCGAGAGCAGCTCGGCCGTCTCCTTGTCGGTGTGTCCCTGGGCGACCAGCGCGAGCACCTGTCGCTCCCGGGACGTGAGCAGCCGGCGGGCCGTCGCGTGCCCGGCGGGCGCGATCTGTGGGAAGTCGCGCAGCAGGTCCTCGGTCGTCGACTGGTCGAAGACCGCGCCACCGCCGAACACGGTGACGATCGCATCGCGTAGGTCCCGGGGGCTCGCCCGCTTGGTCACGTAGCCGCGGGCTCCCGCCGCCGCTGCGTCGCGCATCGTGTCGATCTTCTCGATCGCGGTGATCACCAGCACCGCGACTCCGTCGGCCTCGGCAACGAGCCGCTTGATCAGCTCGATGCCGTCGTCGTCGCCGAGGCGCAGGTCGAGCAGGATCACATCCGGGCTCAGCGCTCGAACGCGCTCGAGCGCCTCGGAGGCGTTGGCGGCCTCCCCGACCACTCGAATCGCTGGATCGATGCGCAGCACCGAGGCGATCCCCTGCCGGACGAGGGGGAAGTCATCGACGATCAGGACGGCGATGTCCATCGCCGCAGCTGTCCGGGCCCGGGGCCCGGGGCCGCCCCTCATCCGAGCGAGTTGATGACTGCCCAGCGGGCGATCTCGGATCGACGCGAGAGGCCGGTCATCCGCTTGATCTCGGCGAGCTCGTACTGCACCGTCCGCAGCGAGACGAAGAGCCGCTGGGCGATCTCGGCGTCCGTCAACCCGGTGCTGATGTGGCGGACGACGATTCGCTGGCGGCCGGTCAGCGTCGGCCGCTCGCTCGAGGCGTCCGCGGCCCGCGCGAGAGCGTGCTCGGGCGACCGCCCGCCGGCCAGGGAACGCGCGAGCACCACGCCACCACGGTGCACCTCGCCCACGGCTTCGCACAGATCCTCGACCGAGCTCTGCTTGGTCAGATAGCCGACCGCACCGGCCGCGATCGCCGCATCGAGGTTGTCGGGATTCGCGTTCGCCGTCAGGATCATCACCCGGACATCGGGAAGCTGCTCGCGAAACGCATCGAGGGCCTCCATGCCTCCCTGACCGGACATCCGGAGGTCGAGAATGACCACGTCCGGGCGCAGCCGGCGGGCCTGCTCGAGCGCCTCCCGCCCATCGGACGCGTGGCTCACCACCTCGATCTCGGGGTCTGCCCGCAACGCACTCTCGATCCCGGCCCGCACGAGCTCGAAGTCGTCGGCGATCAGGACGCGGACGCTCATCCGGCGCCCTCCCGCTTGCAGCCGTGCGCGGCGGGGTGGGCCCGACGCCCACCCGGTGCTACCGTGCTAACCCGGATGGGGGAGTTAAGCGCTACGGAGGGCGCCTGGCCCAACGACCCTGGCTCGATCGGGGGCGCGCAGGGACGTCCGCCATCGGCGCGTCGGCGGACGAAAGGCGAACCGCCCGACTCCACGGCCGCGGCCGTGGCGAAGCTCCGCGCACGGGTCGCCGAGCTGGAGCGCTCGAACGCCCGTTTCGAGGAGTTCGCCCGAGTGGTCGCCCATGACCTCCGCGAGGGGCTCGGCACGATCGCGATGTTCCGCGAAACGCTCGCGATGCGGCTCGGATCGGATCGCGACCCATCGGTGGCCCGCGATCTCGAGGGGATCGGCGCCGGCCTCGAGCGGATGAACTCGCTCGTCGACGCGACGCTCGAGTCCGCACGCAGCGGCAGCTCCTCCGTGCTGCGCCCGGTGGAAACCGACTCGGCGCTCGATGACGCGCTCGCCAACCTCGCCGCGCAGATCGCCGAGACGGGCGCCAAGATCGTCCGCGAGCCGCTGCCGTGGACATCCGGTGACGCGCACCAGCTCACCCGCCTATTCCAGAACCTGATCGCAAACGCGCTCGAGCACCGCGACCCGGAGCGGGCCCCGCGGATCCGGATCGGAGCGCGGCGCCACCCACGGGGATGGCTGTTCGAGGTGGCCGACAACGGACCCGGGATGCCGCCCGAGGTCGCGGTCGGCGCCTTCGCGCCGGGCGAGTCGGCAACCGAGGCCGAGCCGGGACGCGGCCTCGGACTCGCGATCTGCGCGCGGATCGTCGCAGCCCACGGCGGCCGCGCGTGGGCCGCGCAGCGCCCGGAGGGCGGAACCGTGGTCAGCTTCACGCTCCCCGGGCCGAGCGGCCCTCGCACCAGCGCCTCCGGCTAGCGGCCGAGCGCCGCGGCTCGAGATTCAGCATTCCCGTCTCACCGCCTTCTTCGCCCGCCGAACCTTCTTCTTCGCCGCCCGGACCTTCTTCTTCGCCTTCGCGACCTTGGCCTCGCTGCCCTCGCGCTTGGTCTGGCGGAGCTTCTGCTTCGCCTTGCCGAGCTTGCGCTTCGCCCGCTTCAGCTTCGCCTTGGCACGATCACAGGAGCCGTCGGCCGTGGCCGACTCGGGGTTGAGGCTCGGCCGGTCGGGGGCCGTCGCATCGATACGCAGCCAGCTCGCCGTCGAGGGCACGCCGTCCTCGTTGAGCAGGAAGAGCATGTAGTAGCCGGGCGGGGCGGCGGCGTCAGAGGGCGGCGCCGCGACGTTCATTCCCGCACCCTCGAAGCGGTCGCTGACCTTGAGCTCGACGTGGCGCTGGTGCATGTCGAAGGCGTGGGTGGTCGCGCCCGGCGACATCAGCACCGCGCGGTCGATCCCGGCGCTCTGGCTCTCGATCCCGAACGTGTCGCCCCAGGCCACCGACCGCGGCGCCGAGTCGATCCGCGGGCGCGGCCCCTGGAACAGGTACGGCGGCGAATAGATCTCGGCGTTGTCGGTGAGGCTGAACTCGCCGCCGGGCTCGCGCGGGTGGTGGTCGTCGCCGGCCGAGAACACCCGCCCGTCGGGCAAGAGGACGGCGGTCGAGTGATAGGTGCGGTCCTCCCGCTGGGCCGGGCCGAGCAGCCAGCGGTCCGAGTCGGGGTCGTAGACCTCGATCTGGCGGGCGCGGCCGTCGGCGTAGGTGATGTACCCGCCCGCCGCGCCGAGCTCGGGGTCGCCACCGAGCTGGAAGCCGCTGCCGCCCCCGACGACGACCATCGAGCCGTCCGGCAGCAGCACCGCGTTGGCGTTCGCCCGCCCGACGTTGAGCGGTGCGTCGGTGCTCCAGCGCGGCGCCGAGGCGCGGGCGTCGATCGTCTCGGAGGTGGTCGTCCCCGCATAGAACGGCCCGGAACCGATGGTGCGGTCGAAGCCCCCGATCGTGGTGATCGCGTCCGAGCCACCGGGCCCGCCGGGTTGGCGGACGGCGTTGCCGGCGATCCGTGAGCGCGACATCGTCGGCAGGCTCTCGTTCCAGGTGAAGCTGGCCGTGTCGAGGGTCGCGGTCAGGAACTGGCTCGGACCGGTGACGATGATGTCGTCGCCGAACGTGAAGGTGCGCGGGTAGAGCCCGAGGCCGTTGCGGAAGGCGCTCGGCCGCTGTTCGACCGTCCCCCGGCCACCGATCGTCGTCGGCGGGTTGAAGACCTCGACGCTGTTGGTGATCAGGCCGCCGGGCGCCTCGTCGCTGAGCCCGCTGAAGATCACCGTGCGGCCGTCTGGGAGCAGGGTCTGCGACGGATACCAGCGCCCCTCGGCCATGTCGGGCTGGCGGGTCCAGGTCTCGCTGAACGGATCGAAGGTGAAGATCGTCTGCAGCCCGCCCCAATCGGTGTAGGCGTCGTCGGGGAAGGTGCCGGCGTAGATCAGGGTGCCGCCGGCGGCGACAACCTCGCCGCTCGCCAGCAGGTTCTGTCCCGAACAGAAGATCGGCGCCTTGACGGGATCCTGGCCACCCGGTCCGTCGACGTCGATGACCGGCGGGTCGACGTCGGTGAACGCCCCCGGCCCGGTCCCCCGCGCCGGGTCCCAGAGCGCCGCCTCGGAGTAGTTCGGGCGGGCCTGGCCGACTCCAGGGACCGCGGGGCGGCCCCAGAACAGCACCTTGCCGGTCGGCAGCATCGCCGAGTGGATCGCGTAGGTCGGGATCCGGAACGGCGCCTGGGTCCAGGCACCGACCTGTGACGGCGGCCCGGCGGCCCGGGGCGCGGCGACGTTCTCGGAGGAATAGGCCATCCTCGTGCCGTCGACCCGCAGGGTCGCCCCGCGCTCGGCGAGCCGGGCGCTGCGGCGGGCGGCCGCGTGCTCGGCCGCGTGCTCGGCGCCGAGCATCGCGGTCTCGATCGCCCTGATCTCGGGCTCCGTCGCCCCGGCGGGGATGAGGTCGTCAACCGCGTGCCCGGCGGCGCTCGGAGCGCCGACTGCAAGCGTCAGGGCGCAGGCCGCCAACGCGTGAAGCCAGCTCCGCGTCAACGTGCGGCTCCCAGCGCCGCCCCGAACTGATCACCCGCCTCTGCCTGGTCGAGGACGCCGGTGCTGTCCTGACTCCAGAGCTGGTTGCCGGCCGAGCTCAGGCCGCTGCCCGAGCCATAGATCATGTTCAGGGCGCCGGCGGCGATCGTCCCGATGCTCTCCGACGGCACGCCGATCCCGAGGTCGTCGCGCGCGTCGTCGTTGAGGTCGGCGGTGGCCAGCGCCGCGCCGAACGAGTCGCCGGCTTCGGAGACCTCGCTGATGGCGGCGCTGTTCTGACTCCAGAGCAGGTTGCCGGCCGAGCTCAGGCCGCTGCCCGAGCCAAGCAGCATGTTGACGCCGCCCGCGGCGGCCGCCGTCCCGATGCTCTCGCCGGGCGCGCCGGCGAGCAGATCGTCGTCGAGGTCGCCGTCGAGGTCGCCCGCGGCGAGCGCCGAGCCGAGTCGATCGTTGGCCTCGGCCGCGTCCTTGACGTCGGTGCTGTTCTGGCTCCAGAACTGGCTCCCGGCCGATGCGAGCCCGGCGGCCGCACCGTAGATCGCGTGCACGGCCCCGGCGCCGCTCGTGCTCCCGATCGACTCCGAGGAGACCCCGATCGCGAGGTCATCGCGCGCGTCCCCGTTCAGGTTTCCGGAGGCGAGCGCCGCCCCCATCCGATCTCCGCTCTCGGCCGCGTCGGCGATCCCGGCGCTGTTCTGGTTCCAAACCTGGTTTCCGCTCGATGTCAGACCGCTCGCGGAGCCGTGGATCACGTTCACCGATCCGGCTCCGGCCACACTCGTGACCGCCTCCGACGGTGCCCCGACGGCGAGATCGTCGCGCGAGTCCCCGTTCAGGTCGCCGAAGGTGAGCGCCGCGCCAAACGAGTCACCGGACTCGGCGACCTCGACGATGCCCGCGGAGTCCTGATGAAAGAGCTGGTTGCCGGTCGCGGCGAGGCCGCCGCCCGAGCCGTAGATCACGTTGACGGCGCCGGCGCCTGCGATCGATCCGACCGACTCCGACGGTGCCCCGACCGCGAGATCGCCGTCACCGTCGCCGTCGAGGTCGCCGGCGGCCAGCGAGGCACCAAGCTGGTCGCCCGCCTCGGCGGAATCGGCGATGCCCCCGCTGCCCTGGCTGAAGGCCTGGCTCCCCGTCGCCGTCAATCCCGATGCCGAGCCGTAGAGGACGTTGACCGTGCCGGTGTCGACGGTCGCGCCGATGTCCTCGCGGGGGGCACCGACCGCGAGGTCGGCGAACCCGTCCTGATCGAAGTCCGCCGACGCGAGCGCGGCACCGAAGCGGTCGCCCGACTCGGCGGCCTGTCCAGCGCCGAGGTCGGTCTGGGTGAAGAGCTGGTTGCCGCCCTGCGTCAGGCCTCCCGCGGACCCGTAGACCACGTTCACGGCCCCGGCGTCCGACGTCGCCCCGACGTCCTCGAGCGGAACGCCGATCGCCTGATCGGCCACCCCGTCGCCGTTGAAGTCGCCGGCGGGCGGCTGCGGGGGCGGGCCCAGAGTCGGCTGGTCCGGCGCGGTCGGGTCGATCTTGATCCAGCTCGCGACCGAGGGGACCCCGTCCTTGAGCAGGAAGAGCATGTAGTAGCCGGGCGGGGCCGCGGCGTCGGAGGGCGGGGAGACGACGTCGATCCCCTGGCCCCCGACTTCGTTGAGCACCTGGAGCTCGACACTCCGCTGATGCATGTCGAACGCATGGGTGGTCGCGCCTGGCGAGCCATCAGCACGGCGCGGTCGATCCCGGCGCTGGGGCTGTGGATGCCGAACGCGTCACCGAAGCCCACCGTTTGCGGGGCCGAGCTGATCTGCGGGCGCGGCCCCTTGAACAGATAGGGCGGCGAGTAGATCTCGGCGTTGTCGGTGACGCTGAACGCGCCCCCGGGCTGGAGCGGATAGTGATCGTCGCCGGCCGAGAAGACCCGCCCGTCGGGCAACAGCACTGCGGTCGAGTGATAGGTGCGGTCCTCCTGCTGGGCGGGGCCGAGCAGCCAGCTGTCCGAGTCGGCGTCGTAGACCTCGACCTGGCGCGCCCGCCCGTCGGCGTAGGTGATGTAGCCGCCCGCCGCGCCTATATCAGGGTCGCCGCCGAGCTGGAAGCCGCTGCCGCCCCCGACCACCACCATCGAGCCGTCGGGCAGCAGCACCGTGTTGGCGTTCGCCCGCCCGACGTTGAGAGGCGCGTCGGCGTGCCAGGTCGCCGGCGTCGCCCTGGCGTCGATCGTCTCCGACGTCGTCGTCCCGGGATAGAACGGCCCCGGGCCGATGGTGCGGTCAAAGCCGCCGATCGTCGTGATCGTGTCCGAGCCGCTCGGGCCGCCGGGCCGGCGTACCGCGTTGCCGGCAATCCGCGAGCGCGACATCGTCTGCAGGCTCTCGTTCCAGGTCCAGCTCGTCGTGTCCAGGGTCGCGGTCAGCGCCTTGCTCGGCCCGGTGACGATCACGTCGTCGCCGAACGTGAAGGTGCGCGGGTAGAGGCCGAGGCCGTTGCGGAAGGCGCTCGGCTGCTGGGTCACAGTGCCCTGGCCGCCGATCGTCGCCGCCGGATCAAAGACCTCGACGCTGTTGGTCATCAGGCCACCGGGCGGCTCGTCGCCGAGCCCGCTGAGGATCACCGTGCGCCCGTCCGGGAGCATCACCTGGCCCGGATACCAGCGCCCCTGGGCCATATCGGGCTGGCGGGTCCAGGTCTCGCTGAACGGATCGAAGGTGAAGATCGTCTGCAGCCCGCCCCAATCGGTATAGGCGTCGTCGGGGAAGGTGCCGGCATAGATCAGGGTGCCGCCGGCGGCGACAACCTCGCCACTTGGCAGCAGGTTCTGTCCCGAGCAGAAGATCGGCGCCTTGACCGGCGGCTGGCCGCCCGGCCCGTCGACGTCGATCACCGGCGGGTCGACGTCCGTGAACGCTCCCGGACCGGTCCCCAGCGCCGGGTTCCAAAGCGCCGCCTCGGAGTAGTTGGGGCGCTGAGTCCCGGGGGCGGGAAGCGGCGGGCGGCCCCAGAACAGGACCTTTCCGGTCGGCAGCACCGCCGAGTGGATCGCGTAGTTGGGGATCTGGAACGGCGCCTCGGTCCATTCGCCGACCTCGGCCGGCGGTCCTGCCGCCGCCGGGGCGGCGACCGCCTCCGAGGAGAGGGTGAGCTGCGGCTCGCCCGGGACGTTGATCTTCGCCTCCGGGTTGATCTTCCCCTCCGCGACCCTGCGCGCGGTGCGCCGCACGGCGGCGTGCTCCGCCGCGTGCTCCGCGCCCAGCGTCGCGGTCTCGATCGCGCGCAGGTCCGCCTCATTGGCCCCGGCAGGAACGATGTCGTCGGTCGGGTGCGAAGCCGCGGCTGGGGCAGCGCCCAGAGCGAGGAGCAGGACGACGCCGGCGATCGCGAACAATGCCCTGCGCACGCCCCCCACAGTTCCTCCTCCGGTATCCCTTCCGTACCCGTCCGGCGCAGCCAGCGCCCGCCGCCCCATGATAGGCGATCGCGCCCGCGCTGCTGCACGCCTGCTCACAATCGCTCCGGGATCTTGCTGCGGACGAGGCGGTAGCTGACCACCGCCAGCACACAGATAACGAGAGCAGTGAGAAAGGGAATCACGGTCGTGAACGTGCTGCCCGCGGCCTCGCTCCAGGTCGGGGCCGAGGGATCAATGATCCAGCGACGGGTTTCGACGAACAGCGGCGAGAGCGGGTTGAAGGCCGCAAGATCGCGGAAGAACCCCTCCGGGATGAACTCGAACGGGTACAGGACCGGGCTCGCGTAGAAGAGCAGGCGACTGATCGGTTGCCAGGCCTGCCCGACGTCGCGGAAGCGGACGAAGAGGACCGAGAGCCCGAGCCCGATCGCGCCGGTGACGGTGCCCAGGTAGAGCAGCAGGACCGGCAACAGGAGCCAGGTCGAGGTCGGCTCGATCCCGTAGACGAGGATCCAGACGATCGCCACGGTGAGGCTGGCGGCGAAGGTAAAGCTCGAGGCGAGAATCGCCGAGACGGGCGCGGCCAGCGGCGAGACCCGGAGGCTTCGCATGATCGACCCCCTGGCGACGAAGGCGCGCAGCCCCGCATTGGTGCCCTCTTGGAAGAAGAAGTAGAGGGTGACGTTGAGCAGTAGCAGCACCGCGTAGTCGGGGACCGAGTCGCCGAACCGGATCACCTGGGTGAAGACCGCGTAGAGAACTGCGAACAGCATCAACGGCCGCAGCAGGGCCCACGCGTAGCCGAGCACGGAGCCCGCGTAGCGGCGCCGGTAATCGGTCAGGGCCATGACGAAGACCAAATCCCAGAAGCGCCGGCGCGGGTTCGTCCCCTCGGGGAGCGGCGGAATCTGCTTCAGCGTCGTCGCGGCGTCGCCCGTCATCGGACCGCCTCCCTGGCTTCGATCGGCTCGATCGTGGCGCCGTGGCGAAGGGCCACCGCCCCCCGTCCCTGGCTCTCGCCGGCGACCTGGAGCGACATCCGGGCGAGCGGCGACGCCGGGATGTCGTTGCCGCGCCTGCCGGGCCGCACGGCGACAAGGCTGAGCGAGTACTCGCCGGGATGCAGCCGGTTCTCGATCCAGACTCGAGCCCGCTCGCGCTCGCCGCGCTCGAGCCGCGCGAGCGGGATCGTCGGCGAGAGGAAGATCCGCCCCCCGCGCTCGTTGCGGATCTCGATCCGCAGGCCCGGGTGCTCCACGCGCCGTGTCGCCTCCAGCGTCGCCTTGATCTCGATCTCGTCCGCAGCATTGGGCCCATGCGGGGCCGAGAGCTCGACGTCGCTGATCCGGATCGCTTGGCGGCGCTCGTCGCCGTCGTCGATCAGCTCCGTCTCGCCGCCGCCCTCGGGCAGATTGACCTCGACGTAGCGGGCGGCCACCGCCGCCGGGTCCCCGAGCGACTCGACCTGCCCGTTCTCCAGCAACAGGGCGCGGTCGCAGAGCCGCTCGATCAGGGCGGGCGCGTGTGAGACGAGCAGAATCGTGCGTCCGCGGCGGCGAAAGTCGGCGAACGCGTCGGTGCACTTCTCCTGAAAGGCGCGATCACCGACCGCCAGAATCTCGTCGACCAACAGCACGTCGGGGTCGGTCTCGATCAGGGCCGCGAACGCGAGCCGCATCCTCATCCCGTGGGAGAGGTCCTTGAGACGGGTCTCGGAGAACTCGCGGAGGTCGGCGAACTCGAGGATCGAGGTCACCTGGCGGCGCGCCTCCTGGCGTGACAGCCCCAGCATCACCGCGGTCACCGCTGCATTCTCGGCCGCTGAGAGCTCCGGGCTGAAGCCGACCCCGAGCTGAAGCGCCGGCGCCAGCCGGCCGCTGACCGAAACGGTGCCGGAATCGGCCGGATAGACCCCGGAGATGATCTTCAGGAGAGTGCTCTTGCCGGAGCCGTTGCGCCCCATCAGGCCGAAGAGCTCGCCCGGGTCGACGGCGAAGCTCACCCCGCGCAGCACCTCGAGGGTCTGGAAGCGACGGGGCAGGCGCCGGCGCCCACCCGACTTTCGCGGCTGCCTACCGATCCGAAAGCTCTTCTCGAGCCCGTCGACGTTTACCGCCGGGCGGCCGACGTATCTCACCATGATCGGTCCGTCTCGTAGCCGAGCTCGATCAGGACGTCGCCGGCCTCACGCTTGAAGGTCTCGCGGTCGCCGGCGGTGAACACGTCGTGCCACTGGCCGGCGAGCCCGTTACGCAGGAATTCCGTTGGCCGCTCGTCACCGCGGCTGCGACCGCGGGTGGCTCGTTCGAAGCTCGCCGACTCGACGCAGCGCTCGACCGCGGGGTTGGCGGTGTCGGCCTCGAGGAAGCCGAGTACCTCGCGGGTGGTCTCGAGCGGGTCGGACAACATCGCCTCGTAGCGAACCTCGAGGTAGCGCTCGCCGAGCAGCGCGCGTCCGTCGCCGCGGGCCCGCTTGGTCATCTCGGCCCACTCGCGGGCCGTGCCCGCAAGCCAGTCCGGCGTGAAGATGCTGCGGCCCATCTCGCGGAAGCGGGTCGGGTCGGAGCGGTAGGCATCGCGCGTCTCGCGGTCCGCCGGATCGAGCTCATGGATTCCCCCGCCGCCGACGCTGCGGTTCCAGACGTGGTGCTTGGACGAGATCGCGACGTCGCGCCCGTCGCGGATCACGTGCACGACCCGCGCCGACGGGTGGATCTGGGCCAGCTCGCGGACCGCGTCCGAGCTCAGGAACGGAGTCTTGTCGCCGACGATCGGGGTCCCGAGCTCTGCGGCCGCTTGGCCGAGGAAGTAGTCGATCGTGATCCTGGTCAGCTCCCTGAGCTGCTCGTCGGGGTCGCGATCACGGGCCCAGACCGATCGCTCCAGCCAGGAACGGAGAGCCGGGTCGGCGACGAGCGCGCCTGCCAGTGGGCGGGCGGGGATCGTTGCCGTCTCGGGGCCCGGCAGGACGTAGTCGGCGCCGAAGAACCTGCCCTCCCCGCGGCAGGTGATTTCGGGGTGCGCGTCGAGCGTTCGCATGATCCAGGTCGTCCCCGACTTTGCCCGACCGAGGACGAAGAAGAAGGACGGAGCCGCGGACGTCCGGCGCCTTGCGGGCGGCCACCGGCGGGGGGCCCGGACGCGCGTCCGTCTCTGCCGCTCGCGGCGAGTCGCGGTACCACCGCCCTGGGGCTTCTGATGGTGGGCGTTTCCCGAAACGACGGGCCCCAGGCTCCTTGCGCGGGTCCCGGCGGGCCGCGTCCGTGGGTTCAGGCGAGGGCTTGAGACGCGGCTGTCCTGGGCGACCTTCGTCCCCGGACGGTCCCCGGGGCCTCGCACCCGAATCTCCTCGTAGAGCGCCAGAAGCCTGTCCACCCCCTCGGCTGCGGTCATCGGCGGCCTGGCGTTGGCCCCGAGGCGCTCGACCAGGTCAGGGTCCGCGGCCAGGCGATTCAGCTTCGCCGCAAGGTCGGACGCGTCACCTGGCTCGAACAGCAGGCCGTTGTGCTCGTCGGTGATCACCTCCGACATCCCGCGGAGATCGGATGCGACGACCGGCACCCCGGCGGCTTGCGCCGAGTAGATCGTCAGCGGGGCGTTCTCGTACCAGACCGAGGGCACGACCTGAACGTCGATCCGGCGCAGGCGGTCCGGGATCCGTTCGTTGGGGACGCCGCCGGCAAAGCGGATCCGATCATCGCCAACCGCGAGGGCATGGAGCTCACGGAAATACTCAGGTTCGGCGTCCGGCGCACCGATGATCTCCAGCGTGGCGTTCGGATCGGCGACCTGGCGGAAGGCACGGACGAGTGCGCCGACGCCCTTCGGTCGCCGCAGGGTGCCGATGTAGCCGAAGCGGATGCCCGGTCGCGGTTCGCCACTTGGCTTACGCACGGCCTCGAACCGCGAGGAGTCGATGCTGTAGGGATGGATCCTGATCAGCTCCGCCGGCAGCCCGTTGGCCTCCAGCGCATCCCGCATCAGGGCGGTCGGCGCCAGGATCGCGTCGACCTGCTCGATCCGACTGCGCAGGAAGCTGCCCCGGTCGACCGCCGCCCTGACCACCCCGGTCCGGGGATCGTCGGCGTCCCTGGCGAGCGCATCGCGGGCGAACTGCCGGTACAGGGCGCGGCGGCGGGATGGGCGGGACGGCTGCTCGATCCCGAACCATTTGTCGACCCGCCGACACTCGAGGCAGTTCGAGGAGAGCTCGTCCGGCCCGCCGCACAGCTCCCCGTCGGTCCGCATCAGGATGCTGCGCACACAGACCGACCAGAAGTCCGTTGCAGTGAACACGAGCGGGACCCCGAGGGCCCGGAGGGCGTCGAGGGTCGAGCCGCTCAGGCGCGCGAGGTGATACATGTGAACGACGTCGGGCGCCAGCCGCTGCGCCCACTCTCCGACGTACTCTCCGACCGCCTCGTCGGCGTACTCGAGTCGCACCGGCTCCACCCCGAGCCGTCGCGCGCTCATCCGATCGGGAACCCGTAGAGCGTGCACTTTCAGGCCGCGGTACGTGTAGTCAGAGGCCGCGATCTCAGGACCCGAGTGACCCGGCCGTGGATCGACTGTCAGCACGTGCACCTCGTGGCCGCGCCGGAGCAGCTCGACACCGGTGTCGCAGGCGGCGACTTCGGTTCCCGCGAAGTAGTCGGGGAAAAACTGATGGGTGGTCAGCAGGATCCTCACGTTCTCGCCTCGATCGCGCCGGACGGAAAGCTGGCATGCGCGGTGAAGGCCGGCGCCAGAGGCGACCGGTGCGGGTCGGTGGGCGGGCGCTCATAGTCGAGCAGGCGCCCGATCTGCGAGCGCCACCGAGACCACATGTACTCGATCTCCTCCGGGCTGGGAAACGTGCGTAAGTCACGACATTGGATCTGGGCGACGGGGGTGTAGACGCTGAGCAGACCCAGCTCCCCGAGGCGGAACGCGAGGTCGAGCGCGAACAGGCTCCCGGGGAGGTGCTCGACATCGAAGCCTCCGACCCGCTCGAACCTGCGCCGATCGATCGCCAGCAGGTCGGCGCTCGCCCCGCCGGGATTGAACGGCAATGCGCTGCTCGGCAGCTCTGCGTCCGAGCCGAGCGGGGCGGGCCCGGCGAGGCCCTCCAGATCGACCCGGACCCCGCCGTGGCGCAGGCGACCCTCGGCATCGACGACGGTGCCGCTCACGGCCCCGACCTCGGGGCGGGTCGCCTGCGCGACCAGCTCGCCCACCCATCGCGGGCCGGCGGTGGGCGGCAGCGAGGCGGCGTTGCCGCAGAAGATCAGCACGTCGCCGGTGGCCTCTCGCGCGGCCCGGTTCGCCGCCCGGGCGGGACACGGGTCCTCGACCACCCGCAGCCCGGTTTCGCGGGCGGGACGCTGCCCGGCGACGATGACCTCGTCGACTCGAACCAGCGAGAGCTGCTGGAGCTGATCCAGGAGCGGCAGACGGGCCCGGCGACGATCGGAGCGCACGATCAGGCTCACTCGGCTGCCCTCCGGCGGCTGCCTGATCACCCGCGCGGTTCCGAACTCCCGCCCAGCCCGGGCGATCGCCCCTCCTCCGCGCCGCTCGAGCGCTGCGTCGACGACAGCGATCGTCGCATCGCTGGACGGGGGGTCGGGCAGCCCATGGACGACCCGCCCGTCGATGTCGGCGAGCACCCTGCGGTGGTAGAGAACCTGCGGCAGATGCGCCACCCTGCGGGCGCGCTCGGTGACCCGGAGGAGCAAGTCGTGCTCGGCGACGGGCCCGAGCGCCGGTTCGATCCCGCCCGCCTCCCTGATCACGCTCGTGCGCATCGCGCACAGTCGCCCCAGGTAGGGGCTGCAGAGCAACCGGTCGGGCGAGAAGCCGGGCTTGAAGACGGGGTCGGACCGCCCGCCCCGGTCGTCGATCCGATCCTCGTTTGAGTAGATCAGATCGGCGTCCGTGCCGCGAATCGCGTCCACGAGCCGCAGCAGCGCATCCGCCGAGAGCTCGTCGCCCTCGTCGACGATCAGGGCGAACTCGCCGGTCGCAAGCGCGAGCGCTCGAGCCAGGGCCGCCTCCGGGCTTGCCGCGGGACTCGCATCGGACCTGTGAATCCTGGTCTCGTCCGGCAACCGCGCGGCGAGCACGTCGTCGATCGCCGAGCGAGCGCCGTACTGCGCCACACACAGCTCCCAGCGCGGGTAGGCCTGGTCGGCGAGCGACTGAACCCCCTCGGAGACCCAGAGCTCGTCGAGCCGGCCGGCCACCAGGAGGAGGCTGATCGTGGGCGGCAGGCGGAGCGCGCCGACGTTCGCCCGCAGCGAGTCCAGCTCCAGCTCTCCGGTCTCCTGCCTCAGCGACCAGAGCCCGTAGTCGAGGCCCGTACTCACGGTCCGTCGGGAGCCGGGGCCTGACGGAGCCGCGTGGAGAGCTTTCGCCAAGGCGTGGTGATCCATCGCCACGCCGAGCCCACTCGACGGCGGACGGCGGCGCGCGCATGACAGATCGCGAGTCCGATCCGGTACCCGCGGGCGGCGGCGACGATCTCGACCAGTTGCTCGGCCGATTGACGTGCAGCCCGGTCCTCGGAGGCGATCCGAGTGAGCTCGGCGACCTTCGCTCTCAGGTCGCCCGCCACCGCCTCGGCCCTTTCGCCGCGGGTGCGTTCGGCTTCGAGCCGGTCGGAGAGCTGTCGCACCTCCAGCGCCAGCGGCAGCACCGCGAGGCCGGCCGGATCGCGACCCAGTGCGACCGGCGCCGAGCACCAGTGCAATCCGGCGACGTCGAGCCCGGCGCCCTCAGGATCGATCAGCGAGACGAGCAACGACCGCCGCAGGGTCCCGCGCGGGCTGACGGGGTCGCCCGCGATCGGCATCGATGCGGGCGCAGACGGCCAAGGGTTGGAATCGACGTCGCCGAGACCCGCCCCGCGCAGGGTGAGCAGCGCAGGAAGATGCTCCTCGGAGAGCACGAGCACCGAGTCGCCGAGCTCACGGAAGAACTCGATCGCCTCATCGAACGGGTTGTGCCCGTTGCTCGCCCGCGGCAGCTCCAACAACACGGCCCCCCGCGTCGCTCGCCGAAGCCGCGCGAGCAACTCGTGGCGCTCGGCGGGATCGAGTCGATGCACGATCTCCGCCCCGACCGCGCAATCGAAGCCGCCCTCCTCGAGCGTTCCCGTGACACCATCGTCGTCCAGCTCGCCGATGCCGACGACCTGATCCGGTGTCGAGGTCGCGGTCAGGCTTTGTCCGCCATCAGCCGCCTCGAGGATGCGCAACGATCGCCCCCGCGGCCGCATCAGGTCGAGAACGACCGCGGTCATCGTTTGACCGTGTGCAACATGGTTCCCGCCCGCGGCAACCGCGGATCGGTTCAGGTCCGTGTCGGCATCCATACCGGCGCGCCTCCTTGCATCTCACCCCAGAAACTCGTACGTCCGATGCGTCACTTCGCAATTTGGGCCTAAGCGGGCGTCAACGCATGAGTAATTCCCGCAAAAAGTCGCCTCGCGTCAGCAGCGCATCGAGATACCCGTACTCGGGAGCCCCCGCGGGTAGCCTGGCCACCTCGTCGGGAACCGTGTCGGGAAGGCCGGATTCGGTCTGCTGCGCCGCGATCACGGTCAGATAGGCATCCCGCGTGTCGATGCCGTAGAAGGCGTATCCGGCGTTTCCACCAAGAACTTTCAGCCGCACCGCGCCGTCGGAGTCGAGGGACGCGACGGGGCTCCCGGGAATGCGCTCGCAGACCTCGGCATCCGTGCCGCCCGCGAAGCCGAAGCGCCGGAAGGCGACCTCGAGAAAGCCCTCGCAGTCACCCCGGCGCAGCGCGCGCACCGCACGCTCGGCGGCGGAGTCGAGCTCCCGCGCGCGGGGGGTGCCGACGCTCGGCACGCCCCTGAACGAATCGATGAAGGCGATGTGGAAACGGCCGTCGGACTCGCCGACGAGCAGCGCGCTGACGATTCGATCTCCGCGTCGGTAGTCGACCACCGCGGCGACCTCACCGTAGGCGGCCGCCGCCTTGACCTCCAGTCCGCTCAAGCCCTGCAGCGCGCGGCACCTTGCCTCGGTCGACAGGTTCGGACGCGAGATCGGATTGAGCTCGTTGATCTGGTTACAGTCGCCGGAGCTCAGGGTCGATTCAATCCGCTGCACCGCCTCTTGCACGGTCTCTTTCAGCTTCGGTGGTCCGGCGCCGGACGGCAGCGGCAGCGGCTGCTCGGGGGGCGGGTCATCGCTGCCCCCGCAGCCGGTGGCCAGCGCCACGACGGCGACCAGGGCCGCGAAAAGGGTCGCAGCTGCGAGCCGCCGATCCTCGAGGCTGGTGTAGAAGGTCATCATGAGACAGCAACGATCCATCGAGGGGGTCGTTGACGCACTATCATCGCCCAGCCTCGGGGGAGGCTCGAAGAAGGCAAGGGATTGTCAGCCGTAGAGATCAAGGACGTCGTACTGCTCGGGGAAGGGGTGCCGGGCGTGCTCGAGTACGGGCTGACAAGCCCGCACGCCGGCGATTCGCGAGTCGAGCTCGGGCTCGAGGTCCGGGGCTGGGCAATAGGGAGCGGGCCCGAGGTGCGGACGATCGAGCTCGTCTGCGAGGACGAGCTCGTACGCGAGATCCCGATCGACATCCGCGGCCGCGAGGACGCCGCCGACGCGCGGCCGAGCCGCTTCTTCGGCGTCGTCGGAGCGCTGCGGCTGCCGCCACGGTTCACGGTGATCGTCCGCGCCCGCTTCGAGGACGGCGGTGCCGCCGTATTGGCCGAGATCAGCGGCGAACGCGAGTCGCTCGCGGACAGCGGCGCTCCGGGGAATCTTCGAGCCGGCCTGATCTCGACGCCGACCGGGCGGACCGGCACGACCTGGGTCGTGCACCTGCTCGGCCATCACCCGCAGATTGTCGCCTACCCGCCTCACGGGGTGGAGCCGCGGGCCGCGAGCTATTGGCTCGAGGTGCTTGCCGCGCTGAGCGAGCCCGGAAGCTACAAGCGCGTCCTGCGCACGAGCGTCGACCGCGATCATTGGTGGCTGGGAGAGTGGCCCGAGGCGGGCCGCCAGCCGATTCGCGACGAGTGGACCCAGCGTTACCTGGGCAGGGACCGCACCGTCGCGCTCGCCAAGCACGCCCGCGAGCAGATCGAGGACTTCTATCGTGGGGTGGCGGGCCAGCAGGGCAAGCAGCGGGCGGAGGTATTCGTCGAGAAGGCGCCGATGGGGCGCCTGCGCCTGGAGGTGCTGTCCGACCTGCTGCCCGAGACCAAGGACGTGACCCTGTTCCGCGATCCCCGCGACACGATCTGCTCGATCCTCTCCTACGCCGACAAGAACCCGAACGCCGCCCTCGTCAGTGACCGACCGGACACCGGTGACGAATACCTCGAGATCGTGGCCGACTCCTTTCGCGGGCTGCTCGAGGAGGCAAGAGCCCGACCGGACGAGTCCCTGGTTGTCCGCTACGAGGATCTGCTGCTCGAGCCGGAGCCGACCCTCGGTCGGATCCTCGAGCACCTCGACCTCGACGCCGGCGAGTCGAGCATCGCCGAGACGCTCTCCTCGGCGCTGGAATCGGCCGAGCACCTGAGCGGTCACCGGACCGCGTCCGGAAGCGTCAACGCGTCGATCGGCAGGTGGCGGCGCGACATGGATGCGGGCCTGCAGCTGCGCTCGAGCAGCATCTTCGCCGACGTGCTCGCGGAGCTCGACTATCTCGACGGGGAGCCGGCGCCGGCGCCGGCCACCAGGAAGCGGCGTCGAGATCCCGTGGTCGGCGTCTCGCGGGGACTGCTACGAACGATCGATCACAGGCGGTGGCGACACGTCTACGGCGTCGATGCGGCGCCCTCCACCCGGGAGGGGGATTCTGCCGTTCCGGTGACCGAGCTCGGAGCGCTGGTCGCAGACCAGGGGCCAGGCTTGATCGCCCTGCGGATGGGCAGCGACGGTCGAGTCGGAACCGGTGACCACGAGCCCGCGCGGCCAGACGCCGGGCTCAGTCAACGGCTGCGCTGGGCCAGGGCCCCGATCGGCTGGAAGGAAGACGCCGGATTCGCGGTGCGAGCCCGGAGCTCGCTCGGCCGCTTGCGTCGGCTGCTCTCGCAGCCGTGGCGGACCGGCTCGGGCGCGGAATCCGCTGAAGCGCTCGGCTACCTGCACCCCAAGCCGGGCGGCGGCCGCAGGCCGCTGTTCTCAAGCGTCCACCCGGTGACCGGCGATCAGCTCCTGACCACGCGCCCGAAAGAGGCCGAGGACCTCGGATACCCGGACCCGACCCGGCTCGGGTTCATCGAGGCGGCGGCGCCGGTGACCGGTGAGCTGGCGCCAAAGCGCGGCATCGTCCCGTGGGCGCACCGATTCGGCACTTGGCGAGCACCGCGCGGGGGCGGTAGCCAGGGCGCGATCCTCGAACCGGTGAAGGGACGCGTGCCCCGGGACGCGCTTCGAGTCCGCGGCTGGGCCGTGCTCCGGAACGAGCCGGTGGCGCGAGTGGACGTCCAGATCAACGGTTCCCCCGTGGGCCGAGCGAGACTCGGCCTGCAGCGTCCCCGGGCGGAGAGCATGGCGAACCCGGAGACCGTGATCTCAGGCTTCGATCTCAGGGTGCCCCCCTCCGCCCTTCCCGCCGGGGTGCGCGAAGCTCGGATCTCGGCGCTGGTTACCGGCGTGCGCGGGACCCGGATCGAGTTCACGGCCCCGGAGGAGATCGAGCTCACCGACCCGGTCACGGAGGTTTCCGAGGACGGGGTGCGCCGGGTGGCGCGGGCCAACGTCCCGGCGGCCGATGGGGCCGACAACGGGCATGTGCCGACTGCCACCTCGTCCATCGACGCAGCGAGCGTTGGTTCGGGCTCGACCTCACCCGACGACGGCAAGGCCATTCGCCTGGTCGCATTCGCCCACAGCCTGGCGCCGGGCGGCGCCCAGCGGACGCTGTTCGAGCAGCTCTACCGCCTGACCAAGGCGGAGAGGTTCACGGCCGCGGTGGTGGCCACCGAGCGCGGGCTCTGGGCACAGCGGTTCGAGGAGATCGGGGTGCCGGTCCACGTCGCCGGCCAGCTCGAGGGGCCGGGGCCCGAGGCCTACGAGCGGGCCGTGGCGGAGCTGTCGAAGGTCCTCGAGCAGGAGGCACCGGACGCGGTGCTCGCGAACACGATCGACTCCTTCGCCGGGGCCGATGCCGCCACACGGCTCGGACTGCCGGTCGCCTGGATCATCCACGAGAGCTATGAATTCCCGGTCTGGTGGCAGATGGGCCATCCCGACGGGCCCGAGCCTCACGCCCGTGAGAGATGCCTCGAGGCTCTGTTCTCCGCTGCGGCGACGATCTTCCCGGCCAACGCGACGCGGGTGCTGTACGAGCCCTATGTTCGGGCGGAGCGCTCGCTGACCGCGCCGTGCGGGGTCGAGTTCAGCCAGATCGACGAGGTCCGCTCCCGAGTCGACCCGGTGGCGGCGCGCGACTCGCTCGGGCTCGATCCCGACCGCAGGGTGGTGCTGTCGCTGGGCATCGCCGAGCCCCGCAAGGGCAACGCCGTGCTCGCGCGGGCGTGGGCGATGATCAGCTCCGATCACCCTGACGCGGGCCTGTACATGGTCGGGGCCCGAGACACGCCCTACTGCAAGGCGATCAGGCGCTATATCAACGCCGCCGGAATCGCGGACTCCTGTGCGCTCGAGCCGCCGACGATCGAACCGCTGAGCTGGCACGCCGCAGCGGACATCTTCGCCCTCGCCTCCGACGTGGAGTCTGCTCCGATCGCCTTGGCCGAGGCGATGGCCTTCGAGACCCCGGCGGTCGCGACCCGCGTTTTCGGAGTGCCGGAGCTGATCTCCGACGGCCTCGACGGGGTCCTCTTCGAACCCAATGACGTCGCCGACCTCGCGGCTACGCTCGACGCCGTGTTGCGGATGGATCGCGACCAGCTTCGGGCGATCGGGGCGCGGGGGGCGCGCCGCGTCCGCGAGCACCACGATCCCGAGCGCTTCATCGAACGCCTCGGCGAGGTGCTGGAGGCGATCGTGGCCGAGAGAGAGGCGTCCGCTGTCTGAGACCGCCAAGCGGCCCGCGACCGAGCGCCCCGACCGGCCCCGTCCCGCAGGCAAACCCGACGTCGCCGACCTGCGCAAGCTGCTGCACGAACGCGACGCCAGGATCCAGAAGCTGCGCCAGCGCGCGGCGGCGCTCGAGCGGCGCCTGGCGCGGGTGCAGGAGTCGGCCGGCGAGGAGAGGGTCGACGCCACCCCGAAGCAGTTCTTCATCGTCGGGCAGGCGAAGTCCGGAACCTCCTGGGTGATGCGGCTGCTCGACTCCCATCCCGAGGTCACGGTTCGTGGCGAGGGCCGGTTCTTCGGGCGCAGCTTCATCCGACCGGACGTCAAGCGGATGGACAGCGCCACCCTGCAACCGAGCTCGCTTCACCGGGCATTCCTCGATGCCGAGTATCTACGAGCCTGGATCGAGCGCTCGGTCTGGACCCGCGATGACGACACCGAGGCCGTGATCGACGAGCTGGTGATGGTCGCGATCGAGCACCTGATGCAGAGGGCGCTCGAGGGGACCGAGAGCCGGTTCGTGGGCGACAAGACGCCCTTTCTGGGCGCGGACACGATCGTCGAGCTGGCGACGTTGACCGAGGGCGTGCAGGTGATCCACGTGATCCGCGATGGACGCGACGTGGCGGTCTCGTCGATGCACCACCTGTGGAACCACCCGCTCGACCTCGGCGGCGGTTTGGATTTGACACCCGCCGAGGCGGCGATCAGGGAGCGGTATCGAGCCAACCCCAAGCGGTTCCTCGAGTCGGGCGAGGGCATCTTCACTGAGGAGCGGATCGTGGCGCTCGCCCACTCCTGGCGGACAAACGTTGCCCGGGCGATCGCCAACGGCCACGAGCTGCTCGGCGATGATTACACCGAGGTCAGGTACGAGAGCCTGACCCGCGATCCTGCGAGGGAGACGCGGCGTCTACTGCAGGCGCTCGGTGCCGACTCGAGGCCGGGGACGGTCGCGCGCTGCATCGAGGAGGCGAGCTTCGAGCGCTTCTCGGGTGGCCGTAGCGCGGGCACCGAGGATTCCACCGCGTTCAACCGCAAGGGCATCGTCGGCGACTGGAACGGCGTCTTCACCGCCCAGGACCGAACGCTGTTCGAGGAGGAAGCCGGCGAGCTGCTCGTAGAGCTCGGCTACGCCCCCGAGTAGGAGGGTGTCAGCCGACCGACGCCTTGTCCGTCGCCGGCTCGGTTCCGAGCAACTCCCGGTTCTCTCGCAGCTGGCGCCGAGTCAGCTTGGTCAAGCGCTCGAACTCGGGCCCTTCGAGGATCTCGGGATGAGACTCACGCAACTCCTTGACCGTCAGGCGAAGGCATCGATCGGTCCTTTCCAGGGCCGAGAAGATCACCCCCACCTCTTGCCCAGAGCTCATCGCATCGTCCTTCGTTCCCATCCGGCACCTCCGTGTGTTTGTCTGAACGGCCGTTCCATGGCGCATTTCGCCAGCCTAATTGGGCGCACACTATACGCATCCACTACGGATCAGGCGCGGATGAAGACCGGCGCACCGAGGGGCACGCGCGTGACGAGCCTGGAGACATCGGCGTCGGCGGCCCGCACACAGCCGTGCGAGGCCGCGGTCCCGAGCGGGCCGCTGGTCCCGTGGATCGCGATCCGCCGCCCCCCGAGCCAGCCCGAGGGGAGGGTCGGCTGGGTCGCCGAGAGCGCCAGCGCGCAGCAGCCGTAAGCGGGATTGAGGTCGCCGCGAAAGGTGTCGGTGACGGCGAAGCGCCCAGTCGGGGTGTCGGTGCCCGGGGCGCCGACCGTGACCGCGAACTCGCGCACCACCCGATCGCGCTCGCGCAGCTCGGCGCGGCGCTCGGAGACGTCGACCTCGACCGAGACCCGGGTCGAGCCCGCCCGCAGCTCGCTCGGGTCGAGCCTGATCCAGCCGAGCCGGTTGTTCGCCAGCGCCGGGGTCGTCACCCCGGCCCAGCCGTGGCGCTCGCGGACGACCCCGAACACGGTCGGAGAGCCGAACTCGGTTCGGGGCCCGACCCGGGTGACGACCTCGCCCCCCGGCTCGGTGCGCACCGTCGCCCGCTCTCCCCGTCGCACCCAGACGACCGAGTAGGCGCCGGCGCGACGGTCGAGCGCCAGGGTCCGGGGCCGGGCGGGCTCGGGCGCCGGCCTGTCGGCCGCCTCCGAGGGCGCGGCCGCGGTCACGCCCGGGCTCTCGCGCTCGTCGCCGGAGTCGCAACCCACGAGCAGCGCGAGCGCGAGCGCGGCCCAGGCGAGCCGACGGGCCGTCCCTGGCCCTGCCTTCATCGCTAGAGCTCCCCCAGCACCTCGGCCGCCGCCCGCTGCCCGGACTCGATCGCGCCGTCCATGTAGCCGGCCCAGGCGCTCGCCGTCTCGGTCCCGGCCCAGTGCACCCGGTCCGCCGGCCGGCGCAGCTCGTCGCCCCAGCCGAGCAGCACTCCGGGCGGCATGTAGCCGACGTAGCAGCCCCGGCTCCAGGGGTCGTCGGCCCAGACCTTGTCGACGTAGCCGATCACGTCCGTGCGCGCCCGCGAACCGAAGTAGCGCTCGAACGACCCGAGCACCGCCTCGGCACGCTCCTGCTTCGAGGCGGCCGCGTAGCGGCGCGCCGCGCTGCCCTCGATGAACCCCAGCAGGACCCCCGGAGAGCCGCCGGCGGGCGTGTTGTCGAAGGTCAGGTTGACCGGGCCGACGTTGCTGGTCGCCATCCCGGAGAGCCCGTCGGCGCGCCAGAACGGCGTCTCGTAGACCGCCATGCACTTGATCACCTGGCCCATCGGCACCCGCTGCTGAAGCTGCGCGCGTTGCGCCGAGAGCCGCGGCTTGAACTCGATCCGGTCGATCAGCGCCGGGGCGAGGGCGACGATCACCCGCTTCGCGATCCAGGTCTCGTCGCGCGCCCGGACCTCGACCGATCCCTGGCGCCGGCGGATCGAGTGCACGGCCTGCTCGAGCCGGACGCGGTTGCCGAGCTGCTTCGCCATCCGCAGCGCGATCAGCTGGGCGCCGCCGACGATGCGACCGTCCTGAGCGCCTCCGGCGGTGTCGATCAGGCGGTTGAAGCTGCCCGCGGTTGCGGTGTAGAAGAGGGTGAAGAGGAGCGAGACGTCGGCCGGCTCGGTCGCGAACACCGAGGCGAAGGCGAGGTCGGCGAGGTCACGGGCCTCGGGATCGGTGACGTTGGCGAGCTTCCAGGTCTCGAACGTCTGCGAGTCCCACTCGACCGCGTGGGGGGCGTTCTGTGGTGCGTCGACGGGGACCTCCGCGGCCATCGCGTCGATCCTGGCGATGAACTGCGCGACCTCGACCAGGGCCGTCGTGGAGACGGGTGGAATCGTCCCGGTGTAGTTCTGTTTTACCCCGTCGCGGTAGTAGACGTTCTCGCCCTCGACGTAGGTCTTGAACGTTTCGAGCCCGAGCTCGTCGATCAGCGCCAGGACCCGATCCTGGTCGGGTCCGACCCACTGGCCGCCGATCTCGACCTGCTCGTCGCCGGCGACACCGACGTTCTTGATCCTGCCGCCGACTCGGTCCCGGGCCTCCAAGACGGCGACCGAGCGGCCCGCCGCGGCAATCTGTCGCGCCGCCGCCAGGCCGGCGAAGCCGGCGCCGACGACGACCACGTCGGCGCGCCGACGGCGCTTGGCCTTGCTCGCGCTCGCGGCCAACGGGCCGCTGACGGCGATCCCGCCAGTGGTCGCGGCGGCGCCGCCGAGCAGCCGGCGGCGGCTGATCGAGGCCTGATTGCCAGAGGTCTTGTCGTCTTTCGATCTCACCGGTGCTCGGCCCGAAGCGGAGAGGGCGGGATTCGAACCCGCGAGAGAGCTTGCGCCCCCTACTCGCTTAGCAGGCGAGTGCCTTCAGCCACTCGGCCACCTCTCCGGGCACGGCTCGATTCTAGATCGGGCCAGATACGCTCGCTCGCCCGTGAGCTCGCCGCCCGAGAGCATCGACCGCGAGGCGCTGAAGGCGCGCTATGACTCGATCCTCGCCGGGGTCACGCCGCCGTTTGCCTTCCTCGACCTCGACGCGCTGGAGCGCAACGCGCGCCGCCTGCTCGCGCAGGCGGGTGGGCTGCCGGTCCGGGTCGCCTCGAAGTCGATCCGCTCGACCGCGGTGCTACGGCGGGTGCTCGAGCTCGACCCCGGGTTTCGCGGCGTGCTCGCGTACACGGTGCCCGAGGCCCTGCACCTGGCCGAGGCAGGGCTCGACGACCTCGTCGTCGCCTACCCGACGGTCGACCGCGGGGCGGTCGCGCGGGTCGCCCGGCTCGCCGCCGAGCAGCCCGAGCGCGCTCCGGTGCTGATGGTCGACGACCGCCCGCACCTCGACCTGATCGAGGGAGCGATCGGCGGCGGACCGGCTGAGCTCGGGGTCTGCCTCGACGTCGACCTCGGCTGGTGGCCGCTCGGCGGCCGGCTGGCCCGGGTGGGGCCGAAGCGCTCCCCGATCCACGATGCCGAGCGCGCCGCTCGGATGGCGGCTGAGGTCGAGGATCGGCCCGGAACCAGGCTCGCCGGCCTGATGGCCTACGAAGGGCAGATCGCCGGGGTCGGCGACCGGATTCCGGGACGGCCGCTTCGCAGCGCCGCGATCCGCGCCATGCAGGCCGCCTCCGAGCGCGAGATCCGCCGGCGGTTGCCGGGGATCGTCGCCGCCGTCGGCGAGGCCGTGGCCGAGCGCGGCGGGCGGCTCGGGTTCGTCAACGGCGGCGGGACGGGGAGCCTGGCGCGAACCGCCGCCGCCGGGATCGTCGACGAGCTCAGCGCCGGCTCGGGCTTCTACGCGCCCGCCCTGTTCGACAACTACCGCTCGCTGCAGCTCGAGCCGGCGGCCTTCTTCTGCCTGCCGGTCGTGCGCCGACCCGTCGGCGGCGTCGCGACCGCGCTCGGGGGCGGCTACCTCGCCTCGGGCACGGGCTCGGCCGACCGCCTGCCCGAGCCCTACCTGCCCGGCGGCCTGCGCTTCGATCGCCAGGAGGGCGCCGGCGAGGTGCAGACGCCTCTGCTCGGCGCCGCCGCCTACAGGCTGCGGGTCGGCGACCGCGTCTATCTGCGACACGCGAAGGCCGGCGAGCTGTGCGAGCGATTCGACTCGCTGCACCTGATCGAGGGCGAGGCCGTGGTCGACGAGGTGCCGACCTACCGCGGCGAGGGCAAGGCGTTCCTCTAGATAGCCGGGCCGAGGACGCGGTCGGTGTAGGCGTTGGCGAACACCCGGCCGGGGTCGAGCCGCCGGCGCAGGGCGGCGAACTGCGCCCAGCGCGGGTAGCGCGGCGCGAGCGTCTCGGCGGTCTGGAAGTGACGCTTCCCCCAGTGCGGGCGACCGCCGTAGGAGTCCATGATCCGCTCGACGGCGCGAAAGTAGGTCTCCCAGTCCAGCCGTCGATCCTGATGCACGGCGACGTAACACGTATCGCGCCCGTGAGCCGTGCTCAGCGTGAGGTCGTCGGCGGGCGCGAACCGGACCTCGATCGGAAACGCGACCCCGAGCTCGGGGCGCGCCGCGCACTCGAGCACCCGACGTACCGCCTCGGCGGCGGGCTCGCGTGCGATCCCGTACTCCATCTCGGTGAACCTGATCCGCCGCTCGCTGGGAAAGACGCGGTGGCTGCGGTCGATCTTGCGCGCGCGGCCGACTCCGGTGGCGGCGATCCGCGCCAGCCGCGGAGCCTGCGACGGGAGCCGGCGCCCGGCGAGCGCGAACAGCCGACCGACCCAGTTCTCGACCACGACCTCGCGGGCGAAGACGCGTGCGGGCGAGCCCGGACGCGGCGGCTCGTCGGTGCGCCGGCTCTCGCGGCAGAGGGCGATCTCGGTGTGCGGAAAGACGAAGAACTCGAAGTGGTCGCTGGCACCGGTAAGCTCGTCGAGCCGCGTCAGCGTCTCGGCCAGCGGCCTCGGCGCGTCGCGGCGGTCGAGCGTGAACGCGGGCACGGTCCGCAGGGTCACCGCGTAGATCAGGCCGAGCGCTCCGAGGCCGATCCGCGCCGCGGCGAGCTCGCCGGGATCGTCGGTCGAGAGCTCGAGCGAGCTGCCGTCGGCGAGCACCAGCTCGAGCGCCTCGACCTGGGCCGAGAGGCTCGGAAAGCGCTCGCCGGTGCCGTGGGTGCCGGTCGAGATCGCCCCGGCCAACGACTGGCGGTCGATGTCACCGAGGTTCGCGAGCGCCAGCCCTAGCCGGTCGAGCTGCCGGTTGAGAGCCCGCAGCCCGATCCCGGCCTCGACCTTGACACGGGCCGCGGCACGGTCGACCTCGAGCACCCGGTCGAGGTAGTCGAGGCGGACCATGATCCCGTCGGTGAGCGCGATCTCGCTGAACGAGTGCCCGGACGCCGATGCGCGCACCGCCAGCCCGCGCGCAGCGGCGCTGCGAACCACTTCCGAGAGCTCCTCGCGGGTGCGGGGTCGCTCGATCGCCACCGGAGAGCAGCGCTGGTCGCCGGCCCAGTTGCGCCACTCCGCCATCGCGCGCAGCGTATTCCAGCGCCGCTGCCGTCAGACTTGGGTGCGCCTTCCCGGAGGGGTGGCAGAGCGGTTGAATGCGGCGGCCTTGAAAGCCGTTGACCGGGTTAGCTCGGTCCGTGGGTTCGAATCCCACCCCCTCCGCTCCCCGCCCTGCCGCGAGGCCGCCAGGAGGCCCGCTTGGCTGTAGGAGAGTTGATAGGACTCGGGTGGCGTTAAGCGCCTGAACCAGCCACCTCTCCCCGAAAGGACCCCATGTCCGACCGACCCGTGTTTCTCTACGCCGCGATCTACGACGAGATCGACGACGCCGAAGCCGACTACGAGGCCGTGTTCGACCTCCACGCCCTGGGAGCGATAGGAACCTTCGACTCGGCGGTGATCCGCAAGGAGGAGGACGGCAAGGTCCGGGTCACGAAGACCGAGAAGCCGACCCAGCACGGCGCCTGGACCGGGGCCGGGGTGGGAGCGTTGGTAGGGATCATCTTCCCTCCCGCGATCCTCGGCTCAGCGATCGTCGGCGCCGGAGCCGGCGGGCTGATCGGGCATCTCAGAGGCGGGATCTCGCGCGACGACCTCAAGGAGCTCGGTGAGGAGCTCGAGGCGGGAAGCGCCGCGGTGATCGTGCTCGGCGAGTCGAAGATCGAAGAGCAGCTCGAGAAGGCGACGAAGCGCGCCAACAAGCTGATCGAGAAGCAGATCGACGCCGACGCCGAAGAGCTCAAGCGCGAGATCGAGGCGGCGGCCCGAGAGGACGCGGGCTAGGGCGCCTCGGGCGCGCGCCATCCGCCGGGCCGGGTGAGTGCGTCGGAGGTCAGGTTCGCGGGGACTCGGTTTAGGTGCCGAGGAAAGCGCACGCACGTGGCGAAACACCCACACCGTGCTCCCACTCCTGCTTGCGTTCCGAGGACTTGCGCGGGCGATGGCCGCCGTCTGGCGGGATCCCGAGACCAAGGCGTTGCCGGTTGTCGCGGGCGTCTTGGTGCTCACGGGGACGCTCTTTTACTGGCGCTTTGAGGACTGGACGATCATCCAGGCGCTCTACTTCTCGATCGTGACGCTGACGACCGTTGGCTACGGCGACTTCGCCCCGACCAGCGATGGGACCCAGATCTTCACGATCATCTACATCCTCACCGGACTCGGGATCCTCGTCGCCCTGCTGGCCTCGGTCGCCGAGCACTACGTGACGCAGAAGGCGGAACGGAGCAGCGCGCGAGAGCGCCTGAGCGCCCGTCGAGAACGCCGCCGAGCCAACTGACGCTCACTCGGCACCGGGGCGCGTAGGATGTCCCCGGCCCACGACTCCCCGTGGGCCCACCAGAGGGGATGCCAAGCATGCGAGGACATCGTTCTTATGCGGCGGCTGCGCTTACGGCGCTTTTCGCCTGCGCTCTGATCGCAGCCGGATGCGGCGATGACGACGAGACAACGACCACCACATCCGCCGGAGAGAATGCGCAGCAGACGGTCGACGCGGCCGTCACGTCTTGCACCGATGAGGCGAAGCAGCTCGGCGGCGCTGCGGGAACCGCTCTGGAGGGCGCTTGCACGGCAGTCGGCGGCGAGGCCAAGCAGGCCATCAGCGAGGGCGGCGAGAACGTGGAACAGGCGCTCGCAAAGGCAGAAAGCTCCTGCAAGAGCTCGGTGGGTCAGCTCCCTGCGGGCCAGGCTCAGGACGCCCTCTCCAAGCTCTGTACCGCGATCTCAAGCGCCGAGTAGACGCCCGAATTCGGCGACGCATCAGCCGGGCGCTCACCCCTCGTTCCTCCCAGACGCGGGTGGCTCGCGGGCGCAACCCGGCACCCGCGAGCGCGACCGGGCCGCCGCTACGGTGTTCCGGGAACCGATGGCGGCGAGAGCAAAGGTGGCGATCGCGCTGCTCGCATGCGCGTCGGCGCTCGCGGCGGCCACCTCGGGGGCGCTCGCCGACGAGTACGCGCCGAAGGGCGGCCACGCCTTCCACGGCGTCTCCGACACCGGCTACGCCAGCGACCTGTTCGAGTTCTCCGACCAGGTCCAGGCCCACCAGGCGGTGCTCCAGGACTTCTTTCACTGGCGCGTGCCGCTGACCACCGGGGCGCTTTACCGCTGGGGCGCCACCGACACCCGCGGCGTGCTCAGCCTCTCGACCGCCCCCGGCGGCGGGGCCGAGGTGATCACCCCGCGACAGATCGCCCGCGGGCGCGACGACCGCTATGTCCTGCGCCTCGCGCGGACGATCGAGGAGACGGGCCAAACCGTCTACATCCGGCTGATGCCGGAGATGAACGGGCACTGGAACCCCTACTCGGCCTTCAACGCCGACGGCTCGGCGCGCGACCGCGCTCACTCGGCGCATTGGTTTCGCAAGGCGTGGCGGCGCTTCGCGCTGCTGGTTCGCGGCGGGAGCCGAAAGCGCGTCAACGAGCGCCTGGTGAGGAGGGGCATGCCGCGGATTCTGCGCGCCGACTCCCAGAGCGACCCCGTCTATGAGGGCGGTGCGGACGGCGAGCCGCTACAGGTGCCCGAGCGCCTGCCGACCCCACGGGTGGCGCTGATGTGGGTGCCGCAGAGCTTCGGCTCGCCGAACATCGCCGGCAACCAGCCCGCCGACTACTGGCCCGGCGGCAGGTACGTCGACTGGGTCGGCTTCGACATCTACGCGAAGTTCGCCGGCGCCTTCGACCGGGGCAAGGCCTTCTTCTCCCGCTACCGCCACAAGCCGTTCGTGATCGGCGAGTACGGGCCCTGGGACAACGACCAGGGCGGCGCCTTCACCGACCGGCTGTTCGACTGGGCCGAGGCCCACGACCGGATCAAGATGTTGCTCTATTACCGCGGCGTCGATCCCGACAACGCCTACAACCTCCAGCACTACCCGGGGGCGCGCCGGGTGATCCGGCGCCACCTCAACAAGCCGCGCTGGGTCGAGTTCGCCCCCGGCGTCAAGCAGCTCGACGACCCGCCGCCACCGGAGCGCCTGCGGCTCCCGCAGGCGCCGGTCCGCCGGCCGGGCGGCGCCTGAGCCGCCTCAGCGCTGGGCGTTGGCGAGGTCCATCGCGTAGTAGAGGAAGTAGTCGGACTGCTCTGAGATCAGGGTCGTCCAGCCGAGGCCGTGGCCGGCGCCCTGGATCACCTCGAGCACGGTGAAGATGTCGGCCCCGTACATCGCCGCCGCGTTGCGGACCGCCCACTCGAACGGGACCGTGTCGTCCTCGCTGCCGTGAAAGAAGATCGCCGGCGGGTCGTCCGCGTCGATGTACTCGTTGGTCGGCGCCCCGCCGGAGACCGAGACGGCGGCGCGGATCGCGGAGGAAAAGCCCGGGTTGCCGCTGCCGCCCGGGTCCTCGGAGCGCCAGTCAACGAGCAGCGAGGTGACCGCACCGGCCGAGCTCCCGGCCATCGCGATCCGATCGGTGTCGACGGCGTAGGTGGCCGCGTTGGCGCGGAGCCAGCGCACCGCGGCCTGGGCGTCGTGCTGGGCCGCGAGCGCCGCCTGCTCGCACTCCGGGGGCGGGGTCGGGTCGCCGCCGCAGCCGTTCTCGGAGAGCAGGCGGTAGTTGATCGACGCGGCGACGTAGCCGCGGCGGGCGAAGAAGGTGGCCTGTGTGGCGCCGCTCGACTTGTCGCCGGCGGTGAAGCCGCCGCCGTGGACCCAGATCAGCGCCGGGCGCCGGGTGACCGTGTCGCCGCGTGGCAGATAGAGGTCGAGCTCGAGCTCAACCGGGTTTCCCTGCGCGTCCGGGGCGTTGCCGTAGACGATGTCGCGGGTCACGTCGACCGTGCTGAAGACCGCGTCGCGGTAGCGGATCGTGCCGTCGCCCGGCGGCCTCGGCAGCGTGCATCCGGCGAGCACGGCGAGGACGAGAACGGCGACGATCGCGACAGCCGCTCTGCCCGACCGCCCTCTGCTCGATCCGATGCTCACACTCCCTCCGCGCTCACCCTACCCGCTGCGGCGCCGGGCCCGCAGCGCGGCGCGGCCCTCGGCGAGCAGCCGGTTGAGCTTCGTGTAGCTCCACCCGCAAAGGCCGCAGATCTCGGCGTAGCTGTAGCCCTCGGCCTGGAGCACGATCGCGAGTCGCTCGCCGGGCTTGAGCGCGGCGAGCGCCAGCCGCGCCTCGGCCACCTGCTCGGCGCGCTCGACCCGCTCGGCCGGACCGGGGAAGTCCGACGGGGTCGCATCGAGAGCAGCGGTGTCGATGCCGCGATCGCGGGCACGCCGGACGGCGAGCGCCTCGCGCCGAGTGACGACCGTCATCCAGGCAGCGAGCCGCCCGCCCTCGATCGGCGGCGCCTTGGTCAACAGCACGAGCAGCGCTCGCTGCAGCGCGTCGTCGGCGTCGTCGGTGCAGATCGAGACTCGCCGGGCGACCCGCCGCAGCTGCGGGCCGGCGACCTCGAACAGCTCCGCGGCGGCGCGCGCGCGATCGTGCCGAGGGGCTGCAGGCTCCACACCACGAGCAAGCCCAGGCGCCGCCGGCGTGCCCCCCGCGCCGGTATCCTCGCCGCGCGATGGTCACCTGCATAGTCACCGGCGGGGCGGGCTTCCTCGGCTCGCACATGTGCGATCACCTGCTCGCCGCCGGGCACCGCGTGATCTGCGTCGACAACCTCGATACCGGGTCGCTGCAGAACATCGAGCACATCCGCTCGGGCGAGTTCAGCTTCGTCCAGCACGACCTGACCGAGCCCCTGTTCCACGATGAGCGGGTCGACGTCGTCTATCACCTCGCCTCGCCCGCGAGCCCGATCGACTACCTGCGCCTGCCCCTGCATACGCTCAAGGTCGGCTCCTACGGAACCCACCACATGCTCGGGCTGGCGAAGCTGCACCGGGCCCGCTTCGTGCTCGCCTCGACCTCGGAGGTCTACGGCGACCCCCAGGTCCACCCGCAGCCCGAGTCCTACTGGGGCCACGTGAACCCGATCGGGCCGCGCGGGGTCTACGACGAGGCGAAGCGCTACGCCGAGGCGCTGACGATGGCCTACCACCGCCAACAGGGCGTCGACACGGGCATCGTCCGAACCTTCAACAGCTACGGCTCGCGGATGAGGCCGCATGACGGGCGGGCGATCCCGACCTTCCTGCGCCAGGCGCTGCAGGACAAGCCGCTGACTGTGTTCGGGGACGGCAGTCAGACGCGCAGCTTCTGTTACGTCGATGATCAGATCCGCGGCTACGTGGCGATGGCCGAGTCCGACGTGCACGAGCCGGTCAACATCGGCAACCCGTTCGAGTTCACCCTGCTCGAGCTGGCCGAGGTCGTGATCGAGGTGACCGAGTCACGCTCGGAAATCGTCTTCGAGGCGCTCCCGGTCGACGATCCACAGGTGCGCCAGCCCGACATCGCGCGGGCCAAGCAGCTGCTCGGCTGGGAGCCGGAGGTCGACCTGCGTGAGGGCCTGCGGATGACGATCGAGCACGCCGGCGTCGAGCGGCTCGTCGGCGCGGGCGATTAGCACTGCCGCAGGCGGGCACGGGAGCGCCGCTTTGCGGATCGCCCACCTGACCGCCACCTTTCCTCCCTACCGCGGCGGCGCCGGCAACACCGCCTTTCGCTTCGCCCGCGAGCAGGCCGAACGCGGCCACCGGGTCGAGGTCTTCACCGCCCCGGCGCCGGGCGATCCGCCCGACCCGGGCGGCGCGATCGTGCACCGGATCGAGCCTCTGCTGGCGTTCGGCAACGCCCCCCTGATCCCGTCGCTGGCGCGGATTGAGGGCTTCGACGTCGTCCACCTGCATTATCCGTTCATCTTCGGCTCGGAGCTCACCCTGCTCGGCCGGCTGCGGGCCCGCGGCCGCGCTCAGGCGCTGCTCATCCACTACAAGAACCGGCTCGTTGGAACCGGGATTCGCGGGGCGCTGTTCGAGGCCTACGAGCGCTCCGTCGCACCGCTCCTGATCCGCGCCGCGGACCGAGTCTGCGTGCTCTCCGCCGACCACGCCGGCTCGGTCTCCTACCTGCACCGAACCGCGAGCGCCGAGCCGGCGAAGCTGGTCGAGATGCCGAACGGGGTCGACGCGGAGCAGTTCTCCCCGGGCCCCGACGCGGGGCTCCGGACGCGGCTAGGGATCCCCGACGACGCGATCGTCGCCGCCTTCGTCGCGACCCTCGACCGCGCCCACCACTTCAAGCGGCTCGACCTCGCGGTCGAGGCCCTGGCGCGGCTCGCAGAGCCCCGCGCGCACCTGGTCGTCGCCGGTGGTGGGGAGCTGCTCGACCGCTATCGCGCCGACGCCGTGCGGGCCGGGGTCGAGGGGCGCGTTCACTTCCTCGGCGCCGTTCCCCATCCCGAGCTGCCGGCGGTGCTGCGCGCCTGCGACCTCTTCCTGTTCACCACCGAGCCCCCGGAGTCGTTCGGGATCGCGCTCGCCGAGGCGATGGCGTGCGGGCTGCCGACGATCGCGACCGACTACCCGGGCGTCCGCGCTGTCGTCGACCCGGAGGTCACCGGGGTTCTCGTCCCGCGCGGGGACCCGAACGCCGTAGCGACGGCGCTGCGCGGGCTGATCGAGGCCGGCGCGGAGCGGCGGCAGGCACTGGGCGAGGCCGGACGCCGAAAGGCCGTCGCGCGCTGGAGCTGGCCGCAGCTGGTCGAGCGGATGGACCGCGTCTACGCGGAGGCGATCGCGCACCGTCGTCGCGGAGCCTCGGCTTGAGCCGCCGGATCCTGCTGGTCGCCTACTTCTACCCGCCCTGCCGGGACACCGGAGCCCTGCGCCCGGCGGCGATGGCGAAGTGGCTGCGCCGGCTCGGGCACGAGGTCACCGTGCTCACCACCTCCGCCTACGGGCCAAGCGACGAGCCGGGCGTCGAGCAGGCGACGGACGCGCAGCTGTGGCGCGCCCGGCTCCGGGGCGCCGGCCGGATCGACGCGCTCTACGATTCGGACACCTACGGCGGTCGCGCGCATCCGCTCAGCCGGGTGGTCGTGCCGGAGCCACTGGCGCTCGCCTGGGCGCCGTTCGCGCGCCGGCGGGCGCTGCGCCTGGCACGCGAGCGCAGCTTCGACTGCGTGATCACGACCTCGCCACCCGAGTCGGTCCACGGCCTCGGCGCAGCGCTGGGCCGCCGCGGGACCGCCTGGGTCGCCGACCTCCGCGACGGGTGGACGTTCGAGCCCCTGCGGCCGCGGTTTCCGACCGCGGCCCAGCGCCGACTCGACGAGTGGCTCGAGCGCCGCCGACTGGGCGCCGCCGACGCCGTCGTCTGCGTCTCCGAGCCGGCCGCGGCCGACCTGCGCCGGCGCGGGATCGCGGAACCGCGTCTGATCCCGAACGGCTGGGATCCCGAGCAGGATCCTCGGCACCGAGCTGACCGCGACCGGGCTGCTCGATCCCGACCGCGTCTCGCTCGTCTACACGGGCCGCTTCGGCAGCTATGGCCGGGACCCCGCCGCGCTGGCCGAGGCGCTGGGCCGGCTCGCGCGCGAGGACCCCGAAACCGCCGCGGAGCTCGAGCTGGTCCTCGCCGGGCCGTTGACCGATGCCGAGGCCGAACTCTTCGCCGCCGACGTGGCTCCGGCGCGGATCGTGCTCGCGGGGAGCCTCGAGCGCGGCCGGGCATTGGCGCTCCAGCGCGAGGCCGACGCGCTGCTCCTGATCGCCCAGCCGACCCGCTCGCAGCTGCTCAACATCAAGCTGTTCGAGTACCTCGCCGCCGGGCGCCCGATCCTGGCGCTGGCCGCGGGCACCGAGGCCGGACGCGTGGTCGAGGAGACGGGCGGGGAGACGGTACGCGCCGACGACCCGGCGGCGATCGCGGCGGCGCTGGGCCGCCTGGCGAAGGGCGAGCTGCGGCCGCCCCCGGCCGACGCGCTCGGGCCCTACCTCTATCCGGGGCCGGCCGAGCGGATGGCGGAGGTGGTCGAGGAGGTGATCAGGAGGCGGCGCTGAGCGGACCAGACGGCTTGGCGCCGAGCCGACTCATTCGGACCGCATCCCGCCGCCGCGCCTAGACTGCCGCCCATGGGCAAGTCGGAGTCCGGGCAGGCGATCGACAGCGAGCACCAGTACCTGGCCCCGGTCGTCGGTCCCGACGACGAGCGCGTGTTCACCGACTCGGGGATCGAGGTCGAGCGCCTCTACGACTCCGACGACGTCGCGCCCGAGCTCCAGCAGCGCCTCGGCGAGCCGGGGGAGTTTCCGTTCACCCGCGGCATCCACGACGGCATGTATCGCGATCGGCTCTGGACGATGCGCCAGTACGCCGGCTTCGCCAGCCCCGAGGACACCAACCGACGCTATCGCTACCTGATCGAGACCGGCTCGACCGGCCTCTCGATGGCCTTCGACCTGCCGACCCAGCTCGGCCGCGACTCCGACGACCCGCTCTGCGACGGCGAGGTCGGGCGAACGGGCGTCCCGATCGACACGATCGAGGACATGCGGATCTGCTTCGAGGGGATCCCGCTCGACCAGGTCTCGACCTCGATGACGATCAACGCGCCGGCGGCGATCCTGCTGCTGCTCTACGAGCTCGTCGGCGAGGAACAGGGGGTGCCCGCCGAGCAGCTCCGGGGCACGGTCCAGAACGACGTGCTCAAGGAGTACGTCGCCCGCGGCAACTACATCTACCCGCCCGAGGCGACGATGCGGCTGACCACCGACATCTTCGAGTACTGCCGCGACCGGGTGCCGAAATGGAACACGATCTCGATCTCCGGCTACCACATCCGCGAGAAGGGCTGCTCGGCGGTGCAGGAGGTGGGGTTCACGCTCTCGAACGCGATCGCCTACACCGAGGCGGCGCTCGCGCGCGGGCTCGAGATCGACGAGTTCGCACCGCGCCTGGCCTTCTTCTTCAACTGCCACAACAACGTCTTCCAGGAGATCGCGAAGTTCCGCGCGGTGCGCCGGATGTGGGCGCGAATCGTGCGCGAGCGGTTCGGCTCGACCAACGAGCGCTCGCAGATGATCCGCTTCCACACCCAGACCGGCGGCGTGACGCTGCAGGCGCAACAGCCCGAGGTCAACATCATCCGCGTCGCGCTGCAGGGCTTCGCCGCGGTCTGCGGTGGCACCCAGTCGCTGCACACGAACGGGTTCGACGAGGCGCTCGCGCTGCCGACCGAACGCTCGGCGCGGATCGCGCTGCGCACCCAGCAGGTCCTCGCCCACGAGTCGGGCGCCGCCGACACCGTCGACCCGTTCGCGGGCTCCTACTTCGTCGAGGCGCTCACCGACGAGGTCGAGCGCCGAAGCTGGGAGCTGATCGACCGCGTCTCCGAGCTCGGCGGCTCGGTCGAGGCGCTGGAGTTCATCCAGCGCGAGATCGAGGAGTCGGCGCTCTCCTACCACGAGCGTTACCGCTCGGGACAGGACATAGTGGTCGGGGTCAACAAGTACGTCATCGACACGGTCGACGACGTCGACATCCTCAAGGTCGACCCGGAATCCGAGCAACGCCAGAAGGAGCGACTGGCGGCGTTCAAGGCCGACCGCGACCAGGCGGCCGTCGACTCGAGGCTCGAGACGCTGCGCGAGGTGGCCCGCGGCGAGGGCAACCTGCTGCACCCGATCCGCGAGGCATTGGCCGCTCACGCCTCGCTGGGCGAGGTCTGCAACGCGATGCGCGACGTCTTCGGCGAGTATCGGGGCGGCGCGTTCTTCTGAACCAGGCGAGCACAGCGATGAGCGATCAGGCGGCCGGAGACGAGCTCGAGTCGCGCCTGGTCTGGATCTTCGGCTCGCCGCGAACCGGCAGCACCTGGTTCCTCGAGCTGCTCGCCCACCCGGTCCGGCTCGAGGCCCGCGACCCGCTCGGGTTCCGCGCACCGGCGGACCCCGGACGGCCGATCGACGTCGTGCCGGTGAACGAGTCGCTGCTCCCCTCCCACCTGATGCCGCCGCAGGCCGAGGACGCGCCGGCCCGCCGGCAGCCGCGAATCCGCGTCCACGCGGACACCTTCGGCGATCTCGGCGCCTACTTCTTCTCCAGCCACTACGAGGACGCCTGGCGGCCCGCGCTTCGCGATCTCGCCCATGCCCGCTTTCACGCCCAGCTCGAGCGGACCGCGGCGGCGTGCCCGCTCGACGACCGCGCGCGGATCGTGATCAAGGAGCCGAACGGATCGCACGCGGCTCCGTTCGTGATGTCGCTGCTGCCCGCCGCGCGGCTGATCTTCCTCTACCGCGACGGGCGCGACGTGATCGACTCGCTGCTGGCGTTGAACGCCCCCGGGGGACTGCTCGCGAGCTGGCGCGGAGTGGCGGTCGAGACGCCCGAGCAGCGCCTCGCCCTGGTCCGCGAGGAGTCGCTCAACTGGGTCGCGCGGATGACGGCGACCGAGCGCGCCTTCGAGCAGCGGCCGCCGGAGCTTCGCTGGCGACTGCGCTACGAGGACCTCGTCGCCGAACCCGAGCGTTGCCTCGCCGCGGTCGAGGATTGGCTCGGGCTGGAGCGCTCGACGGATCAGATCGCCGATGCGGTCGCGGCTCATTCGCTGGGCGCGAAGGGGCAGAGCCCGACCGGTGCGGCCGGCACCAGCCGCGCCGGGAAACCGGGCCTTTGGCAGCACAACCTGAGCGCCGATGAGAGCGCCCTCGCCGACGAGATCATGGGCGAGAAGCTCTCCCAACTCGGCTATGACGGCCTGCCGGCTCGATGAGCTCGGAGCTCCCGGCCGACGTCGGCTCGCCGGCGCCTGAGGACCTCGCGGCGCTGACCCGCGAACGCGGAGCGCCCCTGCTCGAGGCGCTCGAGCGACACTCCCCCGGCGCCCGCGAGCACGCCGAGGCGACCGCCTCCTACGCGTTCGTGGTCGCCGCGGAGCTCGGACACAGCCGCGCTCGCTGCGAGCTCGAGCGCGAGACCGCGAGGCTGCACGAGATCGGCCTGGTCTACGTTCCACAGGCGGTGCTCGAGCGGCCCCTGGCCGAGCTCGGCCCGCAGGACGCGGCCGCAATCGAGGGCCAAGTCCGAGGCGGGCTTCCGGCTGGCGCGCGGGGCGGGCGTGCCCGAGCAGGTCTGCGGCTGGCTGCTGCGCGCCCGTGAGCGCTACGACGGCTCGGGGCCGGGTGGCCTCGCGGCGGCGGCGATTCCGATCGAGTCGCGAATCTGCCGCGCCGCCTGCGCCTGCGCCGGCCTGCTCGCCGAGGAGGGCGAGGAGGCGCCGATCGCCGCTCGCGCGGCACGGACCCGCGACGCTCTCGCCGCCGCCGCCGGCCGCGAGCTCGACCCCGCCGTGGTCGAGGCGCTCGGCGGCGCGCTGGACCGGATCGCCCCGGCCCCGGACCGGCCCTAGGATGGCGGGCTCGGTGAGCTCCGGCGTGGCGCAGACGCGAGAGGCACGTGCGGGGCGTGGGTCCCGCCGCCCGACGCTGGACGACTTCGAGCGACTGGCGTGGCCGGCGTTCGGCGCGGCCGCCTCGGTCGCGGCGCTGATCATCCTCTGGCTCGGCAGCGGGGTCGGCTACTCGCTCGACGAGATCGACACCCTGATCCGGACCCCCGGCCTCGACTTCGACGGGACGCTCGAGCCGCACAACGGGCACTTCATCTTCACCACCCGGGTCGCCTACTGGGCGATCCTGGAGCTGTTCGGCACCGACTACCTCGCCTTCCGGCTGCTGACCGTCGCCACGGTGGTCCTCACCGCCGCTCTCTTCCTCGCCTATGCGGGTCGGCGGATCGGCAAGCTCTCCGCCCTCGCCCTCGCCCTGCTGCTGCTGTTCTTCGGCTCGCACCCCTCGCACGTGATGAACGGCAACGGCTTCACGGTGCTGTTCGCGATCGCCTGCGGGCTCGCGGCGCTGCTGCTGCTGGAGCGCAACGACCGCGGCGGGGACATCGGCGCCTGCGCCCTGCTCTGCCTCGGCGTCGCCACCTACACGACCGGGCTTCCGTTCGTGGCCGGCGCGGCGGTGGCGATCCTGCTCCGCGACGACCGCTGGCGCCGGATCTGGGTCGTCGCGGTCCCGGTCGCGATCTACTTCGCCTGGTGGCTGCAGGCGGAGGGCCAGATCGGCGATCCGCAAGACCAGGCGACGGTCTCCAACCTCCTGCTGCTGCCCGCATGGGGCTTTCAGATCCTCAGCGGGGTCCTCGGCTCGGTCAGCGGTTTCGACTACTTCGGTGAGCTGGCCTCGGCGGGGCCGGCGCTGGCGGTGGCGGCCCTGGGCGTGCTCGCCTGGAGGCTCGCCCGCGGTCGCCTGCCTGATTCGTTCTGGATCGCGCTCGCGGTCGTGCTCGCGATCTGGGCCCTGGGGGCGCTCGCCGCCGGCATCTTCCGGCTCCCCGACGACTCCCGCTACTTCTTCTCGACCCTGATCGGGGCGCTGCTCGTCGGCGTCACAGCGGCAGCCGGAGCGCGGTGGTCGCGGACCTCGATCATCGTCCTCTACGCCGCCGTGGCGGCTGCGCTGAGCACGAACCTGCTCATGCTGCGCGACGGCGGCGACGACCTCAGCGCCCTGCAACTCCCGACGCGTTCGGCACTCGCCGGAGTCGACGCCGCCGGCGATCTCGCCGACCCCGACCTGGACATCAAGGCGGCAACCGAAGGCGCGCCGCTCGGCACTCCCGTTCGAAATCCCGTCGCTGCCCGGCGAGACCGCGGTCGAGTCCTATCGCCGGGTCGCCGACAACTACGGGCCGCTCGGGTACTCGCTCGAGGAGCTGAGCGAACGCGGCGAGGACGAGCGGGCGGTGGCCGACGCGGTGCTCGCCGCGGCGCTCGGGATCGGCGCCAGACCGGTCGAGCCGCCGAGATCAAGCGCCGGGTGCTCGACGCTCGACGGCGATCCGGACCAGCCCACGGCGGTCGAGATCGAGGCCGGCGGGGGCGCGGTGATCGAGGCAGGAAGCGAGCCTGTCGACGTCTTTCTGCGGCGCTTCGCCGACTCGACCGCGACACCGATCGGGACGGTCCCGCAGGGCCAGGCCGCCGGCCTGCTCCTGCCCGCCGACCAGCTTTCTGAGCCCTGGGTCGTCTCCGTCTCGGCCCCCGCGACGGTGTGCCCACGGTGAGCGGCGTGCCGACCCTCTCGATAGTCGTCCCGGTGCTCAACGAGCGCCGGGCGCTGCCGGCGCTGCTCGATGAGATCGAGGCGAGCTGCGCTACAACCGGGGGCCGGGTTCGAGGTGATCGTCGTCGACGACGGCTCGACCGACGACAGCTTCGGCCTGATCGAGGAGCTGGCGCGCGAGCGGCCATGGCTGCGCGCGATCAGGCTGCGCTCGAACCTCGGTAAGTCGGCGGCGCTGGCGACCGGCTTCGCGCACAGCTCCGGGGAGCTGATCGCGACGATCGACGGCGACGGCCAGGACGATCCCGCCGACATCCCGAAGCTGATCGAGCGCCTCGGTGCGGACGCCGATCTGGTCTCGGGCTGGAAGCGCGATCGGCGCGACCCGGTGACGAGGAGGATCGCCTCGTGGTTCTTCAACCGGATCACCTCGCGCTCGGCCGGCCTGCGGATGCACGACATGAACTGCGGGCTGAAGGTCTATCGCGCGCAGTGCGCCCGCTCACTCGAGGTCTACGGCGAGCTGCACCGCTTCATCCCGGTGATCGCGGCGCAGCAGGGCTGGGGGGTGGCGGAGCTGCCGGTCAACCACCGCCCGCGTCCGCACGGGCGCTCCCGGTTCGGGACCGAGCGCTACCTGCGCGGCGGCCTGGATCTGCTCACCGTCACCTTCATCGGCCGCTATCAGAACCGGCCCCTGCACCTGTTCGGCGGCATCGGGCTCGCCCTGACCCTGATCGGGCTCGCGATCTCCGCCTACCTGACCGTGCTCAAGCTCGGCGGGGAGTCGATCGGCCAGCGGCCGCTGCTCTTCCTCGGCGTGCTGTTGATCGTCGTCGGGATCCAGCTCCTCAGCCTCGGCCTGCTGGGCCAGATGCTGGTCCAGATCCGGAGGGAGCGGCAGGGGCCTGAGACACTGGAGTCGCAGATCGAGCGGACGGTCGGGCTCGAGCGGGATCGCGATCCGCAGCCGGACGACAGCTCGCGAGCAGCCACGGAAACGACCGCTCGCACGCTGACCACCTCCAAGCGCCGCTCGAGCAGGGTGCGGAGGCTGCCGGAGTTCCAATGGTTGACGTGCTCGGGATGGTTGCCGAGGGCACCGATGTGCTTGCCGCGCAGCAGGCTGCCGGCTCGAAACCAGGGCTCGTGCGGGACCGAGACGACGACCGCCCCTGCGCTCACCCGACCAAGCTCGGCCAGCGCCGCTTCGGGATCGTCGAGATGCTCGAGCACCTCGAGGCAGAGGACGAGGTCGAAGCTGCGGTCGTCGAACGGCAGCTCGTAGACGCTCTCGCGGGCGACCTCGACCTGCGGCAGCCGCGCGGCGGTGAACTCGACCGCTTCCGCGCTCAGGTCGACGGCCGCGATTCGCGCCGGCAGCAGATCGCCGAGGCGCTCGATCGTCTCGCCCTCTCCGCAGCCGGCGTCGAGCAGCGAATCGGCGCCCAGCGGCGAGACGATCGCCCGCAGGCGGCGCGTAGAAACGATCGATCAGCCGGCGGACGAGCGGGTTCGCGGTCTGGAACTTGGCGTAGTTGCTGCTCTCGGTGGCGCTCAACGGCGCCAGTCTAGGTGCAGCGCGCGCGGGGTGGCGCGGGCATACAATCGGCGCCGCGATGCGCGAGAGCTACCCGGTCACCCACGAGGAGAAGCTCGCCCACCTGCGCGAGCTGCGCGACCAGGCCGTCCACTCGGCCTCCGAAGAGGCGGTCGACAAGCAGCACGCGAAGGGCAAGCTGACCGCCCGCGAGCGGATCGAGAAGCTGCTCGACCCGGGCTCGTTCGAGGAGCTCGACACGTTCGTCCGTCACCGCACCCATGAGTTCGAAATGGACAAGAAGCGTCCCTACGGGGACGCCGTGGTCACCGGCTACGGGACGATCGACGAGCGGCCGGTGTTCGTCTTCAGCCAGGACTTCACCGTCTTCGGCGGCTCACTCGGCGAGGTGATGGCGGAGAAGATGTGCAAGATCATGGACCTGGCGGCGAAGGTCGGCGCGCCGGTGATCGGTCTCAACGACTCGGGCGGGGCGCGGATCCAGGAGGGGGTGGTCTCGCTCGGCGCCTACGGCGACGTCTTCGTCCGCAACGTCAATTGCTCCGGCGTGATCCCGCAGATCAGCGTGATCATGGGCCCGTGTGCGGGCGGGGCCGTGTACTCGCCGGCGATGACCGACTTCATCTTCATGGTCAAGGAGACCTCGCACATGTTCATCACCGGGCCCGAGGTGATCAAGACGGTGACCGGCGAGGAGGTCGAGTTCGAGGAGCTGGGCGGGGCGATGACCCACAACAGCAAGTCCGGGGTGGCGCACTTCGCGGCCGAGGACGAGGAATCGTGCCTGGAGGACGTCCGCTACCTGATGAGCTTCCTACCGCTCAACAACCTCGAGCTGCCGCCGCGGGTCGAGCCGTTCGACGACCCCGAGCGGATGGATGAGGCGCTCGACTCGATCGTCCCTGACGATCCCTCGAAGCCCTACGACATGCGCGACGTGATCGCGCTGATCGTCGACGACGGCGAGTTCTTCGAGGTCCAGGAGCACTTCGCCCAAAACATCGTGATCGGCTTCTCGCGCCTCGACGGCTACCCGATCGGGGTCGTCGGCAACCAGCCCAAGCACCTCGCCGGGGTGCTCGACATCGAGTCGTCCGAGAAGGCGGCCCGGTTCGTGCGCTTCTGCGACGCCTTCAACGTCCCGCTGCTGACGCTGACCGACGTTCCGGGGTTCCTGCCCGGCACCTCGCAGGAGTGGAACGGGATCATCCGCCACGGCGCGAAGCTGCTCTACGCGTTCACCGAGGCGACCGTGCCGAAACTGACCGTGGTCACGCGCAAGGCCTACGGCGGTGCCTATGACGTGATGAACTCAAAGCACATGCTCGCCGACTTCAACTTCGCCTGGCCGTCGGCGGAGGTGGCGGTGATGGGTCCCGACGGCGCGGTCAACATCATCTACCGGCGTGACATCCAGACCTCGCCGACCCCCGACGAGCGCCGGGCGAAGCTGATCGACGACTACAAGGCCCACTTCGCCAACCCCTACTCGGCGGCCGAGCGCGGCTACATCGACGACGTGATCGAGCCCCACCAGACGCGGCCGAAGCTGATCCGGGCGCTGCGCACGCTGCAGACCAAGCGGGTCGAGCAGCCGAAGCGAAAGCACGGCAACATCCCGCTCTAGGCAGCCCCCCGTCCGGGTCAGAGCGAGACCGACCCGGACCGCGCCCCGGCTTCCAGCACCGCGGCGGCGATCCCGAGGTCCTGGATCGCAAGCCCGGTCGAGTCGAAGAGGGTGACCTGCTCGGGGGACTCGCGCCCGGACGCGCGGCCGAGCAGCACCTCGCCGATCTCGGTCACCTCGTCGCGCCCGAGCACGCCGGCGGCGACCGCGCCCGAGATCTCTCCACCGGTCGACGCCTGTCGCCACTCGTCGCAGAAGACCCGGCAGCGCGCGATCGCGCTCGAGCTCGAGCTCGGCCTTGCCGCGGGCGTCGGCGCCGAGCGCGGCCAGGTGCTGGCCGGGGCGCAGGTCGGCGGCGGCGATCAGCGGAGCGGCCGCCGGGGTGACGGTGACGACGATGTCGGCGCCGACCGCGTCGTCGAGCGCGCCCGGGCCGCCAGCCGAGCTCGGAGGCCAGCGCCTGCGCCGCGTCCGCTCGCGGGTCGGCGCAGACGCCGGGCCCGTACCCGGCCGCGGCCAGACAGCGAGCGGCCCAGGCACCGTTGACGCCGCAGCCGATCACCCCGACCGAGCGCGCATCCTCGCGCGCCAGCGCCAGCGCCGAGACCGCCGCCGCTGCGCCGGTGCGAAGCGAGGTGATCGCGGCGCAGTCCATGATCGCGAGCAGCTCCCCGGTCTCGGCGCTGGAGACGAGCAGGGCGCCGGCGACGACCGGAAGCCCGCGCTCGGGGTTGTGCGGAAAGGAGGTCACCCACTTGAGCGTCGCCAGCCCCTCGCCGCGCGCGGGCATGGCACGGAAGTCGCCGGCGGGCGGGGCGTCGACGTAGACCTTCGCCGGCATCTCCCACTCCCCGGCCGCGTGGCGCTCGAACGCGGTCCGGGTCGCGGTGATCGCCGCAGCCGGCGAGACCGCAGCGAGGACCGCTTCGCGGTCGAAGACGGGGATCTCGCTCACGTCCGCATTGATAGGGCAAGTAGAGTCGACGCGTGAGCACCAACGGCAGGCGCAGGCCCCCGCGGCCGAGGATCGAGCTGGTCTCCGGAGGCGCCTCGGCGACCGAGGCGGCGGCGATCGTCGCGGCGCTCGAGCAGTTCCTCGCCGACACCGCCCCGCGGGCCGGCGCCGCCGGCCCGCCCCCGAGCCGGTGGCAGCGCGCGGCGCTCGAGGAGGGCATCGCGGCCCGCCAGGTGAGCGGCTTCAGGTGGGAGAGTGCCCGGCGATGAGCCGGCGACGCTTGCCTCGCGGCGCGGTTCGGGATAGAAACCGGTTGCCCAGGTCGCACAACGCGAGCGAGGAGGAAACATGGCAGTAGTGAAAATCATCGAGCTCGTCGGCAGCTCGAAGACCTCGACCGACGACGCCGCCAAGCAGGCGCTGACCCAGGCCCAGTCGTCGCTGCGCAACATCCGCGCGGTCGACATCGTCTCGACCGGGATCCGGGGAGAGAGCCTGGACGAGTACCGCGCCCACGTCCGGGTCGCGTTCCTGATCGAGGACACCGACGTCGACTGAGCCGGGCCTCGTCGGCGCGATCAGGAGGGGGCGCAAGAGGGACCGCGACGCCTAAATACCCTAATCCCGGTCGGGATTTGTGTAATATGCCGCCGCATGGAGCCGACCGCTGCCCCTGCGGCCACCGCTGCCGAACGGATCGCCGACGAGTACAAGCTCGAGGTCGACCACCGCAAGCCCCAGCAGGGCAAGGGCAAGCTCGGCTCGCTTGAGAACCCCGAGGTCTACGACAACGTCCCCGGACACCTGATCCCGGCAATCGAGCGCGAGTTCGACGACTTCGACACCGAGGCTCAGAGCTTCCTGCGCGGCGAGCAGTCCGAGGAGCAGTTCATCGGCTTCCGGCTCAAGCAGGGCGTCTACGGCCAGCGCCAGCCCGACGTGCAGATGATCCGCGTGAAGCTGCCGATGGGCGGGGTCACGCCCGACCAGCTCGACGCGTTCGCCTCGGTGATCGAGAAGTACGCGCCGCTCCGCAAGGGCCACGTGACCACGCGCCAGAACATCCAGGTCCACCACGTGCCGCTGCCCGACGCGGCGAAGCTGATCCGCGAGCTCTCGGACGCCGGCCTCTCATCGCGCGAGGGCTGTGGCAACACCGTCCGCAACGTCACCGGCGATCCCTACGCCGGCACCAGCGAGGGCGAGCTGTTCGACATCACGCCGTACGCGGCGGCCTACGTGCGCTACTTCGTCCGCCACCCCGTAACCCAGCTCATGCCGCGCAAGGTGAAGACCGCGTTCACCGCCACCGACGAGGACGTCGCGATCACCGGCATCCACGACATCGGCTTCATCCCGCGCGAGCGCGACGGCGTGCGCGGGGTTGAGATCCGGGTCGGCGGCGGCACCTCGATCATGCCGCGGGTCGCGCCGACCCTGTACGAGTTCGTCGAGCTCGAGAACGGCGACTACCTGAAGATCTCGGAGGCCGTCTTCCGCATTTTCGACCGCCAGGAGTGGCTGCGCGTCAACCGCGCCCGCGCCCGGATCAAGGTGCTGATCGACAAGATCGGCATCGACGCCTTCCGGGGGATGGTGGAGGAGGAGCTCGAGGGCGACTGGGTCGCGGAGCGCGACTTCTCGATCGGCCACCTGAAGTACGGGATCGACGAGGAGGCGAACGCGCCCGGCCCGCCGGTCGCCCCGGCGAGCCCGAACGGCGACCGCTCGGAGTTCGACCGCTTCCTTGAGGCGAACGTGCGCCCGCAGCGCCAGGCGGGCTTCAACGTGGTCGAGGTGAAGATCACCCGCGGCGACCTGGTGCCAGGCCAGCTGCGCGGGATCGCCGAGATCATGCGCACCTACACCGGCGGCTCCGCCCGCACCACCGTGCACCAGAACATCGTCTTGCGCTGGGTGCACGACGATGCCCTCTACGACGTCTGGCAGCAGCTCGGCGAGCTCGGGCTCGGCGACGCCGGCGCCGACGAGATCACCGACGTCGTCTCCTGCCCCGGCACCGACAGCTGCAAGCTCGGGATCACCAGCTCGATGGGGCTCAACCGGGCGATCCAGGAGCGGCTCGAGCAGATGCAGATCACCGACCCGCGGACCAGGAAGGTTCACATCAAGATGTCCGGCTGCCCCAACGGCTGCAGCCAGCACCACATCGCCAACATCGGCTTCTACGGCGCCTCGCTCAAGGTCGGCGGGCGCACGATGCCCGCCTACATCCCCCACCTCGGCGGCAACTACGAGGGCGGCGAGGTCGTCTACGGCCACCGGCTGAAAGCGCGGCTGCCGGCCAAGCGGGTGCCCGACGCGGTCGAGCGCTGGCTGCGACTCTACGAGGGTGAGCGCGCCGACGGCGAGGCCTTCAACGACTTCGTCGAGCGGGTCGGCAGCGAACGGTTCGAAGCCGAGGTCAAAGAGCTGACGCTGCCCGCCGAGTTCAGCCTCCAGTCGATGAACGAGTTCATCGACTGGAACCGCTCCGAGCCCTACCGGGTCGAGCGCGGCGAAGGGGAGTGCGCGATCTGATGGGCGGGAACTCCTACATCGTCGAGACGCCGCTGCCCGCGGGCGCGACCAGCGGGAACGGCAACGGACACGGACGGAGGCCGGTTATCAATGGCGAGCTCGTCGATCCGCTTGCGCTCACGGCCGAGGTCGAGGGACTGGACGCCGAGGAGATGATCGCGTGGGCGATCGAGAAGTTCGGCGGCGACGTGCGGTTTGCCGTCTCGTTTCAAAAGACCAGCTCGGTGATCGTCGACATGGCGCACCGGCTCAACCCAGAGACACGATTCTTCTATGTGGACACCGGACTCCTGTTCCCGGAGACGTATGAGACCCGCGACGCGCTCACCGAGCATTACGGCATCGGATTCGAGCGCTTCGCGGAGCAGAACGGGCACCGCACCGCTAACCTGCTGCCTCTCGACCAGGATGGCTGCTGCGCCGACCGCAAGGTCGAGTTGATGCGCATGGCCCTCAGTGACGTCAGTTGCTGGGTTTCAGGGATTCGCCGGGTCGACTCCGAGACCCGCGCGAAGGCGCCGAAGTTCGGCTGGGATGAGCGCTTCGGCCTCTGGAAGCTGAACCCCCTGGCCGACTGGGACGAAGAGCGAGTCTGGAACTACCTAAAGGAACACCACGTGCCCTACAACCCACTTCACGATCAGGGATATCCGTCGATCGGATGCATGCCCTGCACGATCGCCGCGCCTGACGGCGACGAGCGAGCCGGCCGCTGGGCCGGAACCGACCGGACCGAGTGCGGCATAAATGGGTAGCCCAGAGACCGCCCTGGCGCTAACGCTCACCGCACGCCAGGCCTCGGACTTCGAGCTGCTCGCAAACGGGGGCTTCGCCCCGCTCGAGGGCTTCATGGGCTCCGCCGACCACCGTTCGGTGTGCGAGGACATGCGTCTGACCAGCGGCGCGATCTGGTCGATCCCGATCACGCTTGCGACCGGGCTCGAGTGCAAGGTCGGCGACGTGGTCGAGCTCAGCGCCCCGAACGGCAAGCCGCTAGGGCGGCTGACGGTCGAGGAGATCTACGAGCGCGACCTCGAGCTCGAGGCCGAGCAGGTCTACCGGACAACCGACGGCGAGCACCCGGGCGTCGCCGCAATCCGCGAGGAGGGCGCCCGCTGCCTCGCCGGCCCGATCGAGGCCGACGCGCTGCCCGACCACGACGAGGCGTTCATGCGCCGCTACCAGACCACCGAGGAGTCGAGGGCGGCCTTTGCCGAGCGGGGCTGGAAGCGGATCGTCGCCTTCCAGACCCGCAACCCGATCCACCGCGCCCACGAGTACCTGACCAAGGCCGCGCTCGAGATCTGCGACGGGCTCTATATCCACCCGTTGATCGGCGAGACCAAGAAGGGCGACATCCCGGCCGACGTGCGGATGCGCTGCTACGAGGTCCTGATGGACAACTACTACCACCCCGACCACGTGATGCTCGGCGTCAACCCCGGCAAGATGCACTACGCCGGTCCGCGCGAGGCCGTCCTGCACGCGATCATCCGCCGCAACTACGGCTGCACGCACTTCATCGTCGGCCGCGACCACGCCGGCGTCGGCGACTACTACGGCACCTACGACGCACAGCGGATCTTCGACGACATCGACACCGCGGAGCTCGGGATCACGCCGCTGTTCTTCGAGCACACCTTCTGGTGCCACGAGTGCGAGGGAATGGGCTCGGCGAAGACCTGCCCGCACCCGCAGGAATCGCACCTGTTCCTCTCCGGGACCAAGGTCCGCGAGATGCTCGAGGCCGGCGAGAAGCCGCCGCATGAGTTCTCGCGGGACGAGGTCGCCGAGATCCTCATCGACGCTTACAAGGAGGACGCCGACAATGGCTGACGGTACCGCCGACAAGGGCTTCTGCCTCTGGTTCACCGGGCTCTCGGGGTCGGGGAAGTCGACGATCACCACCCATCTGGTCAAGGAGCTGCGCAAGCGCGGGTCCAAGCTCGAGGTGCTCGACGGCGACGTCGTGCGCGAGAACCTCTCCAAGGGGCTCGGCTTCTCGAAGGAGGACCGCGACACGAACATCCGCCGGATCGCCTTCGTCGCCAACCTGCTCTCGCGCAACGACGTGCCGGTGATCACCGCCGCGATCTCGCCCTACCGGGAGATCCGCGACGAGGCGCGCCAGATGATGGGCGAGCGCTTCGTCGAGGCCTACGTCAAGGCATCGATCGAGACCTGCGAGCAGCGCGACGTCAAGGGCCTCTACGCGAAGGCGCGCAGCGGCGAGATCAAGGAGTTCACCGGCGTCTCGGACCCCTATGAGCCGCCCAAGGACCCCGAGCTGGTGATCGAGACCGAGCAGCAGTCGGCTGAGGAGTCGGCCCGGCAGATCCTCGCCTACCTCGAGTCCCGCGAGCTGATCCCGACCGCGGTCGCGGCCTGATCCGCAGCCGCGGCTAGCGAGGAGAATGGGCTCGGCGGCGCCGGCTCGCGACTGGCGAACTCGGCTTCGGGACTGGCGGACGGTCTTCCTCCCCAACCGGCTCGCACGAGCCTGGTCGGTCCTCACCCTGCCGGCGGCGGTCCTCTACCTGCTCTGGAGCCATCGGATCGATCCCGCGTACCGCCTCAACTGGCTCAGGCGCGTGCGTCTCGGGTGGCGGATGTGGAAGACGACTCGAGGCGTCTGGACCGGCACCTCGTACAAGGCACACCTGGCGATGGCGGTGAAGCTGCTCGAGATCCCGCCCGAGGTCGAGGGCGTGGTGGTCGAATGCGGGTGCTACGTCGGCGGCTCGAGCGCCAACCTCTCGCTCGCCTGCGAGGCCGCCGGGCGCGAGCTGATCGTCTACGACTCGTTCGAGGGCCTACCGCCGCCGACCGGCAACGACGAGTACGCCCGCCAGGCGCAGACCGGGTTCTTGCGCGGCGACGTCGAGGTCGTCAAGGACAACGTCACGCGATTCGGCCGGATCGAGCGCTGCACCTTTCGCAAGGGGTGGTTCAGCGAGACGCTGCCCGAGCACCGCGAGCCGGTCGTGCTCGCATTCCTCGACGTCGACTATCAGGCCAGCCTCGACGATTGCATCCGCAACCTCTGGCCCCACCTGACCGAGCGCGGCTACCTGTTCACCGACGAGTACATCTTCACCGAATTCTGCGCCCTGTTCTGGTCCGAGCGTTACTGGCGCGAGACCTTCGACGCCGAGCCGCCCGGCCTGATCGGCTCGGGCAGCGGGATCGGGGTCGGCCAGTTCTACCTCGGTCCCTCGGACGAGTGGAACTACGCGCACGACCCCGGCAGCGTCGCCTACACGCGCAAGGACCTCTGCGGCCATTGGAGCTATGACCCCGACGCCCCGACGCCCCCCGACGAGGGGCGGTCGGCGGTCGGCGGACCACCGCTCTGATCAGGCTGATTCGCCGGCGCTCGGCTGGCCGGTGGGGCGCTCCGGCACCCGCGGCTCGCCGAGCCCGTAGGTGTCGTAGGCACCCCAGCGGCTGAACGTCTTGTGGGTCGGCCCGTGGAAGTCCGACGAGGCGGTGGCGAGGAGGCCGAACTCCTCGCAGAGCTCGAGGCAGTGCCTGGTCTGCTCGGCGGTGTGCGGCGGGTAGAAGCTCTCGATCCCGTCGAGGCCGACGTCGCGGACGAGGCTCTCGACCAGGTCGCGGACCTGGTCGGGGTCCTTGACGTCCCAGTAGGGATGGGCGACGACCGCCAGCCCGCCCGCATCGTGGATCAGCTCGACCGCCTGCTCGGCGGTGGGCCAGCTGCGGGCGACGAACGCCGCCGCCCCCGGGACCAGGTAGCGCTCGAAGAACGGGCCCAGGTCGGGGCCCGCACCCGCCGCCTTGGCGATATGGGGGCGGCCGATCGCGTCCGCGGCGCCGGCCTCGGCGATCGCGTCCTCGAAGCTGACCTCGACCCCGTGGCCGTTGAGCCGGGCGATGATCTCCTTGGCGCGGTCGACGCGCTCCTGCTGAGCGCGCTCGCAGGCCGGCAGGATGCGCTCGGTTTCGATCCAGTAGCCGCAGATGTGGAGGTCTTCGGAGTAGCGATGCACGCACGACATCTCGACCCCGGGGACGTTGGTGATCCCGGCCGCCTCGGCCGCGGCGGTAGCCTCGGCGACGCCGGCGACGCCGTCGTGGTCGGTCAGCGACATCACCGTCACCCCCGCTTCGGCAGCGGAGCGGGCGACGTCGGCCGGCGCCAGCTGGCCGTCGGATACGGTCGAGTGGGCCTGCAGGTCGATCAAGGAAGGCGAGTCTAGTTTGCGGATCTCAGCCAAGGCGGACTACGCGGTGCGGGCGGCGCTCGAGCTCGCCGCGAGCCCGGACTTCGAGCCGGTCAAGGGCGAGCGGCTCGCCGAGGCGCAGGGGATCCCGCTGCAGTTCCTCGAGCACATCCTGCTCGAGCTCAAGCACGCGCGGCTGATCCAGGCGCGGCGCGGGGCCCGGGGCGGCTACTGGCTCGCCCGCGACCCGGCCGAGATCACGGTCGCCGACGTGATCCGCGCGGTCGAGGGGCCGTTGGCGAACATCCACGAAAACGCCCCCGAGGAACTTCACTACGGCGGTCCGGCCGAGCGCCTGCGAGACGTCTGGGTCGCGGTCCGGGCGGGGCTGCGCGCGGTGCTCGAGAACGTCACCCTGGCCGAGGTCAGCCGCGGTGAGCTGCCGTGGCGGATCGAGGCGATCCTCAACGACCCTGAGGCCTGGCTGAAGCGATAGGCGGCCCGGCGACCCCCGTGCGCCCCGTCGCCGGATCGCGATGGGCTACGATCACGCGTCGGCCTTCAGGACTAAGTTGGTCCAGAAAAGCCGCTATTGCGCTTCGGGCTCACTCTTCCCTTCCCGGCACGCATGGATCCAGTCTTCGAAATCTTCGGCCTCGGCATCGACCCGCGCCTGATCGTGTTCGGGTTCGGGATCGGCGTGCTCGTCGGGATGACCGGGATGGGCGGGGCCTCGCTGATGACGCCGCTGCTGATCCTCGTCTTCAGCATCTCGCCGGTGACCGCGATCGGGACCGACATCTTCTACGCCGCGGTGACCAAGACCGTCGGCGGCTACAAGCATTTGAAGCTCGGCACCGTCCACAAGGGGCTCGCCTTCTGGCTCGCGGTCGGAAGCGTCCCCTCGGCGATCGCCGGGGTCTGGGTAATCGAGATCCTGCAGAGCAAGTACGGCGACGACCTCGACGCGCTCGTGCTCGGGATGCTCGGCGGCGCCCTGCTGGTGGTCGGGATCGCGACCCTGCTGCGCTCGCTGTTCCTCGCCGGGGTGATCCAGGAGCGCTCGGCGTTGCACCTCTACCGATCGCACATCATCGCCGCCGTGATCACTGGAGTCGCGACCGGGTTCGTGATCGGCCTCACCTCGGCCGGCAGTGGCACGCTGATCGCGATCGCCCTGATCGCGATATTCCGGCTCACCCCGCAGCGGGTCGTCGGCACCGACGTCTTCCACGCCGCGGTCCTGCTCTGGGCGGCGGGCGCCGCGCACTGGATCGGCGGCAACATCGACTTCCTGCTCGCGACGATGATCCTGCTCGGCTCGATCCCCGGCGTGATCCTCGGCACCAACCTCTCGGTCAAGGCCCCGCAGACGTTCCTGCGTTACGCGCTGGCCGTGGTCCTGATCGCCTCCGGCACCACGCTGATCATCAAGGAGGGCTCGCCCGACGTGGTGATCCCGGCGATCGGCGTCGCCTCGGTGATGGTCGGGGTCCTGTTCGGCGCCCAGGCGCTCTCCCGGGGCGGGTCGAAGCGCGACCCGGCGGCGACCGCCGGCGCGCCCGCCGGCTGAGCGAGCCGGGGCCCCTCCTCGCAGGCGTCGCGCTATTTTGCCCCTCCCGCGCGATCGCGGGGATGGATCGGGACATGATCGCTTTCGGCTCCTCAATCACCAAACCGGACGTCTACGAGCGCTGCGCGGCGCGTGGCTTCGAGCTCGCCGCCGAGCCCGACACCGAGGTGCTGGCGTTCGGGGCGGCCGGGTCGATCTTTCGCAGCTACAACCTGCTGCTCGAGAAGGCCCGCGAGCTCGACGGCCTCGAAGCACTGGTGCTCGTGCACCAGGACGCCGAGATCGTCGACCCCGAGTTCTGCCGCAAGCTTCGCCGCGCGCTCGAGGACCCCGAGGTGGCGCTGATCGGCTGCGCCGGCGCGACCGGGCAGCGCAGCATCGCCTGGTGGGAGGGCTCGGTGACCTGGGCGTCCTTCTCGCACCGCTACGAGGAGTACGGCGGAGGCGAGATCCCGGCGATGAGCTACCCGGGCGGCACCAACCCCTCCTTCTCGCGCACCGGCGAGGTCGATGCGATCGACGGGGCGGTGATCGGGATGTCGCCGTGGGCGGTCCGCGAGCTGAGCTTCGACGAGTCGCTCGGCGGGCTCCTGCACGGCTATGACTTCGACATCTGCTGTCAGGCGCGCGCCGCGGGTCGCAAGGTGGTGACCGAGGACCTGAGGATCGTCCATCACCACACGATCGAGCTGATCGACGACGTGCAGAGCTGGCTCCAGGCATACATGAAGCTGGCGCGCAAGTGGGATCAGGGCCCGTCGGGAAACGGCGCCGGCTGGGAGGATCGCGCTCGCCAGGCCGAGGCGCAGGCGGCGGCGGCGAAGCTGCTCGGCGGCATGGCCGACCTCGTCCGCCAGGCGCAGGCCAACCGCGACGCCGAGGAACGGGCCGAGCTCGAGCGCGACCTGGAACGGATCCGGCGCAGCGCGAGCTGGCGCTTCACCGCGCCCTTGCGGGAAATCGGCCGCGCCGTAAAGCGCCGTCGGTAGTGGTGGCGACCCACCCAGGGATCGAGGCGTCAAACGCCGCGGCGGGCGGCGAGCCGATGCACGAGGTCAGGTCGAGCCATCCCCCGTTCTGGACGGCGATCGTCGCCGACGCGAGGATCGCCGCGGCGCACCGGGGCGAGCGCTTCGAGTTTCGCTCTCGCGCCGACGGCATCGGGCAGGCGCTGCGGCTGGCATGGAGCAGCGATGCGTTCCTGGCCCAGGCGCTGTACCGGCTCAGGTCGCGGCTGCAGGCGTTCGGGATCCCGGTGCTGCCCCGTCTGCTGGGGCTCGGCGCGAGCATGGTCGCGCAGGTCGAGATCGGAGACCCGGTCGTGATCGAGCCGGGGGTGCAGATCGCCCACGGACAGGTCGTGCTCGACGGCCTCACCCTGATCCAGACCGGGACCGTGATCGCGCCGTTCGTCAGCATCGGGCTGCGCGCCGGCAGCTTCGAGGGCCCGGTGATCGAGGAGCGTGTGTACGTCGGCACCGGGGCCCGGATCCTCGGCCCGTTGCGAATCGGGGCCGGGGCGCGGATCGGCGCCAACGCCGTGGTGACCAAGGATGTCGCCGCCGGCGCGACGGTGGCGGGCGTCCCGGCTCGGCCGCTCTAGCCGTGGCGGCCGAGCGCGCCGGGGCCGCGCCTCCCTGCTAGCGTTCCCGGCTCGGAGGCGCCCCCTTAGCGATGATCTTTCGCCGCAAGCAAGCCCAGTCGACCGCCGTCGCGGATCCGCAGTCCCCGGAGGAGATGTTCGCCGAGATCGGCGAGCTGACCCGGGCGAATCGCGAGCGCCGCGATCCGGAGATCGAGCGCCGAATCCTGCTGCTCCGCCACCGTGCGGGCGCCGATCTCGCCGATCCCGGAGCCCAGCCGCCGCCGCTGCCGGAGGCGGACTTCGACGCGCTCCCAGAGGCGAACGGGCCGGGCCTGCCGGTCATCCGCACCGACCAGCTCAGCCCCGGACTGCTGCGAGCCGGCATCCTTCGCCACGGCTGCCTGCTGATCCGCGGGGTGATCGAGCCCGACGACGCGGCCGAGATGGCGGCCGAGGTCGAGCGCTCCTTTCAGGCTCGCGACACGTTTCTCGCCGGCAACGGCGCCGGTGAGGGCGGCTACTACGAGGAGTTCGAGCCCGAGGCCCAGTACGACCTCTCGGCGGAGCGCAGCTGGGTCACCGGCGGCGGCGGAATCTGGGGGGCCGACTCCCCGCGGCTGATGTTCGACGTGCTGGAGAAGCTCGAGCGCGCCGGCCTGCAGCGGCTGATCAGCGACTACCTCGGCGAGCGGCCGGCGATCTCGGTCAACAAGTGCACGCTGCGCAAGGTCGACCCCGACACCGGCGTCGGCTGGCACCAGGACGGCGCCTTCCTCGGCGACGGGGTCAGGGCGATGAACGTGTGGATCGCGCTGACGCGCTGCGGCGACGTCGCGCCGGGGATGGACATCGTCCCGCGCCGGCTCGAGGAGATCGTCGAGACCGGGACCCGCGGAGCGACCTTCGACTGGTCGGTGGGACCTGAGGTGGCCGAGGAAGCGGCGGGTGAGGCCGGAGTCCTGCGACCGATCTTCGAGGCGGGCGACGTGCTCCTGTTCGACGACATGTTCCTGCACACGACGGCGACCGATCCGTCGATGACCAAGACCCGCTACGCGATCGAGAGCTGGTTCTTCGGTCCCTCGGGCTTTCCGCGCGAGTACGTTCCACTCGCGTTCTAGATGGACTTCGAGCTCAGTCCCCGAGTCACCGAACTGCGTGACCGGGTCCGGGAGTTCATCGCTGCACACGTGTACCCGGTCGAGGCCGAGGCGCTGACGGCGCTCGACGACGAGGTCACGGTCGAGTCCGGAACCGCCTATCCCGAGATCCTGGTCGAGATCCGCGAGCGGGCCCGCTCGGAGGGCCTCTGGAACCTGTTCATGCCGGACTCAGAGCACGGGGTGGGACTGAGCAACTGGGAGTACGGGGTCCTCTGCGAGGAGATGGGGCGCAGCCCCGCGATCGCGCCGATGGCGTTCAACTGCGCCGCTCCCGACACGGGTAACGCGGAGATCCTCGCCGAGCACGGCACCGAGGCCCAGCGGGGCCAGTGGCTGGCGCCGCTGCTCGGCGGCGAGATCCGCTCCTGCTTTTCGATGACCGAGCCCGAGGTGGCGGGCTCGGACCCGACCACGCTGCTCACCCGCGCGGTGCTCGACGGGTCCGAGTGGGTGATCGACGGCCACAAGTGGTTCACCTCCGGCGCCGTCGGAGCCTCGGTCGCGATCGCGATGGTGATCACCGATCCCGAGGCACACCGATACGCACGAGCGTCGATGATCCTGGTCCCGACCGACACACCCGGCTTCGATCTCGTCCGCCCGGTGCCGGTGATGGGCCACGACGGCGGGCCGGGGCACTGCGAGATCCGCTACGAGGGCTGTCGCGTCCCGGCCGAGAACCTGCTCGGTCCGCGCCAGGCGGGCTTTGCGATCGCCCAGGACCGGCTCGGCCCGGGCCGGATCCATCACTGCATGCGGGCGATCGGAACCTGTGAGCGGGCGATCGAGATGATGTGCCGACGCGCGCACGAGCGCGAGGCGTTCGGCGGGCCGTTGGCCGAGAAGCAGTTCGTGCAGGACTTCATCGCCCGCTCGCGGATCGAGACCGAGCAGGCCCGTCTGCTCACCCTGAGCGCAGCTTGGCGCATGGACACCTACGGCAAGAAGGAGGCGCGCCGCGAGATCTCGATGATCAAGGTCGTCGCCGCGAACGTGGTCATGGACGTGCTCGACCGCGCGATCCAGGTTCACGGCGCGCTGGGGATGTCGGACGACACTCCGCTGGCGGGGATGTGGCGCTATTCGCGGATGTTGAAGGTCGCCGACGGTCCCGACGAGGTGCACAAGATGGTGATCGCGCGTCGGGAGCTGAACCGGTGGGCGCGGCGGGACGCGGACGGCGAGCCGGCGAGCCCGGCGGTCTCGTCCGGACGCCGATGATGCTCAGGCCAGCCGCCGCTCCGCATCGTCGGCGGCGCGAGCGAGGCGCTCGACGCTGCGCGCGAAGCGCTGCAGGCCCTCGTCGGCGTCGGCTTCGCCGTACTGGCCCGCCGAGTAGCGGGCGAAGACGCCCTCGAGGATGATCGCCAGCTTCCACAGCGCCAGGGCGACGTAGAAGTCGATCTGCGAGAGGTCGCGCCCCGAGCGCTCCGCATAACGCCCGGCCACCTCGTCGCGGGTCAGGAACCCCGGCGCCATCGTCGCCGGCTCGAGCAGCGGGATCAGCTGATCGCCGTCCTCGCCCCAGTAGACGAGCAGCAACCCGACGTCGGCGAGCGGGTCGCCGAGCGTCGCCAGCTCCCAGTCGACGACCGCGGCGACCTCGCCGTCGGAGGTGAGGATCATGTTGTCGAGCCGGTAGTCGCCATGCACGATCGTCGCCGGGCCCTGCTCGGGGATCCGGGCGGCGAGCCGATCCCCGACCTCCTCGATCAGGGGCAGCTCGCGGGTGTGCTGCTTTTCCCACTGACCGCGCCAGCGGCGCAGCTGGCGGGCGACGTAGTCGGACCTGCGGGCCAGCTCGCCAAGACCGACGGCATCGGGATCGACGGCGTGGATCGCGACCAGGGTGTCGACCACCCGCTCGGCGATCGCGTGGCGGTCGGCCGAGTCGGGGAACAGCTCGGCGTCCGCAAGCGTACGCAGCACCGGACCCTCGACCCAGTGCATGACGTAGAAGGGCTCGTCCGCGTCCTCGGCGAGGCCGACCGTCGGGGCGACCGGGACCGCGGTGTCCGCCAGGGCGCTGATGATCCGAAACTCACGGCCCATGTCGTGGGCGGAGGCGAGGCGCTTGCCGAGCGGGGGCCGGCGTAGCGCCCACCGCCGTCCGGCTGCGTCGGAGACCGCGAAGGTGAGGTTCGAGCGCCCGCCGGCGATCTGCTCGAAGGCGAGCGGCAACTCGACCGGTCCGGCGTGCGCAGCGAACCAGGACTCGATCCGGGGGACCTCGAGAGCGTCGCTAGCCTGCTCGGCCATGGCGCGCAAGCATATGGCCCTTGTCGTCGACTTCGGCGGTGTGCTGACGAGCGATATCTGGGTTGCCTTCCGGTCATTCTGCGAGCGCGAGGGGCTGGCGCCCGAAGCGGTCCGCGAGCTGTTCCGCGGCGACCGCGAGGCGTTGGCCCTGCTTCGCGGCCTGGAGACCGGCGAGCTCGCGGACCCCGACTTCGAGCGCCGGTTCGGGGAGCTGCTCGGACTCGCCGACCACGCCGGCCTGATCGGCCGGATGTTCGCCGACCTGCAGCCGGACGAGGCGATGATCGGCGCCGTACGCGCGGCGCGCGGCGCCGGAGTCCGGACCGGGCTGATCACGAACTCCTGGGGCCTGGGGATCTATGACCGCGCGCCGATGAAGCTCTTCGAGACCACGGTGATCTCGGGCGAGGTCGGCCTGCACAAGCCCCAGCCCGAGATCTACCGGCTCGCCTGCGAACGACTCGGAATCGAGCCGACCGCGGCTGTCTTCGTCGACGACCTGCGCGAGAACTGCATCGGGGCGGAGGCGGTTGGGATGACCGCCGTCCGCCACCGCGATGCGGCCGAAACCATCCCCCGGCTCGAGCGGCTGCTCGGCGTCGGGCTCGGTGTCGGGGTCTAGGTTCTCCCGACCCGGTAGAGGCGCCAATCGTCGCCTCGCCAGATCGGCGCCAGGTAGTCGAGGCCGTCGTCGATCAAGGCAACCTCGTCCTCGGCCAGGTAGTCGAGGTCGGCGTCGGCGACGGCGACGTAGCCGACCTCGTGCTCGGCCAGCCACTCACGGTAGGCATCGGCGGTGAGGTTCGAGTCCGTGAACAGGTCGAAGTCCTCGGACTCCAGTTGGCGCAACCAGCCGCGGGCGATCGGATAGCGCGGGGCCACGTAGGCGGCCTCCCAGCGGTTCTCGGTCGGCGGGATCTGGATCCGGGTGACGGCGGGGCGGTGATCGAGCTCGGCGAGCAGCGGGGCGTAGAAGGCACGCTCGGTGGCCGGATCCCCGGCGGCCTTACCCAGGTCCCGGATCGGGGCAACCAGCTGCCAGTAGAGCAGCGGCAGCGAGACCGCCAGCACCAGCAGACGGCCCCGCGGCCAGAGCACCAGCGCGAGCACGGGGCCCGCGAACAGCGCCCCGAGCCGAGTGACGTTGCCGCCGAGCGCGTTCGGGACCAGGAACACGGCCAGGGTCAACGCCGCGTACAGCAGCGCGCCGATCCGCAGCGCCCGGTAGCGCTCTGGCACCAGCCAGATCACCGCCAGGGCAAGCAGCGGGACCGCGATGAAGGCCGAGAAGCGAAACGGCTCGCTGCCCCCGACCGGGTAGGCCAGGTTGAGGACGATCGTCGGGACGACACCCCCGAGCGCCACCCAGAGCCCCGTCCGGCGCTCGCCGGAGAGCGCGATCGCCCCGCCCGCGAGGGCGACGAAGAGGCCAGCGACCGGGCTCGTGAGGGCGGTGAGCGCCGCCAGCGCGGTCGCCACGGTCGGGCGGCCATGGTCGACCGCGAGCAGGGCGGCGAGCCCGAGCGGCACCGCGGCGAGGAACGGCATCCGCCCGGTCAACAGCCACAGCGCGACGCCGGCGCCGAACCAGAGGGCCGGCACGAGGGCCGCGTCGCCAAAGCGCCGGCGGGTGAGCTCGGCGAAGATTGCCGCCGCAGCGACGACGGCGATCGCTCCGGTCACGCGGACGCCGAGAAGGGCGGCGATCGGCGGGTAGACGACGCTGTAGGAGAGCAGGTTGTGGCCGGAGTACCAGAGCTCGTTGAAGCTCTCGAACGCGTTGCGCTCGAAGAACTCGGCCCGAAAGGTGGCCGCGGCGAGGTCCTGGCTCGCCGGGGCCCAGGCCAGGTAGGCGAGCGCCAGCCCCGCTGCGAGCAGGGTCGGTGCGAGAACGGTCCAGCGGGTCCAGCCGGAGATTGGGCGCGTCGACGACGCCGGGCTACCCCTTCGCGTACTCGACCCGGATCTGCTTGCCCTCGAGCTTGGTCCCGTCGAGCCGCTCGAGCGCGAGCTTCGCCTGCTGATCGGGGAGCTCGACGAATGAGAACCGCTCCAGGACGCGGATCGCGCTGATCTCGGCATCCGGGATCACCGCGCCCTCGGTCAGCGCCCAGCGCAGCTTCTCCTCGCTGATCCCGCTGCGCAGGCCGCGGTTGACGAACAGCTTCACGCGACCCTCGCCGGACTCGGCCTGCGGCCTGGCCTCGGGTTCAGGCCGACGCTCGGTCTCGTGGTCGCGCCGTCGCGGCCGCGGCGCGTGCTCGATCCGCTCCTCGGGCGGCTCCCACTCGCCGATCACGGTCTTTGCCTCGCGCTCGATCCGCGGGATCTCGTCGCGCTGCTTCGCGGTGGCGAAGGTGATCGCGCGGCCGGTTCGCCCGACCCGGCCGGTACGGCCGATCCGGTGCACGTAGATCTCGGTGTTGTTCGGCATGTCGTAGTTGATCACGTGGGTGACGTGCTCGATGTCGAGCCCGCGCGCGGCGACGTCGGTGGCGACCAGCAGCGGCAGCTTGTGCTCCTTGAACTGGATCATCACCCCGTCTCGCTGGCCCTGGCTCATGTCACCGTGCAGGGCCTTGACTCGCAGGCCACGATCGCGAAGCTGGTCGTCGAGCCGCGCCGCGCCGATCTTCGTCCGGCAGAAGATGATCGCCTGCTCCGGCTCCTCGGCCCGCAGGACCTCGATCAATCGCGTGGTCTTGTTGCGCGGCTCGACCTCCACGTAGGCCTGCTCGATCGCGTCCACGGTGAGCTGCTTCGGCGTCACCTTGATCGTCACCGGCTCGTACATGTACTGCTCGGCGAGGCGCGCGATCGGCGGCGGTATGGTGGCCGAGAACAGCGAAGTCTGGCGGCCCGAGGGACACATGCGGAGGATCTTCTCGACGTCCTCGATGAAGCCCAGGTCGAGCATCTCGTCGGCCTCGTCGAGGACCACGTAGCGGGCCGAAGTGAGCACGAGCGAGCGCCGCGAGATCAGGTCCATCATCCGGCCGACGGTGGCGACGACGACATGGGCCCCACGCCGGAGGCGGGACTGCTGGGTCGAGATCGGCGCCCCGCCGAACACGGCGACGACCTCGATCGCGCGATGCTCGGCGTAGGCGCGCAGCGCCTGGGTGACCTGGATGCAGAGCTCGCGGGTTGGCGTCAGCACGATCGCCTGGGTGTCCTCGGAGCCGGGGTCGAGGTACTGGAGCAGCGGCAGGCCGAAGGCGGCCGTCTTCCCGGTCCCGGTCTGCGCCTGGCCGATCACGTCATGGCCGGCGAGCAGCTCCGGGATCGCCTGCTCTTGGATCGCCGTCGGCTCGGTGTAGCCGAGCTCGTCGAGCGCGAGCAGGATCTCCTCGCGGAGACCAAGGTCCGAGAATCCGGTCATCGGGTCGGGTCGAGCAGCAGCTTGCCCCGGGTCCCGCGCCCGGCGAGGTCCTCGTGGGCGCGGCGCGCTTCCGCAAGCGGGTAAACGTCCCCGACGACTATCTCGAGCTCGCCCGAGGCGACCGCCCCGAGCAGGTCGCCGATCATCGCCGCGACCTGCTCGCGGTGCGGGACCAGGTGCATGAGCCAGAACCCGATCAGCGAGCGCGAATGGCGCAGCAAGTGGCCGGTCGAGACCTCGTTCGGCTCGCGCGACGCGATCCCGAAGACGACGTGACGGCCGAACGGGGCCAGCGTGCGCAGGCAGGCCTCGAAGGTCGGCCCGCCGGTCATCTCGAGCACCGCGTCGACCTCGCGTCCGTCGTTGGCGGCGAGGATCGCCTCGCCGAGCTGCTCGGCGCGCGAATCGACCGCCGCGTCGGCGCCGAGCCGCTGGGCGAGCTCGCGCTTCTCGGGGGTCGACGCGAGCGCGACGACCCGCGCCCCCGCCCGCTTGGCGAGCTGCACGGCGAGCGTCCCCGTGCCGCCGCCGGCCGCCTGGACGACGACCGTCTCGCCGGGCTGCAGGCGGGCGCACCGATGCACGAGTGCGTGCGCGGTCAGGCCCTGGAGCAGAAGTCCCGCCGCCTGGTCGTCGGAGACGGCGTCGGGGACCGGCACCAGCCAGCGCTCCGGGACCGCGACCTTCGACGCGTACCCGCCCGAGGCGAGAATCGAGGCGACCCGGCGGCCATCCGGCGTCGTTCCCGACACCTCGGCCCCGGGAACCAGCGGCAGGGTCTGCTCGGCGAGGTAGTCGTTGCGGGTCGCGTGAGTGTCGGCGAAGTTGACACCGGCGCGTGCGACGTCGACAACGACCTCTCCCTCGGCGGGGTCGGGATCAGGCAGGTCGGCGAGCTCCATGACCTCGGGGCCCCCGAACTGCTGGATGCGGATCGCTCTCATCGCGGATGAGTCTGTCAGGATGCCGCAGCCGTGGCCCTGACCGTGGTCGGATCGATCGCCTTCGACAGCGTCCAGACCCCATTCGGGGAGCGCGAGCGGATGCTCGGGGGCTCGGCGGTGCACTTCGCGCTCGCGGCCAGCTTCTTCACCGATGTCCGGGTCGTCGGGCCGGTCGGCGACGACTTCGGCTCCGAGCACCTCGCGGTGCTCAACGAGCGCGGGATCGAGACCGAGGACATCGAGCGCGTCGCCGGGGGCGCGACCTTCGTCTGGCGCGGCCATTACGAGCACGACATGAACGTCGCCCACACCGACGACACCCAGCTCAACGTGTTCGCCGACTTCCAGCCCAAGCTCTCGCCCGGATCGTGCGAGGCGCAGATGCTCTTTCTCGGCAACATCCAGCCCGAGCTGCAGCGCGACGTCCGGCGGCAGTCGTCGGCGAGCTTCGCGGCGCTGGACTCGATGAACCTCTGGATCGAGACCGCGCGTGACTCGCTCCTCGCGGCGATCAGCGAGGTCGACTGCCTGCTGCTCAACGACGCCGAGCTGAGGATGCTGACCGAGCGGCCGAACCTCGTCCAGGCCGCGCGGGAGGCGATCGAGATCGGCCCCGATGTGGTGGTCGCCAAGCGCGGCGAATACGGGGCCGCGCTGTTCACCGCCGATGAGTCGTTCGCGATCCCCGGGATGCCGCTGGAGGACGTCTGGGACCCGACCGGCGCCGGCGACAGCTTCGCCGGCGGCTTCCTCGGCTACCTCGACGCGGTCCGGGTCACCGGGGTGCACGACGAGCGCTCCCTGCGCCAGGCGATGGCCTACGGCTCGGTGATGGCCTCGTTCAACGTCGAGGACTTCGGGACCGCCCGACTCACCCGCCTTTCCGAAACCGAGATCGCCGAGCGCCTGAGCGCGTTCAAGCGCCTGACCCACTTCGAGGAGACGCCGATCGTCCGCTGAGCCGGTCGATCACCGTCGCCCCGAGTGGAGTCTCGTAGCTGCGAGAATGAGCGCGACCGAGCGATCGATCGAGGAGAGGCGATGGCCGACGAGCAGCGGAGTTCCCAAGACGGCAGCGGTGCCGCGACGGCCGAGCGAACGGCCGAGACTTTGACCGTCACCGACAACCGCACCGGCGAGACCTACGAGCTCGAGGTGACTGACGGGACGGTGCGGGCGCTCGACCTGCGCCAGATCAAGGTCTCAGAGGACGATTTCGGCCTGATGACCTACGACCCGGCGTTCACGAACACGGCCTCCTGCCAGTCGGCGATCACCTACATCGACGGCGAGGCCGGAATCCTGGAGCACCGCGGCTACTCGATCGAGCAGCTCTGCGAGCACTCGACCTACCTTGAGGTCGCCTACCTGCTCGTCTTCGGCGAGCTCCCGACCGCCGCCCAGCTCGAGCGCTGGGTCTTCGACGTTACCCATCACACCTTCGTCCACGAGGACATCAAGCACCTGCTGGAGACGTTTCGCTACGACGCCCACCCGATGGGCATGCTGCTCTCCAGCGTCGGCGCGCTCTCGACCTTCTATCCCGACGCGAAGCAGATCGACGATCCCGAGGAGCGCTATATGGCGGCGATCAGACTGATCGCCAAGGTGCCCACCCTGGCCGCCTTCGCCTACCGCCACAACCTGGGACTGCCCTATGTCTACCCGGACAACGAGCTCAGCTACGCCGAGAACTTCCTCTCGATGATGTTCAAGAAGACGGAGTTCAAGTACCACCCCGACGACCGCTTGGCGAAGGCGCTCGACGTGCTCTTCATCCTGCACGCGGACCACGAGCAGAACTGCTCGACCAACGCGGTGCGCTCGGTCGGCTCGTCGCACGTCGATCCGTACTCCGCCGTCGCGGCGGGGGTGGCGGCGCTATACGGCCCGCTGCACGGCGGGGCCAACGAGGCGGTGCTGAAGATGCTGCGGCGGATCGAGAGCACCGAGAACGTTCCCGGCTTCCTCGAGGGGGTGAAGAACCGCGAGGAGCGGCTGATGGGTTTCGGGCACCGCGTCTACAAGAACTACGACCCGCGAGCGCGGATCATCAAGAAGAACGTCGACGAGGTGCTCGAGGCAACCGGAGAGAACCGGCTGCTCGACATCGCGGTCGAGCTCGAGAAGCGCGCCCTCGACGACGAGTTCTTCACCTCGCGCAAGCTCTATCCGAACGTCGACTTCTACTCGGGGCTGATCTACGAGGCGCTGCGGATCCCGACCGACATGTTCACGGTCATCTTCGCGATCCCGCGGACTTCGGGCTGGGTCGCGCAGTGGATGGAGCTGAACGAGGACGAGGACCAGAAGATCGCTCGGCCGCGCCAGATCTACACCGGCGAGCGCGGGCGCGAGTACCTGCCGATCGCGGAGCGCTCCGGCCCGGAGAAGATCGTCGGGCCGCCGGCCCGGCGGCCGAAGCTGGTCCGCCGCGGCGCCTGAGCACGCTGGGGTTCCGGCTCACAATCCGGCACGGGCCGCGGGTCACGCGGCAGCGTTACCCCGACCTGCAGGCGGCGCTCGCCGCGTTGCAGGCCCAGGTCGAGCGGATCCGCGCCGGCACCAATCTGGCGAGCGTCAAGATGCTGCGCGAGTTCGAGCCCTCCGAGCGGGTCGCCGCCCGGCTCGAGATCTCGACCGGGTCGATCTTCCGCGGCCGCAGCGCCGGGATCGACGTGATGGGTGACGGCTCGATCGTCGCCTTCGCCGGCGGCGTCGCGCGACGGCCGCTGGAGCCGGAAGCGAGCGAGCCCCCGTACGCTGCGATCGCGCGCGAGCTCGAGGGCTAAGGTCAGCCCGGTGAAGCGCCAGGAAGCCGAGGTCCCGAAGGGAAGCTATGCCGCCGGCCGCAGGGTGCGGCTGCCGCGCGGGGCGAAGCGTCCGATCCGCGTCTACGTCAACGGAGTCGAGCAGACCGCGGGCGTCGACTACGAGCTCGAGGGCGCCGGGATCGTCTTCGCCCGCCCGATCGTCAAGGAGAAGGTCACCGCGGGGCGCTGGGCGGCGATGTATCTGGGCCTCTTCGGCACCTACCGCAAGCACGAGACGGTCGACGTCGAGTACACGCTCGACGGGGCGGTGAAGCTCGTCTCGGATGCCGAGATCCTGGCCGATTCCCAGGTCGGCTGAGTCAGGTCGCCGGGCCGAGCCCGACCAGCTCGGCGACGCGCTCGCGGTGCAGGCGGGCGCTGCCGAGCATCTGGGCGCCGACGCGCGCCCGCTTGAGCAGGAAGTGGACGTCGTGCTCCCAGGTGAAGCCGATCCCGCCGAGGGTCTGGATCGCCTGGTGGGTGACGGTCGAGGCGGCGTCCGACGCGCGCGCCTTCGCCATCGAGGCGGCGAGCGCCAGCGACTGTGGCTCCGCATCCGCCGCCCAGGCGGCGTAGTAGGTCAGCGAACGCGCTTCCTCGACCTCCCAGAGCATGTCCGCGAGCCGGTGCGAGACCGCCTGATAGGCGCCGATCGGGCGCCCGAACTGCTGCCGCTCTCGGGCGTAGGCGACCGCCATCTCGAGCGCTCGCTGCGCGACCCCGACCAGCTCAGCGGCGAGCGCGACCGCGGCCCTGTCGACCGCCGGCTGCACGTCTCCTGGCAAGGGCTCCCCGCCCTCAGTGCGAACGCGGTAATAGGCGCGCGTGGTGTCGATCAGGTTGAGTCGCTCGAGCGTCGCGCTCTCGGTCTCGATCAGCTTGGCGCCGTCGCCGTCGGCGAGCACGAGCACCGCGCTGCCCCCGGCCGCGCCGACGACCGGCTCCGGATCGGCGGTGAGCTCGGCGGCTCCGCGAGCCTTGCCGGAGGCGATCCCGGGCAGCCAGCGCTGGTGCTGCTCGTCCGACCCCGCGGTCTCGATCGCCAGGCCCGCGATCGCGTTCGAGATCAGCGGGGCTGGGGCGCAGGCGTAGCCGAGCTCCTCGAGCAGGATCACCAGCTCGACGGTGCCGAGCCCGAGGCCTCCGTACTGCTCGGCGACCGCGATCCCCGGCCAGCCGAGCTCGCAGATCTGCTCCCAGAGCTGATCGTCGTAGGGGCTCTCGGACTCGGCGAGCTCGCGCACCTTCTCGGGCCGGAAGCGACTGGCGAGGAAGTCGTGCGCGGTCGCCTTGATCTCGCGCTGGGTGTCGTTGAAGTCGAACTCCACGCTCTCTCGCTACCTCAGCTTGGGGAGGCCGAGCACCCGTTCGGCGACGATGTTGCGGAGCACGTCGCTGGTCCCGCCCTCGATCGAGTTGGCGCGCGAACGCAGGAACCGATAGGCCCAGAGGTCGTCCGCCCGCAGGGCCTCGACCCCGCCGACCTCGACCGCGAGCTCGGTCAGCGCCTGGTTGGTCGATGACCACTGAAGCTTCGCGATCGAGCCCTCGGGCCCGGGCGTCCCGACCTTCATCGTCTGAGTCAGGGAGCGCATTGCTCCCAGCCGCAGGCCCTCGATCCCGATCTTCAGCCGAGCGATCTTGTCGCGGACCAGTGGGTCGTCGGCGAGGCCGCGCCCGCGCGCCAGCTCAACCAGCTCGTCGAGCGAGTTGCTGAGCCCGAGCGCCGCCGAGGCGCCGAGACCGGCACGCTCGTTCATCAGCGTCGTAATCGCGACCATCCAGCCGTTGCCGACCCCGCCGACGACGTTCTCGTCGGGCACGTAGGCGTCCTCGATGAAGAGCTCGTTGAATTCGGCCTCGCCGGTGATCTGGCGCAGGGGCCGGACCTCGACCTCGTCCTGCTCCATGTCCATGAGGAAGTAGGTCAGCCCCTTGTGCTTGGGCACGTCCGGATCGGTGCGGGCGACGAGCATGCACCACTTCGCCTCGTGGGCGAACGTCGTCCACACCTTCTGACCGGTCACCCGCCAGCCGCCGTTCTCGGGCACCGCCTTGGTCTTCAGCGAGGCGAGGTCGGACCCGGACTCCGGCTCGGAGAAACCCTGGCACCAGATCTCCTCGGCGGAGAGGATCGGCTCCAGGAAGCGCTCCTTCTGCTCGCTCGTGCCGTGCGCGATCACCACCGGCCCGCCCATCACCAGCCCGAGCACGTTGGCCGGCCGCGGCGCCTTGGCCCGGGCGAGCTCCTCGCCGAAGATCGCCTGCTCGATCAGGGTCGCGCCGCGGCCGCCGTACTCCTTCGGCCATGAGACCCCGGCCCAGCCGGCGGCGTGCAGCCGGCGCTGCCACTCGCGCTCGAACTCGAACTGCTCCTGGTCGCCACCCTGCGGGGCCGGTCCGGGATGGTTGGCCTCGACCCAGGCGCGCAGCTCGTCGCGGAACGCCCGCTCGTCGCTGGTCAGCGTCAGGTCCACGGGAGCGCTGAATCTAGTCGATTGATTCCCAATTCCTCAGTCGGTCAGGTACAGGGCGACGACGGCTGAGCCGACCCAGCTCACGGCGGCGAAGATGATCCCCGGGTCGTGGGAGAGGATCGCGGCGGTCGAGCGGGTATCGCGGCGGTCGTAGATCAGGTACAGGTAGCGGAAGATCCCGTAGAGCATCGACGGCGCCGTGGCCAGCATCCGCGACCCGACCAGAGGCGAGTCGACCGCGTAGATGACGTAGCTGATGATCGCGGCCGCCGTGACCATGGCGATCATCTGATCGAGGAAGGGCAGCGAGTAGTGCTCGAGCACGGGCCGAGTCAAAGGGTCCAGGGGACCCTCAGCTGACCCGGCCGCCCCCGGAAGCGAAGCTGAGGAGGCGGGCGGAACTTTGGTGTCTCCTTCCAACATCGCCTCTTGCCGGCGCTTGGTGAAGCCGAGGAAGAGGGCGAGGAAGCCGGTGCAGACGAGCAGGAACTCCGACGCCTGCGCCTCGACCGCCACCGCGCCGGCGACCACCCTGAGGATGAACAGCGACGCGATCGCCATCACGTCGATGATCACCAGCCGCTTGAGCACCAGCGAGTAGGCGGTCGTGATCACGCCGTAGAGCGCGACCATCGCCCCGACCTCGGCTTCGACCGCGAGCCCGAGCCCGATCGCGCCGGCGCCGAGGACGAGCGCGAGCGCGGTCGCGGCGCCGGCACCGACCGCGCCGCTGGCGATCGGCCGGTGGCGCTTCTCCGAGTGATGGCGGTCGTGCTCGCGGTCGAGCAGGTCGTTGAGCAGATAGCCGGCGCTGGAGATGCCGCAGAAGGCGACGAAGGCGAGGGTCGCCGCCACCACCTGCTCACCCTCGTCGAGCTTGCCCGAGAAGAGCAGGCCGGCGAACACGAGCAGGTTCTTGATCCACTCCTGTGGGCGCAGGGCCCGGATCAGCGGCGGCATCGGCCGGCGAACTCTATTCGGCGGGGTCGATCAGGACGCCCGGATTGAGCACCCCGCGCGGATCGAGCTCGCGCTTCGCCGCCCGCAGCGCCGCCGCGAACGGTCCCGGGCGCTGGCGGTCGTACCACGGCCGATGGTCTCGGCCGACGGCGTGATGGTGGGTGATCGTGCCGCCGGCTTCGATCAGCGCCTCAGAGACCGCGGCCTTGATCTCGTCCCACTGCTCCACCTCGCTCCCGCGCCGAGCCGGAGCGAGGACGGTGTAGTAGGGCGCCGGCCCGTCCGGGTAGACGTGGGTGAACCGGCAGAGCAGCTTCGGCGCACCCTCGCCGCGTGCCGGGGCGCCGCAGACGTCGGCGACGACCGCGCGGGCCGCCTCGCTGACGGTGGCGTGGAACTCCTCGAACCGATCCCAGGTGATCGCGGTCTCGAAGGTCTCGGAGAGGACGCCGACCGCGACCAGGGTGTCGCGCAGGTAGGGAGCGGCGAGGAAGGCGTGGCGCCAGGCTGATACGGCGTCGGCACCGGCCGCTGGCCGCTCACCGTTCGGACGTCGCTGCGCCCGGCCGCCGTGATCTCGCGTCAGCTCGAGAGCCTGGTCCATGAGTGCGTCGACGGGGTGGTGTGGGGATTCGAAGCCGAGCACGAGCGTCGCCCGCCCGTCCTCTGACGCGTGCGTGAGCGCCGACTCGGCCTCGTCGAGGAGCCGGCAGTTGGCCGGGTTGAGCCCCGACTGGGCGAGCGCCCTGACCGCCTCGGATCCGGCGGCGAAGGTGTCGAACGCCACCGCGCTCGAGAGCTTGTGGGCCGGGCGCTCGTGGACGCGAACCCAGGCCTCGGTGATCAGGCCGAGGATCCCCTCCGAGCCGATCAACAGGCGGTCGGGACTCGGCCCCGCTCCCGAGCCGGGCAGCCGGCGGCTCTCCCAGATGCCGGCGGGCGAGATCGCCCGCACCGACTCGACCAGGTCGTCGATGTGGGTCCAGACGGTGGCGAAGTGGCCGCCGGCCCTGGTCGCGATCCATCCGCCGAGGCTCGAGTACTCGAACGATTGCGGAAAGTGGCGCAGGGTGAGGCCGTGCTCGGCGAGCTGGGCGTTGAGCGCCGGACCGAGGATCCCGGCCTGGATCCGCGCGCACCGCGAGACCGAATCGACCTCGAGCACTCGGTCGAGCGCCGCGAGGTCGAGCGTCACCGCCGCCCGGTAGCGCTCGTCGACCCGCGGCTCGATCCCCCCGACGACGCTGGTCCCGCCGCCGTAGGGGATCGTGGCCGCGCCCGCGTCGGCGCACCAGGCGAGCACGGCCTCGAGCTCGGCCTCGTCGCGCGGCCGCGCGACCAGGTCCGGCGGATGCTCGATCCGGCCCCGAAAGCCGCGGACGACGTCGCGGTAGGCCTTGCCGAGCGCGTGCGTGACGCGGTCGCGGTGGTCCGCCGCGACGATCCCGGCCAGCGAGGCGGGTGGCGCCAGGGCGGGCGGCTGCAGCTCGATCGCCTCGAGCGCGACCGGCTGCTCGGCCTCGCCGCCGAACCCGAGCCGGGCCCGGATCTCGGCCGCCGACGCGCGCAGCTCGGCGGCCGAGGGCTGCTGGTCCTCATACCCCCAGCCCCAGTGCTTGCGCAGCCGGGGGGCGGGCGGCGAGCCGTCTACCAGTGCACGCCCCGCATCAGGTTGGCGAACAGGAGCTGCTGGCTGTTCGCCTGCTCGTCGGTGGTCCGGGGCTCGCCCGGCTCGGGCTTGGCGCGCTTCTCGCCCTTGGCTGCGCTCGAGTCGGGGAACAGGTGGTAGGCGGTGTTGAGGATGTAGTCGATCGACTTCGGGTTGAGCGCGTAGAGGACCTGGCCCAGCGTCCCCATCGGGGTCGCGATCCGCTTCGGCTTGTGGATGATCGCCTCGGAGATCATGTCCGCCGCCTCCTCCGGGGTGATCGTCGGGAAGCGGTCGTACATCTTCGTCGGCGCGATCATCGGTGTGCGGACGAGCGGCATGTGGATCGTCGTCACGTGGACGCCGTCGTCGATGATCTCCGAGGCGATGCAGCGCGAGAAGGCGTCGAGCGCCGACTTCGAGGCGACGTAGGCCGAGAACCGGGGCATGTTCGTCTGCACCCCGATCGAGCTCACGTTGACGATCTGGCCCGACTTGCGCTCGCGCATCACCGGCAGCAGCTTGAGGATCAGGCGCACAGCCCCGAGGTAGTTGAGCTGCATCGTGCGCTCGAAATCGTGCGGGCGGTCGTAGGAGAGGGCGATCGAGCGCCTGATCGAGCGACCGGCGTTGTTGACGAGGACGTCGACGTGCCCGTGCTCGGCGAGCACCTCCTCGGCCATCCGCTCGATCGCATCAAAGTCCGAGAGGTCGCAGGGATGGATGTAGGCGACCCCGCCGCCGGAGAGGATCTGGTCCCGGGTCAGCTCGAGCTTCTCCGGGGTCCGGGCGACGAGCAGGACCGTGCCCCCGGCCTCGGCGACCTTCATCGCCGCCGCCTTGCCGATTCCCGACGAGGCGCCGGTGATCAGCACGACCTTTCCCTGAACCGCGCTCTGCAACGAGGCGACGCCCTGCAGCCGGCGGCCAAGGCGCATGAGCTCGTCCGGGACCTGCTGCTTGACGATCTCGGTCACGCCGCCGATCAACCCGAGCCTCCCGCGTGCGGCCCCGAGCAGGGTGCGGTCGCGGAACAGGTCCGGGTCGAGGTGGCGCTCCCAGTAGTCCCAGAGCTTGCCGGCATAGGCCTCCAGCGGCGGCACCCTGATGTCGGTCCCCGCGAGCGCCGCCTCGGCCTGGCGCGAGTCGAAGTGGGTCGGGTAGTTGACGTAGACCAGCACCGAGCGCGGGATCCCGAAGTCCTCGAGCACCCGCTCGGAGAGCGCCGTGCCGAGCGGCGTCACCGAGACGCCCATCCGCACCAGCGGCTCGAGCGCCTCGACCGCGCCGGCCGGCAGCCGGACCGAGGACTTGGGCGCGTGAGCGGCGCGGGCGAAGATGTCGATCACCTCGCCGGCGGTCGGGGGCTTGGGGTCGGTGAGGCTGAAGGCCCGTCCGTCGAGGCCCTCGACGTGGGCGATGTGGTCCATCGCCCGGACCACGAAGTCAACCGGCACGATGTTGATCTCGCGACCTTCGATGCCGGGCATCGGCATCCATTGCGGGACCGTGTTGCGGATCCGCCGGATCAGCTTGAAGAAGTAGTAGGGCCCGTCGACCTTGTCCATCTCGCCGGTCTCGGAGTTGCCGACCACGATCCCGGGGCGATAGACCCGCCACGGCCGCTCGCACTCGTGGCGCACGACGGCCTCGGACTCGTGCTTGGTGCGGAAGTAGGGGTGTGTGTCGAGGTTCTGCGCCTCCTCGAACATGTCCTCACGCCAGGTCCCGCGATAGAGCCCGGCCGCGGCGATCGAGCTGACCATGTGCACGCAACCGGCGCCGACGGCATGCGCGAACTCGACCATGTGCCGGGTGCCCTCGACGTTGGCGATCCGCTGCGACTCGGCGTCGGCGGTCATGTCGTAGATCGCCGCGAGATGGAACAGGTGATCGACCCGGCCGCGGAGCCGACCGAGATCGTCCTCGGGGACCCCCAGGCACCGCTCGGAGAGATCGCCGGAGATCCCGACCACCTGATGCTCGTCGACGCCCCAGCGGTTGCGAAGCTCCTCCAACCGCCCCTTCGAGCCCTCCCGGACGAGAACGAACACCGTCCCCTCGCGCTCGAGCAGCTGCTCGACCAAGTTTCGGCCGATGAACCCCGTCGCTCCGGTTACGAAGTAGCTCACTGCCTCTCCTCCACGACCGCGGATCGCCTCTCCCGGACCCTACTATTCCTGCGGTGGTGATCGATGGCACTTGAGCTGGCGCCGGACCCCGGAGACCGCGGCGAGCCCGACGTCAGGCTCGGCCGCAGCGGCGACTCGGCGATCGGAGAGCATCGGCGACTGCTCGACAGCGGGGTGCAGGTGCTCGCCGTGGGGGCGCTCGCCTGTCCACGTTGCGCGCTGCCGATCTCCCCCTCCCCGCGGATCCGGCCGCGGGCGGCGCTCCGCTGCGCGTTCTGTGATCACATCGCCGAAGCCGTCGACTTCCTCCACCCAGGCCCGCGAGACACGGACGCGAACGAGGTCGCCCTGATCGCGCGCTTACGTTGACGCCTGCCCGCCGGCCGGGTGGCGCTGCACGGGCACGCCACGCAGTCGCAGCCTCAGGGCGTTGGCGTAGATCCGCGCCAGCGTCAGCGGCGCGCTCGGCGGGTAATCGACGAGGACGCGGGTCATCGCCCGGCGGGTGAGCTCGCGTCGCCGCAGCGCCAGCGTCGCCTCGAACAGCAGCCGGCCGTGCTGGCGGGAGCGAATCGAGACCCAGAGCCCGCCGCCCGGCGTGCTCGCGTCGAGCTCGTAGGACTGATCCATCGCCATGAACGGCGAGACATGGAGCCGCTTGCGAAACCGCCCCCGGACCGTCGCGGCGCCGTCCGCTCGACCCGCGACGTAGCGGTGGCTCTCGCCCCAGGGGGTGTTGGTCACCTCGGCGACCAGCGCCGCCAGCGTGCCATCCTCGGCGTGCAGGTAGACGAAGCTGACCGGGTTGAACCCGATCCCGAGAAACCGGGGACTGGCGAGGACCCTGACAGGGCCCGCGGGCGCGTCGCCGAGCTGCTCGTGAACCAGCTCTCGGGCGCGCTCCGCGAGCGGCGCTTCGGTGCGCCCGTGCGCGAGGAAGTCCCGCGAGCGAAACCGGACCGGGGCCGGGTGTCGCGCGGACCACAGCGGATGGCGGTCGAGCGCCTGCGGCAGCTCGTCGAGGTCGAGCAACGGCATCCAGACGCGATAGCGGAACTCGTTCTCGACCGGCGCCACGCGGCGGTGCGTGACCCAACCCTCGTAGATCGCCGAAGCGCTCACGCGGCGAGCTCCTCCGGCAGCCGGATGCCTTCGATCTCTCGCCCGCGAGCCAGTGCCCCGAGCCGCTCGCAGGCCCGCAGGGCGCTGACCACGCCGTCCTCGTGAAACCCCCAGCCCCAGTAGGCACCGCAGTAGTGGGTGCGATTGCGGCCGCTGATCTCGGCCCAGCGTCCCTGGGCCCGAAGGCCCTCGAGCGTGTGGACCGGATGGTCGTAAGTGGTCCTGTAGATCACCTGCGCCGGATCGATCTCCGCGCTGCGGTTGAGGGTGACGAGGTAACGGCGGCTGGCATGCAGACGCTGGAGGTGGTTCATGTCGTAGGTGACCGTCGTCCGGCCGACCGATGCGCCGCTGAGGTGGAAGTTCCAGCTCCCCCAGGCTCGGCGACGCCTCGGCATCAAGGAGCGATCGGTATGCAGCACGGTCTCGTTCGCCTGATAGGGCAGCGCGCCGAGCAGCTCGCGCTCGGCGAGGCTCGGGTCGGCGAGCAGCGCAAGCGCCTGGTCGGAGTGGGTGGCGATCACCACCTGGTCGTATGACTCGCGTCCGAGATCGGTCGCGAGCTCGACCCGGTCGGGCAGCCGACGGACCTCGCGGACCGGTGTCGCGAGCCGGATCCGGTCGCGAAAGGGTTCCACCAGCGCGTCGACGTAGCGCCGCGAGCCGCCGACGATCGATCGCCATCGAGGCCGCCCACGGAGCTGCAGCGCGCCGTGGTTGTCGAGGAATCGGGCGAGGAAATTCGCCGGGAAGGACCACAGGGCCTCCGGGTCGGCCGACCAGACGGCCGAGACCTGGGGGATGATCAGTCGCTCGATGAAGTACTCCGAGTAGCCGCGCGAGGCGAGGAAGGCGCGCAGCGACTCGCTGTCGCCCTCGCGATCGAGCAACTCACGCGCCTCGCGGAAGAACCGGACCAGGTCGGCGAGCATCCTGTGAAAGCGCGGGTCGACGAGATGGCCCGGCTTGGCGAACAGTCCCAGCGGTCGGCTCGACCACTCGAAGTCACCGCGCTCGTCGGAGACGGAGAAGTGCATCGGCGCCGACTGGGTTGGGATCCGCAACTCGCCGAGCAGGCGCTCGAAGTTTGGGTAGTTGCGCTCGTTGAAGACGATGAACCCGGTGTCGACCCCGTGACGGCCGGCGTCGTCCTCGACATGGACCGTGTTCGAGTGACCGCCGGCCTCGCTTGCCGCCTCGAAGACGTCGACCCGCCAGCCGGCGCGCTGCAGCTCGCGCGCGGCCACCAGGCCGGAGATCCCGGCGCCTATGACAGCGACTGCGCCAGTCATCGGGTCGCCCCGGGTAGTTCGAACGCGGCCGTGATCCGGATCAGCTCGGACCAGAGGCGATCGCGGTCTGCAGGCGTCTCGCGAGTCCACGGGACGAGGTGCTTCGGCCGCGGCCGGCGGTCGTGCCAGAACGTCCCCGGGCGCTTGGCGGCGTCGTCGCCGGCGATCAGCCAGGTGGCGGTGTCGGCGCCCTGTCCCGGATCGCGCAGGATCGGCCGTGTGAGGCGATGAAAGCGCGGCAGCGAGTCCCGCAGACCCGGCGTGTCGACCCAGCCCGGATGCATCGACGCGAACGCGGCGGCCCCGCCGTCGAAACGCTCGGCCAGCAGCTCCGCGAGCACGACCTGCGCGCGCTTGGCATGCGCGTAGAAGCGCGGTCCGTCGAACTCGCGCCGGTCGAGCTCGAGGTCGTCAGCGGCGAGCCGTGCCGTGTACATGCCGGCCGAGGAGACGAAGACGACCTTCGCCGCCGCGGCCCGGCGCAGGGCCGGACCGAGAAGGCGGGTGAGGAGAAAGGGCGCTACGACACCGGTCGCGAAGGTGAGCTCGTGGCCGTCGACGCTTCGCTCGCGGGTCGCGGTGAGCACGCCGGCGTTGTGGACGAGCCCGGTGAGCTCGTCGACCGAGTCGCCGAAGCGGGCGGCGAACTCGCGCAGGTCACCGAGGTCGGCGAGATCACAGCGCTCGAGCCGCAGGTGCCGCATCGCGGCCGGGTTGCCATCCGCCGCGAGGCCGGCGGCGATTCGCTCGCGCGCGCGCTCGCCGCGCTCGGGATCGCGGACCAGCATGTGGACCAAGGCGCCGCGGCGGGCGAGCTGCCCGCAGATCGCCTCGCCGATGCCCGAGCTCGCGCCGGTGACGAGCACCCGCCGGCGGTCGAGCATCGGCGCCGCGTCCCAGAACCGGCTTCGCAGCCGGTAGCCGAGCGCCGAATAGCCGGGGACCACGGCGAGGTCGAGGGCGTGGTCGAAGGCGCGGGTGAGGATCTGTGTGGCCGGCATGCCCAACTCCTATCCCGTCCGATCCGGCGCGCCCCGGGCGAGGTAGCCGACCATCCGCTCACAGGCAGCGAGCGCGGTCGCCGTCGGCCCCGGCCCGGGTCGATGCTCGATCGCCGCCCTGAGCGTCGTCTCGCACGCGGGGGCACGGACGGCGACGATCCCGATCACGAGCTCGGCCGCGCTGCGGACGGTGACCGGATCGAAGCTCCAGATGACGTCGAACCCGCGGCGGCGGTCCGACCGCGGGGGGTCCGCCGCCTCGATCCCGACCAGGCAGGTAGTGAACCCGGGCGCGTCGCAGACCACCGCCCACTCGCGCGCCGACGGATCCGCCGGGCCGACCGGGACCTCGATCGGCGCCGCGGCCGGACGGCGAAGCGAGCGAAAGCCGGCGAGGACGACGCTGGCGTCGGCGAGGCGGGAGAGCTCGCGCCAGCGCCGCTGCCCGCGACGGTAGAAGGCCGGACGCTGAAAGCTGCCCGCCAGCAGGCCGCCCCCGCCGCTGGCCAGGTACTCGTCCTCGATCGCGTGGCTGAGCGGCACCAGCGCCCACTTCTCGAGCCGCTGCGGTCGGATCTCGGGTCGTCGCCCGCGCAGGCCGGCGAACACCGACGACTCGCCACGGGCGGTGGACGCGAGTGCGCGTCCGATCGCAGCCGCGAGCGAGAGCCCCCCCTCGCGCTCGCGCAGGACCACTCGAACCAGCTCGACGTCGCCGGGGGCGTAGCGACGGTGTCCGCTCTTCAGCCGCAGCGGCGCCGGGAACCCGTGCCGGGTCTCCCACATGCGCAGCGTTGCGGCCGCGACCGCGGTGCGTTCCGAGAGCTCACCGATCGACAGCATGAACGCAGGATAGAGATTTTTCTCAACAAGTTGTACGCTGGGGGGAATGACGACGCGTGACCTGAGCGGCACCCGGGAATGGGTTTGAGCCCTGCGGGCATCCTCTGGCTGCGGCGAGATCTGCGGATCCGCGACCATCCCGCCCTGCGAGCGGCGCTCGACGACCATCGACCCGTGGTGCCGGTCTTCTGCTTCGACCGCCGCCTGCTCGGAGGCCGTCACGCCTCCGGGCCTCGGACCCAGTTCCTGCTCGAATGCCTCGTCGATCTCGACCGGCAGCTTCGCCGGCGCGGGTCGGGGCTGGTGATCCGCCAGGGGAAGCCGGAGGAGGAGCTGGTCGCCCTGGCGCGCGAGGTCGACGCCGAGGCGATCCACTGCAGCGACGACGTCGGCCCGTTCGCGCGGCGGCGCGACGCGCGGGTGCGCGCGGCCTGTGCCGAGGTGGGACTCGAGCTGCACGCACACCCGGGCCTGAATGCGACTGCGGTCGACGAGATCTCGACCGATGCCGGCAGGCCCTACACCGTGTTCTCACCCTTCTATCGCGCCTGGCTCGAGGCCGATCGACGGCCGCTGCTCAATGCGCCGACCGAGCTGCCGACCCTGCCCGCGAAGCTGAGCAAGGGTCGCATCCCCTCGCTCGAATCGCTCGGCCTCGCCCAAGAGGTGACCGATCCCGCGCCAGGTGGCGAGACGCAGGCGAGGCGGGCGCTCGATCGATTCCTCGACGGATCGGTGGCGGGGTACGGGCGAGGTCGCGACGCGCTCGGCCGGCAGGGAAGCTCCCGCCTCTCCCCCTACCTTCACTTCGGCTGCATCTCGCCGCGCCAGATCGAGAACCGCCTCGTACACGGCGAAGGCCCGGAGGCGTTTCACCGCCAGCTCGGCTGGCGCGACTTCCACCATCACGTGCTCGCCCACTTCCCGCGCAACGCGCGCTCGGAGTTTCAGGATCGCTTCCGGGGCAGGATCGCCTGGAGTCACGCCGAGAAGCGATTCGACGCCTGGCGCGCCGGGCGGACCGGCTACCCGCTCGTCGACGCGGGCATGCGCCAGCTCAGTCGCGAGGGTTGGATGCACAACCGCGCCCGGCTCGTGGTCGGCTCGTTCCTGACCAAGGACCTCGGGATCGACTGGCGCTGGGGCGAGCGGCATTTCATGCGGCTGCTGATCGACGGCGACGAGGCGAACAACAACGGCAACTGGCAGTGGATCGCGTCCGTTGGAACCGATCCCCAGCCTGTCTTTCGCCGCATCCTCAGCCCGGCTCGCCAACAGGAGCGCCACGATCCCGACCACACCTACGTGCGCAGGTACGTCCCCGAGCTGCGCGCAGTGCCCGATCGGTACATGGCCGAGCCGTGGACGATGCCGCCCGAGGTCCAGCGGGACGCGGGATGCGAGATCGGCACCGACTACCCGGCCCCGATCGTCGACCGCCGGCGAGCGCGCGAGGAGGCGCTCGAGCGCTACCGGGTCTGACCCGATGCCGCCCAGCCGATGACCACGCCCGCCCCCGCAACCGTCGAGCTGCTTCCCGAGCCGGAGGAGAAGCGGATCGCCGCGACCGGCGCGGTCACCTCGATCCAGGAGGCGGAGCTGTCGATGCCGGCCGAGGCGCTCGCTCGACTCTGGCAAGCGGCGAGCCTCGAACGGCTGGCGCGCGGCTACTGGCTCTATCTGACCCGCGCCTCGCGCGGCCTGATCAGGGTCCTCTACGGCGAGAGGTCGCGGACGGTCGTGCTCGCGCCCGCGTCGCTGGCACTGCTGCGATTTCGAGCGCCCGAATACGAGACCTCGGCGGACTCCGCGGTGGTCAGATGGCGGATCGAGCGCGGGTTGCTGGTCGCGGCGCAGGGCCGGGACAGCGGCTGGCTGCGGATCGAGGTCCGTCGCGAGGGCGCGTCCACGCCGCCTGAGGCGCCCGATGCGACGGCTCGGGCGCAGCTGAGAATCCTGGTCGAGGTGCAGAACTTCTATCCCTGGCTGCGGGGCAGCGGGCGCTTCGCGCGCTTCGGCGCCTGGCTCTACTCACAGACCCAGGTCCGAATCCATCGCCGGATCACGGTCGGCTTCCTGCGCTCGCTGGCGAGCCTCGAGCTGCCGCCGCTGCGCGACGCCGCGAGCGGGGCCGCGGACAACCGAGGGCAGGAGCGATGAGGGCGCTGGTCACCGGCGCGACCGGATTCGTCGGCGGCCACCTGGCGAGCCGTCTCGCCGAGGTCGGGTTCGATGTCCGCTGCCTGGTACGCGACCCGGCCCGCGCGGATCGGCTGCGGGCCGCCGGCCACGAGCTGCACCGAGGCGACGCCCTCGACCGGACGAGCCTGCGCGGCGCCGGGCACGAGGTGGACGTCGCCTACTACTTGATCCACTCGATGGGGCGCGGGGGGTCCGGCGACGCCGACTTCGGGCAGCGCGACCGAGGCGCGGCCCGGAACTTCGCCCGGCTCTGCCGCGAAGAGGGAGTTCGCCGGGTGGTTTATCTGGGTGGGCTCGGGGGCGAGGGCGGGTCAGCCCATCTGCGAAGCCGGCACGAGACGGCGACGATCCTCGCCGCCGAGGGCCCGGCGCTGACCTACTTTCGCGCCGCGATGGTCGTCGGCGCCGGCAGCGAGTCCTACCGGACCCTGCGGTATCTGGTCGCTCGCTTGCCGGTCATGGTCGCGCCATCGTGGCTGCGGACGCCGACGCAGCCGATCGGGATCGACGATGTCCTCGACTACCTCGTCGCAGCGCCGAGGATCGAGGCCGCCGCCGGCCGCGAGGTCGAGATCGGGGGCCCGGACGTCCTCCCCTACGCCGCGATGATCGGCGAGATGGCCGACGCGCTCGGCAAGCGCCGGCCACTGATGCTCCCGGTGCCGCTGCTCTCGCCACGGCTCTCGTCGCTGTGGATCGGCCTCGTGACCCCGGTCGACGCGGGAGTCGCCCGGCCGCTGATCGAGGGTTTGCGAACCAGGACGACGGTGGCCGACCCGAGCGGCGCCGCGCTGTTCGAAGTCGATCCGACCCCGTTTCGGGAGGTGCTGGATCGGGCACTGGCCGAGGAGGGCGCGAAATAAAGCTCGCGCCGGCGCGGCGGCAACGTCATAAACTCGGAGTGAAGTGGCCGAAACGGCGGTGATCGAAGTCCAGATGCCCCAGATGGGGGAATCGGTGACCGAGGGGACGATCCTCGAGTGGCACGTATCGGAGGGTCAGGCGGTCGCCGAGGGCGAGACCGTGGTCGAGGTCTCGACCGACAAGATCGACGCCGAGGTCCCGGCGCCGGCCAGCGGCGTGATCACGAAGATCCTCGCGGCCCCGGACGACACGGTCGAGGTCGGCCAGGTGCTGGCCCGGATCGACCCCAACGGCAGCTCGGGAAACGGATCGGCGACGAGCGAGCGCCCCCCGGGGATGGCCGGGACGACCGGAGAGGGCGACGCCGACCTCGGTGACGAGGCCGTCCCGTCGCAGTCGTCCCAGCCGGGCGAGATCAGCACCGACCCGACCGAGCCGCAAGCGGAGGAGGGTGCCTCGGCCGGCCCGGCCGCCCCCGGACGCGAAGCGGAGGAGGGTGCCTCGGCCCGGCCGCCCCCGGACGCGAAGCGGAGGAGGGTGCCTCGGCCGGCCCGGCCGCCCCCGGACGCGAAGCGGAGGAGGCGGGCGGAACGTTAGTGCTGTCAATGCCTGAGATGGGCGAGTCGGTTACCGAGGGGACGGTGCTCGAGTGGCACGTCGCCGAAGGCGATCAGGTGGCTGAGGGCGACACCGTGGTCGAGGTCTCGACCGACAAGATCGACGCGGAGGTCCCGGCGCCGGCCGGCGGCACGATCGCGAAGCTGCTGGTGGCCGTCGACGAAACGGTCCAGGTCGGCCAGGCGCTGGCCGAGATGCGGGCGGGTGACGCGCCCGCCGCGAAGCCGGCCACCGCCGCCGGCGACGGGGCTCCGCCGGCCCCGCCCGCCGCCGAGGGCGACGGCGGTGGCGCATCTCCGGTCGCCCGCCGCATCGCCGCGGCCAAGGGAATCGACCTGGGCCAGGTCAGCGGCAGCGGTGCCGGAGGCAAGATCGTCAAGGCGGACGTGCTGGCGGCGGCCGATGGCGGGGCGGCGCCACCCGTCGGCGCCGAGGCCAGGCCGCTGCGAGGCCCGGCGGCGATGCTCGCCGAGGCGATGAACGAGAGCCGTTCGATGCCGACGGCGACCTCGTTCCGCACGCTCGCCGTCGACACGCTCGACGCGAAGCGCAAGGCGCTCAACGCCGAGCTCAAGGAGCGCGGGATGAAGGTCTCCTTCACCCACCTGATCGCCTGGGCGATCGTCAGGGCGACGGTCGACTGGCCGGCGATGGCGCGCAGCTACGAGGAGCGTGACGGCAAGCCGACGGTGATCGACCCCGGGCACGTCAACCTCGGGATCGCCGTCGACGTCGAGCGCAAGGACGGCTCGCGCAGCCTGATGGTCCCCTGCATCAAGGCGGCCGAGACGGTCGACTTCGCGGCCTTTCACGCTCGCTACGAGGAGCTGATCACGAAGACGCGAGAGAACAAGCTCACCGCCGACGACTTCAAGGGCACCACCGTGACGCTCACCAATCCCGGCGGCCTCGGCACGGTCGCCTCGGTGCCCCGCCTGCTCACCGGCCAGGGGACGATCGTCGCCTGCGGCTCGCTCGCCTACCCGGTCGAGTGGGCGCACGTGCCGCCGGAGAAGGTCAAGGCGCTCGGCGTCTCGAAGGTGATGACGACGACCTCGACCTATGACCACCGGATCATCCAGGGGGCGGAGTCGGGCTCGTTCCTGCGCCGAATCGATGAGCTGCTCCAGGGCGCCGACGAGTTCTACGAGCAGGTCGCCGAGTCGCTCGGGGTGCCCGCCAGCGTCGTCGCAACAGCGCACCCCGCCGCGGCCTCGGCGCTGCCGCTGCCGACCGCCGCACCGACGGGCGTCGCAGCCGCCGAACCGGATCACGAGCTGCTCCAGGCCGTCCAGGCGGCCACCTCGCTGCTCAAGGCCTACCGCACCCACGGGCACCTCGCCGCCCGGGTCAACCCACTCGGCGGCGACCCGAAGGGCGATCCCGCGCTCGAGCCCGAGAACCTCAACCTGACCCCGGAGACGATGACCCGGATCCCGGCCTCGATCCTGCGGATCGGAGTCGAGGGCGAAACGCTGCTCGACGCGCTGCCGCGGATGCGCGAGTCCTACTGCGGCCCGATCGCGTATCAGATCGAGCATCTGTCCTCGCACCAGCAGCGGATGTGGCTGCGCGAGATGGTCGAGACCGGGTGGCACCGCGCCCCGCTCGCCGAGGAGGAGCGGCGGGCGCTGCTCTCCCGGCTGACCGAGGTGTTCCAGTTCGAGCGCTTCCTGCAGAAGGCCTACCTGGGCCAGAAGATGTTCTCGATCGAGGGCCTCGACGTGACCGTGCCGATGATCGACGAGATCGCCAAGCTCGCGCGCCGGAACGGCGCCGAGGAGGTCGCGATCGGGATGGCCCACCGGGGCCGATTGAGCGTCCTCGCCCACAACCTCGGGCGCTCGGTCGAGTCGATCCTGGCCGAGTTCGAGGGTGCCAAGGCACTCGACCAGGTGAAGGCGATCGCCGCCATCCCGCACTCGGGGACCGGCGATGTCAAGTACCACCACGGGGCCGAGGGCATGTTCGCGACCAAGGACGGCGAGGAGGTCAAGATCCGCCTCTACCCGAACCCGAGCCATCTCGAGTTCGTCGACCCCGTCGTCACCGGCGGCGCCCGCGCGGCGCAGACCGAGCACTCGGGCCCGAAGCTCAAGCACAACCCCCACGTCGCGGTGCCGCTGCTGCTGCACGGCGACGCCGCCTTCCCGGGCCAGGGGGTGGTCGCGGAGACGCTCAACCTGCAATCGCTCGAGGGCTACTCGACCGGCGGCACGATCCACCTGATCACGGACAACCAGGTCGGGTTCACCACCGATCCGGTCGAGGGGCGCTCGACTCCCTACGCCGGCGACATGGCGAAGGGGTTCAACTGCCCGATCATCCACGTCAACGCAGACGAGGTCGAGGCGTGCATCGCCGCCGTGCGGCTGGCGATGGCCTACCGCGAGCAGTGGGGCCGCGACGTCGTCATCGACCTGATCGGATACCGCCGCTACGGCCACAACGAGACCGACGAGCCCGCCTACACCCAGCCGACGATGGCGGCCCGGATCAAGGAGCACCCGCCGGTCTCGCAGCTGTACGCGCGCAAGCTGATCGCCGACGGGGTGATCAGCGCCGAGGAGGTCGAGAGCGAGGGAGCTGGCCGGGTCGCAAAGCTCCAGCAGACGCTGAAGGAGCTGCGGGCGAAGATGGAGGCGGGCGAGTACGAGGACCCGAGCTCGACCGCGCTCGGGACCGGCGAGCTCGACCGGACCAAGAGCCCCGAGGTCGATACCGCCGTCTCGGAGAAGCGGCTGCGAGCGCTGAACGAGGAGCTGCTGCGCGTGCCCGAGAGCTTCACCATCCACCGCAAGCTCCGCAAGCCGCTGCTCAGCCGGGTCGACAAGCTCGACCAGCGCGAGATCGAGTACGGGCATGCCGAGAGCCTCGCCTTCGCCTCGCTGCTCACCGAGGGCACCCACATCCGGCTCACCGGCCAGGACACGGAGCGCGGCACCTTCTCGCATCGCCATCTGGCTCTGCACGACGAGAAGACCGGCCTGCGCTACGTCCCGATCCAGAACCTCTCCGGAGCGCTGGCGCCGTTCGAGCTCCACAACAGCCCGCTCTCGGAGGCGGCGTGCCTCGGGTTCGAGTACGGCTACTCGGCGGCGTCGCCGGAGAGCCTGATGCTGTGGGAGGCGCAGTTCGGCGACTTCGCCAACTCGGCCCAGGTGATCATCGACAGCTTCATCGTCGCCGGGGAGTCGAAGTGGGGCCAGACGACGCGACTCACCCTGCTGCTCCCGCACGGCTATGAGGGCGCCGGCCCCGAGCACTCGAGCGCGCGGATCGAGCGCTTCATCCAGCTCGGGTCGGAGGGCAACATCCGGCTCGCCAACCCGACGACGGCGGCGCAGTACTTCCACCTGCTGCGACGCCAGGCGCGGATCTCCAAGCCCCGGCCGCTGGTCGTCTTCACGCCCAAGGGCCTGCTGCGGCTCCGCAACGCGGCGTCGACGCTCGAGGAGCTGACCACGGGCCAGTTCCAGTTCGTCCTCGACGACCCGAGGGTCGCCGACCGCGAGGCGATCGAGCGCCTGGTCCTCTGCAGCGGCAAGCTCTTCTACGACATCGACCTGCACGAGCGGCGCGGGTCGGCCGACTCGGTGGCGATCGCCCGGGTCGAGCTCCTGTACCCGTTCGCGCGCAACGAGATCGAGCGCCTGATCTCCGCCTACCCGAAGCTGAAACAGGTCGTCTGGACCCAGGAGGAGCCGAAGAACATGGGCGCCTGGAGCGTGATGGCGCGCCGGATGCCCGAGTTGCTCCCCGAGGGGGTCGAGTTCACCTACGTCGGGCGCCCGCAGCGCTCCAGCCCCAGCGAGGGCTACCCCGCCGCCCACCGGCGCGAGCAGGAGCGCATCGTCCTCACCGCCCTCGACGGCTAGCGGCGGCGGCGAGCTCCGGCGTCGCTGGTCAGGTAGGGGGAGAAAATCCCCCGCCTGTCGCCTCGACCACCATATGGGTGGTCAGCGCGACAACCGACGTCGACGGGAGCGTGCGGCGGTCCGGTTGGCCGGTCGTCAACACGGCGTGCTGGCACGCTCACAGCTCGTGGACCTCGGGTTTACCGGGCGCCAGATCGAGCGCCAGATCGAGGTCGGCCAGCTGCGCATCCTCCATCGGGGGGTCTATCTGCTCGGGCCGATCCTGTCTCGCCACACCCCCGCGATGGCGGCGGTCCTCGCCTGCTCGCCTCGGAGCGCCCTCAGCCACCCCTCGGCGGCTCAGCTATGGGGTTTCCTCCCCTACCCAGCCGATCCCGGACTCGTCCACGTCAGCGTCGCCGGCCGCAACCCCGGCCGCCATCCGGGCATCCGGGTCCATCGGACGACCTCGCTTCGCCACGGCGAGGTCACCGTCCGACACGGGGTCGGGGTCACGACGCCCGCTCGGACGATCCTCGACCTGGCGGGCGAGCTTCGCGGTCGCGCGCTGGAGCGCGCGCTCGCCGAGGCCTTCGCGCTTCGGCTCACGGACCGGGCCCGGGTCCTCTCGTTGCTCGACCGGCACCCGGGGCGACCCGGGATCGGGGTGCTGAGGAGACTTCTGGACGCCCACGCCGCTCGTACCCGCTCGCCGGCGGAGGAGCTGCTGCTGTCGTTGATCCGCGCGAGCGAACTCCCGGAGCCGCACGTCAACGCCCGGCTCGGTGATTGGGAAGTGGACTTCCTCTGGGCGGCAGAGCAGCTCGTGGTCGAGGTCGACGGCTTCGCGAGCCATTCGTCGCCGGAAGCGTTCGAGCGCGACCATGCCAAGAGCGCGGAGCTCGGCGACGCCGGGTACGTCCTGCTTCGGTTCACCTGGCGTCAGCTTCGAGAAGAACCCGAACGCACGCTGGCCAGGATCCGTCGCGCGCTCTAGCAGGAGCGCAGGCGGTCGCGGCCGCGGCCGCCGGAGCAGCGGTCGGCGCCGTGGCCGCCGCGGAGGCGGTCCTTGCCGCCGCCGCCGCTGAGGCTGTCCTTGCCGCCGAGACCGCAGATCACGTCCGCGCCTCCGCGGCCGTGGATTACGTTGCGGCCGGGGACGCCGACGATCACGTCGGCACCCTTCGTCCCCTCGAGCCGGCGGGCGGAGGCGACGATCGTCGCCGGCCGCCCGGCGCAGGACTGTCCCGCCGCGCCCCCACCGCCGCCACCGCCGTCGACGACGCAGGGAGCCGGCGAGCCGTCGCCGAGCCGGGAGACCGGTCCGAGGAGCGAGACGGCGTAGACGCGCCCGCAGGCGTCCTCGCCGAACGAGCTCGCGACCGGGACCTGGCGCCCCTCGGAGCGATCTCCGGTGGCCGGGACGCCGGGGACCAACGAGCGAAGCTGGCCGGCGTAGGTGTCGGCGTAGACGTAGCGGCCGTAGAGCTGCTCGAGGCCCTCGTCGCGGACCACGTAGCCGCCGACGACGGCGGACATGCCGGGCGCATGTGGGTAGGTGTGAATCGGTTCGGTAAATACGGCCGGCGAGCAGGCCTCGCGAGGAACGGTGCCCTCGAGACAATCCCAACCGAAGTTGACCCCGCGGCCGGCGACCGGGGCGGGCGAGAGGTCGATCTCCTCCTGGACCCCGCCGCCGACGTCGCCGATCAGCAGATCACCGGTCCCGCGGTCGAAGGAGAACCGCCACGGGTTGCGCAGCCCGAGGCTCCAGATCTCGTCGGCGCCCGTTCGGCCGACGAACGGGTTGTCAGCCGGGAACCGTGTACGGAGCCGATCCACTGCGGCGCGGATCGAGACGCAGGATCTTGCCGAGCAGGGAGTTCGTCGACTGGGCGTTCTTCGGCGGATCACCCTGGCTCCCGCCGTCACCGGTGGAGATGTACAGGTAGCCGTCGGGCCCGAACTGAAGCTGACCGCCGTTGTGGTTGCCCTGGGAGGGATGCGGGATCGTGAGCACTGGGCGCCGGCTGGAAAGCGGCGCCCGGTCGCCGCTCGCGGTCAGCTCATCGATCTGCAGCGCCCAGTCGCCGCGGCGGGTGTAGAAGACGTAAAGGCGCCCGGAGCTCGAGAAGTCGGGGGCGAGCGCGACCGAGAGCAGCCCCTGTTCCTGTCCCCCTGACTCGACCTGCTCGCTGAGATCGACGAAGGTGCTCTGGCCGCGGTCGAGGAGCACGACGCGCCCCTGCCGTTCGACCACCAGCAGCCGGTCGGGGTCGGAGGGGTCGGAGGTGACGAACACCGGTTGGTTGAAGCTCCCGATCGGAGCCAGGCCGACCGCGCCCCCGGCCGCCGCGGGGGCTGCGAGGACGGCAATCAAGCCGAGCAGTAGTCCCGCCGCGCGGCGCATCATCGAGAGATTGAACACCATCGGGGGCCGATCGTCGCGCCAATCCTTGCGCTATCAATCGGCGCACCGATGGGCGCAGAACAGCAGGAGGGGCTCCGGACCCCAGTGCCGGGCCGGCTGTTCGAGTGGGTCAAGGTGGCGTCCTACATCGAGCTGGCGCTGTTCGCCGGGCTGCTGATCGTCTGGCTCGCGCCGGGGCTTGAACGGCCGACCTTCTACTTCGGCCTCGGGCACGGGATCGGCTTCATCCTCCTCGCCCTGCTGATCTGGGTCGCGATCCTGCGCCACCAGGCGCCCTACACGCTGCTCGCCGCGACCCTGACCCCGGTCGGGCCCGTCGGCAGCGTGATCGCGATCCACCACCTCGAGCGCAGGCAGCGGCCCCCTTGAGGTAGATGGCGGGGCGGGGCCGCGGGAGGCAGGGGGTCCACACGGCCCGCGCCACCGCCTGCGCGTCGGTAGCCAGGGAGGGATGCCGACGCGATCGCCCCCGGAGGCGGGACTGGCCGGGGACGAGTCCTTATCAAGAAGATCTCCCTCCCGCGGGATTACGCGCATTCTGACCGATAGCGAGTATCGGTGTCAACCGCGAGACGGTGTCAGGCGCGAAATCACGCAGCACGCGCTGCAGGATGCCGCCGTTGAGGAAGTAGCGGACCTCGTTCGGAGTGTCGAGGCGGATCGTGGCCTCGAACTCGACCGGGTCGGCGTCCTCGCGCCGCGCGCTCACCGAGACGGTCCTCGCCTCGCCGCCCGTCGGGTCGCCGACGTCGATCGTCTCCTCGCCCGTGAGCCCGAGCGAGTCGGCGCTCTCGCCTCCGCCGAACTGGAGCGGGAGCACGCCCATCCCGATCAGGTTCGAGCGATGGATGCGCTCGAAGCTCTCGGCGATCACCGCGCGGACCCCGAGCAGCGCGGTTCCCTTGGCCGCCCAGTCGCGCGAGGATCCCGACCCGTACTCCTTGCCCGCGAGCACGACCAGCGGCACTCCCTCGGAGGCGTAGGCGGTCGCGGCCTCGTAGATCGTCGTCTGCGCGCCGTCCGGGAAGTGGCGGGTGAAGCCGCCCTCGCGCTCGACCAGCCGGTTGCGCAGGCGGACGTTGGCGAACGTGCCCCGGATCATCACCTCGTGGTTGCCGCGTCGCGAGCCATAGGAGTTGAAGTCGCGCGGCTCGACCCCGTTCTCGATCAGCCAGGCGCCCGCCGGGCTCGCCTTCTTGATCGCGCCGGCGGGCGAGATGTGGTCGGTGGTGACGCTGTCGCCGAGGACGGCGAGCACCCGCGCCCCGCGGACGGGCTCGATCGGCTCCGGCTCGGCCGGCATCCGATCGAAGAACGGCGGCTTGCGGACGTAGGTCGAATCCGGCCAGGTGTAGCGGTCGCCCTCCGGGGTCTCGAGCTCCCGCCAGCGCTCGTCGCCGGAGAAGACGTCGGCGTAGCTGCGCGCGAACATCTCCTGGCGGACGGCGTCGGCGATCGCCGCCTTGATCTCCTCTCCGCTCGGCCAGATATCGGACAGGTGCACGGGGGTGCCGTCGGCGCCGATGCCGAGCGGCTCGCTCCGGAGGTCGATGTCCATGCGACCGGCGAGCGCATAGGCGACGCAGAGCGGCGGCGAGGCGAGGTAGTTGTTGCGGACGTCCTGCTGGATCCGGCCTTCGAAGTTGCGATTGCCCGAGAGCACCGCGCAGACGACGAGCTCGTTGTCGTTGATCGCCGACGAGATCGCGTCCGGGAGCGGTCCGGAGTTGCCGATGCACGTCGTGCACCCGTAGCCGACGAGATTGAAGCCGAGCCGGTCCAGGTAATCGTCGAGACCGGCGCGCTCGAGGTAGTCGGTGACTACGGTCGAGCCCGGGGCCAATGAGGTTTTCACCCAGGGCATCCGCTCGAGCCCGAGCTCGACCGCCCGCTTGGCGAGCAGGCCGGCTCCGATCATCACCGAGGGGTTGGAGGTGTTGGTGCAGCTCGTGATCGCCGCGATCACGACCCGGCCGTGATCGAGCTCGACCTCGGTGCCATCGTCGAGCGTGACCACGATGCCTGCGTCATGGGCGCCGGCGGGCCTCTCGGTGGCCACCGCGCCGGTCGCCGCACGCGGCCGGCCGGCGGCGCCCGAGTGGTCCTCCGCCGGGGGGTCGGAGGCGGGAAAGGACTGCTCGACCGCCTCGTCGTAGGCGTTGCCGTCCGGCCCGGCGACGTCCGCTCCGTACTCGCTCAGCGACTCCGCGAACGCTGCCTTGGCGTCGCCGAGCGGGATCCGATCCTGGGGACGCTTGGGGCCGGCGATCGAGGGCTCGACGCTCGAGAGGTCGAGCTCGAGCGACTCCGAGAAGCTGGGCTGCTCGGAGTCGGGCTCGTGGAACATCCCCTGCTCGCGGGCATAGGCGTCGACGAGCTCGATCGTCTCGGTCGGCCGACCGGTGAACTCGAGGTAGCGCAGCGTCTCCCGGTCGACCGGGAAGATCGCGCAGGTGGAGCCGAACTCCGGCGACATGTTGCCGATCGTCGCCCGGTCCGCGAGCCCGAGCGCGTGCAGTCCCGGACCGAAGAACTCGACGAACTTCGAGACCACCCCGCGCTCGCGCAGCATCTCGGTCACGGTGAGCACGAGGTCGGTCGCAGTGGCGCCGTCGGGCAGCTCGCCGTCGAGCCGGAAGCCGACCACCTGCGGCAGCAACATCGAGATCGGCTGGCCGAGCATCGCCGCCTCCGCCTCGATCCCGCCGACGCCCCAGCCGAGCACGCCGAGCCCGTTGACCATCGTCGTGTGCGAATCGGTGCCGACGAGGGTGTCGGGATAGGCCTGCTTGGCCCCGTCGGGAGCGTCGCGCGTGAACACGACTTGGCTCAGGTATTCGAGGTTGACCTGATGGCAGATGCCGGTCGCCGGCGGCACCACCCTGAAGTTGTCGAACGCCTGCTGTCCCCAGCGCAGGAAGGCGTAACGCTCACGGTTGCGCTCGTAGTCGCGATCGGCGTTGATGTCGAAGGCCCGCGGGGTGCCGAACGCGTCGACCTGGACCGAGTGGTCGATGACGAGGTCGACCGGGACGAGCGGGTTGATCCGCGCCGGGTCCGAGCCGAGCTCGTCGATGGCGTCTCGCATCGCCGCCAGGTCGACGATCGCGGGGACGCCGGTGAAGTCCTGCATCAGCACCCGCGCGGGCTGGAACGGGATCTCCTCGCTCGGGGTCGCGGCCGCGTCCCAGGAGGCGATCGCCTCGACGTCGGCGGCGGTCACCGAGTCGCCGTCCTCGAGCCGCAGCGCGTTCTCCAGCAGCACCTTGAGCGAGTACGGAAGCCGGGCGACGTCGAACCGATCCTGCAGCGCGCTGAGCCGGAAGACCTCGTACTCTCGCCCACCGACCGCGAGAGTGCCCTTGGCGCCGTAGCTGTCGCTCATCGACCCAGTATGCCTCCTACCGCTTCCCGGACTGGCCGCGGGCGACCCGATCGCCGACCTTGGCGGCCCCGGCGCTGGAGAGCCGCGCCGCGAGGTGCGGGCGCCAGTGTGCGAAGCCGGTCAGCCTTCGCTGCACGAGCGGCGCGACATCGATCTCCGCGCGCCCGCGCTCGATCGCGTCGACCACCGCGGCGCCGACCCGCCCCGGGGTCGTCGTACCGAGCCCTCGCGGCGGCGCGGCGCCGGAATCGGCGAACATCCCGGCCTCGCGCACGAATCCGGGCGAGACCACGGAAACCTCGACGCCGCTGCCCCATAGGTCCTGGCGCAGGCCGAGCGCGAATCCGCGCAAGCCGAACTTGGTCGCCGAGTAGAGCGATTGCCGTGCGGTCGCCGCCTTGCCCGAGAGCGAGGAGATGAAGACGAGGTGACCGGAGTCGCGCTCGCGCATCGGCTCGAGCAGCGCCCGGGCGAGCTGGATCGGCGCCTCGAGATTGACCCGCAGGGCGCGCTCGATCTGCTCCTCCGAGAAGCTCTCGAGCCGCCCCGAAGCGGGCAACCCGGCGTTGGCGACGAGGACGTCGACCGGACCGGCCTCGCCGGCGAGGCGCCGCGCCGCACCGGCCTCGGCCAGGTCGGCGACCAGCGAGCGATGGCCGGCGCCGGGCAGCGAGGCGGCGAGCCGCTCGAGCTCGTCGGCGCTGCGCGAGCTGAGCAGGACGGCCGCCCCCCGGCGAGTCAGTGCCGTCGCGATCGCCCGCCCCAGGCCGCCGGTCGCCCCGGTCAAGAGGACGGTCTTGCCGGCCAGCTCCACGAACCCCAACGTACCAACCCGGCTAGGCTGCGGAGCCGTGAAGCTCTACGTCTGCTGGGGCACCTTCCCGACCATCCGCCCGGGCGGTCACCCGTGCGCCAACGCTCATCGGGCGCTGCAGCGCGCGGGACATGATTTCGACGTGGTCAAGGTGCAAGGGCTCGGCGTCGGCCCCGATTTCGTCCACATCAAGACCGCGGGCCGCAAGGAGGTCGAGCGGATCTCCGGACAGGACACCGTGCCCGTCCTGGTCACCGACGATGGCGAAGTGATCACCGACTCGAAGCGGATCGTCGCCTGGGCCGAGGCCAACCCGGCGACCGGCTCAAGCTCGTAGCGCCAAAGGGATCGTGCCTATCGGCACTTGTTCGTGAGCAGGTCTTCGCAAACCGACGTCGAATTGTGTAGCCTGCTGCAACTCGATAACCGGTAAAGCCGAGTCTCGGGCGCCCAGCCGGCAGGAATGGGCGTCCGGGAGCGGGGGAACCACTTGTTGGGGCTAACCCACCGTCCACCGGTGGGGGCGCAGGCTCTTTCAGCGCCAGCCCGTCAGCTAACCCCGTAGGCCGACGAAGGAGTCTGGTTCAGTTGACGTATAGATCAAAGGCGAGTCCGAGAACGAAGTTCAGCGCCGCGCTCGGCCTCGCGATGCTCGCGGCGCTGATCGCACTTCCATGCGCCGCGCTCGGCGCGGGCAGCGGCGGGGTCGGAATGGGCGGGACCAGCTCGGCCCCGACCGGTGTGACGACGCCGGGCGGCAAGGCGAAGCTGAAGGGCGGCTTCGCGATCCCACCCGCCAACGCGCCGCGCAAGGTCGTGCGCGCGATCGAGGCCGCAAACGAGATCGTCAAGGGCAAGCCCTACTGTCTCGGCGGCGGGCACGCGCGCCGTAAGTCGCGCTGCTACGACTGCTCGGGCTCGGTCAGCTACGCGCTCACCGGCGCGGGGTTGCTCGATTACGCGATGCCGTCGGGCTCGTTCATGCGCTGGGAGAAGCCGGGCAAGGGCGCCTGGATCACGACCTATGCGAACGGCGGTCACATGTACGCCGTAATCGCCGGGCTGCGCCTCGACACCTCGATGACCGCCGGCGACGGCCCGGGCTGGAGCACCGCGATGCGCTCCGGGCGCGGGTACGTCAAGCGCCACCCGACCGGGCTGTAGTAGATCTCAGCCCGTGAACGGGCTGAGCGATACGCACCGGACCGAAGCGGCGACCTCGGGCGCGGAAGCGGATCCGCGCCGGAGCTTCATCGCGGGAGCGCGGGCCGCGATCTGGGTCGCGGTCGCCGGGCTGCTGGTCGGGATCTCGTTCGGGGTCCTGGCGGAGCCGGTGATGGGCGAGGTGGCGCCGATCGTGATGTCGGCGTTGGTGTTCGCCGGCTCGGCCCAATTCGCCGCCACGGCCGTGCTCAGCGCCGGCGGCGGCGCGGTCGCGGCGATCGTCGCCGGGGTGCTGCTGAACGCGCGCTACGGACCGATGGGGATCGCGCTCGCCCCCTCCCTGCAGGGCGGCCCGCTGCGCCGGGCGGCGATCGCGCAGACGATGATCGACTTCGGCTGGGCCGCCGCCAGCCGTGGCGGGGGGCGCTTCGACCCGGCGTTCATGGTCGGCGTGGCGGCTCCCTGCTACGTGCTCTGGGTGCTCGGGACGGCGCTCGGGGTCTTCGCCGGCGACCTGATCGGGAATCCGGAGGCGCTCGGCCTCGATGCGATCTTCCCGGCCTTCTTCCTCTGCCTGCTGGTCGAGGGCGAGTTGCGACCCGGCTCGCCGGCGCTCGTCGCCGGGCTGGGCAGCATCGTGGCGCTGGCGCTGATCCCTTTCACACCCGCCGGGATCCCGATCATCGCCGCCTCTGCCTGCGCCCTGATCGGCCTCCGGTGGCCGGCGCGATGAGCGAGGTATGGATCACGATCGCGGCGCTGGTACTCGCCAGCGCCGTGATCCGCGCCTCCGGTCCGGTGCTGCTCGGGGGACGAGACCTCCCCGACCGCGTCCAGGCCGTGATCGCGCTGATCGCCCCCGCGCTGCTGGCCGCTCTCGTCGTCGTGCAGACGTTCAGCGCGCCCGAGGGCGGGGCGCTCGAGCTCGATGCGCGGATCGCGGGCGTCGCCGCGGCCGGGGGAGCGCTCGCGCTCGGCGCCTCGATGCTGCCGACGGTGGCGGTGGCCGCGCTCGTGACCGCGCTCGCACGGGTCCTCCTCTGAGCCGTCGGCCGACGCCGAACCGGCAGATCATCAGTCCGAGCGTTGGCCGGCGTGTCGGTGGCACACTTGCTGCGCTTCGGATAGCGTCAGCAGGCTTGATCTCGATCCCTTGTACGCAGTGGAGCAACTGAGCGAGCCGGTGGCGAGCCCCGAGGACGGGGGCTCGCAGTCGACCGCTCCCGACATCTGCCTGCGCGGAGTGCGCAAGTCTTACGGCGACGTGGTTGCGGTCGACGGGATCGATCTCGAGGTCGCGAGCGGGGAGTTCTTCACCATGCTGGGCCCTTCCGGGTCGGGCAAGACCACGACCCTGCGGATGATCGCGGGCTTCGAGCTGCCCGATTCCGGGACGGTCGAGCTTGCCGGGCGCGACGTCGGCAACCTGGCGGCTTATGACCGCGAGGTCAACACCGTGTTCCAGGACTACGCGCTGTTCCCCCACATGACCGTGGCCGAGAACGTCGAATACGGGATGCGGGTCAGGGGCACCGCGAAGTCGGATCGCGCATCGCGCGGCGAGGAGGCGCTGGAGATGGTCCGCCTGGCCGGGTACGGAGCGCGCAAGCCCGCCGAGCTCTCCGGGGGTCAGCGCCAGCGGGTCGCGCTCGCGCGCTCGATCGTCAACCGGCCCCGGGTGCTGCTGCTCGACGAGCCGCTGGGAGCGCTCGACCTGAAGCTGCGCGAGCAGATGCAGGTCGAGCTGAAGCAGATCCAGCACGAGGTCGGGATCACCTTCGTCTACGTCACCCACGACCAGGAGGAGGCGCTGACGATGTCGGACCGGATCGCCGTCTTCAACGCCGGCCGGGTCGAGCAGGTCGGCACCCCGGCCGAGGTCTACGAGCTGCCTTCGAACCGCTTCGTCTCCGGGTTCGTCGGGGTCTCCAACGTGCTCGAGCGCGAGGGACGCCAGTTCACCGTCCGACCGGAGAAGGTGAGGCTGCTCGAGCAGGGTGAGGACGATGACGGGATGCACACCGAGCGCGGCCGGGTGCGCGATGTCGCCTACGCGGGGATGATCACCCGCTACCTGATCGCCCTCGATGCCGGGGGAGAGCTTCAAGTTGTCCGCCAGAACCTCGAGACCACCTCCGCGGAGGCGCTCTCGCAGGCCGGGCGGGACGTGGTCGTCGGATGGCGACCGGAACACACGGTCGCGGTCACGGCCGCGAACGACGAGAGAGGAGAGCAGTGATGCGCAAATCGGGAGGAGGACCGGCCCGGATTGCCTGGCTGGTGATCACCGGGTTGCTGGTGTTCATGGTCGCGTTCGCGGTCGGGTGCGGCAGCGACGACGACGATGAGAGCGGCGATGGAGCCGAGCCGGCAACCGAGATCGGGGCGACCGAGGGCGAGCTGAACCTGGTCTGCTGGGTGTCCTACTGCGAGGACGGCTCGACGGATCCGGACGTGGACTGGGTCACCGACTTCGAGAAGAAGACCGGCTGCGAGGTCAACGTCAAGCTCGGCAACACCTCGGACGAGATGGTGCAGCTGATGCGGACCGGCCAATACGACGCCGTGTCGGCGTCCGGCGACGCGTCCGTGCGCCTGATCGAGGGCGGCGACGTGGTCCCGGTCAACACCGACCTGGTGCCGAACTACGCCGACATCTACCCCGACCTCAAGGAGCAGCCGTACAACTCGGTCGACGGCCAGATGTACGGGATCCCGCACGGGCGCGGGGCGAATCTGCTCAGCTACAACACCGACGAGGTCAAGCCCGCTCCCACCTCATGGGACGTGGTCTTCGATCCCGAGAAGGCGAGCGAGTACAAGGGCAACCTGACCGCGTACGACAACCCGATCTACATCGCCGACGCGGCGCTCTATCTGATGGAGCACGAGCCCGACCTCGAGATCACCAATCCGTACGAGCTCGACGAAGACCAGCTCGCCGCGGCGACCGACCTGCTCAAGCAGCAGAGCGAGAACGTCGGCGAGTACTGGTCCGACTACGCGAAGAACATCCAGTCGCTCGTGAACGGCGACACGGTCGTCGGCACCACCTGGCCCTACAACTACCTCGCGGCATCGGCCGAGGATCCGGCGATCACGGCGACGATCCCCGACGAGGGCGCAACCGGCTGGTCGGACACGTGGATGCTCAGCTCGGAGGCAGAGAACCCGAACTGCGCGTATGAGTGGTTCAACCACATCACCGAGCCGCAGGTGCAGGCCGAGGTCGCGGAGTGGTTCGGCGAAGCGCCCGCCAACGCGAAGGCGTGCGACCTGACCAGCGACCCGAAGCACTGCGAGAACTACGGTGCCGAGGGCGACAACCAGTACCTCGACGGGCTCTACTACTGGGCGACCCCGATAGCGGATTGCGGCGATGACCGCGGCGAGGTGTGCACGACCTATGAGGACTGGGTCCAGGCGTGGAACGAGGTGAAGGGCTGACCCAACCCGACACCGTCCTCTGATGGACGTCCTGACGTGGAAGCCGGCGTAGCAACGCCGGCGCCGAGGAGGTCGGCGGGCCGCAGGCTCGCCGACCTCTTCCACGGTCGCCCGCGGCTGCAGGCGGGGGCGCTGCTCGCGGGGCCGATCGGATGGCTGGTGATCGGTTACCTCGGCTCGCTGGCGGTCCTGTTGCTGACCAGCTTCTGGTCGCTCGGCGAGCTCTCGGGCGAGATCGAGCAAACGTTCACGCCCGACAACTTCAAGGATGTCGTCTCGGAGTCCGTCTACCGCTCGGTTACCGCGCGCACGGTGATCGTCGCGGCCCTGGTCACCCTGACCGACGCGCTGCTCGCCTTCCCGCTCGCCTTCTTCATGGCCAAGGTGGCGAGGCCTCGCACCCGCGGGCTGCTGGTCGTCGCGGTGCTGATGCCGCTCTGGTCGGCCTACCTGGTCAAGGTCTTCGCCTGGCGCGCGATCCTGAGCGAGGAGGGGGTCCTCAACTGGGCCCTCGCGCCGCTCGGGATCGATGGTCCCGGCTACGGCATCGTCGCCGTCTGGCTGGTGATGAGCTACATCTGGCTTCCCTACATGATCATCCCGATCTACGCCGGGCTCGAGCGGATCCCGAACACGCTCATGTCGGCATCCGAGGACCTCGGCGCGAGGCCGTTCTACACGTTCCGGCGCGTGGTGCTGCCGCTGGCGCTACCCGCGGTGGTGGCGGGCTCGATCTTCACCTTTTCGCTCACCCTCGGCGACTTCATCGCCCCGAGCCTGATCGGCTCTGGCGAGCAGTTCATCGGCACGGTCGTCTACTCGAACTTCACCGTCAATCTGCCGTTCGCGGCCGCCTTCGCGATGGTCCCGATCCTGATCATGATCGTCTACCTGCTGATCGCCCGCCGCCTCGGCGCTTTCGAGCATCTCTAGAGCATGCGCCTCTCCCGACGCTCTCAGGTTCTGCTGCGGATCGGCACCGGGATCACGCTCGCGTTCATCTACGTGCCCCTGGCGGTGATCGTGATCTACGCCTTCGGCGAGTCGAAGACCTTTCAGTGGCCGATCGAGGGCTACACCCTCGATTGGTTCAGCCGAGCGTTCGAAAACGCCGGCGCCCGCGACGCGTTCCTGTACTCGGTGAGGACCGGCCTGCTGGCGACGGCGGTGGCGCTCGTCCTGGGAACGCTCGCTTCGCTCGCCGTCTCCCGCTACCGCTTCTTCGGGCGCGAGACGATCTCGTTCCTGGTCATCCTGCCGATCGCGCTGCCGGGGATTGTGACCGGGATCGCGCTCAACTCGACCTTCACCCAGGTGCTCGGCATCGACCTGAGCCTGTTCACGATCGTCGTCGGCCACGCGACCTTCTGCATCGTCGTCGTCTACAACAACGTGATCGCCCGCCTGCGGCGCCTCGCGGGCTCGTTCGAGGAGGCATCCGCCGACCTCGGCGCGACCCCGTGGCAAACCTTCCGGATGGTGACGCTGCCGAACATGCGCTCGGCGCTCGTCGCCGGCGCCCTGCTCGCCTTCGCGCTCTCCTTCGACGAGATCATCGTCACCACATTCACGATCGGGGCCGGAGACCAGACGTTGCCGATCTGGATCTTCACCAACTTCTCCCGCCCGAATCAGCTTCCGATCGTCAACGCGGTTGCGGTGATCGTGATCTTGATCTCGATCATCCCCGTCTATCTGGCTCACCGGCTGACCCAGGACGAGGGCACCCTCGGTCCCGGGCGGGGCGGCGGGACCGCGGTCGGCGGCGCCGCGGCGGCGGTCGACGCACCCTGACGAATCCAGCTAGGTCCTCAATAGCCGGGTTGAGGCAAGGCGCTGCGGGTAATCGTTTCACTTCGTGTTTCTGTTCTTCTCGAACCGTCTCGGATGCGGGGGATCACTTCTGGTTTCCGCATTCCTGACCATGGCCCTGTTGCTGATCCTCGGCGTGATCAACCTCGACTGAGCTCGACCCTCGCGACTCGGGCCGAGAAGGGAGGCGGCCTCAACCGACTATGGAAGGCACCGACGACGCGCTCGCCGGCTCGATCGCCGCGAGGTCCGCACCCGTCGCGGCGCTTGCCCACGCGAGCAAGATGCGCTCGGCAGCCGGGCCGTCGATTCCCGGATGGGCCAGAACCACCTGCAGGCCGAGGCCGTCCTCGAGCGCGACCAGTCCACGAGCGAGTGTCTCCGGATCGGCTTCAAGCTCGAATACGCGAGCTTCGGCGCCGCGCTCGAGCACGGACTCGTAGAGCATCACCTGGCGATCGAAAAACGCCGCCGACAGCGTCGCGAACACGGCGCTCGATCCGGTCAGCGCGTCAAGCTCGTAGAGCAAACGGCTCTCCTCGTCGTCCGGGCCCGTCGGCACCCCGAGATGGATCGCCAGCCGCAGCTTGGAGCTGGGCTCGGCAAGGTTGCGGACCGCCTGCGCGCGGCGCTCCCCGTAGCGCTGCATTGCGTCGCGCGAGACCTCGAGCAGCAGATCGGCCAAGTCGGGGTAGTAATAGAGGACTGAGCTCGGGGCCAGCCCAGCTCGCGCCGCGACATCCTTCACCCGCAGTCCGAGGGCGCCCCGCTCGAGCAGCACCGCGCGGGCCGCGGCGGCGAGCTGCGCCCGTCGGCGCCCCTGATCCTTCTTGCGCATAGATCGAAAGATACTCAATGTACGAGCCTGCTTTGGCCTTGACATTGGAGCTACGACCTAGTAGATCTTGAAATCTGATTCGAATTAAGATCATCTTTCTGGGTCTGACGCTGCTCACCGTGCTCGGGGCAGCCGCTTGCGGGGATGACGGCAGCCTCGAGGCGGATCCTGGGAGCACGCAGGCGAAGGTCGTGCCAGCGGGAGCGGCCGGCGATGAGCTGACGATCTCGCAGTGGCCGCTCTACATCGACCCCGGCAAGGACGGGACGATTGCCGAATTCGAGGACGAAACCGGCATCGACGTCACTTACATCGAGGACATCAACGACAACGTCCAGTTCTTCGGCAAGCTCAAGCCACAACTCGCCAGCGGCGAGTCGGGCGGGCGCAGCCTGATCGTGCTCAGCGATTGGTTGGCAGCAAGGATGCACGACCTCGGGTACCTCTACGAGCTCGATTACTCGAAGCTGCCGAACGTCGAGCGGAACCTGATCCCGAATCTGAGGGGTGCCGCCGCGGATCCGGAGCGCAAGTTCACCGTTCCGTGGCAGAGCGGGATGACGGGGCTGATCGTGCGCACCGATCTGGCGCCGGACGTGGACTCGATCTGCGACCTGTTCGATTCTCGCTACGCGGGCAAGGTGTCGATGTTGACCGAGCTGCGCGACTCGATCCCGATGACGCTCAAGTGCATGGGGATCGACCCCGATACGGCGACCACCGACCAGTGGCTCGAGGCTGTGGACAAGATCGACGCGGCGGCCGACTCCGGGCAGATCCGCGACTTCACCGGCAACGACTACGTAAAGGACCTCGCGACCGGCGACATTGCGATCGCGCTCGGCTGGTCCGGTGACGCAGTGCAGATGCAGAACGACAACCCGAACATCGAGTTCGTGATGCCCGAGGAGGGCTGCATGCTGTGGTCGACCAGCATGGAGATCCCGGTCGGAGCACCCGACCCCCAGGCGGCGCTCGAGTTCATCAACTTCGTCTACGACCCCGAGGTTCAGGCCGACATCGCCGAATGGGTCAACTACGTCACCCCGGTCGCCGGGGTCAAGGAGATCCTTCGCGAGCGCGACCCCGCGCTGGCGCGCAATCAGCTCATCTTCCCGAGCGAGGAATACACGCGCAAGTGCAGCTTCGAGCCGGTGCTCGGCGGCGAACAGGGCGCCATCGTGACCGAAGCGTTCGAGCGTGTTCTCGCAGGCTGAGATTGCGAACGCTCTCGATCGCCGCCCTCCAGGTCGCACCCGTAGCCCACGATCCCGAGGCAACACTCGAGCGCTTCGCGCAGCGGGCGGCGGCGGTCCGGCGGGGCTTTCCGCACGTACAGCTTCTGCTCGCCCCAGAGCTTCATCTCGCCGCGCCTCCGGCGCCACTGGACGAGGACGACCGCCATCCACAGCGGACCACGGTTGAGATCCCCGGCCCGCTCACCGACCGGCTCGGTGAGATCGCTGTCGCCTCGGGGCTCTGGCTGATCCCGGGCTCGGTCTACGAGCGGACGGGCGAGCGGGTGTTCAATACGGCGGTCGCGATCTCGCCACAGGGGGAGCTGGTCGCGACATATCGAAAGGCCTTCCCGTGGCAGCCGCTCGAGACGAGCGCGGCAGGGACACGATTCGTGACCTTCGATATCCCCGATCTCGGCAGGGTCGGGATCGCGATCTGCTACGACGGGTTCTTCCCGGAGGCATTCCGTCAGCTCGCCTGGATGGGTGCCGAGGTGGTCCTGCACCCGACCCTGACCACAACCAGCGATCGCGCCGCCGAGCTGGTGGCCGCGCGGGCGAACGCGATCGTCAACCAGCTCTACGTTGTCAACGTGAACGCCGCCTCCCCGGCGGGGGTCGGGCGCAGCATCGTGGTCGACCCCGAAGGACTGATCCGCTCTCGAACCGGCTCGGGCGAGGAGCTGATCACCGACGTCCTCGACCTCGACGCCGTGACCAGGGTGCGCCGCTTCGGAACCGCCGGAGTCTCGCGAATGTGGCGGCAGCTCGACTCCGGCGCCGCCCAGAACCTCGAGTTGCCGATGTACGAGGGCGGCGGCATCCGCCCCCGTGATCATGTGACCGATTAGCGCCGCGCCGCAGCAGCGCGGCCGGAGCGGATCGCGCCCTCCATCAACCCGTTGAAGGCACCACCGACGTGCTCGCCGGCGAAGCGCAGCGGCCCAACCGGCTCGGCGAGCGCGGCGGTCAGCTCCGCGGGCGGGGAGATCGAGTAGGCGGCGCCGGCCCACGGGTCGTCGTCCCAGGTCGAGAGCACCGCGGCCTCGGGCTCGAGCGCCAGCTCCGGACGCAGGGCGACGACCGACTCGAGCCACGCCTGCGGCCCGTCAACTACCCGGAGGCGCTCGAGCGCCGCCGGGGAGCCGGCGAAGCAGCTCAGGAGCGGCATCGGCTCGTCGTCATGCCCGGTCGCGATCCAGCACCAGTAGCGCTCGGGGACGTTGAGCACCGCGCCGACCGGCGCCGGCTCGGAGAGCGGCACGAACAGCTTCGCCGCGTGCCCGTAGCGGACCGCCGCCAGCGCCTCGCGCTTCGCCGGCGGCAGCGGTGGCTCGAACCGGACCCGGTCGATGACGCTCGCCGGGACCGCGACGATGCAGCGCTCGGCCTCGGCAACGTGCGCGGATGCCGTCGTCGCCCGCACCTCCTCGGCCGACCACTCGACCAGCACCGCCGGGTCGCCGAGCCGCACGACGGGGCCGAGCCGCTTCGCCAGCTCGAGCGCCAGGCCCTGGTTGCCGCCGGCGACGCTCGGGGACGGCTCGCTGTCGATGTGGGCGAGGCCGGTCAGGTCGGTGGCCGGGACCTCGTCCGCCGAGCTCGCGGATGAGATCTCGGCCCGGGCGAGGATCGCCTCGCGGGCGCCGGCATCGATCGCCATCGAGTCGAGCAGCTCGCGCACCGACGGCCTGCCCGCGAGCCGCTCGACCGCCAGCTCGACCTCGCGCACGGCGACCGCGATCCGCTCAGCACTGGTCGCGGTCCCGCCCCGCGGCTCGCGCTGTCCGTAGCGCATCCCCTTCTCCCAGAGCCCGAGCCCGAGCTCGGCCGCCAGGGCCGCGACCGCGTCGTTGCCGGGTAAGACGAACTCCGCCCCCATCTCGATCGTCGCCCCGTTCGGAGCCTGAAGCGACCAGGTCCTCCCCCCGACCCGGTCGCGCGCCTCGAGGACCTCGACCGCGGCGCCGCCACGGGCGAGCTCGTCAGCCGCGCAGAGCCCGGCGAGCCCGGCCCCGATCACGATCGCGGACGGGCTCAGCGCAGGACCAGGCAGTACTCGGGGTGCCAGCCCACCTTCACCGCGCTGCCCGGCTCCCAGCGGTCCTCGGGATCGGAGCGATAGGTGGCGGGGTCGAGGGCGACGACCTGGGCGTCGCCGCCGAGCGAGACGGTGACCTGGGTAGAGACCCCGAGGTAGATGCGGTTCTCGATCCGGCCCTCGAGCGTCACCATGCCCTCCTCGATGTCCTCGTCGAGGGCGATCTTCTCCGGCCGGACCGAGAGATGGACCGAGTCGCCGCGCGAAACGTCGTCCGGCAGCGGGATCTCGAGCCGCTCGCCGTTCGCCAGTCGCACCCTGCCGTCCTCGACCACGCCGGCCATCAGGTTCGAGGTGCCGATGAAGCCGGCGACGAACTCGCCGCTGGGATGCTCGTAGATGTCCTCGGGCTCGTCGCACTGGGCGACCCGGCCGTCGTTCATGACCGCGATCCGGTCCGACATCGTCAGCGCCTCCTCCTGGTCGTGGGTCACGTAGACGAAGGTGATCCCGACCTCGCGCTGGATCTGCTTCAGCTCCACCTGCATCTGCTTGCGGAGCTTGAGGTCAAGCGCGCCGAGCGGCTCGTCGAGGAGCAGCACCTTAGGTTGGTTGACCAGCGCCCGCGCGAGTGCCACCCGCTGGCGCTGACCGCCCGAGAGCTCCATCGGTCGGGCAGTCGCCCGCTCGGCGAGGTTGACCAACTCGAGCGCCTCGCCGACCCGGCGCTGGATCTCTGTCTTGTCGACCTTTCGGCGCTTGAGCCCGAAGGCGACGTTCTCGGCCACGTCGAGGTGGTCGAAGAGCGCGTAGCTCTGAAAGACCATGTTGACGTCGCGCTTGTAGGGGGGCACGTTCTCGACCGGGTCGCCCTCGAGCAGGATCCGTCCCTCGCTCGGGACCTCGAACCCGGCCAGCATCCGCAGCGTCGTCGTCTTCCCGCAGCCCGACGGCCCGAGCAGCGAGAAAAACTCCCCCTGCTCGATCGTCAGGTCGACGTCGTCGACGGCGACGAACTCGCCGAAGCGCTTTGTCACGTTCTCAATCCTGATCGCTTCCGCCATCTATCCCTCCTGTGCCGTCAGCACCTTGAGCCCGGACTCGCGCCGGCCAAAGAGGCGCGGCAGGAGCACGGCGAGCGCGATCGCTGACAACGAGACGACCATCATCAGGGTCCCGATCGCGTTGATGGTCGGCGAGACCTGGAACCGGATCGCCGACCAGATCCGCACCGGCAGCGGCTGGGACTCCTCGCCGGTGGTGAAGAAGGAGAGTACGAAGTCATCGAAGGAGAAGGCGAAAACCAGCAACCCGGCGGCCAGCACCGACGGCCACAGGGCGGGGATCAGGGCCAGCCGCACCGCCCCCATGCGGGTCGCGCCCAGGTCCATCGCCGCCTCCTCGACCTCCTGGCTTATCGACGCCATCCGAGCGCGGACGACGATCGTCACGTAGGAGATCGAGAAGGTGATGTGGGCGATCACGACCGTCCAGAACGAGAGCGCGATCCCGATCTGGGAGAAGATCAGCAGCGCGGAGATCCCGGCGACGATCTCCGGCACGACGAGCGGCACGAGCATGAGGATGTTCGCCCCCGGAGCCCAGCGAGCGCGTGAGCGAACCAGGCCGATCGCCAGTGCCGTCCCGAGCACGGTCGCCGCGAGCATCGTCAGGAAGGCGATCTCGAGTGACATGAAGAGCGACTCGCGCAGCGCCGAGTCGTTGAAGAACTCCTCGTACCACTGCAGGGAGAAGCCGTCGAAGACATTCAGCGACTTGATCGAGTTGAACGAGAACAGGATCACGATCAAGATCGGCGCGAACAGGAACAGGTAAACGATCACCGCCCAGATGCGCAGGAAGCGTGGCTTGTCGAAACCAGTCACCGGGCCACGTCCTCCGCTTCGCGTCCGGGCGTGCCCGGGCGGGGCGCGAGGGGGCTCATATCGCCGCCCCTCGGACGTCACGCGCGGCCGAACGCAAATAGCCGACCATCCAGATCGAGAGGAAGAGCATCATGACCACGGTCAGAGCGGCCCCGAAGGGCCAGTTGTTGGCGGCGAAGAACTGGTCCTGAATCAGGTTGCCCACCATGTAGGTGTCGGTTCCGCCGAGTAGCTGGGCGGAGACGAAGTCGCCGACCGAGGGCAGGAAGACCAGCACGCCGCCCGCCAGGATTCCCTGCCTGGTCTGCGGCAGGGTGACGTGGAGGAAGGTCTGCAAGCGGGTGCCGTAGAGGTCCTTGCCGGCCTCGATCACCGAGCGGTCGAGCCGCTCGAGCGCACCGTAGACGGGCAGAATCATGAAGATCAGATAGCCGTAGGTGAGGCCGCCGATCACCGCCCACGGAGTGTTGATCATCTGGATCGGCTCGCCGATGATCCCGCTGTTGACGAGGGCGTCGTTGACCAGGCCCTCGTCGGCGAGCAGGGCGACCCAGGCGTAGGTGCGGACCAGGTAGTTGACGAAGAACGGGAGCACGAGGAGCGCGATCAGCGCGTTGCGGTAGCGGCCCCCGAAGCGGGCGATGTAGTAGGCGACCGGGTAGCCGATCAGCAGACAGAGGACGGTGGTCGCGAACGCGTACAGGACCGAGCGCAGCAGGATCGGGAAGTAGGTCGGGTTGAAGGCGTCCGCGTAGTTTTCGAGATCGCTCGCGTAGACAGCGCGGCCGAGGTCGTCGACGTAGCCGAACGAGAGCGCGAGCACGAAGACGAGCGGGACCAGGAACAGGAGCAGCAGCCACAGCGCCCCCGGGATCAGAAAGCGGTTCCAGAAACCGCCCGCCGTCAAGTGCGCACGCCCTCCATCAGCCGGCCTTGACCTCGGTGAAGGTCTCGGTCCAGAGCTGGCGCGCGGTCGGGTCGTCGAGCCGGTACTCGAGCGCCGAGTCCGCGAGCGCCTCGAGGTCGACGTCGATCGAGGGCTCGGTCTTGACCAGCTCGGCGAACGCCTGCAGCCCCCCCTCGACCGGCTGCGGGTAGCCGTTCCAGTTCACGTTCTGAGCCGCGTGGTCGGGACTGATGATCCAGTCCATGAACAGCATCGCCGTCCCCGGGGCTCTTCGCGGTGATCGGGATCGACATCAGATCCGTGCCGACCGGGACGCCCTCCTTGCAGGTCTCGTAGCTGAAGCTCTCGGGATCGTCGACCTGGTTGCGGACGTTGGTGATGTCGCCGTTCCACGCCTGGTGCATGACAGCCGTCCCGTTGACGAGGTTCTGGACGCTGTTGGTCGAGAAGCCGCGCGCGTTCTCCTTCTGCTCCAGCAGCGTCTCCTTCGAGGTCTCGATCTGGTTCCCGTCCGGGGTGTTGAGGTCGAAGCCGTTGATCAGGTTCGCCTCGCCGATCGCCTCCTGGAAGTCGTCGAGGATGAACATCTTGCCCGCCGCGTCGGGGTTGAGCAGGTCGTTCCAGGAGCCCTTCATCCCCGACACGACGTCGTTGCGCCAGGCGATCCCGGTCGTGTAGTAGGTGTAGGGGATCCCGAGCTCGTTGTTCGGATCCCACCACGGACTGTCGTAGAAGGACGAGATGTTGTCGCTGTTGCGGAGCAGATCGCGGTCGAACTTCGCCAACAGCCCCTCGTTGTCGAGCCGGTAGACGTACTCGGTGCTGGGCCAGATCAGGTCGTAGCTGGCGCCGCTGCGCAGCTTGATCACCATCGCCTCGAGGTTGTCGAAGTTGACCTCCTTGACCTCGACGCCGTACTTTTCGGAGAAACCCTGCTTGAGCGCAGGATCCATGTATTGGGCCCAGTTGTAGATCAGCAGGTCGCCGTCGATCTCAGGCTTGATCACCTGGCCCTGGGCGGACTTGTCGACCTGGCGCGAGACGGTGCAGCCGCCGAGGCCGTAGGCCGCCAGGGTCGCACCGGCGCCCGCCTGGAGCAGCTCCCGCCTCGTAGTCGTGAACCTCATCCTCTCTCTCCCACGCGTCCTCCGGCCAACGTATCACTGCGACTAACCCGGCATCAGCTCCTTCGGAGCGATCGCCAGCTCCCGGGCAAGCATCTCCGTCACCTCTCGCCGGGCGCGATCGGCGTCGATCACGGGATCGCCGAGCAGCGCCCGGATTCCGAACCCGTCGAGCAGCGCGATCACCCGATCGGCGAGCGCCCGGGGGTCGGCGGGAGCGAACTCGCCGCTCGCCGTCCCCTCGCGGATCGCCGCCGCGATCCAGGCTCGGTAGCGCCCGTAGAGGCGGATGGCCACCGGGCGCAGCGATGGATCACGGACCGCGCGCAGCCAGAGCTCGACCCAGAGCACCCATTCCTGCTCCTGGGGGCCGGGCAGCGGCAGGCACTCGTCGATCAGCCGGGTCAGCTTCGCGGTCGCGGTCTCACCCGGCGGCGGCTCGGCGCGGTGGTCGCCGAAACGCTCGTCGCCGACCCGGTCGAAGGAGTGCAGCAGCGCCTGCTCGAGCAGGTCCTCGCGGGTCGAGAAGTAGTGGTGGACGAGCGCGGTCGAGGCGCCGGCCCGGCGGGCGACCCGCGCGATCCTGACCTCGTCGATCCCGTCGGCGGCGATCAGGTCACAGGCCGCCTCGAGGATCCGCTCTCGAGCGGGCAGCTCGACGGCCTGCCCGGTCGGGGCCGTCATCGACCCGATCCGACCTCACCGAGGTCGGCGCGGACACGATCGGCGAACCAGCCCACCGCCGCCTCCTTGGCGGCGAGCGGACCGGGAGCGTAGCCACGCGTGCGGGTACCTGTCTGGACGCGCGCGACCAGGTCGATGTCCTCGTCGAGCACCAGGTTGTTGAACTTGTTGTTGATCCGCTGCACCAGCCGGGTCGTCGGGCCCGAATCGCGATCGCGATAGCAGGACCAATTGTCCGCGGTCAGCTCGGGACCTGCCGGCCGGATCTGCCAGACGTTGACCTGGTCCGGGTAGAGATCGATCGCGGTGTTCGGATAGACGAAGGCGTAGTACCAGCTCCGGCTCGCCGCCTCCGAGAGCCCGGGCATCGGCCGCACGAGACGCTGGTAGAGGCGCTCGAGCCGGTTGCCCGAGGGCTCGTCGCGCAGCGGGGCGTCGAACCAGGTCCAGCCGTCGTGCAGCTCGGCCCCGTAGCCCTTGTAGTCGAGCATCCGCATCAGACCGGGATGGGCGATCGGCACGTGGTAGCCCTCGAGGTAGTTCTCGACCACGATCTTCCAGTTCGCCGGCTGGGTCGACTCGCTCCCGCCGCCCTTCGAGCTCGCGAACTTGGCGAGCTCGGGAATCCGGTAGGGCGCCAGACGCTCGGCGAGCCCGGCCGTCGCCTCGGCCAGCGGCGCGGCGTCGCGGTCGAGGTTGACGAACAGCAACCCGGCGAGCTCCTCGACCCGGGCCGGGATCAACCCGAGTGCCGACTTGTCCAGGCGCTCACCGTACTCGCGGTGCTCGGGCACGCCGAGCAGCCGGCCGTCGGTGGCGTCGTAGGTCCAGCCGTGATAGCGACAGCGGATCGCCTTCTTGCAGCGACCGCTGCCGGTCAGCAGCTCGGAGCCGCGGTGGCGGCAGACGTTGCGGAAGGCGCGCAGCCCGCCGTCGTCGCCGCGCAACACCAGGACCGGCTGATCCCCGGCGCGAGCGGTGATGTAGTTGCCCGCCTCGGGCAGGTCGCCGACGTGGCCGGCGTACTGCCAGGTGCGGGAGAAGATCGCATCGACCTCGGCCTCGAGCACCGCGGGATCGCGGTAGAGGCGGGGGTCGAGCGCGAGTGGGAAACCGGGCGCCGCGGTGCCGTCTGCTTCCGCCTGCTCAGGCACGGCGGCAGCGCCGTCGACCCGTCCTCCCGCTTGTGCTGACTTTGTAGTCAATCGCCTGATATCTTAGCACCGATGGTGCTGACGAGCAGAGCATGGCTTTCGCTCACACCGGAGCCCGAGCGCGAGCTGCCGGACGCAATCGCGACCCTGCGCGCGGGGGGCCGCCCGACCGCGGAGCAGATCGCGGCCGAGCGCGAGCGGGCGGACCGGCTCGTCAGGCGCGCCAATCGACGGGCCTGGCGGCGCTGGATCTCCGAGGCTCGAGGCCTCGCCCGCAGCTCCCACGACGGGGGCGATCCGCAGGTGGCCGAGGCGGCCGAGCTGGCCGCCGCGGTGATCGACAACCACGATGCTCTGGCGTTGGGAATCACGCCCAGGGGAAGAGGAGCGAAGAACGAATGAGCACCCTTGCCACCGAGACCCCGGACGCGGCCGAGACGATCAGCCTGCCGCTCGAGCTGACGCCCGAGCAGTCCGAGCTGCGAGCCCGCGCCCGCCGCTTCGTCGACGAGGTCCTGATCCCTCACGAGGAGGAGGCCGAGCGCCTGCACGGGCGCCTGCCGCAGGAGACGATCGACCTGATCAAGCGCGAGGCGATCGCCGCCAACCTGAACGGCTTCCTGCACTCGCCCGAGTACGGGGGGCAGGGCTGGACGCGGACCGAGTGGGTGCTCGTGGAGGAGCAGCTCGGGCGCTCGACCAACGGGGTCTACTGGCACATCCCGAACGCCTACAACGTCTGGGACAACGCCTCCGAGGCCCAGCGCGAGCGCTACCTGCGTCCCGCGATCGCCGGCGAGCTCAAGGACGCCTACGCCGTCACCGAAGCCGAGGCGGGCTCCGACCCGTCGGGGATCTCGACCCTGGCCGAGCGCACCGACGCCGGCTACCGGATCAACGGCGAGAAGTGGTTCGTGACCAGCGGCGACGTCGCGCAGGTGCTGATCGTGATGGCGAACGTGGTCGACGGCGACGACCGCCTGCCGACCCTGTTCCTGGTCGAGAGCGACGCGCCGGGGGTCGAGTACGTCGATGATCCCCCGTTCACCCACAACTACCCCGAGGGCCACCCCGCGATCCGGTTCACCGAGGTGGAGGTCGGCGAGGACGCGGTCGTCGGCGAGGTCGGCGCCGGCAACGAGCTGCAGCGCAAGTGGTTCACCGAGGAGCGGCTCGCGATCGCGGCCCGTGGCGTCGGCGCGATGTGGCGCCTGCTCGACGAGACGGTCGCCTGGGCCTGCGAACGCCGGCAGGGGGGCTCGCGGATCTTCGACTACCAGGGGGTCTCCTTCCCGCTCGCGGACTCGGCCGCCGACGCGGCGGCCGGGCGGCTGCTCGCGCTCTCGGTGGCGACGCTCGCCGACGCCGGGGCCGACCCGAAGATCGTCCATCACAAGGCGTCGATGGCGAAGCTGTTCGTCTCCGAGGCGGCTTGGCGCTGCGCCGACCGCTGCGTGCAGGCCTTCGGCGGGCGTGGATACATGCGCACCAACGTCGCCGAGCGCTTCCTGCGCGAGCTCAGGGTCGACCGGATCTGGGAGGGCACGAGTGAGATCCAGCGGCTGATCGTCGCCCGCGGCCTCGAGCGCCGCGGGGTCGAGCGCATCCTGCACTGAGGCCATCCCCGACCGACTCTAGATTCCGGCTTCCGCGCATGGACCTGACCCCGCTGCTCGCGCCGCGATCGATCGCGGTCGTCGGCGCCACCGACCGCCCCGACTCATACGCAGGCAACGCCCTGCGCAACCTCGAGCGCGCCGGCTTCGAGGGGCCCGTCTGGGGCGTGAACCCGAAACGCGAGCAGGTGCTCGGCCGGGCCTGCGTGCCGAGCGTCGGCGAGCTGCCCGAGGCCGTCGACGCGGTCGTCGTCGCGATCCCGGCGCCCGGCGTGCCGGCGGCGATCCGGGACTCGGTCGAGCGCGGCTGCGGCGGTGCCGTCGTGCTCTCGGCCGGCTTCGGCGAGGTCGAGGAGGGCCGCGCGCTCGAGGCCGAGCTGCGCGAGGCGGCGCTGGCCGGCAACTTCCCGGTCTGCGGGCCGAACGGCAACGGGATCATCTCGGTTCCGGCCGGGGCCGGGATGTGGGGTGACTCGATCCAGCCGCTCGATCCCGGCTCGGTGGCGATGATCTCGCAGAGCGGCAACGTCGCCGTCAACGCGCTCGGCTCGAAGCGCGGCACCCGCTGGCACACGATCATCTCGACGGGCAACCAGGCGGTGTGCGAGGCGAGCGATTGGCTGAGTGCGATCTGCGAGCTCGACGGCGTCCGCTCGATCGCGATGTTCCTCGAGTCGGACGGCGACGGCGTCAAGCTCGCCGAGGCACTGGCTCGCTGTGCCGAGCGCGAGATCGGGGTCGCGGTGCTGAAGGTCGGCGAGTCGGCCGCCGGGGCCTGGGCCGCCTCCGCGCATACCGGCGCGCTGGCCGGGGACCACCGCGTCTTCCGGGCGCTGGTCGAGGAGGCCGGCGCCGCATGGGCGAGCGACCCGCACGAGCTGCTCGAGCTCGCCCGCGCGCTGGCCGAGCCCCGGGCGCGCCCGAGCGGCGACGGCGGCCTCGCCGTGCTCACCTGCTCGGGCGGGGACTCCGGGATCGCCGCCGACCTCGCCGCCCGTGCGGAACTGGCGCTTCCGGCGCTCGGCCAGAGCACCCGCGACGCGCTCGCCGAGCTGCTGCCGGACGCGGCGACGGTGGGCAACCCGCTCGACTACACGGCGCTGATCTGGGGTGACGAGGAGCTGCTGGAGCGGATCATCACGATCGTCGGCGCGGACCCGGCAATCAACCAGCTGCTGCTGTTGTTCGACCATCCCCACTCGCTCGCGGCCGAGGGAGAGGAGTCGTGGATGGCGGTCCGGCGCGGAATCGCCGCCGGGGCGGCGTCGGCGGCGTCCGCCCCGCTCGTCGCCTCGACCCTGCCCGACCTGATCCACGAATCGGCGATCCGTGAGCTGGCGGACCGCGGCGTGCCGGCGATCGCCGGCCTGGCGGCGGCGATCGCCTGCGCGGCGGCGCTGCGCGAGCCGCGCGGCGACCCGAGCCGGCTGCGCGGGATCGCCGCCGCGGCCGCCGGCCACCGAACGGCAAACGGGACGAGCTGGCTCGGCGAGGCCGAGGCGAAGCGCCTGTTGCGCGCGGCCGGCATCCCGGTGCCCGATGGCCGGATCGTCGCCGACGCCGAGGAGGCGGTCGCGGTGGCGGGCGAGATCGGCCTGCCGGTGGCGCTGAAGCTCTCGAGCGCAGCCGTCCAGCACAAGAGCGACGTCGGCGCGCTCGAGCTCGGACTCGGGGACGAGCGGACGCTGCGCGAGGCCCACGGCCGGCTGGCGGCGCTCGAGGTCGCGGCGGAGGCCGAGATCCTGATCGAGCGCATGGTCGAGCCCGGGCTCGAGGTGATCGTCGCCGCCCGCGGCGACGCGGTCGTCCCGGCGCTGGTGATCGGGCTCGGCGGGGTGTGGGCGGAGGCGCTCGACGACGTCTCGATCGTGCCGCTGCCGGCCAGCCCGGAGCGGGTCGAGCGGGCGATCGGGGGTCTGTGGGCAGCGCCGCTGCTGACCGGCGAGCGCGGACGGGCGCGGCTCGACGTCACCGCCCTGGCGACGCTCGCCGCCCGGGTCGGCGACCTGCTGCTCGCCGAGCGGCTCGAGCTGATCGAGCTCAACCCCGTCGTCGTCCACCCGCAGGGCTGCGTAGCCCTCGACGCCCTGGCGCGCTGATGTCGGCCGCGATCGAGACCGTCGGCGTCGTCGGGGCTGGGTTCATGGGCTCGGGGATCGCCGAGTCGGCGGCGCGCGCCGGCCTGCCTGTCGTTCGTCCACGAGCCCGGCCACCGCGCGCTCGAGCGTTCGCGAGAGCGGGTCGAGCGCTCTGTCACCCGCGCGGTCGAGAGGCGGCAAGCTGGACTCGGACGCCGCCGAAGGCCCTGATCGACTCGATCACCTGGACCGACGACGTCGGGGCGCTGGCCGACAGCGAGCTCGTGATCGAGGCGGTGACCGAGGATCCCGAGGTTAAGGCGTCTGTATTCGCGGACCCTCGACGCCGTCCTCGATCGGGGAATCGATCATCGCCTCCAACACCTCCTCGATCCCGATCGCGCAGCTCGCCGCGGCGACCACTCGGCGCGAGCGCGTGATCGGGCTTCACTTCTTCAGCCCGGTACCGGTGATGAAGCTCGTCGAGCTGGTCGTCGGGATCGACACCGGTCGCCGAGACGGTGGAGCGCTGTGAGGCGTTCGCCGAGCGGATCGGAAAGCGCCCGATCCGGACCAAGGACCGCTCCGGCTTCATCGTCAACATGCTGCTCGTCCCCTACCTGATGGCCGGGGTGCGCATGTACGAGGAGGGGTTCGCCGAGCGCGAGGCGATCGACGAGGCGATGAGGCTCGGCTGCGGGCACCCGATGGGGCCGCTGGAGCTGGCCGACTTCGTCGGCCTCGACGTGCTCTACGCGGTCTGCGACTCGCTGTTCGAGGAGTTCAAGCGTCCCGAGTACGCGCCGCCGCCGCTGATGAAACGGATGGTCGTCTCCGGACACCTCGGCCGCAAGACCGGGCGCGGGTTCTACGAGTACGAGTGAGCCGTTCCGACATGCGGTGCTTAGGGGCTCGGCGGACCCGCCATGGTCATCCTCTGGCGGGTCAGCGTCGAGGTCGGCCAACGGTCCCAGCCGGCGCTCAGCGAGGCGGTGTAATAGAGCCAGAACTCGCGCCCGCTGGTCTGCGGCTTGGCGCCGGGGCTGATCACCGAGGGCGCGTAGCGCTCGCCCGGGGTCGCCGGCCCGACCGGCGCCGGCGGGCTCCAGTGGACGCCGTCCGCGGACTCGGCCAGGCGCCACTGCCAGTAGGGCCCGCCCGGGTACCGGTGTGGGTAGATGAACAGGTAGCGGCCGAGGTAGGTGTTGTAGGTGACCGCGAAGCCGCGGGTCTGGGCGCCGGGGAGGACGGCGGTGAACCGCCCGCCGAGCGCGGGCTCCGCGAAGGCGCCGTCGAAGAACTTGCTCCAGGTCGTCACCCGGCCCTTGCGTGCCGCCCGGACCACCTCGCCGACCGGCGCCCTGAACACGGCGTAGTCCGTCGCGCAGGAGTCGCTGTGGTCGAGCGAGTAGGAGTAGAAGTAGCGCCTGCCCTCGGTTCTCGCGATCACGAACTGGCCGAAGCTGGCGTTGACCGCATCGCGGCAGCCGCGGAACTGCTCGTAGGGGAGCTCGGGACGGAAGATCTCGCCGAGGAACCTCCAGGTCCTGCCGTCGTTCTCCGACAGCGCGAGGCCGATGGTGCCGTAGAAGACCTTGACGTCGCCGGTCGGGTAGCGCTCGGCGTGGACGAACATCAGGCGCCGGTGACGGCCGAGGTCGTAGGTCTGCCCCCCGGAGAGGTAGCCGATGTCCGGGTAGCCGGGATGTGCGATCGGCTTCGCGCGGCTCGCGACGACGTCGGCCGGGTCCGAGAGCGTTCCGGAGGTCTGCGCCAGATCGCCGCCGTTGGGCGCCAGGAACGAATACTCGCCATGCCCGATCGGCTCGGCCGAGATCGGTCCGTCCGCCCACCAGTCCAGGCCCTTCCGAGTCTTCCGCTCCGAGCTGACCAGGCCCTGCGGCTCCGACGGCCAGGCCGTGAGCGCAGCGCTCTCGCTCACCGGTAACGCCAGCAGACCGAGCAGGATCAGGACGAGGCGCATCTCCCTCTGAATCGACTGGACCAGGCGCGGCTTGAATTCGCGCCGCGAAATTGTGCCCGCGATCGTGGGACCGGACGACGCGGGTCCTCGGCCCGGATATCGTCTCGCGCCCGATGGGCCTCGACGCGGACACCGCCCTGCGCCCCGCCGGCGAGGGCGCCTGGGAGGGCGAGATCGTGCCCGGGTGGGAGACGCCCCGTGGGCCACTCGGCGGCTACGTGATGGCGATCGTCCTCCGTGGCCTCGAGCTGGCCGTCGATGACCCCGAGCGCCAGCCGCGCTCGGCGACGATGCACTTCCTCCGCGTGCCCGTCTCGGGACCGGTGACCGTCCAGGCGGCGGTCGAGCGCGAGGGGCGGTCGCTGAGCACGGTCAGCGGTCGGCTCGAGCAGGGCGGCAAGCTGCTCGGCCTGGCGCTGGGCGCCTACTCGAAGCCGTGGCCAGGGCGCGTGTACGACGAGGCCCCGATCCCGGAGGTCGATCCGGCCGAGCCGCGCCGCCGCGCCGAGCCCCGGTTCGAGCGCGACCGCCCGCCGGCGTTCGTCGAGCGCCTGAGCATGCAGCGCCGGTTCGGCGACCTGCCGTTCAGCGGCTCCGAGCACGGCGAGGTCGGCGGCTGGCTCGGCCTGCTCGAGCGGCGCCCGGTCGACGCGCTCACGGTCGCGATCTGCGCCGACGCCTGGTTCCCGGCGCCGTGGCCGCGGCTCGCCGAGCTGCACCCGGCGCCGACGATCGAGCTGACGATCCACTTCCGTGCCCCCCTGCCACAGGAGGACTCGCTCCTGCTCGGGCGATTTCGCAACCGGCTCGTCCACGACGGCTTCTTCGACGAGGACGGCGAGCTGTGGGCACCCGACGGCACCCTGGTCGCCCAGTCGCGCCAGCTCGGCCTGCTGCTCGAGCCCCGGAAGCCCTGAGCCCTCAGGACTCCAGGTTGACCATCACGTGCTTGACCTCGGTGTAGTCCTCGAGTGAGTACATCGACATGTCCTTGCCGTAGCCGGACTGCTTGAACCCGCCATGGGGCATCTCGTTGGCCATCGTGATGTGGTCGTTGATCCACACGGCGCCGAACCGCAGCGCCTTGGCGACGCGCATCGCGCGGCCGATGTCCTTGGTCCAGACCGATGCGGCGAGCCCGTATCGGGTCCCGTTGGCCCACTCGATCGCCTTCGCCTCGTCGTCGAACCGCTGCACCGTGATCACCGGTCCGAAGATCTCGTCCTGGACCATCTCGTCGTTCTGCTCGAGGTTGGCGACCACGGTCGGCTCGTAGAAGAAGCCGGGCAGGTCGGGCTGCTTGCCCCCGGTGACGACCTCGGCGTGGCCCGGCTTGCCGTCGATGAACCCCTCGATCCGGTCGCGCTGGCGCTCGGAGATCACCGGGCCCAGGGTCGTCGACTCGTCGAGCAGGTCGCCCATCACGTAGCCCTCGGCCTCCGAGGCGAGCCCCGAGACGACGTCGTCGTAGACGCTCGCTCCGGCGAGCACCCGGGTCGCCGCGGTGCAGTCCTGGCCCGCGTTGTAGAGGCCGGTCGCCGCGATCGTCTCCTTGACCAAGCCGAGGTCGGCGTCGTCGAAGACGACGACCGGGGCCTTGCCGCCGAGCTCGAGGTGGACGCGCTTGAGCGTGTCGGCCGCCGCCCTCGCGATCCACTTGCCGGTCTCCGGAGAGCCGGTCAGCGAGACGAAGTCGACGTCGGCATGGGTGACCAGCGACGACCCGGCCGGGTCGCCGTGACCGCCGATCACGTTCAGCACCCCGGGCGGCAGGATCTCGGCCGCGATCTCGGCCAGCTTGAAGGTCGACCAGGGCGTGTTCTCGGCCGGCTTCAGCACCGTGGTGCAGCCGGCGGCGAAGGCCGGGCCGATCTTCCAGATCGCCATCATCAGCGGGTAGTTCCAGGGCGTGATCTGGGCGCAGACGCCCGCCGGCTCGCGGCGGATCATCGAGGTCCGGTTCTCGATGTACTCGTTGGCCGCCTTGCCCTCCATCACCCGCGCCGCGCCGGCGAAGAAGCGCAGGCAGTCAGAGCAGCCCGGGATCTCGTCGGCGAGGAAGGTGTGGCGGGGCTTGCCCGCGTCGGCCGACTCGATGTCGGCGAGCTCCTCGCCATGCTCGTCGATTGCGTCGGCAAGCGCCAACAGGATCGTCGAGCGGTCGGCGGGGGTGGTCACGGACCAGGTCTCGAACGCCCTGCGGGCGGCGGCGACGGCGCGGTCGACGTCCTCCTTGCTCGACAGCGGCGCCTCGGCGATCGTCTCCCCGGTCGAGGGGTTGACCACATCCTCCGTCTCCCCGTCCGCGGGGTCGACGAACTCGCCGTCGATGAAGTTCTGCAGCCTGGTTGCGGTGGCGGTGGCCATCTCTCCTCCTCGCGTTCTTCGTTGCCGTGCAGACTCTCAGTTTGCGCTCGGCACCGAGGCCGGCGCGGTCGCCCGCCCGCCGTCGGTGGCCGGGTCGGGCGCGCCGATCGGCAGCACCTGCTCGGGCGGCGTGTACTGCACCCCCACCCCCTCGGCGACCGCCGGGTGGGTGACCACGCCGGCGGCGACGTTGATCCCGAGCTTCAGGCCCGGGTCGCGCCGTGCCGCCTCGGCGACACCGAGGTCGGCGAGCGCGAGCACGTAAGGAAGGGTCGCGTTGGTGAGCGCGTAAGTGGAGGTGATCGGGACCGCGCCGGGCATGTTGGTGACGCAGTAGTGGATGATCCCGTCGACCTCGTAGGTCGGGTCGCCGTGGGTGGTCGGCCTCGAGGTCTCGAAACAACCGCCCTGATCGATCGCCACGTCGACGAGCACGGCGTGGCTCTTCATCAGCCCGAGCTGCTTGCGGGTGATCACCCGCGGGGCGCGGGCCCCGGGCACGAGCACGCCGCCGATCACCAGGTCCATGTCCGGAAGCCGCTCCTCGACCGAGAGCGTCGAGCTGAAGACGGTCGAGGCGCGCCCGCCGAACGAGACCTCGAGCTCGCGGAGCTTGTCGATCGAGACGTCATAGACGAACACGTCCGCCTCCATCCCGATCGCGATGAAGGCGGCGTTCATCCCCACCGCGCCGCCGCCGATGATCATCACATTGGCGGCTGCGACGCCGGGTACGCCGCCGAGCAGGATCCCACGCCCGCCGAGCGGCTTTTCGAGCATGAAGGCGCCAGCCTGGGTCGCGATCTTGCCGGCGATCTCCGACATCGGCGCCAGCAGTGGCAGCCGTCCGACCGCGTCCTCGACCGTCTCGTAGGCGACGCAGACCGCACCCGACTCCATCAGCCCTCTGGTCAGCTCGGGGGCGGGCGCCAGGTGCAGGTAGGTGAACAGCGTCTGCCCCTCGCGCAGCAGCCCGACCTCCTGCGGCTGGGGCTCCTTGACCCCGAGCACCATCGCGGACTCGGCGAAGACCGCCTCCGCGTCCGGAGCGATCCGCGCTCCCTGCGCCTCGTAGTCGGCATCGGAGATCGCGCTGCCCTCGCCGGCGCCCTTCTCGATCAGCACCTCGTGGCCGCGCTCGACCAGCTCGCGAACGCCGATCGGCGTGATCGCGACGCGGTATTCGTCGGGCTTGATCTCTGTCGGAACGCCTACCTTCACGACTCTCCCCTCAACATCGAATCACTCGCCTATCGACCACGTTTCCCGCGCGTACCCCTAGCACGGCCCCTCATCGCACCAGCTCCTTCGCTCGCAGCGCCAGCCAGAGCTCGATCCTGTCGGTCGCCCGGCCGAGATCCCGGCCGGTGAGCTCCTCGATCTTGCGGATCCGGTAGCGGAGCGTGTGCCGGTGGCAGTAGAGCTGCCGCGCGGCGCGCTCCCAGTTGCCGTTGTTCTCGATGAAGGCCTCGAGCGAGCGCAGCAGCTCGCCGCCGTACTCGCCTTCGGTCTGCTCGATCGGCTCCAGCAGGCCCTCGCTGTAGAGGCGCAGCGCGTCCTCGTCCTGGATCGCGAGCAGGAGCGTGAATGCGCCGAGGTCGCGGTGCGAGGCGACCTCGGGCGCCTCGCCGTCGGCCAGCGAGGTGGCCTCGAGCGCGCAGCGGGCCTCGTGGAAGGCCCGCCGCAGGGCGCCGACGCCGGTCGGCCGGCTGGCGGCGGCGCGGACCCCGTTGCGGCCCGGAGCGCTGAGCGCCTCGCGGGCATCGCGCGCGGTGCCGATCGGCTCGGCGGCGCCGGCGTCGACCACGGCGCAGAGCAGCGGGCGACCGGCGGCGGCGCTGGTCGCAACCAGCGCCGGGACGCCGGCATCCGCGAGCGCCGCCTCGAGCGTTCCCTCGGCCGCGGGCGGATCGTGCAGCTCGAAGACCAAGACCGCGGCCTCGTCCCCGATCCCGAACGGACGCAGGCGCCCGCGCAGCTCCTCGGCGTCGAGGCGGTCGCCGAGCGCGTCCGCGAGCAGGTCGCCGGCGAGGCGGCGTTCCGTCTCGCGAACGACGCGCTCGCGCATCAGCTCCAGGCCGACGACGATCGAAGCCTGGCGCGCGATCAGGCGCTCGAAGTCGCCGAGCGGCCGGCCGTCGCTGACCACGGTCAGCCAGGCGTCCGGAGCGCCGCCGTGCCCGCCGGGCACCGGCACGCACAAGGCCCGCGCGGCGAGCGACTCGCGAGCCGGCGCGAAGGCCGCGGGGGCGCCGGCGGCCGAGTGGGCGGCAATCTCCTCGGCGAGCGCGTCGACGTCTCCGGGCGGGAGCCCTTCGCCGCGCGAATCGCGTGAGAGCACGCGTCCGCGCGGATCCTGAACCAGCGCCGAGCCGGAGATCGCGCTCGAGGTCGAGGTGAGGATCTCGTCCAGGCCGCCGCCCTCGATCACCAGCCGCTCGAGTCGCTCGTGCACCTGGGCGCCGCGCTCCAGCACGTCGTACTGCTCGTTTACGAGTCGCGCGGCCGCTCGCTCGGTGATCGCGATGAACGGCATCTCATACGGGACCTCGAACAGCGGCAGCTCGAGCTCGTCGGCCTTGTCGAGGATCGCTTTCGGCATCCGCTTGTGGTCGAAGCCGACCCCGAAGCCCAGTCCGGCAAGACCCTGGGCCGCGAGCAGCTCGACGTAGCGTCGCTGCTTGGCCGGGGTGCCGAGGTTGTAGCCGGTCGTCAGCAGCAGCTCGCCCCCGGACAGCCACGGGGTCGGGTCCTCGTGCTCTGCGACGTGGACCCACCGGACCGGACGCCGAGCGCTCGACTTGCCGGCGGCGAGCTTGAGCCCGCAGTCCTCGACCAAGCCGCCGACCGTGAGCACGTTCGGCCTACTCCTCCATGGGTGGGCTAGAAGCTCGAGCGGACATTGATCTGATCCGCGGCCTCGGTGAGCACGGGCCGCAGCACGTCGTGCATCTCCTCGAACTGCTCGCTGTCGCAGGTCAGCGGTGGCGCGAGCTGGATCACGGGGTCGCCGCGGTCGTCGGCGCGGCAGATCAGCCCGCGACGGTAGAGCTCGCCGGAGAGGAACCCGCGCAGCAGCCACTCCGACTCCTCGTCGCTGAACCCCTGCCTGGTCTCCTGGTCCTTGACCAGCTCGATCGCGTGGAAGAAGCCGTCGCCGCGGACGTCGCCGACGATCGGGATGTCGCGCAGCCCGTTGAGCATGCCGCGGAACTCGTCCTCCTTGCGCAGCACGTGCCCGTTCAGGTCCTCGCGCTCGTAGACCTCGATCGCCGCCAGCGCGACCGCGGCCGCGACCGGGTGCCCGCCGAACGTGAACCCGTGCGTGAACGACTCCTTGCCGTGCGCGAACGGCTCGTAGACGCGGTCGGAAGCGATCATCGCGCCCATCGGCACGTAGGCGGAGGTGAGCGCCTTGGCGGTGGTGATGATGTCGGGCTGGTAGCCGTAGCGCTGGCAGCCGAAGAAGTGCCCGAGCCGCCCCCACGAGCAGATCACCTCGTCGGAGACGAGCAGGACGTCGTGGCGGTCGCAGATCTCGCGCACGCGCTGGAAGTAGCCCTCCTGGGGCGGGATGCATCCGCCGGCGTTCTGTAGCGGCTCGAGGATCACCGCCGCGACCGTCTCCGGGCCCTCGAAGAGGATCTTCTCCTCGATCTGGTCGGCCGCCCAGAGCGGGTCACGGTCCTTCGGCCAGTGATAGCTGTTGGTGTTCGGCGCCTTGATCCCACCCGGCACCAAGGGCTCGAAGTCGGTCCGCAGGGCGGGGATGCCGGTCGCCTGCAGGGCTCCGAGGGTGGTCCCGTGGTAGGCGATCTCGCGGGTCAGGAACTTGATCTTGCGAGGGTTGCCGGTCCGCTGGTGGTAGGCGCGACTGAGCTTGATCGCCGACTCGACCGCCTCCGAGCCCCCGGAGGTGAAGAAGACCCGGTTCAGGTCGCCCGGCGTCAGCTCCGCGATCCGCTCAGCGAGCTCGATCGCGCGCGGGTGGGCATAGCTCCAGATGATGTAGAAGTCGAGCTCGGCGATCTGCCGCGCCGCCGCCTCGGCGAGCTCGGTACGGCCGTGGCCGGCGTTGACGCAGAACAGCGCCGAGAGCCCGTCGAGATAGCGCTTGCCGTGCTCGTCGTAGACGTAGGGACCCTCGCCGCGGGCGATGATCGGCACGTCGTGGTCCGCATAGGCCCCCATGCGGCTGAAGTGCAGCCACAGGTGGCGCTTGGCACGTTCCTGGAGCTCGCTGGTGACCGCCTCGGCAACCGTGTCCGTGCTCGCCATCTCTACCTCCTACGACGTCCGGTCCATTGGCTCTCTCCGTTCTGTACAACGGTAACCGGCCGAAGCTCGGAAGGCAACCGGGAAGAGGGTCAATCTCCGCGATCTTCTTTGTACGATCCGAACAAGCGGCGTTGGACGTTTTGGGGCTTTTTCCACTTGCGCCACCCCGGGCCGCCCCGTTAGCCTGTCCGTCCAGTGCACGGAGAGGTGAGCGAGGAGCGAAGCGGGGACCGGGGCCAGGCCAGCGTCCGGCTCGAGCAGGTGACGAAGAGCTTCGACGAGTTCGTCGCCGTGCGCGAGGTCGATCTCGAGATCGCCCAGGGCGAGTTCTTCACCTTGCTCGGTCCCTCGGGCTGCGGCAAGACGACGACCCTGCGGATGATCGCCGGGTTCGAGCAGACGAGCGCCGGGCGGGTCCAGATCGAGGGCGTCGACGTCGCCGGCCTGCCGCCGCACAAGCGGCCGACCAACACGGTCTTCCAGAGCTACGCCCTGTTCCCTCACATGACCGTCGCCGAGAACGTCGGCTACGGATTGAAGCGCAAGCGCGTCGACAAGGGTGAGATCGAGAGCCGCGTCGCCGCCGAGCTCGACCGCGTCGGATTGGCCGAGCGGGAGAACCAGCGCCCGGCGCAGCTCTCGGGCGGGATGCAGCAGCGGGTCGCGCTCGCCCGGGCGCTGGTCAACCTGCCCAAGGTGCTGCTGCTCGACGAGCCGCTCGGCGCCCTCGACCTGAAGCTGCGCAAGGGCCTGCAGCTGGAGCTGAAGCGGATCCAGCGCGACGTCGGGATCACGTTCGTCTATGTGACCCACGACCAGGAGGAGGCGCTGACGATGTCGGACCGGATCGCGGTCATGAACCAGGGCCGGGTCGAGCAGTGCGATACGCCCGAGGCCGTCTACGAGCGCCCCGCCACCACCTTCGTCGCCGGGTTCATCGGCGTCTCCAACCTGATGCCGGGCGAGGTCGTGCGGGCCAACGGCGCCGGCTCGCGGGTTCGGCTCGACGCCGGGGTCGAGATCGAGGCGCCGACCGACGGGATCGCGAGCGGCGAGCGCTGCCACGCGGTCGTCCGCCCGGAGAAGTTGCGGCTCGACTCCAGAGACGCGTCGGCGCCGAGCGGATGGCCGAGCGTCGAGGGGATGGTCGAGAGCTCGGTCTACCTCGGCACCGCGACCCAGATCGTCGTCAAGCTCGCCGGGGACGTCCCGATGACCGTCCTGGTCCCGAACGCGGACGAATCCGAGCGCGGGCGGCTGCCGGGAGGCGGCGCCTCGGTGCGCCTCTCATGGGCGCCCGAGCACATCCACGTAGTCAGGGAATCGGAGGATCCGGTGCCCGTATCAAGCCAAGAAGGAGACTGAACAGAATGATGACCAAGCTGATCGCCGCGATCGCGGTGCTGCTCGGATGCCTGGGCCTCGCGGCCTGCGGGGGCGACGACAGCGGCGGACTCGAGAGCGGCGGCGGCGACGTCGAGGTCGAGACCGCGCAGGGCGGCGACCCGTCCGGCGAGCTGACGATCTCCAACTGGCCCCTCTACATCGACAAGCAGACCGTGTCCAACTTCGAGGAGGAGAGCGGGGTCTCGACCAAGTACATCGAGGACATCAACGACAACACCGAGTTCTACGGCAAGCTCAGGCCCCAGCTCGCCCAGGGCGAGTCGGGCGGTCGCTCGATCATCATTCCGACCGACTGGATGGCGGCGAGGATGTACGACCTCGGCTACATCCAGAACCTCGACAAGTCGGCGATCCCGAACGTCGAGAAGAACCTGATCCCGAGCCTGGAGAGCCCGTCCTTCGACCCGGAGCGTAACTTCTCGGTCCCGTGGCAGAGCGGGATGACCGGGGTCATCGTCCGCAAGGACCTGGCACCCGACGTGACCTCGATCAACGACCTCTTCGACCCCAAGTACGAGGGCAAGGTGACGATGCTAAGCGAGATGCGCGACACGGTGCCGCTGGTGATGAAGGCCGACGGCGTCGATCCCGAGACCGCGACCGACCAGGACTGGCTCGACGCGATCGAGAAGATCGACGAGGCGGCGGCCTCGGGTCAGATCCGCGACTTCACCGGCAACGACTACGCCGACGACCTGACCCGCGGCGACGTCGTCGCGGCGATCGGCTGGTCCGGCGACGCGGTCCAGCTCCAGGCCGACAACCCGAACATCGAGTGGCGGATGCCGGACGAGGGCTGCATGCTGTGGACCGACAACATGCTGATCCCCGTAGGCGCCCCGAACACGGCCGCGGCGCTGGCGTTCATGGACTATGTCTATGACCCGCAGGTTGCCGCCGATATCACCGAGTACGTCCAGTACATCTCCCCGGTGGACGGGGTCAAGGAGATCCTCGTCGACCGGGATCCGAAGATCGCCAACAACCAGCTGATCTTCCCCGACGAACAGTTCACCAAGGACTGCACGATCCAGGTCTCGCCGGAGGACGATCAGGCGGTGAGCGAGGCATTCGAGTCGGTACTCGCGGGCTGAGCGGCAACCGGCGGCGAGCCAGGAGTCAGGTGGAGAGCGCCACGTGACCTCGGCTCGCCGTCGGCTGATCCCCTACGGCCTGCTCGCCCCAGGCCTGCTGTGGCTGGTCGTCTTCTTCGTCGTGCCGATGTACTTCATGGCGCGGATCTCGCTCTTTGAGGGCAGCTCGACCACCGGCTACGAGTTCGCCTGGAACTGGAGCAACTTCAGCGACTCGCTGTCGGAATTCGACACCCAGTTCCTACGCTCGTTCCTGTACTCGGGTGTCGCCACGGTGCTGGCGCTGCTGATTGCCTACCCGCTCGCCTACGCGATCGCCTTCCGAGGCGGCCGCTACAAGAACCTGCTCCTGTTCTGCGTCGTCGCGCCGTTCTTCACCACCTACCTGATCCGCACCCTCGCCTGGCAGACGATCCTCTCCGACCAGAGCTTCATCGTCGACGCGCTGAAGACCGTAGGCCTGGTCGCCGAGGACGGCCGGGTGCTGGACACCGCCGGATCGGTGATCGCCGGGCTCACCTACAACTTCCTCCCGTTCATGATCCTGCCGATCTACTCGAGCCTCGAACGGCTCGACAGGAACCTGATCGAGGCGGCGAAGGACCTGTACTCGTCGGCGAGCACGGCTTTCCGCAAGGTGACGCTGCCGTTGACCGGGCCCGGGATCGTCGCCGGCGTCCTGCTCACCTTCATCCCCGCCTCGGGCGACTACATCAACGCCGAGTTCCTCGGCTCCCAGAACCAGGCGATGATCGGCAACGTGATCCAGAGTAAGTACCTGGTCGTGCTCGACGAGCCGACCGCCGCCGCGCTCTCATTCGTGCTGCTGGCGATCATCCTGGTCCTGGTGATCGTCTACATCCGATTCGCGGGCAGCGAGGCGCTGATGGGCGAGGAGGCTGAGCGAGCGTGAGGTGGCTGCGCGAGCACACGCTCAATATCTACGCGGGGCTGGCGATCGCCTACATGCTGATCCCGATCGCGATCATCGCGCTGTTCTCCTTCAACGATCCGGCCGGCCGCTACAACTTCACCTGGGAGGGGTTCACGCTCGATCACTGGAAGGACCCGTTCGCGATCGAGCAGCTAACCGACGCGATGATCTTGAGCCTCGAGCTGGCCGCGGTGGCGACCGTGATCTCGACCGCGCTCGGGACCCTGATCGCGATGGCGCTGGTCCGCTACCAGTTCTTCGGCCGCAAGGCCTCGAACTTCCTGATCGTGATCCCCACCGCCACCCCGGAGGTGGTGATCGGGGCGGCATTGCTGTCGATGTTCCTCCTGCCGCCGTTCGTCGACTTCATCAGCCTCGGCTTCCCGAGCCTGGTCGTCGCCCACGTGATGTTCTCGATCTCGTTCGTGGTCATCGTCGTGCGCTCGCGGCTGATCGGCTTCGACCGCTCGCTCGAGGAGGCCGCCCGCGACCTCGGCGCCGGCGCCTTCACCACCTTCCGCACCGTTACCCTGCCCCTGCTCGCGCCGGCGATCGTCGCCGCCGCGCTGCTCGCCTTCGCGCTCTCGATCGACGACTTCGTGATCTCCAACTTCAACGCCGGGCAAGAAGTCACCTTCCCGCTCTACATCTACGGTGCATCCCAGCGCGGGATCCCGGTCGAGGTCAACGTGATGGCGACGATGCTGTTCGTGGTCACCTTGCTGGCGATGGGGTTCACGGTCTGGCAGCAGCGCCGCGCCGAGAAGCTGGCCGCGGTGCAGCCCGACGACGAGGAGCCCGCCCCGCTCGCCGGACCTCCGGCCGCCTCGCCGGCGCCCGGCTAGCATCGGGCTGGTGAGCGAGATCGAAACGCGGCTGCTGATCGGCGGCGAGCGGACGGCCGGCGACGGCGACCGACTCGCGGTCGAGAACCCGTTCACGGAGGAGCCCGTGGCCACGGTCACCACTCCCTCGGCCGAGCAGCTCGACGCGGCGGTCGCCGCCGCCGCCGAGGCGCAGCGGGGCTGGGAGCGCACCCCCGCGGTCGAGCGCGGCGAGCTGCTGCACGAGGCGGCGACGCGGATGCGCGATCGCGTCGATGAGCTCGCCGAGCTGATGACGCTCGAGGGCGGCAAGCCGCGGGTCGAGAACGTCGATGAGATCGGCTGGACCGCGGCGGCGTTCGACTACTACGCCGAGATCGGCCGCGACTCGGCCGGGCGAGTGATCCCCTCGATCGAGCCCTCGCAGCTCGCGCTCGTGGTCAAGGACCCGGTCGGCCCGGTCGGCTGCATCGTGCCCTGGAACTACCCGCTGCTGCTGCTGGCCTGGAAGCTCGCCCCGGCGCTCGCGGCCGGCAACGCCACCGTCTGCAAGCCCTCGGAGGTGACCCCGCTCTCCACCCTGGCGCTCGCGGACTGCTTCGACCATCTCCCCGCCGGGGTGGTCAACATCGTCGCCGGCGCCGGCGACGTCGGCGCCTCGATCGTCGGCGACGAGCGAATCGAGTGCGTCGCCTTCACCGGCTCGGTCGAGACCGGCAAGCGAATCGCCGCCGCCTGCGCCGAGCGGGTCGCGCGCGTCAACCTCGAGATGGGCGGCAAGGACCCGTTCATCGTCTGCTCGGACGTTGCGCCGAAGATCGGGATCGCCGCCCGCGGCGGCGCCTGGGCGGCTTTCCTGAACGCGGGCCAGGTCTGCACCTCGGCGGAGCGCTTCTACGTCATGGAGGACGTCTACGACGAGTACCTGGAGGCGTTCGCCGACCACACCCGGACCCTCGTCGTCGGCGACCCGATGGACCCGCGGACCGACGTCGGGCCGATGGTCTCCGCCGCCCAGCGGGCGAAGGTCGCCGACCAGGTCGAGGCGGCGGTGGCCGCCGGCGCCGAGCTGGTCGTCGGCGGCGACGGGGCGGGGCACGAGCGCGGGCACTTCTTCTCCCCGGCGGTGGTCACCGGCGCCGCCGCCGAGACCGCGCTGCTGAGCGAGGAGACCTTCGGCCCGGTCGCGCCGCTGGTCCGGGTCGGCTCGCTCGACGAGGCGATCGAGCTCGCCAACTCGACCCGGTTCGGGCTCGGGGCTAACGTCTACACGGAGGAGATGGCGACGATGCTGCGCTGCATGCGCGAGCTCAAGGCCGGGACGGTGTGGTTCAACGACCCGCTGACCGACAACGACGCGGGGCCGTTCGGCGGCTTCAAGCAGTCGGGGCTCGGGCGCGAGCTCGGGCGCGAGGGGCTCGAGGCCTTTCAGGAGACCAAGCACGTTCACATCGAGACCGAGATCGAAGCGAAGGAATGGTGGTACCCCTATGGCGACTGAAGAACAAGGCGCCTCAACAGCGGCGCGTGCGACGCGAACGCTGCGCAACTACATCGGCGGGGGCTGGGTCGAGGCGGCGGCCGACGGCACGCTCGACGACCGCAACCCGGCGACCGGGGGGCTGAACGCGCTGGTGCCGCTCTCGGGCGCCGCCGACGTCGACGCCGCCGCGCGCGCGGCGCGCGAGGCCCAGCCCGGGTGGCGCGCGGTCGCGCCACAGAAACGCGCCCGCGCCGTGATCGCGCTTCGCGACGCGCTCTGGGAGCGGCGCGAGGAGATCGCCCGGCTGGTCACCGAGGACATGGGCAAGACGCTCGCGGACGCGCGCGGCGAGGTCGTGCGCGGGATCGAGTCGACCGAGGCCGCCTGCGCGATCCCGCATCTGCTCAAGGGCGAGAACCTCGAGGGCGTCGCCTCGGGCGTCGACGTCGAGCTCGTCCGCCAGCCGGTCGGCGTGGTCGCGGCGATCACCCCGTTCAACTTCCCGGCGATGATCCCGCTCTGGTTTCTGCCCTTCGCGATCGCCTGCGGAAACAGCTTCATCCTCAAGCCATCCGAGCGCGACCCGCGACCCTCGGAGCTGATCTTCGAGCTGATCGACTCGGTCCCGGAACTGCCCGACGGGGTCCTGAACCTGGTCCACGGAGCCCATGACGCCGTCAACGGGCTGCTCGATCACCCGCAGATCAACGCGATCTCGTTCGTCGGCCAGGCCTCGACCGCGCGCTACATCGCCGAGCGCTCGAGCGCCAACGGCAAGCGCTTTCAGGCGCTCGGCGGGGCGAAGAACTCGCTGGTCGTGATGCCCGACGCCGACCTCGACCTGACCGTGCCCGCGATCATGTCCTCGGCCTTCGGCGCCGGCGGACAGCGCTGCCTGGCCGGGTCGGTCGCGGTGCTCGTCGGCACGCGCGCCGAGCAGGACCGCGCCCTCGACGCGCTCACCGCCGCCGCCGCCAACCTCGGCGTCGGCCCGGGCGACCAGGAGGGAGTCGAGGTCTGCCCGCTGGTCGGTCCCGAGGCGCGGGAGCGGATCTCCGGCGCGATCGAGGCGGCCGCGCGCGGCGGGGACGAAGTGATCCTCGACGGTCGTCGCGACCCCGGACCCGGCGGGGCGCTGATCGGTCCCTCGATCATCGTCACCACCGAAACCGAGTCCGATCTGGCCCGCGAGGAGCTCTTCGGCCCGCTGCTGACGGTCGTCCGCGTCTCGGACCTCGACCGGGCGCTGGAGTTCGCGAACGGCTCCCGCTACGGTAACGCGGGCTCGATCTTCACCAGCTCGGGCGGCGCGGCGCGGGCCTACCGTTGGGGGGCCGAGGCCGGGATGCTCGGCGTCAACGTCGGCGTCGCCGCGCCGGTCGCCTGGTTTCCGTTCAGCGGCTGGAAGGATTCACTCGACGGCGACCTGCACGCCAACGGCACCGACGCGACCGAGTTCTACACCCGAAAGAAGGTCGTCACCAGCCGCTGGTGAGCTAGGGAGCGCCCCACCCGGTCGCGGTGACGGTGAGCGGGGGCGGATCCGAGCTCGGGACCGGTCTGCCCAGCTCGCGGGCCAGGAACCGCATCGCCGTTTGCAGCTGAGCCTGGCGCTCCGCCTTGGCGTTGGGGAGATAGTGAGTGCCAACGATCATCTGCGCCTTGACGCGTGGATCTCTCCGGGCCCAGCGAACGCTCTGTTGCGGTGGGATCAGCACGTCCTGATCAGCGATCTGGGCGAGCACCGGGTTGCGGGTCCGATGAAGTCCGGGCGAGGCGCGGCGGAGCTGGCGCTGGCTGGCACCGAGCCGGTCGATGATCGCCTGGCCCTCCGGGGTCAGCCGCCGCAGGTCGGAGGGCGGCATCCAGCCGACCGCGGCTTCGACCAGTCCCCGCTGGGCGATCCTCGTCGCCAGCGCGGCGCCGGCAGACTCCCCGTAGGCGACGATCCTGCCCGGGCGCTCGGTCGCCCGCTCGGCGTCGCGAAGTGCGGCTTCGAGATTTCCCAGCCTGTAGTCGACCTCGATCGGCCTCAGTCCGTGCGCTCGCGCCAGGGCTTCGGCGTCGGGCATCGAGGGATCCCCCCAGATGAAGCCGCCGCCGTGGAAGAGGAGCACGCTCGGCTTCGCCTGCGTTACCGCGGGCGCGAGCAGGGCGAAGCCGAGCGCCAGCGCGCAGGCGAGCAGGCCAACCGCCGCCGACCCAGGGCGCGACGCGTTTGGGCACCGGTCTTGGAGCCAGTCTCGTACCACATGGCTCTAATCGGCCGATCCGCCGGGCCGTTGACGATCGCAACCGCGGCGCCAACGCCTGTCCGATCAATGCGGGCCTCACACGCACGCATAAGCCTCCGCGAGGCCGTCGGTCAGTCCGCGGGAATCAGGCTGAGAGCGGCCGCGGGCGGACCCGCGTCCGCCGGATCCGAGCTCGCGAACGAGGCGACCCGGACGCCGAGCAGTCGCACCGGACGGGGCGGGTCGTATGCCCGCAGCAGAGCGACGGCGGTCGGGCCGATCACCGGCGCCCGGTCCGTCGGCGAGTCCAGCGTGCGCACCCTGGTGACCGTGGTCCAGTCATCGAGCCTGACCTTGATCCCGATCGTTCGCCCGGCGAGACCACGCTCGCTGAGCTCGGCGGCGAGACGCTCCGCCTGGTCGCGCAGGACCTGCTCGAGCCGGGGCCGGTCGGCGATGTCATGATCGAACGTGGTCTCGACCGAGCGCGACTTGGCGGCGCGGCGGGCAACCGGCGAGTCGTCGCGAAAATGGGCACGGCGATGGAGCCCGTGCCCGTGACTGGCGCCGAACCGGCGCACGAGGTCATCGGCCGGGTGCGCCTGGAGGTCGCCGATCGTCTCGATCCCGATCGAGCCCAGGCGCTCGGCGGTCTTCGGCCCGATCCCGGGAATCAGCCGCGCCGGCTCGAGGGCGAAACGGCGCGCCGCCTGCTCACGGGTGAGGACGACGAAGCCACGCGGCTTCTCGGCGTCGGAGGCGACCTTGGCGACCAGCTTGTTCGGGCCGATGCCGACCGACGCGTCGAGCCTCAGCCGCTCACGGATCGTCCGCACCAGGCCGCTCATCCGCGCTACCGGATCCGGGATCTCGGAGAGGTCGATGTAGACCTCGTCGAGCGAGACCGGCTCGCTGGGCGCCCCGAGCTCGCCGACCAGCTCCATCACCTCGCGCGAGCGCTCGCGGTAGTGGGGGATGTCGACCGGCAGGTGGACGAGCTCCGGGCAGCGCCGCTTCGCGTGCGCGACCGGCATCGCCGACCCGACCCCGAACGGACGCGCCTCATAGGAGGCGGTGGTGACCACGGCGCGCGGTCCGCCGCCGGCGACGATCACCGGACGACCGCGGAGCTCGGGCCGGCGCAGGAGCTCGACCGCGACGTAGAAGGCGTCCATGTCGAGGTGGGCGATCGAGCGACGCTCGGACATCGGGCGCCATCGTAGGCCGGACCTCGGCGTCTGGTCTAGGGCCCTTGGCGCCGACCGATGAGGTCCGCGAGCCGGTGGTACTTGAGCCTCAGGATCGGCCGCTCGACCAGGTAGTAGCTGGCCGCGGCGACCGCGACCGAGAGCACCAGCGTGCCGAGCAGGGTTGGCAGCCAGCCCCACTCGGCTCCGAGCTCGGCGGCGATCGCCAAGTGCCAGAGGAAGATCCCGTAGGAGATCAGCCCGAGCCACTGCATCGCCCGGTGGGCGAGCAGCCGGCGAGGCAATCCGCCACCGTCCGATCCGAAGACCGCCGGCAGGACGAGCAGGAAGGCGACCAGTCCGAGCCCGACGTAGAGGATCAGGCTCTGCGCCCTGGTGAACGCGCCGAGCTCGACCGGGGCCCAGAGGCAGAGGACGACGTACAAGGCGATCGCGGCCAACCAGATGGCACCTGGCCTGCGCGTCGCCGATTGTACGAGCGCGGGCTGGCGCTCGGTGTCTGCAAGCGCGACCGAGGCGACCGCGAGGCCGGTCCCGAAGGCGAACAACAGCCAGGCCCCGACCACGGTGCTGCTGATCCAACGTGACGGGACGTCGAAGAGCACGAACACGAGCGTCAGGGAGATGATCGAGAGTCCCGCGAGGATCGCAAGCTCAGCCCGCATCCAGGCCCGGCGATCGAGGCCACGCGTGAGCCGGAAGACCACCCACGCGTAGAGCGGCAGGGCGGCGTAGAAGGTGAGCTCGATCACCAGGCTCCATGTGTGCACGAGGCCGCAGTCGCTGAACCCGTAACAGGCCGGTCCTCCGAACAGGGGAAGGGTGTGAAGCAGGGTGTACTGGGGGACGGGGTTGCCGCCTTCGACCCCGACCACACCGGGCAGGATCGTGAGCACCGTGAGGGCGAGCCAGTAGGCGGGAACGATGCGCAGGAAGCGGCGCTTCGCGTAGTCGGCCAGCGCCGGCTCGGGTGGCCCGCCCCCTCGCGAGGCGATGAACGGACGATAGAGGAGAAAGCCCGAGATGACGAAGAAGATCACGACGCCGAGATTGAGATGGACGATCAAGCGCTCGAGCAGACCCGGCAACGCCTCCGAGCCCGGGATGTGGACCAGGACCACGCAGAGGACCGCGATCGCGCGCAAGCCGTCGAAGAGCGGGAAGCGAGGGTGGCGCGGCGGCGGGGCGACGGCGTCGGGAACCTCCGCTGCCTCGGCCGGGGTCGGACGCCGCAACGCGGTCTCTGCTGTCTGCGGCAGCGCCATCGTCAGCGGCCGACGTGGATTCCCACCCGCTCGGGGATCCCGGCGACCAGTCTGGTCAGGGAGCCGGGGCGCTCGCCGCGCTCCAGCGCCGCTTCCTGGCGCAGGATCGCCCGACGGATGATCCGCCCGCCGACGTAGCGGAACGGCTCGGGCGGGACCCGGAGCGGCTCGGGCTCGACGTAGGCGAGCGAGGCCGGCGCGTCGCGGCGCTCGAGCGCCAGCGAGGCGAGCGAGCGGCCGACCATCTGCGAAGGGCCGACCCCGTGCCCGGTGTAGCCGAAGCCGGCGTGGATTCGATCGTCGATCTCGACCACGACCGGGAGGTGGCTCGGCGAGACGTCGACCGGCCCGCCCCAGGCGAGCTCGATCCGCCGGCCCCGCAGGCCCGGGAAGAAGCGCACCAGGTCGCGCTCGACCTCGGCGATCACCTTGGGATCGATCTCCGCCCGACCGCCGGTGCGGGCGCCGCGGACGACGCCGCCCGCCCCCCACCCGAAGGCGATCCTGCCGTCGGGAGTGGTGCGGAAGTAGTGGATCATCGCCCGGGCGTCGGTGATGCACTCGCCCCCGGTCCACCCGATCTCCTCGAGCAGGTCGGGGACCGGCTCGGTGATCACCATGTGGCTCGAGGTGAGCGTCAGCCGGCGACGCAGGCGCGGCAGGCCGACCAAGGCACCGCCGGTGGCCATCACCGCGGCCGCCGCGACGACCTGCCCTCGGCCGCAGCGGACGACGACGTCGCCGCCGCGCCGGCTGACGGCGTCTACCGGCGTGTTCTCGAACAGGCTCACCCCAGCGCCCCTGACGCGGTCGCGCAGCCCGCGCGCGAGGCGCGCCGGCTGCACGGTCGCCGCGCCCGGATACAGGGCACCGGCGCGGAAGACCGGCGAAGCACAGCGCGACCGGACCTCCGCCTCGCTCAGCGCCCGGCAGGCGCCCGGCAGGCCGAGCTCGTCACACGCCGCGATCACATCGTCGGAGTCGCCGTCCCAGGCCGGGGCGGTGGAGACGCGCATATAGCCGCCGCGCCGGTACCAGGCGTCGACGTGCTGCTCGTCGCAGAAGCTGCCGATCGCGTCGACGGAGGCCTGGGCCGCCAGCGCCAGCTCGCGGGCGGCGGAGTCGCCGAATCGCTCCCGGATCGTCGGCAGCCAGTACCAGAGCGCGTTGCAGAAGCCGCCGTTGCGACCGCTCGGCCCGGCTCCGGCGAGCCCGGCCTCGGCCAGCACGACGTCGGCGTCGGGCTCGATCGCCTTCAGGTGCCAGGCCGTCCACAGCCCGGTGTAGCCGCCGCCGACGACGACGACGTCGGCGCGCCTGTCACCCGACAGAGACGGGCAGGGCTCGACCTCCCCCACCTCGTCGAGCCAGAATCCGCCTGCGGTGTGCCGCTGGGCCACCGGCGTGAGTCTATGAAGCTAGGCGCTAGCTCCCGTATTGACCATCGAGGCCGGCGACTCGACCTCGGCGCCCGTGGCGGCCATCGCCTGGTGGCGCTCGATCAGCTCGCGCTGCAGGTTGCGGGGTTCGCCGTTGGGCCGCCGGCGCTCCCAGTCGCCGTCGGCGTGCAGCTCCCAGGAGTTCGTGTTGTCGGCGAACGAGCGGTCGAGGACGTCGACCAGCTCGGCGCGCAGCTTCGGGTCGAGGACCGGGGTGACCAGCTCGACCCGGTTGTAGAGGTTGCGGGGCATCAGGTCGGCGGAGCCGATGTAGACGCTTTCCGGCTCGCCGTGGCGCTCGAACGAGTAGATCCGTGGGTGCTCGAGAAAGCGGTCGACGATCGAGACGACCTCGATCTTCTCCGAGACGCCGGGCACCCCCGGTCGCAGGGCGCAGATGCCGCGCGGATTGATCTGCACCTCGACCCCCGCCTGCGAGGCGCTGTAGAGCGCCTTGATCACCGAGGCGTCGAGCAGTGAGTTCATCTTCATCCGGATCCGCGACGGCGTCTGCGGTGAATGGGCGGCGATCGTCCGCTCGATCTCGTCGATGATTCCGCTCTGCAGGTTGAACGGCGCCACCAGAACGGTGCGGTAGCTCCGCGGCCGCGCGTACCCCGTCAGCGAGTTGAACATCTCGGCGATGTCGGCGCCGATCTCGGGGTCGCAGGTGAAGAGGCCGAGGTCGGTGTACATCCGGGCCGTCTTCGGGTTGTAGTTCCCGGTTCCGATGTGCACGTAGTGGCGCACCCCGTCGCCCTCGCGGCGAACGACCAGGACGCACTTGACATGGGTCTTCAGGCGGGGGATCCCGTAGACCACGTGCACGCCCGCCTCCTCCAGCTTCTTCGCCCACCTGATGTTCGCGCGCTCGTCGAAGCGGGCCTTGAGCTCGACCAGGCAGACCGCCTGCTTGCCGCGCTCGGCGGCATCGATCAGCCCCGGGACCAGGGGCGAGTCGGCGCTGGTCCGGTAGACGGTCTGCTTGATCGCCAGGACCTGCGGGTCGGCGACCGCCTGCTTGACGAAGTGCTCGACCGAGCTCGTGAACGAGTCATAGGGGTGGTGGACGAGGATGTCGCCCGCTCTGATCGCGGTGAACACGTCGTCCTCCTTGTCGGGCTCGCCGGCGAGCAGGCGCGGAGGGGTGACCGGGGAGAACGACGGGTCACGCAGCTCCTTGTGCCCGGGAACGCCGACGACGTCCCAGAGGTCGGCGAGATCGAGCAGGCCGTCGACCTCGTAGACCTGTTTGTCATCGATCTTCAGCGCCGCGATCAGCTGCTCGCGCAGCGCGGGGTTCATCCCGGCCTCCACCTCGAGCCGGACCACCTCGCCGAAGCGGCGCCGGCGCAGCTCCTCCTCGACCGCCTCCATCAGGTCGTCGGCCTCGTCGGAGACGTCGTAGTCGGTGTCGCGGGTGACCCGGAACAGCGAGTGGCCGATCACCTCCATGCCGGGGAAGAGCGAGCCGAGGTGGGCGGCGATCAGGCCATCGAGCGGGACCAGGGTGCCGCCGTCGCCGACGGTCAGGAAACGTCTCAGGAGCTCCTTCGGCACCTTGACCCGGGCGAGGATCTCGTTGTCGGGCTTCTCGGGATCGCGGAGCACGACGGCGAGCGAGAGCGAGAGGTTCGAGATGTAGGGAAACGGGCGGCCGCGGCCGATCACCAGCGGGGTGAGTACGGGGAAGACCTGGTTTTCGAACAGCCGATCGAGCTCGCCCATCTCCTCCATCGTCGCGTCGTCGAAGGAGACGATCCTGATCCCGTGCTCGGCGAGCGCCGGGCGCAGGTCGCCCTCGAAACAGCGGCCGATGCGTTCACGCTGGGCGATCACCCGCTCGCGGATCGCGGCGAGCTGCTCGACCGGGCGCATCCCGTCGGCACCGCGAGCGAGCGCGCCGGCGTCGAGCTGGTCGTGCAGGTTGGCGACCCGGACCATGAAGAACTCGTCCAGGTTCGACTCCCAGATCGCCGCGAACTTGGCTCGTTCGAGCAGCGGCACCGCCGGGTCCTCGGCGAGCTGGAGGACGCGATCGTTGAACTCGAGCCAGGAGAGCTCGCGATTGAAGTAGAGCGAGGGATCGTCGAGGTCGGGCGCCGGCTCGCTCGCCGACACCGCAGGTGTCTGCTCGACCTCTGCCGGCGCGGCGATCTCGGTTTCCAGCGGGTCCACTCGCTGGCTACAGGCTAGCGCCGCGACGGGGCTCCGCCCGCCCTCGCGCCGGCGTGGGCTCGCGCTTGCGCCCGCCTACGCCGGCTTGCCGGGCTGATAGAGCCAGGCGTCGAAGAGCGGGCCGAGCTCTTGGCCCGAGCGCGCCTCGGCGAGCGCGATGAACTCGGGGATCGTCGCGTTGCCGTACGCGTGGGCGGCGGTCCACTCGCGCAGGATCGCGACGAAGGCCGACTCGCCGACCCGCTGGCGCAGGACCTCGAGCGCCATCGCGCCACGGACATAGACCGAGTCGCTGAACAGCTCACCGGGCCCCGGGATCGCGGCCGGCGGCGGATTCCAGAACCCGTTCGCGCTCGCCGGTGTCGCGCTCAGCCGCGCCAACCGCTCGGCGGTCGTCGGGCCACCCGTCTGCTCGGCCCAGCGCCACTGCGCCCAGGTCGCAAAGCCCTCGTTGAGCCAGATCTCGGGCCAGGTGGTGAGCCCGACGCTGTCGCCGAACCATTGATGGGCGAGCTCGTGGGCGATCAGGGTGGGGCGTGGGCGCCGGTCATAGATCGGCCGGGTCTGGGTCTCGAGCGCATAGCCGATCGCCGGCGCGCGGTCGACGATCGCGCCGGTGATCTCGAACGGATAGGGGCCGAACAAGGCCTGAAACAGGGTCAGGATCCGGCCGGTCTTGCGCAACGGCGCCCGCGACTGGGGCCAGAGGCGTGGGTCGATCGCGGTCAGCGCCCTGATCCCGGCCTCGTTGCCGCGGTGAAGGCGGAAGCGCCCGCTGGCGACGGTGGCCAGGTAGGGTGCCATCGGCTCGCGGGCCGACCAGCGCCAGATGCTGCGCTGACCGCGGCGCACGTGCTTGACCAGGCTTCCGTTGGCGATCGCCTTCAGCGGCCTCGGCACCGTGAGCTTGAACTCGAACGTGGCCTTGTCGGTCAGGGCGTCGTTGACCGGGAACCAGGTCGGCGCGCCGCGAGGCTCGGCCACGACCACGCTGCCGTCGTCGGTGTTGATCCAGCCCTCCCTCGACCCGTCGCGATCGATGATCGGCCGGGGCCGGCCGTGATAGCGGACGACGGCCGTGAACTGCTGCCCGGCGACGATCGGAGGTGGCTCCAGGGTCAGTTTCCGAGCCGCGCGCGAGTGCGGAACGGGTTCGCCGTCAACCCGGGCGCCGATCACGTCCAGGCCTCGGAGGTCGAGGCTGAAGTTGCTCAGGTCCTCGGTCGCCGTCGCCCGGATCCTGACCGTGCCCTGGAGCAGATCGAGGTCGGGATGAACCCGCAGGCGCAGGTGATAGGCGTGCACGTCATAGCCGCCGTTGCCTTGATCGGGGAAGAACGGGTCGCCGAGACCGCCCGCGGCGGCTTGGCCGTCCACGGTCCCGGCAGCACCGACGGCGGCGATCGTGGCGATCGCCGCGACGAACCGCCGTCGCCTCTGCGCTCCGCAGGACCCTGCCACCCGAACCAGGGTAGCCGCGACGCCTGGCTCGTCCTTCGGTCAGCGAGAGGTCGCGGGAGGTCGCTCGTCGCGGGCGCGCCGCGCCTCGACCAGCGTCTCGGAGGCGAGCTGAGCCCGCTCCGCTGCCTCACGCTGCTGGCGGTCGGCCAGATCGAGATCCTGGACCGCGCGGTGCGCCCGCTCGGCCGCCGCGCGGCGCTCGCGCGCGGCCCGCAGTCGCGTCTCGACCGCGCCCTCGAGCTGCTCCCAGGTCCCTTCCCGCTCGAGCTCACCCCAGAGCTCGACGAAGCGGCGGAAGAGGAGACCGCGGCGTGCATCGACGTGGACCGTCAGCACCTCGAGCCCCCGGTACTCGGCCCGGTGGGCGGCTGCGGCGCTCAGCGCCGGGTCGAGGTCGGCCGCGCGGCCCGCCCGCCGGCGGATCTCCTCGGCATCCTGATCACGCAGCGCCCTGATGTGGCCCCCGACCAGCGGCAGCATGACGTCGCAGTCGTGAAGCTCGCCGAGCACCTCCTGGATCTCGCGCGCGCGGCGACGGGCGGCGTGCGCCGGGGACCCGAAGCAGAACTCGGTCGCCTCGAGCACATAGCGCAGGCGCTTGGCCGCGATCCGCATGTCGTGCTGCTCGGTCGAGCGCTTGGGCTCGAGCGCCGCCGGGACGAACGAGAGCAGCTCGTCGAGGCGGACGCGGATGATCCGAGCGGCGTTCTCGATCAGTGGCGCCGCCGGATCGAGCTTCTTCACCCGCCGCGCCTTCATCGGGCCGTCTCGCCCGCGTCGGCGACGATTCCATCCCCGTTGCCCGCCGACGAGCTGGCGAGGGAGTCGCCCGTGGGCGACGGCGGCGACCCGGGCTCGCCCGTCAGCGCCGCCGCCTCGGCGGCGAGGTGCTCGAGCATCTCGACCAGTGCCGCGACACGTTCGGATGAGACGTACGGGACGAGGTCGCGGTTGGCGTCGGCCTGCTCGGCGCGGATCCGGGCGATCAGGCTCTCGAGGCCGGGCTGGTCCTCCTGGTCGACCGCGGCGGCGAACTCGCGCAGCGAGGCGATCGTCACGTCGCGATCGCGACGCTCGCCGAGCGCGTCGGCGAGCGCCTTGACCTCGCCCAGCGCGGCGCGATAACGCTTGCGCGGAAAGCAGGGCTCGAATACCTCCAGCGCTGCCCGCAGCCGGCGGGTGGCGACCCGCATGTCGTGCACGCCCTCGATCTCGTCCACGTCGAGGACTCCGGCGGCGTTCTCGGCCAGTTCCGCGGTCCTCACGCGGACGACCCGGGCCGCGGCGGCGGCGTAGGGGTCGTCCTCGCTCAACCCCGGAATCAAACGCGGCTTCGCCACCGACTCAGAATACCCGCGCCGATGATCCGGGCCGCGCGAGGAGCTACGCCGCCAGCGCCTTCGCCGCGCCGTCGGAGGCGCCGTTGTTGAGCAGGTCGAGGATCACTCCCTCGCGCAGCCCGCCCTTGCCGATCTGCAGCGGCTGACCGAGGAGCTCGGAGAGCTTCTCGAGGATCAGCACCCCGGCGGGCAAGATCCGGACCCGCCGCGGGTCGAGCTCGAACCGCTTCGCCACCTCGGCGATCGGGTCCCCGGTCAGCACCCGGACGGCGCGCTCGAGCGTCTCGTACTCGAGCACGGCGCCGACGAGCGTGCGCAGCGAGGTCGCGCTGCCGCCGACCGCGACCGCCTGCTCGGGATGCTCGACCTCGGTGCCCTCGAAGAAGTCATCGATGTAGTCGCGCAGCGAGCGGATCTCCGAGGCCGAAGGCGGGTCGTTGGTGAGGAACTCCTCGGCCACCGCCCCGGAGCCGATCTTGAACGAGCGCACCGCGCGCACCCCGCCGGAGACCGTGCCGAGGATGATCTCCGACGAGCCGCCCCCGACGTCGACGACACCGAGGTCCCCCTCGACCGGGTGCCCGAGAGTCTTGGTCGCGCCGAGAAACGCCAGCCGACCCTCCTGCTCCTCGCTCAACACCTCGACCGCGGCGCCGGCGGCGCCGGCGATCTCGCGCGCCACCGTGTCGGAGTTCTTGGCCTCGCGGATCGCTGCCGTGGCAACGATCCGGATCGCCTCGGCGCCGAGCTCCTCCGCGAGCCTGACCTGGGTGGTGACGACCTCGCACAGCTCGGCGACCTTCTCCGGGGTGATCTTGCCGCGACGCTTCGCGGCCTTGTCGATCCGCGTATAGGCGCGCTGCTCCATCACCTTGCGCAGCTGACCCTCCTGCGGCTCGGCCACCAGGACCCTGGTCGTGTTCGAGCCGATGTCGACAGCGGCGCAGCGCATTGGCGCCCGATGATGCCAAACGACACGGATATGGCGGGGCGGCCCGGCGCCCGGTAACGGCCTATTCACACCCGGTTCACCCAGCTTTCACGGAAAGTGCGGATTTGCGGGCTATGTTGCACTCCGATGCCGATCAGCGACGTCACCGCCGCGCCCCAGGGGACCGGTAGGGGAAGCGCTCAGGAGAGCCGTGATCCGCTCTCCGGACGGCTTGGACTGAGCGTCCCGCACGAGTGGTGGCCTGCGGCGCCGTTGCTGAAGTCCTACGAGGCGGCGGGCTTCTCCTGGGTTCAGCTCGACGCCCCGCCGCTCTCGGTACTGATCAACCGGCGGGCCTGCATCGAGCACGCGGCGGCGGTGTGGGAGTCGGTCGCCACGACCGGGCTAACGACGGTAATCCACGCCCCCGGCGGGCTGCGCGCCGGCAGCGCGGCGGGCGACCACGCATTCGGCTGCCTGCTCTCCTACGCCGCCGAAGCCGGTGCGACCAGGTCGTCTACCACGCCCTCGCCCTGCCCGAGGGCCACGAAAGCGAAGCGGCGCTGGCCGCGGAGGCCGACTCGCTGGCCGGGCTCGTCCGGCGCGCCGAGCGGCTAGAGGTCACAATCGCGATCGAGAACCTGGCACCGCTCTACCCGGGGCCGGATCCACTCTCGGCGATTCCGCTGAACCTCCGCGGGCTCGCCCGGCGGACCGGCTCCGACCGGCTCGCGCTCTGCCTCGACGTCGGTCACGCGCATGTGATCGCCGACCAGCGCCACACCTCGATCGAGCGGCTTTGCGAGCCCGTACTCGACGTCGTCTCCCTTTTTCACGTCCACGACAACCTCGGCGCTCGCCGCGAGCGCTCGGGGGCCGAGCTCGGGGTCGACCCCCAGCGCCTCGACCTCCATCTGCCTCCCGGCCGGGGGACACTCGACTGGAGCCGGATGGGGCCGCTCCTCGCCGCCCACCAGGCGCCGCTGGTGCTCGAGGTGCACCCGCCCCACCGACCGCGAGCCTCCGCGCTCGCGGCCGACACGGTCAACCTGCTGCGCCGCGACCACCCGCGCGCAGTGGGCGCTACCTGGTGTAGCTGAGCAGCTCCTCGCGATCGCTGCCGCCGGAGACCCCGACGGCCAGCACCGGGCCGACCTGCGGTGCGTAGAACTTGAACTCGAGCACCTTCGGCTCGAGCGGGTTCGTGTCCTGGCTCATCAGCACATCGGTGTAGTGCCCGGCCGGCACCTCGGCCTGGGCCCCGACCCGGACGATCTCGCCCTCGTCCTCCGCCTCGCCCTTGTAGTACTCCTGGCGGTAGGTCGTCCCCGGCTCCGGATCGGCCGGGAGGATGATCCCGGGCTGGGCGCCGTCGACCCCGGCCTCAAATGAACCGGCGGTCGTCGTCGGCTTGCCGTCCTCGTACTCGGTCGTCGCCTCGCCGAGATACCAGATGTTCCCGGCCGAGTCCTGGGCGTACCAGTCGTCGGTCACCTCGACCGGCACCCCGTTCTCCGTCACCACGTCCCGGACCACCCGCGCCTCGACCCCGTTGGCGATTCGCTTCGTCCTCTCGGTAACGGTGACGACGACCTTCTGCTCGGTCCCCTCGCTGTCGAACTCGCGGTAGATCCAGCGGCTGCCGGGCTTCATCGGCCAGTAGGGGTTGTCGATCTCGGTCGTGAACTCGGCCGGGTCGAGCTTCACCGGCTCGCTTCCCTGCGGCAGGTCCGCGCCAGCGCCCGCGCCGGACTCCGTGGTCGTCTCGTCGTCGCCGCCACAGGCGACCAGCGCCGCCGACGTGACCACTGCTGCGATCCCGAGCCCGATCAGCCTGACCGCGATCCTGCTCCTCATCCTGAACTCCTTTCGATCGGCCCGATCAGCGAGCCGGGCGGACAACGTCCGCCCAGGTCTAGGCCTCCCGAATGAGTGCCTGATGAGAACCGGAGGTCGCTTTCATCGTCGTCTAATCATCGATCTCTACAAGCCGCCGCGCAGCTCGAACCGAAGGAGGAACGATGGACATCAATCGCAGGTGGGTTGCGATCGGCGCGGCGATCGCCGTGCTCGCCGCCGGCGGGGCCGGGATCGCCTACGCCGTCGGCGGCGGCGAGTCCGAGGAGTCGGTCAGCGGCCCCGACGCCGAGCGGGCGAAGAGCGCCGCGCTCGACGCGGTCGGCGGCGGCACCGTGACCGAGATCGAGTACCAAGAGTCCGGCAGCGCCGGCGTCTACGAGGTCGAGGTCGAGCGCGCCGACGGCTCGCAGGTCGAGGTCCACGTCGACGGCGGATTCGACCCGGTCGGGACCGCGGCTGATGACGACGGCGGTGCCGGCGAGGACGACGACGCGGGCGAGGACGACGACGCGGGCGAGGACGAGGCTACGGAGTAGCCGCCGGCTCGGGAAGCTCGACCCGGACGGTCGCGGGGGCGGCGCCGCGGACGACCTCGACCTCACCGCCGTGAGCCGTCGCGATCGCGCGCACGATTGAGAGCCCGAGGCCGGCGCCGGTCCCTGTGCGCCCGGCGTCGCCACGGGTGAAGCGCTCGAACGCGACCTGCTCGAAGCCGACCGGGAATCCGCCGCCCGCATCGCTGACCTCGATCCGCAGCGCACCGTCGCTCGAGCGCGCCGCGAGGCGGATCTCGCCGGAGCCATGGCGAAGCGCGTTGTCGACGAGGTTGCCGAGCGCCTGCTCGACCCGGAGCACGTCGAGCCCGGCACGCAGGCCGGGCTCCGCATCGACACTGACGCCGCGGCCGGTCTCCGCGGCGCGGGTCGCGAACCGGGCCGCGACCCGCTCGAGCAACTCGCGAACCGCGACCTGCTCGCGCTTGATCGGCAGTCGGCCCTGGTCGGCGCGGGCGATCACCAGCAGGTCCTCGGCCAGGCGCGAGAGCCGGTCGACCTCCTCGCTCGCGGAGCGGATCGCCTCGCGCAGCTCGTCGCGGGTCCGCTCCGGCAACTGGGCGAGATCGAGCTCCGCGCGCAGGATCGCCAGCGGGGTTCGGAGCTCGTGGCTCGCGTCGGCGACGAAGACCCGCTCGCGTGCCAGCGTCTCCTCGATCCGGTCGAGCATCGAGTTCAGGGTCTCGGCGAGCCGGCGCAGCTCGTCATCGGCCGCGGGCAACGGCAGGCGTTCGTGCTCGCGATCCAGGGTGATCTCGGCGGCACGCAGGCGCAACCCCTCGACCGGCGCCAGCGCCCGGGTCGCGAGCAGGAACCCGAGGCCCCCAGCGAGCGCCAGCGCCAACGGTGCCCCGATCAGAAAGGCTCCGGCGATTCCCGCCAGCGCCTCGCGCCGGTCGTCAGTCGAGGAGCCGGCAACCACGATCACGGGGCCTGCGGGCGAGTCGGCGGGCGCAGCCAGCACCGCGGCATCGCCCTCGATCCCGGCCACCTTCGCCCTGTCGATCAGCGCGGGCGCGCTCGCCGCCTGCCTGAGCGTCTCGTCGCTCACCGCGGCGCCGGTATTCGGTCCCAAGCTCGAGGCCAGGACCTCGCCGTCGGGCGCGAGCACCTGTGAGAAACCCTCCTCGCCCTCGAACAGGCCTCCAGTCAGCTTCGGCTCCGGGTCGGCGGCGACCACGGTTCGCAGGTCCGCGACGCGGGCGTTGAGCCCGTCCTCGAGCACCCCGGTGAGCTCGCTCGAGGTGCGCAGATAGACGAACAGGCCTGCCAGCGCGAGCACCAGCGCCAGCGCGGCGACGAACGCCGCTGTCAGCCGGGCCCGGATCGAGAGCCGCGAGAGGCTCACGGCTTGGCGCGCAGCCGGTAGCCGACTCCTCGCACCGTCTCGATCGTGTCGGTGCCGAACGGGCGGTCGATCTTCTCGCGCAGGTAGCGAACGTACACGTCGACGATGTTGGAGCGGTTCTCGTACTCGTAGTCCCAGGCATGCTCGAGCAGCTGCAGGCGCGAGAGGACCTCGCCCGGCCGGCGCATGAACGCCTCGAGGAGCGCGAACTCCTTCGCCGAGAGCGCGATCTCGGCCGTGTCGCGGGTGACCGAGTGGGTGGCCGGATCGAGCCGCAGATCGCCCGCCTCCAGCACCACCGGCTGTTCGATCGGCCCCCGCCGGACCAGCGCCCGCAGCCGGGCGAGCAGCTCGGCGAACGAGAACGGCTTAACCAGGTAATCGTCGGCGCCGTGGTCGAGCCCGGCGACCCTGTCCTCGACCGCGTCGCGGGCGGTCAGCATGAGCACCGGCGCCCAGACCCCGTCGTCGCGAAGCTTGCTGCAGGTCTCGAAGCCGTCGATCCCGGGCAGCATCACGTCGAGCACGATCGCGTCGAACCCGGTCGAGCCCGCCATCCAGAGCGCGTCCTCGCCGCGCTCGGCGATGTCGGCGGCAATCCCCTGCTCGCGCAGGCCACGGCGGATCAGCGCCGCCATCTTCGGCTCGTCCTCGACCACCAGGATTCTCATGCGTGCAGGCTCCCTCGGGAAGATGAGAGCGAGATGAGAGGATCTCAGGCCGGGCCGGGAGAGGACCGCGACGGCTGGTCGCCGGCCAGCAGGCGGCGTGCGACGCCCCGCACGGTCCTGATCGCATACGGCTGCGACCGCTGTCCGTCGGTCAGCACCGCGATCGACAGGCTTCGACCGTCAACGCGCAGCTCGGCCGCCTGGTGGACCAGCGATCCGCGCTCGGTCTCTCGCCAGCCGCCCTTGAAGCGGACCGCCCAGCGCTCGCCGGCGGCGTCGGGGACGCCCCAGCTCTGCTCGGGGATCACCGAGCCGAGCAGCCCGAGGGCGAACTCGCGCTCGGGCCCGGCCATGACCGCGTCGAGGCGGGCGAAGAGCCGCGCCATGTCCGCCGCGGTGACCTGGGCGTTGGCCCAGTAGCCGGAGACCGTGAAGCGCTTCATCCCCGCCGCCCGCGCCACCCGATACAGCCCCGCGTCCCCGACCCGGTAGTAGATCGTGTCGGCGGCGGCATTGTCGCTGTAGGTGATCATCGCCCGGAGCGTCTGCTCGGTGCTCGGATCGAGGCGGAGCCCCTCGCCTGAGAGGCGATCGAGCTCGGCGGCCAGGAGCATCGCCTTGACGACGCTCGCGGACACGTAGCGCCTCCCCTCATGGCGGCCGCGAAGCCGGCCGCGGGTGTCGACGACCGCGATCGAGACCAACCCGCCCCGCTCGCGGGCATAGGCCCAGGCGCGTCGCAGGCCCGAGGCGCTCGGCAGCTTGCCGCGCGCATCTGCCGGCTCCGGCTCGAGTGCGATCCTGTGGACCTGTGCGGCCGGCGTCCCTGGAGCCGGAGATCCACCGCCGCTGCTCGCCAGGGCGACCGCGGCCATGGCCGCGACTCCGACCGAGACCGTTAACGCGCCTGCGCGCACCAGGGTTCGCGGGACGGGCCGCCGGCGAACGCGGCTTCCGCGCCGAGCGACTGAGCGCTCCAGGCTTCGCGCCCAACGCTCGTCCTCGGCGCCCTCCGACTGGCGCTCATCCGTCACTCGAGCCAAACATAGACCGGGCTCTCCGTCCAGGTGCTACCGCGTCGTGAATTACGGCGCGGGCGAGCGCTATTTGCGTGAATCCGAGGCCGGCCGTCCATCTCACAAGCGAGTGCTTGACGAGGATCCCCCCGAGGAGGTCAGCCGCGTTACGACAGCGGTCGATCACCTCCTCGATCGCCTCCAGCACGTCCTTCCAGCGGATGATCAGCATCGGATCGATGCCGCCGTCGAACAGCGCCGCCAGAGCGTCGCGGTAGACCCGGTCCCCTTCCTTCTCGCGGGTCCGCACCGCGCGCAGATGGGGGTCGATCAAGTGCCCCCAAGCTGTCGCGCCCCGCGTCACGGCTTCGCCGCGTGAGCGGATGGGGTTCGAGCTCGTCGAGGCGACTGAGGCCCTCCAGGGCGAGGGCCAGCGGGCGCGCCGCGTCGCATAGCACGCCCGCAAGGGCCTCGGCCTGCTCGAGGGGCGCCTCGATTCGGTACATGAGCGTCTCCTCCACCGCCTCTTCGACGTCGTCGACGACGTCGTCGATCGCGGCTGCGAGCTTGTAGATGTCATCGCGGTCGAAGGGGCGCAGCTTGCTGCGGTGAAGCGTGTGCACGATCCGGCGTGTGAGCTCGCCCCCGCGGTGCTCGCATTCCCGGATCTCAGTCCGGAGCGCGGAGCTGTCGTCGGGCCAGGTCGCGAACAGACGATGAGCGAGCTCGGCGGTTCGGCGCAGGTTCGTCCCCGCCGTCGACAGGCAATCGACAATCTCCGGTTGTCGCAGGCCGGCCCCCACGACCACCCGGCGGCGAAGCAGCGCCAGGCCGAATCCGCTGCTCACCGTCACACTCAGGGCGGGATCTCGAACGGCGCTAGGACGGAACCGGCGCGCTCGGGTGCGAGGCGTCCTGGAACTCGCGGAAGAGGCCGGTGACGACGAACACGACCTGCTCGCCGACGTCGACGCAGTTGTCGCCGAAGCGCTCCAGCGCGCGGGCGACGAGGATCATCGTCATCGCCCATTCGCGGCGGTCGTGGTCGTCGCCGATCTCGAGCGCGATTCGAAAGATCTCCTTGTTCAGGTTGTCGACCACGTCGTCTTGGCGGACGAGGTCTCGGGCCAAGTCCCCGTTGCGGTCGGCAAATGCCCGCTTCGCCTGCACCACCTGCGCCTTCACCTGCTTGCCCATGGTCACGATGTCCTTCAGGATCCGCTCGTCGGCGGGTGGCTCGTGGCCGCTGATCGGGATCAGCTTGGCCACGTTCACGCACTGGTCGCCCATCCGCTCCATGTTCTTCATCACGTGCAGGAGCGCCGAGATCAGCCGCAGGTCGGTCGCCACCGGCGCCTGGGTGGCGAGCAAGGTCAGGATGGCCTGGTGGATTTCCAGGTAGCGCCCGTCGATCACGTCGTCGCTCGCGATCACGAGCTCCGCCAGCTCGGTGTCCTGGTGCTCGACCGCCTCGACCGCCTTGTCGAGCTGACCGGCGACGAGATCGAGCCCCTCGAGCCCGCGCGCCTCGAGGTTCGCGAGCTCCTCCTGGTAGTGGACTCGGACTCCCTCGGCCATCAGCCGACCTTCCCGCTGACGTAGTCCTCGGTCCGCTGATCGGCCGGGTTGGTGAAGATCTTCTCGGTCTCGGCGTACTCGATCAGCTTGCCCTGGCGGTGCTTCTCTTCGGCGTCGAGCTTGACGATCAGAAACGCGGTCATGTCCGAGACGCGGGCCGCCTGCTGCATGTTGTGGGTCACGATCACGATCGAGTAGCGCTCCCTCAGCTCGAGCATCAGGTCCTCGATCTTGCCGGTCGAGATCGGGTCGAGCGCCGAACAGGGCTCGTCCATGAGGATCACGTCCGGGTCCACGGCGAGGCAGCGGGCGATGCAGAGCCGCTGCTGCTGGCCGCCCGACATCCCGAACGCGTTGTCGTCGAGTCGGTCCTTTGCCTCGTCCCAGAGCGCTGCGCCGTGCAGCGCCCGCTCGACGATCTCGTCCATGTCGCCGTCCATGCCGAGGATCCTCGGGCCGAAGGCGACGTTGTCGTAGACCGACTTCGGGAACGGGTTCGGCTTCTGGAACACCATCCCGATCCGCTTTCGGACCTCGACCGGATCGACCTGATCGGCGTAGATGTCCTCACCGTGATACATCACCCGCCCTTCGACGCTCGCCGAGGGGATCAGGTCGTTCATCCGGTTCAGGCAGCGGATCAGGGTCGACTTGCCACAACCCGAGGGGCCGATCAGGGCGGTGATCGCGTTCCGGTAGACGTCCATCGTCACCTCGGAGACCGCCGGCACGCCGCCATAGGAAACCGTCACCTGATCGAGCCGAAACACGGCCTCCCGTGTCATCGACGGCTTCGCTCCGTGCCGGGAAGCCGCTGCCTGCGCGGTCGCGGCGACGTCGACTCCGAGCGCCTCCCGGGAATCTCTGGTCTGCTCAGGTTCGGTCACCGTGCGCTCCAAGAGTAATCACCTACCACTTCTGCTCGTATTTGTTCCGTAGCCAGATTGCAAATGCATTCATCGCCAGCAGGATCGCCATCAGGACGATGATCGCCGCGGCCGCGAGCGCCTTGTACTCCTCACGCGGGTCCGAGATCCAGTCGAAGATCACGATCGGGAGTGCCGTCGCGGTGTCGTCGGGGCCGCTGGGGATGAAGTTGACGAAGCCGACCGCCCCGATCAGGATCAGCGGAGCGGTCTCGCCAATCGCCCGCGAGAGCGCGAGGATGACGCCCGTGGCGATGCCCGGCACCGCAGCCGGGAGGGTCTGCTTCCAGATCGTCTGCCACTGGGTCGCCCCAAGGGCCATCGAGCCCTCGCGGATCGACGGCGGCACCGCGCGGATCGCCTCGCGCGCGGCAACGATCACGACCGGCAGCACGAGCAGCGCCAGCGTCAGCCCCCCGGCCATCAGCACGTTCCCGAGGTCGAAGACGCCACGGACCAGGAAGGCGAGGCCGAGCACCCCGTAGACGATCGACGGCACCGCTGCGAGGTTCTGGATATTGAGCTCGATGAAGCGGTTGAAGCGGTTCTCGCGGTTCGCGTACTCCTCCAGGTAGACGGCGCTCGCCACCCCGACCGGGATCACGAACAGCGCGCAGACGAGCATCAGCCATAGCGTCCCGGCCAGGGCCGGGCCGATGCCCGAGGTCTCGGGGCTGATTCGCGACGGCACGTCGGTGAGGAAGCTGAGGCTGAGCGAGCCGACCCCGTCGACGAAGACGTCGACGAGGAGCACCACCAGAACCGCGATCGCGATCGCGAGGCAGGCGAGCAGGCTCGCCTTGAAGGCGAACTCGAGCCAGCGCGAGTTTCGCCCCCGTGCGAACTGCGACTTGACGGCTCGATCAATCGCCTGGGTCGGAGGAGTGCTCACTCGTAGACCTCGCGATACCTGCGCACGAACCGGATCGCGACCATGTTCATCACCAGGGTGAGAACGAAGAGAGTCAGCCCGCAGGCGAAGATCGACTCGTAGCCGATCGTGCCGACCGGATTGTCCCCTTTCGCGGTCGCGCCCATGAACGTGGTCACGGTCGCGTAGCCCTCGGTCGGGTTGATCCCGAAGTTGGGCTGCAGGCCGGCGGCGACGAGGACGATCATCGTCTCGCCGACACCGCGGGAGATCCCGAGAACGATCGACGCGACCACACCCGAGATCGCGGCCGGGAAGACGACCCGGGTCGCCACCTGGCGTTTGGTGCCGCCGAGCCCGTACGCGCCCTCACGCAGGCCCCCGGGAACGGCGCGCATCGAGTCCTCGGAGATCGAGGCGATCGTCGGCACGATCATGAACCCCATCACGACGCCGGCAGCGAGCGCGTTGAAGATCGAGATGTTCATGTTGAGCAGGTCCTGGAGGATCGTCGGGGTGACGAAGGTGAGCGCGAAGTAGCCGAAGACCACGGTCGGCACCCCGACCAGGATCTCGAGGAACGGCTTCACGACCTTGCGTACCCGCGGGGTCGCGTACTCGGAGAGGTAGACGGCTGAGCCGAGGCCGATCGGGAGCGCGACCAGGATCGCGATTCCGGTGATCAGGAAGGTGCCGTTCAGCAGCTGCCAGATCCCAAACGAGGGCGGGTTGAACAGCGGCGCCCAGTCGCTGAACGAGAAGAAGTCCGATCCCACCTCCTGGAAGAAGGGGATCGACTCCTCGACCAGCGCGAAGACGATCCCGAGCGTGGTCAGGATCGAGATCAGTGCGGCGATGAAGAGCAGCGCCCGGATCGCCTCCTCGCCCCAACGGCGACGAGCGACGCCCAGGGGCCGCGCCCCCGGCGTCGCTCCTCCTACCTGAGTGCCGGCTTCCACTTGATTGCGTCGTCTTGGAAGCCAGCCGTCGGACTAGTTGCCGATCGCTCCCTCGGCCGCTGACTTCGCCTTCTCGGCCTGCGCTTGGTCCATCGGGACGATCAGCGCCGCCTCGGCGATCTCGCTGTAGTTGTCGACCACGTACTGCATGAACCCGGCGACCTCGGGCTTCGTGATCGCCTCGGCGGACGGGTACATGAACAACGGACGCGAGAGCGGCGAGTAGGAGCCGTCCTGGATCGTCTCGGAACTTGGCGCGATGCAGCCCGAGCCCTCATCGATCGAGACCAGGTTGAGCGCGTCGGCGTTCTGCTCGTAATAGGAGAAGCCGAAGTAGCCGAGCGCGTCCTGGCTGCCCTCGACGCCCTGGACGAGCACGTTGTCGTCCTCGGATGCCTCGTACTGTCTGCGGCTGACGCCCTCCTCGCCGTTGATCACGTCGGTGAAGTAGTCGAACGTGCCGGAGTCGGTTCCGGGCCCGAACAGGCTCACCTCGGCGTCGGGCAACGGTTCACCGGAATCCGCGTCGTCGCCGAGCTCGCTGTAGTTGGTCACCTTGTCGTCCACCCAGAGCTGTTTCAGCTGGTCGACCGTCAAGCAGGTGATTGCCAGCGACGGATTGGTGACCACGGAGATCCCGTCATTGGCGACCTGGACCTCGGTGTACTCGACACCGCCCTCCTTGCAGAGCTTCTCCTCCTCGGGCTCGATCGAGCGCGAGGCGTCGGAGATGTCGGTCTCACCGGCGCAGAACTTCTCGAACCCGCCGCTGGTGCCCGCGGCCCCGACGGTGATGTTGACGTCAGGGTTCTCCTCGCCGAACAGCTCCGCCGCCGCCTGAGCGAATGGCTGCACCGTGCTCGAGCCGTCGATCGCGATCGTGCCCGAGAGGCCGCTGGCGCTGTCGCCGCCGCTGTCGGACGAGCTGTCGTCGTCGTCACCGCATGCGGCCAAGCCGCCGGCGAGGACCATGCTGGTGCCGACGGCGAGCAGCCACTTCTTGGACATCACTTGGATGCGTCTCCCTTGTCTTCGTGTATTTCGGATCGCAGCGAGTCTGTTGACCCGGAGACGCCCGAGTGTGAAAAGGGTGTGAAGGCGGCAGAAAGCCCGCGTCGAGCGCGTTTCAGGCGACCGCCGGCGGGACGCTAGTCCGGCAGCCCGACCGACGACGCGGCCGCCGGCTGGTCTGACTTCGCGACCTCGATCGAGGCCTCGGATGCCTCGAGCTCGGCGGGGAAGCTCGGCTCAGGCTCGAACCGGTAGCCGACTCCGAAGTGGGTGTGGATGTAGCTCCAGCCGGGCGACCGGCGCTCGATCTTCGAGCGCAGCTTGCGGACGAAGACGTCGACCGACCGGTCGCCGTGCGCCATCGCGTAGCCCCAGACGCGCTGGTAGATGTCCTCGCGCTCGATCACCCGTCCGCTCGCCTCCGCGAGCACCTGCAGGAGCTCGAACTCGCGCCGGGTCAGGCCCAGGCTCTGGCCGGCGACGAATGCCTGGAACTGGTCCGAGCGGATCTCGACCTCGCCCGCGACGACCGGGCCCGCATCGGCCCTCGGCTGGCTGCGGCGGCGGCGGCGGACGACTGCTTCGATCCGCGCCATCACCTCCTCCGGGTGCGAGGGCTTGGCGATCCAGTCGTCGGCGCCGAGGCGCAGGCCGCGGACCCGCTGGGCGACGGTCGAGCCCTGCGTGCAGACGATCACCCCGAGGTCGGGGAGCATGCCGCACACCCGCTCGAGGAACTCCCAGCCGAGCGGCCCGAGGATCGCGAGGTCGACCAGGAGCGCGTTCAGCTTCATCGCCACCAGCTCCTCGGAGGGCACGCTGGTGAGGTGGATCCGGTACTCCCATCCGGCCGCGTCGAAGCGACGCGTGAGCACGCGCACGAAGCCGCTGTCGTCGTCGATCACGGCAAGACGGACTGTCGCAGGCGGTTGGTTCATTGCCCCGATCCTCGCGAGCACCCATGGTAGACGGCGGGGACCACGGTCAGCGGGCATTCACAGCAGTTTCACACGCAAATTCTCACCATTTTCACGCCACGGCGGAGCGCGCCGGCCAGACTGCCGCTCACGAGATCCTCTCTCGTGCAGCGCGCGGCCTCACTCCCTGCCCCGGGCCGCGCGCAACTCTTACCAGTCGGGCCGTGGCCGAATGGAGTCGGCCACGGTCCGGCGCGGGGTTGCGCTCAGAACGTCGCCGAGCGCAGGCCGAAGCCGATCGCAGCGAGGATCGCGATCCCGATCAGGACCCTGTAGACGACGAAGACGTCGTAGCTGTGCGTGCGCACGAAGCGCAGCAGGCCGAAGATCGCAAGGTAGCCCGAGATCGCCGAGGCGGCGATCCCGGCGATCATCGGCCCGACGACCCCGTCGGGCAGCCCGTCGTTGACCGCCTCGAAGCCCTTGAACAGGATCGCGCCCGCGGTCGCCGGAACGAGCAGCAGGAAGGAGATCTTGGCGGCCGCGTCGCGGGTCAATCCGAGGAACCGCCCGGCCGTGATCGTGATCCCCGAGCGCGACGTCCCGGGAGCCAGCGAGACCGCCTGGGCGAGGCCGATGACGATCCCCTGGCGGATCGTCACCTCCCGCGTCTCGACCCGCTGCGGCAGCCGGTCGGCGAGCCCGAGCAGGAGCCCGAAGGCGATCAGCTGGACGCCGATCATCCACGGCTCGCCGAGGTTGTCGTCGATCCACTCCTCGCCGAGCCCGCCGACGATCACCGCCGGGATCGTGGCGATCAGGACGAGCCATGCGAGGCGCCCGTCGGCGTCCTCGATCGCGCGCGCGGAGAGCGTCCGGGCGAAGCCGCGCACCATCGCCCAGAGCTCGCGGCGGAAGTAGTAGACGACCCCGATCAGGGTGCCGATGTGAAGTGCGACGTCGAAGGTCTTGTTGAAGTCCGGGTTCTCGCGCAGGAAGGTGTAGTCCTGGGCCCAGGGGACCAGGATCAGGTGACCGGACGAGGAGATCGGCAGGAACTCGGTCAGCCCCTGCACGATCCCGAGCAGGATCGCCTCGAGGATCGACATAAGGCGGGGACGATAGAGTTCGCGCCGTGAGCCGAGCCCGTCGCCTCGTCTTCCTGGCAGTGATCTCCCTGCTCGTCCTGCTCGCCCTCGCGCCGGCCGCGATGGCGGCGGATGGGGTCGGGCTCTGGGGCCGAACCGACGACAAGGTGATCACCTATTTCTCTTTCGCCGTGATGGCCTTCTTCGCGATCTTCGTCGTCGTCGCGACCGTGATCCAGTCTCGGCTCGAGAGCCGCCGCGACCGCGCCCGCGAAGAGCTCGAGCGGCTTCGCCGCCCCTGAGCGCCCCGTGAGCAAGGTCGCCTACGAGCACCGCGGGCAGGCCGCGGTGCTGACGATCACCCGTCCGGAGCGCCGCAACGCGGTCGACGACGAGACGGCCGGGCTGCTGCTCGAAGGCTTTCACCGCTTCGAGGCCGACGAGGCGGCGCGGGCGCTGGTGCTGACCGGGGAGGGGCCGGAGGCGTTCTGCGCCGGCGCCGACCTGAAGGCGTTCGCGGAGCGCGCGAGTGAATTCTCGGGCGACGACCCGCAGGCGGCGATCGACGCCTGGCTCGACCAGCGCCCCGGCGGGCCGCTTGGGTTCACCCGCCTGCGGGCCTCGAAGCCGACGATCGCCGCGATCTCGGGCTGGTGCTTGGCCGGGGGGCTGGAGCTGGCGCTGTGGTGCGACCTGCGGGTCGCGACCGCCGACGCCAGGCTCGGGTTCACCGAACGCCGCTTCGGCGTGCCGCTGATCGACGGCGGCACCCAGCGTCTGCCGCGGATCGTCGGCATGGGTCGGGCGCTGGAGATGATCCTCAGCGGTCGCGTCGTCGACGCCGCCGAGGCGCTCGAGTGGGGCCTGGTCAACGAGGTCGTCGGCGCCGCCCAGCACCTCGATCGGGCACTCGAGATCGCCGCCGGCCTGGCCGCGTTCCCGCAGCGGACGATGCTCTCCGACCGCCTGGCCGCAATCGACGGCGCCGGGCTCGGGCTCGAGCGCGGGCTCGAGCTCGAGGCCGAGCTCGGGCGGGCCTCGGTCGCGACCGGGGTCGCCGGCGCCGGCCGCTTCGCCGCCGGCGAGGGTCGCGGCGCCGCGGGCACGGGCGTCTAGATCCGGAACTCGGTCAGCAGTCGCTTCTCGGCCTCGCCCTCGACCGTCGCGACAACCTCGACGTTGGTCGCCAGCGGGGTGCCGCGGAGCTTGGTCGCGAGCAGGTCGTCGACCTGGAAGACGCCGGCCGAGTTGTTCATCGCGATCTCGATCCGCACCGGCCGCTCCTCACCGGCCGCGATCGAGACCGAGTCGATCGCGGCTGCCGAGATCGCGTGGATGCCCATCTGGCCGGCCTCGACCGGCAGCCGAGACCGCCCCTCCGCCATGTCGAGCGCGTCCGCGACCCGCACGACCCCGGCCTCGAGCGTGTAAGGCTCGCCGCGCCGGCGATGGCCGATGATCGCGTGCAGGGACTCCGCGATCACCACCGTCCGCTCGGCGGGGTCGCGGTAGACGTCGGCGAGCAGCTCGCGCAGCTTGCGCTCGGCGAGGAAGAGGCTGTAGGCCTCGTGGTCGGCGCGGTGTATCGCCATGCCGACGTCGTGCAGCAGCGACCCCGCCGCGACCACGACCTCGGCGTCGCGGTCGCGCATCGCGTGATCGGTGACCATCGCCGGCTCGATCCCGCCCTTGACCAGCAGACGGAGGAGGCGCAGGGCGATGTTGAGCACCACCTGGACGTGGACCCAGGAGTGATCGGACATGCCGAGCCGCTCGGATCGCACCTGGGCCATGTGCCACCAGGAGCGGACCTCGGCGTCGCCGTTGACCCCCTCCAGGAGCGCCTCGAGGCGGCGGTTGCCACGGGTCGGCGCCCGGACCGCCGCCGCCTCGATCGCCGCCGCCGGCGGGCGGCCGCGCTCGCCGGGACCGGCCGGCGTCTGCTCGGGCACGGGCGTGTCGACAGGGTCTGCCACCGGCGCAATATCGCACTCCCGGCCGCCCGAACCCGGGCCGGGCGCCCGGACCGCGCTTTTCCGCCGCCGGACCGCCTTACGCTGCAGGCGTGGCGAGTTCCGGGGTAGGGAAGCCCAGCTGCCCTGAGACCGGCTTGAGCGTGCCGGAGTGCAGCTGCAAGCGATGCCTGGAGGCGATGCTGCACGAGTTCCGCCCCACGCTGCGGGCCGAGCAGATCACCGTACGCAGGCCGCGGGGCGCCGGGGACCAGCCGCCGAGGCGAGAAGCCGCTTAGCCAAGCCACACCGGGCCGGCCCGCGGATCTACAATCGGCGCCGTGCCGAACCTGCTCTCGATCGAGCGACGGGGCGAGGTCGCCGTCGTCACCCTGTGCCGGCCCGAGAAGCACAACGCGCTCTCGATCGAGCTGCGGCTCGAGCTCGGCGAGGCGTTCGCGGGGCTCTCGGACGACGACGCGGTCGGCTGCATCGTCCTCACCGGCGCCGGAAGCTCGTTCTGCTCCGGGATCGACACGAGCCAGTTCGGCGGCGACCGGCGCAACCGCGAGCGCCTGGTGGAGACGAGCACGCTCGCCTTCAACGCGGTCGGCGAATGCCATCGCCCGGTGGTCGCGGCGATCAACGGCCCCGCGTTGGCCGGTGGCTTCGCCCTCGCGCTGCTCTGCGACTTGCGGGTAGCCGGGCACTCGGCGACCTTCGGCTACCCCGAGCTGCCCCGCGGGATCCCGCCCAGCTACGCGGCGGCGCGGGCGGTGCTCCCGGCGACGGTCGCCCAGGAGCTCTGCCTGACGGGGCGGATCGTGCCCGCGACCGAGGCCCAGCGGCTCGGCATCGTCCGCGAGGTCGCCTCCGGTGACGTCCGGGCCCGGGCGCTGGCGCTCGCGGAGCGGGTCGCGGGGCTGCCTCGCGCGGCGATCCTCGAGACCAAGCGCAGGACGCTGCTCGAGCGCCGCCACCTGTGGGGATTTCTCTTCGACGAGGAGGAGCGGGTCTTTCGCCGCGCCCTGCTCGGCGAGGACAGCGACGGCAAGGCCGCCTGAGTCGGCGGGCGTCGCCGGTGGGGCTCAGAGCCCCGGTGACGCCGCGGCGAGGATCCGCGGCCAGACGTAGGCCTCCCAGGTCGCCGCGGCAATCAGGATCGGGATCGCGACGACCACGGTGGCCACGGTGGCCGCGAGCAGCTCGTTCCACTCGTCGCGGCGGCTGGCGATGGTCCAGGCGGCGAGCGGCAGGAAGACGGCGACCAGCTCCGGCACCGCGTGTGGAATCACGGTCAGGATCAGCGCCGCCGGCGAGAGCTCGAGCTGGTTCGCGAGCTGGGCGCCGGTGAGCCCGAGCGCGTAGGCCTGGGTGACGAGCGAGAAGCAGGTCACCAGGATCACCCAGGCGAGCGCCACCGGCCGCGCCCGCTCGTGGAGCCAGCGAGAGACGCCGGTCCGGTACGCCGCCGAGAGCGCGAGCGAGCTGCCGGCGATGAAGCCCGCCACGCAGGCGGTGGCGTGCAGGGCGAGGACGAGCGAGTTGCGTGCCAGGATCGCGGTCACATCGCCGAGTGCGGCCTCGTTGTCGAGCCCGGGCACGTACATCGAGGTCAGGTCGACGGGTGAGTTCGAGGCGACGGCCAAGACCGCGATCAGCAGCCCGCCGGCGACCGCCAGCGATCCCGCCGCCCAGGCGCGCAGCACCGGCCAGGGATCGCGGTTCCACCGGGCCAGGGTTGTGCGGGTGTCGTGCGCCCCCTGGACGAGGACGAGCTCGTTGACCCTCACCCAACCATCATCGGCAGCGCGGGAACGATCCGATAGGGCGCTAGTGAGCCGCGTGACCTTGCCTTGCGCGGCGTCGGCGCGCGCTCAGGCGCCGCAGGCCGGCCACGGGCTGGACCCGGCGCGGCTGTAGAGCAGCGAGGCGCGATAGTCCTGCTCGGCCTCCGACGCCTCGGCGGGGTTGCCGGAGCCGCCGACCGACGCCCAGGTGCCGGTGTCGAACTGGTACTTGCCGTAGTAGCCGGCGGAGTTGACCGCGGTCGGGTCACCGCCGGACTCACAGGCGGCGATCGCATCCAGGGTGCTCTGCGAGACGCCGGGGGCGAGACCGAACTCTGGCTCGGCCTGCGCCCGCTCGATCCGCCGCTTGAGCCCGGCAAGCCCCTCGCGCAGCTCGCCCGGCGAGGCGCCCGTCTCGAGCAGGTTGCGCTCCGGAGCGGCTTCCAGGCCCCGAGCGCGCTTCAGCGCCTCCTCGTAGCGGACCCCGAGCAGGTGGGTCTCGATCGCGCGCTCGAAGCGGTGGGCGGGCTGGCCGACGAGCTCGAGCTCGGGGGCGTCGGCTTCGGCGGCGGCGGCCGTCGTCAGCCCGACGGCGCACGCGACCGCGATCAGCTTGATCCTGCGAAGCACGGAAGAACCACCTCCATCAGGCGCCCGGCAGGCGACGTCTGGTCGCCACTTCGTCTCGTCCGGGCGGCTCGTCCCCAGGGCGGCTACGCTCGTCGGGCTCGCTCGCCCGACGGTGCCCGCCGGGCGTCCGTGTGAGCGAGGCAGGGTTCCAGCCTGTAAGCGAAAGATGTGTGACGGTGGTCACACTTGCAAGAAAACGCTCACACTCGGCTAAACGTGATCAGGCACGGTTTCCCGCAGCGGCCCGCCTTCGGTACGGCGGTCTCCGAAGCGATCCTGAGCCGGGTCGCCCGCGGCGAGCTGCCCTCGACGTTGCGGCTTCATCGGCCTGCGCGTGAGCTCGCCTTCTCCAAGCAGGATCGGGCGGCCCCCGGGTTCGAGGCGGCGGTGCGCGCCGCCCGCGCGACCGGCTTCGAGCCGGTGCTGCGGTTGGCGGGCGGCCGGGCGGCCGCCTTTCACGAGGGCACCCTCGCGTTTGCCTGGGCGAGCCCGGCGCCGCGACCGGTCGCCGGCACCGGCGAGCGCTTCGAGTGGTTGGCGGGCGTGATCACCCGGGCGCTGGCCGGGCTCGGGGTCGACGCCCGGGTCGGCGAGGTCACAGGCGAGTACTGCCCGGGGGCCTGGAGCGTCAACGCGCGCGGCGAGGTGAAGCTGGCCGGTATCGGCCAGCGCCTGATCCGCGGCGGCGCGCACGCCGGCGGCGTGCTCGTGGTCACCGGCTCGGCTTTGCTGCGCGCGGCGCTCGACCCTGTCTACGCGGCGCTCGACCTCGACTGGGATCCACGAACGGCGGGCAGCGTCGAGGACGAGGTCCCGGAGGTCGGGGTCGAGGAGGTCGAGCGGGCGATTCTCGCCGAGCTCGGCCGCGAGCTCGAGCTGGTCGAGGCGACGATCGACAGCCGCACGCTCGAGCTCGCCGCCCGGCTCGAGCAGGGCCACTTGGCATGATCTGAGCGATGCGCGAGGCGGAGACGGAGCAGCTCGCGGCCGAGGGTGCCGGCTCGGACGGCGAGGCGAAGGTGACGCCGCTGGAGCTCTTCTTCGACCTCGTCTTCGTCTTCGCCTTCACCCAGGTGACCTTTCTGATGGCCGAGAAGCCGACCTGGACGGGGCTCGGCGAGGGGATGCTGGTGCTCGCCGCCGTCTGGTGGGCATGGGGAGGCTACGCGTGGCTGACGAACGCGCTCCACTCCGACGACGGGCTGGCCCGCTTCGGGCTGCTCTCGGCGATGGCGGCGATGCTGATCGCGGCGCTGGCGGTGCCGGAAGCCTTCGGCGACGACGCGGTGATCTTCGGCGTCGCCTACTTCGCAGTCCGGGCGATCCACATCGCCGTCTACACCTACGGCGCGTCGGCGGTCGACGTCCGCGACGCGATCGTCAACCTCGCTCCCGGGCTGCTGCTGGCGCCGGCGCTGCTGATCGTCGCCGGCATGCTCGACGGCGGCGCCCGAGCCGGACTCTGGATCGTCGCCCTGCTGATCGACTACGGCACCCCCTACTTGCGCGACGTCGAGGGTTTCCGGGTCTCCGCCTCTCACTTCGCCGAGCGCTTCGGGTTGATCGTGATCATCGCGCTCGGCGAGTCGATCGTCGCCCTCGGCGCCGGCCCCAGCGACCTCAGCGGACCCGTGATCGTCGGCGCGATCGCGGCGATCGCGCTCGCCGGCGCGCAGTGGTGGGCCTATTTCGACGTCGTCTCGATCGCCGCCGAGCGCAAGCTCAGCGAGGCCGAGGGCGTGGAGCAGAACCGTCTCGCGCGCGACTCGTGGGGCGTCCTGCACGGGCTGCTGATCGCAGGCATCATCCTCACCGCGCTGGGGGTGAAGAAGACGATCGCCTACATCGACGAGCCGCTCGAGACGGTCGCCGCGGTGGCTCTCTGCGGCGGAGTCGCCATGTACCTGCTCGGGCACATCGCGATCAGGCTGCGCAGCGTCGGGACCCTGAACCGTCAGCGATTGTTCGCCGCCCTGATCGCCCTGGCGCTGATCCCATACGCGACCGAGGTCGATTCGCTGGCGGCGCTGATTACCATCGCTGCACTGATGATCGCCCTGGTCGCCTACGAGGCGGTGCATTTTCGCCAGCGCCGCGCCGAGCTGCGCGGAGCGCGAGCCTGATGCGCGTCTTCGCCTTCAGCGACCTGCACCGCGACCTCGACCAGGCCGCGAGCCTGGTCTCCGAGAGTGCCGACGCCGAGCTCGTGATCGGGGCCGGGGACTTCGCCTCGGTGCACGAGGGGCTGGGCGAGACAATCGAGGCGCTGGCGGCGATCGAGGCTCCGACGGTGCTCGTGCCCGGCAACAACGAGACCGAGGACGCGCTGCGCCAGGCCGCCGCGGCGTGGCCGACGGCGACCGTCCTCCACGGCGAGGGCACCGAGATCGGCGGGGTCGAGGTGTTCGGGCTCGGCGCCGGGGTCCCGGTCACGCCCTGGGACTGGAGCTTCGACCTCGACGAGGCCGAGGCCGAGGCGATGCTCGCCGACCTGCCCGCCGGGGCGATCCTGGTCTCCCACTCTCCCCCGCATGGCCACGTCGACCGCTCCGGCGCGGGTGACCATCTCGGCAGCAAGGCCGTCCTTGCCGCGATCCAGGAGCACGGCCCGCGACTGGTCGTCTGCGGGCACATCCACGAGAGCTGGCGACAGGAGTCGAGCCTCGGACAGAGCCGGATCGTGAACCTCGGCCCGGCCGGCGCCTGGTTCGAGCTCGACTGAGCTCGTCCCCGTCGGTCAGCACGTATTCGACCTGCTGGGCGATCGCCCGCGCCCGAGCCCGGTAGCCGGTGGCATTGACGTGCACGCCGTCGCCGGCCAGCCAGCCTCGGTTGCGGGCGACGAGCCCTGCCCAGTCGACCTCGCGGAAGTTCTTGCTCCGGCGGGCCGCGGCGGCGATCACCCGGTTGTAGCCGGCGTAGCTGACCCGGCCGACCGGCGGCCGGACGATGTTGGGGACGACCACGCAGCGGGTCTTGCCGGCGATCTGCAGCAGCGACTCGATCGAGTTCGCGAACGAGGCGACCGAGCCCGGGCCGTCGTTGGTGCCGAGCGCGAACACGATCACCCCGGGGAGGCTGCCCCGGCGACGGAGGATCGAGACCCCCTCGGGGGCGTGGCGGGAGATCGAAACCGATTGCTCGAGCTTCCATCCCGACAGAGCGCCGGGCAGATACGGCCGCGTGCCCTCGCCGAGCGAGTCGCCGATCGCGAACACGGTCCGCTCGCGGACCACCAGCCGGTCGCGGTCGACCGCCCGCCCCCGCTCGAACCAGGCGAGCTGGTAGCGGCCGGCGCCGTCGATGTCGAATCGGGTTCGGGAGCGCTGACCGGGGTTGTTGGTGCGCCGCTGCTCGCAGCGCTGGCGCTCGCCGCGGGCGCGATGGCAGATCCGGTAGGCAACATCGCGGCGACCGAAGGCGCGGTAGACGGCCACCGGGTGGTCGCCCTCGAAGCAGAACCGATCGGCGTGCTTGCCCTGGGCGCCGCAGGACGCATGGGCGCGGTGGGGCTTGGCGCGCTCCGGGTCCAGTGTCGCCGCCGTCGCCGCGGCCGTCAGCGCCAAACAGCGCCGCCGCGATGATCGCCGACAACCGCCTCATCGCCGCGAGCCTACGTCCTGTGGCGGCGGCCTGGCGCGCCGATCGCGGCCACGGTGAAGCCGAGCAGGAGCGCGATCGATGCGTAGGCGACGCCGTCGGAGGTCGCGTCGGCGAGCCCGCTCATCACCGATCCGCCGAGCACCTGCCCCCCGGCCCAGGCGAGGCTGAGCAGCGCCGTGCCGAACGCGAGGTCGACGCCGGCGGCCTCGGTGCGCTCGGAGAGCAGCGCCATCGAGGGTGTCCAGGTGAGGGTCAGGGCCAAGAACACGGCCACGACGACGATCGCGAGCGGCACCACCGTGACCGGCAGCGGCAGGAGCAGCGCCGCACCGGTCGCCGTCAGCAGCCCCACCCGGACCACCCGCAGGCGCCCCCGCCGGTCCGAGAGCCTGCCGATGGCGGGGCTGATCACGGCCTCGACCGCCGCGGAGACGAGGAAGATCGCGCCGATCGCGGTCGCGGTCGCGCCGAGCTCGTCGAGTCGCAGCGGCGCCAGGACCTCGACCGCGCCGGCGAGCACCGACGGCACCGCAACGAGCCAGAAGCCGAGCAGGATCGGCGGCGTGAGGATCGCGCCGGCGACCTCGCGCAGCGACCGGACCGGCGCCGGCGTCGATCGCGGCGTCGCCAGCGTCCAGATGATCAGGGCCGCAGCGAGCACGGCGACGCCGGTGAACACGACCTCGGGGCCGGTCGCGGTGGCGATCGAGCCCAGGACCGGCCCAAGCACCAGGCCGGTGACCGCCGCCGCCATCGCCGCGCCGATCAGCTCACCGCGCCGGTCGCTCGGCGCCGCGCCGATCAGCCAGGCGAGGCCCGCGGTCCAGGCGAACGCTCCGCCGATTCCCTGCGCGACCCGGGCCAGGTCGAGGACCAGGATCGTGTCGCCGAACGCGAACACGAGGCTCGAGACGCCGAGCAGCGCGAGACCGATCAACATCGTCGGCCGGACGCCGATCCGCGCCGCGACCCATCCCGAGGGCAGTGAGGCGAGCAGGGTTCCCGCGGGGTAGGCGGCGCTGAGCACACCGGCTGCGCCCTTCGAGATCCCGAGCTCCGCGACGTAGGAGGGCAGCAGCGGCACCAGCGCGGCGAGGAACATCGTGTCGACCAACAGCACGGTGGCGACGAGGGCGAAGAGCCGGCGCATCAGCGCAAGCTAGAGCGTCGGGAGCGGCGGCGGCAGGCGCCGTTCAGGCAGCCGGCGCGGGGGCCGGCGGGGGCGGCTCGGCCGCCGGGGCGACGCCGCGAAGCTCGAAGAAGAGCACACTCGAGACCAGTGCCGCAAACGGAGCGGCGAGGACGTTGACGATGATCGCGAGGAAGATCGCGCCCGCGGCGTCGGCGATCACGGCGCCGAGCAGGACCGCGACGATCCCCAGGCCCCAGAGAACGAGGAAGGCGACGACGATCGCGCCGAAGACGGTCCAGCCGTTGCCCCGGACGAGCTCATGGCTGCGACCGAACGCCTCGAAGACGCCGACCCGCTCGACGACGATCGCCGGGACCCCGACCGCCCAGATCGTGAGCAGGAAGAGGCCGGGGATGATCAAGAGCAAGAGGCCGATCCCGACTCCGAGCCCGAACAGGATCCCGAAGCCGATCAGCGGCAGGACGGCGTGCCAGCCGGAACTGAGCAGCTCGCCGGCGGTGAAGTCCCGGCGCCCGTCGCGCACGTCCGCGACCAGGCTGACGACGAAGCCGGTGAACAGCGCCCAGGCGACCAGGGAGACGATCGAACCGACAAAGCTGAGGATCGCGCTGTCGGTCTCGTTGAGCAGGCCCTGGATCACGCCCGAGACGATGAAGATCCCCAAGGCGGCGAAGATCAGGGTGGCGGCGTGCTTCCTGTAGAGCTCGAACGCCTCGCTGATCACGCCGCCGACCGTGAGACGCCGCTCGGCTGGTGCCGATGATCCCTCCATCGACCGGGAAGCCTAAGCCCTCGCCACGGCGGAAACCCCACGGGGGTGTAACTCGACCCGCGCTCCCGCCCGGGGACTGAGCGTGATGCTGCGCCGCCGGCTGAGCTCGAACCGGTCGCCGACGGCACGCACACGACTCGAGGCGAGCACCGCGCGGAGCACGATCCGCATCTCGAGCAGGGCGAAGCTCGCGCCGAGGCAGCGCCGCCTGCCGCCGCCGAACGGGATCCAGGTGTAGGTTCCGGGCTCGCGCTCGAGGAAGCGCTCGGGACGGAAGCTGTAGGGGTCCGGGTAGAGCTCGCGGTCGTGGTGGACGAGGTAGGCGTTGCCGACCAGACAGCAACCCGGCGGATAGGTCCAGCCGCCGAGCTCGAGCTCCTGCTTGACCAGCCGCGGCTGCACGTTCGGGAGCACCGGGCGACTGCGAAGCGCCTCGCGGATCGTCGCCTCGAGGTACTCCTCGCCCTCGCCGCGATCGATCTCGCGCTCGAGCCGCGCGCTCACGTTGGACGCCCGGGCGAGGCGCATGAAAGCCCAGGCGAGCTGCGAGGCGGTGGTCTCGTGGCCGGCGACGAGCAGCGTGATCAGCTCGTCGCGCAGCTCGAGGTCGGACATCGGGGCGCCGTCGGCGTGGCGGGCCTCGAGCAGCAGGGCGAGCACGTCGTCACCACCCGCCCGGTCGGCGCGGCGCTCGGCGATCAACTCGTAGACCGGTGCATCGACGGCGGCGCGGAGGCGCTTGAAGCCCGCCCACGGGCCGTGTCCGCGAGCCTCGATCTGCAACGGCGGCAACAGCGCGGCCGGGCGCGAGCCGAGCTCGAGGATCTCGGTCAGCCGGGCACGCAGGTTGTCGAGCCGGGGCCCCGGCTCGAGCCCGAACACCGCCCGGAGGATGATCTCCAGCGTCAGCGCCTGAAGCGGCGGATGCAGGGCGATCGTGCGATCGCGCGGCCAGGAGGCGACCTCGCGCTCGGTGACGTCGGCGACCAGGTCCGCGAGCCCGGCCATGCGCTCGCCGGTGAACGCGGGCAACATCAGCCGGCGCTGCTCGAGGTGGGCGTCCTCGTCGAGCAGCAGCACCGAGCGCTCACCGACGATCGGGCCGAGGATCGCTGCGCCCTCTCCCGGATGAAGCACCTGCGGCGACGCCGTGAACAGCTCGCGCAGCTGCTCGGGATCGGAGAGCATCACGAACGGCGGCGAGCCGAGCAGGCGCAGGGTCCAGCGGCGTCCGTAGCGCGCCCGGCAGCGCTCCATGAACGGGATCGAGCGCGTCCACCAGGCGAGCGTCTGCACCGCCGCCGGCGCCCGGGGCCCGGGCGGGACCTGCGAGCGGCGAATCACGCCGCCGAGCCTACGCGCTCGAGCACCGCCCGTGCCGCGATCCGGCCGTTGAGCGCGATCACCGAGCCGCCCGGGTGGGTCGCCGCTCCGCACAGATACAGGCCCTCGATCGGGGTCCGGGCCTCGAGCCGCTGATCCCACATCTGTCCCGGGAGCGCCTCGCCCTGGAAGATGTGGCCGCCGGTGAGCCCGATCCGCTGCTCGATGTCGGGCGGGCCGAGCACCTCGCGCTCGGCGACGCATTCGTGCACATCGGGCGCGTAGGCGGCGATCGCGTCCAGCACCAGGTCGCCGATCTCCTCGCGGCGCGTGTCCCAGTCCCCCTCCGCCAGGCGGTAGGGCGCGAACTGCGCGAAGACGCTCATCACATGAGCCCCCGGCGGGGCCACGGAGTCGTCGTAGGCGCTCTGGAAGTAGAGGTCGGCGAACCCGATCGCCGGCTCACCCCGCCGCGCACCCTCGGCCGCCTCCTGGGCCGCGTCCAGCCCCGGCGTGATCGCGACCATCGCCCGCTGCGGCTCGATCCCGGTACCCCGCGCCCCGGGGAAGGTCGGGATCCGCTCGAGCGCGAGGTTGAGCTTGACCACCGGCGAGCTGATGTCCCAGGCCTCGAGCCGCTCGCGGTAGGCGGCGGGCATCGCATCGCAGCCCTCGAGCATCCGCAGCAGCCGCTTCGGGTCGGCGTTGCAGACGACGACCGGGGCGCGGATCAGCTCGCCCGACTCGATCTCGACTCCCTCGCCGGGAACGATTCGCGCCACCTCGACCCCGGCGGCCAGCGTCGCCCCCGCTTCGCGCGCCGCCTCGGCGATCGCGAACGAGATCCGCCCCATGCCGCCGCGCACGTAACCCCATACCGAGCCCAGGCCGAGCAGATCGCCCTGGTGGTGCAGGAGCTTGATCGATGCCGTACCCGGATCGCGCGGGCCGGCGAAGCTGCCGATCACTCCCTGGCCGAAGACCGCGTGCTTGATCCGCTCGTCGCCGAGATAGCGGTCGAGCACGGTGGCGATCGAGTCCTCGAACACGAGCGAGACCAGCTCCTCGTCGCCGAGCATGCGCTCGATCTCGGCCCGGCTCGGCGAGGGCGCCTGCCAGGTGTCGCCGCCGGGCCCATGTCGGAGCGCCAGGCGGCAACGCTCGAACAGATCCTCGTAGGCGAGCCAGCCCTCGATCTCCGCCTCGGGGAATCCCTGCTCGCGCAGATAGGCGATCGTCCGGCCGCGGTCGAGAAAGGACGCGAACGAGCCGCCGCCGGGAAGCGGAGACCAGCTCTGCGGGTCGGCGGCGGTGACCGAGTAGCCGTGGCGCTCGAGCTCGAGCTCGTCGATCACGACCCGATCGAGCAGGCCGACCAGGTACGCGCACGGGCTGACCAGGTAGTGCTGGTCGCTGAACGGTTGCTCGAGCGTGCACGCACCGCCGAGCCGGTCGCGACGCTCGAGCACAAGCACGGATCGACCGCCTCGGGCCAGGTAGGCGGCCGCCGTGAGCCCGTTGTGACCGCCGCCGACGACGATCGCGTCCCAGTCGCGCCGGGCGAGCTCGGAGAGCGCCGCCGGCAGCCCGACTTTGCCGAGCACGGAGTTGACGTCGTCGGCGCTCATCCGAGCCCGCAAGGCTAGTCGCCCGGCTCGCGGGCACCGGCAACGGATCGCATAGGATCCCCGGGTCCCGTCCCCCGGCAGCGAGGTCGAGCCCAGTGTCCAGATTGCGCGTCCTGTCCCTGCTCACCGCCGTGCTCGCGCTGGTGGTCTTCGTTGGTTGCGGAAGCGACGACGATTCGGAGGACTCGGACTCGGAAACGGCGGCCACGGTCTCGCTCGACGACTGCACCCCCGACCAGCTCGAGACGCTGGAGTCGGGCACGCTGACGGTGGGGACCGACAAGCCGGCCTTCCCGCCCTACTTCGAGGACAACGACCCGACCAACGGCCAGGGCTTCGAGAGCGCCACCGCGTATGCGATCGCCGCCCAGCTCGGCTTCGACCCGTCCGATGTCGAGTGGACGGTCGTCCCGTTCAACGCCTCCTACGCGCCGGGACCCAAGGACTTCGACTTCGACGTCAACCAGATCTCGATCACCCCGAAGCGCGCCGAGCAGGTCGACTTCTCGGCTCCCTACTACGAGGCCGAGCAGGCGGTCGTCGCGCTCAAGGGCTCCGACGCCGCCGGCGCGACCTCGCTCACCGACCTCGCCGACGCCAACTTCGGAGTTCAGATCGGGACCACCAGCCTCGACGCGGTCAACGAGGTGATCCAGCCCAGCAACGAGCCGCAGGTCTTCGACACCTCAAACGACGTCGTCAGCGCGCTCAAGAACGAGCAGGTCGACGCGGTCGTGGTCGACGTCCCGACCGCCTTCTTCCTGACAGCCGTCCAGATCCCGGAGGCGACCACGGTCGGGCAGTTCCCGGCCCCGGGCGGTGACCAGTGGGGGGCGCTGCTCGAGAAGGACTCCCCGCTCACCGACTGCGTCTCGGCCGCGATCGAGGAACTCAACGCCTCGGGCGAGCTGCCGGCGATCGAGAAGCAGTGGATGAGCGAAGCGACCAGCGCACCGGTCCTCGAGTAGCCGGCTCGGCCCGATGACCGACCGTCGCGCCGAGCGGGCAGCCGCCCGCCGGCGCCACGACCGCCGCGGGCAGACGATCGCGGCGGTCTCGACCGTGATCGTGCTCGGGGGCCTGGCGACCTTGATCCTGACCAGCCCGGGCTGGCCCGAGGTACGCGACACGTTCTTCGACCCGGACGTTTTCCGCGAGTCGTTTCCCGACATCGCGCGAGCGTTCTGGCTCGACATCCGGGTCTTTCTGATCGTCGAAGTCGCGGTCCTGGTCCTCGGGCTCGTCGTCGCCCTGGTGCGTACGGTCGACGCTCCGGCGCTGTTTCCGGTCCGGCTGCTGGCCACCGTCTACACCGACGTCTTTCGCGGCATCCCGACGATCCTGCTCGTCTACCTGGTCGGCTTCGGGATCCCGGCCCTGGACCTGAGCGGCCTGCCGACCGAGCCGGTGGTTCTGGGCGGGATCGCGCTCACCCTCTCCTACGGCGCCTACGTCGCCGAGGTCTACCGGGCGGGATTGAACTCGGTCCATCCGGGGCAGCGGGACGCCGCCCTCGCGATCGGGCTCACCGAGCGCCAGGCGACCCGCCACGTGATCCTCCCCCAGGCGGTGCGCCGAGTCGGGCCGCCGCTGCTCAACGACTTCATCGCGCTGCAAAAGGACGTCGCCCTGATCGCGATCATCGGGGTGACCGGCGAGGCCTTCCGGGAGGCGCAGATCCTCACCGCAGCGGACTTCAACTACACCCCGCTGATCGCCGCGGCACTTCTCTACCTGTGCGTGACGATCCCGATGGCGCAGCTGCTCGACCGCTGGGAGCGGGGGAGGGCGCGCAGGTGAACGCCGCCGCCCCCGTCCTCGCGTTCGCCGGCGTGACCAAGTCGTTCGGCGAGCTGCAGGTCCTCGACGGGATCGACCTCGAGGTCGCCGAGCACGAGGCGGTGGCGGTGATCGGCGCCTCGGGCTCGGGCAAGTCGACGCTGCTGCGTTGCGTCGATCTGCTCGAGGAGATCGACGACGGCGACATCCTGCTCGACGGCGAGGTGATCACCGACCCCTCGGTCGACCCGGTCTCGGTCAGGCGTCGACTCGGCTTCATCTTCCAGGCATACAACCTGTTCCCCCATCTGAGCGTGCTCGAGAACGTGGTTCTCGGGGCGACGAAGGCACACGGCGTGTCCGTCACCGAGGCGGAGGCGGAGGCGCGGGCGCAGCTCGAGCGGCTCGGCCTGGGCGGGCGGGAACAAGACAACCCCGAGCGGCTCTCCGGCGGCCAGCAGCAGCGGGTGGCGATCGCGCGCGCGTTCGCCGCCCGGCCGCGCGCGATGCTGCTCGACGAGATCACCAGCGCGCTCGACCCGGAGCTGGTCGGCGAGGTGCTGGAGGCGGTTCGGGTGCTGAAGAGCGAGGGGGTGACGATGCTGATCGCGACTCACGAGATGGGCTTTGCCCGCGAGGTCGCCGATCGGGTCTGCTTCCTGCATCAGGGGCGCCTGATCGAGGTCGGCCCGCCCGAGCAGGTGCTCGAGTCACCCCGCGAGCCCGAGACCCAGCGCTTCCTGCGCCGCCTGCTCGAGGCCGGTCGGGCCTAGATGGTCAGGCCGACGAAGCCGGCGCCGGCGTGGCGGGGGCGGCCATGCTCGCGAGCTCTGCCAGCTCGGCTCGCAACGTCGCGACCAGCTCGGAATCGAGCCCGCTGGCCTCGATCATCGCGACGGACTCACGGTAGTGGCCGGCCATCGCGTTCAGCGTCGTTCCCATGCGGCCTTCGATCGACTCCCGGTCGGCGGCGATACCACGGCGGAGCCCGCGGATGTCGGAGAGCTTGTCGGCGGCGAAAATCGTAATCGCCCGGGTGCCGGCCGCCTCGACCTGCCGGCGAAGCGCCCGCTTGCGCTCCGCGAACGACGCGATCTCGGGGTCCTCCGTGAGCGCGAGCACGAGCGCGGAGATGCCATCGTCCATCTCGGCGCGGAGTCGGGCCTCGGTGAGGCTGCCGCGCTCGACCGCGTCGTGCAGAAGCCCGGCGGCGACCAGGTCCTCGTCGTACCCGGCCTCGTGGAGGAGCTCGCCGACCTCCGTCACGTGGACGAGGAAGAGCTCTCGGTCGGTGGCGCGCCGTTGCTCGCCATGCGCCTCGGCGGCCAGGGCGTACGCCCGGTTCAGCAGCGGCGAGCGCGAGGTCCACGCAGGAAGCGCACGCGATCCCGGACCTGACCCGCTGATCGGATGCGCTGGCCTCAGTGCTGCCCCTTCTGATCGACCGTTGCGCGCCGTTTCGGCGGCTCCTGAGCACGTTGAGTCGCCGCGGCGCAGTTGCCAACGCTAACACTTGCGCAGATTGCGGCATCTCATCGGCCGAGGCTGAGCGCCGCCGCCGCGATCGCCAGCGCGACCTCGGCTCGCGAACGCAACGAGTCACGAAGCACGAACTCCTCCGGGTTGTGGGCGCGGCCGCCGCGCGGGCCGAGCCCGTCGACGGTAAGCGGCACGTGCGCGGCCAAGTGGCTGGCGTCGCTGGCGCCACCGCGCTCGATCGCGACCAGCGGTCGGCCGAGCAGTCCCCGCGCCGGCGCCAGCAACCGCTCTTCGACCGGGCGCCTGGTGTCCATCCCGGGCCAGCGGCGAACCAGCTCTGCCTCGAGCTCGACCTCGTCAAGGACGGCCGGGATCGTGTCGAGCAGCGGCTCGAACGCCTCCAAACGGTCGGCGCGCAGGTCGCTGACCAGCTCGCCGGCGGGCGGGACGACGTTGAATGCCTCGCCCGCCCGGATCACGGTCGGGACGGCGGTCAGCCGCTCCGGTCCCTGAGGATCGTTGAGCTCCGCCACCCGGCGGGCGGCCTCGGCGAGTGCGAGCAGGGCGTTGCGGCCCCGCTCGGGCGCCGATCCGGAGTGCGCCGCGAGGCCGCGAGCGGTGACCCGCATCGTCGCCGCCGCCTTGCGTCTGCCGATCACCCCCTCCTCGGCGCCGGGTCCGAGCTCACCGGCCTCGAAGCAGAGGCAGGCGTCATAGCCGGCGAAGCGCGGCCCGTGCTCGAAGCCGCCGGTGCGCCACTCCTCGTCGTTGACCGCGAGCAGGCTGAGCTCGGCGAAGCAGGCCGGCAGCTCGGCGAGCGCCCGAAGCACTCCGAGCGCGAGCACGACCCCGCCCTTCATGTCGATCGCCCCGGAGCCGACCAGGCGCCCGCCGACGGCCTCGAGCGGATGGTGGTCGCGATGGGGGACCACGGTGTCGAGGTGGCCGAGCAGCAGCACGCGTGCCGATCCCGAGCCGGTCAGGGTGGCGAGCAGGTCCGGGGCGTGCTGGGGAGAGGAGCAGGGCGGGCGCTCGACCTCGGCGCCGGGAGGCAGCAGCGCGGTGACGACCGCGCAGATCTCCTCCGCGGCGCCGCGGTCGCCTGATGGGGACGAGACGGCCACCAGGGCGTCGAGCTCACGCTCGGCACCGGCGGCGACGGCGCTGGTGGCCGACGCCAGCCACTCGCGGGAGAGCTCGGGGCGCACGTTTAGGTCAGGTCCGGCATGTAGCGCTCGAGATGCTCGTTGATCGTCCGCCTGACCCAGCGCCGCGTCGGCTCATCGGCCATCCGGTAGCGGCCGAGCAGCAGCTTCGGATCGGTGAGCGGCAGGCCGGCGATCTCCCAGCCGACCGCGAGCCGCTCGAAGAGGATCTCGTTGCGCCGCTGCCAGGCGTCCTCAGCGGAGGCGGCGGCGCGGCCGCTCGCCTCGCGAGCCAGCGTGCGCATCGTCGCGGCGCTCAGCGAGCAGCGCAGGGTGAGCACGTTCCCTTCGGCGTCCGTGTAGGCGCGGGTCTCGACCGGATCGCTCTGGGCGCGCTTGCGCTTGCGCTTCGCCATCGCCGGATCCTCGCAGGCAGGAGGGCTCGAGGCGACGGAGAAGGTTTGCCAGGCAAAGGGCGGCGGGCGATCGAAGGAAGGGACGGCACGATGGAAAGCACGGTCACGGATCAGGAGGCGCGTGAGGCGGTGCGCGGGTTCTCGAGGCTGTGGTGGCTCTGGCTCCTGTTCGGGATCTTCTGGATCGTGATCGCCGCCGTGATCCTCCAGTTCGACCAGGCCTCGATCACCACCGTCGGCGTGCTGATCGGCGCGATGTTCATCGCCACCGGCCTGCAGCAGTTCGTGATCATGGGGCTAGCCGAGCACCTGCGATGGGTCTACGGCCTGTTCGGGGTCCTCTTCCTGATCGCCGGGGTGATCGCCCTGATCAGCCCCGAGAACACGTTCGCCGCGCTCGCCGACATCCTTGGCTTTCTGTTCCTGATCGTCGGCGTCTTCTGGGTGATTCAGGCGTTCATCACCCGCGAGCTGAACGAGCTCTGGTGGCTCGGGCTGATCGCCGGGATCCTGATGGTCGTGCTCGCCTTCTGGACCGCGGGCCAGTTCTTCATCGAGAAGTCCTACGTGCTCCTGGTCTTCGCCGGGATCTGGGCGCTGATGCAGGGCGTCACCGACATCGTTCGCGCGTTTCAGATCCGCAAGCTCGACGAGCTGGTCTGAGTATCATCTCGGCCACATAACCGGGGGCGAACCAGATTCGACGTGGATGTTTCGTCCCGGTGTTGCGAGTCGAGGACTCCGGGTTGGCCTCGTTAAAGAACCCCGGAAAACCATAGTTGCGAACTCTGATCATGAGTTCGCCCTCGCGGCCTAAGAACCGCTGAGGGAGTCGCGCCGGGAGTGCCCGCGTCCCGGGCCGCGGCTTCAGAAAGCGGGCTCACCCCGAGGGTAGGACCCTCGACCCGAGGGGGACACTGAAAGGAGGGTGTGGCGCCGGGGACGTGCCCCGCGGATCGACCGAACCGGACGCCGAGATCGGACTCCGACGGGAACGCTCGTAGAAGACATCGGGATCCCTCCGCGGACGCCGGGGCAGTGCCGGCCGCCTCCACTCCGGACGTTCGGCTTATTTGGGCCTTACCCGTCCCCGTATCCTCAGGCCCGAGATGAGTGACTACACACCCGGCGCCTGGCGATCTGAGCCGGCGCCGGCGCCGGCCCCGCCACCGCCCGAGCGCGAGTACGAGCCCATCCATCCGGGATCGGGGCGCGGCGACTGGCGCCAGCGCGCGAAGCGCTTCGGCGGCCCGATCGTCGCCGTCCTCGTCCTCCTGGCGACCAAGCTGAAGGCGGTCCTGCTGTTGCTGCCGAAGCTGAAGGTGTTCACGACCTCCGCCTCGATGCTGGTCTCGATCGCCGCCTACGCGCTGATCTGGGGCTGGGCATTCGCGCTCGGGTTCGTGCTCCTGCTGCTCGTGCACGAGCTCGGTCACGTGATCCAGCTTCGCCGTGAGGGAGTCGAGGCATCGGCGCCGATGTTCATCCCCTTCCTCGGCGCCGTGATCTCCGCCAAGTCGCTCGGTGACGACGCCGCTGCCGAGGCCCGGGTCGGGCTCGCGGGCCCGATCCTCGGCACGCTCGCAACCCTGGTCCCGCTCGGGATCTGGCTCGCCACCGGCGAGGAGTTCTGGCAGGCGCTCGCCTACGTCGGCTTCTTCATCAACCTGCTCAACCTGCTCCCGGTTCTGCCGCTCGACGGTGGCCGGGCGATGGCGGCGCTCTCGCCCTGGGTCTGGATCGCCGGCTTCGCCGGGCTGGTGGCCCTGACCTTCGCCTTCCCGAACCCGATCCTGATCCTGGTCCTGATCTTCGGTGGCCTCGAGACCTGGCACCGGTGGAAGAACCGCAACACGCCCGAGGGCCGGGCCTATCACGCGATCCCCGCTCGCACGAGGGCATTGGTCGCGGTCGTCTACCTCGGTCTCGCGGCCCTGCTGGCGGTGGGCGTGACCGAGACCTTCCTCGAGAAGAGCTTCGACGACGTCTAGCGCCCCGCGCGCAGCACTCGCCAGTCGCGGCTCACCGTGCCCGGCCGGTATCGGCCGGCGAGCCGCTTGGCGACGATCGCGCTCAGCCCGCGCTCGGCGGCCGCGGCGCGAAAGGCCCTGCCGTCGCCGCGATGAAACGCCGGCGTCTGCCAGCTCGGGCCGTCGAGACCGAGCGCGTCGAGGCGCTCTCGGCGCTCCGAGTAGGAGAGCTCGAGCAGGCTCTCGCGCCCGGCGTGCAGGAGGTCGAAGACGATCAGGGTCGCGGGCGATTCGCTCATCCGGCGCCGGACCTCGGAGTCCGAGCCGGCGCCGAGGCGGCGCTCCAGGTGCTTTCCGGCGGCGCTGCCCTCCTCCGAGAGCACCGTGAGCACGCCGTCGAGCGCCACCGGTTCACCCTCGAGCTCGAGCGCGATCGCGAACAGCTCCGGAAACCGCGGCCGCAGGTCGTCGCCGCCGGTGTCGTGGAGCACCAGATGGCCGGTGTCGCAGAGCGCGATCACCCGCTCGCCTGCCCAGTCGATCTCGAAGCCCCACTCCTGATCGCCGCTCGGCAGCCGCTTGCCCTCGCTCGCGCGCATCGGCTCGATCCGCTCGGGCAGCGCCGTGCCCGTGACCGCCGCGTCCATGCGGTGGATCATCCAGTCGTCGCCGCGGGTGCGAAAGAGCGCGTAGCGGCCATGGACGCGCTCGCCGCGAGAGGCTGACGACGACCTTGCCGGGCTCCCACTTCTCCTCCTCGTAGGTGCCGCTGTCCCAGATCGTCACCTCGCCGCCGCCGTACTGCCCCTTCGGGATCTCGCCGGCGAAGTCGATGTAGTCGAGCGGATGGTCCTCGGTGTGCACCGCGAGCCGGTTGTGCTCGGGGTCGCCGGGAACGCCGCGAGGAAGCGCCCAGGAGACGAGCACGCCGTCGCGCTCGAGTCGGAAGTCCCAATGCAGGCGCCGCGCGTGGTGCTCCTGGATCACGAACCGGCGCCCGCCGCCGCTTGCGCCGGCGCCGGTCGTCGGCTCCGGCGTGTGCTCGAACCGCCGCTTCGAGCGATAGCTCTCGAGCTTGTCCTTGCGCTTTGCGATCTCCCCTGTCTACCCGATCGTCGCGGTGGGTAATGCTGCGGGCAGAGCCGAGTCTGATCTGGAGGAACGATGAGCGAGCGAGAGGTCGATGTGATCGTGATCGGCGCCGGCCCGGCGGGCGAAGTGTGCGCGGGGCGGCTTGCCGAGGGCGAGCTCGAGGTGGCGCTGGTCGAGCAGGAGCTGATCGGCGGCGAGTGCTCCTACTACGCCTGCATGCCCTCGAAGGCACTGCTGCGGCCCGCCGAGCTGCTGGCCGAGGTCGAGCGCGTGCCGGGCCCGCGCGAGCTCGTCTCAGGCACGCTCGACCCGGCCGTCGTGCTCGACCGCCGCGACGAGGTGATCCACGACCGCGACGACTCCGGCCAGCTCCCGTGGCTCGACTCGCGCGGCATACAGCTCCTGCGGGGTCGCGCCGCGCTCGCCGCCGAGCGGACCGTCAACGTCGGCGGCGAGCTGGTCCGCGCCCGCCGGGCGGTGGTTGTGGCGACCGGGACCACGGCCGCGATCCCCCCGATCGACGGCCTCGCACAGGCGCGGCCGTGGACGAACCGCGACGCGACGACGGCCAGTCAGGTCCCGGACCGGCTCCTGGTCCTCGGCGGCGGCGTCGTCGGCGTGGAGATGGCCCAGGCCTGGAGCAGCCTCGGATCGAATGTCGCTCTGGTCGAGGCCGAGGATCGGCTCCTCGCGACCGAGGAGCCGTTCGCGAGCGAGCAGGTGAGCGCCGGTCTCGAGCGCAGCGGGGTCGAGGTCAGGACGGGCGCGAAGGCGACCGCGGTCACGCGCGGCGAGGCCGGGCAGGTGTCGCTGCGGCTGGAGGGTGGCGCGGAGCTGCGGGGCGAGGAGCTGCTCGTCGCCGTGGGTCGCCGTCCCCGCACCGACGACATCGGGCTCGAGGCGGCGGGAGTCGCGGCCGGCGGATACCTCGAGGTCGACGACCAGCTCCGGGTCGTGGGCTCGGACTGGCTGTACGCGATCGGTGACGTCAACGGGCGGGCGCTGCTCACCCACATGGGCAAGTACCAGGCGCGAATCGCCGCCGACCACATCCTCGGCGCCGAGGTCGCGGCGAGCTCCGACAAGCTCGGGTCGCCACGGGTCGTATTCACCGAGCCTCAGGTCGCCGCGGTCGGCCGCACGCTCGCCGCGGCGGAGCAGGCCGGGATCGACGCGCGAGCGGTCGACGTCGAGACGGCCGCCAGCGCCGGCGCCAGCTTCGTCGGCCGCAACGCCGACGGCAGCTCGCGGATCGTCGTCGACGAGGAGCGCCGGGTGATCGTCGGCGCCACCTTCGTCGGGCCCGGGATCGCCGAGTCGCTGCATGCGGCGACGATCGCGGTCACGGCCGAGGTCCCGCTCGATCGGCTCTGGCACGCGGTGCCCGCGTTCCCGACCCGTAGCGAGACCTGGCTCAAGCTGCTCGAGGAATACGGCCTCTAGGTCACCCCGGCGGCCACCGGGACTAGAGCGTCAGCCGGCCCTTGATCGACTCGAGGAACGTCTTCGGGAAGCCGGGGATCTGGTCGAGCTCGTCGAGCGAGCCGAAGCCGCCGGCGCTGTCGCGGTGAGCGAGCACTCGACCGGCCTGTGTCACGGAGAGCCCGAGCCCGCGCAGCTCGCCGTAGCTGGCGGAATTGAGCGAGACCGTTGACCCCGCGGGCGCCTCCGGTTCTGCCTGCGGGACCTCGGGAGCAGACGGCGACTCCGTCCGAGCAGACGGCGACTCCGTCGTGGCGGGTGGTGACTGCACCACCGGTGCCTCCTCGGCGGGTGGTGCCTGAATCGCCGGTGCATCCTCGGCGGACTGTGAGCCGAGGATCGCCTCGGTATCGACCTCGGGCAATGGCTCGGCCGCCTTCTCGACCGCCTCGCGAGCGCGACGCTCGGCGGCGTCGGCCCGGCGCTCGGCCTCCGCGATCCGGTCCAGCGTCTCACGCAGGCGGTTGGCCCGGTCGACCTCCTCGGCCTTGACCTCGGTCAGTTGCTCGGCGCGCTCCGCCCGCTCCTCCGCCTGGCGCGCGCGTTCCTCGACCTCCTCGAGCCTCTTCACCGCCCGTTCGAGTGCCTCGGCCGTCCGGCTCTTGTTTGCCGTCAGCCGGGTCTCGGTCGCGGTCAGCTCGCGGGCCAGCTTCTCCTCTTCGGCACGGTGGGCCTGGAGCTCGTCCTCGGCCCGGCGCAGGTCGGCGAGCAGGGCCTCGCGGTCGGGCTCCGGCGCGGGGGGTCGCCGCTCGGCTCGCTCGGGCTCGGGTTGCGCGGGCTCGGGTCGCTCAGCTTGAGGGCGATCGGGCTCAGGTCGTTCGGGCTCGGGCCGCTCCGGCAGGGGCCGGCCGAGCACGACCCGCTCGGACTCGGCGCGCTCCGCCTCGGCGCGTGCGAGCTCGATCCGCTGCTCGGCTTCGGCCTGCATGCGCTCGAGCTCACGCGCCCTGGCGGCGGCGAGCTCGCGCTCGCGCTCGCGCTCCTCTTCGGCGCTGGGGCTCGCGGATGAGCCCTCCGATTGCTCGAGCCGTGCCTGGGCCACTCGCTCGGCGGCCTCGCGAACCGCCCTTTCGCCCGCCGGCAGGGATGCCGGGGACAGCGGCTCAGGCGACGAAGGCGCAGAGTCCGGATCCGCGGCTCCGACCGGCTGATCGGACGCGGCGGGCGTCGAGGGATCCGGGGGCAGCGAAGCGGCAGCCGGCTGCTCGCGGGCGGGCGGCTGAGGCGGCGAGGGCTCGGGGGACTCGACCGCGGGCATCGACTCGGTCGGCCGCTGGCCGCTCGCCCCTGCGGCCCCTGCGGCGCCGGCGGCGATCACGGCGCCGGCGACGGCCGCCTGCGCCGCCCCGCCCGAACCCGCGGCCGACGTCGTGGCGGGGGTCGGCGCCTCCTGGGGTGCCGGGGCGGGGATGGCCTTCGGGGCCGGACCCTTGCCGCGGCCGGCCCGCTTGGCCTCGCGCTGCTGCTGCTTGGCGAGCTTGAGCTCGTTGCGCTTGCGCTCGCGTTCCTGCACCGCACGCTCGCGTTCGGCCTTGACCCGCGCCTTCTCGGCCGCGCGAACCGCCTTGCGCTGCTCGCGCTCGCGCCGACGGCGCGCGCGAGGCGACTCGTCGGGTGCGGCCGGCGGCGATTGCTGACCCTCTCCGGCCGATCCGGCGGCCGGCGCGGCCGGCGCCACCGGAGCGGGCTGGACGCCGCCTGAACGTGCCCGCTTGCGGGCCTCGCGCTCGGCCTGCGCGCTCGCCCGCTCGGTCAGCTTGCGCTGCTTTCGCTGCTCGCGGTTGCGTTGGGCGATCTCGCGACGCGACGGCTCCTGGGGCGCGGTCGAACCCGACGCCTGCGAGGGCTGCGGCGGCGGCGCGGGCGCTGCCGGGGGCGGGACCGAGGCGGGCGGCCCGGAGGCGCCCTGATCGGGCACATCCGCGGCCGGCGCCTGCGCGGAAGGGGCGGGCGGCTGCGGCGGTTCGGACGACTGCCCGGACGTCGGCGGGGGAGCGGCAGCCGTCGAACCCGGCTGTTCGGGAGCCGGAGCGGGCGACTCGGAAGTCTTCTTCTTGCGTTCGAGCTTGAAGGAGCGCATGCACATATGGTCGCACGCCGCGCGAGCGGCGTCAGCCGGCACCGTCCGGTCGCAGGATCGCCTGCGCGGGCTCGACGACCGGGGCGTCAGCGCAGCCGGTGGCGCACCTCTCGCTCGACCTCGCGCTGCACGTCGCGGTCTCGGATCTCGCGCCGGCGGTCGCGCTGCTCCTTGCCTCGTGCCAACGCCAGCTCGACCTTCGCTCGCGATCCCTTGAAGTAGACGCGGGTCGGGACCAGGGTCAGCTTCTTTCTCTGCATGCGGCCGATCAAGCGCTCGATCTGGTGCCGGTGCAGGAGCAGCTTCCGGGGCCGCTCGGGATCGTGGTTCTCCATCGCCGCGGGCTCGTAGGGAGGGATGTGAGCCTTGCGGAGCCAGACCTCGCCGGCCTCGATCACGGCGTAGGCGTCACCGATCTGGGCCTTGCCGTCGCGCAGCGACTTGACCTCGCTGCCGCGCAGTTCGATCCCGGCCTCGAAGCGCTCGATCAGCTCGTACTTGTGCGAGGCGCGGCGATTGGTCGCCAGATCCCCGGCCGCGGCCTTGCGCTTTGCCTTGCCGGCCTTGCGGGCCATCAGCGCTCGCCCCCTGCCGGGACCAGGTCGACGCGGCCCCGAGGGGCCTCGACGCGGTCGACGCCTACGGTCACCGGATCCCCGAGCCGAACCCGACGGCCGCTGCGGGCTCCGACCAGTGCCGTCTCGGTCGAGTCGAGGTTGAAGCGCTCACCACGCATCCGCCGAGCGGGGAGAAAACCCTCGTAGACATCGCCGAGCTCGCCGCCGAAGCCGACGAAGGCGCCGGCGCCGATCACGCCCGAGACCTCGCCCTCGAACTGCCGCGACCAGCCGGCCTCGAACAGCTCCCGCTCGAGCAGGAAGGCCGCGCAGACGTCGTCGGCGTCGCGCTCGATCCTGATCGACTCGCGCTCGCGCTCCGAGCACCAGACACCGGCGTCTCGCGTCGCTGCCCGCTCCGGCTCCTGCTCGCCGGCGCCGATCAGCGCCAGCAGCGCCCGGTGGGCGACCAGGTCCGGATAGCGGCGGATCGGCGAGGTGAAGTGACAGTAGGCGGGACTCGCAAGCCCGGCATGGCCGAGGTTGCGATCACTGTAGACGGCGGGTTTGAGCGAGCGCAGCACAAGCGATGTATACGCGGCGTGGCCGTGCCCGCGGCGCTCGGCCTCGCGGCGGACCAGCCGACTCGCCTGCGCCGCCAGCTCGGCTGCCTGCGCCGGGGAGATGCTTTTTGGGTCGGCCAACGGCGGCGTCGGCAGGTCGAGCGCGGCGAGCTGTTCGAACAGGGCGGCGATCCGGCCCGGGTCGGGATCCTCGTGGACGCGGTAGAGCGTCGTTGTCCGGCGGCGCTCGCAGAGCTCGGCCACGCGCTCGTTGGTGAGGATCATCAGCTGCTCGATCAGCCCGTGGGCCTCGGTCTGCTCGACGGAGTGGGCACCGACGACGTTGCCTTCGTCGTCGAAGCCGAACTCGGGCTCGGCGGTCGAGATCTCGAGCGCGGAGCCCCGGCGCCGCGCCCGCAGCGCGGCCGCCGCCCGGCGGGCGAGCTCCAGCGGCGCCGCGATCACGTCGGGGGGCCGGGCGCTGCCGGCGAAGAACTCATCGAGCTGCTCGTAGGAGAGGCGGTGGTCGGAGCGGATGCGGCTGCGGTAGAAGCTCGTGCTCCGCGTCTGCCCGCCGGCGTCGAGCGCGATCTCCGTGGTGACCGCGAGCCGATCAACGTCCGGGGCGAGGCTGCAGGCCCCGGCCGAGAGCGCCGCGGGCAGCATCGGCTCGACCGCTCCCGGGACGTAGGTGCTGTTGGCGCGCCGCAGCGCCTCGGCATCGAGGGAGCTGCCCGGACGGACGTGCGCAGCGACGTCGGCGATGTGGATCCAGAGACGGACCCCGTCGCCCTCGGGCTGGGCGGAGACCGCGTCGTCGAAGTCGCGCGCGCTCGCCGGGTCGACGGTGAAGGTGTCGAGCGCCCGCAGATCGCGGCGCTCGGAGGCACCGTGCTGCGCCGCCTCGGCGGCGTCGCCGGCCTCGGCTTCGAGGCGGGTCGCGAATCCGCGCTCGAGCCCACGGTCGAGCAGCAGGGCACCGACCACGTCGCGGGCGTTCCCCGGGGCCCCCAGGCGTTCGGTCACCTTGGCGCCTCCCGGCCGCTCGGTCGCGAGCACCATCTCGCCCTCGCGGACCCGGATCGAGCCGCGAGCGAGGTTGATCTGCGGCGCGCGCTCGAACAGCGGCTCGAGCACGGGGAAGCGCCCACGCCTGCCGATGACGCCGACCAATCGGCTCAAAGCCGTGCGCCGAGGGTCCGCAACGCTTGATCGAGCGCCTCGTCGACCTGCTCGGTCCGCAAATCGTCCTCGGCCCTGATCGCGGGCTTTACCCCCTCGCCGGCGATCGAAGTCCCGGCGGCAGTCAGGTACTGGCCGATCGTCAGGTCGAGTGCGCCGCCGGCGGTCAGCGGGATCACCTCCTGGAAGGTGCCCTTGCCGAAGGTGCGGGTGCCGACTACGGTCGCCAGGTCGTAGGTCTCGAGCGCCGCGGCGAGAATCTCGGCCGCCGACGCGGTATCGCGATCGACGAGAACAACCGTCGGCAGCGGTTCGATCGCATCGCCGACAGCCTCGTATGAGCGGTCGCCCTGGGTCCGGCTCTCGGTCGAGACCACCGTCCCCTCCTCGACGAACACGCTCGCCGAGAGCACCGCCTCGTTCAGCAGTCCGCCCCCGTTGCCGCGCAGGTCGAGCACCAGACCCTCCGCGCCGCGTCGCTCGAGTCCCTCGATCGCCTGCCGCAGCTCCCCGTGCGAGCCCTCGCTGAAGCTGGCGAAACGAACATGGGCGACGTCGCGCCCGTCGACCGTCAGCATCCTCCCCGCCACCGCCGGCAACCTGACGTCGGCGCGCTCGAGCGCGAGCTCGCGCTCGGCCCCGCCTCCCGCGGGGAGCACGGTGAGCTCGACCTCGGTCCCCTGCGGGCCCTTGATCCGCCCGGTCGATACCGCCGAGGGCACGCCCTCGATCGACTTGCCGTCGACGGCGACGATCAGATCACCGCGCTTGATCTCGGCTGCCTGGGCCGGGCTGTCGGGGAAGACGTCGGCGACGCGCAGGCCGCGCGGCACCTCGGTGACGCTGAGGCCGACGCCGTCGAAGCGACCCGAGGTGGCGGCGTTGAAGTCCTCGAGCTGGCCGGCGTCGAAGTAGTGCGAGAAGCGGTCGTCGAAGCGCCCGCGCAACTCGCCCACCATGCCCCGGATCGATGCGTCCTCGAGCCGGTCGCTCTCGACCGGCTCGAAGTAGTTGTCCTCGATCGTCTCCAGCGCCTCCGCCGAGGCGCTGGGGTCGTCATCACCGAGCAGCACGCCGGTCAGCAACCCGACGAGCACCATGGCCAGCACTCCGATGATCAGACCGCCGACCAGACCGGAGCCGAACCCGGTCCGGGCGGGAGCTCTCACACCTTCAGGAAGCGGCGCAGGGTGATGCCGCTGCCGAGCGCGGAGACGAGTACCGCGGCGGCAACGAGCATCGCCACCAGCGGGGCGAAGCCCATGGTGGAGAGGTTGTCGATCAAAGCGAAGTCGTCGGCGAGCGGATCCACGATCGTTACCTTGCCGAGCAGAAGTATGCCGACCGCGATCCCGGCGCCGGCGACGCCGACGATCACGCCCTCGATCATGAACGGCCAGCGGATGAACCAGTTCGTCGCCCCGACCAGCCGCATCACCTCAACCTCGCGACGGCGCGCGTAGATCGAGAGCCGGATCGTGTTCGCGACCAGCAGCAGCGAGGCGACCAGCAGCAGCGCGGCGATCACCAGGAGAACGATCTTGACCGCGCCGGTGACCTCGCGGATCTTGGTCGCGTTCTCGCGATCCTGGCCGATCGGTGGGTCGATCGCGTCGCTGATCGGGGTCGGCTTGCCCGCCGAGTTGGGCGGCAGCAGCGCTGCCCGGACCGCTTCGAGATTGTCGGGATCGTCGAGCTCGAGCTTGTAGGTCGGCGGCAGCGGGTTCTGGTTCAGCTCTGAGATCGAGCCCTCGAGGTCTCCCTCGAGCTCCTTGGCGAGCTCCTGCTTCGCGCAGGCGGGCGAGCAGTACTCGACCCCGGCCACGTGCGGCACCGCCGCGAGCTCCTTCTCGAGACCCTTGATCTCGGCCCTGGTGGCGTCGCGGTAGAGGAAGACCTGGAGCCCGATCTGCTCGCGAACCTCGGTCGCCTTCGACTCGCTGGCACGCAGGACGGGCACCAGCACGCCGAGCAGCAGGGTGGTGACCACGATCGTGACGATCGCGGCGACGCTCGGGGCTGCACTGCGGCGCAGCGCCCTGAACGCCTCGGAGAGGAAGAACGCGACCCGGCCCATCGCTCAGTTCCCGTGCCCGTTGCCGCCGCCCTCGTCGCCGACGCCCATCTCGGCCCGCATCCTGGCCGCGAACTCGGTCGTCGATTCGTCGTGGTAGCCGCTGGCGTCCTCGTCGCGGACCAAACGGCCCTCCTCCAGCGCGATCACGCGCCGGCGCATCTTGTCGACCATGTCGCGATCGTGGGTGACGACGAGGACCGTCGTCCCGGTCCGGTTGATCCGGTAAAGGAGCTGCATGATCCCGATCGAGGTGATCGGATCGAGGTTGCCGGTCGGCTCGTCGGCGAGCAGCAGCGGCGGGTGGTTGACGAACGCGCGGGCAATCGCGACCCGCTGTTGCTCACCGCCCGAGAGCTCATCCGGATAGCTGTGGATCTTCGCCTGCAGCCCGACCAGGCGGAGGATCTCGGGCACCTTGCTGCGAATCTGCGAGCGTGGCTCGCCGATCACCTGCAGCGCATAAGCGACGTTGTCGTAGACGGTTCGGTTGGGCAGCAGCTTGAAGTCCTGAAACACGGTCCCGATCCGGCGCCGCAGGTAGGGAGTGCGGTCGTGGTCGAGCTGGTTGATGTCCTTGCCGGCGATCCGCACCCGACCGTCGGCGGGCTCGACCTCGCGGATCAGGGTCTTGATCAGGGTCGACTTGCCGCACCCGGTCGGGCCGACGACGAAGGCGAACTCGCCACGGCCGATCTCGATCGAGACCCGGTCGAGGGCGACCTGCCCGCCCGGGTAGACGACCGTCGCCTCCTCGACCTCGATGATCGGCGGCTGGCCTTCACCGCGCCGCTGCTTCGAGAGCCGCGGAGCTCGGCGAACGTGGTCATCGGCCTCGCGGCGCCGTCCGGCGGTTGATCTGCGTGTCTTCAGTAGTGGCATGCGGAGCCTCTTTCCTCTTCTACCGGGCCACTCCTGCGACGGCCCCGCCGCGCCGCGCCCTGCAGCGAAAGCTGCGCAGGACCGGCGCCCCTGTTGAGCGTGTGCAAGATTAGCGCAGCGTTAGCGGATGCTCACTTTGGTCCTCGCGGACGAACCTCTGCACCGCACCCGGCGCCGCAGACTGATTGGATCAGGCGCCCGACCAGGAGGAAGACAGCCATGCATGCGAGTTCGAAGCAGCCATTCGACGACGGCCTCGCCCACAGGTGGCTGACCGAGGGAGTCCCGGACCGCAAGTTCCCGGACGGGTTCATGGATCCGGTTCCGGCGATGCGCCTGATCACTCAGGAGCTCGTCCTCGACGGGATCCCGGAGCGCAACCTCGCCACCTTCGTCACCACGTGGATGGAGCCCGAGGCGCGGGCGATCATCGCCGAGAACCTGCACCGCAACTTCATCGACCACGCGGAGTATCCGCAGACCGCGGAGATCGAGCAGCGCTGCATCCGCATGCTCGCCGACCTCTTCAACGCTCCGGGCGAGACGACCGGAGCTCGGACCCAAGGCTCGTCGGAGGCGATCATGCTCGGCGCCCTGTCGCTGAAGTGGAAGTGGCGCGAGCGGCGCGAGGCAGCCGGCAAGGGCGACCGAGAAGCCGAACCTTGTCTTCGGCGGCGACGTGCACGTCGTCTGGGAGAAGTTCTGCCGCTACTTCGACGTCGAGCCGCGGATCGTCCCTCTGCAGCCCGACAAGTACACGATCGGCCCCGAGGACGTCGAGCCGCACGTCGACGAGAACACGATCGGGGTCGCGGCGGTGGTCGGGACGACGTTCACCGGGCACGCCGACGACGTGATCGGGATCAACGACCATCTCGTGGCGCTGCGGGAGGAAAAGGGGCTCGACGTCCCGCTGCACATCGACGGCGCCAGCGGCGGCTTCGTGTGGCCGTTCTTGTACGCGGACTCGAAGTGGGACTTCCGGCTCGAGCAGGTGCGCTCGATCAACGTCTCCGGCCACAAGTTCGGGCTCGTCTTCCCGGGGATCGGGTGGCTGATCTTCCGCGAGAAGTCCGACCTCGCCGAGGATCTCGTCTTCTACGAGAACTACCTCGGCAAGACCGACGCCACCTTCACGCTCAACTTCTCGACTGGGTCGGCCATGGTGCTCGCCCAGTACTACGCGCTGATCCGCTTCGGGCGCGAGGGCTATCGGTTCGTGATGACGGCGATGCAGAAGAACGCCGAGTTCCTCGCCAAGCGGATCGAGGAGATCGGCCGGTTCAAGGTGATCGGCGCGGGCGAGGAGCGACTGCCTCTGGTCGCTTTCCAGCTTGCCGGTGACGAGCCCTACGACGAGTTCGACATCGCCTTCCAGGTCGCCGCGGAGCGCGGCTGGATGCTGCCCGCCTACACGATGCCGCCTAACGCCGAGCACGTGAAGATGATGCGGGCGCTGGTCAAGATCAACCTCACCCACGCCCTCGTCTCCACCCTGGCCGACGACATCGCCGCGGCCTGCGAGACGCTCGAGAAGAAGGGCGGCGTGAGCGAGACTGAGCGCAAGCGGGTGAAGTCGAACATCGGCTACTGAGTGGATTCTTGCCTCTCGAATCACCCCCAGCGGGGGTGACTCCGGCCGCTCGCCGCCGTAAGCTCACGACAGTGCCGCGAACTGGCGGCGCGCGAAAGCGACATTGGGGAGGTATTCGTTGAGCACCTACGAGACGGAAAGCCGCGGCGAGGGCTGGGTCCTGTTCGCCGGGATCATGCTCCTGATCGCCGGTTTCCTCAACTTCATCTGGGGAATCGCGGCGATCGACGGCGCCAGCTTCTTCACCGACGAGGGCCGCTACATCATCTTCACCGATCTCAACGCGTGGGGCTGGTTCTTCCTGATCGTCGGCGTGCTGCAGATGATCGCCGCGTTCTCGATCTGGAACCGGCACGCGTACGGGCGCTGGTTCGGGGTCCTCGCCGCGAGCGTGAACTTCGTAATCCTGCTGTTCACGGTCAACGCGTTCCCGTTCGCGGCCTTGATGGTGATGATCATCGACATCCTCGTCATCTACGGTCTCGTCGCCTACGGCGGCCGCCAGCGCACCGCCACCTGAGTCGAAGCGAACCGGGCCCGCCCACCGGCAGCCGCGGGATATGCTCGTGGCTGCCGGCGGCGCGGTCGCGGGCTGGACACCGAGACAGAGGAGGATCGGATGAGCGATGAGATCGGCCCGGTCCAGTACCTGATCGTCGCCTTCCCGGGCAACAGGTTCAGCGGCGAGATCGCCCCCGCGCTCGCCAAGCAGGTCGAGGCCGGGACGATCCGGATCATCGACATCGCCTTCGTCGGCAAGGACGAGAACGGTGACGTCGCCGGGTTCGAGCTCAGCGATCTCGATCCCGACGTCCGCAGCGCGCTCGAGGAGCTCGGAGCGAGCCCCGGAGGGCTCTTCAACGAGGAGGACATGATCGCCGCCGGCGAGGAGCTGGAGCCGAGCAGCTCAGCCGCGCTGCTGGTCTGGGAGGACATCTGGGCGCGCGAGGTCGCGCAGGCGATGCGCGACGCCGGCGGTGTCCTGCTCGACCACGACCGCGTGCCTCACGAGGTGGTCGAGGCCGCGCGCGAGTGGGCGCGCACCAACGTGTAGGCACGAGACACCGAAAGCGAATCAAAGGAGATCCCGATGCCCCTTCTACGTCAAGGCCCCGGTCTGGTTCGCGGCGTCGCCCGGACCGCGGTCGTCGCCGGCACCGCTACCGCCGTCAGCGGCCGCGTCGCCCGGCGCCAGCAGGCCAAGTACGCCGACCAGGACGGACAGGTCGCCGCCCAGCGCGAGGCGTCCGCCGAGCAGGCCTACGAGCAGCAGGCACCCGCGGCAGCTCCCGCCGGGTCCGACTACACCGCCGAGCTCGAGAAGCTGGCGAAGCTGCGCGACGAGGGAGTGATCAGTGCCGAGGACTTCGAGGCGAAGAAGAAGCAGCTGCTCGGGATCTAGCGAGTCGGCCCCAACGGCTCGCCGCCGGCCTCCGATGATCGTATGACCAACCCCCGCATCGCGGCGATCTTGGCCGTGACGCTCGCGGCGCTGACAATCGCGGCGGCCACATACTCGGTGATCGCCAGCTTTCCCCGCGGCCTGATCATCGCGGTGCTCCTGATCGGGGCGGCGATCGTGGGTTGGTACGGGCTGATCCGCCGAGGGGCACGGCGAGCCGTCGGCCTCGCTGCTGCCGCGGTCCTCGTCCTGGCAACGCTGCTGATCGTGATCCTCGACGGCGGGGTCCCGGAGGCGATCGTGGTCGGGGCGATGGCGCTCGGGACCTTGGTCGCCGCCAAGGTCGCCTTCGCCGTCCACATCCCGCTCGCCGACGCCGACCCGCCGACGCACCCGGTGCTGTTCTTCAACCCGAAGTCCGGCGGCGGCAAGGCGGAGCGGTTCAAGCTCGCCGACGAGGCGCGGGCACGAGGGATCGAGCCGATCGAGCTCACCCTCGGCAGCGACCTCGAGCAGCTCGTGCGAGCCGCCGTCGCCGAGGGCGCCGACGGACTGGCGATGGCCGGCGGCGACGGCTCGCAGGCTGTGGTCGCCGCCGTCGCCTCCGAGCTCGACCTACCCTACGCCTGCATCCCGGCCGGGACGCGCAACCACTTCGCCCTCGACCTCGGCGTCGATCGCGACGACGTCGTCGGCGCGCTCGACTCGTTCGTCGACGGCGGCGAGCGCCGGGTCGATCTCGCAGAGGTCAACGGACGCGTTTTCGTCAACAACGTCTCGCTCGGCCTCTACGCGGAGGCTGTCCAACGCGAGGGCTATCGCGAGGCGAAGCTGAAGACGATCCTCGACACCCTCCCCGACGTGCTTGGGCCCGAGGGCGAGGAGCTCGACCTTCGCTGGACCGGCCCCGGCGGGCACGAGCACTCCTCGGGGGCGGCGATCCTGGTCTCGAACAACCGCTACCGGCTCGGAAAGGCGGTCGGTTCGGGCACACGGCCGCGAATCGACGACGGCCTGCTCGGGATCACGGTCGCCTCCGCGCCGACCGGCAGAGGTGAGGCCCGGCAGGCACCCCAGCGGCCTTGGCGGGAATGGTCGACGCCCACCTTCGAGGTCGATGCGGAAGGCCCGGTCGCCGCCGGCGTCGACGGCGAGGCGTTGGTGCTTGAGGCCCCGCTTCGCTTTCGCATCCTGCCCGGGGTGCTGCGGGTTCGGATCGCGCGCGCGCATCCGGGCGCCTCCCCGTCGGCGGCGATGCCCGAGGGCCTGCCCGACACCGCCCGTGCAGTGTTGGCGATCGCCGCCGGGCGTTCAGCCGCAATCGCCCGTTAATCCGTCAAGAACCAACCGGAACCAGACACGAGAAGGAGAAGTCAATGGATGTCGTCGAGATCGAGCAGAAGGAGATCCTGGAACGCAAGGAGGTCGTGGCCCGTCTGCGAGCCCTCGCCAGCATGCTTGCCAAGGGCAACGAGCTCAAGTTCGAGCAGGGCGGGATGAAGATGACGGTCCACGTCCCCGACAAGGTCCAGCTCAAGGTCGAGCTCGAGGTCGAGAGCGACGAACGTGAGCTCGAGATCGAGCTCAAGTGGTGACGTCGTTCCCCTCGGGCAGTAGCAACACGGCGCCGACCAGGAAGCAGAGCGCGCCCAACGAGGTGGTGACGTTGGCAACCGCCAAGTCGAGCACGTCGCCGGTGTCGGGCACGACGAACCCGGCGACCGCCGAGACCGCGAACAGGATGCAACCGAGGAAGTTGATCGTCGCGATCTTCCACTCCAGGTTTCGTTCCGCCCGCCAAACGCCCCCGCCCCGGACCTCGAGGTACGCCAGCCAGCCGGCAACCAGGAAGCAGATGGAACCCACGGCCTCGGGCGCCCAGACGAGGCGGTCGACGTGCGATGTATCGAAGCTCGCCCGCATCGCCCGGTAGGTGTCGATGTTGAAGAAGATCGTCCCAACCAGCTGGATCAGGGTCGCCCACCAGTCGATTCGGCCAGGCTCGAACGTGATCAGCCGGATCCGGTGGGTCCGGCGGCCGGCCGGGTCACGGTCCGCGTTGGCGGCCTCCAGATACTGCAGCAGGGCGGCGGAGGTGAAGAAGACCGAGCCGACGAAGAACACCGCGCCGTCGGCGGCCGAGCCCACCAGGCCGGCGAAGCCCGGAAACGGGCCGAGGAGGAAGCAGACCGATCCGATCGCGAACAGAACTCCGATCCACCATGAGGCATGGCCCGGGGCCCACCAGCGGCGACGGGGCCGGGTCGCACGGGAGAGGCGCGAGGCGTGCTTGCGCGCGAACCGCGACGACCACCGGACGATCTCCCCGTCAGGGCGGCGGTAGGCGACGTGAGTGGTGAACGGGCCGATCGCGTCGCGGTCGACCACGGTCCAGCCCTGCGGGGTTCCCGGATACCTCTCCGCCAAGCGGTGCCCGGGCATCGGCGGAGCCTAGTCACCGATCCGGCTCGGGCCGCCGCGGATCCGGCTTCGCGCCGAGACGACCGCGGATAGCCTGCCGACCGATGCCCGGCGGCCCAGCCACCGATCCAGACGGACCCCGCGACGTCGCCGGAGTCGCCTGGAGACCGGCCAAGCCCGGCCTCCGCCCGCTGCGCCTTTTCGTCGCCTGGATCGTCTCGGCGGCGTCGGTCTATGCCGCCGGCGCGATCGTTCCCGGGGTCAGCCTCGACGACCCCGGCGGAGCGTTCCTGGTCGCGGCGCTGATCGCGGTCATCAACGCTTTCCTGCCGCCCCTGATCGCGGCGTTGCGGCTCCCCTTCACGCTGGTCGCCGGCTTCCTCCTGGTCCTGTTCGCCGATGCGGGGGCGCTGATGCTGACCGACGAGCTGTTCCCCGAGGTGCTCAGGATCGACTCGTTCGCGGACGCCCTGCTGATGTCGCTGGTGATGGCGGCGGTTTCGATCGTGCTCCAGGCGATCACCGGGACCAACGACGACGACGAGTACACGCTGCGAGTGATCCGGCGGATCGCACAGCGCCAGGGGGGCGGACGACCAACCGACACGGCAGGCATCGTCTTTCTCGAGATCGACGGCCTGGCGCTGCCGATCCTGCGCAGCGCGATGCGCGACGGCAGCGCTCCCAACATGGCCCGCTGGATCGCCGAGGGCGGCTACCACGTTGCCGAGTGGGAGACCGACCTCTCCTCGCAGACCGGAGCCAGCCAGGCCGGGATCCTGCTCGGCTCCAACGAGGGGATCCCGGCGTTCCGGTGGGTCGAGAAGGAGAGCGCGACGCTGATGTCGTGCTCGGCGCCGGCCGATTGCGCCGAGATCGAGCGACGTCACGCGACCGGCCGCGGGCTGCTCGTCGACGGAGGGGCGAGCCGGGGAAACCTGCTCTCTGGCGAGGCCGACGAGACGATCCTCACCGTGAGCCGGATGGAGGCCGAGAAGCGAGCCAACCCCGGCTACCGGGCGTTCCTCGCCAACGGCTTCAACGTCACCCGGGCGCTGGTCCTGTTCGTCTGGGAGGTACTGCTCGAGTGGACGGCCGCGATCCGGGCGATTCGCCGTGACGTCCGGCCGCGCGGCCATCGAGGCGGGATCTACCCATTGCTACGCGGGGCGATGTGCGTGATCGTGCGCGACCTGATCGTCTTCGGGGTGCTGACCGACATGATGCGCGGGCGTCCCGCGGTCTACGCAACCTTCTCGAGCTATGACGAAGTCGCCCACCATTCAGGGCTCCAGCGCGCCGACACGATGGAGGCGCTGCGCAAGCTCGACCAGCAGTTCGGGCGGATCGAGCGGGCTCGTCGCTACGCGGCAAGACCCTACGAGATCGTCGTCCTCTCCGACCACGGCCAGACCCAGGGTGCGACCTTCAAGCAGCGAAACGGCTATGGACTCGACGAGCTGGTCGAGCGCTCGCTCAGCCGGGGCGAGGTCGCGGACTTCGCCGGTGGCGACGAGCAGAGCGCGATGGTCGGACACGCGATCAGCGAGGCAACCGGGCGAAGCGAGGAGAAGCGTCCCAAGAACGACGTCTCGGATCGCGAGGTCGTTGTGCTGGGGTCCGGGAACCTGGGGCTGGTCTACCTGATGGAGGAGCGGCGGCGACTCACCCTCGAGGAGATCGACGAGCGCCACCCGAACCTGATCCGGGCCCTGCGCGAGCACCCACACATCGGCTGGCTGCTTGTCCGCTCATCCGAGCACGGCGCCCTCGCCGTGGGCGCCGACGGCGTCCACCACCTCGCCGCCGGTCGCGTCGAGGGAGAGGATCCGCTCGGTCCGTTCCCGCCGAACTCCGGGCAGCACCTGCTGCGCACCGACGGCTTCGAGCACGTCGGGGACATCATGGTCGGCAGTTTCTATGACCCCGAGCTCGACGAGGGCTGCGCGTTCGAGGAGCTGATCTCGTTCCACGGCGGCATCGGCGGCCCCCAGACCAGGCCGTTCATCCTCTACCCGGACGGGCTCGAGGTCCCCGAAGAGCCGATCGTCGGCGCCGCGGCGGTGCATGAGCTGCTGACCGGGTGGCGGCACCAGCTCGCGGGGGCGGATCACCCGTATCGGACGACGCACAGGTCCGTCGCCGAGACTACGATCGCTCGGTGATCCGCGGCCGGTTGCACCGACGCGAGCGCTCGGCAAGCGAGGAAGGCGACGACGATTACGTCGAGATCGACCCAGGCGAACTGAGCCGGGTCTTCACCGTGCCCGACTGGCTTCGCAATGTCGGACTGATGTCATGGTTGCTGGTTGGAGTGGCGGTCCTGCTCGTGGGCCTGGTCTGGCTCGCCTCCCTGACCGCCGTGATCGTGGTCCCGGTGATCGTCGCGGCGATCGTCGCCGCGGTCGGCTCACCGCTGGTCGGCTGGCTCAACCGCCACCGGGTGCCGCGCGCGCTGGGAGCGGCGCTGTTGATGCTGGCGATAGTCGCTGTCGCCACCGGGATGCTGTTGATAGTGGTGCTCGGGATCACCGGCCAGGCGAGCGACATCGGAGGGCACCTCTCCGACGCCGAGGACACCGTCGCCGGCTGGCTCCAGGACCTCGGCCTGAGCCCCGACAAGGCTGATCAGGCAAAGCAGGACGCCAGCTCGGGGATCAGCGACAGCGCCTCGGCGCTGCTCAACGGCGTCGCCTCGGGCGTCAGGGAACTCTCCTCGCTGGTCTTCTTTCTCGCGATGACGGCACTGAGCCTGTTCTTTTTGCTCAAGGACGGCCCGCTGATCCGCACCTGGGTCGAGAACCACTCGGGGGTGCCGAAGCCGGTCGCGGAGACGATCGGCCGGCGCGTGCTCGGGTCACTGCGCGGCTACTTCCTCGGGGTGACGATCGTCGCGGCCTTCAACGCCGTCGTGGTCACGCTCGGGGCGCTGCTGCTCGGGGTGCCGCTGATCGGCACGATCGCCGCGGTCACATTCATCGGCGCATACATCCCCTACCTCGGCGCCTGGGCGGCGGGGGCGTTCGCGGTCCTGATCGCGCTCGGCAGCTCGGGCACCGACGCGGCGGCCGGGATGATCGTCGTCCAGCTGCTCGCCAACGGGGTCCTGCAGCAACTCGTGCAGCCGTTCGCGATGGGTGCGGCGCTCGGGATCCACCCGCTCGCGGTGCTGATCGTGACGATCGCGGGCGGGGCGTTGTTCGGGACGATCGGATTGATCCTCGCCGCGCCGCTCACCTCGGCGATCACGCGCATCTCCGCCGACCTCGCACGGGCGCGCGCCGACGAGGCCGACGCCTCGTCGCTCACCGAGCAGCCGACGCTCGGCGGTCCCGAGCCGGCGACAGGGGGGACTTGAACGGCTCAGCCGCCCGGCGGCCGCGCGCCGCTGTCGCCCGCAAGCCGGGCGATGTCCGCGCGCATCGCCTCTACTTCGGCGCTGACCCGGTCAAGCCGCTCGATCACCGGATCGTCGGCGTTCGCACGTCGGCGCTCCTGTGCCGCGGTCACGAAGCCGCTGGTGATGAATCCGGTGATCACGGCGAAGAAGGAGAGCCCGCCGACCATGAGCACGGTTGCGATCATCTTCCCGTCGGCCTCCTGTGGCACGACGTCGCCGTAGCCGACTGTGGTTACGGTCTGGGTCGCCCACCACATCCCGTCCCAGACCGTGTCGAAGCTGTCCGGATCGACGAGTCGCTCGACCACGCCGAAGATGACGATCGCCGCGAGCCAGAGGACGGCGACCACCGACGCGGCGACCCGCGGTCGCAGCCCCTTGCGCTCGACGCGGCGCTCGATGTAGCGGGCGCCCTTGGGCTGTCCGGGCGGGGTTTCCATCGCCTCGATGTTCGCCGTGCCCCGGGGGAGCCCTGCCGACCATGAGCACCGACGCCCCGAAGCGCGCCGGGGCCGTGCTCGCGGCATTGATCATCGTCGCGGCGGTGGCGAACCTGAACCTCGCGGTCGCCAACGTCGCCCTACCCGACATCGGCAAGGCCTTCGACGCCGGCCAGACGGCGCTCAACCTGGTCGCGGTCGGCTACTCGCTCGGGCTTGCGGCCTCGGTGCTCTATCTGGGCGCGGTCGGGGATCGCTATGGGCGCAAGCTGATGCTGGTCGGCGGGATGGCGCTCTCGATCCCGGCCTCCCTGCTCGCCGCCTTCGCACCGTCGATCGAGGTCCTGTTCGTCGCCCGGGTGATCGGCGGGCTCGCCGCCGGGATGGCGTTCCCCACGACCCTGGCGCTGATCACGGCGCTCTGGTCGGGCCCGGAGCGAACAAAGTCGATTGCGCTCTGGTCGGGGATCGGCGGCGCGATCGCGGCGCTCGGCCCGCTGCTCTCCGGTGCGCTGCTCGAGCAGTTCGACTGGGGATCGGTCTTCCTGGTCACGCTACCGCTCGCGGTCATCGCGCTGATCATGGCCCTGCGGCTGGTTCCCGCGCACGTCAACGAGACCAGCGATCCGGTCGACAACCTGGGCGGCATCCTCGCTGTCCTGCTCGTTGCGGCGCTCGTGCTCGCGATCAATTTCGCGCCGGTCCCGAGCGAAGGCACGCTGGCCCTCGGACTGGCGGCGATCGCGCTCGCCGCCGCGGTGGCGTTCGTCATCCGCCAGCGCCGCGCCAAGGCCCCTTTGTACGACCTCGAGGTCGCAGCGAGGCCAACCTTCTGGGTTGCGGCCGTAGCCGGGATCATCGTCTTCGGGACGCTGATGGGGGCGATGTTCATCGGCCAGCAGTTCCTCCAGAACGTGCTCGGCTACTCGACGCTGGACGCAGGCCTGGCAATTCTCCCGGCGGCCATGCTGATGGTCCTCGTCGCCCCCCGTTCGGCGAAGGTGGTCGACGCCAGCGGCGCCCGGTTCACGCTGCTGCTCGGTTACGCGTTTTGCCTGCTCGGCTTCCTGGTGATGCTGCTGCTCTGGAGGGAGGACATCTCGTACTGGAAAGTCGGCCTCGGCTACGCGCTGATCGGTATCGGTGTCGGCTTCGCCGGCACGCCCGCCTCACATTCCCTGACCGGCTCGGTCCCGGTCGATCGAGCGGGGATGGCATCGGGGACCGCGGACCTCCAGCGTGACCTCGGCGGCGCGATCATGCAGTCGATCCTCGGCGCCGTCCTGACCGCCGGCTACGCCTCGGCCGTGAGCGCGTCGATCGCATCGTCCCCCAACGCCGACAAGGTCACCGACGACGTCCAGAGTGAGCTGACCAAGTCGTTCTCGAGCGCTGCCGATACCGCCGAGCAGTACCCCAAGTACGCGAGCGACATCATTGCCGCCGCCAAGTCGGCATTCCTACAGGGTGACGAGTGGGCCTACATTGCCGGGATCGTCGCGATCCTGATCGGCGCCGCGGTCGTCTTCTTCCTCTTTCCAAGCAAGGACGACGAGCAGCGGCTGCTCGGCGAGTATCAGGCCGAAGACGCCGGCCGACTGTCCGCCGCATGAGCGGATCGACCGGCAAGACGGCCGCGGCGGCCGGCGGGATCGTCCTCGCCACGCTGGCAGCCGGGCAATTCGTGATGGCCCTGGACACCACGGTGATGAACACCGCGATCGCCACGGTCGCCGACGACGTCGGGACCACCGTCACCGGAATACAGACGGCGATCACCCTTTACACGCTTGTGATGGCGTCGCTGATGATCACCGGTGGAAAGCTCGGTGAGATTCTCGGCCGCAAGCGGGCGTTCTCGATCGGCTGCGTGATCTATGCCTGCGGTTCGTTTACCACCTCGCTCGCTCCCAACCTGACTGTGCTGATCATCGGCTGGTCGTTTCTGGAGGGGCTCGGGGCGGTGCTGATCATGCCGGCGATCGTCGCGCTGGTGGCATCGAACTTCGGCCGCTCCGAGCGCCCGCGTGCCTACGGACTCGTCGTCGCCGCCGGCGCGATCGCGGCGGCCCTGGGTCCCGTGATCGGAGGCGCGTTCACCACCTATGCGTCCTGGCGCTGGGTCTTCGCCGGGGAGGTAATCATCGTCTTGGTGATCCTCGTGCTGGCGCGGCGGATGAACGACAAGCCGGCCGAGGAGGGCGTTCGCCTCGACCTCGGAGGGACGACCCTGTCGGCGCTCGGGCTGAGCTTGATCGTCCTCGGGATCCTGAAATCCGGCACCTGGGGCCTCGTGCAGCCCAAGCCCGACGCCCCAACTGTGCTTGGGCTCTCGCCGGTGATCTGGATGGTCTTGGCAGGCGGCGTCACGCTGGCGCTCTTCCTCGCCTGGGAGAACCGACGCGTCGAGGCGGGTCGGGGCGTGCTGATCGAGCCGGCGATGCTGCGCAACCTGCAGCTACGCAATGGAGTGATGTCGTTCCTGTTCACGTACCTGGTCCAGGCCGGAATCTTCTTCACCGTGGCGCTGTTCTTGTCGATAGCCCTCGGCCTCTCAGCGATCGATACCGGGGTGAGGCTGCTCCCGTTGTCGCTCTCGCTGCTCGCCTTCGCCGTCGGGATCCCGCGACTGCTCCCCGAGGCCAATCCGCGGCGGGTGATCCGGATCGGGTTCATCGTCCTGTTCGCCGGCCTAGTGCTTCTCGTCGGCCTGCTCGACGTCGGATCCGGCCCTGAGATCGTCACCTGGCCGTTGCTGCTCTGCGGTGCGGGTCTTGGAGCCCTCGCTTCTCAGCTCGGCAGCGTCACCGTCTCCGCGGTTCCCGACGAGCAGAGCGGCGAGGTGGGTGGGCTGCAGAACACCGGCGCGCAGCTAGGCGCCTCGGTCGGGACGGCGCTCGCGGGTGCAATTCTGATCTCAGCACTGACCGCCTCGTTCTTCACCGGCATCCAGAACAATCCTGCGGTTCCCGAAGGCCTGGCCAACCAGGCCGAGACCGAGCTCGCGGCCGGGATCCCGTTCACCTCCGACGCCGATCTCGAGGCGCAGCTCTCGGAGGCCGGCGTGTCCGCTTCGACCGCCGATGCGGTGGCGGAAGCCAACGCGGAGAGCCGGATCGAGGGCCTGCGGGCTTCGATCTCGATCCTCGCACTCCTCGCCCTGGCCGCGCTGCCGTTCACCAGAGGCATTCCGAAGGTCCAGCCCGGTGCCCAATCGAAGGGAAAACCCGCAGACCCGCTGGAGCCGAGCGCAGCCTCGGCTTAGCCAGCGCTTGCAATCGCGTCACCGAGCCGTCGTTTGACCAGGCCTTGCTCGCCGCGGCCTAGTTACGAGACGGCCAAGCTGCGGTCAAGCGCCCGGGTGGTGAGCTGGGCGAGCATCGTTCCGACCAGGGCGCCCGCGACGACGTCGCCGGGATAGTGCACGCCGACGTGGACGCGCGAGTACGAGACCACGGCGGCGAGCCCGAGCAGCGGGATCGAGGCGATCGGGAGGACGTGGCCGACTCCGGTCGCGTACGCGAACGCCGAGGCCGAGTGCCCGGACGGAAATGCCGTCGAGCCCGGCATCCGCGCCCAGCGCGCGACCGGGACCTGCTCGACGACCCGCTCCGGGCGGCGGCGTCCTCCAAGCGGCTTCAGCGCCAGGTTGGCGACCGCCGCGGCGACCCCGACGGAGGCGAGGCCTGCAACTGCCGCCCGCCTGCCCCGGCGGCCACCGAGCGCTGCCTGCATCGCCGCCGCGGCGATCCAGAGCTTCGAGTAGTCGGCGGCCCTGGAGACGCGGTTCATCGCGGTGTCCAGCGCCGGCGTGGGAGTGCGGGCGATCGCCGCGTAGACGGCGACGTCGATTCGCTCTGCGTCCCGGAGCCACCCGCGACCCTCCTCGGGTGACGATTGCGAGCGCGGTTCGGCCGGTCCAGGTTCGGCGCCGGGCAAGCCCATGGGTTGATCCTATGAGAGCTCGCATCGCCGGCGATTTCGGGACGGGGAAATCCCCCGCTCCGGGCGACGCGTCGCGGGAAGCATCGGTTTAGGGTGGTACGGATGAGTCCGGCCGCGACCAAGAGCGCCCTGCACCAGGACGCATGGTCGGCGCAGGAGCGAGCGGCGGCCGGCAGGGCGGCGCGAAAGAGGGTGCCGCGATCGAGTCATGCGGAGTGGGCGGCTGCGACCGAGCGCCCCGATCCGGTCGCGATCCTCGAGCGCCAAGCCGCCGATCGAGTGTCGGAGCTGGTCCCGTTGCGCTACGGGCGGATGCTCGCCTCGGCCTTCACGTTCTACCGCGGAGCGGCGGCGATCATGGCAGCCGACCTGGCCGAGAGCCCGACCTCCGGCCTCCTCGTCCAGGCGTGCGGCGACGCACACCTGTCCAACTTCGGTGCCTTCGCGTCGCCGAGCCGCGACCTCGTCTACGACATCAACGACTTCGACGAGACGCTTCCGGGACCCTGGGAGTGGGATCTGAAGCGCCTCGCCGCAAGCTTCGAGATCGGCGGCCGCGACCGCGGCTTCGGGCGCTCGCAGCGAGCGGAGATCGTCCGCACCGTCGCGCGCGAGTACCGCGACCGGATGCATCAGCTTGCCGCGATGTCGAATCTCGACGTCTGGTACCTGCGGGTCGAGGTCGCCGAGCTGCGGGACATGATCGGAGCGGGCGCGAGCAAGAAGGAGCTCAAGAGGTTCGATCGCACGGTTGCCAAGGCGCAGCGCAAGACCCGGTTGCGGGCATTCTCCAAGCTCACCCGCCGCGTCGATGGCGAGCTGCGGTTCCGCAGCGATCCCCCTGTGCTCGTCCCATTCGACGAGGTCTTCGCCGGCAAGCAACTCGAGACCGCGGAAGCGAGGCTGCGACAGGTCCTCGAGCAGTACCGCGAGACACTGAGCCCCGAGCGCCGGCACCTGTTCGACGGCTACCGGTACGTTCACGCCGCGCGCAAGGTGGTCGGGGTGGGCAGCGTCGGGACGCGCGCTTGGGTCGCCCTGTTCGTCGGGCGCGACGAGGAGGACCCACTCTTCCTGCAGGTCAAGGAGGCCCAGCCGTCGGTGCTCGAGTCTTACACGGCCCCGACCGAGTATCCGCACCAAGGCCAGCGGGTCGTCGAGGGCCAGCGACTGACCCAGTCGACCGGCGACATCCTGCTCGGCTGGCTGACCGCGACCGGGCCCGACAACCGCAAGCGCGATTTCTACGTGCGCCAGCTCTGGGACCAGAAGGGATCCGCGGTGGTCGAGGCGATGACGCCGGATGGGTTGGCCCGCTACGCCCGTCTCTGCGGTGCGATCCTCGCCCGCGCTCACGCTCGCTCGGGCGATCGCGTCGCGATCGCTGCCTACCTCGGAAACGGCGAGACGATGGATCGGGCGATCTCCGATTTCGCGGCCGCCTACGCGGACCAGAACGAGCGTGACTTCGACGCCTTGAAGCTCGCCGCGAACGACGGACGAATCGAGGTCGAGACGGAAGTCAGCTGATCGCGATCACGGCGATCACGGCGATCCCGAGCAGAGCGCCGACCGCCGCGAGCAAACGCTCGGCTCGATGCGACAGCGGAGCGAAGCGACCCTCCTCGACGGCCCGATCGAGGCGCACGGCTCGGGCGCTCCCGATTGCGATCAGCGCGATCCCGTAGGCGGCGAAGGCGGACCCGAGGAGCACGTACGGGAGCTTGTCGACGCTGGGGTCGAGCGCCGGCAGGATGCGGCCGATCCCGATCCCGACCGCGATCGCGGTCAGCCCGGTGCGCCACCAGGCGAGCTGCGTGCGCTCGGCCGAAAGCCTGGTCTGCGGGCCGCCTTCCTCCACGCGGTGAGCGTAGTCCCATTCGTGCGCGACCGGCGGGGTCGTCTACCGATATGATCGCGGCCGCCAAACCTGAGGGGAGAGTGTTTGATGCTGGTCGCCGCCGATTACCCGTTCCTGGACGTCCTCTGGACGATGATCGTGTTCTTCGCCTGGGTGGCGTGGATCTGGATTGCGATCACGTGCTTCATCGACATCTTCCGCCGCCACGACATCGGCGGCTTGCACAAGGCCGCCTGGGTGGTGTTCATCATCGTGATCCCCTTCCTGGGGGTGCTCGTCTACTTGATCGCCCAACACGACGAGATGCGCGACCGCTCACTCGAGCAGGCCAAGGCCCAGCGGACGGCGATGGACCAATACGTCCGTGACACCGCCGGCGGCTCGGCGACCGAGATCGCCAAGGCCAAGGAGCTGCTCGACAGCGGAGCGATCACGCAGGCGGAGTTCGACGCGATCAAGGCGAAAGCGCTCTCTTAGGACAAGCGAGGAAGGCCGTCAGGTCCACTCGGGCCCGAACAACGGCGGGCGCGAGACGATCGGCTTCAGCAGCATCGCCTCGCGAGCGCGATCGGCGATCCCGCGCGCGGTGAGCCCGAAATGCTCCATGCAGGCCTCGCCGGTGCCCGAGACGCCGAACTCGTCGCCCATCCCGACCGCGAACACCGGCACCGGGTGCTGCTCCGCGGCGACGTGGCGAACCGCGTCGGCGAGGCCGCCGGTGATCCGGTGCTCCTCGGCGGTCACCGCGACCCCCGTCTTCGAGATCGACTCGAGCACCGGCTCGGAGTGGATCGGCTTGACGATCGAGACGTTGAGCACCTCGGCCTCCACCCCGTCCTCGGCCTCGAGGCTGTCGGCGGCCTCGAGCGCCCGCCAGACCATGTGGCCGGTGGCGATCAGGCTGATGTCCTTGCCCTCGCGGAGCACGTCCACGCCGCCTCCGAGGGTCTCGGGGACGTCGTCGTAGACGACCGGGGTCGCCGGGCGACCGAGGCGGATGTAGATCGGGGCTTCGCTGTCGTAGGACTCGAGCGTCGCCCGGTAGGCCTGGTTGTAGTCGGCGGGAACGATCACCTGCATCCGCGGCATCGCCCGCATCAGCGCGATGTCCTCGATCATCTGATGCGACGCCCCGTCCTCACCGAGCGAGACGCCGCCGTGCGAGGCGCCGATCCGGACCGGGAGCTCGTTGTGGGCGATCCCGAGCCTGACCTGGTCGTAGGCTCGCCCGGCGGCGAAGATCGCGAAGGTGGAGGCATACGGGACCTTGCCGCTCGCCGCGAGCCCGCAGGCGATCGACATCATGTTCGCCTCCGCGGCGCCGCAGTTGAAGAACCGCTCCGGGAACCGCTTTCCGAACCTGATCGACTGGGTCGAGACGGCGAGGTCGGCGTCGAGCGCGACCACGTCCTCGTGCGCCTCACCGAGCTCGACCAGGGCGTCGCCGTAGGCGTTGCGGGTCGCCGACGGCTCGGCCTTAGCGGCCATCGAGAGACCTCGTCTGCTCGTCGAGCCGCGCCTCGAGCTCCTCGAGCGCCTCGGCCGCCAGCTCCTGGCTCGGCGGCTTGCCGTGAAAGCCGAACCGCCCCTCCATCGCCGAGACCCCCTTGCCCTTCGTGGTCTGACAGACGATTGCCGCCGGACGATCGAGCGTCCGGCTGCGCTCGAGCGCCTCGACCAGGGCGCCCATGTCGTGGCCGTCGATCTCGATCGCGTCCCAGCCGAAGGCCTCGAACTTCGCCCGCACGTTGCCCGTGTCCATGACCTCCTCGGTGGTCCCGTCCGTCTGCAGGTGGTTGTAGTCGACGACCGCGGTCAGGTTGGTGACGCCGAAGTGAGCGGCGGCCGTCGCCGCCTCCCAGGTCTGGCCCTCCTGGCAGTCGCCGTCGGAGAGCACGCCGAATACGTGGGCGGTCTCGTCGAGCCGGTCGAGCCGCAGCGCCAGGCAGATGCCGACGCACATCGAGAGCCCCTGACCGAGCGAGCCGGTCGAAACCTCGACCCCACTGGTCCGGTTCATATCGGGATGGCCCTGCAGATGGGCGCCGATCTTGCGCAGGCCCATCAGGTCCTCGCGCGGGATGTAGCCGGTCAGCGCCAGCGCCGCGTACTGGATCGGCGCCGCGTGGCCCTTGCAGAGCACGAACCGGTCGCGCTCGGGCCACTCGGGATTGGCGGGGTCGTGTCGGAGGACACGGAAGTAGAGCGCCGCGACGATGTCGGCGGCCGAAAGCGAGGAGTCGAGATGCCCCGACTTGGCGACCGCGAGCATGCTGACGCAGTCGATGCGCAGCATCGTCGCCCAACGCTCGAGCTCGGCGACCGACGCCCTCGCGTCGTCGCCCTCGCGGGCGGCGGGCCTGGGGTCGGGGACCGGCCGCAGGTGGGTCACGCGGTCGAGACTAGCGGTCATCACGGGCGATCGAGCGGGGCAAGCCGGAACAACCTAGGCCGGGGCGCGGACATCAAGCGACGGGCGCATATCCGCAAAATGCAGGGTGCGATGCAGACCCGCCCGATCAGGTCACTGGCCGCAACGGTGATCCTCGCCCTGGCGTCCGTGGCGCCGGCGGGGTGCGGCGATGACGACGAGCCGATCCCACCGCTGACGGCGCCCGAGGACAGCGCTATCCCCGGGCTCGAGGACGAGAGCGGCCAGGCCCCGCCGGGCGAGAAGCCCTCGGGCCCGGCCGAGAGCGGGTCAGACGATCCGCGCCAGACCGAGCTCGAACGCGGCGCCGAGCGCACCGTGCGCCGGTTCATCACCGCGCTCGACGCCCGCGACGGAAAGGGCGCCTGCGCGCTGCTCGCCGAGGGGGCGCTCGAGGCGCTCGAGCTGCCGGAGCCGCGTGGCGACTGCCCGAGTTCGCTCACGGCCTCGATCGGCTTCCGCGATCCGCGCGGCCTCCCGGTCTGGGAGTCGGCGGAGCTGACCCAGCTCCGCTTCCAACGACTCACCCCTGAGGCGGCGACCGCGATCGCGACCGTGGCGACCGAGTTCGCCGACCGCGAACAGGTCTCGATCGAGGACGACGTCATCTACCTGGCCCGGATCGACGGGCGCTGGCTGGTCGCGAAGCCGAGCTCCACTCTGTACCGGGCGGTCGGAATCGCCGACGTGCCGCCGTCGGTCCTGGCGCCGCCATCTCGCTAGCCTTCTCGCGCTCGATGGCCGAATCCCCTCAATCTCCCAATCCGCCGATCGTCTCCGCCCGCGAGCTGCGCCGGGTCTTCGGCGAGGGTGAGGCGGCGGTGCGAGCGCTCGACGGCGTCAGCGTCGAGTTCCCGAAGGGCCGCTTCACCGCGATCATGGGGCCGTCGGGGTCGGGCAAGTCAACCTTGATGCACATCCTCGCCGGGCTCGACCGCCCGAGCTCGGGGACCGTGGTGATCGACGGGATCGACCTCGGCGAGCTCGACGACGGCGAGCTCACCGAGCTGCGTCGCGACAAGGTCGGGTTCGTGTTCCAGTTCTTCAACCTGCTCCCCGTCCTCGACGCGCGCGAGAACATCCTCCTGCCGTTGAAGCTCGCCGGCCGTGATCCCGACGGCTCCCGACTCGAGGCGCTGATCGATGCCGTCGGCCTCGGTGACCGTCTCGATCACCGTCCGGCCGAGCTCTCCGGCGGCCAGCAGCAGCGGGTGGCGATCGCCCGCGCGCTGCTCGCCGAGCCGGCCGTGGTCTTCGCCGACGAGCCGACCGGCAACCTCGACTCGCACTCGAGCGAGGAGGTCCTGGCGCTGCTGCGGCGCGCGGTCGACGAGTTCGGCCAGACCGTTGTCGTCGTCACCCACGACCCGGTTGCCGCGGCCGTCGCCGACCGGGTCCTGGTGCTCGTCGACGGCCGGATCGTCCGCGACGAGGGCGCGGAGAGCGCCGAGCAGGTGCTCGACCTGATGAAGCAGGTCGCCTGATCAGCGACCTGATGACGGCGACCACCTAGATGGCGGCGATCGCGCTCCGAAACCTGTGGGAGCGAAAGACGCGCACCGCGCTGACCGCGCTCGCGATCGTGCTCGGAGTGATGATGGTCGCCGGCACCTACGTGCTCACGGACACGATCGATCGTTCCTTCGACGACATCTTCACCGAGTCGAACGAGGGGATCGACGCGGTCGTCACCACACGCGAGGTGGTCGAGACCGACGACGGCCAGGTGCCGCCGTTCAGCGACCAGGTCCTGGAGCGCGTCCAGCGCACGGAGGGCGTCGCCGAGGCGGCCGGGGGGATCGTTGACTCGCAGGTGTGGATCATCGGCGCCGACGGCGAGCCACGGGGCGGCGGGGGGGCACCGAGCCTCGGCTTCTCGGTGCCGCCGCAGCGTTTCGATCCGCTGACCTACGTCGAGGGCCGCAAGCCGAGCGCCGGCGACGAGGTGGTGATCGACAGGGCATCTGCCGACGACGAGGGCTTCGCGCTCGGCGACCGGATCGAGATCGCGGGCAAGGAGGCGGTCAGCGAGTACACGCTGGTCGGGATCGCGACCCTTGGCGAGGTCGATTCGTTCGGCGGCGCGACGGTGACCGAACTCACCCTGCCCGAGGCGCAGCGGGTGACCGGCAAGCGCGGCCGCTTCGATCAGATCAACGTCGCCGCCGACGAGCGGACGACGCCCGAGCAGCTCGCCGCCAACCTCAACGCCGAGCTGCCGAGCTCGGTCAAGGCGGAGACCGGGAGCGAGAACGTTGAGTCCCAGCGCGAGGACGTCGGCGAGTTCATCGGCTTCCTGAAGACGGCGCTGCTGATCTTCGCCGGGGTCTCGCTGTTCGTCGCCGCGTTCCTGATCTTCAACACCTTCTCGATCACGGTCGCGCAGCGCACACGCGAGTTCGCGATGCTGCGCACCCTGGGCGCCAAGCGGCGCCAGATCCTCGCCACCGTAGTCACCGAGGCGTTCGTAATCGGCCTGGTCGCGTCGGTGCTCGGGGTGCTCGCCGGGATCGGCTTCGCGCCCGCGATCGGCGCTCTCTTCGAGGCGGTCGGAATCGACCTGCCGAGCACCGGGACCGTGATCGCGACCCGGACGGTGGTCATCGGGCTCGTGCTCGGCACCGGCTTGACCGTGCTCGCAGCGCTGCTGCCGGCGCTGCGCGCGACCCGGGTGCCGCCGGTCACCGGGCTGCGCGAGGGGACAGTGCTGGCCACGCCACGGGAGCGCCGCGCCCGCGGGATCGCCGGAGCGCTGCTGGCCGCGCTCGGACTCGCGCTGATGCTGCTCGGGCTGTTCGGCGCGCTCGACCCCGGCGAGGCCTGGGTCGGCGCCGGCGCCGCCGCGGTCTTCCTCGGTGTCGCCCTGCTCAGCCCGCGCCTGGTCCCCCCGCTGGCGGCGGTGGTCGGGGCGCCGCTCGAGCGTCTGCGCGGCGTTCCGGGGCGACTCGCGCGGGAGAACGCGATCCGCAACCCGGGCCGCACCGCCTCGACCGCGGCGGCGCTGATGATCGGGCTGGCGCTGGTCTCGTTCGTAACCGTCTTTGCCGCCGGGGTCCGCGGCTCGATCGACGATGCGATCGACAAGACCTTCGCCGGCGATCTGATCGTCTCCAACACCGACGGCTTCTCCGACATCCCGCTGAAGACCGTCGACGCCGTCGGCGCCATCGACGGGGTCGAGGTCGCATCGCCGATCCGCTACACGCAGGACCGGGTCAAGGGCATCGGAGACGGCTTCCTCACCCTGGTCGATCCGCGGACGGCCGCCGAGGTGCTGACGCTCGACTGGAAGCAGGGCTCACAGGAGCTGCTCACCGGGCTGGCGCCTGACGAGGCGGTGATCGACCAGGGCTGGGGCGCCGACAACGGGCTCGCGGTTGGCGACAGCTTCGAGGCCGAAACCGCCTCGGGGAGGACGATCGCCTACACCGCCGTCGGCACCTTCGAGGACACCACCGACTTCATCGGCGACTACGCCGCCTCGGACGCCAACGCCGCCGCCTTCGGCGAGGGCGAGAGCATCACCAACGCCTTCGTCAACCTGGCTGCAGACGCCGACGCTGCCACCGTCCGTGCGACGATCGAGGAGACCCTGCAGGCCCAGTTCCCGACCACCAAGTCCGAGGACCAGGAGCAGCTCAAGGACTCGATCGCCGAGCAGCTCAACACCCTGCTCGGGGTCGTCTACGCGCTGCTGCTGCTCGCGGTGATCGTCTCCCTGTTCGGGATCGTCAACACGCTGGCGCTCTCGATCCACGAGCGCACCCGCGAGCTCGGGTTGCTGCGCGCGGTCGGGACGTCGCGCAGCCAGGTGCGCCGGATGGTCCGCTACGAAGCGGTGATCACGGCACTGATCGGCGCGGTACTCGGAGCCGTCCTCGGGGTCGTGTTCGCGGTCGTCGTCAGCCGTCCGCTCGCCGATGAGGGCTTCACGCTCTCGATCCCGGTCGCCACCCTGCTGCTGATGCTGGTGCTGGCGATGCTCGCGGGGGTGATCGCCGCGATCGGCCCCGCCCGGCGCGCCTCACGCCTCGACGTGCTCGAGGCGCTCGCCTACGAGTAGTGCCGACCCCGCCGCCGCGCGGCGCCGTGCTCAGCGCCCGACCGAGAGGATTCGCTGCCGCGGGCGCGTCCCGTGCAGCAGGGTGACGTAGGCGCGCTTCTGCGAGAGCGTGGTCGACCACAGCGTGCCGCCGCGGCGGGAGAGCAGCGTGCGCCCCGTCCCGCGCCCGCCGAGCCGCGCCAGCTTGAGCCGATCGGCTCGCCTGGTATGACGCACGTAGAGCATTGCCCCGCCCTGGATCGAGGGATTGGAGAGCCCGTCGACACCGGAGCTGAACAGGGTGACCTTGGCGCGCTTCTTGCGCTTCGCGCCGAGCAGGCGCTTGACGATCCGGTTCTCGTGCCGGGTCGCTCGCGCGTAGACGAGCCGGTTGTCGTCGAGGCTCGGGCGCCCGAGCTGGGCGGCGCCACCCGCCTTGCCCAGCGAATGCTCGGGCCCGGGGTGGCTCGGGTCGGTGACGTTGCGGGCACGAAGGAAGTCGCGGCCGTTGCGACGAGCGCGCCAGACGAGCCAATGGCGAGAGACGGCGATCGCATCGGCGTCGGGGGCGGGCACCCGGGCGATGACTCCGAGGTCGACCGCCGACATGAGCACGATCTCGCCGCCGAGGATGGTCGCGATCCGGCCGCCGCCGGCCGCCGGGTCGTGGCCCTGAATCGCGACGTCCGGTCCCTGGCGCTTGATCATCGCGGATCGATCGGGCCGCTGATAGAGGAGCGCCTTGCCGGCGCTGGCCGGATCGGCAGCCGGCCGGGCCTCGGTTTTCGCGGCGCTCGCCGGGGCAGCGATCGCGAGCGCGGCGGCGGCGGCGAGCAACGCGACCCCGTCGCCGAGGCGAGCGCCGCGATAGATCCCCGGTCGCTCGGCCATCAGCTCGGTGACCCTGACCCCGGCGGGCCGATCGGCGACCGGCGCCAGCAGAGTGATCGGCAGCGCCCTGCCGGCCCCGAACGCGAGCCCGACCCCGACCCCGACAGCCGGCTCACCGACGGCGAGGACGATCCCGGCCAGGGCGAAGACCCCGAAGGTGAGCACGAAGGTGGTGAAGCCGAGCCCGAGCAGGATCCCGTACAGGCCCGCGGCGATCGGCATCGGCATCACCCGGCGCCAGTGCTCGGGAAGCTGGCGCCGAACCTGGGGCACGATCGCGACGCCACGGATCTCGGCGAGCGCGGCGAGCGCGGCGAGCACCGCCGCCGCCGCATAGGCGACCCGATCGTCGGCGCCGTGGACGAGCCCGCCGAGGGCGCCAAGGGCTCCGAAGGTGGCCACCCCACCGACCACGGCGCCGAGCAGGAACGTGAGGCAGGCCGCGGCCGTGGTCGGCCGGCCACCGGTATGGCCGACCGGGCCGATCGTCTCGATCATCGAAAATCCGCACGGCGACCAGGTGCCGGTCAGGCCCGCGATCGCCGCCGCCGCGACCAGGATCAGCTCGAGCCAGTCCACTAGCCGCGACCCACTAGCACGGCACCCGGGTCTGGAAGTACATGACGCAGAAGACCTTGCGGCCGCGGTAGCAGTAGCCCTCGAGCGCGGCGTCGCCGTTGATCCGCCGCGAGGAGTTGGCGCAGCAGTCGACCAGCTTGCGCACGTGGCCCTCGCAGCAGCGGTACCAACCGCCGTCGATGTGGGGCGAGAACCCGTACACGCGGCCCGTCTCGTCACAGACCTTCGACCGCGGGGCCGGGGGGAGCGGACGCCCGTCGGGATCGCTCAGCACGTCACCGCGGTCGTTGACCGGCTCGCCCTTGCGGTTCACGGCGCGGCCCAGGTTGTCGACCGGCTGGCCGTCGGAGGCCCGGAGCGGGTAACCGTGCCCGTCGATGCGCGGGGTTCCGGTCGGGTGCAGACAGGAGCCGGTGGTGTAGATGTGGCCGCAGAAGTGGAAGGCGTCCGCCTCGCCGGGCTTCACCGCGCGGGCGATCACCCCGCCCGCGGCCAGCGTCGTGATCGCCCCCCCGGCCCGGGCGAGGAAACCGCGGCGGGAGGTATCGCCGGCGAGCGACTCGACCGCCCGCGAGACCCGGCCCGGGCGACGGGGATCGTCGCGCTCAGACACCGATCGCCCCGGCGATCTCGCGTTCAGCGCGGCGCCGCTCGGCCGCGGCGAGGACGCTCTCGAGCTGGGCGAGGTTGTTGAACGTTCCCTTGGCCAACACGATTCCGTCGCGATCGAGTGCGACCGCAAACGGGCTGCCCGGAACCCGGAGCTGATCCCAGACCCCGGCGTCGAGGCGCTCCTCGAAGGTCTCGACCCCGACCAGCGGGTCGCCCGCGAGCACCTCGATCGACGGCTCGAGCGCGTGGCAGACATGGCAGCTCTCGGCGACGAACACGGCGAGCGCCAGGTTCGCCTCCGGGTCGAGGTCGAAGCGCTCGACCAGCGCCGTGCGCGAGCCCAGGGGCGGGCCCTCCTCGGCGATCTCGAGCGCCCCCTCCGGGCCGAGGCGAAGGCGCAGCATCCCGACCTCTCGCGCGAGCGCCAGCACGGCGATCGCCAGGCCGGCGCAGGCGATCAGCGCCGCGATCAGCCCGAGGCCGAGCCACTCGTCGGTCGAGAGCTCGTCGGCGGGCAGGAAGGTGAGCGCGGCGAACGCGGCGGCGAGGACGAGGTTTCGCCCGACCCCCGACCAGCCGACGGTCGAGCGGGCGCCGAAGCAGGCACAGGGGGCGCCGGCGCGCCCGCGCATGATCGCTCCGGCCATCGTCGCCGCGAACATGGCCATCAACGCCGCGGCGAGCCACGCGGCGGTCTCCGAGCCGGCGATCACGCCGATCGCGAGTCCCAGCTCGGTCGCGATCAGGAGCCAGAAGGCGAGCGCCTGGGCGCCGCGGCCATCGATGCCGAAGGTCGCCAGCGCCGCCCGGCTCGAAGCCGGGCTCGCGAGCTTCGCCAGACTGGCGCCTGCCAGCACCCCGCCGAGGACCAATCGCGCCGCCACCTCGAGCACGCTCGCAAGCTAGCAAGGGGAATTGGTCCGCGAGCGCCGCTTGGCCTGCAAAACGCGAGGCGTCGTCGGGCCAGCCGACCTCTGATCTAATCGCCTGGGCACAGAGACCACCGACCGAGGGAGAAGCATGGGTGCTCAATGGAATGATGGGCGGCGCTTCGAGGGAAGGGTGGCGGCGGTTACCGGGGGCGGAGGCACCCTTGGTGGAGCCGTTGCCAGAGGCTTCGGTTCCGAGGGCGCCTCGGTGGCGATCGGCTATCGCTCCTCTAGCGCCCAGGCCGCGGAGGTCGCGGCGGAGCTGGAGGGCCGGGGCGGGCAGGCTCACTCCGGGCACCTCGACGTCACGGATCAGGACTCGGTAGACGCGTTCGTCGCCGATGTCGTGGAGCGCTACGGTCGGTTGGACGTCCTCGTCAACGCCGCCGGCCGCCTCGACGAGGCGGACACGGTGAGATTCAGCGAGCTGGACACAGCCGCGGCGAGCGCCCTCCTTCAGGTTGATGTGATCGGAACTATGCGGATGTGTCACGCGGTGAGGCCAATGATGCTCGAAGATGGCGGCGGCGCCATCGTCAACTTCTCGAGCACCTACGGGAACGGGATCAATCCCGAGAACGCGATCAACTTCGTTCCCGTCACCTATTCCACCGCGAAGGGAGCGATCCGCGGCTTCACCTCCACGCTGGCCAGGGACCTGGCCCCAGAGATCCGCGTGAATGCTCTTGCCCCCGGACCAATCTCAGGGGAATGGGAGACAGAGTGGGGGGTCTCGCCCGAGCACATCGACGAGGCAGTCGCCATGAACCCGCTGAGGCGTTTCGGCAAACCGGAGGAGATCGCCGAGACCGTCCTGTTCTTGGCCTCGGACGGGGCCGGGTACATCACCGGTCAGGTGATCCACGTAGATGGCGGCTGGGTGGTGGCCGGGTAGAGTGGTGCGCTCCCCAAGCCGCACGGCAAGTGACGCATCCGGGCTAGATATGGCTTGCTAGAGCCAACCGCGAGCTAGCGCGGCAAGCGGCGGGAACGCTTGCGCTCACTCAGCCGATGCTTACCATGCGCTCGATCGGGAGCCGGGCGCGCTCGGCGAGCTGCTCGGGGACCTTGACCTCGACCTTGAGCTCGCGCAGCGACTCGGCCACCTTGGGCAGGGTGATCATCTTCATGTACTTGCAGAACGCCATCCGGTTGGCCTCGATCAGGTTCGCCTGCGGCGCCGCCTGGTGCAGCGGGTAGAGCATCCCGGTCTCGGTGGCGACGACGAACTCGTCTTCGGGGTGTGAATGCACGTGCTCGAGCATCCCCGAGGTGGAGAGGATGTGGACGCCTTCGGGCCGGACGTCGCCGGCGGCGACGTACTCCATCACCTGGGTCACGCATCCGCACTCGGGGTGGATCAGGAAGTCGGCCGCGGGGTGCTCGGCGCGGGTCTGGTTGATGTCGTCGGGGCGGATCCCGGCGTGCACGTGACACTCCCCGTCCCAGACGTGAAAGCGCGCGTAGCGCTCGGGGTCCTCGGTCAGTCCCGTCTCACGGGCGACGAACGAGCCCAGCCACATGTCGGGCCCGAAGAGGATCTCGGTCTCGGGGCCGTGCTCGGCCCAGATGTGCTCGACCACGCTGACCGCATTCGAGGAGGTGCAGCAGTAGTCCGTCTCGGCCTTGACCTCGGCCGAGGTGTTGACGTACATGACCACCACAGCCCCCGGGTGCTCGGCCTTCCAGGCGCGCAGCTGGTCGGCGTCGATCGAGTCCGAGAGCGAGCACCCGGCGTTTGGATCCGGGATCAGGACGGTCTTCTCGGGCGAGAGGATCGAGGCGGTCTCGGCCATGAAGTGGACGCCGCAGAAGACGATCACGTCCGCCTCTGTCGAAGCGGCGCGGCGTGAGAGCCCGAGCGAGTCGCCCATGTGGTCGGCGACGTCCTGGACCTCGGGCACCTGGTAGTTGTGGGCGAGGATGACCGCGTTTCGCTGCGCGGCGAGCTCGCGCACCTCGGTCGAGAGCTGCTCGACCTCCGCCCGCGTCGGCGCCGGGCTGCTCGGGTTCCGCTGAAGTGTCGGCAGCTGCTGCATCGCGCGCCTTCCTCCGTCTTATGTTCGCCTGCCCGTGCCGGCCCCTTGACCGGCCTGAAGCAGAGCGAATGAACTACGAGGCAGTTTACTGAGACCGATGCCCGAGCTGCCCGAGGTCGAGATCACCGCCCGCCGTCTCGCCGCCGCGCTCGCCGGGGCCGAGGTCGAATCGACGCTCTCGCCCGGAATGGTGGCGCTGAAGACGGTCGATCCACCCCTCTCGACGCTCGAGGGGAGGCGGATCGACGGCGTCCGGCGGATCGGGAAGATGCCCGTGGTGGCGTTCGCCGGCGGTGACGAATCGCTGGAGCTCCTGGTGCACCTGATGTCGGCCGGCAGACTGCAGGTCTTCGACAAGCGCGCCTCGCTCAAGGACCGCCGCTCCCGGGTCCTGGTCCGGCTCGCCGACGGGCGCGAGCTGCGCCTGCGCGAGTTCGGCACCCGGCAGCGCGCCTGGGCGAAGCTGCTGCGCCCGGGCGGGGTCGCAGCCGACGAGATGGTCGCCACGCTGGGCCCGGAGGCATGGCCGACCCCACCGCTGCAGGCGCTCGCGGCGGCGATCGACCAGCCGCGCCACCTGCATCCTCTGCTGCGCGACCAGCGCGTGATCGCCGGAATCGGGCGCAGCTGGGTCGACGAGATCCTCTGGGAGGCGGAGCTGGGCCCGTTTCGCAAGGGCTCGGATCTGGGCGACGAGGACGTCGGCCGCCTGCACGCCGCGCTCGCGGTGCTCGGCGAGGCGATCGACCACTACGAGCGGGTGGTCGGCGAGCAGGTGCCCGACAAGCTGCCGATGCCGCTCCGGATCCACCGCCGCGAGGGCGAGCCGTGCCCGCGCTGCGAGACGACGATCGAGGCGGTCTACTTCGCCGAGCACCAGACCAACTACTGCCCGCAGTGCCAGACCGGCGGCCGGGTACTCAAGGACCGGCGACTGTCGCGGCTGCTGAAGTAGGCTCGTGGCCCGCCAGTCGCTCAGGGCCGTATGCAGACCACGTAGGGCGTCACCGGCGTGCTGTTCGACTGCTCGTTGGTCAGGGTCTCGATCCTGATCTGCCAGCCCGTCGGCGTCGGGCCGGCGGGGACGGGTCTGCTCTCAACCACCAGCGCGTGGCGCTTTCCGTCCGCGTAGGAGTATCCCCCTCCGGTCGCGACCTCCCCGAACCCGCACTGCGCGGTCGCACTCGAGGCGCCACCCGCGCCGCCGCCGCAGCCGCCCGCCACGGGGTCGTCGGCGGCGTCGAGATAGCCGGTGCTGCCGGCGGGGACCCCGTCGACGCACCCAGGCCGGACCCGTTGGCGCCCGCGGTGCCGGCACTGCCGACTCGAACCGTCAGCCTGGGGTCGCCCGACGGCGGGATCACGCCGGCGGCGAGGTCGGCCGCGCCGATGCTCCCGCAGGCGGGATCATCGCTCCCGGCGCGGACTACTCGGGCGGCAGCGCGGGTCAGAGCGGCCGGCGGCGGAGCAGGTTGCGCGCCAGCGCCTGGCCGATCGTCAGCGGGTGGTTGAACAGGGTCGCGACCCGGCCCCGCACGGTGAGCGGGTCGTGCGCGATCCCGAGCTGGCGCAGGATCGTGGCGACGTCGAAGTAGACCCGCTCGCAGAACAGCCGGTCGGCGTCGAACAGGAACAGGGCGCAGAACTGCATCTCGAAGTCCCGCCCGGTCGCCGGCAGGCCGCGGAAGGACCCCAGGTGGGTGCCGCGGAGCAGCGCCTCGACGATCACCGCGTCGTCTGTGTGATGCATCGCGATCAGCTCGTTGCGCTGGTCGGGGAACGCGGCCCGGGTCTCCTCGAAGTAGGCGGCGACCTCGCGCTCGCCGTCATGGACCTCGCCGGTCGCGATCAGCTCGTAGCGGGGATGGTCGAAGGTGTCGAGGGTGAGGTCGAACTCGTGCCTGTTCTCCGACTCCATGTGCTCGACCACGATCGCCTCGCGGCGCGCTCGCAGCTCCTGATCGGGCGCGGAGACCATCGCGGCCAGATTACGCCGGTTCGAGCAGCAGCGAGAGATCGAGCGCCGGCGCCGAGTGGGTCAGGGCCCCGACCGAGATCAGCTCGACGCCGGTGGCGGCGACCTCGGCGACGTTGTCGAGCGTGATCCCACCCGAGGCCTCGAGGCTCGCGCCGCCGCCGGCCCGGTCGCGCTCGGCGACCGCCTCACGTAGCTCGGCCGGGTCCATGTTGTCGAGCAGCAGCCGATCCGCGCCGGCTGCGAGCGCCTCGGCCAGCTCGGCCGGGTTCCTGCACTCGACCTCAATCCTGGCGCCGGGCCGCGCCGCGCGCGCGGCCGTGACGGCGCGGCGCAGGCCTCGCGCGAGCGCGATGTGGTTCTCCTTGATCAGGATCGCGTCGTCGAGCCCGAGGCGGTGGTTGGCCCCCCCGCCGGCCGCGACCGCGGCCTTCTCGAGCCCGCGCAGGCCTGGCGTCGTCTTGCGGGTGTCGAGGATCGTCGCGCCGGAGCCGTCGACCGCGGCGACGAAGCGCGCGGTCAGGGTCGCGATCCCCGACAGGTGGCCGAGGAAGTTGAGCGCAGTGCGCTCGCCCGCGAGCAGGGCCCGGGCCGGGCCGGCGACGAGCGCGACGTCCGCCGGGACCCGCTCGCGCCACTCGCCCTCGCCGACCAGCGGCTCGAACTCGTGGACCCCGGCCTGCTCGAACGTCTCCCGGGCCGCGGCGAGCCCGAACACGGCCCCCGGCTGTTTCTGGACGATCCGTCCCCGCGCCCCTGCCGTCGCCGGGACGGTCGCCTCCGAGGTGATGTCGCCTGCCCCGACGTCCTCGGCGAGCGATCGCGCGACCAGCTCCCGAAGACCCTCCATCAGGCCGAGCGCGGGAACACCGCGATGGTCGCCGTGAACCCGTGCAGGAAGTTGCGCCCACCGACAGGGCCGATCTCCCCCGCGCAGAAGAAGCCGCCGGCCGGAGCGCCGAGCGCGTCCTCGAGCGCGCTCGCGTCGTGGTCGGAGACCTCGAACATGTGCGACCCGCGGCCGTTGCAGGTGAACAGCAGCGCGCCGGCCGCGCCGGCGCTGCCCGCCGCCTGGGATCCGGCGCGCAGCGCGTCGCGCAGGTCCTGGTCAGCGCTCGCGCCATCGCGGACGTGCATGCGGACCGTCTGCCCGACCCGGACCCGCTCGCCGATCGCGAGCGACCCGGCGTCGGGGTCGGCGCCGATGATCGGCCGGACGAGGAAATCGCCGCGCTCGTACTCGGGCTGGTTCTCGTCGATCACCAGACCGAGCATCAGGCCCTGGGCCGCGAGCCGCTGCTCGCCCGGGTCGAGATCGCCGATCGCCTCTCGCAGGCGCTCGATCGCAGGCCTCGAGGCGAGCTCGTTGACGAGGTTGCCGGCGGCCGCTGTGATCGTCATCTCCGGACCGACCGGGGTCGCCCCCTGCGAGACGCAGGGAATCAACGGGACGCCGGTCAGCGAGCAGGCGACGGCGCCGGAGTGGAGCACGTCCCCGTCTCGAAACAGCGCCGCGGAGCCGCCGGCGGCGGCGCTCGCGAGGCCACCGAGCACCGGGAGCCCGGGACGGCTCTCGTTCAGATCACCCAGCAGGGCCTCGGCGCTGAACGTGTACGGGTCGGCGAGCACGATCAGCGCCTCGCCGAGCCGCTCGCGGTCGGGCAGCCCGCTCAGCGCGACGCCGTCCTCGGACGGCTCTGCCTGGAAATGGTGAGTGACGATCCCGGCCCCGGGAGCGGACAGGGCCCAGACGACGGCGCCGGGCCCGCCCTCGATCTCGCGCCCGCCGCCGACCACACCGCCAGCGCCGCACCCGATCAGCGACGCGGGCTCGAGCCGCCCGTGTACCTCGGAGAGGATCGGCTTGGCGTGTCCGATGTGCGGCGCGCCGGCGAACACGAGCGCCAGGTCGCAGCTCCCGCCCAGGCCTCGTGCGGCCGCGTCGGCCGCCTCGGAGAACGCCGCGACCGGGTCGACTTCGTCGGAGACGCCCACGGCGATGCTTACCGCCATGGCTGAACCCTAGGACAGAACTTGCGCACCGCGGCGTTGAAGCGTGCCGGCTGCTCGATGTTGCTCATGTGGCCCGCTCCCGGGATCCGCACCAGGCGGGCGTCCGGAATCGCGGCGCGGAACTGATCGGCGACGGTGAGCGGTGAGCGGGCGTCCTCCTCCCCCCAGATCAGCAGGGTCGGGACACCGATGCGGGGCAGCAGGTCGCGCTGATCGCAGGCCGCGATCGCGATCGCGGTGCGCCGCAGGCTGCTCGGCCGCGTGTCGGCCATGATCGTCTCGAGCTGGTCAACCGCGCTCGCGGGCGCGCCGGGGGCGAACAGCCCCGGCAGACTCGGCGCGAACTGGTCCTCGGGCATGCTCGCCTGCTCGAGCGCTGCCGAGAGCCGCTGCGCGCACTCCGCCTCGGACAGGGAGCCCTTCCACCCGGCGTAGGTGTCGGCCAGGATCAGCGAGGCGACCCGATCGGGGTGGCGTCGATAGAGCTCCAGAGCCAGAACGCCGCCCCAGGACAGCCCGCCGAGGTGGACCGAGGCGAAGCCGAGGGCGTCGATGAAGCGCGCCAGGGCGTCGGCGTAGCCGGCGAGGCCGAAGTCCTGCGCCGGCTCCGAGGAGCCGCCGGCGCCGGGCTCGTCCCAGGCTATGACCCTGAGCCGGTCGGAGAGGCCGTCGAGCTGTGGTCCCCACATACGCCCGTCGGAGGCGGCGCCGTGAAGCAGCACGACGGGCGCTCCGTCGCCGGCCTCCCGATAGGCGATCTCCAATCCGCCGTCGATCCGGACGCTGGGCACCGCTACCGGTGATCGCTCGCGGCGCTGAGCAGGTACTCGCGCACGAACGCGTCCAGGTCCCCGTCGAGGACCCGGTTCGCGTCGCCGACCTCGAACCCCGTCCGGTGGTCCTTGACCCGGGTCGAGGGATGAAGCGTGTAGCTGCGGATCTGCGACCCCCACTCGGCGGCCTTCTGCTCGCCCCGCTCGACCGCCAGCTCCTCGGCCCGCTTGCGCTCCTCCTCCTCGAGCAGTCGGGCACGCAGCATCCGCATCGCGGTCACCTTGTTCTGGGTCTGGGAGCGCTCGTTCTGGCACTGGACCACGATCCCGGTCGGCAGGTGGGTGAGCCGGACCGCGGAGTCGGTCTTGTTGACGTGCTGGCCGCCGGCGCCCGAGGCGCGATAGGTGTCGACCCGCACCTCCTCCTCGTCGAGGTCGACCGAGACCTCGTCGTCGACGAGCGGCGCGACGTCGACCTGGGCGAAGGCGGTGTGGCGGCGAGACTGGGCGTCGAAGGGCGAGATCCGGACCAGGCGGTGGACGCCGCGCTCTGCCGCGAACAGCCCGTAGGCGTTCTCGCCCTTGACGATCAGGGTCGCCGACTTGATCCCCGCCTCCTCGCCCTCGGAGGCCTCCTTGATCTCGACCTCGAAGCCGCGCCGCTCGGCCCAGCGCAGATACATCCGCAGCAGCATCTCCGCCCAGTCCTGGGAGTCGGTGCCCCCGGCTCCCGAGCGCACGGTGACCACCGCGTCCCCGGAGTCGTACTCGCCGCTGAACAGCCGCGCCTCCTCGAGCTCGGCGAGGCGGGCCTCGACGCCGGCGAGCTGCGGGCCGAGCTCGGCCGCGAGCTCGGGGTCGTCGGCCGCGAGCTCGGCCAGCTCAGCGAGGTCGGCGACCTCGCCCTCGAGCCGGCGGAACGCATCGAGCCGTCGCTGCGTACGCGCGTGATCCGCCGAGACCGCCGCCGCGCGTTCGGAGTCGTCCCAGAACCCGGGGGCCCCCATCTCGGCCTCGAGCTCGCTCAGCCGCGTGGTCAGCCCGGCAGGGTCAAAGGTAGTCCGCGAGCAGGGTCAGGCTCTCGCGGATCTCAGCGATCCGCGCGCTCACAGCCTCCTTGGTGCTTCCGTCCGCCACGCGCGCCTAGCTTAGCCGCGGCCCGCGACCAGGCCCGCCGCCGCCAGCGCCTTGGCGGGGTCCTCGAACGGCTGCCAGCGGCAGATCAGGCCGTCCTCGTCCAGGGTGACGAGGACCGCGATCTCCTCCTCGTCGGCGATCTCGCCGTTCTCCCTCCACAGCCACTGGCGCCGCAGCAACGCCACCGGCGGATGCCCGTCATCGCGGACCCGATCGACGACCAGGCGCTGGTGAAGCTCGCCCGAGGGACGCCGGGTCGCCCATTCCCTGGCCTCCTCACGCCCGCGGACGAGTCCGCGCCGGCCCTGGATCTCGATCGACTCCGAGACCGCGCCGGCGAGAGCGTCCAGGTCCTCATCGTTGAAGGCATCGACGAACCGCCGCACTCCGTCGTTGACGCGATCGACCTCGGAGGAGTGCATCGGCGCAGGTTAGGGCGGGCGTCCGGCGACCGGCGAGCCGATGCGATTGACTACGCGATCGCAGGACGGTGGTCGAGGTCGAGGAGGGACGACGATGCACGGGCGAGGTAAAAGTTGCGAGAACGGGCTGACGCGGCGGGGCTTCGTGGTCGCCGGCGCCGGGGCGGCCGCTGCCCTGGCGGTCCCGAGCTGGGCGCGGGCGCGGGGTGGCAGCGCTGCCGAGCTGGTCCTGCTCAACGGCCGGGTCCACACCGCGGCCGGCGGCGCCGATGCCGAAGCACTCGCGATCAGCGGCGGCAGGATCACCTACGTCGGCTCGACCGCCGGCGCCAGGGCTCTCGCCGGGACGGCGACCGAGGTGATCGACCTCGCAGGGCGCATGGTGCTGCCCGGAATCCACGATGGCCACATGCATCCCCTGAGTGGCGGCCTCGTGCTGACGCAGCCGTCCCTCAACTACCGCGAGCTGAACCTGAAGCAGTTCGTGGCCGCGATCCGCAAGCTGCTCGCGCGCTCGGTCGAGGAGGAGCCCGACGGATGGCTCCAGGTCGAGCTCTGGGACGCGACGGCGATGGACAAGCTGCCGACCAAGGAGGACCTCGACAAGCTCGAGACCTCGCGGCCGATCCTCGTCATCTCGCTCGACGGCCACATCGCGCTCGCCAACTCGCGAGCGCTCGAGATCGGCGGCGTCGACGCCTCGACTCCCGACCCACCGGGCGGGGAGATCCGTCGCGGCCCGGGGAGGGAGCCGACGGGGATCCTGCTCGACAGCGCGATCAACCTCGTCTTCGATCAGATCCCCAAGCGGACGCCGGAGCAGAACGCGAAAGCCCTCGCGGCGGCCCTGCGGGTGATGGCGAAGCAGGGCATCACCTCGTTTCTCGAGGTCTCGGCCGGGGAGGATGAGCTGGCGGCGCTGGCACTGCTCAGCGACCAGGGCGGGCTCACCGCCCGCCCGTCGGTGGCGATCACCGGCGGCTCGAAACTGGCCGAGGACCCGGCGGCGCTGCTCGCCCATGCCGAGCAGCTGCGCACGACCTACGGCCGTCCGGACATCGCGATCCGCACCGTGAAGCTGTTCTTCGACGGGGTGATCGAGTATCCGACCCAAACCGCGGCCCTGCTCAAGCCCTATCTGGTCAATAAGGGCACGAAGAAGGACCCGAAGTGGGTGCCGGGCAAGAGCAGGGGGCCGACATACTTCCCGCAGCGGGTGGCCAACGCGGCGATTGCGGCGCTCGACGCCGCCGGCTGGCAGGTCCACGTGCACGCGATCGGCGACCGCGCCGTGCGCTCGGCCCTCGACGCGTTCGAGCACGCGCGCGGCGCCAACGGCGCGAACGACAATCGGCACACGATCTGCCACCTGGAGCTGATCCACCCGAAGGACTTCCGCCGCTTCGCGAAGCTCGGCGTGCTGCCGAGCATGCAGATGCAGTGGGCGGAGCGCGACAGCTACACGGTCGAGCGCCTGAAGCCCTACCTGGGGACGAAGCGCTGGCGCCACACCTACCCGGCCGGCAGCCTGAAGCGGGCCGGGGCGCTGCTCTGCGGGGGCAGCGACTGGCCGGTCGACCCCCTGCTTCCGTTCCGCCAGATCGAGATGGCGGTCAACCGAACCGCCGACGAGGTCTACAAGGGCGATCCCGAGCCGCTGTTCGCCGACCAGGGGCTGAAGCTGCGCGACTCGATCGCGATGCACACACGCAACAGCGCCTTTCAGCTACATCGGGAGGCGCTCAGCGGGCGGATCGCGGTCGGATTCGCCGCCGACCTCGCCGTCCTCGACCGCGACCTTCTCCGCGTGCCGTTGAAGAAGGTCTCGCGGGCGAAGGTCGAGATGACCCTCGTCGGTGGCGAGATCGTCCACCGCGCCTAACCAACTATCGTGGCGGCAGCGGGAGCCGGACCTTGAAGCGCTGCTTGATCGCGTCGCCCGCGGCGTCAGTGAGCTTCACCGAGAGTTTCGCGCGGCCGGCGTCGGCGCCGTTCGAGACCCGCAGGGGGATCTTGCCCCGCGGAGGATCGAACCCGGTGGTCCGCGTTCGGGCGACCGGCCGCCGGCGTTGACGCAGGGACACCTTGGCCTTCAGCGGCTCGGCCGTGCGCGCGCCGACGATGACCAGCCGATGCCCGGCCTTGGTCCCCCGACCGAGGTGGACCACCGAGCCAGCGACGACCCCAGCGCCGAGCGGCTTCTCCCCGGGGCTGAGCTCGTACGCGCCCCAGGGCGGATTCGCGTTCACCACCCGGCCCGGCTCGCAGGTGGCGAGAAAGCTCGCGAACCGGGTCGACCCGCTCTCGGTGATCACCCGGTAGGTCCCGGCCGCGGCCCCGGTCCAGATGATCCCGCCGTCGCCTGAGGTCGCGGTCCGCGACGGGTCCGGGATCACGCTCTCGTTGAAGTAGATCGGCTCCGGCAGCGCCGGCTCGGCGCGCGACGTCGCACCGGCGACCCCGTGCGGCGTGCGGGCCTGGAAGGTCTCGAAGTCGACCCCCCGCACGTTCCGCGCCGACGCAGTGGTCACGATCACGCACTGCTCCGGCCGGCCGTCGGGCCCGAACGGCACCGAGAGCAGGGCCGCGAGGCCGTAGTACTCGGCGTCGGCCGGGGTCTGGAAGTTCGCGTTCTCGATCGCCTTGCCGCGCGTGTGGAAGGTCTGCAGGTCGATCTCGTGGTAGCCGGCCGGCGGTTCGATGTACGGCGTGACCAGTGTCTCGTCCGGGACGGTGAGCTCGTAGTCGCCGTTGGCGTCGGTGATCGCGGTGGCGCCCAGCTCGCGGACGCGGATCGTGGCGCCGGCGATCGATGTCTCGGAGTGGTTGAAGACGTAGGCGCGACCGGAGATCGTCACGGTCGGCTTCGCCGAGCCGGCCGGCCCCGCTTCGATCAGTCCCGCGAGCGTGAGCGCCGCCGCCGCGATCACCGCGAGCGGCCATCGCCTCCGGGGGGTCAGGCGCCGTGGCACTTCTTGTACTTCTTCCCTGAGCCGCACCAGCAGGGATCGTTGCGACCGATCTTTTCTTGCTCGGCCTTGACCACCGTGGCCGGGTTGATCTCCCCGGGCGAGCCGGCGGTTGCCGGCGGGCCGGCCGGGGCTTCGGGCAGCGCGCCGGGATGGGCGCCCCCGGTGACTCCCGGCACCCCTTGGGGGGCGCTCGCCGCCTGCGCCATCGCCGACGGCTGCTCGGGCCCGCCGCCCGCGTACTGCACCTCGCGGCCGGCGGCGCGGTCCTCCTCGCCGAACATCTGCTGCGCCTGGGCCGGCTCGATGTTGACCTCGACGTGGAAGATCACCCGCGTGAACTCCTCCCAGATCGAGGCCATCAGCTCGCGGAACATCGTGAAGCCCTCGTTCTTGTAGGCGACCAGCGGATCGATCTGAGCGAAGCCGCGCAGGTGGATTCCCTCGCGCAGGTAGTCCATCTCATAGAGATGCTCGCGCCAGCGGTTGTCGATGATCTGAAGCAGGATCTGGCGCTCGAGATAGCGCATCAGCTCGGCGCCGAACTCGTCCTCGCGACGACCGTAGGCGGCGAGCGCATCCTCGCTCAGGATCTCGATGATTTGCTCCCGGCTCGAGGTCTGCGGGTCGAGCTCCGCCAGCGATGCCCCGAGCGGCCAGAGCGCGCCCGCATGCCCCTCGAGACCGCCGAGGTCCCAGTCCTCGAAGATCTCGCCGGGGGTGTAGGTCTCGACCAGCCGCGCGACCACCTCCTCGAGCTCGGAGTGAGCGACGTCGGACATGTCGCGGCCCTCGAGGATCTCGCGCCGGTACTTGTAGACGACCCGGCGCTGCTCGTTCATCACGTCGTCGTACTCGAGCACCCGCTTGCGGATCAGGAAGTTCTGCTGCTCGACCTTCTTCTGCGCGTTCTCGATCGTCCGGGTGAGCATCTTCGCCTCGAGTGGGTACTCCTGGCCCTCCTCGTCGACCGGCCCGAGGCGATCGAGGATCTTGTAGATCCGCTCGCCGGCGAAGAGCCGGATCAGGTCGTCCTCGGCGGAGAGGAAGAAGCGCGACTCGCCGGGATCGCCCTGGCGCCCTGAGCGTCCGCGAAGCTGGTTGTCGATCCGGCGTGACTCGTGGCGCTCGGTGCCGCAGATGTAGAGCCCGCCGAGCTCGATCACCTTCTCGCCGTCGGCCTCGCAGCGCTCGCGGAAGCGCTCGACGTTAGCCGCCAGCTCCTCGTCCCAGCTCTCGTCACCGGGGGTCAGGCCGAGCTTGCGCAGCTCGGCTACCGCGAGCTGCTCGGGATCGCCGCCGAGCTTGATGTCGACCCCGCGGCCGGCCATGTTGGTGGCGATCGTGACCGCGCCCAGGCGGCCGGCCTGGGCGACCGTCTCGCCCTCGCGCTGTGCGTTCTCGGGCTTCGCGTTGAGGACGCTGTGCTCGATCCCCGACCGCCGCAGCTCCGCCGAGAGCATCTCGGAGATCTCGACCGAGATCGTGCCGACGAGGATCGGCTGTCCGGTCTCGTGCCGGTCCTTGATCTCGCTCGCGACCGCCTGCCACTTGCCGTCCTTGGTCTTGTAGATCTGGTCGTTGTGGTCGTCGCGGATCATCGGCCGGTGGGTCGGGACCTCGACCACCGCGACCTCGTAGATCTTCATGAACTCGGTCGCCTCGGTCAGCGCCGTGCCGGTCATCCCGGCGAGCTTGTCGTAGAGGCGGAAGTAGTTCTGCAGCGTGATCGTCGCCAGGGTCTGGTTCTCCTCGCGGATCCGCACGCCCTCCTTCGCCTCGACCGCCTGGTGCAAGCCGTCCGACCAGCGCCGGCCCTCGAGGATCCGGCCGGTGAACTCGTCGATGATCTTCACCTCGCCGTCGATCACCGCGTAGTCGGTGTCGCGCTTGAACAGCGACTCGGCCTTCAGCGACTGGATCAGGTGGTTGACGAGGGTGCCGTGCTCGGAGACATAGAGGTTGTCGACGCCGAGGAAGCGCTCGGCCTTCGCGACCCCGGCCTCGGTCGGGGCGACGGTCTTGTGCTTCTCGTCGTACTCGTAGTCGTGGCTGGCCTCGGAGGTGTCGCGCGACTCGCCCAGCGACTTCAGCTTCGGCTTCATCTCCTCGCCGACCATCTGCTTGGCGAGCCGGGCGAAGGTGTAGTAGGTGTCGGCGGCCTGCTCGGGACGGCCGGAGATGATCAGCGGGGTGCGCGCCTCGTCGATCAGGATGTTGTCGACCTCGTCGACGATCGCGAAGGCGTGCTCGCGCTGCACGCACTCCTCGAGCGAGCTGGCCATGTTGTCGCGCAGGTAGTCGAAGCCAAACTCCGAGTTGGTCCCGTAGGTGACGTCGCGGCTGTACTGCTCGCGGCGCTCGCCCGGCTGCATCTCCGACTGGATCACGCCGACGGAGACGCCGAGCAGCTCGTAGATCGGGCGCATCCACTCGGCGTCGCGGCGGGCAAGGTAGTCGTTGACCGTGACCAGATGGACCGGATCGCCCGCGAGCGTGTTCAGGAACACAGCCAGGGTCGCGGTCAGGGTCTTGCCCTCGCCCGTGCGCATCTCGGCGATCGTCCCCGAGTCGAGGACCATGCCGCCGATCAGCTGGACGTCGTAGTGGCGCTGGCCGAGGGTGCGCTTACCCGCCTCGCGACAGAGCGCGAACGCCTCCGGCAGCAGGTCGTCGAGCAGCTCGCCGTCATCCGCGCGCCGGCGCAGCTCGTCGGCGCGCGCGCGGATCTCGCCGTCGTCGAGCAGCTCGATCTCGGGCTCGTAGCGGTTGATCGACTCGACGCGGCGCTCGTAGTCGCGAAACTTGCGGCCCTCGCCCAGCCGCAGGGCCTTGTCGATGATTCCCCGTGCCACCGCGACTCAGGGTACAGAGGGCCTTCGCCGCGACAGGCGAGCCGCGCCGAGCGACTGGATCAGGCCTCGCGGCGGCGCAGTCGGCCGACCCAGCGACGCGACTTTGCCCGTCCGCGACGCTTCTCGCGGTCGCGCTTGACCTGGCGGCGGATGTCCTCGGCGACCTCGTGGATCGAGTGCAGCATCTCCGGTGACGCCTCGCGCGCGCGCAGGGTCGCGCCCTTCAGAAAGAGCGTGGCCTCGGCGATCTGGCTGTCCGAGATCGAGGGATTGCGCTCCTCGGTGAGCTCGACCTCGAGCGTCGCCAGGTCCGAGACCTGACGTCCGACCCGGGCAAAGCGCTTCTCGATCGCGTCCCGAAGCTCCTCGGTGACCTCGGTGTTGCGGCCTCTCACCTCGATCCTCACCCTTTGCTCCTTTCGCCGTCGGTCGCGGTCGCCCAAATCGTACGCTCCCCTAGCCCAGCGCGCGGGCGAAGACCGCGCCCCGGACCTCGCTCGTCCCGGCGGCGCGCAGCGCGGCGGCAGAGGCCGAGAGCGTCGCGCCGGTGGTCAGCACGTCGTCGACGATCAGCGCCCTGGGCGGAACCGAGCCGATCGCGTGCACGCGCGGCGGCGAGGCGAGTCGCTCGCCGCGCGGTCGACCGACTTGGCGACGGCCATTGGCGCGCCGCAGGACGGGCGCGCGCTGGAGCTCGAGCCGGGTCGCCAGCTCGCCGGCGATCAACTCGGCCGGGTCGAAGCCGCGCCGCCGTCTGCGCAGCGGCGCCGCCGGCACCGGGACCACCGTCCACGGCCCCGGGTGACCGCCGAGCGCGCCGGCAATCGCGCGCCCGGCGATCGCCGCCAGACCGAGCCCGCCGCGAAACTTGAGCGCGGCCACCAGGCCGCGCGCGGCGCCGTCGTACGGGACCGCCCAGGTGACCGATCCGAGGGCCGCGACGGCGCCTCGGCCCGGCGGCCCGGCGGCAATCGCGCGCCCGCAATCGGCGCAGACCAGCTCTTGCGCCGCGGTCTCCGCGCCGCAGATCGCACACCGCGGTGGCACCAGCACGCTGCTGAGCTCGCGCAATACCTCGACCGCGTCCATGCCGGCGAGCATGCCCGCCCGGTGACGGCCGGTGGCGCGCGCAACGTCAAGGATTCGGCGCGGCTCAGTCGAAGATCGCGCGCTCGACCGCGGCCAGGTCGTCGTCGCAGCCGACCACCGGTGGCGCGGCGGCGAGCGCCGTGTCGGGGTCCTTGAGCCCGTGGCCGGTGAGCACGCAGACGACCGAAGCGGGTGGCTCGCCGCCCGGCGCAGCGGGGAGCCCGCGGGCGAGGATCCCGGCCACCGAGGCGGCGGAGGCGGGCTCGCAGAAGATCCCCTCGCTGGTGGCGAGCAGACGGTAGGCGTCGAGGATCTGCTCGTCGGAGACCGCCTCGACCCGTCCCCGCGAGTCGGTGAACGCCGCCATCGCCTCCTCCCAGCGCGCGGGCTTGCCGATCCGGATCGCCGAGGCGACCGTGTCGGGCTCGGCGACCGGCTCGCCGTGGACCAGCGGCGCCGCGCCGGCGGCCTGGAACCCGTACAACAGCGGCGCGCTCTCGAGCTCGGTGAAGCCGCGCCACCAGGCGGTCACGTTGCCGGCGTTGCCGACCGGGATCGCGATCGCGCCGGGCGCTTCGCCGAGCTCCTCGACGACCTCGAACGCCGCCGTCTTCTGGCCCTCGATCCGGTGGGGGTTGACCGAGTTGACGAGCTCGACCGGGTGCTCGGCGGCGAGCGCGCGGACGATCTCCAGCGCCCGATCGAAGCTCCCCCGCAGCGCGATCACCCGCGCACCGCAGATCAATGCCTGCGCCAGCTTGCCGATCGCGATCTTGCCCTCGGGAACGATCACCGCTCCGCGCAGACCGGCGCGGGCGGCGTAGGCGGCGGCGCTCGCCGCCGTGTTCCCGGTCGAGGCACAGATCACCGCCTCTGCGCCGGCTCCCTTGGCTCGCGAGACGGCGACGGTCATGCCGCGGTCCTTAAAGCTCCCGGTCGGGTTCGCGCCCTCGAGCTTGAGCAGGACCCGGGCGCCGACCCGCTCGGAGATCGCAGGCGCTTCGACAAGCGGGGTCGAGCCCTCGTTCAGGGTCACGATCGGGTCGCCGGGCTCGAGCCCGAGCCGATCGCGGTAGCGCTCGATCAGCGGCCTGGTCATCTCAGACCGATCTAGCCCCGCAGGCGCTTGCGGAAGAACACCCGGGAGTAGCCCTGCTCGCTGCGCCGGTCGTACTCCTCATAGCCGAACCGCGCGTAGAAGCCGAAGTTCTCGGTCATCCGCTCGTGCGCGTTGACGCGAATCTCGCCGAACCCGTGCCGGACCGCGTCCTGCTCGGCGAACGCGATCAGCTCTCGCCCGAGCCCGGCGCCCTGCTCTGCGGGCTCGACCGCGACCAGGTCGATGTGGGCCCGATCGCCACGGCTGCCGGTCACCACCACCCCGGCGACGGGGTCGCCGATCACATGCACCTCGCCGCGCTGGATCCGCTCGGCGTAGTCGGTGTTCATCGGCGCCGGGCGGCGGCCGATCCGCGGCACGTAGTGGGCGAACGCGCTCTCGACGACGCCGGTCACCGCGTCGACGTCGGTTGGCCGGGCGGGCCGGATCAAACGAACTCCTCCTCGATCACGCGGATCGCGCGCGGCGGCGAGCGCAGGAAGTCGAGCTCGCCGATCTCGGCCAGGGCGGCCTCGAAGCGCCGCTCGGCGCACTCGTGGATCACCATCACCAGACGCGCGTCGTCGCCGAGCCCGCGCTGGACGACGCTCTGGACCGAGATCTCGTTGCGCCCGAGCACGTCCGCGATTCGCGCCAGCACCCCCGGGCGGTCGGCGACCTCGAGGTGCAGGTAGAAGGATGAGGAGACCTCGCTCACCCTGGGCAGCTCGCGGCGCAGCCGGTGCACAGGCGCCTCGCCGGCGAGGATCGAGACGACGTCTCCGAGCACCGCGGTCGCGGTCTCGACCCCACCGGCGCCCGGGCCCGACATCGTGATCTCGGTGATCGAGGGGGCCTCGACCATGACCGCGTTGAACGGGCCCTCGACCGGGGCCAGCGGATGGCCGCGATAGAGAAAGCAGGGAAAGACGCGGACGCTGATCCCGTCCCCGATCAGCTCCGCGACGCCGAGCAGCTTCAGCGAGAGGCCGAGCTCCTTCGCATAGGCGAGGTCGTCCGGCTGGATCTCGGTGATCCCCTCATAGGAGACGTCCTCGAGCGCGACGTGGGTGTGAAAGGCGAGCCTGGCGAGAATCGCCATCTTCGCCGCCGCGTCGGCACCCCCGACATCGTCGCTCGGGTCGGCCTCGGCGTAGCCGAGCTCCTGGGCACGGGCGAGGGCGTCGGCGTAGGAGGCGCCGGTGCCGGCCATCTCGGAGAGGATGAAGTTGGTGGTCCCGTTGACGATCCCGAACACCTTGGTGATCTCGGTCGCCGCGAGGCTCTCCTGGATCACGCGGATCACCGGTACGACCCCGGCCACAGCGGCCTCGAAGCGGAGCTGGACCCCGTTCTCACGAGCGGCCTCGAACAGCTCCTCGCCGTGCTGGGCGACGAGCTGCTTGTTCGCGGTCACCACGTGGCGCCCCGCGCGCAGCGCCCGGAGCACGTACTCGCGGGCCGGATCGATCCCGCCGATCAGCTCGACCACGATCTCGCTGCGCTCGAGGATCTGCTCGAAGTCGCCCTCCGAGCGACGCAGGACCCCCGCGAGCTCGAGCGGGCGTCCCCCAGCCGCCTCGATCTCGGCCGCGCTGTCGGCGACGAGGCCGGCGAAGGCGCCGCCGACCGTCCCCCGGCCCAAGAGGCCTATGTGCGCCACCTCGTCGGTCATTGGTCGCGGGCGGTCAGATCCTCGTAGCTCTCGCGGCGGACGACGACGCGGGCGTCGCCGTCGCGGCAGAAGACGACCGGCGGCCGCGGCACGCCGTTGTAGTTCGAGGCCATCGCATAGCCGTACGCCCCGGTCGCCGGCGTGACCAGGAGATCACCGCGGCGGGGCGCCGCGAGGACCGCGTCCCGGACGATCACGTCGCTCGACTCGCAGTGCATACCGGCGATCGTCGCGGTCGTCTCGGGCGCGGCGTCCGCCCGGTCGGCGATCAACGCCTCGTAGCGCGAGCCGTAGAGCATCGGTCGCAGGTTGTCCGACATCCCGCCGTCGACGGCGACGTAGGTGCGCACGCCCGGGATCTCCTTCACCGTGCCCACCGTGTAAACGGTGATCCCGGCGTTGCCGACCAGCGAGCGGCCCGGCTCGACCAGGATCCGCGGGAGCCAGCCGAAGACCCGTTCGACCCCGGCGACCTTGACCTCGACATAGGCCTCGATCGACGGGGGGTCGTCGGCCGCCGTGTAGGCGATCCCGAGCCCGCCGCCGATATTGAGCATCCGGCACCAGGACGGATCGGCGAGCTCGCCGAGCGCCTCGATCGCCCGCACGTACGGTTCGAGCTCGAAGATCTGCGAGCCGATGTGGGCGTGCAGGCCGACCAGGTCGAGCCGCTTCGAGGCGAGCACCGCGTCGACAGCGCCCGCGGCGAGGCCGTCGGCGAGGCCGAGCCCGAACTTGGAGTCGAGCTGCCCGGTCTGAACGTGAGCGTGGGTCTCGGCCCGGACCCCCGGCGTGACCCGGATCAGGACCCGCTGGCGGGTGCCGGCCTCGGCGCAGGCCGCGTCCAGGCGGTCGATCTCCTCCAGCGAGTCGCAGATCACGTGCCCGACGCCGGCGGCGACCGCGCGGTGAAGCTCGGCATCGCTCTTGTTGTTGCCGTGCACGTGCACGCGCCCGGGGTCGAAGCCCGCTCGCAGCGCCATGTGCAGCTCGCCGCCCGAGGCCACGTCGACCGAGAGCCCCTCCTGCTCGAAGACCCGGTAGGCAGCGGTGAACGGCGCCGCCTTGCTCGCGTAGACGACCTCGAAGTCCTCGCTGCGGCCGCCGAACGCCTCCAGGTATCGGCGGGCGCGCGAGCGCATGTCGTCCTCGGCGTAGATGTAGGCGGGGGTGCCGAACTCGCGGCCCAGCTCGACCACGTCGCAACCGGCGACCTCGAGGTGGCCGCGGTCGTTGACCCGGCTGCCGCGCGGATACACGGTCGACCCCGCGATCGGGTCGCTCCCTGCCCTGGCCTGGCTCGTCTCGGTGCTCATTCGAGCGACCGATTGTGACGGCAGGGCGCCGGCGCTCGCCCGCAGCCGTGGATCAGAGGTAGCCGAGCGGGTCGACGGCGCCGCCGTTGACGCGGATCTCGAAGTGCAGGTGGTCGCCGAAGCAGCTTCCGGTGCAGCCGACGTAGCCGATCACGTCGCCCTGACCGACGCTGGCGCCGACGCTGGTTGCGTAGCTGGACTGGTGCGCGTAGCAGGACGAGAGGCCACCGCCGTGATCGATGCAGGTGTAGTTGCCGTAGCCGCTGGTCGGCGCCGCGAGGATCACCCTGCCGCCCTGCGCGGCGCGGATCGGGGTTCCGGCGGGCGCCGCGATGTCGATCCCCTCGTGCATCCGCCCCCAGCGCCAGCCAAACGGCGAGGAGAGCGTCCCGTTGACGGGCCAGATCCAACCGCCGGAGGCGCCCTGGATCGGGCCCGCCGGCAGCGGGTCGGTGGAGGTGGACGAGGCGGCCTGGATCTGGGCCTGGATCTGGCCCTGGATGTCGCTGATGTCGCCCTCGAGCCGCTCGATGTCGGAGTGCACCTCGTCGAGCGCCGTCGCCTTCTGGTCACGAACCGCATCGAGCTCGGCCTCGCGGGCCTCGAGCTGCATCCGGGTGCGCTTGAGCTCGGCCTTCTTGGCGGCGATCTCGTCGCGCGCCGCCTCGATCCGCGCCACGGTCTCGCGGGAGGCGTTGCGCAGCCCTCGGACCCGGCCGACGACGTCCGCGTCCTGCTCCTCGATCCGGCGCAGATACTCGTAGCGCTCGATCAGGTCGTCGAATCCGTCGGACTCGAGCATCACGGTGAGCACGTCGGGCTGGTCGGAGCGGTAGATCGCGACCAGCCGCCGGCGGAGGACGTTGAGCGAGCGCCGAAGCTCCGACCGCAGCTGCTCGAGCCGGTCCTTCTCGCGCCGAAGCTGGGCCTTGACCCGGTCGAGCTCGGCCTGGACGATCGCCTCCCGGTTGCGCAGCACGGCGACCTCGCCGGCAAGCTGATCGAGCTGGTCGTTGTAGCGCGAGAGCTCGGTCGAGAGCACGCCCTGGCGCTCCTGCTGCTGATCGAGCTCGGCCTGCTTTGTGTCGAGCTCGCCCTGCAGGTCCTGGGCCCGGGCCCCGCCGGCGCCGAGCAGGATCGCCACCGCGAGCAGGGCGACGCCGAGAGCGCCGGCCGCGACGCGTGCCTGAGGCGAAGTTCGGTTGTGGGCGGTGTCCATCTGCTGGTCGCCTGCGGAGTTAGCTGACGGGCTCGCGCTCTCGCGCTAGGCGCTTGCGGATCTCTGCGATCCACGCCATTCGCCCCGGTACGGGGTGGTTGGGTCCCCCGCTCCGCCGGGCTCGGGACCCGGACGGACTCGGCGATTGCTCGCGCAGGGTAGCAATCAGGATGCCGGGCGCCGACCGGCCCCGGTCGGGCCCGGGTCAGGCCTGCAAGCGGGTTTTCAGGCGGCGCTTGGCGTCGCGGCGGCGGGCTCGGTGCCCTCCGCGGCGATCGCGGCCGCCTCGAGCAGCCGCTCCTGGTACTCGGCCACCTGCATCCGCGAGATCACCAGGCGCTGGATCTCCGCCGTGCCCTCGAACAGCTCGTAGATCTTCGCGTCGCGAAACCACTTCTCGAGCGGGCACTCGGCGGTTGAAGCGAACGGGCCGACCACGTCCATCAGCGTCCGGGTGGCCCAGACCGCAACCTGACCGGCCTTGAGCTTCGACATCGAGCCCTGGCCGCCGGTCATCGGCATCCCGTTTCGGCCCATCCACGCGGCACGCTGGACGAGCAGGCGCGCGGCCTCGATCTCGGTCGCGACCTGGGCGAGGACCTGCTGGTTTGCCTGCCGCTCGAGCGGCGGGCGCCCGGCGGTCGAGCTGCGGTCGAGCACCACCTCGAACGGGTCCGCGGGCGGCGGCTCGTCGCCGAGATACGCGAGCGTCCACTCATACGCGGCCTGGGCGATGCCGAGCGCCGATGCCCCGACGATCGGCCGGGTGAGCTCGAAGGTCGCGAGCGCGTTCGACGCGCGCCCGGAGGACTCGCCCGAGCGGGCGCGCTCGAGCTTTCGCTCGAGCTTCTCGATCCCGCCGAGCAGGTTCTCGACCGGGATCCGGCACTCCTCGAGCACCACCTCGGCCGTGTGCGAGGCGCGGATCCCGAGCTTCGACTCCTTCTTGCCCTGGCGCAGGCCGGGAGTCCCCTTCTCGACTACGAACGAGGCCTGGCCGCGGTGGCCGAGCTCGGGGTCGACGGTCGCGACGACGACGTGGACGTCGGCGATCCCGCCGTTGGTGATGAAGACCTTGGTCCCGTCGAGAACCCACTCGTCACCGTCGCGTCTGGCCGTCGTCCGCAGGCTCTTGACGTCCGAGCCGGCCTGCGGCTCGGTGACCGCGTACGCCCCGAGCTTGACCTCGTCGCCGGCACCGAAGCACTCGGGCACCCAGCGCGCGATCTGCTCCGGCGTGCCCGATGCCGCCAGCCCGGCGGCAGCGAGCCCGGAGCCTGCGATCGCGAGGGCGATCCCGGCACAGCCCCAGTGCAGCTCCTCGGCGGAGATCACCCCGAACATCCCGTCGGGATCCGAGCCCATCCGCTGCAGGTGCTCGATTCCGCTCAGACCGTGCTCGCGGGCGCTTCGGATCGCCTCCCACGGGATCGACTCCTCGGCGTCGTGCTTGGCCGCCACCGGCCGGATCACGTCGGTGGCGAACCTCCGGCACTGCGCCTTCAGCTCCAGGTGCTCGGCGTTGAGCGCGAAATCCATCCCCACAACCTCCTTGCCGGTCCTGCCTCGAAACCGATTGACTGGTCAGTCAACGAAGAGCATACCGCTCGTGCGGCGCTCGTGCGCAGGTCGTTCCTCGTAGCCTTGCCGCCGCGTGCTCAACAGCATTCGCTACTTCCTCGCCGACCTCGGCCACTGGCTCGGGCGCCATTGGGCGCTCGCCGGCGGCGCGATCGTGCTGCTCGCGGGACTCGGGGTCGGCGTGTACCTGCTCGCGAGCCGTGGTGAGGGCGACGTGGCCACCCCGGCGCCGGAGGTGGTGGTTCGCGAGGTGGCGGTTCCCGAGCGCAGCGAGGAGCTCGGGTTTCCCGCCTTTGCGACCAAGAACACGACCCGGATCGCGTCGCCGTCCCCGGTTGCCACCGGGGCCGCTGCGGCGCTCGCCGTCTTCCCCTCCACCGGCGGGGTCCCGGGGCCGGCGGCGGTCAGCGTCGTCGACGACGCCGATTGGCCGGCCGGGATCGCGGCGGCGTCGCTGGTCGCCGCGCCGGTTGGCGCGCCGCTGCTCGTCGCCGAGGACGGCGAGCTCGGGGAGCTGAGCGAGAGCGCGATTCGCGAGCTCGGCCCCGAGGGGTCGGCGCGCACCGGCGGTCGCCAGGTGTTCGCGCTCGGCGCGGCCGCCGGCTCCACCGACCTCGACGAGCTCGCGGTCGAGGGCGCCAACCCCGCCGAGCTGGCGGCTCGGGTGCTGGCGCTGCGCACGCGCCTAGGCGGCAAGCCCGAGCACATCGTGGTCGCCAGCTCCGACGATCCCGGCTACGCGATGCCGGCGGCGAGCTGGGCCGCCCGCTCGGGGGACCCGGTGCTGTTCGTCGGCCGCGACACCGTGCCGGCGGCGACCGCGAAGGCGCTCGAACGCCATCAGGGGACCCCGGTCTACGTGCTCGGGCCGGCGTCGGCGATCGCCGCCCGGACGCTGAAGCAACTGCGGCGCCTCGCCCCGACCGTGGAGCGGGTCGGGGCCGAGGGCGTGGTCGCGAACGCGATCGAGTTCGCGCGCTTCGCCAGCGGCAGCTTCGGCTGGAACATCAACGACCCGGGCCACGGCTTCGTGATCGCCGACGCGTCGCGGCCGCTCGACGCCGGCGCCGCGGCGCCGCTCTCGGCGAGCGGCACCTGGGGCCCGCTGCTGCTCACCGAGGAGGCGGCGGCGGTCCCGGCCGAGCTGCGCGGGTACCTGCTCGACCTCAAGCCCGGCTACGAGGACGACCCGACTCGGGCGCTCTACAACCACGTCTGGGTGATCGGCGACCCGACCGCGATCTCGGTCGACTTCCAGGCTCAGGTCGACGAGCTCGCCGAGCTCGTCCCGGTAACGTCCGGCTCCGGCGCGACCGGGCTCGTGCCGGGCCCGGGGGCGGTCGAGTCCTCGCCCGACGAGCCGGCCGGCGACGGCGAGCGAGACGACGAGCAGCGATGAGCGAGAGCGAACGACCCGATCGCCTCGGCGCTCGCGAGATCACCGCCGAGGACGTGCGCTCGCTCGCCGGGCCCTCGACCCCCCACTTCGCGCTTCAGATCCGCAACCGGATCGAGCGCCTGATCGCGCCGCTCGCGGCCGATCACCCGGCCCGCCTCGAGGGCGAGCGCCAGGTCGCCCGCCTGAACGAGCTCGCGCAGCACTCGGGCGATCCGCGGGCCGACGGGTGAGCGCCAAGGACGCGCCTGCGCCTCCCCCCAACGCGCTGGCGCGGGCACGGGAGCTGCTCGCAGACCCGGCCGCGGCCGGCGAGGAGCCGAACGAGGCCGGATACGTGGACCTGCTCGAGCAGCCGCTCGAGTCGACCGGAGTGACCCAGGACCTGATGCTGAGCCGCTTCGTGCCAGCGATCTACGAGCGCTACTGGCGCCCGGCCCTGGGTAGGGTGGCAAAGGGGCTGACCGGGCCCGGAATGGCCGAGGAGATCCGGATCGCGCGGCTCTTGCTCGGCCTCGGTCGGGGCGACTTCGTCCTCGACCTCGCCTGTGGCCCGGGCAACTTCTCGCGCGAGTTCGCGCACGCGGTCGGACCTGACGGGCTTGTCGTCGGCGTCGACGCGTCGGCGACGATGCTCGAGCGCGGCGGGCGCGAGCTGCTCGCCGCGCGGGATGACAACCTGGTCCTGTTTCGCGCCTCGGCGACCGAGCTGCCGTTTCGCGACGCGAGCTTCGACGCCTGCTGCTGCTTCGCCGCCCTGCACCTGTTCGACGACCCCTTCGCCGCCCTCGACGAGATCCGCCGCGTGCTCCGCCCCGGCGGGCGGATCGCGCTCATGACCTCGGTCCGGCGCGAGCTCACCCTGAGGCCGCTGAAGCCGCTGCTCGAGCGGGCGAGTGGGATGCGGCTGTTCGAGGGCGACGAGGTCGTCGCCGCGCTCGAGCGCCGCGGCTTTGACGGCATCCACCGCCGCCTCTCGGGGATGGTCCAGTTCGTCGGCGGGCGGCTTTCTAGCTGACGACGGGCGCGCCGGCGGCGTCGCCGGGGCGCTCGCTGCGACCGAGCAACCCGAGCGCGACGAGCGGGAAGGCGAGCACGGTGAGCAGGCCGGCGGCGATGAAGCCGGCCGAGGTGGCGGCGTCGATCAGCCCGAGGTCCTGCCCGATCGCGGTCGCGGCGACGATGAACGGCAGCGACGTCGCCTGCAGCAGGCCGGCCGCGAGCACCCGCCAGCAATCGAGCTGCGCCCGGTAGAGCAGGGCGGGCACCGCGCGGGCGAGGAGCAGGGCGGTGACGAACGCCGGGATCGAGGCGACCCCGGTCGAGGAGGCGAACAGGGCCTCGAGGTCGAAGCGGGGCCGAGCGCGAACGGAGCTGCGAACCCGGCCGCGACGACGATCAGCAGGTTCTCGAAAGAGATCTCCTCCACGCCGGTTAGGTGGGCGCGAGGCCGGATTCGTTACGCCGGTCGCGCCCGAGGCTCCCACCTCGGAGCCTCGGGCGGACCGACGGAGGGACGGCTAACGCGTGGCGCGCATCACCGCCCCGAGGTCGACGGGCGGTCGGCTCGCGGCGCGGGCACTGCGGGCCGAGGACGCCGGCTCGTAGTTGAGGCCGGTGAGGAAGGCCCCGCCGTCGGCGTAGACGACCCCGCCGGGAACCGGGCCGGCGAGAATCGCCCCGCCGGCCGGAATCACCGCGGCGACGCCGTCGATGCCGAAGCTGATCACGAGCTCGGACGGCAGGTAGTCGTCGGGGAGTCGGAAGATGATCCCGTCCTCCGCCTCGCCCGGGTCGTTGAGGTCACAGACCCCGTCGCCCCCCGGGCCATCGGAGGCGATCGCGACGCCGCTCATCCGCACGTAGCCGATCTCGTCCTTGTAGTAGGAGACCCGACCGAAGCCGGCCACCGCGCCCGCGTCCTGCCAGACGCAGTCGCCCTCGCCGCCGTTGCTGAACGAGGTGACGACGTGGCGCTCCTCGTGCTCGGCGATCTTGTCCGCGCTCACCGCGCCGGCGGCGATCGCGGGGCCGGTGACGGCCTCCGGGCCGAGCTTCGCTGCTGTGACGGCGGCGTCCTTGAGCGCCTTCTCGGTCACCGCGCCACGCTTCAGCGCCCGCTTGGTCACCGCGCCACGCTTGAGCGCCTTCTTGGTCACCGCACCACGCTTGAGGTCGTTGCGATCGACGGTGCCGCCGCCGGGCAGCGCGAAGGCGCCGCCGGCGAGCGCTGCGAACAACGCGACCATGGCGACGACCAGCGCCGCCGAGGGCCGGGGGATTGACGGGTTCATCTCTTCTCCTTGGACTTGGGGTGCACGGAGCTTCCGCATCCCCCTCGGCGAGGCGAAACCGCGACTTGAGCCCGGTTCGGGGACTTGCAGCGGGTCGGGGCGCTCAGGCGCCGGGCGCGAACGCCTCGACGATCCGCCGCTGATAGGCGGCGATCTCATCGGCGGCGATGAAGTAGGTCGGCGGGCCGAGCCAGACCCCGTCGCCGCGCTCGGCCACCGCCTCGACCCGGGCGCGGACCTTGTCCAGCGGACCCGCGGCGCAGTAGGTGTCGACCATCTCGTCGGGCACCAGGCCCGGGATCCGGGCGAGCTCGCCGCGGCGAAAGGCCTGCCCGACCGCGGCCGCGACGTCACCGAACCCGTGCAGCTCCCAGAGCGGGGCGTAAGTGCGCACGGTCGCGTAGAAGCAGATCGTCCGCCGCGCCGCCTCGTAGGCGGCCTCCTCGTCGTCGGAGATCGCGCAGCAGACCGAGGGCAGGAAGTCGAAGCTCGCGCGCTCGCGGCCCGAGCGAGCGAGGCCGAGCTCGAAGTTGGCGACCAGGACCTCGTCGAGCCAGCGCATCGAGCACATCGGGTGGCCGATCATCCCGTCGGCGACGTCGCCGGCCATCCGCGCCATCCCCTCCTGCACGGCGGCCGTGTAGATCGGGATCGTCTCGCGCGGCTTGCGATGCGGGCGCGCCCAGCCCTTGATCTCGATCTGGTGGTACTCGCCCGCGTAGCGGATCGGCTCGCTGCCGCCCGCCTGCTCGATGATCAGGCGCACCGCTTCGACCGTCTCGCGCAGGTGCGGCGCCGGCCGGCCGTACGCCGCTCCGTGCCAGGTCTCGTTGAGGCGCTTGACCCCCGCCCCGAGACCGAGCCGGAAGCGGCCATCCGAGGCCTCGTCGAGATCGAGCGCCGAGAGCGCGATGATCATCGGGCTGCGCGTGAACGCCCAGGCGATCCCGGTGCCGACCCCGATCGACTCGGTCCCGGCCGCGAGCCACATCGCCTGGGTGATCGAGCTGCGAAACAGCTCCACCGACCAGACGCAGTCGATCCCCGCCGCCTCGGCCTCGCGGGCCTGCTCGCCGAGCTCGGCCAGCGAGTCGCCGAGGCCGCCGATCTGGACCCGGTCGAGCGCCTTCGGTCGGGTCAACCGCCGCAGTCCGTGAGGCCGAGCTTGTCGGCGAGCTGATTCGCCTCGGCCAGCGGCGCGTCGGCCCCCTGCTGGGCGATCGACGCCGGATCGGCCTCGAGCTTGTCGATCCCGCGCTGCAGGGCGGCGAGCAGCGCGTCGGCCTCGTCCTCGGCGCCCTCGGGCGCGGCCAGGTCGGCGATCTCGTCGTGCTGGCTCTGCAGGCTGGGGACCAGCTCGTCGGAGACGAACTGCGCCTGGTCGTCGACGTTCGGCGCCGTGCCGCCGAACTGCTCCTCGGCAGCCTGGTTGAGGTCCTGGTCGGCGGCGGCGCAGATCCCGTCGGCACTCTCGACCCAGGCGGCTTCGCTCTGCGTCTCGTCGCCACCGCAGCCGGCGAGGACGGCCACCGCTGCGAGCGCCGGCGCCGCGAGCCCGCGGGTGCGTGGCACGTTCAGACCCGCTCGATCAGGGTCCCGGTGCCGAGCCCGCCGCCGCAGCACATCGTCACCAGCCCTACCTGCTTGTCGTCGCGCTCCATCTCGTGCAGCAGCGTGGTCAGCAGCCGGGCGCCGGTCGAGCCAAGCGGGTGACCGATCGCGATCGCGCCGCCGTTGACGTTGACCCGGTCCATGTCGGGCTCGAGCTCGCGCCGCCAGGCGGCGACCACCGAGGCGAAGGCCTCGTTGATCTCGATCAGGTCGATGTCGTCGATCGTCATCCCGTTGCGATCGAGCAGGCGCTCGGTGGCGGGGATCGGCCCGGTCAGCATCATCACCGGGTCGACCCCGACCGTGGTCTGGTCGAGGACGCGGGCGCGCGGGGCGAGGCCGAGCGCGTCGGCCTTCTCGCGGCTCATCAGCAGCACCGCGGCGGCGCCGTCGGAGATCTGCGACGAGTTGCCGGCGGTGATCTTGCCGTCCTCCTTGAACACCGTCTTCAGCTCCGACAGCTTCTCGAGCGTCGTCTCGGGGCGGATCCCCTGGTCGGTCGAGTGGGTGTCGCCGTTGACCTGGATCGGGACGATCTCGCGGTCGAAGCGGCCCTCCTCGGTCGCCTTCGCGGCGAGCTGGTGCGAGCGGACCCCGATCTCGTCGAGCTCCGAGCGCGGGATCTCCCACTTGTCGGCGATCATCTCGGCCGAGATCCCCTGCGGGACGAGGTTGTAGCGCTCCATCAGCTCGGGCGAGAAGGCCAGCCCGTGCTCGGACTGGACCGCCATTCCGTCGGCGAACGAGATGTGGCCCATGTGCTCGACGCCGCCGCCGATCGCGACGTCGTGGACGCCCGAGGCGATCAGGGCGGCGGAGAAGTTGACCGCCTGCTGGGCGGAGCCGCACTGACGGTCGACGGTGGTCGCCGGGGTCTCGATCGGCAATCCCGCCTCGAGCCAGGCGTTGCGGCCGATGTTGAACGCCTGCTCGCCGAACTGCTGCACGCAGCCGGCGACGACGTCCTCGACCTCGCCGGGCTCGATCCCGGCCCGCTCGATCAGCTCGGTGTAGGTCCTTGCGAGCAGGTTCGAGGGGTGGACGTCCTTGTAGTAGCCCTTCTCCTCGTGCCCGCGACCGACCGGCGTCCGCACCGCCTCGACGATCACGACCTCGCGCCCGCCGAACTTGCCCGAACCGTTGCTCGCCATCCTTCAGCCTCCTAGCAGTCGTTGCGACAACGATAGCCGACCGACTGACTCGTCAGTCAGCCGCGGGTCGCCTCTGACTCGTTGACCCCGGGCGGGGTCCAGCCGGGGCCGTGGAAGACGACGCCGAGCTTGTCGCGCAGCCGCCGGGCCCGCCTGATGTCGTGCCACATCGCGACGTATTCGTGAAAGGCCACCCGGACCGGGCGGAAGCTGCGGAGCTGGGTCGTGAGCCCGTAGCGGACTCGCTCGCCCTCGGGCTCGTAGGTGCCGAACAGCTTGTCCCAGATGATCAGGATGCCGCCGTAGTTGCGGTCCAGGTACTGGTCGTTGACGCCGTGGTGGACGCGGTGGTGCGAGGGCGTGTTGAGCACCGCCTCGAGCGGACGCGGCAGCTTGCGGATCCGCTCGGTGTGGATCCAGAACTGATAGATCAGCGACCAGCTCTGCGCCAGCAGCACCATCCACGGCTCGAAGCCGATCGCCGGCAGCCAGAGCCAGAACGGCAGGTAGGTCATCGGGACCCAGGTCTGGCGCAGAGCGGTCGAGAGGTTGTAGTGCTGGCTCGAGTGGTGGACGACGTGGCTGGCCCAGAACACGCGGCTCTCGTGCGAGACGCGGTGAAACCAGTAGTAGGAGAGGTCGTCGGCGAAGAAGAGCAGCACCCAGACCCACCAGTCCGACGGATCGAGCCGCAGCGGCGTCAGCTCGTAGATCGCGATGTAGAGCGCCAGCACGGCGAACTTCCAGACGAAGTTGATCGCCACGTTGCCGAGCCCCATGGTCAGGCTGGTGCGCGTGTCGCGCGCCTCGTAGCCGACCAGGTCGGCGTGCTCGTCCTGGACCTGGCGGAACGAGAGGTACTCGAGCACCAGCAGGAGGACGAAGAACGGGATCGCGTAGTAGAGGACCTCCGCCATCAGCCCTGATTGTGCCTAACCGGCCGGCTCGCGTGCGGGCTGGTCGTGGGCGACCTTCGACGGCCACCAGTTGCGCTCGCCGAGCTTGAACGCGATCGCCGGGACGAGGATCGTGCGGACGAGGAAGGTGTCGACCAGGAGCCCGAAGGCGATCGTGAACCCGATCTGGAACAGCGTTTCGAGCGGCAGGCTCATGAGCGCGAAGAAGGTCCCGGCGAGGATCAGCCCGGCGCTGGTGATCACGCCGCCGGTCCGCTCGAGCCCGGTGATCACCGCCTCCTTGGTCTCCTGGTGGGCGGCCTCCTCGCGGATCCGGCTCATCAAGAAGATGTTGTAGTCGACCCCGAGCGCGACCAGGAAGATGAAGGCGAAGGTCGGCAGGCCCGGGTCCGAGTCGGGCTGGTTGAAGATCTCGGTGAAGATCAGCGTCGTCGCGCCGAGCGCGAAGGCGTAGGAGAGGACCACCGTCGCGACCAGGTAGAGCGGCGCGACGACTGCGCGCAGGAGCAGGCAGAGGATGGCGAAGATCAGCAGCAGGACCAGCGGCACGATCAGCTTCGCGTCCGAGCGCAGGGTCTCGGTGGTGTCGAAGTTCTCCGCCGTCAGCCCGCCGACCAGCGCCGCGCCGTCGCCCGCGGCCCCCCGGACCGCCTCGCGCAGGGCCGGGATCGTGTCGTTGGCCTCGTCGGAGAACGGGTCGTAGGCGAGCGTCACGTCGATCCGCTCGAGCTCTCCGTCCTCCGATGCCCCGGCGGGGACCACCGCCACGACGCCGTCGACCCCCCGCGCCGCGTCCGCCACCGGCTCGGCGGCGTCGGTGGAGGCGAGGACGGTCGTGACCGCGGTCTGTCCGGCCGCCAGCTGGTCCTCGATCACGAGCTGGCCGTCGACCGACTCGGGCGGATCGCGAAAGCCCTCGCCGAAGTCGATGATGCCGCGGTCCTGGAAAAGCCCCAGCGCGCCGAGGGCGAGGATCCCGACCGAGATCACGAGCGCGAGCGTCGAGCGCTCGTGGACGAAGTGCCCGACCCGGCGCCAGATCCCGAGTGCAGCCTGCTGCTCGCTGCCGTGGCGCGGGATCGACGGCCAGAAGGAGTTGCGCCCGAGCGCCGCCAGCAGTGCGGGCAGGAAGGTGAGGCCGGCGAGCAGCATCACGGCGACGCCCAGCGCCAGCACCGGTCCCATCGTCTGGGTGGCGCGGAAGTCGGCCAGCGTGAGGACGAGCATCGCGGCGATCACGGTCGCGCCGGCCGAGAGGATCGCCGGCCCGGTGCGCTCGGTGGCGTGCGCCATCGCCTCGTGCTTGTCCTCGAACCGCCGCAGCTCCTCGCGGTAGCGGGAGACGATCAGCAGGCAGTAGTCGGTGCCGGCGCCGAACATCAAGACGATCAGCAGGCTGGTGGTCTGACCGTTGACCTCGAGCGCCCCGGCCTCGACCAGCCCGTAGACGAGCGCGGCGGCGATCCCGTACGCGATCGCGACCACGAACAGCGGCACCAGCGCGATCACCGGCGAGCGGTAGATCGCCAGCAGGAGGACGAGGACGAGGCCGACCGTGACCAGCAGCAGGGTGGTGTCGATCGACTCGAATACCTCGATCGAGTCGCTGACGATGCCGCCGATCCCGGTCACATAGGCGCGCAGCTCGCCCTCGCCGGCGTCGGGATCCGGCGCGATCGCGCGCAGCGCGGCGACGTTGTCCTGGATCTCCTCGGAGTCCTCGGTGTTGGTGCGGATCAGCAGCAGCGCCGTCGAGCCGTCCGCCGAGACCGCGGCGGGCGCTTCGGTCGGCTCCGCCTGGCCGGAGTCGGTGGCGGTCGCGATCGGCTCGGCGCCGCAGATCGGGCCCTGGAACGGATCGATGACCGCCAGCACCCCGTCGAGATCGGCGGGCGCGCACGGGGTCGCGGGCTCGCCGGCCCCGGTCGCGCCGGCAAGGCTGCGCGCGTCGTCGCTGATCCGGCGACGGTCGGCCTCGGTCAGGCCCCCCTCGCGGGTGTAGACGACGAGGATGTCGACCTCGCGGCCGTCGGCGAAGCGCTCCTCGACGAGGTCGTTGACCTCGGTCGACTCGGCGTTCCCGGGCAGGAAGGCCTCGTTTTCGTTGGTCGTCGCCTCCTGCAGCTTGGGCTGGAACTGAAACAGCGCGAAGCCGACGATCACCCAGGCGGCGATCACCACCCACTTCGTCCTCGGTCCCGCGGCGAAGGCGGATACGCGGCGCAGCATCCGGGGCGTGATAGTAACCACGCCGTGAGTGACTCGGACGGATACGCGCGGGCCGGGATCGCGGGCAGCGGGACGATCGGCTGCGGGCTCGCCGCCTGCGCGACCCAGGTCGGCGAGGTGCGCCTGCTGGCGCGCAGCGACGCCTCGGCATGGCGCGCCGAGGAAGCGGCGCAGGCGGAGGCGAAGAAGCTCGACGGGGGCGTCGCGGCGCGGATCCGCGTCACCACCGACCCGGCCGACCTCGCCGACCGCGACCTGGTCGTCGAGGCGATCGCCGAGGATCTCGAGTCAAAGGGCGGGCTGCTGGAGATGCTGGCCGAGCTCAGCGCCGAGGCGGACCTCGCCAGCACGACCTCCTCGCTGCGGGTCGCCGACCTCGCCGCTCGCAGCGGCGCCGCCGAGCGCGTCTTCGGGCTTCACGTCTTCAACCCGGTCGCGCGGATGGAGCTGGTCGAGCTCTGCCTGCCCGACCGCTTGCGCGACGGTGCGGCCGAGCGCGCGCGAGGCTGGGTGGCGCAGCTCGGCAAGACGGCGATCGAGGTCCCCGACCAGCCCGGCTTCGTGGTCAACAGGCTGCTGTTCCCGTTCCTGTTCGAGGCGGTGCGGATGCTCGAGCAGACCGGAATGAGCGCGGCCGACGTCGACTCGTGCATGCGGCTCGGCGCCGGTCATCCGATGGGACCGTTGAAGCTGCTCGACTTCGTCGGCCTCGACGTCGCGATCGCGATCGGCGAGAGCCTGCACGGAGACTCGAGCCGCGAGTCCGACCAAGTGCCCGAGCGGCTGCGCGACCTCGCCGAGGCAGGCTGGCTCGGCCGCAAGAGCGGGGCGGGCTTCTACGAGTACGACTGAGCGCCGCTCACAGCATCTAGGCCGCGCGGCGGGCGGCGGCGGCGCCCTTGCCTTTGCGAGCCGGGCGCGGCGCCGGAGGCTCGGGATGACTACCGCAGAGGTCCCAGACGACCTCCGCCTCGGATACGCCCTGGCGGTGGGCCTCTTCGGCGACGCTGCTCCAGGGAAGCTGCGCATCGGGAAGCTCGTCCCAGCGGGCCAGCTCGAGCGCCTCGAGCGCCCCCTTCAGGGCCGGGCCCAGATGCGACTCGCTGCGCAGCATCGCCCTCAATACGTCGAGCTGCTTTTCGGTCAGGCGCACCGTCCACATCGATAGCGAACGCTAGATCCGCTCACGGACGGAAGCCATGGGCCCCGAAAGCCGCTGCTTGCGGGGCTCGGCGCTACCCGGCGCCTTCGGGACCGGTCCGGGCCTCGGCCCCGAGGACGCGGTGCTCGGCGGTCACAGCATGGATCCGCACCGCGACGATCCGGTTCTCGCGTACCGACTCGACCCGCAGCTCGTAGCCGTCGGCGAGCACCTTGTCGCCGCGCTTGGGCAGCCGGCCGAGCTCCGAGAACACGTAGCCGCCGATCGAGTTGAAGGCGTCCGAGGAGACCGGGAGCTGGATCCCCGCGTCCTCGAGGTCGCCGAGCGGGACGTGGCCGCGGACGTACCAGTCGCCGCCGGTGAGCCGGCGCAGATCGACGGCGCGGGGGTCGGTCTCGTCCTCGATCTCGCCGACCACCTCCTCGAGGATGTCCTCGACGGTCACGATCCCGACCGTGCGCCCGTACTCATCGGAGACGATCCCGATCGAAGAACGCTGGCGCTGCAGCTCGGCGAGCAGGTCGTCGAGCGGCTTGTTCTCGGGGAAGACCGGCACCTCGCGGATCGCCGGCTCGAGCGCCGCATCGCCGCCGGCGTTCATGTAGAGACGGACGAGGCTGTTGTTGTGGACGACGCCGCGGACCTTGTCGGGGTTGTCGCCCTCGACCACGACCAGCCGGGTGTGGCCCGAGGTGACGCAGCGCCGGAGCGCGTCCTCGACCGTCTCGTCGGCGTTCACGGTGACCACCGCGGGGATCGGGGTCATCACCTCGCGCGCCTGCTGCTCATGCAGGTGAAAGACGCCGCCGAGCATCACCGCCTCGCCGGGATCGAGGCTGCCGCCGCGGGCCGAGGTCCTGATGATCTCCTTCAGGTCGGCGGAGGTGTGCTTCTCGCCGAGATCTCTCGGATCGACCCCGAACAGGCGGACGATCGCGTTCGACGCCTTGTTCAGCGCCCAGGTGAACGGGGCGCTGAAGGCGCGAAAGGCGCTCAAGGGGCGCGCCAGGGCCCGGGCGGTGGGCTCGGAGCGCGTGATCGCGAGCATCTTCGGCACCTGCTCGCCGATCGTGATGTGAAGAGCGGTGGCGACGGTGAAGGCGATCACGAAGGCGATCGCGTGCGCCCCGGTGGCGTCCCCGAGCAGCGGCTCGATCAGGTCGGCGATCGCGGGCTCGCCGAGGAAGCCGATCCCGATCGAGGCGAGGGTGATCCCGAACTGGCATGCGGCGAGCGATTCGTCGATCTTGTCGAGCTGCTCGAGCGCCTGCTGGGCACCGGCCTCGCCCCGCTGCGCGAGCTCCTCGATCCGGCCCTTGCGGGTGCGCACGAGGGCGAACTCGGCCGCGACGAAGAGCCCGTTGATCAGGACGAGCGCGATCAGCAGGAGGAGGAACAGGGCCGTCACCGCTCAGGGCGACGCTGCGTACTTCGGGGGAGGGCGTCGTCCATACAGGACCGGGCAAAGGTAGCAGCCACCGGGGGGAGCCGGGCCGCAGTAAGTTCAGCCGGATGGACCAGAGCTCGACGCCGTACCTCGACGCTCTCGTCGAGCACGCCAAGCGCGAGCCGGGCCGCTTTCACGTACCCGGCCACAAGGGGGGCGCGGGGGCCGACCCGGCGCTGATCGCCGCCTTCGGCGAGCAGGCGATCCGGATGGACATCCCGGCGGGCCTCGAGTGGATCGACGTCGGCCCCGAGCCCGACCGGCTCCCGTTCGGACAGGCCCAGCGGCTCGCGGCCGAGGCTTGGGGGGCGGGGCGGAGCTGGTTCTTGGTCAACGGCGGCTCCGGTGGCAATCACGCGATCTGCCTCGCGCTCGCGCACATCGGCGACCGGGTCGTGGTCCAGCGCAACGTCCACTCCTCGATCATCGACGGCCTCGTGCTCTCCGGCCTGCGGCCACGGTTCGTCGCCCCGCAGGTCGACCCCGAGCTCGGGATCGCGCATTGCGTGAGCCCCGAGCACCTCGACGAGGCGCTCGCCGCCGAGCCCGAGGCGACGGCGGCGATCGTCGTCTCGCCGACCTACTTCGGCGCCGTCGCCGACATCGCCGCGCTGGCCGAGGTCGCGCATCGGCGCGGGGTGGCGCTCGTCGTCGACGAGGCCTGGGGCGCCCACCTGCACTTCTCCTCGGCGCTCCCGGCCGCGGCGCTGGACTGCGGCGCCGACCTGGTGCTCTCATCGATCCACAAGATCCTCGGCTCGATCACCCAGTCGGCGATCCTGCACCTCGGCACGGGCGGCCGGCTCGACGAGCGGGTCGTCGACCGCTCGGTGACCCTGGTCGAGTCGACGAGCCCGAACGCCTTCCTCACCGCTTCGCTGGACGCCGCGCGACGGCTGGCGGCGACCCGCGGCGAGGAGCTGCTCGCCGAGACCGTCGCCTCGCTGGCGAAGCTGCGGGCGCGGATCTGCGAGATCGACGGCCTCGACGTGCTCGATGAGCGGATCGTCGGACGCAGCGGGGTCTTCGCCTACGACCCGATGCGGCTGGTGATCGACGTGCGCGGCACCGGAGCCACCGGGCATCGGATCGCACGCCTGATGCGCGCCAGCCACGACATCAGCCTCGAGCTCGTCTCCGAGAACGTCGTCGTCGCCGTGTTCGGGATGGGCGAGCGGGCGAGCGAGACCGGCGCGCGCCTGGTGAGCGCGCTGGAGAGCGCCTGCGAGCGACTCGGCGAGGAGGCGACCGAGCTCGAGCCGTTCGCCGAGCCGCCCCAGTGGGGCCCGATGGAGCTGACCCCGCGAGAGGCCTTCCTCGCCGACCAGGAGGTGGTGGCGTTCGCCGAGGCCGAGGGCAGGATCGCCGCCGAGTCCCTCGCCGCCTATCCGCCCGGGGTGCCGAACGTGCTCCCGGGCGAGCGTCTCACCCGCGCCACGCTCGACTACGTCGCCGACACCTTCGCCCAGGGCGGCCTCGTCCGCGGCGCCAGCGACCGGAGCTTGAAGACGATCCGCGTCGTGGCATGACTCGCGCTGCTTGTGCCAGGCCAGGCGACTGTGGTTGATCCTTGGGGTGCGGATTCGGAGTACGGGCGGCTGCGCGACGTCCTCCTCGGCCCGCCCGACAACTTCCGCTGGCTGCCGACCAGCGCGATCTCGAAGGCGACGCTTGCGAGCGGGGCGTCATTCGACCCCGAGCTGGCGCGCGCTCAGCATCGAGAGCTCGTCGACACGTATCGATCGGCGCAGGTCACCGTCCACATGCTCGAGCCCGACCCGGCCCTGCCCTACCAGGTCTTCGCCCGCGACTCGAGCGTGATCACCCCAGGCGGGGCGGTCGTGACCCAGCTCAAGCAGCCGTGGCGGCGCGGGGAGTACGCGCCGGTGATCGACTTCTACCAGGGGCGCTCGATCCCGATCCGCGGCAAGATCACCGCGGGGGCGCTCGAGGGCGGCGACGTGACGATCGTCGAGCCCGGCGTGATGCTGATCGGAAACGGCGAGGAGCGGACCGAGATCGAGGCCGCGCGCCAGCTCGCCGGCTGGATCTCCGACGACGGCTGGGAGGTGCGGATCGAGCCGATCCCGGGGCAGTTCGTCCACATCGACGTCCTGGTCTCGGTGCTGGCGCCGAAGCTGGCGGTCGTCTGCGTCGAGGCCGCGTCGGGAGGACTGGTCGGCTGGCTGCGCGCGAAGGGCTTCGAGCTGATCGAGGTATCGCTCGCCGATGCGATGCGGCTCGGCGTCAACGCGATCTCGCTCGGCGGCGAGCGGGTGATCTCGGCTGCCGGCTCGGCCGAGCTCAACGGGCGGCTTCGCGCCCTTGGGATCGAGGTGCTCGACCCCGAGCTCTCGATGTTCACCGCCGGCGGGGGCGGCGCGCACTGCCTCGCGCAGGCGCTGCGCCGCGACCCGGCCGTCGCTGAGCGTGGCTGAGCCTCCCGAGATCGACCCGGGCCGAGTGATCGCGGACCTGCGCGAGCTCGATCGGCGGACCGCGGACGAACGCGGTGCGCAGCGAGTCTGCTGGACCGAGCCCTGGCGGGAGGCGCGCCGGCTGCTCGCCGGGCTGCTGTCCGAGCTCGGGATCGAGCCCGAGGTCGACGAGGCGGGAAACCTCTGGGCCCGGCTCGAGGGCGCCAACCCGCGGGCGCCGGCGCTGGTGCTCGGCTCGCACCTCGACTCGGTCCCGGACGGCGGCTGGCTCGACGGGGCGCTCGGGGTGATGGCCGCGCTCGGGGTCCTGCGCGCCTACGCCGAGGGCGGCCGGGCCCCAGCGCAGCCGCTGGTGATCGTCGACTGGGCCGACGAGGAGGGCGCGCGCTTCGGGAACAGCCTCTTCGGCAGCTCGGCGTTCGCGGGAACGCTGGATCCGCAAGCGCTGGGCGAGCTGCGCGACGTCGACGGGCGCCCGATCGCGACCGTGCTGGGCGAGCACGGCGTCGAGCTCGCCCAAGCCCCCCGATGTGGCGAGCGCCGGACGGGGCTCGCCTCCTACCTCGAGCTGCACATCGAGCAGGGGCCGCGGATGGAGGCCGCGGGGGTGCGGGTGGCCGCGGTCAGCGGCTGCGTCGGGGTCGAGCGCTGCCGCTTCGCCTTCCGCGGCCAGGCGGCCCAGGCCGGGACGACCCCGATCGAGGCCCGCCGCGACGCCGGGCTCGCCGCGGCGACGGCGGCGCTGGCGATCGAGCGGCTTGCCGTCGACGAGGCGGGGTTCGCGACCACGGGCGAGCTCCGGATCGAGCCGGGGATCGCGACCGCGGTCCCCGGGCGCGCCACCCTCTCGGTCGACCTGCGCCATCCCGAGGCCGCGGCTCTGGCGCGGATGCTGGCGCGGACGAGGAAAGCGACGCGGGCCGCCGCCGACGCCCGCGGTTGCGAGCTGACCGAGACCGCGATCTGGAGGATCGAGCCAATCGGCTTCGACCCGGACCTGGTCGCGACGGCGCGCGCCACCTGTGCCGCGCTCGCCGGGGAGCCGGCCGAGCTCGTCAGCGGAGCGCTGCACGACGCCGCCGCGGTGGCGCGGGTGCTGCCGGCGGCGATGCTGTTCGCCCCCTCGCTTGCCGGGATCAGCCACGCCGTCGAGGAGGACACCGAGGAGGCCGACCTGGCGCTGGCGATCGAGGCGCTGGCGGAACTGGCGGCCCGGGCGCTGAGCCGCAAGGGTTGAGCAGATTTACCCTATTTGCGGCAACTTTAGGCAGCCGCTAACCGATTCCACGCAAGATAAACACATTCGTCCGACTTCTGGGCTAGCCTGAGCGGCGCCTAATCGCGGTTTCACCCGATCCGCGAGCGGAGGATCCAATTGGGGACGAGGTCCCCAGGGGCGAGTCGGCCGATCTCGAGCCGTAGCGCACTCTTCAGCGCGAGCCCGTCAGCTAACTCCGTCGGCGAGGAAGAGCAACCAGGAGGGTTGATGAACGAGATCCGGAATCGCCGCACCCGCACGCTGCGCATGCCGTTGCTCGGCTGCGCGCTACTCGCCGTCTTCGTGGGCCTGCCCGGTGCCGCGCAGGGTGGGATCGTCGCCTCACCCGCGACCTGCCCCGGCCAGCAGAACACGCACGCGGCCGAGCGCAAGCAGGAGGACGCGATGCGCTGCCTGATCAACCATGCTCGCTCCCGACCGGCGGACTCCAGCCGGGCGCTCGAGCGCGCTGCGGGGCGCAAGGTCGGCGACCTCTTCGACTGCGGCTTCAGCCACACGGCCTGCGGGCGTTCGTTCGACACTTACCCGAAGCGCTTCGGCTACGCCTCCGGCACCTCTTGGAAGCTCGGGGAGAACCTCGCCTGGGGCAAGCGCGACAAGGGCAGCGCCCGTCAGGTGCTGAAGGCATGGTTGCGCTCGCCGCCCCACCGCGCGACGATGCTCGACGGGTCGTTCGAGGACATCGGGATCGGCCTCCGGCGCGGCCGCTTCAACGGCAGCTCGAACGCCGCCGTCTGGGTCCTGGTGATCGGCTGCCGCGGCTGCTGAGCTCGTGCAGGTGTAACGAACCGTCGGGTCGAAGGACTCCTCGCCGAGCCACCGAGGAGGAGAGATGAGCGAGCGCGAAGTCCTGAACGAGCGGCAGATCGAGCTCTGTGCGCGCAGCGAGACCGACTACTCGGACCTGCGGGCGATGTTCATCAACTGCACCCTGAAGCGCAGCCCCGAGCTCTCGCACACCCAGGGCCTGATCGACATCTCGATGGAGATCATGCGCCGCAACCGGGTCGAGGTCGAGTGCATTCGCGCGGCCGACCACCAGATCGCGACCGGGGTCTGGCCCGACATGACCGAGCACGGGTGGGAGGTCGATGAGTGGCCGGCGATCACCGAGCGGGTGATGGCCGCCGACATCCTCGTCCTCGGGATGTCGATCTGGCTCGGGGAGAAGTCCTCGATCGCGACCCAGATCGTCGAGCGCCTGTACGCGAACTCGCACCTGCTCAACGAGCGCGGGCAGTACGCCTACTACGGGCGCGTCGGCGGCTGCCTGGTGACCGGCAACGAGGACGGGGTCAAGCACTGCGCGATGAACGTCCTCTACTCGCTCCAGCACCTGGGCTACGTGATCCCACCCCAGGCCGACGCCGGGTGGATCGGCGAGGCGGGACCCGGTCCCTCCTACCTCGACGAGGGCTCCGGCGGACCGGAGAACGACTTCACCAACCGCAACACGACCTTCATGACCTGGAACCTGCTCCACCTCGGGCGGATGCTCAAGGACGCGGGCGGGATCCCTGCGCACGGAAACCAACGCTCGGAGTGGGACGCCGGCTGCCGCTCGGACTTCCCCAATCCGGATTACCGCTGACGCGTCTGATTCCCGGTTCGGGCCGTCGCGGTTTCGGTTAGAGTCGCGCCAGCGCGAGCCCCGGAGGGGAGCGAGATGGAGAGCGCGAGCGTACCGGTCGACCGGCAGGCCGAGCCGGCCGAGGAGACCGGCGATAAGGGCCTGAAGAAGGACGCGATTGGCTTCGTCGACGGGCTCTCGGTCGGCCTCGCCTCGACTGCGCCCGCCTACTCGCTGGCGGCGGTGATCGGCTCGATCGTGGTCGCGGTCGGGGTCAAGGCGCCTGGGATCCTGCTGGTCTCGTTCGTGCCGATGTTCTTCATCGCCGCGGCCTTCTACTACATGAACCGCGTCGATACCGACTGCGGCACGACCTTCTCCTGGGTGACCCGCGCGATGGGCCCCTACGCCGGTTTCTTGGGCGGCTGGGCGATCTGTACCACCGGGATCCTGGTAATCGGCTCGCTCGCCGACGTCTCGGCGCTGTTCATCTTCGACCTCTTCGAGCTCAACGACCTGCGCAAGTCCGACATCGCGAATGTCGTTCTCGCGCTCGTGATCATCGGGGTGATGACGGCGATCTGTGTGATCGGGACCGAGCTCTCGGCCCACCTGCAGCGGGTGCTGACCCTCGGCCAGGTCTCGATCCTGCTCCTGTTCGCCGTCGTCGCCTTTGTCAAGATCGCGGCCGGCGAGGCGCCCTCGGCGTCGATCGATCCCGAGCTGAGCTGGCTCTCGCCGTTCGGGGTCGAGTACTCGGGGCTGCTGACCGGGGTCCTGTTGGGGGTGTTCATCTACTGGGGCTGGGAGAGCGCCGTCAACCTCTCCGAGGAGAGCAAGGACTCCTCCCGGGCTCCCGGTCTCGCAGGGATCGCCAGCACGGTGATCCTCGTGGTCACGTACATCGCGGTCGGGGTGGCGCTGATCGCATACCTCGGCATCGACCGGATCGAGGTCTTCGACGACAACGCCCGGGTGCTGGCGATCGGCGGTAACGCCGTGCTCGGCGACGAGCTCGGCAAGCTGCTGATCATCGCCGTGATCATCTCCGGGATCTCCTCGGCACAGACGACGATCCTGCCCGGCTCGCGCACCTCGCTCTCGATGGCCGCCGCCGGCGCGCTACCGAGGAAGTTCGCGGCGATCCATCCGCGCTACCTGACGCCCGCTTTCGGCACGATCGTCGTCGGCGCGCTGGCGGTCCTCTGGTACGTGCCCGGGCGGTTGATCTCCGAGAACTTCCTCTTCGACTCGCTCTCCGCGCTCTCGCTGCTGATCGCGTTCTACTACGGGTTGACTGGGATCGCCTGCGCGATCTACTGGCGCCACGAGCTGTTCAACTCAGCGAAGAACCTCATCTTCATCGGCGTCGCGCCGCTGATCGGCGCCGGAATGCTCACGTACTTGCTGTTCGAGTCGGCGCGCGACCTCTCCGACCCGAAGGCCTCCTACTCGGGCTCGGAGCTGTTCGGCCTCGGGATGCCGCTTGCGATCGCGCTCGTCTTCGCGGCGATGGGGGTGCTCTTGATGATCCTCTGGCGGCTGTTCGGCCCCCCGCAGGCGAAGGAGTTCTTCTCGCGCCACGCGTTCGAGCATGTCCCGCACGAGGTCGCCCTCGGTGGCGGCAAGGTCGAGGCGATCGGGATCTCCGAGGAGGCCGCCGACACCGGGGTAGCGGGTCCACGCGACGGTGGGGCCTGAGATGGCGCGATCGCTGGTGGTCGGATACGACGGCTCGGAATGCGCCCGGGCCGCGCTCGAGGAGGCGATCCACTTCGCCGGCACGACCGGTGATCGGATCGTGGTCGCCTTCGGCTACGAACCGGGCGGTTACGGCGAGGAGCACGCCGCCCACCGCGAGGAGGTCCGCAAGTTCGGCGAGCGGGCGACGGCGCCGGCGGTCGCCCGGGCGAGGGAGGTCGGCGTCGAGACGACCCTGGCGCTGATCCCCGAGCGGCCGGTGGACGCCCTGATCTCGCTGGCGGAGGAGCACGACGCGCGGGCGATCGTCGTCGGTACCCACGGCGAGAGCCCGATCCGCGGCGCAATTCTGGGCTCGACGCCGCACAAGCTCCTCCACCTCTCCGAACGGCCGGTGCTGGTGGTTCCGGTCAGAGGCGAGTGAGGGTCGCGCACGGGCAGGTAACCTCGCCGCCGTGAGCGCCGCCTACGACCGCCTCGCCGCGCTGCCGATCCGGATCGAGAGCTACGAGCTCAGCGCCCACGATCGCGAGTTCGGCGAGTTCACGCGGCCGTCGACGGTGATCCACCTGCGCGGCGCCGGCGAGGAGGGGATCGGAGAGGACGTTGTCTACACGGCCCTCGACCACATCGCCCACCGCGACACCGGGCCGGTGCTCGACCTGAGCTCGCCGCGGAGCCTCGGCGAAGCCTGCGAGCTGATCGGCGCGCTCGATCTGTTCACCGGCGCGCCGCCCCAGTACGAGGCCTCGCGCCACTATCGCCGCTGGGCGTACGAGTCGGCGGCCCTCGACCTCGCCCTGCGACAGAGCGGAATGGCGCTCTGGGAGGTGGTCGAGCGCGACCCGTCGCCGCTGCGCTACGTCTGCTCGACCCGGCTCGGCAGCTTCGGCGACGAGGGGCGCAGGTCCTCGACCGAGGCGATCGAGGCCCGGCTGGCAAAGTACCCCGAGCTCGAGTTCAAGCTCGACCCCGAGAACGACTGGGACGCGGAGCTGATCGAGGAGATCGCCGGCCTGGCGCCGGTCCGGGTGCTCGACCTGAAGGGGATGTACCGCGGCACGCCGGTCGACGTCGACACCGACCCCGAGCTCTACCGTGCGGTCGCCGAGGCCTTTCCCGACGCCTACCTCGAGGACCCTGACCTCAACGATGAGACCCGGGAGGTGCTCGCGCCGCACGACGACCGGGTGACCTGGGACGCGCCGCTTCACTCGCTCGCCGACGTCAAGCAGATGGCGCGCAAGGCGATCAACTCGAAGCCCTCGCGATTCGGGTCGCTGAAGGAGCTGCTCGAGATCTACGAGCATTGCGAGGCGAACGGGATCGCGATCTACGGCGGCGGCCAGGGCGAGCTTCAGTGTGGGCGGGGGCAGATCCAGTACCTGGCCTCGCTGTTTCACTCCGAGACGCCGAACGACGTCGCGCCCTCGGGCTTCAACGACCCGGCGGTGCCGACCGGGATGCCGACCAGCCCGATCGACCCGGCCCAGAGCGAGACCGGCTTTCGCTGGGCCGAGTAGGGTTCGCGCATGGCCGCGAAGAAGAAGCCAAAGTCCTTCGCCGACGCCCTCAACGAGCAGATCGCGAACGAGTTCGGCGCCTCGATGCAGTACATCGGCGCCGCCGTCCACTACGACGCCGAGACCCTGCCGCGGCTGGCCGCGTTCTTCTACCGCCAGGCCGCCGAGGAGCGCAGCCACGCGATGATGATGGTCCAGTACCTGCTCGACGTCGACGAGCAGGTCCGCGTCCCCGAGATCGCGGCCGCGGAGTCGAGCTACCCGGACGGCGTCGCGCCGGTGCGGATGGCGCTCGAGCAGGAGCGGCGGGTCGGCGAGGAGATCTACAACCTGTTCGAGCTCGCGCGCTCGCTCAAGGACTACCGCGCCGAGCAGTTCATGCAGTGGTTTGTGAAGGAGCAGGTCGAGGAGGTTGCGTTGATGCAGGACCTGCTCCAGGTGGTCGAGCGCTCGGCCGACAACCTGCTCATGGTCGAGGACTTCATCGCCCGCGAAGCGCTGGGCGAGGACGGTGGCGAGGACCCGACCGCGCCGCCGCCCGCCGGCGGCTGAGCGCGCGCCACGGCGGCGGCGACCCTACCCCGGCCGGCCGTCGAGGTCTGACTAGCGCAGGCGCACCCTGAGCTGCTCGCCGACGACGTCGCCGCCGGGCCCGGTCGCGACCACTTTGAGCTTCGCCTTCGCCCTGCCGCCCCTGGTCTCGAGCGCGCTCCTTGCCTTTCGCAGCCCCCGCTTGCGCAGCCGCAGCTTCAGCGCCAGCGGCTGGTCGGCCCCGAGCTCGACCTGCTTGCGGCGGATTCCGAACTTGCGCTTCCTCGGTCCGGCCTTGCCCGCCGGACCCTTCACCGTGAGCCTCCCCTTGGCGACCAGGTCACAGGCGACGTCGCACGTGACCCCGAGCGAGACCCGCTTGCGGAGCTTCTGCTTGCGCTTGGCGGTGGCCTCGAGCGAGAGCGCCCGCCAGATCCGCCATGGCTCGCGCCCGGCTGCGGGCTCGTCGGCCGAGAGGTAGAGCGCGCTCTCGAAGACGGTGACGGAGCTGGGGTTGGAGGCGCCGGCGCCCGGGTTGATCTCGGCGAGCGGCTGGGCCGAGGTGCCGTCCGTGCGCCAGAGCTCGGCGCCGGCGGTGCCGTCGTTGGCCGAGAAATGAAGCGCGTTGTCGAAGACGACGAGATCGCCGGGGTTCGAGTCGCCGGCGCCCGGGTTGATGTCGGCGACCCGGGTCGTTGTCGCGCCGTCGGTGCGCCAGAGCTCTCTCCCGGTGGCGCCGTCGTCGGCGCGGAAGTAGAGAGTCCCGCCGAATGTCGCGAACTCCGACTGGAAGGCGGAGTCGCCGACGCCGGGATTGATGTCGGCGACACGCTCCGTGGTGAGACCGTCGGTGCGCCATGGCTCGACTCCGAACGCCGGATCTCTGGCGGTGAAGTAGAGCCGGTCGCCGAACGGGTGCAGCCCTTCGGGGAACGAGTCTCCGGCGGGGTCGATGTCCGCTGCCTGCTCAGTCGTGGTGCCGTCGGTGCGCCAGAGCTCGCGGCCGTCGACGATGTCGGTGGCGACGAAGTAGAGCCGGCCCGCGAACGGGGTCAGCTCGGCGGGGGTCGAGCTGCCGGCGCCGTTGATGTTCATCACCTCCTCGGTGGTCGTGCCGTCGCTGCGCCAGAGCTCGGTCCCGTTGACGCCGCCGTTGGCGCGGAAGTAGAGCGCCCCCCCGAGGGGGGTGAACCCGAACGGAAACGAACCCGTGGCGCCGCCGTTGATGTCGGCGACCTGCTCGGTCGTCGTCCCGTCGGTGCGCCAGAGCTCGGCCCCGTCGACGCCGTCGTTGGCCCGGAAGTAGAGCGCCGAGCCGAGTGGCGTGAGCTGAAATGGCGACCCGTTGCCGGGACCCGGGTTGATGTCGGCCACCTGCTCGGTCGTCGTCCCGTCCGTGCGCCAGAGCTCGCGACCGTCGCCATCGTCGGCGGCGAAGTAGAGCTGGTCCCCGAACGCGGTGAAGCCGCCGGGATCCGAGCCGGCCGCGCCCGGGGCGATGTCGGCGACCCGCTCGGTCGTCGTCCTGTCGGTGCGCCAGAGCTCGGGACCGGCGCCGTCGGTGGCCTCGAAGTACAGGTGGTCGCCGAAGGCCGTGATCTCCCGCGGGTCCGAGTCCCCGGAGCCGGGGTTGATGTCGGCCAGCCGCTCGGGCGGCAGGCTCGCCGCCGACGCGGACGCGGCGACGACAAGCGCCGCGAGCGCGGTGACGACGGCAGTCCGGCCGAGGGGCCGGAACGGCGACCCGCTCATGGCAGAGAAGAGTAGCCCGGCCAAAGCGACGACACCCACGGGGCAACCGGCTACGCGCCCCGCCGACACTTGCCGCTACTCCCGCGACCGCACCGCATCCAGGGCCGCCTCCTTGCTCGCGAACCCGAACAGATACTCGACGATCTTGCCGTCCTGCCACCGAGCCGCATTGACGGCTCGACCTTCAACGGGCACGCCGCTCGACTTGCCCGTACCGGTCCAGCGCCCGACCGCGATCACCCAATTCCCCTGTTCGATCCACTCATCTATCTCCCGCTCATAGTGCTCAAAGACCTCGGCCGCCTGCCCGTAATAGTCGAACCATGACTTGCGACCGCGGAAGACCTTCGGGGTATCGACGCGAGCGCCGAATTCCACCGCCACCACCTCCTCGGAGACAAACTCCAGCGCCGCCTCCAGGCTTCCGCGCTGAGCCTGCTGGAAGCGCCTTGCAAGCTCCACGTTGTCCTGCGACATCGCCTACTCCGACAGTCCGGCGGCTTCGAGGGCCTCGCGCCAGGTAGAGCAGACGCGCCACCAGATGCACTTCCCGCGCCGCCACCGGCTCGCGTGCCAGACCGTGTCCTCGAACGGGAGCTGGCTGCCCGCCCCGTGGCCGTGAGCACGAAAGGCCGCGAACACGAAGTCTTCGCGGTCGCGCACTTCGTCAACTTCGATCTGGTAGTCGGGGAAGGCCGTAAACCAGCTCTCCCACCAGCGACGCATCCCGTCATGGCCGTGCAAGCCGCCCTCCATCGCGACTATGCGCGAGACCGCCTCGACGTCGTCGTCCATCAGCGCCAGGAGGCCGTCAAGGTCGCGGCGGTTGACGGCTTCGTAGCTCCGACGGGCAAGCTCCACGTTCTCCTGCGACATCGCCCGCCGAGTATCCGCCCACCCGCCCACGGGGGCAACCCCTTGCGTGCTCTCTGGGACACCCGCACTCACTTCGCGGCGAATAAGCACCGCAGGCCGGCGTGACCTAGATGGTTGCGGCGGACGAAGGGTGATCGTCGGCGCGCTGTAGACGGAACCCCGCATGGGTGCAGGGGATTCGTGAGACGGGAGCGACGGGACTCGAACCCGCGGCCTCCGGCGTGACAGGCCGGCGCTCTAACCAACTGAGCTACGCCCCCGGCGCCGGAGTGATTCTAGGGATCGATCGCGTGTGGTCTCGGGGGATCGTGCTCGGTACCCGGACACGATCCACCGGTCGGCGCGGCGGGATAGCCTGCCGGCCGTGCGACTGGTCAGCTACGCGTCACCGGCCGGAGCGCGCGCGGGTGTCCTCCGCGGGGGGGTTGTGGTGGACGCCTGGGACGCGCTCGGCGGTGGCGGCGAGGGGATGCGCGAACTGCTCGGCTCCGATCGCCTGGCCGAGCTCGCCGAGGCGCCGGGCGAGGGTGTCGCGGTGTCGGAGGTCGAGCTGCTGGCGCCTGTCCCCGACCCGGAGAAGATCATCGGGATCGGGCTCAACTACCGCGACCACGCCACCGAGGCCGGACTCGATCCGCCGGACAGCCCGACCTTCTTCGCCAAGTTCCGCAACGCCCTGGTGCCTGACGGGACGACGGTGGCGCTGCCGGCCGCCAGCCGCAAGGTCGACTACGAGGCCGAGGTGGCGTTCGTCGTCGGGCGCCGGGCCAAGGACGTCGGCGAGGCGGACGCGATCGACCACGTCGCCGGCTACACGCTGCTCAACGACCTCTCCGCGCGCGATCTGCAGTTCGCGACCCCGCAGTGGATGCCGGGCAAGGTCTTCGACGGCGCCGCCCCGTGCGGCCCGGCGATCGTCACCCCCGACGAGGCGGGGCCGGACGACGCGATCGGGATCGCCCTCGACCTCAACGGTGAGCGGATGCAGGAGTCCTCGACCGCGGAGCTCGTGTTCTCGATCCCGCAGCTCCTCTCGCGGCTCTCGGCCCTGATGACACTCGAGCCCGGCGACATCGTCTCGACCGGGACGCCGGCCGGGATCGGCGGCGCGCGCGAGCCGCGGGTCTGGCTCGCACCCGGCGACGAGGTCGTGGTCAGCTCGCCGCAGCTCGGGCGCCTGGTGACTCGGCTGGCGTGACCTGACGCTGGCCGGCGAACGCGGCGACGAGGACGAAGGGCAGGAACCAGACGACGTAGAAGTAGAACCAGTGGGTCGCGGTGAGCTGGAGCGCGATCGTCACCGCGCCCGCCAGCGCCGCGACCTGGACCGGCGTCTTGAAGCGGGGATAGAGCGCGACGCCGAGCGCCAGTGCGACCACCGCGACCCGAACCGGGCCCTGGAGGAAGTCGAGCGAGGGCGCCTGGCCCCAGACGCTGAACGGCGAGCTGCGGGTCGCCTGGTAGCCGAGCGTGCGGTCATAGAGCTCGCCCGGGCCGCCGTCCGGCAGGAACGGCACGGTCAGCGCCAGCCCGACGGCCGCGAAGGCGATCGCGAACATGCCCACGCTCCGCCGGCGGTTCTCGCCCTCGGCGGTTGCGAACAGCGGCACCAGCGCGGCCGGGCCGAACTTGGCCGCGGCGGCGATCGCGAGCAGCGCGCCGCGGGCGGGCGCCGAGCCGAGCGCCAGCAGCGCGCCGATCGAGAGCGCGGCGATCAGCGCGTCGTTGGCGTTCGCGTTCAGCGTGTACAGCGTCCACGGGCAGGCCGCCCAGGCGAAGCCGAGCGCCCAGCCCAGCGCCCGGCCGGCCTCGCCGTCGCGCAGCCGGCGCCCGAGCGCGACCAGGCCGGCGATGCAGAGCAGGTCGAAGGCGATCGCCGCGGCGTGGGCGGCCGGCACCCCGTCCCAGCTTCCGTCCCAGCCGAGGGCGAGCTCGAACGGCAGGTAGGCGAGGTAGTTGCCGGGCCCGTAGACGTCCCCGCGCAGGCCCGGGACCGCGGCGAAGTCGCCCTCGTAGAGCCCCGCGCCGTCCTCGATCCGGTCGGCTCCGATCACCCCGGCCACCCCGATGTCGATCACCTGCGAGTCGGCGAGGTTGAGCGCGATCCGCCCCAGCGCCAGCACCGCAACCCCGACCGCCAGCCAGCGAACCGGGGCGAGCGGGATCAACGGCCCGGTGCGCTCGCGCGGCCACAGCCCGGCGACCAGCAGCCGGATCAGCAGGTAGCCGAGCACCGGGTAGGTGAGGGCGACCGAGGCGGTGATCTCGGCCCGGTTGAAGAAGAACAGGGAGACGCCGAGCCCGAGCACGACGAGCAGGTCGAGGTGCAGCAGCCGCCACGGGCGGCGCGGATCGAAGAACGGGGCAATGAAGAGCAGGCAGAGCGGCAGCCAGACCCAGGGCGAGTTGACCTTCTGGGCGATCGCGCCCTCGTATCCCCGCGCCAGCCGGGAGCCGAGCTGCTGGTCGCGCCACGCCTCCTCGATCTCGCCCGTGCGGCCGTCGAGGACCACCTCGGCGACCCCGGTGCCGTCCGGATCGGCGAAGACGACCTGCCAGCGCTCGCCGCGGATCAGAGCCTCGGGCTGCGCCCCCGGCGTCTCGGCGAGCTCCGCCCGCACCACCTCGCTCGCGCCCGCGAGCTCAATCGCCCGCGCCGCCGGGATTGCGAAGCCCGGCGGCGGCTCGGCGAGCGACTCCGGCTCGACCGCGGGCGGCGGCTGCTCGCCGCCGAACGGCGGCTGGGCGGCCGGATCCTCCGCGGCGGCGGCGGCCGGCAGGGCGGCGACGGCCAGCAGCGCCAGCGCCGCGACCAGCTCGAAACGCGATCGGCGGGTCATCAGCGGGCGAGGGTAAGGGGCGGCCGGCGACGAGGCGTCGCGATCTGCGGTGTCGCCACGCGCCCACCCGACGGCGGCGAGCGAATGGTGATTCGCTACCCGACGATGACCACCGCGCTCGCCCGCCGGCTGCTGTTCGCGGCGCTCGCGCGAATCACCGGTGGCCGAATCGAGATCGCCGAGGGCGGGCGCCGGTTCGGGTTCGGGCCCGCCGCCGCCGCCCTGGAGGCGCGCCTCGAAGTCCACGACCCGCGCGCCTACCGCTGGTGGCTGCGCGGCAGCACGGGCCTCGGCGAGGCGTTCGTCGAAGGGCTGTGGGCCAGCGAGGACCTGGTCGAGATCACGCGCATCGCCTGCCGCGAGCTACCCCCGCTCGACCGACTGCGGCGGCTCTTGCACCCGCTGATCGGCCCCGTGCAGCGGTCTCTGAACCGGGTGCCGCGCAACAGCCGCCGCGGTGCCGCGGCGAACATCTCGGCCCACTACGACCTCGGCAACGTGCTGTTCGAGTCGTTCCTCGACCCGCGCCTGGTCTACTCCTGCGCCTACTTCCCCGACTCCGAGACCGGGCTCGAGGACGCACAGCTCGCCAAGCTGGAGCGAGTCTGCGACCGGCTTGCGCTGCGCGCCGACGACCACCTGCTCGAGATCGGCACCGGCTGGGGCGGCCTTGCGCTGCACGCGGCGGGCACCCGCGGTTGCCGGGTGACCACGGCGACGGTCTCGCGCGCGCAGCACGAGTACGCGCTCGCCCAGGTTCGCGAGGCCGGACTCGAGGACAGAGTCGAGGTCCTGCTGCGCGACTATCGCGACCTCGAGGGGAGCTACGACAAGCTGGTCTCGATCGAGATGATCGAGGCGGTCGGCTGGCAGTACCTGCCCGTCTTCTTCGCCAAGTGCGCCGAGCTGACCCGCCCCAACGGCGCGATCTTCCTGCAGGCGATCGTGATCGAGGACCATCTCTACGAGCCCGAGAAGGCCACCCGCAGCTTCGCCAACAAGCACATCTTCCCCGGCGGCTGCCTACCCTCGCTGGCGGTGATCAGCGAGCTCGCGGCGGCGAACGGGATCCCGATCGCCTGGTGTGAGGACATCAGCGCCCACTACGCGCGCACCCTGGCCTGCTGGCGCGCCAACTTCAACGACGCCTGGCCGGCCCTGCGCTCGCGCGGCTATGACGAGCGCTTCAAGCGGCTGTGGAACTTCTACCTCGCCTCGTCGGAGGGCGGCTTTCGCGAACGGCGGATCCGCGACCTGCAGGCCGTGCTCGCCAAGCCGGGATTCGAACAGGGGGCGGAGGGATGGAGCTCAGCTACGAGCGACGTGGCGCCGGCGAGCCTCTCGTCCTGATCCACGGGCTCGGCGGCTCGAAGCGGGTCTGGGATCCGGTCCTCGACCTGCTCGCGTCCGAGCGTGACGTGATCGCGGTCGACGCGCCCGGTGCCGGACGTTCCCCGGCGCTGCCCGAGGAGATCGCGCCAACCGCCGCCAACCTGGGCGCCAAGATCTCGGGGCTCTGCGATCGCCTCGGCGTCGATCACCCGCACGTCGCCGGGAACTCGCTCGGCGCCTGGATCGCGCTTGAGATCGCCAAGGCCGGGCGCGCGGCCTCGGTGTGCGGGATCTCCCCGGCGGGGCTCTGGCGCCGACCGCTCGGCCCGCGAGCCTTCGACTCGCACCGGCTCGCACGGGCGCTTCGCCCCCTGATTGGAGTCGCGGTCGCATCGCGGCCGCTCAGAGAACGCCTGCTGGCGACGACGATGGCCCACCCCGAGCGTCTGACCCGCGCCGAGGCCACGGGTCTGATCAAGGACTGGATCGACGCCTCGGGCTACACGGCGACGAACCACGAGATGCGGGCGCGGATCTTCGAGGATCCGGAGCTGGTCACGGTTCCGACCACGATCGCCTGGGCGAGCGAGGACGGCCTGGTGGCGCCGCCGCGACCGGAGCGGATGCCGCCCGGCGCTCGCTACGTGGTCCTCGAGGGTCTCGGGCACACCCCGACCTGGGACGACCCCGAGCGCGTCGCGGCGCTGCTGCTCGAAGCGAGCGGGGGCTCGGAGATGGGCGGTGCCGGGCTCGAACCGGCGACCTCTCGCGTGTAAAGCGAGTGCTCTTCCAGCTGAGCTAACCGCCCGCGAGGATTGTCCCCGATCGGGCCGGCCTCCGGCGGCGGGCGCAGACCCTTACGATCGCCATAGGTGAGAGACGAGAGGCTTTCGAGATGAAGATGCGCGCGGCGGTGCTGGAGGAGTTCGGCGAGCCCCTGGTCGTCCAGGAGGTCGAGCTGACCGAGCCCGAGCAGGGCGAGGCGCTGGTCCGGCTGGTCGCCTGTGGCGTCTGCCACACCGACCTCTACACCGCCTCGGGCGTCGACCCGTCCGGGTACGCCCCGACCGTGCTCGGGCACGAGGGAGCCGGGGTGGTCGAGGCGGTCGGCCCGGGGGTCGACTCGCTGGCGGTCGGCGATCACGTCGTCACCCTGTTCTCGCCCCAGTGCGGTGAGTGCGTGCACTGCCGCGACGAGCGCACCAACCTCTGCCTGGCGATCCGCGAGCAGCAGAACAAGGGCTATCTGCCGGACGGGACCACGCGGCTGCGGCGCGACGGCGAGCAGATGCGCCACTTCATGGGCACCTCGACCTTCGCCGAGTACACGGTGATGCCCGAGATCGCGCTCGCCAAGGTGAGCCCCGAGGCGCCGCTCGACGGCGCCTGCCTGTTCGCCTGCGGGCTCTCGACCGGACTCGGGGCGGCGATCAACACGGCCAAGGTCCGCGAGGGCTCGACCTGCGTCGTCTTCGGCGCCGGCATGGTCGGGCTCGGCGCGGTGGCCGGGTGCCGGCTTCAAGGCGCCGAGCGGATCATCTGCGTCGACCTCTCCGAGGATCGGCTCGAGCTCGCCACCGGACAGGGCGCGACCGAGGTGATGATCACCGACGAGGGAATCGTCGAGCGGATCATCGAGCAGACCGACGGGTTCGGCGCCGACTACACGTTCGAGGCGACCGGCAACGTCGCGGTGATGCGCCAGGCGGTCGAGGCCGCGCGGATGGCATGGGGCCTGGCTACGGTCGCGGGAGTCGCCGGCAAGGGCGAGACCCTGGACGTGATCCCGCGGCTGCTGATCACGGGCCGGCGCGTCGCCGGTTCCTCGTTCGGCGGGGTCAAGGGGCGCGAGGGCGTGCCGATGCTCGTCGACCTTTGGCTGCAGGGAAAGATCGACGTCGATCCCTTCATCTCGCACCGGATCACCCTCGACGAGGTCAACCACGGGTTCGAGCTGATGGAGGCCCAGGACGGGATCCGCAGCGTGATCGAGTTGAGTTAGGGGTCTGGCGGTGATCCTGCAGCGAGTCGAACAGGCCGAGTGGCTCTCGAACGCCTACCTGGCGGTCGACGAGATCGGCGGCACCGGCGTCCTGGTGGACTCCAACGGCGTCACCGATCCCCTCTGCGAGCGGGCCGAGCGCGAGGGCACCGCGATCACCCACGTGCTGCTCACCCACCACCACTGGGACCACGTCTTCGGGATGAAGGAGCTGGCGCAGCGGTTCGGGGTCCCGATCCTCGCCCACGAGAAGACCGCCGAACTGCTCGGCGAAGGGGTCGACGAGACCTTCGCCGACGGCGACGTGATCGAGAGCGGGGGTCTGCGGATCGAGGTCATCCACACCCCCGGCCACTGCGCCGACCACTGCGCGCTGTTGATCGACGAGGCCGACTGCCTGACCGCCGACGTGATCTTCAAGGGAACCGTGGGCGGCACCCGCGCCCCCGGAGCGACGGGGTTCGACGACCTGCGCCACTCGATCATGGAGCGGTTGATGAAGCTGGCGCCCGAGACGCGGATCCATCCCGGGCACCGCGAGCCCTCGACGATCGGCGCCGAATGGGAGCAGAACCCGTTCGTGCGGATCTGGCGCGGCCTCGACGCGGAGGGCGCCGAGCCGGTCTCGATCGGCCCGGCGGACGCCGAGCAGCGCGACGAAGCGACGATGGTCCTCTGGGCGCCCGACTACGACGGCGGCAACAAGGCCTGGGTCCGGTTCGCGGACGGGAGCGACGCGATCGTCGGCGGCTCGCAGGTCAAGCGCGAGAGCTGAGCGGCGCTCACTCCGCCCGCAGGTCGGCGAGCACCCTGCCGGCCTGCTCGACCAATGAGTCGACGACCTCGGCGGCCGGTCGCTCGACGGCCAGGGAGGCCGCCTGGCCGAGCCAGATCGGCATCCGTTGGGCAGGCTCGCTGGCGGTCTCGGCGAGTGGAGCGGTAAGCGAGGTTTGGGCCGGAAACGGGAGCACCTCGTAATCGGTGATCGCCTCGCTGAGATCGTTGCGAAGCGCGCGGGCCGGTCGGCCGGTGAACGCCCTCGTGATCCGGGTCGCCTCGGCCGCGGCGCTCCGAAGCGCTTCCAGGTGCGCGGGGTGGACGCTGGACTCCGGACAGGCGAGAAAGGCGGTGCCGATCTGGGCCGCGCCGGCGCCGAGGGCGAGGACCGCGGCCAATCCCCTGCCGTCGGCGATCCCCCCGGCCGCGATCACCGGCACGGTCACCGCGTCGACCACCTGGGGGACGAGGGCCATGGTCCCGATCGGTCCGTCGTCCCCGTCGACGAGGAAGCTGCCGCGGTGCCCGCCTGCCTCCGCGCCCTGGGCGATCACCGCGTCCGCGCCCAGCTCCTGCAGCCGGACGGCCTCGGTGACGGTGGTGGCCGAGGCGATCACGCGGGAGCCGGCAGCGCGGATCGCGGCGACCGCCGCCGGCTCGGGAAGCCCGAAGTGGAAGCTGACCACCGCTGGACGGATCTCGAGCAGCGCCGTGAGGCGGTCTTCGTCGAAGTCGATCGGCGGCACACTCGGGGCCGGCGGCTTGCCGAGCCCGTCCTCGGCATAGAGCGGCGCCAGCAGCTCGCGCGCTCGCGCGGCGAGCTCCGGCGCGATCTCGGGGGTCGGGTGGACGAAGAAGTTGAGGTTGAACGGCGCGTCGGTGAGCGCCCGCACCGCCGCCGCTTGGCGGCCCAGCTCTTCCGCGGGCAGGACCGCCGACCCGAGCCCGCCCAGGCCGCCGGCTTCGCTGACGGCGGCCGCGAGCTCCGGCGTCGCCGCCCTCGCCATCGGGGCGGAGAGAACCGGGTGCCTGATCCCGAACAGCTCCGTCACCGCGGTCGGGCCCATCGCGGCGACCGTAGCACCGCACCGCTTCATCTATTGTCCGCGGAGGAGATGCGGGGACGGTTGCCGGGATCGGGTATCTGCGCGCTGTTCGCGGTCGCTGCGGCATTGGCGTTGCCGGCGGCCGCGCCGGCGGCGATCACCGAGGTCTTCGACGGCGACGTCGAGTGCCAAGTGCAGGGCGACGGGGTGCGCTTCTGCAGCAACTTCGGGGCCGAGCCGCGGAGCACGACGAAGAGCTTCGACGGCGTCCCGCTCGACGTCAACGTCGCCTTCCCGCCCGCGCCGGCGGGCGGGGCGGACGGCGGCTACCCGCTGGTGATGCTCTTCCACGGCTACGGCGGCGACAAGATCGGCCTCGAGGCGATGCGGCGCTTCCTCGACGCCGGCTACGCGACCTTCTCGATGACCGACCGCGGCTTTCACGAGTCCTGCGGCTCGGCCGCGTCGCGGGCCGCCGACCCGGGCGGTTGCGCCGCCGGCTACGTGCGCCTGATTGACACCCGCTACGAGGTCCGCGACGCGCAGCTGCTCGCCGGCAGGCTGGTCGACGAGGGGCTGGTGGCGCCGGACGAGCTGGCCGCGATCGGGGGTTCATACGGGGGTGGGATGTCGTTGGCGCTGGCGGCGCTTCGCGACCGCACGATGCAGCTCGACGGCAGCCTCGTCCCGTGGACGAGCCCGGACGGCGTCGCCCTCGAGCTCGCCGCCGCGGCGCCGTTCATCACCTGGAGTGACCTCGCCTACTCGCTGACGCCGAACGGCTCGTTCCTCGACTACGTCAGGAAGGCGCCCTACCGCGGTCGATTCGGGGTCTTGAAGGAATCGCTGGTCAACGGGCTCTACTTCGCCGGGCTCGGCGCGCCGGGGTTCTACTCGCCTGCGGGTACCGATCCGACCGCCGACCTGACCGGATGGCGCGACCTGCTGCTCGCCGGGGAGCCCTACGACGGCAACCCCGAGGCGCAGGCGATCCTCGACGAGATCACCTCCCACCACTCGGCCTACTACATCGATTCGAGCGTCGAGCCGGCGCCGGTCCTGTACGCAAACGGGTTTACCGACGACCTCTTTCCGGCCGACGAGGCGCTGCGGTTCTACAACCGCACCCGGGCCAAGCACCCCGAGGCGCATCTGTCGTTGATCTTCGGCGAGATCGCGGGACATCCGCGCTCGACCTCCAAGGAGAACGTCAACGCGCTGCTGGGCGAGCGCCAGCTCGAGTGGTTCGAGCACTTCGTCCTCGGTCAGGGCCCGGAGCCGTTCGAGGGAGTGACCGCTTTCACCCAGACCTGCCCGGAGAGCGAGCCCGGCGGCGGTCCCTACCGGGCGCGGACCTGGGCTCGGATCGCCAAGGGCGAGGTGCGGTTGCGCGAGGCCGCCGAGCGGTCGATCGGCCCCGACGCCGGCGACGCGGCGATCGCGGCGACCTTCGACCCGGCCTTCGGCGACGGCGCCTGCGCGACCGCCGACGGCGCCGATCAGCCCGGCAGCGCCGGCTACCGCCTCGACCCGGCGCCCGAGGGCGGCTACACGCTGCTCGGCTCGCCGACCGTGATCGCCAGGTTCACCCTCCCAGGCGAGACCTCGCAGGTCGCGGCGCGGCTGCTCGACGTCGATCCAAGCGGCGAGGAGACGCTGATCGCGCGCGGCCTCTGGCGGCCAGAGACCGGCGGGCCGACCAAGCAGGCGTTCCAGCTGCACGCCAACGGCTGGCACTTCGCCGAGGGGCACGTCGCCAAGCTCGAGCTGCTGCCGGCCGACAATGGCGACGGCCCGCTCGGCGGCTACGGCCGCCGGTCCAACGACCAGCAGGCGGTCACGGTCTCCAACCTCCAGTTGCGGCTGCCGGTGCGCGAGAAGCCGGGCGCCCTCGACGGACTGGTCGCCGCGCCCGCGCCGAGATTCGTGCCCGACGGTTACAAGCTCTCCAAGGACTTCGACCGCGATCCGCGGGCGAAGCTGACTGCGGGCCCGATCCGGCCCGACGGCGACGAGCTGCGGGCCAAGGTCAAGTGCCCGCGCGGGTTTGCGACCTGCAGCGACGGGCTGGTCGTGCTCGAGTCGCGGCTAGGCACCGGGAAGCCCTCGTTCGAGGTCGCGACGGGAAGCTTCGAGCTCAAGGGCGGCGGCAAGCGTCACATCGAGCTGCTGATGACCGACGCCGCGCGCGACTACCTGAGCGAGCACTCCAGGCTGCCGGTGACGGCCGAGACGACGAGCGCGGAGACGACCGGGGCGGCGATCCAGCAGGTCGGGATCCGCAAGCGCAGCCGGCGCTAGCGCGAGTCGAGGCGGCGGTAGGCCGAGACCGAGTACGCCTTCGGGCGCGCGTGCAGGATCGGATCGTCGGAGAGCTCGATCCCGTCGATGATCCGGGTCGGGTCGAAGACCTCGATGTGGCCGTCGCCCTCGGGGTCGTCGACGAGCTCGTTTAGGTCGAGCCTGCCGGCGGCGATCAGCTCGCGGTCGTCGGGCCAGACCGCGGTCGGGTCGGCAAGCGGGTCGTCGTCGGCCGCGAGCTGGATTCGGAACTCGAAGCCGACGGTCCCGGTGCGCAGGCGGTCGGCGAGGTCGCGGTGCAGGTAGTCGCGGCCGCGCTCGCGCGCCGCGTCGTCGGGGATCCGCTGCTCGGGCAGGTCGGAGACGAAGCGCCACCGCGCCCAGGCGCGCCTGCCGTCAGCGGCGATCAGCGCGAACGCGTGCGGGTTGAAGTAGGTGGCCGCGGCGAAGCTGGCGAGCGGCTCGCGCATCTGGATCGCCTCGGCGGCGGTCATCGCCTCGGGATGGGCGGCGACGTAAGCGCCGAGCTTCTCCAGATCCGGCTGGCCGGTCTCGGGATCAGGGACGCGGGCGCGCATCAGCTCGAGGAAGTCCTCGGGCGTGCGGGTGACGAAGGCGGGCGAGGTGGTCGCGAGGATGTCGGTCTCGAGCCCGTCCCGGATCCGCAGCTTGACCGCGATCCCGCGTCCGTCGCGGTCGGCGTCGTGCGCCTCGGGATTGCCGCTCGCGTTTGAGAACCGGACCAGGGCGGGGATCGGGTCGCCCTGCAGGTGCTCAGCCCGGGTCCGTCGGGCGGCCTCGGGGGTCGCGGTGAAGGTCCCGCGCGCCCAGGTCCCCTTCGCGTGCAGCGCCCTGGTGCCCGGATGGGGGCCGCCGTAGATCGGGTCGGCCGAGGCGATGATCCGCTCGTAGAGGTCCGGGTCGGGCAACGCGGCCACCCTATAGCGTCAGTCCGCATGGATCTCGGGATCGAGGGGCGAGTCGCGCTGGTGCTGGGCGCCAGCCGGGGAATCGGTCGCGGGGTCGCCGGCGCGCTGGCCCGCGAGGGCGCCAGGGTGGCGATCGTCAGCCGCTCGGCCGAGCGGCTCGAGCAGGCGGCGTCGGAGATCGGCGCTGAGGTCACCGGGTTCGAGGGCGATACCGGCGACCTCGAGCGGATGGCGGCGCTCCCTGGCGAGGTGGCGACCGCGCTGGGGCCGGTCGAGATCCTGGTCACCAACACGGGCGGACCGCCGGTCGGCACCGCGCTCGACGCCGGGCTCGAGGACTGGCGCGAGGCGCACGAGTCGCTGGTCCTCGCCCCGCGGGTGCTGATCGAGGCCGTGCTGCCGACGATGCGCGAGCGCGGCTGGGGCCGGATCGTCAACGTCGGCTCGAGCGCGACCTGGGAGCCGATCCCCGGCCTGGCACTCTCGAACGCGCACCGACCCGGGCTGGTCGGCTTCTTCAAGACGCTCGCCCGGGAGGTGGCCGCCGACGGAGTGACGGTCAACGACGTCGCCACCGGCCGCTTCGCCACCGAGCGCCTGGCGGCCAACTGGGGCGGCTGGGAGCGGATGGAGAGCGAGGCGGCGAAGGAGATCCCCGCCGGCCGGCTCGGCACCCCGGAGGAGTACGGCGACCTGGTCGCGTTCCTCGCCTCCGAGCGCGCCGCCTACATCACCGGCAGCTCGATCCCGCTCGACGGCGGGCTGCTGCGCTCGATCTAGAGCGGCTCGGGCCGGGCCGTCGGGTCGAGCCGGGCCGGGGGCGAGTCGCGCAGGCCGGGAGCTGCCACGAGCTCGCCACGGTTCGCCTTCAGCGCGAGCCAGGCGGTGCCGACGAGCGCCATCGCGAGGCTGATCAGCTGCGCCTGGGTGAGCCCGAGCAGGACCTCGTCGTTGCGGCGGATGAACTCGACCAGGAAGCGCTCGGACCCGGCGAGGACGAGGTAGAGCGCGAACAGCAGCCCGGGGCGCAGCGAGTCGCGCAGCCGCCAGAGGACGTAGGTCGCCAACCCCATCGCCAGCGTCTCGTAGATCGGCGTCGGGTGCACGGGGACGTCGGTGGCCACGCTGCCGTCCGGGTAGGCCATCGCCCACGGGCCGTCCCAGGGGATCCCGTAGTCGCCGTCACCGGAGACCTGGCAGCCGATCCGGCCCACCGCGTAGCCGATCGCGAGCCCCGGAGCGCAGAGGTCGAGCAGGGTCAGGTTGAGGATCCGCCGCCACCAGGCCCAGAGCAGGACACCGACCGCGCCGCCGACCGCGCCGCCGAACCAGACCAGTCCCGAGCCCGAGAAGATGCTCCCGAACAGGTCGTCGGAGACCGAGTCGTAGTTCTGGATGATGAAGTCGATCCGGGCGCCGACGATCCCCCCGACGAGGGCGGCGAAGACCATCTCGTAGGCCCAGTCGGTCGGCTTGCCGAGCTCCTTCAGGCGCTTGCCGACCAGCGCTCCGGCGGCGACGAACCCGAGCGCGAACATGATCCCGAACGTCTGCAGGGTGAGCGGGCCGATCTCGAGCTCGGGCTGCATGAGAGTGACCCCGCGGGGGAGCGGAACCCGGCGATCTGATCGCGATCCGCAGAACCACGGCGGTACTTGAGCCCGATCTGGGCGAAACGGGGCATCCCAGGGGGAGTCTAGGGGCGGCAAGTCTTGGGAGTCTTACGTCCGCTCCGCCACCTACGTACTAAGCGAACGTATGTTCGTAGGCACCGGCAGCCCTCGCAAACCTGCAGAACGCGCGGAGGCGCGCCGGCTACGGCGGGGCGGGATGTCGATCAAGCGAATTGCGGCTCGGGTCGGCGTCTCGCCTTCGAGCGTTCTCCACTGGACGCGCGGCATCGAGCTTTCGGCCGAGCAGCACCGCCGAAAGCCTTTCCGACTGGCCTCAGGAAGCCAAGGTGATTGAAAGCGGGTTGCGTCGCTGCGGAGGCGGCGACGCGAGCAGCGGATGCGATGGCAGCAGGAGGGCAGGTCGAGAGCCAAGATGGCAGAGCCGCTGCATCTCGGCGGGTGCATGCTGCACTGGGCGGAGGGGTCAAAGGAGCGGAACTCCGTTCTGCTCTGCAACTCCGATCTGCGCCTGGTTCGCTTCTATCGGCGCTTCCTCGCCGAGTGCTTCGAGGTGGCACGGACGACCGGTTTCGGCTCTCACTTCACGTCTACCTCGGGAACGGGCTCTTGCTGCCGAGATCGAGGACCATTGGCTCACCGGCCTCAACATCCCACGCTCATCGCTGCGGAAGCACTCACCTCAACCCCCAGACCAACCTCGAGCAGCGGAAGCAAGAAGAACAAACTTCCCTTTGGCGTCGCCACGTCTGAAGCGTGCACGAGCACGCGCGATCGTCCAGCACATCTACGGCGCGATCCAGGAGTACGGTGGCTTCGAGGAGCCACGGTGGCTTGACGGCCCGGCGCCGAAACCACGAACCGGTCGGCAGCGCACCGCCGGCTAGCCGAGCAGGAGCTCGAGCAGTGCCTTCTCGGTGTGAAGGCGGTTCTCGGCCTGGTCCCAGACCGCGGAGCGCTCGCCGTAGAGCAGTGCTTCGGTGATCTCCTCGCCGGGGTGGGCCGGCAGGCAGTGGAGCACGATCCCGTGCTCCGACGCCAGCGAGAGCAGCTCCTCGTTGAGCTGATAGGGCGCGAGATCGGCACGCCGGCGGTCGGCGTCGAGCTCGTCGCCCATGCTGACCCAGACGTCCGTGTAAAGGGCGTCGGCCCCGGCCGCGGCCTCGCGCGGGTCGTGGGTGTCGATCGCCGCCAGGCCCGGTTCGAGCTGATAGCCGTGCGGCGTCGCCACCCGGACCTCGACGCCCGCCGTGCGGCCGAGGATCGCGAGCGAGCGGGCGACGTTGTTGCCGTCGCCGACGTAGGCGACGCAGGCCCCGTCGAGCCCGCCGAGCCGTTCGCGAAGGGTGAGCAGATCGGCGAGCGCCTGGCAGGGGTGATGAACCGGCGTCAGCGCGTTGACCACCGGCACATCCGAGGCGGCGGCGAGCTCGGCCACCGGCTCGTGCTCCTGCCAGCGAACGACAATCGCATGCAGATAGCGCGACAGCACCCGCGCGGTGTCGGCGATCGACTCGCCACGCCCGAGCTGCAGCTCGTCGCCGCGCAGGGTCACCGCCGCACCGCCGAGCTCCGTGACCGCGACCTCGAACGAGACCCGGGTTCGGGTCGAAGGGTGCCCGAAGAGCAGCGCGACGCTGCGACCGGCAAGCGCCCCCGCCCCCTCGCCCCGGTCGCGGCCCGCCTTCAGCTCGGCGGCGCGCTCGAGCAGCGCCGCGAGCTCGGTCGCCGAGAGCTCGTCGCCGGTCAGCAGGTCGTTGACGACGGCCCCGTCCAAGCGCGGCATTCTACGCCGATGCAGATCGAGGCCCTGAGCTGGAACCTGTTTCACGGTCGCGACGCGCCGCCCAACGCGGCGCTGCTCACGCTCCGCTCGCGGCTGCTGCGGATCAGCGAGCGAAACGCCGCTCACCTGCAGGTCAATCGCGACCTGCGGGAGGCGTTCGCGACCGTGCTCGCCCGGGCGCGGTGGGACGTCGCCCTGCTGCAGGAATGCCCGCCGCGGTGGGTCGAGTCGCTGGCGAGCGCCTGCGGCGCCCAGCCGCACGCGGTGCTCACCTCGCGAAACTCGTGCCCGCTGCTGCGCGCGCTTGCCGCCCGGATCAACCCCGACCTCACCGCCTCAGCCGAGGGCGGGTCGAACCTGACCCTGGTCCGCGGCGGCGCCGTGGTCGAGCGCCGAGCGCTCGTCCTGCGCCCCGGCCCGCGTCCCGAGCGGCGCGCGATGGCCTTCACCCGGATCGCGCTCGGCGACCAGACGACCTACTGCGTCGCGAACCTGCACGCGAGCGCCGGACAGGCGCTGCGCGAGCAGGCCGAGGACGAGGTGCGCCTGGCCGCCAAGCGGGCGGTCGAGTGGGCGGCCGGCGCCCCCCTGGTCCTCGGAGGCGACCTCAACCTGCGCCCGCAGGACTCGCCCATCTACGAGGAGCTCGAGCGCCGCCACGGACTGCGACAGCCGACCGCGCCGGGATCGCTCGACCACCTGCTCGTGCGCGACTTCGAGATCATCCGCCCGCCGGCGGCTTGGCCGGCCGAGCGGCGCGAGGTCCGCGCCCGTGGCCTCGCGATCCGGCTCTCGGACCACGCTCCGGTCGACGGGGCCTTCTCCTGCTGACCGTTGTGATGAGATAGACCGGCAGTCGGGAAACGCAGCGAGGAGGAGAAGATGGCGAGCAGGCGATCGACGGCTTCGGGCGGCGGGCGCAGCGCCCCGGCCGCGGGACGCTCGGACAAGAGCGTGCAGGCGTTTCGCGAGGCGCTCGAACGCAGTCGCAGCGCCCTGGAGTCGAACGTGAGCCTCTCCCGGGAGCGGATCGAGGAGGTGGTCGACGACGCGGTCGAGCGCGGGCGAATGACCCGCGGCGACGCCAACGAGCTCGTCTTCAACCTGCTCAGCCGCGGCCGCCAGGTCACCGATGAGCTGATCTCCGAGCTCGAGAAGCTGCTCGAGCAGGCGCGCCGGGAAGCCGAGTCGCGCGCCGACTCGGCGCGCCGCCAGGCGACCAGGACCGCCGAGCGCGTCGGTCGCAGCGTCCGCGACGCCGCGGATCGCCCGCTCGCCGAGGCCGACAAGCTGCGGCGCCGCGCCGGCGGCCCCGGGGGCCCGATCACCGGCTACGAGCAGCTCACCGCGGCCCAGATCAAGACACGGCTGCGCGACCTCGATCCCGCCGAGCTGCGCCAAGTACGCACCCAGGAGAACGCCGGCAAGGCGCGCAAGGGAATCCTCGCCGAGATCGACCGGCGGCTGGCGAAGTAGCTTCGGACCCGCCGCCGGACGCGAAGCCGGTGAGCCGGCGCTCCTCGCTGCAACGATAGGGGCGTGAGCAAGGCCGTCCCCGCCGCCGCCGAGCGCCCGCGCCAGGGCGCCGAGCTCGAGCTCGAGATCGATTCGCTCGCCCAGGGCGGGCGCGGGGTGGCGCGCGCGAACGGCTACGTCGTCTTCGTCTCCGGCGCGCTCCCGGGCGATCGCGTCCGCGCCCGGCTGACCAAGTCCAAGCGCCAGTACGCGGAGGCGCGGACGGTCGAGATGCTGCGCCCGGGCGCCGAGCGGATCGCCGACCGGTGCACCCATGACGGCGAACCCTGCCCCGGCGCGCCATGGCAGGGAATGGCATACGAGCGCCAACTCGCCCACAAGCGGGACCAGGTCGAGGACGCTCTGCGCAGGATCGGCCGACTCGACGGCTTCGAGCTCGAGCCGATCGAGCCGGCACTGGAGGCCTGGCGCTACCGCAACAAGCTCGAGTACTCGTTCGGCGCCACTGCCGGCGAGCCGCCGGCGCTCGGCTATCACCGGCGGGGTAGCTGGGCGGACGTCGTCGACGTCTCGGACTGCCTGCTCGCATCGGAGGCGAACAACGCCGCCCGCAACGCGGTCCGCGGCTGGGCGCGCGGGGCCGAGCTCGCCGCCTACGATCGCCGCGACCGCTCGGGCGTGCTTCGCAACCTGGTCGTCCGCGAGGGCCGGCGCACGGGGCAGCTTCAAACCCGGCTGGTCACCTCGTCGGCGCGGATCCCACGCCCGCCGGTCGACCTGCACACCGTGATCGAGGGGCCCAGCGGCGGCACCGACGGACCGACCGGCGTGCTCGGCGCCGAGCACCTGTCCGAGCGAATCGGCGAGCTCGAGCTCAGGGTCTCGCACACCGCCTTCCTGCAGACGAACACCGAGATGGCCGAGCGCCTGTACGCAATCGCCGCCGAGCTGGCGGCGCTGAGCGGGCGCGAGCGAGTCTTCGACCTCTACTGCGGGATCGGCACGGTCGGGCTCTCGCTCGCCCGCCGCGCAGGCGAGGTCTGGGGCCTTGAGAGCGTGCCGGAGGCGATCGCCGACGCCGAGCACAACGCCGAGGCGAACGGGATCGCCAACGCCCGCTTCGTCGCCGCCGACGCGCGGGTCGGGATCCGACCGCTGCTGGAGCGCGCCGGCCGGCCCGATCTCGTCGTCGTCGATCCTCCCCGCGCCGGCCTCTCGGCCAAGATCGTCCGCCGACTGCTCGAGTGCGCGGCGCCGCGGATCGTCTACCTCTCCTGCAACCCGACGACGCTGGCGCCGAACGCCGCCCAGATGGTCGAGGCCGGATATACGCTGCGGCGGGTGAAGCCGGTCGACATGTTTCCGCAGACGCCGCACGTCGAATGCGTCGCGGTGCTCGAGCGATGAGCCGATCGCGCGGCTTTGGCGTCGCCGCGGGACTCGACTCCGCGGTCGCCGGCTCCGCTCGCGGCCCGCTGCGCGGAGCTCGGCTACGGGTCGCTGTGGTCAAACGACCATCCCGGAGCGCTGGGGCTGGAGACGCTGGCGGCGTTCGCCGACGCCGCCCCCGAGCTCGAGCTCGGGGTCGCCGTGATGGCTCTCGACCGCCACGCGCCAGCCGAGATCGCCGACCGGATCGAGATCCTCGGGCTCGACCGCGAGCGGCTCTGGCTCGGGGTCGGTGCAGGGTTCTCCGAGCGGCCGCTGTCGAAGATGCGCGAAGCGATCGTCGACCTCCGCGACGCCCTGCCCGGCGTCCGCCTCGTGCTCGCCGCGATGGGGCCGAAGATGTGTGCGCTCGCCGGGCGCAAGTTCGACGGCGCCTTCTTCAACTGGATGACGCCCGGGTTCGCCGCCGCGGCGCGACGCGAGGTCGAATCGGGCGCAGCCGAGACCGAGCACGGCCCGCCACCCTGCTTCGGCTACGTCCGGCTCGCGGTCGGCTCCGACGCGGCCGCCCGACTGGCGAAGGAGGAGGCCTTCTACCGCGATCTCCACGACGGCTACCGCAACCACTTCGAGCGGCTCGGCGAGGCCGAGGGGACCGTCGGCGTCGCCGCCGCCGACCGCGCACAGGCCCAGGCGTCGCTGGCCGCCTACGAGGCATTCGATGTCACCGTCGTCCGGGGGCTCGCGAGCGCAAACCTCGAGGCGATGAGCGCTGTCGCCGAGGCCGGAGCCCCTGAGCCGCAGCGGGTCTAGTAGGGCGGCAGATCGGCGTACCAGTCGCCGAGCGCCCGAAAGGCGGTCCAGAACTCGCGCTTGGCCCGCTCGCCATCGAGCGAGTCGTCGATGTCGGGCACGTACAGCGCCTCGATCGTCGGCGTCAGGGGCTGGATCCGGCCAAGCTCGGGCTCGAGGCGGCCGGCCAGCGGCAGCTCGAGGTCGTTGAGCGTCTGTAGCGTCCGCTCGCCCATCACCACGACGCAGCGCGGAGCGACGATCGCGATCTCCTCGACCACCCGCTCGACGCACTCGTCGCCGGCCAGGGCCGGGTCGGAGACCGGGCACTTGACGCACAGTGTCCCGTAGACGGCCAGCGGGTCGATCCCGAGCCGCTTGAAGCTCTTCATCAGCGCGTTGCCCGAGCGCCCGTAGAAGGCGACGCCCTCCTCGATCTCGGCCGCCGTCGGCGCGTATTTGAGCAGCATCACGTCCGCTTGCGGATGGCCCGAGCCGAGCACCGGCATCAGGTTTCCGCGCGGGCAGTGCGAGCACTCCTGCAGGCGGTGGGTGAGCTGGTTGAGCTCGCGGATCGCGCGCTCCAGGTACTTCTCCTGAATCTCGTCGTCGGTTGTCGGCACCGAAGGCGTCTTTGACGGCGCCCGTCGCGCTCCTTCCGCGCCGCCCGCCTGCATCAGCCCTTGCCCGCCCTCGCGCGCGCCGCGGGGCCGCCGCTGCGCCGCTTGCCACCGCGCCCGCCGCCGGTCTGCAACAGCTTCAGCGCCTGCACGTAGACGAGGTTCTTCTGCTTGCGGACGATGTCGGCGTCGCGCATCGCCTCGAGGAACTCCTCCGGGCCGTCGAAGTCACCGACCCGGATCATCACGCTGCCGAGCCCCTGGGCGACGTGGCTGTCGGAGCCCGCGCCGGGGACGATCCGGTACTTGGCCGCGAACCGCTCCGCCTCCTCGTTGAACGCGGTCAGCGCGACCCTCGGGTTGAAGACCTCGAGGATGTCGATCCGCTCGACGATCGCGAGCAGGTGCTCGTAGTCGGGGACCGAGTGCAGGCGATCGAACGGATGGGGGACGTAGACGAGCCCGCCCTGGCGGTGGATCTCGGCGATCGTCTCGTCCATGGTCATCCCGCGCTCGATCCGGCGCTCGAGAAAGAGCCCGATCACCTCCCCCTGCTCGGCCGTCTTCACCTCCTCGGCGACGATCACCTTGACCCCGAACTCGGCCGCGATCTCGCGCGCCGCGAAGGCACCCGAGACCTCGTTGTGGTCGGTGATCGCGATCGCCCCGAGACCGACCTCGCGGGCGGTCGCGAGCAGCGTCTCGACCGGCGTCGCGCAATCGGGCGAATGATCGGTGTGCATGTGCAGGTCGACGTGGACCGCACGTCGGCGGGCGACCCGGCGGCGGAGCTCGGGATTGCCGCGCGGATCGTGGCGCCGGGCTGCGATCCGCGCGTAGATCGACTCGACCTGATCGGTGACCGCGCCCCAGTCGCGGACGGCGCCCCGGCCCTTGCGCGCCAGCTCTTGGCGCAGCGCCGGGCTCTCCAGGAGCCGTCCGAGCTGGCCGGCGAGCGTGATCGCGTCGCCGGGCGGGAACAGCAGACCGCGCTCGCCGTCGCCGAGCAGCTCGTCGTAGAGCGCGATCTGCGAGGCGATCGGGACGGTTCCCGCGGCAAGCGCCATGCGCACCAGCCCGGGCGCCGGCCGCGGGCCCCCGGAGGCGACGCAGAGGACATCGGCGGCCGCGATCAGCGATTCGGGCGACGACTGCGCGGCGCGCACCACCCGGACGCGCTCGCGCAGGCCCTGCGCGATCCTGAGCTCGGTCGAGTCGGCGACCAGGACGGCGACCTCCCACTGGCGGTCGAGCGACAGCCGCCGCACCGCGCGCAGGAAGAGGCGCAGCGCGCCCCGCTCCTCCTCGAGGCAGAACGCGATCCGCAGCGGGCGCTGCCCGGGGCGCCGTGCCCCCCCGGTCGCGCCCGGCCACCAGGGATCGGCCGCGGCGTTCGCGCCCGGCTCGAGCGGCTCGTAGGGGCCGGGGAAGAAGCGCTCGATCAACTGCGCCGTGGTCCGGCAGCTCACCGTGCGGGCGTCGAGGCGGCCGAGGAAGATCTCGATCAGCGGGCGGGCCACCTGGGTCGAGAGGATGCGCTCGCTGGGCTCGTAGAAGCCGCCGACGTTGAGCGAGGACGAGTGACGCAGCGCCGCCGAAGCGAGGCTGGGGACGAACGGGTCGTGGACGTGAACGACGTCGAAATCGATCCCGCCGAGCAGCCCATCGAGCGCCCGGCTGGCGTCGACCGGCAGATGCGCCGCCCGGGGCCGCGGACCGCGGGGCATCGGGATCGCGCTGCCGAGCGCCAGCAGGCGTGGTCCGGCGTCGCCATCGACCCGGACCCCGCCGGCGCCGTCGAACAGCGCCGCCGGTCGCTGGGCGGCGGCGGCGATCGTCCGCCGCGACTCGCGCACAGCCGCCCGCGAGTCCGAGGGAGCGGCGGCGACGACCCGATGCCCGCGCGCCGCGAGCTCGGTCGAGACCCTGGCCACGAACTCGTTGATCTCGTGTCGCGCCCCCCACGGATGGGGGCTTACGTGCGCGATCGTGAGCCGGTCGCCGGGCGGCACCCGGATCAGGATAGGCGTGCGCCGCCCCGCCCGGGGCGGCGGCTGGTCAGCTCGTCGCGCGCTCGGCGGCGGGCTTGGCGACCGGCTTGCGCGCGTAGCGCGCGATGAACTCGTCGGTCTGCTCGCGAGCCTCGGCGTCGGGGCGCTGGCTGTGGGGCGACTTCATCAGGTAGCTCGACGGTCCGTCGAGCTGGCCCGAGAGACCGTTGTTGAGCGCCAGCTTGATCAGCCGCACCGCGTCGATCACGACCCCGGCGGAGTTCGGCGAGTCCCAGACCTCGAGCTTCAGCTCGACCGTCAGCGGCACGTCCCCGAACGACTTGCCCTCGAGTCGGATATGGGCCCACTTGCGGTCGGTGAGCCAGGGCACGTAGTCCGAGGGACCGACGTGCACATCGCGCTCGGGCAGCTCCGTGCCCATCACGGAGGTGACGGCGTTGGTCTTCGAGATCTTCTTCGAGTCGAGTCGCTCGCGCTCGAGCATGTTGAAGAAGTCCATGTTGCCGCCGACGTTGAGCTGCGAGGTGTGCTGGAGCTCGACCCCGCGCTCGTGAAAGAGGCGCGCGAGCTGGCGGTGGACGATCGTCGCCCCGACCTGCGACTTGATGTCGTCGCCGATGATCGGCAGGCCCGCCTCGCGGAAGCGCCCGTCCCAGTAGTCCTCGCGGGCGATGAACACGGGCAGGCAGTTGACGAAGCCGACCCCCGCCTCGAGCGCCTGCTCGACGTACCACTTGGTCGCCGCCTCCGAGCCGACGGGCAGGTAGCAGACCAGCACGTCGGCGCGGCTCTCGCGCAGGATGCCGACGATGTCCGCGGTCGGGCCGGGCGCCTTGGTGATCTTCTGCTTCAGGTACTTGCCGAGTCCGTCATGGGTCATGCCGCGCTCGACGCGGACCCCGAGCTCGGGGACGTCGGCGAACTTGATCGTGTCGTTCTGGCCCGACCAGATCGCCTCGGAGAGATCCTTGCCGACCTTCTCCGCGTCGATGTCGAAGGCGGCGACGAACTCGATCTCACGAACGTGGTAGCCGCCGAGGTCGACATGCATCAGCCCGGGGACCTGGTCGGCGGGATCGGCTTCCCGGTAGTACTGGATGCCCTGGATGAAGCTGTTGGCGCAGTTGCCGACGCCGACGATCGCGACCCGGACCTTGCCGTCGTCGAGGCGACGCCCGTTGGCGCCGGCCTGGCCGTTCTGTTCACTCATGCGAAGGCATCCTCCTCGGCGGGTGGATTGCGAACTACCCGCAGTTTGCGTACTGGTTACACCTCTGGCGTCTCGGCGGCCGCCAGATCGGCCGCCTCTTGCGTCTTCAGTTCGCCGCGAACGTGCCAGACCCGCTGCCCGACCGTGAACGCGGTCAGCGCCGCCGTCGCGTAGATCGACGCGGCGAGCAGGTCGACGTCGCCGATCAGCTCGCCCGCGCCGAAGACGAGGCCGATCGAAAGTAGCACCACCCTCACCGGCCTGGTCGCGATCCCGACCTTGCACTCGACGCCCAACGCCTCGGCTCGGGCGCGGGTGTAGGAGACCATCAGCGAGCCGAGGACGGTGAGCACGCAGGCCGCGGCGGCGACCGCGTCCCCCGAGTCGGCGAAGTACCAGGCGATCGCGGTCAGCACGAGCCCCTCCTCGATCCGGTCAAGGGTCGAGTCCAGAAAAGCGCCGAACAGCGTCCCCTTGCCCGACATCCGCGAGTAGCGGCCGTCGAGCGTGTCCATCACCGAGCCGACGATGAAGGCGATCCCGCCGAGGAAGAAGTGCTCGGCGAGGACCAGCCCCGCGGCGGCCAGGTTGAGCACCAGGCCCGTGATCGAGATCGCGTTCGGGGTCAGGCGCGAGTCGATCAGGCGGTTGCGGGCATAGCCCCGCCATTCGGCCGCCGTCCTCGGTTGTGGGCGCCGTTGGGCGTCGATGCGCGGACGCTAGACGATTGACCGCGACTCGAGGCTCAGGCGGTGGCCTCGCGGCCGCCTTCCGGCCACGACCAGACAGCCGGCCGCACGCGAGCGAGCGCGCGCGCCGCAACCGCGGCGAGGCAGGCGACGGCGGCGCCCGCGGCTGCGTCGAGCCAGTAGTGGTTGCCCGTGATCACGATCACGGCGAAGACGAGCAGCGGATATGCCGACCACGCGGTCCGGAGGGCGATGCCACGGCTGAGCGCGACCGCCGGCGCGGCGACCATCAGCGAGAAGGCGATGTGCATGCTCGGCACCGCCGCGTACTGGTTGACCAGCAAGCCGGCGGTCTGCGAGTCCTGCGCGACCCCGGTGAAGGCCGCGATCGTGTCGGTGAACCCCTCGCCCGGGTAGAGCCGCGGCGGCATCGTCGGGTAGAGCGCGTAGCCGATCAGGGCGATCGCCATCGCGACCATGAACATGTTGCGAACGAAGTAGAAGTGTTCGTTGCGACGGAAGTAGAGCCAGCCGAGGAACACGGTCGTGACCACGAAGTGGGAGTTCAGGTAGGCGAAGTTGGCCACATCGACGATCCACGGCACGTGATCGATCAGCGCCTGCTGCAGTCCGGGCTCGAAGAAGGTCCCGATCGAGCGCTCGACCTCGATCACCTGCTCTGCGTTCGCGTGCGCCAGCTCGCGGCCGGAGTCGGTGATCCCGCGAACGACCTGATAGCCGCTGTAGGCGAGATAGAAGAGCGCGAACTGAAGCGCGGCATCGAGCCAGCCCTTGGGCAGCAGCGCTCCGATCCTTGCCCCGACACGCAGCACGGCCAGTGAGTGTAAACGGGCGGTTGGCGTGGATCGATCCAGCCGAGCCGGGCTCGGGGCTGGACCTAGGGGCCCACCCAGACGATGCTCATGTGCCGGCCCAGGACGCCCAGCGTCTCGCCGCTGGTCTGGCGCGCCGAGATCCGGATCGTGTCGCCGGGATCGAGCCGGCGGACCAGCTCACCCTGCTGCTCGATGTTGTATGTGTGGGCCGGGTTCTTCGCCAGCCGGCTCGTGTACTCGGGCGACCCGTCCGAGTGCGCCTCGCGGTACTCGATCGTCCGGTCGCCCGCCCCGTTGCCCGGCAGCCACTCGACCCGGGTGTAGACCTCGTAGATCCCCGGGTGGACGATCGTGAACTTCTCGGGCGAGGCCGTGAAGCTGTGGATCGCCTCCGTGTCGATGTCCCCCGGCCCCGGCTTGTCGAAGGGCAGGATCTTCGCCTTCGAGGTCTCCGCCTGCACCACGCGGCCGGCGCCGCCGGTGGTCCCCGGCACCGCCGATCCGTTAATGCTCAGCACCGGAACCGGCTCGGTCGAGAGAGCCGTCGCCGTCGCGCCTCCCGAGATCGCGATTGCGATCGCGATCAAGCCGACGTGGTGACGACGCAGGTAGGCCGCCACCCCGACGACCCCGCCCTTGCCCGCTCGCTCCGGATCTCCGTCGCCTCCGCGACTTCCACCGCATCCAATGCCCTCCATGGCTCCCTCCCCAAGTGTGCGTGGGTGACCCCTCGGCTATCCCTGCCTCGGGGCGACCCCTGCTAATCGCAGCAATCCATCAACGAGGCTGCTCAGCCCAACCTTCCAAACCGTGCGCCCGCTCCGGACTCAGACGTTGAGAAAAGCGACCACGCGATCGATGATCTCGGGCCGATCGAGCCACGGCCAGTGACCCGCTCGCTCGAGCTCGACCAGCTCGGCCGCGGGCAGTCGTTCGGCGTAGGCACGCCCGAACCGCGCCGGGATGTAGGGATCGGCCCGGCCCCAGACGACCAGCGCCGGACAGCTCAGTTCGCCGAGCCGCGACCCCGCCGCCGCGAGCCGGTCGGGATCGGCGGAGCGATAGAGGTCGAGCAGGGCGGGCCAGGTGCCCGGGCGGCGTCCGCGCCAGATCAGGTCGAGGAAATCCTCGGGCAGCGCCCGCCGCCCGGGCGAGGCCTGCCGCGACAGAAGCCTGAGGCTCGCCCGGGTGGTGGTCAGGTTGGCGAGCTCGCCGAGCAGCGCCCGGCGCCAGAGCCGGTCCGCGACCCAGTGCCAGCGATATCCGGGCAGCAGCGGGACGGTGTCGATCAGCACCAGCCTGCGGACGAGGGCCGGCCGGGCCTGGGCGTCGATCAGCGCCACCGCGCCCCAGTCGTCGACCACGAGCGAGTGCTCGGCGACCTCGAGCGCCTCGAGGAAGCGGCCGACAAATCGGCCCAGGCCATGCATCGAGTAGTCGAAGCGGGCGCGGTCGGGGGTCTCGCTGAATCCCCAGCCGGGCAGGTCGAGTGCGATCGCCGGTCCCGACATCCGCTCGAGGAATGGCAACCAGGCCTCCGAGTGGGTGGGGTTGCCGTGCACGAAGACCGCCGGCGGGCCCTCGCCGGGCAGACACCGGTAGAAGGTCCGCACCCCGTCGACTCTGACGACGCGCTGCTCGACCACCGCCACCCGCAGAAAATATCCTCCGCGGTGGTCGTGGCGGCGCGCGAATCATCGACCTGGCAGCGCCCCCGGCGGGCTCGGGTGCGGGCGATCCGCGACCGGCTGCGCGAGCTCTACGGACGGCCGGTCAACAACCCGCACGGTCACCCGATCTCCGAGCTGGTCCGGACCGTCCTCTCCCAGAACACCAACGACCGCAACCGCGATGTCGCCTATGAGCGCCTGCGAGCGCGGTTTCCGACCTGGGTCCAGGTTCGCGACGCCGACCCGGCCGAGGTCGAAGCGGCGATCCGGCCGGGCGGGCTCTCGCAGACGAAGGCACCGCGGATCCAGGAGATCCTGCGACGACTCGACGACCCCGGCGGTGAGCCGAACCTCGATTGGCTCGAGCACGCCGGCCGCGACGAGGCGATCGAGTTCTTGACCGAGCTGCCCGGCGTCGGCCGCAAGACGGCGGCCTGCGTGATGATCTTCGCCCTCGGCCGGCCCGAGATCCCCGTCGACACACACGTCCACCGGGTCGGTGGCCGGCTCGGGCTGTTCGGGAGCCGAGCGTCGTTCGAGGTCGCCCACGACGAGATGCTCGCGATCACCGACCCCGCGGACGCATACGAGCTGCACATCAACCTGATCACCCACGGTCGCCGCGTCTGCCGGCCGCGACCGCGCTGCGAGCAGTGCGCGCTGCGCAGAATGTGTCCCTGGTTTCGCGCGCAGCGACCCGCTGGGCCGAGCCGGTAGGTTTCCGCCTCAGTGAGCAAGCGCCCCTTCGTCGTCTTCGGGATCTTCGCCGGCATCTGCCTGCTGGCGCTGCCTTTCCTCGCCCTCGGCCGCGAGGGCGGCGAGAGCGCCGGCACGGTCGAGGTGGCCTCGCGCGACCTCGGGTCAAAGCAGGTGTTCGCCAACAACTGCGGCCCCTGCCACACGCTGGCGGCCGCCGGCACCGACGGGGTCGTCGGGCCGGATCTGGACGAGCTCCTGGTGCCGACCGGGTCGAACACGTCCGACGGCTACGAAGGGCTCTACACCCGCGTGCTGCAGGCGGTGACCTGCGGCCAGGGGGGACGGATGCCGAAGGGGATCGTGGTCGGCGAGGACGCCCAGGACGTCGCCTCCTTCGTCGCCGCCTACGCGGGCCAGATCGACAAGGGCCCGACCGTGGACACCACGACCGCGCCCAAGCCCGAGCCCCCGTCCTGCTGAACCCTGACCGAGTGAGCGCGGCGGCGGCGTTTCCAGCGCTTGTCGCGCCCCCCCCTCCACATATCTGCTAGCCTGCCACTCAGATTTTTTGAATCACTGGCAATAGGCGAAGAAGGAGCGGGCGGACGTGACGAAGACGATCGGAATCGACCTTGGAACTACGAACTCGGCGATGGCCGCGATGGAGGGCGGCGAGCCCGAGATCATCGAGAACTCGGAGGGCGGTCGAACGACCCCCTCGGTGGTCGCGTTCACCGACTCGGGCGACCGCCTCGTCGGCACCGTCGCCAAGCGCCAGGCGGTGATGAACCCCGAGAACACGATCTTCTCGATCAAGCGCTTCATGGGTCGCAAGGAGGTCGAGGTCAAGGAGGAGGAGACGATCGTCCCCTACGAGGTCGTCGAGGGCCCGAACGGAGACGTGCGCGTCAACGCCCACGGCGAGCAGTTCTCGCCGCCCGAGATCTCGGCAATGATCCTGCAGAAGCTGAAGGCCGACGCCGAGGCAAAGCTCGGCGACACCGTCGACTCGGCGGTGATCACCGTCCCCGCCTACTTCAACGACGACCAGCGCCAGGCGACCAAGGACGCCGGCAAGATCGCCGGGCTCGAGGTGAAGCGGATCATCAACGAGCCGACCGCGGCCGCGCTCGCCTACGGGCTCGACAAGGAGGAGTCCGAGCAGACGATCCTCGTTTTCGACCTCGGCGGAGGAACCTTCGACGTCTCGGTGCTCGAGATCGGCGACGGGGTCTTCGAGGTCAAGGCGACCGCAGGCGACAACCACCTCGGTGGCGACAACTGGGACAAGGCGATCGTCGAGTGGTTGGTCGCGGAGTTCAAGCGCGACCAGGGCGTCGACGTCTCGAACGACAAGCGCTCCCTGCAGCGCCTCTATGAGCAGGCCGAGAAGGCGAAGATCGAGCTCTCCACCACCCAGGAGACGCAGATCAGCGTCCCGTTCATCACCGCAATCAACAACGAGCCCAAGCACCTCGAGATCAAGCTGACCCGGGCGAAGCTCGCCGAGCTGACCTCGGGGCTGCTCGATCGCGTCGTCTCCCCCGTCAAGCAGGCGCTCTCGGACGCCGGCGGGCCGGAGATCGACCACGTGGTCCTGGTCGGCGGAATGACCCGGATGCCGGCCGTCCAGGAGAAGGTCAAGGAGCTGGTCGGCAAGGATCCGCACCAGGGGGTCAACCCGGACGAGGTCGTCGCGATCGGCGCCGCGATCCAGGCCGGCGTGCTGGCCGGGGACGTCAAGGACGTGCTGCTGCTCGACGTCACCCCGCTGACGCTCGGGATCGAGACCAAGGGCGGCGTGATGACGAGGCTGATCGAGCGCAACACGACGATCCCGACGAAGAAGTCGGAGACCTTCTCGACCGCCGACGACAACCAGCCGTCGGTCGAGATCAACGTGCTCCAGGGCGAGCGCGAGATGGCCGCCTACAACAAGTCGCTGGGCAAGTTCCAGCTCACCGGGATCCCGCCGGCGCCGCGGGGTCTGCCGCAGATCGAGGTCACCTTCGACATCGACGCGAACGGCATCCTCAGCGTCGCCGCCAAGGACCAGGGCACCGGCAAGGAGCAGACGATCGAGATCAAGGGCGGCTCGGGTCTCGCCGAGTCCGAGGTCGAGCAGATGATCAAGGACGCTGAGGCCCACGCCGAGGAGGACCGCAAGCAGCGCGAGCTCGCCGAGACGCGCAACGTGGCCGAGAACGCCGTCTACACGGCCGAGAAGCAACTCGGCGAGATGGGCGAGCAGGTCGAGGAGCCGGCGAAGGCCGAGATCAACGAGGCGATCACGGCGGTGCGAGCGGTGCTCGAGTCCGACGACGTCGAGGAGATCAAGTCGAAGACCGACGCCCTGCAGACCGCCTTCCACAAGGTCTCCGAGCAGATCTACCAGGCCGCTGCCGAGCAGCAGCCGTCGGCTTCCGCGGACGGCGCGGGGCCCAACGGCTCGGGCGAGGACGAGGACGAGGTCGTCGACGCCGAGGTCGTGGATGACGACCGGGCCTGAGCCGCAGAAGCGCGGTGCCGACCAGCCCGTTTCCGAGGCCGAGACAGCGGACAGCGGTCCGCTGTCCGCGGACGAGGGGGCGATCGTCTCCGATGAGCTCGAGGAGCTGGTCGGCGACCTGACCCGCGAGCGCGATCAGTACCTCGAGCTCGCTCAGCGCGCGAAGGCGGACTTCGAGAACTACCGCAAGCGCTCGCTGCGCGAGGCAGGCGAGGCCGAGCGCCGCGGCAAGGCGTCGCTGGCGCGCGAGCTGTTGCCCTCGATCGACAACCTCGAGCGGGCGCTGGCGGCCGCGGAGGAGGGGTCCGAGGTCGCCCGCGGGGTCGAGCTCGTCCACGGCGAGCTGCACGCCACCCTGGCGCGCGCCGGGGTCGAGTCCTACGACCCCACCGGCGAGCGCTTCGACCCCGCAGTCCACGAGGCGATCTCGACCAAGCCCGCCGAGGACGGCGGCGATTCCGGGATGGTCGTCGAGACGCTCGAGCGCGGCTACCGCCTCGACGGTCAGGTGCTGAGGCCGGCCCGCGTGGTGGTGAGCGAGTAGGGCGGCGGCGATGGCGCGCGACTTCTACGAGGTGCTCGGCGTCGGCCGCGGTGCCTCGGCCGAGGAGATCAAGAAGGCCTACCGCAAGCTCGCCCGCGAGTATCACCCCGATCGCAACCCCGACGACGGCGCGGCCGAGGAGCGCTTCAAGGAGGTCCAGCAGGCCTACGACGCGCTCTCGGACCCCGAGAAGCGCAAGCAGTACGACGCTCAGGGCGCATTCGGGGGATTCGGCCGCGGCGGACCGGGCCAGGGCGGCGGCTTCGGCGCCGACATCGGCGACATCTTCTCGAGCCTGTTCCGGCGCGGCGGCGGCCCACAGCAGGCCGCCCGTGGCCGCGACCTCGAGACCGAGGTCAAGCTCAGCTTCCAGCAGGCGATCGACGGGACCGAGCTCCCGGTCACGGTGCCGAAGCAGTCGAGCTGCAAGACCTGCAGCGGCACCGGGGCGAAGCCGGGCACCGGCCCGGTCGTCTGCCCACAGTGCGGTGGCCGCGGGGTCGACTCCGAGAGCCAGGGGTTCTTCTCGATCAGCCAGCCCTGCCCCGTCTGCGGCGGCGCGGGCCACGTGATCGAGGACCCCTGTGCGACCTGCGGCGGCTCCGGGTTGACGATGCAGCGCAAGCGCTACCGGGTCAGGATCCCCGCCGGGGTACACGACGGGAGCCGGATCAGGGTCCGCGGCAAGGGCGAGGACGGGCCCCGGGGAGCGCCGCCCGGGGACCTCTACGTCGTCACCAGGGTGACTCCGTCGCCGATCTTTCGCCGTCGCGACGACGGCAACCTCGAGGTGGCCCTGCCGATCACGGTCGCCGAGGCGATCGAGGGCGCGACCGTCGAGGTGCCGACCCTGCGCGGGACGAAGCGGATCCGGGTCCCGGCCGGAACCCAGCACGGAACGGTCCAGAGGCTGCGCGGCGAGGGGCCGCCGAGGCCCGGCTCGGCACAGCGGGGCGACCTGCTCTACCGGATCGAGGTCGAGATGCCGCGCGAGCTGACCAGCGAGCAGCGCCGGGCGCTGGCCGGCTTCGCCGAGACGATGAACGACCGCGATCCGCGGGAGAAGCTGCTGCGCGACGCGTCCGCGGCCTCCGCGAGGGTGGCGTGAGCGCGATGGGCGAGCGGAGGCGAGACCGGGCGCGAGCCGGCCAGGACGGCGGGCTGGACCGCCGGCGCGCGGTGTTCATGATCTCGGTCGCGGCCGAGCTCTCCGAGATGCATCCGCAGACGCTGAGGATGTACGAGGCGCGCGGTCTGATCACGCCCAAGCGCTCGCCGAAGAACACCCGCCTGTACTCCTATGCCGACGTCGAGCGCCTGCGACGGATCCAGCGCATGACGGCCAAGGAGGGCCTCAACCTGGCCGGGGTCGAGACCGTGCTCGGGCTCGAGCGTGAGCTCGAACGCACACGCTCCGAGCTCGCGCGGATGCGCGAGCGGGCCGCCGAGCTGGAGAGCCGGATGCAGGTCGAGCTCGACCGGGTCCGCCGGTCGCTGCGAACCGAGATCGTCCCCTACGGCGCCTATGAGTCGGTCGAGATCCCGATCGAGCGGCGCCGGCGTCGCGCCGGGAGCTGAGATCCCGGATGCAGGCCGACCGCTTCACCGTCAAGTCCCAGGAGGCTGTCGCCGCGGCGCAACGGCTCGCCGGCGAGAGCCGCAATCCCGAGGTCGGCCCGCCGCATCTGCTCGCCGCCCTGCTGACCCAGGAGGACGGGCTCGCCCCCGCGGTGCTGCGCAAGCTCTCCGCCGATGTCGAGGCGATCGTCGGGCGCAGCCGCGCCGCAATCGCCGCGCTGCCGAAGGTCGGTGGCGGCGAGGAACCCGAGGTCCGGCCGTCGCAGAGCTTCGTCCGCACGCTGCAGCGAGCCGAGAAGGAGATGGCGTCGCTCGGCGACGAGTTCATCTCGGTCGAGCACCTGCTGCTCGCGCTCGCCGACGACGGCGCCGGGGTGTCGGACCTGCTCCCCGACCGGGAGTCGCTGCAGAAGGCGATCGCCGAGGTGCGCGGGCCGCACCGGGTCACCTCGCCGAACCCCGAGGAGACGATGCAGGCGCTGGAGAAGTTCGGCCGCGATCTGACCGCCGACGCCCGCGCGGGCAGGCTCGATCCGGTGATCGGCCGCGACGAGGAGATCCGGCGGGTGATCCAGGTGCTCTCGCGGCGGACGAAGAACAACCCGGTGCTGATCGGCGAGCCCGGGGTCGGCAAGACTGCGATCGTCGAGGGCCTCGCGCAGCGGATCGTCGCCGGCGACGTGCCGGAGTCGCTTCGCGAGCGGCGCGTGATCGCGCTCGACGTCGGCGCCCTGGTCGCGGGCTCGAAGTACCGGGGCGAGTTCGAGGAACGGCTCAAGGCCGTGCTCAGCGAGGTGCAGGCGGCCGAGGGCCAGATCATCCTGTTCATCGACGAGCTGCACACGATCGTCGGCGCGGGCGCGAGCGAGGGCGCCATGGACGCCGCCAACCTGCTCAAGCCGATGCTCGCGCGCGGCGAGCTGCGAGCGGTCGGCGCGACGACGCTGGAGGAGTACCGCAAGCAGATCGAGAAGGACGCAGCGCTCGAGCGCCGCTTCCAGCCGGTCCTCGTCGGCGAGCCCGACATCAACGACACGATCGCGATCCTGCGCGGGCTCAAGGAGCGCTACGAGGTCCACCACGGTGTGCGGATCTCCGACCCGGCGATCGTCGCCGCCGCCGCCCTCTCGGAGCGCTACATCGCCGATCGATTCCTGCCCGACAAGGCGATCGATCTGATCGACGAGGCCGCCTCGCGGCTGAAGATGGAGATCGAGTCCTCGCCGGTCGAGATCGACGAGGTCGATCGCCGGATCCAGCAGCTCGAGATCGAGAAGCAGGCGCTCTCGAAGGAGACCGACAAGGCCTCCGAGGCGCGCCGCGAGGCGATCGAGGCCGAGCTGGCGGAGCTGAACGAGAGCGCCGGCGAGATGAAGGCCCGCTGGCAGTCCGAGAAGGCGGCGATCGACGAAATCAAGGCCGCCAAGGCGAGCCTCGAGGAGGCCCACCGCGAGGCCGAGCGGGCCGAGCGCGACCAGGACCTCGAGCGGGCGGCGGAGCTGCGTTACGGCGAGATCCCCGAGCTCGAGAAGGTGCTCGCCGAGCAGCAGGAGCGGCTCGCCGAGCTGCACGCCGAGGGCGGCTCGATGCTGACCGAGGAGGTGACTGAGGAGGACGTCGCGCAGGTGGTCGCACGCTGGACCGGGATCCCCGTCTCGCGGCTGATGGAGGGCGAGGTCGAGAAGCTGATCCAGATGGAGGAGCGGCTGCACGATCGGGTGATCGGCCAGGACGAAGCGGTCGAGGCGGTGGCCAACGCGCTGCGCCGCTCGCGCGCCGGGCTCGCCGACCCGCACCGGCCGATCGGCACCTTCCTCTTCCTCGGCCCGACCGGGGTCGGCAAGACCGAGCTCGCGCGGGCGCTGGCGGAGTTCATGTTCGACTCCGAGCAGGCGATCGTCCGCATCGACATGTCGGAGTACATGGAGAAGCACTCGGTCTCGCGGCTGGTCGGCGCCCCGCCCGGATACGTCGGCTACGAGGAGGGCGGCCAGCTCACCGAGGCGGTCCGCCGCCGTCCCTACGCGGTGATCCTGCTCGACGAGATCGAGAAGGCGCACCCGGACGTGTTCAACGTCCTGCTCCAGATCATGGACGACGGTCGGCTCACCGACGGCCAGGGGCGGACGGTCGACTTCACCAACACGATCCTGATCATGACCTCGAACGTGGGCTCGGACCGGATCACCGGCCCGATGGTTGACGAGGGGATCCGCGAGCAGATCGAGGAGGTCCTCGCGACCACGTTCAAGCCCGAGTTTCTGAACCGGATCGACGACGTGGTCATCTTCCACCGGCTCTCGCGCGAGGACATCAGCCGGATCGTCGAGCTCCAAGTCGCGTTGCTCGCCCAGCGGGTGAGCGAGCGCGGGATCGAGATCGAGCTCTCCGATGATGCCCGCACCCTGCTCGGCAACCTCGGCTACGACCCGAGCTTCGGCGCCCGGCCGCTGAAGCGGGTGATCCAGCGCGAGCTGGTCGACAAGCTCGCCCTGAAACTGCTCGAGGGCGAGTTCGGCGAGGGCGACGTGGTCGCGGTCGATGCGGAGGCGGGCGAGCTGCGGTTCGCCAAGGCCCGGAGCGGCGCCGCCGTCGCCGCCGCATAGCGCCCCCCAAGGGCCCGGAAACGCTCATCTAAGCTCGCGCGCGATGCGGATCGGAATCTGCGCCTACTGGTTCAATCGCGGGCAGGGGATCGTGGCGCGCCAGCTTCGCTCGGCGCTCGACTCGCTCGGGCACGAGACCTTCGTCCTCGCGCGCCCGACCCGGGCCGCGAACATCAGGCCCTCGTTCGTCGACCGCTCGGGAGTCTGGAACCAGCCGCGGATCACCGAGGCATCGGCGTACCGGATCCCCGCCGCGGAGCTGGTCGGATGGGCGCGTGAGAACGCGCTCGAGCTCGTCTTCTTCGACCAGAACTACGGCTTCGAGGCGATCGAGGCGCTCCGTGACACCGGGGTCGCCACCGTCGGCAGGTTCGTCTGGGAGCAGTTCTCTCGTGAGCACGTCGAGCCGGCGCAGCGAGCGCTGGGGACGATCTACTCGCTGACCGGGTGCGAGCGCGAGCGCTACGCGACGCTCGGGATCGAGAGCCCACGCGTGCGCTGGGGGATCCATCCGGAGCTCTTGGCTTACGCCGAACCACTGCCCGGCACCTCCTCCGCTTCGCGTCCGGGGGTGCCGGGGTTTGGGGAGGGACGAGGGCCGGTGTGCTTCTTCTATCCGGCGGGCTTTCTCAGCCGCCGCAAGCCGCTGCCGCAGATCCTGAAGGCGTTTCGGCGGTTGCCCGGCGACGACGACCGGCTCGTCGTCAAGGGCCAGGTCGAACGGAAGTTGGAGCTGCTGGAGCGTGCCGCCGCGCGTGACCCACGGATCGAGGTGGTCCTCGCGGACCTGCCGATCGACGAGCACCTGCGGCTGTTCGCGGCCGCCGACGTCTGCGTCGCGCCGAGCCGCTGGGAGGGATTGGGGCTGCACCTCTACGAAGCGCTGGCGCTCGGGCTGCCGGTGATCACCAACGACAACCCGCCGATGAACGAGGTAATCGACGACGGCCGCAACGGGATCCTGATCCGGGGCCGGCGCCGCGGCAAGGCCAGCTCGGGCATCCCCGCGTACCTGCCCCGGGTCCGCGAGCTCACCGCGGCGATGGAAGCGGCGCGCGACCCGGACCGGCTCGCGGAGCTCCGGCGCGGCGCGCTCGAGGCCCGCTCGGGCCTCGCATGGGAGCGGACCGTGGCCGACTACTCGGCGCTGATCGAGCAGGCGAGGTGAGCGAGCTCTCGAGCGGATCTTCGACTACCGGCGCGAGGCGATCGGCCGGATTGTCACGGAATCCACGCGACCGGACTTGCGCCTCGCCGCTCGACGTGAAAGAAAGGGGGTTGCGACCTGGCCGCCGCCGAATCCCGAGGAGGAACGATGCCGACCTACATCATGCTCACCCGACTGACCTCGGACGGAGTGAAGACGATCAAGGACAACCCCGGGCGGGTGCATGAGGTCACCCGAGAGGTCGAGCAGCTCGGGGTCAAGGTGCTCGATCAGTGGGCGACACTGGGCGAGTACGACTTCATCAGCGTCGTCGAGGCGCCCGACGAGAAGGCGATGGCCAAGCTCTCGATCGAGATGGGCTCGCGCGGCACTGTGATGAACGAGACCCTGACCGCGATCGACGTCAAGGAGTTCACCCAGGCACTATGAGCCGGGTGCTGGTCGTCGGTGGGGGCGGGCGCGAGCACGCGATCGTGCGGGCGCTGGCGCGCTCGCCGAGCCGTCCGCAGCTGCTCTGCGCTCCGGGCAACGCCGGGATCGCGCGGGACGCGGACTGCGTTGCGCTCGCCGGCGAGGGCACGGCCGGGGTCGTCGAGGCCGCGCGGGCGCATGCCTGCGACCTGGTCCTCATCGGTCCCGAGGCGCCGCTGGTCGCGGGGGTCGTCGACGCGCTCGAGGCGAGCGGGATCCCGGCCTTCGGGCCCTCCGCGGACGCCGCGCGGCTCGAGGGCTCGAAGGTCCACGCGAAGGCGGTCATGGCCGAGGCGGGGGTGCCGACCGCCGCTCACTCCGTGCTTCGTAGCCGCACCGAGGCGCTCGATCAACTCGCCCGGACCTCCTATCCGGCGGTGCTCAAGGCCGACGGACTCGCCGCCGGCAAGGGAGTGATCATCTGCGCGAGCGAGGACGAGGCCAAGCAGGCGATCGAGACCTTCTTCGTCGAGCGACGCTTCGGCAAGACCGAGGTGGTGCTCGAGGAGCACCTCGACGGCACCGAGCTCTCCCTGCTCGCGCTATGCGACGGCGAGAACGTGCTCCCGCTCGCACCGGCGCAGGACTACAAGCGGATCTCCGACGGCGATCTCGGGCCGAACACGGGCGGCATGGGCAGCTATTCGCCGGTGGCGGGATTCGACGCCGCGCGCGTCGACCGGCTCGCCGACATGGTCCACCGGCCGATCGTCGAGCTGATGGGCCGCCGCGGAACCCCGTTTGCGGGCGTGCTCTACGCCGGCCTGATGCTGACCGAGGCGGGGCCGAAGGTGCTCGAGTACAACTGTCGCTTCGGCGATCCGGAGACCCAGGCCGTGCTCCCACGGCTCGAGTCCGATCTGCTCGAGCTCTGCTTCGCGGCGCGCGAGCCCGGCGGGCTCTCCGGCGCACAGGCGCGGTTCTCGCCCGAATGGGCGGTGACCGTCGTCCTCGCCTCCGCCGGTTATCCCGAGAGCTCGTCGAAGGGCGATCTGATCACCGGGCTCGACGCGGTTCCGGCAGACGTCGAGGTCACGCACGCCGGCACCGCGCAGGCCGGCGGCGGCATCGTCACCGCCGGCGGGCGGGTGCTGAACGTGACCGGGCTCGGGCCGACGCCCGGGGAGGCCCGCGACCGCGCCTACGCCGCCGCCGAGCTGATCGAGTTCGACGGCATGCAGATGCGCACCGACATCGCCGAGCGGGCCGTCGCGGCCCTGGCGGCAGCGAACTGAACCGAAGGAGGAGCGTGGAGATCCAGGAGCCAACGCCGAGCGCCGGGACCGAGGTCGATCCGCCGGCCGCCGCACCCCCGGAGTCGATGTCCGAGGTCGAGGCCACGTTCGAGGAGATCGAGGTCGACGCGCCTCGGGTCGGGATCATCCTCGGCTCGAAGAACGACAAGCCAAAGATGCAGCCGGCCGGCGAGGCCCTGCAGGAGGCGGGGATCAGCTACGAGGTGCGGGTGATGAGCGCGCACCGAGATCCCGAGAAGGTGCGCGAGTATTGCCACGCGGCACGGATGAGGGGGCTGAGGGTGCTGATCGCCGGCGCCGGGATGTCCGCTGCCCTCCCCGGGGTCGCCGCGGCGCATACCGATCTGCCGGTGATCGGGGTCCCGATCCTCGGCAAGAGCCTCGGCGGCCTCGACGCGCTGCTCTCCGCCGTGCAGATGCCCCCGGGCGTACCGGTGGCCTGCGTGGCGATCGACGGCGCCAAGAACGCGGGCTTGCTCGCCGCGCGCATCATCACCGCGTGATCGCTCGCTACACGAGAGCCGAGATCGGAGCGGTCTGGAGCGACGAGCGGCGGATGCAGGGCTGGCTCGAGGTCGAGCTTGCCGCCACCGACGCCTGGGCTGCCGAGGGCAGCGTGCCGGCGGCGGCGGCGGCGGCGGGTCGCGAGCACGCCGCGTTCACGGTCGAGGCGGTGCGCGAGCGCGAGCGGACCACCAACCACGACGTCGCCGCCTTCGTCGATGTGGTCTCGGCCTCGCTCGGCGAGCACGGGCGCTGGGTCCATTACGGGCTCACCTCCTCGGACGTCCTCGACACCGCTCTGGCGCTGCAGCTCGTCGAGGCCGGAGCGATCCTGGTCGCCGGCGCGACCGCCTATCGTGACGCGCTGATCGCCAAGGCGCGCGAGCACGCGAGCACGCTCTGCGTCGGGCGCACCCACGGTGTCCACGCCGAGCCGACGACCTTCGGCCTGCGGCTGGCGGGCTTCGCCTTCGAGGCCGACCGCAACCTCGGCCGCCTGCGGCGGGCGTTCGAGCAGGCCGCGGTCGGCAAGCTCTCGGGCGCGGTCGGCACCTACGCCTCGATCCCCCCGGCGGTCGAGGCGAGCGTGATGGAGGCGCTCGGGCTACGCGCCGAGGACGCCTCGACCCAGGTCGTGCCCCGCGACCGACACGCGGAGCTGCTCGGCGCGGTGGCGCTCGCCGGAGCCGGGTTGGAGCGCCTTGCCCAGGAGGTCCGCAACCTGCAGCGGACCGAGGTGCGCGAGGTCGAGGAGCCGTTCGCGTCCGGATCGCAGAAGGGATCCTCGGCGATGCCCCACAAGCGCAACCCGATCTCCGCCGAGCGGATCTGCGGGCTCGCCCGGGTCCTGCGCGGGTACTCGCAGGCGGGGCTCGAGAACGTCGCCCTCTGGCACGAGCGCGACATCTCTCACTCGGGAGCCGAGCGGGTGATCCTGCCCGACGCGACGATCCTGCTCGACTACATGCAGCACCTGGCGACGGGCCTGGTCGAGGGGATGACCGTGCACCCCGATCGGATGCGCGCCAACCTCGAGCTCACCCACGGTGCCCTGTTCAGCCAGCGGGCGCTGACCGCGTTGATCGAGTCCGGGATGACCCGCGACGAGGCCTACCGGCTGGTGCAGGAAGCGGCGCAGGAGGCCTGGGACGAGGGGACGCCGTTTCGCGATCTGCTCGGCGAGGCGATCGCCGCGCGCCGCGACAGCCCCGGACGCGGAGCGGAGGAGCTGGCGCCCGTTGACTTGGACGCGGTCCTCGACCCCGATGCCTACCTCGCGCACGTGCCCGAGGTGATCGCCCGCCTCGAGCGGCTCGGCTGAGCCGATCAGGCGATCAGCGCCCGCGTCCCCCGGGCCGGCGAGAGGGTCACGTTGCGTCGCACGGGCCGCTCGAGCCGCGGCGAGGCGGGACGCAGCTCGACCGAGCGCAGGATCGTCTCGATCGCGATCCGCATCTCGAACTGGGCGAAGGCGGCCCCGATACAGCGCCTGGTTCCGCCGCCGAACGGGATCCAGGTGAAGGTGTCGGGTGGATCGTCGCCGAGGAAGCGCTCGGGTCGAAACACGTACGGGTCCCGGTAGACGTCGGGCCGGGTGTGGACGAGGTAGATCCCGGCCATCACGACCGTCCCCCGAGGCAGCTCGAACCCGCCCAGCTCGGCATCGGCGCGCAGCTCGCGGCCGGTGAACGGGACCACCGGGCGCACCCGCAGAGACTCGTTGACGACCGCGTCGAGGTAGTCGTGCCCGCCGGACTCGAGCTCGGCACGCAGTCGCTCGTGTGCCTCGCGGTCGTGGAGCAGCAGGTCAAACGCCCAGGCGAGGCCGGTCGCGGTCGTCTCGTGGCCGGCCAGCAGCAGGGTCATCAGCTGGTCGCGGAGCTCGGCGTCGCCCATCCGAGAGCCGTCCTCGAAGCGCGCCGAAACGAGCAGCGAGAGGATGTCCTGACGCGAGCCCAGATCGGGGTCGGAGCGGCGCTCGGCGATCTCGTCTCGGAGCGCCCGATCCGCGCGCCGGCGCAGCGCGTGCAGGCGCCGGTACGGCGGCAGCTCGCGGACGCCGGGGATCGCGTACCCGACCGCGACCGGGGAGGCCGTCGAGGCGAGCAGCTCGACCAGCGCGCCGCTGAGCGCGCGCCTGCGCTCTGCACCCTCGACCCCGAACACGGCCCGCAGGATCACCTCGAGCGTGATCGCCTGCATGCCCGGGTGCAGCGCGATCTCCTCACCCCGCGTCCAGGACGCGACCACGCGCTCGGTCGCCTCGCGGATCACCCCCTCGTAGGCGCGCATGCGCTCACCGTGAAACGGGGGCAGCATCAGTCTCCGGCGACGCAGATGCTCGTCGTCCTCTTGCAGCAGCAGCGAGCCCGGACCGAGCAGCGGCTCGAGGATCACGTTGCGCCCGGGAGCGATCGTGTTCACCCGGTCGGCCGCGAACAGCGCCTTCAGCGAAGGCGGATCGGAGATGAAGACAACGTCGCCGGGCCCGTACAGCTGCCCCTCGAAGGTCTCGCCGAGCTGCCGCCGACAGCGCTCGAGAAAGGACAGCGGGCGGGCGACGAAGCGGACGGTCTGCAGCGGCCTCGGCAGGGGCACGCGCGGCGGCCGAGCGTCCCGCCGACGCCCGGCCCTCCCCCGATCGCGCTTCGGCGCAACCGCCGTCGCGGTGCTCACCGGGTCCTCGCGAAGCGCTCGACGGCGGCGAGCAGCTCGTCGATCTTCTCGTCCGCCTCGTCGCCGCCGCGCGCGACCGCGTCGCGCACGCAGTGACCGGTGTGATCGGCGAGCAGCTTCAGCGAGACGCCCTCGAGCGCCCGGGTCACGGCCGCCACCTGGGTCAGGACCTCGACGCAGTAGGCCTCGTCCTCGACCATCCTGCGCACGCCGCCGACCTGGCCCTCGATCCGTGCCAGGCGGCGGAGGATGGCCTCCTTGTCCTGGACGTATCCGGCCGCGTTGCTGCCCACGTCGGGGAACTATACCGGGGTGGGGTATTGGCAGCCGTATGCTGATCGCGATGTCGGGAACCGTCGAGCAGATCGCGATCTCGCCGGCCGAATCGGCGCTGCCCGAGACCGTCGCCTCGGTCGAGGTGCTCGCGGAACAGGGCCCGCGCGGCGACCGCTACTTCCTCGCCGAGCCGGCGAAGCGCCCCGACGGCGGCGATCTCACCCTGATCGAGGCCGAGGCGCTGGAGTCGTTCAGCGCCGAGACCGGGATCCCGCTCAGCCATCAGGAGTCGCGGCGCAACCTGCTCACCCGAGGGGTCCGGCTCAACGACCTGGTCGGAAGGCGGTTCCGGGTCGGTGACGTCGAGTGTCTCGGGGTCGAGCTGTGCGAGCCGTGCAACCACCTGCAGTCACTGACCCGCCCGGGAGTGCTGAAGGGGATGGTCGGCCGCGCGGGGCTGCGCGCCGACGTCGTCCGCAGTGGCACGATCCGGGTCGGCGACGACCTGGCCGAGCTGTAGGATCGCGCGGTCGATGAGCGGCGTCCTCTCCGACCTTCGCCTTCACTCGTCCGGCAAGGTCCGGGAGATGTACGAGGTCGATCAGGACCTGCTGATGGTCGCCTCCAATCGGATCTCCGCCTACGACGTGGTCCTGCCGACACCGATCCCCGACAAGGGCCGCGTCCTGACCCAGATGTCCGTTTTCTGGTTCGAGACCACGGGCCAGATCTGCCCCAATCACTACCTGTCCCAGGACGTGCCCGCGGAGGTCGACGGCCGAGCGCTGCGCGTCAGGCAGCTCGAGATGTACCCGGTCGAGTGCGTCGCCCGCGGCTATCTCTCGGGCTCGGGCTGGCGCGAGTACCGCGAGACCGGGGCGGTCTGCGGGATCGAGCTGCCCGCCGGCCTGAGCGAGTCCGAGCAGCTGCCGGAGCCGATCTTCACCCCGGCGACCAAGGCGGAGATCGGCGAGCACGACGAGAACATCGACTTCGATCGCGCGGTCGAGGTGATCGGCGACCGGGCGTTGATGCAGGAGCTGCGCCGGGTCACGCTCGAGCTCTACGAGCACGCCCGCGCCCACGCCGCGGAGCGCGGGATCATCATCGCCGACACCAAGTTCGAGTTCGGCTCCTCGCCGGGGGCGGAGGTCGTGCTCGCCGACGAGGTGCTGACCCCGGACTCATCGCGGTTCTGGCCCGCGGCCGACTACGAGCCCGGGCGTTCCCAGGCCTCGTTCGACAAGCAGTACGTGCGCGACTGGCTCGACGCGTCGGGCTGGGATCACACCCCGCCCGGGCCCGAGCTGCCCGACGAGGTGGTCGCCAACACCCGCGCCAAGTACGTCGAGGCCTACGAGCGGATCACCGAGCGCAACCTCGGCTGAGTCCGCGCTGCGTACGCTGGGGGCGTGAACCTCTTCGTCCTCGGCCTACGCCGTTCGGGCACCACGATCGTCCACGATGCGCTGCTCGAGGACCCGGGCCTGCGCTGCTTCTACGAGCCACTGCGCGAGGACACCGAGACGATCGGCGGTGGCAGCGGGGCGCGCGGCGAGGACGCCTTCGCCGAGACCCGCGAGCTTCGCGAGCGCTTTCGCGGCGAGCGCTACCCGGAGCTGCAGGTCGAGCTCTTCAACTGGGGCGGCCCGCGCTCGCCTGAGCTCGAGCTCGAGCCCGACCTCCCGGCCCACGTCGCCGAGCTGCTCGCCCACTTGCTCGCCCAGGCGCCCTCGGTGGCGATCAAGGAGACCCGTCTGCACCACAAGCTCGGCGCCCTGGCCGAGATCGACCCCGAGGCGGCGGTCGTCCACGTGCTCCGCGACCCGCGGGCGGTGACCGCCTCGACGCTGCTCGGACGTCGTCGCCGCACCGACATCTATCCCGACGCCGAAACCTTCTTCACCGCCCGCACCGGCAGGCGGCTGTGGTCGAGCCGGCGGCTCTCCGAGGACGTGATCGCACGCCGCCGCTCGCTCGCGCTACCGGCCGAGATCCCCGATTTCCTGCGTCCGCTGCTGGTCTGGAAGTCGGCCTTTGAGACGACCGAGGGGGACGGGCGAAGGCTGTTCGGAGACCGGTTCTCGCGCCTGCGGCTGGAGGACCTGCGCTCTGACCCACGAGCGGCGCTGGCAACCGTCTTTGGCCTCCTCGGTCGCCCGGCGCCGGAGCCGGTGGTCGAGTGGGCGAGCGCGAGGATCGAACGCGAGGCGCCGATCCATCTCGAGGAGGACCCGCGCTGGGGCCGCGCCGCCCGTCTGCTCGGCATGGAGGAGCAGCTGCGGGATGCCGGGTACGCGGAGGTGCTGGCGACGGACGATGGCGAGCCCCTCGACCTGAGCCCGCCTCGGGTCGGCTCGCGACTTGCCGGGTTCATGGGACGCGCTCGTCGACGCCTGACGCTAGATTCATCCGGGTGAAGGTCCGGGTCCTGATCCGCCCCAAGCAGGGCATCCTCGACCCGCAGGGCAAGGCGGTCGAGCGGGCGCTGCCGGCGCTCGGCTTCGAGGGCGTCTCGGAGGTCCGAATCGGCCGCCTGGTCGAGCTCGAGGCCGAGGACGGGGCCGAGCTCGAGTCGCTGTGCGAGAAGCTGCTCGCCAACCCCCTTGTGGAGGACTACGAGATCGAGGAGATCGTGGAGAGCGCGCCGTGAGCGGACTGCGGCGGACCCGGCCGTCGCGGACGCGAAGCGGAGCAGACGGCCGGTGATAGGTGTAATCCAGTTTCCGGGGTCGTGTGACGAGCGCGACGCGCTGCTGGCGTGCGAGCGGGTCGGCGACGCGCGCCTGATCTGGCACGGCGACGACGACCTCGGCGGCCTCGACGCGGTGGTGATCCCCGGCGGCTTCTCCTACGGCGACTATCTGCGGGCCGGGGCGATCGCGCGCTTCGCGCCGGCGATGGAGGCGATGCGCGAGTTCGCCGCCGCGGGCGGCCCGGTGCTCGGGATCTGCAACGGCTTCCAGGTGCTCTGCGAGGCGGGCATGCTTCCCGGCGCGCTGCTGCCGAACGAGGGATTGCGCTTCATCTGTCGCCAGGTGGAGATCGAGGTCGAGAGCACGGCGACGGTCGCGACCTCCTCCGCGGCCCCCGGGGAGCGGCTCTCGATCCCGGTCAAGCACATGAGCGGTCGCTGGTTCGCTCCAGCGGCCGAGCTGGCTGAGCTCGAGGCGAGCGGGCGGATCGTGTTCCGCTACGCCCCCGGCCAGAACCCGAACGGATCGAGCGCCGACGTCGCCGGGGTCGCGAACGAGCGCGGCAACGTGGTTGGGCTGATGCCCCACCCCGAGCACGCGATCGATCCGCTGACGGGCTCGACCGATGGCCTGCGCCTGTTCGAGTCGCTGGCGCGAAGCGCCGCGCCGGCACCGGCGTGAGGCGGGGCGGCCGCGACCGGCCGCCGGCGCCCGCACCGTTCGTCGTCGGGGTCGGGCGCTCCGGCACGACCCTGCTGCGGATGATGCTCGACGCCCATCCCGAGCTCGCGATCCCGGCCGAGACCCATTTCGTTCCCGAGCTGATCGCCAGGGCGGAGGCCGGCACCGAGACGGCGCAACTGATCGGCGACGTCATCGGCTCGCGGGCCTGGGACGACTTCGGGATCGAGCCCGAGCAGCTGCGCGCGCGGGCGCAGGCGCTCTCCGACGGCGGCGTCGCAGGGGTGCTGCGCGCCTTCTACGAGCTCTGCGCCGAGCGCGAGGGCAAGCCGCGCTGGGGTGACAAGACGCCGGTCTACGTCGCCCACATGCGGACGATCGGCGCGGTGCTGGCCGAGGCGCGCTTCGTGCACCTGATCCGGGACGGGCGCGACGTGGCGCTCTCTCGCCGCAACCGCGGGATGGGCGCCGGCAAGCCGATCGCCGATGCGGCGCGGCTGTGGCGGCGGCGAATCGAGGCCGCTCGCAAGCAGGCGCGCCGGCTTCGAGGCCGCTACCTCGAGCTTCGCTACGAGGACCTCGTCGCCGCCCCCGAGACCGAGCTGCGGCGGGTCTGCGCCCTGATCGAGCTCGAGTTCGAGCCGGCGATGCTCGACTACCACCGCACTTCGGGCGCCCGGCTCGCCGAGCTCTCCGACCTCGACCCGGCGGGCACGCGGCCCGGGCGCAGCGGAGAGGAGCGGCGGCGGGCCCACGCCCTCGCCACCGGGCCGCCGGAGCCCGGGCGCGCAGGCGGGTGGCGCGAGGGCATGGGCGAGGCCGACCTGGTCCAGTTCGAGGCCGAGGCCGGAGCCCTGCTGGCCGAGCTCGGCTACGACGTGGCATCCTGAAGTGCCGCCGTTGGCTCCTCTTTACGACCGGGCCAACGGCGTTTCGAACTGATGCCGGACTACTCGATCAGGATGCTGCGCAACCGTCGCCTCCGCGGCCGCGCCGAGCCGGGCGCGCCCGCCCCGTTCGTCGTCGGCGTCGGCCGTTCGGGCACCACCCTGCTGCGGATGATGCTCGATGCCCACCCCGAGCTCGCGATCCCGCCCGAGACGCACTTCGTCAACCCGCTCATCCAGGCGTCGGGACGGATCCGCTTCTCCCCCGCGATCGCCTCCCGGGCGATCGTCGTCGACCAGCGCCGACGCTGGAACGACTTCGGCCTCGACGAGGGCGAGCTGCTGGAGCGCTTCGAGGCGGTCGAGCCGTTCAACACCGCCGACGCCTTGCGCGCCTTCTACCGGCTCTACGCCGACAAGCACGGCAAGTCGCGCTGGGGTGACAAGACCCCCGACTACGTGCGCAAGATGAAAAAGATCCAGAAGACGCTCCCCGAGGCACGGTTCGTGCACGTGATCCGGGACGGCCGCGACGCCGGGCTGTCGCAGAGCGCTCGCATGATCAAGCGCGGCCGCAAGCCGCTCCCGCCGCGTGAGATGGCTCGGCGATGGCGCAAGCGGATCATCAAGTCGCGCGAGGACGCGGCCGCGATCAGCGCCGAGGATTACCTCGAGGTCCGCTACGAGGATCTGGTCGCCGACACCGAGGTCGTCCTGCGCCGTGTCTGCGAGCTGGTCGAGCTCGACTACGACCCGGTGATGCTGCGCTACCACGAGCGCGCCTCCGAGCGGCTGCAGGAGATGGCCGGGGCGCTGCCCGCGACCCGGGCCCGCCCCGAGCGCGAGGCCGGCGAGCGGGTGGCGGCACACGAGATGACCACCAAGCCGCCCGATCCCGAGCGGCTGGCGGTGTGGAAGCGCGAGATGAGCGAATCCGAGAACGCGGAGTTCGAGCAGGCGGCCGGGTACCTGCTCGACGAGCTGGGCTATGAGACCGCGAGCCCGCGCGAGGACTGGATCCCCCCTGAGGAGTGGGCGCAGGCGAAGGATCGCTCGGCCCGCGGCGAGAGCGGGGGGCTGCTGGCCCGGCTGCGGGGCAACTGAGCGGCTATCCTCAACCGCTCGCCCGAGCCTTCCCCCTGCCTCGCTGAGGCTCGCGCGGCCAACGAGATGGGCCTCTTCTCCCGATCAAGCAAGGACGACGCACGCCGCCCGCCGGCCGTGTTCGTGGTCGGCATGAACCGCTCCGGCACGACCCTGTTGCGGATGATGCTCGACGCCCATCCCGAGCTCACGATCCCGCCCGAGACCCACTTCGTCCCTGACCTGATCAAGGCCGTGCGCGAGCCCGGAGCGACGCCGGAGGACGCCCTGGCGGCGATGAAGTCCGCCCGCGAGTGGGGCGACTTCGGGTTCTCCGACGAGCAGATGCTGACCAGGCTGCGGGCGCTGCCCAAGCTCCGGCCGGGCCCTGCGGTGCGCACCTTCTACGAGGCCTACATGGAGCAGCAGGGCAAGCCGCGCTGGGGAGAGAAGACGCCCACCTACGTGCAGAAGATGAAGCTGATCCAGCGGGCGCTCCCGGAGGCGCGCTTCGTACACGTGATCCGTGACGGACGCGACGTGGCGCTCTCGGTTCTCGACCGAACGGTCCGTGAGCTGACCGCCGACGACGTCGCCCGACGCTGGCGGAAGAAGATCGACAAGGCCCGCGAGGACTCCCCGCAACTCGAGCACTACACGGAAGTCCGCTACGAGGACCTGATCCTCGACACCGAGCGCGCGCTTCACCGGGTCGCTGAGTTCGTCGACCTGCCCTGGGACGACGCGATGCTGAGCTATCACGAGCGCTCCGGCGAGCGGTTGAAGGAGATGGCGCGGGCGCTGCCGGGCGACGGGCGCGCGAAGGAGCTCAGCGTCGAGCGCCGGATGGCCACCCACGCGATGACCACCAAGCCTCCGAGCGCAGACCGAGTCGCACGCTGGCGCACGCAGATGACGGCGGAGCAGCGCGGCCAGTTCGAGGCGGTTGCCGGCGACCTGCTGGCCGAGCTCGGCTACCCGGTCGGCGCCGACGCGATCGAAGAGGCGGAGGCCAAGCTCGAGGCGGCAACGGCCGGCACGCCCCACTGACCCGCAAGCACCGGACGCCAAGCCGAGGACTGTTGCGGTGCGTGTAGGCCTTGTGACGAAGTGGTTCGCCTCGGGCCAGGCGGTGGTCTCCAGGTACATCCGCTCGGCGCTCGACGAGCTCGGACACGAGACCTTCGTCCTCGCCAGGCAGGGAAAGGGGCCGCGGGCGCGCCAGCAGCGGGTCGCCGATCCGGTCTGGGACCAGCCTCGGGTGACCGAGACGTCCCAGGCGGACGTCCCCGCCGCCGAGTACGAGCGCTGGGCGCAGGAGAACGCGCTCGAGGTCGTGCTCTGCGATCAGAACGATCAGTTCGCCGAGATCGCGGCCCTGCGTGCGAACGGGGTGCGGACGGTCGGGCGCTTCGTCTGGGAGCACTTCGCGCCCGAGCACGCCGAGCCCGCCCGAGACGCCTACGACGTGATCTACTCGTTCACCCGCGCCGAGCAGGAGCGCTACCGGAGCTTCGGTATCGACAGCCCACTGCTCACCTGGGGTTGCCACCCGGAACTGCTCGAATACCTGCCCCCCGGCTCCTCCGCTTCGCGTCCGGGGCCGGCGGGGTCTGCCAAGGGACGGGTTTGGTTCTACGTTCCCGGCAGCTTCATGGGCAAGCGAAAGCCGTTCGCCGAGATCGTCGAGGCGTTCACCCGCGCTCGTGGCGATCACCTGCGGCTGCTCGTCCGGGGCCAGGTCGACCGCAAGGGCGGCAAGCTCGAGCAGGCGGCGGGGGGCGACCCGCGGGTCGTGGTCGAGCTCGAGGACCGTCCCACCGACGAACACCTGCGCCAGTTCGCGAGCTGCGACGTCTGCCTCTCGCCCTCGCGCTGGGAGGGACTCGGCCTGCCGCTCTACGAGGCGGTCGCGTTCGGGATGCCGTCGATCACCAACGACTCCCCGCCGATGAACGAGATCGTGATCGACGGCCTGAACGGGATCTGCGTCGACTCGGTGCCCTGGGGCGAGGCGGGCTCGGGAATCCCGGCCTTCGACCCCGACTTCGACCAGCTCACCGGGGCGATCGAACGGCTCGGTGACGAGACGGAGCGCCGCCGCCTCGCGGCCGGCGCCCTCGGCCTGCGGGAGGGCGAGCGAAGCTGGCAGCGCACCGTCGACGGCCTGGCCGAGCTGCTGGAGGGGATCGGCTGAGCGTGCGAATCGGGGTCGTCAGCAAGTGGTTCAACCGCGGCCAACCCGTCGTCGGGCGCCAGACCCGCTCGGCGCTCGAGCAGCTCGGCCATCGGACCTTCGTCCTCGCGCGGCCGAAGAAGGAGCGCGGACCGCGGCCCGGTGCACTCGATCGCGATGACGTCTGGGACCAGCCCGGGGTGACCGAGGCCTCCGCCTACGAGATCCCCCTCGGCGAGTACCTCGCCTGGATCGAGGAGAACGCGATCGAGGCCGTCTTCTGCGATCAGAACTACCAGTTCGCCGAGCTCGCCGAGCTGCGAGGACGAGGCGTGCGGACGATCGGGCGGTTCGTCTGGGAGCACTTCGCGCCCGAGCACGTCGCCGGCGCCCGTGACGCCTTCGAGATCGTCTTCTCCCTCACCCGCGCCGAGCAGCAGCGCTACGCCGAGCTCGGTATCGACAGCCCCTACATCCCCTGGGGCTGTCACCCCGAGCTGCTGGCCGTAGCCCGCGACATCCGTGCCTCGGCTGACCCGCGGGAACCACCGCCCGGCACCTCTCCGCTTCGCGTCCGGGGGGGCCGGGGTTGGAGGAGAGACGGGGATGGTGAGGTATGTCTTTCCCGGAGGCTTTCTCGGGCACCGCAAGCCGCTCGCACCCGTCCTCGAGGCGTTTCAGGCGACCAACGACCCCCGGCTGCGGCTGCTGATCACGGCGCAGGTCGAGCGCAAGCAGTTGCGCCCGGCAGAGGCGGCCGCCGAACGCGATCCACGAATCGAGCTGCAGGTCGGAGACCTGCCCACGGACGAGCACCTGCGCCGGCTGGCGGACTGCGACGTGATCCTTGCACCGGCGCGCTGGGAGGGTCTCGGCCTGCCTCTCTACGAGGCGATCGCGTTCGGGATCCCGGCGATCACAAACGACGCGCCGCCGATGAACGAGGCGATCCACGACGGGGTCAACGGGCTTCTGGTCGACTCGCACGAGGCCGGCACGGCGAGGTCGGGGATCACCGCGCTCGAGCCCGACGTCGGCGCGCTCACCGCGGCGATCGAGCGGCTCGCCGGCGACGACGAGCGATCCGAGCTCGGCGCCGGCGCGATCCGGGTACGCGATCGCGAGCGGCGCTGGGACGAGACGGTGCGCGGCCTCGGCGAGCTCCTGGGCGCGAACGGGTAGCTTGAACGGCCGCGGATGAGCGTTCTCGATCAGATCGACCGTTACCGCCAGCGGGCTCGGATCATCCTCGCCGGGCGGCGGCTGCGTGGGCGCACGCCGGAGCCGCCTCCCGCTCCGTTCGTCTGCGGCGTCACCCGATCGGGGACGACGCTGCTGCGGCTGATGCTCGACTCTCATCCCGAGGTCGCGATCCCCGGCGAGACCCACTGGGTGCCGAAGCTGATCAAGGCCTTCGAGCGCTCGCCGCGGACCCCCGAGGAGGCCGCCAACCTGGCGATCGACCACAAGCGCTGGGGGGACTTCCACCTCGACGCAGCCGAGCTCCGGGCGCGGATCGCCGCGCTCGACCCGCTCACCGCAGCCGACGCGATCCGCGCCTTCTACATGCTCTACGTCGAGCGCGAGGGGAAGCGGCGCTACGGGGACAAGACGCCGGGGTACGTGCAGGAGATGCGGCGGATCCAGAGGGTTCTGCCCGAGGCGCGCTTCCTCCACATCATTCGCGACGGTCGCGACGTCTCACTCTCCCACCTGCGGATGAACTGGGGTCCCGAGACGTACGAGCAGTCGGCGCGCCTGTGGCGGAACCGGATCCGCAAGGCGCGCAAGATGGCGCCTTCGATCGAGCACTACAACGAGGTCCGCTTCGAGGAGCTGATCGCCGACACCGAGGGCGTCCTGCGCCGGGTCTGCGAGTTCATCGAGCTCGACTTCGACCCGGTGATGCTCGACTACCACGAGCGCGCCTCCGAGCGCCTGGCCGAGAAGGCACGGGAGCTGCCGCGCAAGAACCGGCCCCCGCAGCCCGCCGCAGCGCGGCTGGACAGCCACCGGCTCGCCAACGAGCCCCCACGCTCGGACCGGGTCGGGATGTGGCGCGAGCGGATGACGCCGGAGGAGGTCGCCGAGTACGAGTCCGTCGCCGGCGACATGCTGGTCGAGCTCGGCTATCAGCTCGCCAGCGAGGAGGGCGAGCGTCGGGCGCGGGAGAAGTCCGCCGTCGCCCCCGGCTAGCTCCGGCTGCGCCGCAGGTTCAGGTCCCGGGCGTGTAGCGGGCGAGCGCCAGCCCGGACGACACCCCGAGCTCGATCCGTTGCGAGCGCTTCACCCGCTCGTCGACGAGCAGCGGCTTCGCCGACCCGACGAGATTCAGGTACAGGGTCGCCGGCAGGCCCGAGCTGTCGACGGCGTCCTTGGTGATCCGGATCGCACCGGCCTTGACGCTCGTGCACGGGGAGGCGAAGCCGCTCGGACCCTGGGTGCAGTTGAACCCGTTGGCCTCGGTGGCGTCACCACGGAGCGCCACCGCGCTGCGGGCCAGCCCGCTGGGATCGGTCGCTGTCGGGGTCTCGGCGAGGATCACCCGCGAGGAGATGAAGGTGTTGAACGGCAGCTGTCCGATCGTCGCCGTGTAGCCGCCGTCGAAGGCGAGCACCTCGCCCTTGGCCGGCGCGGCGACCGGGAGCGAGTGGACGACGCGGCGCTTGACCTTCTTGCCCTCGGTCAGCGGCAGCGCGTCGCTGACCAGCTCGAGGGTCGACTGGCCGGCCGGTGGCGGGACCTCGCCGCGCGCTTGAACCACGTTCAGCCTGCCCTTGTCGCCCTTCACCCCGCCATCGGGCAGGTCGGCGCCGAGGACGACCCGGTTGCCGCGGCTGGCATTGCGGTTCGACGCCCCGAGCAGCATGTTCACGTAGCAGGCGTTGGCCGGGCAGGGAAGGGCGTCGGGGTCGGCGACCGCCGTCTCGAGGTTGGGAAAGGCGAGCGTGCAGTGGTGGTTGCGGTTCGGCCGGCGCTGCTTGCAGAGGGCCTGCTCGGGCTCGGAGAGCGGGATCGATTCGGCGCCGGGCTCAGGCGCGGCGGCGAGCACGATCCGTGCGGACACGGTCGGGTTGAACTCGTAACGGCGCCCGACGCAACGCGGACCGCGGGCGACGCACGTGGTCGAGACCTGGACCTCGCCACTGACCCGCATTCGGTCGCCCGCCTCGATCCGCTTCAGCTCCTCGGGCCCGAGCGACATCACCACCCGCTCCTTGAGCCCGGGCGCGGTGGCAATCGAGACGCTCTGGACCAGCTCGGAGTCGTTGCCGGTGCTGGCGAGCTCGGCCTTCGGCGGCTCCTCCGAGCTGCCGGCGCCGGCGCCGGCGGGCGCGATCAGCGCCGTGAGCAGCGCCAGGGCCGCCACAGTGCCGCGGGTTCGGATCGAGGTCGCCATCGGAGGATCACAACACGCCCGCGGCGTCGGAGCAGCGGTCGCCACGCCGGCCTGAACGGCGACATGCAGAGACGCGATACTGCGCGCCTTGACCGTCTCCGACGCCAGGCACCGCGAGCTCGGCCTCACCGACGCCGAGTTCGAGCTGATCGTCGAGAAGCTCGGGCGCGAGCCCAACGACGTCGAGCTGGCGATGTTCAGCCTGCTCTGGTCCGAGCATTGCGCCTACAAGCACTCCCGCAAGCTGCTGCGCCGCCTGCCCACCGATGGGCCCCGGGTGCTGATGGGACCGGGCGAGAACGCCGGCGCGGTCGCGGTCGGCAGCGATTGGGCGGTCGCCTTCAAGGTCGAGTCGCACAACCATCCGAGCGCTGTCGAGCCGTTCCAGGGCGCCGCAACGGGGGTCGGCGGGATCCTTCGCGACGTGTTCGCGCTCGGCGCGCGGCCGATCGCGGTGCTCGACTCGCTGCGCTTCGGCGAGCTCGACTCCGAGCGCTCGCGCTATCTGTTCGACCACGTGGTCGCCGGGATCGGTCACTACGGCAACTCGATCGGGGTCCCGACGGTGGGCGGCGAGGTCTACTTCGAGGCTCCCTATGAGCAGAACTGCCTCGTCAACGCGATGTGCGTCGGGCTCGCGCGCCGCGAGCGCATGGTCAGAGCGGCGGCGGCCGGGCCCGGCAACGCCGTCGTCCTGATCGGCGCCTCGACCGGGCGCGACGGGATCGGCGGCGCCTCGGTGCTCGCCTCGGCCGAGCTCGAGGAGGGCGATGACTCGAAACGGCCCTCGGTCCAGATCGGCGACCCATTCGAGGAGGCGAAGCTGCTCGAGTGCTGTCTCTGCCTGCTCGAGTCCGGGCTGCTGGTGTCACTGCAGGACCTCGGGGCCGCCGGGCTCACCTCCTCGGCGGCCGAGATGGCGTCGAGCGGCGAGGTCGGGATCGACGTCGACGTCGCCCGGGTCCCGCTGCGCGAGCAGGGGATGGAGCCGTTCGAGATCATGGTCTCGGAGTCCCAGGAGCGGATGCTGGCGGTGGTCGAGCAGGCTCGCGTGGACGAGGTGCTCGCCGTCTGCGAGCGCTGGGAGACCGGCGCCGCGGTGGTCGGCGAGGTGACGTCGAGCAGGGACTTCCGCGTGCTTCGCGACGGAGAGGTGGTCGGCGAGATGCCGGTTGCCGCGCTGGTCGACGAGTGCCCGCTCTACGACCTCGAGCCGGCCGAGCCGGACGGCTGGCTATATGGCAACGAACCAACCTTCTCGGCCGCACTGGACGGAGTGCGGCCCTCAGTTGACCCGGTCGCCCCCGGACGAATCCCGGCTGCGCCGGGATCACCGGTCGCTGACGCTCCCTGGGAGGAGGCGAGCGGAACGTTGCTTGTTCTGCTGGCGTCACCGAGCATCGCCAGCAAGCGCTGGGCGTTCGAGCAGTACGACTCGATCGTGCTCTCGCACACGATTCGACGCCCCGGGACCAGCGACGCCGCGGTCCTGCACCTTCCCGAGGCCGGGGCGACGATCGCGGTCGCGATCGACGGCAACGGGCGCCGGGTCGCCTGCGACCCGTATGCGGGCACGGTCGAAGCGGTGCTCGAGTGCGCGCAGAACCTCGCCTGCGCGGGCGCCCAGCCGCTCGGCCTCACCAACTGCCTCAACTTCGGCAATCCCGAGCGGCCGGCGGTCGCCTGGCAGCTCGACCGCGCGACCCGGGGACTGGCGGACGCCTGCGTGGCGCTCGCGGTGCCGGTGGTCGGCGGCAACGTCTCGCTCTACAACGAGACCGACGCCGGGCCGATCTACCCGACCCCGGTGGTCGGGATGGTCGGCGAGCTGCCCGACCCGCGGCGCGCGGGAGGGCTGGCGCTCGCCGACGGCGACGCGATCGCCGTCTGCGGTCCGTTCGCGCCCTCGCCGGCGGGCTCGGAGCTGACCAAGCTGCGGGGCGAGCTCGGTCCCGGGCTTCCGGCTCCGGCGATCGCAGAGGTCCGGGCGGCGATCGACGCGGTGCGCGAGGCGGTGCGGGCGGGCAGGGTTCGCGCCGCCCATGACATCAGCGACGGCGGGCTTGGGTGCGCGGTGGCGGAGATGGCGATCGCGGGCGGCGTCGGGATCGAGGCCGACCTCGACGAGCTGATCGAGGCTCGCGGCTGCTCCGCGGAGACGGCGCTGTTCGGCGAGGGAGCCGGGGGCTTCGTGCTGGCCGGCGAGCGGGCCCAGCTCGAGGCTCTGCGGGGCGAGGGCATCGGCGTATTCGTGGTCGGCGCCTGCGCGGGTGACCGGGTCAGGATCTCGGCGGCAGACGCCGAGGTCGATCTTCCGCTCGCCGCCGTCACCGCCGCCTGGGGCTCACTCGACGAGCGCGCCGAGGCGGTCACGGCGGTCTGATCCGCCACACGCCTGCGCGACGATCGGCACACGGGCGCTCGATTTGGCACAGCCGGATCCGGGGTCGTTGGTAGCCTCTTCCTGCAGGCGGCCCGCCTGCGCCGACCCAGCCTCCGGGGGCTCGATCCGTTGATCAGTGAGACCGAGCGGCCGATCCACGACCGTGACGGACCGCGCGACGAGTGCGGCGTATTCGGCGTCCACGCGCCGGGTCGCGACCCTGCCCGCCTCGCCTATTTCGCCCTCTACGCGCTCCAGCACAGGGGGCAGGAGTCGGCGGGGATCGCGACCTGCGAGGGCGGCCACATCACCACCCTGCGCGATACCGGACTCGTCTCCCAGGTCTTCGACGAGGGCAAGCTGCAGGCGCTCGAGGGCGACATGGCGATCGGCCACGTGCGCTACTCGACCACCGGCGGCGGCTCGTGGGAGAACTCACAGCCGGTCTGGCGCGATGACGGGCGCGAGGTCGCGCTCGCCCACAACGGCAACCTGACCAACGCGGTCGAGCTCTACAACGAGCTGCGCGAGCGCGGGATCAACTTCCGCGGCACCTCGGACTCGGAGATCATCGCCGCGCTGCTCTCGATCGAGGAGGCGCGACCGATCGAGAGTGCGGTCGCCGAGGTGATGCCGCGCCTGCAGGGCGCCTACTCGACCGTGGTGATGACGAAGCGGGCCGTGGTCGCGTTCCGCGATCCGCACGGCGTTCGGCCGCTGTCGCTCGGGCGGCTCGGCGACCGTTGGTGCGTCGCCTCGGAGAGCTGCGCCTTCGACATCATCGGGGCCGAGACGGTGCGCGAGGTCCACCCCGGCGAGGCGGTCTCGCTGACCGCCGACGGGCTCGAGACCCGCCAGGTGGTGCGCTCCACCCGCCAGGCGCACTGCGTCTTCGAGCAGATCTACTTCTCGCGTCCCGACTCGCGGCTCGAGGGCAGAGTGCTGCAGGAGGTGCGCGGCCGGATGGGCGAGATCCTCGCCCGCGAGGCCCCCGTCAATGCCGACCTGGTGATCTCGGTCCCCGACTCTGGCAACGCGGCTGCGAACGGGTTCGCCCGCGAGTCGGGGCTGCCCAAGGACGACGGGCTGATCAAGAACCGCTACGTCGCCCGGACGTTCATCCAGCCGGGCCAGGAGCTGCGCAAGCACGGGCTGCGGATGAAGTTCAACCCGCTGCCCGAGATCGTCTCGGGCAAGCGCCTGGTCGTGGTCGACGACTCGATCGTCCGCGGGAACACAACTCGCCAGATCATCGGCATGCTGCGCGACGCGGGAGCACTCGAGGTCCACCTGCGGATCTCCGCTCCCCCGATCCGCCATCCCTGCCATTACGGGGTCGACATGTCGACCCGCGAGGAGATGATCGCCCACGGGCGGACGATCGACGAGGTCGCCGACGAGATCGGCGCCGACTCGCTCGCCTACCTGTCGATCGACGGTGTCTACGAAGCCGTGGGGACGCCGCGCAACGTCCACTGCGACGCCTGCTTCACCGGCGACTATCCGCTCGGCGACAGCGACGGGGCGAACGGCAAGTTCGCGCTCGAGCAGCTTCCCGTGGTCCAGGGCGCGGCCTGAACGCGGACCTGACAGCGGCCCTCGGGCATCACTTCGGCCACCCGCGGTTCCGGCCCGGCCAGCTCGAGGCGGTCGAGGCGGCGGTCGCGGGGCGCGACCTGCTGCTGGTGATGCCGACCGGCGCCGGCAAGTCGATCTGCTACCAGCTGCCGGCCCTGATCTCCACTCGGCTGACGATCGTCGTCTCGCCCCTGGTCTCCCTGATGCAGGACCAGGTCGACAACGTCGGTGGGCAGGCGGCGCTCGTCAATGCCCAGCGCGATCCCGGGCAGAACCGGTCGGCGCTCGAGCGGGCGCTGGCGGGAGAGGTCCGGATGCTGTACGTCGCCCCGGAGCGGTTCGCGACCCCCGGCTTCCTCGACCGCCTGCGCGGAGCGGACGTCGGGTTGTTCGTGGTCGACGAAGCCCACTGCGTGAGCCAGTGGGGGCACGATTTCCGGCCCGACTACTTTCGCCTCGGCGACGTCGCCCGGGCGCTCGGAGCGGGGTCGATCTTCGGCGCCACGGCGACCGCGACACCCCGCGTGGCGCTCGACATCGGCCGCCGCCTCGGGCTTGCCGACCCGGTTCGGATCACGACCGGGTTCGACCGCCCGAACCTCTCCTACGACGTCGTCCCGGTCGCCTCCGCGCGGGCGAAGGAACGAGCGACCCTGGCGCTGCTCAGCGAGCCCGGCGCCCTGCCGGCGATCGTCTACGCCGGCACCCGGCGCAAGACCGACGAGACCGCCGCCCGCCTCTCGCGGGCACTCGACCTCCGCGTCCCGGCCTATCACGCCGGGATGGAGCGAGAGCCCCGGGCGGCTGCTCAGCGCGCCTTCATGTCCGGTGAGTCCCCGGTCGTGGTCGCGACCAATGCATTCGGGATGGGGGTGGACAAGCCCGACGTGCGGACGGTGGTCCACGAGACCGTACCCGCCTCGCTCGAGGCCTACTACCAGGAGGCGGGGCGGGCAGGGCGGGACGGGCGCGACTCGCGCTGCGTGCTGCTGGCGGAGAAGCGCGACAAGGGCCTGCACGTCTTCTTCATCAACCAGGTCGACGACCCCGAGGCCAAGCGCCACCGCTGGCGCCAGTACCGCGAGATCTGGGGCTTCGTCGAGGGCGGGCGCTGCCGGCGCGAGTCGCTGTTGCGCCATTTCGGCGATCGGAGCGATCCCGAGGCGGCGGGGAGATGCTGCGACGTGTGCGATGGCCCCTCGCCACTCGTCGCTCGTCGCTCGTCGGTCGAGGTCGAACCCGAACGGCCGGCGGCGAACGGCGAGCGGCGAGCGGCGAGCGACGACCGCCCCTCCGTCGAGCAGGCGATCCTGCGGGTGGTGCGCGAGGCGAGTCCATCGATCGGCCGCACCCGGGCGGTCGAGATCCTGCGCGGCGGGCGCAGCAAGGTCGTCCTCCGGCACGGCTACGACGAGCTCCCGGGCTACGGCGTGTACGACGACTGGCGGGCGGATGAGCTGCTGCGCGAGGTCGATGCGCTGCTGGACGGTGGCGTCCTGCGCTCGACTGGGGGCCGGTTCCCGAAGCTGGTCGCGACCGAGCGCGCCGCCTAACCGTCGCTTCCCAGCCGGACGCCTCCGTCCGCGGTCAGCGTCCAGTGCGGGTTGTGGGCAACCTCCCAGGGATGGCCGTCGGGATCGATGAAGACGGAGCTGTAACCACCCCAGAAGGTCGGCGCCGGCTCGCGGCCGATCCGGGCGCCCGCCGCCCGGGCCTCCTCGGTCACCGCGTCGACCTCCTCCGGCGTGCCGAGGTTGAGCGCCAGCGTGGCGCCGCCCCAGCCGCCCGTGTCCTCGACGCAGCTGTCGGCCGCTAGCCGGACGCGGTCCCAGAGCGCCAGGACCATGTCACCGGCAGCGAAGAAGCAGACGTCGTCATCAGGCTCCGCCCCGGTCCGCCAACCGAGCGCTTCGTAGAACCGGCGGGCACGCGGGAGGTCGGAGACGCCGAGGGTGATCACGCTGACCCGCTGTCGCATGCGCGCAGTCTGACACCCGGCGGCGTCCGGACGATCTAGGGTGGCGCCCGATGGAGCGAGCTCCGGCCAGCTTCCGGGTCGCCGTGCTGGCCTCGGGAACCGGGACCAACTTGCAGGCGATCCTCGATCAGGTCCACGGCCGTGAGGGAGTCGCGGTCGTCGCGGTCGGCTCCGACAGGTCCGGCGCGCCGGCGCTCGAGCGGGCCGCCGCGGCCGGGATCGAGGTCGCCGAGTTCCCCGCCGAGCGGTTCGCCGACCGGGGCCGGCGCGATCTGGCGATCGCCGATTGGCTCTCCGATCGGGGAGTCGACCTGATCGTCCTGGCCGGCTACATGCAGCTCCTCGACCCGAGGTTCGTGCGCCGCTTCCAGGGCCGGATCGTCAACGTGCACCCGGCGCTGCTGCCGGCCTTCCCCGGTCTCGACGCGATCGGCCAGGCGCTCGCTCACGGCGTCCGGGTCACCGGCGTCACGGTCCACTTCGTCGACGAGGGCGTCGACTCGGGGCCGATCATCCTCCAGCGTGCGGTGCCGGTACCGGAGGACCGCGACCGCGGCGCGCTTGAAGCGACGATCCACGCCACCGAGCACGCGCTGCTCCCGGAGGCGATCCGGATGATCGCCGCCGGTCGGGTCGAGGTCGATCCGCGCGGCGGCCGCGTGGTCGCGATCGAGGCCGGCGCGGGCGGCCGGGATCGCGCATAGACTCGGCAGCGGTGAGCATCGAGACGGCGATCAGTGAGGAGGGCGGAGCGCCGCCCACCGGCAGCCCGGTCCACGTCCGCCGGGCGCTGATCTCGGTCTCCGACAAGACCGGGGTGATCGAGTTCGCCCGCGGGCTGGCGGCACTCGAGGTCGAGCTCCTCTCGACCGGCGGCACCGCGACCGCGATCCGCGAGGCGGGGATCGCGGTCACCGATGTGGCCGAGTTCACCGGCTCGGAGGAGATTCTCGACGGCCGGGTGAAGACACTGCATCCGCGCCTTCATGCCGCGCTGCTGGCGCGCCGCGACGATCCCGCTCACGTCGCCACCCTCGAGGCCGAGGGCATCGAGCCGATCGACCTCGTCTGCGTCAACCTCTACCCGTTCGAGGAGACCGTCGCCAAGCCCGCGGTGAGCGAGGAGGAGGCGGTCGAGAGGATCGACGTCGGAGGCCCGACGATGATCCGCGCCGCCGCCAAGAACCACCGCGATGTGGCCGTGCTCGTCAGGCCGGAGAGCTATGACGCCGTGCTCGCCGAGCTGGCCGAGTCGGAGGGCAAGATCTCCGCCGAGACCAGGCACTGGCTCGCCAACGAGGCGTTCGCCCACACGGCGACCTACGACGCCGCGATCAGCCGCTGGTTCGCGCTTCGATACGAGTCCTACCCGGACCACTGGGTGATGGCGCACGAGAAGTTCATCGAGCTCGCCTACGGGGAGAACCCACATCAAAAGGCGGGGCTGTACGTCGAGGGGGGCGGGCGCCCGCACGTGCTCTCCGGGCTCGCAAAGCAGCACGGCAGGCCGCTCTCGTTCAACAACGTGCTCGACCTCGACTCGGCACGCCGGCTGCTCGACGAGTTCAGCGAGCCCGCCTGCGTGATCGTCAAGCACAACAACCCCTGTGGGGTGGCCGTCGCGGAGAACGCGGGCGACGCCTACCGACGGGCCGCCGCCTGCGATCCGATGTCCGCGTTCGGGGGCGTGATCGTGTTCAACCGGCCGATCGATCGAGAGCTCGCCGAGCGGCTGCACGAGCAGTTCGTCGAGGTCCTGTTCGCACCCGGGTTCGAGGCCGGAGCGTTCGAGCTCCTGACCCGCAAGGAGTCCGTGCGGATCCTCGAGCTCGAAGCCGGTGAGCCGATCCGCTACGAGCCCCGCGAGCGCGACCTGAAGCGGGTCCGCGGCGGCCTCTTGGTCCAGGATCCCGACCGGATCGCGGAGGGACGGGAGTCGATGACGGTGCCGACCGCCGCGGAGCCGACCGAGCAGCAGTGGGACGAGCTGCTGTTCGCCTGGAGGGTCTGTCGCCACGTGCGCTCGAACGCGATCGTCTTCGCTCACGAGATGGCGACGGTCGGGATCGGAGCGGGACAGATGAGCCGGGTGGACTCGGTTCGGATCGCGATCGAAAAGGCCCGTGACGCGTTCGGCGACCAGGCCGATGAGCGGCTCTCCGGCTCGGCGGTTGCTTCGGATGCCTTCTTCCCCTTCCCCGACGGCCCCTTGGCGGCGATCCGCGCCGGAGCCGCGACCGTGATCCAGCCCGGCGGCTCGAAGCGCGACGACGAGGTGATCGCCGCCTGTGACGAGGCCGGCGTCGCGATGGTGTTCACCGGCCACCGCCACTTTCGCCACTGACCGGCTCGGCGCGCGCGGGCCGGTCGCTGCACGTCGTGCGCGTCTTCTGCGCGCCCGACGGCTCGGGCGGAAACGGCCTCGGCGTCTTCCTCGACGGCGCTGCGGTGCCCGAGGCCGAGCGCCAGGCGGTTGCGGCCGATCTCGGCTTCGCCGAGACCGTGTTCGTTGTCGATCGACGGCGAGGCGAGATCCGGATCTTCACCCCCGAGGTCGAGCTGCCGCTCGCCGGGCATCCGTTGGTCGGGACGGCGTGGCTGCTGCGCGAGGTCGGGGCGCCGGTCGAGGTCCTGAGGCCCCCGGCGGGAGAGGTGCAGGTGCGGTACGGCGAGCTGACCAGCTGCGCCGGCGATCCCGAGTGGGGGCCGCCGTTCGAGTTCATCCAGGTCGACTCGGCGGCGGTGGTCGACGCTCTCGCAGAGCCGCCGCGCGATCGCGGGCTGGTCGGGGTCTGGGCCTGGCTCGACGAGGCCGCGGGATTGATCAGGGAGCGGGTCTTTGCGCCCGGGGCCGGGGTGCCCGAGGACGAGGCGACCGGCTCGGCGGCGATGCGGCTCGCCGCCCAGCTCGGCCGCGCGATCGAGATCCGCCAGGGGCGTGGATCGGTGATCCACGCTCGGCCGCTCGCCGGCGGGCGGGTCGAGATCGGCGGCAGGGTGGTCCTGGAGGAGGTCAGGCCGTATCCGCCGGGGGGCGCTTGGTGACGCCGGGTGAAGATCCGCCCCGCGGCGACCCGGGGCGTGCGGCGGACGAGGACGAAGCAGACGCCCCGAGCAGCCCGATCGCGGCGGTGGCGTGAGGCTATTCGGATGCGATGCCTCCGGAGAGACTCGAACTCTCAACCTTCAGGGTAAAAACCTGCTGCTCTGGCCAGTTGAGCTACGGAGGCAGCCGTAGAGTAGGGCGATGCGGGTCTCGGCGAAAGCGGACTACGCGGTGCGGGCGCTGGTCGAGCTCGCGACTGCGGACGCCTCGGAGCAGGCGCCGGCGAAGGGCGAGCTGATCGCCGCCGCGCAAGCGATCCCGATGCGCTTCCTCGAGAACATCCTCGCCGAGCTGCGGGTGCACGGGCTGATCCACAGCCGCCGCGGCAGCGACGGCGGCTACTGGCTGGCGAGGAAGCCGACCGAGATCACCCTCGCCGAGGTGATCCGCGCGGTCGAGGGCCCGCTGGCGACCGTGCGCGGCGAATCGCCGGACGAGATCGAGTACCCGACCGGCTGCGAGCCGCTGCGCGACGTCTGGCTGGCGCTGCGCGCCAACGTCCGCGGGGTGCTCGAGTCGGTCACCCTCGCCGACGTCGTCGCCGGGGAGCTGCCGGCGCCGATCCCCGCGCTCTCGCAGCGTCCCGAGGCCCGGGCGGAGAGCTGACTAGCGATCCTCCTCGGAGGCCTTGGATGCCTTGCGGACCTCCCCGTCGAGCTGGCGGAAGGTCGCCAGGAGGACGATCCCGAACCAGGCGATCAGGACCGCCAGCATCACCCAGGCAACGAGGGTCGCGAGCGTCAAGCGAGCGCCAGCTCCTCGGTCCGCGGGGCGGCCCCGTTCTCGTCGAAGACACGAGCCCGCCGCGGCTCGACGTAGGCGATCTGGCCCTCGAGGAGCTCGAGCTCCTCGACCTGGGCGCGGGTGAGCTGGGCGATCAGGGGGCTGCCGTCGGCGAGCGTCATCTCGATCCGCACCTCGAAGCCCAGGTGGACGATCCGATCGACCATCGCCTCCTCGCTGCGCGAGCCGCGGACGTGGCCGATCTCGACGTCGTGAGGGCGTACCAGCAAGGCGCCGATCCGGTTCGTGGTGCCGACGAAGCTCATCACGAACTCGGTCGCCGGGTGGTCGTAGAGGTCGGTCGGGACGCCCGCCTGCTCTACCCGCCCCTCGTTCATGACCACGATCTGCTCGGCGACGTCCATCGCCTCCTCCTGGTCGTGGGTGACGAAGACCGTGGTCACGTGGACCTCCTCGTGCAGGCGCCGCAGCCACCGGCGCAGCTCGGTGCGCACGCGGGCGTCGAGGGCGCCGAACGGCTCGTCGAGCAGCAGCACCTTCGGCTCCACCGCGAGCGCCCGGGCAAGCGCCATTCGCTGACGTTGGCCGCCCGAGAGCTGCGACGGATAACGGTCGATCAGCCCCTCGAGCTGGACTAGCGAGAGCAGCTCGTGGACGCGCTGCTTGATCTCGTCCTTCGGGCGCTTGCGAATGCTGAGCCCGAAGGCGACGTTGTCGCCGACGCTCATGTGCTTGAAGGCGGCGTAGTGCTGGAAGCAGAAGCCGACGTTTCGGTCCTGGACCGAGACCCGGGTCATGTCCTGACCCGAGATCACGATCCGGCCCGAATCGGGCTCCTCGAGACCGGCGATAACCCGCAGCAGGGTTGACTTGCCGCTCCCCGAGGGGCCCAGCAGGGCGGTCAGCGAGCCGTCGCGGACTTCGATCGAAACGTCGTCGAGCGCGTAGAAGTCGCCGAATTGCTTGGTCGCGTTCTCAACCTTGATGCTCATCTCTGAGCTCCTTTCGCTCGGTCAGTGTTGCCGCGTCGCCGACGGCGATCGTGGACGGAGCTTTCGCCGGTCCGTCTCGGCGCTGGATCAGGTTCATGCCGAGGAGCACCAGGAGCGCCATGACCGCGAGTACGAGGGCGGCCGCGTAGGCGCCGGCGACGTCGAAGTGCTCGTACTGGTTCTCGACCAGCAGGGTCGCGGTCTCGGTCTTGCCTTCGATCTTGCCCGAGACGACAGCCACCGCGCCGAACTCGCCGATCGCGCGCGCGGTCGCGAGCACGACGCCGTACGTGACGCCCCACCGAATCGAGGGCAGGGTGATCCGCCAGAACGTCTGCCAACCGTTGGCGCCGAGCGTGGCCGCGGCCTGCTCCTGGTCGTCGCCGATCTCCTGGAGGACGGGAACGACCTCCCGGACGACGAAGGGCAGCGAGACGAAGATCGTCGCGAGCACCATTCCCGGGACGGAGAAGATGATCCGGATCCCCTGCTCGGCGAGCCAGGGGCCGAACCAGCCGTCGACGCTCCCGTACACCAGCACCAGGGAAAGCCCGATGACGACCGGCGAGACCGCGAACGGGAGGTCGATCAACCCGTTCAGGAGCGCCTTGCCGCGGAAGTTCTGGCGGACGAGGACGATCGCGCAGGCGATTCCGAAGATCGTGTTCAGCGGTACCGCGATCGCCGCGATCAGGACGGTCAGGTAAAAGGCATGGATCGCCTCGGGCGTCGTGACGGCCTCCCACGCGTGCGCGACCCCGTCCTCGAAGGCCTTGCCGAAGATCATGATCACCGGGATCAGCAGCAGGGCGAACAGGTAGCCGAGAGCGATCCCGCGGAGCCCGTACTTGGCGAGCTTGCCCTTGCCCGACGCGCCGCGGACCGGTCCCGCCTCGATCGTCGCCGCGTCAGGCGGCATGACGCAGGCTCCTGCGGGAGACGATCCCGATCGCGATCAGGACGAGTAGGGCGATCAGGAGCAGGACCACCGAGACGGCCGCCGCGGTGACCTCGCGGTCGCTCTGGATCTGGCTGAAGATGAACACCGAGGCGACCTCGGTCTTGAACGGGATGTTGCCCGAGATCAGGACCAGCGAGCCGAACTCGCCGATCGAGCGGGCGAAGGCGAGCGCGATCCCGGAGAGGATCGCCGGGCGCAGGTTGGGGAGGATGATCCGCCGGAAGGTTTTCAGCGGTCCGGCGCCGAGCGAGGCGGCGGCCTCCTCCATGTCCTTGTCCAGCTCGAGCAGCACCGGCTGCACCGAGCGGATCACGAACGGCATGGTGACGAATAGCAGCGCCATGACGACGCCGACTCGGGTGAACGCGACCCCCGAGAGACCGAGCACACCGTTGTCTCCGTACAGCGCGATCAGGGTGATGCCGGCGACGATCGTCGGCAGCGCGAACGGCAGGTCGATCAGCGAGTTGATGATTCGCTTGCCCGGGAACTCATCCCGGACCATCACCCAGGCGATGATCGTCCCAAAGACTGCGTTGATCGCCACCACGATCGCCGACGCCCCCAGGGTGAGCTTCAGCGCCGCGATTGCCTGCGGCGTAGTGACGTCGTCCCAGAACGAGGACAGCCCGCCCTCGAACGACTTCGCGACCACGGCCGCGAGCGGGATCAGGACGATCAGGCTGAGGTACGCGACGACGAGGCCGCGGGTGAGCCCAGGGCCGGCGAGGCCGAGCCTGAAGCTCGACCTCGCCGGTGCCTTGACAGTTGCGACGGCCCCTTGACTCACTCCGTCGGAACCCCCAGGTTTGCCTCGATCTCGGCGATCGAACCGCCCTCCGGATCGAAGAACTCGGTCGTGACCTTGTCCCAGCCGCCGAGATCGGCGATCGTGAACAGGTCGGGCGGAGTCGGGAACTTGTCTTCGTTGGCCTCCAGCACCGACTCGACCACCGGCCGGTAGCCGCTTGTCGGCCCAGAGCTGCTGGGCCTCGTCGGTGTAGAGGTAGTCGATGAACGGCTGCGCCGACTCGTCGGCCTCGGTCGTCGCCGCGATCGGGGTCTCGATCAGGATCGTGCTGTCGGGAACGACGTAGTCGATCTCCTCGCCGGCGTCCTGAGCGGCGATCGCCTCGTTCTCGTAGGCGAGCAGGACGTCGCCCTTGCCGCCGAGGAACGTCCCCAGTGCGTCGCGGGCGCTCTCGTCCTGGACCGAGACGTTGTTGAGCAGGTCGGAGATGTACTGCAGCCCCTCCTCCTCGGATGCGCCCTCGGTCAGCGTCTTGTTGCCATAGGCGGCCATCAGGTTCCAGCGCGCGCCGCCCGACGTGAACGGGTTCGGCGTCAACACCTCGACGTCGCCCGTGATCAGGTCATCCCAGGTCTGGATGTTCTCCGGGTTGCCCTTGCGAACCGCGAAGACGACGACGGAGTCCTCGACGATGCCGTTGTACTCGTTCTGATTCCAGTCCTCGGCGACCATGCCGGCATCCACCAGACGGGTGATGTCGGGCTCGATCGCGAAGTGGACGACATCGGCAGACTGGCCGGCCTCGACCGCCCGCGACTGGTCGCCCGAGGAGCCGAACGAGTTCGAGAACTCGACGCCCTCGCCATCGGAGGTCGCGTTGAACCCGGGCTGGAGATCGTCGGTGTAGGCCTCCTCAGGAGTCGAATAGGCGACCAGATCAACCGAGCCGCCGTCGCCGGAGTCATCCGACCCCTCCGAGGTGCCGCCGCAGGCGGCAACCCCGAGCGCCGCCAGGGCGAGGAGGGCTAGGGCGGCTCCTAGCCGGACGAGGGCGGGTACGTCGCGGCGGGGCCGCGCGGACGCTCGAGCGGCGCTCGCGGCCCCGCTGCGACGAGGCTTCATGGGGAAGCTGGACATCTTTACACCTTTCTAGATTGGCTTACTCAACAATACCGAAGCGCGGCAGGGTAGCAGGTCGATTGGCGGTCGTCGGGAGGATGCGCCCCTGTGGCCTAGGTCAGGTCCGGGAGGCCCTCGCCCGGGCGTCGAGGCCTCCGCGTGCAGCAGCCGCGGGATCCGGCCCGCGCGGCGCGCCTCGTAGCCGGCCTTGACCGCGTCGCGCATCGCAACCGCCATCCGCTCGGGGTCGGCGGCGCGGGAGACGGAGCTCGCGAGCAACACCGCGTCACAGCCGAGCTCCATCGCCAGGGCCGCGTCGGACGCGGTCCCGATCCCGGCGTCGCAGACCACCGGCACACCGGCGGACTCGGCGATGATCCGCAGGTTGTAGGGGTTGCGGATCCCGGCGCCGGACCCGATCGGCGAGCCGAGCGGCATCACCGCGGCGCAGCCTGCGTCCTCGAGTCGTCGCGCGAGCACCGGATCGTCGTTGGTGTACGGGAGCACCGTGAAGCCATCGTCGACCAGGGTCTCGGCCGCGTCGACGAGCTCGACGGCATCGGGCATCAGCGTCCGGTCGTCGCCGATCACCTCGAGCTTGACCCAATCGGTCTCCAGCGCCTCGCGCCCGAGGTGGGCGGTGCGGACCGCGTCGCGCGCCGTGTAGCAACCGGCGGTGTTCGGAAGCGCGAACAGGCCGAGCCGCGCGATCAGGTCGAGCACCGAGCCCTCGGCGGTCGGGTCGACGCGGCGCAGCGCGACGGTGACGATCTCGGTCCCGGACGCCCGCAGCGCCGCCTCCATCTGCTCCAGGGACCGGAACCCGCCGGTGCCGACGACGAGCCGCGATCGCCACTGCCTGCCCCCGAGCTCGAACGGGGGGACGGGGCCGTCAACCACCCTGGATCGCCCCCACCACCTCGACCCGCTGGCCGTCGCGGAGCGCCGTCGTCTGCCAGGCGCTGCGAGGGACGACCTCGCCGTCGACGGCGACGGCGACCCCGCGACGATCCGGCCGCGCCCCGGCGCGCTCGATCGCCGCGGCGACCGGGGAGCCCTGCTCGATCTCGATCCTCTCCCCGTTGAGCTCGATCGTCATCGGGCCACCGCCTCGGCCGGGCTCGGCGTTCCCGCGAGCAATGCGACCACGCGCTCGGCGGTGACCGGGGCGAGCAGGATCCCGTTCCGGTAGTGGCCGGCGGCGAGCACCAGCCCCTCGATCGCTCCCGGGCCGACCAGCGGCATGTTGTCGGGCGTCGCCGGCCGGAGGCCCGCGACCGCCTCGACCAGCTCGAGCTCGGCGACCTCGGGCAGGGCTCGGTAGGCCTCGCGGAGCAGTTCGTGGACGCCGCCCGCGGTCACCCGGAGGTCGAATCCCTGTTCCTCGACGGTCGCCCCGACGACCAGCCGCCCGTCCCCGCGCGGAACCAGGTAGACGCGCTCGGTGACCACGATCCGCTCGCAGACTGGCTCCTGCGGCGGCCCGCGAAGCGTCAGGATCTGGCCCTTGACCGGTCGGATCGGCGGCCGCGCGGCGGCGGGCAGCCATTCCGCGGCCGACCAGGCACCCGCGGCGAGCACTGTCGACGCCGCCCGGTAGCGGCGTCCGTCGGCGGCTTCGAGCCCGACCAGCCGCCCCGACTCGAGCAGCGGCCCGCTGACCTCGGCGGTTTCGATCCGGCCCCCGGCGGAGCTCAAGGCCGCCGCCAGCGCGGCGACGAGCGCGCCCGGGTCGACGGCGGCCTCGTGCGGCGCCACGATCCCGCCGGCGACCGAACCGAGCCCGGGCTCGAGCTCGCGGCAGACCCGCGGACTGACCCATTCAGCCGCCAGATCAAGCGATCGCATGAGCTCGTGGCGCCGCCTCAGCTCGGCCGCCTCGTCGCGATCGAGGGCCACGTGCAGGGCGCCGAGACCGAGGAAGCCGAGCTCACGCCCGGCTCGGCGGGCGAGCTCCTGCGCGAACCCCGGCCAAAGCCGATGGGACTCGAGCGCCAGCTCCAGCAGCCGCTCCTGACCGAAGGTCGCCTCGGCAACCGGCGCCAGCATTCCCGCCGCGACGCCCGATGCCCCCGCCCCCGGTCGCGTGCGCTCGAGCACCACCACGTCGAGCCCGCGCTCGGCCGCCCGCCAGGCGCAGGCGAGTCCGATCACGCCGGCGCCGACGATCAGGGCGTCGTGCTCGCCGCTCTCAGTTGCCACGGAAGGAACGCTCCTCTCCGGGCGGGCGGACCGGATCGTCCCTGCGCCGGCATTACCCGGATCAGGTTCAGACGGTCGGCGGCCCGTCGCCGCCCTCTCAGCCCCACTGGTCGGGCTCCCGTTCAGGTTCACGATACTCCCCCTGATGGCCGAGGGCCGGCGCTGGAGCAAGAGCGACGTCCTGCTCGCCGCCAGGCGCAGGCGGCTGGCGGAGGCCCGCCTGTACTTCGTCTGCGAGGCGATTGCGGACCGCCGCGCCCAGTCCTCGCTGCTCGAGGCGGTGCTGGCCGGTGGAACCGACGTGATCCAGCTCCGCGACAAGCGCGCCGACGACGAGACTCTGCGCCGGGCGGCCGCCGTCTTCCGTGACGCCGCGGATCGTCATCGCGCGCTCTTCTTCCTCAACGATCGACCCGACCTCGTGCAGGCATTTGAAGCCGATGGCGTCCACGTCGGCCAGGACGACCTCCCGGTCGAGGACGCCAGGCGCCAAGCCGGCGCCTCCGCGCTGGTCGGCCTGTCGACCCACTCGCCGGGTCAGCTCGACGCCGCGCTCGCCGCCGCCGGCGACGCGCTCCCCGACCAGCTCAGCGTCGGGCCGGTCTGGGAGACGCCGACCAAGCCGGGCCGGCCGGCGGCGGGGCTGGGCCTGGTCCGACACGCCGCGACGGCCGCAGGCGAGGCGGCCTGGTTTGCGATCGGCGGGATCGACGAGGCGAACATCGAACGGGTCGTCGCCGCGGGCGCCCGCCGAGTCGTCGTCGTGCGCGCGCTGCGCGAGGCCGCCGACCCCGAGGCGGCCGCCCGGGCCCTGCGCGCCGCGCTCGAGCGGGAGGTCTAGACGGTCTAGCCTCTCGACCGGTGACGAGCCGGGAGCGAAAGCGGATCGCGCGCAGCAAGCGCAAGCAGCGCTCGGCCGTGCGCCTCGCCGAGCAGACCGAGCGCCGTGAGGCGACGGCCGCGCGCTCGGAGGCGCGCAACGAGGCGGCGCGCGAGGCGCTCGAGCCGCTCGCGGTCGGCGAGCGCCCGACCGTGGTCACCGTCGGGGCGGTGATCTCGGCCCTGATCGCGATCTCGACGATTGTCGGCTACCTCGCCGGGGTCGAGGTGACGAAGATCGGCAGTGACGGGATCGAACAGGGCGAGGAGCGGGCGCCGCTGCTCTCGGTGGCCGCCGTCATCGCGCTGATGGCGACGATGGCGTGGGGGATGTGGAAGGCGCGTTACTGGGCGGTGCTCGGCTTCCAGGCGCTGCTTGTGATCGTCCTGGTCGCCGCCTCCCTCGGCCTGGTCCAGGCGACCGCCTGGGGCCAGGCAATCGGGACCGTGGCGCTGATCGCGGGGGCAGGGACGATGTTCTACTTCATGGTCAAGGCGATGGCTCGGATCCAGATGCCGCAGCGGCGGGCGACCGACTGAGCTGTCGACGGCGGTTGGAGCTGCTCTCGCGCGAACGGCTCTCAGATAGAGTCGGCTGATGGCCGACGCCCATGACGTGATCGTGATCGGAGGCGGGCCGGGCGGCTATCACGCGGCGATCCGGGCCGCCCAGCTGGGCAAGCGAACCGCGGTCGTCGAGGCCGACAAGCCGGGTGGGCGCTGTCTCAACTACGCCTGCATCCCGGCGAAGACGATGCTGCACACGGCCGAGATCTTCGACCATGCCCGCAACTCCGCCGAGCTCGGGGTCACGGTCGAGGGCGCGGCGCTCGACTGGGAGGCGCTCGCCGAGCGCCGGACGAAGGTCTCCGAGGGCCTCTCGGGCGGGGTGAAGATGCTCTGGGACAAGAACAAGGTGACGCTGATCGAGGGGCGCGGGGCACTCGACTCCGATGCCAACGTCGTCGTCGACGGCACCACCCACGAGTCCGCCGCGGTGATCCTGGCGACGGGCTCGACCGCGACCGCGATCCCAGGGGTCGAGTTCTCCGAGCGGGTCGTCGACACCTGGGGGGCGTGGTCGCTGCCCAACCTGCCGAAGTCGATCGCCGTCGTCGGGGCCGGCGCGTCGGGCGCCGAGATCGCCTCCGCCTATGTCCGTTACGGCGCCGAGGTCACCCTGATCGAGATGCTCGACCAGATCCTGCCCGCCGAGGACCCCGACGTCGTCCGGGTGGTCGAGCGGGTTTTCAAGAAGCAGGGAATCAAGGTGCTCACCGGCAACCCGGTCTCCGACGTCGAGGTGGGCTCGAAGTCGGTCAAGGCCAAGGTCGGCGACGAGTCGATCGAGGTCGAGTACATGGCGATCGCCGGCGGCCGCGCACCGGACACCGACGGCTTGGGCCTCGACGCGGCCGGGGTGAAGACTGGCGACGGCGGCAGGGTCGAGATCGACGAGTACCAGCGGACCTCGAACCCGAAGGTGTACGCGATCGGCGACCTCGTCCGCGGACCGGCGCTGGCCCACAAGGCTCAGGAGGAGGGCGTGGTCGCGGCCGAGACGATCGCCGGCGCGCCCACCCATCCGCTCGATCCGAACCTGGTCGCGGGCGCCACCTTCTGTCACCCGCAGGTGGCGAGCGTCGGGATGACCGAAGCCGAGGCAAAGCAGACCGGCCGCGAGATCAAGACCGCGCGGATGAAGCTCGGGGGGGTTGGCGCGGCGGCGGTCTACGACGACCGTGACGGGATCGTCAAGCTCGTCGTCGACGCCGAGTACGGGGAGATCGTCGGCGCCCACGTCGTCGGCAACCGGGCCTGTGACATGGTCGCCGAGTTGGTCGACACGATCGCGCTCGAGGGCGGATACCAGGAGCTCGCCCGGATCGTCCACCCGCACCCGACGATCTCCGAGGCGATCCTCGACGCGGCACGCGCGATCGACGGCTGGGCGATCCACCAGTAGGCGGCGAGCTTGGCCGAGCCCGCGGTCTTCTGCTTCGACCTCGGCTCCCCCTATGCCTACCTGGCCGCGGAGCGGATCGCGACCGTGTTCGAGGACGCCGGGGCGGAGCAGCCCGAGTGGCAGCCGGTCCTGCTCGGCGCCCTGTTCCGGCGCTTCGGGCGCGTTTCGTGGGCCGACGGGCCCGAGCGCGAGCGTGGGATGCGCGAGGTCGAGCGGCGGGCGCAGTCCTACGGGTTGCCGCCGATCCGTTGGCCGCAGCCCTGGCCCGGCGACACGCTGACCGCGATGCGCGCCGCGACCTTCGCCAAGCAGATCGGCCGGACCGTGGCCTTCTCGCTGGCGGCGTTCCGGCAGGCGTTCGCCGCCGGGCGCGACCTCTCCGAGCCCGACAACGTGTTCGTCGCCGCGGCCTCGTCGGAGCTTCATCCGCGCGCGCTCGAGACCGCGATCGCCCGCGACGCGATCAAGCTCCGGCTGCGCCAGGCAACCGACAGTGCGGCCGATCGCGGGGTGATCGGCGTGCCAGCCGTCGTCGTCGCCGAGCGTGCGTTCTGGGGCGACGATCGGCTCGAGGAGGCGGCCGTGGCGGCGGCGGCGCTTCGGTGAGCTATGTTGCGGTCGGGTTGGCGAACGAGACTGTGAAGACGGCGCAAGCGGGTGGGGCACCCACCTCCGAGCGGCCGCTCCCCGACCGGGCCACGTGTCTCGAGCTGCTCGAGACGATGGCGCTGATCCGGCGCTTCGAGGAGGAGGCGGGGCGCCAGTACCAGCGCGCCAAGGCCGGCGGTTTCCTCCATTTGGCGGTGGGTGAGGAGGCGACGATCGTCGGCACCACCTCAGTGATGGAGCCCGACGACTACCTGATCGGGACCTACCGGACCCACGGCCACGCAATCGCCCGCGGCACCGATCCGAAGAACGTGATGGCGGAGTTGTTCGGCCGCGTAGACGGCACCTCTCGCGGGCGCGGCGGCTCGATGCACATCTTCGACGGCGAGCGCCGGTTCATGGGCGGCTACGGGATCGTCGGAGGCAACCTGCCGCTAGCCGCCGGGCTCGGCCTCGCCTCCGACTACAACGGCACCGACGAGGTCACGGTCTGCATGTTCGGCGACGGCGCCTCGAACGCCGGCAACTTCGGCGAGACGATGAACCTGGCGGCGCTCTGGCGCCTCCCGGTCGTCTTCATCCTCGAGAACAACCTCTATGGCATGGGCACCGCGGTCGAGCGCCACTCGGCGGTCACCGACTTCTCGAAGAAGGCCGAGGGCCTCGGGGTGCCTGGAGTGCGCGCGGACGGGATGGACGTGATTGCGATGCGCGAGATCGTCGCCGAGCACCTTCGGATCGCCCGCGAGGACCGCCGCCCCACCATGGTCGAGGCCTTCACGTACCGCTACCGTGGCCACTCCGCCGCCGACCCCGAGGTCTACAGGACCAAGGAGGAGGTCGAGCAATGGCGCAAGAAGGATCCGATCGAGGCGTTCGCTGACCGGCTCGAGCAGGAGGGCGTGCTCTCCGAGCACGAGCGGGACGAGATGCGCGAGCGAGTCGAGTCGCGGGTTCTCGAGGCGGTCGAGTTCGCCGACGAGTCGCCCGAGCCCCCGCTCGACACCCTCTACGACAACCTCTACGTGGTCGGCGACCAGGTTCCGGGCTGGTATGCGGTCGACGAGCGGGCGCCCAAGCCGTTCCCGGGCGAGCGCGAGGGCGAGCGGCTCTCGGGCGAAGCGAAGGAGCTGGCGGAGGCGGGAGCCGCCTACGGCGGCCAGGCCGCCTCGTCGACGGCCCGCAACGAGTCGGACTCCGATGCCGAGGACCGCGACGAGGGCGAGGCGGTCGAGGAGGAGGATCCCGGCGGCGAGAACGGCGAGGGGTCGGAGGACGAGGATCGCGGCGAGGGCGAGCCCGAGGAGGACGAGGCCTGATGGCGGTCCTGCGTACCCGCGAGGCGCTGCGCGACGCGATGGCCGAGGAGATGCGTCGCGACGAGTCGGTGTTCGTGATGGGTGAGGACGTGGCGGTCTTTCAGGGTGCGTTCAAGGTCACCGAGGGCCTGCTCGACGAGTTCGGTGAGAAGCGGGTTCGCGACACGCCGATCTCCGAGAACACGATCGTCGGAACGGGGATCGGCGCCGCGATGGGCGGCCTGCGCCCGATCGTCGAGTTGATGACCGTCAACTTCTCGCTGCTGGCGTTCGACCAGATCATCAACCACGCGGCCGCGATTCCCTACATGTTCAACGGTCAGGTCAAGGTGCCGATGGTTATCCGGATGCCGGGCGGCGGCGGCCATCAGCTCGGCCCCACCCACTCGCACAGCTTCGAGGCGATGTTCCTCCAGGTCCCAGGCCTGCTCGTCGCCTGCCCTTCGACGCCGGCCGACGCCAAGGGGCTGCTGAAGGCGGCGATCCGCGACGACAACCCGGTGATCTTCATCGAGCACGAGACGCTCTACGGCGCCCGCGGCGAGGTCCCCGAGGACGGCGACCACGTGATCGATTTCGGCCAGGCTGCGATCCGCCGCTCGGGCGCCGACGTGACGATCGTCGGCATCCTGCGGATGGCCCACGTCGCCGAGCAGGCGGCGCAGACGCTGTCCAACGATCACGGCATCGAGGCGGAGGTGATCGATCCCCGCACCCTGCGGCCGCTCGATCTCGACGCGATCCTCGAGTCGGTGCGCAAGACCAACCGCCTGGTGATCGTCGAGGAAGGATGGCCGCACGGTGGGGTCGGCGCCAACATCGCGGCCCTGGTCACCGAGCAGGCCTTCGACCACCTCGACGCCCCGGTCCAGCGGGTGACGGGCGCCGACGTGCCGATGCCGTACTCGAAGCGGCTTGAGCAATCGGCGATCCCGCACTCCGAGCACGTCGTCAGCGCGGCGCTGGCGACGACCGAGGGAGCGCCCCTCGGTTGATCATGGCCCTTCCGCAGCCGAGCTCGAGGCGGTGGCGATGAGCGTCGACATCGTCATGCCGCGGCTCTCGGACTCGATGGAGGAGGGGACGATCCTTACCTGGATCAAGTCGGTCGGCGATCCGGTCGAGGTCGGCGAGGAGCTGGTCGAGATCGAGACCGACAAGGCGAACATGGTGTTCGAGTCCGACGCCGCCGGGACCCTGATCGAGATCGTCGCCGGCGAGGGCGACACGCTGCCGATCGGTGATGTGATCGCGCGGGTCGGCGAGGCGGGCGAGGTTGGCGGCGGAGATGGCGAGGCGGGGGGCGGGGACAGCGGAGGTCCCCCGTCGGGCAGTCCTCGCGTCCGTGCTGCGGATAGCCCTCCGGAGGACTCCGCCGCCCCCGCCCCAGGGGACTCTGCGCCTGCCCGCCCGGCGTCCGAGGCTATGGAGGAGGAAGAGGGCTCGCCTACCCAGCCCCGTGCCGCCCCGGAAGGCGATGGGCGGGTGAAGGCGTCGCCGCTGGCGCGGAGGATCGCGGGGGAGCGAGGGGTTGATATCTCCGCCCTGTCCGGCTCGGGACCCGGTGGGCGGATCATCAAGGCGGATGTCGAGGCGGCCGCCGGCGAGGGTGCCGCACCGGCGGCGGCACCGGCCGCGGCGGCAACTCCGCCATCCCCGGAGACCGCGAAGGGCGCCGTCGAGGTGGTCGAGCCGACGAAGCTGCAGCAGACGGTCGCCCGGCGGATGGCCGAGTCAAAGGCGACCGTGCCGCATTTCTACCTCTCGGCGCAGGTCGACATGAGCCGCTGCGTGCAGGCGCGGACGCAACTCAAGGACTCCGCCGGCGAGGGCGACGTGGTCCCGTCGTTCAACGACATGGTGATCAAGGCGGCGGCGATCGCGCTGGGCGAGTTCCCGCGCGCCAACGCCGCCTACCGCGATGGACGCTTCGAGCTCTATCAGCGGGTCAACGTCGGGGTCGCGGTCGCCGCCCAGGACGCGCTCGTCGTGGCGACGATCTTCGACGCCGACCGCAAGGGCCTGCGCCAGATCGCGACCGAGGCCCGGACGCTGGCGGGCAAGGTCAGGGACGGCACCGTCACCCCGCCCGAGCTCTCGGGCGGCACCTTCACCGTCTCCAATCTCGGCATGTACGGGATCACCGACTTCGGCGCGGTGATCAATACCCCCCAGGCGGCGATCCTTGCCGTCGGGGCGATCACCCCCACCCCGGTCGTGCGCGCGGGCGAGATCGCCACGGCGCAGGTGATGGGCGTAACCCTGGCCTGCGATCACCGGATCCTCTACGGCGCCGACGGAGCCGAGTTCCTCGCCCGGGTGCGAGCGCTGCTCGAGGAGCCGCTCGGGCTGGCGTTGTGATCATCGCCGGGGTCCGGCACCGCGCGTGACCGACCCGGACTTCGAGGTCATCCGACGCGCCTGGGACGGGTTCAGCCGCAATGACGAGGCCGCCTTTGGAGCGGAGCTGCACGAGGAGATCGAGGTCGTCCCCTTCGGCGCCGCGATGCAGCGACAGACCTATCGCGGGCAGGAGGGCGTGCTGCGGTGGTGGCGGGGCGAGGTGCTCGCCAATTGGGAAGTCTTTCGCACCATCCCCGAGGACTTCCGCCGCGCCGGTGAGCGGATCGTCGTCACCGGACGCTGGTACGCGCGCGGTCGGGAGAGCGGGGTCGAGCTCGAAATGCCCGCGACCTGGATCGTAACCATGCGAGATGGCCGGATCGTCTCCTGGCGAACCTTCACCGACCGTGCGCAGGCGATGCGCGAGGTCGGCGAGCCGCAGTAGCGAGCGCGGCGGTCGCGAGAGCGGGCGCGCGCCCCGGGGGTCCAGCCCCTAGATCGAATGTCCGCCAACCGGCGTCGGCGACGAGCACCTCGCGCCTCCGTGCCGATGGTCTGCAGGCGGTACCGGTTCATGAACCCCGTCCAGCAAACGACAATCCCAACCGCGGCGGTGCGAGGCACGTCGCTGGCGCGCGAGCGACGACGCGAGCTGCTGAAGCTGTTGCTGCTGGCGCGCGGGCTGGAGCGGACGATCTCCGGCGCGCGCGGCGCCGCGCCGACCGCCGACCTCGGTGGTCGCGAGGCGGTCCTGACCGCGGTCGCCGCCTCGTCGGCGGCTGCGCCAAACGACCGACTCGTCGCCCCTCATGCCTGGCTCGCCGCGCACTTGGCCTCGGGCGCCGGTCCCGCGGAGATCTTCGCCGCCCGCGCCCGAGGGCCGCGCGGCCGTCGGTCCGGGCGCCCGCTGTGGCCGGGGATCGGGCCGCAGAGCTCGACCGGGATCGGGGTCGGAATCGCGCTCGCGATCGCGCTCGGGCGATCCGGAGGCGCGAGCGACGCGGTCCTGGCGTTCGCCGATCGGCGCTGGGAGACCGACCAGGCGCACCTCGGTGCCCTCTCGCTGGCACGTGAGCTGGAGCTGCCGCTGGTCGTAGTCGCGATCGATCCCTCACGGGTACCCGACCGCGGCGATTGGGCCGTCGACCGGACCGACTTCGAGGCCGTCGTGGCGACGGTCACGACGGCGCTCGGCACTGCGCGCGAGCATCGCCGGCCGGCGCTGGTCGAGTGCGCCGCGGTCGCCGCGCCCGAGAGCGCCACCGCCGGTCGAATGTCGCGCTTCGCGGGCAAGGCGGATCCGGTCGCCGGCTACGAGCGGCGGTTGATGATCGGCGGCTTCTCGCGGACAGAGCTGGACGAGATCGAACGCGCTGCCGCCACCGAGCTCAGGCGAGCCCTGGGGGGCCGCGGCAGATGACGATCGCCGGCACCCAGATCAGCTTCGATGAGGCCGTGACCGAGGCCCTGCGACTCGAGATGCACCGGGACCCGGCGCTGGTCATGTTCACCGCCGCACCCGACGGAATCGCCGGTCGGTTGCTGGAGACGTTCGGCGCCGAGCGGGTCGTCGAGACGCACTCCGCGGGCGCCGCGCTGGTGCTCGCCGCCTGCGGGGCCGCGGAGGAAGGGCTGCGGCCGATCTGTGAGCTCGGCCCGGCCGACGCCGGCGCCGCGGCGCTCGATCAGATCGCCGAGCTGGCCGCGATCCACGCCGCCGACCTCGACACCGCCAGCCCGGTCACCGTGCGCCTCTCATGGGGGGATCCGCTGACCGCCGGTGGAGCCGCGGCGACGGATCCGCTCGCCTGGCTGCTCGGGGCGGAAGGGGTCAAGCTGGTGGCGCCGGCGACGGCGGCCGACGCGAAGGGACTGACCGTCGCCGCGGTCCGCGATCGGGACCCGGTATGCGTGCTCGAGCACGCATACGTGCGCGCCGAGGGCGGCCCGGTGCCCGAGGGCGCGCACCTGGTCTCGATCGGCAGCGCCCGCCTCGCCCGCGAAGGCGAGCGGATGACGATCGTCACCCACGGTGCCGGCGTCTCGGCGAGCGAGGCCGCGGCGGACCGGATCGACGACGGAGCTGCCGAGCTGATCGACCTGCGCACCCTGCAACCGCTCGACACCGACGCGGTCCTGACCAGCGTTCGCAAGACCGGCCGGGTCCTGTTCGCGGAGCCGGGCGGGGTCGCGAACCGCGTCACCTCGCAGCTCGTCTCGGCGATCTGGGAGCAGGCATTCGAGTACCTGGACGCGCCCCCGAGTCGGGTTCGGCTCTGCTCGCCCGACCGGGGGGGTCCACTCGCCGACGGCGGCCGAGTCTGGGAGAGCGACGTCGACGCGGTCGAGGAGATCAGCCGTGAGCTACTCGAGTACTGACGGGCAGACCCCGGGGACCGTCGAGGTGACGATGCCGGAGACCGGATCCCCGGACGGCGCATCCGTGCTCGCCTGGCTCAAGCAGCCGGGCGATCAGGTCGAGACCGAAGAGCCGATCTGCCTCGTCACCTGGGATGACGTCACCGCCGAGGTCGCCTCTCCGGCGACCGGGGTGATGCGGATGCTCGCCCTGGCGCCGGGCAACCGCGCGCTGTCCGGCGGATCGCTGGCGATCATCGACGTCGGGGTCGGCCCCCCTGCCGTCACCGGGGAGGAGTCCGCGATCGGGTCCCCGCCGAGCCGGCCGCCGCCGATCGAGTCGCAACCTGCGATCGAGCAGACGCAGGCCGTCCCGGAGCACCTGCTTCGCGATGCCCCGGTCGCCGAGCCACGGCGGCGGGACCCGGGGGCCTTTCTCTCTCCGGCCGTGCGCAGCTTCCTCAGCGAGCACGCGCTCGATCCGAGCGAGATCGCCGGCAGCGGTCGCGACGGGCGGATCAGCCTCGATGATCTCCGGGCTCGGGACCGCGAGGGCCCCGAATCCGGGGGTTGAAACGTCGCCGATCGGGAATACAATCGCTGTAGCGATTCGCACGAGCCAGCAGCCCGGGCGGATCACGACATAGGGATCGAGGGCGGAACCCCTCGATCCCATCGTCCGTAGGCGCCGCGGAGGAGATCCCGAAGCGGCGAGGCCAGGCCGGCCCGGAGGAGATCCCGAAGGATCGGCAAGACACGAAGGGCGGAGAGATGGAACCAGGCCGAGGTAACGGCGCGGTTACCGACGACCGTGGACGCAGCGATGCAGCGGAGCAGACTGGTACGGCCGCGGCTGGCCTGACTCGCGAGGACAGGCGCAACCTGCTCCGGTACATGGCGATGATGCGCGCCGCGGAGGAGCGCGCGATCACCCTCTACCGGCAGGGAAAGGTGCCGGGCAGCTTCTACGACGGCTGCGGCCAGGAGGCGATCTCGGTCGGCTCGTCGTACGCGCTCGGGCCGCGCGACAGGATGTGCATCCTGCACCGCGACCTCGGCGCGCATTTCGTCCGCGGCGTGACCCCCGACCGCTATCTCGCCAACTACATGGGCCGATCCGGCGGCCTGACCGGCGGCAAGGACGGCAACATGCACTTCGGGGACCCGGAGCTGGGCTGCGTCGGGATGGTCTCGATGCTGCCGGACATGGCGCTGGTGGCGAGCGGGATGGCGCTCACGTTCAAGCTCCGCGGCGAGGCGCGCGTGGCGATGACCTACTTCGGCGAGGGCTCGACCGCGAACGGCCAGTGGCACGAGGCAATGAACCTCGCCGGCATCCACCGGCTGCCGGTCGTCTTCGTGCTCGAGAACAACGGCTTCGCCTACTCGACGCCGAACGAGCTCGAGTTCGCGGTCGACCCGGTCGAGCGGGCGCGCGCCTACGGCTTCCCCGGGGTCAAGGTGGACGGCAACGACGTCGAGGCGGTGTTCGAGGCCTCGCGCGCAGCCGCGGCGAGAGCGCGCAGCGGCGACGGCCCGACCCTGATCGAGGGGCTGACGATGCGCATGCACGGCCACGGGGCCCATGACGACATGAGCTACGTGCCGGCCCAGATGCTCGAAGAGTGGTCGCGCCGAGACCCGATCGAGCGCTACGCGGAGCGCCTGGTCGCCGAGCATGGCTTCGAAGCGGCTGAGATCTCCGAGCTCCGAGCCGAGGTCGGCGGCTACGTCGAGGAGTGTGCGCAGAGGGCCCTGGACTCACCGCCGCCCGACCCCTCGACCGCCCGCGAGGGTGTCTTCGCCGACGCCGCCACGCCGCTCGGCGACGGGCGCGCACCGTGGTCGCATTGGGCCGAGCGAGCTCAGGCCGCGGAGGTTGCGTGATGGGCGAGATGACCTATCTGGAGGCGATCTCCGACGGACTGCGCGAGGAGATGCGCCGCGACGAGGCGGTGGTCTGCCTCGGCCAGGACATCGGCGCCTTCGGCGGAGCGTTCAAGGTCACCGAGGGCTTATTCGAGGAGTTCGGCTCCGACCGGGTCCTCGACATGCCGCTGGCGGAGAACGCGATCATCGGGACCGCGGTCGGCGCCGCCGTCGAGGGGATGCGACCGGTCTGCGAGATGCAGTTCGCCGACTTCATCTCCTGTGGCTTCGACCAGCTCGTCAACGTGGCGGCCAAGCTGCACTACCGGCAGGGGATCGCGGTGCCGATCGTGGTCCGGCTGCCATCGGGCGGCGGCTTCTCCGGCGGCCCGTTCCACTCCCAGAACCCCGAGGCCTGGTTCCTGCAGGCGCCGGGGCTGAAGGTGGTCGCGCCGGCGACAGCGGCCGACGCCAAGGGCCTGCTCGCGGCGGCGATCCGCGACCCGAACCCGGTCTGCTACCTCGAGCACAAGGGCCTCTACCGCCATGTCAAGGGCGAGGTGCCCGAGGGTGAACACGCCGTAGAGCTCGGCGAGGCGCGCGTGGCGCGAGAGGGCGAGGAGCTCTCGGTGATCGCCTACGGCTCCGCGGTGCACCTCGCGCTCGAGGCCGCCGAGGAGCTCGAGGAGTCGATCGAGGTCCTCGACCTGCGCTCGCTCTGCCCACTCGACCGCGGGGCGATCCTGGCGACCGCGCGCAAGACCGGCAAGGTCCTGGTCACCCATGAGGCGACGCAGTCCTGCGGGGTGGGCGCCGAGGTCGCCGCGCTGATCGCCGCCGAGGCCTTCGAGGCGCTCGACGGGCCGGTGCGACGGCTGACCGCTCCCGACGTCCCGATCCCGTTCAGCCCGCCGCTGGAGCAGGCGGTCCTGCCCCAGCTCGAGCAGATGAAGGAGGCCTGCCGTGACCTCTTGGAGTACTAGTCCCTCGACGGACCCGGCCGCCCCCGGACGCGAAGCGGAGGAGGCGGGCGGAACGTTGGTTGTCGTTGCGATGCCGCAGATGGGCGTTTCGGTGGCTGATGGCACGGTGCTCGAGTGGCGCAAGCAACCGGGTGACTGGGTCGAGGCCGACGAGACGATCGCCGACGTGACCACCGACAAGGTCGATGTCGAGATCCCCTCTCCCGCGAGCGGACGCCTCGCACGGATCGTCGCCGAGGCCGGCGAGACGGTGCCGGTGGGCGGCCCGATCGCCGAGATCGACTCGACCGCGAAGCCGGGCCAGGTCCATCCCGACGAACACGAGCCCGCTCCGAGCGGCGAGCGGCGAGCGGCGAGCGGCGAGCCCCAAGGCGATCGCTCGGGCTTCTACTCACCCGTCGTGCGCCGGATCGCCGACAAGCACGAGATCGACCTCGAGCGGATCGAGGGGACCGGGATCGGCGGCCGGGTGCGCAAGCGAGACGTGCTCGCGTTTCTCGAGTCGGACGGCCACGCCGAGATCGAACGCCCAGGGCCCAGCGCCGAGCGGCGAATCCCGATGTCGCCGATGCGCCAGGCGATCGCCCGGCACATGGTCGAGAGCCGCCGCACCGCGGCTCACTGCACGACGATCGTCGAGGTTGACATGTCGACGGTCGCTGCCCGGAGGGAGGCGCTGAAGGAGACGATGGCGCGCCGTGGCGTGCGGCTGACCTACCTCGCGTTCGTCGCCCGGGCGACGGTCGAAGCGCTGGCCGAGCACCCGGTGCTCAATGCCTCGGTCGAGGGAGAGGAGATCGTCTATCACGACGACATCAACCTCGGAATCGCCGTGGCGCTCGACGACGGCCTGATCGTGCCGGTGATCCCGCGCGCGCAGCGGCTCAGCCTCGAGGGTCTTGCCGTGGCGATCGCGGAGGTCGCCGAGCGGGCGCGTTCAAAGCGGCTCGAGCCCGACGAGGTCCACGGCGGCACGTTCACGATCACCAACCCGGGGCAGTTCGGCGCCGTGCTGGCGACCCCGATCATCAACCAACCCCAGGTTGCGATCCTCGACCTCGAGGCGATCGTCAAGCGCCCGGTCGTGATCGAGACCGATGGCGGCGAGGACGCGGTTGCGGTCCGCCCGATGACCTACCTGCCGATGTCGTGGGATCACCGGGCGCTCGACGGCGCCCAGGCGGCCCGCTTCCTCTCGCGGGTCAAGCAGAGGCTCGAGGGCTGGGAGCGCGAGTGATGGCGGTCGCGGTCACGAACCCGAGAACGGATACACGGAGCTCGACCGCGACGGCAGGGCTCGCATCCGGAAACGGGCAGCGGACCGGCGTCGCGCCGGTGGAGTTCGAGCACGAGGAGCTGGTGATCCGACGTGGTGCTCGCAGCGGCGCCTATTGCATCGTCGCGATTCACTCGACCGCGCTCGGGCCGGCGCTCGGCGGCCTGCGGATGTGGCGTTACCGGGCGACGATCGACGGCGCTCGCGATGCGCTTCGGCTGGCCCGCGGGATGACCGACAAGGCCGCGGCTGCGGGGCTCGACCTCGGTGGCGGCAAGGGGGTCGTCTGCGTTCCCCCCGGCGGGCTCGAGGGTGCCCGCCGCACGGCCGCGCTGCTCGATTTCGCCGATCTGGTCGAGTCCCTCGGCGGTCGCTACATCACCGCTGAGGACGTCGGCGTCTCACCGGCGGACCTGGTCGAGATCGCCGAGCGCACCGACCACGTCACCGGGTTGCCGGCCGAGCGCGGGGGCTCCGGCGACCCGAGCCCGATCACGGCGGTCGGGGTCGAGGCGGCGATCCGGGCCTGCCTGCAGGCTCGCTTCGGCAGCGGCGACCTGGTCGGCCGCAAGATCTCGGTGATCGGGCTCGGTCACGTCGGCGCCCGCCTCGCGCGGCGGCTGGCCACCGCCGGCTGCGAGCTGATCGTCTCCGACATCGCGCCCGGCAAGCGCGAGCTCGCCGCCGCGCTCGGCGCCGCCTGGGCCGACCCGGTCGAGGCCACGCTCGCCGAATGCGACGTGCTCGCCCCCTGCGCGCTCGGCGGCGCGATCTCAGCCGACTCGGTGGGCCGGATTCGCGCCTCGATCGTCTGCGGATCGGCCAACAACCAGCTCGCCGACGAATCGCTCGCCGCCCGGCTGGCCGACCGCGGAGTTCTCTACGCCCCCGACTTCATCGCCAACGCCGGCGGCCTGATCAGCGTCTACCGCGACCTCAAGGGCTACTCCCGCGAACGCGCGCTCGAGCTCACCGGGGGGATCGAGGCCACCCTGGCCGGCGTCTTCGAGCTCGCCGATGCGCGCGGGACCACGCCCCTGGCAGCCGCTCGCGAACTCGCCCGCGAGCGCCTCGAGGGCGCTCTGCGAGACTGAGCCCGATGGACGATCTCTGGGTGGTGCGGGCCGGCACGGTTCCCTACCGGGAGGCGCTTGCGATCCAGTTGCGCCTCGCCGCGGCCCGCCAGCGGAGCGAGATCGGCGACGTCCTCGTCCTGCTCGAGCACCCGCCGGTCTACACCAAGGGTCGTCGCTCGACCGCGGCGGAGCTGCCGATGGGCGAGGACTGGTACCGAGCGCAGGGAATCGAGGTGACCGAGACCGACCGCGGCGGCCGGGTCACCTACCACGGCCCCGGGCAGCTCGTCGCCTATCCGATCGTCAGCCTGCGAGAGCTCGATCCCCCCGACGACGTGCACAGGTTCGTCCGCGATCTGGAACGGGCGATCATCGCCGCGCTCGGCGATTGGGGCATCGCGGCCGGCCCGATCGCGGGCCTGACCGGGGTCTGGGTCGGCGACCGGCCGCCGCCCGAGGGCGAGGCCCGGAAGATCGGCTCGATCGGCATCCACGTGCGACGCGGGATCACCACCCACGGACTGGCGATCAACGTCAACAACGACCTGCAGCCGTTCGAGTGGATCGTCCCCTGCGGGATCGACACCTGCCGGATGACGTCGCTGGCGCGCGAGTGCGGCGCCGAGCAGGACCTGGCCGCCTTCGGCGCCGGGCTCGCCGACCGGTTGGCCGAGCTGCACGGCCGAACTGCAATCGATAGAGGCTGGGACGCGATCGCCGGGACGCTAGCGTTGGAGCCCGCATGAGCGCCAAGCCACCGCCCGCCTCCGCCGCTTCGCGCCAGGGGCCGGACTCCCGGGTCCACGTCACCCGCTCGCGCGCCAGCCCGGGCGGGTCGGAGGCGGTCGAGGGGCGACCGTTCCGCGAACGAAAGCCCGCCTGGCTCAAGGTCCCGGCTCCCGGCGGGACGACCTACCGGCGGCTGAAGCGCTCGATCGAGTCCGACAACCTGCACACGGTCTGCGAGGAGGCGAACTGCCCCAATGTCGGCGAGTGCTGGGAGCGGGGCACGGCGACATTCATGATCCTCGGCGACGTCTGCACCCGTCGCTGCGGGTTCTGCAACGTGAAGACCGGTGTTCCGACCTGGAACGACCCGCTCGAGCCGCTCCGCGTCGCCGCCCAGGTCAAGCGGATGGGGCTGCGCCACGCGGTGATCACCTCGGTCGACCGCGACGACCTGCCCGACTACGGTGCCGGCGCCTTCGTCGGCGTGATCCGCTCGATCCGGATCCAGGCGCCGGGCTGCAAGGTCGAGGTCCTGACCCCGGACTTCCGCGGCCAGGAGATGCCGTTGGCGAAGGTGATCGGCGAGCACCCCGACGTCTTCAACCACAACGTCGAGACCGTCCCCCGGCTCTACCCCCGCGCTCGCAGGGGCTCGGACTTCCTGCGCTCGTGCCGGGTGCTGGCGATGGCGAAGGAGATCGGCGGCGATCGGGTCCTGACCAAGTCGGGGCTGATGGTCGGGCTGGGCGAGGACTTCGACGAGATGGTCGACGCTTTCGAGACCCTGCGCGCACACGGGGTCCAGATCCTGACCGTGGGCCAGTACCTGCGCCCCACCCGCGACCACCTCCCGGTCGTTCGCTACTGGCATCCGGACGAGTTCGAGGCCCTGCGCGAAGCGGCGCTGGGGCTCGGCTTCGAGTCGGTCGCGGCCGGACCGCTGGTCCGCAGCTCCTATCACGCCGACGAATCCGCTCGCGAGGCCGTCGAGCGGCGCGCCGCCTAGCGGCGAGCTAGAGGTCGCGGCCGAGCAGCAGGCTGCGCACGTCGGCCTTCAGGTCACCTCTGAACCCGAGCCGGTGATAGAGCGCCAGAGCAGCGGCGTTGCCCTCGTCGACGTCGAGCTCGACCCGGGTGCAGCCGCGTTCCCGCGCGCGCTCGAGCGCCAGCTCGATCAGCGCTCGGCCGAGCCCGAGGCCACGACCGGTCTCGCGCACGAACACGTCCTCGATCCAGGCGTCTTCGGAGTCCGTCCACACGCTCCAGCGATAGCGCAGCTGACAGACCCCGTTCGCCGGCGCGGAGCCCAGCGCGCCGAGCAGGTAGTCGGCATCCCCCCGCGCCCTGATCCGCTCGACCGAGGCGAGCATCCGATCGTCGGACGGGGCGGCGGCGCCTATCCAGTCCCGGAACTCACCGAGCAGCTCGGCCACCTGAGCCAGGTCTTCCTCGCCCGCCGGCCACACGCGAGCCTCCGCGTCGTTCATGCCCGCATACCCTGCCAGCTTTGATCCCGCTCAAGGACAACCTGCCGACGAGCCGCTTCCCGGTCCTCCCCGGACCCCCGGCCGCGGCCCACTGATGGACCCGAAGCTGCGCACTGCCGTGCTCGTCGGCGGACTCGCCTTCGTCGCCCTGTTCGCGGGGATGACGCTTGTGGCGGCGCTCGAGCAGGGCGTCAACATCGTCGTCGTGCTCTCGGTTGCGATCATCCTCGTGCTCGGCCTGGCGCTGATCGGCGCCCTGCGTGATCCGCCCGACCGCTAGACGCCCAGGGCGCGGCGCTAGGCTGAACGGCATGTGTCGAAACATCCACACCCTGCACAACTTCGATCCACCCGCGACCAAGGAGGAGATCCACGAGGCCGCGCTTCAGTACGTGCGCAAGATCAGCGGCTCGACGAAGCCCTCGCAGGCGAACGTCGAGGCCTTCGACAGAGGCGTCGCCGAGATCACTGCCGCGACCGAGCGCCTGCTCGAGGGCCTCGTCTCCTCGGCACCGCCGAAGGACCGCGAGGTCGAGGCCGCCAAGCGCCGCGCCCGTTACGAGAAGCGCTTCGCCGCTGCCTGAGCCAAGCGTTGGCTCACGCCGACGTGTTCAGTTCCACGGCGGCGCGAATCAGCGCCTTCAACGCCTTTTCATCGATCTTGTCGTCCTCGTGGATATCGATCGCACGCCTGGTGTTGCCTTCGAGGCTGGAGTTGAAGAGGCCTGAAGGGTCCTCCAACGAGGCGCCCTTGAAGAAGGTCATCTTGACGACGTTCTTGTAGGTCTCACCCGTGCATACGATTCCGCCATGCGACCAGACGGGGACCCCTCTCCACTTCCACTCCTCGACCACCTCGGGATCGGCCTGCTTGACGAGGCTTCGGACCCGAGCGAGCGTCTCGCCCCGCCAATCACTCAGCTCCTCGATCCTCCCGTCGATCAGCTGAGAGGGAGAGTCCCCTTTTCCTTCCTGCGACTCGTGCTTCGTCTTCTTCATCGTTGTTGTCGCTTTCTTGATCGTGGTTGTCGCTCGCCGTCACTTGGGCCGCTCACATTCGTTCGCCAGGCAATCGGCTGGCCTGCTGCACCCAAGCGGCGAACTGAGCTTCGTCGAGCTGGTCGTCCTCATGGATGTCGAGGTAGCGCACGTCCTCTTGCTTGGACTCGCCCGGGGGGACAGGACGCAGCGACCTGCCGCGGAAGAAAGCCACCTTGACGTACTTGGTGAAGCAATGAAAGCTGAGGAACCAGCCCTCGCCCTCGGCTCCGTACAGCGGCGAGTTCCACTTGACCGCCTTGCGCACGCCGGGGACGGTGCGCACGATGAGCGCGTCCAGGCGGCGCCCGAGGTCGCGTTTCCAGCCCGGCATGGCCGCGATGTAGGCCTGCACGGGGGCGTCGCCGTCGGCCTTCGCGATCTGGGGGTTGCCGCCTGCGAGGAGGGTCGGCTTTGCGCCCTTCGCGGACTTCTTGGAGGTCCTCTTGGCCATTCGTTCACTTTAGTCCCGGCATCCAAGACAGTTCTGTGAACCCCGCACCTTGTCTCGTGACAGCGCGGCATCTACCGTCCTTTCACGGGGGTCGGCCGATCGCGGAGCTGAAGAGAAAGGGAGATCGCGCGGAACTGGAGGTCGCGCGCGACCTTAGTCGCCGCGGGTACAGGCTGGTAGCGGGATGCGTGTACTCAGTCTGCGTATTCGCGACACGGGCAACGGCCAACGATCAGGCGTCCGGTACGCACGCGACTACCGCAATCCGTACCCGCTCCCTGAGGCCGTCTTGCCGGGGTGACCGGGATGGAGTTGGCCGGACGACTTTCGAACCCCTCATTCGTTCGCGACCTGCGTTCGCTGCTCAGATACCGACCTGTGACCAGTCGGGGACACTTGAACCGTGGCCAGTCAAGACGAACAGATCGTCCGCCGCCACGCCGAGATCGTCAACTCCAGCGAATCGGTGGACCAGGCCATGGCGGCGTTGGAGCCGCTCGCACGCATCCTGCGGATCGATTGGCACTACGACGCCGAGGAGGCCCGCGCTAGGTTCGAGCGAGGGGCTTGAAGCAACCGGCCGTGCGATGGAGCCAGCGGGATTCGAACCCGCGACCTCCTGCTTGCAGGGCAGGCGCTCTCCCAACTGAGCTATGGCCCCTGGCCGTCGATTGTAGGTCGGTGCGGCGAGTCGCCGAGGGCGCTCGCGACCGGTTCGCCGACGGGCGCTGTCCACGAGCGATCTTTGTGGGAGGATCGCTGGCCGAGGGTGGAATCGAAAAGCGCCGAGACTGAGAGCCAAGCGGTCGCCGTCGGCGAGCGCGAGGATCCCGACAAGTCGCCGCAGGCGGCCGAGCAGGCGGCCGGGCAGGCACCGCCGGGCAAGGGCCGGGCGGAGGTCTCGAACCTCGACATCGTCCGCCACTACTTCGACCTCGCGGCCGACCACCTCAGGCTCGCCGACGACCTCCGGGTCGTCTTCTGGACCCCCTATCGAGAGGTCACCGTCCAGATCCCGATCAAGCTCGCCGACGGCAAGACCCATGTGTTCTCCGGCTACCGGATCCAGCACAACGGGGCTCGCGGTCCGTACAAGGGCGGGATCCGCTTCCATCCCGAGGTCGACGTCGACGAGGTCCGGGCGCTGGCCTCATTGATGACCTGGAAGACGGCGGTCGCCGGGGTCCCGTTCGGCGGCGCCAAGGGCGGCGTCAACTGCCCGGCGGGCGAGCTCGAGCCGGCCGACCTGCAGCGGATCGCGCGCTCGTTCATGGACAAGATCGAGAAGGTGCTCGGCCCGACCCGCGACATCCCGGCCCCCGACGTGAACACCAACGCCCAGACGATGGCCTGGTTAATGGACGAGTACGGCAAGCTGCACGGCCACACGCCGGCGATCTGCACCGGCAAGCCGATCGCGCTCGAGGGCTCCTACGGACGCGAGGCGGCGACCGGCCGCGGCTGCGTCTACATGGTCCGCGAGGCCGCTCCGCAGCTCGGCCTCTCGATCGCCGACACGACCTTCGTGATCCAGGGCTACGGCAACGTCGGCTCGTGGGCGGCGCGCCTGATGCAGCAGCTCGGGGCGCGGATGGTCGCTGTCTCAGACGCCAACGGCGCGATCCGCGCCGACGACGGTATCGACGCTTACGGGCTCCAGGAGCACATCGCCGGCGGCGGGCTGATCACCGAGTTCGAGGGCGTCGAGCAGATCGACCCGGACGACCTGATCGCGGTGCCCTGCGACGTCTTTATCCCCGCGGCGCTCGGGGGGATGATCCACGAGCACAACGCCGACCGGATGCAGTGCAAGGTGCTGGTCGAGGGCGCCAACAGCCCGACGACGCCGATCGCCGACCAGATCCTGCGCGAGAAGAACGTCTACATCATTCCCGACGTGATGGCGAACGCCGGTGGCGTCGTCGTCTCCTACTTCGAGTGGGTGCAGAACCTGCAGCACTTCCGCTGGGAGGAGCGCGAGGTCAACGACAAGCTCGGCACGATCATGCGCCGCGCCTACCGCGAGGTCTCCGGCCGCGCCAAGGAGGAGAAGCTCGACCTGCGCGAGGCCGCCTACCTGGTCGGGATCGAGCGCGTGGTCGACGCCTCGCGGACCCGCGGCTACGTCTGAGCCGGCGCCCCTAACGGGCTACCGGCGCCCTGGGCCGTTCAGAAGTCGAAGTCCTTGGGCTTGCCCTGCTCGAACCAGAGCTCGTCGTCCTCGGGGGCGTCGCGCAGGAACTCGGGCGTCTCTTCGAGCACGTCCTCGTCGTCGCCCTGGTCGCCGTCACCGCCCTCGTCGGCGATCTCGCCTTCGACGACCTCCACCTCCTCCGCCTCCTCCTCGGCCTCGTCGGCGGGCGCCTCGGTGGTCTGCTGCCGATCGGCTCCCTCCTCGGCCTCGGCGCTCTCGCCGGACTCCTCCGCGGCTTCCTCGTAAGGATGCTCGACCGTGTCGAGGGACTCGATCGGCGGCTCGCCCGCCGACGGCGGCGCCGGCGTCACCTCGGGCTCGTCCTCAAACTCCAGGTCGAGCTCGAGGTCGAGCTCCTCCTCGCTCTGATCGAAGAACGGCGCCCCGGCGTCGGCCTGAGAGCCGGGCTCGGAGCCCTCCGCGTCCGGCGCCGGCGACTCGCCCGCCGTTTCGCTTGTCGGCGGCTCGGCGGGCCGTTCCTCGACCGCGACTCCCTCCGCGACCAGCGGCTCACTCGCGCTCGACTCCCCGGCGGCATCCGACTCGGGGAAATCGGGATCGCCCGGGCGGCTCGGCGGCCCAAAGGCCTCGTCCTCGAGCCGCTTGAGCTCGTCGTCGTCGGCGCCCAGGCGCCGCTTCAGATCGAGGTGCTGTCGAATCGCGTCGTCGAGGATTCCCATGGCCGTGCGCTACGCGAAGACTACTCCGCGCCCTAGATTCGCCATGCCCACACGCGTCCCTTTCCGTTCGGGCACACGGCGGGTATCCTGAATCCCCGCGGTCGGTCCAGCGACCGCCCGTATTCGGGGCTATAGCTCAGTTGGGAGAGCGCCTGGTTCGCAATCAGGAGGTCGCCGGTTCGAGCCCGGCTAGCTCCATCGGAAGCCCTGCTGCCGCAGCTCGATCGCACTTACACGGGTAACGTGCATTTCAACTAACCGAAGCTCCTGACTCAGCGGTCAGTTGATGGCATCGGGGAGAGGACGATCATGCGAACAGGCAAATCAGAGATGAGCGATAGCCGAAAGGGAACTTGGCTCCGTCGCGCCGCGACCGTGCTCGCGGCGGGGATCCTTGCCGCGGTCCTCGCCGTAACGGCCGTTGTCGCGGGTCCCGGCTTTCTGAAGAAGTCCACCTACAAGAAGTCCGAGGGGATCTTCTCTACCTTCAAGGACGGGCCGGTGGATCTGTCGGACACGGGCACCGCAATCGCGACGCTAGACCTCGCGAAGGGAAAGTACGCGATCAACGCGAAGCTGTGGGTGGATCCGAACGACGCCGGAGGCGCCAACCCAAACGTCTTCGGCCGTTGCTTGCTCCTGGCCGGCTCGGGTGAGACCGCCGACGGGGACATCTCCGTGGTCAACCTGGCGAAGACGACGGCCGGCAACACGGCCGCGGGCACGTTGGCTCTCACCGTCGTGCACAACTACACCGGCGGCGGTGGCACGGCGACGCTGAGCTGCGACGACAACGGCAGCAACGCGCGGGCCCACGACATCAAGATCACCGCAGTCCGCGGCCGCAGCCTGAGCAACGTCCTCGCCCCGTAGATTCATCGACGCCGGGGAGCACGTAGTGACGCCGTTCACCAACTAGGACGGCTCTCGTGTCCGCCCCCATCGCACCGCAATCTGACCGCATCGAGAGCAGGGCCTCAGGGGTGCCAGCCGAACGCTCGGTTGGGGTCTGCGCCCCACCCCCGAACACGTCCTCGCATCCTTGTGCGCGCGCCGCGGCGGACCTAGCGTCTCCTCACGGCCACAACCAGGAAGGGCACATGAGAGAGGAAGTTCAGCATGTTTGAAAGAGGAATTTCGAAGCGATCGGTGGGGCTCCTAGCGTGCGCTGCGTGCCTGGCTGTGCTGCCGGGCGGCGCTGCCGCCAAGACCGGCTCGCCCCCGGTCGACCTCACGAACGCCGATCACTGCGACTTCATCGGCCAGCAACAAGGGTCGCTGTGCCTGCTGCCATTCCCCGACGACTACTACACGGTCCCCGACGCCGGCACGGCGACCGGGCTGCGCATCAACCTGAAGACCGAGGCCACGCCGGCGAACGTCGCCGGCCAGCGGGTCGACACCGCCCCCTACAACCTCAACGACGGCTTCAGCCCCGGCCAGACGATCGTCGTCAAGGTTCCCGGCCTGGACAGCGTCGCCGCGATAGAAGAGGACCGGCGCGGTGCCGATCAACCACATCGGCCGGTACGCCCGCCCGGATCAGCCGATCGTGGTGATCGACGCGAACGACCGGCGAGCGCTGGCCGATCTGGTCTGGAGATCGATTCCAACGCCACCGACCCGAACCGGGACGGCGCTCCTCATCCACCCGGCCGTCAACTTCGCCGCCAAGCACCGCTACATCGTCGCCCTGCGCGACCTGCGAACCGCCCGCGGCCAGAGAGATCCCGGCCCCGAACGGCTTCCTCTACTACCGCGACAACCTGCGCTCCGAGGCTGCGGTGATCAACGAAGCGCCGCGACCACTTCAAGAGCATCTTCAAGACGCTGCGAAAGGCGCACATCAAGCGCAAGGACCTCTACCTCGCCTGGGACTTCACGGTCTCCAGCGACAAGAACATCGCCGCCCGGATGCTCCACATCCGCGACGACGCCTTCGCGCAGCTCGGCGACACCAACCTCGCCGACCTTGCCGTGGCTGGGGCAGCACCGCAGTTCAGCGTCAGCGAGCGTGCAGAACTTCACTGACGGCCGAGAGCCCCAACCTCGCCCGCCTCGTGCGGGGAACGTTCACCGTGCCCTGCTACCTGCGCCCCGACTGCGCCCCCGGGGGCACCTTCCAGCTCGATTCCAGACGAGCTGCCGACCCGCAACGGCAACTGGACCGCCAACTTCGTCTGCATCATCCCCCGCGCCGCGATCGATCCCGGTGCCAGGCCTTCCCGCCCCTCCCTGTACGGACATGGCCTGCTGGGCAGCGCGGTGGAGGTCGCCTTCATCAACCAGCAGACACTGGCGCAGTTGGCCGACATCACCTTCTGCGCCACCGATCAGATCGGCTTCTCATCGGCCGTGTTCTCGGTCCTGCAGAACCTCTCCAACTTCCCGAAACTGGGGGACCGGGTCCAGCAGGGATTGCTCGGACGAGCTCTTCCTGGGGCGGTTGATGATCCACCCCAATGGCTTCCTGAGCAACGGGGCCTTCCACGTCGACGGGACGACCGGCTCGCCGGGGGTAATCGATCCCGCCCGCCTCTATTACCACGGCAACAGCCAGGGTGGCATCCTCGGCGGAGCGCTGACCGCGGTGGCCCCCGACTTCACCCGCGCTTCGCTCGGGTCGCCGGCGATGAACTACTCGGTGCTGCTCAACCGCCGGTCCACCGACAGGGACCCCTTCCCGCTGGTCCTCGATCCTGCCTACCCTGACAAGCTGACCCAACAACTCGGCCTGTCGCTGATCCAGATGCTCTGGGATCGCGCCGACGCCAATGGCTATGCGCACCGGATGACAACCGATCCCCTGCCAAACACCCCAGCGACACAAGGTGCTGATGAATGTTGCCTTCGGCGATCACCAGGTCACCACCTGGCAGGCGGACGTGGAGGCAAGGACGATCGGAGCGGCTGCGCACGCCCCGATCGTCGATCCGGGCCGCTGGCCGGGCGTTGACCGGCTCTGGGGAATCCCGCGGATCCGCAGCTACCCGTTCGGCGGCTCGGCGATCTTCTACTGGGACATCGGCCCGATCCGTCCCGATCCCAACAATCCGCTCAATACGATCGGCACCGACCCGCCGCCGCTCACCAACACGCCCAACCGGTCCGGGCAGAACCCGCACGGGGCGCCGAGCGCAGCGCTCGCCGAGCAGCAGCTGGTCTCGAACTTCCTGCAGCCAAACGGCGTGATCGTCAACCCCTGCGGCACCGCGCCCTGCTACGCGGGGACCTGGACCGGTCCCTAGCCCGATCTGGCGTCAAGGGTGCCAGCTGCATGCTCGCTTGGGGTCTGCGCCCCACCCCCGAACACGTCCTCGCATCCTTGTGCGCGGGCCGCGGCGGGCCTAGGGTCTCCTCAAGACGACAACCAGGTGGGTTCGCACACCCGTGCGGTCCCCGGTCGTGGATTGCATCGAATTGCCGCGTCCCGCGGCAGCATGAGGGGAGTCAGCATGTTTGGAGAGCTCGGCCGTGAGGATCGCCAGCAGCATGTCGGTCACGTTGCCCGGTTACTGACGCCACCAATCGGGCTCGTCATCGGGCTCATCGTCCTCGCACTGCCGCTCGCGCCCGCGGCAGCTGCACCGACCCAGATCTCGATACCGATCGACAGCACGGCCCCGTCGCCGCTCCTGACGTCCGCCTGCGGCTTCAACGTTTCGATCACCCAGGTCGGGACGCTCAAGGCGAGCGTCTTCCATGACCAATCGGGTGCGATCATCCGGGAGCTCGACACCCAACCGGGTACACAGGTGATCCTGAGCTCGTCGGCGACTGGCAAGTCGTTCGCGTTTCCGTTTTCATCAGTGTTTCGGTTCGAATATCCGAACGGGACGGCCCCGGGAAGCGAGGCCGTCGTGACGATGACCGGACTTGGCCGCAAGGTGCCTGGGATCCCGGCGGATGCAGGGCGGATCGTGTTCGCTGACGCGACTGTCCTGTTTGTCAACTCCAGCGGAATCCCGATCGTAGACTTCGGTCCGCCGACCTCGAGCGACGGGCACTCGAACAGCACCACGACGCTCGTTACCGCCATCTGTTCTGTACTCGCGCCCTAGGGGACCGGGAGAGGGCGATCATGCGAACAGGCATCTCCCGGCACGGCGAAGTTCACATACGCCCCGAACAACGGCGGGGCACTGAGCTCGCGCCGCTCCATCGCCTCGCCGGCCGCGGCGAGGCCCACGCGATCCGTTCCGGGTCGGCGCCGACGGTGAACGTGACCCGCTCACCTCGAGTTGCCGGGCCAGCGCGGCCGTCTGCCCGGGTGTGGGAAAAGCGTGCAGCCACACCTCCAGCCGCGCCATCGGCCGAGTCTCGCACACCACCCGCGAGGCGATTCGGGGCTCAGCTCGGCCACAGGTCGCGGTCGGCGATCTCGAGCAGGTTCCCCGCGTGCGCAGCAAGTGGGCCAGAATCCGCTTGATAGAGGCGCAAACACCATCCGTCGTCGCCGAGCGCCGCCCCGCTTCGCAATCAGGAGGTCGCCGGTTCGAGCCCGGCTAGCTCCATCTCGGTACTTGCTCTCGCCGCTCGCATACAAGCGCACGGCCTGTCGGTCGGAAGACAGCGCGTCGCCCAGGCTAGATCAGCTCCGCAAGCCTCTCCGCAGCGCTGCGGGCGCCGTCCGTCTCGACCTCACGGTAGTCCACGGGGCGGCCGATCTCCTCGGCGATAGCGTCCGCGATCACATCGGGATCGGCCACGTCAAAGTCCATCCGGCGGCCCGCGCGGTAACGGTCGAGGCGGTGAGCCACGTGCATGTTCTGCTCGAAGTGGTGGCGCAGCGGGAAGTAAAGGAAGGGCCGCCTGCTCGCAGTGAGCTCCATCGCCGTGGTAAGGCCCCCCTGCACGACCGCGAGGTCACAGGCCGCGAGGTGGCGGTAGAGATTGTGGACATAGGCGACCACCTCGAGGCCGTCGGGCTGCGGCAGCGAGTCCGGGTCGATCCGCGGGCCGGCCACGACGATCATGCGCAGCTCCGGCACCTGTCGCTTCGCGTCGTCGAACGAGGCGATCACACGGCGCAACAGATCACCGCCCACGCCTGACCCGCCGACGCTGACGATGCAGACCCTCTCGTCCGGCCGGTAGCCCAGGTCGTCACGCAGTTGGTCCCGGTGGCCGAGTCTCCGGGGGTCAAAGCCCGTCACGTATCCGGCGAACTCGAAGTTTCGCTCGGTCCAGTCGCGGATCATCGGAAGCTGTGGACCGAGCCGCTCATCGACGATGTCCTCAGGATTGCCGACGAAGATCGCCCGGTCGCGCAGCGTGGGGTGCGCATCGATGTGCTCGACCATCTCGGCGTTGTAGTCGGCCGTCAGATACGCCTCGTGCTCTCCGCCATCCGGCATCGGCAGCCAGCCGACGAAGTCGGTGAGCCATGCGTAGCGCGCCCGCTTCTCGCGCGGATTCTCGTGGAGGTAGTAATCGAGCTCCCACGCCTCATCGCCGATCCAGAGGTCGTAGCGGTCCTCGCGCGCGACGTCGTGGAAGACCATGAAGTTGTTGATCAGGATTTCGTCCATCCGCCGCCACGCCTGGAAGCAGTGGAGGTCGTGCTCGGCCGACTCCGACTCCATGTGGCGCGACTCGTTCGCGAGGTGCTCGCTGCCGGGGTGGATCCGCTCGCCCTCCGCCTCGAGCACGCGGGTGACCGGATCCTGGGCGAGCCAGTCGATCTCGAGGCCGTCGACGAGCCCGCGCAGCTCGCGAGCGATCGCCACGTCGCGCTGCGCGTGGCCGAGCCCGATCGGCGACGAGATGTAGAGCGCGCGCTTGCGTCCGTCCGACCGGTGAACGGTTGGATCGTGCCGGGAGGTGCCGTCGACGAACTCCCGCAGGGCGAGGTTCACCTGCACGGGCTTTCGGGCCTGCGGAAGGTGGCCCGCGTCGTCGACCGTCTCGAGCCGCCCTCCGGTGATCTTCGCGAGCAGCTTGCCGTCCGCGTATGGCGTGATCCGGTCGTCGGTGCCGTGAACCACGAGAACCGGGCAGCGGACACGCTTCGCGAGCTCGATCTGGTCGCGGCGGGTAGCGGGCACCGCCTTCCCATCCATGGCGGTCAGGCCGAGCGTCGCGCCGTCGGTGTCGTGCGACCATGCGATCGCGTCCTCGATCTGCTTGGTGGAGTGCGGCTCGGGCAGCATCCTCTCGGCCCACCACCGGACGAAGTCGGCATAGCCCCCGTGCGACCAGTAGTAGGGGTTGAGCTTTCCGAAGCCGCGCGTTGTGAGCGGCGGCCTGTTCGCGAACCGCGCCATGCGCGGGTGGCGGAGAAGCCGCCAGTGGAGAGAGCGCAACCGGCTGACCGGGAACCAGGGGCCGACGAAGACCATCCCGGCGACGCGCTCCGGATGCTCTGCCGCGAGCAGGAGTCCGCGCTGCGCGCCGGTCGACAGCGTCACGCATATCGCGCGCTCGACTGAGCATGCATCCATCACGTCGATCGCGTCCTGGGCGAACTCGCGCTCGGCGTAGGCGGCCTGCTCCTGCGGCCGGTCGGAGCGGCCGTTGCCGCGCGGGTCGAAGCAGACGACCCGGAAGTGGCGCGCGAAGTGCGCGATCTGCGCCTTCCAGACACGCGAGTGCACGAGGGTCCAGGTGGGCACGAAGAGGATCGTCTGCTCGCCCTCGCCGTAGGACTCCCAGAACACGCGCACTCCGTCGCGCTCGATGAAGCCCTCCTCGTCCGGATACCGGGCGCGGCTCTGCTCACCCTTGTCCTGTGCCGGTACCACCTCGGCAACGGTCATGCCGTCCTCCTCTCCTCGAGTGACCCGAGCCAGCCCTCGATCCAATCGAGCAGCTCGCGGTGTCCCTCGTCGATTCCCTCCAAGCGCTCGAGGGCGAAGCCCTGCGCGAAGGTCATGGTCATGGCGACGAGCGCCTCCATCGGGAACTCCCGTTCGTCGAGGCCGTAATCGCTCGCCGCAGCCGCAAAGGCGTCGCGGAGCACCGCGCGCCATTCGCCGTTCACACGCGCAATCCGCGAACGCAGGTCCGGCCGGCTCCAGGACAGTGCCTGGAGCTCCATCCAGATCTTCGAGTAGCCGGCCTTGAGGTCCTCCTCCTGAAAGCGCCAGGCGCTGCGCCACTTCTCGATGAAGGGGCCCTCGGCGCCGTACATCTCGCGCTGCCTGGCCACGAGGCGCTCAGTGAAGCGCTCGAGCACCTGGACGAAGAGCTCGTCCATCGACCCGAAGTAGTAGTGAACGAGCCCCTGGTTGGCCCCAGCCTCGGCGGCCAGCCGGCGCGTACTGATCCCCGCGTGCCCGACTTCCACTAGCAGGCGCTCGGCCGCGTCGAGAAAGACCTCGGCGGTCGCGCTCGGCCTGGGTTTCGCCGCGGTCGGTGGTTCAGTCATGAAAGTTCCTCAACGTGGGGGCCAAGGGCTTAGTCGATCGCCTAAGGCATATGACTAACAGGTTGGCTTGGATAAGTCAAGCGCGGCATACCCGTCACGGCGACGGGCGCCTCTCCGAAGTACCCGGTCGCACCCAGCGGATCGTCCTTAGGCGTTCGCCTCTCAGGCAAGGGGCCGGTTGGGCCTCGGGCTCGTCGCCATCGCCGCGCTGACCCGCGCCGCTCAGGCTCGGGCGGCTTCGACAGCGGCGCTATCGGCCGAGTCTCGCACACCACCCGCGAGCGATTCGGGGGCTCAGCCCGGCCACAGGTCGCGGTCGGCGATCTCGAGCAGGTTGCCCGCCGGGTCGGCGAAGTAGAACGAGCGCCCGCCCCCGTCCCACTCCTGCTCGTGGGTGATCTCGATCCCGCGCCGCTCCAGCGCCCGTCGCCAGCCCTCGTAAGCGCTCTGGTCAGCGGCGAGCAGGCAGGCGTGGCCGGGACCGGCCGAGCCGTGCGCGGAGATCGGACCCTCCCGCCTTGCCAGCAGGTCACGGTCGAAGAGCAGCAGGACACCGGCTCCGGCCCGGAACGCGAGCCCGTCGGGCCAGCGTGCGACCGCGCGCAGCCCGAGCACCTCGGTGTAGAAGCGCTCCACCTCGGCGCGCTCGTCGCCGTCGTGATAGAGGCAGGTCTCGAGCACGCCCGAGATCGTCGGCCCGCCGGCGCTCATGCGAGCGCCTCGGCGAGCGCATCGCGCCCACCCGACAGCACCGGCTCCCCGTGCGAGACGAGCACCCGCTCGATCGGCAGCTCGAGCAGCGGACGCAGCAGCTCACGCAGATCGCCGAGCGCAATCCCGGTCCCCAGATAGCCGAGCCACGACTCGGGACAGAGCCGCAGGCCGCCGCCCGCCCGGCCGAGCAGGCGGTCGCCGACGACGAGCGTTCGCCGCTCCGGGAGCCAGAACTCGACCTCTCCTGCCCCCCGCAGCGCAACGGGCTCGACCCCGGATGGAAGCTCGGCGCGGGCGCGAGAGGTCTGCGCGCGGTGGCGAGCGACGAGCTCGGCACGGCTGCGGCGGTGAAAGGCGATCGTGGTCAGGGCCAGCACTCGGGCCGCCGCGGCACAGCGCTCGTCCACCCAGGACCAGACCGCGGTCTCGATCAGCGCGTCGATGAACACCGCGGCGCCCGGGACCTCGACCAGGACCGAGCCAACGTCCGCGGGCCAGTCGGCCGGGCTCCCGGGGGCGGCCTCCGGGCGCCACTCGGGATGGCGTGCGGTCCAGCGCCAGAGGCCGGGCTCGATCTCGACCGGAGCGACGCGGTCGGCTCGCCCCGTCAGCGCGGTCCTCCGGGGGGGATCGCGAGCCAGCCCCGCCAACGACGGCCCAGGCCCCCGCTCGAGAGCGCGCGACGCAGGGCGCGGCGCGCAGCCGAGCCGGGAGCCCGGGGCGGGTCCGGCGCGAAGCGATGCGCTCGCAGCGCCGCCGCGTAGCGGGCGACGTCGGGCCGGTCGGCCCGGAACCGCCGCTCGAGATCGGCGAGCGTCGTCGTACCCGGCAGCCTCCATCCGAGCCTCGCGAGCGCCCCGTGCAGCTCAGTCAGTTGCCGCTCGGCGAGTGAGCCGGCTTCCAGCTCCCGGCGGCGGCGTCTGATCGCGACGAGCGCAACCGCGCCCAGCGCCACCCCCGCGGCGAGCGCCGCGACCACGATCACCCCGCCGACGCCGCCGTCGGACCGCACGGGAGCCGCTTCCCCTCCGACGAAATCGCGCTCGAGGCTCGGCCGGGGGCCCCCTTCCTCGTCGGCGACTGACCCGCGGCCGCGAAAGAAGCCCCCGAATCCCGTCCCCGAGCCCTGCGAGGCCGCCGGCGCCGCCGCCGGTGTCGGGTCGAAGGTGACCCAGCCGATGCCGCGGAAGTAGACCTCCACCCACGAGTGCGCGTCGGTGTCTCGGACCTCGTACACGCCCCGCTCCTGGTCGAGGCTCCCGGGGGCGAAGCCGGAGACGACCCGGCTCGGGATCCCGACCATGCGCAGCATCAGCCCCATCGCCCCGGCGAACTGCTGGCAGTACCCGGAACGATCCTCGAACAGGAATGCCGGCAGCGGGTAAGCATCCTCGGGGACGTCGGGCGAGTAGTCATAGCCGCTGCGAAGGTGGCCCTCGATCGCCCGCGTCGCCTCGTACGGATTCGACGCCCCGGCGACCAGATCGCGGGCGAGCCGGTAGGTCGCCCCGTATGGGGAGGCGAGCAGCTCGCGGCGAAGCTCGGGATCAGGTCGCTTGCCCCAGAGCGGCATCGCGCGGGCGCGGTCGGGGGCGAAGCCGAAGTCGCCCGCGGGGCCGAGCCGAGCGGGCAGGGCGAGCAATGTCGAGCGCTCGAATCGCTCGCCCGGATAGTTCGCCGGCGCGGCGCGCAGCTCGCGCGCGGTCGGTCGCGGGACGTAGGAGAGGACCGAGTACTCGTCTCCGGCCCGCAGGCGGTCATCGCCGGCGCGCAGGGTGCCGTCGGCGCTGACCGAAACGTCGTCGAGGCCCTGGATCGCCTGCGCCGTCCCGGCCCCGATCACGACCCCGCTCGAGAGCGCCCGGACCTCGAAGCTCGCCTGTGAGAGCCAGTCGCGGTGGCGTCTCGGCAGCTCGGCGCCGGGGGTGCCGCGCCGCGCCGCCCGCTCGGCCGTTGCCAGCGGGTCGGCCTGCCTGGCCCGTTGCCAGGTGAAGCCGTCGAAGCGGTCGAGCACGCTCGCCTTCCAGTACGCCGCCCTGGCGCTGCGGACGTCGAGCAGGGTGGTGCCGTTGTCCGGCCAGGACAGCGGCCCGTAGGAGTGATCCCAGTCGAAGCTCACCCCGCTCTCGCCCCCGAACCACTCCCAGCTCCGGTAGTCCCACCACGCCGAGGCAGGGTCGATGCGGGCGGCGAGCGGAAGCGCGACCACCCCCGCCACCGTCGCGATCGCGATCGCGGGGGCGATCCGCCGCGGCTCGAGCCTCGGCGCCCAGAGCCAGCCGGCGATCAGGGCGAGCAGCGCGACCCCCCAAAGCAGCTCGTGGTCGGGCGAATCGAGCGTCACCGCCACGCCGTAGAGGCCCACCAGCACCGCCAGCGCCGCCAGTCGGAGCGCAACGCGGTGTCGGCTCGGCCAGAATCCGAGCAGCGCGGCAAGCCCGAGCAACACGGGAGCGAAGAGGAGCAGCCCCAGTCGCACCCAGACGGCACCGCCGTCGTAGGGCATCTCGACCTCGCCGATCCCCGCCAGACCGCGCCCGAGGTTCTCGGCAAGCTCGTCCCAACCGCCCGGGGCCAGCATCCTCGCCGGCAACCCGACCACCACGGTCGCCGCCGCGGTCGCGAGGACGATCGCCGCCACCGCCGCCGACCTCGACCACCGCGGTCGGCGGGTGCCGAGAGCCGCGAGCGTCGCCGCTCCCGCCGTGACGATCGCGAGCGCGGCGAGCAGCCGGCCGACCGGCGGGTCGGCGACGAGCTGCGACCAGCGCAGCACCCCGAGCCCCCCGAGAGCGGCGAAGAATCCGAGCTCGACCGCCGTCCGGGCTTCGGCAGGGGTCGAGACGCGAGCGGATCGCTCCTTCCCCGAGCCCGGCTGCCGAGAAACGGACTCCGCGGTGGGGGGCCGAGTCGCCGGGTCGCGCAGCGAGACGCCGGTCACGCGCGCCTCCCGGCCGCCGGCCGGACGCCGGCTCCGACCAGCCACCCCTCGCAGCCCGCGACGGTGAAGGTGACGGCGCGCCCCGCCGCCGGGGCGACCAGATAACGCGGCGCGCCGCCGGCCCGCAGCGCCTGCGGCAGCGCCGGGAGCTCGGCGGCCGTGACCCAGAAGACCGCCCCCGAGCGGATCGCCCGGGTCACGGCCGGGCTGGCCGAGCCCGCCTCGACCATCGCGAGGCGGGCGTGGACCTGTGGCCAGCCGCGCAAGTCGGGCTCGATCTCGGTCGCCCGACGGTCGCTCGGCAGCAGCGCCGCGCAGCCGCCTGTCCCGGCCAGGTGCACGCAGAGCGAGGCCGCGGCCCGCACGATCGCATCGAGCGCCGCCGATGACGTCGGCCGAGCGGCGTCGAGGACGACCAGCGGCGCGGCGTCGGCGCCCGCGACCAGCCGTCGCTCGATCAGCTCTCCGGTCCTCGCCACCGCCGGCCAGTGGATTCGCGATGCCGGGCTGCCCGGGCGGTAGGGGCGCAGCCCGTCGACCTCGAACTCGATCGCGCGAGCGTCGAGCGCGCTCGTCGCCGCTCCCTCCTCGAGCCCCACCAGGGCGCTCGGCCGTGCCCCGCCCGCGCCCCGCCCCGCCGCGAGCACGGGTTCGATCCGGGGCAGGACCAGCAGCTCCCCCGGGTCGGCGCTCTCGGCGCTTCGCGCCCAGAGCCCGAGCGGGTCGCTGATCTCCGCCCGCGCCGGGCCGAGCCGGCGCCGGCCGCGGCCGCTGAGGCTGAGCTCGATCGCCCGGTCGAGCGTGCGTCGCGGGCCGAGCGCGACCGGGGCGGCGAGCACGCCGTCGACGAGCCGGCCGCCGGGCGGCGGCAGGCGGGCGCCGACGCCACTGATCCGCAACCGGTAGGACTCCCCCTCGACCACCCGGGCAGGCGCCGGAGCGCGCTCGAGCCGTCGCGGTCGGGCGAGCTCGACCCAGGCGACCGCGACGACGGCGAGCCCGATCAGGCCGAGGCCCGCAACCAGCAGCGACGGCGAGTCGAAGCCGGCCCCGGCAAGCGTCAGGACGGCGCCGAGCAGGATCGCTGTCGGGGCCCCTGACACGCTCTCCTACAAGGCCGGGACCCGCTCCAGCGCCGCGCTGACCACCTCGCTCGCGTCGCCGGGAGCGGCGCCTGGAGCGAGCAGCAGCCGGTGCGCGAGCACCGATGGGGCGAGCGCCTGGACGTCGTCGGGCAACGCGTGGTCGCGCCCGTCCAGCGCCGCGAGTGCCTTCGCGGCGCGGAACAGCATCAAGACCGCCCGCGGGCTCGCTCCGAGCTCGACTCGCGGGTCGGTTCGCGTCGCCTCCCCGAGCCCGACGGCGTAGCGCCGCAACGCCTCGCTGGCGTGGATCGAGGCGACCCCGAGCTGCGCGGCGAGCACGGTCGGGACCTCGGTCACCGGCTCGAGGTCGAGGACGCGGTCGTGGCGAGCATGCTGCTCGAGCATCTCCGCCTCCTCGCCGGCGCTCGGATAGCCGAGCGAGACCCGGACCATGAACCGGTCGAGCTGCGCCTCCGGGAGCGGATAGGTGCCCTCGTACTCGGCCGGGTTCTGGGTCGCGAGGACGATGAACGGACGGGCCAGCTCGTGCTGCTGCCCGTCGATCGTCACATGGCGCTCCTGCATGCACTCGAGCAGGCCGGACTGCGTCTTCGGTGAGGTGCGGTTGATCTCGTCGACCAGGATCACGTTCGCGAACACCGGCCCCGGGTGAAACTCGAACCGGCTCGCCCCCTGGTCGAAGACGTTGGTGCCGACGATGTCGGACGGCAGCAGGTCGGCGGTGCACTGGACCCGTGCGTACTCTGCCCGCAGCGAGCGGGCGAGCGCCCGGGCGAGCGCCGTCTTGCCGACCCCGGGGTAATCCTCGATCAGCACGTGGCCCTCGGCGAACAGCGCCACGAGGACGTCACGCAGGACATCGTCGCGGACCTTGACCGCCCGCTTGATGTTCGCCCGCAGCTCGGCGCCGACGTCCGCCACCGCGGCCGGGTCGAGCTCCGGAACCGTCGCCACGATCCAATGGTAAGGGGACCGCCGCGCCGGACCTCAACCGCGTGCTCAGGCGGGAAGCGGGCGGGCTAGCAGTGGCGTCTGCCGGGGTTACGCCACGGCGCCCGCTTCCCCTGTGCGCCCCGGTCGCGCGACCCGTGGCGGCAGGCCAACCCGAGCCGGCGGCAAATCATTCGCCGCGCCGGCCAAGGTAGATGGGCGATCGGACGTCGCGAGGGGGACGGGTGCCGGGGCAGGGCCCCCGATCAGGGCAAGAAAAAGCGGCCCGGTGGAACTCTCTCCGCCTGCCCCGCACGTAGCCTTCGCGCGAACAAAGCTTTGCGAGCTTCCTTAGAGAGGGCCGTGCGCTTGGCTTTCGCGCCGGTTTCCTCTCTCCCGAACCGCAGGGGGCAACCTAGACCGGGCGACTCCGGAATGCAAGGGGGTCGGCTGCCCGGATCCCGCAAAGTGCGACAAAACGCGCCGTCAGCGGCGCGGGGCGGAGGGCTCCTTGCGCGCCAGCTCGCGCAGGTTGCGGGCCGCGCGTCCGAGCAGCAGGGCGATCATCGTCCCGGCGATCGCGAGCCCGATCAGGTCGAACACGGTCAGCTCCAGGTCGGCGACCGCGAAGTCGAGCCCGGCCCCGAGGACGACGACGGTGTTGAGCGCGATCAGGATCAGACGGACCTCGGTCGGCCCGATCCATCCGTAGCCGATCGAGAAGCGCCCGAAGGCGTAGCTCTCGAGATAGACGTTGATCGAGAGGATCAGGTAGGCGACCACGATCAGAGTCCCGATCGAGAGCAACATCAGCGGCGAGAGCCCGATCCCGATCCCGATCGCAGCCGTCGCGATCGCATCGACGAGGTGATCGAGGTAGTAGCCGTAGGTCGGCCGCTCGATCCCGCGCACCCGGGCGAGGGTGCCGTCGAGCGAGTCTCCGAGCCATTGCGCGACCAGCAGCCCGCTCGCCGCCCACAGCCATTCGATGCTGTCGTTGGAGAGCTGGTAGGCGACGCAGACGCCGAGCGCCGCGAGCACGCCGAGGGCGGTCATGTCATCGGGAAGGATCCAGCGCGGCAGGCGGCCGGCGATCCATCTCAGCAGCCGCTTCTCGGGCTCGGCGAGCAGAAAGCTGGGCTCGCGCGTCGCCTCGACGGACTTCTCGAGCTCCGCGGTCCCGGGCACCCGACGAACGATATGGGCCACGGTGGTCGACCGTCTGGATTCGGGATCGACCGTCTAGATTGGCCGCGTGCATTCGCCCGGCAGGATCGCGCTGATCAGCGGCGCCTCGAGCGGGATCGGTGCCGAGACCGTGCGGGCGTTGGCCGCCGACGGGCTCGCGACCGTCGCCGCCGCCCGCCGGCTGGAGCGCTGCGAGGAACTGGCGAGCGAGGTCGGCGGCCGGGCGCTGCGCCTCGACGTCACCGACCCCGCCTCGGTCGAGCGGCTGACCTGCGAGCTGCCCGAGGTCGACGTGATCGTGCACAGCGCCGGCGGCGCGCTCGGACTGGAGCCGGTCGAGCAGGCCGACGAGGATCAGTGGCGTGAGATGTGGGAGTCGAACGTCGCCGGGGTGATGCGGGTGACGAAGGCACTGCTCGGGGCGTTGCGCCGCGGCCGCGAGCCGCAGATCGTGATCGTCGGCTCGGTTGCCGGGGTCGAGGTCTACGAGGGCGGCGGCGGCTACACCGCGGCCAAGCACGCGGTCAACGCCCTCGCCCGCACGCTGCGTCAGGAGCTGCTCGCGGATGCGATCCGGGTCACCGAGGTCGCACCCGGGATGGTCGAGACGGAGTTCTCGCTGGTCCGCTTCGCCGGTGACGCCGAGCGCGCCGCCGGCGTCTACCGGGGGTTGGCGCCGCTGCGACCGCGCGATGTCGCCGAGGTGATCGCCTTCTGCGTCAGCCGGCCGGCTCATGTCGACCTCGACTACGTCGGCGTCAAGCCGACCGCCCAGGCGACTGCGACGGTCGTCCACCGCGACGAGGGATGAGCGGGCGCTCCACGGCCCGGCTCTACCATCACGGCGATGCGAATCGACGACCTCCTCGATCACCAGCGGCCGGTCTTCTCGGTCGAGTTCTTCCCGCCGAAGACCGTTCAGGGCGTCGCGCAGCTGTTCGAGACGGTCGAGGCGCTGAAGCCGCTCGAGCCCGACTACGTCTCGGTCACCTACGGCGCCGGCGGGGCGACCCGAGACGGGACGGTGGAGATCGCCCAGCGGATCCGCTCCGAGCACGGAATCGAGGTCATGGCCCACCTGAGCTGCGTCGGCGAGACGCGTGAGGGCCTGACCTCGATCCTCGACCGCTTCGCCTCGATCGGAATCGAGAACGTCCTCGCCCTGCGTGGCGACCCGCCTCGCGGCGAGGCCGAGTTCGTCCCCGCCGACGACGGTCTCTCCAGCGCCGCCGAGCTGACCGGGTTCATCACCGAGCGTCACGGGTTCACGATCGGAGGTGCCTGCTTTCCCGAGGTCCACCCGGAGGCGGATGACCTCGACAGCGACCTCGCCTACCTGAAGACCAAGGTCGAGGCCGGGGCCAACTTCCTGATCACGCAGCTCTTCTTCGACAACCAGGCCTACTTCGACTTCGTCGCCGCGGCACGGGCGCGCGGGATCGAGATCCCGATCATTCCCGGCGTGATCCCGATCGCCAGCTTCGGCCAGGTGGCGCGGATCTGCGAGCTCTGCGACGCCTCGATCCCGACCGAGCTCGCCGAGGCGATGGAGGCGCTCGGCGGCGACGCCGAGGCCGAGGCGCTGCTCGGGGTCGCCTATGCCGCCCAGCAATGCGACGAGCTGCTCGCCGCCGGAGCGCCCGGGATCCATTTCTACGCCCTCAACCGCGCCCCCGGCACGCGCGCCGTGCTCGCGGCGCTGCGGGCGTCGCGACCCTGGGAGCGGGCCGGCGGCGCGCTGCCGGAGCATCACAGCGCCTCTTTAGACTCCTCCTGATGGCAGCCGTCGACGGGTCGTTCGTCCACAACGGGCAGCGGATCGACTTCACCGACTACGGCGACGGCGAGCAGGTTCTCGTGCTCGTCCACGGGCTGCTGATGAACAGGCACATGTTCGACCAGCTCGCGCCGGAGATGGCCTCACGGGGGATTCGGGTGATCACGGTCGACCTGCTCGGCCACGGCAGCTCGGACAAGCCCGCCGACATGCGCACCTACACGATGACGACCTTCGCCGACCAGCTAGCGGCCCTGATCGACCACCTCGAGCTCGATCGGCCGGTGGTCGGCGGGACCTCGCTCGGCGCCAACTGCTCGCTCGAGCTCGCCGCGCGTCACCCACGCGCCGCACGGGCGCTGTTGATCGAAATGCCGGTGCTCGACAACGCCCTCGTCGCCGCCGGGCTGCTCTTCCTCCCGATCCTGGTCACGCTTCGGGTGGCAAAGCCGCTGCTGCGTGGCGTCGCCGCGGTCACCACCCGGATCCCTCGAACCAGCTTCCTGGTCGACATCTGCCTCGATTGGACCCGGCGATCGCCCGAGGCCTCGGAGGCGGTGCTCGAGGGGGTGCTCTTCGGGCGCACGGCCCCGCCCCGCGACGAGCGCCAGCTGATCGGCCTGCCGACGCTCGTGATCGGACACCGGAACGACCCCCTGCACCCGTTCACCGACTCCGACATGCTGGCCGAGGAGCTGCCCCGCGCACGGCTCGTGAACGCCGAGTCGATCATCGAGTGGAGGGTCAGCCCCGGACGGCTCGATGACGAGCTCGCCGCCTTCATCGCCGACGTCTACGCCGACGAGCCGGCCGAGAGCACGGTCCAAGCGGCCGCACCGTAGTGGCGCGCACCCCTCGTGTGCTGCGCCCCCTGAGGGAGCGCGACTTCGCGCTGCTGTTCACCGGCATCGCGGTCTCGATGATTGGCGACGGGATCACCCTGGTCGCGCTCGCGTGGCAGGTCTACGACCTCTCCAACGTCCCGACCGCGCTCTCGGTGGTCGGGCTCGCCTGGACCGTGCCGATGGTCGCCCTGCTGCTCTTCGGCGGCGTGCTCGCGGACCGGATCCCGCGCAAGCGCCTGCTGATCGCGGCCGATCTGATCCGCGCCGGGTCGCTGGCCTCGATCGGCCTGCTCTCGGTCACCGGGGCGCTCGAGCTCTGGCATGTGGTCGTGCTCGTGATTCCGTTCGGGATCGGCGAGGCCCTCTTCGGCCCCGCCTGGGAGGCGACGATCCCGGAGGTGGTCCCGCGGCAGCTGCTGGTCCAGGCGAACTCGCTCAACGGCCTCACCGAGCCAATCTCCTTCCGCGCCGCGGGCCCGGCGATCGGCGGCCTGCTCGTGGCGGGCGTCGGACCCGGGGTGGCCTTCGTCATCGACGCCGCCACGTTTCTCTTCTCCGCCGCCTGCATCTCGCTGATGCGCACTCGGCCGGCCGCCAACCCCGAATCGGGCTACTCGATGCGGGCCGAGATCGCGGCCGGGTTTCGATTCGTGCGCTCGCAGGCATGGCTGTGGGCGAGCCTGGCGGCCGCGACGCTCGGACTGCTGCTCTATTACGGACCGCTCGAGGTCCTGCTCCCGTACCTCGTCCGCAACGATCTCGACGCCGGCGCGGGCGGCTTCGGGGCGATTCTCGCCGCGACCGGGGTCGGCGCGATCGTGATCGCGATAGTGCTCGGCCAGCGCGGGCTCGCTCGCAACCACGTGGTGCTCATGTACCTGAGCTTCGCCGCCGGCCTCGGCTGCCTCGCCCTCTACCCGCTCGCGGGCAGCCTCGCCGTGGCGATGGGGATCGGGGCCGTCGAAGGTCTGTTGTTCGCGCTCGGCGACATCACCTGGGCGACGATGATGCAGAAGCACGTCCCGCGCGAGATGCTGGGCCGGGTTTCGGCGGTCGACTACATGGTCTCGTTCGGCCTCGTCCCGATCTCGTTCGCGCTCGCCGGGCCGGCGGCGGCTCTGTTCGGGGTCGAGGAGACGATGATCGGCGCCGGGGTGCTCGCGGCGCTGGTGTTCGTCGCCTTCCTGCTCGTGCCCGGCGTTCGCGAGCCCGAGCGCTGGGCGGTCGAGGAGCGCGCCGGAGAGGATGGCTCCGGTTGAGGTTCGCTGAAGTCGTGCCCGCTACCCTGCGGCGCCGTGACCAGTAAGGAAGAGCGCGCCCGGCGACGCGAGGAGCGGCTCGCCGCCGAGCAGAGGGAGGCGGCGGCCGAGAAGCGGCGCCTGCTGCTCGGCTACGCCGTGGCGGGCGGCCTCACCCTGGCGGTCGTCGTCGGGATCTTCGTCGCGTTCGCCAGCGGCGGAGGCGACGAGCAGCAGCAGGTGGCCGGCGAGGAGATCCCCGAGAACGCCCACATCGAGCTCCAGAGCGGCTACGTGCACGGCTTTGCTCCGGATGGACGGCCCGGAACGACGCCGCCCCCGCTCGAGCAGGGCGACCTCGAGCTCGCCGCCAAGCAGGCCGGCTGCGAGCTGCAGCTCGATCTCCCCGACGAGGGCGGCACGCATATCAAGGACGAGGACGAGATCCCCGAGTACGGGACAACCCCGCCGACGTCCGGGAACCACAACGCCGAGCAGCTCGCCGACGGTGCCTACCGGGAATACCCCGACCCGTGGTACTCGCTGCACTCGCTCGAGCACGGACGGATCGACATCCAGTACTCGCCGCAGCTGCCCAAGTCCGATCAGCTCGAGCTCAAGGGCCTGTTCGAGGAGGACTTCGACGCGATCCTGCTGTTCCCGAACCCGGAGATGCCGTACGACGTCGCGGCCACCGCCTGGACCCAGCTCCTCGCCTGTCCCAGCTACGAGGGCCGGGCGACGCTGGACGCGATTCGCGCTTTCCGCGATACCTTCCGCGGCCAGGGACCCGAGGCGGTCGCGACGATGATTCCGGACGATAGCTAGCGCGGGCACCGCGCCCGGGACGAAAGCCCTGCAAATCTGACACTCTGAAGGCGGGTGACGGCGCAGCGCGCATCGCTGCGGGCGGAGCCGTGTTCGCTGATGAGAGTGCGACTGAAGCTCAAACACGTCCTCGCCGGGGCCCTCGTCGCCGGCTGCGGATACGTCGCCGCGCCGGCCCTCTCCGCCCAGCCCTACATCCCGGAGGCGGTCGACTTCGAGCAGCGGCTGCCGGCGCTCACCCGCCTGGTCGAGCCCTCGAGCGCTCCATCGGGGACCTCACCCGGGAAGGGTCCTGTGAGCTTCAGGTCGGGGGTGATCGCGGCGCCGGAGCGCTTCGACCTCGCCGGCCTCGCCGGCGAGACCCGGCCGCTCGAGCTGCGCGGCCGGGAGCGCGGCGGGGAGTGGACGCGCTGGGTCGAGACCGAGGACGGAAACCCGGTCTACTTCGGCGGCGCCGAGGAGCTTCAGCTCCGCAGCCGCGGCTGGCGACCGACCGGGACGCTGCACTACGTCAACGTCTCGGGGACGACGAGCCACGTGGGCGGCGCTCTGACCGCGGTACGCGGGGCGATCAACTCGGCTTTCGTCTCGGCGGCGAGCCTGCTCGACCCCGAGGCGCAGGCGCTGCCCGCGCGGCCCGAGATCGTCAAGCGTGGCGAATGGGGCGCCACCCGAGCCGAGGGCGGCTGCAGGCCGCGCGCCGCACCCGCCCGGGGCACGGTCAAGGCCGCCGCCGTCCATCACACGGTGACCGCGAACCGCTACACCGAGGCCGAGGCGCCGGCGATCGTGCTCGGGATCTGCCGCTATCACCGCAACGGCAACGGCTGGAACGACATCGGCTACAACGCGCTCGTCGACCGGTTCGGCAACCTCTACGCGGGGCGGGCCGGCGGGGTGAGGAAGGCCGTCGTCGGCGCCCACGCCCAGGGCTTCAACTCCCAGACCACCGGCGTGGCGTCGATCGGCACCCACACCTCGACCGCGGTCTCGCCGGCGGCAAAGGCGTCGCTGGTCGCCTACCTGGCGTGGAAGCTCACCGTGCACGGCCTGCGCGCTACCGGCAAGACGACCCTGACCTCGGCCGGCGGCGAAGCCAGCCGCTACCCGCGCGGCCGCAGGGTGCGGCTGAACAGGATCATCGGCCACCGCACGGTCGGGCTCACGGCCTGTCCCGGGGAGCGCCTCTACGCCGAGGTCGCGAGGCTGCGGCGGCTGGTCGAGCAGCGGATCGCGCAGGGAGGCGGGACGGTGGTGCCGCCGGAAGACGAGGTCCCACCGGTCGGCGGGGACCCGCCCGGAGCCGGGGAGCAGAAGCGGGGTCAGGGGGCGCGGTAGGCGGGGAAGAAGCCGCCCGCGTCGCGACCGGCGGCGAGGCGCTCGTACTCGGCCGGATCGCAGACCAGCTCGTGGGTGCGGAACCCGAGCTCACGGTTGGCGAAGCCGCGCTTGAAGCTCTCCAGCCCGTCGCCCGGGCGCACGCCGCCGCCGAGGTTGAGCGGCAGCTCGAGCTCGTCAGTGAGCTCGAGCATTCGCGCGAGCACGTTCTTGAACGGCGACCAGTCGAGGGCGTCCTCGGCCGTGCCGCCGAGGAAGTAGTGAAGGAGATCGTCGCTGCCGACCGCGATCGCCGCGGCGCCGACCGCCTCGCCGCGGCGAGCGACCAGCAGCCAGCTGCCCCGGTAGGAGAGCGCGGCGTCGAGATAGGCACGGGAGAAGAAGTAACGCCGCGCGGCCCCGGTGCGGCGCATCGTCTGCTCGTAGGCGAGCGCGAACGCATCGCGGTCCTCGCGCGGGGCGCTCGGTCCCGGCACCACCGCAACCGACCAGCCGGCGCGCTCGTTGGCCCGCACCTGCTCGGCGAGCCGTGACCGAACCGCTCGCGGGTGGGCCGGATCGTGGACGAGCACGCGGGAGCGCTCGCTCGACCCTCCGAGCCAGGGATCGGCCGCGAGGCGCTCGCGGGCGAAGACGCTGATCAGCCCGGTGGCCGACCAGTCGACCGCGTCCGGGCCCTCGTCCTCGCCCTCCCCGTGGACGAGGCCGCCCGGATACCCGTACGGGGAGCTGGCGTCGAGGCGGTCCGATCCCGACACCTCGCGGACGATCAGGGGCACCAGAGCCGTCCGCCGGGACGAGCGCAGGCGCAGGGTGTGCGTCACCCCCTCGGCGGCGAGGAACTCCCGCGAGCGGAAGAAGTCGTCGCTCGACGCGGCGGCGCCGCGGTCGGCGATCAGCTCGGCTCGGGCTCGCGCTCCCACCCGGTGAAGTCCTCAGCGAGCAGTCCCCAGACCTGGTTGTCGATCCGCTCGTCCCCGCGCACGATCGCCCGTCGCATCACGCCCTCACGCTCGAAACCCAGGAACGTGACCACCCTCTGGGCTGCTTCATTGGTGGCCGGGATCTCGGCGTGGATGCGGTGGGCGCGGTGAGTCTCGAACGCCTCGATGCACGCTTGGCGCTCGGCCTCACGGGCGACGCCCCTGCCCCACGCCGAGGGCTCGCCGACCAGCACCGCGAGCTCGGGGCCGAGCTCGCGGTCGAGCCCGAACAGGGCGACGAACCCGACCGCCGCATCGTCGCCGTTGATCGTGATCGCCCACTTGCGATCCGTGCTCGTGTCGGTCGCGCGTTCGACCCATCCCGCCGCGGCGTCGAGATCGAACGCGTCGCGGCTGCCGACCAGGTCGGCGGTCACCCGCTCGTCGTTGAACCAGCGGTGGACCGCCTCGGCGTCGCCGGGACGGAAGTCGCGCAGGGTTACCGTGGCCTTGGCCATCGGCGGGAGAAGTTACCCGTACAGCCCCCGCCCGGTGAGCAGCAGCTCGACCGTGCGGGCGAGGATCCGCAGGTCGAGGCGCAACGAACGGTGATCGACGTACCAGACGTCGAGCTCGATCCGGCGCTCCCACGGGATCCCGGCGCGGCCGTTGACCTGCGCCCAGCCCGTCAGCCCGGGCCGGACCTCGAGCCGGCGCCGCTGCTCGGGGGTGTACTGGTCGACCTGGGCGGCGAGCGTCGGTCGCGGGCCGACGATCGACATCTCGCCGAGCAGGACGTTGACCAGGTTCGGGAGCTCGTCGAGCGAGAGCCGGCGAAGGATGCGGCCGGCTGCGGTCACCCGCGCGTCGTCACCGAACACCGGCACCCCGACCCCGACCGGATCGCTGCCGAGTTGCATCGTGCGCAGCTTCAGCAGCTCGAAGCTGATCCCGCCGCGCCCGACCCGCGGCGAGCGGTAGATCACCGGGCCGCGCGAGCCGAGCTTGATCGCCAAAGCCGCGACCAGCAGCACCGGCGAGGCGACCAGCAGCGCCACCGAGGCGATCGCGATATCGGCGATTCGCGGCATCAGCGGGTTCCCTCCGCGCGCTCCCAGGCTCCCGGGGTCCCGAGCCGGATCCGGTCCCAGAGCCCGGCGGCGATCGAGGCGGTGACGAGCACGTAGTAGCGAGCGAGGCGCAGCGGCCGCAGAGGGAGCACGGGGGCAAGCGCCGCGGCGGCGAGCAGGGCGAGCTGCAGGGCGAGGGTGAACGCGTAGACGGCGCCCTCGCCGAGCAGCGCGAGGTTCGCCGCCAGGGCGACCAGGTGCAGGAACGGCGACGCATAGCGGAGGACCCTGTGGCTGAGGATCTCGAACCCGTAGACGAGCCCGTAGCCACGCGGGGAGAGCATCCCGTCGCCGACCACCTCGTCGTAGATCCCGCGCATCATCCGGCGCTTGCGGGCGAACTCGCCCTCGATCGTCGCCACCATCTTCTCCTCCGACTGCGCCCGGGGCGCGTAGACGGCGCGCCAGCCGCGCTTGGTGAGCATGAAGGGGAACGAGAGGTCGTGGCTCGAGGCCGGGCCGAGCGGCAGGTAGGCGGCCCTGCGGACGGCGTAGATAGCGCCGTTGCCGGCGGTCACCCCGGCCAGGCGCGACTCGTGCGCTCGCAACGCCAGCTCGAAACGCCAGTAGGCGCCCTCCTGGTTCGACCCGTTCGGGTCGAGGAAGCGCGCCTGGCCGCAGACGTAGCCGACCCGCGGGTCGGCGAACGGGGCGACCAGCTCGCGCAGCGCCGGCGCCGGCCAGCTCGCGTTCGCGTCGCTGAAGGCGAGCAGGTCGTGGCGCGCCCGCGCGGCGGCGGCGTTCTGCGCCGCCACCTTGCCGCCGCGCTCGAGGTCGAGGACCAGATCGGCGCCCGCCGAGCTCGCCAGCTCGACGGTGCGATCGGTGGAGCCGTCCGAGGCGACGATCAGCTCGAGCAGCTCGCGTGGGTAGTCGAGCTCGAGCACGTTGGCCACCTTTGCCTCGATCACGTCCTCCTCGTCGTGAGCGGCGACGATCAGGGTCACGGCCGGGAGCTCGCCCGGGCTCCCGGGCAAAGGCTCGGGCTTTGCCCGCGCCAGCACGGCGAGCAGCAGCGGGTACCCGAGATGCGCATAGGCCAGCAGCCCGACCGCTGCCCAGAAGGCGATCGCGACCGCGGTCATCGACGCGCCGCCCGCACGAGGACGTTGTCGTAGACCGCGAGCGTGCGCTCGGCGACCGAGTCCCAGGAGTGCTCGCCGCCGGCAGCGGCGGCGACGGCCCGCGCCAGCTCGGCGCGCTGCTCCGGGTCGGCGAGCAGCTCGGCGAGCGCTGCGGCGAGCGCTGCCGGGTCACCGGGTGCGACCAGTCGCAGGGCGGATATCTCGCTGAAACCGCCGACGTCGGAGGCGACGATCGGCTTGCCGAAGGCGAGCGCGGTGTAGAGGACGCCGGACTGCTCGATCTCGCGGTACGGGAGCACGACGAGGTCGGCGCGGCGAAAGTAGGCCGGGATCTCGGGGTCGATGATGAACTTGGGCACGAAGCGGACCGTGGCCGCGCAGCGCTCGGCCAGCGCCTCGAGCGGTCCGAGAGGCATCCGGGGCAGGCCGACGATCCAGAGCTCGGCGCCCTCGATCCCGCGAAACGCCTCGAGCAGGACGTCGATTCCCTTGTAGGGCTTGAGCAGCCCGAAGCAGAGCACGACCGGGCCCTCGACCGTGGCGAGATCGGGGGGCAGCTCGAGCTCGTCGCGCTGCCGGGTCAGGTGCTCGAAGGTCCCGTGGGCGACCCGGTGTACGCGAGCCGGGTCGACGCCCAGCGCCCGCAGCCGCTCCACCCCCGTCTGCGAGTGAGCGATCACGGCATCCATGCGCGCGAGCAGCGCCGCGACCTCGCGCCGGCGACCCGTGGGCGGATCGTGAACCGTGAGCACCCGGGGACGCGGTGGCAACAGATGACGGTCGATCGCCGGCGCGGTCAGCCACTGCAGGTGGACCAGGTCAGCCGCCCGCGCGCGCGCGCGCAGGCGCAGCATCCCGGGGACGTGCTGCGCGGCCCGCAGGGCGCGACGAACGGGGTCGCCAGCCTGGCGCGACGCCCCCCGCGGATAGAAGAGCTCGTTCACCCGGTAGCCCTTGGGCTCGGGCACCGGGCCGTAGGGGAACCGGGCCGTGACCAGCTCGACCTCGGCCCCGGCACGGGCGAGCGCCGCGCAGAGCGCGCGGTCGTAGGGCGGCGTGTAGGCCGGGGGGTCGACGATCTGAACCCGCAAGCGGGCTAATGAGAGCAGGGAACCCGGCCGGCTGCCCGCAGGCGGCCGGTTAGCTTGTGGCCCGTGGATCTGACCTACTGCGTCGTGAACACGAACGGGCGCCGCTATCTGCCCGCCTGCCTGGATGCGATCAGCGGCCAGGCGGTGGGGGATCTGGAGTTCGAGGTGCTGGTGCTCGACAACGCCTCAGACGACGGCTCTGTCGCCGAGGTCGAGCGCTGGAACGCCGGGCCCCGAGGGCTCGGCGAGGGGCTGCGGGTGATCGCGCTCGAGCATCGCGCCGGCAAGGCGGAGAACGACTCGCGGCTGCTGCGCGAGGCCCGCGGCGAGCTCTGCCTGCTGCTGAACGAGGACAGCGAGCTACGCCCGGGCGCCGCCGCGGCCCTGGTCGGAGCCGTGCACGGCGACCCGCGCGCGGTGGCCGCGGGCGCGAGCCTGCTCGATCCCGCGGGACGAGCGCAGCCCTCCGCCTGGCGGCTGCCCGGGCTCGGGACCTCGCTCGCCGGGGCGCTGTTCCTGCACCGCGCGCTCGTCACCCAGAGCCGTGGTGATCGCACCCGCGAGGTCGGCTGGGTCCAGTCGTCGGCAATGCTCGTGCGCCGCGAGGCGGTGGCCGCGATCGGCTACTTCGACCCCGACTTCTTCGTCTACTCCGACGAGACGGACCTCTGCCGAAGGTTGCGCGATGCCGGCGGGATAGTCCTCTGGGTGCCGGCGGCCGAGGCGACCCATCACGAGCAACTCGCCACCGACCGCGGCGGGGAGCGTCGCGTGGTCGAGTTTCACCGCGGTCGCGATCTCTACCTTCGCAAGCACCACTCCGCCGTGATTGCCTTCGCCGCCCGGCTGCTGGGCGCCTGGAGCTACGGGCTGCGGGCGGTCGCGGCGGTGCTGCTGCCCGGCCACGACCCGGCCTGGTACCGGCTGCACGCCCGCGCGGCGCTGTTCCCCGGCCGCGGCGAGGGCCTGCGCGAGGCGGCCGAGGCTCACAACCGGGCCCTCGACACCCCGTCGCCCTGAGTGGCGACGCGGTCGCCTCGTCGCAGGGGTTGTCAGACCAGCCCGGCGAGCTGCAGCGCCGCGCCTATCGCTCCGGATCCAAGGACGACATAGAGGACCGTCAGCTTGCCGTGCCAGCGGCTGAGGACGAGAAAGCCGCCGATGGCGAGCGCTGCCGTCACCACATCGACCACGCCGGTGTCAACGATGTCGACCGCGACGGCGGCGATCAGACCGATCACGCCCGCCGCTACGCCGAGCAGGAACGAGTGCAAGCGCTCGTTCTCGGCGAGCTTCACCAGTTGGCGGTGAAAGAAGATCGGGAAGACGAAGGCCGGGATGAAGATCCCGACCGTCATCGCTAAGCCTCCGGCCAGCCCGCCGGCGAGGTAGCCGACGAAGGTCGAGAAGATGATCAAGGGGGCGGGCAGAACGCCTCCGATCGCCAGGCCGTCGACGAACTGTGCTTCGGTGAGCCAAGCCTCTCCCTCGACGGCGACGTCCTGCAGGTAGGGGATCGCGGTGAAGGCGCCGCCGAACGTGACCAGCCCGGCCTTCAGGCCCTCCCAGAAGATCTCAGCTGTCAGCGAGAACGTGATCGTCCCGGCCAGCACAATCAGCAGCGCGGGAAAGCTGAGCGAGAGGGAGTGCGATCGACCGACCCAGCTGCGGGCGCTGGTCCAAAGCTCGTAGAGGAGACCGGCGCCGAGCAGGACGATGACGAAGCCGGCATCGGCGAAGACGGTCAGGGCGAAAGCGGCAACCGCCAACAGCGCCAGGGGAACGTTTGTGATGAACGTCTGGCTGAGCCGAACGAGGGCGCGGGCGATGATTGCGACCACCGCCGCCTTGAGCCCGTAAAAGAGCTCGTCGAGGTTGTCGGAGAGCTCGGCCTCGACGTAGAGGATCGAGAGGCCGAGCATCAACAGAAAGCCCGGCAACATGAAGCCGAGGCCGGCGAGAAGGCCACCGAGCCTGCCGGCGCGAAGGCGACCGAAGTAGACGCAGAGCTCGTGCGCCTCCGGTCCGGGGAGGACCTGGTAGACCGCGAGGGTCTTCTTGAAGGTCGCCTGGTCGACCCAGCCCTCCTCGTCGACGCACTCGTGCTTGATCATCGCGATCTGCGCCGCGGGCCCGCCCCAAGCCAGCGCCCCGAACCTGAGAAAGCGAAGAAAGATCGCGACCGGCGAGTCGCGGCGGTGGGCGGGCTCCGTGGGCGCGGGCACGATCGCCGTCCTCAGAGCCGGTCCTCGTCGCGGCGAACGGCCTCGATCACCTCCGGGGCATAGCCCGCCTCGAGCTCGCTCTCGGGCTCACTCGGGGCCGGGCCGGCGGCGAGCGTCGCGATCCGCTCGCGGACCGCGGCCGGGCGCAGCCACCCGCGTAGACGGGCGCGCTCCGCCGCGCTGAGAAAGCCGGCGGCCCAGAGCAGCAGCGGCATCGCCAGCCAGAGTGCCGAGCGCGCCGCGAAGCCGGCCAGTCCCGCGCTCGGCAGGAGCAGCTCGCCGCCGGCGACGATCGCCGCGGTGACCGCGACCAGCAGCGCCAGCCGTCCCCACTCGTAGGCCACCGGGAACAGGCGCTGGGTGAGCGCGTACATCAGCCCAAGGATCAACGCGTAGGAGACGACCAGCGCGATCCCGGCGCCGACGATCCCCAGCGGCGGGATCAGGAGCAGGTTGAGGACAACGTTGGCCACCGTCCCCGCCAAGGTCGCGGGCAGGTTGAACTCGGTCCGCCCGGTGCGCCCGAGGACGACCACCAGGACGAGGTAGAGCGAGTAGAGCGCGATCCCGGTGGCGAGCAGCCCGACCGCCTCGTAGGCGTCGAAGAACTCCGGTGCGGCGAGCAGGTCGACGATCCAGCGCGCCAGCAGCCAGAGGCCGGCGACGAAGAACGCGCAGACCGCCGCGAACCAGGTCACGATCAGGCTATAGGCGCGGCGCGCCTCGTCGTCGTCGGCGATCGAGTAGGCGAGCGGCGGGAAGGCGAGCTGAAAGCCGCGCGCGAGCACGTTCATCCCCTGGGCGAACTTGATCGCCAGCGCGTAGAGCCCGGCCTCGGCGAGGCCGGCGAGCCGGACGATCAGGATCCGGTCGATGAAGTTGAGCGAGTAGAGCGAGAGCTCGGCCGGCATCGTCGGCAGCCCGAAGCGGATCAGGCGCCGCAGCAGGGCCAGGTCGGGCAGGAAAGAAAGCCGGCGGCGCTCCCGCCACAGCCGCCAGGCCAGAAACAGGAGCCCGGTACCGAAGCTGCCGAGCAGGATCCCGGCGGCACCCTGATCCTCGACCGCGACGAGCCAGACCGTGACCGGGATCGTCGCCAGCACGTTGAGCACGGTGAGATTGAAGTAGGCGCGGGCACGCTCGTCGAGTCGCAGCAGGGTCAGCGCGTACTCCCACAGCGTCAGGACCCAGAGACCGAGCACCGCGAGCCGGGCGAGCTCGGGATCGGAGCGGTCGAGCAGCGCCTCGGAGATCGGCTCGGCGAGCGCCATCCCGACCGCCGCGCCCGCCGTCGCGGTCCAGAACAGCGCCGCGAACGAGGTCGCCACGACGCGGCGCGGATCCTCGCCGGCCAGGTAATAGAAGCGGAGCAGGGCTTCGATCAGCCCGAGGCGGACGAGGATGCTCGCGGCGACCAGGGACGCGAGCATGACCTCCGCGGCGCCGTAGTCGGCCGGGCTCAGGTAGGCCGTGTAGATCGGCAGCAGGACGACCGCGAGCAGCTTCGAGAGCACGCTCGAGGCGGTGTAGGCGGCGCCCGTCGTGGCGAGCCGGCGCAGATACTCGAACACGGGTGATCAGATGGTCGCCGAGGGCTCGGGCGGACCGGGGCGCAGCGCGACCCCGAGCGCCAGCAGCGCCCAGACTGCCGGGTCGATCACGAAGCCGGTGTAGCCGAAGCTCGAGACCAGCATCGAAACGAAGCAGGCGCCGACCGCGGTCCGGGCGAGCGACGAGCCGGCGCCGGCACCGAGCACCGTGACCAAGGCGACGACGAGCAACGTCGCATAGACCGCCAAGCCGATCGCCCCCTGCTCGGCGGCGACGGTGATCGGCTCGGAATGCGAGACGGTCGTCCGCGCGGGCTCGATCTGGTCGTAGAAGGCGCGGCCGAAGGAGCCCGAGCCCCAGCCGGCGAGCGGCCTCTCCTCTGCGAGGTCGATCCCGCCCTCGATCAGATCCGCGTGGCCGCTGTCGATGCTGCGGTAGTCCTCGATGTCACTTGTCGGCGTGCCGCCGGCGATCGCCAGCGCCGCGAGGCCGACGAGGGCGAGGGCGCCGAACGCAAATGCACCGCGCCAGCGCCAGCGCAGGATCGCGACGATGCCGAGCCCCGCCAGAACCGCTGCCAGGCCGGTGATCGAGTAGCTGAACGCGAGCGCGACGAGAGCGAGCGCGCAAACGGCGAGGGCGAGGGCGAGGTCACGCCGCGAACCCGCCCAGGCGACGGAGGCGGCGAGCGCGGTGATCGCGAGCGCCAGATAGCGGGCGAAGATGTTCGGATCGAAGAAGATCGAGTTGACCCGGAAGTAGACGTGGAGCTGGTTCGCGTCGAAGAGCTCGGGGTTGAGGAAGAGGTCGCGGGCGAAGTACTGATAGACGCCGATCAGCGCACACCCCGCGGCCACCGCGGCGACCGCGATCAGCACCCGCCGCAGTAGCTCGCGTGTCCAGTCGACCTCGAGCAGGAGCACGAACAGGGCCGCGAAGGGAACGAGGAAGAAGCCGAGGTTCTCGATCGCGTTGGCGACGTCCTCGGAATAGATCGCCTGGATCGCGTAGAGGACCAGGGTCGCGGCGAGCAGACGGCGCAGCCAGGGGGACCTTCGGTCCGCGCGCTCACCGCTCGTCGCCCGGTGCTCGGCGAGTGCCTGGGTGAGCAGCCCGGCGCCGATCACGAGGTAGAGCGGGATCAGCAGGTTCGCGGTCTCGTCGCCGATCTCGACCGGCACCCGCAGCGGCAGGGCCGCGAAGGCGGCGATCGCGAACAGCTGCGACCAGCGACGAAACGCGATCACCAGGGCGGCGATGCCGGCGAGGCTGCCGAGCAGCGCTGCCCCGACCTGCGTCGGGCTGGTGCGGAAGTCGATCACGCGGGGCTCGTCCCAGACGCTGCCCAGCACGAGGACCGGCGCGATCACCAAGGCGACGGCGATGGCGATCAGCCGTGCCCGCCGATCGGTGAGCAGCAGCGAGGCGGCCGCAGCCCCGCAGGCCGCCAGGATGCCGACGGCCTCGAGCGCCGAGGCGTTCAGTCCGGGCTCCCGGGCACGAAGGTGAAGCGGCGCGGGAAGACCATCTCGCGGTCCTGGGCGGGGAGCCCGACCAGCAGCCTGTAGCGGCCGGGCGGAGCGGGGGCGCCGGAGTCGGTGCTGCCGTCCCAGCGGTAGACCACCGGCTCGTCCGCGCTCAGGTCGCGATCCGGGTCGAGGGTCCGGACCAGGTCCTCGTGGCGATCGACGATGCCGACCACCGCATGCGGGTCGGACTCGCGAACGAAGAACTCGATCGTGACCGCGCGCCGTTGCCCGGCGCCGGCTCCGAACACGACTCGTTGATCGACCCGTGGCTGGAGCACCTCGAGCACCAGGTCAGGAGTTCGGGCGCGGACGACGAGCACCGAGGTGAGCAGCGACGCGGCGACGAGGGCGAAGAAGAGCGCCGCGCCGAGCGAGACGCGGCCGTTCAAGAGGCTCGATCCTCGCCGGCGATCACGACCACGTCGGCGTCGCCGGCGAGCCGCCGCGATTCGCGGTCCAGCGGCTCGACCGTGTCCTTGTCGACGCCCAGGTCGCGGGCCACCTTCTCGGCCGCCCGCCTCTGGCCCTCGGTGTAGAGGACCACGGTCTTGGCGAAGCCTGGCTCGGTGCTCGAGATCCTCCCCGGCCGGTATCCGCTCGCCTCGACTTCGGAGCTCACCTTGCCGGCGAGCCCGTTGACCGAGGTGCCGTTGAGGACCGCGACCGTCACATCCGAGCGCACGACCGCCTCCGTGCGCTGCGGGGCGTCGTCGCCGAGCTTCAGGACCTCCTCCGAGATCAGGATCGCCGCGCCCCCGAGCAGCAGCGCGAGGAGGCCGATCGCGACCAGCACCCGCGGCTGGGTCGCGCGGCTTGCGAACTGACGCCACCGCGGATGAGGCGCGAGCGCGGCCCGCTCCATCGTGATCCGCTCCAGCGCCGGGCGCTCGTGCGTGACCCGGGTCGCCGCGGGCACCGGCGTCGCCGGGGTCGGGGTCGGCTCGTCCGCAGGGCGCTCGTCGGGCATCAGCTCCTCGAGCTCGGTCTCGGCCCGATCGAGAATCGCCTCGCTGGCCGCCAGGTCCTCGGCGGGGTGATCCGGCTCGGTCTCCATCCAGGCACGCATCCGATGCACGTCGCGGCGCTGTGAGAGATAGAGCGGCAGGAGCAGGACCAGGCCGAGCAGGGCGCCGAGCGCGACGAAGCCGGTGGCACTGTCGAAGAGCTCCTCGACCTGCAACTAGAACTCCGCGTCGTCCTGCCCGATCACCAGCGCGACCGGCGCGTCGCCGGCCAGCTCACGCACCTCGTCGACCATCGGGATCACCGGTGTTTCGCCGAGCTGGTCCCGAATCGCCTCGGCGAGCTCGTTCGCCTGCTCTTCGGTGCCTGGCTCGAACATCACCGTCGTCTCGTCGAACCCCGACGCGGCGGTCTCCTCGCGGCCGACCTTGAAGCCCGCCGGCTTGACGACCTCGTCGGCGACGGTGGCGGCCAGGCCGTCGACCGCCTGGATCGGTGGCGGCCCCTCGATCTGGGTCGCGTTCAGCACCGCCACCTCGGTCTTCTTCTCCTTCTGCTGCCCGGCCGCACGCTTGCCACCGCCGTCCTTGCCGTCGTCGCCGCCGATCAGACCGAAGCCCCCGGTGAGCACGATCGCGGCAACCAGCGCCGCGGCGAGGACCGCGAACAGGTAGCGAAGGTCGACCGGCATTCGTCGATCGAGCCCCGCGTAGCGGGCGGCAAACCAGGCGCGCACCCGGTCCGTCCAACCGCTCGCCCGCCCCGGCTCGGCCGCTACCTCGGGCTCCGCGGCCTCCTCCTCGGCGGCTGTCTCCCCGCGCGCCTCGGCTGCTGCGGCGGCAGCGGCGTCGGCGTCGGCCGCCCGCTCAGGCGCCCGTCCCGCCCAGTCCCGCAAGCGGCGCACCTCGCGCGCCTGCTGGAAGATCAGGAACGCGAGGACCGCGAGGCCGAGAAAGGCGGCGATGCCGAGATAGGGCCCGATCCGCTCGAGCAGGTCAACCATCTGAGCGCGAGAGTCTTGCCGATCAGGCGAGGCTTCGCCGCGCCGAGCCTTCGGCCCCCATCAGCTCGACGACGTGCTCGGCGAGGCCCGCCTCGTCCCCCGAGGCGACCAGTGACTCGAGCCGCGCGACAGTCCCCTCGACCCAACCGGGATCGAGCGGATCGGCACGGACCGCGCGGACGATCCGCTCGGCCGCGGTCGGCAGCGAGCGCTCGTCGGCGTTGAACAGCTCCTCGTGGATCTTCTCACCCGGGCGCACGCCGACGATCTCGATCGCGATCTCGCCGTCCGGCTCGTAGCCGGCGAGCTTGATCATGTTGCGCGCCAGGTCGATGATCCGCACCGGCTCGCCCATCTCGAGCACGTACACCTCGCCCGAGGCTCCGCCGAGGTCCGCGGCCTTGATCACCAGCTGCACCGACTCCGGGATGGTCATGAAGTACCGGGTCATTCCGGGGTCGGTGACCGTCACCGGTCCGCCCTGCTCGATCTGCGAGCGGAAGATCGGGACCACGCTGCCGGAGGAGGCGAGCACGTTGCCGAAGCGCACGATCGTGAACCGGGTCTCGGGATGGCGCTGCCCCGCGGCCTCGACGATCCACTCCGCCATCGCCTTGGTCGCCCCCATCACGGTGTGCGGATTGACCGCCTTGTCGGTGGAGATCAGGACGAAGCGCTCGGCTCCGGACGCCGCCGCGGTCTTCGCCGTCACCTGGGTCGCGATCGCGTTGTTGCGTAGCGCCTCGAGCGGGTTCGCCTCCATCAACGGCACGTGCTTGTAGGCGGCGGCGTGAAAGACGATCTCGGGCTTGAAGCGCTGCATCACCTCGAGCATCCGGTCGCCCTCCTTGCAGTCGGCGAGCACCGACTCGACCCGGGTGAAGTGCCACTGCGCGGTCATCTCTCGATCGATCTCGAACAGGTTGTCCTCGGCGTGGTCGAGCAACACCAGCAAGCGCGGCCGCACCCGCGCAATCTGACGGCAGAGCTCGGAGCCGATCGAGCCTCCGGCGCCGGTGACCAGCACCCGCTTGTCCTCCAGGTAGGCGCCGACCCGGTCGAGCTCCATGACGACCGGCTCGCGGCCGAGCACGTCCTCGACCCGCACTTCGCGCAGCTGGCGGGTGAGCTGGACGCCCCCGCGCAGGAGCTCGAACACGGTCGGCAGGGTCCTGACCTGGATCTCGCGCTCCCGGCACTGGGCGACGACCCGACCGCGCAGCACGCCGGGCGCGGACGGGATCGCGATCACGACCTCCGCCGGGGCGACCCGGTCGAGGATCGCGCCGATCTCGTCCGTCGTCCCGAGCACCTTGAGCCCCTCGGTGCGCATGCCGCGCTTGCGCGGATCGTCGTCGATGAACCCGACCGCCCTGGCGCCGAGGTTCGGGTTCAGCTTCAGCTCGCGGACCACCATCTGCCCGCCCGAGCCGGCGCCGACGACGAGCACGTCGCGGGCGCGGCGCTCGCGGGCGCGGCGGGCGGGCCGCTCGGCGAGCGACCGCCGGGCCAACCGGGCGCCGCCGAGGAACACGCCCGAGAGCAGGAAATAGAAGATCAGCACCGAGCGGGGCAGGCTGTAGTCGTAAGGCTGGACAAGCGTGAACACGAGCAGCAGCAGGGCGCTGGCGACCGCCAGCGCCCTGACCAGCGGCCAGAGGTCGGGGAGCCGGAAGTAGCGCCACCATTGCTGGTGCACGCCGAAGAGCTCGAGCACGAGCGCGGTGCCGAGGGCGACGAACGCGACCGAGCCGGCGAGCATCGTCTCGTATCGGCCGGGAATCCCTCCCGGCGCGTCGAGGAAGCGGAGCTTGAAGGCGAGCGCGTAGGCCGCTGCGGCGAGCAGCGCGTCGGCGCCGAACTCGAGCGCCCGCCGCCGGTTGACCGGGTCGGTGAGGCGGGACATCCGGGCCGAGTCTACGGCGGCCACGGGCGGTGCGGTGGGTAACGTGTCGCGCTCGCATGGAGGCGCTCAGCGGCCAGATCGCGATCCCGCTCGCCGGGCTCACCGACTTCATCGTCGATCCGATCGTCGACGTCGCCGTCGACGTGATCGACTCGCTCGGCTACGCGGGCGTGTTCTTCCTCATGCTGCTCGAGAGCGCCTGCATCCCGGTCCCCAGCGAGGCGATCATGCTGTTCGCCGGCTTCAACGTCTCGGAGGGCGACATGACCCTGTTCGGGATCGTCGCCGCGGGGGTGCTCGGCAACGTCGTCGGCTCGTGGGCCGCCTACGCGGTCGGCTACTACGGCCGGCTCGAGCTGCTCGAGCGCCATCACGTGTTGCACGTCAACCGCAAGCACCTCGACTGGGCCGATTCCTGGTTTCAGCGCCACGGCGACGCGACCGTCTTCTTCACCCGGATGCTGCCGATCATCCGCACCTTCATCTCGCTTCCGGCGGGGGTCGCGCGAATGCCGTTCTGGCGCTTCACCGCATTCACGCTCGCCGGCTGCGTGCCGTGGGTGCTGCTGCTCGGCTTCATCGGCAAGCAGGTGGGCGACAACTGGGAGGAGTGGCGCGATTACCTGCATTACGGGGACTACCTGGTCCTGGCGGCGATCGTCGGGGGGCTGATCTACCTCCTGATCCGCCGCAGGCGAGGCGGCGGCGAGCCGGCCCCCGAGGCGCGCCCCTGAACCCCGGCGAGGGCCTGACCGCGGCGCGGGCGGCGGCGCTGGGGACGGTCCAGGGTCCGGCCGAGCTGCTTCCCGTCTCCAGCTCGGCCCACCTCTCGCTGCTGCCCTGGTTCGCCGGCTGGGAGGTCGACCGGCTCGATCCCGAGCTGCGCAAGAGCTTCGAGATCGCCCTGCACGCCGGCACTGCGGCGGCGCTGCTGATCGGCCAGCGACGCCTGATCGCCGCCGAGCTGGCGGCCTTCGACCGCCGGCGGGCCGCGGTGATCGCGCTCTCGTTCGTCCCCCCGGCGATCGCCGGGTATGCGCTCGAGCGCCCGATCGAGCGCCGGCTCGGCGGCCCGGGCTCGATCGCCGTCGGGCTCGTCGGCGGGGCGCTGGCGATGGTGCTCGCCGACCGCCGACCGCAGGTGCGCGGCCCCGGCGATGCCGGGGCCGTCGACGGGCTGGCGCTCGGGCTCGCGCAGGCGGCGGCGCTGATCCCGGGCGTCTCGCGCAACGGTGCCACCCTGACCGCGGCCAGGGCACGTCGCTTCGACCGCGAGCAGGCGAACCTCCTCTCGCGCACCGTGGCCCTGCCGGTGATCGTCGGAGCGACGCTGCTCAAGGGAGTGCGCCTGCGCCGGCGCGGTGTCCCGCGCGGATTCGGCCGGGCGATCGGCGCCGGGGTCGGCACCTCCTTCGTCTCCACACTCGCCTCCCAGCGCCTGATCGCGGTGGTCGAGCGCGACCGCGCGCTCTGGCCCTACGCCGTCTACCGAATCGCGCTCGCGGCCGTGATCGCGGTCAGAATGGCCCGATGAGCGAGCAGCGGGCCTACGCCAGCGCAGGGGTGAGCCAGCGCGACGCCGACCGCGCCGTCGCCGCCCTGGTCGGACACCTGAGCCGGATCGAGACCGGCAAGCCCACCCGAGCGGTGTCCCTGCCGGGCCATTACGCCAGCGTGCTGCGGATCGACGACCGGCTCGGGGTCGCGTTCGCGACCGACGGGGTCGGGACCAAGATGGTCGTCGCCGAGCGGCTGGGGCGGTTCGAGACGATCGGAATCGACTGCGTGGCGATGAACGTCAACGACCTCGTCTGCGTCGGTGCGGAGCCGATCGCGCTGCTCGACTTCATCCTCTGTCACGAGGCCGATGCCGAGACCTGCGGGGCGATCGGCGAGGGCCTGCGCCGAGGCGCGGAGCTGGCCGGGATCGAGATCCCGGGAGGGGAGATCGCCCAGGTCGGCGACCTGGTCACGGGCTGGGAGCTGACCGGCAGCGCGATCGGCCTGGTGGCGCTCGACGCGCTTGTCACCGGCGACCGGATCGAGCCCGGCGACCCGGTGATCGGCTTGCCCTCGTCGGGCCTGCACTCGAACGGCTACACGCTCGCCCGCCGCGCGCTCGAGCGGGTCCCGCTCGAGGACGAGCGTCTCGGTCGGCCGCTCGGCGAGCTGCTGCTCGAGCCGACCGAGATCTACGTCCGCGCGGTGCTCGAGCTGCTCGGATCCCAGATCGACACCCGCGGCCTGGCCCATATCACCGGCGACGGCCTGCGCAACCTGCTGCGGCTCGCGGCCCCGGTCGGCTACGAGATCGACGACCCGCTGCCGGTGCCGGCGATCTTCGGCCTGATCGCCGAGCTCGGCGAGGTCTCCGACGAGGAGATGCACGAGGTCTTCAACATGGGCTGCGGCTTCGCCTGCGTGGTCGCGTCGGCCGACGAGGAGGCGGCGCTGGCGCTGCTGCGCGCTCATCACCCGGGCGCCCGGCGGATCGGCCGGGCGACCGATCGGGCCGGGGTGGTCGTGCGGGGGCCGGCGTCGCGGCGTTGACAGCGGGCGCCCGCGGGGCGACACTGGGCGCGTGGGATGGCTGGGTCGGCTGATCGATCGGATCGACGCGCGCTTGGATCGCCCGGCGGATCAAAGCGTGCTCCTGCATCGCGACCGCGACGGCAGCGAGCGCATGCTCGAGGCCGAGACGGCCGAGCAGCAGTCGGCGGCGGCCGCGACGGTGCGGCGCAACCGCAATCGTTCGCGTCATCGCTGGCGTCGGCGGTAGGGCGCTCACGCGCGGGTAGGATCGGCCCAACCGACAGAGGAGGCCGCCCATGTACGCGCGAGTCGTCAGGTTCACCGACGCCAACCCCGACCGGATCGCCGAGATCGCCGCCCGGGTTGAGGAGGACGGCGGGCCGCCACCGGGAGTGCGTTCATCGGGGATGAAGCTGCTCTTCGACGAGTCCCAGTCGACGGCCATCTTCATCGGTTTCTTCGAGACCGAGGCCGATCTGCGCGAGTCGAGCGAGATCCTCGGTCAGATGGATTCCTCCGAGACGCCGGGGACTCGCGCCTCCGTCGACCTCTGCGAGGTCAAGGTCGAGTCCGGCGCGAGCTGAGTAGCCGCTAAGCACTCCGCCACCGACAAGCGGCGGATGTCGCCCGGCCGTGGCGAGGTGCGACGATCCCAGCATGCGAATCGCCGTGCTGATCTTCGACAAGCTGACGGCGCTCGACGCGGTCGGACCCTACGAGGTGCTCTCGCGGCTGCCCGGCGCCGAGCTCTCCTTCGTCGCCAAGCAGGCGGGACCGAAGCGCACCGACACCGGTGCGCTCGGATTGAACGCCGATCTCACCCTCGCCGAGCTCACCGATCCCGAGATCGTGCTCGTCCCCGGAGGCGAGGGCAACCGGCCACTGCTCGCCGACGAGGAGGTGCTCGAGTGGCTTCGGGCGGCCGATCGCACCAGCACCTGGACGACCTCGGTCTGCACCGGCTCGCTGGTGCTCGGCGCCGCAGGTCTGCTCGAGGGCAAGCGGGCGACCAGCCACTGGGTCTATCGCGACTCGCTGGCGGACTACGGCGCCGAGCCCGTCGCCGCACGGGTGGTCGAGGACGGCAAGCTGATCACCGCGGCCGGGGTCTCCGCCGGCATCGACATGGCGCTGACGCTGGCGGCGCGGATCGCGGGCGATGAGGTGGCGAAGGCGATCCAGCTCGGGATCGAGTACGACCCGGCGCCGCCATTCGAAGCCGGGTCCCCCGAGACCGCGGCCCCGGAGCTGGTCGAGCTGATCCGCGGGCTCGAGGGCGGCGATCCCGGCGCGCCCGTGAACTAGATGGTTGATTCCGAATTGACGTGTGCCCGGGGGCGCGCGGGACCGAGCCGGGCGTGGTCGGCGGGCGAAGGCCATGCCGGTGGGCATGGGCGAGTCCCGACGGGCGCGATCCGGCGACGGTGTCCGTGCGTCATCCGGGTGCGCGTGAATTCGGGATCGATCGTCTAGCTTCGCTCGACGGTCATCATTCATCCGACGCCCGCTGTAACACCCGGCCGGGCCAAGGGTTGAGAATGGACACGCGATGAGCGAGGCGACGACAGGGGCACCCGGTGCGCTGACCGGGACGGTGCTCTCCGGCCGCTACCTCCTCGATCAGAAGCTCGGCTCGGGCGGCATGTCGACGGTCTATCTGGCCAAGGACGAGACGCTGCAGCGCTGGGTGGCGGCCAAGGTCCTGCATCGCGAGATCTCCGACCAACCGGACCAGATCGAACGCTTCCGCCGCGAGGCGCGGGCCGTCGCCCAGGTCTCGCATCCCAACGTCGTCGCGGTGATCGACGCCGGCGAGGACGGCGGCCGGCCGTACATCGTGTTCGAGTACTGCGACGGCGAGACGCTCAAGCAGCGGATCGACCGGATGGGCAAGCTACCGCTCGACGAGGCCGCCGCCTATGCGATCGAGGTCGGCCGCGGGCTCCAGGCCGCGCACGCGCGGCGCCTCGTGCACCGCGACGTCAAGCCACAGAACGTCCTCATCGACTCCGAGGGCCGAGCCAAGGTGACCGACTTCGGGATCGCGCGCGAGCTCGAGCAGGACGGGCTGACGAAGACCGGACGGGTGCTCGGGACGACTGACTACGTCTCCCCCGAGCAGGCGATGGGACAGCCGGTCGATGACCGCTCAGACATCTACTCGCTTGGGGTGCTGCTCTACGAGATGCTGACCGGGGACGTGCCGTTCAAGGCCGAGACGGTGGTCGCGGTGGCGATGAAGCACGTCAACGAGCGGATACCCGACGTGCAGCGCCAGCGCCCCGAGGTCTCCTCGGCGCTGGCGGCGGTGATCGAGCGGGCGACCGAGAAGAAGCCCGAGAAGCGCTACCCGGAGATGGCGACGATGCTGACCGACCTCGAGAACGCGCTCGAGGTCGAGGTCGCGCGGGCGGGGCATGCCGGCGGCGAGGCGACGACCGTGCTCGCCTCGGTCCCCGAGCGCCGGCGGCGGATCCTGACCTCCCGCCGCGTCTCGATCGCCGGGATCCTGCTGGTGCTCGCCGGCACCGCCGCGGCGCTGCTGATCGCCGGGCTGACCGGCGAGGACCGCGGGCGCAGCGGTGGCGGTGGCGGTGAGCAGCCGTCCGGCCAGGAGGTGACCTTCGTCTCGGCGACCGACTTCGACCCCCTCGGAGACGAGAGCGAGCATCCCGAGGAGGCGGAGGCTGCGATCGATGGCGATTCCGACAGCGGCTGGTCGACCGAGGAGTACCAGGCGTCGGCGGTGGTCCAGGATGCGGCCGGCAAGCCCGGAGTCGGCCTCGTGCTTGACGCCGGAGAGCCGGTCGACGGGGTCGGGGTCTCGATCAGCTCGACCGAGGGCGGCTGGGACGCCGAGGTCTACGCCGCGACCGCCGGCCCGCCGACGACGCTCGAGGGCTGGGGCGAGCCGGTCGGGACGACGAGCGGCGCCGACACCGACGAGCCGATCGAGCTCGACGTGCCCGAGCCCTCCCGGTACTACCTGATCTGGCTGACCAAGCTGGCGGGGTCGCCCGGCGAGTACACGGTGGAGATCACCGAGGCGAGCCTGACCGCGGCGAGCTGAGACTCAGAACCGGTACGAGCGCTCGCGCCGGTGGCGGTCGAGCGCCAGCCGGACGAGACGGTCGCAGAGCTCGGGATAGGGCACCCCCGTCGCCTCGAACAGCTTCCCGAACACGCTGGTCGAGGTGAACCCGGGGATCGTGTTGATCTCGTTGACCAGCACCTCGCCCCCGTCGCGGACGAAGAAGTCACAGCGCGCCAGCCCGGTGCCGCCGATCGCGCGGAACACCTCCGCGGCGAGGGCGCGCACCCGCTCCGTCGTCGGCTCGTCGAGCGGCGCCGGGACGATCAGCTCCATGCCGCCGTCGGCGTACTTGGCCTCGAAGTCGTACCAGTCCGAGGCATTGGTCACGATCGCGCCCGGCACCGAGGTCTCGATGCTCTCGTCGTCGCCGATCCCCGCGTTGCCGATCACCGAGCACTCGACCTCCCGGCCACCGGCATCGGCCTCGACGATCACCCGCGGGTCGTGGGCGAGCGCCGCCTCGACCGCCTGGTCGAGGGCGCGCTCGGGATCGGCGACCCGCGAGATGCCGACGCTCGATCCGAGCCGCGACGGCTTCACCCAGAGCGGCCTCGCCATCGCCGCGACGTGCTCGCGCCAGCCCGGCTCGCCGACCTCGGCGAACTCGACCTGGGGCAGTCCCTCGAACGCGAGCAGCCGCTTGCAGACCAGCTTGTCGATCGCGACCGCGGCCGCGAGCACGCTCGGCCCCGCGTAGGGAACGTCGAGGCACTCGAGCAGCCCCTGGACGGTGCCGTCCTCGCCGAAGGGCCCGTGCAGGACCGGAAACGCCACCTCGCAATCGAGCAGGCCGGCGGCGGCGCGCATCTCGACCTCGACGCCGCTCGCGATCCAGCGGCCGTCGCGCTCGATCAGCACCTCGGTCACCCGGTGGCCGGCCTCGCGCAGGCCGGCCGCGACCGAGGCTCCCGACTGGAGCGAGATCTCGTGCTCGGAGGAGCGACCGCCGAAGATCACCGCGACCTCGGTCATGGCGCCTCCGTGGTCGGCGGCTCGATCTCGACCGGCGGAACGAACTCGCCGACCGTGATCGTCACCGTGTCTCCCGCGCGCACCCGGGTCCCCGAGGCGGGCGCCTGCTCGAGCACCCTGCCGTCCTCGCTCGACTGATCGGTCTCCTGGCCGATCACGTCGACCGAGAGCCCGCGCGACTGCAGGGTGCTGATCGCCGACGGCTCGGACTGGCCCTCGACCGAGGGCACGACCACCGAGCCGGCCCCGGTCGAGACGACGATCGTCACCCGGTCCCCGCGCAGGAGTCGCGAGCCCGGACCGGGATCCTGGACGATCACGGTCCCCTCGGGCTCGTCCGCGTCGCGGGTGTCGACGTCGACGATGAAGCCCCGCCGCTGAAGCTCGGACTCGGCGATCTCCTGAGACTGACCGATGACGTCGGGAAGCGTGATCAGGTTCGCGCCCTTGGAGACGAACAGCCTCACCTCGGACTGGCACTCGACCTCCTCGCCCCCAGCCGGGCGGCTCTTGATCACCCGGCCGGCGGCGACGTCGCGCGAGGATTGCTCCCGGGTGGACACGAGCAGGTCGACGTCCTCGAGCCGCTTACGCGCCTGCCCCAGGGTCACGCCTCGGGTCGGCGGCACCTTGACCGTCAGACCAAGGCTGACGGTGATCGTGACCACGGATCCCTCCTCCGCCCGCGAGCGTGCCGGCGGATCCTGCTCGGTGACCGAGTTCTCGGGACTGCAGGTCGGGGCCAGCGTCTGCTCGACCTCAAAGCCCGCGCGGTCGAGCTTCTCCCGCGCCACCGGCACCGGGTCACCGAGCACCAGTGGCACAGTCACCTCCTCCGGCCGGGTCAGGGCCCAGGCCGCGACCGCGACCGCGATCAGCGCGAGCGCGGCCAAGACCGCGGCCCGGCGCCAGGTCATCCAGCCACCCGAGTCCTGGGTTGCGGCGGCCTCCTCGTTCGCGACCGGGCGGGTCTCCGCCTCCGACTCACCGCCGAGCGCGGCGCCCGCCGCGGCGCCCGCGAGCGCCCCGGCCATCGCCGCCGGCGCGTAGGAGGCGGTGTCGCCGAGCGAGCCACCGGAGGGATCGGCCTCGGCGGCATCGAGCGCGCGCAGGAACTCGTCCGCGGACTGAAAGCGGTTCGCCGGGTCCTTGGCGAGGGCGCGGAGGACGACGGCGTCGAGCGCCGGCGTCACCCGGGGGTTGATCGCCGACGGGGCTTGCGGCTGCTCGGAGACCTGCTTCAGCGCCACCGCGACCGGCGTCTCGGCGTCGAACGGGACCCTCCCGGTGAGCGCCTCGTAGAGCATCACCCCGATCGAGTAGATGTCCGAGGTCGCGGTGACGTCGAGCCCCTGTGCCTGCTCGGGCGAGAGGTACTGGGCGGTGCCGAGCACCGAGCCGGTCGCGGTGATCTCCGAGGCCCCGGCGCGGGCGATGCCGAAGTCGGTCACCCGCGCCCGGCCCTCGCGATCGACGAGCACGTTCTGCGGCTTCAGGTCGCGGTGAACGATCCCGCGGGCGTGGGCGAACCGCGCCCCGGAGAGGATCTGGCGGGTGATCTCGACCGCCTCTCCGACCGAGAGCCCGCGGGCGATCAGGTCCTTGAGCATCGCCCCCTCGACGTACTCCATCGCGATCCAGTGCCTGCCGTCAGTCTCGCCCCGGTCGTAGACGCCGACCACGTTCGGGTGCTGGAGCCCGGCCGCGGCCTGAGCCTCGCGGCGGAAGCGCTCGACGAACTGGGCGTCCTGGGCGAAGCGCTCGTCGAGGAACTTGAGCGCCACCCGGCGGTCGAGCATCCGGTCCTGGGCGAGCCAGACATCGGCCATGCCCCCGGTCCCCAGCCGGGCGACCAGCGTGTAGCGGTCGCCGACCTGCTGGCCCTGCTCGAGCCTCATCCGAGCAGGCTCTCCATCACCTCGGTCGCGATCGGCCCGGCGACCTCGCCGCCGAAGCAGCCGGCGCAGCGCTCGACCGTCGCCGCGACTGCGATCTGCGGGTCCGCGGCCGGCGCGAAGCCGATGAACCAGGGCTGGTTGGTGCCCTCGAGGTCGATCTCGGCGGTGCCGGTCTTGCCCGCGAACGACGTGCCTCCGACCGAGAGGCCGGCCGCGGTGCCCTCCTCGGTCACGTTGACCATCATCTCGGTCAGCTCGGCCGCCGACTGCTCGGAGATCACCTGAGACTCCTCTTCGGGGTCGAGCTCCTCGATCGTGCGCCCGTCGGGGTCGGTGGCCGACTGGAGCAAGGTCGGGCGCATCAGACTTCCGCCGTTGGCGACCGTCGCCGCCACCTCCGCCATCTGGGTCGCGGTCGCCAGCAGCTGCCCCTCCGCCCCTCCCTGGCCGATCGCCACCCGGCCGACGTCGAAGCTCTCGCGGACCAGCTCGTCGTCGGCGTTGTAGACGCCGCTCGGTCGCATCTGGATGTCCGGGTAGTCGAGCTCGGGGTCGGAGAAGAACCCGAACCGCTCCATGTAGGTGACCATCGTCTCGGTGCCGAGCTGCTCGCCCACCTGCGCCCAGTAGGTGTTGACTGAGTTGGTCAGCGCGGTCGTCATGTCGATCTCGCCGAAAGGCTGCCCGCCGGCGTTCTCGAGCGGAACGCCCGAGATCTCGATCGGCGAGTCGGCGTTGAGCACGCTGTCGGGCTCGAACTCCCCCGAGTCGAGCGCCGCCGCGGCGGTGACCACCTTCATCGTCGAGCCGGGTGGGTAGGTGCTCTGGGTTGGGCGGTTGAGCAGGGGCGCCGACTCGTCCTCGCTCAGCTCGCTGAACACGGCCGGATCCTGGACCGCGTTCGGGTCATAGCCCGGGATCGACGCCATCGCGCGCACGGCGCCGGTCGCGGGCTCGATCGCGACCAACGCCGCCCCGGTGCCGGGCACGGTGATCGCCGATTGCAGGCCCTCGGTGGCGACCCGCTGCGCCTCGGCGTCGAGGGTCACGGTGATGTCCGCCCCCTCGGGCTGCTGGTCGCGGAGCTGGTCGATGATCGAGGCGAACTCGTTCTCCTCGCCGGTCAAGAGGTCGTTCTCCGAGTCCTCGATCCCGCTCTGCTCGACCTCGACGAAGCTGTAGCCGACCGGGTTTCCGAACAGGGAGCCCTGCGGGTAGCGGCGCACGAAGACCGGCTTGCGACCCCCTCCCTCCGGGAGGCTCTCGGCGATCAGCACACCGTCGGCGCTGGTGATCGAGCCGCGCGGGATCTGCTGGCTCTCGATCAGCGGACGGCGGTTGGCGCGCTCGGCCTCGAGCTCCTCGGCGTCGAAGACCGCCCATTTCGAGGTGAAGTAGACCAGGGTCGCGAGCAGCAGCAGAACGAGGACGTAGATACGGACGATCGGCGTGTTCAAGCGGCCAGCCCCTCGAGCTCGCGGCGGTCGCCGGGCTCGGCGGCCGGGCGGCGGGCTCGGTCACTGATCAGCAAGAGCAGCGCGAGCAGGATCATGTTGGCGACGATCGAGCTGCCGCCGAAGGAGACGAACGGCAGGGTGACCCCGGTGAGCGGGATCACCTTGGTGACCCCGCCGATGATCACGAACGCCTGCAGGGCGAAGATCGCGGTCAGCCCGGCGGCGAGCAGCTTCGAGAACCCGTCCGGGGCCATGACCGCTGTCTTGAACCCGCGGGCGGCGATCAGGGCGTAGATCAGGATCACCCCGCAGCCGCCGAACAGCCCCAGCTCCATCGTGATCACCGCGAAAATGAAGTCGGTGTGCGGGGCCGGGAGGATGCTGCCGCACTCCGGGAACGGCTGCGCGCAGTCGGGCGCGAACGGCCCCGGCAGCTTGAGCAGCGAATTGCCGAGGCCGGTCCCGAACAGACCGCCCTCCGCCTGGGCGAAGAGCGACTGCTGGACCTGCCCCGCGCCGGCCGGCGAGTCGGCGGCGAACGGGTCGAGCCAGATCTCGAACCGGTCGTGGACGTGGGGGATGTTCGTGCCCAGGACGTAGGCCCCGAGCGCGAACAGCAAGAGGCCGATGAGCACGTAGGAGAAGCGCCGCGTGGCGACGTAGAGCAGGGCGAGGAAGGCGCCGAAGAACATCAGCGAGCTGCCCAGGTCGCGGATGAAGACCAGCATCAGCATCGCCGCGCCCCAGACGACCAGCAGCGGGCCGAAATGCTTCAGCGGCGGGATCGTCAGGCCGGCGATCCGCCTGGCGGCAACCGAGAGCATCTCCCGCTTCTCGGCCAGGTAGCTGGCGAGGAAGATGACGATGCAGATCTTCGCCAGCTCCGCGGGCTGGAACGACAGCGGGCCGACCTCGACGCTGAGGTAGGCACCGTTGACCTCGTTCCGGGTGATGAACGGCCCGAGCAGGAGCACGATCCCGGCGGTCGCGATCAGGTAGCGATAGCGCTCGAGCACGTGGTAGTCGCGCAGCAGCAGGATCGTGAGGCAGAAGAGGACCAGGCCGAGGACGAAGACCGAGGCCTGGTCGAAGGCGAGTTGGTCGCGGATCCGGTAGATGACGACCAACCCGATCGCGGCCAGGAGCGCGCAGAGCGGGAACAGGTAGGGATCCGCGTAGGGAAGGCGGAAGCGCAGGAACAGGTGCGCGGCGAAGCAGAGCGCGAGGAAGTAGCCGCCGTAGATCAGGCTCAGATCGCCGATCTCGTCCGACTGGGTGATGAAGACCGCGGTGAAACCGGCGGTGAGCAGCAGCGCGACCGGGACGAGGGCGAGCAGCTCCCGGTTGCGGGCGCTCAATTGTCGGCGCCCTGGCCGCGGGCCCGGTCGCCGGAACCGCCCGCGTTTGGCGGCGGCTGCGGAAGCGGGGGCTCGGCGGCGGCGCGGAGGTCGTCGAGCAGCGACAGAGCGTCGTCGCGCGAGCGCAGCTCGTGCTCGGTGATGCTCGAGCGACGGTCCTCGGGGACCGAGGACGCCTGGACCGGGACCGAGTAGACCTCCGAGTAGAGGCTGGCGTCGAACGGCAGCTCGTAGGGCAGGCCTCGGTAGAGGGCGACCCGGCCGCCTTCGTCGATGCCGAGGAAGTAGACCTGGCGGGCGCCGTAGTAGGCAGCCACGCCGACGCCGGCGACAAGCAGCGCGGCGACCAGCACTTTCGCGGCCGTCCTCCAACGGCGGCTGCGCGGCGGCGGCGCTCGCTCGGCGCTCGGCGCTCGGCGCTCGGCGGCGGCACGCACCCGCTCGCCGGACAGCCCCGCCCCCTCGGCGCTCGGGCCGATCAGGGTGGCCTCGCGGTCCGCCGCCGGGTCGCCGGCCTCCTCGAGCCGGAAGGCGACCACGGTGATGTTGTCGCGACCGCCGGCCTCGTTTGCCTCGCGGACGAGCTGCGAGGTGGCATCGGAGAGGCTGGCGCCGGAGCTCAGCGCGGCGACGATCGCCTCGTCCTTGAGCATCGTCGTGAGGCCGTCCGAGCAGAGCAAAAAGACGTCGCCCGGGCGGGCGGAGACGGTCAGCGTGTCGACCTCGACCTCGATCTCGGGGCCGAGGGCGCGGGTGATGATCGAGCGCTGCGGATGATCCTCGGCCTGCTCGGAGGTGAGCCGGCCCTGACGGCGCAGCTCCTCGACCAGCGAGTGGTCGGAGGTCAGCAGCCGCAGCTCGCCGTCACGGAGGACGTAGGCGCGGCTGTCGCCGACGTGGGCGATCGCCACCTCCTCCCCCTCGACCAGGGCGGCGGTCAGCGTCGTTCCCATTCCCGACCTGCTCGAGTCGTCCTGGGCGAGCCCGTGGATTCGCTCGTTGGCCGACCGGGCGAGCCGGCTCAGGAACGCCTCGCCCGCCTCGCCGCCGCGCTCGGCCGCTCCGAAGGAATCGGCCGCGATCCGCGACGCGACCTCGCCCGCCTGCGCGCCTCCCATCCCGTCGGCGACCGCGAACAGCGGCGCGCGGGCGTAATAGGAGTCCTCGTTCGCGGTTCGCTGGCGCCCCGTGTCGGACCGGAAGGCCTGCTCGGAGACGCGCAACATCAGGCGCCCTCGGGGATCTGGAGCTCGAAGCGCAGCTCGGTGTCGCCGATCCTGATCTCGTCGAGGTCTGCGAGCTCCGCCTCGCCCGAGAGCTGGCCGTCGTTGAGGAAGGTGCCGTTGGTCGAGCCCATGTCCTCGACGTAGTAGGAGGCCCCGCGCGAGTACAGGCGTGCGTGGATCGCGGAGGCGAAGCGGTCCTCGATCCGCACGTCGGCGTCCCCCGAACGCCCGATCGAGAGGCCGCCGAAGAGGTCGTAGCGCTCGCCGGCCGGCAGCCCGCCGCCGCGCACGGCGACCAGCCAGGCGTCCGTCGCCGCCGCGCGGCCGCCCGGGCCGATGGCGTGAAAGCCGGTCGCCTCGGGCGCCGGGGTGGTGGTGCGCCGGAGCTCGCGCAGGGCGCTGCGCGAGACCCAGAACAGGAACAGGTACAGCACGGCGAGAAAGCCGAACTTCAGCGCGACCGCGATCGGCTCTGTGTCCATGCGTTCGGCTTGGTCGCCACCGGTGTGGTTCTCAATGCTCGATGTCGAAGGTGAAGCGGACCGTCCCGAGCACGACCACGTCGCCGGGCGCCAGACGGGAGGCGTCGACCTGGCGGTCGTTGACCTTGACCCCGTTGGTCGAACGCAGGTCCTCGATCTGCCAATCCCCGGTCGGACCGCGCCGAAGCTCCGCATGGCGACGTGAGACGTTGGGGTCGTTGAGCACGCAGTCACACTCCCGCGAGCGCCCGAGGACGGCGGTCGGCCCGTCGAGCACATACCGACGGTCATCGAGCGAGACGATCGCCTTCGTCTCGGTCAGGTGGGCCGCCGGGCGCTTGCGTGACTTCGACTGCTTCGGCGGCACGCTGTAGACCATCGTGTGTCCCTGCTCGCCCTGCTCGGGGGTTTCGCCCTGCCGAGCCGGCGGCTTGACGAGCCGCGTCTGGATCCCGAATTCGCCCAGCCGCAGGCGCCCGTCCGACTCCAGGTGCACGTCGGGCCGCGTTAGCAGCGCATAGTCGTGACGGCGGGCGTGCTCGAGCAGATAGGCCGAGAGCTCCTGCTCGAGCGAGCGCTCGTAGCCTTCGAGGCGCTCGCGGTCCTCGGCCGAGAGCCAGACCGTGTACTGATTCGGGACGTAGACGCGCGAGACCGAGGCGGTGCGGTGAGCGTCCATCTCCTTGGCCAGCTTGCGCGCGATCTCGACCGGCTGGACCTGGGAGGAGAAGGCACGGCTGAACACACCTTCGACTAGGTTCTCGATCCGCTGCTCGAGGTTTCGCAGGACGCTCATCGGTTCGATCCCCGCTCAGGCGACGGTCAGGACACGCCCCGGCCCAGGTCGGAGAACCCCGAATCCTAGGTGGTCAGCGGCCGGGAACGGCCGCGCCCGCGCGATCCCTGCCACAGGGGGTCGCCGCCGCGCAGGAGGCCGAACTCCACCCCGACCGCGAGCGCCGCGGCGAGCACGATCCCGAGCTGGCGGCCGCCCAGGGCTCCGTTTCCGATCAGCGACAGAGCAGCGTCGACCCCCGCCGCCCAGAGCATCGCGGCGAGCAGCGCGATCGAGGCATGACCCATGCTCAGCACCCATCCCAGCGCGACCGCCGCGAGCGCGAAGCTCGTTGCGCCGAGCAGCGACTCGACCCCGACCAGGGGCGCGAGCACCGTCTCCGCCGCGAGCCCCGGGTCCGTCGCCCAGCCCTGCGCGGCCGGCGAGCCGATTCCGAGCTCGGGCCCCGCTCCGAGCGCGATCGAGCCGGCGAGCAGCCAGGCCCACGCGGTCGCCCCGAGGACCGCCCGGCCGGCGACCGAGTCGGCCCCGGCGCCGAGCGCCGAGGCGGCGCTGCCGAGCCCGGCGGCAGCGAGCACGGGGCCCGCCAGCGGGGCGATCGCGGCGGCCGGCGGCCCGACGAACAGCGAGGGAAGCGAGAGGGCGGCGATCACGAGCGCGGCTCCCGGGGCTCCGACGGGGCCGGCGAGCAGGGCGAGCACGCCGGCGAGGCAGGCGATCCCGAGCATCCGCAGCGTCCGGTTCGATCCGGGCTCGGGCTCGGGCTGATCCGCGCCCGCCGCGAGCAGCGCCCGTTCGCAGTCCAGTCCGTCCGCCTCGGCCTCGAGGCATTCGCCGAGCTCGGCGACGGTCGGGCGCAGACCCGGATCGGCCTCCAGGCAGGCGTCGATCGTGTCCCCGAGGCCCTCCGGCAGGTCCGGGCGGGAACTGCGCAACGGCGCCACCTCGCCGCCGATCCGGCGCGCGGTCTGCGCGGGCGTGCGTCCGGCGACCGGGTTCGTGCCCGCCCAGCACTCGTACAGGGTCAGCGCCAGCGAGTAGGCGTCCGCCTCGGGACCGGCGAGCTCGCCGCTCGCCTGCTCGGGCGACATGTAGGCGAGCGTGCCGATCACCTCGCCGCGCTCGGTCAGGCTCGGCGAGCCGGCGATCCTTGCGATCCCGAAGTCCATCAGCTTCGCCGCGGGCCCGGCGCCGTGGCCGTCGCCGACGATCACGTTCTGCGGCTTGAGATCCCGGTGAACGACGCCGCGCGCGTGGGCGTGCGCCAGCGCCCCGCAGAGGCTCTCGCCGATGGCGGCGACGTCGTGGTCGCTGAGCAGTCCCTCGCCATGCATGCTCGCCAGGGTCCGCCCGGGGACCAGCTCGGAGACGAGCATCGCCCGTCCCCGCCACTCGCCGAGCTCATAGAGGGTGACGATGCCGGGGTGGTTGAGCCGCGCCGCCGCCTGCGCCTCGCGCAGGACCCGTGAGGGGTCGTCGGCGGCCACCTCCTTGACCGCGACGTCGCGCTGCAGGCGCTCGTCGAAGGCGCGGTAGACGGTGCCCATCCCGCCCGAGCCGATCCGCTCGAGCAGGCGAAAGCGCTCCATCAACAGCTCGTCGCCCACCACCGTGCGAGATTCGCCGTCCTCGTGCCCGGTCCTGCCGCTGAACCGCTTGATCCAGGCGTGGATCGAGGTTCCGGATTGCTGCCGGGGCAGGGTTCATACTCTCTCCGCCGAACGCGTCCCAGGTACATCGTGTCTTTCCTGGATGAGGACGAACTAGATCCGGCCCCGAGCGGGCCCTCGCGGCGGGCGCCGGTCGACCGCCAGCGCCAGGTGCTCGTTCGGCGGGTGATCGCGCTGCTGGTCGGGGTCGCGATCCTGATCCTGCTGCTGCTCGGTGTCCGCGGCTGCCTCAACGCGCGCGAGGAGCGGGGCTTCGAGAACTACCTCTCCGACCTCGACTCGATCGTCGCCCAGTCGAACCAGCTCTCGACCGAGTTCTTCACCCGTCTGGTCGAGCCCGAGAAGGGGCTCAAGGAGCTCCAGCTCGAGGCTCAGATCACCACCGACCGCGGCACCGCCGAGTCGCTGCTGCAGCGAGTCGAGGGCCTCGACGCACCCGATGACGTCTCCGGCGCCCAGGACGAGCTCGTGCAGTCGTTCGAGCTCCGCCGCGACGGCCTTGCGGGGATCGCCGACGACATCCCGAGCGCGCTCGCCACCGAGGGCCGCACCGAGGCGATCGGGCGGATGGTCGCCGACATGGAGGCCTTCCTCGCCAGTGACGTGCTGTTCGAGCGCGCTCGCACCGAGATCAACGCAACCGCCGCCGAGGACGGAGTCGACGGCACAGTCGACGAGAGCGTGTTCCTGCCTCGTCCGGCCGCCCAGTGGCTCGATTCGGTCGACCTGACCGTGATCCTGAACTCGTTCGCGAGCGCGACCGGCAACGTCCCGGCCGGCAACCACGGCGTCGAGCTGGTCAGCGGCGGCGTCTCGGTCGACAAGACGACGCTGAGCCCCGATTTCGACAACACGGTCGGGCTCGGCAACGCACCGCCGCAGCTCACGGTCGGGGTTCAGAACATCGGCGACGTCGAGGAGAAGGACGTGCTGGTCACCTACTCGCTGAGCGGCGGCGCGACGACGACCGACGGCGAGGCGACGATCGCCAGCATCGACGCCGGCGGGGCGACCGAGGCGAGCGCGACGATCGAGCCGGTGCCCGAGACCGACGTTCCGCTCACGCTCACGGTCGAGGTGGTGCCGGTGCTCGGCGAGCAGGTCGCCGAGGACAACCGCGCCACCTACACGATCACCTTCAACTGATCGCGCCGGCGGGGCGCTCGTACCGGGCTAAGGTTCGCCGATGCAGGTCGCCTACCTCGGTCCCGCCGGGACATTCAGCGAGGACGCCCTGCGATCGGCCGCCGGGGACGCGCCCTTCGAGGGGCTGGCGGTGCCGACGATCTACGACGCGATCGTCGCGGTCGCCGAGCGTCGCGCCGATCGGGCGCTGGTCCCGTTCGAGAACTCGATCGAGGGATCGGTGCGGGCGACCCTCGACGCGCTCGCCTTTGACGCCCCCGAGGTGGCGATCGTCGGCGAGCACGACCAGCCGATCAGCAACAGCCTGATCGCCCGCCGCCAGCTGGCGCTGGATCAGATCGAGGTCGTCGTCTCGCACCCGCAGCCGAGCGCGCAGTGCGCGCGCTTCATCCGCGACCAGCTGCCCCGGGCGACGGTGAGAGGCGCGCCGAGCACGGCGGACGCTGTCCGCGAGGTTGCCGGCACCGACGAGCCCTGGGCCGCGCTCGGAGCCGTCTCGGCAGCGCGGATCTACGACTGCGTGGTCCTCCGCGAGGGGGTCGAGGACGATCGTGACAACGTGACCCGGTTCGTCTGGATCGCGCCCGCGGGTACCGAGCCGCTCGGCGTCGGCGCCTGGAAGACGACCCTGAGCTTCTCCGAGCTCGGCGACGACCATCCCGGGGCGCTGGTCGACGCGCTGACCGAGTTCTCGAGCCGAGGGGTCAACCTGACCAGGATCGAGTCCCGGCCGTTGCGCCGCGGCCTCGGCCGCTACATGTTCTTCGTCGATCTCGAGGGGTCCCGAGCCGACGGTCCCGTCGCCGCGGCGATCGAGACGCTGCGGGCGAAGGCCGAGAGCGTTCGGGTGCTCGGCAGCTACCCGGTGGCGACCAGCGGCATCCCCGACGGCTGACGGACGGCATGCCGGCCGTTCTACAATCCCGCTCACGATGGAGGACCTCGCTGACCCCGAGGTAGGACGCCGCCGCGTCGCGGCGGCGCGTGGCGGCGGGCGGCGGCACTCCAACGGTCATCAGGCAAACGGCAGCGGGCGCCTGCGCTCGCACGGCTCCCGGGTCCTGGTTCTCAACGCCAGCTACGAGCCGATCAACGTGTGCACGGTTCGGCGCGCGGCCGTGCTGGTGCTCAAGTCGCGCGCCGAGGTGCTCGAGCAGGGCGAGGGCGCCCTGCACTCCGAGCGGCTCGAGCTCGAGCGGCCGTGCGTGATCAGGCTGATCCGCTACGTGCGCATCCCGCGCGACGTCCACCGGCGCAAGATCACCCGCAAGGCGGTCCTCGCCCGTGACGCCTACACCTGCCAATACTGCGGCCACGAGGCCGCCGGGCTGACCGTCGACCATGTGATCCCGCGCAGCCGGGGTGGCGAGTCGGTGTGGGAGAACATCGTCGCCTCGTGCGCTCCTTGCAACCGCAAGAAGGGGAACCGGATGCCGCGCGAGGCGAGCATGCATCCGTCGAGCCGCCCGAAGCCGCCCGGGCCGACGGTCTTCATCCGCATCGCCGCCCCCCGGGTGCCGCTCGCCTGGGAGCCGTACCTGGTCACGTCGTAGTCCGTCGCCTGACAGCGAAGGGCCGCCCCGTTGCCAGGGCGGCCCTTCCAAGGTGCGATTTCAGGCGGGCCGCGAATTCGCGGCCGGGTGGGACTCGGTCCAGCCTCCGGTACCCGCCGGTGCCTGGGGTTGGATTCCGCCAGGCGGCTCGCACGCTGCTCGCCCGAATCGACGGTCGCCCGCCGGACGGACGGAGCGGCCGACTAGCGGCCCCGCACCTCCAGTGTCCCGAAAATACTGTCGCTCAAGTTCGGACCACCTCCTTTCTCTGGTAACTCGATTGAAGCAGACGCGGGGGTCGCCCGTGATCGGTCTCACGTAACGAAGAGCCGGGATCGGGGACGCTCGTCTCATGGACGCGATGAAGGGCCCCGACGCAGCTTCGATCGAGCTCGAGCCCGCCGCCCTGCCGGGCGCTCGCCGCCTGATCGAGCTCGGGGTCCTGGTCGCGCTGGTGGCCGGCGCGGTGCTCGCGTTCCCCGGGCTGGACGAGCTCCGAGCCCGACTCGCCGGCGCGGACCCCGCCCTGCTCGCCGCCGCCGGCGCCTTCGAGCTGGGATCGTGCCTGGCCTTCGTGGCGGCGTTTCGCGGCGTCTTCTCCTCCGGGCTCTCCTGGCGGTTCAGCTACCAGGTGGCGATGGCCGAGCAGGCCGCCAACGTGCTGCTGCCCACCGGTGGGGCCGGCGGGTTGGCGCTCGGCGCCTGGGCCCTGCGCCGGATCGGGATGCCCGCCGACCGAATCGGGCCGCGAACCGTCGCCTTCTTCTTGATCACCAGCTCGGTCAACTTCGCCGCGGTGATCGTCGCCGGCGCCGGCCTCGCCATCGGCCTGCTGCCGGGCGACGTCGCCCTGCTGACCGCGCTCGCCCCGGCGCTGCTCGCCGCAGCCGCGCTCGTCGTGATCGCCGCGGCTCCTCGCCTGATCGGATCCCGCTCCGCCGCTCGAGCGGGTCGGCTGAGGACCGCGCTCGCCAAGGGCCGCGCCTATCTGCTCGACGGCGTTCGCGACACGATCGAGCTGCTCGGCTCCGGGCGGCCGGCGATCGTGCTCGGGGCGATTGCCTACATGGCTCTCGACGTGATCGCGCTTGCGGCGGTGTTCGCGGCCTTCGGCGGTGGCGGCCCGACGGTCGGGGTTTTCGTGCTCGCCTACGCGATCGGCCAGCTCGGCGGCCTGGTCCCGCTCCCGGGCGGGATCGGCGGCACCGACGGCGGCCTGATCGCAGCCTTCGCCCTGCTCGGAACCCCGGTCGGGATCGCCGCCGCGGCCGTGCTCGCCTACCGGGCGTTCCAGCTCGGCGTGCCGGCGCTGCTCGGCGTCACCGCGTTCGCCCAGCTCCGCCGCAGGCTCGGGCCCGCGGCGAGCGTCGCCGACGCAGGCTGTCCCGACCTGGCACCGGTCGCCGCTCTCGAGCCGGCCTAGTCGGGACCGTCGGACCCGTCGGACCCGTCGGGCTCTGCGGCCGGCTTCGCGCCCGCGGCGGCCGCCTCGGCGACCTCGTCGGCCTCGTCGGCGACGTCGGCCGAGGACTCGACCACGAGCGCGACCGCGCTGACCAGATCGTCGTCCTTGATGTTCATCACCTTGACCCCCTGCGTGGCGCGCCCCATGCGGGAGATCCCGCCGGCGTTCGTGCGCTGGACCATCCCGTTCTGGGAGATGAACAGCAGGTCCTGATGATCGCGGACGATCAGCGCCCCCGCGAGGCCGCCCTTGCGCTCGGTCAGCTTGATCGTCAGCACGCCCTTCGTCCCCCGGCCCTTGACCGGGTACTCGGAGACGGCGGTGCGCTTGCCGTAGCCGTTCTCGGTGACGACGAAGAGCTCGGTGTCGTCGCGGGCGACGTCCATCGCCAGAACGCGGTTGCCCTCCCTGCCGATCTTGCCGCTCACGTTCATGCCCTTGACCCCGGAGGTGTCGCGCCCCATCGGGCGGACCGCCTTCTCGCTGAAGCGCGAGGCGTGACCCGACTTCGAGACCAGGAGCAGGTCGTCCTCGCCGTCGGTGAGCCGGACCTGGACCAGCTCGTCCCCGTCGCGGACCTTGATCGCGATGATCCCGTCGGCGCGGATCGGCGTGTTGTACGCCTTGAACTCCGTCTTCTTGACCAAACCCTTGGCGGTAGCGAAGACCAGATACTTGCCCTCGCTGAAATCGCGGGTCGGTTTCACGGCCATCACCCGCTCGCCCTCGCGCAACGGCAGCACGTTGACCAGCGCCGAGCCCTTCGAGGTCCGCGAGCCCTCGGGCAGCTCGTAGACCTTGAGCCGGTAGACCTTGCCGCGGTTGGTGAAGAAGAGCATGAAGTCGTGGGTCGAGCAGATGTGCAGGTGCTCGATGTAGTCGCCCTCTTTGAGGTTCATCCCCATCACCCCGACCCCGCCTCGGCGCTGCTGACGATAGGTCGCCAACGGCAGCCGCTTGACGTAGCCCGAGCGCGTGATCGAGATCACCATCTGCTGGTCGGCGATCACGTCCTCGATGTCGAGATCGCCCTCGGCGTGGGTGATCTCCGTCCGCCGCTCGTCGCCATGGCGCCGCTCTATCTCGTCGAGCTCGTCGACGACCACCCCGTCGATCCGGGCCGGGTCGCCGAGGATTGCCCGCAGCTCGCCGATCAGCTTCAGCAGCTCGGCATGCTCATTGCGGACCTTGTCGGACTCGAGCGCGGTGAGCCGCTGCAGGCGCATGTCCAGGATCGCCTGCGCCTGCTCGGTCGAGAGCTCGAACTCCGCGATCAGGCCCTCGCGCGCGGTGTCGGGATCCTGCGAAGCTCGGATCAGGGCGATCACGGCGTCGAGGTTGTCGAGCGCGATCAGCAGTCCCTCGAGGATGTGAGCGCGGGCCTCGGCGCGGCGGAGCTCGTACTGGGTCCGGCGGGTGACGACGTCGCGCTGGTGGGAAACGTAGTGCTCGATCACCTCCTTCAGCGACAGGGTGCGCGGCACGCCGTCCACGAGGGCGACCATGTTGACCCCGAACGAGGTCTGCATCTGGGTGTGCTTGTAGAGCTGGTTCAGCACCACCATCGCCGGGTCGCCACCGCGCTTGAGCTCGATCACGAGCCGCATCCCGGAGCGGTCGGTCTCGTCGCGCAGGTCCGAGATCCCGTTCAGCTTCTTCTCCCGGACGAGGTCGGCGATCTTCGTGATCAGGCCGCCGTCGCCGCCCTTCTTGACCATGAACGGCAGCTCGGAGACGATGATCGCCTCCTTGCCGCCCTTGAGCGGCTCGACGTGCGCCTTGGCACGGACCCGGATCGAGCCCCGGCCGGACGCGTAGGCGTCGCGGATGCCCTCGGTGCCCATGATCGTCCCGCCGCCGGGGAAGTCCGGGCCCTTGACGTGCTTCATCAGCCCCTGGAGGTCGATCCCGGGGTTCTCGATGTAGGCCTTGACGGCGCTGATCGCCTCGCCGAGGTTGTGGGGAGGGATGTTGGTCGCCATCCCGACCGCGATCCCGGCGGCGCCGTTGACGAGCAGGTTCGGGAACCGCCCTGGCAGCGCCAGCGGCTCGGACTGCGACTCGTCGTAGTTGGGCCCGAAGTCGACCGTATCGGACTCGATCTCGCGCAGCATCTCGGTCGCGAGCCGGGCCAGCCGAGCCTCGGTGTAGCGCATCGCCGCCGGCGGGTCGTCGTCGATCGAGCCGAAGTTGCCCTGGCCGTCGACCAACGGGTAGCGCAGGGAGAAGTCCTGCGCCATCCGGGCCAGGGTGTCGTAGATCGCGGTGTCGCCGTGCGGGTGGTACTTGCCCATCACCTCGCCGACGATGAACGCGCACTTGCGGTAGGGGCGGTTCGGCTGCAGGCCGAGGTCGTGCATCGCGTAGAGCACCCGCCGGTGGACCGGCTTCATCCCGTCGCGGACGTCCGGCAGCGCCCTGCCGACGATCACGCTCATCGCGTAGTCGAGGTACGAGCTGCGCATCTCCTGCGTCAGCTCGCGCTCCTCGATCCGCCCGGTCAGCGCGTCGAGCCCTCCTTCCATCTAGCTCACCCGTGCCTTGAACGGTCCGCGCTCAGACATCGAGAAACCGGACTTCCTTCGCGTGGCGCTCGATGAATGCCTTGCGCGGTTCGACCTTGTCGCCCATCAGCTCCGAGAAGATCCGCTCGGCCATCGTCGCGTCCTCGATCGTCACCCGCTGCAGGGTCCGCGAGCCGGGGTCCATCGTCGTCTCGCGCAGCTGGTCGGCGTTCATCTCGCCCAGTCCCTTGAACCGCTGCAGGGTCACACCGTGCTTGGCCAGGTCGACGATCTGGCGCCGCAGCTCAGTGAACGAGTCCGCCTCGCGAGCTCGATCGCCGAGCCCGACCTTGAACGGGGGCCTGCCGACCTGCTTCAGCAGATCGGCGTGGACGTCGACGAGGTGGCGGTAGTCGGTCGAGGCGAAGAGCTCCGGGCGCAAGGTGTGAAAGCGCGCCAGCCCGCTGCGCCGGTGGATGGCCTTCACCTCGAGCCCGCCGTCGGGCTCACCGACGAGCTCGGTCTCGAACGCCTCCCCTTCGGGGTCCTTCGCCGTCGCCAGCTTCTTCACCCCGGCGATCGTCGCTGCGCCGGCGTCGAGGATTTGCGACTCGGCGAGGAAGTCGACCAGCTCGTGCCCGAACTCGGCCCGCAGCGAGTCCGACCAGCCCTCGTACTCCTTCAGGCGCCGGTTGAACCGCTGCCACTTCGCCTGCGTCAGCTTGCGGGACTTGCCGAGCGAGTCGGCGATCTCGTACTCCTCGATCCGGTCGCGCATCAGCAGCGCCTCGAGCTCGGACTCCTTCTCGACGTAGACCTCCTGGCGGCCGTTCTTGACCCGGTACAGGGGTGGCTTGGCGATGTAGACAAAGCCGGCGTCGATCAGCTCCGGCATCTGGCGGTAGAGGAAGGTGAGCGCGAGGGTGCGGATGTGGGCACCGTCGACGTCGGCGTCGGTGCTCAGGATCACCTTGTGGTAGCGGGCGTCCTCGAGCTTGAACTCGTCGTGGACGCCGGTCCCGATCGCCGTGATCAGCGCCTGGATCTCGTTGTTGGCGAGCACCTTGTCGATCCGGCTCTTCTCGACGTTGATGATCTTGCCGCGCAGCGGCAGCACCGCCTGGGTGTTGCGGTCGCGGGCCTGCTTGGCCGAGCCACCGGCCGAGTCGCCCTCGACGATGAACAGCTCCGCCAGGGCGGGATCCTTGACCGTGCAGTCGGCGAGCTTGCCGGGCAGGGTCGAGTTCTCGAGCGCCGACTTGCGCCGGGTCAGGTCGCGGGCCTTGCGGGCGGCCTCGCGGGCCCGCGCCGCATCGACCGCCTTGGTCAGGATCCGGCGCGCCTCCGACGGGTTCTCCTCGAGGAACTCGCCGAGCTTGCGGTTGACCGTCTCCTTGACCAGGCCCTCGACCGGCGGGTTGCCGAGCTTGGTCTTCGTCTGGCCCTCGAACTGGGGCTCGGCGAGCTTGACCGAGATCACCGCGGTGAGGCCCTCGCGCACATCCTCGCCCGAGAGGTTCTCGTCCTTCTCCTTCAACAGGCCCTTCGCCCGTGCGTAGGCGTTCAGGGTCCGGGTCAGCGCCGAGCGGAAGCCGGAGAGGTGGGAGCCGCCCTCGTGGGTGTTGATGTTGTTGGCGAACGAGAACACCGACTCCTGGTAGGAGGAGTTCCACTGCATCGCCACCTCGACCGCGCCGTCGGAGGCCTCGTGCTCGAAGTAGACGGTCTTGCGGTGCAACGCGTCCTTGTTCTCGTTCAGGTGCTTGACGAAATCGACGATCCCGCCCTTGTAGAGGAAACTGTCCCGTTGGCCGGCTCCTCGCTCGTCGACAAGCTCGATCTGCAGGCCGCGGGTCAGAAAGGCCGTCTCGCGCATCCGCTCGGCCAGCGTCGCGTAGTCGAGCTCCAGGGTCTCGAAGACCTCGGCGTCGGGCAGGAAGGTGATCGTCGTCCCGGTGCCCTTCAGCTTCTCGCCGCGCTTCAGGTCGCCCTTCGGCTCGCCCCGCTCGAAGCGCTGGCGCCAGCGGTACCCGTCGCGGCGCACGTCGAGGTCGAGACGCTCGGAGAGCGCGTTGACGACCGAGACCCCAACCCCGTGCAGGCCGCCTGAGACCTTGTACCCGCCTCCCTCGCCGAACTTGCCTCCCGCATGCAGGGTGGTCAGCACGACCTCGGCCGCCGGGCGCTTCTCCTCCGGGTGCTCGTCGACCGGGATCCCGCGGCCGTCGTCGACGACGGTGACGCTGTTGTCGGGATGCAGGGTGAGCTCGATCTTGTCGCAGTAGCCCGCGAGTGCCTCGTCGACCGAGTTGTCGACCACCTCGTAGACGAGGTGGTGAAGCCCCCGGGGACCGGTCGAGCCGATGTACATCCCGGGGCGCTTGCGGACCGGATCGAGGCCCCGGAGGACGGTGATCTCGTCCGAGGTGTACCCGTCGGCGCCCTTCTTTTTCGAGGACGCGCCGCGCTTCGCGTTCGCGCCCGCCTTGGCTGTCACTGGCTGCTCGGTCCCTCCGTTGCGATCATGAGAAACCCCGACCGTCGGGCCCGGCGTCTGGGCCGGATCCGAGCGGCTCGGGGCAAGGGTGCAAGTTCAAACCAGGATACCATCATCGGCAGCCGGAAGATCACGGCCTTTGTCAGAAAAGTCCTGCAAATCACGCACTAAAGGCGATCGCGCCCCGGGGTCTCTCCGACGACGAACCGAAGCGCCTGCACCCGCCGCGGCGCAAGCGCCCGATTGAGCGCCTCGAGCAGCTCCTCCTGGAGCAGGTCGAGCTCCTGGGCCCAGGTCGCGGCTCGGCACGAAATGGTCACCGTGCCGTCGCGTTCGCGCACCGGATCTGCCTCGCCGGCGACCCGCGCGCCGACCGCCGGCTCCCACTTGCTCTGCACCGCTGCGAGCAGGGTCGCCGGCTGGGTCGCGTCGCGAACCACACCGACGGCTTCGGCGAGCGCCCGCGGTCGCCGGCTCATGCGACCAGCTCGCTCGCAGCCGGGGCGAGGACGCGGCCGTCGCGGACCGCGACCTCGCTGCGGGCGGCCGAGCTCGGCAGCTGCTCGCAATCGGTGGCTGTGATCAGCGCCTGACCGCCGCCCGTCGCCAAGAGCTCGACCAGGAGCTCGCGGTGGTCGCCGTCGAGCTCGCTGGTGACGTCGTCGAGCAACATCAGGGGAGGCGGCAACCCGGCATCGACCAGCGCGCCCCGCTCGGCGAACAGCAGCGCCAGCAGCGCAGTTCGCTGCTGGCCCTGCGAGCCGTAGCGCCGCAGCGATCGGCCGCCGGCCTCGAGCGCCAGCTCGTCGAGATGAGGGCCCCACCCCGTGTATCCGCGGGAGAGGTCGGACTCGCGCCGCTCGCCGAGCTCCGCCGCGAGCTGAGCCGGATCGTCGGCTTCGCTGCGCGGGCGGTAGCGCACCACCGGCTCCCCGGCGAGCCCGAGCGCCCGCGCCGCGGGCTCGAACGCGGCCGCGAGTCGCTCGCACGCCCGCGCCCGGTCGGCGATCAGGCCGACGCCGCTCTCCGCCAGCTCGAGGTCCCACGCATCGAGCGAGGATCGCGAGCCGGTGCCGGCTCGGATCCTGCCGAGGAGGGCGTTGCGCTGCGCGAGCGCGCGCGAGTAGCGACGGCGTGTGTGCGCCCGCGCCGGCCACAGCGCCGCAGCAAAGGAGTCGAGATGGTTACGGCGAGCGCTCGGCGGCCCCTTGACCAGCGCCAGGCGATCCGGCATGAAGACCGCCAGGCTGGGACGGCCGGCGACGCTCTCCGCCGTCGCCGGCGCGCCGTCGACGAGATGGCGACGTCCGTCCGAGCGGCTGACCGAGAACAGGAACGCCCGCCGGCGCCCGTCGTCGGCGATCATCGCCTGCGCCCGGGCGAGCGGCTTGCCGAAGGCGATCGTCTCGCGCTCGTCCCGGGTCCGACACGAGCGGCCCGCAAGCGCCATGTAGGTCGCCTCGAGCAGGTTCGTCTTCCCGGCCCCGTTCGGTCCCCAGAGCAGATTCAGGCCCGGCCCCAACGCGAGCTCGGAGGCGGCCAGATTGCGCAGGTCGAGCACGCTGACTGCGTCGACAACCATCGGGGCGGCTAGGCGTTGAGCCGGATCGGCATCACGAGGTAGCTGAAGTCCTCGTCGCCAACCGGTCGCAGAAGCCCGGGTCGCAGCGGGGACGAGATCTGCACCGCGAGCTCCTCCGAGCCGACGCTCTCGATCCCCTCGACCAGGAACTGCGGGTTGAAAGCGATCTCGAGCGGCTCGCCGGAGTACGGCGCCGGCATCGCCTCGCTGGCATCGCCGATGTCGGGCGTCTCCGCGGCGACCGTGAGCTCGCCCTCGGCGAAGGCCAGCCGCAACGGCGCATTGCGCTGCGCGAGCTGGCTCACGCGGCGGGTGATCTCGAGCAGCTCCTCGCGCGGCAGCCGCACCTCATGCTCGAAGGACTCGGGGATCAGCTGGCGCCAGCTTGGGAACTGTCCCTCGATCAGCCGCGAGGAGAGCAGCACCTCACCGGCGCCGAAGACGATCTGGTTGCGCGGCAGGGCGATCTCGACCTCCTCCACCGCCTCGGTGGTGATGATTCGCGCCAGCTCACGCAGGGCGCGGGCGGGGATGTTGGCCTCCAGGCGCTGTGAGACCGCGCTCTCGAGCGCCGCGTGCTTGACGCTCAGCCGGTAGGAGTCCGTCGCGACCATGCTCAGCGTCTCGCCCTCGGCCTGGAGCAGGACGCCGGTCAGGATCGGTCGCACCTCGTCCCGAGAAGCGGCGCGGGCGACGAGGTCGATCGTCGTCGCCAACGGCTCTCCGGGCAAGCGCACCGAATCGCCCTCGAGCGCGGGCAAGCGAGGGAAGTCCTCCGCCGGCAGGGTCCGAAGGTGAAAGCGCGCTCCACCGGCGGCGATCTCAACGTCCCGCTGCTCACCGCGGAGCTCGAGCGAGACGTCGCCGGCCGGCAGGCTGCGGACGACGTCCGCGAACAACCTGCCCGGCAGCAGCACCGTCCCCTCGCTCTCTGCCTTCACCTCGGTCAGCGCCCGGGTCAGGGCAAGCTCCATGTCGGTGGCGCGCAGGGTGAGGCCGCCACCCTCCGCCGAGACCAGGATCCCGCCGAGCGACGGCAGGGTCCCGCGACTCGACACCGCGCGCCCTACGAGTTGCAGAGCGGCGGCGAGAGGATCACGAGCTACGGAGACTTTCATCTGGGATCGTTCATCTTCCTATCTGGATCAGATGTATCTAGGTTGTGGATGACTGTGGACGGATCGGCCGGCTGCGCATGATCCTGCCGTATGTCGGGTCGATCAGCGCGCCTCGTCGGGTGGAGGAAGCGCCCGATCGGTGGACTGTGGCCGATCGGCGCCGGCCGCGGCGCCCAACCTGGTCCGGGTCTTGTGGATCGATTCCGCCGTCTCGGAGCCGGGCTCGAGCCGCTCGGCCACGGCCCTGGTCGCATGCAGGACGGTGCTGTGGTCGCGGTTGAATCCGCGTGCGACCTCGGCCAGCGAGAGCGGGGTCAGTTCTCGGGCGAGGTACATCGCCTGCTGTCGCGCCCGCGCGACTGGTGCTGCCCGGCGCGGTGAGACGAGCTCCTCGCGGCTGAGCCCGTGGACGGCGCAGACCGCGTCCTGAATCGCCTCCAGGCTCGGCGCCGGGGCGGCGGAGGCCGCCGGCGATGACTCGGCGCCGAGCGCACGGTGCACGACCGAGGTCGAGAGCGGCTCGCTGAGCAGGGAGGCGACCGCGAGCACACGGGTCATCGCACCCTCCAGCAGGCGCACGTTGCCCGGTGCCCGGATTGCGATCTCGTGCAGCACGGCGGGCTCGGCTCCGACGCGGCCCTCGTCGCCGGCGAGCCGCCACAAGAGCGCGATCCGGGTCCGCAGGTCGGGCTGCTCGAGCTCGACCCGCAGTCCCCAGGAGAAGCGGTCGCGCAGGCGCTCGGCGAGCCGTGAGAGGGCCTCGGGCGTGCGGTCGCTGGAGAGGACGATCTGCTTGCCGGCGGCGAACAGCGCGTTGAAGGTGTGGACGAACTCCTCTTCGGTGCGCTCCTTGCCCTCGAGTACCTGGACGTCATCGATCAACAGCGCGTCGAGCTCGCGATAGCGTGACTTGAACAGCTCTGGGCCGTCGCGCCGCAGCGCGCCCACGAACTCGCTCGTGAACCGCTCGGCGGTCGTGTAGTGGACGTTCAATCCCGGGTGGTTGCGGCGCAGGTACTCGGCGATCGCCCCGAGCAGGTGCGTCTTACCGAGCCCCGGTGGCCCGTGCAGGAAGAGCGGGTTGTAGGCCTCACCCGGAAGCTCGGCGACCGAGAGCGCCGCGGCGTGGGCGAGCCGGTTGCCGCGACCGATGACGAAGCGGTCGAAGGTATGGTCGGGATCGATCGGCAACGGGCGTGGCGCCGAGCCGAGCTCGCCGGGCTCGCCTGCGTGGTCCGTCCGGCCGACGAAGGCAACGCGCGTGACGGCGGTGTCCCGGCGGCGCAGGGCGGTCTCGAGCTCGCCCGCGTAACGCCGCTCGACCCACGCCCGCACACCCGCCGGGCCGCTGAGCAGGAGCGTGCTGCCCTGCACGGCGACAGCCCGCAGCGGCTCGAGCCAGAGGCTGAAGGTGGACTCCGGAAGCGACGCCTCGAGCTCCTCGCGAACGCGCCCCCAGATCTCGTCCGGGTCGGGGGCGGGCTGATCGGAGGGCACTTGGCGACCATACATACGCGCCCACGCGACGCCCCCGGCCCTCCGCGCATTTCGCGGGAAACGGGAATCGGGGTGATCACCGGGGCGGCTCGCGGTGCCCGGTTCGACCCTCCCGCGCGCCGCCGACCGCTCTCTATACTGGCGCCTCCTCGTGAAGCGGACCTGGCAGCCGAAGAAGCGCAAGCGCGCCCGAACGCACGGCTTTCGTGCGCGAATGCAGACGCGCTCGGGCCGGGACGTGATCCGCCGTCGCCGCCGCAAGGGCCGCAAGCGGCTCAGTCCCTGAACGAATGGCCAACCGCAGGAAGCGCGGCCGTCTCACGCGGAGCGGGGACTTCGACCGCGTCTATCGCGACGGGCGCTCGCGGGCGAACCGGTTCTTCGTCCTCTACGCCTTTCCGCGTGCCGGAGGCGCGTCGGACGCCGATCAGATCCGGCTCGGGATCTCGGTCGGCCGCAAGGTCGGCGGGGCGGTGGAGCGCAACGCGGTCAAAAGAGCGCTCCGAGAGGCGTTCTGGACACTGGACGAGCGACTCGCCGCGGAGCACGACTTCGTCGTCGTCGCCCGTCCCGACTCTGCAGGTCTGGTCGAGCGTGAGGGAGTGCCCGGGGTCAGCGCTGCGCTGGCGGAGTTGGTGGCGGAGAACGACAGCGAGGCGGCGTAACACGTGAAACGCGCCCCCACCGGCGCCGCGAGCCTGGCAGCGGTTTTGCGCGAGCTCGCGCTGCTGCCCGTGCGGCTCTACCGGCGGCTGATCTCGCCGGCGCTGCCGAGCCGGTGCAAGTACTACCCCTCCTGCTCGACCTATGCGATCGAGGCCGTGCGTGAGCTCGGCCTGCTTCGCGGCATGCTCGTCGCCGGCTGGCGGCTGGCGCGCTGCAACCCGTGGAGCCATGGGGGCGTCGACGAGCTCTGCGACCGGCGCCTCTTTCGCGACCCCGATCGCGACCGCAGCGAGGCCCCGGCTTGATCACGCTCGCCAACATCCTGCAGCCCCTGATCGACGTCGCCGACTCGGTGATCACGTTCCTGCACGACGACGTCGGCCTCAGCTGGGGTCTGGCGATCGTCGGGCTGACCTTCATCACCCGGCTGGTGATCCTGCCGCTCTCGATCAAGCAGATCTCCTCGATGCGGCGCCTGCAGCAGCACGCCCCCGAGCTCAAGGCGCTGCAGGAGAAGTACAAGGGCGACAAGGAGCGCCTCCAGCGGGAGATGATGGCCTTCTACAAGGAGAATCAGATCAACCCGCTGGCCTCCTGCTGGCCGCTGCTGCTCCAGCTACCGGTCTTCTTTGCCCTCTATCAGCTGCTCAACAGCGACACGTTCACGGAGCAGGTGCTCGCCGCCCCGCCGAAGGGCTTCCTGTTCATCGAGAACCTGACCGAGAAGGCCACCGGGGTCGAGCTCGTGGTGATGATGGTCCTCTTCATCGTCACCCAGCTCGCCGCCGGCCTGGTGATGTCCTCGCGGGTCGAGAACCGTAGCCAGAAGATCCTCATGTTCGCGCTCCCGGTCGTCTTCGCGCCCTTCATCGCCACCCAGCCGGCGGGCCTCGGGGTGTACTGGATCGCGACCAACGTCTGGACGCTGGGCCAGCAGCTGGTCGTCTACACGTTCTTCCCGCCGCCGACGCCACCGACGCCGGCCCAGGTGGCGGCGGCGAGGCCCCCGCCCCCGCCCCCGCGAAAGAAGAAGCGCCGCAAGTGAGCGAGCTGCCTGCCGAGCCCGCCGCACGGGTGGAGATGCTGCTCTCGAGGATCGTCGAGGGGCTCGACCTCGACGCGGAGGTCCTCGTCGATGAGGGCGAGGATGAGATCGCGGCCCGGGTCGAGGGCGAGGACCTCGGGCTGCTGATTGGCCGCCGCGGGCAGACGATCGACGCGGTGCAGCTGCTCGGCTACCGGGTCGCGTTTCGCGGCCGCGAGGACCGCAAGCGGGTCTCGGTCGATGCCGCCGGATACCGGGCCCGCCGCCGCGAGACGATCGAGCGTCAGGCGCAGCGTGCCGCCGAGCGGGCGCTGGAGACGGGCAAGGAGATCGAGCTCGAGCCGATGAGCCCTGCGGAACGCAAGATCGTCCACGATTGGCTCAAGGACCGCTCCGGGATCGAGACCTTCAGCGAGGGTGAGGAGCCCGAGCGCTGCGTGATCGTCGCTCCCTTGGTCGGGGATTGACGGAGCTCGACCTGCGCGACCGGCTCGAGCCGGTGCTCGACCTGCTCGCCGCCGATCGGCGCTCGCTGAGCTCGGTCAGCGCCGAGCGGGCCTGGAGCGTCCACGTCGAGGACTCGCTCAGCGGCCTGGGGTTGGTCGGTGAACCGACGCGGCTCGCCGACGTCGGCGCCGGCGCCGGGTTTCCGGGGCTCGCGCTGGCGACTGCTCTGCCGCGCACCGAGGTCGACCTGATCGAGTCGGTCGGCCGCAAGTGCGCCTTCATCGAGGACGCGATCGCCGCCGCCAGGCTCGAGAACGCCCGCGCGGTCTGCGCCCGGGCAGAGGACTGGGCGGCGCAACGACCGCCCGCCGGCGGGCGCGAGGTCTACGACGTGGTCACCTCGCGGGCGGTCGGCCGGCTCGCCACCGTGGCCGAGCTCGCGGTGCCGCTGCTGCGGTCGGCCGGGACGCTGCTCGTCTGGAAGGGCCGCCGCGATCCCGACGAGGAGGCGGAGCTCGATCGAGCCGCGAGCTCGCTGGCGATCGCCGTCGAGCGGGTGGATCGCGTCCCTCCCTCGCCGGGCGCAGCGAATCGGCACCTGCACCTGCTGCGCAAGGTCGGGCCGACCCCGACCGGGTTGCCGCGCCGCCCCGGGATGGCGAAGAAGCGGCCCTTCGGCGCCACCCGCCGCGCGCGCGGGGACCGCCGACCCTCGGGCTAAGGTCGGTGCGCGATGGGATCGGTGTACGCGATCGCGAACCAGAAGGGGGGCGTCGGCAAGACGACCACCGCCGTCAACCTCGCTGCCTGCATCGCCGCCAGCGGCCGCCAGGTGCTGCTGGTCGACCTCGACCCGCAATGCAACGCGACGGTCGCGCTCGGGCTCGACCGCGACGCGAGCCCCTCGTCCTACGAGTGCCTCTGCGGTGAGACGTCGGTCGCCGTCGCCGCTCGTCCCGCCGGTCCGGACAACCTTTGGATCGTGCCGGCGAACCGGGATCTCGCCGGCGCGGCCGTCGAACTACCCAGGGTCGAGGGGTTCGAGCGGCATCTGCGCGACCGGCTCGGGCCGGTGCGCGAGCGGTTCGCGCTCACGCTGCTCGACTGCCCGCCCTCGCTCGGGCCGGTGACGGTGAACGCCCTCGCCGCCGCGGACCGGGTGATCGTCCCGGTCCAGGCGGAGTACCTGGCGCTCGAGGGGCTGGTCCAGTTCCTCGAGACGCTCGACCTCGTCCGCCGCCAGCTCAACCCCGCGCTGGTTCTGACCGGCGTGCTGATCACCATGCACGACGAGCGGACCCGACTTGCCCGCGACGTCGAGGACGAGCTCCGCCAGCACCTACCCGAACATGTGTTCGCCACAGTGATACCGCGCAGCGTCAGGGTCGCCGAAGCCCCGAGCTACGGCCTGCCGGTGATCGATCATGCGCCGGGCTCGCGCGGGGCGACCGCCTACCGGGCGCTGGCAGCCGAGCTCGCCGCGGCCGAGAGTGGCGCGGTGATCGCCGCATGAGTGCGCGCCGAGGCATGGGAAGGGGGCTGTCGGCGATCCTGCCCGAGAACGGCCCCGGCGACCCGGCCTTTCGCGACGTGCCGGTCGAGCTGATCAGCCCGAACCCCGACCAGCCGCGCCGGCGCTTCGACCCCGAGGCGCTCTCCGGCCTCACCGAGTCGATCGCCGAGGCCGGGCTGATCCAGCCGCTGCTCGTCCGGCCGCTGCCCGACGGGCGCTATGAGCTGATCGCCGGCGAGCGCCGCTGGCGGGCCGCGCGCGAGCTCGGGATGGACACGGTCCCAGCGCTGCTGCGCAGCGACGACGACACTCGCCGAATGCAGACCGCGCTGATCGAGAACGTCGCCCGCGAGGACCTCAATCCGGTCGACGAGGCGCGGGCCTGCGCGGCGCTGGTCGAGGACCTCGGGCTCTCGAAGGAGGACCTGGCGCGTCGCCTCGGGCGCACGCGACCGGCGCTCTCGAACCTGATCCGGCTGCTCGACCTGCCGGACGAGGTCCTCGACCTGCTCGCCGACGGCGAGCTCTCCGCGGGCCACGGACGCGCGATCCTGCAGGCGCAGGGCAACGACGCGCGGCGGCTGCTGGCCCGCGACGCCGTCGCCGGGGGCTGGTCGGTTCGCGAAACCGAGAACCGTGCCCGGGCCGGGCGCGGGGCGCGGCCGATGACGAAGGTGATCCCGCACCCCGACCAGGAGGCGGCGCTGTTGCGCGCCGAGGAGGCGCTCGAGGAGGCGTTCGGACACGGGGTCAAGGTGCGCTCGGCGCGCAAGGGCATCCGCGCGGAGCTCAGCTTCGAGAGCATTGACAAGCTGCTCGAGTTCGCACGCCAGGTGAGCCGCGGCTGAGCCGGCGCCGTGTCGGCCTCAGGGCGCCAGGCGCTCGATCGTCCACAGCTCGCCCTCGCGGCGGTAGCGAAACCGGTCGTGCAGGCGCCCGACCTGCCCCTGCCAGAACTCGACCGTCAGCGGGCGCAGCAGGTAGCCGCCCCAATGCGCCGGGCGCGGAACCTCGGCGCCCGCGAAGCGCGCCTCGGCCTCATCCACGAGCCGGTCGAGCTCTCGGCGTGAGCCGAGCGGCTCGGACTGGGGCGACGCCCAGGCGCCGATCTGCGAGTCCCGTGGGCGGACCGCGAAGTAGGCGTCGGACTCGGCTTCGTCGAGGCGCGCGACCGTGCCCCTGAAGCGCACCTGGCGGTCGAGCTCGCGCCAGTAGACGACCAGCGCCGCCCGCCGGGTGAGGTCGAGCTGCGTCGCCTTCGCCGAGCCATAGTTGGTGAAGAAGCGAAGCCCGGCCTCGTCGGCGCCCTTGAGCAGCACCATGCGGGCATCCGGCGCCCCGTCGGCATCGACGCTGGCCAGGGTTACCGCCTCGGACAGCGGGGCCTGCTCGGCGGCGAGCGCGAACCAGGCTCGGAACTGCGCGATCGGGTCGGGATCGAGGTCCCGGCGCCGCAGGGGCGCGATGTCCGGTCGTCGCGGCAAGGCTCTTCTAGAATGCCCGGTTCCGGGCGATTAGCTCAGTTGGTTAGAGCGCGTCTCTGATAAGGACGAGGTCCGTGGTTCGAGTCCACGATCGCCCATCCCTGGTCGCCGACTGACGCATCGAAGGGCAGACTTGATCAGCACCGACTATCTGATCGTCGGATCAGGTGCGAGTGGACTCGCCTTCGCCGACACACTGGTCACGGAGAAGCCCGATGTCGAGCTTACGCTCGTCGATCGCCGGCCCGGCCCGGGTGGCCACTGGCTCGACGCGTACCCCTTCGTTCGACTGCACACGCCGTCGGCGTACTACGGCGTCAACTCCCTACCGCTCGGCAAGGACCGGATCGACCAGTCCGGCGAGAACGCCGGCTTTTACGAACGAGCAACGGGCGCGGAGGTCGTCGACTACTTCGCCGAGGTAGCGTCTCGCCTGACGCAGACGGGGCGCGTACGCATCCTGACCGGGCACGAGCACTTGGGGCCGGGAGAGGACGGAGCGCAGATCCGCGACCTGAGCACCGGCGCGCTTGCTGACGTCGAAGTGCGCAGCAAGCTGGTCGACGCCCGCTATCTCGAAGCCTCGATCCCGGCCACTCACGAGCCGTCCTTCGATGTTGCGCCGGGTGCCCGCGTGGTGCCTGTCAACGACCTACCGGCCGCCGCACGGTCAGGCACCCGTTACACCGTGCTCGGGTCCGGTAAGACGGCGGTCGACGCCTGCACCTGGCTTCTGGACAATGACGTGGCGCCAGACCGGATCCGCTGGGTCCGTCCGCGGGACCATTGGTTTCATCACCGGCGCCACTTCCAGCCGCTGGACCTCGTCGGCGACAACATGGACGGCATCTCTCTTGACGCCAAGGCGGGTGCGGAGGCGGCGGACATCGAGGATCTGTTCGATCGCCTGGAAGCATCGGGACGCCTGGTCCGGATCGACCCGTCGGCTCGCGCGACGATGTACCGCATCACGATGCTCAGTCCGAGTGAGATCGATGCCCTGAAGCAGATCGAGGATGTAGTCAGGCTCGGCCGAGTGCGACGGATCGAGGGCGACCGGATCGTGCTCCAGCGGGGCGAGACCGACACTGGCCCCGACAACCTGCACGTCGATTGCACGGCGCACGGCCTCAGCAACGCACAAGCGACCCCCGTCTTTCAGCGCGACCGGATCGTGCTCCAGCAGATCAGGCAGAACTCTCCCGCGTTCAACGCGGCGCTAATCGCCTTCGTCGAGGCCCATCGCAACGAGGACGCCGACAAGAATGGGCTCTGCCCGCCCAATCCCTACCCGCGCAGCATCGACGATTGGCCGGGCCTGAGCCGCCGGACGTGGCAGATCGAGCAGCGATGGCTGCGCGAGCCGGACGTCGCCGGCTGGGTGGCCGAGAGCCGGCTCAACCTGCTCCGGGGCCTCCCCGACCACGCCGCCGACCCGCCCGTCAAGACTGCGATCGAGCGATTCCTGACCAACGTCGGACCCGCGATCGAGCGGCTGCGCGACCTCGATCGGCGGCGCTCGCCCGGATCGGATGGGGAGCGGGGCTAGCGCTCCCGCTTGGCGGCGGCGCTGCCGAGCCCGTCGAGGGTCGACCGCAGCCAACTCGAGAAGTAGCGCCGACCGGCCACGGCGTCGATCACGCTGTGGACGAGGCGCTGGGGGTCCATCCCCATCTCGCCGTCGACAAAGGTCCCGTCCTGCGCCTCGGTGATCTCGAAGCGGACGAAGGTGCCGGTGTTGAGGCAGCGGATGCGCAGGTTGCGCAGCTCGTCGCGTCCCTCGATCAGCAGGTTCATCTCCTCGCTGCCGAGCGGTGTCTCGACCACCTCACGGTAGGTGCACCCCTGCTCGAGCCCCTCGCACTCGACCTCGACCACCCTCGGCCACCACTCGGGATGGCGCTCGACGTCGGAGATCAGCTCCCAGACGACGGCGGCCGGCGCCTCGATGAAGCCCTGCTGGCGGCAGTGCGACACGGCGCGATTCTCGCACCCGGGGGGCGCGAGGGGCACACCTATAATGGCCGCGAGCGCGCAATCGGGCCCCAGGTGCCGGGAGTCACCCATGCAGCAGATGCAGATCTACGGTGTCAGCTTCGACATGGTCGGCAAGCAGCCGATCGTGCTGCTGAAGACGGTCGACGGCAACCGCTTCCTGCCGATCTGGATCGGCCATCCCGAGGCGGCAGCGATCCTGATGAAGCTGCAGGGCGCGCAGACGCCGCGGCCGATGACCCACGATCTGCTCAACGAGCTGCTCGAGCAGCTCGAGGCGAAGTGCGAGCGGGTCTCGGTCACCGAGCTGCGCGACAACACCTTCTATGCCTCGATCACGATCTCGATCAACGGATCCGAGATCGAGATCGACTCCCGCCCCTCGGACGCGATCGCACTCGCGGTCCGCTGCCAGGCTCCGATCTTCGCCGCCGAGGAGGTGATCGAGGAGTCCTCGATCGAGTTCGAGCACGAGGTCGAGGACCAGGAGGAAGTGGTCGAAAAGTTCAAGGACTTCCTCGACGAGGTCTCGCCCGAGGACTTCGCCGCCGGCGAGGACTGAGCGCTTCGGCCGCCGAGCGCGACCTCCTGACGCTGGTCGCGCGCAACCTCGCCCGGGTCCGCGTCCATGTCGAGCGGGCGCGGCTCTCCTGCCACCCCCGGCTCGAGGTCGACACGGACGGCCCGCTGATCGTGAAGCTGGTCGGATGCGGGCGCGAGCTGAGCTTCGACCGCCCCCCCGGCCCTCAGGAGTCGTAGCCGAGCCCGAGCCGGTCCAGGGTTCGCAGCCAGATCCCGCGCCGGCCCGAATCGCGGTCGGCGGCGGCGAGCCGGTTGCGGGTCAGCTGAACCGCCGCCCAACGCGCCGGCTCGGGGGGAAAGGGCATCGGTCGCGATCGGAGCGTACGCAGGCCGGCGGCCTCGCTGCGCCGCCCGTCGACCAGGTCGAGGGCGACGCGGGCGCCGAAGCGGCTTGCGCAGACGCCGAGCCCGGTGTGGCCGACCGTGTAGGCGACGCGTCCCCGCAGCGCCGTGCCGTGAAAGGCGAAGAAGCGGCTGCAGGTGTCGATCGCCCCGCCCCAGCGGTGGCTGAACCGCAGTCCCTCGAGCTGGGGGAAGGCGGTGAAGAAGTGACCGGCGAGCCGGGTGAAGCTCTGCTCGCGCTGCTCGAAGCGCTGCTCGACCCGGCCGCGGTAGTGATAGATCGCGTCGTAGCCGCCCCAGAGGATGCGGTCGTCCGCGGTCAGGCGGTAGTAGTGGAACTGGTTGGCGAGGTCGCCGACGCCCTGGCGGTTGTGCCAGCCGATCCGCGTGCGCTGCTCGGCGCTGAGCGGCTCGCTGACGAGGACGTAGTCGTAGACCGGCAGGACCCGACGCCGGATCGCGCTCACCAGGCCGCGGTAGGCGCTGGTCGCGAGCACGGCCCGACGGGCCCGCAAGGTCCCGGCGGCACCGACCAGCTCGACCCCGCCGCCGGCAGCACGCAGACGTGCCACCGGGCTCTGCTCGTGGATGCGAACGCCGAGCTCACGGGCGACCCGCGCCAGCCCCCAGCACAAGCGGGCGGGGTCGACCAAGCCGGCGCCGGTCTGCTGCCAGAGGCCGCCCTCGAACAGCGGCGAGTGGATCTCGGCGCGGACCCGGTCGCGGTCGAGCAGCACCGCCCGGTGGCCGTGCTCACGCAGGCCCGCGGCGGCCTCCGCCAGCCAGGCGAGCTCGTGCGGCTCGACCGCGACGTCGAGGCTGCCGGTGAGCTCGAGCCCGCACTCGATTCCGAGCTCGGAGATCGTGCTCACGGTCGCCTCGAAGTTCTCCAGTCCGAGCCGCTCGAGCTCGAGCATCTCCTCGGGGAAGCGGGCGAGGCCGTTGTCGATCCCGTGGGTGAGCGAGGAGACGAAGAAGCCTCCGTTGCGCCCGCTCGCGGCTTGGGCGATCCGCCCTCCCTCGAGCAGGCTCACGTCGCGGCCGGGCTGGTCCTGCTTGGCGAGCACCGCTGCCCAGAGCCCGCTCAGCCCCCCGCCGACGACCGCCAGGTCGCACTCTTCGGTGCCCTCGAGCGGCGCCTCGGGCGCCGGGCGTTCGACCGAGTCGAGCCAGAACGGGGTCGTGGCCGCATCGGCGTAGGAGCGCCGGAGCTCGGGCCTGCGCGGGTGGTCCTCCCACGGGCCGTGTCGGCTGGCGGACCTCATCGGCGGCAAGTTAGTCGCCGCGGAGCGATGATCTAGCCTGCGGGCGCGGATGGACCTCTTCCTCGCAGGTTGCCAGGGGGTCGGGCTCGCGATCGCAGCCGGCGCTCTCGCCGCTGCCTTCGGCCTGCGCGGCACGCCCGGCACGGTGCTGGCGCTGATCGCGATCGTCGGCGGCGCGGCCCTGTTCGGGATCTCGCTGGCGGCCGAGGACCACCCGGCCTGGCCGGGCTGGTTGGTCGGCGCCGCGCTCGCGGGCTTCGCCTTCATCGTCACCCGCGATCTCGCCGAGGGAGCCGCCCGCCGAGCCGACGGCGCCGGCTTCACCGGCGCGTTGATCGGGCTCGCGGCGCTGGCCCTCGCCGGACTCTCCGTGCTGGTGCCGCCGGTCTCCCTCGTCGCTCTCGCAGGCATGGTGTGGCTCTATCTCGGCCGCCGCCGACGGGCGGCGCAGAAGTACGAGGGCCTGAGGACGTTGCGGTGAGCGAGCGCAAGCTCGTGCTCTGCGTGGTCGATTCGCTGCGCACCGACATGCTGCACGAGGCGGTTCGCACCGGCGTGGCGCCGACCTTCGCGACCTTGCTCGAGCGCGGCACCCTGATCGAGGACTGCGTTTCCTCGTTTCCGTCCGTGACCCCGGTCTGCAACTCCGAGATCGTCACCGGTGAGCGCCCGGACCGTCATCGGATCAGCGGCAGCAACTGGTTCAACCGCGCCGAGGGCCGCTATGTCGAGTACGGGAGCTCGTTCGAGGCGACGCGCGCGTTCGGCCTCTTCCGGACCCTTTACGACATCGTCTACAACATGAACATGTCCCACCTCTCCGACGAGGTGGAGACCGTGTTCGAGCGGCTCGCCGACCACGGCCTGCGCAGCGCCTGCACCCCCTTCCTGATCTATCGGGGCCGGACCCGCCACGAGCTCGGGCTCGAGGGGCTGCTGCGCCGGGTGGCGCTCGCGGCCAGCTTCCGTCATGCGACCTGGGGTCCCGACGAGCTCTTCTACGGCGAGCTGTACTCCAGCCGCGAGGTGGATTGCAGGCCGACACTGGCGCGGCCGGGCACCCGCGACGAGTACTCGGCCTGCGTCGGTCGCCGCCTGGTCAGCGAGGACCTCTACGACTTCCTGCTCTTCTCGCTGCCCGACAACGACCATCACTCGCACCGGTTCGGGCCTCACGCGCAGGTGGAGTCGATCGCTCGGGCGGACGCCGCCTTCGCCGAGCTCGCGGATGCCGCCGGCGGCCTCGACGAGCTGCTCGCCGCAAACGCGGTGATCCTGCTCTCCGACCACGCTCAGACCGCGGTCGAGCGGCCGCTGCCCCTGGCCGAGGCGCTGGGCGCGCGGTTGCCGGTCCTCGCGCCCAACGCGCACCCGGAACACGCCGAGCTGGCCGTGAGCCCGATCGCCCGTGCGGGCGCCGTCTACGTGCTCACCGAAGGCCGCCGAAGGACCCGCACGCATACCGCCGTCCGGCGCCAGCTCGCCGAGCTCGAGGGAGTTGACCTGTTCGCCTGGATCTCGCGCGGCGACGGGAGCCCCCCGGCCGGCGGCGCGACCACCGAGCCCGGCGCCGAGGCGGTCGTCGAGCGTGCCGGTGCCGAGCTTCGCTTCCGCCCCGGCACGGCGGTCCTCGATCGCCGCGGCTGCGGCTGGGACGTCGAGGGCGATCCCGCGGCGCTCGACGCGCGGCTCGACGCCGGACGGTTCGAGTCGGCGCGCTACCCCGACGCCCTGAGCAGACTCTGGTCGGCGCTGCAGGCCCCGTACGCGGGCGAGATCCTGATCTCGGCATCGCCCGGATACGAGCTGGTCGACTGGGGCGGGGTCACCCACTGTCCGGGTGGCAGTCACGGATCGCTGGACGCGGACGACTCGCTCGGCCCGCTGCTGCTCTGCGGGCTCGAGCCCGGCGCCGAGGACACCCACGAGCAGTGGACCTTGAGCGACGTCGCCGGCCTCGTTCTCGACCACTTCGGGATCTCCGCGGATGCCGAGCAACCGGCGGACCTCTCGGCGCCGGCGCTGAACTAGATGGCTGGCGCGTGGACGTCCGGTTCGCATCGGCGCTAGCGCTGGCCGGCTCGATCTGCTGCCTCCTCGCCCCGACGCAGGCGCTCGCAGCCGCGCCCGCGCCGCGACCGCCCGAGTCGGTGCCGAGCTCACCCGCGGGCTACACGGTGGGGCCGCGCGAGGCGGTCGTGATCGCCGGCGACGATCCGGTCGTCGCCGAGCAGAGCCGGCGCTACGGCAGGCTCGAGACCGTCGTCGCGGCGACCGACGACGGCGCCTGGCAGATCGGCTACCGGGCCGACGGGCGGGAGGTTGCCCAGGTGATCGTCGACGGCTCGAGCGGAGCGGTGCGCGAGGCGTGGACGGGCGATCAGGTCGCCTGGCCGATGGCGCGTGGCTACGAGGGCCAGTTCGGACACGTCCTCAACGCGCCCTACGTGTGGATTCCACTCTGCTTGGTCTTCCTCGCAGGGCTCCTCGACTGGCGGCGGCCACTGCGGATCGCCCACCTCGACCTGCTCGCGCTGCTCGCCTTCGGGGCCTCGCACGCGTTCTTCAATCGGGGCGAGATCGGGGTCTCGGTGCCGCTCGCCTACCCGGTGCTCGTCTACCTGCTCGCCCGGGCGCTGTGGCTCGGGTTTCGTGGTGGAGCCGCGCTGCGCCCGTCGCTCGCGGGCCGCCGGCTGGCCCTGGCCGCGGTCGTCCTGATCGCCTTCCGGATCGCGCTCAACGTCGGCGACTCGGGGGTGATCGACGTCGGCTATGCGGGCACGATCGGAGCCGACCGGATCGCCCATGGCGAGCCCCTCTACGGCGAAGGCGAGTTCCCGCCGGAGAACAGCTTCGGCGACACCTACGGGCCGGTCAACTACTTCGCCTACCTGCCGTTCGAGCTGGCGCTTCCGTGGGACGGCGAGTGGGACGAGCTCGCCGCCTCGCATGCCGCGGCGATCGCCTTCGACCTGGCGACCGTTGCCGGCCTGGTCGCCTTCGCGCTTCGGCTGCGGCCGGGGAGGGCGGGTCGCGAGCTGGCGGCGGTGCTCGCCTTTGGCTGGCTCGCCTATCCGTACACCGCGTTCGCCCTGCAGGCGAACTCCAACGACTCGCTGGTCGCGGCACTGCTCGCCTGGTCGCTGGCGCTATTCGCCAGTCCGCTGGCTCGGGGCTGCACGCTGGCGCTGGCGGTCCTGGCGAAGTTCGCGCCGCTGGTCCTGGCGCCCCTGTACGCGGCCGGGGATCGCGGCCTGGCCGAGGCCGGGCGACGCGGTCTCCGTCCCTCGCTCGTCTTCGCCCTCGCCTTCCTCGGGGCCGCCATCCTCGCCCTCGCCCATCCCGCGATCGATCCGGGCCTGGCGACCTTCTGGGAGCGCACCGTCGAGAGCCAGCTCGATCGCAGCTCTCCGTTCAGCATCTGGGGTCAGGTGGCCGGCCTGGGTTGGCTGCAGACCGGGACCCTGGTGCTCACCGGCGCCCTCGCCGTGGCGCTCGCGTTCGTGCCCCGGCGGCGGACGATCGCCCAGGTGGCGGCGCTGGCCGCCGCGCTCGTGATCGCCGTTCAGCTCACGGCCGAGCACTGGTTCTACCTCTACATCCCGTGGTTCACGCCGGCGCTGCTGATCGCGATCGCGATCGCGGCCCCGGTGCGAGGCGGGCTCACTCCGGAGCCGGCTCGAGCACCTGGGTGATCGACTCCGCGAGCCCGTCATCGCGCACCTCGACCACGACCGCGTTGACCCATACGTCCTCGTCGGCGGTGGTGAACCTGACCGGCATCTGGGTCCGAAAGCCCTCCAGCGCCTGCTCCCAACGAACCCCGAGCACACTCGCTCGCGAGGCGGTCATCCCGACGTCGGAGATGAACGCGGTCCCGCACGGCAGCACCCGAGCGTCCGCGGTCGGCACGTGGGTATGGGTGCCGAGCACGGCCGTCGCGCGGCCGTCGAGGTGCCAGCCCATCGCCACCTTCTCCGAGGTCATCTCGGCGTGGAAGTCGACGAACAGCGCATCGGCCTGCGCCTCGAGGCGGTCCGCGAGCAGGTCCGCCTCGCTGAACGGCGACCGGGCGGTGCGCAGCCCGAGCTGGCCAATCAGGTTGACGACGGCGATTCGCATCCCCCCGGCCTCGACGATCGTGTGGCCACGCCCCGGGTTACCGGCCATGAAGTTCGCCGGCCGGATCACGCGGTCGGTCTGGTCGAGGTAGTCGAGCGCCTCGGGGCGGCGAAAGGCATGGTTGCCGAGCGAGATCACGTCGGCTCCGGTCTCGAACAGCTCGGCCGCGGTCTTCGGCGTGATCCCGAGCCCGCCGGCAGAGTTCTCGCCGTTGACGATCACCAGGTCCGGGGCGTGGCGCTCGCGCAGCCCGGGCATCGCCCGTCGCAGGCCCGCCCGCCCGGGCTTGCCGACCACGTCGCCGACGAACAGGACCTTCATTCGCACGGCAGGGTAATAGCGTTCGGTCGATGAGCGGGACCGAGCAGGCGGGCGAGCCCGTGATCGAGGCGCGCGGGCTGTCGAAGAGCTTCGGTGATCGGGCGGCGCTGCGCGAGGTCTCGTTCGGCGCCGCCCGGGGCGAGCTGCTGGCGGTGATCGGCCCCAACGGGGCCGGCAAGACCACCCTGCTCTCGATCCTCGCCGGGATCCGCAGCCCGGATTCGGGCACGCTCGCGGCTCCCGACGAGGTCGGCTGGGTGCCGCAGCAGACCGGCCTCTACCGCCGGCTGACGGTGGCTGAGAACCTGCGCCTGTTCGCTCGCCTCGAGCGCGCCGCCGACGTCGAGCGCGAGGTCGAGCGGATGCTCGAGCAAACCGGGCTCGGCGAACGACGCGACGATCAGGTCGGGACCCTCTCGGGCGGCAACCAGCAACGGGTGAACATCGCGATCGGGCTGATCTCCGAGCCCGGGGTGCTGCTGCTCGACGAGCCGTCCACGGGCCTCGATCCCCGGCAGCGCGAGCGGCTGTGGGAGTTCGTCCTCGCGCTCGCCGGGACCGGAACCACCGTGATCTACTCGACTCACAACCTGCTCGAGGCCGAGCGCTACAGCCACCGGCTGCTCGTGCTCGCCGACGGCGAGCGGGTCTTCGACGGCAGCGCGGACGCGCTCCACGATGCGGTCGGAGGCAACGCGCGCGACTTCGAAGCCGCATTCGTCGCCTTCCTGCGCGAGCGAGGTCACTGATGGGATCAACCATCTAGATGCGCTGGCTGCTGCTCAAGGACCTGCAGATCCTGCGCCGCTCGCCGTTGATCGTCGCTCTGCTGGTCGGCTATCCGATCGCCCTCGGCGTCCTGATCGGGTTCGCGCTCTCGGGCGAGAGCTCGAACCCGCGGGTCGCGTTCCTGAACGAGGTCCCCGACGAGCAGCAGTTCCAGATCGGCGGCGACGAGGAGGGGGTCGATCGCGGGATCGCGCGCGAGGAGCTCTGCTCCCGGGTCGAGTGCGTCGACGTCTCCACCCGCGCGGAGGCGGAGGAGAAGGTCGCCGACGGGGACGTGATCGCGGCCCTGATCCTGCCGCCCGACCTGCTCGACAAGCTCCAGTCGCTGGCCAGCCTCAATCCGGAGCAGCCGACGGTCGAGGTCCTGGTCAACGAGGACGATCCGGTCAAGGCGAGCCTCGTCGACGACCGGATCCGGGCCCTGGTCACGGAGGCGAACCTGATCCTCTCGCAGCGGATCTCCGACGAGGCCTCGACCTACCTCGACCTGCTGATCGAGGGTGGGAGCTTCGACCTGCCGCTGGTCGACGACTTCGACGTGCTCGGTCTGGCGCGCAGCAACGCGATCCTGAAGGCGGTGCGGACGCAGCTCCCGCCGGCGAGCTCGGCCCGGGAAGCACTCGACCGGGTGATCCGGTTCGGCGAGCTCGCCAGCGACAACCTCGATTTCGCCCTGCCGCTGCTCGGCGCCGTCGCCGAGCCGATCGCGGTCGACAAGACGGTGGTCGCCGGGGACAGCTCGGAGCTCGACAGCTTCGCGATCGCGGTCGCGGCGACGGTGACCCTGATGTTCGTCACCGTGCTCCTCGTCGCCGGCTCGCTGGCGCTCGAGCGCGAGGAGAACGCGTTCGCACGTGTCACCCGGGGTCTCGTCGGGCCCGGCGGGTTGCTGGTCGAGAAGGTCGTGCTCGGGATCCTCGCCTCGGTCGTCGTCACCTTGTTGCTCCTCGTCGCGCTCAGTGCCCTGGTCTCGATCGACTGGGAGAGGGGCCCGCTGATCGCGCTTGCGGTCGTCGCCGGCGGGGCCGCGTTTGCCGCCTTCGGCGCGGCGATCGGCGGCTCGGCGCGCGAGGTCCGGGCGAGCTCGCTGCTCGCGTTCATGATCTCGCTGCCGATCGCCTTCCTCTCCCTGGTCCCGTCGGGGACGGTCAGCGGTGGCGTCTATGACCTGATCGAGGTCGTCAGGGCGCTGTTCCCGTTCGATCCCGCGCTCGAGGCGCTGCGCGGGGGGCTCGACGCCGCCGGCCCCGACGTCGCGGTGCCGCTGCTGCACTGCCTGGTGATCGCCGCCGCTTACGGGGTGCTTGCGAGGCTTGCGCTGCGCCGTTTCGCCTGAGCCGCGGGAAAGGTTGGCGCCCCTACAATCCACGCCGTGAGCTTCCCCGCTACGCGCATGCGGCGCCTGCGGCGGACGACGGCGCTCCGCGACCTCGTGCGCGAGACGGAGCTCTCGCCGCGGCACCTGGTCCAGCCGATGTTCGTCGTCGCCGGCGAGGGCGTCCGCGAGCCGGTCGATGCGATGCCCGGGGTCGAGCGCTTCTCGATCTCGGAGCTGGTCGCGGAGGCGTCCGAGCTGCGGGCGGTCGGGATCGAAGCGGTGATCCTGTTCGGGATCCCGGCCGCCAAGGACGAGGCCGGATCGGGAGCCCACGACGAGGAGGGCATCGTCCAGCTCGCCGTGCGGGCGCTGAAGGAGGCCCACCCCGAGCTCACCGTGGTCACCGACGTCTGTCTGTGCGGGTACACCTCGCACGGCCACTGCGGATTCGTCCGCGACGGCGAGGTCGACAACGACATCACGGTCGAGCTCCTCGCGCGGACCGCGATCTCGCATGCCGACGCCGGCGCCGACGCGGTCGCGCCCTCCGACATGATGGACGGCCGGGTGGCGGCGATCCGCCATCAGCTCGACGAGGAGGGCCACGCGGAGACCCCGATCATCGCCTACTCGGCCAAGTACGCCTCGGCCTTCTACGGCCCCTTCCGCGAAGCGGCCGAATCGGCGCCGGAGTTCGGCGACCGGCGCGGTTATCAGATGGATCCGGCCAACGCCCGGGAGGCGCTGCGCGAGGCACGCCTCGACGTGGCCGAGGGGGCCGACATGGTGATGGTCAAGCCCGCGCTGCCGTACCTCGACGTGATCCGCGCCATGCGCGAGGACCTCGACCTGCCGATCGCCGCCTACCAGGTCTCGGGCGAGTACTCGATGCTCAAGGCCGCCGCAGCGAACGGCTGGCTCGACGAGCGGGGCGCGGCGCTCGAGGCGCTGACCGCGATCCGTCGTGCCGGCGCCGACGTGATCCTCACCTACTACGCGAAGCAGGCCGCAGCATGGCTGGCGTGAAGTCGCCGCGGCCCAAGGTCCGGACGCGCAAGCACGGCGCCGCGATCCCGCTCGACGAGATCGACAAGCGGGTGATGAACCTGCTCCAGTCGAGCTTCCCGCTCGCCGAGCAGCCCTACGCCGCGCTCGCGACAAAGGCCGAGATCGAGCTCGACGAGCTGCTGGCGAGGACGAGACGATTGGTCGACGAGCGGATCATCCGCGAGATCACACCCATCTTCGACACCCGGGCGCTCGGCTACGAGTCGATGCTCGTCGCCGCCAAGGTCGATGCCGCCAACCCGCAGCGGGCGGCGAAGATCATCAACTCCCACCCCGGGGTCTCACACAACTACCTGCGCACGCACGAGTTCAACCTCTGGTTCACGATCGCCACCCCGCCCGATTCCGAGCTCGGGCTCGAGGGCACGCTGGCGCTGCTTCAGGAGCTGACCGGTGCCGAGTCGATCCGCCAGCTCCCGACCCTGCGCCTGTTCAAGATCAACATGAACCTGGAGATGGAGAAGGGGACCGAGGCGCTCGCCGCCGCCGACCCCGGCGCCGTCCCGCGCGAGCTCTCGGCCCAGCCTTACGATCAGCTCGACGTCGCCGTGATCCGGGCGCTGCAGGGCCCGATGGAGGTCAATCCACGCCCGTACGACAGCGCCGCGGCCACCGTCGGAATCAGCACCGAGCGGCTGCTCGCGCACCTGGAGGGGATGGTCGAGCGCAAGCTCCTGCGGCGCGTGGCGGCGATCCTCTACCACCGCCGTGCCGGGTTCTCGGCCAACGGGATGGGGGTCTGGCGGGTCGCCGAGCGGCGGATCGCCGAGATCGGCACGCGGATGGCGGCGGTGCGCGGGGTCTCGCACTGTTACCAGCGCCCGACCTATCGCGACTGGCCGTACTCGATGTTCACGATGGCCCACGGGCGCTCGAAGGAGGAGTGCGACGCGATCCTCGACTCGATCGCCGATCAGCACGACCTCCACGGCCCCGACCGGGCCACCCTCTACTCGTCAACCGAGTTCAAGAAGATCCGGCTTCATTACTTCACCGATGACTATGCCGAGTGGGAACGGGCGCATGGGTAGTGAGACGCCACTCGCCGCTCGCCGCTCGCCGCTCGCGTGACCAGCGAGCGAAGCGTGTCGCTCGACACTCGTACGTCCGCAGCCCTCTACGCTCGCGCGATCGCCCGAATGCCCGGCGGCGTCAACTCCCCGGTTCGCGCGATGGCGTCGATCGGCCGCGAGCATCCGATCTTCATCGAGCGCGGCGAGGGCTGCGAGCTGCTCGACGTCGACGGCAACCGCTACATCGACTGGGTCTGCTCCTGGGGTCCGCTGATCCTCGGCCACGCCGACCCCGAGGTGGTCGAGGCCGTGCGCTCGGCGGCTGCCCGCGGGACGAGCTACGGCGCCCCCACCGAGGGAGAGGTGAGCCTCGCAGAGGCCGTGTGTGACCGCTTCGCCACGGTCGAGTCGATCCGCATGGTCAACTCGGGGACCGAGGCCTCGATGAGCGCGATCCGCCTCGCCAGGGCGGCGACCGGGCGCGAGAAGCTGCTCAAGTTCGCCGGCGCCTACCACGGCCACGTCGACGGGCTGCTGGCCGAGGCGGGCTCGGGCCTGGCCACACAGGCGATCCCGGCCAGCCCGGGAGTCCCGCCGGCGCAGGCTGCGGCGACGATCGTCGTGCCCTGGAACGACCCCGACGCCATCGCAGCGGCGCTCGCCGAGCACGAGGTGGCCGCGATCCTCGCCGAGCCGATCCCGGCCAACATGGGCGTCGTCCCTCCGACGCCGGGCTTCCTCGAGCGGCTGCGGGCGCTGGCCGACGAGCACGACACGCTGCTGATCCTCGATGAGGTGATCAGCGGCTTTCGCGTCGCCCGCGGGGGTGCGCAGGAGCTGCTCGGCGTCGGCGCTGACCTGACCGTGCTCGGAAAGGTCCTCGGCGGCGGCCTGCCCGCCGCCGCGTACGGGGGCCGGCGCGAGTTGATGTCACGGGTCGCGCCGGCGGGTGACGTCTACCAGGCGGGCACGTTGTCGGGCAATCCGCTCGCGGTCGCCGCCGGGCTGGCGACCCTGGCCAAGCTGGACGCGGGCGCCTATGCGCGACTTGCCGAGCTCACGGAGCGGCTCGCGGCCGGCCTCGAGCGGGCGGCGAGCGGGCATCCGGTCAGCGTCGCCGCCGCGCCCGGGCTCGTGACCCCGTTCTTCGCCGCCGAGGCGCCCCACGACTTCGTCTCCGCCTCCGCCTGCGACCTTCGCGCCCACGGCCGCTTCTGTCGGGCGCTGCTCGACCGCGGCGTCTACCCGCCGCCGTCGCAGTTCGAGGCCTGGTTCGTCTCCCTGGCCCATGACGAGGCGGCGATCGAGCGCACCTGCGAGGCTGCCGCCGACGCCTTCGACGAGGCGTTTGCGGGTTGAGCGAGCTCGCCGTGAACGCGCTCGTCGAGCTGGCGGAAGCGCTGCGTGGCGAGGATTCGGTGATCAGCTCCCGGGTCGGTGCGCCGGGCGCGGTCGAGCCGGCCCTGGGCACGCTGGCGGGGGCCGGGCCGCGGGCGACCCCGGCGCCGGGCGAGTACGCGCTCGTGGTCGAGTCGGTGCGCGAGGGCTACCTGCTGCACTACTCGCGGGGGCGGCTGGTCACCGGGGCCGATCCGGACCTGGCGCTGCTCGCCGGCGACTACCTCTACGCGCTCGGCCTCGAGCGACTCGCCGCGCTCGGCGACCTCGAGGCCGTGCGCGAGCTCTCGGACCTGATCAGCCTCGCGGCCCAGGTCCATGACGGGAGCCGAGACGCCGAGCGGGTCGAGCGCGAGTCGAACGCGCTCTGGCTCGCGAGCGTGACCGCGATCGGCGCCGGCTCCACGGCCGCGCACGAGAGCGCCAAGAGCGCCCTGCGTGAACAGGCACGCGGCGCCGACGCGGACCTCTGGCGGGCGTGCTCACGAACCGCCGCCGCGGCGAGCCTCGGCGATGAGCTAGGCCGAGCCGCCGACGCAATAGACTTCGCGCCCGACCTCTCGACCTGACTTGGCTGAGCCGGCGGACAAGAAGCGGGGCGACGCCCCCGAGAAGCCCAGACCCGCGGGCTATTTCGAAGGCGAGACGATGACTCGTCGGACTGTGTTCGCGATCGGCGGCCAGGCCGCGGGCGCGGTCGCCGTCTCAGCCGTCGCGCTGCCGACCGTCGCCTTCGCCCTGGCGCCGATCTTCGACAACCCCGAGGAGCGCTGGGAGGGCGTCGGCTCGCCCGATGACTTCATCCCGGAGACCTATCGCCAGGCCGTGATCACGATCGTCGAGGGGACCGGCGACTCGGGCAAGTCGACCGTCTACATCCGCCGCGGAAGCCCGGATCTCGGCGAGAGCCCGGACGAGTTCATCGCGATCTCGACCCGCTGCGCCCACCTCGGCTGCCCGGTTCGCTTCGTCGAGGCCGCCGGCAACTTCATCTGTCCCTGCCACGGCGGCGTCTACGACTTCGAGGGCGGTGTGATCGGCGGCCCGCCGGTCCGGCCGCTGGATCGTTTCCAGACCCGGGTCGTCGGCGACACGCTCGAGGTCGGCCCCCGCTACAGCGTCACCAGCGAGCTCGAGCCGGTCCGCGCCCGCGACCCGGGCGAGTACACCGGCGGCGTCTGGGAGTACCTGTACCCGCCCCGTCCGACCACCGCGCCACCACCGAACTAGCGATGCCGAAGCTTCCCGCAGCGTTCCGCAAGCCACAGAAGCCGGGTGAGCGCGCCAACGGCGCCCGCGGGAACGGCGCCGGCGCCAACGGGGAGGGCGAGAAGCTGGGCACCGTGGTCGCCGACCGCGGCAAGGAGGGCGCGGTCGACGTCGTCGGCTGGGTCGACGAGCGCACCGGCGCGAGCCCGTTCCTGACCGGGATGCTGCTGCGCAAGGTCCCCAAGGGGACGAACTGGTTCTACACGCTCGGCTCCGCGACCCTGTTCGCGTTCGCGATGCAGGCGCTGACCGGCGTCTTTTTGGCGATGTACTACGTGCCGTCGGCGACCGAGGCCTACGCCTCGATCCAGCACGTGACCAACGACGTCTTCCTCGGCGAGTTCGTCCGCGGCTTGCACAAGTGGGGGGCGACGGTGATGATCATCCTGATCTTCCTCCACATGGGGAGGACGTTCTTCTTCGGCGCCTACAAGTACCCGCGCGAGCTCAACTGGGTGATCGGGGTCGTGCTCCTGATCCTGACCCTGGTCATGGGCCTGACCGGCTACCTGCTGCCCTTCGACCAGCGCTCCTACTGGGCGACGATCGTGGCGATGAACATCACCGCCTCCGGGCCCATGGTCGGCCCCTACCTGGCCGACTTCCTGCGCGCCGGCTCCGAGTTCACCGCGACTACCCTGCCGCGGTTCTATGCCGTCCACATGCTGTTGGTCCCGGGGCTGATCATCGCCCTGATCGTGGCCCACCTATACCTGGTGGTCAAGCTTGGCACGACGGCGCCGCCGTGGGTGCGCGCCGATCCGAAGCCGAAATCCCTCCGCGAGGAGGAAGTCGGTTGAACAACGCCCAGAAGGAGGCCTACCTCCGCGAGTACGAGATCCTGAAGAAGAAGGGCAAGCCGTTCTTCCCCTACGCGATCTTCAAGGACTCGGCGATGATGATGGTCGTCGCCGGGGTGATCGTGGTGATGTCGCTGGTCCTCGGCGCCGAGCTGGGTCCGAAGGCGGACCCGACGACGACCACCTACGTGCCGCGGCCGGAGTGGTACTTCTTCTTCCTCTTCGAGCTGCTGCGGGTGATCAAGCCGCCGGAGCTGGTCCCGATCGCGACGATCGGGATCCCGACGATCTGCATGGTCCTGCTCCTGCTGCTGCCGTTCTATGACCGCAACCCCGAACGGCGCCCCGATCGCCGGCCGGTGGCGACGACCGCCGGGATCCTGACGATCGTCGCGATGGCCTATCTGACCTTCCTCGGCGCCTCCGCCGGCTCGCCGACCGAGATCGAGCTCGAGGTCCCGCCGCAATACGAGAAGGGCAAGCAGGTGGCCGCGCAATCGGGCTGTCTGGCCTGCCACAAGTTCGGCGAGAACGGCAATGACGGGCCCGGGCCGGAGCTGACCGAGATCGGCGGTCAGCTTCCCGCGCAGGCGATCGCGCGCTCGCTCGAGGTCGGACCGGACGTGATGCCCGCGTACGGCGACCTGCCGCGCGAGAAGTTCGAGGCGCTGGTCGACTTCCTCGCCTCGCTGCAATGAGCCGCCGGCCGCCGCCGGCGGCCGGCACCGCCGCCAGTAGAACGGGCGAGCCCGAGTTCGCGGGACAGGTCCGCGGCATGTTCGACCGGATCGCCGGTATCTATGACCTGATGAACACGGCGATGACCGCCGGACTTCATCATCGCTGGCGCGAGCGCGCCGCCGAGCGCGCCGAGCTCGCGCCCGGCGATGTGGCGCTCGACGCCTGCTGCGGCACCGGTGACCTCGCGTTCGAGCTCGCGCGGCGGGTCGGGCCGGACGGGACCGTGATCGGCTCCGACTTCTCCGAGCGGATGCTCGATCTGGCGCGCGCGAAGGCGGCCGCGCGCGGTGCCCCGGTGCGCTTCGAGTGGGGCGACGCTCTCGAGCTCAGCTACGACGACGCGTCCTTCGACGCGGCCACGGTCGGGTTCGGGGTCCGCAACCTCGCCGACCTCGAGCGTGGCGTCGGCGAGCTCGCCAGGGTCCTGCGGCCCGGCGGGCGGTTGGTGATCCTCGAGATCACCCAGCCTCGCCGGCCGCCGCTCTCGAGCTTCTTCGCCCTCTGGTTCGACCGCCTGGTGCCGATCCTCGGTGCCCTCGCCGGCGACCGCGATGCCTACGCCTACCTGCCGGAGTCGGTGAAGCGGTTTCCGCTCCCGGAGGAGCTGGCGGCGATCATGGACCGGGCCGGGCTCGAGCGGATCCGTTACACGGTGCTCGCCGGCGGGATCATCGCGATTCACTCGGGCCGTCGGCCGGCCTGAGGGGGCGATCGACGATGAACCGATCGACGGTCCCGCCTCCCGTGACCATGGTCCTCGACGCCGCCGAGGCCTGGCTTCCGCAGCGGATGTCGGCGGTCGAGCGGCGCCTCGCCGAGCTCGTCGACGACCACGGTGACGAGCTCGCCGGCCACGCCGGATCGACTCTCGCGGCGGGCGGCAAGCGCCTGCGCCCGATGCTGGTCCTGCTCTGCGCCGGCGCCGAGGCCGGCGAGGCGGCGATCGGCGCCGCGACCGCGGTCGAGCTCGTCCACATGGCCACCCTGGTCCACGATGACGTCCTCGACGCCGCCCCGCTGCGTCGCGGGCACCCGACTGTGTTCGCCCGCGCCGGCGCCCGCGCCGCCACCGCGACCGGCGACCTGCTGCTCTCGCGCGCCTTCGCCGAGCTCGCCGCCGGCGGCCCTGGAGCGCCGCGCCGGGTCCGGCTGCTCGCCGCCGCCTCGGTCGGGCTCGCCCAAGGAGAGCTCGCCCAGCGCCGTGACGCGTTCGCGGTCGAGATCGGCCGCGAGCGATACCTCGAGCGCTGCCGGCTGAAGACCGCCCGCCTGTTCGAGTGCGCCTGCCTGATCGGGCTCGAGCCGGAGCCGGCCGAGCCCCGCCGACGGGCGCTGTCGGCCTACGGGCGCGAGATCGGCCTCGCCTTCCAGCTTCTCGACGATGTCCTCGACGTCGCCGGGCCGCCGGCGCGGACGGGCAAGGCGCGCGGGACCGATCTCCTCGACGGCACGGTGACGTTGCCGCTGATCGTCGCCCGCGAACGCGATCCGGCGCTCGCCGCCCTCGATCTGCGCGCGCTGGACGCAAGCGGCGCCGAGGCGGCATGCGACGCGATCGCCGCCACCGGGGCGCTCGACGAGGTCCGCGACGGGGCAAGGCGCCGGGTCGAGAACGCGAAGGCGGCCCTCGTCGAGGCTCGCCTCGACCGCCAACGGCTCGAGCTGCTCTCGCTGGTCGCCGACGGGGTCGTCGAGCGCTACTCCTAGGCGTCTGGTTCGCTCGAGTCGGCGCCGACCCGGCCGCGCGCTAGCCTCGGCGGGTCACGACCAAGGGAGAGCATCGATGGCAACGCAGATCTCGACCCCGACCTTCTATCCCGGGCTCCAATACCGCGACGCCGATGCGGGAATGAAATGGCTCGAAGACGTACTCGGCTGTGAGCGCCGCGAGGACCACCGCGACGACGACGGCAACGTCGTGCACGCAGAGCTGGTCTTCCGCGGTGCGATCGTGATGCTGAGCACGGCGGGAGTGGGCCGCGAGCCGTTCCGCAGCCTGCCCGCCGGCGGTCGGCTCGTCTACTGCGCGCTCGACGAGGTCGAGTCCCTGTACGAGCGCGTCCGCGACGCCGGCGGCGAGATCGCCCTGGAGATGACCGACACCGACTACGGCTCGCGGGACTTCACGGTCCGCGACCCGGAGGGCAACCTGTGGGCGTTCGGTACCTACCATCCGCGGGTCGGCAATGGCTGAAACCTCGCACGGAAAGGACGCAGCATGGATCTGAAGCTCGAAGTCGTTCCCATCCCCGTCTCCGACGTCGACGCCGCCAGGGCCTTCTACACCGAGCGGGTCGGCTTCAACCTCGACCACGACATGCGCCCCAACGAGAGCATGCGCGTCGTGCAGATGACCCCGCCCGGCTCGACCTGCTCGGTCGTGATCGGCGAGGGCCTGCCACTCGGCGACCCCGGCTCGGTCAAAGGCGTCCAGCTCGTGGTCGAGGACATCGACGCCGCCCGCGCGGCGCTGGCCGATCGCGGCGTTGCCGTCGGCGAGGTGCAGCAGCTCGGGCCCGAGGGCTCCCCCGGCTCACGCTTCTGCTTCTTCGAGGACCTGGACGGCAACGGCTGGGCCGTGCAAGAGCTGAAGCGCTCGTGAGTGCGGCCGGCGCGGAGCTCCGCCCGGGCTCCTAGTCGCTGCAGCCGGACTCGGGCTCGGCGCGCCGCTCGGCGAGGCAGGAGAAGGCGAGCTTCGGGGCCAGGAAGGGCCGCTCGCGGGTGACCCCGAAGTGGTTCTGGAACTCCTCGGTCGAGTCGCGGTCGTCGACGAGCTGGTGGACGATCGCCGTCTTCACCTGGTCACGGGACCGGAGCTCGCCGTAGGTCGCGAGCAGCGTCTCGGCCTGCTCCTCCTCGGTCAGCGCCCGGCAGTCGGGGGTCAAGCCCGCCGCCGATGAGGCGCCGAACTCGGTCACCCAGATCGGCGTGCCGGGAGGGAGCAGGCCGATCGCCTCGTCGACCTGGGCGCCGACCGCCGCCGCGAGCCGCTCGGGCGCTGAGCCCTCGGGCCGATCGCAGTCCTCGGGCACCGGGTAGGGATGGAGGCCGACCGCGTGGACGTGATCGAGCAGGCCGCCGGCGACGAGCGCTGCGAGGTATTCCGGCCAAGCGACGACCGCGGTTCCTGCCGACGGGTTGAGGCCGGCGGAGACGAGCTTCCGACCGGGGTGCTCGGAGCGGGCGATCGCGGCCTGCGCCAGCTCGACCAGCTCCAGATAGCGGCCGGGATCGGGCTGGCAGCCGCCCCAATAGTCGGGCGAGTTGGGCTCGTTCCAGACCTGGATCGCGAGCGCCTGATCGAACTCGTTCGCCGCCCGCAGGACGACCGCCTCCCACTGGGCGTCATAGGCGGGTGCCGGGGCGACGGCAAAGCCGGCGAAGCAGCCCGGCTGCGCCCAGTCGGGGTCGTCCTGAACCCCGGCCGCGCCCCGCGGCGCGCCGACAAGCGTGACGACAGGCCGGATGCCGCGCTCCGAAAGCGCCTCGTATGCGTCTCGGTAGCGGCTCCAGGCGGACTCGTCCCAGGCCCCGGTCGGGTCGATCACGTCGAACCAGGGAACGATCATCCGGGCGGTGTCGGCCCCGGCGATCTCGGCGACCTCGACCGCGGCGATCAGCGGCTCGTCGGAGTCACTCTGCCAGCCGACGCTCCAGCGCAGCTCGTTGAAGCCGAACCGCGGTCCGCCTGGCGGCGCCTGCGGCTCATCGTCGCCAGGCAGCAGGACGACGGCGGCGGCTACCGCCGCGCCGATCGCGAAGATGAAAAGGGCCGCCCGGCCAAACGGCATCGTTCCTCCCTGCGTGCTGGGGCAGGGAACTGTAGAGGCCGCCGCCTGCCGGCCTTCGGGCTCTGCTTCCTAGAAATCCTCGGGAAGGATCTGGCCGGCGCGCAGCGCGGCGATGAAGCGCTCGACCTGCTCCTCCATGTTCGCGCGGGCGAGCAGGTTGAGATCACCGAGCAGCTGCTCGGTGCCCTCGTCGAGTACCTCGTCGAAGCGGTCGACGATCTCCTGTGCGTAGAGCCCGCCGCCGAGCCACTCGCAGTCGGGGCAGCGCAGGTCGACGTTCCAGCGCTTGCGCGGCGCCGGCTCCCAGTCGGTCGGATAGACCAGCTCCGAGGCGCACGACGGGCAGACGTGCAGGCCGAGCCTCTCGCCCGCCTGCAGCGGGCGCCGGCTGGTCTCAAAACCCGCGGGGCTGAGCCCGTCGAGCGGGGAATCCTGTCCGGTCGTCTGCCCTTCGGCCATCTCGGATGCCCATATCGGCGCCTCAACCCACCCCCTTTAGGGGCTGGCCCCTAGTTGCACCCGGGCTCCAACACCCGTCCAGGAATGGGTGGGCCGGTGCGGTCGCCGACCGCGAATAGACTGCGCCGCCGTGGTCCTCTCGGACAGGTCGATACGCGAGGAGCTGGAGCGGGCCGGGATCGTCATCGACCCCCTCGGCGAGGGCTGCATTCAGCCCTCGTCGGTCGACCTGCACGTCGACCGCTACTTCCGCGTCTTTCGCAACGACACGACCCCGTTCATCGACCCCAAGCAGGCCCAGGAGGACCTGACCGAGCTGGTCGAGGTCGCCGACGGCGGGGCGTTCATCCTCCATCCGGGGGAGTTCGTCCTCGGCTCGACCCTCGAGCGAGTCGCGCTCGGCAACGACCTGGTCGCGAGGCTCGAGGGCAAGAGCTCGCTGGGCCGGCTCGGGCTGCTGATCCACAGCACCGCCGGCTTCGTCGATGCAGGCTGGGACGGGCACCTGACGCTCGAGCTCTCGAACGTCGCCAACCTGCCGATCGCGATCTACCCGGAGATGAAGATCGGCCAGATCTCGTTCCTGCGCATGTCGACCGAGGCCGAGCACCCTTACGGAAGCGACGAGACCGCGTCCAAGTATCGCGGCCAGAAGGGTCCGACGCCCTCGCGCTACTACCGCAACTTCGACCGGCCGCAGGACGAGTCGTCGGGCTGAGCGCAAGCCCGCCTGCGACCGCGCCGGCCGCGCGCAGTACCATCTCAGGGCGATGGATTTCAGCATCTGGCAAGTAGCGATCGTGCTCGTGATCGCGCTGCTCGTCTTCGGGCCCAAGCGTCTGCCCGAGCTCGGCAAGTCGCTGGGCTCGGGAATGCGCGAGTTCAAGGACTCGATCACCGGCAAGCGCGAGGACGAGGATGAGCGGGCCGAGCAGGCAAAGCTCGAGGTCTCGGCCGCTCAGCCGCAGCCCGAGCCGGGCGCAGAGCCCGTCGAGGGCGAGGTCGTAGCCGAGAACCGCAGCTGAGCATGACGTCCGCGCACCGCGGGCGCCGGTGAGCCGATGGCGCGCATGAAGGCGGCCGACTTCGAGGATCGCCTGACCCTGGTCGAGCACCTCGACGAGCTGCGCACCCGGATCATTGTCAGCCTGGTCGCGATCGGCGTCGCCTTCGCGCTCTGCTTCTGGCAGGACGCGCTGATGCTCGAGATCGCCAACGCCCCGCTGCCCGCCGACACCGCCGAGCCGCTCACGTTCGGGGTCACCGAGCCGTTCTTCACCACGGTCGAGGTGGCGGCCTACGGCGCCTTCGTCATCGCCCTGCCGATCATCCTCTACCAGGTCTACGCCTTCGTCCTGCCAGCCTTCTCGCCGGCGGAGAAGCGGACCCTGACCCCGTTCCTGATCGCGATCCCGATCCTCTTCCTGGCCGGGGTCGCGTTTGCCTACTTCGTCGTCATGCCGGTCGCGGTCAAGTTCCTGCTCAACTTCAACGAGACCGAGTTCAACATCCAGGTCCGCGCCCGCGACTACTACGGCTTCTTCGGGCTGATGCTGATCGCGATGGGGATGCTGTTCCAGATCCCGATCGCGATCCTCTCGCTGACCAAGCTCGAGGTCGTCGAGCCCGAGTTCTTCGCCCACAACCGCCGCTACGCGATCTTCATCATCGCCGTCGTCTCCGCCGCCGCGCCGGGCGGCGATCCGATCAGCATGATCATGATCATGATCCCGCTGCTCTTGCTGTACGAGGGCAGCATCCTGGTCGCGCGCCGCTTCGGCCGCCCGGCCGGGGAGCGCTTCGGCAGCGAGGTCTCTCCCGGCGAGGCCGGCAGCTAGCCTCCCGAGCCCCGATGATCTTCGATCTCAAGAGCGGCAAGCGCCGGCGCGTGGTCCAGATCGTCTTCGGCTTTCTCGCCTTCATCTTCTTCATCAGCTTCGTCGGCTTCGGAATCGGCAGCGACGTCAGCGGCGGGATCTTCGACGCGATCGGGCTCGGCGGCGATGACAGCTCCTCGAGCCCGCAGTACGAGCAGGCGATCGAGGACGCCAACGAGACGCTCGAGTCCGATCCCGACAACGAGCGCGCCCTGCTCGAGCTGTCGAGCGCGTACTTCCGTTCCGCCACCGAGAGCGGGGTGACGATCAACCCGCAGACCGGCGTGCCGGAGATCAGCGACTCCTCACGATCCGAGCTCGAGCAGTCGATCGCCGCCTGGGAGCGCTATCTCGAGACGAAGCCGAAGCGGCCCCAGACGACGGCGGCCGCGCAGGCCGCGGAGGCCTACCGCTTCCTGCTCGACGCCGAAGGGGCGGCCAAGGCGCAAGCGATCGTCGCCGAGGCTCAGGGAACCAGCGCCGCCTTCTACCAGCTGGCGCTCTACCTCTACGCGGATGGCCAGCTGAAGGCCGGTGACGCCGCCGGCGAGCGCGCGGTCGAGGCGGCCGACCCGAGCCAGCGCGCCAGCGTGCGCAAGAACGTCGAGCGGCTCGGCGAGCAGGCCCGGGAGCAGAAGAAGCAGCTCGCCCAGCAGCAGGAGAAGCAGCCGCAGGGCTCGGCCGGCGAGGGGATCGCGGACCCGTTCGGCGGCCTCTCGGGTGGGGCTCCGCCACCCGCCCCAGCGCCCTGAATCCGGGCCGAGCGCCTCGATCTTCGGCAGCTACCATCACGCCCTCGGGCCGTTAGCTCAGCTGGTAGAGCAGGAGACTCTTAATCTCAAGGTCGCAGGTTCGATCCCTGCACGGCCCACTGGGAGAAAGCCCCGCTAACGCGGGGCCGCGACCCCGAACGAGTCAGTCCCTAGTGGTGAGGCTGCGCCCGTTCGGCGTCGCGGAGGCGCTCGCCAACCGCCGCGAGCACCTTCCGGGCGACGCTGGGCACCTCCTCGAGCAGGGTCGAGAACTCGCGTGAGGTGAGGACCAGTAGACGCATGTCACTCTCGGCGGTGACTGTGGCCGAGCGCCGCGCGGGATGAAGGAGAAGCGCCATCTCGCCAAAGCAATCCCCGGCGCCCATCGTCGTGCCCTTGCGCCCACGGATGGATACTCGTGCCGTCCCCTCTTCGACCACGAAGCACTCCCGCCCCGGATCGCCTTGGCGCATCAGAACCCTGCCGGCGGGGACTTCGATCTCGGTCGTCAGAGCGGCGATCCGAGCGAGCTCCCGCTTCCCGCAGTTCGAGAGGAGCTGCACGTGCGAAAGTCGCTCTACCTTTGGATCGCGCGAGCGCCGGCGAGCCGGTCGCTTCATCGCGCCAACCTACCTCAAGTTGCGTGTCCTTGCGCACGAACCGAGGCGTCCGTCGATTGTCAACGGCCTCATGGGTGGCTGCTCACAGGATCGCGATTGGATTGACGGGTGAGCCTGTCCCGCCAATCACGCGAAGCGGCGCCACGACGAAGAGGAACGGAGCCTCCCGAGGCCCAGAGCGACGAAGCGCTGGCGGCAATCCGACCGGGTCGTCCTTGCGATCGACATCGAGCGGGTCCCCGCCCGAACTACATCCCGTCCGGGACTCAAGCCGCGCTCTGCAGATCATCAAGAATGGATGACGCCCGCTCACCCGGCCATCACTCATCCTCGACACGACCAACAAACAGGAGGTTGAAATGGCTGCATCGGATGGTATGAGCAAGCTCTCGGATGACCTGCGCAAGCTCTCGGCTCGCGCGAAGGAAGCCGAGGACCACGCGGCAGCTGCGCGAGCTAAGGCCAAGGCGGACATCGAGGCCGACCGCGATGACGCCCGCGCGGTCGGGGAGCAGCAAGCCCAAGCATTGCGCGAGAAGGTCGATGAGGGACACGAGCACATCTCGGATCGGTGGGCAGACGTCCAGAGAAGCTGGGACGAGCGCGTCGCCGCAATCCGCGCCGACATCGAGGCCCGCAAGGCAGAGCACGACCTGCACAAGGCCGAGCACAGGGCCGATCGGGCGGAGGACGAGGCGGAGTACGCAATCGCCTTTGCCTACTCGGCAATCGTCGAGGCCGAGTACTCCGTGCTCGATGCCGCTTGGGCGAGGATGGAGGCCGACGACCTGTCGAAGGAGAAGACCGCAGCCACCTGAGGGCTGCCCCGCTCCCGCCCGGCGCGGAGGGCCTCGCCACACGGGGTCCTCCGCCCACCCTGCCCGCGTGTCGTGGCGCTGAGGCGGCGGCGCGTGGATACTGGTTGCCGATGAACCGCAACCGGGACCTCGACAGTGCGGGTACTGGACGGCGGCATCGCGACACCGCGCTCGCCGGTCCGGGCCCGCTCACCCCCGAGCGAGACCCGTCGACCCAGAGCCGGGTGGTGCGTCGCGAGGCGCTGTTCGAGCGGCTGTCGGCGACCCCGGCCGACTGTCTGGCTCTGGTCTGCGCTCCCGCGGGCAGCGGCAAGACGATGCTGGTGCGCACGTGGCTCGAGGACAGCGGGGTCTCTGAGCACACGGCGTGGGTCGCGGTCGAGCCGCGCGAGCGAGACTCGCAGCACTTCTGGCTCGCGGTGGTCAACGCGCTCGCGGAGGCTATCGGCGGGGCCGTCGAGCCGCTCGGCCCGACGCCCGGGTTTCGCGGCGAGGCCGTGGTCGAGAGGGTGCTGGAGGATTTTCGTTCGGTTGACGAGCCGCTCGTGCTGGTGATCGACGACCTGCACGAGCTTCAGTCGTCCGAGGCGCTGAGGTGGCTCGAGCTGTTCCTCGCCCGGCGGCCCGCCGGCCTGCGGATCGTGCTGACGAGCCGCTCCGAGCCGCACCTGAACATGCACCGCCTGCGCCTCGCCGGTGAGCTGACCGAGATCCGAGAAGCGGACCTGCGCTTCTCCGCCCAAGAGGTAGCCGAGTTGCTGCAGGCGAGCGCGATCGAGCTCTCAGACGAGGCGGTGGCGCTGCTTCACGACCGGACCGAGGGGTGGGTCGCGGGCCTGCGGCTGGCCGCGATCTCGCTTGCCGGGCACCCTGACCCCGAGCGGTTCGTGCGCTACTTCTCCGGCAGCGAGCGCAGCGTCGCCGGATATCTGATGGCCGAGGTGCTGGAACGCCAGCCGCCGGAGGTGCGCGAGCTCCTTCTGCGCTCGTCGATCCTCAACCGGGTCACGGCGCGCCTGGCCGACGCGATGACCGGCCACTCAGACTCAGAGCGGATCCTGCTCGACCTCGAGGAGGCAAACGCGTTCGTCACCTCGCTCGACGCCGACCGCACCTGGTTTCGCTACCACCATCTGTTCGCTGACTTCCTGCGGCTCGAGCTGCGCCGCGCCGACCCCGCCAGCATCGACGCTCTGCACGGCATAGCCGCTCGCTGGTATGAGGAGCACGGGCATCCGGCTGAGGCGGTCCGGCACGCGCAGGCGGCATCGGACTGGACATACGCGACGCGCGTGCTTGCCGACAGCTACATCAGCCTGATTCTCGACGGACGGCTCGAAACGGTCGGCGAGCTGCTGGCGACGTTTCCTGCGGAAGCGGCGGCCGAGGACGTCGAGCTTGCAATCGTGCTCGCCGCGGCGCGCATGTTCGCGGGACGACGCGACGAGACCGAGGCGTACATAGAGGTGGCCGAGCGGCTCGCCGACACCGTTCCCCAGGACCGGCGGCGGCGCTTCGACCTGCGCGTCGCCAGCACGAAACTGTGGCTCGCCCGCCGCCGCGTCGACCTCGCGACCGCGCTCGAGGCTAAGCGCGAGGTGGAGGCGGCGCTGGCGGCCCAATCGGCAAGCGACATCGCTCGCGCAGCCGACCACCGCGCCGCGGCCGTAATGAACGTCGGCATCACCGAGCTGTGGTCGCTGCGAACCAACGAGGCGCGACGCCACCTCGAGGAGGCTCTGTCCCTGGCGCGGCAGGCGGAACGCCCTTACCTTGAGATCAGTTGCCTCGCCCATCTCGGCATCGCCGGGCCGGACGCGGGAGGCTCGGTCCTCGACGGGGCCCACTACGCCGAGCAGGCGATCGCGCGGGCCGAAGCGCTCGGATGGGGCGAGGAGGCGATCATCACTCCGGCGCTGGCAATCAGCGGGGTCGCGCTCATGTGGCTGGGACGGTTCGACGAGGCCGAGCGGCGGCTGGATCGTGCCGACCGTGGGCTGCGGCCCGAGGAGGACCCGATGACCACGCTTATCGTCCGCTGGGCGACGGGGCTGCTGCGGCTGATCCAGGGTCGGCTCGCGGAGGCACTGGCGGGGCTTGCCGAGGCGCAGCGGCTCAGCTCGCTGATGGGCAAGGAGGTGCGGACGATCGAGCCGCAAGGCGTGATGCTCCAGACCCAGGTGCGCATGGGCAGGGCCGCCGAAGCGAGCGCCGCACTCGCAGAGGTCGACGAAGACGAGCGCGACCGCGCTCTCATCCGGATCGCCGCGGCCGAGATCCACCTGGCGCAGGATGCTCCCGAAGCGGCGCTCGAAATGCTGACCCCCGTAATCGAAGGGTCCAGGCGGGCGGCTCACTCGACGACGTCGCTGATCGACGCGCTGCTGTTCGAGGCCTTGGCCCGCGACCGGCTTGGCGACGCTCGGGCAACGGAGGAGGCGATCGAGCGAGCGCTCGACCTCGCAGAGCCCGAGGGAATCATCGTTCCGTTTGCGGTCGCACCGGTCGACGAGCTGCTGGAGCGGCATCCACGGCACCGCACCGCTCACGCGGCGCTGCTCTCCGAGATCCTCGACGTGCTCGCCGGCTCTTCCGCAACGGCGCGCGGCACGGCGGCGCCTCTGCGCGACGAGCTGAGCGACGCCGAGCTGCGAGTGGTCAGGTTCCTGCCAAGCAACCTTAAGGCGCCGGAGATCGCGGCCGAGCTCTTCGTCTCGCCGAACACGGTGCGGACGCACCTGCGCCACATCTATTCCAAGCTCGACGCGCACAGCCGCGCGGAGGCTGTGGAGCGCGCGCGCGAGCTCGATCTGCTCGCCCCCTCGCGGATTGGCTAGTCGGCGGCCGGCGTGGTCGGCCAGCTCAGCTCAAGCTCGAGCTCCACGCGCTCGTCGTCGGTCTTCGTCTCCCGCTTCAGCGTCACCTCATCGGCCACGGGAACGGTGATCCGGCGACCGCCGTCGATCTTCACCAACCCGCCCGTCATCAGAGAGTAGGCAACGTCGGTCAGCTGCTCCGCGGCCTGCTGGCGTGACAACCGTTCCGGCTTAGCGTGCATCGACTCGTTCATGAACAGACACTGTGCGCCCGATGTGGGTGACCCTTCATCACGCGATTCAGGTGATTCGCCCGACGGATGGCGAGCCGATCCTGCAGTTTGGGTGATGACCGATCACCCAAATCGGCCTGAGACTGCCTCCATGACGCGCTCGGGTCGGGCATGACTCCCCCGCGGCGGATCGGTTGGAAGACGGTCGATCCGCCGCGCCGACCTGTCCTGTTCGTCAATCCGAGGTCCGGCCGCGGCGCCGGGCCTCGGATTGCCGCGCAGGCGAGAGAAAGGAGGATCAGCGTCGTGGAGTTCGGCCCGGGACGGAACCTCGCGACCGCGATCGACGAGGCTCTTGCCGGCGGCGGGGACGCGCTCGCGGTGGCGGGCGGCGATGGGTCGCTGGCGACCGTCGCCGCGGCGGCGCTGGCGTATGACCTGCCGTTCGTTTGCGTGCCGGCGGGAACCCGCAACCACTTCGCCCGCGACCTCGGGCTGGATCCGGCCGATCCAATCGTCGCCCTCGACGCCCTCAGCGACGGCATCGAGGGCCGGATCGATGTCGGGGAGGTGAGCGGCCACCTCTTTCTCAACAACGTCTCGCTCGGGATCTACGCCGAGGCGGTTCGCGACGCGGGGTATCGCGATGCGAAGGTGCGCATCTTGGTCGAGACCGCACGCGGCGTCCTCGGCCCAGGCACCGAGATCTCCGGACTGGACATCGTCGACGACCTTGGCAACAGCCATACCGATCCTGCGATCGTGCTCGTGTCGAACAATCCCTACGCCCTGGGCGGACCGTTCTCGCGCGGCGCCCGCCCGACGCTGAGCGGCGGTCGGCTCGGGATCGTTGTCATCGACCGACCGGCGCCCGGACGCAGGCCCCCAGGTCGCGCGTGGAGCTCCGTTTCGTTGCGGGTCGATGCCTCGGGCAGCGTGCACGCCGGGATCGACGGCGAAGCGGGCAAGCTGTCACCGCCGCTCGAGTTCGCGATCCGGCCGGCGGCGCTGCGGGTCAGAACGCCTCGCGGGGTTCGTTCCGCCGGCGACAGCGCTCGAGCGCCGCGACGGCCAACGGCGCCAAGGCGACACCGCTGACCGTCCCGGCAATCGCATCCAAGTGGGCTTCGAGAGGAGGACACGCCGTCAGTGCACGAGGGCCTTGAGGAGCACGAGCGCGAGCCCGAGCACCAAGGCAATCGCGGCCGAGAAGATCGTTCCGCGCAGGTCTGCCCCGTGCCTTATCGCCGCATAGCCGCCCGCGGCGGCCAACTCGACCAGTGCGAGGACCGTCGCCGCGACGAGCGCGGTGCGGTCGGGGAAGACGCCGACCGCCCCGAGCCCTAGGACGCCGATCAGCGGGATGGCGACCTCGACGAGCGCCCAGTGGTCCCGCAGCGCGCGAGCCGCCTCGGCTCTGGTTGGCGTTCCCTGAGACACGCCTTTCCCAAGCAGGGCCGCGTACACGTGCGCCAGCGAGAACACAGTCGCCGTGACCAGCACCGCCAACGCAACCCGCCCGGCGTCGTCTTCTCCGTATTCCCGCGAGACCACGATCACCGTCGTGGCGAGGATGAGCCCGTAGATGCCTTCGGTCGCGCTTCTGCTCGTTCGGACGATCAGTGGGCGCCAGTCCGCCGGTCGAGCGGTGTGGCGCTGGTCCATCTTGCTCGAGGCTCCTCGCATCGTCGGACCGCGCCGACCCTACTCGGCCGGCCGATTACGAGGCCTCCACCGGCTTGGCTCCGCCGCCGACGGCGTTGCCAATCTCACTGCGGCCTCGAGAACCCGGGCGGGGATCAGGTAGTTGAGAGCGCCCCGCTCGTCGTCGGGGCCCCAGCGCCCCCAGGCGGAGACGGCCTCGAACAGGTCTTTGAACTCAGCGGCTGTCAACTCGTCTCGGCGGCCTTGGTCCCCGGTGCTCATCGTGTCCCCCGTTGTCGCCAAGAACGGCGAGCGCGTCTACTCGCGAGAGCAGGACCATGTTCTGGGCCGAGACGGCGAGTAGATGCTCCGTTTAGGTCAGAGCGTCCCCGGGCGGCGACGGCGGACTACCGCGTCTCGTCCAACGCGATACTTCTGTCTCGAAGGGCTCAGCCCAACACGAACGGTCGCCGGGCCCGGGCCAAAGACTCGACGTTCGGGGCGCGGCTAGAAGTTCGTTAGGTCGAAGACTCCCCAGGCGTTCAGATTCTCAGCACCTTCGCCTTTTCGCTGGCGAACTCCTCATCCGTGAGCACGCCTTGTTCGTGAAGCTGACCAAGCTCCTTCAGCCGCTCTGTGGTCTCGGCAGTCACTCCACCCGACGCCGCTGGGGCGGGGTCGGTGGGCCCAGCCTGCTGCGGCGCGCTGTCCTGCTGCTCTGCGGCGAGCTTGTTGTCCCTGTGCTTCTTGGCAGCGATGGCGGCTCCGCCGAGTGCGGCTGCACGTCGTCTGCGTTGGCGTCTGTCTCGTCCCATGGACGTCGCCTCCTTCGACTCGATCCTCGTGCAGCATCTCACAGGCTTTCCACATCTCCAAAATCCCGTCGACCCCCTCTGCTCGCCGAGCGGATTCCCGAATACACATCGTGAGCGCCGATCACGAAGGCATCGGAGCGCGCGGGCCGGGGCGCTGTGCCGGCAGCGTACTCCTGCATCGGCACGTCGCCGGCGGCCCACGCCGCCATCACGGGGTCGATGATGCGCCAGGCCTCGTCGGCCTCGTCGCTGCGGATGAACAGCATCGGGTTGCGCTGGAGCATCTCCTCGATCAGGTGGGCGTCGGCCGAGATCTCGGCGGTGTCGAGCGTGCCTCGAGCCGATAGCTCGTCTTCGGCCAACTGGGCGACCGCGGGCAGTAGCAGGCGGCTGGTCAGATCACCGGAGGCTCCGAACAGGACCATGCGCTCGATCATTCTGTGACGCGTTACTCGGTTCGTCGTGGGAGGTCTCTGAAGCGTGGCGAGGGCAGCCCCGTCACCCCGGGCCGGCAACGAAAGATCGCGCCCGCCAGCGGCTCCTCGCCAGGCCGCTCGCAGTCGACCCATGAGGTCGTGATGTAGAGGTCGCCGCCATCGCCGCCGCCGAAGGCCACGGAGGTGGGATTCGAGGTCGGCAGCTCTACGACGTCGTCGAGCGTGCCCTCCGCTCGGTAGCGGTGGACTGCCCCGGCTCGTCCCAGTGCCACCCACAGCATCCCGTCAGCGTCAACGGTCATGCCGTCCGGCCAGAGCTGCTCGCGGCTGAGATCGAGGAAACGCCGGCGACCGCTGAGGGCACCCGTCGCAGCGTCCAGGTCGAACACATCGACGACGCAGAGGGCCGTGTCGGCGAGGTAGAGCCGCCCGCGCGGCTCATCGAACGCCGGCCCGTTGGGGATGGTCAGACCGTCGACGACACGGGTCACCCGGCCCCCGTCGACCCGATAGAGCGCCCCGTTTCGCGGTCGCTTGTCGAAGGCCATCGTGCCGACCCAGACGCGTCCGCCACCGTCGACCTTGATGTCGTTGGCGCGGTTCTCGGGCCCGTCCTGCTCGATTGGAACCCGCACGTCCAGCGTGCCCGTGCTGCGGTCGAGCACCGCCAGGCCCTCCGGGCTTGCCACCACCGGCTCGCCCATCGCGCCGAGCACCACGCCACCCGGCTGCCCGGCGGTGCTCCAGGAGCTGTGCTCAGAGGACTCCGGATCGAAGCAATGCACCCGCTCGCCGGTGATGTCCACCCACCACAGGCGGGCCGTCGCGGCGTCCCACAACGGGCCCTCGGCGTGCTCCGCCCGCACGCTTAACGCAACCTCGACTGGGGTGTCGCCCATTTCGCAGGCCCCTTACCTGGTGCCTCCGAGGCGCCCAGACCCCGCAGCGGATCCCGGAGATGCGACGCTACGAGCCTGCCATCTGACGACCTCGATGTGATCGTGATCGGCGCCGGGCCCGCGGGCGTCGTCGCTGCGCTGCGCGCGGCACGACTCGGAGCTCGAACGGCCCTCGTCACGCGCGACGAGCTCGGGGGAATGGCCGCCAACGACGGGCCGGTGCCGGTGCGGACTTTGGCCCACGCGGCGCGACTGATGCGGGAGGCAAGGCAACTCGGGCACTACGGGATCAGCGCCGGCGAGCCAACGCTCGACTATCGGCGTCTGCTCGCGCGCGTGCGCGAGGTCACCGGCGACGTGCGCGCACACGCGCTCTTGCGCGACGAGCTCAAGCAGGCCGGCGTGACCATCTACGAACACGCCGGAATCGCCCGCTTTGTCGAGCCGCGGGTGATTGAGAGCGAAAACGGACCGCGACTGCGAGCCGCGAACATCATCCTTTGCACCGGCGGCGTGTCGCGGCAGCTCCCCTTGCCCGGCTTCGAGCTGACCTGCACCCACAGCGACGCCTGGCGCCTCGAATCGGCGCCCGACTCGCTGCTGGTGATCGGCGCCGGTGCAACCGGGGTCCAAGTCGCCTCGATCTTCAACGCCTTCGGATCGCGGGTCATCCTGTTCGAGGCCGCCCCCCGCATCCTCATGAGCGAGGACGAGCAGGTGGCCGCAGCGATGAGCACGGCGCTGCACGCCTCCGGCGTGCGCGTCCTCGAGCACGCCGGAACTATCGAGCGCTTCGAGCCATCTCCCGCCGGAGTGCGACTCGTCTATTCCGGGAGAGATACACAGGCAGAAATCGACGCGACGTTGGCCGTTGTTGCGGTCGGCTGGCTCGCGAACACCGACCCGCTCGACCTCGCGGTGGCCGGGGTGGAGACCGATCCGCGCGGCTACATCAAGGTGGACTCCCAGCTCCGCACGACCGCCCCGGGCATCTACGCCGCGGGAGACGTCACGGGGCACCTCATGGTCGTCCACGAGGCCGCGCGCGAGGCCTACCTCGCAGCGACCAACGCCACCGTCGGGAGCACCGAGATCCTTCCCGCGGAGGTCAGCCCTCTGGGCAGCTTCACGGACCCCGAATACGCCTCTGTCGGGCTCAGCGAGGCGACCGCTCGCGAGACCCATGACGTCGTCGTGGGGGAAGAGGGCTTCGAGTCGATGCCGCGCCCGATCATCGACGGTCGCCCCACGGGGTTCTGCAAGCTCGTCGCCGACCGCGAGAACCACACGATCCTCGGCTGTCACATCGTCGGTGAGCGGGCGGTCGAACTCGCCCAGCTGGCAGCGCTCGCGGTGGCGTCCGGGATGAAGGTCGAGCAGCTCGCCCTCGTTCCCTTCTCGTTCCCCACCTACGCCAACGCGCTCGGCCGCGCAGCGGTCAGAGCCGCGCGCCAGCTCGACTCTCGCTCGAGCTGGGCCGACGAGGGGATGGCATGGGACGCCGGTGTCGCCGCCGCCCTCGATGACTGAGGCACGGTCGGTCATCGCACACGACTGCGGTTACTCATGCCGAGGTGATCCATGGTTCATTGTCGAGCCTTTCGATGCCCTTGGGGGCTCGCCGAGGGTCCTCAACGAGATCGTCATCGTCGGCGACCGCGGGGCGATCATGGCCGACATCACGCGTCACGATCAGGCCGCCTCGGCATCAGGTACGTCGGGTCCAGCTCGCGACTCCACCAGACGCTCGGCAGGCATCTTGCGCGTGCCCCAAAATGAGGCAAGCACTATGAACCCGGCGAACAGGAAGGCCGTCTTCAAGGCGTTGAGCTGGGCGTCCTCGTAGCCCTCGACCAGGGCGTCGACTTCCTCGGGCGCGGCGCCGGCATCGGTTGCCGCCGTCCGGACCTCGTCCGAGGAAATGAAGCTAACCCCGCTGGCGATCGTCGTCTCGACCTGCTGCTGGGCCTCGGCTGATACCCGCGGATCGGCGGCGATGTTATTCGTAAAGGCGGTGATCAGCCCGGTGATGACGACGGCGCCTAGCAGCGCCGTGCCGAGCGACGAGCCAAGCTGCTGCGCCGTGTTCTGGAGGCCGCCCGCCTCGCTTCGATCGCCGTCTGTCACCGACGATTGCGCGACGTTTCCGAGCTGAGAGATGATCAGGCCCATGCCGATCCCTAGCACGCCCATGGCGAGGAGAAAGCTGGCGTTGTCGAGCTCAGGCTCCACAACGCCAAGAAGCAACAACGTCGAAAGGAACGTGACAACAAGTCCGGCGCGCACGAGCGGGCGGGGCGCGAAACGTGACGTAAGCGCTGAGCCGCCAAGCGCGGCCACGAACAGCCCGACCGAAGCGGGGAGCATTCGCACGCCGGTCTCGAGCGCGTCGAGCCCTTGTACGACCTGGAGGTAAAGGGGCACGGTGAAGAAGATCCCCATTAGGATCAAGTTCTGAGCCAGCAGCATCGAAAGGGCGCCGCGGAACCTGCCGACCCCGAACAAGCGGAAGTGGACCAGGGGATCGGATCCCTGCTTCTCGCGACGGCGCTCCCAGGTCCGAAACCCCGCGAGGACGAGCAGGCCAGCCGCGATCACGAAGGGCGTCAGCGAGAACCCGAAGGGCTCGACCGGTGAGTTGAGGGGCCGCAGCCAGCCCCAGTTACTCGCCTGCAGGACGCCGATGACTACCGTCGCCATCCCGAGGGCGGCAAGGACCGAGCCGACCCAGTCCAGCCGGGGCGGACTCCCTTCCTGCTCGGGCTCGCGCAGGTACCTGGTCCCGAAGAGGATCAGCGCCGCGACCACCACCTCGCCGACGAAGACCACGCGCCATGTGAGCTCGGTCGTCGCCCACCCGCCGAGAATCGGCCCAACCGCGATCCCAGCTCCGGCGACGCCCCCGAGCACTCCATAGGCGATCGCCCTCTGGGAGCCGGCGTAATTGCCCGCAACGAGGGCGACGAGCGCCGGCAGCACCATCGCCGCCCCGATCCCTTCGAGGACCGACCACCCGAGCATTAGCGTCGGGACGCTCCACGAGGCCGCTGTGAGCGCCGATCCCGACGCGTAGATCACGAGCCCGATCGTGAAGACTCTTCGGCGGCCCCAGATGTCGCCGAGCTTGGCGCCGGTGACCATCAGCGCTGCCATCACGAGCGCGTACAGCGCGATCACGGTCTGAATCGTCGTCACCGTCGTGTCGAAGTCCGCGACCAGTTGCGAGATCGCGACGTTCATTACGGCCTGGTCGAGGACCATCAGGAACTGGGCAGCCGCGAGGACAACGAGGATCGGCCACTTCATCCGCGATCCCTGCCGATGATCGACCAATGGTTGGGGGTTCCCATGATGCAGACGCTGCCGAACGGCGCGCTTACCGGGGCATCCTATTCGTGAGCGTAGTGGGCTCTCGCTTCGCCCACGTTAGGCTCGCGTCGTTGCAAGTTCCGCGAGGTCGACGGAGGCTGGGTCGCCGCGGTTTCGACCGCGAGCGGGCGATTCGAACCCTGACGTTCTGGCTGAGGCCGGCCTTCGTCCTGCGTGTCGTCCACCGCTTTCAGACGATTGCAGGGTTCGATCGCGCCCTTGCGCTGGCCTCCATCGCGCTGACCGCGCTGATCCCGCTCGTGATCGTTGGCGGCGCGGTTCTGACGGAGATCGGAGCGGATGACACCGCCGACCGAATCATCGAGCGCTACGACCTCACCGGGGGCGGGGCCGATGCGGTCGAGCTTCTCCTCTCACCTACCGGCGACACGACCGCGAGCGTTGACGTCTTGAGTGCCCTGTTCGTCCTGCTCGCGATGCTGAGCCTGACGCGAGCGGTGCAGCGGCTGGTCGAGGTGACCTGGGAGCTGGATGCGCTCAGCATGCGCAATATGCTCAACGGCCTGCTCTGGGCGGGCGGATTCGTGGCATACCTGGTGGCCGCCAGCTTGCTCCATGCTCTCGTCGGCCGGGGGAGCCTCGAGCTGGGCGCGTCCCTGGTGGTGCTGCCCATGACCGCGGTCTTCGTCGTCTGGGGGAGTTGGATCCTCAGTGCGAAGCGGATCGATTTGTCGGACCTGCTGCCCTTCGGCCTGATTGCGTCGATTCTGGTGGCGGCCTACTCCGTCGGCGCGACCGCCTATGTGCCCCGGCTGTTCAGCTCCTACACCACCGACTATGGCGTTGTCGGCGCGGTCTTGGCGATCATCTCGACCCTGTTTTGCCTCATGCTCGTCGTTGTCGGTTCGGCGGCGCTTGGACGCGAGGTTGGCGACGAGCTCGAGCGAATTCGTCGCGGCGAGCGACCGCCTGATCACGAGGTCCGCCGCCAGTGGGACAACGTGGTCGGCGAGGCGCGATCGCGCTGGCAGGTCGCTCGCGAGCGGGTCGACTATCGCCGCCGCCGGAGAGGACCGCGGTAGGCTTGGCCCGGTGCTTGGGAGGGCCGGTTCGCCTGATCGGCACGGGCGTCCTGCTCAACGGAATTGCCTTCCTGACCATCAGACGGCCTCGAGCAGGTTCTTGAACTCGGCGGCTGTCAACTCGTCTCGGCGGCCTTCGTCCCCGGTGCTCATCGTGTCCCCCGTTGTCGCCTCATCGTCAGGGTCCCTCGCGAATCTGCCCCGCGTAGGGCCCCCGGCCGGTCACGACCGCCGCGCCACAGCGCGCCCCGAGCACCGCGGCTTCCTGGACCGAGTGGCCCTGCGCAAGCCCGAAGGTCAGACCCGCCGCAAAGGAATCCCCAGCGCCGTAGGTGTCGACAGCAGGGCCAGGCAGCGGCGGGGCGGCCCAGTCGCTGCGGGCGTCATCGGCCGCCTCGAGGACGCCACCGGCGGCACCCGAGGTGCGCGCAACGAAACGTGGCGGCGGCTCGACCTCTCCCGGCGTGTAGCGCTCGCCCTCGTCCTCGGCGCTTGATACGAGCACGTCGATCTCGACGCCCGCCATGACCAGCGAATCGACCGCGCGCACGGTCGAGACGAGCCGGCGCGCCGCTCGCGCCGCCCGGACCGACCCGGGATCGCCCGCCGTGAGATACACGGCATCGGCGCCGTCGAGCTCGGCCCAGGGAAGCGGGTCATCCGCGTGTGGTCCCAAGCGCTGGCCAATCACGGTGATCGTGCGCTCGGCGTTGGCATCCAGGTGGACGAAGGCCCTCCGTTGCGGCTCGGATCGCCATGCCGCCTCGACCCGGACGCCGAGAGCCTCCAGCTCTCGCTTCGCTCGATGCCCGAGGTCGTCATCGCCGAGCGCGGTGAGGAAGAGGCACTCGCCGGCCAGACGCGCAAGCTGCACGGCCGCGACGGCTCCTCCGCCTGCCGGTTCCTCCCAGTCCTCCAGTGCCTGAACGATCGCGCCGGGTTCGGGCACGGCCTCCACCCGCGCGAATTCGGCCCACTCGACGTGCCCGACGACTGCTACCCGCATCGGGCTGGGTAGTCTCGCAGGCGCTGAATCGGCTCGACGCGACCCCGACAGTGCTGATCGCCCGCCGACGCCGCCGGCCGGGATGGACCGTCTGGTTGAAACGTGCTCGATTGGGGAGGGGGCCTCGATGTGCTGGCCGCACTGCGCGACGACGAGCCGCAGAATCGTGTCGCCTAGTCGCGGCTCGGCTGGTGGTCGAGCTCCGCAACGGTGATCGAGAAGGTCGCCTCGTAACGCCCACCAGGCTCGACCAGTGGAAGGTCAGGACCGCCCGCGACGAGAGCGTTGGTCGGCGCCGTCATCGGCTCGAAGGCCACTACATCGTCCTCGGCAGGCGCGAAGACCTGAGCGAAGCGGTATCCGGGACCGATGGAGAGCTCGATTCGTCGACCTCCGCCGGCGAGAACGAACGGTTCGGCGTCGGCCGGGGCCAGGTACTCGTCGTCGAAGGTCCTGGAGCCGAGCGGACCGCTGTCGACCTGGACCGGGTCGCGCTCGCCGGTCGGGAGCATGCGTGGGTTGAGCTGCAGGCGCTCACGGACCGGGATCTTCACCTCCCAGTCCTCACGACCGATCCCGGGCAGGCGCAGATAGGGGTGATAGCCGAACGAGATCGGCACCTCTGCGTCCCCGGACGCATGCACGGCCGTGGCCAGGCTCAGTGTCGTATCTCGAAGGGTCGCCTCGAACCGCACCTGATGTGGGAACGGGAACGCGGCGATCAGCTCCTCGTGCCCGGCGAAGTCGAAGCTGGCGGACAGCACGCCGCCGCTGCCCACGGCCTCGTGTCTGTCCACCTCCCATCCGCTTGCCGCAGCGAGCAGCCCGTGGATCGGCAGTCCGCCGGGCCCAAGCGCGATCGGCGCTGAACCCGAGTCGAGGACGACTTCCCTGCCGAGGACCGAGAAGCGCGGCCGCGCGACGCGATTCGCCCAAGGATGAAGCAGCGGGATGCCCATCGTCGATCGCTGCTCGATGTACGTGCGCAGACCTCCACGCTGGCCGAGCAGCTCCTCCCCGCGATGGCGCAGCGAGCACCCGACCATCCCCGCGCTGGGGACGAAGGCGGCCTCGACACGCGCGTCGGTCGCCAGCGTCAGCGCGGGCAATCCCTCGACCATCCGCCTACCGATCATGCGGTGCCCAGTCTGATCGATCGAGTTCTGGTCGTTGGCACGAGCTCAGCCTTGCAGCAGTGCGAATAGGATGCGGTCGTGGCGAGGAGAGACGTTCGGCCGTGCGACGTCTTCGTGATCTTCGGGATCACCGGTGATCTGGCGAAGGTGATGACCTTCCACTCGCTCTACCGGCTCGAGCAGCGCGGCCTGCTCGACTGTCCAATCGTCGGCGTCGCGGGCGACGATTGGTCTGACGAGGACCTTCGCGAGCATGCCCGCGCCGCGATCGAGGGTGCCGGCGAGAAGTTGAAGCCCAAGGTCTTCAACCGGTTGCTCAAGCGCTTCTCGTACGTTCAGGGCGACTTCGCCGCCGACGAGACCTACGAGCGCGTGGCCAGGCAGATCGAGGGCGCGAAGAGCCCGGTCTTCTACCTCGAGATCCCGCCGTCGCTGTTCGGGATGGTCGTCAAAGGGCTCGCCGACGCGAAGCTGACCGCGGACGCCGCAATCGTGGTCGAGAAGCCGTTCGGCCACGACCTCGACTCGGCCCGCCGGCTCGCCGAGGAGCTCCATCAGTACATCGACGAGTCACAGCTCTACCGAATCGACCACTTCCTCGGCAAGATGGGACTCGCCGAGATCCTCTACTTGCGCTTCGCCAACACGATGTTCGAGCCGGTCTGGAACCGAAACCACATCGCCTGCGTGCAGATCACGATGGCCGAGGACTTCGGGGTCGCGGATCGCGGCCACTTCTACGACCCGGTTGGCGCGCTTCGAGACGTCGTCGTCAACCACCTGATGCAGGTCGTGGCGGCGGCCGCGATGGAGCCGCCGGCCGGCCGGGCGGCGCGCCCGCTGAAAGATGCAATGTTCGCCGTTTTCGCGGCGATGCCGGCCGGTGACCCCGCCGAATACGTCCGCGGGCAGCACGAGGGCTACCGCAAGGTCAACGGCGTGGCCAAGAACTCGACCACCGAGACCTACGCCGCAGCACGCTTCGAGATCGACAACTGGCGCTGGGAGGGAGTTCCGTTCTTCATCCGCACCGGAAAGCTGCTTCCGGCGACGCAGACGGAGCTGCGTTTGATCTTCGAGCACCCGCCACGACTTGGGTTCACCCCCTACCGACGGCCCGAGCCCGACCAGCTGGTGATGAAGCTCGATCCCTCGACCGGGATCAGGTTGCTGATCGACGCCCAGCGGAGCGATACCCGCGAGCCAGAGCGGATCAACCTCGAGATGGAGTTCGCCGAAGAGGGGGGCGAGGGTCCGACCCCTTATGAGGTCCTGCTCCATGCCGCGATGCAGCGCGACAGCACCCGCTTCACGCGCCAGGACAACATCGAGCAAACCTGGCGGATCATGCAGCCACTGCTCGACAAGCCGCCGAAGGTCCACCGCTACAAGCCCGGGTCCTGGGGCCCGAAGGCCGCCGATCAGCTCGTCGCCTCCTACGGCGGCTGGCACGGGCCGTGGATCGCGCAATGACCGAGGCGACCAAACCCCAGAGCGCGGCGGCGCCATCGCCGTTTCCGCCGATTGCCGACTACGCGTTCCTCTCCAACTGCCACACGGGCGCCCTCGTCGCTCCCGACGGCGCGATCGACTGGCTGTGCGTACCCCGGTTCGACTCGCCGAGCGTGTTCGGCACCCTGCTCGACCGCCAGGGCGGCTCGTTTACGTTCGCGCCGTTCGGGATCAACGTGCCGACCGCGCGAATCTACGAGCCGGGCACCAACACCCTTGCCACCACCTGGCACACCCCGACCGGTTGGGTGCTGATCCGCGACGCGCTGACCATGGGCCCGAGCCGCGGGGAGGATCGAATCACACCCCACACCCGGCCTCCCGCCGACGACGACGGGGAGCATCTCCTGGTCCGCACGGCGGTGTGCCTCGATGGGGAGGTCGAGATGGAGCTGATCTGCGAGCCGGAGTTCGACTACGGGAGGGTTCCGGCCGAGTGGAAGCTGGTCGGCGACGATCGGCGCACCGCCGACGCGACCGGGGCAGACGTGACGATCAGGCTCCGTTCCGACATCCCCCTTGGCATCGAGGGCGACTGGGTGCGTGCGCGACACGCCCTCCAGCAGGGTGATCAGATCTACTGCTCGCTGTCGTGGGCGGAGGACCTGGCCTCGCCCGAGGACATCGACGAGGCGAACGCCCACATGGCCTCGACCGCGCGCTACTGGCGCGGCTGGCTCGGCCGGGCGCGGATGCCCGACCACCGTTGGCGGGAGCCGATCCAGCGCTCGGCGCTGGCGATCAAAGGCCTCACCTACATGCCCACCGGCGCCACCGTGGCCGCGCTCACGACCTCGTTGCCAGAAACCCCCGGGGGCGAGCGCAATTGGGACTACCGATATACCTGGATGCGCGACTCCACATTTACCCTGCAGGCGCTGCACTTCCTCAACCTCGATTGGGAGGCGGATGAGTTCATGCAGTTCGTCGCCGACCTCGAGGCCAACGAGGACGGCGCGCTGCAGATCATGTACGGAATCGACGGGCGCCGCGATCTGACCGAGTCGACGCGCGACGAGCTCTCCGGTTATGCGGGGGCGAGCCCGGTCAGGGTCGGCAACGGCGCCTTCGATCAGCGCCAGAACGACGTCTTCGGCGCTGTGCTCGACTCGATCCATCTCCACACCCGACGCAGCCAGCGCCTGCCGCGGCGGCTGTGGCCGATCGTCCAGTCGCAGGCCGAGTGCGCGACCAGAGCCTGGCGCGACCCCGACCAGGGCATCTGGGAGGCGCGCGGCGCCCCGCAGCACTACGTCTCCTCGAAGCTGATGTGCTGGGTCGCGCTCGACCGGGCGTCGAAGCTGGGCGAGATCGCGGGCGAATCCGACCAGGCATCGACGTGGCGCGCGACCGCCGACGAGATCCGCGAAGACATCCTCGCGCACGGGGTTCGCGACAGTGTCCTGCGCCAGCACTACGACACCGATGCGCTCGACGCCTCGACGCTGCTCGCGGCGTTGTTCGGGTTCCTGCCCGGGGACGACGAGACGCTGCGCAAGTCGGTCGACGCGATCGCCGATCAGCTGACCGAGGACGGCTTCGTCCTGCGCTACCGCACCGACGAGACCGACGATGGCCTGTCCGGCAAGGAGGGCAGCTTCCTGATCTGCTCCTTCTGGCTCGTCTCGGCGCTGGCGATCGTCGGCGAGCAGCAGGCGGCCCGCGACCTGATGGAGCGCCTGCTCAGCGTCGCCTCGCCGCTCGGGCTCTACGCCGAGGAGTTCGATACGAGCACCGGCCGGCACCTGGGCAACTTCCCCCAGGCCTTCTCGCACCTCGCGCTGATCGAGGCCGCGGCGGCGATCATCCTCGGCGAGGTGTTGCAGGAGTACGGGGCGTGAGCGACTACTCGCCAGAAGTCGACCGGGTGGTGGGCCATCTCCTCGACTTCCCCAGCATCGGCGCCGTGAACCCGGCGCTCACGGCGATCGCCAACTCCCTGCGGATCGGCGATCACCTGCTTCAGCGGCTGGGGGCAGCGGGGGCTGGACCAGAGCCCGCCCGTGGCAACTGAGGTCTCTCCAGGGCGCCGGCGAGTGGTCATCGTCGGCGGCGGGTTCGGCGGGCTTGCCGCCGCGAAGGAGTTGCGGCACGCCGACGCCGAGGTGACGCTCGTCGATCGGATGAGCCATCACCTGTTCCAGCCGCTTCTCTATCAGGGGGCGGCAGGCCGCTTGTCCGAGGGTCAGATCACCTCCCCGATCCGGGCGCTGCTGAAGCGACAGCAAAACGTCAGCGTCTTGATGGCGGAGGTGACCGCCGTCGACGTCGAGGGCCGCAGGCTGAGCCTCGACACCGGCGAGGGACTCGAGTACGACAGCTTGATTCTCGCCTGCGGCGCTGACACCTCGTACTTTGGCCACGACGAATGGCAGCAGGTGTCCTACGGCCTGAAGACCCTGGCGGATGTCGTCCGGCTTCGCGCGCACATCTTCGGCGCGTTCGAAGAGGCCGAGCGGGCAACCGACCCGGCGACGCGCGACGAGTGGCTGACCTTTGCGGTCGTCGGAGGCGGCCCGACCGGCGTCGAGACGAGCGGCGTGCTGGCGATCCTCGCCCGCGACCTGCGGCGTGACTTCTCGCGGATCGACACAACCAAGGCCCGGGTGATCCTCGTGGATGCAGGGGAGCGCGTCGTCCCAGCGTTCAGCGAGAAGCTGTCGGCCAAGGCCGCCGAGGAGCTCAACTCGCTCGGGGTGACGGTGCGCGAGGGTCTGCAGGCTACGGCGATCGATGAGAGCGGCTTAACGGTCAAGGCGGGTGAGAGCGAGGAGCGGATCGCAGCGCGGACGGTGATCTGGGCAGCCGGTGTTCACGCGGCGAAGCTGACCGAGGTGGTGGCGCAGGCCACCGGCGCGAGCACCGACCGCGCAGGACGGATCGAGGTCAACCCCGACTGCACGATCCCGGGTCGTCCTGAGATCTCGGCAATCGGGGACATGGCGAGCCACCCGGGCGCCGACGGCAAGCCCCTGCCCGGGCTCGCGACCGTGGCGATCCAGCAGGCTCACCACGTCGCAAAGGGGATCCTGGCCGGCCAACCGGGCGCATCGACGCCCTTCCGCTACTTCGACAAGGGCGCGCTTGCGGTGGTCGGACGCGGCAGGGCAGTGTGCGAAGTGAGGGGACGCGAGATCTCCGGGCGCCTCGCCTTCTACATGTACCTCAGCGTTCATCTGTACTACCTGAGCGGCGTGCTGGGCAATCGACTCGGCGTGCTCAGGGCCTGGATCGAGGCGCGGTTCGGCGTGGTGGAGAACCGGGTGATTGAGGGCCGGCTGCCCACAGTCCCCGATCTGGGCGCGGAGACGAAGGCGACCGAGTGACAGACGTCGGCGGGCTGATCACTCAGCTGCCGAGCCTGGTGGCGGCCTCCTCCGAGCTGCTTCCGGCTCGCAGCCAGATGGCGTTCACGCTCGGCTTTCACATCATCCTCGCGTGCATCGGCGTCGCCTTCCCGGCGATGATGCTGATCGCCAACTGGATCGGGCTGAAGCGCGACGACGACGTCGCGCTCGGGCTGGCGCGGCGCTGGTCGAAGGTCGCGGCGGTCACATTCGCGGTCGGCGCGGTGACCGGCACGGTGCTCTCGTTCGAGTTCGGCCTCCTGTGGCCCGCGTTCACGGGCCGCTTCGGCGACGTGTTCGGGATCCTGTTCGCGATCGAGGGAATCTTCTTCTTCCTCGAGGCGATCTTTATTGCGATCTACATCTTCGGCTGGGATCGGCTTAGCGGCTGGACGCACTTCTGGACCGGCGTGCCGATCGCGATCTGCGGGATCGGCGGCGCCTTCTCGGTGGTCAGCGTCAACGCCTGGATGAACCAACCCCAGGGCTACACCCTCGACGCCGCCGGCAACGTCACCGACATCGATCCGCTGAAGGTGATCTTCAACCCTGCAGTCCCCTACGAGGTCCCGCACATGATCCTCGCCGCGTACCTGGTCACGTGCTTCCTGGTGGCCTCGGTGTACGCGGTCGGGATGCTGCGGGGCCGCCGCGACCGCCATCACCGACTCGGCCTGCTGATCCCGCTGACGGTCGGTTGCATCCTGGCGCCGATCCAGTTCATGGTCGGCGACACGGCGGCGCGCGAGATCGCCAAGGACCAGCCGATCAAGTTCGCCGCGATGGAGTGCGTCCAGCACACCCACCGCGACGTCACCGAGTACATCGGCGGCCGGTGTACCGACGACGGGATCAAGGGGGGGATTGGCATCCCGGGCCTCGACTCCTGGCTGGTCGGCTTCAGCACCGACACGAAGGTGATCGGGCTTGACACGGTGCCGGAAAAAGACCAGCCGCCGGCCAAGACCCTGCTGCACTTGGCCTTCGACTTCATGGTCGGGGTCGGATCGGCCCTGATTGCGCTCGGACTCTGGTTCGGGATCGCCTGGTGGCGAAAACGCGATATCCCGAAGACGCCCTGGTTCCTGCGGGCGGTGGCGATCTCCGGCGTGGCCACGGTCCTCGCGATGGAGGCCGGCTGGATCGTCACCGAGGTCGGGCGCCAGCCGTGGATCGTTTATGAGGTGATGCGAACCGAAGATGCGGTGACCGGGGCCAGCGGGATCTGGGTGACCTTCTCGATCGTGCTCGTCCTCTACGCGGTGCTCGGGACGGCGACCGTGCTCATCCTGCGGAGGATGGCACGGCGCTGGCGCGAGGAGGGAGAGGAGTCGGTCGGCGTTCCCTACGGGCCGCCGTCCGAGCCGGTGGAGGAGAGGCCGTGAGCAAGGCCGATGTCGCGGCGGCGATCCTCTGGGTCGGGGCGACCCTGTACGCGGTCTTCGGCGGCGCGGACTTCGGGGCCGGGTTCTGGTCGCTCGTCGGCGGCAGCGGTGAGCGCGCCGAGCGGGCGCGGAGGCTGATCGACTCGGCGATCGGGCCGGTATGGGAGGCCAACCACGTCTGGTTGATCTTCATCCTCGTCGTCCTGTGGACCGCGTTCTCGATCGCCTTCGAGGCGGTGATGTCGACGCTTTTCATCCCGCTCTGCCTCGCCGCGCTCGGGATCGTCCTTCGCGGCTCGGGCTTCGCTTTCCATGAGGTCGTCAAGCGACCCTCCGAGCGCAGCTTCGCCGAGCACCTGTTCGCGGCATCGTCGGTGATCACCCCGTTCTTCATGGGCACCGTGGTCGGCGCCATCGCCGCGGGGCGTGTCCCGGTCGGCAACGCCGCCGGAGACCCGTGGTCGAGTTGGCTGAACCCGGTCTCGATCCTGGTCGGGGTGCTGTTCGTCGCCACCGGCGCCTACCTGGCGGCCGTCTTCCTGATCACCGACGCCCGCCACGCCGGCGACGAGGACCTCGAGCGCTACTTCTCGGCCCGCGCCCTGGTGGCGGCGCTGGTCACCGGCGCGATCGCGATCGCCGGGATCTTCGTCCTCCGCGACGACGCCCGCTACGTCTACGACCGCCTCACGGCCGAGGCGCTGCCGCTGGTGATCGCTTCGGCGGTCTGCGGGATCGGGGCGATCGTCCTGATCCGCCGCGGTGCCCGCCGCGGTGCCCGGCCGCTGGCCGTCTGCGCGGTCGTGGCCGTGATCTGGGGCTGGGGCGTCGCCCAATTCCCATACCTGCTTCCCGAGAGCCTGACGATTTCCCAGGGGGCCGGCACCGGCCCGACGCTGACGATGGTGATCATCGTCTTCGTAGCCGCGGCGGTGCTGGTGCTGCCGGCGCTCGGCCTGCTCTACGTCCTCAGTCAGCGCAGCATGCTCGAGGAGGAAAGCCGGGTAGGCGAGCGCCCTGGGTAAGCCCTGCACCGCAGGGGGCTCGGCCCGAGGCGACCGAGACGAGTTCTGGATCCGCGTCGGGTGGCGGAATTTCGACGGCCGGAGACTTCATCGACGCCTCGATCCCCGATCAGGTCAAGGCGGTCCAGGACGCCGTCTCGGCCAACCCCGATTGCAAGGGGGTCGACGCGAAGGCGGGCGGCGGGTTCCCAGGTCGCGGTCGCGATCGACGCCGCCTCGGCCTCGTCTGACACGCCGCTGACCGAGGTCGTCGGCGGCCAGTGCTCAGAGAACTGAGGACCGCCTCGAGGAACCTGAGCCGCTGCGCGCCCACGGCGGCCAACGTATCGCCCCGAAATTCGGCGGCGGCTCAGCCGCCTTCATAGGCCTCGGCGATGAAGTCCGCATCCTCCTGACTGGCCGACTGGAGGACCACGGTGCCGACAGTGGTCGTCCTGGCGCCGCTCTTCTCGGCCTGTTTCGCGTAGGCCTCCGCTTTGGCCGAGCTCGAGAACAGGCGGGCGGTGCCGGTCTTGTCGCCGGTGATGTTGACCCCCGCCTCGGCGCCATCCAGCGACGTCGCCGGGAGCTTGGCGACCGCGAGGCCCTGGGCCTCGAGCCCGGTCTTGAGGCCGTCGAACGCGGTGTCCGCCGCCGGTACGGCAGCCGCCCCTGCATCGTCGGAGGTCGTCGCATCATCGTCGCCGCAGGCCGCTAGCAGCGATCCGGCGGCCAGGATGACTGCGATCAAACGTGCTGCGGTGCTCATTACGTTCCTCCGTATGTCCGTCCCTTGGCCAACGGCAGCCTATTCCGCGTGGCGGCCGGGGCGGGTGCGGTCAATCTGCCGCCCGGGCTCTTACGTATCCCCTCTTACAGGCCTCTTACGCTCCTCGGCCTGGCGCCGCTGATCTGAGGGGTCCCGCTGGACTCGACCAAGGAGGAGAGGGATGCAGACCAAGAGCGCATTCGTCGCAGTCGTTTGCTCATTTCTGTCCGTAGGGCTTGCGATCGGGCCCCTGAGCGGGGTTGCCGGCGCCCGCGGCTCGGCCACGGTAAAGCTCGCCGACGATTTCTTCTCGCCCGGGCGGGAGACGGTCTCGGCTGGCACCAAGGTCAGGTTCAAGTGGATCGGCAGTGACCGCCACAACGTGACCAAGAAGTCCGGGCCCGGGCGCAGCTTCGGGTCCGAGACCACGGACGATCGCGGCGTCAACTTCGCGAAGAAGTTCAAGAAGCGCGGCAACTACAAGCTGATCTGCACGATCCACGCCACGGACGGGATGAAGTTGAAGCTGAAAGTCAACTGACCCGGCGCCGCGAGGTATACGCAGCCCCGTGGCCT
>CAVVME010000005.1:0-33849 GCA_963749365.1 uncultured Solirubrobacterales bacterium
CCGGGTGCACGGCACCAGCAACCTCAACACCTTCCGGGACGGCTACCGGGTCCTGAGGATCATCCTGCGCGAATCGAAGCTCAACGTCTTCCGCTGGCCGCGTCAGTCGGAGGAGAAGGCCGCGCCCGCCGCGGCCTCGTAGGACTGCGGCAAGCGGCCGAGGACCAACAATGCGAGGCGGAGAAGCGCCGCAGACGGCAGTCCGACGAGCCGCGCACGGCGGACGCGACCGCAGGATCGATGCCGGCGGCTTCGAGCCGACCTGGGTGGTCGAGCTCGAGCTCTCGCGGCCGGTCCCGGACCTGATCGCTCCAGCCGGACCCGGCGGGGGTCCCTATCGGCGAGCTCGACTGCTGGTGCGCCTGCACGGCCAACCGATCGGCTTCCTGGAGGTTGGCCTGCGTGACGGCGTCGCCGCGGCAACGACGACGTTGGCGGCGATCGAGGGAGCGCTGGGCGAGGCGATCGCGGATCACCTTCGCGCCGACGGGATCGAGTCGGAGCAATTGACCCAGACGGGGATCGCGGCGGTCGACCCGGCCCCCTGCGAAGCGCCGGGTCCCCACGGTGACGCCGATGCCCTCGCGACCGTGATCGTGTGCACGAGGGACCGCCCAGCTTCCCTGCGGCGCACGCTCGGGTCCCTGCTCGAGGGCGACTACCCGCACTACGAGATCCTCGTCGTCGACAACGACCCGGCGAAGCCCGCGACACGCAGCCTGGTTGCCGACCTTGGGGGAAACGTGCGCTACTCGGCCGAGCCGCTGCCGGGTCTCTCGCGAGCGCGAAACCGCGGTGTCCGTGAGGCGCGCGGGGAGGTGCTCGCCTTCATCGACGACGACGTGATCGCCGACCGCGGATGGCTGCGAAACGTGGTCCTCGGCTTCAGCCGCGGCGCAAGCGTCGGCTGCGTGACCGGCTTCGTCCCGGCGGCGGAGCTCGACACGCCGGCGCAGGCATTCTTCGACGGCAAGGTCCAATGGGCCGCGAGCACGGAGCGACGCCTCTACGACCTGACCGTGAACCGGGTCGAGCACCCGCTCTACCCCTACATCCCTGGGATCTTCGGTGCCTTTTCCGCGATCTCGTCCGCCGCCGCGGAGCGCGTCGGCGGCTTCGACGAGGCGCTTGGGGCCGGCACTCCGGCCCAGGGTGGCGAGGATCTCGACTATCTCCTGCGCGTGATCCTCGCCGGCTACTCGATCGCCCATGAGCCCGCCGCGCTCGGTTGGCACGTGCACCGCCGAGACGAGGAGTCGCTTCGCAGGCAGGTCTTCGGGTACGGCTCGGGCCTCTCGGCGTACGCCTTCAAGCAGCTCCTCGGGCGCCGGACGGCGGCGGACGTGGTTCGGCGCCTGCCTCGATCGCTTCGTCGCGTCGGGCAGCTGGTGGCTCCGGCGGCGGAGGTGCCCGGCGTTCCCTCCGGGCTGAGGGCGGAGGAGCTGCGCGGCCTCGCGCTCGGCCCCTTGAACCTGCTGCGCGGCCGCCGCCGGCTGCGACCGGAGCCGCGGTGCGGCTCGCAGTGAGCGGGCTCTCACCGGGCCGGGCCCGCGCCCCGGCTCGGGGCCGGGCGCAAGGCCTGCGATCCCTGGTCGCGCTCGCAGCGGCTCTGGTCGGCGCAATCGCGCCCGCGGGCGCCGACGCCTCAGCGGGTCAGATCGCGATGGGGATGTTCACGCGCGGGTCGCCGGAGCGCCCGGCGGCGATCGATGCCTACGCGAGCAAGTCCGGACGCGAGCCCGCGATCATCGCCTCGTATCGCTACTGGAGCGACCCGGCCATTGTGATCGAGGACCTGAACACGGTCGAGGGCCGCGGCGCGGTCCCGCTGGTCACCTGGGAGCCCTGGCGGGCGGACGGCACCGGGTACTCGCTGCAGAAGATCGCGAGGGGCGACTACGACCCATATGTGCGCAGATCCGCTCGCGCCGCCGCCCGTTGGGGGCGCCCGATCCTGCTCAGGTTCGCGCACGAGATGAACGGCGACTGGGTCCCGTGGGGGCTCGGGGTCGACGGCAACACCGCGCGCGATTACGTCGCCGCCTGGCGCCACCTGGTCACGGTCTTCGCCGAGGAGGGCGCGTCGAACGTGCGCTGGGTCTGGTCGCCCAACGTCAACCCGGACGGTTACCTCCCCTTCGAGCGCCTCTACCCGGGGGATCGGTGGGTCGACTGGCTGGCCCTCGACGGCTTCAACTTCGCCGGCGGGCTCGGGTGGCGATCGTTCACCGACATCTTCGGCTCCTCCTATGAGGCGATCACGCGGCTGAGCTCGAAGCCGCTGATGATCGCCGAGACCGGTTCCGACGAGGAAGCGAATCGCAGCAAGGCGGAATGGATCACGAGCATGTTCGAGCGCGAGCTGCCGGGATTCCCGGCAATTCGGGCGATCGTCTGGTTCAACTCCCCCCTCGGCGACCGGGTGGACTTCCGGATCGACAGCTCGCCGGAAGCGCTGGCAGCGTTTCGGTCGGCGACGGCTTCGCGCGCGTACGGAGGGGGACGCGAGGACCTGCTCGAGGCGCCGTCTGTGAAGCCGGCGAGGTCGGGGACGATCGTCGCGCCGGGAGGGGACTTCGGAGAGCCCTCTCTGGCGACGCGCGCCCGAGAGGAGCTCGGTGAGCGAAAGGCTTGGCTCGCGGTCGGGGCGGGGGCGTTGCTCGTCGTCGCCTCGCTCGGCGTGGTCCTGAGGATGCGGCGCCGTCGAGCCCGGTCCGAGGTCGCTTAACCCGCCCTGGACGAATGTTCGACTCCAGGTCGGCGGTCTCAGTGAGCCAAGATGGCGTCCGATGCCCTGGTGATGAGGCGAATCGGGGGAATCACTGCCTGGGCGATCGCCCTGCTCTCGCTGGGCGCGACGATCGCCGCCCCCGCGCAGGCCGAAACCGGGGACACCGGAACGGATTTGATCTGGTCGGACGAGTTCGCCGGGTCCTCGGGATCAGCGCCGGACCCGGCGAAGTGGAACCACGACACCGGCTTCGGCTGGGGCTCGGGAGCCGAGCTTCAGGCGTATACCGACCGGACCAGGAACGCGTCGCTGGATGGTCAGGGCAATCTCGCGATCACCGCGCGGGCTGAGAACTACACCGGCCCCGACGGGAAGACGAGCCGGTACACGTCCGCCCGCCTGAATACGCGGGGGAAGTTCTCACTCGCATACGGCCGCATCGAGGCACGGATCCAGGTCCCGTCGGGGCAGGGCATCTGGCCGGCCTTCTGGCTGCTCGGCGATGACATCTTCACCTCCGGTTGGCCGGGTTGCGGCGAGATCGACATGATGGAGGTGCTGGGAAACGAGCCGAACGTGCTCTACCAGTCGATCCACGGGCCCCAGCCCGAAGCCGGCGATGGTGAGTTCGGGCTCACCGATCGGATCGAGTTCGCCAAGCCGCTCTCGGCCGGCTTTCACGTCTACGGCGCGGAGTGGGGCCCGGGACGGATCTCCCTCACGGCGGACGGCGAGGTTTACCGGACCTTCACCCCCGCCGATCTGCCCCCGAGCTCACGGTGGGTGTTCGATCACCCCCACCATCTGATCCTCAACGTCGCCGTCGGCGGAGACTGGCCCGGTTCGCCTGACGCGAGCACGCCGTTTCCGGCCACGATGCTGGTCGATTGGGTCCGGGTCTGGGATCGCGGCGCGCAGGCCGCGACCGCGCGTTTGTTCGGCGGGTCGAAGCTGATCGTCGATGGCCGAACGGTGCGCCCGCGGCTTGCCTGCGACGGGGGAGCCGGGTGCCGGGGCGAGACGATCCTCAGTGCCCCGGCTCGCGGCGGGAACGGCCGCGTCGTTCTCGGCCGGCGCCCCTACTCGATCGAGGCGGGGGGGAGCAAGCGGACCGCGATCAGGCTGACTCGGCGGGGACGAAAGCTGCTCGAACAGCGGCCCGCCAACGCCCGCGCGAAGATCGTCGTCACCGGGTCGGGAGGCGAATCCGACATCCATGGCGTGACCTTGCGCTCCAAGTCGCGAGCCTGAGCCGATCCCCGGCCGGGGGGGTCAGCCCGATCGCGAGGTGAACCGGACCAGCCAGGGGCTGAGGCCGAGCGCGATCGCGGCGTTCGCCGCCATCCAGCCAAAGGCGACGCCCTCGATCCCGTGCGAGTTGGCGAGCGCGTACGCGAGCGCGGCCTGGAGGACGAACCAGCCCAGATAGACGATCAATATCTGCGAACCGCGCCGCTGCAGGCGGGAAATCGTCGCGAAGAGGATGGTGACGGCGTGAAAGAGAGCGGCCAGCGCCAGCAGCCTGAGCACCGGCGCGCCCTGCTCCACATAGTCGGATCCGAACGGCGCCAGCACCACCGGCGCGGCGAGCACCAGGATCAGCACGGAGCCGATCACGAGCGGCCCGATGCGGCGCAGCAGCGAACGGGTCAGGCCGACGACGTCCGCCCCGGCGCGCGCCCCCTCGACGAGCAGTGACGTGGTCGCCCCGTGCACGAACAGCTCGACCGCGAGCATGATCGAGAAGGGGATGAAGAAGTAGGCGCTCTGCTCGCTGCCGAGGACCGCGAGCACGAGCAAGGGCAGCAGCGTGACCGCGACCAGGTTGAGGACCGTCGCCACGTAGTCCTGGGCGAGGAACGAGACCAGGCGGCGATCCGCGCGCGTCTCGGTCGCCGAATGCCCCAGGGTGCGCACGTGCTCGGGGACGGCCCTCGTGAACACGAACCAGTTCACCGGCAGGACCAGGAGCGCCGCACCCAGGACCCAGGCGACGAAGGTCCCATGGGCGGTCGCCGCGACGAGGACCGGAAGCGCCGCCAGCTTGACCAAGCCAAAGGCGGTGTTCTCCACCGGCACCCAGGGAGCCTGCCGCAGGGCCGCGAGGGCGGCATCCTGCATGACGAAGACCGCCCACACGGCTGCCCCGACCGGAAAGGTGAGCGCAAGCAGCAGATCCTCGCGGAGGAACGCGAAGCCGTCCGAGATCAGCGGCATCAGCACCACGAACAAGACCCCGCCGAGAAATGCGGCGCCGGCGCTGACGAGGTAGGCGATTGCGAGGCGGCGGGAGGCTCCTGCGCCGGTCGACGGCAGGAACCGGGCGACCGCGTTGCTCAGGTTGAGCTGGCAGATAGTCGACAAGGTGATCATCGCCGTGATCAGTGCGCCGTCCTCGCCCAGGTCGGCGCTGGGGACGACACGCGCGGCGACCGCCCAGTAGGCGATCCCGAGCGCGGCGGTGATAACGCTGTTGGCCATCAGGCTGTAGGCAGCTCGAAACAGGGGCTCCTCGAGCTGGCGCGAGACCCAGCGTCTAGCGATCGAAGTCATCGCGACCTGGCTTCAACTCGTAGATGCGAGTGCGAGGGTCGGCGTGGAACAGCTCGAACTCCGGCGAGGCGGCGATCGCCCGCTCGAGGTCGTGCAGCGCGCCAGGCGGGGTGAGCCCGAAGAGGCGCGCGAACTTGTACTGAGTTTGCGAGAAGACGAGGTAGCCGCGGACGGCGTAGTCGCGCATCAGCGCCCGGACCGCCGGCACGTCGGCCGCGCCCAAGGGCCGCCCGCGGAACTGGTCCGTTCGCAGCAGGTTCGGCTCGCTCTCGGTCTGTGGGCCGACGAACTCCGGATAGTTCGGCGCCAGCCGAGCGGGGAAATCGGGCGCCGCCAGCATCACCACCGAGCCCGGACGGCCGTGCTCGTACAGGTAGGCGCTTGCGCGCACCTCCTCGGGAGGCATGACGGTGAGCTGCGCGGTGCCGAAGTAGGCGGGGACGAACAGCGCCGTGAACACCACCGCGACCCCCGCCGCCAGCGTCCGCATCACGACCGGGCGCCGCACCGTGGTCAACGCCCAGGCGATCAAGGCGCCGCACCACGGGGCGGAGAACAGGATCACCCTCAGGGACGCCTCACCGCCGTACGATTGCCCGAGGAGGATCGCGAACGGTGCGAGCGCCAGCACGGCGAACGGGAGCGCCTGGACGCCAAGCCCGAGCCTGGCCAAGCGCGCAAAGCCGATCACGGCGCCAAGCCAGCCGAAGATCGGCAGCAGTCGCGCGACCGCGGTGTTGAACTCCTTGCCCTCGACGGGCGCGAGGTCGTAGGGCGCCTGCTGGGCGTTCGCGACCGGATCGAGGCCGGTGAAGATCGAGAAGTTCTCGCGGATGAACTCGAAGTTGAGGGCGACATAGCCGAGCACGAGCGCGGCCATCGCGAGGACGATCCAGCGCGGGGCCAGCATGCCGAGAGCGATCAGACCGGCGACGCTGATCAGGAGAATGAACGGGGTCAGCTGGTGCGTCGGCACGACGGCGGCGTAGAGGAGTAGCGCCACCCCGACGGCCACGCCGGGCCGCCATATCTCGCCGAGCGGCTTCGAGAAAGACGGCTGCTGGGTCCGGGTCAGACGAGCCAGCAGGGCGCGAGAGCGCCGCGCTGCCCACGAGTACTCGGTGCTCAGGTGCCGCAGGCAGACCGCGATCACGAACAGGCCGAGGACGAAGGCGAGGGCCTGGGGAGCGAAGTACATCTGGGCGACCCACGCCGTGACGACGAAGAAGACGACGGCCAGTGACACGACCCTCAGGTCGCGAACCACGCCGAGGACCGCGACCGCGAGCGCAAGCGCCCCGATCGGCATGAAGACCAGCTCGGCCCACTGGGCATACTCGAGCGGGTTCGGGGCACCGGCGATCGCCGAGAAGGCGGCGGCCAGGGCGAAGAACGCCGGCCAGCGGTTGTAGATGTCGAGATCCGGATCGACCTGGCCCGCGTCCGCGAGGAAGCGCGTTACGCCGATGTGCTTGTAAGTCCACGCGTACTGCGGGTCATCGACGAGGAACGGAACCGTCCCGTAAATGACGACGATGATCGCCAGCACGTACGCGGCCACGAGGACCCCGCGTGGACGGGCCGTGGTGCTGATTGCGACCGCTCCCACGAGGAGCAGGGCGAGCCCCGCAAACCATTCGGGCGGCAGCTCGACAGTGAGCCCGTACGGGCCCAGATCGAGAGGATCGAGATCGCGCAGCGACAGCCCCCACAACCCGAGGCCCGCTGCGACAACCGCAATCGCGGCGACAAGGCCGATCGACGAGCGAGCCGATGGCTCGGGCTCGGGCCGGGCTTCGCCGGCCCCGGGATTCTCGGCGGGGCCGACGCGCAGCCACCTCGTCCCCACCAGCAAGGCCGCGTGGTGATCGGCTCCGGTTCCACGCGCCCTGAGGTCGATCAGGATGAGGACCGATGACGCCGCTGCGAGGACCAGCGCAAGCGCCTCGGGGTGCCACCAGCCGGTCCATACGAGCAGCGCGCAGCAAACGGTTTCGATCGCGAGGCTGAAGGCGACGGTCATCCCAAGCGTGGTCAGCGCATCGTCGGCTTCGAGCCGGGTCATCACCGCCCACCCGGGCACGACCAGGGCGGCGAGGAGCGTGGCGACGATGCGTCCCGGGCCTTCGACGTCGACGATGGCGAGCGTTGCCACCGCGGCCGCCAGGCCCAACACGCATAGGTGCGCGAGGAGGCGGCCGTCGAGTCGTCTCATCACCTGGCTCATTTGCGCGGCGCCGAGGATCACGGCGTGTGGCAGGCCCCGCTCAGGCCGAGCGTCGGTATCGCACGTGCCAGCTCGCGTAGCCGGCAGCCGCCTCAGCCAGTCCGACGATCACCGCCGCAGCCCTCAGCAGGCCGCCGAGATCACCGCGCGCGACGGCGTCCGCGAGACCTCGACCGACGGCCTTGGGCAGCTCTCGCGCGGCATAGCTGCGCTCCGAGGAGAGCGCGGACGAGCGGCCCCTGAGTGCCGCGAGCGCGGCCTTCGCCCTGCCTTCGTCGCGGCAGCGGTCGCGAAAGAAGCCCCAGGTGGCCCGGGCCGGCGGGACCTGGTGGGACACCGGTGCGGTCGGCACGTAGAGCCAGCGCCGGGCAGGCCACCGCTTCGCGGCCCTGATCGAGAGCTCGGTCTCGTCGGTCCCCGCCGTGCCACCGCCCGCCGGAGCGTTACGGCGGGGACCGGTGTCGGTGCGAAAGCCGTCCAGTGCCGAGAGGGTGGACCTGCGAAGCGCCATGTTGGCGCCGATCGGATTCCTGATCGCGCCGTCGCGCTGTGGCATCCCGCGGTAGGTGCAGCCGACGACCCAGTCGAACTCCGGCGGGAACCAGCGCGGGCGCCCCGATTGCCAGCTGGGGTCGACCCTGCCGCCCGTGCCGAGGACGTCGGGGTCTGCGAGCGGGGCTGTCAGCTGCTCGAGCCAGTCCGGGGTCGCGGCGGCGGCGTCGTCGTCGAGGAAGGCGACCGCGCTGCCTCGGGCCGCGGCGGCCCCCGCATTGCGGGCGCCCGAAAGTCCGCTCGCGAAGCGGTTCGGCACGACGGTCGCGTGCGTCAGATCGCTGCTCGCCCGGGCCAAGAGCGACTCGTTGTGATCGACGACGACGATCACCTCGGTCGGCTTGCGACTCTGCTCGTTTGCCGAGCGGACAGCGGCCACGAGTGGCTCCCACCGCTCCTCGGTGTAAGCGCAGATGACCACCGAGACGTCGAGTGCTTGATCGGCGTCCGCCGATCCCGCGCCCGCCGCCACGGGCGATGCGGCTGTGGGGGCGATCTGGGGCGCGCCCGTCACGGTCGCTCCAGTCGCGGGCCGCACCGAAACAGCTTCGCGGGAACTGCGGACGTCAACCTTTCGGCGTTCCGGGGTCATTCACGGGTGTCGTCGGCCAGCTTCGCGATCAGCTTGAGCGCGCCACGGGCTTGCCCGGAGCGTGCGGTCCGAACCCTGCGAGCAGCAGGTGCGGCTGGCGCTCGCTCAACTCACCTGGTCGGTCGGGACGCAGCCGCTGCCGTGAGTCGGCCTTCCAGCGCCCGGCGAGCCCGGTCGATCGGTGCCGACTGCTGGCTGACTGCGAACTGCGCGTTGGCGAGGGACAGGTAGGCGCCGAGTTCGAAGGCAAGCTGCTCAGCGTCCTCTGAAGGATCGATTTCGCCCTCGGCCTGGGCGTCACGAACTGCTTTCTCGATGCCGAGAGAATTCGTTCAGACCTGAACCGCGCCGTCACGTACCGGACCGGGTCGCATCGCCATCTCGGCAGCAACCGACGCGAAGAAGCAGCCGCCCGGGTAGACGCCGCCTTCGACATACCGCAGGTAGCTCTCGCCGAGCTGTCGCACCCGCTCGAGCCCGGTGGGGGCGACCACGGATGGCTCGATCACCTGTTCGGTGAACTCCGGCGCGCGCCATCTCGATGGTCGCGACCTGAAGCTCCTCCTTGGAGCCGAAGTGGGGAAGAGGCCGCTCTTGCTCATCCCCACGGCCTCTGCCAGCCGGCCGATCGAAAGCCCGCTGATGCCCTCGACAGTGGCGAGCTGCCCGGCTTCACGCAGAATCGCGTTCCGGCTTCGCGCGATCAGCTGTGGCGCGGAGCTGCGCGAGACACGGCGTGTGCCGTGGCGGCCGCGCCGAGGAGGCTGCCGACGGCGGCTCCCATCGCTGGCTGATTCAGGGCGTAGCCGAGGCTGAAGGCCGCCGATACCACGGCAGTCGCCTGAGCGGCCGCGATCACGGCCGTGTCCCGCCACGGGCCTACGAGCGCGGGTTCTTCGGCGTGTCCCTCGGCGGAGGCGGAGCGCCGGATGGCGAGAAGCAGCCAGATCAAGACGGCGGGCCTGAGGACGTTGGCCGCGTTCTGCATGGTGTTGCCCGCGGCGAGGTTGCCCGTCTCGACGATGTCGATGGCGTGCGTGATCGTCGCTCCGCCGGCGAAGATCGCCACCGCGATCACGGTGGCGTCTCGGAACCCGTCACGCCGGTTCATCGCCAGAATGCCGAGGATCCCGAGCGCCAGGTTCGCGAAGGCGACCTCGAGCTGGAACGGACTGCCCGCCGGCCATCCGATCGAGTCGGCGACCTCGTCCGCAAGGAAGGCGTGCGCGAAGAACCCGCCGATCCCGCTGCCCGCCACGCCGACCGCCAGCATGTAGAGCATGAACACCTCGAGCCGCTGGGCGCGCTGCCCGACCCGCTGGTCGAGCCAGACGTGCGCTGCCGCCAGCACGAGCGGCAGGACGCTGAAGAGAAAGACACGAGAGGCGGCGATGCTCAGCGACGTGCTGCGACGACGGTCGTAGCGGTCTGGCGACGCAAGCGGCGTGCCCAGCGCCCCAGTAGCCCCATCCTGACCTCGCCCTCTAGGCGCATGGTCACGAGACTACCGCGCAGGGGCGGCATTTCCCCAAGGTGGTATGTCTCGATGGATGATTGGCGACATGCGCTTGGGCATTGCCGATCATCTCGGTTGGGCCGTTGCGGTGACGGCGTCGGCCGACCACGAGGTGGTGGACCGCCGGCGGATCGAGCTGGTCGAGCCCGGCATCTCCCCGGCACCGATCCACTACGAGAGCCTGCGGCTCGATGTCGCCGCTACGGGTGCGCTGGTCGCGAAGGTGCGAGCGTCCGTCGTTCGGGCGACGTCAGCTGCACTCGACGAGATCGCGAACGCGTCGCCCGCACCGGTTCTATCGATCTCGCTCCGGGCCTGGCCGCTCGACTTCCCCGACGACATCGCCGTCCAACGTGGCGCGCCATATGAGGCCCGGGCCGACGCGATCATGTATCGCCAGGAGCTCTCCGAGCTCGCATCCGCCCGTGGATGGGAGGTGCATCTCTACGACGCGAAGGCAGTGGTAGGTCAAGCGGTCAGCATGCTCGCCGAGCGGGCCGACGAGGTTTTGCACGGACCTCGCGCAACGCTTGGGCCACCCTGGACAAAGGACCATCGGACCGCGCTCGCCGCAACGATCGCGGCCGGCTGATCCGTAGCCGACCGGGTCACTCGCGGCGCAATCGGTAGAACCGCGGCTCGGCCCTCTTCACATACCCGGGCGCGCCGGACGGGAGATCCATCGCCTCATCGTCGACCGGGCTCCACTCGGGGAACGCAGCCTGGATGTCCTCGAGGCTGGCACCACGCGGAAGCGGTCCTCGGCGCCCCGGTTTCCAGCTCATCATCAGCAGCGTTGCCCCCGGGGCGGCGGCCGCGGTCGCTTCGCGACCCTCTTCCCTTCGCTGCTCGTCGGACAGCTCGTCATGGAAGCAGCCGAAGTCGACGAGGAGCCGGAACCCTGAGCCGACGCCGGCGGCGTCAAGCTTCGTCACGTCTCCCTCGAGGAGCTCGACCTCGACTTCCGCCTGCTCTGCCCGCTCGCGCGCCCTGCGGAGGGCCTTCGGGACGAAGTCCACACCTGTGACCTTCCAGCCACGCTGCGCCAACGCGACCGTCCAGATCCCGCTCCCACAACCGAGATCGAGCGCCCGGCCATAGGGCGGCTCGAGTCCTTCCTCCTCGCGCGCAAACAGACCGGTGATCTGGCGTGCGATCTGAGGCTCGGCCATCTGCTCCCAGGGGGTGAAGCCGACCGCGTAGAGAATCCGATAGGCGAGACTCATCGTGTCCTCCTCGGTTGCCTTGGGGCGGAGTGTCGCATTGCGCGACGAGGATCACCGAGGCCCGCGGTGGTAGCGTTGCCGCAGATCGTTTAACGCCAACTTGAGAAGGGGTCGTGATGGCTGAAACGCTCAAGGGGACTTGCTTGTGCGGCGGCGTGGAGTACGAGGTCCAGGATCCCCAGGCACTGGGTTACTGTCACTGCAGTCGCTGCCAGCGGTGGACGGGCTCGAGCCTTGCAGGGGTGGTCGTGGGCAAGGAGAACTTCAGCTTCACCAAGGGCGAGGATCTGGTCAAGACCTACGAGAGCGAGCTGGCGCCCCGCAACTTCTGCAGCAACTGCGGCTCCAGCATCTTCGATGACCTCGGCGCGGTGTACTTCGTCGCCGCTGGACTGATGAGCGACCTCGAGCTCGAACCGAGCTTTCACCAGCAGGTCGCGTACAAGGCCAGCTGGCACCAGATCGGCGACGACGCGCCGCAGTTCGCCGAGATGCCGCCCGGCTGACCAACTTCATCCTCGGCTCAGGCCGAAAGCCACTCGATGATCTGGGTCGGGTCGGCGAGTGAGGACATCTCGCCCCCGTCGCGCAGCTGCAGGGCCGCCGCGGCCATCGAGTTGATCGCGACCCAGGCGAGGCGGCCGCCGACGCTGATGCGCTGGCCGCCGGCCTCGATGATCTCGGCGACCGAGGCCCCAGGTCCCGCGAGCACATTGAGCGGTTTCGAGGTGCCGCTCCGGATCGCCCGGATCTCTTCCACGCCCGGAAGTCTGGGCGCGTAGAGCACGTCCGCCCCGGCCCGCTCGTAGGCCCGCAGGCGTGCCACCGTGTCGTCGAGGTCGGGCTGGTCGCGGACGTAGTTCTCGGCGCGCGCCGTCAACGTGAACGGAGAGTCGAGGTCTCTGGCGGCTTCGACGGCGGCGGCGACGCGCTCGGTCGCGTGCTCGATCTCGTAGATGCCGCCGACGGGGTCGTAGTCCTCGATCGAGCCGCCCACCGCCCCCGCCTCTCCGGCCCGGGAGATGGCGCGGGCGGCGTCGGCGGGATCCGGCCCGTAGCCGTTCTCCAAGTCGACCGAGATCGGCAGGCTCGTCGCCGCGGCCAGCGCCCGGGTGTGCTCTACGACCTCGTCGAGGGTGACGTCGCCATCCTGTCGTCCCAGCGTGAAGGCGAACCCGGAGCTGGTCGTCGCCAACGCCTCAAACCCGAGCGCCGCAAACACCTTTGCCGAGCCCGCATCCCACGGGTTCGGGATCAGGAACGGCGATCCCTCGTGCAGCGCGCGAAACGCTTCCCCCTTGCGCTGCTGGGAGATCTCCGCGGCCACCGACCCATTCTCCTCGATCGCGGACCGGTCGGCTAGAAACGTCGCTCCCGCAGCGCGCGGACGATCAGTCCCACTTCGCCTGGGAGTCCCAGCGCGCGGTCAGCTGGTAGAGGATCGTGATGTCGAGGATGATCATCAGGAAGGCCCACAGCGGCGCCGCGGGGAACCAGACGATCTGAGCGACCGCGTTGACGGCGACGACGAAGACGCCGAACCACCGGGCCGCGGTGTTGCCGGTCAGCAGACCGATCCCCGTGAGGGCGATCAGCGAGCCGAGGATCAGATGGACCCAGCCCCATACCGTGATGTCGGCGACTATCGCGCCGTGGCCGCCGACGACCACGATGTCGTCGTTGAGGATTCCTCCGAGCCCCCAGAGGGCGCTCAGCGATCCGACCACGAACATGATCACTCCCGCGAAGGCCGCCCATCCCGAGTCGCCCTTCCGAGCCGAATCGCCTGCCTGCATAGTGCTCTCCATCTGTCGAAGGTGCCGAACCAGTGGTCCTTCGGCGCGGCTCTCCTGCCTCCTCCCACGCCGAGCGATGAGTTCCGGCTCGGCCTGGGGTCTAATTTGTGACCTCAGAATCGTCCCGCGCCGGTGATTCGACCGCACCGGCGGCGGCCCAGCGAAGAGGAGGATGAGGAGATGCCGGAGCACAAGATCGGTAGTCGCGAGGACTGGCAGGCGGCCAGGGACGAGCTGGCGAAGCTCGAGGCCGCGCAGGCCGAGCGAAATCAGGAGATCAAGCAGAAGCGGCGCGAGCTCCCCTGGGTGCCGGTGGAGACGGAGTACGAGTTCGACACCGAGGACGGCAAGAAGACGCTCGCCGAGCTGTTCGAAGGTCGCTCACAGCTGCTCGCCTACAACATCATGTTCGGCCCCGACTACGAAGTCGGTGCCTGCCCGGGCTGCACCAACGTCGGGGACGGGCTCGAGGGCTCGCTCGTTCACCTCAACCACCGCGACGTGACCCTGATCTGCTTCTCGCGGGCGCCGATCGAGCGGCTGCTCGCCTACAAGGAGCGGATGGGCTGGGAGTTCCCCTACGTCTCCACGTACAACACCGAGTTTCCCTTCGACTTCGGCCTCGCGATGACCGAGGAGCAGGCGCAGCAGATCCCCGAGGTGAAGGAGATGATCGACAGTCCGCCCGGCTGGCTCGAGGAATGGTCGCGCCAGGTTGGAGCCGAGCTCAAGGACGGTCTGCGGGAGGGCCCGAGCTGGATCGCCTTCGCGCGCGAGAACGGGACCGTCTACCACACCTACACGGTGATCGCGCCGGACCCGTTCGTCGCCCCGTACTACAGCTTCCTGCTCGACCGCACCCCGAAGGCCCAGCCCGAGGAACCTCGAGCCTGGCGCAAGGACGAGTACCCCGACTGAGCCGCGACCCGCGGCCTGATGAGCCGGATCCGACGTCGGCCAAGGAGGACGAACCGAGATGGACACACCGCCGATCGTCTCCCGCGAGGACTGGGACTCCGCGCGCGAGGAGATGCTGGTGAAGGAAAAGGAGCTCACCCGCGCGCGTGACGCGCTCGCCGCCGAGCGCCGCCGGATGCCTTGGATGCTCGTCGAGAAGGACTACGAGTTCGAGGGGCCGACCGGAAAGGCGAGCCTGCTCGACCTGTTCGACGGTCGCAGGCAGCTGATCGTCTACCGCTTCTTCTTCGAGCCGGGTGTGCGCGGCTGGCCCGAGCGCGGGTGCGGTGGCTGCTCCTTCCTCGCCGACCAGGTAGGCGACCTGGCCCATCTGAACGCCCGCGACACTACGCTCGTCTTCGTCTCGCGTGCCCCCCAGGCTGAGATCGAACGCTGGCAGGCGCGGATGGGGTGGGAGATCCCGTGGTACACGATCACCGACGACTTCGACGGCGACTTCGGCGTCGCCGAGTGGCACGGGACCAACGCCTTCATCCGCGATCGCGCCGGCGTCTACCGCACCTACTTCGTCGACAGCCGTGGCGACGAGGCGATGGGCAGCACCTGGAGCTACCTCGACATCACGGCGCTCGGGCGCCAGGAGGAGTGGGAGGACTCGCCGGAGGGCTATCCCCAGACCCCGCCATATCAATGGTGGAACCTTCATGACGAGTACCCGGAGACCGCCTGAGGCGTCCACCCATGCCGGGTGATCCGGATCGGGCGCCGCGGCGAATGCATTGCCGTGACCCCCTTGCCGACGGGCGCTTCAGGGACCAGCGCGGAGATTCCCGGTCGCAGGATCTGGAAGCGGGACCTCGCCGCCTATCTCGAGGTCGACCGCAGTCGCAGCCTCGGCCAGATCGCGAGCGTGGTCCTGCCTTACCTCGGCATCTGGGTGCTCGCCGCGATCGTCCAGCCGGGTGCCGGGCTCGCGATCGGCTTCGGCCTGGTCGCGACCGTGTTCCTGATCCGGATGTACTCCATCTTTCATGACCTGACCCACAACTCGATGTTCGGGTCGCGGGCGGCAAACGCCCGCTGTCGACACCCCGGTCGTAACCTACGCAGCGGCCTCGCCGCGCTGCGACTGAAGCTCTGGGACGAGGAACGGGGGTCGCTGGTCGGCTATCCGAGGCGCACGCACTCCCGAGGCCGCAGGGCGCCGCTAGCGGGGCGGCGCCTTCACCGTCGCCGCCACCTGGGCGGCGTTGGCGGGGGCCGGGCCGCCGTCGCGGGCGATCAGCGTGTCCTCGAGGCCGACCCGAACATCGACCCCTGCAGCCAGTCCCGCGTCGACGACGGCCCAGTTCGCCTGCGCGTCGCCGTGCCACAGACGGGGTCGCTTGAGCCGCTTCACGCGGGCGTCGATCGCCCGGGCGAGCTCGACCGCAGCCCGGTCATCGTGCTCATGGATCGTTTCCACGAGCACCCGGCGGACCGCCTTCGCCCATGGCGCGGCGAGCAGCGCGTCGGCATCCTCGAGGGTGAACACCCCAGCCTCGATACCGATCCCTAGATCGAGCAGCGCAGCGCCGAGCTCGATCGCACCGTCCTCGACCAGGTTGAGGGAGACGGCATCGGGCGGGCTCGCCCACGCCCGGATCGCCGCGATCCGGTTGGGCGCGGCGCCGAGGTCGATGTCCTCCTGGGTCGAGCAGGAGATCTCCAGATTCGGAGCGGCGGCCCGGATCGCCGCCACCACGGCGTCGTGTGTTTCGGCCACAAGCGACTCGCGCCCATCCTCGGGCCGGCGCGGGTGCAGGTGCACGGACTGCGCGCCGGCTTCCCGACAGGCGAGCGCGTCTTCGACGAGCTGCGCCAGCGTCACCGGCACGGCCGGGTGATCGTCGCGCGTGTAGCTGCCGTTGAGGGCGCACTGGATCATGTCGCGAGGCCCCGGTCTACCCGAGTCGCCTCGGCACCGCGAAGGCCTCCAACGTCGCGGCGTCCGGGCCGAGCTCTCGCCACGCCCCCTCGAAGGCGAGGGTCGCGAAGCCGCCGGTCGGATACTTCGCCGCCAATGCGGCACGCGCTTCGGGGTCGCCGTCGCCGATCAGCTCGGCGGCGAGGTCCTCGATCCCCGGGTTGTGGCCGACGAGCATCACCGAGTCGAGGTCCTCCGGAAGGCCCCGCAGGCGATCCAGCAGGGAGGCGGCACTTGCGGCGTAGAGGTCGGCCTCGATCTCGACCGGGATCCCGGGCGCAAGCCCCTCGCGCACACCATCGAGCGTCTGAGTCGCGCGAACCGCTGACGAGCAGAGCAAGAGTCCGGGGGCGACCGCGGCCTCGTGAAAGTGCTCGCCAAGCAGCACGACCGCCTTCCGTCCCCGCTTTGCGAGCGGGCGCTCGTGATCGAGGAGCTCGGGCTCGTCCCAGCTCGACTTCGCGTGGCGGAGCAGATAGATCAGCCGGCGCACGGTGAAAGCATCTTGCCGGGCATGGTCTCGTCAGGCGATTGTCTCGCGGCGGTGATCGGCGAAGAGCTTCAGTGCGTAGCTGCCGGCGGGGTGCTCACGGACACGGGAGACGAGCGCGGCCGTGTCGGCAGGCAGGAGGTCGGGCTGGGGGAGCGTGACGCCGTAGACGGGAGGGATCACAACCGAGGCCGACAGCGCCGCAAAGGTGAGATCCGCGGCGCCGAAGCGCTCGCCGCACAGATGCTCGCGGCCGTCGGCGAGCAACTCGGCGACGAAGTCGAGCTCGCGCCAGACCGCGGCTTCGTCCTCAACCTCGATCCCGGGTCGAATGGCAAGGGCATGTCGCAGCCAGCGCAGGGCGAGCGGCCATCCCAGCCGCAGCGCCCGATCCTCCCAAGGCGGGACGCCCTGATTGTTGAAGCGCAGCGTGAGTCTGGGCTCGGCAAGCATGTGGATGTACATCAGTCGCCGGCCCTTCGGCCCGAGCTCCTCGTCGAAGCGCCGGCACAGGAGCTCGACCTCGGCGCGCTCCTGTTGGGCCGCGGGAAAGAGCCGGTGTGCGGGCGGCGTGCGGGCGTCGGTCCAGACGAGGATCTCCTCCGACTCGCTGATCACCCCGTCCGGGGTGACCAGGACGGGGACCGTGGGCCCGCCGCCCGCCCGGCGCGCCGCGATCCGGTGGATCGCCTGGACATGGCGCTCCTCGCGGTACGGGATTCCGGCTCGCTCGAGGGCCCATCGCGCCTTCTCGCAGTAGTGGCTGATCGGAATCGTGACGAGCCGCAACACCCCGGCAGAGAATATGGGTGCCGGCGCCACCTACCGCCCTCTCAACCTAGAATCGCGGCACGGCCATCGACGAGACAGACCCGTCAGCCGAGCTCCCTGGCGTCGATCCATCGGAACGGCTCACCCCCGAGGAGCTGCGGCTCGCGACCCGTAACCACGGGCTGCCGCTCGAAGCCCTTGCGTACGACCTGACCCCGGCCGGGCTCCACTACCTGCTGATCCACTACGACGTCCCCGTTGTCGAGCCGCGAACCTGGCGGCTCATCGTCGGCGGCCGGGTCGGGCGCGAGCTCTCGCTGTCGCTTGACGAGCTGCGCGCACGACCGGGGACGACGATCGCGGTGACCTTGGAATGCGCCGGCAACGGTCGCGCTCGGCTCTCGCCCCGGCCGCTGAGCCAACCGTGGCTGTTGGAGGCGGTCGGCAATGCGGAGTGGACCGGGGTTCCCTTGGCTCACCTGCTCGACGAGGCCGAGGTCGACGAGGACGCGGTCGAGGTGCTATTCCGGGGCTCGGATCGCGGGGTCGAGGGCGGAGAGGTGCAGCAATACGAGCGCAGCCTGCCGCTCGCCGAGGCGCGGCGCGAGGAGGTGCTGCTCGCATACACGATGAACGGCGAGCCGCTCCCACCCCAGCACGGCTTTCCGCTGCGACTGGTGGTGCCCGGCTGGTACGGAATGACAAGCGTCAAGTGGCTGGAGGAGATCAGCGTTCTCGACCGGCCCTTCGAGGGCTACCAGCAGACACGGAGCTATCGCCTGCGACAGACGCCCGGCGAGCCGGGCGAGGCCGTGACCCGGGTGCTGCCACGATCGCTGATGATCCCGCCGGGGATCCCCGACTTCACCACCCGCGACCGCGTGCTCGAGCGCGGCCCGTGCACGGTGCGCGGGCGCGCTTGGTCGGGCTTCGGCCCGATCGAGCGGGTCGAGGTGAGCGTCGACGGCGGCGCGAGCTGGAGCGAGGCGCGGCTCGGCTCTCAGCGCTCGGCGTGGTCGTGGCGCTCGTGGGACTGGGACTGGGATCCCGGCGAGCCCGGTGTCTATGAGCTCTGCTGCCGCGCGACGGATGCGGCCGGCAACGCCCAGCCGCTCGATGCGAGCTGGAACCTCGGCGGCTATGCCAACAACGAGGTGCAGCGAATTCCGGTCACGGTCACGGCTTCCCGGGCCGGAACAGCCAGCTCCTGAAGAGGCCGTCGAGGCGGCGGCCCGACCGTGCCTCGGCGAGGGCGATGAACTCGTCGATCGTCGCGTTGCCGTAGGCGTTGCGGGCGACCAGGTCCGCAGGGTGGCGTGGAAGGCGCGATCGCCGCGCAAGGTTCGAGCGCACAAGCCCGAGGTCGCGGTCGTCGACGTGCGCATGCCCCCGTCGAACACCGACGACGGGTCGGCGATCGTGGCTCGGCGCTCGATCCCGAGGTGCTCTCACAGCTGGTCGGCAGGCGTCGTGACGAGAACCCCCTGCTCGAGCTCACGCCGCGCGAGCGCGAGGTGCTCGAGCTGATGGCCGAGGGGCGCAGCAATCAGGCGATCGCGAAGGAGCTCGTGGTCACCGAGCGCGCGGTGGAGAAGCACGTGACGAGCATCTTCTCGAAGCTCGATCTCACCAGCAGCCCTGACGATCATCGCCGGGTGCTGGCGGTGCTGGCCTACCTGCGCGCCTGATCAAATGGCAGGTGGTTGTCGCTATCCAAGGAGAAAGCGCGAATGAGCTATGTGAAGGACCCGCGGGTCGACGCCTACATCGACCCGTTGCCGACCTGGCAGCAGCAGATCTGTCACCGAGTGCGCGACCTCGTCCACGCTGCCGACCCCGCGGTCGAGGAGACGATCAAGCGCACGGTGCAGCCGTACTTCGTGCTCGAGGGCAACATCTGCGCGCTGCTCGCGGCCAAGGACCACGTCAACGTCTTCCTCTACGACGGCGCGATCGTCCCCGACCCCGAGGGCATCATCACCGCCGGCCACGACAACAAGACCGCGCGCACGATCTCCTTTCGCGAGGGTGAGCCGATCAACGAACCGGCCCTGACAGCGATGTTCCGGGAGATCATCGCCAACAACCGGGCCGGCGGTTGGCGCAAGATCAAGGCCGCTCGCGGCGAAGCCTAAGCCGCGTGGGCGCAGCTGCGCCCACGCTCGGCGCCGGCCACGATCTCAGGTCCTGCTCTGGTCCAGCTCGCGCTCGATCGGCATCGTCGCGCTCAAGAGCGGCGAGGGCGTGTCGGGATCGTCCTGGTCGCAGACGAAGAGGAAGTCGATCACGCCGGTGTCGATCGTCGCATGCACGCCCTCGACCTTCCAGCGCGGGTCGATCGTTCGCAGCCGGCGGACAGACCCGTCGTCGCTGATCGTTCCGACGACCGAGCCGTGGATGTCGCCGTCCTCCTCGCCCTCGGCCGAGGCGCTGAAGCAGATCAGCTCCTCCGTCAGCGCCGTGGCGTCCGAAAAACAGAGCGGCACGCCGCCGAGCTCGCCGAGCTCATAGCCGCGAATCGCGGCGAGCTCGTCCGGATCGACGACCAGATCCTCGCGCAGGGTCCGCGACAGGTCACCGAGCTCGAACTCGGCGACCGTGTTCGGTGCCTTGCCCAGGTTGGCTCGGTGAAAGAGCCAGAGCCGATCCCCGACTACGGCTGCGCCCTCGATGTTGATCTCGCCACCGAGCTCACTGCGCATCGCGTCGTACACGGGTCGGAGCTCGATCGTCCGTGGCTCGCCTGCGAGCGAGCCGTCGGCGGCAAACGACCAGTAGAAGCCGCGGTCGCGGTCCCGATTCGATCCCGATCCGAGCCCGAGCAGTCCCCCGTTGGGCTCGCCTTCGACCGGCGGCAGCGTGGTCAGGCCCTCGAGGTCGGGCTTGGCACGCTTTCGCTCGCCGGGGTCGTCGGGTAGGTCGCCGCCGCCAAGGACACGGCGCGCGACCCCGGCCGCACCGCCGGCGAGCTCGAACACCCCCACCTGGAGTTGGTCGTCGCCGACGACGTAGACGAAGTCGCCTCGCTTGGCGATCCCCGACGCTGAGGCGATGTGAGCCGGCTGCCCCTGATCGGGAGGGTCGCGCAGATCGAGATCGCGAAGGCGGCGCAGCTCGAGTGGCGGTAGCTGCTCGTGCGGGGCCTCGACCTCGGTCATGGATGGCTGCTACCCGAAAACGGGCGCGCTCAGGCGTCAAGGTTCGCAGCCGCCGCCAATCGTGCCCGGTTAGGCTCGGCGGCAGGCCATGTCCGACCTGGCTCCTGCAACCACGATTCCCGCCGGCTACGAGCTGCAAGAGGGGATCTACGACGAGGCCTTCGAGCCCGGCGGGCAGCCGCGCCCCCAGTATGTCGCGCTGCTGCAGCGGCTCGCCGAGCTCGATCTCGACGCGCTCGCGACCGCCCTCTCGAGCGAGCTACGCGAACGCCGGATCACCTTCGGCGCCAGCGCCGACGGCATGTTCGCGCTCGATCCGGTGCCCCGGATCCTGACCGCGGCGGAGTGGCGCCAGGTGGCCGACGGCGTCGTCCAGCGCGCGCGAGCGCTGGAGCGGTTCGTCGCCGACGTCTATGGGGAACGCGCCATCGTCGCGGGCGGAGTCGTTCCCGAGCGGGCGATCGAGAGCTCGGCCCACCTGGAGCCGAGCATGCGAGGGGCGAATCAGCCCGCCTGGCTGACCCTGGTCGGCTTCGACCTGGTGCGATCTCCGGATGGCCGGTTCAGGGTCCTGGAGGACCAGATCAGGATGCCGTCGGGGATCGCCTACGCCGTCGCCGCGCGCGAATGCCTCACCCAGCTCCATCCCGCCGCCGCTTCTCTCCCGGCGCCGATCGACGACGCATTCGTGCGGCTCGGCGAGGCGCTGCTCGCGAGCGCGCCCGCGGGCTCGAGGCAGCCTTCGATCGTTCTCCTCAGCGAGGGCGAGGCGGCGGCCGCGTGGTACGAGCACACCCGCATCGCCCGTGAGCTCTCGATCCCTGCGGTCACGACGGATGCCCTCGAGCGCGACGACGGAACGCTCACCGCGCGCGTCGACGGGCGGCCGATCGAGCTCGACGTGGTCCTGCAGCGAACCGGCGAGGATCGCTTCACCGATCCCGGCGGTCAGCCGACCGCCCTCGGCGAGCTGCTGCTCCAGCCGTGCCGCGAGGGCCGGCTGAGCTGCGTCAACGCCCCCGGCTCGGGGATCGGGGACGACAAGCTCATTCACGCCTACGTCGAGGAGATGATCCGCTTCTACCTGGACGAGGAGCCGGTGCTCGAGTCGGTGACGACCTACGACCTCGGCCAGCCGGGCGAACGCGACCGTGTCCTGTCCCAGCTCGACGACCTCGTGGTCAAGCCACGCGGGGAGATGGGGGGCGAGGGGGTGGTGATCTGGGCCGAGGCGAGCAAGACCGAGCGCGAGGACGCCCTCAGCGCGCTGAAGCGCGCCCCGGAGGAGTTCGTCGCTCAGCGCCGGATCGAGCTCTCCTGCCACCCGACGCTCTGCGACGGGGCCCTGCGAGCGCGCCGCGTTGACCTGCGCCCGTTCGTGATCCGCTTCGGCGAGCGGGCGTGGACGCTGCCGGGCGGCTTGTCCCGGGTGGCGCTCGAGCGGGGCTCGCTGCTCGTCAACAGCGGTCAGGGCGGCGGCGTCAAGGACACCTGGGTCGTTCGGTAGTCGGTGGATAGGCGGGCGACGCGGCGGGTAGCCGACAGACGACCATCACGCCGGTTCGCTTCTATCTGACCCTCTCCGGAGGGGCCTCGCTGGGCGCCTACGAGGCGGGCGCGGCCGCCGGGCTTGCGAACGCGGTCCGCTACCTCGACGGCGAGGAGGAGCAGGAGGCGACGATCGACGCGATCGGAGGCGCCTCCGCCGGGGCATTGGTCGGCTTCTTCAGCGCGCATGCTCTGCTCACCGGCCTCGATCCCGAGAAGCTCCTGCACGAGGCGTGGGTCGAGCGGGTCAACCTGCCGCTCCTGCTGAGCGGCGACTCCCGCGCGCTGCTCAGCTTCGATCAGCTGCGTGAGCGCCTGCCCGCCGTCCTGGCCGAGGATGGCCCGGCGCGCGCGGATCCCGGCGCCATCGACTACCGCCAGCGGCGACCGATCGCGCTGCACATCCAGGTCACCGGGCTGCGCGGGCTCTCGTATCCGATCCGGGGGCTGCGCCGCGACGCGCCCGTGGCGGCGGCCACCTATGCCGACTGGGGTCGGTTCGAGCTGCGTCCTGGCGCCGGGGTGGAGCAGATGCTCGAACCGGAGGGGCGGTCGCCGCTCGATTTCGTGCTCGCCTCCGCCGCGAGTCCGGGCGGCTTCGCCCCGCAGCTGCTCGACCGCAGCGCTGACGCGGACGCATATGAGAGCCGGGGGATCGAGGGCTTCCCCGACTCCGGGCAGCTCTGGTACACGGACGGGGGCCTGCTCGGCTCACAACCGCTTGGGCGCGTGATCGCCGCCGGGCGCACGTTGCACGACTCGGAGGAGGACGGCACCGGAATCCACCTGCTCGTCGATCCGCGGTCGGAGGACGCGTCGACCGAGCAATGGAGCGATCCCGACGCCGCCCCAAGCTGGCAGGAGGGGGCATCGCGGGCGCTCGCGATCCTCTCCGAGCAGAGCCTGTTCGACGACCTGCGCCGGATCGAGAAGGACAACTCGAGGATCAAGTGGGCACAGCGCCTCGCCGACCTGCTCGCCGACGGACTTGGCCTCGATCAGGCCGATCAGCTCGAGCGATTCCTCGACGAGGTTGAGTCCGAGCGCGAGGGGATGCGCGCCGACGAGCCCGACCGCAGTCGCGACCGGCACGGCGAGCTCGATCCGGCCGAGCTCCTGCATCAAGCGCTGTGCGAGATTGCCGGCCTGGTCGGCAAGGAGCGGATCGCGATCGACGTGATCTCGCCGAAGCTGCTCGAGGACGAGTCGGGCGAGGACGTCGGCAGCCTGCTGGCGGGGGAGTTCATGGGCGACTTCGGAGGCTTCCTCAGCCGCGACCTTCGAGTGAGCGACTTCGCCCTCGGCTACGAGAGCTCGTTGGCCTGGCTTCGCCAGGGACTCGGCGAGTGCGGACTCGCCGACGACGTCTGCGAGCGAACGATCTCGTTCGTGGAGGACCGCCGCCGCTACCGGCCCGAGGAGGTGCGCGACGGCAGCGCGAGCCTCTCGGACCTGTCGCTCGCCGACCGGCTGCAGCTCGTGCGCCTCGCCGCCCACGGCGCCCGCGTGCTTGGCGCCGGGGCGATCGACCTCCGGTCGCGGATCCCGGACGGCCTCGGGCGCGCGATCGAGGCAGGCCGCTCGCGCCTGCGGCGCGGGGGCCGTTGATCGAGCCGCGAAAAGGCGGAGGGCGGAGGGCTACACTCGTCCGCATCAGGTCCGGCGCTCGGCCGGGTCTGACGGAATCGCACACGTCCGAGCCGCGGGGGATCGGTCGGGCGCCTCTCAACCGACCCGAACCTAAAGGGTTAGATGCCTCACCCGCCCGCATCCAGTACGAGTCACGATCGTCCGAGCGCCGGCCTCGATGTAGTCGTCATCGGCGGCGGCCAGGCCGGACTCGCAATCGGATACTTCCTCGCCCGCGACGGGCGCGACTTCAAGATTCTCGAGGCGGCCGACGAGCCCGCCGCCGCCTGGCGCGAGCGCTGGGACTCGCTGCGGCTGTTCACCCCGGTGCGCTTCAGCAGCCTCCCGGGCCTCCCGTTCCCCGGCGACCCCGACAGCTATCCGAGCCGCGACGAGGTCGCCGCTTACCTGAGCGAGTACGCCGATCGTTTCGAGCTCCCGGTCGAGCTCGAAAGCCACGTCCGCTCGCTGCGGCAGACCGACGACGGCTATCTGGTCGAGCTTGAAGGCCGCAGCTACGCGGCCAAGCAGGTCGTGGTCGCCACCGGCCCGTTTCAGGTCCCCCGCGTGCCGGCGATCGCCGAGCGCCTGGATCCCGACGTAGTCCAGCTCCACAGCAGCGCCTATCGGGCGCCGGACGCGATCCCGGACGGGCGGGTGCTCGTCGTCGGCGGTGGCAACACCGGCTTCCAGATCGCCGAGGAGCTGGCGGGTTCGCACGAGGTCCACCTCTCGATCGGCTCGCGCCAGACGCCGTTGCCCCAACGGGTCCTCGGCCGCGACCTGTTCTGGTATCTGGACGCCACCGGGCTGATCCGCAAGACGACCGGGTCACGGATCGGCCGGCGGATGGCGGGCCGGGACACGCTGATCGGCTCCAGCGCTCGGAACCTGCGCCGGCGCCACGGCGTCGAGCTGCGTCCGCGAGCGGTCGATGCCGCGGAGTCCATGGTTTGCTTCGAGGATGGCACCGCGCTCGATGTCGGCAGTGTGATCTGGGCGACCGGCTTCGCGGTCGATCACTCGTGGATCGACGCTCCGGTCTTCGACCAGCGTGGCCGCGCCGAACACCAACGCGGGGTGACCGAATCGCCCGGACTCTATTTCCTCGGGATGACCTGGCAGCACACCAGAGGCTCGGCGCTGCTGGGCTGGGTCAAGGACGACGCCGAGCACATCGCGAAGGCGATTCGCGCCTTCGAGACCGCCGCGTCGGCGCGCGCACGGGCGCCGGCGCCGGCCTGATCGACGCCGATTCAATCGAGAGGAGACGAGATGAGCACGACTTCCGATCACTTTCCGACTGAGGCAGCCGGCCTGCCGGAGGCGGGTTCATCAGAGCTCGTCCAACTCGCCGACGGCGAGCGCTTCGAGCTGCGAATCGCGCCGGTGGCGAAGCGGCTCGGAGCGGCGACGGTGCGAATGCTCGCCTACAACGGCTCGATCCCGGGGCCGACGCTCAAGGTCCGCGAGGGCTCCGAGGTCGTGGTCGAGATCGAGAATCAGGGCGACGTCGAGGCGACCGTGCACTGGCACGGGCTGCGGCTCGAGAACCGCTACGACGGCACCCACGAGACTCAGCGGCCGATGCGAGTCGGGGAGCGTTTCTCCGCCCGCGTGAGCTTCCCCGACCCCGGGCTCTACTGGTATCACCCGCACATCCGCGAGGACTACGGCCAGGAAATGGGCCTGTACGGGAACGTGCTGGTCGAGCCGGCGGATCCCGAATACTGGCCGCCGGCCAACCGGGAGCTCATGCTGACGCTCGACGACATCCTGGTCGAGGACGGCAAGGTTGCGCCGTTCAGTCGCACCGAGACGACCCATGCGGCGATGGGCCGCTTCGGCGACGTGCTGCTGGTGGCGGGTGAGACGGACCTGGCGCTGAGCGCCCGGCGCGGCGAGGTCGTCCGCCTCCACCTGACCAACACCGCGAACACCCGCGTGTTCAAGGTCGTGCTGCCGGGGGCGCGGATGAAGCTGATCGGCGGTGACAGCGGGCGGGTCGAGCGCGAGGCGTTCGTCGACGACGTGGTGCTCGCTCCGTCCGAGCGCGCGGCGGTCGACGTGCTGTTCGACCGAGCCGGCGAGCTGGGGCTCGAGCACCACACCCCGGGCCGGGCCTATCGGCTGGCCACGGTCAGGGTCAGCGAGGATCGGGCCGAGCCCTCGTATGCCGAGCAGTTCGAGGCCCTGCGCACGAATCCCGAGATGGTCGCCGAACGCGAGCGGATCGCACCGTTCATGGATGTGGCGCCCGAGAAGACGATCTCGTTCATCGCCGAGATGGACTTCGACGCTGCGGAGGGCGAGGAGCCAACCACCTACACCTGCCCGATGCATCCCGAGGTCGTCAGCGAGCAGCCGGGCCACTGCCCGGATTGCGGGATGAAGTTGCTGCCCGCCGAGGTCGTCGCGGAGGCCGGAGGCGGCCACGAACACCACGCTGACCAAGCTGACCACGAAGGCGAGGCAACGCACGACCACGCAGCGGCCGACGGGATCGAGTGGGAGGACGACATGGTCGAGGTCAACCGGCTCACCACTCCGGCCAACATGCGCTGGAAGCTGGTCGACGGCGAGTCCGGTGCCGAAAACGCGGCGATCGACTGGCGATTCCGGGTCGGAGACCAGGTGAAGATCCGGCTGCTCAACGAGATGGGCGGCGACCATCCGATGCACCATCCGTTCCACGTCCACGGAGCCGGGCGCTTCCTGATCCTGAGCCGCGACGGGACGGTCGAGCCGAACCTGGTCTGGAAGGACACGGTGCTGGTCCGGACCGGCGAGACGGTGGACATCCTGCTCGACGTCACCAATCCCGGGCTGTGGATGGCCCATTGCCACATTGCCGAACACCACGAGAGCGGGATGATGTTCAGCTTCGAGGTCAGCGAATAGCGCCTGTCGCGCGAGACCTTCCAGCGGATCGAACCCGCGGGCCCGCGCTGATCCGGGCGTATGATCTGCTGGTGCGCGGCATCGCCCGCAAGCTGCTCGCCGCCTGGATCGTCGTCGCGGTGATCGGCCCGGTGATCACGGGATCCTCCGCGGCGCACACAGGCGCGCATTTCGCGGTGGGCCCGCGGGCGGGTAGCGACGACGTAAAGCTGCGCGAGTGCTGGCTTACCGTCGCCCTGGTGCCGGCGTCGGCCGAGGCGCTGCAGAGCGCCTTCGGATCGCCGCTGGCGATTTCACAGACCTTCTACGGATCCGACCCGCTGGTGGGCATTTGGGGGATGGCCTGCGACCGAGCTCGTGTCGATGACCGACGCCTCAATCGAGTCATCCTCTCGCTCGTCGGAGCTCCGACCGGCCTGACGATTGACGGCGCAGCTCCGCTGGCGAACAACTTCGCCCATGCGCTGCTGCGCGCGGATACCGACTCGCGCCCGCTGGCAAAGGCGCTGCGCCGCCAGGGGTTGCCCGGACGATTCGCCGGTGACGCGCGCTTCCGGCATTCGACGCCCGAGCTCGTGCCCTCCGCCGGACGGCTCGTCGTCCCCGGGCTCTACCGGATCGACGTTTCGACGAGTGCCCTGGATCCCACCAATCCCCACGATCATGTGAACTCGTTCGGGGTGGTCCGCGCCGACGGTCGGGACGAGAACATCGGGCTGTTCACCGACGATGCGTTCGACCGCTTCTGCTTCCCCTCGGCCGGCGACTGCGAGGTGTTCGTGCGAGCCCACCGCAGATCGCCCGTTCGCGAACTGCTCGGCGACGGGTCCGCGGTCCCCAGAGTCGGGTTCGACCACGTCAGGATCGAGCGCCTCAATCTGCTCCTGGGTTGAGCCTCGGCCTGCGCGGCTTTCATCCCCGTCTCACCGAAACCTCATCCGCCCCTCACTCGGCCGGGTTAGACACCTCCCCGTCAATGCAAGCGGCGGGCCGTCGGCTCGCCAAGCCAAATCAAGGGAGGCAGCGATGCTCAACCCAATTCAACGGATCGGACTCGCTCTCGGCCTCGTCGGCGTGACCGTTGCCGTCGCGGCGACCCCCGCGGCGGCGGCGCCGCTCCCGCAGGGCAGCGAGCCCGTGGAGCTCGACCCTGCCGAGTTCAGCACCCGGATCGACAACCCGTACTTCCCGTTGGTCCCCGGGGACCGCTACGTCTACCGTGAGACGGACGGGGATACCAAGCAGCGGGTGGTGCTCAGCGTCAGCCACCGGACGAAGCTGATCGCGAACGGCATCACCGCGCGCGTGGTCCACGACCGGGTTACCGAGCGGGGCAAGGTGGTCGAGGACACCTTCGACTGGTACGCCCAGGATGCCGACGGCAACGTCTGGTACCTCGGCGAGGACACGGTCGAGTGCAAGCGGGGCAAGATCAAGAACCACTCCGGCTCCTTCGAGGCCGGCGTGGACGGTGCCCAGCCGGGCGTGATCATGCCCGCCGACCCTGAGCCCGGGCTCGAGTACCGGCAGGAGTACTACGCCGGCGAGGCCGAGGACAGGGCCGAAGTGCTGAGCGTCGACGAGCAGACGCAGGTCCCGTTCGGCCACTTCACCGGCGCCCTGTTGACCAAGGACCTGGTGCCGTTGGAGCCCAAGGTCTCGGAGTACAAGCTGTACGCGCCGGGCGTCGGCATGGTGCTCGCGGTGAAGACGTCCGGGGGCGAGGGCCGCGAGGAGCTTGTCCGCCTCAAGCACGACCAGAAGGCGAAGCTGCCCTCGCAGAGCAAGCGCTGCGTGGCGTAGGTCGCGCCGCTGTCCGCGGTCCAGCGCGGCGCCCGGCGACCTGCCGGGCGCCGCGCGCCGGTCGCGAAGGAGCGCCGCGTTCTGACGAACCGATTACCGGTTCTTTACCCCTCGTAAACGGACGCCGGGCACCGTGGGGTCGAACGCCAGCGACCAGAGGAGGCGAGCCAATGCCTGAGATCATCGTCACCGCCGGAGCCCGACAGGACGAGCAGCCGGTGCTGCTTCGCGAGCGGATCACCGCACGAGACCTCGAGTCCGACCATTTCGCCGCGCAGCTCGTCGAGCGGGTCGGCTGGGCCGTGCTCGACGCGGACGAGATCGAGGATCGGAGCGAGGCGACCGAGCCACCCGAGGAGCGCATCGGCCGCTGAAACCGGCGCCGAGCGGATGAATGCGTCCCGATAACGGACGCAAGGCTCCGCTCGGCGGACTACCCCGGGCGACATGTGACCAAATGGTCACGTATACTCGTCGGCAGTGGATGCGGTGTTCAAGGCACTCGCCGACCCGACGCGCAGGAGCCTGCTCGACGAGCTGTTCGAGCGTGACGGGCAGACGCTGAGCGCGCTCGAGCGGCGACTGCCGATGACGCGCTTCGGCGTGATGAAGCACCTGCGGGTGCTCGAGGAGGCGGGCCTGGTGGTGACGCGCAAGCGTGGCCGCGAGAAGCTCCACTTCCTGAACCCGGTCCCGATCCGGCTCGTCCACGACCGGTGGGTGAGCAAATACGCCGAGCCCTGGGCGGCGACGCTCAGCGGGCTGAAGCGAGAACTGGAGGAGGAGTGATGGAAGGCGAAGGACAGGGCATGGACAGGTACGCGGTCGTCGACGGGGCGGCAGCGCTGCGGGTGTTCGAGATCTACATCAAGACCACGCCGGAGCGGCTCTGGGAGGCGATCACCGACCCCGAGATGAGGGCGAAGTACAGCTTCGGGGTCGAGACCAGGTCCGAGTGGACGCCCGGCTCGAGCTATGAGTCCTCGGTGCCGGGGGTGATCGACATCGCCTCAGGCGAGAACCTGGAGGTCGATCCGCCACGAAAGCTGGTCCAGAGCTTCACCGCGCTGTGGAGCGACCAGGTCAAGGGCGAGGGCGTCTCGCGGGTGACCTGGGAGATCGAGCAGGTCGAGGACTCGTGCCTGCTCACCGTCACCCACGACCAGCTCAGCGAGGGGGCGAACCCCGAGCTCTACGGAGGCTGGCCGATGATCCTCTCCGGCCTGAAGACGCTGCTCGAGACCGGGGAGCTGCTGACGACGCCGGGCTCGCTGCGCTACGCGGCGGCGTCGGAAGCGAGCGGCTGAGGCTCGATCGGCGCCGGGGGCCGCGGCATGATCGCGGTCCCCGGTGCCGGTTCGAACATTCGTCCAGCGCACGCCGCCAGGGCAGGCGGCGTGCAGGTCGGCGGGCTTTCGCGCCGATAGCGAGAGCATGGGGATCGAGTGGGACACAGGAGGTCTGCCGGAGACCCGGATCGGCGCCAGGGTGGGGTCCCCGCGACCCGGTGGCCCGGAACCGGGCGGGTTCGAGGAGCAGCTTCGACAGCAGGTCGACCGCGACGCGCTCACCGGCCTCTACAACCGCCGTCGCTTCGACGAGGAGCTCGCTGAGCACCTGAAGCAGACCCCGGCGCAGCCGCTCGAGCCGAGCGCGCTGTTGCTGATCGACGTCGACGCCTTTCGGTTCGTCAACGACTCGCTCGGCCATCAGGCCGGCGATCAGCTGCTGCGCGAGATCGGCGCCCGCCTTCACCACGAGGCCCGCGACGACGACTTCCTCGCCAGGATCGGGGGTGACGAGTTCGCGCTGCTCCTGCGCCGGGCCTCGCGCGAGACCGCGGTCGCGGTCGCCAACCGGCTGATCGAGGCGATCAAGGCGACGACCAAGACCGCCACCGGGGTCAGCGTCGGGATCGCGACCTTCGACGAGACCGCGGGCGACCTCGACGGCAGCGAGCTGCTGATCGCGGCGGACATCGCCCTGTTCGAGGCCAAGGAGGCCGGCCGCGGGCAGGCGATCGTCTACGCCGGCCAGCGGGGCCAAAGCCTGACCTGGGTGGCTCGGATCAGGGAGGCGATCGAGGACGATCGGCTGGTCGTCTACGCGCAACCGATCGTCGACCTCGAGCAGGGCAGCGTCGTCCGCGACGAGCTCCTGGTCCGGATGCTCGACCACGACGGCGACGTGATCCCGCCGGCGTCGTTCCTGCCGACGGCGGAGCGGTTCGGGCTGATCGAGGAGATCGACCGGCTCGTGCTCGGCAAGGCGCTGGCGCTCGCCGGGCACGCGCGGCCGATGGCGATGAACCTCTCCGGCCACTCGCTGGCGAGCACGCAGTTCCTCGACGACGTCCGGGCGGCGATCGACTCGGGGCTCGACCCGAGCTGGCTCAGCTTCGAGATCACCGAGACGGCGGCGGTGGCGAGGATGGACGAGGCGGAGGCCTTCGCCCGCTCGCTGACGGCGCTCGGCTTCAGCCTCGGCCTCGACGACTTCGGCGCCGGCTTCAGCTCGTTCTCCTATCTCAAGCACTTGCCGATCGACTACGTGAAGATCGACATGGAGTTCATCCGCGACGTGCGCTGGAACGCATTCGACCGGCGGCTGGTGCAGGCGATGGTCGACATCTCGCACGCGCTCGACATCAAGACCGTCGCCGAGGGGGTCGAGGACGCCGAGACGGTGGCGATCGTCAAGGGACTCGGCGTCGACCAGGTCCAGGGCTTCTACGTCGGCCGCCCGTACGTGGTCGCCGAGCCGCGCGCGTCGCGCGAGCCCGGCTAGGCCACTAGGCGGAGGCGGCCACCGCGCTCCGACACTCCTGCGCGGCGCGCGCGCCGGAGCGCGTCGCGCCTTCCATATGGATGTGGCCGACGCCGGCGATGTCGGTGCAGGCCCAGTGAATCGGCCCGATCGAGCGCCGCAGGTCGTCGCCGAAGCGGGTCAGCCCGCCGGGCCCGTAGCTGGCCCCGTAGGCGCCCCGCGTCCACTCCTGCGCCGACCAGTCCGTCTCGATCACGTCGACCGGCTCGAGCGCCCCCGGGCCGACGTACTTGGCCATCCCGGCGAGCACCGTGCTCCGGCGCTCGGCGGCGCTCAGGCGCCCGGCGCGCTCGGCGTTCTCGCCGGCGAGGAAGGTGCAGAGGACGCCGGCGGACGCCGAGGGCGGCGAGTTGTCGTAGAGCTCGCGGACGAGCTCATATGGCGCGAAGCCCTGGCCCGAGAGCCCCTCGTCGCGCCAGAACGGAGTCTCGTAGACAGCGAGGACCTTGTTGATGCTGCCCTGGGAGAGCGACTGGCCCAGCCGCATCCGCCAGCCCGGAAGGGCGGGGGAGAAGTGGATCGCGTTGGTCATATTCGGGGGAACGGCGACGATCACCGCCCGCGCGGCGACCTCGACCGACCCGGCGTCGATCTCGACCCGGTCCGCCGACCAGCGGATCTGGCGCGCCGGAGCGTCGAGCAGGACCCGGTCGCCGAGTCGCTCGGCGAGCCGGATCGAGATCAGCTGCGAGCCGCCGACGACCCGGTAGGCGAGGCACTGATCGGGCTCGAACAGCTCGTAGGTCCCGCCGGCGCCGGCGATCATCCACAGCCCCTGCAGGAGCGAGAAGCTGTGGGCCGGCTTGGCCAGAAAGCCGCCGGCGAGCCAGGAGCGGAGCAGGTCGCGCGCCATCTCGTCATCAACCTCGGCCTGAAGCCAGGCCTCGAAGGTGATCGAGTCGAGTCGCGCGGCGTCGGGGTGGTCCCAGGGCGCCTCGGGGTCGAGCTCCTCAGCGAGCGCGTCGAGCTTCGCATCGGCGGCGGCGAACGCGCGCTCGGATGCGCTCCCGAGCGGCGCGTCATGACCCTGGTAGCGGTGGCTCGTGCCCGCGGGGTCGATGTAGACGTGCTCGCCCTCGCGCCAGCTCGCGAACAACTCGATCCCGAGCTCGTCGAGCAGGGCATGGATCGCGGACTGATAGGGCGCCACCCACTGGCCTCCGAGCTCGTTCGCCTCGCCTCCGATCTCGGTGTTCCAGGTCCGCCCGCCGACCCGGTCGCGGGCCTCGAGCACGACCACGTCGACGCCCTCGCGGGCGAGCGTCGTGGCGGCGGTGAGCCCGGCGATGCCGGCGCCGACGACGGCGATCTCACTCTCGATCCTGCGCGCCGGCATTCTCGGCTCCTCCTCCATCGCGGGCCCGCCACTTTATGGGAGCGCGAGCCGCTCAGCCTGCCCGGGCTGGATCTACCGTTGCCGGACCCCGTTCAGCTCGCGCACGGCCGCGAGCAGCCCGCCGTAGCTGACCTGGTCGGCGGCGATGATCGAGGGCAGGCGCCCGCGAAGGCGCTCGCACTCCCGCACCCGGCCGAGGATCACGTCGGTGGCGTTGACCGCGGCCGACGCCACCGGGTCGGGCTCAGGCGGCGCGGTCGACGGCGACCAGTGGTTGACCAGGAACAGCGAGCCCGTGGTCCCACCGCGGTTGGGCCGACAGCTCGCCGCCCAGTTCGACGGCTCGATCAGCAGGTCCGGGGTCCGGAACGAGTACGGCGTCTCCTGCAGGATCCCGTCGTAGGCGACGTGGTACCAGGGCAGGCCGCCATCGTCGCGCTCGGCGAGCACGACCACCTGCTGGCGGGTGGCGATCATCTTGCGCAGGGTCGGCCAGCTTGGTCCGGGCGGGCCGCGGTAGACGTGCCGGATCAGACGGCTCTGCTCGACCGCGGCGGCGAAGTCGGCGGGCGCGATGTGGTCCTCGTTGACGATCGCGAGCACGTTGAACGGGTGCCGGCGCAGGAACCTGCGGATCGAGCTCAGGACGTCGACCAGCGGCGAGGCGCCGAGCTCGCAGAGCGAGTGACAGAGGTAGAGCCCGCGCTCGCCCTCGGTCAGCTCGCCGTCGTCGTCGGTACGCACCGTGCCGTCGGCCTGCAGGCGTCCGTAGTGCGTGTCGATCAGCAGCGCCCGGATCCCGGCCCGAAGCTGGTCCGGAATCGCCAGCGTTTGGTTGGGGAGCTTCCAGCCGAGGTCGAACGATGACATCGCGTTGTGCGCGCCTGGCAGCACGACCCGGTCGAAGGGCCGCTCGCAGAGCGGCTTGGCGCCGTTGCAGCCCGGCGCCGTCCGGGGATCGGCGGACGCGGGCGCGGCGATCGCCAGCGCGCTCGAGAGCGCGCAGACGAGCACCGCAGGCGCGCTCCGGGCGCTGAGCCGGCGAGCGCTCACGGCCCGGCGACCGTGTAGTCGTCGTCGGGGAATCCGAGCGTCCCCGCGAGCCACCATCTCGCCTCCCTCGCTACTCCAATGCCGGCCGGGGGCCGGATCGACCCCGAGCGGCCCAGTTATATCCGACCGCGGCCCGGGAGTACCCTTGAGCCGTTGTCGAGCGTGGTAGGTTGGCACGGGTAAACCAATTTGTCTACTGCCTCACCGAGCCACAACCTGATCGAGCTCATGCGTCGCCGCGAGGACGGCGAGGGCCC
>CAVVME010000006.1:0-132162 GCA_963749365.1 uncultured Solirubrobacterales bacterium
TCAAGGTCGTCTGACTGAGCGCTGTCGCCGCGCGATACTGCGGGCGATGTCACCGCACAACGTGGAGATGGTCCGCCAGGCATGGAGCGGCCTGGACCAGGGTGACCTCGAAGCAGCGTTCAAGGACGCCGCACCGGACGTCGAGTTCGATCAGACACGCGCATTGGGCATGGACCGCGGCGTCTACACGCTGGACGAGTTCAAGCGCCTCACCGAGTCGTTCATCAACACCTGGCGATCTGTTCGCTGGGAAGCCGACGAGCTGATCGACGCCGGCGATCACGTCGTCCTGGCGTTCACGAACCACCTCACGGGACGGGACGGGATCACGCTCGAGGCCCATGGAATCTTGGTGTGGACATTCCGAGCGGAGAGGATCGTCCGGGTTTGCCTGTACCAGGACCGCGCCGAGGCCCTCGAGGCCGCCGGGCTGTCGGAGTAGGCATGTCGCAGGAGAACATCGAGATCGCCCGCAAGCTCTATGAGTTTTTCGCCTCCCGTGAGCTGGCCGCCGCGTTCCCCGACTACGCTGACCCGGACCTCGAGCTTCGAGTGCCCCCGGTCTACCCGGATGCTCCCGAGGTGTTCCGTGGTCGCGAAGGGATCGAAGCTTGGACCGCGATGGTGGACGAGGTCTGGGCCGAGTGGGCGTTCGAGCCCCAGCGCTACCTCGACGCGGGGCCGACCGTGGTGGTGCTGGCGCGGCTCGTTGCCAAGGGCAGTGCCAGCGGAGTTCATCTCGAGCGCGACGTCGCGCACCTGTGGACGTTCGAGCACGGGTGTGCGACCAGCATCCGCGTCTATCTGGACCAGGCCGAGGCCCTCGAGGTCGCCGGGATCACGGCCTAGGGCGAGCCACGAGGGCAGGGTCCCGCCCGCGCACCTCATGCCCCCGGCAGGATTCGAACCTGCGGCCCGCTGCTTAGAAGGCAGCCGCTCTGTCCACTGAGCTACGGGGGCCCAGCGACGAGATTAGACCGCCGCCGGCCCGTTCCTGCCGGCGATCGCGCCCCCGGTCAGGCGTCGCCCTGCTTGGCGGATGAATCGCCCGCCGGCTGCTTGGCCTTGGCGGCCTCCTCGGTCTTCGCCGGCTGCTCGGCCTTCGGCGGCTCGGCCCGGACCGGCTCGCCGCCGGGCCTGCGAAGCGCGTCCTTGGCGGCCTTCGCCTTGTCGCCGAGACTGCCCTTGCTGCCGGCGATCTTGCGCAACTCGTCCGCGTCCTGCTTCAGTGACTCGGGGCCGCCACGCTTCTCGACCAGATCCTTCGCCTTGTTGCTCAGTCGTTTCAGGTCCATGTCTTCCTCCTTTGGACTTCTTTCGATCGGGGCGCCCGGATTTGAACCGGGGACCTCGGCCACCCAAAGGCCGCGCGCTACCAGGCTGCGCCACGCCCCGTGCTGGCGAGTCTAGTCCCGGCCGTTCGCCGGTCGGCCACACACGCCAAGTCTGCGGATCGGCGATCGCCAGGTGATCGTGAAACCGCATCGTTCGCCGCTAGGGTTGCGCGTCCCGATGGCTGACGTCCAACCGCTCACCGCGCTGCACTACAACCTCACCGCGGTGCCGTCGCTGGCCGACGTCGTCGCCCCGCCCTATGACGTGATCGATCCGGCGCGCCGCGAGGCCCTGCTCGCGCGATCGCCGTTCAACGTGGTCGAGATCGACCTCCCCGAGGCGCCCGCGGGCGGTGGCGATCCCTACGCGCACGCGGCCGAGACGCTCGAGCAATGGACGCTGCAGGGGATCCTCACCGCCGATCGCGAGCCGGCGCTTTGGGCGCTGACCCAGGAGTACACGACTCCCGACGGCTCGCGGCGCACCCGCCGCGGTCTGCTCTGCCGGGTCAGGGTGACCGAGTACGGCCCCGGCCTCGTCCGCCCCCACGAGCGCACCCACCCCGGTCCGAAGGAGGACCGGCTGCGGCTCACCGAGGCGACCCGGCACAACCTGTCGCCGATCTTCTCGCTGCACCCGGGCGATCCCTGGCGCCACGTCGAGGGCTTCACCCGCGGCGAGCCCTGGGCCGACGCCGCAGACGGCGAGGGCACCGCGCATCGGATCTGGCGGATCGACGATCCCGAGGCACACCGTGCCGTCAGCGCCGAGCTCGCCGAGGCCGAGCTGCTGATCGCCGACGGGCACCATCGCTACGAGACCGCGCGCGCCTACGCCGACGCGATCGGCGGCGACGGCCCGCACCGCTACACGCTGATGGCGCTGGTCTCGCTCGAGGACCCGGGTCTGACCGTGTTCGGCTACCACCGCCTGCTCTCGAACCTCTCCGAGGTCTCGGCCCAGGAGGCCCTGCGTGACGCGCTGCGGTCGCACTTCGAGATCGAGGAGGTTTCGACCGAGGCGCTCGACCCGGCCGGCGAGGAGGGGATCGGCGTCTTCGGCTACATCGACGCCCATCACCGCCAGGGCTTCCGCCTCCGGCTCAAGGACCCGACCGCACTCGAGCGCGCGATCCCCGATGTCTCGGAGGCCTACCGGACGCTCGACGCCGCGATCCTCGAGGCGCTGGTGCTCCGCGGCGCGCTCGGGATGAGCGCGACCGAGATCGAGGCGAAGCGCGGGATCGTCTACACGGCCTCGGCCGAGCAGGCGCTCGCCGCGCTCGACCAGGGAACCGACGCTGCCTTCCTCATGCGCCCGACGCCCGTCGAACAGGTCCGCGCCGTCGCCGCGGCCGGCGAGACGATGCCGCCCAAGTCCACCTACTTCTTCCCCAAGTGGCTGACCGGGATCGTCTTCAACCCGCTCAGCTAGATGGTTGAACCCGACTTGACGTGTGCCCGGGGGCGCACAGGACCGAGCCGGGCGTGGGCGGCGGGCGAAGCCCATGCCGGTGGGCATGGGCGAGTCCCGACGGGCGCGATCCGGCGACGGTGTCCGTGCGTCATCCGGGTGCGCGTGAATTCGGGATCAATCATCTAGAGTCGGGCTCGTGGTCCGCATCTACACCAAGAAGGGCGACGACGGCACCACCTCGCTCTGGTACGGCGGACGGGTACCGAAATCCGACCTGCGCACCGAGGCCTACGGAGCGCTCGACGAGGCGGCCTCGGCACTCGGCGTCGCCCGCTCGCTGTGCGGAGCCGAGGACGCCGAGCTGGCCGCCGACATCCTCCGGCTCCAGGACGACCTGTTCATCGCCGGCGCCGAGCTTGCCACCGCGCCCGAGGCCGCCGACCGGCTCGAGGACGGGATCAGCCGCGTCACCCCGGCAATGGCCGCCGAGCTCGAAGCGCTGATCGACCGCCACATGGACCGGGTCGAGCTGCCGCCGAAGTTCGTGATCCCGGGCGGGACGACGCTCTCCGCCCAACTCGACGTCGCCCGGGCGGTGATCAGGCGCGCCGAACGGCGCACGGTCGCGCTCGCGGCCGACGACGGGCTCGCCTCCCCGGAGCTGATGCGCTTCCTCAACCGCGCCTCCGACGCCGCCTACGCGATGGCCCGATTCGCCGACACCGACGAGCCGGAGCTGTTCGCCGGGCGCGAGCGCGAGACGCCGTCGTCGTGAGGGTGGTCGCGCGGCGGCGGGCCGGCTACACGCACGAGGTCGAGATCGAGGGCGGGCACACGCTCGTCATCGACGAGCCGACAACCGTCGGCGGCAACGACGAGGGGCCGAGCCCGAGCCGCGCTGTCGCCGCCGCTCTGGCGGCCTGCACCGCGATCACCTGCGAGATGTACGCGGGGCGAAAGGGCTGGGAGCTGGGCGCGGTCGAGGTCGAGGTCGAGGTTGAGTACGGGCCGAACCAGTCGATGCTGCGCGCCGAGGTGAAGCTGTGCGTGCCCGAGACGCTCGACGAGGAGCAGCGCGGCCGGCTGCTGGTGATCGCCGGCAAGTGTCCCGTTCACCGCGCGCTTGCCGGCGCGACCCCGATCGAGATCGCCGACCGGATCGAGAGCCGGGCGCCGCACGGCTGATGGACCTAGGGCTTCGCGGACGAGCGTGCGCGGTGACCGGCGCCAGCCGCGGGATCGGCCGCGAGACCGCCCGCATGCTCGCCGCCGAAGGTGCCTCGGTGCTGCTGGTCGCGCGAAGCCAGGACGAGCTCGCCGAGGCGAGCCGGGAGTGCGCCCTGGAGGGCGGCTCGGCGGAGGCGTTGGCGCTTGACGTCACCGCGGCCGACGCCGGCGAGCGGATCCTCGCCGCCTGCGAGCAGCGCTTCGGCAAGCTCGACGTGCTCGTCAACGGCGCCGGCACGGCGCGCTGGCGCGACCTCGACGACGTCCCCGAGGCGGACTGGTACGCGGCCTGGGAGCTGAACGTGATGGCACCGCTGCGCATGATGCGCACCGCGGTGCCCGCGATGGCCGAGCGAGGCTGGGGCCGGATCGTCAACGTCTCGTCGACCGCGGGCAAGCGCCCGTCGGCCCTGATGCCCGAGTACTCGGTCGCCAAGTCCGCCGAGCTCTCGCTCTCGCGCCTGTTCGCCGACCGTCACGCCGCCGACGGAGTCCTCGTCAACGCGATCTGTCCCGGTCCGACCAGATCCGAGCTGTGGATGGCCGAGGGCGGCCTGCTCGACCAATCGCGCGAGCTGGCCGGGGTCGAGACCCGGGAGGAGGCGCTGGAGGCCGCGGGGCGCAAGCGCCCGATCGGCCGGCTCGCCTACGTCGAGGAGGTGGCGGCGGCGATCGTCTTCCTCTGCTCGGAGCGCGCCTCCTACGTCGCCGGAGCGGCGTGGTCGGTCGACGGGGGTACCGTCCAGGTGATCATCTGAGCGACCGGGTCAGGGTGCCGGTGCGGACTGCGACGGCCGACTCGGCGTCGCCGACGGTGGCCGCTTCGCGGTCGCCGAGCTGATCGCGAACTCGGGCCGGTGCGGCGGCTCGCTGATCGCCATCTCCTCGGTGTCGCGCCGCTCGATCTGCTCCAGCTTCGCGAGCAGGTTCTCCGCCATCCGGATCGACGCCGCGTCGATCAGCCGCCCGTTGAGCGAAACCGCGCCCTTGCCCTCCGCCGCGGCCTCGTTCATCGCCGCGATGATCGCCCGCGTCTTCTCGACCAGGTGCTCGTCAGGGGTGAAGACCTCGTTCGCAAGCTCGATCTGGGCCGGGTGGATCGCCCACTTGCCCTCATAGCCGAGCGCCGCGGCGCGGCGCGCCGACGACAGGTAGCCCTCCGGGTCGGTGAAGTCGCCGAACGGGCCGTCGATCGGTCGCAGGCCGTGGGCGCGGCAGGTGACCGCGATCCTCGCGAGCGGGTAGTGCCACTGGTCGCCCCAGTGCCGCTCGCGCTCAGCGGCCTCGTCGGCGTCGGTGAGGACCGAGTAGCCCTCGTCGGAGCCGCCGATCGAGGTCGTGCGCGCCTGGACCGAGGCGGCGTAGTCGGCGACGCCGAAGATCATCGCCTCCATCCGCTCGGGGCAAGCGCGGGCGATCTCGTCGACGTTGACCATCCCGATCGCGGTCTCGATCAGGACCGTAAGGCCGATCTGGCGCTGCAGCCCGACCGCCGGCTCGATCTGGGAGAGCAGCGTCGCGACCAGGTGCACGTCGCCGGCGCCGCTCGCCTTCGGGATCACGATCGCGTCGATCTGGTCACCGGCCTGCTCGACGACGTCGACGATGTCCCGATAGCAGTAGTGGGTGTCGAGGCCGTTGATCCGCACCGACACCGAGGGGGCGGACCAGTCGAGCTCGCGCAACGCCTCGATCACGTTGACCCGGGCCTGCTCCTTGTCGTCGGGCGCGACCGCGTCCTCGAGGTCGAGCATGACGATGTCGGCGCCGAGCGTCGGCGCCTTCTCGAGCATCTGCACGTTGCTGCCCGGGACCGCCAGCTCGCTGCGGTGAAGTCTCGTCTTCTTCGGGGTCACGGCACATCCCTCCTCGGTTGAACGATCGGCCGGAAGCGGCAGTCAAGCGGCGATTCGCCCCCAGATCAAGCGAAGATAGAGAGATTCGACCGTGTCCGCGAGCCGATTCGATACATAGAGATAACCCGTGGGCACAAGGAGAATCTTCGCTTGCATTCCAAGTCGCGTTCGGGCAAGCTGGCGCCTTCGAAGGCCAGCACGACCCCGGAGTGTGAGATGACCGAAGCGCAACCCGCCCCCGAGTTCGATCCGCCGCAGCGCCTGCTCTGCGGGCCCGGACCGACCAACGTCTCCCCCTCGGTGCTGGCAGCGATGCAGAAGCCGATGCTCGGTCATCTCGACCCCGACCTGCACGAGATCCTGCTCGAGGTCGTCGCGGAGCTGCGCCAGGTCTACCGGGCGACGGACGGGCTCGTGCTGCCGCTGCAGGCCACCGGCTCGTCCGGGATGGAGGCCGGGATCCTCAACCTGGTCGAGCCCGGCGAGACGGTCGTCGTCGGCGTCTGCGGCTTCTTCGGCCGCCGGATCGCAGAGAAGGCGCGCCGAGCCGGCGCCGAGGTGATCGTGGTCGAGGCCGACTGGGGCGAGATCGTCCCCACCGAGGAGATCGTCGCGGCGCTCGAGCACCACCCGGAGACGAGGCTCGTCGCCCTGGTCCAAGCCGAGACCTCGACCGGGGTCGAGCAGCCGATCGCCGAGCTCGCGGACGCGATCGCGTCCAGCGGCGCCCTGCTGATGGTCGACTGCGTGACCTCGCTCGGCGGGATCCCGGTCGAGTTCGACCGCTGGGGCATCGACTACGCCTACTCGTGCACCCAGAAGTGCCTTGCCGCTCCGCCCGGGATGTCGCCGATCGCGGTCTCCGAGCGAGCCCTGGAGCGGTTTCGGTCGCGCCGCCACCCGGTCCCCTTCTGCTTCGACCTCGGGCTGCTCGAGGACTACTGGGTGACCCGACCCGCGACCTACCACCACACGGCGCCGATCCTCCACATCTACGCCCTGCACGAGGCGCTGCGGCTGGTCCTCGCCGAGGGCCTCGAGCAGCGCTGGGCCCGCCACGCCGAGGCCGGCGCCTACCTGCGCGCCGAGATCGAGCGACGCGGGCTCGAGCTGCTCGCCGACCCCGACCACCGGCTCGCGCCGCTGACCGCCGTCCGGCTCCCGGAGATGGTCGACGGCAAGGCAGTGCAGACCGCGATGCTGCGCGAGGACGGAATCGAGATCGGCGGTGGGCTCGGACCGCAGGCGCCGCCGATGTGGCGGATCGGGCTAATGGGCGAGAACGCGAGCATGGAGACCGCCGACGAGGTCCTCGCCGCGCTCGACGCCGCGCTGGCCGAGCACCCGGTCACCTCCCTGGCCGGCTGAGCCGGGTGATCTGAGCGGGGCGCGCGCCTGCGCCCGAGGGGCGCGAGTTGCGCGCCGCGCCACGTCGTGGTGTGATCCACGCCTATGACGCGCGCGATCGTGCTCGGGCTGGTCGGCGACTCGGGGGCCGGCAAGACCACCGTGACCAGGGGCCTGCTCAGGGTGCTCGGCGACGCCCACGTCACCCACCTCTCCGCCGACGACTACCACCGCTTCGACCGCGCCCACCGCGCCGAGCTCGGGATCACGCCCCTGCACCCGGAGGCCAACCACCTCGACATCCTCACCCAGCATCTCAAGCACCTGCGCCGCGGCGAGCCGGTGCTGAAGCCGGTCTACGACCACGTCGACGGCTCCTTCGCCGCCCCGATCTACCTGCGCCCGTCGCGCTTTCTGATCGTCGAGGGACTGCTCAACTTCCACACCGAGACGCTGCGCAGCGCGCACGAGATCCGGGTCTTCCTCGCTCCGCCCGAGGACCTGCGCCGAGCCTGGAAGGTGAAGCGCGACTGCAGCCGGCGCGGGTACACGACCAGCGAGGCGCTGGCGGAGCTCGACCGCCGCCAGGGTGATGCCGACGCCTACATCCAGCCCCAGCGCGCGCACGCCGACATCGTCGTCGCCTTCCGTCCCGAGCGCGGCCGCGGACCCGCCCACCTCGACGCCGACGTGATCCTGCGCGACACCCTCCCCCACCCCGACCTCTCGCCGCTGATCGACGGGACGGAGGGCGGGCCGACCCTGATCGAGCGCGAGCACGAGCAGCTGCTGCGAATCCCCGGCAACCTCGACCCCGATCACGCCGAGGCCCTACAGGAGGCGGTCTGGGAGCGGATCAGCTTCGCCAACCACCTCCGCATCCGCCGGCTCGGCGAGCTGACCGTGGGCACCGACCTGCATCGGTCCGACTCGCTGGCGCTGGTCCAGCTCCTGCTCCTCTACCACCTCGTCCGTGCCCGGGCCACGGTGGCGAGCGGCGGCGAGCCTCCGCGCAGCGAGCGCCGCCTGGCCGGAGCCGACTCGGCCCTGCACACGTAGCCGCCGCGCCGCCGGGTGAGCCGCTACCAGCGCTCGGCGTCTCGAGCGGTGGATTGACGTTGAGCGGGGGATCGACCCGCGATACGCGGGTCAATCCCCCGAGCGCCGGTGATCCCCGCTGCGCCGTGTCTAGAATTCCAAAAACTCATAGAGTGACCTCCATAGGTACAGGCTGCGGGATGGCGATCACGCTCACACAATTGAAGGCCTTCGTGACCGTGCTGCGGCGGGGCTCGGTGACCGCGGCGGCGCGCGAGCTCGTCGTCACCCAGCCCTCGGTATCGGCGGCGATCGGCGCCCTCGAGCGGGAGGTCGGGGTCGAGCTCACCGAGCGCTCAGGCCGCAGCCTGAGGCCGACAGCCGCCGGCAAGGCGTTCGCGCCCTACGCCGCCGATGTCCTCGGGCTGCTCGACCGCGGGGCTCGGGCCGCGCGCGAGGCGGCGACCGCGGAGCCGTCGACCATGCGGATCACCGCGGTCACCACCGCCGGCGAGCACCTGGCGCCGCAGCTGATCCAGGCGTTTCGCGAGCGTCTTCCCGAGCTCGAGATCAGCCTCCTGGTCGGCAACCGCGACGAGGTCTTCGCCCGACTCGCCGAGCATCAGGCCGACGTCGCGATCACCGGCAGGATTCCCGACACGGGGCGGTTCACGGGCCAGGCCTTCGCCGAGAACCCGATCGTGCTCGTCACCGCGCCCGACGACCCGTTGGCGAAGCGCCGCTGGGTGGCGGTCTCGGAGCTCGCCTCGCGCCACTGGATGGTCCGTGAGCCCGGCTCGGGCACCCGCGCCCTGAGCGAGGAGTTCCTCGCCACCCACGGGCTCACCCCGACCGTGCTCACTCTGGGATCGAACGGGGCGATCAAGCAGGCCGCCCAGGCCGGGCTCGGGATCGCGCTCCAGTCCCAGGCCGCGGTCGAGCTCGAGCTCGAGCTCGGGCTGCTGGCGACGATCAGGCCGCGCGGCGGCCTGCCGCTGCGCCATTGGCACGTCGTCCGCGCCGCGACCGGTCCGGTTCGCGACGAGGTCGAGGCGTTCATGGCCTTCTGCGACTCCCCCGCCGCCCGCTTGGCGCTCACCCGCCGGCGCGGGCCGGTCGCCGATCAGCTCCAGGGATAGGGGCTACTCGAGACCGGGTGCAGGTCGCCGCTCTCGAACCGCTCGTAGCGGAACGGGTGCAGCAGGGTCGAGTGCTCGCCGGCCAGCACCCTGGCGATCTCGCGCCCGACCGCGATCATCTTGTAGCCATGGTTGGAGTCCGCGGCGACGTAGACGTTCGGCAGCATCCGGTCGAAGATCGGGAAGTTGTCGGCCGTGAACGCGCCGACGCCGCCGGAGCGCACCTGGACGTACCTCGAGCGACAGCCCTCGAACCGCGACATGCAGTGCGAGAGCGCCGCGCAGAACAGGTCCGGGAAGTCGTCATCGACCGAGCCGGTGGGGTACGGGTCGACCTCGAAGTCGGGCCCCACCGTGAGCGGCTGAGCACCCCCTTGGACGGTCTCGCGGTCGGGCTTCACGTAGATCCCCCAGGGCCCGTCGCTGACCCGCGTCCCGGCGTCGTCGAGCAGCGGCAGGTCGGAGTCGACGTGCAGCACCGGCGGCGGCCCGCCGGCGTCGGTGTCGAGCGTCGAGGGCGGCAGCTCGACCTCTCCCTCCTGCAGGTACCAGTAAGTCCACATCGGCAGAGCTTCGTCGACGCTGCCGTCGGGGCGGCGCACGTCGAGGCGATCGGGGAGGCCGAGCATCTGCCAGAGGCCCGCGATCCAGGGACCGACCGCGATCACCACCTGCTCGACGTCGATCGGCCCGGCGCCTGTCTGCACGCGGGTGGCCGCCCCGGAGCCGTCCCAGTCGAAGCCCGTCACCTCGACCCCCTCGGCGATCTGCGCCCCGGCCGCCCTCGCCTTGCCGGCGAGCGCCTGCATCGACTCCTGGTTGAAGGCGTAGCCGCCGGCATGCTCGTGCAGGCAGGCGCTCAGGCCCTCGGCGCGCCAGTCGCCGAAGATCCCCCGCATGTGCTCGCGCACCGCGGGCTCGCCGGTGTGCAGCTCGGACGGATAGCCGATCCGTTGCTGGCGCTCGTGCACCTCCGCCAGCTCCGCCTCCTGCGCGGCTGGGCCGAGCGCGATGTAGCCGCTGCCGTGGTAGGTGAACGCCTCGGGGTCGGACTCCCAGATCTCCACGCAGGCCGCCATCAGCTCGGCCATCGCCGGCTGGTAGTAGTTGTTGCGGATCACCCCGCAGGCGATCCCCGAGGCCCCCGCGCCGACCCGGGACTTGTCGACGACCAGCGCCTGCTCGCCGGCCTGGGCCAGGTGCCACGCGGTCGACAGGCCGTGCACGCCGGCGCCGACGATCAGATGACGGGCGGAGGACGGCAGCTCCGACATCAGTGGGCCGGCGGCTCCCAGCCCTCGAGGATCGGCGGCCGCCAGTCCGAGCCGACGGTCTTCGAGCCCTCGACCCACGGGCCGAGCTCGGGCTGGGGGAACTTCGTGTGCTGCTGCTTCAGCCGGATCCCATAGGAGTTCCCCGATTGCAGGTGCTTGATCAGCACCTTGCGGGCGATCTCGTTCTCGCGCCCCTCGGGGATCTCGAAGTAGATCTTCAAAAACGAGTTCGAGTAACGGTCGAAGACCGCCGGCACGCCCTCCTCCGCGAGCAGCTCGACGTCCTCGAGCCAGTTGATGTCGCCCCCGGGCGTGACCGCGTCGAGGTCGACGTCCTCGACCACCGAGATCTCCTCCTGGTAGGGAAAGCGCTTGCCGGAGAGATACTCGGCGTCGATCGAGGCGATCTTTTCGGGCTCGTGCACCTGGTCGGCGCGGGTCATCGCTCCTCCGGTACCCCGACCGCGTCGCGATCGGCGGGCAGGTAGTCGATCGGGTGCTCGAGGTGGCGCTCGAGCAGCGTCTTGATCTCGCTCAGGGCGCGCTCCTCGGTCACCCCGGGGACGTAGTCGGTCCCCGCCAGCGGGACCCGGGCCATCGCCGCCGCCTCGACCGTGAGCGCCGCCAGATCCTCGGGCTCGAGGCTGTGGATGTCGGTCTTGCCGCATGCCCGGGCGAGCATCTGGACCTCGAGCGTCAGCGTGTGGAGGAAGTTGTAGACCCGCTCGGCGCCCTCATCGACGACCAGCCGCTTGCGCAGCTCGGGGTCCTGGGTCGTGATCCCGACCGGGCAGCGACCGGTGTGGCAGTGATAGCACTCGCCCGCGGGCACACCCATCGAGCCCTCGTAGTCGGTGACCCCGGGGATCTCCTTGTTGCAGTTGAGCGCGATCAGCGCCGAGTGCCCGACCGCGATCGCCTTCGCGCCCAGGGCCAGGCACTTGGCGACGTCGGCGCCGTTGCGGATCCCGCCCGCGACCACGAGGTCGATCTCGTCGACGAGGCCGACGTCCTCGAGGGCCCGGCGGGCCTCCGGGATCGCCGACATCAGCGGCACCCCGGTCTCCTCGGTCGCGATGTGAGGCCCGGCACCGGTGCCGCCCTCGGCGCCGTCGAGGTAGATGATGTCCGGGCCGCACTTGGCCGCCATCCGGACGTCGTCGTAGACGCGCGCGGCACCGAGCTTGAGCTGGATCGGGATCTCGTAGTTGGTCGCCTCGCGGACCTCCTGGATCTTCAGCGAGAGGTCGTCGGGCCCGAGCCAATCGGGATGGCGTGCGGGCGAGCGCTGATCGATCCCGACCGGCAGCGAGCGCATCTCGGCGACCTGCTCGGTCACCTTCTGGCCCATCAGGTGGCCGCCGAGCCCGACCTTGCAGCCCTGGCCGATGAAGAACTCGAGCGCGTCGGCGAGCATCATGTGATGCGGGTTGAAGCCGTAGCGGCTCTGGATGATCTGGTAGTACCACTTGGTCGAGAGGTCGCGCTCGGGCGGGATCATTCCCCCCTCCCCCGAGCAGGTGGCGGTGCCGGCCATCGAGGCGCCCTTGGCGAGCGCCATCTTCGCCTCCAGCGAGAGCGCGCCGAAGCTCATCCCGGTGATGTAGACGGGGATGTCGAGCTCGATCGGCTTGCTCGCGAAGCGGCCACCGAGCACGGTCTTGGTCGCGCACTTCTCGCGATAGCCCTCGATCACGAACCTAGTCAGCGTCCCGGGCAGAAAGATCAGCTCGTCCCAGTGCGGGATCGGCTTGAAGATCGAGAAGCCGCGCATCCGATAGCGGCCGAGGTCGGCCTTCATCTGGATGTCGTTGATCACCTCGGGGGTGAAGATCCGGCTGCGCCCGAGGACCGTGTTGCGGGTCGGCGCTGTCTCGTCGGCCATCGCGGTACCTCCTCAGAGAACGAGCTTGCGCTCGCTCGGTTCGAGGGAGTCGTAGTTGTAGAGCTGCTTGCCGCAGACGAACTTGCGCAGCTCGGGCGGCTCACCGAGCCCGTGGATGCGGAACTTGCGCTCGACCAGCTCGGTGTCGTCGTCGGTCCACTCGCCGGGCACGCAATCGACGCCGAGCGACCTGACCTCGCCGCCGACGTAGATCGTCCCTTCGTACATCGAGTCGCCGAGCCCGTGGCCGACGTCGCCGCAGATGATCTGGCGCCCCCGCTGCATCATGAATCCGGTCATCGAGCCGGCGTCGCCGAGGGCGATGATCGTGCCGCCCTTCTGGTCGATCCCGGTCCGAGCTCCGACCTGTCCCTTGACGACGAGGTCGCCGCCGCGCAGCGCCGCCCCGGCGAGTGAGCCGGCGTTGCCGTCGACGACCACCACCCCGGACATCATGTTCTCGGCCAGCGACCAGCCGACCCGTCCCTCGACCAGGACCTCGGGACCGTCGATCAGGCCACAGGCGAAGTAGCCGAGGCTGCCGGCGAAAGTGATCTCGCAACGAGCGAGGATCCCGACCCCGATCGAGTGGCGCGCCATCGGGTTGCGAACCGTGACCCGCTTCACCCCGTGCTCGTAGATCAGGCGTCGCAGCTCGAGGTTGATCTTCCGGGTCGAGAGCTCGCGGGCGTCGAACTCGGCGCTCTCGCCGTCGATCTCGGCGACGTTGGGGGCGCTGCCGTCGAGCTCGACCAGGCCGCGAGCGTCGTAGGCGATCTGCGCCTCGCCTACCGCTTCCATACCCTCACCTCGCCCTCGTAGGGGTCGCTGGTCTCGATCTCGGCGTCAACCACCTTGCGGATCGCGATCTCCTCGGAGGCGAGGGCGACGAGCTCGTCGCCCTCGTAGAGCACGAGGGGCTTGGCGGCGAGCTCGTCCTTGGCCATCCCGAGCTCGGAGTCGGTGACGCAGATGTAGGTGAAGACGCCGTCGAGCTCGTCGAGGCTGGCCTGCATCGAGTCCTCGAGCGACGCCCCTCCGGCCATCTTCTCGGCCAGATAGACGGCGATGATCTCCGAGTCGCACTCGGACTGGAACCGATGGCCGCTGCGCTCGAGCCGCCGGCGCCACTGGTGGTAATTGGTGAGCTGGCCGTTGTGGACCACGGCGACGTCGGGAAAGGGGTAGGCCCAGTAGGGGTGGGCACTGGCGATGTCGACGTCGGACTCGGTCGCCATCCGCACGTGGCCGATCCCGTGCGTCCCCTTGAACCCGTTGAGGCCGTACTGGTCGGCGACCGTCTCGGCGTCGCCGAGGTCCTTGACGATCTCCAGCGTGTGACCGAGCGAGAGGATCTCGACGCCGCGGACGTCCTCGACGTAGTCGGCGAGCTCGCGCAGGTCGCCGTCGTAGCGGAAGCTGAGCGTCGAGGAGTACTCGGTCTCGCGCTTGACCCCCTCGATCGTCGCCCCACGCGTCTTCAGCCGCCGCTCGACCTCACCCGCGTTGCGGCGAAGCCGGTCCTCGAACTCGAAGTCCACGGCACCCTTCGGGTCGGCGAGCTTGAGCCGCATCACGTATGCGTTCGCGGCCACGTCCTGCGCCGGCGCGTAGAGCGCGTAGCCGGTCGAATCGGGCCCGCGGTGCTTCATCGCCTGCAGCATCCGAGCCATGTCGCGGCCGACCTCGTGCTCGCCGGCCTCGCCGTTTCGGTAGATCAACCCCGCGATTCCGCACATCGCCGGTCGCCTCCGCCCCGCGCTAGGGCAGGACCTCCAGGTACTCGTCGCGCTCCCAGTCGGTGACCGCGGCCAGGTAGCGCTCCCACTCGTCGCGCTTGTAGTGCTCGAACACCTTGTACAGGCGGCCCGGCATCGCGCCCTTGACCACCTCGTCGGCGTCCAGCGCCTCGAGCGCGGCACCGAGGCTGTCGGGGACCTTCTCGATCTCGACCCCCTCGGTGAGCAGGTCGTAGGTGTTCTCCTGCTGGGGAGGCCCGGGGTCGCTCTTGCGGTTGATCCCGTCCAGTCCCGCCCGCAGCAGGGTCGCCACGGTCAGGTACGGGTTGCAGGAGGAGTCGACGCCGCGGTACTCGAACCGCCCGCCCGAGGCGACCCGCACGGTGCAGGTGCGGTTCTGCCAGCCCCAGTTCTTGTAGATCGGCGCCCAGAATCCGGTATCCCACATCCGGCAGTAGGAGTTGACGGTCGGGTTGCCGACGCACATCAGCGCCCCGAAATGATCGAGCATGCCGCCGAGGAAGTGGCGGGCCGTCTCCGAGAGCTGCGCGGGTCCGTCGGGGTCGTGAAAGACGTTGGTGCCGTCGTCGTCGACGAGAGTGAAGTGATGGTGGTGGCCGTTCGCGGAGACGCCGGTGAACGGCTTCGGCATGAACGTCCCGAGCAGGCCGTGCTTGCGCCCGACCGCGGCGATGATCTGCCGGTAGGTGGTGATGTTGTCGGCGGTGGTCACCGGCCGGTCGAAGCGGAAGTTGAGCTCGAGCTGGCCGGGCGCGTCCTCGTGGTCGCCGTAGCTCATGTCGAGGCCCAGCTTCTGGCCGTACTCGACCACGTCGAGGAGCACTGGACGCAGCTCCTCGAACATGTGGATGTGGTAGCAGTAGGGCTTGGTGACGCCCTCGGCGCCACCGTCCTCGGTGCGCCGCAGCCACATCATCTCGGGCTCGATCCCGATCAGGAAGTGAAGCCCGAGCTCGGACTCGAAGTCCTCGACGATCCGCTTCAAGTTCTGTCGCGGATCGGCGTCGAGCAGCTCCCCGGTCTCGGTGTCGTAGCAGTCGCAGAAGACCCGGGCGACGCGGTCGTCCCAGGGCAGGACCGCGAACGTGTCGAGGTCGGCGATCGCCGCCAGCTCGGATTCCTCGGGTCCGAAGCCGATGTAGTTGCCGGCCCGGTCGGTGAACAGGTTTGCGGTCGCGCCGTAGACCAGCTGGTAGCCGCGCTCGGCGACCTGGGGGAAGAACGAGGCGACGACGCCCTTGCCCATCACGCGGCCGGTGATCGAGACCTGCTGGAAGAAGACGTACTCGATCCCCTCGGACTCGATCCGCTTGGCTAGCTCCTCGATCCGCTCACGGCGCCCGGGGGCGCTTCGCGCCTCCTCCAGGGTCGCCGGCGGAGCCTGCGCTCGCGGCCGCTCGAGGACGGTCTCGACGGTGCCACCAAACCGCTGGGAGTCGCTCATCTTCCGGTTCTCTCCTCCTCCTCGCCGCCTCGGTCGGCCGCACGGTGAGCGTGCGATTTCGGGACTATACACCCACTGAGCAAATTGGTATATTCGCCCGCCTGGCATGTCGTTCGTCCTCTCCTGCCCCAATTGCGGCCCGCGCGAGGTCACGGACTTCGGATACGGCGGCGAGATCGTCCCCCGGCCGATCGAGCGCCCCGAGCTTCGCGAGCTCGGCGTCTACAACTACTTTCGCCGTAACGTCGCCGGGGTCCAGCGCGAGTGGTGGTATCACCGCTCAGGCTGCTGCGCGTGGTTTGTCGCCGAGCGCGACACGCGCACCAACGAGGTGCTGATGACCGCCCTGCCCGATCCGGGCACGGCGGCGCCCGAGGCGGGGTGATGCCCGGATGACCCGGCTGCCCGAGCGCGACGGCGAGCGGATCGACCGCGGCCGCGAGATCGAGTTCAGCTTCGACGGGCGGACGGTGCGCGGCTTCGAAGGCGACACGATCGCCTCGGCGCTCTACGCCGCCGGGCGGCGGACCTTCTCGCGCAGCTTCAAGTACCACCGCCGCCGCGGGCTGCTCTGCTGCGCCGGCCAGTGCCCCAACTGCCTCGTCCAGGTCGACGACGCGCCCGGCGTCCGCGCCTGCACCGAGCCCGCGCGCGAGGGGATGCAGGTCGAGCACATGAACGCGCGCCCGTCATTGGAATTCGACCTGATGCGGGCCACCGACCTGTTCGGTGGCCCGTTCACGCCGCCGGGCTTCTACTACAAGACCTTCATCCGCCCGCGTCGCCTCTGGCCCCTCTACGAGAAGGTCCTCCGCGGCGCGGCAGGCCTCGGACGGGCGGCGGCGGCGCGGCCCGAACGCGAGTGGCAGACCGAGTACCGACGCCGCCACGCCGACCTGTTGGTGATCGGCGGCGGGGCCGCCGGGCTCGCCGCCGCCACGACGGCGGCGGAGCTCGGAGCCGACGTCGTGCTGGTTGACGAAGGGCCCGAGCCCGGCGGGCGGCTACTTGCCGAGGGCGGCCACGGGCATGCGCGCGAGCTCAGCGAGCGAGCGCGCGGCGCGGGCGTCGAAGTGCTCACCGGGGCCCCGGCGCTGGGTTGCTTCGACGGACTGGTCCCGGTCTGGCAGGGCGACACTCTGCATCAGGTCCGCGCCCGCCGACTGCTGTTCGCGACCGGCGCGATCGAGCAGCCGCTGGTCTTCGCCGGCAACGATCTCCCGGGGGTGATGCTCTCCGGCGGCGCCCGCCGGCTGATCTCGCTCTACGGGATCAGGCCCGGCACCCGCGCGGTGGTCGCCACTGTCGACGACCGCGGGCTCGAGGCGGCGGTCGAGCTGCAGGCGGCGGGGGTCGAGCTCGCCGCGGTCGCTGACCTGAGGCGCGAGGCGCCCCCCGGCGAGCCGGCCGAGGCCCTGGCTCGGGCCGGGATCGAGATCCGCCGGGCGACGACGGTGATCGAGGCCCGCGGGCGCAAGCGGGTTCGCGAAGCCGTGCTCGGACCGGGCGACGGCGGCCCGGGGGCGAAGCGAGTCGGTTGCGACCTGCTCGTGATCGCCGGCGGCAGTGCCCCGGCGACCGGCCTGATCGCCCAGGCCGGGGCCCGAACCGCGTATGACCCCGGCCGCGGCGTCTTCGCCCTCACCGAGGTTCCCGAGGGACTGCTCGCCGCGGGCGAGCTCTCCGGGCAGGGAGAGCCGCGGGCGGCCGAGCTCTCGGGGTCGGTCGCGGGCGCCCGAGCCGCCCACGAGCTCGGGCTCGGCGACGCCGACTCGCGGACCCGGGTCGCCGAGCAGGACGAGCGTCTGGCGGCGCTGATCGCCGACCCCGAGCCGGTCGCGGTGCCCGAGCCTGTCTCGCGGCAGGGGCGGGGCAAGTGCTTTGCCTGCCTGTGCGAGGACGTGACCGCGAAGGACATCCACCTCAGCGTCGAGGAGGGCTATGACTCGATCGAGCTCTCGAAGCGCTACACGACGACGACCATGGGCCCCTGCCAGGGTCGCATGTGTCAGCTCGCCTCGATCCGGTTGATGGCGCGCGAGACCGGCGAGAGCCTCGAGCAGGTCGGCACGACCACCGCCCGCCCGCCGTGGACCTCGGTGCCGATGGGGGCGCTCGCCGGGCGGCCGTTCGAGCCCGCGAAACGATCCTCGATCCACGCCGCCCACCGCAAGGCGGGCGCGACCGTGATGTGGGCCGGTGACTGGCGGCGCGCCTACGACTACGGCGACCCGCAGGGCGAAGCGCTGGCGGTCCACGAGTCGGCGGGGCTGATCGACGTCTCGACGCTCGGCAAGCTGATCGTCAGCGGCTCGGATGCCGGCGGCTTCCTCGACCGGCTGTACCCGAACCGGTTCTCGAACCTGAAGCCCGGCCGGATCCGCTATGGGGTGATCAACTCCGATGCCGGGCGGATCGTCGACGACGGGACGATCTGCCGCCTTGACGAGCAGTCCTTCTACGTCACCACGACCTCGAGCGGCGCGGCGGCGGTCTACGAGTGGTTCTCGTGGTGGCAAGCCGACTGGCGCATGGACGTGCGGCTGACCGACGTCACCCAGGCGCTCTCGGCGGTCAACCTCGCCGGGCCACGGGCCCGCGAGATCATCTCCGGGCTCACCGACCTCGACTGCTCGGCGGAGGGGTTCACCTACCTCGACGGCAAGCGGGCCCTGGTCGCGGGCGTTCCCTGCCTGATCCTGCGGATCGGCTTCGTCGGCGAGGTCGGCTACGAGATCCACTGCCCGAGCGCCCACGGCGAGCATCTCTGGCAGACGATCCTCGAGGCGGGCGCGGAGCACGGCACGCGCCCGTTCGGGCTCGAGCCGCAACGGCTTCTGCGGCTGCAGAAGCTGCACGTGCTGATCGGCCAGGACACCGACTCCGAGTCGACGCCCGACGGAGCGGCGATGCCGTGGATCGTCAAGCTCGACAAGGAGGAGGACTTCATCGGCAAATGGGCGATCGAGCACGCCCGCGAGCGCCCGCCAGAGACGACGCTGGTCGGGCTGCACGTCAGCGGCGCCGAAGTGCCGACCGAGGGCGCCGCCGTGCTCACCAACGGCGCCGGGCCGATCGGCCAGGTGACCAGCGCCCGCTACTCGCCGCAGCTCGACCGGGTGATCGGGATGGCGTGGGTCCCGGCCGCGCTCTCCGACGACGGATCGCCGATCACGATCTCCGATCGCGGACGGACGCTGAGCGCGACCGTGACCACGAAGCCCTTCTACGACCCCGACGGCGAGGTGCTGCGCTCATGAGCCTCGAGTTCCTCTCCCCCGACGCCGCCACGAGCGAGGGCGCGTTCGCCCCTCTCGCCCGCAGCCCGCTCGCGCACCCGGCGCAAGTCGCGGGGGCGATCTGTGAGTCCCGCGACGGCTGGGAGGTGGCGGCGAGCTTCGGTGACCCGGCGGCCGAGCGCGAGCTCGCCCGCGCGGCGGTCGGCTTCGCCGACCTCTCGCACCTGGGAAAGCTCGAGGTCCAGGCGCGCGGCGACGCTCTGCCCGCGATCCTCGCCGGCAGCGGCGGCGAGCCGGCGCTCGGCCGGGCCACCCGCGAGGACGGCGCCTGGTGGGCGCCGCTGAGCGCCGAGCGGGCGCTGGTGATCTGCGAGCCGTCGCGGCTCGCGCAACTGCTGGCGGAGCTCGAACGAAACGCCGACGCCGCTCCGGGCGCCGGGGTGCTCGACCTGACCGCGGCCTACGGCGCGCTGACGCTGCTCGGGCCGATGGCCCGCGAGACCTTCGCCCGCTTCTCGGCGATCGACCTGCGGCCGGCGGTGACGCCGGTCGGAGGGTTGCGGCCGGGCTCGGTGGCGCGCACGCCCGGGATCGTCATCCGCGAAGCCTCCGAGCGCTACCTGATGCTGTTCGGGGCGGCGCTCGCCGAGTACGTCTGGGCCGTGGTCGCCGATGCGGCCGCGAGCCTCGGCGGGGGACCGGTCGGCGTCGACGCGCTCGGGTCGCTCGACGCGCCCGCGGCTGCGGAGGCGGTCGGCCGTGCTTGACATCTTCCGCCGCCGGCGGATGTGGCGCAGCCGCCCCGAGCTGCGCGACTCCTACGACGTCGTCATCGTCGGCGGCGGCTCGCACGGGCTGGCGACCGCCTATTACCTCGCCCGCGAGCACGGGATCACCAACGTCGCCGTGCTCGAGAAGAGCTACATCGGCTCGGGGGCCGCGGGGCGCAACACGACGATCCTGCGCTCCAACTACAAGACCCCCGAAGGGGCGCGCTTCTACGACGCCTCGGTGAAGCTCTACGAGCGGCTCTCCGCCGAGCTCAACTTCAACCTGCTCTTCTCGCAGAACGGCCACCTCACCCTCGCCCACTCCGACCGGGCGATGTTCGTGATGGCCAACCGGGCCGAGGTCAATCGCCTCAACGGAATCGACTCCCAGCTCATCTACCCGGACCGGATCAAGGAGCTGGCGCCGGCGATGCAGGTCGACGGCGCCAACGCGACCTACCCGATCCTGGGCGCGCTCTACCACCCCCCCGGCGGGATCATCCGCCACGACGCCGTCGTCTGGGGCTTCGCCCGCGGCGCCGACGGCGGCGGCGCCGAGATCCATCCCTACACCGAGGTGACCGGGATCGAGCGCTCGAACGGCAAGGTGACCGGCGTGGTCACCAACCGCGGCAAGGTGAAGACCGGCGTCGTCCTCAACTGCACCGCCGGCTGGAGCTCGCTGATCGCCGGGATGGCCGGGATCGAGCTGCCGATCACCACCCACATCCTGCAGGCGTGCGTGACCGAGCCGCTGAAGCCGCTCCTCGACGTGGTCATCGTCTCCTCGCAGATGCACGTCTACGTCAGCCAGACCGACCGCGGCGAGTTCCTGATGGGGGCCGAGATCGAGCCGTGGACGACCTACAGGATGCAGGGCACGCTCAACTTCCTTCAGGAGGTCTCACGGCACGTGCTCGAGCTCTTCCCGCAGCTCGAGCGAGCCCGGATGCTGCGCAGCTGGGCCGGCCTCTGCGACCTCAGCCCCGACTACAGCCCGATCCTGGGCAAGACCGAGCTCGAGGGCTTTCACGTCAGCACCGGCTGGGGGACGTACGGGTTCAAGGCGGCCCCGATCGTCGGCCGGACGCTGGCCGAGCTGGCGGCGACCGACCGCACGCCCGAGCTGATCGCGCCGTTCGCGCTCGAGCGCTTCTACGAGGACCGGCTGGTCTCCGAGCTGGCCGCAGCAGCGGTCAGCCACTGAGATGGGTGATCCCACGACTTCACGCACGCGGCTGACGCGCGGATACCGTCGCCGGATCGCGCCCGTCCTCCTCGCCCGTGCCTTCTGGCACGGGCTTCGTCAGCCGACCACGACCGGGCTCGGTCCCGCGCGCCCCCGCGCACGCGATGCCGTGTAATCAACCATCTAGCGAGCAGATGAGCGAGGTCAGAAGATGAAGAGCAGTCTCGAGATCGCCCAGGAAGCGGAGCTGGAGCCGATCGATTCGCTCGCCCAGCGGATCGGGCTCGAGCCCGCCGAGGTCGAGCCCTACGGTCGCTACAAGGCGAAGGTCCCGCTCGAGGTCCTCGACCGCCTCGACGAAGCCGCCGATGGAAAGCTGATCTGCGTCGCCGGCGTCACCCCGACCCGGGCCGGAGAGGGCAAGACGACGACCGCGGTCGGGCTCACTCAGGGGCTCGGAGTCGTCGGCGAGAAGCCGCTGCTCTGTCTGCGCGAGCCCTCGCTCGGGCCGGTGTTCGGGATCAAGGGCGGCGCCGCCGGGGGCGGGCTGACCCAGGTGGTGCCGATGGAGGACCTGAACCTGCACTTCACCGGCGACATCCACGCGATCGGAGCGGCGAACAACCTGCTCGCGGCGCTCATGGACGCCTCGATCCTGCACGGAAACCCGCACCGCATCGATGCCCTGCGGGTGGGCTGGAAGCGGGCGCTGGACATGAACGACCGCGCCCTGCGCAGCGTCACGATCGGCCAGGGCGGCCGGGCGAACGGCTATCCCCGCGAGACCGGCTTCGACATCACCGCCGCCTCCGAGGTGATGGCGATCCTCGCCGTCGCCCGCGACCTGCACGACCTGCGCGAGCGACTGGGCCGGATCACGGTCGCGCACTCATACGACGGCGGCCGCGCGGTGACGGCCGACGACCTCGGCGCCGCCGGGGCGATGACCGTGCTGCTCAAGGACGCGATCAAGCCGAACCTGATCCAGACGCTCGAGGGCCAGCCGTGTCTGATGCACGCGGGGCCGTTCGCCAACATCGCGCACGGCAACTCGTCGCTGGTCGCCGACCTGATCGGGCTCAAGCTTGCCGACTACGTGGTCACGGAGTCCGGCTTCGGCTCGGACATGGGGATGGAGAAGTTCTTCGACATCGTCTGCAGGATCGGCGGCCTGCGCCCCAACGCGGTGGTCCTGGTCTCGACCGTGCGGGCGCTCAAGCACCACGGGGGCCTCGATGACGACACCCGCGGCGACCGGCAGCAGTCCCGCCAGGCGATCGAGACCGGCGCCGCCAACCTCAAGCGCCACCTCGAGATCGTCGCCGGCTTCGGGCTCCCGTGCGTGGTCGCGGTCAATCGCCGTCCCGGCGACACCGACGAGGAGGTCGAGCTGGTCAAGCGCCTGGCGCTCGACGGTGGCGCCTTCGCCGCCGAGGTCAACGACGGCTTCGCCAGCGGCGGCGAGGGGGCCGCCGATCTCGCCCGCGCCGTCGTCGAGGCCTGCGAGCAGCCGTCGCAGTTCAGCTTCGCCTATGACGACGGCGACGCGATCGTCGACAAGATCCGCAAGGTCGCGACCAAGGTCTACGGCGCCGCCGACGTCTACCTCTATCCCGAGGCCGAGCGCAAGATCGGCCAGTTCCACGAGGATGGGCTCGACTCGCTGCCGATCTGCATGGCGAAGACCCATCTCTCGCTCTCGGCCGACCCGACCCTGCTCAACGCCCCCGAGCGGTTCACGCTCGCGGTCCGCGACATCCGCGCCTACACCGGCGCCGGCTGGCTGGTGCCGCTGTGCGGGGACATCCAGCAGATGCCCGGGCTCGGCAAGCAGCCGGCCGCGTTCAACGTCGACATCGACGGCGAGGGTCGCACCGTCGGGCTGTTTTAGATGGGTGATCCCACGCCTTCACGCACGCGGATGACGCGCGGATACCGTCGCCGGATCGCGCCCGTCCTCCTCACCCGTGCCTTCTGGCACGGGCTTCGTCAGCCGACCACGACCGGACTCGGTCCCGCGCGCCCCCGCGCACGCGAGGCCGTGGAATCAACCATCTAGATGGGTTACCCGTGAGCGGGCTCGCCGGACAGACGGTCGGTGAGCTGATCGAGGCGCTCGCCGCGCCGTCGCCTGCCCCGGGCGGCGGCTCGTCGGCGGGGCTCGCCTGCGCGCTCGCCGCCGGACTCGCCGAGATGACCGCGGCGATTGCGGGCGCCTCCGCGGACCCGGCGGCGAGCGAGCGGCTGGACGAGCATCGGTCCCGGGCCGGCGAGCTGCGCGAGCTCGCGCTCGCGCTCGCCGACCGCGAGCTGAGCTCCTACCGACCGGTGCTGTCGGCCATCCGCGAGGCGCCGGGACGAGCGGATCGCGACCCCCGGGTGGGGGAGGCGCTGGCGGCGGCCAGCGGGCCGCCGCTGGAGATCGCACAGGCGGCGGCCGAGGTGAGCACGATCGCGCTCGAGCTCGCCGGTCATGCGAGCGCCAGCGTGCGCGGGGACGTGATCACCTCCGTTCTGCTCGCCGAGGCCGCGGCGCGCTCCGCCGCCACCCTGGTCGAGACCAACCTGCAGCGCAGCCCCGGCGACAAGCGGGTCGCGGCGGCGCGCTCGGCCGCCGAGCAGGCGGCGTCGGCGCGCCGGCGGGTGCTCGGATGAGCGCCGGGCCCGAGCGAGCGGGGACCTCGCTGGTCGACGTCGCCGAGGACGCGATCCGCGACTGGCTGCGAACCGGCCGGCGCCGACCCGGCGATCGGCTGGCACCCGAACAGGAGCTCTCGGCGCAGCTCGGGATCTCGCGGGGGACGCTGCGCCTGGCGCTCGAGCGACTCGAGCAGACCGGCGAGATCGTCCGCCGGCAGGGCAGCGGCACGTTTGTCGGTCGCACGGATCCGACCGGGCTCGAGGAGGGCCTGGAGAGCCTCGTCCCCTACAGCGAGCTGGCTCGGCGCCAGGGCGTCGAGCTCGGGCTCGCGTCGCTCGAGATCAGCGAGCGACGGGTCGGCTCGGGGCTCGGCGAGGTGTTCGGCGTCGACCCCGACCGCGAGGCGATCACCTTCCACCGCGTGCTGCTCGTCGACGGCGAGCGCGGGGCGACGATGCGTGACGTGATCCACCCCGAGCTCAGGATCCCGACCGACGCCCGCGCCCGGCGCACGCTCGAGCGCTGCGAGATGGTGCTCGACCTGGTGCTCGGCGCGGGGATCCCGGTCTCATTCGCGACCGCTCACATCCGCCCCCGGCTGGTGACCCGCAAGGAGCGGCTCGGACGCGAGCTCGAGCTGCGCGAGACGGTCGCCGCACAGGAGCTGGAGACGCGGATGTGCACGGCCGAGGGCCGGGTGGCCCAGGCCTCGGTCGACATCTTTCTCCCCGGCGGGCTCGACCTCTACGTGATGCGGGTGCTCGACGATCGACCGCCGGTGACCCCGATCGTCGCCGGCGGGGCCCTCTCGGCATCGAGCGGGTAGCCGGCCTCGCCGAGCGCCTGGCGCAGCCCGGCCGCGAGCCCGGCTCGGGCGGGACTGCGCTCGAGCCGGGCGGCGCGCAGGCCACGGATCGAGGAGCTGAGCAGGATCGCGTCGGCGGCGGCGACCCGGTCCAGGGTCAGCGGCTGCTCGACGACCTCGACGCCGAGCCGGCGCAGCGAGACGAGCAGCTCAGCGCGCACGGTGCCGGGCAGCAGGCGGCCGTCGAGCGCCGGGGTGAGCAGCCGATCGCCCTCGGCGACGAACAGGTTCGCGTGCCCTGCTTCGAGCGCGGCTCCGTCGAGGTCGACGATCAGCGGCAGCGTCCCGCCGTCGCCCGCCAGCGCCTCGACCAGACGACGGTCATTCCACTTGTGGGCACCGAGGCCGCCCGGGACGGCGAACGGACGCAGCGCCACCAGCGACCCGGCTTCGCCGCGGACCGCGTCGGCGGTGACCGCGACCTCGACCTCACGGTCGACGGGAACGGCGATCAGCCGCAGTCGCGCCAGTGGTCGGCTCACGGCCTCGACCGCGAGGCGCTCGGCGGTGTCGACCGGCAGCGAGCAACCGTAGAGCTCGTCGATGCTGCGCTCGAGTCGGTCGAGGTGGGCGTCGGCGTTGACGGGCAGACCGTCGCGGACCAGGATCGTCTCGAAGACCCCGCGGGCAGGATCCGGGCGCTCGGCGAGTGCCAGCCCGGCGGCCACGTGCGCCGGGGCTCGCGGCGCCGGCTCGGCGAGCAGCCGGCCGCCGGCCGCGGCGATGATCGGGGCGGCCTTGAGCATGCATTCGCGCAGCTCAGCCTCGGGCTCCGAGTCGGCAACGATCCCGCCCCCGGCCCCGAGCCAGGCGCGCCCCTCGCTCAGCTCCAGGGTGCGGATCGCGACGTTGAGCTCGAGGCCGGCGAGCGGGCTCGCGTAGCCGATCGCGCCGGTGTAGGACTCGCGGCCGGTCGCCTCGAGCTCGGAGATCACCCGCATCGCCTGGATCTTCGGCGCGCCGGTCACCGAGCCGGGGGGGAACGCCGCCCGCAGCAGCTCGCGGTCGCCGGTCTCGGCGCGCAGGGTCCCGCCGACGGTCGAGATCAGGTGCCAGACGCCGGGCGCTGGATGCGGCGCGGCGAGCTCGTGGACCTCGATCGTGCCCGGCTCGCACACCCGGCCGAGGTCGTTTCGCATCAGGTCGACGATCATCACGTTCTCGGCCCGGTCCTTGGTCGAGCCGGCGAGGCGCTCGCGACCGCCGTCGGCGGCGAGCCCTGCGCGCGCCGCCGTGCCCTTGATCGGGCGGGTGATCACCTCGCGCCCCCGCCGCCGCAGGAAGAGCTCGGGCGAGAGGCTGCAGACGGTCCCGCGCGCGCCGCCGACCAAGGCCCCGTAGGGCGGATCGAGCGCCCCGGCGGCCTTCGCGAACAGGTCGACCGGGTTGCCGGAGAACGTAGCCTCGAGTCGCATGCAGAGGTTGGCCTGGAAGATCTCGCCGGCGGCGATCCGCTCCCTGCACTCGCGGACCGCGGCCAAATGGCCCCCGGCGCCCGGGGCGCGGGCGGCGAACGAGCCGAGGCTGCAGCGCCGTCGTCCCGCCGGCGCCGCGAGTCGCGCCCTGAGCAGTTCCAGGCGATCGCGAAGCACGGCGTCGCGGCCCTCGGTCCAGAGCGCCTCGAACCACCACCGGCCCTCGGCGTCGCAACGCAGCACGTGGTCGTAGAAGGCGAGCTCGAAGTCCGGGATCAGCGCCGGGCGCGGCGGCGACGGAGGCAGGCGCTCGACCAGCGCTCCGAGGCCGTAGCCGAGGCAGCCGAACCAGCCGCCGCCGACCGCCTCGCCCCCGAGCGGGCGCCGGTGGGGGCTCTCCGGCCAGCCGCCAAGCGCGGCGACGACCACCGGTTGACGATCGAGGATCGCGAACGGGTCGGCGTCGGCGGGTGCGACCTCGACCGGCTCGGAGCCGACCAGTGCTCCGCCGCCGGCCCACTCGCCGCTGAGCGCGAACGGGCGCTCCTCGCCGCGCACCAGCAGGCAGCCGTCGGTCGGGTCGAGCCGGGCGGACAACGCGACCCGGACGAGGCTCACCGGCCCGCCGAGCGGCGGCTGGCGATCGGCCGTCGCGCCGAGGATCATCGTGCGATTGTACCTATTGGTATATGAGCGGCGAGGGCGATGATTCCGGGCGGCCGGAGCCGGACGCGGCGCGGCGGCTGCGCGAGGCGCTGCTCTCCCCCGCGGCGGCCGAGGCGATCGACGCTCACGGCCAGACCGACGCCGCGGTCCTGATCCCGCTCTTCGGCTTCCCGCGCCGGCCCGGCCTCGTGCTCACCGAACGCCGTCACGATCTGCGCCGCCACGCGGGTGAGATCTCGTTTCCCGGCGGGCGCCGCGACCATCCCGAGGAGGAGCTTCAGACCACGGCGCTGCGCGAGGCCGAGGAGGAGATCGGGCTCGACCCGGCGACGGTAGAGATCGCCGGCGCCCTGCCGCCGATCGGCACCTTCGTCACCGGCTACAGGGTCTACCCGTTCGTCGGCCTGATCTACGACGCGCTCGACTTCGTCCCCAATCCGACCGAGGTCGAGACGGTGCTCGCATTCGAGATCGAGCCGCTGCGCGCGAGCTTCGCGATGCGGCGGCTGGTCCGTCGCGGGATTCCCTTCCGGACCCCGACCTACGTCGTCGATGGCCACCTGATCTGGGGGGCGACGGCGCGGATCCTCGCCGACCTGCTTCAGCGGCTGAGCCGGTTGTAGCGGCGCAGGAGCCGGCGCGCGACGCCCTCGATCGTCCGCTTGCCGTAGCCGAGCGATGGCTGCTCGCGGGTCAGGATCGCGAGCGCTAGCCGGCGCGGAGGATCGCGCAGCAGCATCACCTGGTTGACGCGCCAGCTCGGCGCCCCCGACCAGCCGCCCTTGAAGTGCAGCTTCCAGCCTCGCGGAGCAACGGGAGGGATGCCCCAGCGCTGGGAGGCGACGATCCTGGTCAGCAGGTGCAGCGCGTACTCGCGGTGGCGGCGGGGGATGAAGCGCTCGAGCCGATACATGAAGCGCGCCTGCTCGGCGGCGGTGATCGTGCTCAGCCCCCAGAGCGGTTGGGTGGTGAAGTGGCGCATCCCCGCCTCGCGGGCGAGCTCACGAAGCGCTCCCTCGCCGACGCGGGAGTAGACCGCGGTCGCCGCCTGGTTGTCGGAGCGCTTGATCATCGGCCCGAGCAGGTGCTTCTCGCTCGCGGTGAGCGCGTCGTCGCGGACCTCGGGCTCGCGCAGCAGCGCGACCATGAACATCACCTTGACCACGCTGGCCGAGTTGTGGACCCGGGTGGGGTGATCGCCGCGCAGCCGGCCGGCCTCGTCGACGACCGCGAACGAGACCCTCCCCGAACGCCCGTCGGCGAACCGCTCTGCCGCCGCGACCCGCTTCGCCCACGGATAGCCCTGCGGCTGCGACGCGGAGCCGGCGTCGCCCGCCATCCCGACGGCCAGGAGCGCCAGCACGGAGCCGCTCACCAGCGACAGTTTCACGCCACCAGTTCCGCCGCCGCGGCGCGCATCCCCGCAAGCCAGCTCTCGTGATCATCGGGGGGAGCGTCGACGACCTCGAACGGGATTCGCCACCGCTGCCCGGCGGAGCGCAGGAGCTCGAGCGCCCGCAGCGCATCCTCGCCCTCGAGCCCGTTGGCGAGCTCGTAGACGAACCCGCGCACGGGCGTGTCGACGATCTCCTCCAGCAGCCGCTCGAGGCGGTCGGTGTGCAGGGCCGCGACGCTGCCCGGCGCGCCCGACGCGGCGCCCAGCAGCCAGTAGATCAGGGTCACGCCCTCGAGCTGCTCGAGGATCGTCGCGATCCGGTCGGGGTCGGCGACCGCGGCCTCGATCCCCGCGGCCTCGATCGTGTTCACGCGGGCGGGGTCGCGGGTCGTGCCGCGCACCTGCCAGCCCGCCTCGATCAGCCCGCCGGCGAGCGCGCGACCGCGACACCCGCAGCCGACGATCAGCGCCCGGGCCAAGCCCGGTCACCCATGCGCACCGTCTCCGGGGTCCCGCCCCGCGCGGCGGCCACGCTCGCGGATCGCCTCGTCCTCGCGCGCCATCCTCTCGGCGTCCTCCTCGGTCAGCTCGGCGGCGCCGCGGCGGCGCCGGTACTCGTTCTGGGCCTCGAGCATCTGCTGGACGTCGTCGATCTCGAGTTCCGCCTCGAGTTCATCCGAGCGGGTCGGCTTCCAGTCGACCAGGTCGGCGCCGCTGCCCGGATAGGCGCTCGCCACGACCACGAGGCAGATCACGATCATGCCGATCATCAGCAGCGATAGGAGGACGAAGTCCACTGGATGCCCACGTTAGTCGCTGGCGAGGGCGTCGTGCGATCATCGGGCCGCCGTGAGCGAGGCGCTGATCATCGACGCGGTCCGGACCCCGCTCGGCCGCTACGGCGGCGTGCTGGCCGGCGTGCGACCGGACGACCTCGCCGCGCATGCGATCAGCGCCGCGGTGAAGCGGACCGGGATCGATCACGGCCAGATCACCGACGTCTACTGGGGCGCCGCCAACCAGGCCGGCGAGGACAACCGCAACGTCGCCCGGATGGCGGGGCTGCTCGCCGGGCTCGGGGCCGAGATTCCCGGGGTGACCGTGAACCGGCTCTGTGCCTCGGGCCTGGAGGCCGTCAACCAGGCGTCGAGGGCGCTGCGGCTGGGCGAGGGCGACCTCTACCTGGCGGGCGGCTCGGAGTCGATGAGCCGGGCACCGTGGGTGGTGCCCAAGCCCGAGCGCCCGCTGCCCCGCGGCGAGCGGACGATGCACGACACCGCACTCGGCTGGCGGTTGGTCAATCCCCGGCTCGCCGAACGCCACTCGACCGAGTCGATGGGTGAAACCGCCGAGAACGTCGCCGAGCACTACCGGGTCTCGCGCCCCGACCAGGACGAGTTCGCGCTCCGCAGTCACGAGCGCGCCGTTGCCGCCCGCACCGAGGGCCGCTTCGCCGACGAGCTGGTCGCGATCGAGGCGCCGGACGGCCGCTCGACGCAGCTCGTCGACATCGACGAGGGCCCCCGCCCCGAGACCAGCCTCGAGCGCCTCGCCGCGCTCACGCCCGCATTCCGCGAGAGCGGCACCGTGACCGCCGGCAACGCCTCGACCCTCAACGACGGCGCCGCCTGCCTCGTGCTCGCCTCGGAGCCCAAGGCCGCGGAGCTGGGAGCGCGGCCGCTGGCCCGCGTCGTCGCCAGCGGCGTCGCCGGCGTCGACCCGGCGCTGATGGGCATCGGCCCGGTGCCGGCGATTCGGCGGGCGCTCGACGCGGCCGGGCTCGAGCTCGAGCAGATCGACCTGATCGAGATCAACGAGGCGTTCGCCGCCCAGGTGCTCGCCTGCGCGCGCGAGCTCGGGCTCGATCAGCAGCGGTTGAACGTCAACGGCGGCGCGATCGCGCTCGGGCATCCGCTCGGCTGCTCGGGCGCACGGCTGCTGACCACGCTCGCCTGGGAGCTGCGCCGGCGCGGCGGCCGCTACGGGGTCGCCGCGCTGTGCATCGGCGTCGGCCAGGGGCTGGCGACCGTGATCGAGGCGACGTGACCCGGCGGGCGAGCGTCGGATAGCCTCGCGACGATGGCAATCGAGGCACTCGCGTCGGTCGACGGGGCGATCAGCCCCACACCCGAGGCGACCATCCCGCTACCCGACGACGGGCTCTACCGCGGCGACGGGGTGTTCGAGGTGATCCGGCTCTACGGCGGGCACCCGTTCGCCCTCGGCGAGCACCTCGACCGGCTCGAGCGCTCAGCGGCGGCGATCGAGCTCAGCGTCGAGCGGCGCCCGCTCGAGGCCGAGATCGATGCCCTGCTCGACCGCCTCGGCGACGCCGACGGCCAGCTGCGACTGGTGGCCACCCGCGCCGGCCGGCGCCTGGTCCTGGCCGAGGAGCTGCCCCCCCATGACCCGACGCTGACCCTGGCCACGGTCACCTACGCGCCGAGCGTGGTCCTGACCGGGGTCAAGTCGCTCTCCTACGGGGCGAATATGCAGGCGACGCGGATCGCCAAGGCGAAGGGGGCCGACGAGGCGATCCTCGTGCGGCCGGACGGGATCGTGCTCGAGGCGCCGACCTCGACCGTCTTCTGGGCCTCGGCCGAGGGGCCACTGCGCACGCCGGCGATCTCGTCCGGGATCCTCGAATCGATCACCCGCTCGAAGCTGATCGCCGAGCTCCACGTCGAGGAAGGCGAGTTCGAGCTCGACGACCTGCTCGGCGCGCACGAGGTCTTCCTCGCCTCGACGACGCGCGAGGTGCAGGGCGTGAGCGCGATCGACGGACGCCCGATCGAGGCGCCAGGGCCGCGCACCCGCGAGGCCGAGCAGGGATTCGCCCGCCGGCTCGAGGCCGAGACGCGGGCGGGCGCGACGCCGTGAGCGACCCGGCGCTCAGCGACGAACAGCTCCTGATCCAGGAGACCGCGCGAGAGTTCGTCGACAACGAGGTCGTTCCCAAGGCGCGCGACTCCGACCGGGCGCAGAGGTTCGACCTCGAGCTCGCGCGGCGACTCGGCGCGATGGGCTATCTCGGCGCCCCGGTGGCCGAACAGTACGGCGGCCGCGGGCTCGACCTCACCGGCTACGGGCTGATCGTCGAGCAGATCGGCCGCGGCGACTCGGCGATGCGCACCGTCGTCTCGGTCCAGACCTCGCTCGTCTGCGGCTCGATCGAGCGCTGGGGATCGGAGCAGCAGAAGCAGTGCTGGCTGCCGAAGCTGACATCCGGCGAGGCGTTCGGCTGCTTCGGGCTCACCGAGCCGGACACGGGCTCGGACGCCGCCAACCTGCGCACCCGCGCCGAGCGGGTCGAGGGAGGCTGGCGGATCTCGGGTCAGAAGATGTGGATCTCGCTCGGCAACGTCGCCGAGGTGGCGCTGATCTTCGCCCAGACCGACCCGGCCGCCAAGCACCGGGGGCTGGCCTGCTTTCTGGTCCCAACCGCGAGCGAGGGGTTCGGTGCGCAGGAGATCCACGGCAAGCTCGGCCTGCGCTCGTCCGACACCGCCTCGCTGGCGCTCGACGCGGTCGAGGTCGGTGATGAGGCGCTGATGGGCGAGGTCGGCGACGGGTTCAAGATCGCGATGTCGGCGCTCGACTCGGGCCGCTACTCGGTCGCCGCCGGCTGCGTGGGGATCTGCGAGGCGTGCGTCGAGGCCTCGGTCGCCTACGCCACCGAGCGGCGCCAGTTCGACCGGCCCCTCGCCGCCTTTCAGCTCGTCCAGGAGATGATCGCCGACCAGATCGTCCGCCGCGACGCAGCCCGAATGCTGGTCCGCCGCGCCGGGCTGCTCAAGGACGCGGGCAAGCCCTCGACCGTCGAGACCTCGGTGGCGAAGCTGTATGCGACCGAGGCCTCGGTCGAGTGCGCCAACCTGGCGATCCAGGTCCACGGCGGCTCCGGGTACGTCGACGACTACCCGGTCGAGCGCTACCTGCGCGATGCCCGAGTGACGACCCTGTACGAAGGGACCTCCCAGATCCAGAAGCTGATCATCGGCCGCGATGCGACGGGGATCAATGCGATGGTGCCCGGATGAGCCGCTCGCCGCTCGCCGCTCGCCGCTCGGCTGTGGGCCCGGGCGGTGGCTGAGCTGGTCAAGACCTCGGTCGACGAGGGGGTCGGGCTCTGCCGCCTGAACCGGCCCGAGGCCCGCAACGCGCTCTCGCCCGAGTTGATGGAGGCGCTCGCGTCGGCGGTCGAGGCCTTCGACACCGAGCCGCAGGTGCGCTGCATCGTGATCGCCGGCTCCGACCAGGCCTTCGCCGCCGGCGCCGACATCGGGGCGCTCGCCGGGCGCGAGTTCCACGAAGCCGTCTTTCACCCCACCGCCGCCTTCTGGCGCCGGCTGGCGCACTGCCGCACGCCGCTGATCGCCGCGGTCTCGGGCTGGGCCCTGGGCGGCGGCTGCGAGCTGGCGCTCGTCTGCGATCTGATCGTCGCCTCCGAGACGGCCGAGTTCGGCCAGCCGGAGATTACGCTCGGGATCATCCCCGGCGGCGGCGGCACGCAGCGGCTGGCGCGGGTGGTCGGCAAGCAGCGGGCGATGGATCTCGTCCTCACCGGGCGACGGTTCAGCGCCGATGAAGCCGAGCGTATGGGGGTCGTCAACGCGGTCGCCGGGAAGCGCGAATGGCTCGAGGCCGCGCTCGAGCTGGCGCGGCGGATCGCCTCCCGGCCGCCGCTCGCGGCCCGGCTCGCCAAGCAGGCGGTGCTGGCCGCGGAGGAGACCGCGATCAGCGCCGGGCTCGAGCAGGAGCGGCGCCTGTACGAGCTGGCGATGGCGACCGAGGACCGGGTCGAGGGGATGCGTGCCTTCCTCGAGCAGCGCCGGCCCGAGTTCGAGGGACGCTGAGCGGTGGCGAACGTATTCGAGCCGGAGTTCGACCCGCGCGCGGACCGCGAGGGCTTCGCCGGGCGCCGGGCGCGAATCGGCCGCCAGGCCGGCAGCGAGCGGCTCGGGGCGAGCCTGTTCGAGCTCGAGCCGGGCTCGGCGGCGTTCCCGATGCACTACCACCTTGGAAACGAGGAACTGCTGATCGTGCTCTCCGGCCGCCCGAGCCTGCGCACTCCCGCCGGAGAGCGGGCGCTGGAGCCGGGTGAGGCCGTCGCCTTTCCGGTCGGCGAGGCCGGGGCGCACCAGATCGTCAACCGGACCGACGAACCCTCCCGGATCCTGATCCTCAGCGAGATGCGCGCGCCCGACGTCGTCGTCAGGCCGGAGTCGAACAAGATCAGCGCCTTCGGGCGCCCGCCGGGCGCCGCCGGCGAGGGCTTTCACGACGTCTACTTCCGCCGCGACGCGGTCGAGCTCTGGGACGGCGAGGACCCGCCGCCCGACCCACCCGCGTGAGCGCGCCGATCGGGGTCGCCGGCGCCGGCACGATGGGCGCCGGGATCGCCCAGCTCGCCTGCCTGGCCGGATTCGAGACCCTGCTCCACGACCCCGACCCGAAAGCGCTCGAGCGCGGCTGCGAGAAGCTGCGGGCCGGGCTCGAGCGCGGCGTCGAGCGCGGGCGCCGCAGCGAGGGCGAAGCCGCACGCGCGGCTGCGTGCCTGGTCGCGGCCGCGGGGCTCGATGAGCTGGCGCCGTGCGGGCTGGTGATCGAGGCGGCCCCGGAGGATCTGGCGCTGAAGCGGGGCCTCTTCGCCCGGCTCGAGTCCGCCTGCGCGCCCGCCGCGGTGCTCGCCACCAACACCTCGTCGCTGCCGGTGACCGAGATCGCCGCCGACGCGGCGCGACCGGAGCGGATCTGCGGGATGCACTTCTTCAACCCCCCGGCCCGGATGAAGCTGGTCGAGCTGGTGGCCGGGGAGCGCACCGGCGAGCCCGCCCTCGCCGCCGCCGCGGCGGTCGCCGAGCGCATGGGCCGAACCGTGATCCGCTGCTCGGACTCGCCGGGATTCATCGTCAACCGCTGCAACCGCCCGTTCGCGCTCGAGTCGCTGCGGCTCCTCGAGGCGGGGATCGCGACCCCGGTCGAGATCGACCGTGCGATCCGCGATCTCGGCGGCTACCCGATGGGGCCATTCGAGCTCATCGACCTGATCGGGGTCGACGTCAACCTCGAGGTCGCGCGCTCCTTCTATCGCCAGCGGCCCGAGCCGCGCTGGCAGCCCTCTCCGTTGCAGGCGGAGATGGTCACCGAGGGACGACTCGGCCGCAAGGCCGGGAGGGGCTTCTATGCGTACGACGACCGGGGACGGCCGACCGACTCAGACGGAGGCGAGCTCGACCGGGCGCTCGGTCGCCGGGTGCTCGAGCGGGTGGTCGCGCAGCTCGTCAACGAGGCCTGCTTCGCGGCCGAGGAGGGAGTCGCAGCGCCGGCCGAGATCGACGCCGCGATGCGGCTCGGCCTCAACCACCCGCGCGGCCCGTTCGAGTGGGGGCGCGAGCTCGGCATGGAGCGCGTCGAGGAGATCCTCGACGCGCTCCATGCCGATAACGATCAGCGCTACCGCGTGGCGCCCTACCTGCGGCGCCTCGCGGACCCGGGTCAGCCGAGCTGACCGCGGACGGCGCCGTCGGGATACCCCTTCGTGGTCACGTCGGCGTAGTGCTGGCCCGGCTTGCGCTTCAGGCGCTTGATCAGCCGCGGCTTGATGTTGTGCTCACACGCCTTCACCGTGCCCGACTCGCGGGTGTTGAACAGGGTGATAATCGGCCGGGCGATCTGGCCCGCCGCGCCCTTGTGGATGAAGGCGCCGGTGACCTTGCTCAGACCGGTGGTCTTGAGCGTGAAGCAGAGCCGTGCCTTCGCCCGGTTGACGCGCAGCTTCAGCTTCGCGCTGCCGTCGGGGTCGCCGCCGTTCGGGTTGACGACCTGCGCCCCGGTCATGTTCGAGGTCAGCCGGGTGGCCCCGCCCGCCAGGGTCGGAATCGCCATCGCTGCGATCAGGGCCGCAACCCCGACCGCGATGGTCGCTCGCTTTCTCATCTAACGCTCCTGTGGTCGTGGAACCGCGCGCGCACGCGCGGTTCCTGACCCGTTCGCGGGAGCCGGCGGATCTCCTGCGGACCCCAGCGCCGGACGCAGCCTTCCCTCGGCCGCCAGCCAGGATCCGAGCAGGACCAGCGCCAGCCCGATCACGGTCGGCGCCGTGATCGCCTCGCCGAGCAGGGCCGCGCCGTAGGCGACGGCGAACCCGGGGGCGAGGTAGGTGACGATCCAGGTTCGCGCCGGGCCCACCGTGTCGATCAGGTGATAGAGGATGACGAAGGCGACCCCGGTGCAGAGCACGCCGAGCAGCACGACCGCGAGCAGCGGGCCCGGCCCCGGCGCTGCCTCGGGAAAGCCGACCACGGCAGCCGGCGCGAGCAAGACCGTGCTCGTGATCACGACCCAGGCGACGATGCCGATCGGCGGACCCTCGACCAGGCGGTGCTTGACCATGAATGAACCCACGGCGTAGCCGAGGCTGGCAAGCACGACCGCGAGCCCGCCGAGGAGCCGGCTGCCGTCCCCGCCGAGGTCGACGCCGAGCAGGAACAGGACCCCGACCATCCCCAGCAGTACCCCGGCGAGGCGCAGGCCTCCGGAGCGCTCCTCCTGGTCGACCCAGATCGCGAGCAGGGCCGTGAACAGCGGCGTCGAGCTGACCAGGATGCCCGTCAGCGAGGAGGAGATCTCCTGCTCGCCGGCGGAGATGAGCAGGAACGGCGCCGCGACCTGGGTCGTCGCCAGCAGGATCAGGGCCGGCACCTGACCGCCGAATCCCGCCAGCGCGCCGCGCGCATAAGCGTAGGCAGCCAGCATCAGCGCGGCGAGCGCGACCCGCGACCAGGCGACCATCGCCGGCGAGAGATCGCGGATCCCGATCTTGATCAGCATGTAGCTCGAGCCCCAGATCGCGGCGAGCGTCAGCACCAGTGTCCATGAGCGCCGGCTCATCCGCACGGGTGAAGGCGTGGGATCACCCATCGAGGTTAGGGGGCGCCGGGCCGGGCGCCGGTATGGTCCGTCGGGGTGCAGGCGCGGGAGGCGAGCAGGATCCGGATCGCGGCCGCGGTCGCGATCGTCGCCGCGACGACGGCGGGGTTGATCGCCGCCGTGCCACCGGCCACCGGCGGGCCCGCCGCCCTGACCCCGGACCTGGTCACGCTGGCGATCGGCGAGGCCGACCTGGCGCTCGAGCGGCGCGGCACGCGAACCCTGCTGCGGTTCACCAACGAGATCGCGAACCGCGCCGACGGCCCGCTCGAGATCTTCCCGGCGGCCGGCTCGGCGAATTGCGACGGCGACGGCGACCCGGTCAATGACCGCGACGCCTCGCAGAGGCTGTTCGCCGACAGCAACGGCAGCGGCGCCTATGAGGCCGACGCGGACCTGGTCGAAGCCGAGCGCCGGATCGGCTGCATGCGCTACCACCCCGCCCACGATCACTGGCACCTGCTCGACGTCGCCCTCTATCAGCTTCGCGACGAGGCGACCGGGGCCGTCGCCGCCCGCTCGCGCAAGGTTGGCTTCTGCCTCACCGACACCCGGCTGGCGTTTCCGGGCGTCGGCTCGCCGGCGGAGCCGCGGTACCCACTCGGATCCGCAAACCCGTCGGGCTGCGATCCGGGCTCGACCCAGGGGATCTCGGCCGGCTGGGCCGATGCCTACCGGCTGACCCTCGCCGGCCAGGGCCTCGACGTCAGCGGCCTCGATCGCGGCCGCTACTGCCTCAGCTCGACCGCCGACCCACGGGGCCTGCTCGAGGAGCTGGTCGAGGCCAATAACCAGCGCCGGGTGCGGATCTCGCTCCGCCCTCGCAAGCTGCGCGTCCGCAAGCTCGCCGGCCCGTGTCGGGCCTGAGTCGGCTCAGTCGCCGGTCGGGGCGAGCTCGGGGGCGACCTCGACCGGCTCGCCGCCCTTCTGCCAGTGGGCCTCGGGCGAGGGAGGGGTGTCGCGCAGGTACCACTCCGCGTCCAGGGCGCCCATGCAGCCGGTCCCGGCTGCGGTCACGGCCTGGCGGTAGGTGTGGTCGACCAGATCGCCGACCGCGAAGACCCCGGCGAGGTTGGTCCGAGTCGATCCCGGCTCGGTGAGCACGTAGCCTCCGTCATCGACACCGACCTGATCGCCGACCAGCTCGGAGCGCGGGATGTGGCCGATGGCGACGAAGGCGCCCCCGACCTCGAGCTCCTCGTGATCCCCGGTCGAGGCGTTGCGCAGCTGCACGGCCCGCAGGCGGCCGTCCTCGCCGGCGACGAACCGCTCCGGGACGTAGGGGGTCCTGAAGCTGATGTTGGCCTGCTCGCGGGCGCGCTCGAGCATGATCTTCGAGGCGCGGAACTCATCGCGCCGGTGGACGATGGTCAGCTCGGAGGCGTACTTGGAGATGAAGATCGCGTCCTCCATCGCCGAGTCGCCACCGCCGATCACGGCCACCGGTCGGCCGGCGAAGAAGGCGCCGTCGCAGACCCCGCAGGTCGAGACGCCACGGCCCGCGAGCTCGATCTCGCCCGGGATCCCGATCCGGCGCGGCTCGGCCCCCATCGCCAGGATCAGCGAGCTGCCGGCGAATTCGTCATCGCCGACAAAGACGCGCTGAATGTCGCCGTCGCTGAGCTCGACCCGATCGGCGTCGTCGGTGATGAAGCGGGCCCCGAAGCGCTCCGCCTGGGCCCGGAACTCGTTCATCATCTCCGGGCCCATGATCCCCTCCGGGTAGCCGGGGTAGTTCTCGACGTCGGTCGTGTTCTGCAGCTGACCCCCCCACTGGAACCCCTCGATCACCAGCGGCTCGAGGTTGGCGCGGGCCGCATAGAGGGCGGCGGTGTAGCCGGCAGGCCCGCCACCGAGGATGATCAGGTTCTCGGGTCGCTTCTCACTCATTGACGTCCGTTCTCGAGGGTTGAAGTTATCATACTTTACTTTCTGAAGTAATGGCTCCGGGCAGCGATTCGGCGACGTCGGTGCCGACCGCCGGGCTGGCGCGCTCGACCTTCCACCGGTTGACGGTCGAGCGCAGCTGGAAGAAGGCGACGATCCCGGGCAGCATCGGAAGCCAGAAGGCGATCAGCCGGTAGGCGAACACGGCCGCGAACAGGGTCCCGCCGCTGACGCCGGGGAGGTCGAAGATCGCGAAGGTGCCGATCAGACCCGCGTCGACCCCGCCGACCCCGCCCGGCAGCGGCAGCAGGTTGGCGAGCATGCCGACGAAGAACCCCTGGACGACGACGGCGAGCGGCACGCTGGCGTCGAAAGCCCGGAAGCAGGCCCAGAGGATGCCGATCTGCGTCGCCCAGAAGCCGATCGCACCCGCCAACGCGAGCCCGCCCCGGGAGGGCTCGCGGACGAATGCGAGCGCCTCGCGGACGCCGACGGCCGCGGTCGACGGGACGGTGGCGAGGCGGCGCAGCATCCGCCCCCAGAAGTGCTCCTGGGAGGCCCCCGAGAAGCGCCGCTCCAGATCGCCCGGCACCAGGGCGATCAGCAGAAAGAGGACGATCACCCCGCCGGCGAAGGCGGCCGGGACGATCGTCAGGCCCGGCGGCGCCGGCCCCGAGAAGACGCCGGTGCGAAGCAGGATCCCGTCGATCACCAGGGTGAACATGTAGACCGCGTAAAGAAGGACCAGGAAGGCGACCATCCGCGCCGCCGACTCCTTGCGCGGCATCCCCGCCCTGCGCAAGGCCCAATAGGTGAGCACGATGCCGCCTGCACCGCCGGCCGAGAACAGCCTCGTCGCCGCCAGCCCGGCCATCGTGATCTGGTAGCTCTCGCTCCAATTCAGCCGTACCCGCTCGCCGACCACACCGCGGAACAGCGCCACATATGAGGCGAACATGGCGATGCCGAAGCCGAAGGCGACGGCGAGCCAGAGCGGATCGCCTTTGCCGAGCTTCTTGATCCCGTTCTCGACCCCGACGATCTTCGGGAAGAGGACGTAGATCGCGGCGATGATCAGGGCCACCAGCAGCGCGGTCTGGGCCAGCCGCCGCGGGTCCTCGAGGAAGCTGGGCTCCTCGGCCTCGGGCTCCGGCTCCGGCTCCGGATCCTCGGCGAAGCCCTCGAGCTCGGCGTCGGCGAACAGCGACTCGGGCTCCGGGGCGGGCTCGGACCGCCCGGCCTCCCGGTCGCTCGCCTCGTGGTCGGACATCCGGACCTATCCTCGCAAACGCGACGGTGCGATCCGTGTGGCCGGGCATCTCAGCGGGCCGGCGCCGCCGCAACCCGCTCGAGCCGGCGCAGGACGCGGTTGACCGCGTCGACGAGCGGCTCCGCGAGCGGCTCAGCGCGACGGACCAGCGCCACCAGCGCAGCCCCCGCGAGCAGGTCGGTGACGTAGTGCTCGCCGAGGTAGACGAGCGCGAACCCGAGCGCGACGGCATAGGCGCCGGCGAGCGCGCCGGGGACGGGGCCGATCTCGGCCAGCACCAGGGCCGCCATCGCCGAGGTCGCGAAATGAAGCGACGGCATCGCCGCCCACGGATTGCCTCCGGCCGCCTCGTAGAGGCTGTCCCAGGCGGGCCCCCAGAGCTCCTCGCCGACGTCGACCATCAGCCGGCGGACCTGCGCCGGGGACTCGATCGCGCCGTTCTCAGCCGCCCACCACGGGGGCGCGGTCGGGACCGCGAAGTAGAGCGCGCAGCCGAGGTCATAGGTGGCCGCCATCTGTCGTGCCGCACGCGGGAAGCGCTCGGTGTGACCGAGGAGGACGAAGAGCAGCGCCAGGTGCGGATGAAAGAACCAGGCCCAATGGACGATCGAGAGCGCCCGATCGAGGCCGCTGACGCCGTCGCGCCCGGCAAGAGCGCGCTGCAGGCGGACGGTCGGCAGCTCGCCGGCGCCGAGCACGCGGTCGACGGTGATCGGATAGCGGACGCGAAGTCGGCGCCGCAGCGCCTCCGGGTCGTCGTAAGGCAGCTCGTGGGCGACCGTGAACGCCCACATCTGCAGCGTGTAGAGAGCGACGTCGCGGCCCCGGGTGCGCGGCCGCAGGATCGCGAGCGCAAGCGGACCGCTGACGACCGCGGCGGTGGTCGCCGCGGTCGGGATCCGCAGCCGCCGGCGCACGAACGGGACCACGGCGGCGGCCGCGAGCGCCGTCCCGGCGCCGACGCGCACCGCCGTGCGCAGCGCGGGAGAGGGCCGCATCGAGGAACGGAGCGAGCGCAAGCCGCGCGAGTATACGAGCGGCCCGGATCGCTGCTTTCGCCCCCGATGCGGCGATATAAGTCGGCCATGGATCGATTCGACGGCCGCAGGGTCGCGATCACCGGGGCGGCGGGGTTCATCGGCGCCGCGACGGCCCGGCGCTTCGCCGCCGAGGGTGCCCGGGTGACGGGAATCGACCTCGCGCCGTTGCCCGCGGGACTGAACGAAGCCGGGGTCGAGCCGGCGCGGCTCGACGTCACCGACCGCACCGCGCTGGTCCCGGTGCTTGCCGGCGTCGACCTGGTGGTCCACGCGGCGGCGCTCGTGCACGAGCACGGGCCGATGGCGGACTTCGTGCGTGTCAACGTCGGCGGCACGGCGGCGGTGCTCGACGCGGCCGCGAGCGCCGGGGTGGCCCGAGCCGTGCACATGAGCTCGGTCGTCGTCTTCGGCTATGAGGACCCGTCCGAGCAGAAGGAGGAGGCGTTTCGGCGCAACTGCGGCATCCCCTACATCGACACCAAGTCGGCCGCGGACCGGCTCGCCTGCCGGCGTGGCGCGGTCGTGATCCGACCCGGCGACGTCTACGGACCGGGCTCGATCCCGTGGATCGTGCGTCCGCTGGCGCTCGCTCGGGCCGGACGGCTGGCGGTTCCCGGCGCCGGCTCCGGGGCGATGCTTCCCGTCTACGTCGACGATCTCGTCGAGGCGATCCTGCTCGGGGCAGAGCGCGGCAGGCCCGGGCGCGCCTACACCGCCTGGGAGGGAGTACCGGTGAGCTTCGGCGAGTACTTCGACGCGATCGCGCGGATCGCCGGGGGCCGCCCGGCACGCCGGGCGCCACGGGCGCTGCTCGAGCTCTTCGGAGCTGCGCTCGAGGGCTGGGCAGGCGTGAGCGGAGCCGCGCCGGAGCTCACGGCGCGCTCGGCGACCTTCGTCGACCGGCGCGGGAGCGCCTCGATCACGCGGATCAGGTCCGAGCTCGGGTGGGAGCCGCGCGTCTCACTCGCGGAGGGGCTGCGCCGATCCGCCGACTGGGCGCGCGCCGCGCGCCTCGTCGACGACTAGAATGGCGCCGCCTTGAGCCGTCGGCCGACCCTGACCGCCCTCGCCACCGTGCTCGCCGTCGGCGCCACGGCCGCGCCCGCACACGCGATCTCGCTCGGCCCGCCGGAGGCGCAATCCCCGAACGCCGAGGGGATCGGCTCCGCCTACTGGGTGATGGTCATCGTCGCGGTCCTGGTGATCGTCGCGGTCAACGCCGCGCTGATCGTGGCCGTGATCCGGTCTCGCGAGCGGCGCGGCCGCGAGCCGCGGCGCGTCAGCGCCGCCCGGGGGGCCCTGCGCCCGGTCGCCGGAGCGCTCGGGCTACTCGCCGCGGCGATCTTCGTCTACGGCGTGGTCGCCACGGTCAATGTGCGCGAGCTCGAGCCGTCGGGCCCGAACGGGCTCAGCGCCACCCAGACCGCGCAGGTCGGGGTCAAGGACCTGCCCTCCATCGAGGCGATCGAGGGTGCCGAGTCGGCAACCGGCGAGGAACCGCTCAGCGGCGAGGAGCCCGCGGAGGCGAGCCCGCTCGAGATCGACGTGATCGGCCAGCAGTGGCTGTGGCGATTCGAGTACCCGGGCGGGACGCCGAGCCAGCGCACCTTCTCCTACGGTGAGCTGGTCGTCCCGGTGGACACCGCGGTGGTCCTCAACGTCACCTCCACCGACGTCCTCCACACGTGGTGGGTACCGGCGCTCGGCGGCCAGGTGCAGGCGTCGCCGGGCGACGTCAGCCAGACCTGGTTCAAGGCCGAACAAGAGGGACGCTACGCCGGCAGCTCGACGATCTTCTCGGGCACCGGCTACCCGGCGATGCGCTCCTGGGTCAGGGTGGTCAGCGCGACCGAGTACCAGGCCTACGTCGAGCGTCTCGCGGCCGACCTCAGCGAGGCGCAGGACATCGTCGCCGGCGAGCAGGAGGAGGTCGAGTGAGCGACCGGACCGCGACCGCACCCCGCCCCGAGATCGTCACCCGCGGCGCCCGGGCCGCGCCCGCACCCTGGGTCGAGCAGGCGACGGGAGCGGACCACAAGCGCGTCGGCCTGCTGTACATCGCCACCGCGCTCTCCTTCCTCGCCCTCGCCGCGGTCGAGTTCGCGCTCCTTCGCCTGCAGCTGATCGTGCCCGAGAACTCGCTGATCGAGCCCGAGATCTTCAACCGGCTGCTCTCGACCGCCCCGGTGACCATGGTCGTCCTGGCCCTGATCCCGCTCGCCCTCGGGCTGGTCGGCTACATCGTCCCGCTCCAGATCGGCGCCCGGGGGGTCGCCTTCCCGCGCCTGCACCAGCTCTCCTATTGGCTCTACCTGGTCGGGGGGGTGACGATCTACGCCAGCTTCCTCTACACGGCGCCCGACAGCGGCACGATCGCGCTGCCGCCGCTCTCGAACAGCGTCTTCAGCCCCGCCAACGGCGCGGACGCGTGGATCGCGGGGACCGCCCTGGCGACGACCGGGTTCACCTGCTTCGCGGTCAACCTCGTGGTCACGGTGAACCGGCTGCGGGCCCCCGGGCTCGCCTGGCGGCGCATGCCGCTGTTCGCCTGGTCCGCGACCGTGATCGGCTGGCTGCTGCTCGTCGTCTGCCCGGTGATGATCGCCGCGCTGACGATGCTCGAGGTCGACCGGCGCTTCGACGGGGTCTTCTTCGATCCCGCCGAGGGGGGCGCGCCGCTGCTCTACGAGCACATGGCCTACATCTTCTTCACCGGCGCCTACGTGACGATCTTCCTCGCCGCCGCCGGGGCGATCTGCGAGATCCTGCCCACCTTCTCCCGCAAGCCGATCTTCAGCCACCGCGGCGCCGCAGCCTCGCTGCTCGCGATCGGCGTGCTCGGCCCGCTCGCCTGGATGCAGAACATGTACATCGCCCCGCTGAACGAGGGCTGGACGATCGCTGCGATGCTGATCGCGGTCTCGCTCACGGTCCCGATCGGGACCCTGATCTACATCTGGATCGCAACGATCTGGGGCGGGGCGCTGGAGCTGCGGGCGGCGACCTGGTACGCGCTGGCGGCGATCTCGACCATGGTCTGCGGCCTCGCGGGCGAGCTCGCCTACTCGGTGATCCCGGTCGGCTGGCTGCTCGACAACACCACGGCGAGCCAGGCCGACACCCTCTACGTACTCGTCGGCGGCGGCGTGATCGGCGGTTTCGCCGCGCTTCACTACTGGTTCCCGAAGCTCTGCGGCCGGCTGCTCGGGGAGGGCCTCGGCAAGCTCGCCCTGGCGCTGATCTTTACCGGCATCAACGTCTACGCGGCGACGATGTTCCTCGCCGGGCTCGAGGGCCAGCCGGTGGACGTGTTCAAGTACTTCGAGGGCACCGGCGTCGACGGCTACAACCTGATCGCCACGTTGGCCACGTTCGTGCTCGTGCTCGGGGTCCTGCTCGAGCTCGGGAACGCCGCCCGCAGCTGGGCTCACGGCCTCCCGGCCCGCGGTCACGACCCGTGGCGGGGGTCGACGCTGGAGTGGTTCGCGCTCTCTCCTCCGCCCGCGCACAACTTCGACGCGGTCCCCGACGTTCGCAGCGCCGAGCCGCTCGCCGACATCCGGGATTCGATCCGCGTTCGCGCCACCGCTGTGGAACGCCCACGGTAGCCTGACGGCGATGGAACGGGTTCTCACCGCCGCCGGGGGCGGGGATGCCGAGGACGCGCTTTCGCGCTTTCGCCGTCTCGTCACCCTGACGATCGCCGCCACCTTCGTCCTGATCCTGATCGGTGGCGTCGTCCGGGTCAGCGACTCCGGGCTCGGCTGCGGGCCGGCGGGCAGCGGCACCCACGGCTGGCCGCTGTGCGAGGGTGGCGTCCTGCCCGCGGACTCGGCCGAGTCGACGATCGAGTTCAGCCATCGGCTCGCTGCCGGCGTGGTCGCGGTCCTGATCGCGCTGCTGATCTGGCGGGCGCTGCGCCAGCTTCGCGCGCACCCGCGGATCGTCCGCGGCTCGATCGCGGCGGGGGTACTGGTACTCGTCCAGGCGGGACTCGGTGGACTGACGGTCGAGCAGGGGCTCGAGGACGAGCTCGTCGCCGCCCACCTCGGGCTTGCGATGCTTCTGGTGGGGCTGCTCTTCCTGCTCCGCAGAGCATCCGAGGAGGGTGCGAGCGCGCCGACACCCGAGCGGATCCGCGGGCTGCGCCCGGCGACCGCGATCGCGGCGGTGGCCGTGCTGGCGACGATCGTCGCCGGCGGCTACGTGGCCGGCACCGAGCGCGAGGGCACCCCCGGCGAGCCGGCGGTCGGCCAGGCGCACGTCGCCTGCGGGACCGGGTACTCGAGCGACTCCTTCCCGGCCTGCAACGGGCAGTTTCCCGGCTTCGGCCAGAGCCGGCTCGCCGACATCCAGCTCGTCCACCGCGGGCTCATGTGCTTGGCCGCGATCGCCGTGCTGGTGATGGCGGGCCTGGCGCTCGCGCGCGGCGCGACCAGCCGCGCCTTCGGCATCGCAGCGCTGATTCTCGCCGCCCAAATCGCGCTCGGGATCCTCAACGTCTGGGCGGGCAAGCACGCGGGCCTGATCCTCGGCCACCTCGCCCTCGGCACGGCCCTCTGGAGCACGGTCGTCTACGCCGGAGCGACCCTGGTCGCGGTCTCGGCGCCGGCGGGGGCGCAAGTCAGACGGCGCGAGGTCGGTGAGGCGGTGGCCGCCTGACGATGGAGAGCGCGACCGGCACCCGACGACGGATCGACCCCGGCCGGCTCGAGGGATCCGGGGTCGCCGGCACGGTCCGGGTCGGCAACCGGGCGGGCGAGCGCTCGCTGAGCGCGATCGCCCGCGACTACCTGGCGCTGACCAAGCCGCGGATCATCTCCCTGCTGCTGCTGACGACCGTGGCGACGATGATCGTCGCCGACCCGTCACTGCCGGCGCTCTCGACCGTGCTCTGGACGATGCTCGGCGGGTACCTGGCGGCCGGAGGCGCGGGCGCGATCAACCACTACCTCGACCGCGACCGCGACGCCCGCATGGCGCGCACACGCGGCCGGCCGCTGGTCGCGGGACGGATCGAGCCCTGGCACGGCCTCGTCTTCGGGATCGCGCTCGGCGCGCTCGCAACCGTGCAGCTCGCGCTCACCGTCAACGCCCTCTCCGCCGCGCTCGCACTCGGCGGACTGCTCGGGTACGTGGTCGTCTACACGATCTGGCTCAAGCCGCTGACCCCGCAGAACATCGTCATCGGCGGTGCCGCGGGCGCCGTCCCGCCGCTGGTCGGCTGGGCGGCGGCGACCGGCGGCCTGGCGCCCGAGGCGCTCTATCCGTTCGGGATCGTCTTCCTCTGGACCCCGCCCCATTTCTGGGCCCTCTCGCTGCTGATCAAGGAGGACTACGCGCGCACCGGGGTGCCGATGCTGCCGGTGGTCAAGGGCGAGGCGGCGACCCGTCGCCAGATCCTCGCCTACGCGGGGGTCCTCGTCGCCTTCAGCCTGCTCCCGGTCGCGACCGGGTTCCTGGGCGGGATCTACCTGGCCGCCGCGGCGATCCTCGGCGCCGGCTTCCTGGTCCTCGCAACCCGCCTCCTGCTCTCGCCCTCGCGAGCCGCCGCGCTGCGGCTCTATCTCGCCTCGCTCGCCTATCTGGCCCTGCTCTTCTGCGCGATGGCCGCGGACCGGGCCATCTGATAGAACCGCGCCATGGATCGAAACCGGGCAGCGGGGAACATCGGCGCCGGCCTGCTCGCGGCGTCGATCGCGATCGGCGTCTTTGGCCTCGCGTTCATCGTCGCGATCGTCTACATCGGCTGATGGACGGCGAGCGCCGCAACGGCGGACCGACCGAGCTCGTCTACCTCCCCGAGTCCTCGTGGCAACCGGCGTTGATCGCCGCCGGCATCGCCGGGGTACTCGCCTCGCTCTTTACCTGGTGGCCCTATGGGGTGGTCGGCGCCGTCGTCGCCCTGGTCGGGGCCTGGGCGTGGGTCCGCGACTCGCGCCGGGACTTCGCCAGGTTGCCCCGCAGGCAGCGGCTGACCTCGGCGGTGATCCCGGCGGTGCCGCTGAAGCGGAAGTAGGCGCCGACCGGTCCGGCGGACGGGTCGGGCGCTACTCGTTCTCGGGCGCGGTCATGCCCGAGGTCGCGCCCGCCGACGTCCAGACGCGGACGATGTCGCGCATAGAGAGGATCCCGACCAGATCGCCTCGGTCGACCACCACCAGGTGACGGATGTGGCGGCGCGACATCTCGACCGCCGCCCGCTCGAGGCTCCAGCCGGGCGCAGCGGAGATCATCGAGTCACTCATGTGGTCGCCGACCCGCTCGGCGTCGGGGTCCTCACCGCGTCCGAGCGAGTTGAGGATGTCGCGCTCGGAGACGATCCGCGGGCCGGGGGCTTCCTCGTCGATGACGACCGCGGCGCCGACGGAGCGCTCGGTCATCCGCCGCGCGGCCTCGCGCAGCGTGTGCCCCGGGCCAACCGTGAGCACGACGCTCGACATTCCCTCACGCACTTCCATCTGCGGGCTCTTCCTCCGGCTCGATTCGGCTAGTGCAGATCGGCTCGAACCCTAGCCGAGATCGCCGCCCAACGATCCGGCTCGCCCGCACGGCCAGATAGAGTTTCGCCCGTGTCGAAGCTTCCCTTTGGCAGGCGGGGATCCGCGCGCGCAGGCGCCCTTGCGGCCCTGCTCGGAGCGCTCGTCTTCATGCTCGGCTGCGACGCCTCCGAGGATGCCGACCTCGAGCGCGGCCGGGCGCTGTTCCTGCAGAACTGCGGCACCTGCCACAGCCTTGCCGAGGCCGGCTCGGCCGCGCAGGTGGGCCCCGACCTCGACGCCTCCTTTGCCCAGGCGCGGGGTGACGGGATGGACTCGGACACGATCGAGGGCGTCGTCCAGCAGCAGATCGCCAACCCGCGGGAGACCGACGAGGGCATCCCCGACTACACCGGCGTCTACATGCCCGCGGAGCTGGTCACCGGCCAGGACGCCGAGGACGTCGCCACCTATGTCGCCAGCGTCGCCGGCGTGCCGGGCGCTGAGCCACCTCCGCTGGGGACCCCCGCCGAGCTGTTCAGCGAGCGCTGCGGGAGCTGTCACTCGCTGCAGGCCGGCGCCGGCGACGGGACCGGGCCGAACCTGGGCGACGCGCTCGCCGGTAAGGACGCCAAGTACGTCGAGCAGCAGATCGTCGATCCGAACTCCGAGATCGCCGCCGGGTTCTCGGAGGGCGTGATGCCGGTGGACTTCAAGCAGACGATCCCGAAGCAGAACCTCGAGGACCTGGTCGACTACATCCTTGGCGAGGTGCAGAAGGGCGGCTAGGGCGGGGGCTCGCCGGGAGGCGCGGGCTCAGCGTCGGACCCGGGGCCGCGCAGCCCCCGCCAGAGGACGACGATCCCGGCGATCAGCTCGAGCCCGAGCAGGATCGCGGCGTAGATCGGCTCGGCCAGCAGGCCGACGACGATCACGGGCAGCGCCGCGACCGCGACGACGATCACGACGCGAAACATCGCGGCCTCGGATCGCAGCGGGTTCTCCACGACCCAATGATGGCTGAGGGGAAGGGGACCGGCAGCGAGGGCCGAAAGATCCGGCATGAGCCCAGATCATCCCGTGCGCTTCTCGGTCGACTACCCCGACCGTGACCTCAACCGCCTCACGACCGCCTTCCGGATCTTCACCGTGATCCCGATCGCGATCGTCCTTGCGAGCGTCGCCGGCTACTGGGGCCAGCACGGGTGGGACGCCGACGGCAGCACGGCGCCGATCGTGATCACCGGGACGGGGTTGCTCTTCCTGCCTCCCTTGCTGATGCTCCTCTTCCGGCAGAAGTACCCGCGCTGGTGGTTCGACTGGAACCTGGAGCTGCTGCGGTTCACGAACCGGGTCTCCGTCTACGTCGCCCTGATGGACGATCGCTACCCGTCCACCGACGAGCACCAGTCCGTGCGCCTCGACTTCCCCTATCCGGACGCCGAGCGCGAGCTCAACCGCTGGCTCCCGCTGGTCAAGTGGTTCCTCGCCATCCCCCACTACATCGTCCTCTTCTTCCTTCACATCGCCGCGTTTTTCGTCGTCATCATCGCCTGGTTCGCCGTCCTGTTCACGGGGCGCTACCCGCGCGGGATGTTCGAGTTCGTCGAGGGCGTGATCCGGTGGCAGAACCGTGTCGTCGGCTACGCCCTGATCCTCGTCACCGACGCCTATCCGCCGTTCTCGCTCGGACAGGCGGAGGCGAGCCCGCCGGCGCCGGAAGCCCAAGCGGGCCCGTAGCCCACCCTCCGATCGCCCTCACATCGGGGCGCCGCGTCGAAAGGCGGACTGAGGCGGCCTGAACTTGCCGCCCGGGAGGCTCAGGAGGCGTCAGCCCGATGCTCGATCAGCGCACGAGCACACGATCTCGGTCGGGATCGAAGGCGGCATCCACGCGCACGATCCGTCCGGCGCGAAACGTGCCGTATTCGCCCGCGACCTAAGACGGACGCGCGACACCGAGCGCGTTCGCGCCGAGGAACTTCGGCGAGCCCTCCTCGTAGTAGACGTCAACTTCGTCGATCGCGAAACCGCCGGCCTGCAAGAGGTCCACGATCGGACGCGTCAGGTGGCAGCCGCTGAAGAGGCGCTTTTGGACAGGCTCGAGGCGGTGCTGCCAGCGCTGCACGCGCTGGTCCGGGGCAAGGCCGTGCTCGACGAAGTGCAGCGTCCCGCCGGGCTTCAGGACGCGGCGCAGCTCGCCCAGCGCTGCATCGATGTCCGGGATGGTGCACATGGTCCACGTCGACAGCGCGGCATCAAAGCTGTCGTCGGGGAACGGAAGCGTCGCTGCGTCCAGCCCGGCGCGCTGGACCGGGATGCTCGTCTCGCCGAGCCGCTTGGCGGCAAGCTTCCAGCCGACCGCCGCCGGCTCGACAGCGGTCACCCGCTTGACCGTCGCCGGGTAGTAGGGGACGTTCAGGCCAGATCCGAAGCCGATCTCGACGACTTCGCCCGCGAGCCTTTCGCACACACGGCGACGCTGGGGGTGCGCCACCTTCATGTTGCACACGAGATTGACGATCCGCGGCACGATGTGCTCGCTGTAGGCGCCCATGCCTAGCCGCCAAGGACGATGACGATGAAGAACACCAGGACGATCTCGCTGACGATCCACGAGTTCGTGTTCATCCAGTCCCGGACCTTCGGTAGGAACGTCTGGGCGCGCTGGCCGAGCGCCAAGACCAGCAGGGCAGGCAGGGCGAGCAGGAAAAGGGTTAGGAAGACGAACGGAAGCGCGTGCCACCAGGGATCACCGTGATTTGCGAGGTGGGTGCCGATGACGATCGAGCAGATCAGGTCGCTCGGAAACAAGCCGAGCAGGAGAAAGCCCAGGGTGAAGCCGAATCTCGTAGTCGCCGTCTCCAGCTTGCCCATCCACTTGGGAGGCTCCGCCTGCTTTCTCCCGTGGAACACGTAGGCCATCGCGACGAGCAGAAGGCCGGCGATCACATAGTCGAGCGTGTCCGACTTCGAGTCGCCGCCGTCGCTGCCGCCGCTCGTGATTCCCTTACCGACGAGGTAGGCGATGGTGACGACGGCGAGGAGCGAGACGGCCGCACCGAGGACGTACGTGGCCGAGAGCGCCCTCCACCTCTCGCTGGTCGCGAAAAAGAAGGAGCTGATGATCTGCGGGCCGGCGATCATCACGAAGGCCAACGGGAGCGTGGCGGCGACGGTCACGGTGCGGGCGCCCCTTTAGATGATGTAGACGGTGGTGAAGACGATGATCCACATCGTGTCATGCCTGCATGGTCAAGCGGGATCCCGCTTGCTAGAGCGGATTCTCGACCGCTCAAGACCGCTGTAAACCGCCTGAGCGGGGTGCTGGCTGGCGCACCACTGGCGCACCAGTGCCCGCCTCCCAGCATGCGAAACTAGGTCCTACTAACCGGCCGCGCGTGCTCCCGTGTCGGCGCCCCCTCCGGGCCAGGAGCAAGACCTCGAAGGGGACCAAGGTGTTGAGCGGGAAGTCGGCACCCGACCACGATCCGCTGGCCGAGTTCGCGGGCTCATGGCGAGCTTCGATGTCGACCGCTACCGCGCGAAGGAGGCCGAGCCGGCCACCAAGTCAACGGGACCGATCAGGGTCGCGACGTCGATAGCTGATGCCTGGCTTACTCCGACAGCCCGGCGGCTTCGAGGGCTCGCTGCCTATCACGGTCGAAGATCAGGTGAACAACCTTGTGATCGCGGAAGGTCCAAACCGAATACATCGTGTCTTCAACGGTGGCGCCGCTCTCGCGGCCGACGGCAGCTTGGCGGCCCCTGACGAACACTCTTGTCGCGCTGGCTCTGCGGTATTCGTCGCCGATCAGCCGGTAACCGCGCCAGTCCCGGAGAAACTCACGCATGAACGCTTCAACTTCGGCGGGTCCGTTCGCCACGATTCGCTCACGCGCATCCGGCATGAAGCTCTCGAAGACGATCTCGGGATCGAATCGATCCACTCCCGCCTTCATGTTTCCGCGCTGCCATTCGGCGTAGGTCTCACGCACTATCCCGACGTTCTCCTGCGACATCGCCTACTCCGACAGCCCGACGGCTTGCAGTGCCTGGGCGCGGTCGAGGTAGTAGTCGGCTTCGACGATCAGGCCGTCTCGCAGGCGGTGCACGACGGCGAAGGACTGCGTGTAGGGCGCGTCGCGGGCGGCACCCCCGACCATCCGCGTGCAGGCGACGTAGCGGCCATCCCCGACCTCGATCAGGTCATCGAGGTGAACCTCGATCGGTCCCACGAGATCGATCAGGCTCTGCATCCGTGCGAGCGCGGCGGCGCGGCCTCTGAAGACTCCGGCGTTAGGCCAGCCCGGTCCCTCGCGATAGACGGCGTCCTCGGCCCAGAACCGATCCGTCACCGCCGCCGGACCCGACTCGTTCCAGACCTCATAGGCCCAACGGATGGTGTCGGCGTTCGACTGCGACATCGCCTACTCCCGAAGCCCGGCGACTTTGAGGGCGTCAGGAAATTCGGGGCCAGCACCGAGCTGCTCGAGGCGGATGAGTTTTCCATCGCGGAACTTCCACGAGATGAGGAGCGGGTTGCTGATCCGGGCGTCGCTGCCCGGCATCGTCCGAGAAACACGCCCCACGGTGATGATCTCGTCGCCTCGGTCATCAAAACGGTCGATCTCCTGAAGCGCACCAGACAGGATCTCCCACTGCTTTCGCATTACGGCGACGATTTCGTCGTGCCCGCGCCTCGTGCCCGGCTCAACGGCCGCGGGGGCATTGACGTACTCGCCCTCAGGATGAATCAGGGCGAGGATGGCTTCGGCGTCCTGCCGGTTCCAAGCATCCACCAGGCGACGAATGATCTCCATGTTCTCCTGCGACATCGCCTACTCGGACAGCTCGACGGCTTCGAGGGCCTTTTGGACTTCGGTTCCGCCAAAGCCGAGCACTTCAACGCGGGTCATCTTGTCGTCGTGGAATTGGTACGAGCTGAGGACGGGCTCCTCGATCCGAGCATCGCTCCCCGGCATGCGACGCGAAAGGCGACCCAGGGTGATGACCTCCTCGCCCCGGTCGAAGACCTTGTCGACCTCGACTCGGCCATGAGCCAGGATCTCCCACTGCGCCCGCACGGCGGCAGTGACCTCGTCCCGGCCACGCCTAGTGCCCGGTTCGACCGCGGTCGGAGAATTGACGAACGCCATCTCGTCACCGCCGAGATCGAGCATGGCGTCGAGGTCGCGGCGGTTCCAGGCGTCGATCAGGCGGCGGACCAGCTCTACGTTCTCCTGCGACATCGCCTACTCCGACAGCCCGGCGGCTTCGCGGGCTTCCTCCGCATGGAGATACCACTGGTAACGGCGGATCTGGCCGCCGGCCAGCGTCACCACGGAGCCGAAGGTCTGGGGTCCAAAAGCCGCTTCGCTCGTACGACCCACGCCAGAGAAGGTGCCAGCAACGAGCACGCGGTCATCAACGTCGACCATTTCGCTGATGTCGAAGCGCAGCTCAGTGAAGGAATCCCGAAGTGCCGTGAGCGCGGTCCGCACCCCGCTCAGGCCACGCCGTGTACCCGACTCCATCGCGTAATCAGGGTTCACCCACTCCCCGTCAGGCCGCACGTATCGAAGGGCCCCCTCGATGTCGCCTCGGGCAACCGCCTCGAACAGCTTCTGCACGACCTCGAGGTTCTCCTGCGACATCGCCTACTCCGAGAGCGCTGCGGCTTCGAGGGCTTCTTCTCGAGAACGGTAACCCGAGCGCTGCTCGGTGATCAGCCCCTCGCATACGCGGTAAAGGTCCACCTGGAAGAGGGTCACGCTCGCTCCGCTCGCTCCGCCTCGGCCGTGGAATCGCACCTCCGCGAGGACCCACTCATCGAGGTCAACCAGCTCCATGACCTCCATCTGGAAGCCATCGAAGATCTCCATCCACTGCTCGGCGTCCCGCACCAATTCATCGAGACCGTGGGTATAGGTTGGCATTCCCGGCGCCGTCAGCCGGTCACTCGTCTGCGCCGCGGGATGAAAGAAGCCCTGCCAGTCCTCAAGGCTCCGGTTTCGGGCTTCGATCGCCTTACGGACGATCTTCACGTTCTCCTGCGACATCGCCTACTCCGACAGCCCGGCGGCTTCGAGGGCCTCCTGTCGCTCGGTGAACGACTGCATCCGCACGAGCTTCCCCTCCCGGTACTGCGCCAGCCAGGCCGCATGCGGGAAGTCGAGCGGCACGTCGCCTCCCCGGCCCCGAGCATGCCAAAAGCCCAGGGCCAGAACCCGGTCGTCACCCAGGTCCAGGAACTCCTCCGGTCGCGGCTCGAACTCCTCCCAATCCCGCTTCATGTCCTCGATCCACCGCCGCACCCCCTCATGGCCGTGGTAGCTCCGTCCCTCGAGGATGGCCGTGACCGGAATCCACTCGACCTCCGGGTCGAGAAACGCATAAAGGTCGTCGGCCCCTTCCGTAAAGGCCCGGTTGAATGCCTCGAAAATCCGGCGGGCACTCTCCACGTTCTCCTGCGACATCGCCTACTCCGACAGCCCGGCGGCTTCGAGGGCCTCTTCCCGCTCTTGATAGAGGGTGACCCGTGCACAGGCGCCGTCGCGGATCGTCCAGACCCAGACGCCGCGAGCCTGGACCTCGATTCCATCGCGACCCCGTGCCACGTTCGTAAACGGCATCACCACGTGCTCCCCTCCGTCGATCAGCTCGTCAGCGGCGATCGTGAAGGACTCCCAGCTGTCGGTGAACGTGGCCCGCAGGTCTCGGAACTCGTCGAGGTTGAACACGCCCCGGTCTATGCCCACCGCGCGCGTCTGGTCGTACTCGAAATCCGGAGCCGCATCCTTGAGCGCGGCGTCGACATCCCCGCGGTTGAAGGCAGCGATTGAGGCGCGGACGATCTGCACGTTCTCCTGCGACATCGCCCGCGCAGTATCGCGCGACGGGGGGAAGGTCGCGGACGCCTGAGCACGATTTCTGGCGACCGCCGAGTGGCAAGCTGCGAAAAAAACGAGAGGGAATCTTGGAAGAACAAGCCAAGCCCGAGATCGCGACCCGCGACGAAGTGCTCGAGATGCTGACCGAGAAGGCCCGTCAGGGCTTTACCGGTGCGATGATCGCGCTCGAGCGGGCGCTGCGAGCGGCCGAGCGTAAGGAACGCGAAGAGCTCGATAGCGAGCTAACTCGCATCCTCACCAAGTGAAGCCGGTCGAGTTCATCCGCGAATACTTCGGTCAACCCACTGAGCCCGCGCTCGTCGGGACGAAGCTAGGCGCGGAGGCTCGCCGGCACCGGGGACCAGCGGGCGCGGGGTCCCGCCTTCGTTCCGCCCGCGCCGCCCCCGGGAACGAGAACTGAGGGCGTCCCCAGGCCTACTCCGACAGCCCGGCGGCTTCGCGACCCGGGAGCGGGCGCGAGAGTGGGTAGTTGGCGCGTTGCGGGTCTTGGGTAGGACGCGGCGCTAAGGGCATGCAGCCCGCCCAAGCTGGGGTGATCCACGAACGGCCTGGCAGGGACCCGACGCTGTTTCGCTTTTCGTCCAAAGCGGTATTAGCGGCGAGTCAGAAATACGCCGACGCCAGACTCGGAAGCTGAGGAGTACGCTTTGCACAGCTGCCTTAGGGCTCTTTCGTCCCTTCTCCCCTTCTGAGCGGTGCTCTACGAGAGAGGACGAGGAAGAGGTCGGCCATGGCCGACTCCGCCGCCGCCGAATCCTCTGTCTCTGCGGAGGCCAGCGGTCAGGTGATCTTGGTCCTGCGCAACCTGCTCGCGGAGCGTTACCCCGATCTTGGCCGGCACGTCAACACCGTCGCTCGCCTGTGCGAACGCGTCGCGCGCGAGGTCGGGCTTCGCGACGAGGAGCACGAAGCGCTCGCCCAAGCGGCGTTCGTTCACGACATCGGCAAGCTTTCGCTTCCCGAATCGATCCTGGCCAAGCCGGACTCGCTAAACGAAGACGAATGGAGGCTGACGCGCCAACACCCGCTTGTCGGTGCGCAAGTCCTCCTGGCAGCCGGACTGCGTGGGAGGGTCATTGACTTCGTTCACTCGAGTCACGAACGCATCGACGGCACCGGTTATCCCGATGGCCTCGCGGGCGAGGAGATTCCGCTCGGCGCCCGGATCATTGCCGTCTGCGACGCCTACGACGCGATGATTTCGCCTCGCCCGCACAGACCGACGCCGATGACCAGCGAGGCCGCGTTGCTGGAGCTGATGCGCGCATCGGGCACCCGGTTCGACATCGCCGTGGTCGATGCCCTGTGTCGGCTGCTCCTAGACCCGAGCCCGCCCGACCTAGGGCTAACGCGAGAGGCTCAGGTCGCGGTTGCGAAGGGCTAGGAGGACTTGGGGGCACCTGCGTATCTCAGCCCGAGTTCGCGGGGCTCAAGGCGGCTTGGGAGGACAACTGGCATTTGGTAGGTACGAAGGCGACCGAGATGGCCACCAAGTCACGGGACCGGTCCGGCTCGCGACGTTCGATTGCTGATGCCTGGCCTATTCCGACAGCCCGGCGGCTTCGAGGGCTTGACGTCGCTCAAGAAACTCGTCCACCCGCGCGACCTTGCCACCGCGCAGTGTGTAGACCTCAAAGAAGCGGGCCTCGATCTCCACGCCGCTTCCCTGACCGCGTCCTCGGTGGTGGACCGTAAACGAAAACACGGTCCCCGGCGTCCAGAAACTCCTCGGCACCTCTCGACGTTCGTGCGTATAGAGCTCCTCCCGACGGTCGGCTCCTCAACGACCGCGCCATCGGCGGGACGGAATCGTCGGAGGAAGCACCAGGACCGCTCGCTTGCCTACTCCTCCGATGCCCGAATTCGAGCGGTAGGGCGGGTTCGGCGGTACCGGGTCGTAGCGCGCATCCGACTGAACGCCAGCTAGGTGCTCAGCGCACTTGACTCTCTGGGCGTCGGGGGTACGGTCGAGGAGATCTCGGCACCACGCCGAGCGAGCGCTGCGGATCCCCGCGACCGACTGTCCGGGGCGACCGAAGCGAAAGGAGGGTCCGATGAGGTCCCAACGCATACTGCCGTTATTGGTAGTGGCCGCGGTCGGGATGATGACGCCGGCCCTAGCCAGCGCGAATCCATCCCCGGCGCCCGCTACCACGCAGCTGGTGACCGGCCTGGAGGGTGGCTCGGGTAGCACCGTCGGCCCCGATGGCGCGCTGTACGTCACGGAAAGCGCCGTTGGCAGAATCTCACGTGTCGATCCCAGTACCGGCGAGATCACGACGTTTGCCAGCGGTCTGCCGGAGTCGATCATCGACGTCGGCGGCACGACCGACGTCGCGTTCATCGGCCAGACCGCGTACGCATTGGTCACCGTTGTCGGTCCCGACGTCGGCGGCAGCGACGTTGTCGGCATTTACCGAATCGACGGCCCCGACAGCTTCACCGTCGTCGCGGACATCGGCGCGTTCGCCTTGAGCAATCCGCCGGGATTTCCGATCGACATCCCGACCGGACTCCAGTACGCGCTTCAGACCTACCGCGGCGGGTTCTTGGTCACGGATGGGCACCACAACCGGGTGTACCGGGTCACGCGCGACGGCGACGTTACCGAGAGGATCGCGTTCGGCAACATCGTCCCGACCGGGCTGGAGACAAAGGGCAACACGGTCTACATGGCCGAGGCCGGACCGGTCCCGCACGATCCCGCAGACGGCAAGGTGGTGTCGTTCAGGCGAAAGTCATCGAGCGTCACGGAGGTGGCCTCCGGTGCCCCCCTCCTCGTCGACGTGGAGTTTGGCCGCTGTCGCGATCTGTTCGCCCTCTCACAGGGCGTCTTCGGTGGCGGCCCTCCGGGTGCTCCGGCGGCGCCGAACACCGGCAGCCTCGTGAAGGTGCAACGGAACGGCGCCTTCAGCACCGTCGTCGACGGATTGGACCGGCCGACCTCGGTCGAGTTCATCCACAACACCGCGTACGTCATCACCCTCACCGGTGAGATCTGGAAGATCGAGAACGTCTCGGGTCGGCCCCACCACGGGTTGCACTAACAGCATCAGCTAGCGAAGCCGCCACCCCGGACGCCGCGAGCGCGGCGCTCCGGGGACGGCTCCGCCCGCGGCGCAGGGGGCGTCCGACGCGCGACGCACGATCTCGACGTTCTCCTGCGACATCGCCTAGTCCGACAGCCCGGCGGCTTCGAGAGCTTCCTCCCGGCTCTCGTACTGCCGGAATCTCACTACCCGACCGCCTTTGACGTCGTATACGCCGAACATCGTGGTCTCGGTCTCGACACCGCTCGCCTTGCCGCGACCAGTCCAGCGAAAAACCGAAATCACAGAATCGCCTGCGTCGGTGAGTTCCAGGCTCTCGACGACTGGGTTGACCCATGTTCCGAGCCAGTCGATGAAGAACCGCTCCATCCCGGCATGGCCCTCGTATACACCGGCTTGCGGGGTCGTCGTGGCCGACGTATCCCAGACCGCGTCCTCGGCGAATACCTCCCGCCACGACTCGCGATCGCCCGCCGCGAACCGGGTGACCATCCCCCGCACGATCTCCACGTTCTCCTGCGACATCGCCTGCCCCGAGACCTAGAAGGGCTGTCGCGGAAACGGCTACTGCCGCTTTGCGTACGTCCTGAACCCACCGAAGTCGAGTTGGACGCACGGCTCGTCGCCGCTGACCTCGGCGTCGTGACCCGGCGGAATGTCGAACACGTCGCCTTCGCTGATCTCCAGGGTGGTCCCGTTCTTCATGTGGCCTTCGGGGGTCCCCAGCGACGTCTCAGTCCTTGAAACGCGCGGCCTCCTCCGAACCGCCGGTGGCGTCGCCCTCGCTGTAGGAGTGAGCGCCGGTCCCGGCGAGCTTGCCGCCCTCGACGATCAGGTACTCGTCGCGGATCGGCCTGCCGGCGAGGTGGCACTCGAGGATCTCCCGGGTGCCGGCCGCATAGCGAGCCTGGGCCGACAGGCTGGTGCCCGAGGTGTGCGGCGTCATGCCGTGGTGGGGCATGGTCCGCCATGGATGGTCCTGGGGAGCCGGCTGGGGGAACCATACGTCGCCGGCGTAGCCGGCGAGCTGGCCCGATTCCAGCGCCCGCACGATCGCGTCACGATCGCAGATCTTGCCGCGGGCGGTGTTGACGATGTAGGCGCCGCGCTTCATCTTCGCGATCATCTCGTCGTCGAAGAGGTGCTCGGTCTCAGGATGAAGCGGCGCGTTGATCGTCACCACGTCGCAGACGCCGACCATCTCCTCGGGGGTCTCGTGGAAGGTCGCGCCGAGCTCGTCTTCGACCTGCTTGGGAAGCCGGTGGCGGTCCGTGTAATGCATGCCGACGTCGAACGGCTTCAGGCGCCGCAGCACCGCGGTTCCGATCCGCCCGGCGGCCACGGTTCCGACCTGCATCCCCTCGACGTCATAGCTGCGCGAGACGCAGTCGGCGATGTTCCAACCGCCCTCGACGACGACCTCATAGGAGGGGATGTAGTTGCGGACCAGCCCCAGGATCATCATCACCACGTGTTCAGAGACGCTGATCGAGTTGCAGTAGGTGACCTCGGCGACGGTGATCTCGTTCTCCATCGCGGCCTGCAAGTCGACGTGGTCCGAGCCGATCCCGGCGGTGATCGCGAGCTTGAGGTTCGGGGCCTTGGCGATCCGCTCGGCGGTCAAATATGCGGGCCAGAAGGGCTGTGAGATCACCACCTCGGCCTCGAACAGTTCCCGCTCGAAGACCGAGTTCTCGCCGTCCTTGTCAGAGGTCACGACCAGCTCGTGGCCGGCGCGCTCGAGGAACGTGCGCAGCCCAAGCTCGCCCGAGACGCAGCCGAGCAGCTCGCCGGGGGTGAAGTCGATCGCCTCGGGCGTCGGCGCCTTTTGACCGTCGGGGTAGCGCTCGATCTTTGGCACGTCGTCGCGCGGATAGGTCGGCGGGTAGCCGTCGATCGGGTCGTTGTAGAGCACGCAGAGGATCTTCGCCATCGTCTAGCTCCTTGCTGAGTAAGTGAAATACGTCGGGCTGGAGCCACCCCCCAACCGGCCGGCGGCAGACTACTGAGAAGCAAGAGCGCACCGCTGCGGCGCACGCCGAACGACCAAGCGCCGCTCGAGATGTTTTCCGGTCGCCGTTGTCACGGCGGTTGAAAACTGGCCACTTCTGCGAAAGGAACGCGGAGAACTCGATACCGAGCTAGATCGCATCCTCACGAAGTGAAGCCGGTCGAGTTCATCCGCGAATACTTCGGTTCTCGTCCAAGTGAGCACCAGGTCAACGTGCGCCCGGTCGCTGAAGCCGAAGGAACTCCATCATCGCCCACGCCGGGCGAAAGCCAAGCCGGGCGTAGAGCTCCTTCGCCCGGCCCTCGTCGTCGGCGGTGATCCAGAGGTCCCGGGGTCCGCCCGCTGCCGCGACCGCGGCGCGCGTCACCGCGGTGCCGCGACCGGCGCCGCGATAGTCCGGGTGAACGTACACGTGGGTGATCTCGGCCTCCGCGCCGTCGACCTCGAATTGCGCGTAGGCCACCGGTTCGCGATCCTCCCGCGCGATCAGAACCCTTGCACCGCGGCCCAGCGCGATCTCGCGCGCATGGGCGGGATAGTCGCCAAGATCCTGGTCGGGGAAGTCCTCGCGGTGCCACGCGATGCGTAGGGCGTCCACTGCGTCGTAGGGAGCCTCCTCCACGACGGCGTCGGGACCTGGTGGTAGCGGGGCTTCGTATCGCATCCAGAGCAGGCGCTCGGCCTTCCAGTCCCTCGCCTCGAAGCTGGGCCGCAGTTCCTCGGCGGCGTCGACCAGGTCGAAGTCCACGCGCCGGTGCGCAAGCCCGGCGAGCGCCTGATCCGCGAAGGCCTCCAGCCCCTCCACGCTCATCGCCGGTTCCTCCTCGACGCGAACGACGTTGAAGTCCCAGAGGGTCGGGTGGTTCGTCGCTCGCACGACCGTTCCGTGCGTCCAGGGCTCGAGCAGGTCACAGACGGAGGCATGCAGGGCGTTGCGCCGGTCCCGCGCTCGGGCCGTCCAGTCGCAGTCCGGAAGGCTGGCCGGGGTCACCGCCAGAGTATGTACCTGCACCTGCGCGGGCTGCTCCTCTGCGCGAAGGGGCACGTCTGAGACCAAGCCGAGCTCGAAGCCGAACAATCACCCCATCCGCATGATGCGGCGCCGGCTAACACGGCACGTCGAGCGTCGCGACATCGCGCCGGTTCACGGCGTCTACCACCCGTCGCGGTGTCCACGTTCTCCTGCGACATCGCCTACTCCGACAGCCCGGCGGCTTCGAGGGCTTCGGCTGGGCTGAGGTAGCTGTCCGCGCGGCGATTACGCCAGCGGCGACCGCCCGCCGACGGTGACGGTGCGTGAAACAATCGCGGAGAACAACTGAATGGAGTTCCCAATGCCCGCGTTCATCGCGTTCTCAGGTAACCGGGGCGACCACATCCACGTCGAGGGGGGCCTCACGTCGGCTATGGCAGCAATGAGGCCCGCAGCTCGAGTCTCGGGGATGGTCCGACTAACCCAGATTGCTGGGGAAGGGCACAAGGTCGAGCCGACAGCGGTCTACGTCAACCCCGAGCGGATTGCTTACTTTCGCGAGGCTGAGCAGAGCTCGTATCGCAGCGAGGGGACCTAGCCGGAGCTCGGGCCGCGACGCTCTCGACGTGCTCGACGTTCTCGGCCACCCTCCTGCCGTCGAGCTTCCAGGCGGACTGCGGCGATCTTCCTCGAGATGGTCTCGTTGGGGTTCAGCTTGTTATCCGGCCAGGTAGCGCGACGAGGCAACGCACTCTGAGGCGCGCAGGATCGACTGCGGGCCAGTCGTTTGCGGCTCGGGCTACGCCGCGAGCTGAACAGCTCGCGCCTCGGGCGAGGGCGCGGGTCGCGCCGCTCGCGCACTAGAGCGGCTACATTGCTCCCGAGATGGAGGGTGGGCAGCATTCTTCAAGAGAACTAACGGTCTCCGTCAAAGTGCCGTGCCAAGAGTGCGGCGGCCTAGGCTACATGCAGAGGGTGAAGGCGGGCCATGTCGTTGGCGACAAGACGAAGAAGTGTCGCACCTGCCGCGGTAGAGGTGTCATCCCGGATGATATGCCTGTCTCTCAGTTGCGAGAGCTGCTGAAGTGACTATCGCTGGCCGTTTCGCTAGGCCCTCCTGGGGCCAGCAACACCACGACGGTGACGCGAGAGCGCTTAGGCTCGTTGGCAACCGATCAAAGGAGACAGCATCGCCGCAAAACACCGATCCGTCAGCGCGACGGAACCCCGGCCGTACGAAGCGGACGCCGCTCTCAGGAGCGTGACCGCTGCCGATGAGGGTCTGGCGCCCTTTGAAGTCCCTCCCGAACCAACCGCCGCCGAGCGGCAGGTGGCCGATCTGATCCAGATCGAGACGGATCCGGAGACGGCCCGAGCCGTCCTCGACCGCGTGCCACTCTGGTTTCACACATTCTCGCTCGACGGGTCCAGCGAGCTCTACACCCACGGCGTGGCCCGCGACCACCGCTACCGGATCCCGGCCCTGCCCGAGGACTTCAGCGACATGAGCGTGCTCGACATCGGCACCTTCGACGGCTTCTACGCGTTCCTCGCCGAGGCGCGCGGCGCGCGGCGGGTCGTTGCGGTCGACAACGAGCAGTACAGGGAGTGGGTCAGCTCGCGCTGGGGGGTCGAGCTTGAGGGAGGCGAGGGGTTCGCCGCGATCCGGGAACTACTCCACTCCGAGGTCGACTACCGCCACCTCGACGCATTCGAGCTGGACGAGCTCGGTGAGATCTTCGAGTTCATCCTCTGCTTCGGGATCCTGCACCGGGTGAAGAACCCGCTGGGGCTGCTGAAGATCATTCGGCGGCGCCTCGCTGTCGGCGGACGGGTACTGCTCGAGACCCACGGGTCGGCGGATCGGTCCCTCGATTCCTCGGCGGCGGTTTACATCCCCGCGGCGGGAGAGGTCTATGCCAATGATGACTTCGTCTACTGGGGCTTCACCCCCGCAGGTTTGGACGCGATGGCCCACCATGCGGGCTTCGAGGGCTTCGAGCTGATCGACGCACCGCTGATCGACGGCCATCCGCGTGTTCTCGGGGCGCTCCGGTCCGGCCCGCTCGACTGATCGCGGACCCACGGGGACGGGCGCCGGTTCGTTTCTCGCGAGCAAAACAGCTTTTGCAGGGCCGGTTCGCCGCGTCGGCCTCGGCGACTTCCACGGCTGCTTCTCTGCTCAGGAGGACCACATTTCTTTGGGCAAGACCCGCCCCCGAGCACGGCTGCGGCTTACTTACCGGCAAATCGAGGCTAGTGGTGCTCGATCACCCGGTCGACGATGCTGTACGCCTTGGCCTCCTCGGCGCTCATGAAGTAGTCGCGCTCGGTGTCCTTGGCGACCTTGTCGAGCGGCTGGCCGGTGTGCTTGGCGATGATCTGATCTAGCCTGCCGCGGACGCTGATGATCTCCTTGGCGTGGATCTCGATGTCGGTCGCCTGGCCCTCGAACCCGGCGGAGAGCTGGTGGATGAGGATCTTCGAGTTCGGCAGCGCCATCCGCTTGCCGCTCGCGCCCCCCGCCAGCAGCAGCGCCCCCATGCTCATCGCCACCCCGATGCAGATCATCTGCACGTCGGGCTTTATGTACTGCATCGTGTCGTAGATCGCCAGCCCGGCGTACACCGAGCCGCCCGGTGAGTTGAGGTAGATCGAGATGTCCTTCTCGGGGTCCTCCGACTCGAGGTGGATCAGCTGGGCAACGACGAGGTTGGCGATGTCCTCGGAGATCGGGGTGCCGAGGAAGATGATCCGCTCGTTGAGCAGGCGCGAGTAGATGTCGAACGCGCGCTCGCCGCGCGAGGTCTGCTCGACCACCATCGGAACCACGGGGCTCACGGCGGGGCAGTCTATAAACGCCCGTCGGCGACACCGGCCGGGAGCGACCGCGGACGGGGGCGTCAGGCCGCGACCGCGTCCTCGACTCGGTCGCTGCTCAGCGCGGGATCCGCGTAGTCGTGAGCCGGCCGTCGTCGCCGGGACCGGCAAACGCGGTTGGGACCGCGATGCCCGGCCCGCGCCGGGCCGCGTCATCCCTTGCCGCCGGTGTTGACGTCGGTCTGGGTCTGGTAGCTGAAGGCGACGTCGGTATCGGCATCGTGGCTGCTCAGTCGCCTACGAGGTGCAGGTAAAAGCGGCGAAGGATCTCGATCAGCCGCGAGTCGAAGAGCGACGTGTGAGGCACGCTGAAAGTGCTCCGGCCCCGCAGCCGCCGACGCCCAGAGCTCGCCCGGACGACAAGGGGTAAGCCGCGGGCGCCCTACTTCTTGGCGGGCTCGAAGTAGGGGTTGGTGCCGACGGCGTGGTCGGTGACGTCGACCACGCGGGCGATCTCGGGAACCGCACCCGTGATGGCGACCTCGATCCCCTGGCCGAGGGTGACGGTGGCCATTCCGCAGCCCTGACAGCCGCCGCCGAGGCGCAGGTAGGCGGTGTCCTCCTCGACCGCGACCAGCTCCGCGTGCCCCCCGTGCGCGGCGATGGCCGGGTTGACCTGCTGGTCGATCACTTGGCTGACCCGCTGGGCGACGTCGCCGCTGAGGTCTGCGGGCGGAGGAGCGTCGATCGGCGGGCTCGCGGGTGGCGCCATCGGCGGGCTCATCATCGGCAGCTCCGCCGGAGCCGGCGGCTTGTTCGGGTTCACGAAGGTGAACCCGCTCTGCTCGAGGCGTTGCGACCAGTCGATGGTGGCGCCTCGCAGCTTCTCGACGCTCGACTCGGGCACCACGATCGCCAGGTCGCCGTGGCGCTGCACTACGTCGCCCTGGTGCGCAGCGTCCAGCGCCTTCAGAGAGACGGTGTGGACGTATTCGCCGCCCGAGACGCCGGTCACCTCCACCCAGAGCGCCTGGTTCTCGGGGTCCTCGGACTGCGCGCGGAACCCCCTGACCTTCTCGATCGCCTGCTCGGTGATCGCAAGCGTCGGCTCGGCTGTGTCTTCGGCGGTCATCTCATATCCCGTATGGCTGGTCGTTCGCCGGTGGCGCCGGCCCGCCACTACCTACGATACGCACATGGCCCGCGTCCTCCTGCTGCTGCCCACCGCCACCTACCGCGCGAGCGATTTCCTCGCCGCGTCGCGGGCGCTGGACGCCGAGGTGGTGGTCGCCTCCGAGCGCCGGCAGGCGATGTCGGGGACGATGGGAGACCGGGCGCTGGTGGTGGACCTGAGGCGGCCGGAGGCCGCCGCCGAGGCCATCGTCGCCCGGGCGCAGGATAAGCCGCTCGACGCGGTGGTCGGCGCTGACGAGCAGGGCGTGCTCGTGGCCGCGCTGGCCGCCGCGCGCTTGGGGCTCGCGCACAACCCGCCCGAGGCGGTCGCGGCGACCAGGGACAAGACCGTGATGCGTGGAGCTTTCGCGGCCGCCGGCCTGCGCCAGCCCGACTACCGGGTCGCCGGGCCCGACGCGGACGTGGCGCAGCTCGCCGGCGAGGTCGGTCTTCCCTGCGTGGTCAAGGCGGTTTCGCTGTCGGCGAGCCGCGGCGTGATCCGCGCCGACGATCCGCCGGCGGTCGACGCTGCGGCCGAGCGGGTCAGGGCGATCCTCGCCGAGGCCGGCGAGGACCCGGACGCGCCGCTGCTGATCGAGCGCTACGTCCCGGGCGTAGAGGTGGCCGTCGAGGGCCTCTTGCGCGGCGGCGCCCTCGAGATCCTGGCGGTGTTCGACAAGCCGGATCCCCTCGAGGGCCCTTACTTCGAGGAGACCATCTACGTGACCCCGTCGCGCCTGCCCGCGGAGACCCTCGAGGCCGTCAGCCTGCTCACGGCCGAGGCGGCCGCCGCGCTCGGCCTGGTCGAGGGGCCGATACACGCCGAGCTGCGGATCGACGGGGGTAGCGTGTGGATGCTCGAGCTCGGCGCCCGCTCGATCGGCGGGCTGTGCTCGCGCTCGCTGCGCTTCGGGATGAGCATGAGCCTCGAGGAGCTCATCCTGCGCCACGCCCTCGGGCTGCCGCTCGACGACCTGAGCCGCGAGACCGCCGCTTCCGGGGTGATCATGCTCCCGATCCCGAAGGCGGGGGTGCTGAAGGAGGTGCGCGGGCAGGCCGAGGCACTGGCGGTGCCCGGTGTGACCGGGCTCGAGATCTCGATCGCGCGCGGCAAGGCGGTGCGGGCGCTGCCCGAAGCCGACCGCTATCTCGGCTTCCTCTTCGCCCGCGGCGAGACGCCCGAGCAGGTCGAGCGGGCGCTGCGCACCGCCCACGGCCAGCTCGAGGTCGTGATCGGCGAGCCGTCGGAGTGAAGCGAAGCGAAGGCTATCCTGGCGCTGTGCGGGTCCTGCTGATCTCCACCTACGAGCTTGGTCATCAGCCGTTGCACCTGGCCTCGCCAGCGGCCGCCCTGGAGGCCGCCGGGCATCGGGTTCGGTGCATCGATCTCTCCGTCGAGCAGCTTGATCGAGACAAGATCGACTGGGCCGAGGCCGTCGGCGTCTCCGTTCCGATGCACACCGCGATGCGACTGGCGATCGGGGCCGGCGAGCAAATTCGAGCGATCCGGCCCCCGTTGCCGATCTGTTTCTACGGTCTCTACGCCGCGGTCAGTGACGACCCGACGATCGGTGGACTGGTCGACCGGCTGATCGCCGGCGAGTACGAGTCGGAGCTGGTGGAGTGGGTTGAGGCGCTCGGCGACTCGCCGGCGCTGCGACCGGCAACCAGCTCGATCGACCTGGGGCGCCACGAGTTTCACACCCCGAGCCGAGGGCAGCTGCCGCCCATCAAGCGCTACGCGCGGTTGGAGCGCGATGGCGAGGAGCAGCTCGCGGGGTACGTCGAGGCCAGCCACGGCTGCGTGCACAAGTGCCGGCACTGCCCGGTGCCTGTCGCCTATGACGGCCGGATCCGGATCGTCGGGAGCTCCGTGGTGATGGCGGATATCGAACAGTTGGTGGCGGCGGGGGCGCGCCATATCACCTTCGGCGACCCGGACTTCCTAAACGGCGTCAAGCATTCCCTGCAAGTGGCGCGCGAGCTTCACCGCCACTTTCCCGAGGTCACCTTCGACTGCACGACCAAGGTCGAGCACATCCTCGAGCATCGTCAGGTCTGGCCCGAGCTCAGCGAATATGGGTGCCTCTTCGTGATCTCGGCGTTCGAGTCGCTCAACGCCGAGATCCTCACCTATCTCGACAAGGGTCACACCGCCGACGAGGCCGCCCAGGCGGTGGCCTTGCTGCGCGAGCATGGGATCGAGATCCGCCCGTCGTGGTTGCCGTTCACGCCCTGGGCGACACCGCAGGACATCCTCGAGATCCTCGATTTCGTGATTGCCAACGAGATGGTGGGAAACGTGGATCCGATCCAGTACACGATCCGTCTGCTCGTGCCCAAGGGCTCGCTGCTGCTCGATCGCCCCGAGCTCACACCGCACCTGCAGGACTACGATCGCGACCGCCTCACCTATAACTGGCAAGCCGGGGATCCGCAGCTGGATCGCCTCCATGGCGAGCTCGCCGGAATCGTCGAGGCCGATGTCGCGGCGGAGGTCGACAGCGTGTCGACGTTTCGGACCCTGTATCGGGCGGTGGCCGATGCCGCGGGACATTCAGCCGACCCCGCCGACCTTGGCGACGTCGAGCCGCGCCCGCGGCTCACCGAGGCATGGTTCTGCTGCGCCGAGCCCACCGACATCCAGCTAGCCTCGGTGGCCGGCAGCGAGCCGGTCGCTTTAGCGGGCTCGACCGAGCCCTGAGACCGCCTTGCGCTTCGCAGCTACAGCGTGATCACTTGGTCCGGCGGGTTTCCCAACAGCGCCCCGTAGAGGTCCGGAAAGCAGCCGACCCGCACTCCCGCGACCGTGCCGCTGGGACGGCAGTCGCCCGGCTCACCCTCCGCGAGCGAGCGCTCGATCGCGCACCGGTCGCAGAGCATCAGCATGATCCCCTGCTCCTCGGCAACCTCGGCGAGGCGCTCGCCGAGCGGATCTCCCGAGCGCAGCACGTAGGTGTTGTCGTCGAAGAAGAACATCCCGACGACCTCCCCCCCGTGGTTTCCCTGCTCGAGCTGCGGCAGGATCATCTTGCCGAGCTTGTAGCTCGCCGTATGCCCGGAGGTGGAGAAGATGTAGGCGACCTTCACGCCCCCCAGCCTAGCCTCCACACGGCGTCTTGCCCGCGGCCCGGTTCCACACGACGAAGGCGTGCTCACCCATCCACCGACTCAGCCGCTCCTCACCGGACTTCCCGAAGGTGATCCGTTTCGCGGTTCCCGGATTCCTGCTCGAGATCCGACCGCTCGATTATCCGAAAACCTATCCATCCTCGCCCTCATCCGGAGCCGGCCGGGGGGCGCTGCGGCGATCTGTCCACTGTGCCACTGACCGGCTCGTGCGTTTGCGATAGGGCAGTTGAGGGCTACTCGCCTAGGCCCCGTACTCGCCGTGTCGCCGGACCCAAATGGGTCGGTCGGCGGGCTCCTGGCGTCCCTTCGGGGTCCGGTCGAGCAGGCCGTAGTAGCCCATGGCGGGCCCCTCGAGCCCCCGCGCGGTCGTCACGTAGGTGCGGTAGACGGTCGCGTCGGACAGCGTATACACGCTCATGCCGGGACCTTCCGTGACGTATCCCTTCACGTCGGTGCCGGAGAGCGTCGCCATCAGCTCGACCGACGGTGGGATCTCGCCCTCCAGGAACGGCTCCAGCTCCTCTTCGGTGTTGAGGAATCCGAGGTCGCGATTGAAGTCGTCGCCAACCGTTGAGACCCAGTCCAGGTTGTCCCAACCCATCCGCTCCTTATAGGCCTTGAGCCTGTCCACCGGAGCGCGCGAGACGAGCCGCACCGTCACATCCCCGGCGTTTAGGTGCGGGGCGTTCGCATTGAGGTTGTCGGCGATCGACGAACAAACCGTGCAGCCCGCCTCGTAGGGCGGGCCGAACATGAAGTGGTAGATGAGCAGTTGGGAACGCCCATCGAAGAGGTCGGCGAGCGACTTGTCGCCGTCCTCAGTCTCGAACCTGTAGTCCTTCTCGACCGGAACCCACGGGAGCTCCTGTCGCTTCTTGGTCAGCTCATCGCCGCGGCGCGTGAGCTCCTTCTCCTCCTTGAGCAGCTCGTCGCGCTCCGCCTGCCATTCCTCCTGCGTTCCGACCTTGTGCCCGGCCATCAGGCCGCCTCCTCTTCCGTTCCGCTCCAAGTATGGCGCGAAGCCCTCGGAGCAGCGGGGCTTTCGAAGTAGGCGATGTCGCAGACAGAACGTCGATCGATACCGGCAACGCATCGACGCCTTCAACCGGCGCGACCTCGAGGCGTTTCTCGCCCTGGCCGAGCCTGAGGTGATTGGGATCTCCCGACTACTTGCGATCGAGGCTGGCTCCTTTCGAGGTCACGACGGCACCACACGAGTGGGGGGAAGACCTTGCTCGATGTCTTCCCGGAATTCACGATCGAGATCGTGTGGGTGCGCGAAAGCGAGCAGGAAGCCCTCGAAGCCGCGGGCGTCCGGAGTAGACGCCGCGAAGGGCCTGGGGAATCCTGGGTTCGGCGCGCTAACTTGCGTTTAGCGACGCGGAAGGAGGCGACGATGCACAACCCGCTTCGGTCGGAGGCCGAGATGTTCCGCGTCGTCGTGATCGTCGTCATCGCAGCTCTGCCGGTGATCGTCGTCGGCCTGCTCACCGAGCCGATCTACGCGGCGATCCTGCTCGGGCTCGAGATCCTGGCCGGGCTCTGGGCGCTGTGGCGAAGCCTGCGTGGAGCCGAACCGCACGTCGCCGACGTCGCCGCCGGCGGAGACAACGCCCACCGGGTCCTGGTGGTCGCCAACGAGACGGTCGCCGGCAAGGTCCTCCTGGAGGAGGTCGAAATCCGCTGCCGGGGGGAGAGCGAGGTCAAGGTGATCGTCCCGGCGCTGGCGTCGTCGCGGCTCGGGCATCTCACCCACGACGTCGATGGGGCGATCGCCGACGCGCGGCAGCGCCTCGAGTCCTCGCTCGCCGCGATGTCGGCCGCCGGCATCGACGCGACGGGCCAGGTTGGCGACCACCACGACCCGAACGCCGCGATCGAGGACGCGTTGGCGACCTTCGCCGCCGACGAGGTCGTGATCTCGACCCATCCTCCCGAGCGCTCGCGGTGGCTGGAATCGGGCGTGGTCGAGCGGGCGAGGCGCGACATACCGCTACCGGTCACCCACGTGATCGTCGACCTTGAGGCTGAGGCCGGGGTCCGAAGCGTCTCCTGAGCGCGTCGAGCGCGACGGCCGGGGCCGCCGGCGCCCGGCCCTACGAGCCGCCCTGCTGGACCTTACGGAGGATGTATTGGACTCTCGCGCCGCATCCGCTGACGTAAAACGCGTGCGCGACAGTCAGCCCGAAGGGCCAAAGTACCTGGTTGCCCTTCCTTTGCCTCCGTGCCTGCGCTCAGGCACGACCTACGGATACCTCCTCCGTGGTGCCCTGGTACTCAGCTCGGTACTGCCGATGGCTTCGAGCCTCGAGCGGGCGCTGCGAGCGGCCGAGCGAAAGGAACGCAAAGAACTCGATAACGAGCTGGATCGCATCCTGGCCAAGTGAAGCCGGTCCAGTTCATCCGCGGTCCAGTTCATCCGCGAATACTTCGGTCAACCCACTGAGCCCGCGCTCGTCGGGACGAAGCTAGGCGCGGAGGCTCGCCGGCACCGGGGACCAGCGGGCGCGGGGTCCCGCCTTCGTTCCGCCCGCGCCGCCCCCGGGAACGAGAACTGAGGGCGTCCCCAGGCCTACTCCGACAGCCCGGCGGCTTCGCGACCCGGGAGCGGGCGCGAGAGTGGGTAGTTGGCGCGTTGCGGGTCTTGGGTAGGACGCGGCGCTAAGGGCATACAGCCCGCCCAAGCTGGGGTGATCCACGAACGGCCTGGCAGGGACCCGACGCTGTTTCGCTTTTCGTCCGTAGCGGTAGTTCTGCTTTGCATGGAAAGCGACACTTTCCACCCCCTACTCCGGCGACTGTGCCTCTGGCGGATCGTCCTTATGGCGCCGGTCGTGGACGTCTTCGAGCTTGTCGTGGATGGTCGCCGTGTACTCCTCGCGCATCTTCACGAACCCGACACCGAGTTGGCGGGCCACCTCGACCAAGATTCCGATGCCGGTCAGGATGTAGAGAGGGGCGAAGATCTTCAGCAAGTCATGGGTGAGCACGAGATCGGGGTCGGCGATGCTCGACGTGGTCAGCGTGCAGACGGCGAAGTAGAACCCGTCGACGATATTCCAGCCCTCACCGAGCGTGAAGATCACCGTCCCCGTGAGCACGAGGGCGGCCCCGGCGCTGGGCGATCGCGGCGAAACTCTCTTCCTTAGCGGCGCGCCTGACCGCACCTGCGAAGCGATAGAGCATGCGGAACACAGCGCAAGCCTGTCACCGGTCGCGGACGGTGAGTTCTGCTTTGGACGAAAAGCGAAACAGCTTCAGTCCGTGGATCACCTGCGCGTGCGCGGCTGTATGCCTTAGCGTCGCGTCCCGGGCAGTAGACGACAGGCTGCGGCGGGTGTAGGTTCAGTCGGTACCGGCATGGCGCAGAAGCTGGCCGCGTCGTGCCCCCTTCAACACAAAGGAGCGGCGATGGGCGACACGGCAAAGAAGCGGCTTCAGGTCGGCGCCGGGGCGATCCATGCGGACGACGGCAAAGGCCGGGCCCTCTGCGGGACCAAAGCCAAGAAGAGGTGGAAGTCCCTCGGATCCGGCAAAGTGACCTGCCGGCTGTGCAAGCGGCATACCTAACCTGGCCGACGCGTGACTCAGGCGGGCCAGGGCCCGAAGGCGACGCTCCGAACCTGCGTCTAGGGCCGTAGCCCATCTCCGTATGCCGTAACGCCACGCCGCGTCCCGGGTAGTAAGCGCCCCCCAGCACCCTGAGAATCGTCTGTTAGGGTCGCGCGGAGACTTCGATCAAGGAACAGCCCAATGCGAACCCCACTCAAGATCATGCTCGCGACCATCGTGCTGGCGGGCTTGGTCGCCGCCCCCGCATTCGCGGCGAAGCCCAGGACCACCGTCGAGATTCTGGGCGCGGGGACGTCGAACCCAAAGCCGCTGTACTTCCAGGGGACGGTGACGTCGCAGAAGCGGTACTGCGAAAAGGAGCGCAAGGTGACGCTTTACCGGGCCCGGTCCGGCAAGGACAAGCGGGTCGGGGCCAAGCGCGCGGAGCCCGACGAGTACGGCGGGTGGGTCTGGGAGGTCGAAGTCTCTACCCCGCAGCTCGGCAATTACTACGGCAAAGCCGAGAAGACCCACAGGTGCCGGGGCGACAAGTCCGAGAAGTTCAAGCTCGACGAACCGATCTGGGAATAACCCTCGGCTGAGAGCAGCCCGGCTGCTCCGTTCACGGTCCCGAGCGTGAGTCGGTCGCGGTATATGCCTTAGCGCCGCGTGCTGGGTAGCAAGCGTTAGCTACGGCGCTGATCGCCGTCGCCATTCGGCGGAGAGGTTGCGCTTTGCATGGTAAGCAGTACTTCTGCTTCCACGCGAAAGCGGAATCCTGGCGCGGCGCTCGCTGCCGATTGTCAGAAGACCGTCGCAGTGTGCGAATATCCGCGCCCCGCAACGGACAGGAGGTACGGCCTGATGGCTGATCCCAAGCGCGTCGTCGAACGGCATGTCGAGGCGTTCAACGCACGGGACGCGGACGCCGATCCTTGGAGCGATGATGCCGACTTCGTCGCGCCGAACGCGTCGATGCACGGCCGCGAGGAGGTTCTCGGCTTCCTTGGTGTGTTCTGGGACGCGTTTCCGGACGGGCGTCTTGAGACGTCGCGCCTTCTCGCCGAAGGATCCGTCGTCGCTGCCGAGGGCCGGTTCATCGGCACGCACACCGGTGTCATGCGCACGCCGGAAGGCGACGTCGCGGCCACGGGACGACACGTCGACTTCCGCTGGATGTCGAGTTACGAGGTTCGCGGCGACGAGCTGTCCTCGGAACATCTCTACTTCGATCGGGTCGAGCTCCTCGGCCAGCTCGGACTGATGCCGTCGACCTGAGCGCGCTCCTGCCTTGCGCGACGGGCAGCAGTGCCGGCCGCACGCGGGAGTGGGTAGCGGCCGAGAGGTGTCAGCCGACCCGGCGCACGCTGACGCTAGGCGCGGGCAGAAATCTGCTGTACGGCCCAGGTGTTGCCGTCCGGATCGCTGAAGAACACGAATCCGACGTTGTCCAGCGGGTCCGGCTGAGGAGTCGGGCTCTCGCCCAGGACCTGGATCTCACTTACCTGCACCCCTCGCTCCATGAGCTGTGCGCGCGCCGCGTTAACGTCGGGGACGACCAGCTGCAGGCCCTTGAGTGAGCCCGGCGGCATGTCCGGGACGATCCCCTCACCGATGACGAGTGAGCAGCCTGACCCGGGCGGGGTGAGCTGAACGATCCGGTTGCCCGTACTGACCTGGGTGTCGTGGTCGACGTTGAAGCCGAGCCGTTCGGCGTAGAAGGCCTTGGCATGGTCCACGTTCGAAACGGGAACCACGACGACTTCGAGTGTCCAGTTCATGATCTGTCTCCTTGCTTCCGGGCTAGTAGATGGCGCCTTGCGGTAAGACCGGACGGGATCCCTCAACTCATCGCTCAGCTCGAAATGCCTGGTTATCGCGCTTCCGCCTCGCGCAAAACGCGGGAACGAGAGGATCCGAGGTGTGATCTACGAAACCGAAGGTCACAGGTTCGAATCCTGTCGGGCCCGTTCAGCTTTCGCAGCTAGGCGCGCATGTAAAGCGTTCGCTTGCCGGGCTTGAGTCGCTCGATCGCAAAACGCAGTGTGAGCCGCGGCATCGTCGACGCGTGCTCGTCCAGAAATGCGAGCAGTCGTTTCTCGTCCTTCCTGCCCGCCTCGCGAATCCAGGAGCCGACTGCGTTATGCATCAAGGGCCCGTCGTCGTCGAGCAGGATCTCGGCGAGGGCAAAGGTGTCCTCGACGTCACCCTGGCGGATGAAGTAGTAGGTGCTGACGATCGCCGTGCGCCGCTCCCAGACGTAGTCGGAGCGGGCGAGCTCATAAAGCGGACCGTGATCCTTGTCGAAGAGGTAGCCCCCGACCACCCAGGGTGCGGCACGGTCGACGAGGTCCCAGTGGTCGATCCGGTCGTGGCGGCGGCGGTAGAGCTCGTAGAGCGCTCTGCGCCTGCTCTCAGGGGTGCGCTTGCCTCGAGCTTGCTTGTCCATCACGCTCACCGCGCCGACGCGGACCTCATGGATCGCGCTATCCAGTAGCTCCTCCACCTGATCGAGCGGCATCTCGGCGAACTCCTTGGCGAGGTCGAAGACTGCCTTCATCCGCACGCCGAGGATGACGTCGTCGGGACCCGACTTCAGCTTTTGGTTCTTGATGGTCTCGCCCGTGGGGCGCAGCTCCGTCAGCCGGGCGACGAAGGTCGCGGCGTTCAGCGACGGCGGACTTGACTTGGGACGGCCGCTCATCGCGCGTCCTCCCCTCCAACCTTGGTCCGTCGACGCACCGCGGCGAAAACCGAGGGCCTAGAGCCCGGGCTTGGTCGTCATCAGGAAGACGGCAACGAGCAGCAGGACGCCCATCAGCGCGCCAATCCCGCCCTCCAGCTTCCCCTTGCGGATGTACCCGGCCGACAGCTGGCTGAGCTGAATCTCACCGCCTCCGAGGTCGGCGATCTCCTGCTCGACCATCGGCAGCAGTTTTCGGTCCATGGGGATGAAGAAGGCCACGAGGATCAATGCGACAGCGGCAAGGATCCCGATCGTGCCGCTGACCCAGAGATCGCCGAGGCTCCAATTGCCCTCCGACACCTGGTAGACGCCGGTGCCGGCGACGATCAGGATCGCCGGCGCGGCGAGGAACCGGTTGATCGCAAGCTGCAGTCGATGGACATACGGAAGATGACGTGGGCTCATCTTCGACGCGACCGGGAACATCACGGCTTCGGCCCAGGTCGCGCCGAAGCCGATCAATACTGCGCTCACGTGGAGAAAGACGGAGAGGTTGTAGCTCGTCACGGCCAGGACCTGGTCTCTCATCTCTCATGCCCCTCTACGCTGACGCCAACGCCGGTGCGTTCCAGACGCCAGTCGCCGCCGCCGCCTCCGCGTAGTCGCGGAAGTCCCGCGGCGCACGGCCGAGTGCACGCTGAACGCCGTCGGTCACGTGGGCGTTGCGCCCGTCCATGACTTCGCTGAACAGGTGGGTGAGCAGGTCGATCGTCTCGCCCGGCACGCCCTGCTCGGCGGCCGCGGCCTCGTGCTCCTCGATCGAGACCGGTACGTAGCGGATCTCGCGTCCCGCCGCTCGGGCGATCTCCTCGAGCGCCTCCGCGAAGGTGAGGAGCCGGGGCCCGGTGAGCTCGTAGACCTCGCCGATGTGGCGATCGTCGGTCAGCGCCGCGACCGCGACGTCGGCGATGTCGTCGGCGTCGACGAACGGCTCGGGCGTGTCCCCTGCAGGGAGCGCGACCTCGCCGCTGAGAACGTAATCCAGCATGTAGTCCTCGCTGAAGTTCTGCGCGAACCAGGTCGAGTGAAGAACCGTCAGCTCGGCGCCGGAGGCGCGCACGGCCTGCGCCCCTCGCGTTGACTCTTCCTCGCCGCGCCCAGACATCAGGACGAGACGCGAAACGCCGCTGTCCACGGCGAGTTCTGCGAACGAGCCCAGCGTCTCTGCCGAGCCGGGAATCGCGTCCAGGCGATGGGAGATGTAGGCCGGTCCGATCCCTTGCAGAACCGGGCCCCAGGTCGAGCGGTCGTCCCAGTCGAAACGAGGCTCGCCTGAGCGCGAGCCGATGCGAACGGGCAGGCCGCGTGCGGTGAGGCGCTCCGCCACCCGGCGGCCGACCTTGCCGGTGCCGTTGAGCACCAGGATCGCGTCTTGCTGGTTCGGGTTCATTGCTTTCGTCCTTTCACTTGGTGGCATCGTCCATCCAGTGTCGATTACAAACCAGCGACTGTCTATGACTCCGAGTCGCGAGGTCATGCTCGTCCGTCCAGGAAGGTCGACCTGTGGGTCTGGGCCGTCATAATCCTCGTATGGACGCCGCCGAGAACTGGCCCCCTCCTGATCCACTGGGCGAGGCGCTCCATTACCTACGCATGGACGGCGCCTTTTACTGCCGCTCCGAGCTCACCGCGCCTTGGGGGATGACGCTCGATCCGATGCCCGGCTACCTGTGGTTTCACGTCGTTACGACGGGGGCGGTTCTGCTCGAGGTCGATACAGAGAACGAGATGTGGCTGCACCCGGGCGCCGTCTCGCTCGTCCCGCATGGCGAAGGCCACGTCCTGCGCAGCGAGCCCGGAGCGCCCGCCCCGGGGGTGATGGAGCTCGAACTAGAGCATCCGAGCGACCGCTACGAGATCATCCGCCACGGCGGCGGAGGGGCGAAGACGATCCTGATCTGCGGAGCTGTCCGCTTCGACCATCCGGCCGCCCGCAACCTGGTCGGGATCCTCCCGCAGGTAATCCACATCGACGCCTCCGACGGCCCGCGCGCGACCTGGATGCAGCGTGCTCTGGAGCTCATGGCGGCCGAGGCCAGGGAGTTCCATCCTGGCGGCGAGGCCGTGATCACGCGACTGGCCGACGTCCTGGTGATCCAGGCGATCCGAGGCTGGATCGAGACCGCCCCGGCAGCGCGGACCGGCTGGCTCGGCGCGTTGCAGGATCCGCAGATCGGCCGCGCGCTCGCGCTCATCCACCGCGACCCGGCCCGCGACTGGACGCTCGCCGCGCTCGCCGACGAGCTGGCTATGTCACGCTCCGCATTCGCCGCGCGGTTCACCGAACTGGTCAGCGAGCCGGCGATGCAGTACGTCACCCGATGGCGGATGCAGCTTGCTCAGAGCGCCCTGGAAACGGAGGGCACCACAGTTGCTGAGATTGCAGACCGGCTCGGGTACCGATCGGAGGCAGCTTTCGCGCGCGCCTTCAAGCGTGTCACGGGGAATCCGCCCGGAGCGGTCAGGCGTGGCGCCCCGGCTGTCGCCAGCGCTTAGCGGGCGGGTCATGTTTCGAGGTGCAGGCTGACCGCTTCGCGTGATCACGGCAGTGGCGGCTCGTCGTCCGAAGCGCACGATCAGCGGGGGCCGCGCCGCCCGAGCTCACCGGACCTCACGTAGGGCTGGTCCCGTGCGCTCCTGACCATCACGCCCGCCTCCGAGACATTCACCTCGAGCCCGAGGTGCGGCGCTGGTGGTAGGACCCGGCCGACGACTTCCCCGCCAGCATGAGCCGCAGCATCAACTACACCGTGATGCTCGACGAGCGGGTCATCGGCTTCGCCCAGTGGTACTTAGAGGCCGAGACGATTATTAGCTTTGCCGGCCTCGATCTCTTCCTCGATCCGGCAGTACATGGGCGTGGGCTCGGTCTGGAGACCGTACGAGTTCTGTGCGCGCACCTGATCGACGATCATGGCTTTCACCGCATCGTGGTCGACCCAGAGGTTGAGATCGAGATCTCAATCGCGTGCTACCGCAAGGCTGGCTTTCAGCCCGTCGGTGTCCTGCGGGAATACTTGCGCGACCGCTTCGGCGTCTGGAAGGACGGCCTCCTGCTCGACCTGCTAGCCAAGGAGTTCCTCCGCGGCTAGCTGGCGCTTCGGCATACCGCTTCCCATGGGAAGAGGACCGACGTCCGTTATCCACCGTGCTGCTCCTTTGCGCGACGAGTGGCAGCGGCTTACGCGAGATTCCAGCCGAAATAGACCTCGGTGCGAGCAATCTTGTCGTCGTCGTCGAAGGTGAGGATCTCGGTGTTCCGACCCCTGCCGCCGCCGGAGATGTCGCTCTCGTAGGTGACGACCACCTCGTCGCCCGACTCAATCAGCCGAACGAACTCGAAGCGCTGGCGGCGGCCGGCCCCGGGCCAGCAGCGCTCGAAGTAGCCGTCACGGTCGAGCTGTGGATCCGGAGGGGCAGAGAAGAGGAAGTCATCGCTCAGTCGCTCCTCGAAGAAGCGTCGGTCGCCGGCTGCGAACGCGGCATAGGAGTCGCGAGCGATCTGTTTGCGGTCGGCCATCAGCAGCGAGTCTAGTTCCGCCCCCGCCTCCTCCTTTGCGCCTGCTGGCCGATCCCAATCCAAGTACGAGCCTGGCTGGAGGCGGACTCGCTGTCAGCGCCGGCCACATCTACTGGGCCATTGACTTCCCCATCTCCTCGGACGATCCGGTGATTGCGCGGGCCAACCTCGACGGCAGCGGGGCCGACGAGAGCTTCATCAACCTGCGCTACGGCAGCTATGCCGGCTGGGGCCTAGCGGTTAACGACAGTCATATCTACTGGGCCGACTACAACGGCAACACGATCGGACGGGCGAGGCTCGACGGGAGCGACGTCGATCCAAACCACATCATCGTGGGGCCAAACGATGACTCCGAGGAGGCGTTGTTTGTGCGCCCCTTGGATGTTGCGGCCGACAATCGAACGCAGCTGCCACCTCTAGATGGCGCCGCCGGGGGCGACGGCGATGGCGACCAATCCTGTGCTGAGGCGAAAGCGAAGCTCAAGAAGGCCAAGAAGAAGCTGAAGAAGGCGAAGAAGGCGCTCAAGCAGGCCAAGCAGAATGACGCCGACGCTCAGGTGGCGAAGGCGAAGAAGAAGGTCAAGAAGGCGAGGAAGGCTGTTAAGGCCTGCGATTAGGGCTGTCCCGCTTCCCATGCAAAGCGCAGCCTCGCCGCGGCGGCAACAGCGATCAGCGCTGGACTAATGGGCCTGCCCGGGAAGCGGCGCTAGGGCATAGACGCTGCTCTCACGATCTCGACGTCTAGCCGATATCAGGCCCGCTGGCCACAGCCTCGATCTCGACGAGTTGCCCGGGCCAGCCGAGGACGGTCACACCGAGCAGTGTGCTTGGCGGTCCACGCTTGCCGAACACTTCCTCCACCACCCGCCACGCCAGCGCAAGGTCGGCGTCGTCGGTAGTTGCGACGTAGACGGTCGTCTTGACGACGTCGTCTGGCCCGCAGCCAGCGGCGTCGAGAGCGACAAGGAGGTTGTCGAGTGCCTGGCGAGTCTGGCCCGCGATGTCGCCTTGGCTGACGACCTCTCCGTTGTCATCAAGAGGGCAGGCTCCGGCCGTAAAGACCGAGCGGCTCGCGGGGGCGCTCGCGGCGTAGGCATACGGAACGCCGGCGTAGAGCGCCGAGGTCTCGATCAGGTCTCGGGGCACCAGCGCAGTGTGTCATCGACCCCTGGACCAAGAGCGATCCGGCGACCATTGGGCCTACTCCTGAAGCCCGGCGGCTTCGAGGGCTTCGTCGCGTGTGGCCCGGTAGGCGTACTGGGTGATGCAGCCGTCGCGAACTCTCATCGCCTCCCAACGCTCCCCGTGGATTTTGGCGCCACTCCCCCGACCACGCGCCGCGACGTTCACTCGGAGAACGACGCCATCCTCGGACAGGTCCGTCGCCTCAATGATTTCGTAGCGGATCGCCGACCAAAGCTCCTTCTCGACACGGCGGAGAAAGCTAACCACCGCGTCGCGGCCGTGAATCACATCCGAGTCGATGAGGCTCGCGTCGTACTCGATCTTCGCGTCCATCAGGGCGGCGAACGTATCCCAATCGCGGTCGTTGAATGCGTCGCTCCATCGTCGGACTGTCTCCACGTTCTCCTGCGACATCGCCTACTCCGCCAACCCGGCGGCTTCGAGGGCCGACTCGCTCGAGCCGTAGACATCGAGACGAATCGCCAACCCGTCCCGGATCGTCCACACCTGGCCCTCGTGGCGATCGAGCACCACGCCGCTGCCTTTTCCCTGAACCTTCATCCGATAGATAGCCACCACGCGGTCGTCAGCGTCGATGAATCGCTCGGGCTCGACGCTCCACATCTCCCAGGCCGCGTCCCAATCGCGCATCCAGCGTGCAAAGCCCTCGCGCCCCCGGTACTCGCTCTGGTCAGGGGCGTCGTGGTCACGGACCTCAACCTCCGGATCGAGCAGGTGCAAGGGTGCTTCGCCGGTCTGCATCACGTGCGCGAAGCCTCGCTGTATCAGCTCGACGTTCTCCTGCGACATCGCCCGCGCAGTATCGCGCGCCGGGGGGAAGGTCGCAGACGCGGAATCGCTTGCTCCGCTGACCTAGCTGCGAAAAAAGAGCTATTTATTACTCAGACTCAAGCTTCGACGCGAGGGAGCGATGCCGCGCGATTCGCGCCGAGGGGCCGGGCGTAGGGGCGCGGTGGCTGGCATTCGTTCCCAGCCGCGTCCGCCCGGTGCCTGCCGGTGTTGTCGACAAGGCCCCGGGATTCAGCTGTTCGGATATGGGTCTTGGGCGCTGTCGCCGCCGCTGACCGTCTCAAACGTGGTCCCGTTGCAATTCGGGCACGGGGGCATGGACTTCTCAGACTGCATGGTCAACTCTTGGCCACAGTTCGTGCACTTGTACGTGCCCGCCGATACGTCGCTTCCGGTTGGGACTGGCTCTGCCATCGAGACCTCCTGCGTTCGTTCGGACCCCCCCTACCCGGCAGGTCCCCGACAAAACTCGCGCGTTGCCGACGTCGACGCTCTGGAAGGCGGCGAACAGCCTGTGCACGATCTCGACGTTCTCCTGCGGCATCGCCCGCGCAGTATCCCGCGCGAAGGGGGCGAGGAGAAAGATGGCGGCTGGGTGCGTACGCCGACCAAGGCCAGGGTGACGATCGCAGCGATGCTCGAGAGGCTGTTCGCATCTCGTCCAAAGCGCAACCTTCTGGCAGGGGCTTCCTGCTCGAAGTTACGCCGAGGTTTGGGCGGCTGGGCGGCTCGAAGCCTCTCGCCGTCCCGCCTGAACGAGCATCCAGCCGACCGCGACTAGAGCAGCGCCGAACACCAGGAATCCGATGTCCCAGCCAACCGGCGCGCCGAGGTCATCACGGACGTGGTGAAGACCCAAAATGTGGTGATCGATGATGCCTTCGACGAGATTGAAGGCGCCCCAGCCGACCAAGAGACCGCCGAAGTGAGCGCGCCAGGGAGGGGCGAGTTCACCCCGCTGCCAGGCTCGCGTGGCAGCGATCGTACCCGCCAGGACTGCGATCCAAGTGGCCACGTGAAAGAACCCGTCCGCGAGGGTGTTGTCCTCCAGACCACCGACGGTGCCAGCCGGACAACACCCTTCGTTCGTGAGCAGGTGGTGCCACTGGAAGACCTGGTGAAAGAGGATGCCGTCGACGAATCCGCCGAAGCCGATGCCCATGAGGAGGGCCGGGAGGAGCGGTGGACGGACCCGGTCGGGCATTGGCCAGCTACTGCCCAATGCCGAGGAGGCCCAAACGCTTCCCCGCCCTCCTCGAGCGAATCCGGAGAAGTTGTCTCTCTAGCCGACTCCTCGATTACGGATTGCGCGTCCCAGGGCACGCACCTCTCGGTCGTCCCGAGACCCGGCCGCGAGGACCCGGTTCTCGATCATGAGACGGAGCACCCCCGCCCCGCGAGACGGACACGACTGAGCGTGCGCGAGCGCCAGGTCTTCTCGATGCTTGCCCTCGGCGCCACAGGTCTCGAGGTCGCCGAAGCCCTCTATCTGTCGCCGGAGACGGTCCGGTCGCATACGCGCACCGCCCGCCGGAAGCTCGGTGCGAGGACCCGGTCGCAAGCCCTGGCACTGGCGATCAAGAGCGGTCAAATCGACGTAAGAGACCCTTCTGGCGGAGCGCGATAACGACGTGCCGAGGGGCCAGTCGGTATCGCTCTAGTGCTCCGCTGCCGGCGCGCAGTTCGGCCGGTGTCACTCTCCCCGCGCACGGAGCATTCCCGGTCGACTGACCCGGGCCCCGTGAGATCGTCGACGGCTAGGGGCTATTGCTTGCTGGCTTTTTTGCGACGACGTGCGGGCTTGCGGCGCTCCGACGCTGGCACCTCGGCTTGGACAACCTCTTTGGTCAGGATCGGAATCTGCTTCTCCAGGAATGACGCCATCCGCTCCTCCTCGCGGCGGATTCCCTTAGCCATCTTCGCGGTCTCGTCGTCGCCCAACTGGGCGGCGAGCGTCTCGATCGCAAGATAGGTGGCGATCTCCTCGTGCTCCTCGGAGTACTCGGTCTTGGCATTCTTGAGCTGCTTCTCGGCCCCGCCACTGCCCCGCGCGGCATGGAGTGGGCCCTTGGCCGTGGCCACGCCACGGCTGAGCAGTTCGTTGGCCTTACCGGTGAGCCCGGCGCCACCGAGTTTCTTCAGCCGGCGCTCGACCTGCTTGCCGTGCCGCTTGGTTTCCTTCAGGTGGTCCTGCAGCCGCTTCTTATAGACCGGACGCGTGGCCATGCCGATGTGCGCGGTCAGCGAAGTTTCCAGCTCCTTCTCCTTGCCGTAGGCCTCGGTCAGGTACTGAACGAGCTTCGCCTTGCCCGCTGCGCCGTTGTCGTCCGCCATCAGGGTGTCTCCAATCGTTGCTTGACCCGGTCCCGGAGGCAGTACCCGCTCTTGGTCGCGGCAACCGGCCCGCTTGAAGTCGACAAGCGACGCCGCTAGAAGCGCACGCTTGGTTCTGGCGCCTTAACCGCCATGGCGCCTTCGGGCGGGGTCGCTACTCGGAGGCGGACTATCTTCGCCGGCCAGCCGCGGACTTGCCCGGCTCGGACGCTGCGTTTAACCACCCCTTACTTATCGATCCCTCTCGTTTTTTTTTGGCTTGCCACTCGGCGGTGTGCGGAGCAAGGCACTCCGCGTCTCCGACCTTCCCCCGTCGCGCCCATGGCCCTCTCCAGCGGCGCGGTGCTGATCGTCGTCTTTGCGATCCTGGGCCGATGCGTCTGCTGGTCGACGGGATGAACGTGATCGGGAGCCGGCCGGACGGCTGGTGGCGCGACCGTGACCGGGCGATGGCCCGTCTAGTCGATCGGCTCGAGCGCTGGTCGGCCGCCAGCGGCGACGACGTCACCGTCGTCTTCGAGCGCAGGCCCCGACCGCCAATCGCCTCGCCGGTAATCGAGATCGCGCACGCGCCGGCGCCTGGACTCAACGCCGCCGACGACGAGATCGTCCGCCGCGTGCGGGCCGATCCGGACCCGCGCTCGATCCGGGTCGTCACCTCTGACCACGTGCTCACCGACCTCGTCCACGGCCTGGGTGCAACGGTCGAACCTGCGGCGGGGTTCCGCGACCGAATCGAAGCCGCTTAGCGAAGGTCAGTTCGGACAGGCTCGGCGTCGGCCTTCCACCACGCAGATGTGGCGTTCGAGCTTCGGCTAGCCCCGCGTCGTCCTTGCCGGAGCGAGTTGGTCCTGCGGCCGAGACGCCTCCTGTCACGCGGACGCAGAAGTGTCGCTTTGCATGGAAAGCGGAACCCCTGGTTGCCTGCCGCCTGAAAGAGCTGCTCGTCCGGTCGGTTTCCTAGGCCCCCTTGCGTAACAGGTTCAGCGTCTCCCGTTCGGGCACGCCCTCGTCGAGCTCCTTCTGACGCTCGATCTCAGCGTCGAGCTCGGCGCCGAAGAGAAGCGCCACGTTGGTGAGCCACAACCATCCGACGAGGACGATCGCCCCGGCGAACGCCCCGAAGAGCGCGCCGACGTTGGCGACCTGCGAGATGTAGAGCGAGAAGCCGGCCGAGGCGACGAACCAGACGAGCACTCCGGCGAGCGCCCCGGGGCGTCCCGTCATGTGACCCTCAGCGGCTGAGCCAGGGCGGGTGCGGAACTCGCTGCGCTACCTGCTTCAGGCCGAGCCGCCCTACTACGGCGTCGCGGCGGGCGGGATCTTCCTGCCCTGCTCCTCGACCTCCGCGTCCTCGTCGGCGTCCTTGCCCTTCTCCTTGTCACCCCAGACGGGGATCGGGCTGAGATCTTCCCGGTCGAGATCAATCTCTCACACCGGCGCGGGGCTCGCGGGCTGCGTCACTGGCACCAACTGGCGCACCACCGGCGCACTGCGATTGGGCACCGCTTGGATAAGCCGTTTCTAGATGATGTAGACGGTGGTGAAGACGATGATCCACATGACGTCGACGAAGTGCCAGTAGATCCCCGGTATCTCGACCCCGAGATGGTCCTTGGCCTCGGGTCCGAAATGGCCGCGCCAGGCGCGGACGTTGGCGAAGGTGAGTAGCAGCAGGCCGACGAAGACGTGGGCGCCGTGGAGGCCCGTCAGCCCGTAGAAGATCGAGCCGAAGGCGCCGTCGCGGGCGCTGAAGCCGATGTGGATGTACTCGTTGATCTGGATGAAGAGGAAGGTCGCGCCGAGCAGCCAGGTCGTCATCAGGCCCATCCGCATCCCGAGGCGGTTGCCCTTGCGCGCTCCCTCCAGCCCCCAGTGCATGGTCAGGCTCGAGGAGACGAGGATCGCCGTGTTGACGCCGGCGATCGCCACCGGGAGCTCGAACCCCTCCGGTGGCCAGGGACCGTCGTTGGAGACCACGCGGAGGAAGAAGTAGGAGGCGAAGAACGCCCCGAAGAGCATGATCTCCGAGACGATGAAGATCAGGATGCCGAGCGTCTGGCGGTCGATCCGCGAGCTCTGGTGGGCCTCGGGGGGCCCGTGGTGCTCGTGCGGCTCGGGCTGGCCGACGGCGACCGAGGCGGACTCCATCAGGCCTCCACCCCCGCCGGCTCGCCGCTCGGGGACGGCCGCTCGCCGCTCGCGCGCGTCTCGACGTGCTCGACCGGCTTGTCGGTGATCGCCTCGACCCGCTCGATCAGCCCCTCCTCGAGCCACTTCGACTGCTGGCCGGCGAGGGTCGAGACGAGGATGTCGTCGATCCGGTAGTGCTCGATCGCGTTCTGGATCGCCGCGAACGGCTCCGGGCTCATCGGCTGGCCGGTGGCGTCGATCTCCGAGCGATAGAGCTCCGCGAGCGTGCTCGCGAGCCGCGTGCAGACATCCTCGCGGCTGAGGTCGCCCGAGCGCGGGCAGATGATCGTGTAGCGGTGCGGCGTTTCGGCGGCCCGACCCTTGAGCCGGGCGACGAGGTCCGGGCTGGCGATCGTCTGCGTGCCGACGACCAGGGTGTGGGTGACGTCCCAGCGGACCGCGTCGTCGTCGACCCGGACCGGGATGTGGGTGACCGGCACCTCGAATCGCTGCTTCGCCCACTCGACCAGGTCGCGCCGCATGATCCCGAAGCGGGACTCGTACAGGCACGAGATCAGCACCTCGCCGGGCGCGAAGGCGCGCACCGAGTCGTCGAGCGCCAGCCAAGGCTCGGGGTCCATCACCGCTCCCGAGGCCTCGATCCCGAACGCGGCCAAGACCGACTGCGTTACCTCGACCCGGCTCTGGGAGGCGTCGCGGACCTCGTCGCGATCGACGATCTGACCGACGATCGGCTGGTTCTGCGGCGCCGCGACGGCGACCGCGTCGGCGCCGGCGTCGACGCGCTCGCGCAGCGCCTCGAGCAGCCGCCGGCCGCCGGCGACCTCGTTGAGGAAGGCGAGCACGGTGCCGCCCTCGCTCCAATCGACGGTGGTATGCGGGTCGTCGACCGGGTAGCTGGCCAGCTCCGCCTCGGTCACGGACTCCTCCCCCCGGCCGAACCGCCGGCGCCGGCGGCCCCGGCCACGGCCGGCTCGGGCGGTCGCACCTCCGCCTCCTCGCCGGGCATGATCGCGTGCCGTGCGCCGGGGACCCCGAACTCGTACGGGCCGCCGACCACGCGCGGGACCTCGTCGAAGTTGAACACCGGCGGCGGCGAGGACACCTGCCACTCGATCGTCTTCGCCCGCCACGGGTTTGCGGTCGCCTTCGGGCCCCACTTCCAGGAGACGACCATGTTGTAGAGGAAGACGAGCTGGGCGATCCCGAGCAGGAACGAGGAGATCGAGATCACCAGGTTCCAGTCGCCGAACTGGGCCGAGTAGTCGGCGACCCGGCGCGGCATCCCCTCCATCCCGATCCAGTGCATGGGCACGAAGGTGCCCAGCATCCCGACCAGGGTGAGGTAGAAGTGGACCCGGCCGAGGCGCTCGTCGTACATCCGCCCGGTCATCTTCGGGAACCAGTGGTAGATCCCCGCGAAGATCGTGAACACCGAGCCTCCGAAGAGCACGAAGTGGATGTGGGCGACGATGAAGTAGGTGTCCGAGACGTGGATGTCGATCGGGACCATGCCCAGCATCACCCCCGAGATCCCGCCGACCACGAAGGTGACGATGAACCCGAGCGCGAACAGCATCGCGGTCGACTTGAGGTGGACCTTGCCCTCGAACAGGGTCGCCAGCCAGGAGAAGATCTTGATCCCCGTCGGGACCGCGATCAGCAGGGTGGTGATCATCATCGGCACCCGCAGCCAGGCGAACATCCCGGCGACGAACATGTGGTGCGCCCAGACCGTGTAGGAGAGGACGACGATCCCGATCAGCGCCAGGGCCATCAGCCGGTAGCCGAAGATCGGCTTGCGCGCGTGGGTGGAGATCACCTCGGAGACGATCCCGAACCCGGGCAGCATCATGATGTAGACGGCCGGGTGCGAGTAGAACCAGAAGATGTGCTGGTAGCTGATCACGTCGCCGCCGAACGCCGCCTGGAAGAAGTTGGTGTGCAGGGCGCGGTCGAAGAGGACCATGAACTGGACCCCGGCGATGAACGGGGTCGCGGCGACGACCAGCAGTGAGGTCGAGAGGTTCGCCCAGACGAGCAGCGGCATGCGCCAGAAGGTCATCCCCGGCGCCCGCATGGTGATGATCGTGACCAAGAAGTTGAGCGCGGTCGCGATCGAGGAAGCGCCGGCGAACTGCACGCCGAGGTTGAAGAACGACTGGCCGAGCGGAGCCCCGGTGGAGAGCGGCGCGTAGCCCGTCCAGCCGGCGTCGAAGGCGCCGCCGGGGACGAGGAAGCTGGCGAGGAAGAGCAGCCCGGCCAGCGGCAGCATCCAGAACGAGAGCGCGTTCAGGCGCGGGAAGGCCATGTCGGGTGCGCCGATCATCAGCGGCAGGACGTAGTTCGCGATCCCGGCGAACACCGGGATCACGAAGACGAAGATCATCAGCACCGCGTGGGTCGAGAAGAGCCCGTTGAAGACCCCGGGGTCGACGATCTGGGTGCCGGGCTGCGCGAGCTCGGCGCGCATCAGCATCGCGATCAGCCCGCCGGCGAGGAAGAAGAAGAAGGTGGTGACGATGTACTGGATCCCGATCACCTTGTGATCGGTGTTGAACTTGAAGTAGTCGCGCCAGGAGTGGGCGCCGTGCTGGGAGTGGTCCTCGGGCAGGGTCGGCCTGCCTGCGGCCCAGCGCAGCCAGTAGTCGAAGCAGCCGAGCCCGGCGAGGAAGCCGAGCGGGCCGGTGATCGCCGGCACGATCAGGTGCGGGTAGCCGGTCGGCTCGGTCTGGAATATCTCGAGCCCGGAGAGGGCACGCAGCGCAACCACGAGCCCGAACCCGAACGCCGCGCCGAGCACGAAGCCGAGCCCCGCCCGAATCATCCCCGGTTGCCTGATTGCCGCTGCCATCTGAGCCCTACCTCCTCGAGCCTACGTCCCGTCCGACCCGGGCGGACTCGCGCCACCGATCTGGATCTCCGGTCCCTTCGCCTGCTCGGCCAGCCAGCGATCGAACTCCTGCTGCGACTCGACCACCACGGACGCCCGCATCGTCGCATGCCCGAGCCCGCAGAGCTCGGTGCAGATGAGCGCAAACGTCCCCTCCTGGTTCGGGGTGACGACGAACTGGCTGTCGATCTCGTCGCCGCCGGCCCCGGCCGGGACGAGGTCGCGCTTGATCCGCCATTCCGGAACCCAGAACGAGTGCAGGACGTCGAGCCCGTGAAGCTGGACCTCGAGCTGGCGGTCGACCGGGACGTGGAGCTCGTTGGTCACCAGCCCGTCGGCCTCGGGGTACGCGAAGGTCCACTTGAACTGCTGCCCGTAGACGTTGAGCGCCATCCGGTCATCGGCCTGGGCCTCGATGTCGTCGAGCACCACCCAGCTGTAACCGGCGCCGAAGAGGACGATGATCGTCGGGATCACGGTCCAGGCGATCTCCAGCTTCGTATTGCCGTGGATCGGCTCCCCGTCGGACTCGTCGCCCGGCTTGGCGCGGTAGCGCCAGATCGCGTACACGAACATCACCGTGACGATGGCGAAGACCAGGCACGAGAGCACGATCATGACGTCGAACAGGGTGTCGATCGGGCCCGCCTGCTCGGAGGCCGCGTCCCCGAACCACTCGAACTGCAGCAGCACGACCGAGGAGACGACCGTGATCGCCAGCATCGCGAGGAAGAGGCGGAGGAGAATCGCGCGGCTCACCAGATCGCGATTCTATTGATCGCGGCGACGGCGCCGGGCAGCAGGCCAGGAGCTAGTTTCATGCGTATCAAGCGTCGCGCGGGACCGGCACACCGTCGAGCTCGCCAGCCGACGCGGCGAGCACGGTGCGCGCCACCCCGCGCCAGCTCCACAGGCGCTCGACCGTCTCGCGCAGCGCCTCGCTCGCCTGCTCGCGCCGCGGCGCAGCGAGCGCGAGCCAGCCGTCGACGCGCTCGGCGATCGCCTCGACGGCGCCCTCGTCGAGCGCGAACGAGAGCAGCCGGCCGACCTCGACCGGGAGCTCGGCGGCGAGGGCACTGCTGACCTCGGCCGCCCCCGAGTGGTGGGCCGAGACGGGCAGCGCGCCGGTAGCGGCGGCCTCGGCGGCGACCATTCCGAAGGCCTCCGGAAAGGTGCTCGGGAAGACGAGCGAGTCCGAGGCCGCGACCGGGACCGCGACCTCGTCGTGCTCGAGCCGACCGGCGAAGACCACCGAGCCCGCCGCATCGCGGGCCGCCTGCTCGTAGCCCGCCGGGAGCGCGGCCAGCAGCGCCGCCAGCATCCGCAGCGGCTGGTCATCAGAGCCCTCGAGCCCGCGTCCGCGCTCGGCGAGCTCGCGCAGCGGCCCGAGGTCCCCCGCCGCGAGCCCGTCCCAGGCTGCCCGCAGGACGCCGTCGAGGGTGCCGAAGCCGACGATCAGCAGCCGGGCGGAGGGGTATCTGCGATGGATCAGCGGCCAGGCGGCGAGCAGCAGATCGACGCCCTTGGAGACGATCAGCTTGCCGACGTAGATCGCCCGCGGGCCGTCGCCGTCCGCGAACAACTCGAGCGCCGACCCAGCGGCGGCGGTGTCGCGATCCCACGAGCTGCCCTCATTGGGCTCGTCCAGCTGATGCAGGTCGCGCGCCAGTCCGAGCAGCCTCGCCCGCCTGTCTTTCGCGGCGAGCGGCGCGAACAGCTCCGTGTCGACGCCGGGCGGGCCGAGCCTGACCTTCGCGTTCGTCACCGGGTCGTCGACCGCGCGGCGCAGACGCGTGGCGATGTGGCCCGAGCCGACCAGGATTCCCGCCGCTCCGTCGCAGGCCTCCTGGGCGTAGGGGCCGTAGCGCTCGAGGCCGGGGATCACCGTGTAGGAGAGGTCGGAGCCATGCACCTTGATCGCGTAGCGCAGCCCGGCGCGGGCGAGGATCACCGGCCCCATCACCAGGTGGTTGGCGAGCGCCGCGTCGACCCCGCCGAGCCGATCGACGATCGCGGCCACGGCGCCGACGTTCGCGGCCAGGTAGCGGTCGAGCTCCGCGTCGGTGAGCTCGGCGAAGGTCTTGACCTCGAAGCCCTCGTAGGTGTCGTGGACGAAGACCGGCAGCAGGCCGCCGATGTCGGGGTTGTGGATCGTCACCGAGCCGGCGGCATCGGACGGCGCGAGGTCGCCTGCCTCGCGGTCCTGGCAGACCATGTGGACCTCGTGGCCGAGCACGGCCAGGGCGCGCGCGAGCTCGGCGTTGTAGACGTTCGAGCCGGTGCCGCGGAGCAGGTAGCCGTGGAAGATCAGGACCTTCACCCGGGGGAGGCTATGGGCCAGCGCCGGACGACGGACCGAGGGGATATCTTTGCGGCGATGCAGAACCCCCGGCAGATCTTCCGTCTTCGCGCTCGCGCCTCCGGCCGCGAGTCGCTCGCCGCGGCCGAACCGGGCGGCGTCTACATCGACCGCGAGACCGGCGAGGAGATGGAGCCGGTGACCAGGACCCTGCCGCTCGCGCCCTCGGAGTCCGCGCTCCTGCGCACGCCCGAGAACCTGCGCGAGTGCCGCCGCTGCGCGCAGCTGATCGGGCTCGACGTCAGCGACTGCCCGTACTGCGGCCTGCGCCAGCCCGCGCTTTGAGCATCGCCGGCCGCCCGCCCGCAGCGCTCGCCGCGCTCGCGCTGATCGCCGTCTGTGCCGGCCTCGCGGCCTGCGGCGACGACGAGCCCGAGACCACCAGCTCGTCGAGCACCACCACCGAGACCACCTCGACCACGACCGAGACCACCACCGAGCACACGACACCCACCTCGACCACGACGACAACGACCGAGCCTGACGACGATGAAGAGGGCGGCGCTTCCGGGGGCACCGCAGCGCCCGAGGGACCCGAGGGTCACGAGGGCGGCGGCCCCGACCCGGGCACCGGCGAGGGCGAGTCCGGATCCGACGACGGCGGCGGCGGCGCCAGCCCGCCCGAGGCCTTCGACGAGTTCTGCGAGCAGAACCCGGCCGCCTGCGAGTGACTCGATCGGACCTGCGGGTGCGTCGTTCGGACGACTAGGCGAGGAACGCCCAGTACATCAGCCGGGCGCCCTCGTAGGTGCAGTCATAGTGGCGCTGGCCGCCCACCTTCTGCTGCGGCCGACTGCGCTCGAGCAGATCCTGCTCGCCGCCCGGCCCGACGCCGCACTGGCCCTGATCGCGGCTCGCTCGCCACTCGTCCGAGTTCTGTGCCTGGTAGTCGGCGAGGTTCGAGATCCAGGTCGGGGTGGTCAGAGCGACGATCATCCCCTTGCGGACCCGAAGCGGATCGGTGAGCGTGAACACGGCCCGATTGCCGAGCACCGACTCGAGCTGGACGACCGGGCTCTGCTTGACCAACTTGAACCTGCCCTTGCCCTTCGGCTTCAGGATCGAGAGCCGGGCGCTTGGCGGGCCGCTCTTCGAGAGCGCCTCGGCGAAGAAGTTGCGCTCCTTCTTGTCCGGCTTCGAGACGGCGACGCTCCAGGCGACGATCGTGCCCGGCTTGCGAACCTTGAACGGGTTGTGGCGGCCGTCGGCGGAGGTCTGAAAGCCCGTCACCCGCCCCATTGCCTGACATGCCCTGTCGGCGGGGACGTTGTTCCCCTCCGGTGTCGGGCAGTTGGGCCTCGGCGCGCTCTTGGTCTTGCCGATCACGGTTGCCTTCGCGTCCGCGGCACCGGCCGACTCCGAGCCCAGGGCGACGACCAGGGCGATCAGGCAGGCACACGCCGCCGCGAACGCGATCGCGACGGTGCCGGGACGTTTGCCGGTGGCGGCCATGGAAAAGCTGGAACACCCGGCCCCGGAGAGGGTTTCGGTTCTCCAGCGGCCCATAGCTTAGGCCGAGCCCACGCCGCCGGTAGATTCCCCCGCCGTGCCTGCAATAGAGGTGACAGGGCTGGAGCGCGAGTTCGAGGGCGGGATCCACGCCGTCGACGGCGTCGATCTCGAGGTCGCCGAGGGCGAGATCTACGCCTTCCTCGGGCCCAACGGAGCCGGGAAGACGACCACGGTCAGGATGCTGACCACGCTCCTGCGCCCGACCGGGGGCTCGGCCCGGATCGTCGGCCACGACGTGGTCGCAGACGCGGCCGCGGTGCGCCGCGCAATCGGCGTCGCGCTCCAGGAGGCGGCGCTCGACCCGCTGATGACGGGTCGCGAGCTGCTCGCGCTGCAGGCGACCCTGCACGGGCTGATCGGCGACGAGGCCGAGCGCCGCGGCACGGCGCTGCTGACCCGGGTCGGGCTCAGCGAGGCTGCGGACCGCCGGGTCGGCACCTACTCGGGCGGGATGCGCCGCCGGCTCGACCTCGCCTCGGCGCTGGTCCACGAGCCGCGGGTGCTGTTCCTCGACGAGCCGACCACCGGCCTCGACCCGGTTTCGCGCAAGGCGATCTGGGAGGAGGTCGAGGCGCTCAACCGCGAGGGGACGACGGTCTTCCTCACCACCCAGTACCTCGAGGAGGCCGACCAGCTCGCCGACCGGGTCGGGATCATCGCCCGGGGAAAGCTCGTCGCCGAGGGTACCCCCGCCTCGCTCAAGGCCGAGGTCGGCAAGCCCCACCTCGAGATCGGCCTCTCCGAGGGCTCGGCCGAGCAGGCCGAGCAGGTCTGCGCCACGTTCGGGCGCCATCTGCCCGAGCGCGACGGGAAGGTGCTGGTCGAGCTCGACGGGGGCGCGACCGAGGTCGCCAAGGTCGTCCGTGCGCTCGACGAGGCCGGGATCGCGGTCGAGTCCCTCGATCTGGTCGAGCCCAGCCTCGACGACGTCTTCGTCGCCACGACCGGCGAGCACCTCGAAGGCGACGAGCCAGATGCCGATGCCTCCTCCGCTTCGCGTCCGGGGGGATCGGGGGCCGAATCGGGCGCGGCCGCCGAAGCCGGCTGATGCTGGAGCGGTTGAGGCTCAACCTGCGCGTGATCGCGGCGCTCGGCCGGCGCTCGGTGCGCCAAACCTTCCGCAGGCCGCAGCTGCTCGCGCCGATCATCGTCTTCCCCACCCTGCTGCTCGCGATCCAGACCGGCGGCGCCGGGCGCGCGATCGGGCTCGAGGGCTTCCCGGAGGTGAACGGCTTCCTCGACTTCATGCTCGCCGGGGCGATGATCCAGTCCTGCCTGCTGGCGGGCAACAGCGGCGGGATCGCGCTCGCGGTCGACCTCGAGATGGGGTTCACCGACCGGCTCTTCGCCGCCCCGATCTCGCGCTTCGCGATCGTCGCCGGGCGGCTCGCGGGCACCGCGGCGTTGGGCGCCGCGACGGCGCTCTGGTTCCTCGCGATCGGGCTCATCTTCGGCGCCGCGATCGAGGGCGGAGTCGCAGGCGCGCTGCTGATCGTGGCGCTGGTCTCGCTCTCGGCGCTCGCCTTCGGCGGCCTCGGCGCCGCGGTGGCGCTCTACGCCGGGCGCGCCTCCGTGGTCCAGGGGCTGTTCCCGCTCGTGTTCGTGATCCTCTTCCTCTCCAACGCCTTCTTCCCGGCCAACCTGATGCTCGACCCGGCTGGCACGATCGCCGACTACAACCCGCTCAGCCTGATCGTCGACGGGATTCGCGACACGGTGATCGGCGGGCTGACGCTCGAGGCGGTCGCCGGAGCGCTCGGCGCGATCGCCTTGATCGGCGCGATCTCGACCGGATTGAGCTCGCTCGCACTGCGCCGCCGGCTGAGGTTGGGCGGATGACCGGGCGGGTCGAGGCGGCCGGCCGCGCCCAGGGCCTCGGAGCCGACCTGGCGACCGTCCGCGCGCTTGTGCGCCGGGCGCGGAACGAGATCCTGCGGGTCCCGGGGGCCGCGATCCCCGGCGTGCTCGCGCCGACGATCTTCTTCCTCGGGCTGACCGCGGTGTTCGGCGGGTTGACCGCCCTCCCCGGCTTCACCGCCGACGAGTATCAGAGCTTCATCATCCCGATCAGCCTGCTCCAGGGGGCGGGGTTCACCGGCGCGGCGACCGGTGTCAACCTCGCTCGCGACATCGAGCTCGGCTGGTTCGACCGGCTGATCGTCTCCCCCGCTCCGCGGCCGGTGCTGCTCGCCGGCCTCGTCCTCTCGGCCAGCCTGCGGGCGCTGATCCCCGCCGCCTTCCTGCTCTGTGTCGGGTTCGCGATCGGGGTCGCCTGGCCGGGCCTCGACGGGCTCGGGCTCGCGTTGCTGCTGGTGATGTGCATGGGCGCGGTCGCCGCCTTCTGGGGCGTCACCCTGGCGCTCCACTTCCGCAGCCAGGGCGCCGCGCCGCTGATGCAGGCGGGGATGTTCGTCCTCATCCTGACCACGACCGCGTACGCGCCGCTCGACCTGCTGACCGGCTGGTTGCAGGAAGTCGCGCGGCTCAACCCGCTGACCCAGGTGGTCGAGGCGATGCGCCAGGGGTTCGTCGACGGGGGCGTGAGCTGGGCGGAGACCTGGCCGGGATTGCTGGCGATGGCAGGTCTGCTCGCCTTGCTCGGCGGTCTGGCGCTGCGGCAGATCAACCGCGTCGGCGTCTGAGCCCGGATACGTCCGGCGCGGCGCCTACGGTGGGCGCCGATGCGGATTCGGCTGTCCTACGCGAACGTGATGGCCACGCTCGCGGTCTTCATCGCGCTCGGCGGCGGCGCCTACGCCGCACTCAGTCTGCCGGCGGGAAGCGTGCACTCGCAGCAGATCGCCAAGAACGCGGTCCGCGCGAAGCAGATCGCGAAACGCGCGGTGCGCAAGAAGGAGCTCGCCCGCAACGCCGTCCGCTCGCGGAAGATCAAGGACGGGCGGGTGAAGTCGTTCGACCTCGCCGAGGCCTCGGTGACCTCGGCGAAGCTCGCCGACGACTCGGTCAGCTCGCCGAAGCTCGCCGGCGGCGCGGTCACCACCCCGAAGCTCGCCGACGGTGCGGTGATCACCCGGAAGCTCGCCGACGAGTCGGTGACGGCACCGAAGCTGGGAACGGTCGACTACCAGCGGGTCGAGGCGAGCGGGTCGACCTCCTCGGGCCCCGCGACGGACCTCTCGACGCCCGGGCCCGCGCTCGATCTGACCCTGGGCCCGGACGGGTTCGCGACCGTGCTCGCGCAGGCGACAATGACCGCACCGGGCGGCGCCACCGCGGAGGACTGCAGGTTCGGGGTCGTCGTTGCGGGCCAGGGGTTCGAGGTCCAGCTCCCGTTCAACGGCGGCGCGACGTTCGCGGGTGCGCCGTCGGGCCCGCGGACCGAGTACGCGTTCACGCTGCCGCCGCTTCCGTCCGGGGACCTGAGCTTCCGGATGGTCTACTGGCGCCAGTTGGGCGACGAGCCGTGCACGTTCTCGAATCGCCGGCTCTGGGTCGAGGTCGCCGAGCCCTAGCCAGCCCGCTACTTGTAGCGGTAGGTGATCCGGCCGCGGTCGAGGTCGTAGGGCGAGAGCTCGATCTTGACCCGATCGCCCGGCAGGATGCGGATGTAATGGCGGCGCATCTTGCCCGAGATGTGTCCGAGCACCTCGTGGTCGTTGTCGAGCTTGACCTTGAACATCGTGTTGGGCAGGGCCTCGGTGACCTCGCCCTCCATCTCGATCTTCTCTTCCTTCGACATCCGCGGGCCAGAGTAGCGGCTACTTGCCCTCGAACTCGGCCTTGCCGGGCCCCTGCTCGAGAAACGAGCGGACCGCGTTACGCAGGTCCTCGGTGGCGAACAGGTCGGCGAACCGCTCCGGGGTGATCTCGTCGGCCGCCGCCAGGCCATGGTCCGAGAACGCACGCACGATTCGCTTCGTCGCCGCATGCGCCCTGGTCGGGCCCGCCGCGAGGCGCGCGGCAAACCTCATTCCCTTCTCGTGCACGGTGCCGTCGGGTACGACCCGGTTGATCACGCCCCAGCGGGTCAGAGTCGCCGCGTCGTAGAGCCCGCCGGTGAAGACGAACTCGCGCGCCCGCCCGGCGCCTGCGCGCTCGGCGATTCGCTGTGTCCCGCCCGCTCCCGGCGTCAACCCGACGACCGCCTCGACGAGCCCGAACTGCGACGACTCCTCGGCCCAGATCAGATCGCAGCCGAGCGCGATCTCGAGCCCGGCCGTGAGACAGAGCCCATGCACCAGGGCCAGGGTCGGGATCTCGAGCGCCTCGAGTCGCTGTACGCCCCTGATCAGCGGGTCGGCGAGCGCGGTGGCGTCGGCCGGCTCTCCCTCGGCGATGCGCTGGAACCCGTGCACGTCGACGCCCCCGGTGAAGATCTCGCCCTCGGCACGCCAGACCAGCGCCCGGGCGCCGGAGCCCTCGACCTCGTCGAGGCAGCTCATCAGCTCGTCGAAGGCTGTGTCGGTGAACAGGTTCAGCGGCGGGTTCGAGAGCACGATCGAGGCGACGTCGCCCTCGAAGCGGGCAGTGATCGTCGGCTCAGCCATCGCCGGCTCCGTTTCGGATCAGCGCCGCGGTGCGCGCGATCTCGTCGCTCTCGGCACCGCGCGGGATCCAGGGCAGCTTCAGCGGATCGTCCCGATAGCGCGGGATGACGTGGAGGTGGAAGTGAAAGACCGTCTGCCAGGCGGCGGAGCGGCATGCGTTGAGGATGTTGAACCCCGCCGGCTCGAGCGCGCGCTCGATCCGGACCGCGAGCCGGCGCGCGGCGAGCGTGGTCCGCTCGAGGTCGAGGTCGGAGATCTCGATCAGGTCCGCCGAGTGGGCGCGCGGCACGACCAGCGCGTGGCCGGGAGTCGCCGGGTTGATGTCCATGAACGCGACCGTGTCCTCGTCCGAGTCGACGATCTCGGCCGGGGCGTCGCCGGCGACGATGTCGCAGAAGATGCAATCCGACATTGCGGGGCGGCGCCAGCCTATTGCAGGCGCTTGGCGAGCGCGATTGCGTCCTCGGCGGTCTCGACCTCGCCGGTGTAGACCGCCCCTTCGATCTCGCCGATCAAGCGTCCGAGCTCGGGCCCGGGCTCGATCCCGATCGCAGCGGCGAGCTGATCGCCGGCGAGCGGCGCCCGGGGAGGTCCGTCGCGGTGCCAGCGCACCGCCGCCGGAAGCAGCTCGCGGGCGAGCTCGAGGTGGGCCTCGATCATCGCCGCCGACGCGGTCGGTCCGCTGCCCCGCGCCGAGAGCCGGTCCGCGATCGTCAGCAGGGTGACGTCGGCGGCGACCGGCGCGGTCAGGCGCAGGTACTCGTACTCGCGCCGGCGCGAGAGCGGGCGCTCGCGGGCCATGAACCCGAGGTGGAGGTGATGGAGGGCGAGCGCCTCCAGGTGGCGGCTCAACGCCCGGCTCGCCTTCAGCCGCACGCACGCCGCGGCGACGATCGAGGCCCCCTCGCGATCGTGGCCGATGAAGGAGACCATGCCATCGGGATGCTGCCGGCGCGTCACCGGCTTGCCGACGTCGTGCAGGACGGCGCCGAAGCGAAGCGCCGCGCCGCGACTGAAATCGTCGGCGAGCGGCTGGTCGAGCAGCATGCGCACCTCTCCGGCAGCCTCGCCGGCGTAGCGGTCGAGGTCGCGCTCGACCGCGAGCAGTTGCTCGAGCACTTCGATCGTGTGATCGTGGACGTCGAGGTGGTGGTTCGGGTTCTGGATCACGCCTCGCAGTGCGGCGAGCTCCGGCAGCACGGCGGCCGTCGCCCCGAGCTCATCGAGCAACCGCAGGCCGGCGATCGGATCCGCCCCGGAGATCAACAGCCGCAGCTCGGCGAGCTGGCGCTCCCCGGCCGGCTCGCCGGCGCGAGTCGACGACTCGAGCGCCAGCTCGCGGGTCCCGGGCGCCGGCTCGAGGCCGAGCTCGGCGCCGAGCCGGGCCGCGCGCAGGATCCGCAGCGGGTCCTCGGCGAAGCTGCGCACCGAGACCGCCCGCAGCACGCCCGCCTCGAGGTCGGCGGCGCCACCGGTGGGATCAATCGGGCCCGCGGCAGGGTCGCGCAGCGAAACGGCGATCGCGTTGGCGGTGAAGTCGCGCTGACCGAGATCCGCCTCGATCGTCGGGCCGCGCAGACGGGCGACGTCGGCATGCCAGCTGCGGTCGGCGGCGAGCGCTCGCCAGGTGCCGAACTCGGCCGAGAGCTCGAAGGCGACACCTCCGGCGCGCTCGGCGATGCCTCGTGCGAAGCCCCGCTCGTCGCCGTCGACGGCGAGGTCGAGGTCGACCACCGGGCGGCCGCGGATCGCGTCACGAACCGCGCCACCGACGATCCACGCATCCTCGCCCTCGGCGAGGGCGCCGCGCGCCACACCTGCCGCCGACGCCGAGCGCAGAGCATCGGCGAGGCTCACGAACGCGTGAACTCCCGCGGGACGCGCGGCGCGATCGCCGTCGTCACCTCGTAGTTGATCGTCGCCATCCGGCGGGCGATCTCCTCCGCGAGCACCCGCTCACCACCCTGTGCGCCGATCAGCACCGCCGGGTCCCCGGGCACGACATCTGGCTCGGGGCCGAGGTCGATGGTGACGTTGTCCATCGAGATCGTCCCGACCACCGGCCGGCGTCGACCTCGGACGAGGACGTCGGCGTTGTTGGAGAGCGCCCGGCGGAAGCCGTCGCCGTAGCCGATCGGAAGCACCCCCACCGCGGTTGCCTCGCTGGCCCGCCAATGACGCCCGTAGCCGGCCGACGCTCCGGGCTCGAAGGGCTTCACGTCGGCGACGTAGGAGTGCAGCTCGAGCGCCGGCTCGAGGTCGCGCGCCGCCGGGTTCTCCCCGAACGGATCGAGCCCGTAGATCGCAATCCCGCAGCGCACCATGTCGAGGTGGGATCCGGGCTCGCGCAGCGTCGCGGCGCTGTTGGCGGCGTGCAGGAGCAGGCCCGGAAACCGCTCGCGCAACGGCAACGCGAGCTCGCGAAAGCGGGCGAGCTGCTGCTCGAAGAACGCCGACCCCGGCTCGTCGGCGGTGGCGAAGTGGGTCCACAGGCCGGCGGCCTCGACCGTCCCGGCCGCGGCTCGCTCGACCACGGTGGCGACGGCGGTCGGATCGCGTTCACCCAGCCTGCCCATCCCGGTGTCGTACTTGACGTGGACGCGGGGTCTGATCCCGAGCGCCGCCCCGCGCGCCTCGACCAGGTCGAGAAACCCGGCTCGCCACACGGTGACGTCCGCATCGGCGCCGAGCGCCAGGTCGAGGTCGGCCTCCGTCATCGCGCCCAGGACCAAGAGCCGCGCGTCGCCGAGCTGCTCGCGAAGCGCTCTTGCCTCGCCGGCGCTCGCCACAGCGAGCCAATCCGCGCCGCCCGCCTGCGCGGCGCGCGCGCAGGCGGCGGCTCCGTGTCCGTAGCCGTCCGCCTTGACCACGGCGCAGAGGGCGGCGCCGCCCTCGAGCCGGTCGCGCAGCCGGGCGCAGTTGCGCTCGACCGCGCCGAGGTCGATCGTGGCGCTCGCGCGCGAGACGGTGACCGGGCGCGGCGACGTCACGCCGGACGCTCGCCGCCGGGCGCAGCGCCGAGCCCTGCCCCGAGCGCGGCGATCACGTCCCCGGCGACGACCGCCTCCGCCCCTCCGACCCGGCGGGCCGCGAACCGGGCCGCGCGCGCGTGACCGTAGACCGCGGTCGCGACGGCCTCACGCGGTCCGAGCCCGCGGGCCAGCAGGGCGGCGACGATCCCAGTGAGCACGTCGCCGGTGCCGGCGGTCGCCAGCCCCGGGCTGGAGAGCCCGTTGACGAGCGGGCGGCCGTCGGGACCGACCGCGATCGTGTCATCCCCCTTGAGCACGACCACGGCTTCGGCCCGTGCGGCGGCCTCGCGGGCGCTCGCCAACCTGCGGGCGTCGACGGCCGATGATCCGATCTCCAGCAGCCGCCCGAGCTCCCCCGCGTGCGGGGTCAGCACCGTAGCGGCCTCGCGGGCGGCGAGCTGTTCGAGGTCGTTGGCCACCGCGTCGAGCCCTCCCGCATCGATCACCAGCGGCGCCGCGATCCGGCGCGCGAGCTCGGCCACCAGCGGGCGAGCCGCCTCAGCGCGGCCGAGCCCGGGGCCGACGGCGACCGCCGCGGCGCGCTCGGCCGCGGCGATGATCGGTTCGGCGGCGGCCACGGCGAGCGCCCCGTCGGCACTCGGGCAACCGATCGACATCGCCTCGGTGAGCTTGACCTCGAAGATCGCCTCGAGCTCGGCCGGCACCGCGACGGTCGCGTAGCCGGCACCGGAGCGAATCGCGGCCTCCGCGGCCATGCAGACCGAGCCGGTGAGCCCGCGGGATCCACCCGCGATCAGGACCTGGCCGGAGCTGAACTTGGTCGACGCGGCGTCCCGGGCGGGTGCCAACGCCAGCACGGGCTCGCGGATCAGCCCGCCCGCGGGATCCTGAGGGGCGCCTGCGGGAATCCCGATCGGCGCGACGACGAGCTCCCCGGCATGGCGCTTTCCCGGGGCGATCCAGTGCCCGAGCTTGGCGGCGTGAAAGCTCACGGTCGCGTCCGCCGGCACCGCCGGCCCTTCGACCTCGCCGGTGGAAGCGTCGACCCCGGAGGCGATGTCGGCTGCGACCACCGGCGCGTCGACGAGGTTGAGCGCTTCGATCGCAGCGGCCGCCGGTCCGCGGGCGGCGCCGGCGAACCCGGTTCCGAAGATCGCATCGACAATCACTCCCGAGCCCCCGAGCCGGCTCGCCGGCGCCTCCGCGCCGAGCTCGCTCACCGGCCCCTCGAAGCGCTCGAGGTTGGCGCGCGCATCGGCGGACAGCTCCCCCGGCGGCGCGATCAGCATCACCTCGCACTCCAGCCCGGCGGCGGCAAGGTGGCGCGCGGCGACGATTCCGTCACCCCCGTTGTTCCCCTTGCCGCACACGGCCCGTGCCGGCCCCGGGCGGGCGAGGCCGAGCGCGGCCTCGGCGACGGCGCGGCCCGCCGCCTCCATCAGCTCCAGCGAGGGGACGCCCTGCTGCTCGATCGCCCAAGCGTCCGTGGCCCTCATCGAGGCAGCGTCGTGCAGTGGCTCGAGCCAGTCCGGCATCCCGAGCGCAGGGTAGTCGGCGCCGCGGACCTGCGGATCAGCTCGGGCGCTCGGCGACCACGACCGCGGTTGCGAGCTCGCGCGAGTGGCTGAGCGAGACCGCGAGCTCGACCCCCTGGCGCTCGGCCTCCTCGGCGACGCTCTCGTACAGGACCAGGCGTGGCGGAAGCTCGTTCCCGCCGACGACCTCGACCTCGCGCATCCGCAGGCCTCCGATCCCGAGCGCCTTCAGGGCCGCCTCCTTGGCCGCGAACCGCGCCGCCAGGTGGCGCCCCGGGCGGGCGCGCGTCGCGCAGGCCTCGATCTCGTCGGCGCGGAAGAGGCGCTCGAGCAGGCCGGGACGTCGTTCGAGTGCCCGCTCGAGCCGCTCGATCTCGATCAGGTCGATGCCGATCCCGGGCGCCGGGGCCATCAGTCCTCCTGCTCTGCGAGCGTCGCCGTCACCCGGGTCACCCCGAGGTGGTCATCGAGCCGGCTGCCGGCGCTGACGAGCTCGATCGCCGCGAGCGCGGCTGCGGCGGGATCGTCGAGCGCGGCGGCGGCGCCGGAGGCGCGCGCTGCGGCCAGCGCTCCCGGCGGGTCGAGGTAGAAGCCGGGCGAGAACCCCTCGCCGAGGGCCTCGACAGTGGAGCGAAACCGTTCGCTCTCGCCGAGCGGCTGCTCGGGGTCGAGGGCCTCGGCGACAGTGCCGCCGAACGCCGCCGCGACCCGGTCGCCGGCCACCCCCGCCTCGACCCCCCTGCCGAGGCTCGGCAACCCGAGGGAGAAGCCGTGCTCGGTGCCCGCCGGCGGCCCCGCGGAGCGCAGGCCGGTCTGGCGCTCGGCGAGCCCCTCGAGCAGGTCGATCGATGCCCGTGCACGGCGTGGATCGCTCACCTCCGCGATCACCCCGGCGCTCAGCCCGGGGAAGGCGGTGCCGCGGGCAAAGCCGGCGGCGTCCCCGACCCAGGCGCTGAGGTTCGTGACCAGGTCGATTCCCGTCTCGTTGCGCAGCCGCTCGACGATCGAGCTGCCCCCGGGAATCCCGCCGTTGCTGAGCTTGTCGAGCAGCAGCCTGAGCGTCGGGCCGAAGTCCGGCATGCCCGCCGCCAGCCACGAGTCGCCCGGCAGCGGCTCGAGCAGTGAGACGTCGGTGGCGATCTCGCGCCGATCATCGACCATGGCGACGAAGTCGGCGGTTGCGGTCTCGGGTGTCGCCGAGAGCCCGATCGCGATCGGCTCCGAGAGCGGTCCATCGAGCAGGGGCTCGACGGGACGCAGGTCCGCGCGGGCGACGTCGCCGGAGGTGGTCGCCGCCTCGAGCACCGCCGCCGGGTCGAGCGAGGCGGTCGCCAGCAGGTCCTCACCGAGCGCGGCGGCGCGAGCCGCATGCTCCTCGCTCTCCGCCAGCGACTGTCCATCGGCGGCGTCGACCGCGACCCGAAGCGACATCTCGGTTCCGACCACGACGGCATTTTCGACGAGTCCGATCGCCGCACCGTCCGGAGCGCCAAGCGCGTAGTAGTCGACGCCCGCGTGACTGCGCATCCGCGCGGTGGCCGGGTCCAACTCGGCGACGCGATCGACGAACGAGCCGGCGGCGTCGGCGTCGGCCGCCTCGAGGATGAGGGCGAAGTCGGGCGTGGCGGCGGCCGCCGGCCCGGCCTCGAACGAGCGCACGAACAGCGCTGCGTGCTCGCCCAGCCACGGCTCGACGTCCTCCGCGTAGCTGAGCTCGACGTCGTTGTCGGCGAGCTGATCGTCGACCGCGGCCGCCAGCCTCTCTCCCGGGTCCGAGATGCCCGCAAGGCGCTCTGAGAACGAGGTGATCGCCTCCCCCTGGTCGCCGTCGGGCCGGACCACGAGCTCGAGGTAGAGCGGCACGTCGGGAGGGGTGAGTGTCGCGAGGTCAGCCCCGTCGCCGTCGCCACAGCCGGTCGTCGCGGCGCCGGCGATCAGGCAAGCGGCCAGCACGCCGACGAGTTGTCGCAGACATCCCCCCAAGCAGTCGCGGCACTCTAGACGGCTACTCGACCGTGACGGTTTTCGCGAGGTTGCGCGGCTGGTCGACATTGAGGCCGTTGAGCCGAGCGATGTGGTAGGCGAGAAGCTGGAGTGGCAGCACCGCGAGGATCGGCTGCAGGATCCAGTCCGTGCGTGGCACGAACAGGACCTGGTCCGCCGCCTCGACGACCTCCTCGGCTCCCTCGGTCGCGACCGCGATCACGTCGGCGCCGCGGGCGCGCACCTCGGAGACGTTGGAGAGCACTTTCTCGAGCACCGGGCTGTCGGTCGTCACGGCGATCACCGGGGTCCGTTCGTCGAGTAGTGCGATCGGACCATGCTTCATCTCGCCGGCGGCGTAGGCGTCGGTCGGGATGTAGGAGATCTCCTTCAGCTTCAGGGCTCCCTCGAGACAGACCGGGAGACAGATGTTGCGCCCCAGATAGAGGAAGAAGCGCCGCTCGTAGTGCGTGCCGGCGATCAGCTGCACCGGGTCGTCGATCGAGGACAACGTCTCCTGGATCTTCGACGGTAGTCGCTTCAGCTCGGCGATCAGCTCGGCGATCCGCGGTCCCGGCAACGTGTCCCGGATCTGTGCGATCCAGAGCCCGAGCAGGTACATGGTCGCCACCTGGGCGGTGAAGGTCTTGGTCGCGGCAACGCCGATCTCGAGCCCAGCGCGGGTGAAGAGGACGGCATCGGCGTCAAGGGTTGCCTGGCTGCCCATCACGTTGGTCACGGCGAGCACGGTCGCCCCGCGCTCACGCGCCAATCGCATCGCCGCCAGCGTGTCGGCGGTCTCGCCCGACTGGGTGATGCCGATCACCAGATCGTCGGCGCCGACGACTGGATCCCGGTAGCGGTACTCCGAGGCGACGTCCATCTCGACCGGCACCCGCGCCCATTGCTCGATCGCGTAGCGACCGACGAGACCGGCGTGGTAGCTCGTGCCGCAGGCGACGATCACGATCCGGCGCATGCCGATGATCAGGTCCTCCGCGATCTCGAGCTCCGAGAGGTCGACGGCGTCGACGTCCGGCAGCCGATCGGTGATCGTCTCGGCCACCGCATCGGCCTGCTCGTAGATCTCCTTCAGCATGAAGGTTGGATACCCGCCCTTCTCGGCCGCGTCCTCGTCCCAGGTGACCTCGAGCTCCTCGCGCTCGACGGCCAGTCCCTCGCCATCCTCGATCCGTGCCCCGTCGGGATCGACGGTGACGATCTCGCCGTTCTTCAATCCCAGCGCCCGGCGCGTCTGAGCGAGGAAGGCCGGGATCGCCGAGGCGACATAGGTCTCGTCCTCGCCGAGTCCGACGATCAGCGGGCACTCCTGGCGGGCCGCGACCAGCGTCCGGGAGTGCGCCGAGTGCATTGCCACGAACGCGTAGTGGCCGCGCATCTCGGCGAACGCGCCGCGCACGGCCCCGGTCAGGTCGTCCTCGTAGTGCTTCTCGATCAGGTGGGCGACGATCTCGGCGTCCGTCTCGGAGCTGAACGTGTGCCCGTCCGCCTCCAGCTCGCGCCGCAACTCGCCGTGGTTCTCGACGATGCCGTTGAGCACGATGTGGACGCTGTCCGAGCAGTCGCCGTGCGGGTGGGCGTTCTCCTCGGTGACCCGGCCGTGGGTCGCCCAACGGGTGTGGGCGAGCCCGATCGTCGCCGGCGGCGCCGTCACCGCCACCGCGGAGCCGCCGTCGCCGTCGTCCTCGAACATGCCGAGCTCGGCCCGCAGGTTTGCCAGGTTGCCGACCGCTCGCACGGAGTCGATCTCGCCGTCGCTGAGCAGCGAGATCCCGGCCGAGTCGTAGCCGCGGTACTCGAGCTTCTGCAGGCCGTCGACGAGCAGATCACGACAAGGGCGGTTGCCCACGTATCCGACGATTCCACACATGATTGGCCTACAAGGGTAGAGGCGGCCTCGTCATAGGGCCACGCGCCGCCGGCCGCCGGCCGCTGGATCCCATCAGCGCAGCTCCGCCTCGACGACCTCGACCAATCGGGCGCAGACCGCCCGGCACTCGTCCTCGGTCGGTGCCTCGACCATCACCCTGAGCAGCGGTTCGGTGCCGGAGGGCCGAACCAGGACCCGACCTCTGCCCTCCAGCCCCCTGGCCTCGACCTCTACCGCCTCCGACAGTCGCGTCGCTCGCTCGACCGCTGCGCGGTCGCGAATCGCGACGTTCTCGAGCACCTGGGGGAGATGCTCGATCGGATGCTCGCGCGCGAGGTCGCGGCCGCCGAGCGCCTCGGAGGCGAGCAGGGCGGCAGCGATCCCGTCCCCGGTGGGTGCGAAATCGGTCCAGATCAGATGTCCCGACTGCTCGCCGCCGAGCACCCACCCGCGCCGTTCGAGCTCCGCGGAAACGCTGCGGTCGCCGACCGGCGTCGTCGCGACCTCGATCCCCGCCTCCTGCATCGCGCGATGGAGGCCGTAGTTGCTCATCACGGTGACCACGATCCCGCCCGCGAGCGCATCGTGTCCGTGCAGGTGAGTGGCGATCAGCGCGATCAGCTCGTCGCCGTCGCGCACCACCCCGCTCGAGTCGACGGCGAGGACGCGGTCGCCGTCGCCGTCGAAGGCGAAGCCGATCGTTGCCCCGGAGGCGCGCACGTGCTCGGCGAGCCGCTCCGGGTGGGTGGAGCCGCAGTCACGGTTGATGTTGCGGCCATCGGGCTGATCGCAGATCACCTCGACCTCGGCCCCGAGGCGGCCGAAGATCGCGGGGGCGGCGCGATAGGTGGCGCCGTTGGCGCAGTCGAGCACCACGCGCAGGTCCGAGAGATCGTGCCTGAACACGCCGGCGAGCTCGCGCAGGTAGTCCTCGAGCCCGCCCTCGAGCTCGCGCACCCGGCCCAATTCCGCCCCCGTCTCGGCCCCGGCGCGCAGCGACGCCTCGATCCGCTGCTCGACGTCGTCGCCGAGCTTGCGCCCGGTGCGGTCGAAGAACTTGATCCCGTTGTCCCGCCACGGATTGTGGGAGGCGGAGATCACGGCGGCGAGGTCGAGCCCGAGCCGCCGGACGAGGATCGACGCCGCCGGGGTCGGCAGCACCCCCGCGCAGAACGCATCCCCACCCGCCTCCGCGATCCCCGCCGCAAGCGCCGCCTCGAGCATCGGTCCCGAGTCGCGGGTGTCGCGCACGATCACCACCTGCGGCCGCGTCGCCTCGACGATGCCGGCCGCCGCCTTGCCCAGCTCCAACGCCAGCTCGGCCGTCAGCAACTCGCCCGCGACCCCCCGCACCCCATCGGTCCCGAACAGCTTCTCTGGCAGGTCGTTGATCATGCGGGGAGTGAGAGCAACGGAGGTCGAAGCAGCTGAGGCGGCGAAAACCAAGCCTGGCAAGGACGCAGGTCGGCCGGCGAAGCGAGCTTAGTGGACGCCTAAGTGAGCGAGTCGATCGCCCGAGGACACCGCCAGGCGCCGGTTTGCAGCCGCCTCAGCGCTTCGAGAACTGCGGACGCTTGCGGGCCTTCTTCAGTCCCGCCTTGCGACGCTCCTTCTTGCGAGCGTCGCGGGTCAACAGGCCACGACGCTTGAGCTCGGGGCGGAGCTCTGGGTCGATCTCGCACAGGGCTCTGGCGACCCCGTGGCGAACCGCGCCGGCCTGCCCCGAGATACCGCCGCCGTGGACGCGGACCGAGACGTTCACCGTCGACTCGTAGCCGGCCGTGAGCAGTGGCTGGCGGGCGACGGTGCGCAGGTTCTGGCGCGGAAAGTACTCGTCGAGCGACCGCCCATTGACCTCGAAGCCGCCCTCGCCGGCGCGCAGGATCACCCGCGCGATCGAGCTCTTGCGCTTCCCGGTCGCCTGGATCCTCGCCTCCGCCGGGACCGCGACCTGAGGTCCACTGCGCGCGACCGGCTCGTCGCCTGCCTCGGCCTCGGCATCGAGCCGAGCCCGCTCCTCCGCCTCAGCCTCCAGCCTGGCGCGCTCCTCGGCGCCGAGCTCGCGTTCGGGCTCGATCGCGATCGGCTCCAGCTCCGCCCCGGGCGGCTGGTCCTTGGCCTTCGGTTGCTCAGCGGCCGGGGACTCGGCGGGCTCAGCAGCCGGGGACTCGACGGGCTCAGCAGCCGGGGACTCGGCGGGTTGCTCGGATTCCGGCTGCTCGCCCTCGGCCTGCTGGGGCTCCGATTGCTCGGCGTGCTCGCCCACGGCCTGCTCGCCCTCGGCCTGCTCCTCTGCGGGCTGCTCGGCCGAGGCGTCGGCCTCGGCCGCCGGCTCTTCGGCGTCCTGCGGCGCGGCATCCTCCGCGTCCGCCGGCGTTTCGTCGGCGGCGTCGTTGGTCGGCTCGTCGGTCATCGTTGGATCTCCATCGGCTTCGGGTTCTGGGCGGCGTGCGGGTGGTCGGGGCCGGCGTAGACCTTGAGCTTGCGCAGCTGCTGGCGAGCGAGCCGGTTCCGAGGGAGCATCCCGTGCACGGCCTTGCGGATCACCTCTTCGGGACGGCGCTCGAGCATCTCGCCCAGGGTCCGGGAGCGGATCCCGCCGGGGTGGCCGCTGTGACGGTAGTAGACCTTGTCCTGGCGCTTGTTCCCCGTCACGGCGATCTTCTCGGCGTTGACGACGACGACGAAGTCACCGGTGTCGCAGTGCGGCGTGTACTCCGGCTTGCGCTTGCCGCGCAGGGCGTCGGCGATCTGGGTCGCCAACCGTCCCAGCGTCCGCCCCTCGGCGTCGACCAGATACCAGTCGCGCTGGCGGTTCTCGGGTGTTGCGACAAAGGTCTTCATCGTCTGCGGACGGCGCGAGCGCGCACGAAAGCCGCGCTGCGGCTTCTGCCGACAGGCGCGGCCCGCGGATGATAGAGGGCCGGCGTCCGCCGGGTGCCGACGGAGGGCGCGGTTATACTGCCGCCCGCAAGACCTGCCGAGTTCCGCGTCACCGGACGCGGAAGCGGGGGAACCATTGGGCCGGGGTCGAATCCCGTCCCAGGGGCGAATCGGGCCGACCGGCCCGTAGCGCCGCTCTTTCGGCGCAAGCCCGTCAGCTAACCCCGCAGGCGTGAGAAAGAGAGGCCCGGTCGGATGCAGCCGGCGTCGCCCAAGGGGCGCGGAGCGCGAAAACTGAGCGCAGCGGTCTCCGTGCTGGTGGTTGCCTGCGTGGCGGCGACGCAGGCCTCCGGCAGCGGAGGCGGCGGGGTCGCGACCGGCGAGCCGCCGAAGCTCAAGGCGGTGATCTGCCTCGAGCACTGTGCCGGGATCCGGACCGCCGCGGTCGGCTCGGTGATCAGGCTCGACGGCAAGAACCTCGAGGGGGTCGACGAGGTGCGCCTCGCGGGTGACGGCGGACGGGTGCTGGTCAGGCCGCGCGAGGTGGATGCCGGCTCGGTCGAGGCCAAGGTGCCCGAGGGCGCGGTCAGCGGCACGGTCAAGGTGAAGGCGTACGGCAGCGAGGCCGAGACCCCGCGAGACGAGCCGCTGAAGGTGGTCGCCAAGGACCAGATCCCCGCCGCCGGGGAGTTCCAGCTGACCTCCGCTGAGGCGACGCCGCGGAAGACCTTCTACGACGGGGTCGCGGCGCCGACGCTCACCTACCTGTTCCAGGGCGGAGCCGCCACCGACGTCCGGATCGAGGTCATCGATCGCGACACGCGGGAGGTGGTCCGAACCTGGGTCGACGAGGGGGCGCAGCCCAACACCCGCAACTCCGCCCGCTGGAACGGGCGCACGGACGGCGGCGGCCTGGCCGCCAACGGCGAGTACGCGTTTCGGATCGGCAACGCCTCCGGCGGAGCCCTGAAGGCGACGGCGGACTCGCGCTTCGGCTATTACAAGTTCCGCTTCCCGCTCACCGCCAAGCACAGCTACGGCGACGGCTTCGGAGCCGGCCGAGGCCACCAGGGCCAGGACGTGTTCGCGAAGTGCGGCGCGACGATGCGCGCCGCACGCGGCGGCCGGGTGCAGTGGAACAAGACCCACAGCGCCGCCGGCAACTACCTCGTCATCGACGGCAAGGGCACGCAGACGGACTTCATGTACGCGCACCTGAAGCGGCGATCACCGCTGCAGCGCGGCGATCGGGTCCGCACCGGGCAGAAGATCGGCTTGGTCGGCGAAACCGGCAACGCGAGCGGTTGCCACCTGCACTTCGAGGCCTGGTCGGGGCCAGGCTGGTACGAGGGCGGGCGCGCGCTCTCCTCGGTCAGCACCCTGCTCAAGACCTGGGATCGCTGGAGCTGAGCGGGCGATCCCGCCGGGGCGTGGCGCTGGGCGTCGCACTGGCGACGCTCGCCGCCGGCTCCGGATCGGCGGCGAGCGTCGCTTCGCCCGCCGGCGGCACGGGTGCCGGCTTCAAGCTTGATCGGGCGCGGGCACGGCCCGCGGTGGCGTTCTTCGACGAGGAGCGGACGCTGCGCCTGCGCTACCGGTTTCGCGCCGAGCGCCGGCTCGACCTGCTGATCCGGGTCGTCCGAGCCGCCGACGGGAAATCGGTTCGGCGATGGGTCGCCCGTGACGTTGCTCCCGGACGCGTCCAGGTCCGCCGCTGGGACGGTCGGCGGGCCGACGGCGGCGTTCCGGCCGACGGCAACTACCAGTTTCGCATCGGTCCGCTCGGACGCCGCGGCGTCGTCGCCGGCGGCTTCGAGTTTCACGATCACCGCTTCCCGGTCGCCGGCCGCCATGCCTACGGCGACCGGTTCGGCGAGCCGCGCAGCGGCGGGCGGGTGCATGAGGGTCAGGACTTGCCCGCCCCCTGCGGTACGCCGCTGGTCGCCGCGCGGGGCGGCCGGGTGCAGGCGCGGGGCTACAGCGACGCCCTCTACGGCTATTGGGTCCTGATCGACGGGCGCGCCACCCGCGCCGACCACTTCTACGCCCACCTCGAGCGGCCGACGCCCCTGAGCGACGGCGACCGGGTCAGGACCGGACGCCCGGTGGGCGCGGTCGGCAAGACCGGCAACGCGCGCTCGGAGTTCTGCCAGCTTCACTTCGAGCTCTGGCCCCACGGCTATCGCAACGATGCCCCTCGCGACCCGTTGGCTGTCCTGCGTGCCTGGGACGCCTTCTCCTAGTCGTCTAGCTCACCTCCGTGATTCGACCGGGTACCTTGACGCGCGTGAGCGAGGCCAGCGCAGCCGCGGAGACGCGCAAGTACGGCAAGTCGGCGGGGCTGCTGACCCTCGCCCTGGGCTCGGCGGGCCTGCTCGCCTACGCGTTCTTCGCCCTCGCCTCGCACAGCCTCTCGCGCGAGGACTACGGCGAGATCGTCGTCCTCTGGTCGGTCGTCTTCGTGCTCGCCTCGACCCTGTTTCGCCCGATCGAGCAGTTGCTCTCGCGGACGCTTGCCGAGCGCGAGCAGATCGGCGACGACACAGGGCACGTGTGGCGCGTCGCCGCGACGATTCAGGCCGGCGTGACGCTGGCGGCGGTCCTGATCCTGCTGCTCCTGCACGGGCCGATCACCGACAACCTGCTCGAGGGCGGCGAGGTCCTTTTCTGGGTCCTGGTCGGCGCGCTGATCGGGTTCGGCGGCTCCTACTTCGCACGCGGCTTTCTCGCCGGCCGGCGCCAGTTCGGGCTCTACGCGACCCTGCTGGTCTTCGAGGGCAGCGCGCGGCTGCTGTTCGCGCTCGCGGTCGCGCTCGGGATCGCTGAGGGGATCGACGTGGTCGCGATCGGGATCGCGGCGGCGCCGATCGCGAGCATGGCCGTGATGCCGTTCGCGATCAGTCGCCGGCGCTCGCCCGCGAGCCTGGCGGGAACCGGCGAGCAGTCGCTGGGGGCCGGCACCGAGCCCGAGTTCACGCTCTCCCGCGGCGGCGCATTCGCCGCCGCGGTACTGGTGATCATGCTCAGCGAGCAGATCATGGTCAGCTCCGGGGCGCTGTTCGTGCGGGCGGCGGAGGGCGCAGCCGCCGCGGGGTTCATCTTCAACGTGCTGATGGTCGCGCGGGCCCCGCTGGTCCTTTTCCAGGCGATCGCCGCCAGCCTTCTCCCCCATCTGACCCGGCTGCGCGCGCGCGGCGATTCGACCGGCGCCGACGCCTTCCGGATGTCGGTCAACACGACCCTGCTGACGATCGTCGGTTTCGCGGCTGCGACGACGCTCGGGGTGCTCGCGATTGGCCCCGACGTGATGCAGCTCGCGTTCGGCGACAAGTTCAGCTACGACCGGGTGGGGCTGGCGATCGTCGCGGTCGGGATGGGCTTCTACCTCTCGGCCGCGGCGCTCAACCAGGCGGCGCTGGCCCAGGGCCAGGCCCGGCGAGCCGCGCTCTGCTGGCTCACCTGCGCCGGCGCGTTCGTGGTCTGGAACCTGATCGCCCCGCTGGATCCCTACCGGACGGTCGAGGTCGGGTTCACCGGCTCGGCGGCGCTGCTCTCGGGGCTGCTCTACCTGCTCTATGCGCAGCCGCACCCCGTCGCCGCCGACTCGGTCGAGCCGGGCTCGCCGCAGGAGATCGAAGCCCGACTAGCCGCCGTCGACGAAATCGGTTAGAGCGGCCGAGCTTTCTCGACCACCCGGCCCAGTTCCCACCCCGCACGCCCGGACGCGAAAGCACTATCAGAAGTCCGCGGCGTAGCCGCGGGCAATTGATTCAGGCGAGAGCGGAGGACGTGGCGGGAGTTATTCCCACTCGATCGTCGCGGGGGGCTTGGAGGAGAGGTCGAGGGCGACGCGGTTGACGTGCGCGACCTCGTTGATGATCCGGCCCGAGACCCGCTCGAGCAGGTCGTACGGCAGTCGGGCCCAGTCAGCGGTCATCGCGTCCTGGGAGGTGACCGCGCGGATCACGATCGGATAGGCATAGGTGCGGCCGTCGCCCTGGACCCCGGTCGAGCGAACGACGGGCAGCACGCAGAACGACTGCCAGAGCTCGCGATACAGCCCCGCCGCGCGGACCTCCTCCTGGAGGATCGCGTCCGCCTCACGAAGGATCTCCAACCGCTCCCGGTTGACCTCGCCGCCGACGATCCGGATCGCCAGGCCCGGGCCTGGGAACGGCTGGCGCCAGACCACGCGCTCGGAGAGCCCAAGCTCGGCGGCGACGGCGCGAACCTCGTCCTTGAACAGCATCCGCAGCGGCTCGATCAGGTCGAGCCCGAGGTCCTCCGGCAGGCCGCCGACGTTGTGATGAGACTTGATCGTGTCGGCGGCGCGCCCGTCGCCGCCCGACTCGATCACGTCCGAGTAGAGGGTGCCCTGAACGAGGAAGCGCACCCCGTCGAGCTTCTCCGCCTCGGCCTCGAAGACGCGGATGAACTCCTCGCCGATGATCATCCGCTTGCGCTCGGGCTCGTCGACGCCGGCGAGCCGGGCCAGGAAACGGTCCTCGGCGTCGACGTGGACGAGGTTGACCCCGAGCTCGCGCATCGCGGCCACGACCTGCTCGGCTTCGTTCTTGCGCATCAGGCCGTGATCGACGAGCACGCAGGTGAGCTGGTCGCCGACCGCCCGGTGCACGAGCGCAGCCGCGGTCGCCGAGTCGACCCCACCCGAGAGCCCGCAGAGGGCCCCCGCGTCACCGACGGCGGCGCGAATCCGCGCGACCTGCTCATCGATCACCGAGGCGGGTGACCAGCGCTCCACGCAAGCTGCGATCTCGCGCAGGAACCGCTCCAGGATCTGCTGCCCGTAGGGCGTGTGGACGACCTCGGGGTGGAACTGGATCCCGTACAGCCCGCGCCCGGCGTGCTCGAGCGCGGCGACCGGCGAGCCGGGGCTGGCCGCGAGCGCGGTGAAGCCCTCGGGCGCCTCGAATACGCAGTCGCGATGGCTCATCCAGCACTGCTGCTCGGGCGGCGTCCCGGCGAGCAGCCTGCCGCCGTCGCCGGCGAGGGCGAGCTCGGTGCGGCCGAACTCGCCCGACTCGGCGCCCTCGACCCGCCCACCGAGCTCGAGCACCATCGCCTGCATCCCGTAACAGATCCCGAGCACCGGGATTCCGAGCTCGAGCAACTCGGGCCGCAGCCGCGGCGCTCCCTCGGAGTAGACGGAGGCGGGGCCGCCGGAGAGCACCAGGGCGCGCGGCGAGCGCGCCCGGATCTGGTCGAGTCCGAGGTCGTGGGGAAGGAGCTCGGCGAAAACCCCGCACTCCCGGATCCGCCGCGCGATCAGCTGCGAGTACTGGCCGCCGAAGTCGAGCACCAGCACCTCCTCGTGCGCGGTAGCGGCACCCGCCTTGTGACCGTCCGCCGGCACCTCCTGCAGGGCGCTTGCCGCGGTCGGTGCGTCCGAGACCGCGGCCGCGCGCTCAGTCATCCGAGACGGCGACTCCGGTCGCGACTCGAGCGCGCCCGTTGGAGCCCATGCCCACGGATTGCTGGCGCTGCAGCTGCTTGCCCTCGGTCTGCAGCGAGGGGGCGATCATCAACTCGGCGCGCTGGAAGTCACGGATGTCCTCGTAGCCGCAAGTCGCCATCGACGTGCGCAACGCGCCGACCAGGTTGAAGGTGCCGTCGTTCTCGTGCGCCGGACCGAGCAGGATCTCCTCCAAGGTCCCGTCCTGCTCGGTCGCGACTCGGGTGCCGCGCGGAAGCGAGGGGTGAAAGGTGGCCATGCCCCAGTGAAAGCCGCGCCCCGGGGCCTGCTTCGCCCGCGCCAGAGGCGAGCCGATCATCACCGCGTCCGCCCCGCAGGCGATCGCCTTCGAGATGTCGCCACCCGTGCGCATGCCACCGTCGGCGATCACGTTGCTGTACTCGCCGGTCTCGAGCATGTGCTGCGCGCGTGCGGCAGCGACGTCGGCGATCGCGGTCGCCTGTGGGACCCCGAGGCCGAGCACACCGCGAGTCGTGCATGCGGCGCCCGGGCCGACCCCGACCAGGACCCCGACGGCACCGGTGCGCATCAGGTGCAGCCCGGTCGCGTAGGAGGCACAGCCACCGACGATGCAGGGAACCGGAACCTCGGCGATGAACTCCTTCAGGTTCAGCGGCTCGGACTTCGAGGAGACGTGCTCGGCGGAGATCACCGTGCCCTGGATGACGAGGATGTCGAGGCCCGCCTCGAGCGCGACCTCGTAGTTCTCGCGCACCCGTTGCGGCGTCAGCGAGCCGGCGGCGACCGCCCCGCCCGCCTTGATCTCCTCCACCCGCTGGGCGATCAACGACGGCTGCAGAGGCGCCTCGTAGACCTCCTGCAGCTTGCGGGTGGCGAGCTCGGGCTCCGCCGCTGCGATCTCGGCCAGCCGCTCCTCGGCGTCCTCGTAGCGGCACCAGATTCCCTCCAGGTTGAGCACTCCGAGGCCGCCCAGCCGGCCGAGCTCGAGCGCGGTCGCGGGGCTGACGACGCCGTCCATCGCCGAGGCGAGCAGCGGCAGCTCGAACCGATACGGGCCAAGAGTCCAGGAGACGTCGACGTCGTCGGGATCGCGGGTGCGCCGTGACGGCACGATCGCGATGTCGTCGAACCCATAGGCTCGCCTGCCCTTCTTGCCGCGCCCGATCTCTACTTCCATGAACGGATAAACCTACGCTTGCTCGCGGACGAAAAAGGCCCCTCGGGAGGGGCCGATGCGCCGCACCTTGCGGCCTGCGGCCCCGCCTGCGCGAGGCCTCGGCGATGATAACAGCGGTCAACCTCGGCCCTCGGGCGGCCGATCGCGGTCACGAGACCCCGGCCGGGATCTCGAGCTCGCCGATCTCGACCCGGCCGAGCAGCCGCTCGACCTCGCGCCGGTCCAGCGTCCCGGCGCCGAAGTGCTGGGTCGACTCGGCGCCGCAGGCGACCCCGAAAGCGAGGCAGTCGCGCGTCGCGGCGCCCTCGTGGCGGGCGGCGACATAGCCGGCCAGGAAGCTGTCTCCCGAGCCGACCGTGGCGACCGGCTCGAGCTCGTCGATCCTCACCTCCAGGCGCCGGCGCTCGGGCCGCTCGCCGACGATCGCGACGCAGCCGGTCTCCGAGGTGATGATCGCCTCCCCCGCTCCCATCTCGAGCAGGCCGGCGAGCCCGAGCGCGAGGTCGTCAGCATCGTTGAACTCGTGCCCAACCGCCCCCTCGGCCTCGGCCACGTTGGGGGCAACCACGTCGGGGCCGGCGCGCAGGCCGGCGCGCAGCTGCTCGCCGTCGGAATCGAGCACGGTCAGCACCCCGAGGCCCCGCAGCGCGGCGACCAAGCGCGCGTAGATGTCGCTCGGGGCGCCGGGCGGCACGCTCCCGGAGAGGACACAGGCCGAGGCACCCTGGGCCAGGTAGAGCAGGCGCTCGACGAAAAGCTCGACCTCCTCGGCGGATACCTCGGGGCCACGATCGTTGATCTCGGTCTGCTCGCCGGAGGTGGGGTCGATCACCGCGAGGTTGGTTCGCGACTCGCCCGCGATCCGGGTGAACTCGGCGAGTACCGATTCCGTCCGCAGCTGCTCGAGCAGCCGCGTCCCGGTCGCGCCGCCGGCGAGGCCCGTGGCGATCACCGGCTTGCCGAGTAGGCGCAGGGCGCGAGCGACGTTGACGCCCTTGCCCCCCGCGGTCGAGCGGGTTTCGACCGCACGATGGCGCTGACCGAGGCGGAAGTTCGGGACCGCGATCGTGCGGTCGATCGCGGCGTTGAGGGTGACGGTCAGGATCACTCCGGCCTAAGGCTAGTCGGTTGCCTGCGCCGGTCGTAGAGCGCCACGGCGCCAACGAAGACCGCCGCGAGGATCAGGAAGGCGACGGCCCAGGCGACCGCGCGCGGTCCGGGGATCGCGCCGTCGACGCGCTCGAGCACGGTCGGGGCGGCGACCGAGTGCGCCGCCGCCAGCGCCACGCGCGCCGCCGGCCGGCCGTCGATCGTCACCGTCGCCAGCCCGAGACGCTGGCCGCGGTCGACCGGGCCCTCGACCTCGGCCGGCGCGTCGAGCTCGGTCTCGATCCGCTGGCCGTCGCGAACAGTCAGCCGCACGTCGCGCACGGGCGCCAGACCAAGCCGCTGATCCCGAAACCGGATCGGCACGCCGGTCACCCGCTCGCCGCGCTGCAGGACGTCATCGCGGCGGTAGAGCGAGAACCCGTACTCGAGCAGCTCGAGGGTCGCGGCGTCACGCTCGGATTCGGTCCCCGCGCCGAGCACCGCCGAGACCAGCTCGACCCCTTGGCGCTCGGCCGAGGCGACGAGCACGTTGCCGGCCCCCAGCGTGTAACCGGTCTTGACGCCGGTGACGAAGGGCACCGTGCGCACCAGGTTGTTGCGATTGACCACTGTCCGCGGGCGCGCGCCGCTGCTCAGGGTCGCCTGCGGGGTGTCGAAGAGGCGCCGAAAGAACTCGTCGCGGCGCAGCTCCCGGGCCAGCTCGACCAGGTCGCGGGCGCTGGAGAAGTTGCCTGCCTCGTCGAGCCCGATCGGATTCGCATAGGAGGTGTGATCGAGGCCGAGGCGGCGCGCGACGCGGTTCATCCGCCGCACGAAGGCGGGCTCGGACCCGGACGAGACCTCGGCCAAGGCCTGCGCCGCATCGTTGCCCGAGGCGAGGATCAGGCCGTAGAGCAGGTCGCGGACCGCGATCCTCTCTCCCGCCATCAGCCCGAGCAGCGACTCCGCCGAGGAGACGGGCGTGTAGGCCGGCGCGACCACGGTCTGGTCGAGGCCGAGCGCCGCCCGGGCGATGTATGCGGTCATCAGCTTCGTGGTCGAGGCGACCGGGTACGACGTGTCGGGCCGGTGGGCGGCGAGCAGCTCGCCGTCGCGGGCATCAATCAGGGCCCAGGCGCGAGCCTCGGGCTCGGGCTCTGGCGACGACGCACCGGCGGGGCCGGCGCCGAGGCCCGCCAGGGCGCTCAGCGCGATCGCGAGCGCGGCCACGCCCGCTCGCATGCGACCCGCTGCTATTCGGCCGCCAGCGCCTTGCAGCCGTCGGCGACCAGATCGACGCAGGAGCCGACCTGGATCAGCTGCGGATCGAGGTTCGGGTTGAGCTCGATCAGCTCGTCGATCGGGATGCAGGTACGGTCGGCGACGATGCTCAGGTCCTCGCCCGGCTCGATCACGAAGTAGCCGTTCTCGACCGCGCTCTCGGCATCCGGTTGGCAGCCCTCGGTCGACGCGGTCTGGTCGCGCTCGCCCCTGTCCCTGCGTTCCCCGTCGTCCCCGTCGAGATTCCCCGTGATCAGCAGCAGGACCGCTCCGGCGACGATCAGCAGCGCCAGGGGCGCGAGGATACGCGCCGTCCAGTTCGACGGTCTGCCGTCCTGCGAGCCGCGCCCGCTCTCCGGTTCTGCCATGGAGCGGGAGATCGTAGGGCCAATCTCCCCCACCGGCTGCCGGCACGGCGGTCAGCGGGCGGCGCTTTGCGCGACGGCCCAGACCTCGTCGCGCAGGGCGCCGGCGGCCGAGCCCGGGTCGTCGGCGTTCGCGATCGAGCGCGAGGCGGTGACGATCGCGGCGGCCGGGTGGGGTGCGAAGGCGGGTCCGAGCCGGTCGGCGGCGCCGCCCTGGGCGCCGACGCCCGGAATCAGGAAGATCGAGGCGGGCATCAACGCGCGCAGGCGGGCCAGGTACCGGGGCTCGGTCGCTCCGACGACCGCCCCCATCGCGCTCAGGCCGCAGGCCCCGGAGAGCCGCTCGGCCAAATCGGCGACGAGGCCGGCGAGCAGCTCGTGCAGGGGCGATCCGGCGACGGGCAGATCGAGCAGATCCGCCGCACCGGGGTTCGACGTGCGCACGAGCGAGAACACCCCTGCCCCGGACGCGGCCGCCGCCTCGACCAGCGGCTCGAGCGCGTCGGCTCCGAGCAGCGGGTTGACGGTAGCGGCGTCCGAGCCGAGACCGGCGACCGGGCCAAAGGGGGTCTCGACCCCCGTGAACAGGCTCTGTCCATAGGCCGTCGCGGTGATCGGAACATCCCCGCGCTTGCCGTCGGCGATCACCAGCAGCCCGGCGTCGCGGGCAGCGGCCGCGACCTCCTCGAGCGCCCGCCAGCCGGGGGCACCGAGGCGCTCGAAGCAGGCGAGCTGCAGCTTCGCCGCCACGCAGGCGGGGCCAGCGCGCTCGATCAGCTCGCGAGCGGCGGCGACGACCGCGGCCGACGCGGCCTCGGCGGGCGAGTCACCCCCGCCCGCCGTCCCGGCCGCGTCCAGCCTCTCGGGGTCGGGGTCGATCCCGACGCAGACCTGGCTCTGCCGCTCCTCGACGAGGGCGGCGAGCCGGTCGGCGAACGGGGCGCTCAGACCCGCCTAGCCCTTGACCCTTGACTTCAACCCGGCGCCGGCCGAGAACTTCGGCACCCGGCCGCCGGCGATCGTGATCCGCTCGCCGGTCCGCGGGTTGACGCCCTGGCGCGGGCCGCGCTCGGCGACGCTGAACTTGCCGAAGCCGGTGAAGCTGATCTCGCCGCCGCCGGCGAGCGTGTCGGTGATCCCGCCGAGGACGGCCTCGACGGCATCCGCGGCGGCCTTCTTGCTGGCGAAATCGCCTGAAATGCTGTCTACGAACTCAGCCTTGGTCAATGTCCGCTCCTCCTCGTCTCGGTTTGGTCGGCGCCAAGATAACAGCGGGCCTCGACGGCTTGGCAGAGCGGACTCCGCGGCGGCCCCGGCCGGAGCCTCGTCATCCGCGTGCGCGAAGGCGTGAAATCACCCATCTAAGCTCTCGGGGTGAACGCGCCGCGCTCGCTCGACGTCGTCATCGTCGCCTACCGCTGCCGCGACCTGCTCCGGACCTGCCTGAACTCGGTCTTCGAGCATTCCCCCAAGCGTGCGATGAGGGTCATCGTCGTCGACAACGCCTCCGGCGACGGCACCCCGGCGATGGTGCGCGAGACGTTCCCGGCGGTCGAGCTCGTGGTCAACTCCAGCAACCGCGGCTTCAGCGCCGCCAACAACGTCGCGATCAGGGCGGGCGACGGGGATTACGTGCTTGCGCTCAATCCGGATACCGAGCTGACCGCCGGGGCGCTCGAGCGGCTCTGCACCCTGATGGACGCCCGGCCGGAGGTCGGGATCTGCGGCCCCGCCTTGGTCCAGGCCGACGGAAGTCCCGACCACGCCGCGCGGCGCTCGTTCCCGACCCCGCTGAGCGCATTGGGGCACTTCTCGGGGATCGGCCGGCGCCGCCACGGCGGGGCCCTTGCCGCCTACCGGGCGCCGGAGGTCGAGTCCGGCCCGGTCGACGCGGTCAACGGCGCGTTCATGCTGATCCGGCGTTCGGCGCTCGAACAGGTCGGGCTCTTCGACGAGGGCTACTGGATGTACATGGAGGACCTCGACCTCTGCTATCGCTTCGCCGAGGCGGGCTGGACGACCTGGTACGAGCCCTCAGTGAGCGTCGGGCACCTGAAGGCGGGGACCAGCGGCAAGCACCGGTCGCTGCGGCTCAACCACGCCTTTCACCGCGGCATGGCGCGCTTCTATCGCGCCCATTACGCGGCCGACAACAACCCGCTGCTCAACCTCGCGGTCTACTCGGGGATCCTGCTCAAGCTCGCGGCCTCGGCGCTGCGCAGCGCCGCCGCCCGGGCCCTGGCACGGGTCACATCCGCTCCGGGGAGCTGACCCCGAGCAGGCCCAGCGTCGTCGCCAGCGTGTGCTTGGTCGCCACGCAGAGACCGAGGCGCGCGGCCTGGGTGTCGGGCTCCGCACCGACCACCCGGCAGTCGCGGTAGAAGACGTGAAAGTCGGCGGCGGTCGCCATCGCGAAGGCGCAGAGACGGTGCGGAGCCCGCCGCTCGGCAGCGGTCGCAGCCTCGGCCGGGAGCTCGAGCAGCCGGCGCACGAGGGCGCGCTCGGCGGGCTCGGCCGGCGCCTCGATCGCCCGCTCGGAGCCGGCCGCCGCCTCGATCGCCTCGACCCCGGCCACCGCTCCGTCGTCGATTGCCTTGCGCAGGATGCTCGCGATCCGCGCGTGCGCGTACTGCACGTAGTAGACCGGGTTGTCCTGGGAGGCGGAGCGGGCGAGACCGAGGTCGAGATCGACGGCCGTGTCGTGGCTGCGCTGGGCCAGGAACCAGCGCGCCGCGTCGGCGCCGATGTCGTCGATCAGCTCGTCGAGGGTGACGAACTCGCCCCTGCGCTTCGACATCCGCGCCCGCTCACCGCCGTCGACGACGCCGACGAGCTGCATGATCGGAGCCTCGTAGCGGTCGGGGGAGGCCCCGAGGGCCGCGATCGCGGCCCGCATCCGCGGCACATAGCCGTGGTGGTCGGCACCCAGCGGCGTCAGCATCAGGTCGGCGCGGCCCAACTTGTCGCGGTGGTAGGCGATGTCGGCGGCGAAGTAGGTGGGCTCGCCGTCGGACCGGATCAGGACCCGATCCTTGTCGTCGCCGAACGCGGTCGTCCGCAGCCAGACCGCGCCCTCGCTGTCGTAGGCGTGGCCGCGCTCGCGCAGCTCCGCCAGCGTGCGCTCGAACGGGCCGGTCTCGAACAGGCTGCGCTCCGAGAACCAAGCGTCGTAGCGGACCCCGAATCGCTCCAGGGTCGACTCGATCCGCCCCTTCATCGCCTCGATCGCCTGCGCGCCGAGCGCGTCGAGGTCGTCCGGATCGGCCCCGCGGGCGGCGAGCTGCTCGGCCAGCTCGGCGATGTAGAGGCCGGCGTAGCCGTCGGCCGGGGGCTCGGATCCCCGCATCCTGGCAGCGATCGACAGCGCGAACAGGCGCACCTGGCTGCCGGCGTCGTTGAGGTAGTACTCGCGCGTCACCGGGTGACCCGAGTAGGCGAACAGGCGCGCCAGGGAGTCGCCGTAGGCAGCGCCCCTGCCGCTCGCCACCGTCACCGGCCCGGTCGGGTTGGCGCTCACGAACTCGACCAGGACCCGCTCGCGGGCGCCAAGTCGGCGGGGCGGCGCGCCGAGCAGGTCGACGGTGGCGTCCCGATGCCAGCGATCGGAGAGAAAGAGGTTGAGAAATCCCGGCCCGGCGACCTCGATCCGCTCGGCGCTCGAGCCGAGCCGCTCCGCGAGCGGCTCGCGCAGCCGCTCGGCGATCTCGCGCGGTGCGGCACCGACCGAGGGCGCCAGCAGCATCGCCGCATTGGTCGAGTAGTCGCCCAGCTCCGGCTTCGGCGGGCGCTCGAGGGTCGCGCGCTCGACCGCAGCGCCGTCGAGGCCCGCCGCGACGGCCTCGAGCGCCGCGCGCAGGGCGGCGACCGGGTCGGGTCGAGGCTCGGCTTCCACGCCTCGATACTACGGAGCCGTGTGACGGCTCATCTAAGCTGCCGCCGGGATGAGGACACTGGTCACCGGCGGCGCCGGGTTCATCGGATCGCATGTCGTCGATGCGCTGCAGGCGCGCGGCGACGAGGTGGTGGTGCTCGACGACCTCTCCTCGGGCAGCCGCGAGAACCTCGAGCGGGCCTTCGACGGCGGCGCGGTCCTGATCGAGGGCAGCATCACCGACCCCGCCGCGGTCGCGGAGGCCTTCGGCCGTGGCCGCCCCGAGCTGGTCTGCCACCTCGCCGCGCAGATCGACGTGCGGCGATCCGTCTCGGACCCGCTCTATGACCTCGACCTCAACGTCGGCGGCACGATCGCACTGCTCGAGCGGGCCCGCGAGGACGCCGTCGGGCGCTTCGTCTTCGCCTCGACCGGTGGGGCGATCTACGGCGAAGGGGCGGGCCGCGAGCTGCCGCTGACCGAGTCCGCGGAGTGCCGGCCCGATGCGCAGTACGGGCAGTCGAAGCACTGCGCCGAGGGCTACCTCGGCCTCTACCGGCGCCTGTATGGACTCGGCGCTGTCGCGCTGCGGCTCGGCAACGTCTACGGGCCGCGCCAGGATCCCTACGGCGAGGCCGGGGTGGTGGCGATCTTCTGCCGCGCGCTCGCCGACGGCGCCCGGCCGCGCGTCTACGGCGACGGCGAGCAGACCCGCGACTACGTCTTCGTCAGCGACGTCGCCGCGGCATTCGTCGCCGCCAGCGAGCGCGGCGGCGACGGGCCCTACAACATCGGCACCGGCAACGAGACGAGCGTGCTCGAGCTCGGACGCCGGATCGCCGCCGTCTCCGGAAGCGAGTTCGATCCCGAGCTGGCGCCGGAACGACTCGGCGAGGTGCAGCGGATCTCGATCGAGCCGGCCCGTGCCGCGGAGGAGCTCTCGTGGAGTCCCGGGCACGAGCTCGACGCCGGCCTGCGGCTGACGGCCGAGTCGATCTAGATCCTGGACCTCACCTTTGGCGCTGCTGGGCCAGCGCCGCGCCGATCCGCTCCAGGGTCGTCGGGTGGGTGGCGAACAGGGTCGAGTACAGCCCGGGTGGGTCGGGATCGCTGAGGTTGGTGCGCGCGAGCCGCAGCTGCAGATCGATCAACGCCTCGGGATCGCCGGTCAGCTCGAGCGCGAACGTGTCGGCGCGGGCCTCGACTTGACGCGAGAGCCGGTTGCCCGGGACGCCGAGGAGCAGCGCCGCGAGCGCCAGCGCGAGCAGGTAGGCGGGGACCGCGGCGGGCGTCGCGGGATCGGCGCCCGAGCGGCGCGCCAGCGCCGTGCCCAGCTCTCGCGTGAACAGCATCCCGAGCGGGGCGACCAGGGCGATGTAGAGCAGGCCCCGAGCGAGATCGTGCCCGGCGACGTGGCCGAGCTCGTGGGCGACGACGGAGTCCAGCTCCCGCCTCCGGGCGTGCTCGAGCAGGTTGTCGTATAGGACCACCCGTTTCGAGGAGCCGATCCCGTCCACGTAGGCGTTCAGCGAGGTCACCCGCCGGCTCGCATCGATGCTGAAGACCTCGCCGATATCGACTCCGGCCCGCTCGCCGAGCCCGAGCACCCGGGCCCTCGGTCGGCTTCCCTCCGGGAGCGGCTCGAACTCGTTGAAGACCGGCGCCAGGACGACCGGAGCAATCCAGACGAAGACGACCGCGAGCGCGCTCAGCAGCGCCGCGCCCGGCAGCCACCAGTGGCGGGGGAATCTCCTCACCAGTGCCAACAGCAAGGCCGCGCCGAGCGCCGCCAGGGCCGCCGTGATCGCGGTCGATCGGCACAGGTCCCACGCCCACGAGCCGAGCGATTGCGTGGAGAGGCCGGCGTCGACCGCCCGCTCGTGGGCGATCAGCGCCGTCGGCACGGTCGCCAGCGCGACCAGCGCCGCGACGGCGGCGCCGGCGACGGCGGCGCCGGCGAGCGGACGGGCGCCGAGTCGCTCGAGCCCGTCTCGGAACCATGCCGGCCGTCCGAGCGCGGCGGCGAGCAAGACCGCCGCCTCGATCGCCAGGCCGGCGATCATCAACCACCGCTGACCGGCGCGGAAGTCCTCGGCACGCCGCAGCTGCGCCTCGTTGAAGTAATCGCTCGCCGTGACCGGCAGTGGATTGGGCAGCTGTTCGTCCGGGGCCAACACCCAGACCGCAAGCGCGGCGACGACCAACATCGCGATCGCGACCCCGCCGACGCGAGCAGCGGTCGAGCCCGCGAGCCTCATCGGTGCCTACGATAGTCCGCCTCTTGCGCCTCGCGATCCTGAGCGACATCCACGCGAACCTGCCGGCGCTCGAAGCCGTGCTCGAGCAAGTGCAGGACGCCGGCGTCGACGAGACCTGGTGCCTCGGCGACGTGGTCGGCTATGGAGCGCAGCCGAACGAATGCTCTGCGCTCGTCCGCGAGCGGTGCTCGATCTCACTGGTCGGCAACCACGATCTCGCCGCACTCGACCGGCTCGACATCTCGACCTTCTCCCCGGCCGCGGCCGCGGCGGTGCGCTGGACACGGGAGGCGATGAGCCCGGCGACGGTCGAGTTCCTCGCCGGGCTCGAGCCTGCCGCCGAGAGCGCCGAGTTGGCTCTGTACCACGCCTCACCGCGTGACCCCGTCTGGGAGTACGTGCTCTGGCCCGACCAGGCGGCCGAGTGCATCCGCGTCCAGTCGACCCGGGTGAGCCTGGTCGGCCACTCGCACGTCGCGCTCTTCTTCGCCCTCGCCGACGACGGTGCCGGGGCCCGGGCCGAGGCCCGGGGCGCGCAGGCCGGGGCGGGCACCAGCCTCGAGGTCGGTCGTGGGCGCTGGCTGATCAACCCGGGCAGCGTCGGCCAGCCGCGCGACGGCGATCCCAGGGCTGCCTGGCTGGAGCTCGACACCGAGGCATGGAAGGCCGGCTTCCACCGGGTCGACTACGACATCGACCGGGCCGCGGACGCGATCGTCGCCGCCGAGCTTCCCGAGCATCTCGCCCGCCGCCTCTACGTCGGGCAATGAGTCCACGCACCGCGGCATCCGGGCGCGTGAAGTCGTGGGATCGCCCATCTAGACTCGCCCGGGTGTCGGTCGCCGCGCGGATTTCCCTGCTCGCATGCGTGAGCACGATCCTGCTCACGGGCTGCGGGTCAGACCCAGAGCCGACGATCCCGGCGCAGAACGCGGCCGAGCTGCTGACCGCGCTCGACGGGATCAGCGCCAGCGTCGCGGCGGAGAGCTGCGACATCGCGCTCAGCCAGGCGGATGACTTCAGGAGCGACGTCGACCTGCTGCCGGCCTCCGTCGATGATCAGGTCAAGGCGGGCCTGTTCGAGGTCGCCGACCGGCTGCAGGAGCTGATCGAGGAGCAACCGGGCTGCGCGCCGACGACGGCCGGGGGCGGTGGGGCACCCGAGGAGCCGGAGCCGACGACCAGCACGCCGACGACCACGACCCCGACGACGACCACCGACACGACGACAACGGACACGACGACCACCGACACGACGACGACGGACACGACGCAGCCGGAGACCGGCGAGGAGGAGCCGCCCCCGGTCGAGCCGGCGCCGGTGCCGGAGGAGGACGACGATGGCTCGCCGAGCGGCGGGGTCGGCGGCGAGAAAGGCACCGCAAGATGACGACGATCTCCGATCGCTACGAGCTCGGCGACCGGCTCGGATCGGGCGGGATGTCGACCGTCTACAGGGCCACCGATCGGGTGCTCGAGCGAACCGTCGCGGTCAAGGTGCTCGCCGAGCACCTCTCCGACGACGACAAGTTCGTCGCCCGGTTTCGCCGGGAGGCTTTGGCGGTGGCCAGGCTGATCCACCCGAACATCGTCCAGGTCTACGACACCGGGGTCGACGCGGGTCGCCACTACATCGTGATGGAGTACGTCGAGGGCAAGTCCGTCGCCCAGCTGCTGCAGACCAAGGGCCGGCTCGGGGCCGACGCCGGGGTCGAGATCGGGATCCAGGCGTGCGCGGGGCTCGAGTACGCGCACCGCCAGGGGATCATCCATCGTGATGTCAAGCCCGGCAACCTGATGGTGATCGGCGGCCCGGCCGGCCGCCAACGGCGCGACAGCTCCGCCCATGAGCCGCCCACCGGCGAGATCACGATCAAGCTGACCGACTTCGGGATCGCCCGCGCCAGCGCCCAGAGCCGCCTCACGCAGGTCGGCTCGGTGGTCGGCACCGCCGCCTATCTCGCCCCCGAGCAGGCCCGCGGCGAGGAGACGACTCCCGCCGCCGACGTCTACGCGCTCGGAGTCGTCCTCTACCAGCTGCTCACCGGCCGCCTGCCATGGGAGGGATCGACCCTGGCCGAGCTCGCGATCCGGCGCGAGAACGAGAGCCCGCTCCCTCCCACCTCCTATGACCCCGACGTCCCCGAGACGCTCTCGCGGGCCGTGCTGCGCTCGCTCGAGGGCGAGGTCGCGGCGCGCTACTCATCCGCTCGCGAGCTCTCGCGGGCGCTGGAGGCGGGTCTGCGCGGCGACGAGCCAGCGGCGCCGTCGGACGAGCTGCCGACCAACATGCTGGCGCCGGTGCCGACCGACGTCACCAGGCGAATGGAGCCCGAGCCCTCGACCCCGGTCGCCCCACAGGCGCCGCCGCCACCACCGCCGCGTCGACGCCAGACGCCGGCTGCAGCGCGGCCGGCGCCCGCCGCCGAGCCGCCGAAGCGCTCCTTCGCCGGCCGGGTGCTGCGCGCGATCGGGATCCTCGTCCTGATCGCGGTGCTCGCCGCGGTGATCGCGGCCGCGGTGCTGCTGCTGACCGATGCCGGGCGCGAGACCGACCTCGGCGAGCTGATCCGCGACACGATCGGGGAGCAGATCCAGTCAGCCGAGGACTTCATCAACGAGAACACGCAGTAGATACGTGATCCGCGTGCGCGAAGGCGTGGGATCACCGATCTAAGGCGATTGATTGATCCGGGCGGGCGCCCGCCACGGCCTCCCACGGGGCGGCGCCAGCGAGAACCGCCGCCTGGTAGGCCTCGAACCGGCGCGCTTCGATCGCCACCCTGGCGCCGGCCATCAGGCGCTCGAGGAAGGCGAGGTTGTGCAGGGTCAGCAGCCTGCCGGCGGTCGGCTCCTCGGCCCGGGCGAGGTAGTGCAGGTAGGCGCGGCTGTGGCGAGCGCAGGTCGGACATGGACAGCCCTCGACCAGCGGCGCCTCGTCGGTCGCGAAGCCGGCCCGGGTGACGTCGAAGCGAAAGCGCGAATCAGGCCTCGGGGCCAGCGCCATCCCGTGCCTCGCGAGCCGGGTCGGGACCGCGCAGTCGAAGACGTCGATCCCGAGCCCGATCCCGGCCAGCAGGTCGTCGGGCTCGCCGATTCCGAGCAGGTGCTTGGGGGCGTCGCGGGGCAGCATCGGCGCAGTCAGCGCGAGCACTCCGTGCATCTCGGGCTTGTCGCGCCCGAGCGTGCCCCCGATCGCAATCCCGTCGACGCCGGCGGCTGCGACCGCCTCGGCGGACTCGCGCCGCAGGTCCTCGTGCACACCGCCCTGGACGATTCCGAACACCGCCTGCGCAGCCGGGCCGTGCTCGGAGTGCCAGCGCAGACAGCGGTCGAGCCAGCGGTGCGTGCGCTCGGTCGAGCGCGCGGTGTACTCGCGGTCGGCGTGATAGGCGGTGCACTCGTCGAAGGCCAGCGCGATGTCGGAGCCGAGCGCCGCCTGCACGGTCATCGACTCCTCCGGGCCCATCAGGCGCTGCGAGCCGTCGATGTAGGAGCGGAAGGCGACCCCGCGCTCGGAGATCTCAACCACGCCGCCACCACCACCTGCGCCGCGCCGGCGCCCCTTGATCTCGTCGGCGACGTTGCCGTGCGCGAGCGAGAAGACCTGAAAGCCGCCCGAGTCGGTGATCATCGCCCGCTCCCAGCCGATGAACCGGTGCAGCCCGCCGAGCGCCGCGATCCGGTCCGCCCCCGGAGCGAGGAAGAGGTGGAAGGTGTTGCCGAGGATGAGCTCGAAGCCGAGCCCGGCGACCTCGCCGACGTCGAGCGTGCGGACCGCCCCCCGGGTGGCGAGCGGGATGAAGGCCGGGGTTGCGACCGGCCCGTGCGCGGTCAGGAGCCGCCCGGTCCGGGCGGCTCCGTCGCGTGCGGTGAGCTCGAATCGAAGCCGCTCCGGGTCGCTGCGCACGACCCGGAGCCTAGACAGCGGGCGCGCCTACTCCTGCCCATACCAGGAGGTCCTGAGGCACAGCGAGGAGCTCGGCGGCCGTCAGCCGGCGAGCAGGGGGCGGGCGGTCATCTGCTGCGGCTGCTCGAGCCCGAGCAGGGCGAGGGCGGTGGGCGCGACGTCGGCGAGCACCCCACCGGGCTTGAGCTCGAGGCCGGGAACGGTAACCACGAGCGGGACGGGGTTGAGCGAGTGGGCGGTGTTGGGCGAGCCGTCGGGCTCGAGCATCTGCTCGGCGTTGCCATGGTCGGCGGTCACCATGCAGGCGCCGCCGGAGCCGTGGACCGCGGTGACGACCTCGCCGAGGCAGGAATCGACGACCTCGATCGCCTCGACCGCCGCCGGGATCGACCCGGTATGGCCGACCATGTCGGGGTTGGCGAAGTTGATGATCCCGAAGCCGTAGTCGCCGCCCGACCAGCGCTCGCAGAAGGCCGCCGCCGCGGCCCGGGCGCTCATCTCGGGCTTGTGGTCGTAGGTCGGGACGTCGCGAGGCGAGTCGACCAGGCAGCGCTCCTCCCCTTCCCACTCGGCCTCGCGCCCGCCGTTGAAGAAGTAGGTCACATGGGCGTACTTCTCGGTCTCGGCGACGTGGAGCTGGCGCCGCCCGGCCGCGGCCAGTACAGCGGCCAGCGTCGTCTCGGGCTCGTTGGGCGGAAAGGCGACCGGATAGGGCCACCCCTCCCGATAGGAGGTCAACGTGGTCAGCTCGAGCGCCGGCGCGGAGCCGCGGTCGAACTCGTCGAAGTCGGGCTCGGCGAGCGCGCGCACGAGCTGGCGGGCGCGGTCGGGACGGAAGTTGAGGTGGATGACGACATCCCCTTCGGCAGCCCCGTCGTAGTCGCCGATCACGGTCGGTCGGATGAACTCGTCCGTCTCCCCCCTGCCGTGCGCTTCGGCGACCGCCTCGGCTGCCGAGCCGGCCCGCAGGCCTTCGGCGTGCACGATCGCGTCGTAGGCCAGCTTGCTGCGCTCCCAGCGCCGGTCGCGGTCCATCGCGTAGTAGCGGCCGCCCACCGTCGCGACCCGCCCGGCGCGGCGGAGCCAGCGCTCGAGCTCGGCGATGTAGGTCGGGGCCGAGGTCGGAAGCGTGTCGCGCCCGTCGGTGAACGCGTGCACGACCAGATCCGGCACGCCCTCCTGGGCCGCGAGCTCGATGCATGCCTCGATGTGCTCCCAGCCCGAGTGCACGCCCCCGTCGGAGACCAGCCCGACCAGATGCAGGCGCCCGCGAGGACTGCGGCGCGCGGCCTCGCAGGCAGCCTTGAGGACGGGGTTCTCGAACAACTCGCCGCCGACGACCGCATCGTCGATCCGGGCCAGGTCCTGCTTGACGATCGCGCCGGCGCCGAGGTTCATGTGCCCAACCTCCGAGTTCCCCATCTGCCCGTCGGGGAGGCCGACGTCCCGCCCGCAAGCCGTCAGCGTGGTGGTCGGATAGCCGTCCCAGAGCCGATCGAAGACCGGCGTCGCCGCCTGGCTGACGGCGTTGCCGGGCCCGATGATCCACTCGCAGGGCTGAGACTTCGGTCGGAACGGCCGGGAGGATAACGTGAGGATCGCGTCGATCGGCGAGTGCATGCTCGAGTTGTCGACACTCGGCGACGATAACTACTCCATGGCCTACGGGGGGGATACCCTGAACACGGCGGTGTACCTGGCGCGGCTCGGCGTCGAGGTCGACTACGTCACGGCGCTCGGAGACGATCCGCTGAGTGAGCGGATGGTCGAAGCCTGGCGGGCCGAAGGCGTTGGCACACGCCTCGTGCTCCAGTTGCCTGGCCGGCTCCCCGGCCTCTATCTGATCCGCCGCGACGCACACGGCGAGCGCAGCTTCTACTATTGGCGTGACCAGGCACCAGCGCGCGAGCTGTTTGCGCTACCGGAGACACCCTCGACCATCGAGGCGTTGACTGGCTACGATCTGCTCTATTTCTCCGGCATTACGCTCTCGCTCTACGGCGAGGCCGGGCGGGAGCGGCTGTTCGAGGCACTCGAGCGCACCCACGCACGCGGCGGGCGCGTTGCCTTCGACACCAACTTCCGGCCCCGCGGCTGGCCCGAGCGAATAGTGGCGCAGGCCACTTACCGCCGGGCCTTCGGCTGCGCCGATTTTGTGCTGGCCTCGACCGAGGACCTGGAGCTGCTGTTCGGCAGCGCCCGCCCGCCCGAGCTGCTGGCGCGCAGGGCTTCGGCCGAGCTGGTGCTGAAGCTGCCCGAGCTGGCCTGCCACGTGTTGGCTCCCGGCACCGACTTGGTGGTCGAGGCCGGGCCGGTAGGCGATGTGGTCGACACGACTGCCGCCGGCGACAGCTTCGCCGCCGCCTACTTGGCGGCTCGCCTCGCCGGGGCCGAGCCGGCAGCGGCGGCGCGTGCCGGCCACTTGCTCGCTGGCACGGTGGTGCGTTACCCCGGCGCCATTATTCCACCAGAGGCCATGCCGGCAGCGGTGATGCCCGTAGATCTCGCCTTCAATAGGAGCTGAACGGCCCAAGATCGCCTAAGAGCCGTCGAGATGGCGTTGTCAAGTTTGCGGGCTGCGAACAGGCCTGGTGGGTCTGGCTGTGGCTGGAAAGGAACCGCTGGACGTGCCGCCCCGACTTGAACCGCTGCATCCGCCGTTCTCGTCGTCGTGTCGGCTGGTGCGAGACCTCGGCGCGGTTGTTGAGGTAGCGACTCTGGCGGTGCTCGACCCAGGCAGGTTCATCCGCTTGGCCGCGCATTCGCCGAGGTGGTCGAGTTCGCGACCGCGGCCCTGCATCTGCTCAAGAGCGATATCACCGAGAATGGCGGCACGCGGGTCGACAGCCACAGCCTGGCACTGGCGTGGAGTCGGAAGCTGAGCGCATGCAGCAGCACTTCGCAGCCATGATCGGCTGAACGCAGCGACATCAGGGAGGAAACGAATGCAACGTATCATCAACGGCTACTTCAACTGCCTCAAGCTCGCGATCGTGGCGTGCCTGGCGATCATGGTGGTGCTCGTGTTCGGCAACGTCGTGCTGCGCTACGCCTTCAACATGGGCATCACCGTGTCGGAGGAGCTGTCGCGCTTCCTGTTCGTCTGGCTGACCTTCCTGGGCGCGATCGTCGCCTTTCGCGAGCACGGGCATCTGGGCGTCGACATGGTGGTCAGCCGCTTGCCGACGGTCGGCAAGAAGGCCTGCCTGGTCGTCAGCCAGGTGCTGATGCTGTTCGTGACCTGGCTGTTCCTCCAGGGCAGCTGGGAACAGACGATCATCAATCTCGACGTGAAGTCGCCGTCGGCCGGGATTTCGATGGGCCTGTTCTACGGCGTCGGGATCATCTTCAGCGTCTCGGTCGGCATCATCCTGCTGCACGATCTGTATCGCGTGGCCACCGGCCGGATCTCCGAGGAGGAGCTGGTGATGGTCAAGGAGTCCGAGGAGCAGGAGGAGTTCGAGGAGCTGCAGAAGAATCTGGCGGCCCAGGACGCGGCCGCCGCGCGGTCGAGCCGACCAAGAGCCGGTAGGGGGAACGCCGATGGTCATCACCGTCTTTCTCGGTTCGCTGCTGGGTGCGATGGCGCTGGGCATGCCGATCGCCTACGCGCTGCTGGTCTGCGGCGTGGCGCTGATGTGTGCAGCTCGACATGTTCGACTCGCAGATCATCGCCCAGAACATCATCAACGGCGCCGACAGCTTCCCGCTGATGGCGGTGCCGTTCTTCATGCTCGCCGGCGAGATCATGAACACCGGCGGCCTGTCGAAGCGGATCGTCAACCTCGCGCTGTCGCTGATCGGCCATGTCCGCGGCGGCCTCGGCTACGTCGCGATCATGGCCGCCTGTATTCTTTCGGCGCTGTCCGGTTCGGCGGTCGCCGATGCCGCCGCCCTCTCGGCCCTGCTGGTGCCGATGATGGTCAAGGCCGGCCACGACAAGGCGACCTCGGGCGGCCTGATCGCGGCATCCGGCATCATCGGGCCGGTCATTCCGCCCAGCATCGGCTTCGTCGTGTTCGGCGTCGCCAGCGGGCTGTCGATCTCCAAGCTGTTCCTGGCCGGCATCTTTCCGGGCCTGATGATCGGCTCGGGCCTCGCGGCGGCCTGGTGGTGGAGCGCCCGCAAGGAATCGCTGGTGATGCCGCCGCGGCAGACCGGCGCCGAACGCTGGCGCGCGTTCATCGACAGCCTGTGGGCGCTGGGCCTGCCGTTCATCATCATCTTCGGCCTCAAGTTCGGCATCTTCACGCCGACCGAGGCCGGCGTCGTCGCCGCGGTCTACTCGCTGTTCGTCGCGACCGTCGTCTACCGCGAGCTGAAGCGTCAGCGACCTCTACCCGGTGTTCCTGACCGCGGCCAAGGTGACCGCCGTCGTGATGTTCCTGGTCGCGGCCTCGCTGGTCTCGGCCTGGCTGATCACCGTCGCCGACCTGCCGGGCCAGGTCACCGAGCTGCTCGAGCCGCTGATGGACAATCAGACCCTGCTGCTGATCGCGATCATGCTGCTGGTCGTCGTGGTCGGCACCGCCATGGACATGACGCCGACCATCCTGATCCTGACCCCGGTCTTGGTGCCGGTGGTCAAGGAGGCCGGAATCGATCCGATCTATTTCGGCGTGCTGTTCATCATCAACAACTCGATCGGCCTGATCACGCCGCCGGTCGGCACCGTGCTCAACGTGGTCGCCGGCGTGGCGCGGATCAAGATGGACGATCTGATCAAGGGCGTCTGGCCGTTCATGCTCGCCGAGCTGATCGTCCTCGCCCTGCTGGTTGCCTTCCCAGCACTCGTCCTCGTCCCGGCATCGTGGATGCGGTAGGAGCACAGCAATGATATTTGACCACACTAACGGACACACAGTAATGCAGCTGGTTGGACGCGTGATCGGGACCGTGGCCTTGTGCTGGTCTCTCGGCCGGCCCAGGCCCAGGCGCCCGCGGTCGTGGTCAACGCCGTCGAGCTGTCCGGCGACGGCGCGATTGCCGGCAACAACTTCAACAACGGCGTGCTGCTGGCCTTCAAGGAGATCAACGCGGCTGGCGGCATACTCGGCCGCCAGATCGAGGTCGTGCCGCTGGATATCCAGACCAAGCCGGAGGTGGCAAAGGCGGCCGTGCGGAAGGCTGCCGAGCTGCAGGCCTTCGCGATGATGGGGCCGGTGTTCTCGGACATCGTCCTGGCGACCATGGACGACATCCGCAGTGCAGAGCGGCCGACCTTCGTCGGTGCGGAGGCCGCCAGCATCACCGAGCAGGGCAACCCCTATCTGTTCCGCACGTCGCTCTCGCAGGCGGCCTCGATGCCCAAGCTCGCGCGCTATCTGAAGGACGGGCTGCGCGTCGAGAGCGTCGCCATGGTCTGGGTCGACAACGCGTTCGGCCGCGGCGGCAAGGAGGCGATGACCGAGGCCTTGGCCGCGCACGGATCGAGATCGTGGCCGATCTCAAGACCGCGCCGGAGCAGCGCGACTTCACCGAGGTCGCGGCCAAGGTCCGCGCCTCGGGTGCGGGCGCCGCCTTCGTCTATCTCAACGAGCAGGAGTTGGCCGACTGCCTGCGGGCGCTGTTCGACGAGGCTTATGGCGGCTGGATCGTCGGCGAGACGACGCTGGTCGGCCAGAGCGTGATCGAGTTGGCCGGCTCGGCCGCCAACGGCGTCCGCGCCCATGTCGGCCTCACCGCCGACGCGCTGGTGCCGGCTGTGCGTGACTTCAGCAACCGGTTCCTCGCGGGAGTACAAATATCGCAGGCGATCATAACGGCATGAAGGGCTACATCGCGGCCCACGTGCTCAAGGCCGCGACCGAAAAGGTTGGCTCGTTCGATGCCAAGGCGATCGCCGCGACGCTGCACGGCCTCGCCTTTTCTGCCGCCGAGCATCCCGGTGTGCTGCTCGACGTGAAGTACGACGACCGCGGCGATCTCGACCGGGTCAGCTTCATCGTCCGCGTCAATGGCCGCCACCAGGAAATGATCGCGATCCTGCCGGCCGCTGCCGGCGCCTTTTGAGCCCAGGGAGAGCTCTCGACATCGGGCACTGTGCCCAACAACAACCAGCCACGCCTGGGGCCCAAGGAGGATGAAGAACTCCAGCGCCAGATCGAGGCGAATGAAGGCCTGTTCGAGCCGCTTCTCGTTGAGCCGCGCCCGGAGCTGCCGGGAAAGTTCCGATCGCGAGCGGCGGATGATCGAGCGGCGCATCCGCGAGGCCCGCTTCCCAACAGTGAAGAGCCTCGACATCAGTGCGCCGGTAAGTAGAAACAGCTTTATTAGAGGCCAGTAATCGCAGGTGAGATCTGGCGCAACGTCGAGAGGGCATGAACGTGATACGCGGACTTGTCACATTAAGGCAGTTCCTTCTCCAGGAGCAGGGCCGCAACCCCAACATGCCGCATGTCGTTGCGCCAATGGAGGATATCGCTCAGGCGACGCGTAAGATTTCCTTCATCGTAAGTCAGGGAGGGTTGGGCGGCGAGCTCGGCTCCGCCGGGACCGACAACGTCCAGGGTGAGGTCCAGAAGAAGCTCGATGTCATCGCCAATGAGGTCATGATCGAGGCACTGGCGTGGAGCGGTCATTGGGCCGGGCTGGCCTCGGAAGAAATGACGGACGCCATGGCCATCCCGTCGAATTCGGATCAGGGTCGCTACCTGTGCCTGTTCGACCCCCTCGACGGTTCGTCCAACATCGATGTGAACGGCACGGTCGGAACGATCTTCTCGATCCTGCGCTGCCCGGACGGAGTCGACCAGCCGGTCAACGAGCACTTCCTGCAACCGGGAACGGCGCAGGTAGCGGCCGGCTTCGCGGTCTACGGCCCCTCAACCGTCCTCGTGTTGACGACTGGCAGCGGCGTCAACGCCTTCACGCTCGATCGTGGCTCAGGCGAATATCTGCTGACCCATCCCAGCATGCGCATCCGCGAGGACACCAAGGACTTCACCATCAACATGTCGAACCGCCGTTACTGGACGGCACCCATGCAGCGCTACATCGAAGAATGCATTCAGGGCGAGGCCAGCCATCGTGGTATCCATTTCAACATGCGGTGGGTTGGCTCGATGGTGGCCGACGTGTTCAGGGTACTCATCTCGGGCGGGATCTTCCTCTACCCGTGGGACAGCAAGGTCACTGGGCGACCAGGCAAGCTGCGCCTGCTCTACGAGGTCAATCCCGTCAGCTTCGTGGTCGAACAGGCGGGGGGCGCCAGCACAACGGGCACCACACGGACGATGGAGATCCTCCCAAGCTCGCTCCATGAGCGCTGTCCGGCGATCCTCGGCTCCAGGAATGAGGTCGAGCGCGTGAA
>CAVVME010000007.1:0-55041 GCA_963749365.1 uncultured Solirubrobacterales bacterium
GGAAGGCGGCCAGCATCCGGCCGGCGACCAGGACCGCGACCCCAAGCATCGCGGCAAGCACGATGGCCTCCGTCGGTCCGTCGCTGCGGACCAGCGCGAGGGCGGCGATCACGGCGGCGAGGACGACGAGGACGACGCAGACTCCCCGGTGAAAGCGCCCCGCCTCGGAGTGCGGCCACGGATCGAGCGCCCGTGTGATCTGGCGGCCCTGGTCCGAGTCTGTGCACTCCCGCTTGGCCGGACAGGCGTTGCAGACGGCCGGCCTGGCGCGGTAGTGGGCGAGGCGCCGGCGGTGATCGGTGTCGACCCGGCGCAGCTCTTCGCCCTCCGGACACCTCCACAGGTCGAGCTCGGGCCGGAACTCGAAGCCGGCGGTGCGGTAGCGGCCGCTGCGCCGGTGCGAGTGGCGCGCCAGGAGATCAAGGCCGGTCGCTGCGAGCATCAGGAACGCGGCGTAAGCGGTTGCGAGCAGGGCCTCGGCGCTCACCGCGGGGGCTCCTCCGCTCGCATCTGGCTTACAGCCGCCGGGGCTTCCGGCGCCGGCGCCGTGATCTCGGCGAACAGGATCTCCTCCGGCTCCTCGAGAGTCGTGCCGCTGACTCGGTAACGGACGCCGAGGTAGCAGATGTAGAGCAGCGGCAGGACCCCGCCGCCGATGAACAGGATGTCGCCGGGCAAGCGGATCCATTCGAGCAGCGCGTTGGTGTCGTTGGTCAAGAACTCGAGCGAGCGAGCCGCGTAGTACCCCGCGTCGACCGACTCGTAGAGCTGGATCAGGCCAAGCGGCAGCAGGGTCGCGAAGGTCATCCACGCGAGGCCGATGTTGAGCGACCAGAAGCTGATCTTGGCGAGCCGATCCGGCCATCGGTCGTCCGGGATCAGGTAGCGCAGGCAGAACAGCGCCAGGCCGACGGCGAGCATCCCGTAGACGCCCATCATCGCCGCGTGGCCGTGATTGGCGGTCAGCGCGGTGCCGATCTCGTAGTAGGAGACGATCGGAAGGTTGATCAAGAATCCGAAGATCCCGGCGCCGAGGAAGTTCCAGAAGCCGACCGCGACGAGGAACATCACCGCCCAGCGGTGCGGGAAGGGAGCGGCCGAGCGACCCTCCTGGCGCGCGCCGAGCTGGAGGAAGCTCCATGCCTCGACGGTCAGGAAGGTGAGTGGGATCACCTCGGCGGCCGAGAACACGGCGCCCAACGCCATGTGCTCGGCCGGCTCGCCCGAGAAGTAGAGGTGGTGCATGGTGCCGATCACGCCGCCGACCGAGTAGAGGAGGATGTCGAGGAAGACGACGGTAAGGGCGACCCGCTCGCGGACCACGCCGAGGAGGACGAACACGTAGGCGACCATCACCGTCGTGAACAGCTCCAGGAAGTCTTCGACCCATAGGTGGACGACCCAGAAGCGCCAGAAGTCGGTGACGGTGAAGCTGTCGCCCTGGCGGGCGATCAGCCCGACTGCGTAGAAGGCTGGGATCGCGAGCGCCGCGAAGAAGAACAGCCAGGGCAGGTTGCCCCGACTTTCGCGCGCCAGCCGTCCGCGCAGCGCCCGAAAGATGATCGCCGCCCAGAAGAAGAGGCCGATCACGAGCAGCACCTGCCAGAAGCGGCCGAGGTCGAGGTACTCGAATCCCTGGATGCCGAAGATCGAGCCGTCGTCGCCGAACCAGCCGTGGATGCCGCCGAACTCGCCGATCAGGCTGCCGAAGACGACGATCGCGAGCGCGGCGAGCAACCCGTAGGCGAGCCAGTGCTGGCGCTTGGGCTCCCGTCCGGTGATCATCGGCGCGAGGAAGATCCCGGCGGCCAGGAACGAAGTCGAGACGAAGAAGATCGCGAGCTGGACGTGGAATGTGCGGGCGAGGTTGAAGGGCAGGACCTGGGCGAGATCGATGCCGAAGAAGTCCCCGAGCTCGGCCCGGTAGTGCTGCGAGGCGGCACCAACCATCGTCTGGATCAGGAACAGCGCGGCCATCACCAAGAAGAACCAGGCACAGGCGCGCTGGGCGGGGGTGAGCGCCACGTCACCCGGCCGGCGGAACGAGAGCGTCGCCTGCTCGCGACCTTGCCAGCCGAGGAAGTTCCAGCGCCCAAACGCCGCGAACAGCAGGCCGATGCCGCCCAGGAGGGCGATCAGCGAGACCACGCTCCATAGGAGCACGTTCGCGGTCGGGCCGTTGTCGACCAGCTCCTCCGGCGGCCAGTTGTTCGTGTAGGAGTAGTTGTGGCCCGGGCGTCTGGCGGCCGCCGCCCAAGCCGACCAGGAGAAGAAGGCGGTCAGCTGGTGCGCCTGCTCGGGGTTGTCGATCGCGTCGGGCCGCAGGCCCTGATCGGTGGTGGGGTTCGAGAAGTAGTCCGCGTAGTGTCGCTCCAGCTTTTCGAAGGCGAGCGCCTGTCCCTGCGTGTAGGTGAGCGTGTCAGTCGCCTCGTCGTAGCGGTTCGCCTGAAAATCGGCGATTGTCTGCTCGCGGGCGCGGTCGGAGCCCTCGCCACCGTGATGCTCCTCCACGGAGAGCGCCGCACGATGGAGGTAGTCGGCTGTGTAGTCGGGCCCGAGGTAGGCGCCGTGCCCGAAGATCGAGCCGTACTCCATCAGCCCGTTGTTGAGGAAGACCTTCTGTCCCCGGCTGATGTCCTCGCCGGTGAACAGGGTCTGGCCAGCGGGATCGACGACCCGGTCGGGAATCGGCGGGTCGGCTGTGTAGGTCCGGTAGGCGAGGAGGCCGAGGACGAAGAACCCGATCAGGAAGACGACGACGGACGCCTGGACCCAGGTCTTCGAGACTAGGAGCTCACGGCGTCGCGAAGCCTCTTCCGCCATCGCGGTTTCGATCTAAACACAAAGCCGGGCCGCAATCCAGACGAGCGGCGCCGGTGGGAGCGCTGCCCAGGCGCGCTCGCGGTTCGCTCGCCGAATCCCTCGGCTACTCGAGCGCGTCCGCAACAGGCTCGGTCAGGGACAGTGGGCATCAATTCGGGCATCAATTTGAGCGCAAGTGGGCGCAACTAGAAGGACCTGAGCCCGCATAGGAATGCGGCATCGCGCGCGGGCGCTACCCGGCAGCATCGATCTCATAACCCGGAGGTCGTGGGTTCAAATCCCACCCCCGCTATCGGGTCGTTACCACGCACCGAGCCAAGCACGGCCGAAGTGACCGCCTTGCATGGATTGCGCAGCTTCTTCGCGGAGGCGCGTGCGACTCGCGGGCCCGGCAAGAAAGGAATAGGGTCAGCGCGACACCCGAAACGCACAGTCTGCTGGCTGTGAGAAGGATGAGGCGCGATGGCCACGTTGCTTGTGTTCCATGAAGTAGACGACGTCGACCATTGGCTGGCGTCACCGAAGCGCGAGGAGTTCTTCGGCCCTATGGGAATCACCGCGCGCACATTCCGGGACCCTGGGAACTCGAATCGGGTCGGCGTGATCTTCGACGGCGTTGCGGACCTGGAGACGTTCGAGCAAGGCCTGCAGAGCGATGAAGCAGCGGAGGCAATGAAAGTCGACGGTGTTCGTCCGCAGACAATCGTCACGCTCGTCGAGGCGTAGCCTGCGGCCCGCGAGCAGGCCGGTAGGCGTGCCCGCTCGACAATCCGTGCGTCGTAGCGAGAGACGAATCGGGCCCCCGCTACTCACCGGAAGCCCCTGCTAGCGCGGGGGGTGCCGGCTTAGGGCGGCCGCTCTTTCCCCGGCCGCCAGGGGCCCAATCGGCGCCTCAATCGGCGCCTATTTCGCCCGCCTAGCCGTCGTGGGTCGCCCGGGCGTCTGCGGCCGCCTGCTTGCGCGCAGCCTTCTTGGCCTGCTTCTCTTGCCGACGCTCGAGGAGCCTACGTTCACGGTTGAGCTTCGCCATCGTGGTCTTCCGCTTGCTGCTTGAGGCCATGCCTCTCTCCTTGATGGGCCGTGGAAGACCCGAGCAGCCTTGCGTGCATGCCCGGCTGGCCGGGTGCTACGCCAGGCGAATGTTGGCGGCGCGGGGCCCCTTGTCGCCGTGCTCGGCGTCGAAGCTGACCTTCGTTCCCTCGGCCAGGGTCTGGCCGTCGGGTACGGCGCTCTGATGGACGAAGAGGTCGGCGGAGCCGTCCTCAGGCGTGATGAAGCCGAAGCCCTTCTCGTCGTTGAACCACTTCACGGTTCCGTTGGTCATGTGAGTTCCTCCACGTACGGTGCGGGCGGGCGCGGAGGATGCGGCGAGGCAACGACTGCGGCGCGAGCACTGTTTACGCCACGCTCGAATGCGTGGCTGAACCAGACGGTAGCAGCGCATCAGTCGGGCCGCGGCCGGCTCCTGCTTAGCGGACCTGGCCGGGATACGATGCCCGGAGCGAGTGCGTGCGGACCGTCAGAGTTCCCAGTACGAGGTCGGGAGGCCCGATGAGCGTCATCACGGATGTTCCAAGCAAGGCACTGATCGGAGGGCAATGGGTTGACGGAAGCGCCGGCAGCTTCGACGTCCGCTCGCCTCACTCGGGCGAGGTGATCAACAGCGTCGCTCGATGCGACGCCGGCGACGTCGAGCGAGCCGTCGCGGCCGCCCGCGCTGCCCAGCCCGGGTGGGCCCAAACGCCGCTCATCGATCGGGTCAAGCTACTTCGGCGGATCAACCAGGCGTTCGTCGAGCACGCCGAGCCGATTGCGCGCATGGTGTCGCTCGAGATCGGCAAGACGATCACCGACGCCCGCGAGGAGGTCTACGAGTATGCGGCGCCTTCCTATGAGAAGGCCGGGGCCGAGGTTATGCGCCATCGCGGCCTCTCGTTCCCGTCGACCCAGGAGCAGACCAATAACAAGCGGCTCGTCATGACTCACCGGCCACTCGGTGTGGTGGCAGCGATCACGCCCTACAACTTCCCAACCGACATCTCCTCGATCGCGATCGCCCACATCATCGCGGCCGGCAATACGGCGATCTGGAAGCCGTCCGAGTTCTCTCCGACCTGCTGCGCGATGGTGGCCGAGCTCTTCGAGGAGGCCGGATTGCCGCCGGGCGTCGTCAACCTGCTGCAGGGATTTGGCGACGTTGGTGCGGCCCTCGTCAGCCACGAAGGCGTTGACGGCGTCTTCTTCACCGGCTCCACCACGACTGGAGAGAAGATCGCTACGAGCGCGCCCCTCAAACCGCAGCTGCTCGAACTCGGGGGAGACGGCCCGTTCATCATCCTCGACGACGCTGACGTGGACGCTGCGGTGGAAGGAGCGATGAACGGCTGCTTCTACTACTCCGGCCAGGTCTGCACCTCAGCCGAGCGGCTGCTCGTTCACGAGGACATCTACGACGAGTTCGTTGACAAGCTTCGGGCCCGGGCGAGCGATCTGCGCATCGGTGATCCCGCCGACGAGGAGACCGACATGGGTCCGCTCTGCAACGACGGGACCCTGGAGCGAGTTGTTGCGCACGTCGAGGACGCCCGATCACAGGGTGCGCAGATCGAGCAGTTCGGTCCCCAGGAGGACCTCTATTACCCGGCCACGATCCTGACCGACGTCACCCCGGACATGCAGATCATGCGCGAAGAGACCTTCGGTCCCGTCGCTCCGATCATGCGCGTCGGCTCAGCCGAGGAAGCGGTTGAGATTGCGAAAGCCAGCCGTATGGGGCTGATCGCCTCGCTCTGGACCCGCGACCTGGCGACTGCCTGGCGCGTCGGGGAGGCACTGCCGCACGGCTCGGTGAACATCAACGAGACCAGCAACTACTGGGATCAGCTCGCGCCGTTCGGCGGCGCCGGTCGCAGCGGCGTCGGCCGCGAGCTCTCGGAATGGTTCCTCGACCGCTTCACCGAGCCGAAGCTATTGGTGTTCGAGCTCGGCGACAGCGAGGTCAAGTACGACCGTCGCGCCGAGGGTGGTTGGTAAGCGCCAGGCGGATACCGGCCGCCTGGTCTCGCGACCGCGATCCGGTCTCCGTCGCCGCCGTTCGACGCTGGCCCGGGTGGATACATTATTCGAGGTGGCACTGAAGGGATACTCCGCGCCGCGCTCGCCCCTGGGGCGCTCGGGCCTCGTTCCGGCCCCGCCTTGGCACTACGTCGGCGACATGCTTGTGATCGAGTTCTGGGCCGATCCGGCCGCGGCGGCCGCGGTGCTCCCAGAGCCGCTCGAGCCGCACACCGACGGCGGGCGGGCGGCGGCGATGTTCATCGATTGGCAGTCGTGCAGCGATGGCGGCGACGAGCTCCTCGACCCCGCCCGAGCGCAGTACAAGGAGTTCTTTATCACTGTCAACGCCCTCTTCGAGGGCGACGAGGTCGCGTATTGCCCCTACATCTGGGTCGACCGCGATTTCGCCCTCGCGCGCGGATGGATCCAGGGTTTCCCGAAGAAGCTCGGCTCGGTCTGGATCACCCGCACCTTCGGGCTCCAGACGGCCGCGGACCCGGGCGTCGGCCCGGGCTCCCGCTTCGCCGGCACCTGCGCGGCCAACGATCGCCGGCTCGCCGAGGGCGTTGTCACCCTGCACCGACCGAGCGCCGACGGCCCGACGCACAACGACCCGTCGATCGTCAACGTCCGCCACCTGCCGCGTCTCGGCAAGGGCAGCCACGACGAACCCGCGGTTCATGAGCTCGTGCGATCGCTCGGCCATGACCGTTGCGCTTCGGAGATCTGGGAGGGCGACGCGACCCTGAAGTTGTTCGAGGCCCCGAACGAGGAACATGCCGCGCTCGCCCCGGTGAGGGTCGGCAAGGGCTTCCGCCTTACCCTCGGCTACTCGGTCGACGATCTCGAGACCCTGAGAGAGCTGTGAGTACCCGCGCCGCCAGCGACTCGGTCGCCGAGGTCGCCGGCGTCGCCGTCCACACCGATCACTTCATCGGCGGCGAGCGGATCGCCTCGACCGAGCGCTTCGACGACCTGAGCCCAATCGACGGTCGCGTGCTCGCCCGCGTCTCGGCGGGCGGTCCGGAGGAGGCCGAGGCGGCGATCGCGGCCGCGCGCGCCGCGTTCGACGACTGGGCGGCCCTCGGCCCCCGCCTGCGGCGGCCCTACCTCGACCGGCTTGCCGATCTGATCGACGAGAACGTCGACCGGATCGCCGCGGTCGAGTGCGAGGACATGGCGATGCTGCTCGAGTCGCTGCGCGCCAGGGTGATCTCCCGCGGCGCTCGCAACTACCGCGCCTACGCCGAACTCGCCGCCGGCTACGAGGAGCGCACCTGGAGCTCGAACGGGACCCTCAACCGCGTGATCCGGATGCCCGCCGGGCCGGCGGTGGTGATCACGCCGTGGAACGCGCCGTTCATGCTCTCGACCTGGAAGACGGCCCCGGCGCTTGCCGCCGGTTGCACCGTGGTCCTGAAGCCCGCCGAGTGGTCCCCGCTCTCCTGCTCGCTGCTCGCCGACCTGACCGCCGAGGCCGGCCTGCCGCCGGGCGTGTTCAACGTCGTCCAGGGGATCGGCGAGCGGGCCGGCGCCGAGCTCACCTCCAGCCCCGACGCAAGGAGGATCTCGTTCACCGGGTCGCCGGAGACGGCGCGGGCGATCGGCCGCGCGGCCGCCTCGAACCTGGTCCCCTTCACCGGCGAGCTCGGCGGCAAGGGCCCACTGCTGGTGTTCGCCGACGCCGACCTCGACGACGCGGCCGCGAAGGCGGCGCGGATGTACGACGACGCCGGCCAGGTCTGTCTCGCCGGCACGCGCCTGCTCGTCGACCGCGAGGTCGTGGACGAGTTCATGTCCCTGTTCCGCGCCGCCGTCGACGCCCAGGTGCTCGGCGACCCGCGCGACCCCGAGACCACGATCTCGCCCCTGATCCACCCAGACCACCTGGCCCGGGTCGAGGGGTTCGTCGAGCGCGCCCGCGCCGCCGGTGACCGGATCGTCTTCGGTGGGCGCCGCGCAGAGGTCGGCGGGCCATCGGGCCTCTGGTATGAGCCGACCCTGATCGAGCCGGCGTCCAACGACTCCGAGGTCGTCCAGCGCGAGGTGTTCGGCCCGGTGCTCACCCTCCAGACCTTCGCGACCGAGGAGGAGGCGATCGAGCTTGCGAACTCGACCGAGTACGGCCTCTCCGGCGTGATCCTGACCGGGTCGGCCTCGCGCGCCGAGCGGGTCGGCCGCGCGGTGCGCGCCGGGACGACCTGGGTCAACGCCTTTCTCGTCCGCGACCTGACCGCGCCGTTCGGCGGCATGGGCATCAGCGGCATCGGCCGCGAGGGCGGCGACTATGCGCTCGACTTCTACTCCGAGCTCAAGACCCTGCAGATCGCCGAGGAGAGCACCCCGCACGACTGAGCGCGAGCCCGCGTCACTCGACGAACAGCAGCTCCATCGCGCGCTCGAGGTGGCCGCGTGTGAGCTCCTCCGCGCGCTCGACCTCGCCGGACTCGATCGCGTCGGCGATCGACCGGTGCGCGACCCGGTCGGCGCTCAGGCCCGCCTGGTCGAGGCGGTCCTCGTACAGCGTCGCCCCGATGCGCCCGATCCAGACGTGCTCCATGAATCGGACCAGCTGCGGGTTGCCCGTCCCCTTGACCAGGGCGAGGTGGAAGGCGCGGTTGGCCTTGAAGTGCTTGGCGGGGGAGCGGCCCGCGCGCTCCTCATCGACGATCGCCGCCCGCATCAGCTTGATCGGCCCGGGCAACGCGCGCTCGGCGGCGATCCGCGCAGCGCCAGGCTCGACCACGAGCCGCGTCTCGTAGCTCGAGCGCAACTGCTCGTCGGTCGCCGTCGCCACCCGCGCCCCGCGGTTTGCGAACAGGTCCACCAGGCCCTCCGCGGCCAGCCGCCGCAGCGCCTCGCGGACGGGTGTCCGCGAGACCCCGAACTCCTTCGCCAGGTCCTCCTGGTGCATGCGCGATCCCCGCTCGATCTCGCCGCTCGCGATGCGCTCGCGCAGGACCTCGTACACCTGGTCGGCGACGCTCTGGACCTGGAATCCACCGGCGTCGCCGGGATCGGCAGCGGCCATGCCGGTCAGCCTAACGGCGCCGATGGATTTCGTATCCATTCGAATGTTCTGCCCCAACCGGGCGTGCCGGACCGATCGGATACATTATTCACATGGTCGACGGCGGGCGAGTGCGCATCGGGATGGTCGCCGACACCCGCGATGCCAGCTTCGGCCCCTGGCGTGACGTCAGCCTCAGCGGCGTGTGGTCGCAGTACGTCCGGGCGCTGGATCGCGCCGGCGCTGCCCCGGTCATCTTCCCCGTGGTCGAGGCGTACGCCGAGGCGCCGGAGCTCGCCCTGGATCTGGTCGACGGGCTGCTGCTCACCGGCGGGCGCGACCTCGACGCCGGCTCCTACGGCGCCGAGGCCAACCCGGCCAACGACGCGTCGGACCCGCTTCGCGATCGGGTCGAGCTCGCCCTCGCGCGGGAGGCGATCGAACGCGCGACGCCGCTGCTCGGCGTCTGCCGGGGGATGCACGTGCTCAACGTTGCCCTCGGCGGCGGCATCGACCAGCACCTGGCCGACCCCGATCGGGTCCATCGCGCCGAGCCCGGGACCTTCACCAGCCACGCGGTCGAGGTCGTCGCCGGCTCCCGGCTGGAGGCGATCCTCGGAACCCGCGAGGCGACCGTGCGGTCCCACCACCACCAGGGTGTCGAGCCGCTGGCCGACTCGCTGGACCCCTCGGCCCACTCGCCCGACGGGCTCGTCGAGGCGGCCGAGACCGCCGCGGCGGGGCCGTACTGCGTCGCCGTCCTCTGGCACCCCGAGGAGGACCTCGGGTCAGGGGGGCAGCGCCTGTACGACTCGCTGATCGCGGCCGCGGCGCGCAGCTCCGAGCGGGTGACGGTGTGAGCGGCGTGCGCCTGGGCCGCAACGGCGAGCCGTTCGACCTCGAGCCGTCGAAGATCGTCGCCACCCACCTCAGCTACCGCTCCCGCTGCGACGAGTACAGGATGGCCGCGCCGCCGCGGTACCCCTCGTACTTCCTCAAACCGCCGAGCTCCGTCTCGGGCCACGACACCGACGTGGCCCGCCCGCGCGGCTGTCGCTTTCTCAACTACGAGGGCGAGATCGCCGTGGTGATCGGGAGGCGCTGCAGGGGCGTCTCGCGGGCCGAAGCGCTGGACCACGTCGCCGGCTACACCGTCGCGAACGACTTCGGCGTCCACGACTTTCGGCACATCGATCGCGGTTCGATGCTCCGGGTCAAGGGGCAGGACGGCTTCTGCCCCCTCGGCCCGACGCTGGTCGACGCCGCCGAGGTCGACCCGACGGCGCTGGTCGTGCGCACCTACGTCAACGGCGAACAGGTCCAGGAGGGCGACACGGCGGAGGATCTGCTCTTCGGCTTCGACTACCAGGTTGCCGACGTCTCGCGACTGATCACGCTCGAGCCGGGCGACGTGCTGCTCACCGGCACGCCCGCGAACTCGCGTCCCGTGGAGCCCGGGGACGTCGTCGAGGTTCAGGTGGAGGGGATCGGGAGGCTCCGGAACACCATCGTTGAGGCAGACGATGACCTCGAGAACGTTGGCGCCCCGCCCGAGGTCAGCGCCCAGACGCTTCACGTCGCCCTCGCGATGCCCGAAGATCAGGCTGAACGCGAGGTCGCCGAGGGCAAGTGGGCCTGACGCGCCGTCGTTGACCGAATGACGAACGATGAACGACTAAACGACCAGACTGATCCTTCAGCTCCACCACGCCACGCTCCGGGTCGCCGACCTCGACGAGGCAGCCGGGCGCTGGTCGCGCCTCCACGGCCTCACCCGCGCCGACGCCGACGGCGCGACGCTGCTGCGCTGCGCGTACGAGGACTTCTGCCTCGAGCTGCGCCCGACCGACGACGACGGGCACGTCGAGCACGTCGGCTACGAGCTGCGACCGGGCGTGTCGCTCGCCGACGCCGCGGCGCGGCTGCGGGAGGCGGGGTCGGAGCCGGCGGAGGTCGAGGTCCCGGTTCGCGGCCGCGGCCTACGGGTCACCGACCCGGACGGCAACCCGATCGTGCTCATCGAACGGGTGCTCGGCGACGAGCGAATCCCGCCCGTCGCGCGCTACACCGACGAGCTCCCCGCCTTCCGCCCGCGGCGCCTGCAGCACTCCAACTACCTGACCGCGGACGCGCCGCGGCTCGCCGCCTGGTACGAGCGGGCGCTCGGCTTGCGGATCAGCGACTGGATCGGCGAGGGCGCCGTGTGGATGCACGCCGACCGCGACCATCACGTCGTCGCCTTCCTCGATAAGGGCTACGCGCACATCCACCACCTCGCGTTCGAACTCGTCGACTGGGGCGAGATGCGGGTCGCGCTCGACCACCTCGCCCAGCACCGGCGACCGATCGCATGGGGGCCGGGGCGCCACACGATGGCCCAGAACCTGTTCGCCTACTGCCGCATGGTCGAGGAGGAGGTGTTCGTGGAGCTGTTCTGCGACATGGAGCGGCTCGAGCCCGACCACGAGCCCCGCTACTTCGCCGATGACCCGCACGGGTCCAACGCCTGGGGCATTCTGCCGCCGCGCTCGTACTTCGCGTTCGACCCCGAATCGATCGAGGCGGAGGTGCAACAGCTCGAGGCCCAGCAGGGACTCGGGGGTTGACGGGGGCCGAACACATAATGTATACATCCGACACGCGCGGACTCGAAGCGGGGGAGTTGGCTTCCTTTGGCGGCGGATCCGACGGCCACGAGGAGGAGACGCTGTGACCAACCCAGAACGCCCCGGACCCTTGAGCGAGTTGGTGGAGGCCGGTGTAACGCGCCGGCGCATGATGCGCTACAGCGCCGGTGCCGTCGCCGGACTCGCGCTCCCGGGTGTGCTCGCGGCATGCGGCGGCGACGACAACGGCGACTCCACGACCACGGCCGCGGCATCGGGCGAGGCGCCTACGCCATCAGGGACGATCGATTTCTTCGGCTGGGAGGGCGAGGACCTCCCGGGCATCGCCCCGATGGACGCCTTCCTGAAGACGAACGGGGCGGAGTTGAAGGCTTCGTATATGCCGACCCTCGACGACATCACCCCGAAGCTGCAGAACAACAACAGCATCGACCTGCTCGCCTACACCTCCAATGTCACCGAGCGCCTGCAGACGGCCGACCTCCTCGCCCCCCTCGACACCGCCAAGCTGCCCAACCTCGACGGGCTGCTGCCACGGTGGCAGGAGGACGACCCGCAGTGGATCGAGGACGGAGAACGGCTGTTCGTCCCGTCGTTCTTCCAGACGTTCAGCCTGATGTACAACAGCGACGAGGTGAGCGATCCGCCGGACGACTATCGCGGTCTGCTGGAGCCAGAGTTCAAGGACCAGATCCTCACCTGGGCGGAGCCCAACGCCGCGTTCGGGGTGTGCTCCGACATGCTCGGCCTCGAGCAGGGCCAGGTCCCCAAGGACAGCCTCGACGACCTCGCCGACCTGTTCTCGCAGTTCATCGACCAGTCGAAGTCGGTGGCGGCGTCACCGGGCGACATCGTCACCCAGATCGCCTCCGGCGAGGTGATCGCCGTGTTCCTCGGCACGCCGCAGTTCACGCTGTTCGCGAACGGCGCGGGCGGTACCGGCAAGGCCGCGCGGGACGTGGTCGAGATCAAGAACGGCAACATGTCGTTCACCGATGGCTACGGGATCCCGAACGGAGCCGACAACCCCGATTCGGCGTACGCCTTCATCAACCAGGTTCTCGACCCGAAGACGAACGCGGCGATCTCGGAGGCATTCGCCGGCGGCGTGGTGGTCGAGGGCGCGGACGAGTTCCTGCCGGCGGACCGGACGCTGTATCCGGCGGACCAGCTCGACACGATCCTCGAGGGTGCGCCGCTGCAGATCCTCGCGCCGCTCGAGTCCGACGAGTTTGTGACGCAGGGCGAGTGGCTCGAGCGCTTCACTCAGCTGACGAGCTAGACGCCGAACGATCAGCGGCTGCCGATCCGCCGCGACGCTCGCGGTCGCGGTCGATCGCCCTGGCGGCCCCGGCGGCGCTTGGGCTGCTGCTCTTCTTCGCGATCCCGGTCGCCGTTTTCGTCGTCTACAGCTTCCTGACCGGCGCCACCTTCTCGTTCAACGCTCAGACCCCGTTCACGATCGACAACTACGTCGACATCTTCAACGCTCCGAGCACCGACAACCTGATGCTCAACTCCGCGATCATCGGGCTCAGCGTCGGCGTCGTCTGCCTGCTGATCGGGATCCCGTTCGCCTACTGGGTGCGCTACCACGCCGGACGATTCCAGCGGCTGATCCTGCTCTTGGTGATCGCGGCGATGTTCGCCTCCTATCTGGTCCGCATCTACGCCTGGCGGACCATGCTGGGGAGCGACGGCGTGATCAACTCGGCGCTGGAGTCGCTCGGCGCGATCGATCAGCCGCTGGGCTTCCTGGTCTTCAGCCGCTTCGCGATCGTCGTCGCCATCGTCCACATCCTGCTGCCGTTCGTAATCCTGATCCTCTACGCCGGGTTCCGACCGCTCGAGAGCCGCTACTTCGAGGCGTCGGAGGACCTCGGGGCCGGAATGGTCCAGCGCTGGCGGCGGGTGGTGCTGCCGCTGATCGCTGTTCCGGCGATGTCGGCGTTCATGCTCTGTTTCGTCGTCGCCTCGGCCGACTACGTGACGCCTCAGTTCCTCGGGGGCCCGGAAAGCTCGATGGTCGGGGTGCAGATCCAGAACTACTTCAAGGCCCAGGGCGATTACCCGCTCGGCGCGGCGCTGGCGATCGTCGTCGTGCTCGGCTACCTCGTGATCCAGGGCCTGATCCTGCTCGCGATGCGGTTGATGGGCGTACGCCGGATCGAGTGGGGGACGTGATGCGCCGCCGCGGGCTCGGATCCGGCATCGTCGTCGTCACGACGCTGCTGTTCCTGTTCGTCCCCCTCGGCGTTGTCGTCCTGTTCTCGTTCCACAGCAGCGCCGGGCTAACGTTTCCGTTCGAGGGGTTCTCGACCCGCTGGTACGACGAGGTCTTCGGCGACGAGACCTTCACCGACGCATTCGTCAACAGCCTCCTCCTCGGCGTCGTGACCGCGGCCGTCACCGTGCTGATCGGAACGCCCGCGGCCTACGCGGTCTCCCGCACCAGCTCCCGAGTGCGCGGGCCGCTGCAGGTCCTGTTCATCGCGCCGGTATTGCTTCCCGGCCTGTTCATCGGCGCCGCCATGCTCACCCTCCTGGCTCGGATCGGGTTCGAGCGCTCGCTGCTGACCGTGCTCATCGGACACGTCGTGTTCGCGTTCCCATTCGTCTTCATCCTCCTGCGGATCGCCCTCGATCGACTCGATCGCTCGGTCGAGGACGTGGCGCGCGACCTCGGGGCGGGGCCGTGGACGGTGTTCAAGCGGGTTACGCTGCCGCAGATCGCGCCGGTGCTCGCGGGCGCGGCGGCACTGGCGTTCATGCTGTCCTTCGACGAGTTTCTGATCACCTTCTTCGTCATCGGAAACGACCAGACACTGCCCGTCTACATCTTCGGTCGCCTCCGTCGCACCGTGGACCCCGGGATCAACGTCGCCTCGACCCTGCTGCTGGCGATCACGATGTTGCTCTGGGTCGTCGCCGCGGTCGCCACCCTGCGTGCCGCACGCAATGATCGGCGCGCCGAGGAGATGGGGGTAGGGCTATGAGCGAGCAGGTACGCGATGGCGGCCTGGCCGTTCGCGGGGTGAGCCACGCGTTCGGTCGCAACGAGGTGCTGCGCGGCATCGAGCTCGAGATCCCCGCCGGCGAGTTCGTCACCTTCCTCGGTCCATCGGGGTGCGGAAAGACCACCCTGCTGCGCGTGATCGCCGGCTTCATCGAGCCGACGCAGGGGACGATCACCATCGGAGGGCAGGAGATGACCGCGGTCAACCCGCACCGCCGCCCGGTGAACATGGTCTTCCAGCGCCCGACGCTGTTCCCGCACCTCGACGTGTTCGAGAACGTCGCCTTCGGTCTGCGCGTCGACGGGATGGCGACGCCCGAGATCGAGGAGCGGGTCCAGTGGGCGCTGAGCTTGGTTCGCATGCCCGGCTACGAGCGGCGGAGGTCGAGCGAGCTCTCCGGCGGCCAGATGCAACGGGTCGCCCTCGCGAGGGCGCTGGTCAAGCGCCCGCAGGTGCTGCTACTGGACGAGCCGCTCAGCGCCCTCGACCTGAAGATCCGCCTGGAGATGGAGGCCGAGCTGCGCCGCGTGCACCGCGAGACCGGGGCGACCTGGGTCTACGTCACCCACGATCAACGTGAGGCGCTCGCCCTCTCCGACCGTATCGCCGTCTTCGAGCACGGGCACATCGATCAGCTCGCGGATCCGACGACGATCTATCGCCGCCCGGCGACGCCGTACGCCGCGAGCTTCGTCGGCAACGCAAACGTGCTCGCGTGCGAGATCGACGGCGACCCCGGCGCGCGTGTCGTGCGGCTCGCGGGGACCGCCGTTCCGGTCGGCGCCGAGGCTCCGGCGGGCCCCGCGTGGCTGGTCCTGCGGCCCGAAAACGTGCTCGTCAAGGCCGGCGATCCGGGCGAACGGGCGATGGCGGCGACGGTCCGCGATGTCGCCTACCGCGGAACCGCGTTCTCCTACCGTCTCGAGGTGGCGGGGATCGAGGATCTCGTCAAGGCGGAGGTCCCCGCGACCCCCGAGCACCCGCTGGAGATCGGTTCCTCGGTCGCCGTGAGCTGGGCCGGCGAGGCCGCGATCCTCCTGCCGCGTGAGGACTGACATGGCGGGCGGCGCGCGCCTGATCCTGGTCCTGAGCGAAAACTGGACCATCATCCCCCCGGACGACCCGATCGCGCTCGTCGGCCTCGCTCAAGAAGCCGAGGCGGCCGGGGTGGACGCGGTGATGCTCAGCGAGCACGTCGTGCTCGGCGGCGACGCGGCCGCCGACGGGCTGATGAGCAATCCGCGCGAGTACGCGCTGCCAGGCAACCAGGACCCGGCCACGTCCTGGCCGAGCTCGGTCGTCCTCTTCGGCGCGATCGCCGCGGCGACCACCCGGCTGCGCCTGGTCGCCGGGGCGATCCTGGCGCCGCTACGACACCCCCTGCTGCTGGCGCGGGAGCTCGGCACGCTCGACCTCCTCTCGAGGGGCAGGCTGGTCGTCCTGCCGTCGGTGGGCTGGCACGAGCCGGAGTACGAGGCCCTCGGCGTCGACTTTCGCCGCCGCGGCCGATTGCTCGACGAGCAGCTCGCGATCTGGAGTGAGGTCTGGCGCGGGTCGCCGACGAGGTTCGCCGGCGACTACTACCAGTTCAACGACGTCTGGCTTGAGCCGAAGGCATTCCGGCCCACCGGGCCGCGACTTTGGTTCGGTGGCGGCTCGGTGCACCCGGCCCTTGTTCGCCGGCTGGCTGAGTACGGCAGCGGTTACAACCCGCTCGGGACGATCCCCGACGAGCAGCTGGCCCGGCTCGCCGACGGACTGCGTGCCGCCGGACGCGACCCGGCCGAGATCGAGATGATCGGCGGCCTCCGGGGAGCCTTCCCCGACGACGAGTCGACCGCCGACCTCGCCGAGGCCGTCGAGGACGCCATCCCGCGCCAACTGGCGCGCGGCTTCTCCTCGTTCTGCTTCAAGCCGAACCAGTTCATCGACGATGCGGCCGACTGGGGCGAGCTCTGCCGCGAGGCGGTCGCTCGCGTCGGCGAGGCGGTCGAGCGCAGCGGCGGGATCGAGACCGCGCGGGCAGCGTGGGCAGCGGCCGGGGCGGGCGCCCGGTGATCGGCGTTGGGATGGAGGGCCGGGCCGCCATGGTCACCGGCGCCGGCTCGGGAATCGGGGCGGCGGTCGCTCGGCGCCTGGCGGAGGAGGGTGCGCGGGTAACGCTGATCGGCAGGCGTCAGGGGCCGCTCGACGAGGTCGCCACGAGCCTGCCTCCCGGGAGCGCGACCACGATCAGCGCCGACGTCAGCGACGAGCGCTCCGTCGGTCAGGCGGTAGAGGCGGCTGTGGCCCATGGAGGCGGGCGGCTGGACGTGGTCGTCAACAACGCCGGGATCTCTGGCTCGGGATCAATCGCGGAGATCGACCCCGAGACCTGGCGGCAGACGCTCGAGGTCAACCTCCACGGCCCCTTCCTGGTGATGCGCGCCGCGCTCGAACACCTCCGGGCGGCGCGCGGGGCAGTCGTCAACGTCAGCTCGGTCGCCGGCCTGCAGGCAGTCCCCGAATCGGTCGCCTACTGCGTCGCCAAGGCCGGCTTGCTGATGCTGACCAAACAGGCGGCGCTCGACTGGGCCCCGGACGTGCGCGTCAACGCCGTCTGTCCAGGTTGGGTCCGGACACCGATGGCCGATCAGGAGATGACCGAGCTCGGCGATGCGATCGGCACCGACCGCGAGGGCGCCTACGCCACGGCGCTCGAGCACGTCCCGGCGGGGCGGCCGGCCGAGCCCGACGAGATCGCGTCGACGGTCGCCTTCCTCGCCTCGGGGGACGCCAGCTTCGTCACCGGCGCCGTGCTCCCTGTCGACGGCGGCAGCACCGTCGTCGACGTCGCGGCCACCGCGTTCGGCTTGGAGGCCGCGGCGTCGGCCCCTGAGCGCGGAACTAGCGAGCCCGGCGAGCGAGATCGGTGAGGATTGCGTGCGCCGCGTTGTGGCCGGGGGCGCCGGTCACCTCGCCGCCGGGATGCGTGCCCACTCCGCATAGCCACAGGTCGGCTATCGGTGTCGAATACCCGGCACCCGGCAGCGGCCGATCGCCGTAGAGCTGGCCCGGGACCATGTCGATATGGCGGATGCAGCCGTCGGTCATTCCCACCCGCCTCTCGATGTCGAACGGCGTCAACAGCTGCCATTCCCGCATCGCCGAGCGGAAGTTCGGGACGAACGCGGCGACGTGGTCGATCAGTCGCTCGCCGGTCTCCTCTCGGCGCTCGTCCCAGCTGCCGGTCGCCGGCCGGCTCGGGGCGTACAGGGTCCAGATCGAGACGATCTCGCCGTCACCGTCGGTGAGCGTCGAGTCGTAAGCGGTCGGCACCTGGATGTGGCAAACGGGCTGGTCCGGGATCTCGCCTGCCTGGGCCTGGTGCCATGCACGGCGGTACGTCTCAAAGCCATCGGGCGCCAACGTGACGTAGGTCGAGTAGCGCGGGTCGTGGCCCTCGCCCAGGTATGGCGAGAGATCGAGCGGCTCGTCGAGCACCGCGTGAAACTTCAGGCACGCCGCCTTCGTCGACAGGCCGGCGACTCGATCGCGAAAGGACGCCTCGATCGCATCCGCGGCCACCAGCCCAAGGAAGGTCCGCTTCGGGTCCGCGTTGGAGACAACCAGGCCGGCCGCGAGCTCGTCACCGTCGGCGAGCCGCACGCCGGTCGCCCGACCGTCCTCGACCCGAATTCGTTCGACTTCGGTCTCGGTGCGGATCTCGACACCCTGCTCGGCGGCGGCGCGGGCCATCGCCTGAGTGATGGTGCCCATGCCTCCGGCGACTACGGAGGGCACCGAGCCGTTGGGCTCGTTGGTGTGCCACCACGCCTCCGACCAGGCGCTGCCCGGCGCAAACGGATCCCCGATGTCGCAGATCAGCATCAGCGCGGCTCCGATGCGCTGGTCCTCGAAGTACTCCTCGGCGAGCTCGGCGATCGAGGCCGCGAGGAGCCGGTCGAGCAGCTCGAGCTCGCCGATCTCCACCGCGTGTGCGCGAATTTCGTCCATGGTTGGCGGCTGGCGCAGAAAGAACGGATGCACGAGTGCCGCCGCGCGCTCCCAGAGGTCCGTCCAGTCGCCGAACCGGTTCGCGTCGGCCGGGTTGAGGCGGGCGATCTCCGCTCGAGTGCGCGCCTCGTCTTCCCAGAAGGCGAGGTACTCGCCGTCTCGGAATGGCAGCACCGGGAGCGGATCGATCGGATGGCGGACGAGGCCGTGACGCTCGAGCTCGAGGTCGTCGATGACGCGCTGCTGCAGGTTCCAGCACACGTACGAGCAGGTCGACACGCGATAGCCGGGAAAGAGCTCCTCGGTGTGAGCGCCGCCACCGACCTGCTCCCGACGCTCGAGCACGGCGACCTTCAGCCCGGCGCGGGCGAGATAGAACGAGGCGACGAGGCCGTTGTGGCCGCCGCCAACGACGATGGCGTCGTAACGGGGCTTGGCAGCTGCTTCCATCGAGCAAGCGTAACGGCGAGCCCGAGCGCCGAGGTCGGTGAACGATCGGATCGATCCTACGCATCGGTCGCCGGCGCGCACGATCGAGATACGGTGAACCCGTGATCCAACCCCGGGCCGAAAGAACCTCCGGGATCACGGCACTCGCGGACCGCGAGGCGGTGCTCGCGGCGCTGACCGCGCTGATCACCGACGCCTGGGACTCCTTCGAGCGGCCCCGTCCGGAGGAGCCGGCGATCGACGCCAACGTGCTCGAGCGCCTCGCCGCTCCGCTGCCCGACGTCCCGGCCGATCCGAGTCAGGTGCTCGCCGACGCCGCCCGCATCCTCGACGAGTCGGTCTCGCCGGCTCGACCGCTCTACCTCGCCTACATCGGCTCGACCGGGCTCGAGGTCGGGGTCCTCGCCGAGGCGCTGGCGGCCACCTACGACGTCAATCTCGCGGTCACGGCCCGCGCCGCCGACCTCCTCGAGCAGCAGGCGGTCCGCTGGGTCGCCGAGTTCGTCGGCTATCCGTGCGCCGAGGGCGCTTTCACGAGCGGCGGGATGATCTCGAACCTCACCGGGATCCTGGTCGCCCGCGAGCGGGCGCTGCCGGGGTGTCGGACCGAGGGCTTCGCCGGTCGGCGGGGGGCCGTGTATTACTCGGCCGAGGCCCACCACTCGGTCGTCCGCGCGGTCGAGGCCGCGGGCATCGGCTCGGATTTCGTCCGCTTGCTCGACCAGGACTCCGAGCGCCGCATGCGCCCCGCGGACCTCGACGCCGCCCTTGCCGCGGACCGCGACGAGGGGATCGCGCCGATCGCGGTCGTCGCCAACGGCGGCACGACCCTCACCGGCGCCGTCGACCCGATCGGTGAGCTCGCCGACGTCTGTCGGGCGCACGGCGCCTGGCTGCACGTCGACGGTGCCTACGGCCTCCCGGCGGCGGCCACGGAGTCGGCGGGGCCGCTGTTCGCCGGGCTGGAGCGGGCCGACTCAGCCACCCTCGACGCGCACAAGTGGCTCGGCCTGCAGAAGAGCTGCAGTCTGATCCTGGTCCGCGAGCCCGGCGCCCTGGAGGCCGCCTTCGGCCACGAGGAGGCGTACATGCGCCGTGACTCGGTGGTCCGCAACGCGGTCGAGCGCACGCTCGAGTACTCGCGCCCGCTGCGCTCGTTGAAGCTCTGGCTGGCCTTCCGCACCCACGGCGCGGCGGCGTTTCGCGAGTGGATCGAGCGCACCCTGGCGCTTGCGCGCCGGCTCGCCGACTTCCTCCGCGCCGACCCCGAGTTCGAGCTGATATGCGAGCCGACCCTGTCGACGGTCTGCTTCCGCCACGCGCCCGCCGGTGTCACGGACCTCGACGCGCACAACACGGCGCTCGCCGCTACGGCGCAGGAGGACGGCCGGATCTACCTCGCCTCGGCGGTCGTCGACGGGACCGCTTGCCTGCGCGTCTGCTTCGTCAACTTCCGGACCCGCCCGGAGGACGTCGACTTCACCCTCGAGACGCTGCGCGAGCTCGGGGCCGGCCTCAGGCGGGAGTGAGCCGCAGCGGCATCCGCTTGATGCCGTTGAAGAAGTTCGACTGCAGCCGCTCCGGCGTCCCGGCGAGCTCGAAGCTCGCCACGCGCTTGACCATCTCGGTGAATACGATCTCGATCTCGAGCCGCGCGAGGTGGGCGCCGGTGCAGAAGTGGGGCCCGCCCGGGCCGAACGTCATCTGCGGGTTCGGGTCGCGGCCGACGTCGAACTCGTACGGGGAGTCGAAGATCTCCTCGTCGAAGTTGCCCGAGATGTACCAGGTGGCGAGCTTGTCGTTCTCGCGGATCGTCTTGCCGCCGAACTCGACCTCGCACGTCGCCGTCCGGCGGAAGTGGTGCACCGGCGTCGCCCAGCGCAAGATCTCGGCGGCCGCGAGGTGCAGCAGCTCCGGGTCATCGCGCAGGCGCTGAAGCTGATCCGGGTATTCGATCAGCGCCAGCACGCCCTGGGAGATCGAGTGCCGGGTGGTCTCGTTGCCCGCGACCGCCAGCAGCAGGAAGTAGACGTCGTACTCGTGCTGGGTCAGCGGGCGGCCGTCGATCTCGGCCTCGACCAGCTTCGTGACGATGTCGTCGCGCGGGCACTCGCGCCGCTCGCCGGCGAGCTTGCGGCCGTACTCGAACATCTCCAGCGCGGCCGGGTTGGAAAAGGGCAGGTGGCGGTTGGCCTCGGCGACCTCGGGGTCGATCGCGAACTCGGGGTCGTCCTGGCCCAGCATCCGGTCGCCGATCTCCACGAGGTAGCGGTGGTCGGCCTCCGGCGCCCCGAGCATCTCGGCGAAGACGCGCATCGGCAGCTTCGCGGCGACGTCGTCGACGAACTCGACCTCGCCCTTCTCCAGCGCCTCGCCGAGCACTCCGTCGAAGAGCTCGCGGATGCGCTCGGTGAACGTCCGCACCGCCCGCGGGGTGAAGTCGCGGTTGACGATCGCCCGCAGTGCGTTGTGGGGCGGGGGGTCCATGTCCAGCATCGACTTGCGCGCCTCGAGCTCCTCGGGTCCGAGGTCCTCGAGCGAGGTGCCGCCGCGCTCGGAGGAGAAGGTCCGCCAGTCCTTGGCCACCGCGGTGATGTCGGCGTGCTTGGTGATCGCCCAGAAGCCGCGGCCGCCCTTCTCCTCCTGCCAGTGGACCGGGTCCTCGCGGCGCAGCACCGCGAACATCTCGTGCGGGACGCGCTCGGCGAAGCGGGTGTGATCGGTGAGATCGACGTCCGCCAGCTGCATCTCCGCGAGCTCGATCACAGGTGGCGTATGTACTCGGAGAGGTCCCAGTCGGAGACGTGCAGGCGGTAGCGCTCGAGCTCGAAGCGCTTCATGGCGAGGAACGTGTCGACGATCTCGGCCCCAACCGCGTCGCGGATCGCGGCGTCGGCCTCCAGCGCGTCGAGCGCGTCGCTGAGCGACATCGGCAGCGGCCCGCCCTGCTCGTCCTCGGGGAGCGTGTAGGTATCGCCGCTCAGCGGCTCGCCCGGGTCGAGCTCGCGCCGGATCCCGTCGATGCCGGCGAACAGCGCAGCGGCGATCACGAGGTGCAGGTTGGCCGCCCCGTCGCCGATCCGGAGCTCGATTCGGCACGCCTCGCCGCCCTCCGGCGGCACGCGCACGAACGTCGTGCGGTTGTCGAGCCCCCAGTTGACGTGAGTGGGGGCGAGGCTGTCGGGGAGGATCCGCCGGTAAGCGTTGACGGTCGGGTTCAGGAACGCCATCAACGCCGGGGCGTGGTCGAGGACGCCGCCCACGAAGTGGCGCATCTCGGCGGAGAGCCCGGTGGCGTGGCCGTCGTCGCCGGAGCAGTTCGAGCCCTCGCGCTCGAGCGAGATGTGCAGGTGCGTCCCTGACCCGCCCTGGTCGTTGAACGGCTTGCCCATGAAGGTGGCCAGCAGGCCTCGCTGGGCAACGTAGTCCTTGACCGCCGCCTTGAAGCGGAAGGCGCGGTCGGCGGCGTCGAGGGGATCGCCCTCGCGCAGGTTGATCTCGTACTGGCTGTTCATGAACTCGTGGTTGGAGGCGATCGCCCCGAGGCCGAGCGCCGTGCAGCCCTCGAGCAACGCCTTGACCACGCCCTGGGGGTCGGCCTGCGGGCCGACGGTGTAGACCATGCTCAGGGTGTCGACGTGGCGCCGCCAGCCGCCCTCGCCGTCGGGCTCGAGGAGGAAGAACTCGAGCTCCGGGCCGACCTTGGAGCTCAGCCCGAGCTCGGCGAGCTGCTCCGTCGCGCGCCGGACGAGTCCGCGCATGTCGGTCGGTTCCGGAGCCCCATCCCGCTCGAGATCGGCGAGGCAGGCCGCGACATCCGGCTCCCAAGGCAGTTCGCGCAGGGTCGAGAGGTCGGGCCGGGCGATCATGTCGGGATAGCCGGCCTCGCCGCCGACGACCGGGGTGTGGGCGAGGTCGGTCCCCATCACCGCCCAGCAGAACGCCAGGCCACTCCTCGCCGCCCCCTCGAGCTCGGCCACCGGGACGTCCTTGCCCCGCTGGATTCCGTGCAGGTCCGGGTACGTGATCCTGACGGTGCCGACCGCGGGCGAGAGCGCCTCGCGGGCGCTCGCGACATCGCTGGTGGTCGACGCGGCGGCTTGCGGGTTCACGTGCTCCTCCATGTCCGCTCGGGTGAGTTGATCAGCCGGGATATCGCGGTCTTGGATAATGTACCCATTCCGCGCTGGGTGAGATTTGGCGAGCTCCCACCAGGCATCAAACAGGTTCATGGCCGCCACCCGCGCCCCCGCGCCGTCGGCCTCCACCACGGCCGGGTCGATCCCGAGCCTGGTCAGCCTTTCCGCGTCCTGGCGCGCCCACTCGGCCGCGATCGCCGGGGTCGACTCGGGGTGAAACTGGAGCCCGAGCGAAAGGCCGAGAACGTACGCCGCTGGGCCGGCGGGCGACCGGGCGACGATCTCGGCCTCGGGCGGCGGGCACAGGAGGTCGTAGTGGTAGTGGAGCCAGGGGCCGGGCGGGACGAGAGCGGGATCGCTCGTCTCGACCTCCATCCAGCCGATCTGCGGCGGCAGCGAGGGGCCGACGGAGCCGCCCGCAGCGACCGCGAGCGTCTGCCCCCCGAAGCAGAGGCCGAGCACGGGGATCCCGAGCTCGAGCCCGCGGCTCAGGAACTCGATCTCCGCATCAACCCACGGTGGCGCGGCCGGGGCGCCGGGCGTGTGCTCTGAGCCGAGTGTCGCGATCCAGCCGTAGTCGCCGGGGCGGTGCGGCAGCGGATCGCACCACGTGCGGTGGATGTCGTGCTCGATCTCACGCTCGCCCAGCCACTCACCGAGGATCGCGGGCGGGCCGTCGACGCCGTGCTGGAGGATCAATCCGCGGCCGCGAGTGCTAACCATGGTCCCGAGCGTAGCGTCGGACCGGAGCGCGGCTTAGTGGCCCGTCTTCCGGCGGTAGTAGGTGCGCGACTTCTCCCGAGCACCGCATACCTGCGTCGAGCACCAACGAGCGCTCCGGTTCCGGGATCGGTCGAAAAAGACCCAGCCGCAGTGGCGCCCGGGGCAGGCCTTGAGGCGCTGCCAGGAGCCGTCCGCCATCGCTCGGGAGACGATCCCGTAGAGCGCGCCGATCGCACCATCGAGCCCTGCGTCGGTGTTGGCGAGAAATTGTGCGCCGCCAGGCTCGAGGCGGATCCGCGCGCTCGCCGTCTCCGACGCTCGCCGCATGGATTCGGTCGCGTCCTTGTCGAGGCGATGGCCGTTGTTCGAGAAGGCGATCGCCCGCAGACCTTCGCGCACGGCGAGAGCGCGAGCGACGTCATCGCCGGTGAGACGGCGATCCTCCGCGAGGAGCCCCCGTGCCGAGAGCCAGTCCGCCAACGCTTCGCCACTGACGAAGACGTCCGTCCGATCCCCGCGGAGGTCCCAGCGCGTGTTGAGAAAGCTCTGCACGAGCCCGAGCTCCCCGGGCGCGGGCGTTCGACCCCCCGGCTGCGGCTCGGCTGCGGGATCGTTCCTACCAGTCAATGCCATGTTACTTGTGATAATACTCGGGTACGAGCGGAGGAGATCCGAGACCTTATGGGAGTGGGCACGACGATGAGTTTGAGCCTCCGGCGCCGTCTTAACCGGAAAGCGGCCTAAAGGAGACCGAAACCCGTATGACGCAGGCATCGACCGACAGACAAAGACGGCTCGCCCTCTACGTGCTCTGCGCGGGCGTGCTGATGATCGTCCTCGACGTGACCGTCGTCAACGTTGCCCTGCCCAGTATCCAGAACGAGCTCGACTTCAGCCAGGCGGGCCTCGCCTGGGTGGTCAACGCCTACCTGATCTCCTTCGGCGGCCTGCTGCTCCTGGCTGGGCGGCTCGGCGACTTGATCTCGCGCCGCGGTGTCTTCCTGGTCGGCCTCGCCATCTTCACCGCCGCCTCGCTGTTCTGCGGGATCGCACAGACCCAGGAGATGCTGATCGGCGGCCGCTTCGTGCAGGGGGTCGGAGGGGCGATGGTCATGGCGGTCGTGCTCGGGATGATCGTGACGATGTTCCCGGAGCCGCGCGAGCAGGCGAAGGCGATCGGCGTCTACGCCTTCGTCGCCTCCGCTGGCGGGTCGATCGGCCTGATCGCCGGCGGCGTGCTCACCCAGGCGATCAACTGGCACTGGATCTTCTTCATCAATATCCCGATCGGGATCGGCACGGCGGTGATGACCCGGAGGCTGGTCGAGCGCGACGAGGGGATCGGCTTCGGCCAGGGCGCCGACGTCCTCGGCGCGGCGCTGATCACGGCCTCGCTGATGCTCGGCGTCTACACGATCGTCGAGCCCGCCGCCGACCTCGGCTGGGGCGCGGGCCGCACCATCGCGCTGAGCGCCGGGTCGTTTGCGCTGCTGATCGCATTCCTCGTGCGCGAGACGACGACCGCCAACCCCCTGGTACCCCTGCGGATCTTCCGCTCGCGGAACGTGTCCGGGGCCAACGTGGTCCAGGCGCTGACCGTGGCCGGGATGTTCGCGATGTTCTTCCTCGGCGTCTTGTACCTCCAGGAGGTGCTCGGCTACGACGCGCTCCAGACGGGCCTCGCCTTCCTGCCGACGACGATCGTCATGGGCACCCTCTCGGTGCGCTACTCCGAGCGGCTGATCATGCGCTTCGGCGCCCGCACGACGCTGATCCCGGGGCTGATCCTGATCGGTCTGGGGCTGGCGCTGTTCGCCCGCGTGCCGGTGGACGGGGAGTATGTGCGGGACATCCTGCCCGCCGGCGTGCTGCTGGGCGCCGGCGTCGGAACCGCCTTCCCGACGCTGATGACGCTGGCGATGTCAGGCGCAACGCAGAGCGATGCCGGGCTCGCGTCCGGGCTGGTGAACACCACCGCCCAGGTCGGTGCCGCGATCGGCTTGGCCGTGCTGGCGACCCTGTCGGAGACCCGGACCGAGAACCTGCTTGCCGAGGGCGAGGATCGGCTCGCCGCGCTCACCGGCGGCTACCACGTCGGGTTCATCGTCGGCGCGGCGCTGGTCGGGATCGCGATCGTGGTCGCGGTCACGGTGCTGCGCGAAGCGCGGCCGGCGATGCACCCAGCGGCCGAGGCTGAGCCTGACGAGACCGAATTCGCGAAGGCGGAAGCCTGATGGCCAAGGTCATCTTCGACATCAGCATGTCGCTCGACGGCTTCGTCGCCGGCCCGAACGACGGGGTCGACAACGGACTCGGCGACGGAGGCGAGCGGCTGCACGAGTGGGCCTACGACCTGGAGGTCTTTCAGGAGCGCCATGGTCGGGAAGGCGGCGACGCCGCCGCCGACAACGAGGTTCTCAAGGAGGCCTTCGAGACGGTTGGCGCGACGATCATGGGCCGGCGGATGTTCGACATCGCCGTCGATGCGTGGGGCGACGAGCCGCCCTTCCGGGTCCCGGTCTTCGTCGTCACCCACCGCGCGGGAGATCCGCTCGAGAAGCTCGGCGGGACGACCTTCCACTTCGTCACCGGCGGGATCGAGTCGGCGCTCGAGCAAGCCCGCGAGGCCGCCGGCGACCGCGACGTCTCGATTGCCGGCGGGGCCAGCGTGATCCAGCAGTACCTGGATGCCGGACTCGTCGACGAGTTTCAGGTCCACGTCGCGCCGCTGCTGCTGGGCGCAGGCGTGCGCCTGTTCGACGGTCTCGGCTCGGAGCCGCCGGAGCTCGAGAAGACGCGCGTCATCGACTCGCAGAACGTGACGCACTTGAAGTTCCGCGCCCCCTAGGACGACCAGTCAGGAGCTCTGGATGACACGCCACCTCGCACGCCTCGCCGACATCGCCTACCGCCGTCGCGGCCGCATGGTCCTGGCTTGGATCGCGGCAATGGTCGTTACGATCGGGCTCGGCTCCGCGCTCGCCGGCGAGTTCAACGCCGACTACGACACCCCCGGGTCCGAGTCCAAGGCCGCGGCCGACCTCACCGAGCGGGAGTTCGACGGCTACTCCGGCCAGGAGATCTACGTCGTCTGGCAGGACCGCGCCGGCGCGGACAGCCCTGGCGCCCGCGAGGGCATCGAGGCGTTCGTCGCCGAGGCAACGCAGGTCGAGAACGTCGGTGAGCCCACGCCGACCCGCATCTCACAGGACGGCACGATCGGCTCGACCACCCTGCCGCTGACGGTCCCAGGCTGGGAGGTGGAGAAGGAGGACGGCGAGGCGCTGATCGCCGCGGCGGAAGCCAACAGCGGCGACGGCCTCGAGATCCGCCTCGGCGGGGACCCGATCTACGCCGCCCAGGAGGCGACCAGTCCGGAGGGCCTCGGCTTTCTCGGCGCGGCGATCGTGCTGCTGATCGCGTTCGGCTCGGTGGTCGCCGCGGGCCTGCCGCTGGCGATCGCCCTGGTCGGCCTCGGGATCTCCTCCGGCGGTCTGATCGTCCTCCTCGCCAACGTGGTCGACGTCCCCGACTGGACCACGGCCGTCTCCGGCCTGATCGGGATCGGGGTCGGGATCGACTACGCGCTGCTGGTCCTCACGCGGTTCCGCTCGGCAATGAACGCGGGCAAGGACCGCCACGACGCGGTCCTTGAGGCCGTGACCACGGCCGGGCGGAGCGTGATCATCGCCGGGGCCACCGTGGTGATCGCCGTGCTCGGGCTGGCGCTGACCGGGCTCCCGTACATGTACGGAGTGGCGATCTCGACATCGCTGGCGGTGCTCGTCGTGATGCTCGCGGCGATCACCCTGCTCCCGGCGCTGCTCTCCTACCTCGGCCCGCGGGTCGACCGGCTGCGGATCCCCTTCCTCGGGCGCACGCTGCGGGCGGAGGGCGACGCGGACTCGCCGGCGGCACGCTGGAGCCACACCGTGCAGCGGCGGCCGTGGCCATTCGCGATCGCCGCCACCGCGATCCTGCTCGCGCTTGCGGCGCCGGCGCTCGGCATGCGGCTCGGCTTCCCCGACGCGGGCAACGACCCACCGGACACGATGACCCGCCAGGCCTACGACCTCAACACCGAGGGATTCGGGCCGGGCACCAACGGGCCGCTGGTGATCGCCGCCGAACTGCCGAGCTCGCAGGCGGCCGGCGAGGTCGACGGGCTGGTGACCGACCTGCGCGGCCAGGATGGGGTCGCCTTCGTCACCGACCCGGTGATCAACGAAGCGGGCAGCGCTGCGATCGTCACCGCGATCCCCACGACCTCGCCCCAGGACGAGGCGACCTCGGAGCTGGTGAGCGATCTGCGCGAGAGGGTGCTCCCGGAGGCCCTGGCCGGCACAGGGATCACCGCGTACGTCGGCGGGGTGACCGCGGCGCTCGACGATCAGAGCGAGTACATCACCGGCCGCATGCCGGTGTTCATCATCGGCGTCGTCGGGCTCTCGTTCCTGCTCCTGCTCATCGCCTTCCACTCGCCGCTGATCTCACTCAAGGCCGGGATCATGAACCTGCTCAGTGTGGGCGCCGCCTACGGCGTGATGACGCTTGTCGCACAGGGCGGCGCCGTCGGCGAGCTGATCGGCATCGATCGCGAGGTGCCGGTGGCGCCGTTCATGCCGGTGATGATGTTCGCGATCCTCTTCGGCCTCTCGATGGACTACGAGGTCTTCTTGATCTCGCGAATCCGCGAGGAGTACCTGAAGGACGGCGACACGCGGCGGGCGGTCGCCGACGGCCTGGCAAAGACGGCGCGCGTGATCACGGCGGCGGCGGCGATCATGGTCGTCGTCTTCCTCGCCTTCATCGCGGCCCCGGACGTTTTCCTGAAGCTGTTCGGGATCGGACTGGCCACCGCGATCTTCCTCGATGCCACGGTGGTCCGGATGGTGCTCGTGCCGGCGGTGATGCAGCTCCTGGGAGACCGCAACTGGTGGATTCCGACCTGGCTCGAACGCCGGCTCCCCCGCCTGGACGTCGAGCCTGCGGTCGGAACCGCGGAAGGACGGTCGTGATCGACATGCCACACGCCACCATCGAGAAAGAGGAGACACACAGACCTTGGTCAAAGTCCCGGCTTGTCAGAGTGTCGCGATCCCGTCTCTGATCGTCTCGGTGGAATAGCTACCGCTTCTCGTCCGAAGCGCAACCTTCCGCTGAGGCCGCAGGCGGAACGAACGCGATACTTCTGCTTGTCGCGCGAAGCGACAGGGGCGACGCGCGGGCGTTGGCGGTCAATCGACGTAGAGCACGGCCTTGCCGCCGATGCGTCGCTCCAGGAGGGCGTCGAGCAGTGGGGCGGGCTTGCGCCACGAGCCTTCGAGTTCGACCTGGCCGTCGAGCCGTCCGTCGGCCATCAGCCCGCAGAGGCGTGTGAGGTCGCTGGTCCCGCTGGAATGCGAGGCAACCTCGTCGAAGAGGTTCAGGGTGAAGATCCTCGCGCCTTTTGCACGGTCGAACCGTTGCGCCCGGAAGGTGACCGTCTCGTCGTCGCTCTCTGTCGCGATGTTGACCACGACTCCGCGCGGCGCGACATGCTCGATGGCGAGCCCGAACGTGCGACCTCCGACGCAGTCGATGATCAAGTCGAAGTCGCCGTCGAGGTGCTCGACCGCGTCGCTGGCGCCGAGCCGGCGCAGGAGCTCCTGCGACGCGGTGAGATCGCGGACGAGCGCGCTGACGTGCGCGCCGCTCTCACGCGCGAGCTGGATCGCGATGCGACCGACGCCGCCGGTCGCGCCGGTGATCAGCACGCGCTTGCCGAGTACCAGACCCCCGACCTCAATCGCCCGGAGCGCCGTCATTCCGGCGGTGGGCAACGTGGCGGCCTGCCCATCGGTTACCGCGTCCGGGATCGCGGCCAGCGCGGTGGTCGGAATCGCGGCGAATTGCGCCCAGGCGCCGACGTTCACCAGCCCGACGACGCGCACGCCGGCGGCCGGTCCACTGCCGTTGGCGGCGGCCCGTTCGACCATTCCGGCTGCATCCCAGCCGGTGATCGACCCCTCCGGCAGGTCCGGCAGGCGGGTTACCTCGCCGCGGTTGAGCGAGAACGTACGAACCCTAACCAGAGCCTGGTCGGGCAGCGGCGCGGGATCCGGGACCTCGGTTAGCGCGACGTGCGGGGCGGCCGAGGTCGTCGTCAGGGCAAGCACCGACGCGACCCTATTCATCATTGGTGGCACGCGGATGCGCCCCACCCGCCGCGCAACTACCACTCGCCGCAAACCGTTGCACTCCGGACGCGACGCTGTCGGTCGTCGCGCGAAGCGGGAGCGCGCCGACGGACCAGTCACCCGGGCGCCCCACCGGCATCGCCCCCTCGCCGCACTCAGTCTCGCCCTCGCCCGGCTCACCGCCCCGGACTTATGGTTCAGCCCGGAACCCCAAGCTTCTGGAAAGGAGCGCGTGTTATGAGCACCGACACTGGCAAGGTGGTCGTGAACAGGGCGATGTCGCTTGACGGCTTCATCGCTGGCCCCGGCCACACGATGGACTGGATCTTCGATTTCCTGACAGCGGACGCATTCCCTGAAGTCATGGCGGCCACTGGTGCGATGCTTATCGGCCGGGGTACCTACGAGGTTGCCAAGCAGATGCCCGACGAGGAGCGCACCTACGAGGGCGGAGCCGAGTTTGTCCTCACCCACGAGCCTCCCGACAAGCCGGACCCGAACGTCACATTCCTCACCTGTGACATCGCGGAAGCCGTCGCCACGGCGCTAAGGGCCGCGGGCGGTGAACCTGGAGATCCTCGGCGCCGACCTGGCCAGCCAGTGCCTGCAGCGAGGGCTCGTCGACGAGATCCTGGTCTATGTCCTACCGGTGCTCTTGGGCGACGGGGTCCGCTTTTCGACCCCGACCCTCCACAGGATTGACCTCGAACCATTCAGCAACACCCAGTCGGGCGCCGTCACCATGCTCCGCTTCCGCGTGCCGCGCGCCTAGAGCGTGCTCTAACTCGGCCGTCCGAAACCAGCGTCATCGTCGAGGCCTACCGCTCTCTCGTGGAGGTGTGCCCGCAGCGCAGCGCACCGCTGCGCTGCGGCGCCGTCCGCTCTTCCGAGCACCAGACCGGAGCTTCTGGGTTTCGCGCAAAACGCAAGCGATGTCAGTCGCGAAGCGCCGCTCGACTACACAGGCACCTCAGTCCAGGCGCGTTGGCACGTTCTCCTCGGCCCAGTCGAGCGCGTGGTCGGCGACCTCCTCCCAGCCCGGCTCCCCGACGATGTAGTGGCTTCGGTCCGGGTACTCCATGAGCTCCGTCTTCGCCTTCGACTTGCTCTGGAGCTTGAAGGCGGACTTCGACGTCGACATTGGAACGATGTGGTCTCGCCCCGGTGCGATGAGCAGCAGCGGCGCCCGATCGTCGTTCTTGTAGTTCACCTTGATCGGTGTGCTCGGGTTGACGTTCGCGAACGCGGCCTGAAAGAGCGTCCTCGCCGGGCCCGGGATCGGCAGGCGCTCGTAGACCTCCGCAGCCTCGCCGTTAAGTGTGTTGGTGAAGGCGTAGTGAAACTGCTTCGGCGTCAGCATGACCGTGTTGCTCTTCCCGAATGGGTTCTTGAGCCCACCTGACATCGCCACCCGCACCGTTGAAAACGGCAGCCCGAGCATGCCTCTGAACGGCGATGCTGCGATGCCCACCCCGGCGGAGCCGAGGCCACGGTCGAGCAAGATCTGCGCCACCAAGCCGCCGAAGGAGTGGCCCATGATGATCGGCGGCTCGTCGAGCCCACGGACGATCGCCTCGTAGTGGTCGGCAATCTCGCCAATGCCGAGGCCCTCGAGCGCGGATGCGTCCTGGCGGATCGCCTCAACGTCGCGGTCGTCGACGCCTGGCCATCCCGGAGCGAGGACGTCGTGGCCGCGGCTCTCGAAGCGTTCCTTCCAGCCTTGCCAGCTCAGCGGGGTCTCCCACTGGCCGTGGATCAGGACGATGGTGGTCATGGATCCTCCTTGGTTTCGAGGCTTCGGGACGAAAGGCTTTTTTGCGACATCGCTAGGCGATCAGCGCCACGCCGGCGACGACGAGCCAGATGGACCACAGGACATAGGCGATCGGCGTCAGCGCTTCGGCGAGCTTCCATCCGTCTCTCTCGTGGCGCCCGACGAACTCGAACGAGCAGAGCAGCAGGGCGGCGCCGACCACGATCCCGGGAACGCCTACCCACGCAGGGGCGTGGTCGGTCTGGGTCAGGGCGACCCCCGCGAGCACGCTCCACGCGCCGGTGAAGGCGTAGCCGAGGTGCTCGCCGACGGCGACACCGAGATAGCGGTTGAAAGACTGAAAGACGATGTCGATCGACTCCTGTCGAGGCGAGCCCGCGGCAGCCGCGGCCTCCTCTCGCGCGAGATACGGGACCACGAACGGCCAGCGGATGAGCCCGAGGAACTGGACCACCGCGGCCAGAACGCCGATCGTTGTCGCCAGCGACAGCAGGGTCGAATCAGCGTCATCGATCGCGGCGGACACCAGGACCACGAGCGGCGCGAAGAGCACGGCGGTGAGGGCGAAACCCCACCAGATCAAGACGAGTGCCGTGCCCCCCTGGCGAAACCGCTCGAGAACCTCCATCGTCGGCCGACGCAATATGTCCGGGTAGTCGAACCGAGCGCCGAGCAGCGCGAAGGACGCGTTGAAAGCGATCGGCATCGCAATCAACGCGACCCCAGCGGCGGCTTGCGTTGTGATTAGGCGGCGCTCGCCACTCGTGGCGCGAGCCGCGCCAGCAGCAAGCCACTGAGCAGGGTGAACACGATGGCACCCGACGCACCGAAGACGGTGAACTGGTTGTCAACATCGACGCCGATCAGCGTCGAGGCGGCCCAGCCCAGCGCGAGCAGAATCGGCATCGCAACCGTCCAGGCCAACGCGAGGCGTCTGCGGCCCTGCTGCGCCAGGACAAGGCCTTGTCCGACGCCGAGGAAGAGCCCACTGATCGCTCCCATCGCAATGAGTGATCCGACGTCGGTGTTGTAACCGACCGCGGCGGCGGCGACGACAAGCCCAGCGCCATACGCGACGGCGCTGATCGCAATCCACGCTCGGCCGTCGCCGAAGGCGTCCTTGGCGGCGAACCACTGCGCGGCTCCGATGCCGGCGCCCGTAATCAGGCCGCCGATCAGCGCGGCAAGGGGAGCGTCGACGTGACCACTTACGCCCCAGCCGATGTATCCCGCGATTGGAATCGCGAGCACAAGTGCCGCCCAGTGCCATCCGGGAAAGATCCGAGTAGAGGCAGGCGTCTGCCGAGTTTGATCCGTCATCCGGTCCTTCGATCCCGTCCCTCCCGCGAGGGCCGCACGATCAAGAGGGAGGAACGAAAGGGACTCGAAGGGCGGGTAGTCCTCCGAGGATACCACCTTGAAGTGTTCTTCTAGTGTCTTTCCTCTAGAAGTAGAGTTCTAGTTGTTAGCCTAGTCGTGTGAAGGATTGGAGGCTGCTCTCTAACCATGGGCTCACCCTGATTTGCCTAGCCCGCAACCCAGAGATGACACTGCGTGAAATCGGCGACTGGGTCGGGGTCACGGAGCGCACGGCACACGAGCTCACGAAAGAGCTCGTCGCCGACGGATACCTGTCGCGCAGCAAAGAGAGCGGGCGGAACCGCTACGCGGTACATCCGGAGATGCCGCTGCGTCATCCCGAGATGCCCGAGCACGACGTCGGGGAGATGCTTTCCATGTTGGCCGGCGGCCGCTGGACGCCACCCGATGGCAACTCTGGCGACTCGAGCACACCGGCTGAGCGACGCCGTAAAGGGCCCCGCAAAAGCGAGAACAGTGCACCACCCCAGGGCCGGAGGCGTGCGCCGGGTGCCTCACAGAGAAAGAAGGGATGAGTCCCTAGCGAGGCGACCCTCGGGCACGGCGGAGGGACGGCGCGCTCCGGAACCGGCGCTTCTCCCTTCGCGTGAAAGCAGAAGTGCTGCTTTCAATGCAAAGCGATACTTCCTGGGCACGGGTACTCATTCCTCAAAGTCCCACGCACGGCGCCCCGCTACTTGCGATCGCGGCCAGGGTGATCTGCGGGTCGGCTATGCCGAGGACGGGCTCGCGCCAGCGCACCTGATCCCAGACGAAGACGCCGTCCCGGCCGGCCTCCTCGGCCTCGACGCACAGACCGGCGACGAGCGCCGGATCGGCGAGCTCGTCGAAGGGCGGGATGTAGAGGCCGAAGCGCATCACGTGTGCTCGAGGATCGCTGCGACGATCGGCTCCCAGTCGGCGCGGTAGACGCCGTGTCCCGCCCCCTTCAGCCGCAGCAGCCTCGCGTCAGGGACCTCCTCCGCGAGCGCCTCGCCGTGTCCGATCGGGAACATCGGGTCGGCGGTGCCGTGGATGACGAGGGTGGGAACCGCGATCGAGGAAACCGGCGGGTAGTCGCCGCCATCCTCTTGGATCGAGTCGTGGTTCTGGACTGCCGCGTAGTCGCGGGCGCGCTCGATGTCCCGGCGCACGAGCTCGCGGAGGGCGGGTTCGTCGAACGGCCGCTCGCGGCCCGCGAGCATGCGCTGGTAGCCGACCATGTATTCGACGACCGAGTCATCGTCGGACCAGTCCACCCGGGCCGTCGCCACGAAGTTGCCGAACTCGGCCGTCGGGCCTGGGAGGGAGCGGCCGGTTGCCGTCGCAAACGTGGTGCTGATCAGGACGACCGAAAGGACGCGCTCGGGGTGATCGAGGGCAAGCTCCTGTGCGAACCCTCCGCCCGCTGAGACCCCCACGATCTGCGCGGCGGGGATGTCGTAGACGTCCAGTACGCGGATCGCGTCGGCGAGCAGGTCCGTTCCGGTGTACCCCGGGCTGCCCACCGGGTAGGTCGTGGACCTGCCGGTGTCGCGGTGGTCGTACCGCACTACGAACCGGCCGCCCTCGGCGAGCATCCGGCAGAAACCCTCCTCCCACCAGATCATCGAGCCGCCGATGCCCATGATCAGCAGGACGGGAGGGTCCGCGGGATCCCCGAACGCCTCGCTGCAGAGCTCGACGCCATTGGCTTCAACCATTCGCTCAGCCACTGTCAGCCCTCCTCAACGGTTGCCATGGTGTCCGAGGCTAAGGTGGACTGGATCAGTGTCAAGATCCACTTTTCCCGTGATGGACGAGACCAGTCAGCCAATCGACGTGCTCGTCTCGGTGACCCGGGATGGTCCTCGGACGCTCGGAGCGCAGATCGAGGATCAGCTGCGGCGCGCGATCCGCGAGGGGACGCTCAGGGCCGGCGCCCGCGTCCCGTCGACGAGGGATCTCGCTCGTCAGCTGGCCGTCTCCCGCCGCGTGGTGGTCGACGCTTACTCTCAGCTCGCGGCCGAGGGCTATCTGATCCTCCGACAGGGTGCCCGTCCCAAGGTCTCCGTGGCAGCCGCGCCCCGCGAGGCGGGCCCATTCGAGCGCGTGGCTTCACCTCCGGTCCCCCGATTCGATCTCCGCCCGCGTGCCCCCGACGTCTCGAGATTCCCGCGCGCCGCCTGGCTTCGCTCGCTGCGGGAGGCGGTCGGCGAGATGCGGATCCCGATCTGCTCTACGGCGATCCGCGCGGGGTCGAGGCGTTGCGATCCGCCCTCGCCGAGTACCTGGGCCGCGTGCGAGGCGTCGTCGCGGATCCGGAGCGGGTCGTCGTGGCGTCCGGGTACTCGCAGGGGCAGGGCATCGTCTGCAGGGTGCTCGCCGACCGGGGTGCGAGGCGGATCGCATTCGAGGACCCGAGCCATCCAGAGCAGCGTCGCATCGCGACCGAGGCCGGCCTGGAGATCCTGCCGGTCGCCGTCGACGAGCGCGGCCTGCGGATCGAGGAGCTCGAACGGGCCGACGTCGACGCGCTCGTCCTCACCCCCGCCCACCAGCACCCGACCGGCGCCGTCCTCGCGGGCGAGCGACGTCCGGCGTTGCTCGCGTGGATCCGCGCGCACGACGTGGTCGTGATCGAGGACGACTACGACGCCGAGTATCGCTACGACCGAGCCGCGGTCGGGGCCCTCCAGGGCCTCGCGCCCGACCGGATCGTCTACGCCGGCTCGGCGAGCAAGACGCTGGCGCCGGCGTTGCGGCTTGGCTGGCTCGTGGTGCCGTCGCAGCTCCTGGACGCAGTGGCCGACAAGAAGGACCTGGCCGACTGCGGGACGGCGCGGATCGAGCAACAGGCGCTCGCGGACTTCCTCGCGCGCGGCGAGCTCGACCGCCACCTGCGCCGGATGCGCGCGCAGTACCGTCGGCGGCGCGACCTGCTCGTCGGGGCGCTGGGGGACCGCCTCCCGGAGGCGAGGATCCGTGGGATTGCGGCCGGGCTGCACGCGACCGTCGAGCTTCCCGGCGATTACCACGAGCAGGCGATCCTCGAGGAGGCGCGCGCCCGGCGCATCGACCTGACCACGATGGGCGAGTTCTGGATCGAGCCGGGCGGCGGACCGCCCACCCTCCTGATCGGCTACGGCCAGCTACCGGAGCCCGTCATCGGCGCCGCCGTACGCGAGCTCGCCGATGCAGTCCACGCCGCGGCGCCCGCCACCTCGTAACCCGGAGGCTGGCTCAGCGATGGCTAGGGCCGGTCCACCGGGTGCCCACGGCTTCTCAGCTCGCGATTCGCCGCGGCGACGCGGACCTGGAGCTCGGTCTCGGGTCCGGGTGTGAGGGGGTCTTCGTCGATTGCTGCCCCCGCCGTTCTCGCGGCGGCTCGTGCCGCAGCGTCCTCGATTAGCGCGTATCGGCGAGGGGCCGGTCGTGGCGTGGTGCGGGTGAGCAGCTCTCCGAGATCATTGGCCTGCGCCACGCGCGTTCCCATATAGCGCGGCCCACCGACTCGCTTGAGCCGGGCGAACGGTCCCCGGCGGCGTCTCGGCTCTTTGAGCGCCTCCGGGCAGAACCGCGTGAGAATCGTCTTGCTGATCGACGTGTGGTCGAACAGCGTGTGCGAGACGGTGCCCGGCTCGATCCACGGCGAGACGATCAGCGCCGGTACGCGCACGCCGTACCGGCCGAACGTCTGCGGGTCGTCATCGGGCGCTTCGGGTGGCGCCACGTGATCGAAGAAGCCGCCGTGCTCGTCATAGAAGATGACCAGCAAGACCCTTTCCCATTGCGGACTAGTCGCGAGCGCGTGGTAGACGGCAAGCACGAGCTCCTGCCCGTCCCTGATGTCCGCGGGTGGGTGGTCGTCGTTCGGCTGAAAACCAACCGGATTGAAGTTGCTGAAGTTCGGGTCAATCCAGGAAACCGACGGTAGGGACCCCCGTTCGGCGTCTTCGAGAAAGCTCGCCGCATGTGCATCAATCCTGACCTCGAGGCGACTCTTCCAATTCAGATTGCCGTGGCTGAAGAACGCGAACCTGTCGTGATGTCCCAGGCAATAGTGCGCGTCTGCGAAGCGCAGTGTGCCCGCCTCGAATGAGTACCAGCGCCAAGAGATGCCGTGAGCATCGAGGTGCCGCACGAACGACGGTTGGTTGTAGATCGGCGGCAGATTGAGCGGCAGGTCATTGCGGCTGCCGGCGGCACGGCCGCAGATCGCGTACAGGCGGTTGGGCCAGGTCGCCCCGGGAACGGAGCTAAACCAGCGATCGCAGATCGCGAACTCGCGCGCAAGGTGATCGTAGACCGGGACGTCAGTGCCGTTGTAGTAACCCATCACACGACCTGGGTCCGCGTCGGCCTTGCCGCCGCTCGCAAGCGTGGCGACGAAGCTCGCGACGAAGCCGTTCATCCTGCCGTCACCGATCTGCAGGTCGACCGCGTCGCCGGAGTGGTCGGGATCGTCCGCTATCGCGGTGCTGTCGAGATGATGAACCGGATACGTTCGCCCGCGGTGCTCGTTGGCCAACTCCTCTCGCAGGCCATCCACGTCCCCGCGGCCAGGCTCGAGCGAGAGGTATCCGAGCATGTGGTCAAACGACCGGTTCTCCAGCATCAACACGACTATGTGATCGACCTTCTCAAGGTTGGCCATACCGCCCTCCTCTAACCGCTTCCGGCGCTCCCTGTCCACCTCTGGCTCCGACGCAGGGACTGGCTGTTGCTTCCAAGCCTATGCCCCGGATATCGTCGCGGCGAGTTGACCTCGGTCAAGCGCTCATGAAGCCGCCGAGATGGATGCCGGGCGCACGCTCGCTCGCCTCCTACCGCAAGTCGTGGTTGCGTCACGATCTGGTCGCCGGTCTCGTCCTGAGCACGCTCCTGGTGCCGCAGGGAATGGCGTACGCGCAGCTGGCGGGCCTGCCCGCGATCACCGGCCTGTACACGACGGTCCTCTGCCTGATCGGCTACGCAGCCTTCGGTCCCTCTCGCATCCTCGTGCTGGGCCCGGACTCCTCACTCGGGCCGATGATCGCGGCGACGCTACTGCCGATCATCGGATCCGGCGGGGATCCAGACCGTGCGATCGCGCTGGCGGCGATGCTCGCCCTCCTAGTCGCTGCGATCGAGATCGGCGCGGGCCTGGCGAAGCTCGGGTTCATTGCGGACCTGCTGTCCAAGCCCACTCAGATCGGCTACATGAATGGGCTCGCGCTGACCATTCTGGTCGGGCAGCTGCCGAAGCTCTTCGGCTTCTCGATCGAGGCGGACGGACTTATCGACGAGGCGCGGAAGCTCGTCAGCGGGTTGGCGTCGGGGGAGGCTGTGGCCGCCGCCGCTGCCGTCGGGGTGGTCAGCCTCGCGCTGATCCTGATCCTCCAGCGCTGGCTGCCCCGCATCCCCGGCGTGCTGGTCGCGGTCGTCGCCGCGATCGCCGCGACCTCGGCGCTCCATCTCTCCGACCACGGGGTCTCGCTCGTCGGGATCCTGCCCGAGGGGCTGCCCTCCCCGACCTGGCCGAGCCCGGTGTCCGACCTGCCGCTCCTGGTTGCGGGAGCGCTCGGTATCGCGCTGGTATCCCTGACCGACACGATCTCCACCGCGTCGGCATTCGCGGCCCGCACGGGCCAGGAAATCGACGGCAACAAGGAGATGGTCGGCATCGGCGCGGCGAACGTCGGCGCGGGCTTGTTCCAGGGCTTCCCGGTCAGCACGAGTGGGTCGCGTACGGCAGTGGCCGAGCAGGCCGGCGCGAAGACACAGCTCACCGGGCTGGTCGGAGCAGCGGTGATCGTCCTGATGCTGGTGCTCGTGCCGGGGCTGCTTAGCAACCTCCCGGAGGCCACTCTCGCGGCCGTCGTGATCGCAGCATCCCTGTCGCTCGCCGACATCGCGGGGTCGAGGCGGCTGTGGCACCAGCGGCGCGCCGAGTTCCTGCTCTCGATGGCCGCGTTCCTCGGCGTGGCGCTGCTTGGGGTGCTGGCCGGCGTCGCTGTCGCCGTGGCGCTGTCGATCCTCAACGTCTTCCGCCGCGCGTGGTGGCCCTACCAGACCACGCTCGGGCGGGTCCCTGGCATGGAGGGCCACCACGACCGCAGCCTGTACCCCGATGCCGAGGAGCTCCCCGGCCTCGTGATCTTCCGCTTCGACGCGCCGCTGCTGTTCGCGAACGCGCGGACGTTCCGCGACCAGATCCGCCGCCTCGCGGCCGGCGAGCCGAAGCCACGCTGGATCGTCATCGCGGCCGAGCCGATCACAGACGTCGACACCACGGCGGCTGACATGTTGCTCGAGCTCGATGAGGAGGTCAACGCGCGCGGCACCTCCCTCGTCTTCGCCGAGCTCAAAGACCCCGTACGGGCAAAGCTCGAGCGCTACGAGCTCATCGGCACGCTCGACCCGGATCACTTCTTCCCAACGCTCGACGGTGCCCTCGAGGCCTTCCGCCGCCAGACGGGCGCAGAGTGGACCGCACCCAGGAAGGGGAGCGATCGGGATGCGGACTGCGGCGGCTCCGCTGGGCGATAATGTCCTCCCGCATCATTCGTCGCATGTGTTGCAGGGACCACGGAGGAGAGCGATGAGCAGAGTGTGTCGGTGCCAGCTCGGAGCACTGATGGTCGTGGCGGGACTCGCGGCGTCGGTTGCGGCGCCCGGGGCTGCCGCGAAGAACAAGCCGGACAAGCTCGATCCCGACAAGGTCACCCCGGTGATCTTCGTCCACGGTGGGTCGGGGTCGGGGGCGCAGTTCCAGTCGCAACAGATGCGGCTGACCAGCAACGGGTTTCCGCAACGCTTCATCAACGTGCTCGAGTACGACACGTTCACGTCCCTCGACGAGACCATCGACGAGGTCCACGCCAGCCTCGACGCGCTGATCGAGCGGGTGAAGGCGCAGACCGGCAAGTCCCGGGTCGACGTGCTCGGGCACTCGCGCGGCACGACGGTGATGCACGAGTACCTCGCGAGCCCCGAGCGCGCGGCGAGCGTGCGCCGCTACGTCAACATCGACGGCCGGACGAGCGACTCGCCGCCCGGAGGGGTGAAGACGCTCGCGATCTGGGCCGGCGTCCGCTCGCTGGACCCCGGGGAAGAGCCGACCAGGGAGATCGGGGGGGCGCAGAACGTCACGATCCCGAACCAGACCCACGTTCAAGTGGCGACCTCGGAGGAGTCGTTCACCCCGATCTTCAGATTCCTGGTCGGCGAAAAGCCCGAGACCGACGAGATCAAGAAGGGCAAGCGCGAGGTCAAGATCGCCGGCCGCGCCGTGGTCTTCCCTCAGAACACCGGCGTTCCGGCGGGGACTCAGCTGGAGGTGTGGCGGCTGAAGCCGGCCACGGGCGAGCGGAAGGGAAACCAGCCGGTCGAGGCACCCGACCTCGCCGCCGATGGGTCGTGGGGCCCGCTGAAGCTGCTGCGCGGCAAGCGCTATGAGTTCGCGCTTACCCGTCTCGACGGAGTGGTCCACCACGTGTACCCGGAGCCGTTTCGGCGCAACGACCGGCTCGTGCGCCTGCTCAGCTCAGTGCCCGGGGAGGGCATCGAGTTGCTGCTCGAGCCCAACGACGCCAACTCGGGCATGGTGATCATCCGCTACAAGGAGTTCTGGGGCGACCACGGCGGCGGTCGGAATGACGTGCTCACGGTCGAGGGACAGAACGTCGTCACGCCCACCCTGAGCCCGATCTCGAACACGACGAACGCCGTTTTCGTGTTCGACGATGACGGTGACGGCATGTCGGATCTCAGCGCACCGAATGCGTTGATCGCCAGCCTGTCGTTCCTCACCCACGCGGACCTGTTCATCCCCGCGGCGGAACCCCCCAACGACACCGTGGAGGTGAGTCTCAGGTCGCGCGGGCGCGGGCCGACGCGAAGCCTGAACTTCCCCAACTTCCGCTCGTCGACGAACCGTGTCAGCCTGATCTTCAGCGACTACGAGAAACGTTGATCAAGTGCCGAGACGCGCCGGGCTGAACACCGGCGCGCCCTGGACGCAGTGGCCGCGGGCTTGTTTACGCGCCCGGGAGGACTCCCGAGAGGTCGGTTCAGCCGGTAGCTGCCGCGTCCGCCGCCCGCTTGGACATCTCATCCGGCGGGACGTCCTCCACATGTGTCGCCACGTGCCAATGGTGGCCAAACGGATCCTCGAAGCTTCCTGAACGGTCGCCGTAGAACTTGTCTTCGACCGGACGCAGGACCTCGGCCCCGGCTTCGGTCGCGCGCTCAATGACGTTGTCCGCATCCTCGACGTAGACATGCAGCGACACCGGGGTGCCGCCAACGGTCTTCGGGCCGTGGGCGTCCATCTCAGGATGCTCGTCGGCGAGCATGATCACCGACTGGCCAATCTCGAGCTCAGCGTGACCGACCTTGTCGTCGGGTCCTCCCATGCGCATCCGCTCGGTCGCGCCGAGCACCGATGTGTAGAAGTCGATCGCGGCGGCGGCGCCGTCGACGATGAGATACGGAGTAACCCGCGGGTAGCCATCCGGAATTGGGTTGACCATCGCTTGCACCTCCATGCGGTTGAGTGGCCGAAGTGGCCTGGCGTAGGCATGGTACGGCGCCGGCAGGGTCGGTCGCTTGGTCAGGCTCGGCGCCTGGCTGTCGCTTCCAGGTCGCGGCCGAGAACTGGTCCTGATCTCACACGATGGATGAGAAGGCGCAGAACTAGTAAGCGTCGTCGCTATCAATCAACCGACCCAGGAGCTCGCTCAGGGTCTCCAGTTCCGCCTCGGTGAAACGATCGGCGAAGCGATCCTTGACTCCGGCGCGATGGGTCGAGCGCAGCCGGCGAAGGAGCCGCTTCCCGCGAGGCGTGAGACGCGCCTCGATGTTCCTGGCGTCCGCCTCACCTCGCTCGCGAGCGATGAGGCCGGCAAGCTGGAGCCGATCGACGCGGCGTGAGAGCCCGCTCGGGCTCAGGACCACCGCCGCTGCGAGATCGCACATCCGCAGGCGACCGTGGGGAGCCTCGGCGAGCTGGGCGAGAACATCGAAGTCCCCGAGCACCACCCCGTGGCGCTGGCGCAGCTCCTCGTCGAGCTCCCCGATTAAGCGCGAGTGGGCCCGGAGGAAGCCCTTCCACGCCGAGAGCCCGGCTTCGCTCAGCGGCTCGGATGCGGTCGTGCGATCTGTCGCTTTCGCTGCTGCGTCCATGGAGTATCGAGTGTAGAGAGGAGATTAGTTGCGTGCGCAAGCATCTGCTATACTTGCGTGTGCAAGTAATCAGAAAGGAGATCAAAATGGCAACCGCAACTCTCACTCGCACAGCGATTCCCGTCGGGACCTGGATGGTCGACCCGGTCCACTCGAAGCTCGGCTTCGCCGTCAAGCACATGGGCGTCTCCACCGTCCGCGGCGAGTTTCGCGAGTTCGAGGGGACGATCGAGGTCGGCGAGGACCTCGAGTCCTCCCGGGCTTACGGAATCGTCAGGACCGCCTCGGTGAACACCAACCAGGAGCAGCGCGACGAGCATCTGCGCTCGGCCGACTTCTTCGATGCCGAAGCTCATCCTGAGCTGCGCTTCGAGTCGAAGCGCTTCGAGGCGCTCGACGAGGAGACGGTCCGCATCGTCGGCGAGCTGACGCTGAACGGGGTCACCCGGGAGCTCGAGCTCGAGGCCGAGGTCCTGGGCACCGGGTTGGGCGCCTCAGACGAGGAACGGATCGGTCTCGAGGCCACAGGCCAGCTCTCCCGCCGCGACTACGGGATGCGCTTCAACGCCGCACTCGGCAGCGGCAACGCAGTCGTCGCCGACAAGGTGAAGCTGGAACTCGACATCGCCGCGGTGAAGCAGGACTGACCGACGGCCCCGTCGCGATACCCGGCGTACTCGCGGGTGGGCCGGGTATCGCGTGTGCAGAGACAACGCAAGTCATGAGGGGGAACTCGGCGGTTGATCAGCAACCAGAGGCGTTGACCGGCTCGCCGCACGCCAGGTCGTCGTTGGCTTGGTCCGACTGCCAATCCTCGTACTCGATTCGCTCGACGGCACTCATCCGCGTCTCGTGGACCGGCTTGCGCTTCTCCGAGTCGCCATCGCCCCAGCCGAGGCTGACGGCGACGAAGATCGCCAGCGCGACCATGCCCAGGCCCTTGATCGCTCCAAACCCATCATCCATGGCACTTCGCCTCCTCGTGGCTTCCTTGCCGCTTCATGCTCAATGTACGTCCGAGCCGCCGCGGAGTTGCTGCGAGCGCCGCACAGGCCTATTCGAAAGCCGAGGCCCTCGAAGACGCCGGGCTGTCGGAGTACCTCAGAAGTACCGCTTTGGGACGACAGACGAAAGGCCCGCTAAGGCGGGCCTTTCGTTTGTCGGAGGGTGCCCGCGACCGGGCGAGGTGCCCGCAAGGCGGGCCGGTTCAGCGGGTGGATGTCAGGGCGCACACGTAGATGGCTGCCGGGTTTCCGGGCGGCCATCCCGGCAGCGGGTCGATGGTGTCGATGTGGACGAAGCCGTGGTGCTCCCAGAAGGCGCGGGTTGCGATGTAGGGCTCGTAGTCAGCGGACGCATCGAGGCTCTTGGTCTCGACCAGGGTGATGTCGTCAGCAGCAAGAGCGCCGAGGACGTGTTCGAGGAGCGTCGCGCCGACCCCCTGGTTCCGCTGGTCGTCTCGCACGGCCAGCCAGAGGATCTCGGCGGCTCGAGACGTCCGGTACTCGACCACGGCGAAGCCGACCACGCCGTCGTCTTTGGTGATCACCCAACCGTGGTGTGCGTCGAGGTCGTTGGCGACCTTCTCGGGCACATCGTCAGTGAAGTAATCGTCTAGCCCGCGAACGATCGTCTGGCATGCCTCAAGGTCTCCCGGGGCGCCGGGTCGTACGCGCATCGCGGCGCATTGTCGCCCAGCGAGCCCCAAACTCCCCCGCCGGCGTCCCGGAGGGCGGGCCAGGTTGGTACCAATACGTCCGCGGTCCTGAAGGCTGATCGTCGAGCTCGCCGAGCGGATCGGCTCCGAGGGAACGGCCGCATAAGCGATTAGTTGCGTGGGGCGCTCCGGTCTAAAGGACTGACGATCGAGCAAAACGCGAAGGAGACCGAACAGATGACTGCACGGATTGTCGTGACCGAGTTCGTATCGCTCGACGGCGTGATGGAGGCGCCCGGGGGTGAGCCGGACTTCAAGTACCCCGGTTGGACCTTCGAATTCGAACGCGGTGACGACGGGAACCAGTTCAAGCTGGACGAAACGAGGCAGGCCGACGGCCTGCTGATCGGCCGGCGCACGTATGAGAGCTTTGCCGGCGCCTGGCCCACGCGTGAGGGCGAGTTCGCCGAGAAGTTCAACTCGATGCCGAAGTTCGTCGTCTCGAAGACGCTCAAGGACCCGGAGTGGAACAACACCACGGTCCTCGATAGCGGGGAGGCCACGGCCCAGGTGCGAAAGCTCAAGGAGGAGTTCGACGGCGAACTGCAGGTGCCGGGAAGCCACCGGCTCGTCCAGGAGCTGGTCGAAAGCGACCTCGTCGACCAGGTCAACCTGATGGTCTTCCCGGTGATTCTCGGGATCGGCAAGAAGGCCTTCGAGGAGACGCCCGAGCGGCGCAACCTACGGCTCAAGGACTCGAAGGTCGTCGGCGACGGCGTCCTCGTGCTGACCTACGGGCGGGCGGCCTGAATCGCGGCTCTGATGGAGCCACGCGCGCCCTCGGAGCAGGATGTCCTCGTCGGACGCGGCGAGGGGGAGACGATCACCGACCGGGAGAACCGCGAGGTCGCGCTGATCGCGGTCCGCGACGAGATCACGATGACGCGCTCGCGCTACGGGCCGGGGGAGCGCGGCCCCGACCCGCACGTGCACCACGAGCACACGGACTCCTTCTACGTCCTCGACGGGGCGCTGACGTTCGCGGTCGGGCCCGACGGCGAGCGGGTGGTAGTGCCTGCCGGCGGGTTCGTCGCGGTGCCGCCCAACGTGTCGCACTCGTTCAGAAACGAGGGCAGCGCCAGCGCCCACTTCCTCAACATGCACACACCGGATGGCGGCTTTGCCGCGTTCATGCGTGGCGCCCGCGACGGCGTGGACATCGGGTTCGACAGCTTCGACCCGCCCGCCGATGGGGGCAGGCCGGCGTTCGAAGCAATCGTCGTTGGCCCCGATCAGGGGGAGCGGGTCGAGGCAGGCAACCGGGTCGCTGTTGTGAAGGCGGTCCTGCCGCAGATCTGCTTCCTCGAGTTCGCCTACGCCGGGCCGCGCGACGGCCCGCCCGTGCACGACCACGACGACCAGGTGGATTCCTTCTACGTCCTGGACGGCGAGATCGAGTTCGAGGTGGATGGCTCAGTCCATGCCGGCGGTCCCGGGACGCTCGCGTCGATCCCGCCCGGGTTGTCTCACACGTTCCGCCACATCCACGACGGCAGGGCCCGCGTCCTCAACATCCACGCCCCCGACCGCGGCTTCGGGGACTTCATCCGCGGCACGGCGGACTGAGCGCGCTAGCCCTCCAGACGCCGAAGCTGTCGCTCCCGGTCGGCGATCTCGCCTTCGATCGAGGCGAGCTCGCCCTCGGTCTCGGTGACGACCGCCCGCGCCTCCTCCAGCTTGGACTCGGCGTCCGCACGCTTCTGCAGAGCCTTCTCCTGGGCCGTCCGTGTGCGCGTCTCGCGACGGCCCAGCTCCTTGAGGGCGGCGCGCGCCTCCTTGAGCTCCTGGGAGCGGTCCTTCGCCGGCTTGGTCGCCGCCCGGGACCGCGTGGGCGTCGCCTCGCCCGGGAGACCGGCTGCCCGGCGCTCGCGATCCAGGCGGCCGGTCCGCACCAGGCGTGCCACCTCCTCGTCGCTCCCGGCGGCTTGCAGGGTCTCGCCGACGCGGTCGAGGGTCGCGGCGCTCGGGCGTGGGTCCATCTCGCGGGCGATCTCCATCAGCCGCTCGAGCGCCTGGCGCTCCAGCCGGGCGGCCTCGCGCAGACGCTCGCCGGAGCCCGCGGTGCCGAGCTGCGAGTGAACGTCGCGGAGCCGTTCGGCCGCATCGAGTAGCGCCTGCGTCTCGTCCGAGTGGCCCAGGCTCAGGCGGTTTACCACCGACGCCGCCTGGGTTGGGCGCTTCTGCCGCTTGACGTCCGCCGCAACCTCGGCCTCCCCGGCCGCCTTGAGTTCGGCGGCGAGCTCGTTGCGACCGGCCGTGAAGTCTTCCGGGGCTCCGCGATAGAGCCCATCCAGTCGCCGCTCGACCTTGTCATCACTGTCGGCGATGTGCGTATGGGTAGCACGTCCGCGGCCGGGTGTTGGCGTCCGCCGCCTCGAGGTCGACACTGAACTCGCTCAACGCCCAGGGCAGCGGCGAGATGTGCTCCGGCCCGCGGTCATCGCCACCGACGGGCGGCTCCGGTGATGTATTGGCCGTACCCTCGAAGCGCGGCCGCCGAGGCCAGCGCCTGGTAGGCGAACAGGTAGCCGAGGAAGCCTCGCCGGTCTGGTTCAACGTCGATGCCGAGGCGGTTGAAGACCCATCGCTCCTGCCATCGCCGCAGCAGGCCGTAGACGATGATGGTGACCGGGATCACCAGCATCGACCACCACGAGACGATGAGTGTGTAGCCGAAGATGAACAGGATCGCACCCGGCACCCAGAAGAAGAGGTAGCCGATGTCGATCAGGGGCACCAGATAGTCGATTCCCGCGATCAGCTTGGCTAGGACCCGTGGCTGGTGGTGCGGCGGGTGGGTGTGAATCGCTTCGATCATGCCCCGGGCCCAGCGCGAGCGCTGGTTCATGAACCGGCGAAACCGTTCGGGCACCAATGTGAACCCGACCGCGGTCGGCTCGTACTGGACGATGCCCCGCGCATCCATCAAGGTCCAGGTCAACACGATGTCCTCGCCGATCGCGTCGGGCCAGCCGCCGACGGCGCGAAGGTCATCGGTCCAGTACGCGGAGAACGCGCCCTGAGCCACCAGGGCGCTGTTATATGCCGACTGCATGCGCTTGATCCCGTTGATGCCGAGGCGGTAGTCCCAGCCCTGCATCCTGGAGAGGAAGTTGGCCGCTGAGTTCGCAGGGATGAGCGCACCGGCGCACGCACACACGTGCTGATCCTGCGGGCGGCTTGCGACGCGGGCGATCAGGTATCCGAGCGCGTCCTGGTGCAGGTGGGTATCGGCGTCGACGGTCACGACCAACGGTGTGGTCACGGTGCCCAGCGCAGCATTAAGCGCCCTGTACTTGCCCGTCTCGGGCTCGAACACTCGTCGATATCGGAGGTCCAGGCGCCGGGCGGCCTGCTCGCCGAGCTGGGCCGTGCCGTCGGTCGAGTTGTTGTCCGCCAACACGACCTCGACCGGACCTGGATACGAGAGGCCGGCGATCCCCTCCAGCGTTGGCACGATCGCATCCTCCTCGTTCCAGGCCGCGACGACGACGGTGACCGGGGGCCACACGCCCGGTGTCCACGGCCCGCTCGGCGGACGCACGACCGGGAATCGATAGCGGAGCAGAATCAGAGTGAATGCGAGTAGACCGATGACCAGGGCGGGGATGTAGGCGAGCAACGCCGGGATCAACCAGGAGGCGATCGGGCCGATCGCGGCGTCAAGGTCCGACCGCCATGGATCCGAGAGGTAGACGGCGAGTGCGACGTACGCGACGGCGAGCGAGAAGGCGAACGCGAATAGCCATGTCGGCCGGAGGCCGTAGTCGGGACGTTCACGCTTCACCAGGCCTCCGAGCTGGGACCAGGGCGGTTGCTCGGTTAGGGGCTCCGCCCGAGCCGACGTTTTCCTCCCCATACCCGGAATATCGGCCCAGGCATTGGGCACATTAGTTATCGGCGTCTGGACCCTCGGTCTCGGCCCCAGACGCCGCGTTGGCGGAGCTCAGGCAGGGAACGCGCGCGTCTGCCCCGATGGGCGCGTGAGACGCGCAAGTGCACGGGCTGCGAGCGGCATTTGCCGAGAGCGCCACACGTGTCGCTGCCCGAAAGGCCAGGCGTAGATCGGATTGCCGTCGCGAATCAGCTCGAGCAGGCGCGGTTCGGCGAGCTCGTCGGCGGACCACTCGTACAGGCGTTGCAGGCGCGGGACGATCACCGCATAGTCGAGCATCCGGCCCAGGCGCTGCTCTTCGGCGATATAGCGCTCGACGTCGCGGTCGAGCGGATAGCGGTTCGGGAGCACACGCCTGAGTGAGAGGAACACCCCTGTCATCCCGAGCCGCGGATCGCCGAGCAGGCGACCGAGCGGAGCCAACCGCCCCAGCGCCAGGCGCGGGGCGGCGACGAGTGCGTGCGCGTACAGCACGCGCGCCAGTACGACATTGATGAAGAAGCGCTCCGGTGCGCTCTCCGCCTCGGCGAGTCTCCGATGTTCCAGGTAGGCGCTCACAATGCTCCCGTTGTGTGCGCGGTACCAGTTACGCCCCGTCGGTCTGGCGCCGAACTCCAGCCAGAGCCGCACGGTTTCCGAGGACGGCGCTCCGGCCGAGCCACCGAGGAGCGCAATGGTTTCGCATCCATCCCGCAGCAGTCGCTCGTTGACCGCCCGCCACCACGCGCTGCCGGGCGGTGACGCGTCGAGCGGATCGAGCAGACCACGGTGCGCCTGCCAGCGCATGAACGACAACGCCGCCCGGCGGAACGGCAGGTGTCGCGGCGCGCGGCCCGTCGGGCCGTGGAACACCTTCGCCATCAACGCAAGACGCGCCGCAGGATCGTCGCGCACGGCCGCCACCTGCGCCTCAGCCCGAACGAGCGCCCCTGCTTGCTGGCTCATCCGCAAGGAAGTGATAGCCGTAGCGCGACTCGTCAGGCTCGGCGAGCCTCGCGGCTCGCCGCCTGGATCGCCACATCAGCATCGTCTGGGTGGGTGGGCCCATGACCGTGGCGAAAGCAGAACTCGATACCCAGCTGGTTTGAAACCAGCCGCGCCCATGGCTCAGACAAGCGGAATTCGCCGAGTCCCTGCCGGGGCTCGCAGGGTCGAACTCGGGTTGTCCGCCCATGGGGGGAAGATGGGCCACAACTCAGGATCCAGGAGAGCGGGCGAAATGGTACGACAGAGATATGCTGGCGGGGACGGCGCGGGCTTTCACGTCCACGAGCTCGAGGATGCGTAGGCCTGGGTGGCCGAGTAGTACCTCACCACCGGGCTGGAGCAGAGCACCCCCACCGACGATGTCCACGCTGGACCCCACGGTAGACGCTCCGGCGTCGGTGCGCCTGTCCTCGGGCGCGATCTTCGGGCGCGTGATGGGGCTGGTGGCCGTTACGGTCGGCTTCGCGGCCGGCGGCATCTGGATCGGGCGCGAGCTGACCGGGTGGCAGTGGTTCATCCCCTGGCTGGTCGCCCTTGGCTGCCTGATCGGCCTTCACGTCGCCAACGCGCGCGGCGCGCGGGGAGCGGCGCTCGTCCTGCTGTTCGCCTTTGGCCTGTTACTCGGGATCAGCGTCGGCAGCACGGTCTACTACTACGCGCAAACGGACTCGACCGCGGTCGCCCGGGCCGTCGCGGCTACCGCGCTCTTCACCCTCGCCCTCGGCGCTGGCGGCTACGCGATCCGCCGCGATCTCTCGTTCCTGTACCGGATCCTGTTCTGGTTGCTGCTCGGCCTGATCCTGTTCGGGGTCGTGCTGATCTTCGTCAACTTCCCGGGCGGGGCCACGATCTACGCGCTGCTCGGCCTGGCGATATTCGGCGGCTACGTGGTCGTCGACTTCAACCGGTTGCGGCGCGCAGGGAATGACGCGGTGATCCCGCTCGCGGCGGGAATCTTCCTCGACATCTTCAACATCTTCCTCTTCTTCCTGCAGCTGTTCGCGCGCCGCTGAGCAGATGGAACTCGCCCGCATGCCCATCATCGCCCCCGCGCCGAGCGGTCCCCACGAGGGGTCGCTGGATAGGGTGGATGCTTGAGAAGATCGTGACGGAGGGAGATTCAATGCATGCGCGCGTAACGCGGTATGAGGGCGGGGCGGTCGCGACCATCGACGAGAACCTCCAAGCCAAGAAGGGCGTCCTGCCGACAGAGTTCGGTCAGACCGAGGGAATGAAAGGCGCCCTCTTTCTCGTCGACCGGGAGCGTGGAACGGTTGTCGTGATCTCCCTGTGGCAGGATGAGAATGCGCTGGAGGCAAGCGAGGACGAGGCGACTCGAGTTCGCCAGGAGGTCACGGGCGCTGGGGAGACGGCTTCGGTTGAGCGCTACGAGGTGGCACTCCTGAGCGTCGAGCAAGCGGGCCAGGTTGGCTGAGGCGAGACTTTGGAGCATGACGAGAACGCTCAGCGCTCGGCGGCGACCTGCTTCACAGCCTGGTCGACGGTCGGATATGCGGCCTCGAGGAGCGAGTCTCCCGGGGCGGCGTGAATGACATCACGAACCTGCCCGATGTTCCGGGCGATCACCACTCGGACCCCATCCGCCTCCAGTTCTCGCGCCACTTGATCGAGGGCCTGGGCGGCGGTCAGATCGATGAAGGGCACCGTTTCCGCGTCGATGACGATCGAGTGAACCTCATCGGCGCGCGCTGCGCCGCGGATCTCGCGTACGACCGGCCCGGCATTGGCGAAGAACAGCCCGCCCTCGATTCTCAACACCGTGATTCCCTCGATGCGCCGGTTGTCGGGGTGCCGATCGAGGTCCGAGAAGTGACCGCTCGCCCCCGGGACTCTGCCGAGCTCAGTCACTGGCGGTCGCGAGGCACGGTAGAGGAGGAGGAGGAGCGAGATCAGCACCCCGAAGAACAATCCTGCCAGGGTGCCGAACACCATTACCCCCAACATCGCGGCGACCGCTGCAATGAAGTCCGCCCGTGCCGCGAAGCCGTAGGCTCGGCCGAGCCGGCTGCTGTAGACGCGGTAGAAATCGCGAAGCGCCAAGAAGTCGATCAAGCCGATCAGGGCGGCGATCACCACGGCCGCCAGGGTCGCCACGGGCAGACTCTCGAAATAGCCCGTGAGAAACAGCAGGGTGAGCATCGTCAGGGCGGCGGCGATCAACCCGACGAGCTGGGTTCGCCCGCCGGCTGTGCTGTTCACCGCCGTCTTCGAGAGGCTCCCGTTGACGGCGAACCCACCGGATATCCCACTGCCGAGGTTCGCGATGCCGAGGCCGACCAGTTCGCGGTTCGGGTCGATCTCCCGGTTCTCCCGTTGGGCATATGTCTTGGCGGTCCCCAGGCTCTCAGAAAAACCGACGAGCATGACCCCCAAGGCTGCGGCGATCAGGCCACCGAAGCGGCCGAGACTGACGTCAGGGAGACCCAACGAGGGCAGACCAGGGTCGATCGAGCCGACGATCGCCACTCCGTGGGCGCCGAGGTCGAAGAGCTCGACGGCGACGATTCCCATTACCACAGCCGCCAGCGTGCCTGGGATCGCCGGTGCGACCCGCGGAAGCCCGAGCAGCACCGCGAGCGACCCAACCCCGACCAACAGCGTGAGGCCGCTGGTCTGATCGATGTTGATCAGGAAGTCCCATACTCTCTCGAAGAAGTCGCCGCTGCCGTGTTCGATTCCGAACAGCGTCGGGAGCTGGCCGGCGATGACCGTCAGCGACAGGCCGACTATGAACCCCTCGAGCACGGGTTTGGAGATAAAGCTCGCCAGAAACCCAAGGCGCAGGGCGCCGGCGACCAACGCGGCGAGTCCGACACAGATGGCGAGCGCGGCCGTTGTGGCCACGAACTGATCGCCGTTGCCCGCAACGGCGTTGCCGACAACCGCAGCCGACAATGCGGCGGCGGCGGCCGATGGCCCAGTGATCAGCTGCCGCGAACTGCCGAGCGCTGCGTAGAAAACCAACGCCGCCGGCGCCGCATAGAGGCCGACGACGGGCGGGACCCCAGCTATCGTCGCGTAAGCCAACGCCGACGGCACGAGCACTGCCCAGACCGTCAGCCCGGCGACCACGTCCCCGCGAACCCAGTCGCGCTCGTAATTCCTCAGCGATGGAAACAAGCGGTTCACAGGGCCTGCATCGGGATAGTCGAACGACGCCGAGCTCGGGGCTAGCCGCCCTGCGCTCCCGGTCCGAAGTCGTGCCTGCCGGCGAGCCGGGCGTCGGTGCCGGGGCGCGTGACCTCGTACACCGCTAGCCGCTGGCCGGCGGGTGCGCGCAGCTCCGCGCAAGGGCCTTGGGGGATCCCGAAGCGGGCGCCTACCTCGACACCGGCGCCTTGCAGCGAGCTGAGCGTGGCTTCGAGATCGTCGACCCGGAAGACGAGCACCGGCGCCTCACGCTCCAGGTGGTCTGCGAGCAGCAGGTGAGGCTCGTGCTCGCTCAGCCTCACTTGCGCGACCCTGGCACCGAAGGCCTCGATCGCGAACACGATCTCGCCCCCCAACCTCTCGCCGTAGAACTCGAGGTCTTGGGCTACGTCCAGGCTCGGCATGTACAGGAAGGCGAGCTCCTCGAGTGCCGAGGCCGCTTGGTCGCCAGGGTGCTCAGCCATCGCCAGAGGCGGCGGCACACCGCCGGGGAGCGGCCGCCCCGGTCGTTTGACCGACCGCGATCAGGTGCCGATCCGGACCGCGCAGATAGCGGCGAATCTCCGCCCCGCGGCCCTGTCGCATCACGATCCCCTCCTTCGGCGCGGGGAACTCGGGCATCTAAAGCCTCCTCTGGTCGTTCGGTTCCCGCATGGTCGCATCGAGCGACGCCCGCCGTGTCCGCCTGAACGCGTTCGAGCCCGCGCACGGGACCCCCCTCGCCAGTCAAGCGCCAGGAAGCGGCATGGCTCGTGGTGGCCCAGTGCCTGCGTGGCCTGGCGGCTATACCACGATCCGCTTGGGGTGGGTCGCGAGACGACCTCAGTAGCGTGATCCGGATGGCGGGAGGCGCGATCGGGGCCGGCGGATCCCCGGCGGTTCGATGGAGCGGGCGTGTCGCCGGGCCGCTCCTGCTCGTCACCGTGGTGCTCTGCATCGACCTGATCACCGATGCCGGGGCCCGCTCGTCCCAGGTCGGCGTCCTCGACGAGCCCGCCCACCTCGCGACCGGGATTCTCGTGCTCCTGCTGCTGGTCGCCCTTCTGCCGGCCGCGCCGCCGGTGGCGTTCGCGCTCGCCGCGCTGGTGGCCTGCATGGCGATAGATCTCGACCACATCCCCCAGTACCTGGGCTGGCAGGGTCTCACGGAGGGGACGCCACGCCCGTACACGCACAGCCTGCTGACCCCGCTCGTCCTCTGCGCGCTGGCGGCGGTGAGCCGAGGAACCGTGCGCGCGATCGCGCTCGGCGCTGCCCTGGGCGTCTGCGCGCACCTGCTGCGGGACGTGGCGACGGCAAGCGGGGTGGCGCTGTTCTGGCCGGCGACGAGCGAGGCCTCGAGGATCTCCCACCCGGCCTACATCGTGGTGCTCGCCCTGATCGCCGCGGTCGGGATCGCCTGCGCGGCGCGGGCCGGTTCTTCGAGCTCTAAGGGTTTGCGGCGTTGAAACCGACAGTAGTCACAGACGCCGCTACGAACCCCGGATCTCAAGCCCACCAGCCAGATGCCCCCAGCCAGCGAACAGACGCTCCCGTGGCGCAGTCCCTTCCGCCTTCGCGCAGCCCGCGACCGCCCGGCCGCGCACGAGCGCCCGACCCTCGGCAGCATGCCCGAGTCTCGCCGCGGGCACGGGGCCTGGCTGCTGGTGGGCATCGACCTTCTCAGCTCGGCCGTGGTGCTCGCGAGCATGCTTACGCTTTCAGGCGCCGGGGCGATCCCCGCAATCCTCGTTGCGCCGCTGATCTTCGTCGGCCTGCAGTGGGCCTGCGGCGCCTACCGCGACGGCGGGGCGCAGGCGATCCAGCATGCCCGCGACGCGACCCTCATGCGCCTGCTGGCGGCGGCGGTTTTCGCCTGGGCCGCTGCGATGCTGGCGGAGCGTCCGGTCACCGTCGCCGAGCAGCTGAGCATCTGGGCCGGTACCGCGGTCCTCTCGGCCGCCGGCGGCCTCGTGGCGGCTCCGGTGATCGCGCGACTGCGGCGGCCCGAGCGCTGGGTGCTGATCGGAGACCCGGACACCGCCGAGCGGCTGCAGGCGTACGCGCCCCTTGCCGAGCACGCGACGATCGTCTCCAGCATGACCCTCGCCCAGTCGTCGTTCGACGGCGTGCCGAGCCGCTCGGATGCCCTCCAGATCGTCGATCGTCACGGCGCCGACCGAGTCGTGATCGCCTCGCGAAGCCACGACGACAGCAGCCTCGTCGGCCTGATCCGCACCTTCCAAGCCGTGGGGGTGCCGGTCAGCCTGCTGCCGCGGCCCCTCGACTTGCTCGAGACGCCGGCGAAACAGCACAGCCAGGTCGGTGGCCTGCCGCTCCTGGAGGTCAGCGCCGGCCAGGCGCGTGCCGCGGTGCCCTACAAGGGCCCGGACCGGCGGCAGCAGCGCAAGACCAAGGTGAGCGTGGTCGTCCCGGCGATGAACGAGGAGGGCAACATCGGCCCCGTTCTCGAGCGCCTTCCCGAGGACCTTCACGAGGTGATCCTCGTCGACGGCAACTCGCGTGACCGGACGATTGAGGTCGCGACCACGGTCAGGCCGGACATCCGAGTCCTCACCCAAGCCGGCCGCGGCAAGGGCGATGCCCTGCGGACCGGGTTCGCGGCCGTGACCGGCAACCTGATCGTGATGCTCGACGCTGACGGCTCGGCCGCGCCCGAGGAGATCCCGCGCTTCGTCGAGGCGCTCGAGGAGGACGCCGACTTCGCCAAGGGGTCGCGCTTCCTCGAGGGCGGCGGAAGCGCAGACATCACCCTGCTGCGCCGAGCCGGCAATGCCGGGCTCAACATCACCGCAAACCTGTTGCACGGGACCCACTTCACCGACCTCTGCTACGGCTACAACGCCTTCTGGGCGCGTTGCCTGCCCTTCATCTCGCTCGACGTTCCGGGGTTCGAGGTCGAGACGCTGATCAACCTGCGCATGGCGGCGGCCGGGATGCGGATCCCAGAGGTCCCCAGCTACGAGGCGA